>NZ_QKUF01000088.1 GCF_003253565.1 Thermosporothrix hazakensis
CAGCGCCCTGGAGAGTACCTGACGCTCAGATGCGAAAGCTAGGGGAGCGAACGGGATTAGATACCCCGGTAGTCCTAGCCGTAAACGATGACCACTAGATGTCCGGAGTATCGACCCTTCGGGTATCGGAGCTAACGCGTTAAGTGGTCCGCCTGGGGAGTACGGTCGCAAGATTAAAACTCAAAGGAATTGACGGGGACCCGCACAAGCAGCGGAGCGTGTGGTTTAATTCGATGCAACGCGAAGAACCTTACCAGGTCTTGACATCACACTGACAGCTCTAGAGATAGGGTCTTCCTTCGGGACAGTGTGACAGGTGCTGCATGGCTGTCGTCAGCTCGTGTCGTGAGATGTTGGGTTAAGTCCCGCAACGAGCGCAACCCTCGTCGCTAGTTGAATGTTCTAGCGAGACCGCCGTTACAAAGCGGAGGAAGGTGGGGATGACGTCAAGTCAGCACGGCCCTTACGACCTGGGCGACACACACGCTACAATGGCCGGGACAAAGGGCAGCCAACCCGCGAGGGGGAGCCAATCCCATCAAACCCGGTCTCAGTTCAGATTGCAGGCTGCAACCCGCCTGCATGAAGTCGGAGTTGCTAGTAACCGTAGGTCAGCACACTACGGTGAATACGTTCCCGGGTCTTGTACACACCGCCCGTCACACCACGAAAGTCGGCAACACCTGAAGCCGCTGGGCTAACCTCGTTGAGGAGGCAGGCGTCG
>NZ_QKUF01000001.1:0-205856 GCF_003253565.1 Thermosporothrix hazakensis
GCGTTCGACTTGCATGTGTTAGGCACGCCGCCAGCGTTCGTCCTGAGCCAGGATCAAACTCGCCATTCAAGCGTTATTTCTATCTCGACATATCCTCACAGGATACGCGATCATGCTTGGTTGTTGTTGTTTGATCTGCTCAATGGAACAGATCACAGAATCAACAGGAACTGACATTGCGCTCCTTCTTGGAGGAAGGAGCCTCCGTCCATGCGGTTCTGTTTTCCACTCTTCAATTGTCAAGGTACTCGCATAACGCGCATAAGCATCATTTCTTTTGCTTTCGCGCTCTTCTCGATTGCTCCGGTATTGTAGCAGTTCGGCCTCGCTTTGTCAAGCCTTTTTTGAGCGGGATTTTTACCAACTTTCCGAAATTTCTTTCGCGTTGAAGGGCAGACTAATCCCTGTTAGCTCAGCCTTCTTACGGGAAATGTTCTTTCGGAGAGCCACATTACCGTGGCACAAACCCCAACCAATCAACCCAACTGCCGCCTCACCGGCGCATCTATTAATATGCCACATTCATTTTCAGTTGTCAAGGGTTCATCATCATTTTTCTCAAAACTTTTTACTGGAACTCTTGTCCAACCTCTGTCATGGCGAGACGTATTCTCGCATACTCTGTCGAGATTGTCAAGCGTTTTTTCCCAGCATGTCGGACTTCTCAAAATATGATGACAGACGCAGGCATTCATTCTGTCTCCGCGCTTTTTGTTTCCCTGTTCCCTCTCTTTATGGCGGTTCTTTGCTTCAGGAATAAAGAAAGATGGAACGCACAGCTATATTCATCTTTATGACTACAGGAACCATCTGCCAGCTTTTCCCCTTGACAAGTTCCATCTCCTGCCATACACTCCAAACAGGGAGCAATCGTTCTCTCCCCTTCAGCGTAGCTATCAGAGAAGAAAAGGGTACAAACAGCAAAATGACGCAGGGACCAAGAGGCCTCTCATCGGATACTGAGCATATTCAGGCCGAGCGAGACGAAACAGACATCTCACAACTTCCTGAACTCCCGCCCGGGATTTCGATTCCGGCACCAGGCAAGACGCCACGACGGCGCACCCCCTGGCCCGACGCAATAGATGTCATTTTTGAAAAAGACCCTGCCTGTCGCAACATCTTTGAAGCACTTACGTATCCTAGTCTATGGGCGCTGATCTTCCACCGTATCGCCCACGCGCTCTATAAAGCTGGCGTTCCATTCATCCCTCGCCTGATCTCGCAATTTGCCCGCGTGGTCACAGGAGGAATCGAAATACACCCCGGCGCACAGATTGGGAAACGCTTCTTTATCGACCACGGAGCGGGTGTCGTCATCGGCGAGACAACCGTTATCGGCAACAACGTCATGTTGTATCATCAGGTCACTCTCGGTGCAACAGGCTGGTGGCGACGCAGTCCCGGACGCAAACAGAAGCGCCACCCCACCATTGAAGATGATGTCACCATCGGCGTAGGAGCCGCCATTCTGGGCCCAATCACCATTGGTCGAGGCAGCAAAATCGGAGCAATGGCCCTCGTTCTCGAATCAGTTCCACCTAATTCTGTTGTGGCCTCCAAACCGGCAGAACTCCTGATGAAAGAGGGCGAACGCCTGAAAGAGCACGAAGAGCTCACTCAGGGCTGGAACGAGCAAGATTGGGAGATGGACTACCAGATCTAACCCGTTCCGCAGCACTTATGCATACGCCAGAAGCGTAGTCAGCACCAGCTCCCAGAAACGCCCGGCATGCAGTTGATATCCAACACGGGCGTTGGGAGCTTTGCCCAGTTTTCCATACACATCACACACCGTCCGCCCCCGCGACCACTCACCACCTGTCTCGATCTCAACCCGCATCTCCCGCGTCTCAATGATCGCAGGATCAATCAGGGCCGCCACTGTACAGGGGTCATGCACCGGAGCCGCAGGAAAACCGAACTCCCGCTGATAGGTCCCGGCAAAATAGGTCAGCAGATCGGCCACAAAACGCGGCACAGGTCGCCCTGAAGCCTGCAACTGCTGCAGAATCTCCTCGGTCGCAAGCGCCTGATGTGTCACCTCCAATGGAACCATCAGCAGCGGACGACCACAGGCAAACACCTGCGCTGCCGCCTCAGGATCAAACCAGACATTAAACTCCGCACCCGGAGTCACATTCCCCAGGCCGATCGCGCCGCCCATCACAACGATCTGCTTGATCTTCGGCACAATTGCGGGCTCACGCTGCATTGCAAGCGCCAGGTTCGTAAACGGCCCGGTCAGAACAAGCGTGATATCACCCTGTGACTGTAATAGAAGAGAGATCATAAGATCAACCGCATGTAAAGGCGACACCTGCATAGTTGCCTCGGGTAAGGTAGGGCCATCCATCCCTGACTCTCCATGAATATTATCGGCGAATGTCGGTGTCCCGCGAAGTGGCTTCTCAGCGCCTTTCGCAATCGGTACATGCCGAATGTCAGCCAGCGCACATACCTTCAAGGCGTTCGCGGTCGTCTTCTCAACCGACTGATTTCCGGCCACCGTTGTAATCGCCAGCAGCTCTATCGCTGGATGGCGTGCCGCCAGCAGGATCGCAACTGCATCATCATGACCGGGATCGCAGTCTAAAATAATCTTGTGTGGTATCATCAAAATATCCCTCTGAAGAAAGCAAATAAGCCCCGTAAAGAAGCACCTTTATACTAACATTCAAGCATAACTAGATGCAAATTCAATTACGTTAAAGCTCTGTTAAAATCCGCGCTTTTGCTCGACTCTCGCATCACTCCTTGCTATAATGGCCTCAGCGAAAGAATTTGCATACAAAGCAAGGGGGTATCATTCCTTTGTTTGCTTCTCAAAAAGGAAATCTGATTATCGGTCAATCCGGCGGTGCAACCGCTGTTATCAACGCCAGCCTTGTCGGAGCCGTTGACGCTGCCCTGCAAGACGCACGCATTCAAGGCGTGTACGGTATGTTGCACGGCATCGAGGGTCTGTTGAAAGAACAGATCGTCGACCTTCGCCAGCAATCACCCCGCCTCTGGCAACAGCTCCTGCATACGCCATCCGCCGCGCTCGGTTCCTGCCGCTATAAACTTCGTGATGACGACCTTCCGCACGTGATCGACATTCTGCGACGTTATGAGATCCGCTATTTTCTCTATATCGGCGGCAACGACTCCGCTGATACAGCCCATAGGCTGGCAGCGGCCGCCCGGGCAGAACAATACGAGCTCTACACGATCAGCGTACCAAAGACGATAGATAACGATCTCCCCTTCACCGACCACTGTCCCGGCTATGGCAGCGCCGCTCGTTTTCTCACTCAGGCAACACTCGATTCAACCATGAACACGCTCTCCATGCCCTGGCACTACCCAATCAAGATCATTGAAACGATGGGCCGTAACGCCGGCTGGTTGACTGCCGGGACCGCGCTGGCGCGTCGCGATGAAGACGACGCGCCGCATATCTTGCTGGTTCCAGAGCAGCCCTTCAATGCAGACCGCTTCCTGAGCCGTGTCGAGGCTATTTATCGCAAGCTTGGCTATGTCATCATCGTGACCTCAGAGGCGATTAAAGACGAGCAAGGGCAGTACCTGGGAGCAGTCGGGCAGGCGGGAGTTGACGCCTTTCACCATCCACTCCTTAGCGGAGCCGCGCAAACTCTGGTAGAATTAGTAAAGCAGAAGTTACAATTACGTGCGCGTTTTGAAAAACCGGGCGACCTGCAACGCATGTCCGCACAAAACATCTCTGCCACAGATCAGGATGAAGCCTATCTGGTCGGGAAAATGGCGACACATGCGGCATTGCAGGGCGAAAGTGATAAAATGGTAACGCTGATCCGGCACGATGAGCCAATATATCACTGCACGACCGGACTGGTGGAGCTGGAACAAGTTGCCAATGTGCAGCGCCTGCTTCCGCCCGAGTTCCTGGATGACAGCAAAACAATGGTGACATCGGCCTTCTATCACTATGCGTTGCCACTTATCGGTGAGCCCATCAAGCCGTACGCACGCATAGATCGAACAAAGGTGGTACAGAAATGAGCAGGTTGAAACGAGCAATTGTCGTCGTGCTGGATGGTGTCGGCGTAGGCGAGAATCCCGACGCAGCAGCCTACGGAGACGAAGGAGCGAGTTCTATCGAACACTGCGCCCGGGCACTTGGCGGGCTGGAACTTCCCCATCTGGGCAAGCTAGGACTGGGCAATATTACCCCGATTCAGGGGACGCCTCCCGAACCGCAGCCCCTCGGCGCCTATGGCAGCATGATCGAGACCGCCGCTGGCAAAGACAGCGTCGCGGGACACTGGGAGCTCATGGGCGTTGTTCTGCAACAGCCACTTCCTACCTATCCCGATGGCTTCCCCGACGAGCTCGTTTCAGCGTTCGAGCAGGCAATAGGGCGGCGGGTTATCGGCAACAAAGTCGCCTCGGGCACCGAGATCATCAAAGAACTCGGCGAGGAACATGTGCGTACCGGTCGGCCCATTCTCTATACCTCCGCCGACAGCGTCTTTCAGATTGCAGCCCATCAAGATGTCATTCCTCTGGATGAGCTGTATCGCATTTGCCAGATCGCACGTGATATGCTTACAGGAGAAAATGCTGTTGGTCGAGTTATTGCCCGGCCATTTATCGGTCAGCCTGGCTCGTTCGTACGGACAGAGCATCGCCGCGACTTCGCCCTTGCGCCGACAGGCATCACCTTACTGGATGAGCTCAAAGACGCCGGAAAAGCCGTTATCGGCATCGGGAAGATTGAAGACCTCTTTGCTGGACGTGGCCTGACAGAGCGCGATCACACTGAGACAAACCGCGAAGGCATGGCCGCTGCACTGCGCTGGTTAGAACGAGACTTTGAAGGCCTCCTCTTCGTGAATCTGGTAGAATTTGATATGTTGTGGGGACACCGCCGCGATAGCCAGGGCTATGCACAGGCCTTGCACGATGTGGATAACTGGCTTCCCGAGGTTCAACGCCTGCTTCGGCCAGACGATGCACTCTTTATCGTTGCCGATCACGGGGTTGATCCAACCTTCCGCGGAACCGATCATACACGCGAACGCATTCCACTTCTCGCGTATGGTCAGCCGATTCGTCCGGCGACCAACCTGGGCACACGAGGCAGCTTCGCCGACCTCGGTCAAACCCTGGCAGAGGTCTTTCAGGTCGCTCCCCTGGCAGCAGGTAACAGCTTTGCACAAGCAGTAGGATTGCTCTGATGACGGAGATCGAACAAGGACAAAAGAAAGAGAACATGCAGGGACCGGTGCTGCATGGAGAGCGCATAACGCTGCGACGTCCACGTATGGAAGACGCGCATTATGTCTTTCACTGGGAGCGCGATGATGAGGTCTGGCGCTATGATCCTCATCGCCCCTATTCACGCAGTATGGCGGATTTTCTCCCAAACTTCGAGCGTAATTATGTTCGCGGAAACGGTCGACAATTCTGGTTTATCATCGAGGATGAGAAGCATACCCCCATTGGCACCATCACCTACTTTAACCTTGATTACCGTCTGGGACAGGTTGAGGTCGGGCTTGGTCTGGGAGATAAAAGCAAGTGGGGCCGCGGCTATGGCCCCGAAGCGATACGCACCATCGTGCGCTATCTGTTTACCTCACCGCACATCATTCGCGTCTACGCAGAAACTGCGGTTGCCAACCATCCGGCCCGCCGCGCCTTCGCAAAAGCCAATTTCACCGAAGTCGGGCAGATCTTTGACCCGCGCAGCGCCGGTGAGCCGTGGATGTTGCTAGAAATTCGCCGACCACAGGCAACATATCTGACATAACTATTGAGAAAGGAGCAAAGCACCGCCTCACACGGGGCGTGCTGCTTACATACCCGGGCATGGATACAAAGAAGATTACCGTTGATCCATCCATCTTTAAGGCATACGACATTCGCGGGGTTTACGGGCAGAACTTGACCGATGACACAGCATACGCCATCGGTCGAGCCGCCGCCCAATATCTGAACGTCCCGACCATCGCGGTAGGTCGGGATATGCGTCTCTCCTCTCCGCAATTGAAGGAGAACCTGATTCGTGGTATCACCGACCAGGGCGTTGACGTTGTTGATCTGGATCTGGTCACAACCGATGCGCTGTATTTCGCGGTCGGCAAATTCAACTATCCGGCAGGCGTGATGATTACCGCCTCCCACAATCCCGGCAAGTACAACGGCATGAAGTTCTGCCGCGCAGAAGCCTACCCGATCAGCTTTGAGACCGGCCTGAGCGATATGCGCGATCTGGCAGTCAGCGGCAATTTCGCCACGCCCGAGAAGAAAGGGACCGTCACCCGCCGTGACATCATCGACGACTACGTGAAGCACGTGCTGTCATTCATCGATGTCCAGAAAATCAAGCCGCTGAAAATCGTTGTTGATGCCGGAAATGGCATGGCAGGCCTGATTGTTCCGCGCGTGTTCAAGCATCTGCCCTGTGAACTGGTTCCGCTCTACTTCGAGCTTGACGGCAACTTCCCGAACCATCCCGCCAGCCCGATTGAGCCAGAAAACATGGTTGACTGCCAGAAGAAGGTTCGCGAGACTCATGCGGATATGGGCGTTGCGTTCGACGGCGATGCGGACCGCATGTTCCCCGTCGACGAGCATGGCGACCTGATCGACGGCTCACAGGTCACACTGATGGTCGCCAACAGCCTGCTCAAGAAACATCCCGGCTCAACCATCCTGCATAACATCATCGTCTCAAAAGGCGTGCCCGAACTGGTCGCCAAACTGGGAGGTAAATCGGGCGTAACGCGCGTCGGCCACTCGTTCATCAAAGCTGAGATGCGCAAACAGGACGCAATCTTTGGCGGCGAGCACTCCGGTCACTTCTACTTCCGCGATAACTGGTTCGCCGACTCCGGACTGATTGCGTTCCTTATAATGCTCGAACTCGTCTCGGAAGAGAACAAGCCGTTCTCCGAGCTCATCAAGCCGCTTGATCACTACTATCGCAGTGGTGAAATCAATACCACAGTGAAGGATACGCAGGCCAAGCTGCAACAGGTGGAAGAGCACTTCAGCAAGGGCGCGAAATCCGTCAACAAGCTGGATGGGCTCACCGTCGACTTCGGCGACTGGTGGTTCAATGTGCGTCCATCCAACACCGAGCCCCTGCTGCGCCTGAACGTTGAGGCCAACAGCAAGGAGCTGATGGAGCAGAAGCGCGACGAAGTGCTTGAGGTCATACGCAGCTAAGACAACAACATTCGGGAGCTATGCGGCACAGCGTATAGCTCCTTTTCCAGCTCTCGCAACACGCGCAAGAGCATCAGCGTTTTCTTGACACTCCAAACACTTAGTGCTAGCATAAATCCAGTTGAAAAACGCGACTCCTGGCCCGTCAGGGCATGTAATATGTCACCATATCCACTAAGGAGCACTATTTTGAAGATACACGAATATCAGGCCAAAGAAGTCCTGGCACGCTATGGCATTCCAGTGCAGCCTGGAAAGGTCGCACGTACGCCAGAAGAGGCCGAAGCTATCGCCCGCGAACTTGGCGGGCCGGTTGTTATTAAAGCCCAGGTGTATGTAGGCGGTCGTGGAAAAGCTGGCGGTATCCAGTTTGGTGATACCCCCGCCGAGGCCAAAGCAGCAGCACAGCGTGTACTGGGTATGGATATCAAGGGCCTCACCGTCGAAAAGGTTCTTGTTACCTCCAAGATCGACATCAAAGAGGAATATTACCTCGGTATCGTCTTTGATCGCAATACACAGTCCCCGGTTGTGATGGTCTCCAAAGAAGGCGGCATCGACATTGAAGAGGTTGCAGCGACCACCCCTGAGAAGATCATCAAGTACCCGATCGATATGCGTTGGGGTCTGCGCCCCTTTGAGGCGCTCAATATCGTCTCGCGCGCGGGTATCCCTTCACAGGCATTGCGTCAGGCGGCAGCCATCCTCACAGCACTGGCAAAGGCCTACATTGGCAGCGACGCCCAGTTAGCGGAAATCAACCCGCTGGCTCTGACGACTGATGGAAAAGTAATGGCAGCCGATGCCAAGATTTTAATAGATGACAACGCCCTCTATCGCCAGAAAGAGATTGCAGAATGGGCCGAGCCCGAAGAGGCCAATCCAATTGAGTTTGAGGCGCGTCAGGAAGGGCTCACCTATGTGAAGCTTGATGGCGACGTCGGCATTATCGGGAACGGCGCTGGCCTCGTGATGACCACCCTCGATATGGTCGCACGCGTGGGCGGCAAACCGGCGAATTTCCTCGATATCGGCGGAGGCGCAAAAGCAGAAGTCATGCACAAGGCCCTCACCTTTGTTGCCCGTGATCCCCAGGTGAAAGGCATTCTGGTCAACATCTTCGGCGGTATCACACGCGGTGAAGAGGTCGCCCAGGGTGTGATTATGGCTCAGGCCGAACTTCCGAAAGGCATGCCTATTGTCGTTCGTCTCTCCGGCACAGGCGCAGAAGAAGGTCGCGCTATGCTCAAGGATGCTGGCCTCGACTGGGGTAAAGATATGCGCGACGCTGCGCAAAAGATCGTTGCCGCTATAAGCTCGAAGGGATAGAGGTTTAGAAGACAATGAGTATTCTGCTAGATGAAAACACACGGGTTGTCGTCGTAGGTATGACGGGCCGCGAGGGCCTCTATCACACCCGCAACATGGTGAAAGCTGGAACGAAGATTGTCGCCGGTAAAACACCGGGCAAAGGCGGTCAGGAAGTCGACGGCATTCCCGTTTTTGATACCGTCATTGAGGCCGTCGAGAAAACCGGCGCGAATGCAGCCTGTCTCTTCGTTCCCGCACCCGGCGCTGCCGATGCCATCGAAGAGGCCGCCTATGCAGGCATCAAGCTGATCGTCTGTATCACTGAGGGCATTCCTGTGATGGATATGACCCGCGCCATTATCACTGTGCGCGAGAAGGGTGCGACGCTGATCGGCCCGAACTGCCCCGGACTCTGCACGCCCGGCAAAGGCAAAATCGGCATTATTCCCTACGACATCTTCACACCCGGACCGGTCGGCTTTATCTCCCGCTCCGGCACGCTCACCTATGAAGTCGTCTCTCTGCTCACCGAGGCCGGTTTCGGTCAGTCCACCTGCATCGGTATCGGTGGTGACCCGATTATCGGTTCTACCTTCGTCGATTATCTCAAACGCTTCGACGAGGATCCGCAGACCGAGGTCGTGGTGATGTGCGGCGAGATCGGTGGCAGCGACGAGGAAGATGCAGCCGAATATATCAAGACGAAGATGAAGAAGCCAGTCGTCGCCTTTATCTCTGGACGAACCGCACCTCCAGGAAAACGTATGGGGCATGCAGGCGCGATCATCTCCGGCAACACCGGCACCGCACAGGGAAAAGTCGCCGCCCTTGAGGCCGCTGGCGTCCCGGTTGCCGATACCATCTTCGATGTTCCCGAACTGGTGAAGAAGGTTCTCAACAAGTAACACGAACAACACAACTCAAAGCCGGGCTCCCCTGTGGGGCCCGGCCATAAGGATGTTTCCCATGACCACGGCCCTTATCTACGATCCGATTTTTCTTGAACATATCACACCGGATAAACACCCTGAGCGGCCCGATCGGCTCGAATCGACGATGCAGGTCATTAAGGCCCTCGGCTGGCTTGACCGCGAAGACCTGCTCCTGCTCCCACCACGCGCCGCAACTATTGAGGAGCTGGCAACCGTGCATGAGCGCGAGTATATCGAGTCGGTTGCAGAAGCGAGCAAACAAGCAGCGGAGAAGGCGGCAACAGGTAAACAGAAAACCTTCTTCTTCGCTACCGATACCTACGTATCAGCCAAAACCTATGAGGCCGCACTGAAAGCGGCAGGAGCCCCGCTAACTGCAATCGATGCAGTGATGAAGGGCGAGGTCAAAAATGCCTATTGTCTGGTTCGCCCCCCCGGACATCACGCCGTCGCTGAGTCGGCGATGGGATTCTGTATCTTCAATAATGTGGCGGTCGCAGCACGCTATGCTCTCGATGTTCATGGGCTCGAACGCGTCATGATTATCGACTATGACGTGCATCATGGCAATGGCACTCAGGAAATGTTCTACGACGATCCACGCGTGCTCTACTTCTCGGTCCATCAGGCGCCGTTCTTCCCCGGCACCGGCAACTACGACGAACGCGGCGAGGGCGCAGGCGAAGGCACAACGATCAATGTTCCCCTGCCCGCGCAGACCAGCTATGCGACCTATGAGGCGGTCTTTAAGCAGGTGCTCGCTTCGGCGGCTGATCGCTTTGACCCACAGTTGATTCTGGTCTCCGCTGGCTATGACGCACACTGGAATGATCCGATTGGCGATATGTATCTGTCAACGGCTGCCTTTTTCCAGTTGAATAAAATTATCCTTGAGATGGCTGAATTCCTGTGTCAGGGCCGCGTGATTATGGTCCAGGAGGGCGGATATAGCGTCAGCGCGATGGAGTCCTGCGTTGCGACCAGCCTGAACCAGCTTCTCGGCGGCGATGCTGCGGTCGACGATCTTGGACCCGCGCCTACTCCACCCTATCGCCTGAATACCGATGTCCTGATTGCAGAGCTGCGCCGCATCCACGGCCTGACCGGCTATCGCCCGCGCAATAAGCCCAAACCCGATCTTGAGAAGCTGCGGCGGGAGATTCTGGGCCCGAACGCGGAGAAGAAACAGAAAGCCTGAGAGTAGGTGGAATGTATACTGTCCGGCAACTGACGCCCGCTGATGTCCATGCTGTCGAGCGTTTGCTGCGCTCATCAGAATATATCTATCAGCGTTTCACGCTGGAAGAACTTCCGCTCCTGCTGGAACGCTACCCGTGCATGGGCGTTTTCTCGAATCAGACAACGCTGACCAGTTTTCTCCTTGTCCAGACCGTTAATCCGCCTGTCGCCTGGATAGGCGGGTTCGGCGTCAGTTGGACGGAAAGTCGGTCCTATATCGAGCATCTTGACCGCCTGCTTGAGGCCCTGATGCAGCCCCTGCATAAAGCAGGTGTGCAGGATCTCTACTATTCGGGTAGTGACATGATGCTCGATTGGCTCCGCCCGCTCCTGATGCACCGCCAGTTTGAGCCAGACCGTTACCTCTACTCCTATGATAAGTATGACTATGCCGTCCCGACGCAGGGAAATCAGCAGGTGACGATTCGTCCCGTCAATCCCGCGACCGATATGCCTGCACTGCTAACGATCGAGCACGCCTGCTTCGAGGAGCTCTGGCGCTATGATGAGGCAGCTTTCCGCGATATTGCCCGCACTCATCCCTACTTTGTCGTTGCCGAGCAGCGGGGGCACGTCGTTGGCTATCAATTTAACGCCCTTGATGCCGAGATGGGCTACCTGATCCGCATCGCGGTTCATCCCTCCGCCGAACGGCAGGGCATTGGCGCCCGCCTGATGACTGAAGCCGTTCGCTTTTTTGAGAGACATGGGGCCACCCGCATCATGCTCAATACGGAGGAGCAGAACGTGCATGCGCACCGCCTCTATGAGTGGTTCGGCTTTACACGTCTGCCACAAACCGGCTTCGTCCTCCGCAGGCCGTTAGAGAACCCCTAGCAGATAGCGCACAATCAATGGATGCGACTTGTTCTTGACCCCCAGAGCGAATGCCTGCCCCGTATTGACATACGGTGCGACCTGCGCATAGGTCGTATCATTAATCAATATATTGTTATCTGTTGCGTTGGTTTGCAGACGTGAGGCCACATTCACCGCATCACCAATCGCTGTATAGTTCTGCAAGCGCTCCTGCGCTCCCACATTGCCCACCGTGGCCAGCCCCGTATTGACACCGATTCCGAATGCCACATTGCGCTCATGCGGGTGCTCCTGCTGGTATTGCTGCACAGCAAGACGCATTTTCCAGGCCGCACGGACCGCTCGCAACGCGTGATCGCTCTGGGGCAGCGGCGCATTAAAGATCGCCATCAGGGCATCACCGAGAAAGGCGGTCAGCGTTCCCTCTTCCTCCCAGATTGATTCACACATGATCTTATGGTAGCGGTTCAACATATTCATCACGTCATCGGGAGCCATACCTTCACTCAGCCGGGTAAAGCCGCGAATATCCGCAAACAGCACCGAGATCTCTTTCGTTTCGCCACCGAGCTTGAGCGCGTTAGGATTCTGGATCAACTGTTGTACGACATTAGGATGCACATAGCGCTCGAACATCTGACGAATGCGCTTGCGCTGCTCTTCGGAGCGCTTTAATTCGGTCCGATCATCAATCACCAGCGCCGCGCCGATATGTTTGCCCTCGGTATCGCGCAATGAGGAGATATAGAAGTTCAGGCTGATGCGCTCCGGTCGACGCCCGGGAATCGTACACTCAACCGAACTGGGAACAAAGGTACCATGTTCGTGCAGATGATAGTTTTCCAGCGCGTTCCGAAACAGGGGGATCAGGCCAAGCTGGCGTGGCAGAGCCATAAAGGCCTCACCATAATGCTTGCCGATCATATTCTTGCTGCTGATATTGAGAATGTAGCCCGCCGCTGAATTGAAGGTGGTAATATATCCCTGTTTATCCGTGGTGATGACGCCATTCGCGATAGAACGGAAAATATTATCCATGTATTGCTTGTCGTTCTTGACCTGCTGTATGGCTTTGTTTAAATCAGCGAATAGCCGGGCATTATCGATAGCAATGGCTGCCTGATTGCAGAAGGCCAGCAAGAGATCAAGGTGTCGCTCACTGAAGAGGTTCGCGGTAATCCGGCTATCGACATAGACTGCGCCGATACAATGGTTTCGCACGATCAGCGGCGCACACATAATCGAGCGAATCCCCAGAGACACGATGCTCTCATGAATCTGCGAGAGCTGATCCAGGGCGGCATCACGCCCTAACAGCGGCTCACGCGTCCGAATCACCTGCATCACCGTTCCCTTGCTGATCTGCGCTTCCGCGAACTCGCTCTCCGGAATGGTATACTTCTCTTTATCGCGAGCAATCGTAAACTCCGGCTCGCCGCTCTCGGGACTCACCAGCATCAAATAGCCACGCTCCGCATCCACAAACTCAATGACACGATCCATCACCAGCTTGAGGACCTCATCCAGCTCAAGCGTGGAATTGAGGGTCCGTGCGATATCGGCCAGAATTCCCTGCTCGTCGCGCTCTTTCTTCAGTGTGGAAATGCTGCTCCGCAACACGGCCCGCTCTCGTTCAAAGGCAACCGCGCCACTCTGGCCATTGCTGAGCCCACCTGTTCCCGGCATCGAGCGGAGGATCTGCTGAAGCGCATGGCTTAAACGTCCAAGCTCGATATCAGCGCGACGCTCGATGTTCAAGGCATCAACCAGCAAGCCAACCCGCGGATCACCTGTATCTGAAGCATACTTTCCTTCAACATCGGTTTCCAGGCGCATCGTATGCTGATGCAGCAATTGCGATATTCGCATCAATTCGTCGCTAATAGCGCGCAGATCCTGGCCCACTCTCCCTATCTGAGTCACAAGGCTCCCTCCCTCACTATTACTGAGTGCGTTACTATCACAAATTCAATTACTCCCGGTTCAAATAATACTGAGAAAATGGAGCGTGCGCGGGCTCCGGTACAAGCTCTCAACTACCAGCATTATGCACAACAACGCTATCCGGCGAGATGATTCTGCTCCTGTCCTTCTTCCAATCAGCATAAAGCACTTCCACAACAGAGGTACAGGTATGCAGAGGTACCTCTTCTTAAAGAACGTTCTATCAGGCTCTCTCTCTGATATGAGTTTTTCTTACCCGGCGGGAACGAATTTCCGGCGTTTCGCTCTTCACACTTGTTTTGCTGTCCCGGTATGACATCATACTACAACGCTCCCAGAAAGCTCCTTGACACCTCATACGCCCTGCTCTTGAAGATATGCGCGAAAAGAAACCGGGATAAAGAAAAAGTCACGTTCAACACTATCGAGCGCCGTCGTGTTATCAAAGGTAAAGAGAGATACGGCCTCTCTGGTCAGTGGTGGTTTCGGTAACACCGCTTCCAGAACGGCAGCCCCGAGGGCGACGAATGGCAACGGCGCGGGCACCTTCAGGCGCTTCTTGCCCATCGTTCGCGTGAGCAAGTCGAGTATCTGTTCAAAAGAATAGTACTCGGGACCACCGATGGTGTAGATCCTTCCACTCGTCTGCTCGGGATGCTCCAGAAGAAAGAGCACCACAGAGACGACATCTTCTACAAAAATAGGCTGAAACATGATCTTCCCGCCACCGAGCAAGGGAAGCACCGGCGAAGTCCGAATCAGATTCACCAGCCCGCTGATAAAGGGTGCGCCCTTGCCAAACACCACCGAGGGACGCACAATGGTCCAGTCCAGCCCGCTCGTTGTCAGCGCCTGTTCGGCCAGATAGCGCCCCTGCATATAGCTCCCGGGCTTATCCGGCTTTGTCCCCAGGCCGCTCAGTTCAATCATGCGCCGCACGCCCGCCTCCTTCGCCGCCTTAATCAGATTATCTGTTCCCTCGACGTTTGTGGCGTAATAGCGTGTGGCAGCCGTCTGCTTGCGATCTGCGGTTACAAACGCACAATGCACAATCGTATCCACGCCCTGAACGGCCTCCGGTAGCGTTTCGGGCCGTGTCGTATCCCCCTGTACCAGTTCAGTCCCGGGGAGAAGACTCCGCGCGCGCTCGACATCACGCACTAAACAGCGTGGACGCTCGCCCTGCTCTACAAGTCGTCTGACAAGATGACTCCCGATAAATCCCGTAGCACCGGTCACGAGTATCATAGCTTCTGTTCTCGCTTTCCAGACTATCAGCTCGCGCTCCACAACAGGGAGCTCTCTTCTCATAGTATAGCGAATGGAGCACGCCCCTGGTAGGGATCAACGCAGCGCCTTTTCGGGAAGCTGAATATGCACCGTCACCCCTTCGTCCGGGGCGCTTTTGATCACCAAATTCCCGCCCGCAATCGTCAACAGGGCGCTATGCGTCATCAGACCGCCACCGGTTCCAGAAGTCGGACCGGCAGGCTTCATGCCCACGCCGTCATCATGCACCACTATTTCGAGATCTGGATTACACGATGCAGAAAGTGTCAGGCAGAGCCGCCGATGCACGTCGGTGCCGCGTCCGTGGCGAGCAGCATTCCGCAGCGCCTCCTGTACCGCCGCAAAGAGCAACTCGGCAATCGCGGGAGGCACCAGTTCATCTATCCGCAGCGCCGTCTCCTCCGAAACTTCCCAGTGGACCGCATCAAACGCCTGATGAAAATCGTGCTCGATCATGGTCTGAATCGCCTGCATCAGTCCCTCTCGCTCAAGGCGATAGGGTGCGCCCGTTGCCATCTCACGCATCATCGAGGCCAGGCGCCGATGCGAGTCGCTGATCATTTCAATCGCGTCTCCGAGGGCGCTGCTGGCCTGTGCCGGGTCCTGTTTCCCGCGCACAAAGAGGCGCAGCGTTTCCAGCCGCAACAGGGCAAGATGCATCTGCGGCAAAATCTCATCATGCAGGATACGCCGCTGCTGTCCGCCAAGTAACTTGACATCAACAATACGCCGCCGCAACAGGCCCGCAACCGCCTGCATGGCCTCATGATCGCGTAAGGTATCCAGAATCCGCTGACCACAGGCCTGAGCGATCTCCATATCTTCATCAGTCAGACCGGCGCCGCCCGCTCGCGGTCCCAGATATAATTTTGCCACAAGTCCAAGCTCATCGTAAATCGGTAGGACCCAACAAATAGAGCGCATGCCATGCATGGTCACGCGGATACGATAGGCATGCACACGCCGGCGCAGCACCTGCTGCGTATGCTCCTCAACCTGTGCCTTCATCGACCAGAGATAGGTAAAGCTCGGCTTGATCGGCCCGGCCAGCACATCGAGTCGCGCATACTGAATATCAAGCACATCCCGGCAGAGGTGAAAAAAGAGCGCCTCCATGTTCTGTTCTGTCTTTTGCAGGTCGGTTTTGAGCCAGTGATGCACGTTCGAGCTGCGCAAAAAGGGGCCAAGCATCGCAATATAGCGATCATGGGCCGTGTAGTTGCTCCAGGTAAAAAGCGCATAGATGCCGGTCGTGACGCAGGTAATCAGCAGCAGGCCGCTGAGATTGCTGTGCGTTACAGCCACAAAGACCGCGATGAAGATAGCAATCACGGTCGCCACAATCACGATCCCGCGCCATTGCTCAAAAAAGCCGCGCCGGGCTAGCGGACGCTCGATCAGGATACCATGCTGCACAATCGAATAGCCAATCAGCAGCAGGATGACCGCAACCGCCCCTGTGCCCACAATATCAATCAGCATCAGATGTAAGGGTATCGCCCCGAGCGCATGCGCGGGTAGCTCGGGCGGCGGCACAATCGCGGTATCGAACCAGTTCAGCGTGGACCAGACCCCGATCACGCCAAGCGTCGTGGTCAGCCCAACCATCACCAGCGCCGCAACCAGCAGAATCGGCCGGGCCAGATGCCAGGAAAAGACCGGCTCCTCAAGCAGCGCGGCCCGCGCATGATCGTCGGAGAAGGCATCAATCAGCGCCTGCCGCAATGAGGCAAACGAACGCCGCTTCACGAGCGCTCGACAGAGCACCAGCAACGCCCGCCGGACGCGATTCGGCGTAAACCAGGGGCCAATAGCGCAGAAGGTCAGGTAGCAGAGGAAGAGAATCGGGAGCGAAATCACCACAGGCAGGAAGTCAGTCTGCGCCCGGGTGGGTAACGCGCTATATGCCAGCAGGCGAATCGTCCCCATAAAGGTAAAGACGTTGCGGTTCAGGATCAGAATCAGCAGCACGATACAGCCAAGCAGGCCACTCCCGAGCAGCAACCAGGGGCGCCTGCGCCGCCATTTTTCGTTCATCAAAGAGGCATAATGCAGCCCGATCACAAACCAGATATAGGGAGCACCCAATCCGGGCAGCCAGCTTAAACGCCAGAGAAAATCTGCCGTCACCAGCCCACTATTATGCGCGAATGGACTGGCAGTCAGTAAGGCATGCACAAAGAAGAAAAGCGCGGAGAGCCCGAGCCCTACCACCCCCACCCTGGCAATCATACTACGACGATCACCATTCAACCAGACAGTACAGGCCAGCCAGAGAAACGCCACCACGTTGAAAATTGATAAAGCAACAGCCAGCGTGTGGGCAACCAGAAGCACGCTTTGCTCGGAGAATACGGTCATACTCATGAACTACTCATCTTCAAAAAAAGGAACCCACTCGCCCCGACGATCCTGCACCAGCGCAGCCCCGTTCTCATCCCAGATCATCAGGCGATTGTGCATATAAATCAGCGTTGCCCGCACACGAGCAACCTTGTCATCAACCGCGTTGTCGCTCAACCCCCAGGCGGCATAAATCCGACCATTGGTGCGGCTGACTGCTCGCTTATCATGCAATTTCAGACGAGCCGCAATCTGCTCATTTGTCATACCTCGCGCCATCAGTTCGGCTACCCGCAGCTCGTTCGGCTCCAGAAGAGCGCGCGGTGATTGCTCGTCCAGATCGCGTACCTCCTGCACCCGGTCCTCAATCTCGGGATCGACCAGACTGCGCCCGTTGACGGCGTCACGCAGTAACGGCACCAGCATACTGGGCAGGAGATAGTTACTCTTGCGTACATAGGCGTAGTGCGTCAGAATACCGGAAGCGCGGAACTCCCGATAGTACTCGTCATCATCCTGAATTGAATAGAAGACAACGGGCATACGTGGGCGCTCGCGGCGGATCGCCACAGCCGCACCGACACCGCTCATGGCACTTCTCCCCATCTGCGGATCTTGTAACTGCACATCCATGAGAATCACATCCATGTCCAGCTCAAGCGCCTTTGCCACCGCCTCGCGTCCGGTCGCGGCCTCGCCCACAACCTGCACCTCGTCGGTCGCTTCCAGGCCCTCGTGAAGCGCCTTCCGTAACAGCCCGTGATCATCTACCAGGAATACTTTTATTTTCGCAGCCATCCGTTAGCCTCAAAACAACTCTCTTGCAACGCATATCTCTAACCTGAAAGTATAGCAGTTTTTCGGTGAGATACCCAGTCTTCGAGACCCACCAGAGCCGCACTCGGAACCGTACCGATGCGCATCCCGGCAAACTCATAAGCGAAAATGATTTCGATTCGCCGGAGGAATATGGTATAGTGGAAGAGGATAGTGCTTTAAGAACACTCTTTTTCCCGTTAAGAAAGAGAAGATCGAAAGATCAAGAAAAAGATGCAATGCGTGAACAGGTAGTTGCAATGGATACAGGTCATATCTATCTCGGGCTCTTGTTGCACAATCACCAGCCCGTCGGGAATTTTCCCTCGGTCATTCAGCAGGTCTATGAGCAATCATACCTGCCCATGCTCGAAGCGCTGGAGCGTCACCCCGGGGTCAGGGTCTCGCTACACTACACGGGCTCATTGCTTGATTGGCTGGAAGCGACGCACCCCGAGTTTCTGGAGCGTATCGCCGCTCTTATCCAGCGTGGACAGGTTGAGATCGTCGGCGGAGGCTACTACGAACCGATCCTGCCCGCTATTCCAGATCGGGACAAAATCGGCCAGATTCGTGCCTTCTCCGAACGACTGCACGCCCTCTTTGGCACAACCCCTGACGGCATGTGGCTGGCAGAACGCGTCTGGGAGCCCTCGCTTCCCCGCTATCTCGAAGAGGCCGGGATACAATGGACCATCCTCGATGACACGCACCTGAAAGCAACCGGCCTGGACGATGACGACCTGTACGGCTACTATGCGACCGAGGATCAAAGCGGCGTGCTCAAAGTCTACGCGACCAGCAAGAAGCTCCGCTACACCATCCCCTGGCGACCAGTCGCCGAAACGATCCAGTGGCTGCGCTCGCTGGCAAAGCCCGGACAGCAACGGATCGCCGTCATGGGCGATGATGGCGAGAAGTTCGGGAGCTGGCCCGAGACCGGTCCATATTGTTGGGGAGAAGACGGGTGGGTCGACGCGTTTCTGAGCGCACTGGAACAGGAATGCGATTGGCTGCACACGATTCCACTCGGCGAATACGCACGAAGCGCGCCCGCGCTTGGTCGGATCTATATTCCAACAACCTCCTACATCGAGATGTCCGAGTGGTCGCTACCGCCACGCAAAGCCTACCAGTTTGGCCGCCTGCTCCATAAGCTGGAAGAGAACCGGGAGAACGAGATACTGCAATTCTTCCGGGGCGGCTTCTGGCGCAACTTCCTCGCTCGCTATCCCGAGGTCAACAACCAGCATAAGAAGATGCTGCGCGTGCATGAGCGCGTTCACGCGGCCGGCGAGACAGAGGCGCTCCGGCACCTGTGGAAGGCGCAGGCGAATGACACCTACTGGCACGGCCTCTTCGGTGGGGCGTATATGGGCCACATGCGGTCGGCCATCTACCATCACCTGATTCGCGCTGAGCATCTCGCCGACCGTGTTTTGCACCAGAATCAGCCCTGGCAATCCTACGAGTTCACCGACTTCGATCGCGATACCCATAATGAGCTGATTATTGAGGGAAGCGCCCAGAATCTCTATCTCGCGCCAGAGCGAGGCGGCACACTCTTTGAATGGGATCTTCGCCAGAGCGGGCATAATATCCTCAGCGTGATGGCCCGCCACCCCGAAAGCTACCATCAGGTCTTGCGCGAGTACGAACAGGAGCGGCGACAGAAGGCACGTCAGGCCGCCACAGAGCCACAAGCCCTTAAGCCGGAATCGCCCCACACCACCGTACGCACGAAAGAGCCAGACCTTGACCGCCTGCTTGTCATCGATAGGCATCGCCGCACCAGCCTGAAAGATCACTTCCTGCCCGCCGGTCTCCCCTTCCCGTCCTTTCTACAGAATCGCTATGAGGAACTGGGCGACTTTATCGAGCAGCCCTACCATACCGAGGTGGAGCAGGACGAGCAGGGTCTGCTTGTCACGCTGACCCGCCAGGGCAAGGTGAAACGCGCTGGCGCCCTCGGACCGCTGCCGGTCTTGCTCACCAAGCAGCTTGTGATCGCTCGCGATGCCGAGTACCTGAGCATCAGCTATACACTGGAAAATCGGGGCCGGGCTCGCCTGCACACGTGCTTCGCCTGCGAATGGAACCTGCATCTCCTCGCCGGAGGCAAGAACGAACAGGCATATTGCTTGATTGAAGGCCAGGCGCCCGCACTGCTGGATCAGAATGAAGAGGTAGCAGACGTACAGGCGTTACACGTCGGCAATACCTGGCTCAAGCAGGATATCGGGTTTCTCATCAGTCAAAAAGCGCTGCTCTGGCGCTTCTCGCTTGATGCCGTAACTGGTTCGGAGGCGGGCTTTGAGCGAACCCACCAGGGAACGTGCATCGTATTCCTCTGGCCCGTCGTACTAGATTCAGGGGGAGTATGGCGCGTTCGCCTTGATTGCACAGGCAGCCAGCCAGAAGGATTCAGGCTCTCATGATTTCGCAAAGGGAAGGATGACGATGGCGAAACAAATACTGGTACTTCAGCATGCACAAGAAGATCCAATTGGCTTTCTAGGGGAGATCCTGGAAGAATATGGCATCTCTTTTGAGCCAGTTCTTGTCGAAACCGAGACCCTCCCCGACCCGACAGCCTATGCAGCAGTCATAGCCCTGGGAGGCACACAACACGTCTATGACAGGGAGCGTCACCCATATTTCGCCACTGAGGCGCCTTTTTTACGGCACCTGGTCGAGCAAGATATTCCCTATCTGGGCATTTGTCTGGGGAGCCAGTTGTTAGCGGATGCCCTCGGCGGGCACGTGCGTCGGCACCACACGGCAGAAATCGGCTTCTATGATGTCGAGCTAACGCCAGAGGGACGCGCAGACCCGCTCTTCGCCGGTTTCGCTGATGCCTGCACAGTGTTTCACTGGCATGAAGATGTTTTCGAGCTGCCAGCCGGTGCGGTCCTGCTGGCAACCAGCCCGGCAGCCCGTAATCAGGCGTTTCGTATCGGGAAACATGCATATGGGCTACAATTTCATATCGAGATAACACCCGAGATGCTTCAGCTCTGGCTTCAGGCACCAGTTCAACGGCCTCGGAGTGCGCAGGAGATCGCGCTATTGGAGCGATTGCAGAGGGAACAGAGAGAGAAGTTTCCTATTTTCCATAGGCATTCGCGTATACTATTTAAGAACTTTCTGAAAAGCAGTAATCTGTTACAGGAATAATTGGGATGAACGGTAGACCCTTTTCATTTGTTCCCTCTATCTGCTATACTTGCACTCATAACACATTGTCGGAAGACTGGCGAGCATACACCAGCATACCTGACAGGCTTTCGCAGATAATACAATACATTTTCAGGCACGGACATACTTAGCTCAAGAGGTGGCACATCGGAGACCGCTACTATTTATCTTCCTATTTCCTGGTTGACAGGAAGAATACTATAGATTATTGGTGAATAGTATGTACAATGCCATAGCTTCCCTCGCTAGAGGTGCGGAGCAAGATATGAATATAGAATTCCTTGAAAGGCTGCATTCAAGCAAGATGCCGCAGTACAACAATATTCAAAGCACCATTCTGACAAACGACTATGGACCTATTGCCCTGCCACCTTTCACATTTGCTTTTAAAACTACTGCATGTGAACGCCACCCGACACGCAACGAGGATAGCATCCTTTTAGAGGAGGAAACCGGCCTTGCTGCTGTTTTCGATGGAGTCGGCGGCAGTGCAGCAGGAGAAGTTGCCTCGCAAACAGCGGTACAAGCCACGCGTCAGGAATGGAAGCGCATTGTCAGGCAGTTTCAGCAGGGGCGTAAAAAGCACACCTTCCTCGAATATACTGAGCGGTCAAACCTGCCCACCCTCCTTGAACGACTGATTCTGAACGCCGATGAACAGGTACGCACTGAGGGAGCCCGCCGAGCCGGAACCGACAATCTTGCCACCACCGTCGCCCTTGCCGCCATTTGCCGTATCCCGGGACAACGCCACTATAAACTACTCTTTTCCCACGTTGGAGACAGTCGCATCTACCTGCTCCGCAGCGACGAATCCCTGAAACGCCTGACCACCGATGACGGCCTGCTTGGCAAGCTGGTCGAGAACCAATTGATTGACAACGAAGACGCCCTGCACATCGATCAGGCATGCAGCACCGAACAACTCAGCGATGTTGAATTCAGCTACTTCCGCTTGCGGGGCGGGATCACACAGGCACTTGGCGGTCCTATTGCCCCGACAGTCCATCTGGGCGAGTGCACCATCTATCCCGGCGATCGCCTCCTGCTCTGTACTGACGGTATTCACGACAACCTCACCGACAAGGAAATTGAAGCGGTCCTGCGCAACTCGTCACGCAACGCTGCCGCCCGTATCCTTGTCGAACAATCCATCGAACGCTCGCATGAGCCACGCAATATGAATATTCGCGCCAAGCCCGATGATATGAGCGCCATTGTGATTACCTGCCGTTTCTAGCATTTCTACCCATCCATGCCGGTTGCATAGGCCCTACGCAAAAAGCACTAGCCAGAAAGCACTATGCAACCGGTGCTTTTTCTCCTTTTTCCCTCCACCATGCGTTACTTATTAGAGGCCCGTGTCTGGTTCTCATCAGATCGTACAGGAAATTCTTGTGTACGCATCTATTGCGTTCCACAGGGACTTATATATAGCTTACACTGATCTAGACAGCACGACGCACATACCACCTTCATGCCCGGATGTTGACGTCGTGAGAGGAGGGTAACACTTTTGGGTAGGAAAAGGAGCCTTCTGCTGGCGCTTGTTTGCCTCGTTTTCTTAAGCGCCTGCGGATTCAAGTCAGAGACCACACAAACAAGCCCGAACACATCACAGAGCTGGAAAACGTATGAGGTGACGTTTGTCGGGCATCAGGACCCGACCCCGGCATCAACGCCAAAACCCAAGCCGACCGCGACACAGACGGCCACGCCAACCCCTACCCCGACCCTGACCCCCAGCCCCACACCTACGCCCACGCGGACGCCACCACCGACCAATAACCCACCGACTGATATTCCACAGACTGGCTCAGGAGCAGCCCCCTATGGTCCGCCACCCGCACTGACTTCGGTCGAGATTGAACTGACACAACAGCTTTTCGCGAAGATCAACAGCGACCGCGCCGCCCGTGGCCTGCCTCCCTTTGAATGGGACGACACGCTCGCAGGAATCGCCCGGCTTCATAGCTGGAACATGTATCACTGTGGTTTCAGTCATACCTGCCCCGATGGCAGCGACCAATGCACGCGCATCAAGGCCGCAGGCTTCCCCAATGCCACCGATTGTGGTGAGAACATCGGCAGCGCAGGCCCCTCTACGCCCCCGTGGACAAATGTTGCAGCCGTGCAGCAATCGATGGTCGATGAGGGTCCGAGCGGCTGGCACTTTATCCACCTGTTCAGCACCACGCTGCATAAAATCGGCATCGGCGTGTATGTTGACCCGAGCGGGTGGGTCTGGTTTACCGAAGACATGGTAAGTTAAGCAGCCCGGGAGGGCCGCGTTGCTCTCCCACGCCTTGCGGTTGCGCTCGTATCATACAATAGAAGCAACTATTGAGAATAGCAAGCGAGGCAGGACGGAGGTTCGCGCCATGATCCCGCAAGACGAGTTTACGCCCTTCGGCTATCTGGATAACCCGTATCATAGCTGGAAGCTCAATCCAAGTGGTGTCTTGCGCTCAAAGGAACCGCTGGCAATGGGCTGGCATATGCCGAATTTTGGCAGCTACGCCCGCAACCAGTTTCAATACAGCGCACATCTGGCTCTTGGGCTGAAAATCGGCAAAATGGTGCTGATTACCCCGGGAGACTTCAAGCGCCACAAGTGCCAGATCTTCAGCCGTCTCCACACCAAAAACCGCTTTGAGTATACCTGTATCGTTCCTACCATCCACCTGACACTGACGGCCCGCTACTTCCTTATCAATGAACATGCGCTTGGCTGCATCATCACGCTGGCTGCGCCATCCGCACAGCAGCTTCCCGTCACACTCTACCTGATGCATCAGCACATTCATAACCCACACACCAGCCGTCTCTGGGAGCATGGCATCTACACCATGACTGGACCACATCCCGGCACCTGTCTGCTCGGCATTGCCAGCGAGGGAGACGCGTTTCTGCATGGCGCACGCTCGGCGGATGGAGGTCCGCTGACCTTCGACACCATGCATACCGTTATCGCCCCCGAAGATGCTGCGATGCTGGCCCACTCGATCCCGGTCGCCGAGCCGAGCGTCACCGAATATGAGGAAAGCACCGGCTGGCAGGCCCGCACCGTAGTTCAACCCTGCCACCTGATCCTTGATGGCGCTCCCCGCACGATCAACGCTGTGCTGACACGCGGCATCTCCCAGGACCAGGTCATAGAGCGCTGGAACGACAGTATTGAAGAGATCGCCCGCGCCGAGGCAGAGCATCGCGAAGATGATGAGCGCTTCTGGAACCGTGCCCCCCGGCTTGAGGGCGATTGGCCCGACCACTGGCGGCGCGGGCTGGTCTACGATCTGGAAACACTGCGCATGGTGATTCGGCCATCAGTCGGCGTCCTGACCCACTTCTTCGATGGCATGCAGATACAGGCTCCGCGCGCGGTGCTGGCTGAGGCCGGGATAGATACGCTCCTGCTCAGTTACGCTGATCCCGAACTGGCCGCTGAAGTGCTCCTCTGCCACTTTGAGGAGGCGCCCCGGCCTAACCTCCCCTGTATGCGCGAGGATGGCAGCTATAACATGGTTGCTGACGATGGGCAGATATGCGGCACGGCTCCCGAATGGGGCTTCCCGCTCTGGTGTATTGATCAGCAGTTCCGCCGCAGTGGCGACCTGTTCTGGCTGCATCGCCTGTACCCGCGAGTTGCAGCCTATCTACGCTGGTGGCTTGAGCATCGGCGAGACCGTGATGGCTGGCTGGTCTATGCCTGTTCCTGGGAAAGCGGGCAGGATGTTTCGAGTCGCTTCGGCACTCAGCAGACCGGCGGCACCATTATCGAGCATGTGCGCCCCTCGGATCTTCAGGCCAGCATGGCACAGGGAGCCGCGATTCTGGCTGATTGGGCCGCTCAACTCGCCCGGGCCGAGAATCTGCCGCCGCTTCCCGATCTGCCCCCTATCGATTATCAGACCGAGACAAAAGTATGGCAGCAGGTTGCCAATGAGTTCCGCAAGAAGACGCTCCAGATGTGGCATGACGGCTGGTTCAGAGACTATGACTCGGGCACAGGCGAGCACTCCAATCAGCAGGACACGATGCACCTCGCGCCGGTCTTCTGCGGTGTCGCCACGCCAGAACAGCTTGAGCAGCTTCGCCCGGCCATCCAGAAGCCTCCCTATCATAGCGGCTGGCATACGCTCTCATGGCCGCCCGTGACGCTGACCCTCGTTGGGGCTGCCCTTGCCGCTCATATGCCAGAGGAGGCCACCCGCATCGCCTCGACGTTCATTGACGCCTCGTGGCGTAGCACTGACCGTCGCATGCTCGACGAGCATAAAGGGCTACCCGGCATCACTCGCGAGTACCTTCGCACAATTGAGGTGGGCAAATGGGGCGAAATCGACTACGTGAACGCCGGTATTGAGGGCTACGGCTGGGGAGCGCTCAGCATCTATCTGTTCATACACGTGCTGCTTGGCTTACATGAGCGCCGCGCCGGACAGCTTCATGTCGCGCCCATGCTCCCCCAGGATCTCCGTACGATCGGGGCAAGGTATCGAGTACGCACGATTCAGTGGGGAAAGCACACGCTCTCGCTTGAGCTACATGTGCAGGAGAAGGAGCGCTACACCTGCCGTCTGGAAGCGTCGCGAGACGAGGCAGTACAACCCGAACTGGGACTGGATCCACAACGGGTATCGCAACACTGGGAGTGGTCTGCCGCGTGGGGTGAAGGGCAAACGCTCACCCTTCCCTGACACGGGCCAGAAAGACCCGTGCCAGTTCAGCCCGTCAATCTTGCAAAAGAGTCAGAAATTGTTCACGACTCAGCATTTCATGTTCGAGCAGGGCGTCCGATAGCTTCTTAAGCTGTGCAGCATGCTCACTCAAAACGGTGCGAGCCAGCACCCGCCCGTCGTCGAGAATCCGCAGGACTTCAGCATCAATCGCGGATTGTAGCGCAACGCCGGAGACTGGTGCCGGTGTCGGCTCCGCACTCTGATACGCGCGAGGAAGCCCACCATTGAGCACCGGTCGCCCCTGCTGATCCAGTGCCAGTGTGCGGCTCTCTGGCTCAAACCGCTTGAATGCCATTGCATACGCCTCTTCTGCCTGCTGCTCCGCGAATACAGGCCCAAGCTCCCGACTCATGCCCCAGCGTGTCACCATGCGACGCGCAAGGTCTGTCACAACCTGAAAATCGTTCTCGGCCCCTGTAGTCACCTGCTCAGAGCCAAAGGTGAGTTCTTCCGCCACACGTCCACCCAGACCGACCGCGATCCGGGCCATCAACATCTGACGGCTATAATTGTAACGGTCATCATCGGGCACAAATTGCGTGACACCAAGACTCTGCCCACGCGGCAGGATCGTCACACAGTTCACCGGATCAGCCTCGGGCAGGTAATGTGCTACCAGAGCATGCCCGCTCTCATGCACCGCGATGATCTTCCGTTCCTTCTCATCCAGCAAGAGTGGTCGTAGCGCCCCCAGTTGGACGCGCGCTAACGCCTCCGCAAAACACTGCTCATCGAGACAATCGAGGTCGCGGCGGGCCGCAATTAAGGCCGCCTCATTCACCAGATTCGCCAGATCAGCCCCCGTCATGCCCACGGTCAGACGGGCCAGTTTATCGAGGTCAACATTGTCATGGAGCGGCGTCTTGCGCGTGTGGACCCGTAGAATCGCCTCACGCCCGGAACGTGTCGGCGCGGCAACGGTAATATGACGATCGAAGCGCCCGGGACGTAGCAGCGCCTTGTCCAGAATATCGACACGATTGGTTGCCGCCAGCACAATCACCGACTCACGCCCATCAAAGCCGTCCAGCTCTACCAGCAACTGGTTCAACGTCTGATCGCGCTCATCATTATTGGTAATGCGCATCGAGCGTTTGCGTCCGACCGCGTCCAGTTCGTCGATAAAGATGATGCATGGTGCGGACCTCCGCGCCTGATTAAACAGATCTCGCACCCGGCTGGCCCCGACACCAACGTACATCTCGACAAACTCAGATGCACTCATACTGAAAAAAGGAACCCCGGCCTCACCCGCGACGGCTTTCGCCAGCAGCGTCTTACCGGTCCCCGGAGGGCCAACCAGCAGCGCCCCTCGTGGGATCCGCGCACCCAGACGCTTATAGGTCTCGGGATGCCGCAGGAACTGCACAATCTCCTCAACCTCGTGCCTCACCTCGTCGATTCCGGCCACATCAGCGAACGTCACGCCTGTGTGCTCAACAACCTGTATCGATTTCGCCTTTGCGCCCACACCGCTCTCGACGCCCTCGGTCAGCTTCTCATTTCCTTTTCTTGCCGCCGTGCCGCCTCCCTCTTTCTCGCGCTGAAAACGTCGCACCCGACTCTTCCCGATCTCAGAAATCCGCTCATCGATGGAGCGCATGCTTTTGCCATTATTGCGCATTGCCAGAAAGAACCAGATACCCGCCAGCGCCAGCATGACCGGAATAAAGTGCCAGAGAGAGCTGAACCAGCCAGCCCCCTGGTTCGCCGGATAGACCCGAACCGAGACCTGGTGCCTGTTCAGCAGGGGCTGCAATTGATCATCGCCACTGGGAGGCATGCGGGTGAAGACCTCTGTAGCGACGTTCCGCTGCGGCTGTGCTGGATTGGTCGAAAAGGCATAGCGAGGCATCGTAGACGGCGATGTTTCATCAGGGGAAGACGCGTCCTGAAGCTTCAATGGCTCTTTCAGATGTGCGCTGATCTCATTTCCTCTGATCGCAACCTCGTCTATCTTCCCCTGTGTTACCATATTGGTAAAGTCACTATATGCAACAACAGCTTCACCGTTCGGGCCCCCCTTCCCGACTGGCAGAGGAGGCAATTGAGTGAAAAGCGCATACAGCAGTACAAGCAGTACCGACAATAACAGAAATGTCCACACACCGCTGCTCAGAGTGTGTACCTGCTTCCAGGCCCTCTGCCCATAATCTCTTGCTGTCTTCAGTCGTCGCCCTGACTCAATCAGCAAGCGCTTGCGACGACCTGCCTTATCATCCATTGAATTCACCTCACCAAGCCAAAGATCAAACAGACGATTTGCACGCCGTCGATCTGCAACCTTCTCGTCATACCGGGTGATATAGCCTGTCGCCAGATCACCATTTCCTTTCTTACGTCCTGCCACACAATGAACTCTTTGCCTGAAACACGATGCAAAGATGCGGGGATGTTACGCCCCCATTTCTTAGTAAACACCTGTCACAATAACCTTGTCCTGCAATAACTACAGGAAAAAGTCCGATAATCAAGCTGAATGAATGCAGCTTCTTCAGGCAATTTGTTTCAGGTTGCACCAGACAGTGTACAGCTAAATAAATGGAATATCACTATATGCAGTACTTTCTTCTTAACCATTCCTCTATATAGAAATAGATCTATATATGCTTTCATCCACATTTCGCCTCCCCTCAGAAGGCGGCCTCACTGACTACAACCAGCAAATTAAAGGCCCTTCCTTCCCCAATTCCCATATCACCACTTCTATCACGTTAAGACCTCACAACTTAGATGCGCCTCTAGCCCTTCCTTCAACACACCTCTTCACCACGCGATACCCCTTCATCCCGTCGTGCCCTATCTCTCTTTATAATAACACATAATGGTATATAGATAAAAACGATGAAACATCTGCAATTTCCCTGATGCGCTCTTACGGTCCCCAACGGACACAAGACAACACAGCAGGTCTGCTCATCTTTCTCAACAAGAACAAACGAGCGGCGATCTTTCATAGGTCAGTTCCAGGCGTTATTAGCTATCTCTATATATACATACACGAACTGTTGCCACTGCTTCTGGAGCCCCTGTAAGAAACCGCTGCACAGGGAAGCGGGCAATCACCTTTTGCTTGCTTCCCACCCCACACAAGGGGTACACTACTAGCAGGCAGATTGCTATCTGATGTCGTAATTTTAGAAAGGATCGTGCTTCATGTCACTATTCGCATCTCGCGAAACTCGTATCCTCTTTAACCAGCGTGTTCCACTGAGAGACGGCGTTACCCTTTCAGCAGATGTCTATTTGCCCTCCGAGCCCGCAAAGGGGAAATGGCCCGTTATTCTGATGCGCACGCCCTATCAGAAAGCTTCCAATGCCACAGCAGCCATGGCTATGGATTTTAACCGCCATGGCTATGTCTTTGTGGCGGTTGACGTACGCGGCCGCGGCGATTCTGATGGTACATTCACCCCCTATCGCAACGAGGGCCCCGACGGCTATGATACGATTGAGTGGTGCGCCGCACAGCCGTGGAGTGATGGCAAGGTTGGCACTATTGGCGGCTCCTATCCGGGACGCATTCAGTGGCTTGCGGCGCTGGAACAGCCTCCACACCTCAAAACAATGATCGTCTCCGTGGCACCCTCTGATCCCTTCGTCGAGACGCCCACAGGTCTGCCCAGTCCGATGCACCTTTGCTGGCTCCACCTGGTCAGCGGACGCGTCAATCAGCCAATGGAAACCATCAACTGGGAAGAGGTCTATCAGCACCTCCCGCTCCTCACGATGGATGAGCAGACAGGACGCGTTATTGAGGCCTGGCGGGCAGAGATCGCGCACCCGCAGCTTGATGACTACTGGCAGCCGCTGTGCTATCAGAAAAAGTTCGACCGGGTCAATCTGCCTGTACTGCATATTTCAGGTTGGTATGATGATGAACAGATTGGCACACCTCTGAACTACATTGGCATGACCACCACGGGCGCGCCCGCAGCCCGCGACAAACAGCGTCTCCTGATGGGACCCTGGGGACATAACGTCAATGGAGCGTCAAAATTGGGTGAGGTCGATTTTGGCAGTCAGGCGATTATCGATCTTCGCGCGGAACAGGTGCGCTGGTTTGATCGCTGGCTCAAGGGCATCGAGCATAACGATGCTCCGGTACGCATCTTCATTATGGGAGACAATGTGTGGCGCGACGAGCAGGAATGGCCGCTCGCTCGTACCCGGTGGACCCCCTACTATCTGCACAGTCAGGGCAAAGCAAACAGCCGCTTCGGTGATGGCGTCCTCACGCCAGAAAAGCCCGCCGACAACCAGCCGCAAGATACCTACACCTATGATCCGGCTCGCCCGGTCCCCTTTATGACCGAGCCAACCTCTTCGCAGATCGGCGGCCCGGACGACTACTCGGCCATTCTTCGCCGTGATGACGTGCTTGTCTATACCACCGAGCCGCTGACCGAAGACGTCGAGGTTGTGGGCCCGATTCGTGTTGAACTCTACGCCGCCTCGTCAGCGCCCGACACCGATTTCAACGCCATGCTGATCGACGTCTGGCCGAACGGCTTTCGGCAGCGCCTCTGTGATGGCATGGTTCGCGCCCGCTTCCGCGAGGGCATGGAGCAGCCATCGCTGATCGAACCGGGCCGCGTCTATCAGTACACTATCGATTGTTGGAACACCAGTCAGGTCTTCAAACAGGGACATCGTATCTGCCTGATGCTCTCATCAAGCGCGTTCCCCAAATACGACCGGAACCTGAACACCGGGGCGCCCCTCGGACAAACAACCGAGATGGCCGTGGCAGAACAGCGAATCTATCACGATGCAGAGCATCCATCCGCGATCATTCTGCCCATTATTCCCCGTTAAGCCAGAAAAGGCCCGGCAAGCTGTCGCCGGGCCAGCCATCTTCTCACCGGTGCTCCCCGCGCAGATGCTGATCCAGAAAACGGACGACCGCCGGATATGCTTGCAGGCGGTTCGCACGCTTCACAATCCCGTGTCCTTCATCCGCAAAGATCAAACACTCGACGGGAACATTGCGCTCCTGAAGCGCCTTCACAATCTGCTCGGTCTCTCCGACTGGCACGCGGGGATCATTCGCACCGTGGATCACGAACAGTGGCGCCACGATCTTTTCAACATGGTTGATCGGTGAGATCTGTTCCAGAAACTCGCGATCATGTTCCAGACTCCCATACTCCGACTCGCGCAGCTTACGCCGCCAGGGGCCGGTATTCTCCAGGAAGGTTACCAGATTGGCGATGCCCACAATGTCGACGCCTGCTGCCCAGAGCTCGGGATAGGTTGTCAGCGCCGCAAGCACCATAAAGCCGCCGTAGCTGCCACCCATGACCGCGATCCGTTTCGGGTCAGCAATGCCCTGCTCACAGAGCCAGTTGACCGCATATTTCAGGTCAGCAACCGAGTCCATGCGCTTGCGTACGTCATCGAGACTCTGATACTCATAGCCGTAGCCGGTACTGCCGCGCACATTTGGCGCCAGCACCGCGTAACCGCAGGCGACCAGATATTGATAGAGCCAGTTAAAACGAGGCCGCTCCTGACTCTCGGGGCCGCCATGGACGCTGATAATCACGGGCAGGTTTTCGTGCTTCCCTTCAGGCAGGTACAGGAAAGCCGGTATCTGACGCTCGTCAAACGAGGGATAGCGCAACAACTGAGGAGAGACAAAGGTGTCACGTGGAATACCTCCGGTCGAGCTGTAGGTCATGCGCTGCACGGTTCCACCGTCCAGATGCCAGACCCAGATATCCGTAGTATCATCGGCGGCGCTCAGGGTAATCGCCAGCTCGTTTCCTTCCTTCGACCAGCCCAGGCTGAGCACCACACCCTTCGGAAGCGTCGGAGCGATCAACTGCTTGCGTTCATCCCACCCCTGCGTCACATCATAGAGTTCCAGCCGCGAACAGCCATCCTCGTTTATACTGAGCGCAAGCACCGAGCCATCCTCTGTCAGGGCCAGTTGCTCGATATCCCACGACAGCTCATAGAGAAAGGTCATCTCCGTCGTTTCCAGATCAAGATAGGCCAGCGACATAAACTCCCGCCCCCGATCGGAGAGCAGATAGAGCCCCTTGCGATCAGCGGTCCAGCTCGCAGCCCCATGCCAGGCAGGCCCTTCCTGAATGGCCGGGGTCAGCTCGCGCACCTCATTGGTCACCGTATCCAGCAAGAGCAGTTGATTCTGGGTGGTAGTCAGCGAGCGGGAAATCAGGACAGAGCGCCCATCCGGGGAGTACTGGCAGGCATAATTCGAGCCGTCCTGCTGATACAGCAAGCGAACCGCGCCACTCGCAATCCCCATTTCATAGATATCGAAATAACGCTGATCGCGTTCATTGCTGCTATATACGATCCGGCGACCATCAGGAGACCAGGCGCCAAAATGATGCATGACCTCGGGCTTCTCGGTCAGCCCTTTGAGGACCGAGCCGTCCGCATGGAGAAGATAGAGCTGCGTCCGCTCATTGCCGCCCATATCGCCGACCGCTATCAGGGTATTGGCAACAGGAGAGAAAACAGCTTCCATCATACGTTCATTGCGGAACGTCAATTGTTCTGGCCAGGCGGGGCGCTTCGCCTGCTTCTCAACAGCGACACTCCAGACCTCATGCACGCCTGTGATATCCGTCAAGAAGGCCATCTGGCTTCCATCGGGTGAAAAACTCGGCAACATCGCCGAGCGGACATTCATATATCGCTCAAACTCGTAGGTTCTTTTCACCATGCGCAAAGCCTCTCAAAAAGTTGTGGATGTCGATAAGAGGGAATATATTGATATTATAGGTCAGGATTTCCAGTCCTGGCCAGAAAAGACAGCACACGAAAATGGCCCCCTGCCCGGAGCAGAGAGCCATTTCGAGTGATTGACGAACTGAGATCAATGGATTCCCTTCATGCTTAGTTGAATGCGCCCGCGCTGCATATCCACCTTCAGCACGCGCACCTGAATCACCTGCCCGACCGACACCACGCTGAGCGGATCACGTGGAGCGGAACGGTCAAAGCGCTCAAACATCTCGGAAATATGCACAAGGCCATCCTGCTTCACACCGATATCCACAAAGGCGCCGAAATCGACGACATTGCGCACAGTGCCCTGTAAGACCATCCCGGGCTGAAGATCCTCCATTTTCAGCACATCATGGCGCAGAATTGGCCTGGGCAGCGCATCGCGTGGGTCAAGGCCCGGCTTCTCCAGGTTTTCCAGGATATCTTGCAGTGTTGGCAGACCGACCCCGATCTTCTTCGCGATATCGCTCCATACCTCCTGCTCGCTGTCGCCGCCTCGATTGCGCATGCTGCGCCCGAACTTCGTCTGAAGCGTGAGTAACTGCTTGAACTGGGCGATACGCTCAGAAGGTTTTTGCGTCTCATCGCCGGGGAGCATCTTGAGCAAGGCGCGGGCCGCATCATAGCTCTCAGGGTGGATAAAGGTATTGTCCAGCGGCTCCGTACCGTTCGCGATCTTGAGGAAGCCAGCCGCCTGCACAAACGTGGCCGGACCCAGACCGGGAACCTTCAGCAGGTCGTTGCGCGAAGTGAAGGGACCGTTTGCCTCGCGATACTTCACAATAGCGTTGGCCACCCGGGTATTGATCCCAGAAACGCGCTTGAGCAGCGCCGCCGAGGCCGAATTCACGTCCACACCCGCAAAGTTCACACAGGAGACTACCACGCGGTCAAGCATCGCGGCAAGCTCCTTCTGATCCACATCATGCTGATAGAGCCCGACACCGACAGCCTTCGGATCGATCTTGACCAGTTCGGCCAGCGGATCCTGCAGGCGTCGGGCAATCGAGATCGTGCCGCGCTGTGTGGCATCGAGGTTGGGGAACTCCTCGCGTGCCGCCTCCGAGGCCGAGTAGACCGATGCGCCCGCCTCATTCACGATCACATAGCCGATCTGCTCGGCTTTCCCGTTCTCCTGCTCAAGGTCGTGAATCAGGGAGGCAACCAGTTGTTCTGTCTCACGGGAAGCGGTGCCGTTCCCAATGGCGATCACCGTGATCTCGTACTTTTGAATGAGGGAGCGCAGCGTCTCTCTGGCCTGCTGTTCTCTGTGCAGATAGATGACATCGGAGGTGATAAAGCTGCCAAACTCGTTGACGACCGCCACCTTACAGCCAGTCCGAATACCCGGGTCAATGCCGAGGACCTTCTTTCCGCGGAGCGGTGGCTGTAACAGCAGATGACGCAGGTTGACGGCAAAGATGTTGATCGCGTGCTCTTCGGCTTTTTTGGTCAGCTCAACGCGCACCTCGCGCTCCATTGAGGGCGCCAGCAAGCGTTTATAGCTGTCCTCCGTCGCCTCCTCAAGCAGCGAAGCAAACGGTGAAGTTGATTTGGAGGGATAGACAGCAGTTATGGAGTTCTGCTCTTGTTCATACGGGAGATCGACGCTGACACGCAGGACGCCCTCACGCTCCGCCCGATTCAACGCCAGAATCTGGTGAGGCACCAGCCGCGTGATCCGCTGATTGAACTCATAATACAACTGATACACGCCGTTGGGATCTTTCTCTTTCAGCGTCTCTTCGTCGGCCACCCGGGCGCTGAGTTGCGAGCGCTGGAAGAACTGCGTACGCACATTGCCACGGACGGTTGCATCCTCGGCGATGATTTCGGCCACGATATCACTCGCGCCTGCGTAGGCTTCCATGCTGGTCTCGACCCCTTTTTCGGGATCAAGGAAGGGTTGAGCGTGCTCCTCACGCAAGGCCTCGGGATCGCCGACTAGCTCGGGCTGCTGCAAAATCAGCTCTGCAAGCGGGGCCAGACCCTTTTCACGCGCCACACTGGCCCGCGTTTTGCGCTTGGGACGATAAGGGAGGTAGATATCCTCCACCTCCTGCAAGGTTCTTGCCGCCTGAATAGCGGCTTCGAGTTCGGGCGTCAATTTCCCTTGCGTATCGATCAGGCGGCGGACATCCAGCTTTCGCTCGTGCAGCGCACGCAGCGAAGCCGCTCTATCGGCAATCCGTTGAATCTGGACCTCATCCAGACTTTCGGTCACTTCTTTCCGATAACGAGCAATAAACGGAATCGTGTTCCCTTCATCGAGCAGCGTGATAGTGCGAGCGACCTGATCGGCTTTGAGCTTCCATTCAGCGCTCAATTCAACACTCAGCATCTCCGCTATATCGTGAACGGAAAGCGCTTCTTCAAGAGTTGCTTGATTCGTTCCTTCTTGCGTAGCCAAAGATTTGTACTACCTTCCCTTTTTTCAGAAATAGGAATTGCAAGCTGATCGTATCACACGATGCCCGCCCTCCCATACTTCTCAGGAAAAAGCTCCTATCTGTCGATAGCACTTCAGGGTAGGTATTTCTGTTGTCGCTTCGCCTTATACCGCGCGTTCCCGAGCACCCCCCCGATCCAGCCAAAAAGAAAAGCCACCACCAGCCCAGCCCCCAGAAAGACCAACAGTGGGTGTGCCTGTCCTGTCACCTGCGTGGGCAACGTCAGGAAGGGCGGATAGACCTTCGCCCAGGCCGCGGCGACCTCTTCGGGCGATGTGATCCCGCCGTAGTCCGCAAGCACGTTAAAGAGACGCACCACCAGTGCGACCAGAAAGATGATCCAGAAGGTCACAGTACTGACCACCCCGGCCCAGATCCCGGCCAGACCACCACGTAAGGAGGAACCACCGCGCCAGGTCGTCACCAGCCCCGAGAGGAGATAGAAGACACAACCGAGCCCGATTCCCAGATAAAAGTTCGTGGCCGTTGTCTGCGAGATCAGCAGCAAAGCCCCGAGCACACCCTGTAACATCCCCCAGAGACACCCCTGATTGGATGCGCTCGGTAGCGGGCGCATCGGCACATAGCCATAACCCGGCTTGATCGCCGGTCCGGGCGCTGGCTGGCCACGGCCTTTGGGCACCTGCACAGGCGGGCGCATCTGCTGCATTTGCGGCCCATAGGGGACGTAGGGATAGGGCAGCGGATCCGGTTCGGGTGGTGCGGGCAGCTTCAACGGCTGCTGCGTGCCGCTATAGCCATGCTGCGAGGGTGGCGCCACCGCGATGGTCGGTTCGTCGTGCTCGTGATAGTCGGAGCCTGTCAAAGCCTCAGCGAACTCGCTCATGCTGCTGAAGCGCTGGTCGGCATAGAGCGCCAGCCCACGCAGCAGCGCCATCTCTACCTGTGGCGAAATCTGCGGGTTGAGCAGACGCGGCGCGACCAGATCATCCTGGTAGCTGCGCTGCAAGGCCGGCGGTGGCAGACGATTGGTCAGCAACAGGTACATCGTTGCGGCCATCGAATAGATATCCGAGCGCGGCCCCGTGGTGCCGGTATATTGTTCCAGGGGGCTAAATCCCTCGGTTACTGCCTTGATCAACGTCTGGGTTGCCCGTTTGGGATCTTCAATCTTGGTCAGACCAAAATCAACCAGCACGGTCGTGCCGTCAGGGGTCAGCAGAATATTGCCGGGCTTGATATCACGGTGAATAATCGCAGGCTGGCGGCTATGGAGCTGCTGTAACACCTCGATAATAGGCAGCAGCCAGGACAGCACTTCCTGTTCGGTACAAGGCCCATGCTGCTGACGCCCCGGCTCGGCGGTTCCGACCGTCCCGGCAGGGACGCGGCTCTTGAGCACCTCAAGCAGGTTACGCCCCTCGATCAATTGCATGACAAGGTAGAAGCGTCCCTTGTCCTCGAAAGCGTCATACACCTCCGGAAGATGTTTGCTTCTGACGGTAAAGAGGACACTCGCTTCCATGAGAGCCTGACGCCGAGCGGCAGGAGTCACATCATATGTCTCCTTAATCGCACACTGGCGATTTCCCTCGGTCGTATCACAACCACGATAGACCGCCCCAAACCCACCATTATTAATCAGTGGCCCTATGATATAATGCCCGCCCACCACCGTACCGGGATCAAGGGCGAGTGGTAAGCTCATATTCATGTGCGCCTCTTCAAAGAGAGAGAAAAACCGAGAAGAAAAAACGTATACATAATTGTTATCAATAGTGCCGTCAAGAGCATGGCAACAGATCGCTTCGATGACAGCCCATATCTTGATAGCTTCTATATTATAGAACGTGCAAAACTATGTACGTTACAACGGAGTCTGAGTTACAAAGGATAGCCAGAAATTCAGTTTTGGGAGAGAGATTCCAGCGTAATGTACATCCATTATACCGAAAACAAAAGCCAATTGCAGCATCCGCAGAAGATGGTGCAGCGAAAAAACAGGGGCCGGAACAAGCGAAAAAAAGAACTTTCACGCAAGGCTGAAGGCCTTTCGCTTGCAATAACCCACATGTATGATACAATAACCAAGACTGAACTAATGTGATGTACAGTTTGCAGGAAGAAAAGAGCAAGCACTTGGAACGAAAAGTGATGTTTGACACTGAACATGACCGCGAAAAGCCGGTAGAGACAGAACGCGAACACCTGCAAGAAGCAGAGTTCAGTAACCTGGCACAAAGTGACAGTTTACGACTCTACCTTCGCGAGATCTCGCGTATCCCGTTGCTGTCAGCCGCCAGCGAAGCTCGCCTTGCGGAACTAGCCGAGAAAGGCGATAAGGAGGCTCGAAATCATCTGATTGAGGCGAACCTGCGACTGGTAGTAAGCATTGCCAAGAAGTACGTCGGTCAGGGGCTTTCACTTGAAGATCTCGTGTGTGAAGGCAACATCGGCCTGATTCGTGCTGTCACGAAGTTTGACTATCGCAAAGGCTTCCGCTTCTCTACCTACGCCACATGGTGGATCAAGCAGGCCATCACTCGTGCCATCCTGGAAGGCACTCGCGTTGTCCGTCTTCCTGTCTACATCATGGAAGAGGTCATGCGGGTCAAACGCATCACACGCCAGTTGTATCAGGAACTTGGACGCGAACCAACTCCTGAGATCATTGGCGATCGTCTGGGAATGTCCGCCGATCGTGTCAGCGAACTGCTCATCTGGGCCGAAAAGATCTTCTCGCTGGACGCTCCACTTTCCGATGAAGAAGAAAACACACTCGGCGATATCATCGAAGATAGCCGCGAACGCAGCCCAACAGAAATCACAGATCAACAGCTTTTGCGCGAAGAGATTCGCAAAGTGCTCGGACAGTTAACTCTGCGCGAACGACAGGTAATTGAATTGCGCTTCGGCCTGATTGACGACCATGATCATACTCTGGAAGAGGTTGGCAAAAAGCTAAAGGTGACCCGTGAGCGCGTGCGCCAGATCGAGGAACGCGCGATTCGCAAGTTGCGCCATCCGCAGGCCAGCCGCATTCTGAAAGATTACCTGGACTAGAAAACGGGCACAAGCAGAGAATATCGAGGTATGTATGCATATCTTCTCTGTTCTCTGCTTCTATTTCCATTATGGGTGATACTCAAGCGTTCTGCATCGGGACAGCGCCTTCAGACCGCACGAATATATCCGCGGATAGGCATACATTTTGTCGCTCGCATCCTTCCGCTTTCCCGGCAGAGACGCACCAAGAGGTGGGATGTTTGACATGAACGAACTGGCAGGCCGGAGCCTGAAAGGGTATTTGCTGGAAGAGGAGATAGGGCGCGGCTCTATGGGCGTTGTCTATCGCGGAAAGCAAATCGCGCTGAACCGTGAAGTGGCGATCAAGGTTCTCCCCCCATCGCTTGCCACCGACTCAACCTACGTTGCGCGTTTTATTCGTGAAGCCCAGATTGTCGCCGGACTCAACCATCCAAATATTGTGCATATCTATGACGCAGGGCAGCATCAGCAGGTGCTGTACTTTGCGATGGAATATGTTCAGGGCCCAACGCTCGCCAGCCTGATTCATATGGATGGTATTATTCCCGAACGCCTCGCTATCGAATACGCCGCCCAGATCGCCGAGGCGCTCGACGCTGCCTATAAAGAACGCCATGTGATCCATCGCGATATCAAGCCCGAAAACCTGATGCTCAATCGATGGGGCAAGATGAAGGTGATGGATTTTGGCCTCGCACGCGCTCCCGGTCTCCAACAGATCACCATCGCGCGCACGCTGGTGGGCAGCATCTACTACTCATCACCCGAACAGATCTGGGGTCATCAACTGGATAACCGCAGCGATATCTACGCGCTCGGCGTGGTGCTCTATGAAATGGTCACGGGACGCCGTCCGTTTACCGGTCGCTCGATGCCCGAACTGACCCAGACGATTGTACAGGGCATCTTCCAGCCGCCCCGCGTCTACAATCCCGAGATTCCCCCGGCTCTTGAGCGCATCATCCTGACCGCGCTTGCCCGCGACCGGGAGAGACGCTATGCCAGCGCCGCCGATATGGCCGAAGAACTCCGGGGCCTTCAGGCTCCCAACACATCCATCACGCGCCCGCTCCCGCCGCTCTCGCTGGATCGCATTACCGTGCAGCTTCCACAGAGAACCCCTGAGTCGTCGCGCTTGCTGAACAATCATCTGGCCCTGCCGCCTGCCCCCACATTTCGGGAGCAGCCGTCATCGTCGTTTCAGTCGCTCTCCTCGCTCCACAACCTGAGCGGCTCGCAATCAGGCATAAATACACAAATGCCGATTACCCCGCCTCCGATTGATCCCGGTGAGGATGATCTGGACCAGAAAACCCGTGGTCGCCGCAAAATCTGGAGTCAGCTTCAGCGGATTTTTAATCCGACCGAGCGAACCGAATAAGCGCTGCCGAAAATTTGGTCTCCAGGGCTATAACTAAGACAGAGTATCCAAACTGAAAAGAGTTGCTCTGTATGTCTGGTCAGTATTCACAATTCAATCAGCAACAAACAACACTCAAGACACATAGCAGTGGTTTGAAAGCAAAACAAATTCGTGTGGCGTTGGTCCAGCTTCTCGCGCCAGACACGGACTATCATACCCGTCTGCTCGCCTCCCGACGTCTGGCACGCTATGGGCCCGATGCCCTGCCACTTATCCTCCAGACGCTCAGCGCTCACGAAGAGATTACCGAGCCCGAATGGCCCTGGTGGCCACCCCAATATGAGCATTGCAGCCGCCTGTTACTGCATCTCAGCCAGAAAGCGGCTCTACCACTCGAAGCGCTGCTTCAGCATCCCGCCATCGAGACCCCCCCCGGCCCTGTACTCTGGATCAGCGTCATTGAGGCTGCTGAGCTTCAAGGAGAGCCGCGCTATGAGGCGCTCTTTCGTGAGGGACTGAATACGCCGTGGACAACGGTACGCTATGCTGCGGCTCTGGCCCTGGTCACGCGCGCCCGCAATGTCACTCTGGACCGCGCCACGATTCAGGCGCTTTATACCCATCAACATCCGGAAGAGGCCTTTCCTGTCCGCCTGACTACCGCCTATGCGCTGCTCAACAGCCGCGAGTATGCCGGCCTGGGAACCCTGCTTCAGTTGCTCCATCCCCACACGCCCCCCGAGGTTCGCAAAGCCTCGCTCTTTCTTCTGGCAACTGAAATGCCGCTCAATCTTTCGATCAACCAGCGGGAACAACTGGCAATCAGCCTGATACAGTCGCTCTATGACACAGATATGGAGCTCGCCCTTCAGGCCGCGCACGCCCTCAGCATGATTTCGCCGCCCTCTGTACTCCCACCGTTGAGCGAGATGCTGCGCTCGCCCCGGCCCCGCCTGCAATTGGTTGCCCTGACAGCGCTGGAAGAGATCACCAGAAAAGACACTATGCGGCGAATGATCCGCTCTTACTCGCTCCCGACGGAGATTCAACGCCTGCTGAAATCACCTGTCGACGAGGTGCGAAGGCAAGCAGCCTATACGCTGGCTGCCTGTGGCGGAGAGTACGTGAAGGCTGTCTTTGGCACAATTATGCTTCATCCCGAGCACCCGGCCTACGTCGAGGCTATCGAGGGAATGCGGCTGCTGCATGGCGCGTTACGGGCCTCCAATCGCCGCCATATTGTGCGCTGGCTGCTTGGTCCATTGCAACAACACGATGAGCACATTCAGGTCACGGCTCTGGACTCGCTGGCCTACCTGCTCTATCTGGCTCGCAATCAAGGCAAGAAGAAGGCGCTGCAAGATATCAGCCAGCTTATCACACAGAACCCGGTCATCCTGGAACTGCTCAACGACCCGAGCGCCTGGGTTCGTCAGCGCACCCTCGAACTGCTCGGGATGCTCTGGAACCCGCATGCCATGTTTATCACGCCACATGCCCAGATTTTGCGCCTGCTCCTCAATGATCCCGATAGCGGGGTACGAGCCTGTGCGGCCTTTGTTTGCGGCCATATCGGGGCAAGATGGGCCATTCCAGCGCTGATTCAGGCGCTCCTTGATCATGATGAGCATGTGGCACAAACAGCCTTCCACTCGCTCTGTCAGCTCACCTCGACCGATGACCCGCTTTTCAACGCGGTCGTACATGAGCTTTCCTATCTGGGCCCGAGCGAAAGCGGCGAACCCCATTCCCTGATGGTGGCTGCACAGGAACATCTCAAGCAGACGCAACGCACCAGAAAGCGCCCCTGACGTTGCATAGATTCGTGTAAGCTCCTATACTATGACCAGGAATAGAGTACAGGAAAACGAGGAGCGTAGAACAGTACAGCATGAATCCGACACAGCTTCATTTTGGTCTTGCTTTTGTAGCGGGCCTGGCATCTTTTCTCTCTCCCTGTGTCCTTCCACTTGTCCCGATCTATCTGGGGCAGTTGGTCGGCCAGAGTATTTATCAGGCGAAACAAGAGGCGTCACAGCGCTTCACCACTTTTCTCCATGCAGCCTCCTTTGTGGGTGGCTTTACCTTGATGTTTATTGCGCTAGGGGCAACAGCGAGCGTGCTCGGAAGCTTCTTACGAGAGCATCAGGTTCTGTTACGGCAGATCGGCGGCGTGATTCTCTGCCTGATCGGACTGCACCTGACCGGCCTTCTGCGTCTGCCCTTTCTCTATACACAGAAACGGTTCTCCTATCGGCCCTCACGTCCAAGCTATCCAGCCTCCTTCCTGATAGGCGTTATTTTCGCGTTAGGCTGGTCTCCCTGTATCGGGCCAATTCTTGGGGCTATTCTGGTTCTGGCAGCCGACGCGGAGACATTACGACAGGGGATCTTTCTGTTGCTGCTCTACTCGCTCGGCCTGGGCATTCCGTTCCTGCTCCTCGGGCTGGGAGTCAATCAACTGAGCAAGCTGTTAACGCGGCTGAAGCCTTATCTGGGAAAAATTGAGATCGCGACAGGCGTGCTGATGATCGTGGCCGGAATTGTGATCTTCTTCAACCTGCTGACCTTGTTCAACTCGTTCTTCAATATCGGACTTTCCTGAGTAGAATGACGCACAAACGCGAGCCCATACAAAAAGCGCCGACAGATTCACCGACGCTCATGTTATTGCTGGCCATGCTCTATCTGGGTCTGCTGGCCGCACTTCTCTTTCTACCAGAACAGCCACTGCTTGAGCGTCTGCGCTGGTTGGATAGCGGAATCTGTGCCCAACAACCGGGCCACACCCTGCATCCCGGCGGGATCGCACTTCCGCTGTGCGCTCGTGATACCGGGATCTATCTTGGTCTGTTGCTGACTGTGTGCACGTTGCTGGTCACGGGTCGAGGAAAGGCGCAACAGATTCCACCGCTTCCCCTTGCGCTTGTGCTGGCAGGGGGCTTTTGCCTGATGGCAACCGATGGCTTGAATTCACTGGCAGTTGATTTGAGGCTTCCTCATCTTTACCCGCCGCACAATCTGTTGCGCCTTGCAACGGGACTGCTGGCGGGGCTGGCAATAGGATCGTTTCTGCTTCCTGTGCTGAACCAGATGCTCTGGTCTACATATCATCGTAGTGCAAGTATTCCATCGTGGCGCTTTCTCTTTGGCCTGCTGCCACTGTTGATACTTGCCTTCTTTGCCGCCGCTTCGCAGCATCCGCTGACACTCTACCCGCTGGCGCTCCTCAGCACCGCTGGCCTGCTTACCGCGCTTGGCAGCCTGAATCTGCTGCTCCTTGTGCTGGTGAGAAAACGCAGCGAAACTTTTGTCAGATATAAAGAACTTCTCCCTTATGCGGGCATTGCCTGCCTGCTCAGTATAGGAGAAATGCTTCTTCTGGCTCAGGGGCGCTTCTGGCTTCTACAGACACTTGGACTTCCGCTCTAACGCCCCTCCATGTCTGCCTGTATCTCCGAGAGCAGCTCTGGAGCCATCTCGACGGTTTTGCCACGAGGCGTACGAGCGATACGCAAAACGGCTTCACGCAAATGCTCGGGCGCTCCCTGTATCTTACAACAATCATGGACTAAACGTTTGAGCCGCATATCAAAGTGAAAGCGGCACTGGCAGCTCGGGCAATCTTCGAGATGCTGCTGCACGATTTCGATTTCTTCTGCACTTAGCTCCCGATCTATATATAGATGGAGACGAGCGGAAATCTCATAACAATTCAAACAATCCATTGAACAATCTCCTGCTTTAGCTCGCCGTTATATCTGTTCATTCTAACATAATCCGCCGGGCTTTTCATTCCCATTGTCTGGATAAGCCGCCGGAAAGAGCGCTCCACAAGCCCACAAAAACGGCGATATATCGGGCTTTCCTGCCTCTCAGTCTTGCTCAAAAAGCCTGCCTGTCTGCTTGATGCAACCTCTCCATACAGGAAGCCCTCGCCCTCAACAGGTCGTACTATAAGATGAAAAGAGACCCATATCTTTCGACAAAGCATATGGCTATGCGACTATTATAATAGTCTCAGCAGCAGTTGATTACCTCTTTCAGCAGAAAAGATAGTGTATACCATAACCTCAGGCAGACAACAGGCGTCCATCCCGCAGGGCGGTAGCGGCAAAAAACGTGGATAGCTGCATCAATCACTTTTCAATACGCTTCATACAAAGAAAATATCTCACTCCCAGGTAACCTGTTGCAACCATCGTGTTGCTGTGATCCTCTCTCCGTGCTTGAGAAGCCAAACATGTTACCGCTTCCCTTCAATTCCGTTCTACGTATAGGTATTTTTCTCTATATTCTAGCTACGATTTTCAGAGGGAGAATCACAATTCTATGCGAACAGGATGCAGAGCTGCCAGCGTACAGATCAGATTGCTTCTCGTCCTCATTATCCTCTGCATCGGAACAACCATCACCGCTGTCGCAACCAATCCAGATAACCTGACCTGTGGTGGCAAAAAGATGGGGAAACACGATGTCTGCGTTCACAAGGACAAATACGGCAACACTGAAGAAAAGGACTTTGATGAGGAACGCCAGAGTCAGCAGACGACCAGGACCCTGACAACCATTGCAGCAATCGTGCTCTGGCCAGCCACCATTGGCTATATTTCCTTCCTTGTTATCGCGGCCCGGAAGCGCAAGGCCGCACCTACAGGCTATGTATATCCTGGCAATTACCCGCAAGCGAATATGCCTTATCCGCCTCCGGGCAACTATATACAGCAGCCGGGCAATTATCCACCTCCGGGCAACTACCCGCAAGCGAATATGCCTTATCCGCCTCCGGGCAACTATATACAGCAGCCGGGCAACTACCCGCCGCCTCCGGGCAATTACCTCAGCCCGGCAATAGATAACAGAAGTGTCTGAAACCAAAAAGCAGCGAGGGACAAGCCTTCAGAAATGGAAAGAAATATGCGATTATAATAGAAGGAGGCTGTACCTCGTTGCAGCTTTTATTTCACCAGATGTAGCGCGTCTTGATAGTGGACATAGGGGATAAAAGGTACACCGTTCCGGTTGCGTCAGCAGGGAAGTGCAGAGTGTGGAGGAGGATCAGGGGCTTTCTCTCCCTGTATGATTGGATAGCGAACCACAATTCCGGTACGCAACGCAGTGCACCCGACTGCAACGCGGACCCGGCCTGAGGCGTGGAATCAATGAGGAAGCGGACTCACGAATTTCCTTAAAACCCCCCATGTGATATACTATGAGTACTTTGACAGATACCCGTGGGTATCTCGCTAGAGGAGAGCTTGATGCCGGATTTTTCATCATTTGAAGATGCGCCAGTGCCGTCGCCAACAACAGAAACCGAACAGCCATCCAAAGAGACTTCAGTCAATCAGGAAGAACCGAATCAGGAGCCATCGGAGGATTTCGTTGCAGGCGTGCTCGCGCAACTCGACAGCCTGTATCGGACAGCCTTGCGCATGACTAATAATCAGCAGGAAGCCGAAGACCTGGTTCAGGAAACTATGCTGAAAGCATTTCGTTTCTCGAACACCTATCGGCCCGGCACCAATCTACGCGCGTGGCTCTTCCGCATTCTGAATACATCGGCAATTAACCGTTATCGTAAGCTAGCAACGCATCCAACACCCGCTTCGCTCCCGGAGGGAGAGGACTTTTACCTCTATAACCACATTCGGGATTTAAGCGGGCAGGAACTCACACAAGGGGCAGAAGAGGAAGTACTTGAGAAATATCTAGACGAAGACGTATACCGGGCGTTAATGGATCTTCCCTATAACTTCCGTATGCCGGTCATTCTGGCCGATATTGAGGGGCTTTCCTATAAAGAAATCGCGGAGGCGCTTCAAATTCCTATCGGTACAGTAATGAGCCGCATTTCACGCGCACGGCGCCAGTTGCAGAAATCTCTCTGGCAATATGCGCAAGAGCGAGGCTATGTAAAGGCCCACTAATACCCGATTGTTTGAAAGCTGCTGCTATAAGCCCAACCTCAGCAGCTTTTCTCTTTCCCCCACTTCTCCCTGTTCCCCCTACCTTAAAGTTTTGCTCATTTGACGGGAGCTTCCTTCCCTTAGTAGAATCTAAGAACATTGAGAGCACGGCCCGATGCTCCTTACCCATTAATAACCATACCTGGCCCAAATGCGTCGGGCCCGATCTCGTGCCATGAACAATCTTGTGAACCAGGAGCAGAGTACAAAGAGATGAGTCAGAATTCAACTCGCGACCCGCTTGGCGTGCTGAGCAGTACCGAGCCAGTCGTTGCGCAAAGCACGTATGTTCGGATCAATCAGAAACCACTGGAGGCGCTCTGTGAGCAGTGGATACAGGCAATGGGCAAGCAGAAGGCAGAGGATGATTCACAGTGGTACCTGCAGTATCACTTCTTTGATGGCACCGAACGCACGGTCAACTGGATGCTCCTGCTCGATGCCCTGAACTTCTGCTTCTGGGCCGAAAAAGGCCAACCACGCTGGACGATCACCTATCAAGGCGAAACGCTCAATGGCTACTGGGCAGAGGCAGCCGCGCTCACGCGTGCGGTTGAAGAAGGGCTGCCGCTCTGGGATGCCGGGTACCTTAGTACTATAGATTTGGATACGATATCCCATATTTTTCGCGGTTCGCATACAATCCCATTAATCGAGCAACGACTTCACAATGCACGAGAGGTCGGACGCGTTCTTCTGGAGCGCTTCGACGGGCAATTCTCGCGTGTCATCGAGCAAGCACAGGGAAGTGCGGTTCAGCTCGCGTTGCTCTTAGCGGAACACTTCCCATCATTTCGCGATATCGCGACGTTTCGCCAGCGGGAAGTTCGCTTCCTGAAACGCGCTCAAATCTGCGTTGCAGACCTGCACCACGCCTTCGGTGGAAAACAATGGGGTGCCTTCCACGACCTGGATCAGCTGACTGCATTCGCGGATTACAAGCTGCCGCAGGTGCTCCGCTACTACCATGTGCTGGAGTATACGCCTGAGCTGGCAGAGCGCGTTGATCATCACATTCTATTGGAGGCAGGAAGCCCTGAAGAGATTGAAATTCGTGCCGCCACCATCTGGGCATGTGAATTAATCCGCAGATTTCTGTTACAGCGTGGGTTTATAATTACAGCAGCAGAGATAGATCAACGGCTCTGGTTCCTGGGGCAACAATCAGAAGGTATGCAACCCTATCATCGTACTCGTACCATATACTACTGAGCCCCGATGTTTCTCAAGAGACTGCTGATTCTCCCTGCTCAGGGGGCAGTCTCTCTCTCGGCCAGGGAAAAGCCACTCGTCTCATCCAATGCAAAATACGCATGAAAAAGGGTACCTATGCAACTAGAAAATATACTGGCTGCGCTTGAGCAGCCTCCGATACATATTTACAAAGCAGATCAGCTCAATACACATGCAGATATTACCGCCATTGCATATGATAGCCGGAAGCTGACCAGCGGCGGTTTATTTATTGCCGTTCCCGGAACACACACTGATGGCCGTCTCTATTTGAAGGATGCTGCCCGTAAAGGCGCCGTCGCAGCCCTGGGAGCACCCCTGACCGAAGAGCAGAAGCAGGACCTTCCGCTCCCCTATATCGAGGTCGCCGACGTCCTGACTGCGCTGGCGAATGTCTCCTGCGCCTTCTATGACTACCCTGCAAGCAAACTCTGTACCATCGGAGTGACGGGAACCGACGGCAAAACGACGGTCTCCAATCTCATCAGTGCCATCCTTGATACAGCAGGTCTGCGCTCCGGCCTGATGACGACAGCAAACTTCAAAATCTCCGGGCAGGAATGGGACAACGCAACACGCCAGAGCACGCTGGAAGCCCCGGAGATTCAACAATTCCTGAAGCGCATGCTAGAGGCACAGGTCACGCATGCCGTGATCGAATCGACCTCGCATGGCCTGGAGCTCAAACGGGTCCACGGCTGTCAGTTTGATGTCGGCGTTGTGACCAATATCACACACGAGCATCTGGACTTTCATAAGACAATTGAGAACTATCGCCGGGCAAAAGCGCGTCTCTTTGAGATGCTGGACCCCGAGCGCGATAAGGGGCTTGGCTGCCGCAGCGTTGCGGTCCTCAACCGTGACGATGTCAGCTATGAGATCCTGAAGCCCTACTGTCGCGTACCTATTCTGGATTATGGTATCGACACCCCCGCCGCCATCCGCGCCGTTGATCTGGACCTGCGAGCGAATGGCACATCCTTCCGCGTGCTGCTCCCTGATGGTGAGATCATGATCGAGACCCCGCTGATCGGGCGCTTTAACGTCAGCAACTGCCTGGCAGCCATCGCAGTCGCCTACAGTCAGGGTATCGCACCCGAAGTGATCGCCCGGACCTTGAAAACGGTCAAAGGGGTCTCCGGACGCATGGAACATATCGACGAGGGGCAGCCATTCACCGTCATCGTTGACTATGCACACACCCCCGATAGCCTGGGAAAAGTGCTCTCCATCCTGCGGCCTCTCACCAGCGGTAAGCTGATGGTCGTCTTCGGTTCTGCCGGAGAACGCGACCTGCAAAAACGGCCTCTTATGGGGAAGATTGCAGCCCAGATGACCGACTTTTTCGTGATTACAGATGAAGATCCACGCGAAGAAGATCGAGAAAAGATTCTGGAAGAAATCGCCGTGGGCGCGGAGTCAACAGGCAAGAAGCGCGGCACGGACTTTCTCTGTATCGCGGATCGCACCGAGGCTATAGCCACAGCATTTGCTCACGCGGAACCAGGCGACACGGTCCTTCTGGCAGGGAAAGGACACGAGCAGAGTATCATCATCGGAAGAGAAAAACTTCCCTGGGATGACAGACGTGTAGCTAGAGAGCAACTGCAACAGTTCAATGACAAAAAAGCATCCTGTACACCCATCTCCTGAAATGTGCCCTGTTCACGTACACGTTTCACTGAGAGTTGTGTATCAGGCCGTCATTTTGCCGTGGGAGTATCTATGAATCTTATCTGGTTATTGGTCATTTTTGTGGTATGCTCGGCAGCCAGCCTTCTCTTATGTGGCATAGCCAAAAATCTGTTTCCGACATTTCGCAGCGGTGAGCATAAACCGGGCACCCACCGTCCGGATATGCCCGCAGGCGGTCGAGAGATCAAAACAATCGAATTACCGCTTGTAGGCGGTCCTGCCCTGACTCTGGCAATTATTGGTACAGGTATCTGGGCCGGTTTTCTCTTCCAGTTTTCCCGCGATCAGTGGACGTTGTTGCTGATCGGCCTGGGAGCCCTCTTCGGCTATACCTGCGTCGGCTTTGTCGATGACTGGAAAAAGGTCTACAGCAACGAGGGCCTCTCGGAGATCGCCAAATTCGCCGGGGTTTTTCTGGTCTCGGTCACGGTTGCGGTCCTATACTTCTTCCTGCTTGCGAACGGGCAGGAATCGTACAGCTTCTACAAGGATCTACCGATTCTCAATCAGCTCCTTTGTAACGATCCAAAGGCGGCCAAACCGGAGGTCAGCGTCTGTCAGGTGCATCCGGGAGAGATCGCCTATTACGCCTGGTTTATCTTCTTCGTTGGCATTACCGCCGTTGTGGGAAGCCTGACCTCGTTGTCAGTTGACTTCAGCGATGGTCTCGATGGTCTGGCGGGCGGCCTGGTCTTCAGCGCCTCCCTGGGCCTGGGAATCGTCGTTGTGGGTCTGGTCAACCCTGAGAACTCCGGAGGTATCGTCCTGGAGGTGCTGGCTCTGTTGTGTGCCGGTGGTGTGCTTGGCTTCCTGCCGTGGAACTGGCCTTCCTCATGGGCCGCCCGTCACCGAACCGCCAAACGTCGCGCGAAGGTCTATATGGGTGATAGCGGAGCGCTTGGTCTGGGCGGTATGCTCGCGATCATCGCTATCTTTTCGCGGAACGAATGGACCCTGTTAATGATCGGTGGCGCGTTCGTGATGGAAGGACTTTCCGTCGTGATCTCGGCCCGCGTGCTCACGCGCCTCTTCCGCCGCAAGCTGACAATGCTGCGCTTCAGCGGCACAAAGGAGTTCATCCCGCATACCGAGTTCCCATTACCCTTCCTCGCGACTCCATTGCATCACCATTTCGACCTGCTCGGATGGGATCGCCGCAAGCTGGTCTACAGTGCCTGGGCGCTTGGAGCCTGTTTCGCCCTGCTCGGCGTCGCATCGACTCTGATTCCTTCATCTTTCCAGCGTTATATTATTCGTATTCTGATCCTGATTCTGGCCGTCATTATCTGGTCAAGCGGAACCTGGACAAAATGCTACTTTGTCGGCACTTATCCCGACCGCTCATCACGCCGGAGCCGTCTGGCGCTGTTCTACGGCTATCCCTACCGCTTCTTCGGCATCAACCTCTACCATCTGGTTGAAGTCATTGAAGCAAGCGAGGATGTGATTGAGACGCCCGCCGAAGAACTGGCACTCTACCAGCGCATGACAATCTTCGACGCCCGTTCAATGCTTGGCCTCTACTGTTATCGCGCGGGCTACTATCCCGCCGCGCTGGCACAGTGGACCCGCATTCCCGAGCGCAACCGCGTGCTGCGTCCAGAAATTGCCCGCCTGCTGGTTGAGCTGGACGAGCGCATGTCGCTGGAACAGCAGGAGACGCAGCCCATGCGCCGCGACCAGATCCTTCAGACCGCCGAGCCGATCCTGACCGGCAACCTTGCCCCGGCAGATCTGCCGAACCCGCACGAGCCCATTCGTAGCGAGGAGACCACGGACGGCCATACCGGCCCCTGGATGGCAATCAAATCGTCCAAGCTGTACCCGATCAATAACGAGAATGGCGACGGCGAGGAGAACACCAGAACGGCACCGCTGCGCAACGAGATGGCAACCATAGCCCGCTCAAACGGGCACAACGGCAAAGCGACCGAGCAATCTCCGCAATCGGACTCTGCGAACAACAATGGCGCTCGCACAGGCTGGATCTCGCGTCTGCGCCCTCAGCGCAACAAAGAGTAAGAACTTGCATAGAAGAAAGAGACCCGGGATGAGAGAAGATCCCGGGTCTCTTTGTTTGACTGGTAGCTTCTAGCCGCTCAGCTCATACTTGCGACACAGACTGGTATAGATGTCCTGTAACGCATGCTCTGCCACAATGCGCTCAATTTGGTGCTGCAGGTCCGCACGCTCAGGGTGCCCCACACGCCGATCAAGTACCAGCGCCTCAACCCAGCACTCAAGCGCCGCCTCGTACTGCTGTTGCGCGATGGCAAGCAGCCCAAGCCGGAGCAGGACGGTCCAGCGCTCCGTGACCACATCCTGCGCCTCCTGATACAGGCGTTTCGCCTCGGTAAAGCGATGCAGAATACGCGCCACGTCTCCCAGACCACAGAGCGCCCGCCCATAGACCTGTCTGGCTCCCTGTTCTTGAGCAATCGCCTGCGCCTGCTCATAGAGATCTTGCGCTGTCAGATAGTCCTCCTCATAGAAGGCCAGCGTGCCAAGCGAGTTCAGCGTTCGTGCCAGATTCACGCGATCACCAAGCAACGCAAAGATCGAACGCGCCTCATCATAACAGCTATGCGCCTGCGAGAACTCGCGCCGCTTGCGAGCCGTCTCACCAAGCAGCCAGAGCGCCCATCCTTTGCCGCGCTGCATCTCCTGATCCTGGAAGGTAGTCAACGCCTCCTTTGCTATCTGTTCCGCCAGCTCGAACTTCGCCCGCCGCACATGGATCAGAGCAATATCGGTCAGAGCCCAGGCCTTACCGGACAGCAATTGCAGCTCGTCGAAGATGCGCCGCGCCTCCTCACCATCGTTCAACGCTCGCGTATACTCTCCAAGCGCCTCATAGACCAGCGCTCGATCATGAAGGGCCCAGGCATACCCTTCACGGTCGTTGAGACGTCGGAAATCGAGCAGGCAACGCTCAAACAGCTCCAGCGCCTCCTGATATAGCCCATAACCCCGCTTCACTTCGCCCAGAATAACGCGCATCCAGCACTCACCTTGCGGGTTCCTGGCCTCCTGAAACAGCGTCAGCGCCTCTTCTGCGTAGCCGCCCGCCAGTGCAAAGTTTCCCTCTTCGCGGAAGAGCAGGGCAAGCTGATAGAGCGCCCAACCAGACTCTTCAGGTGCATGCTGCTGCCGGAAGAATTCCAGGCTGCTCCGCAGGCAGGCCTCAGCTTCTGTATAGCGTCCGAGGAGCCGCAGCACCGCGCCGAGTGCACATTGTACCCGGCTCTCACAGGCACGATCACCAAGCCGGGAGGCATGCGTTCCCGCACGCTGCAACATCCCGAGCAGCTCACGAGCATAGCCACGCCCCTCAAGCGCCTGCGCCGTCCGGACCGCGACATCGACCGCGCTCTGAAGATCCTCTGCATATTCCAGATGCTCAAATGCCGCAAACCATTCCTCGGGCTCCGGACGCGAAAGCTGCATATAGTAATCAGCAACCAGTCGATGAATGCGCCGCCGCTCGTCCAGCGGAAGATGAGAGATCGCGAAGTGGCGAATCTGCGGATGAATCGTGTAGACGTGTCCATCAAACTGAATAAAGGACGCCTGCACCAGCTCATCACGCGCCTGCCGCCAGTGTGTCGCCAGGTCAGCAAATGAAACCTCTTCGTGTGCCTCAATCTGCTCCTGCGCCCGCACCTGTTCACGCAGCAGGCGAACGGGTTGCGCCCCGGAAGTCTCCTGCGTGAGCAGCAGAATGATCTGTTCGCGGTTAAACGGGAGCTTGAAGACCGAGAGATACGACAGCAGCAGCCGCGCCCGAGGAGTTAACCGCCGATAGGAAACCTCCAGCACGGCAAGAATGCCATCCAGCGGGTTGTAGCGGAGGTCGTCGCGCACCTCTTCAAGCGAACGCGTGGTTGCTTCCGGGGTATAGACTCGCCCGCCAATCGTACGCGCTGTGCCGAAAATCAGTTCCGCACCGAGCGGATAGCCATCGAGCAAGGTACAGATCTCGCGCAGAATCTGCTGCTGACGCGGGTCGTCCAGGTGAATACGCTGGTCAAGCCCGCTTGCTGCCGCCAGTTCCACAAAAAGCTGATGCAGGTCGGCTTCCGTCATCTTGCCCACCCGATACTCATACCAGCGACAATATGGCCCACCAAGCGCCATCATCGTCTCAGGATTCGAGCGCGAAGTGACCAGCACGGCCACTTCTTGCGGCAACGAACAGAGAAAACGAAGCCAGACTTCAGCCTCCCCACGCTCCTTGATCTCCTCGAAACCATCCAGCATCAACAGACAGGGCAACTCACGGCTCGCTCTGGAACGCAGCGCCCCCAGTACCAGCCGCTCACGCCGCACAATATCAGCATTCGGCGCACTCTTCGCCGGAATACGCAGTTGTAGCATGATATCGAGCAGAGCATCCCCGAAAGACTTGCCACTTTGTAGTGAGATCCCGATAATCCCTCCCGGGAATTTGCGTTGATTCCGGCGCACCACCTCAAAAGCCAGCGCGCTCTTTCCAATCCCGGCTGCTCCGGTCAGGGCGATATGCTGCACTTGCAGGGGACGAGCGCGGCTCAGCTCATTGGTTGTCTCACTGCTTGCGTGCGAGAGCAGATCATCAAGGTCGCCAAGCTCCCGCGTCCGGCCAACGAAAATGGAGGGGGCGCCGAGATGGGCCAGCGGATGAGCCGATTCCCGGGAGGCATCGCGGCTCACCAGGAACGGGGCCGGGCTCTCATTCCCCTCCTGTACCTGCCGATAGAGCACAGGAATAAACCAACTGCGCTGTTGCATCGGCAAGAGCGCCTGCCGGGCTCGCGTTAACCCCTCTTCCAGGGTTTTCCCCTCGGCAAGCGCCTCATAGAAATGATAGGTAAAGGTCGGGCTCAGATCGTCCTGCAAGGAGAATGGCATTGCGACCACAGCCGGAACCTGAGCCGTGACCAGCGCAGCCGCCAGCGAGGAATCAACGGCGCTCTGTTGCTGAACCTCCTGTTGTTGCGAGCCCGAATGCATGGTCGCAGTCTCACAGGCCGAGAAGACCGCCAGCCGCACATCACTGCTCACAAAGAGATCTCGCAGCGTCTGGGTGTCGATAAAGCGGTTATATCCATCATTATCACTGAAGCAGAGATATGTCTGCGGTTTCACCCTGTTCAACGAGCGCTGGCAAGCCTCACACTTGCGTGCATCTGCCTCATTGATCGTGCCACATTCCTCATTTGGACAGAGCCGTCCATAGGTGCCATGCCCGTCGAAATGCACGATATAGCAGGGGATCGTCGTATCATTATCGTTAAAGATGCCCACGCCGCCATAGGAGGTCAGATAGCGAACAAGCTGGTCAAATGTTGGGGGCTCCAACCGATCCAGAAAGACCTGGCCCGTCTCAATCAGGGGGGCCAGACCCCGTTCAAGTGCCTGAAAGCTCAGCTCGGTTTCCAGCACCTCGCAGTCCAGCGGGGAAGCGCCGATATAGAGGACGCGCATCGGTGGATGCACCGGAAACTCCATTCCCGACGGCATATCAGGCTGTAGCAGTGCCCTCGTCAGGGTAAAGATTCCCGACCCAAGCAGGAAATGGTCGCCATTGTGCAACAGCTCCCAGGGATAGCGAGCAAACGCTTCACACCCCTGATCGAAACAGAGCGTCATCGCGACCGTACCGCGCCGCCTCAGCGTTCGCACAATCACGCTGCGCAACATCTCGCCTACCGCTCGGTCCGCTGCCTCGGCGGCTCCATCCCCACACAGAGCGCGATAGAGACGCTGACCAATGTCGCGGAGCTCCTGATCACTGCATTCAAGCTTATTCAGTCTCTTCTGTACATTGCTTAATTGTCTCGGCGTAAAAGGAGGAACAAAATTGCCACGGACAACGCGCCCTGACCAGCTATCCCGCACCTCCAGCTCGATAGCGTTCGCCCCACGCGCCCGAAACAGAAGATTCAGTGTTTCACCCATTAGTGCCCGACTTCACTCACATTCTACATACTGTAAACTGTTAACGGAGAACTCTCATGATATAAGAAAAACAGAGCAGGAGGATACCAATTTCGGCCCATCTCTCGCTAGTATAGCACAGATTCACTTCTCCTGAGCGCTTTGCGCAAAAAAAGGTCTGACCAATAGTCTCTTGCAGTGAAGACACTATTGGTCGAGAAGCGCAAAAATCAGTTGTACACCTGCCTGAAGCCAGGCGCTATTCACCCCACAAGAGCTCAACCTTGCCAAAGCGGACAAGATCACCGACACGCACGCCAGCCTCTTCCAGCGCCTTTGTCACGCCCATCTTCTCAAGCGAGGCCTCCAGGCGAGCCATTGCCTCGTCATTCTCGATGTCGGTCATACCAACCATACGCTCAATGCGCCGTCCACGCACCACGAACACACCCTTGCTCTCCTGCGTCACCGTAAAGGAGTCCTCAGGTTGCGGGCGCAGCACCGTGCCACCAACCTCGGCAGCCGCCAGCGCCGCACGCTCTGCCTCTTCGCGCTGAATTTCTTGCAGGCGTTGCGCCACATACTGCATCAGATCATCGACGCCCTGCCGTGCCGCCGCCGAGATCGCGAAGACCGGATAGCCAGCCTCCTCCGCTTTTGCCTTCAGCGTCTCCCAGTGCTCGCGAGCCTCGGGAAGATCAATCTTATTCAGCACCACAACCTGTGGGCGCTGCGCCAGTTGCTCATCATACTCGCGAAGCTCGGCGTTAATCGTCTGAAAATCGTCCCAGGGCTCCCGATCGAAGGCCGCCCCATCCAGCATATGGATCAGCAGGCGAGTGCGCCGCACGTGCCTCAGGAACTCATGACCGAGGCCGACGCCCTGAGAGGCTCCCTCAATCAGGCCAGGGATATCAGCGATCACAAAGCTAAACCCGCTGCCCCGGCTGATTTGCCCGACCTCGACTACGCCCAGATTCGGCGTGAGCGTCGTAAAGGGGTAGTCGGCAATCTTGGGACGGGCCGCCGAGACCACAGAAAGCAGGGTCGACTTTCCGGCGTTCGGGTACCCGACCAGCCCCACATCAGCAATCAGACGCAGCTCTAGCGTGATCCAGCGTTCCTCGCCCGGCTCTCCCTTCTGGGCCTCTGTCGGTGCCTGATTGGTCGCAGTGGCAAAGTGCACGTTCCCCAGGCCGCCACGCCCACCACGCGCAACCATGACCTCCTGACCGGGCTCCACCAGATCAGCGATCAGCTCCCCGGTCTCCGCGTCGCGAACAACAGTGCCGCAGGGAACCTTTAAGTAGACATCTTCCCCCTTTGCCCCATGCATTTTCTGGCGCATACCGGCTTCGCCCGGAGTGGCCTTGAAATGATGCCGGTAACGATAATCAACCAGCGTGTTCATGCTCTCGGTCGCAACCAGGTAGACACTGCCACCTCTGCCACCGTCACCACCGTCGGGGCCCCCGAAGGGAGCAAACTTTTCACGACGGAAGTGAGAAGAGCCATTTCCACCATCACCGGCTTTCACAAAAATCTTTGTATGGTCGAAGAACATGTTCTATCCCCAGTTGTTCCAGTTATTCTAAAAAAAAGAAAAATGATACCGCAGCGCAATTGGGAGTATACCACAGGAGAGAGAAAATGGATAGGTGGCCCGAAGTCAAGACAACACGAAAAAGAGACCGACAGTCCAGGGGGAGAAATGCTGTCGGCCTCACAGGCAATCTCGCTTTACTTTCGCTGTCCGTTGCTCTCTTCGCCGATCAGTGGCGTATCGACCAGATGTTCGGAGACGAACCAGATGTGCATTTCATGTGTTCGCAGCACCTCAGACATTAACATATCATTGGTGCCATAATCCTTGTTGCGCTCGGTAATCTCGATGCCCTTGCGCACGTCATCAATGACGGTCGACTGTGCCCGGATCAGCCGGGAAAGCATAGCAGGGACATCTTCCTCGTCTTTTGGCGGGCGCTCGATATTCGTGATCTCAACAATATCATGCGGCATGCCAATAGAGACACCGCCAAGCGTCTGAATACGCTCTGCCACCAGGTCGATGGTTTTGAGAATCTCATTGGCATGCTTGTCCATCAGCAGGTGCAGTTGATAGAAGGTCGGACCCGACATCTGCCAGTGATGTTTCTTATACATGTTGTAGAGCATAATCGAGTCGGCCAGAATGAGATTGAGTTGCTTACAACTCTCACTACAGGCCTGCTCGGAGAGCCCGATAGGCATGGAATGCACCTGATCGGCACGCTGAATAATCACAGAGCGCTGATCATATTTCGGCGTAGCCGTTATTGTCGTCGTTGTTTGTGACGGTTTCACTCTCTTTTCCACTCCTGCTTGATACTGAAAATAGACCTTACGCAAGCAGCATTGCTTTCTGCTTTCACCATAGCAGGCGAAAAAAGCAGTACATTTTCATCTATCAATCAAGCAACAACAAAAAAAGACGGAAGGAGTGTCGGACAAAACACTCTTCCGTCTCGGAGATTGACCCTACGCCTGAAAACCAGAGGTTTATTTATTCGTCTCTTCACCAATCAGCGGTGTATCAACCAGATGCTGAGACAGGAACCAAACCTGCATCTCATGCATACGCAGCACATCCGAGACAAGCAGATCGTTTGTGCCATAATCCTTGTTCTTCTCGGTTGTCTCAATGGCCTCACGCAGGGCCTTGATAATCGTCGCATGGGCATCAACCAGACGCGCGATCATTGCAGGTACCGCCTCTTCGCCCTTCGGCGGACGCTCAATCCGGGTGTTTTCCACCACATCATGCGGCATGCCCGCTGCAACGCCACCCAGCATCTGCACGCGCTCGGCCAGCAGGTCGATGGTCTCTAAGATCTGCTCGGCATGCTTATCCAGCAAGAGGTGAAGCTGATAGAAGGTCGGCCCGGCCATATGCCAGTGATGTTTCTTATACATATTATAGAGCATGATCGAGTCGAGCACGAGCTTGTTCAGCAGTTCAACGTTCTCCTTGATCGCATTTTCTGGCAGACCGAGCGGCACCGCGTGGAGCTGTCCGAACTGCTGGATCTCATATGAACGCTGGTGAAGTTTGGGCTGTGCTTCAACATTCCTTGTCCGAGTAACCATAAATTGCTCTCCTTCTATCCCTGACAGTCATCATCATGTCGTGATGAGATGTAGAAAATTCACTCTTCGCTTTTTTGTGTATTTCTCTTTATTGCAACTGTGGGAGTGTTGTTGATGTAACAGGGTAGCGCGGGAGCGAACACCCATTGCTTGCTCTCGCATCTATCAATAACACGAATCACAGCTACGGGAAGTTTCGCTCCGCACCCCATTCAGATCCTCAGAGGAGTTCTTCGATTGGCTCATCAACCGGAGATTTTGCCGTTGATTCAAAGGTAATCAGTCGGGCCCCACGCTCAAAGGTCAGGAAAGCCCAGGCCCACTGGAAGAGCACCAGCACCCGATTACGAAATCCGATCAGATAAATGATATGCACAATCAGCCACAGCAGCCAGCCCGAAAAGCCCGCGAACTGGAGTTTCCCCAGATCCGCGATGCCAAACGAGCGCCCGACCGTTGCCAGACTTCCCTTGTTCCGATAGCGGAAGGGGCCCGGAAAGCGCTGTCCGGTTACTCTCCGCCGAATCACGTCGGCCACATAGCGCCCCTGCTGCATCGCTACTGGCGCGACACCCGGCAGCGGTTTTCCCTTCTGCAAGGCACAGGCCGTATCGCCGATCACAAAGACATTCGGATAATCGGGGAGCGTCAGGTTCGCCAGCACTTTGACGCGTCCGGCACGGTCTACCTCAGCGTTCAGCCACTTGCCAGCAGGCGAGGCTGAGACACCAGCCGTCCAGATCACATTGTGCGAAGGAATGCGCCCGCCGCCTGCAATCACCCCTTCCTCGTCGATCTTCTCGACCGGTGAGCTGGTTCTGACCTCTACCCCCAGATGGGTCAGTGCCTCCTGGGCCCGCTGCGCCAGATGCTCGGGGAAAGCTGGCAGGATACGCGGCAGCGCCTCAAGCAGGAGAATACGTGACTCACGGGGATCGAAATGTCTGAAATCGCCTGCCAGGACTTTGTGCGCCAGCTCAGCAATCGCGCCCGCCATCTCGACCCCGGTCGGTCCACCGCCAACCAGCACAAAGGTCAGCAGCGCCCGCCGTTTCTCCGGGTCGGGTTCCAACTCCGCCGCCTCAAAAGCCAGCAGCAGCCTGCGCCGAATGGAGGTCGCATTCACAATCGTCTTCAGGCCGGACGAGTACGCGCCCCATTCGTCGTGGCCAAAGTAGCTATGCGCCGCCCCGGTCGCGATAATCAGGTAGTCATACGAAATGCGGCGCTCATGGGTAATCACTTCCTGACGTTCAAGATCAACACCCGTAACTTCCGCCATCAACACCTCGGTGTTTCGCTGACGCCTGACCACCGCGCGGATCGGGGCCGAGATATCCGCCGGAGAAAGCACCGCAGTTGCCACCTGATACAGGAGAGGCTGGAAGAGATGATGATTATTGCGGTCGATCACCGTCACATCAACTGGTGCCTTACCAAGCGCACGAGCCGCCTGCAAACCGCCAAAACCAGCCCCGACGATGACGACATGAGGTCTTTTCCTTTGCAACGCTTTCATCATGAACCTCTACGAATTGTCTACGACTACTGCCAGGGGAAATATACCCCCGCTGCTACCTGTCACGCATGATTGCGCCTTGCTGATGACAGCGTACCGGAAGTGATCTCGGGGATTTCAGGCGAAAGCGGGCAATAAAAAACCGCGTCTCCTTTTCTTTCAGGAAGGAAACGCGGCTGCGGGTGGGCCCAGCAGGATTCGAACCTGCGACCAATCGGTTATGAGCCGACTGCTCTAACCGCTGAGCTATAGGCCCGCACTCTCTTCTGCCTCGCCATTGTACCATACTCAGCCCAACTTGGGAAGAGGGTACGGAAGCGAATTTGCCCGAGATACCGAAACAGGCCGCTCATTTGAACAGCCCGTTTCCCCTTCGTCATTGCTCTTCGTCAGGCTTCGATGGTCGTGCCTCTTCTTCTGACACCGACGGAGGCCGCACTTCAGGCTCCTGCTGATGATGGATCTCCATATAGGTTCTCAAAGCGGTTAACGCCTGCTCGCGCGTGATCTGGTCTGCCCGAAACGCATCAAGGATCGCCTCAAGCGTTGTCAGTTGCGGTGCAGATGGCGCGGGCTCCTTGTGGAAGACCAATAAGTGCTCGCGGTATCCTGCCAGGAAGTAGATGCAGAAAAGGATCAAGCCAATGAGAAACGCGGAAAGGCCCGCATGCATGACCTGCGTTCCGTTCTCCAACGCGGAACCAAGCACACTTGAGCCAAAGGCATAGAGCGCCGAAGCCGCGCCAATCACGCCCGCCAGGATACCCGCCCCAAGCAGGAACAGCACCACACCACGCCGTGGCCCCTGCGCGTTCTGGGGATCGCGTCGCACTCGCCACAGCAGGTAGAGATCCAATGGCACAAATGCCAGACCCGCCAGTATTATGGAAAGGCAATTGATCCAGGCTTTGACATCGGCAAGCTGAAGCGCGTTGTAGAGAGTCAGGCCACAGCCAACCCAGAAGGACCCGGCACTGACAATTGTCACGATCGCCACCAGGATCAGACGCCCAACAGGACGCTCAAGCAGCCCTTGCCGCATTCCACGCGCATAGAGCCAGACATAAACGCCCATCACGATCAGCGCCAGTACAAGGTACACCAGAAAGTTATGATTTGCCTCTCTGCCAAAGATCTCCTTAAGTGGCAAGGGGTGCCCGTATAGCGCCGAGAACAGCACATTCCCGAGCATATTCACTCCGTTGAGCAACAGCACTATCCCCCAGGCAAAGCCCAGACCATGCAGCAGAAAACGTGCCACTTTCCCCGTCTCGTTTCGGGTCAGCCAGGCATAAAAGAACCAGCAGGCAAGCGGCCAGAACATACTGACAATGACCCAGAAGAGCTGGTAGGTCTCACAGTACGAGTAACTGCCATAATAAGAACAGAGACGAGTACTGCCCTGCATCCCCATCTCCATCAGGGTACGGACTCCGTTATCCCACGGCCAGCCCACCGTGAGCAGAAGCACTGCTTGTACCCCAAAGAGGTGCAGACGCTCCCAGAAACGAGCGCCATTTGTGGCAGGAAGCGAGTGCTGTCGCTCCCATTGCAGCCAGCCCCAGAGCGCCAGGGTTGAGATTCCAGCCGCCAGCGACCACTGTACACCTGCACCGTTCGTCAAGGTCAGGATCTGGAACGCGAAGAGGAGTGTATAGAAGGCTGTCAGCGCGTTTGCTCCCTGAGCAAGATTCAAGAAGAAGTGTCGAATGGCGCTCCCTCGTGCCTCCGGGTGATTCTGGATATCTCGCCGAATCAGCCAGACATGCAGCACAATGAGCGCACCAGCCAGCACCCAGGAGACAACAGCGAAAATGGTAGCCTGTGTGAACTGCGTGGAGACATTCCCCTCATGAGGCAACACAAAGCGAAAAAGGGCTTCAAGAAACCGCGACGTCGCAAAAACGATATAATCCAATAAAGCAATATAGACCGCATAGAGGTAGACACGATACAAATTCCGAATCATTCCGCCCCTCCTTTCATAGACATCGATATGCACCGCTCTCAGTGTACTCGATCATACGCGCTCTGACATGGGTCATCTGCCCTATAGGCAACAGGCGTAACTCCGGAAGGAGAGGTGACCAGCCGCCCAAAAATATGCTATTTGATGGAATATCTTGAAACAGAGAAAAGCAAAAGAAATCAATCAAAGCAAGGAAGCAGTGCAACCCGATCAGAAGCCAGGATATTGCAGAGATTTTTTGTCGGAAAGGGGGAAAAAGATGGAGCTATGACAAGCGGGGCCCGGTTGTCTCTTTCGTCAGTGCTCAAGCCGCTGATCACGCTCCACACGCGACCTGAGAGCGTAGGGCAGGGCCACGAACCTCAAAAGAACCAGACCATTCCCGGAGGATGAGTTTTTTCCCTATTCTCTGACACTTCTGCTCAAGTATGCTATAATTACAAACAGTCATAAGTGAGGTTCTACTTTTAGAGCCTTATGTTCTTTGTATCAGGCATTATGTTTGTTTATAAACAAAAGCAGACAGGAAACGGAAACAGAGGAGGATAGCGGGCTCATCATCATGTTTCACTGCTGCTCAGCCGGAAGTAGCAACAAACATAAGACTCACTGCCAAATTTCCTCTTTGGTTGTGAAGCACTATACACAACCGCCTCTTGAGGTCAACTCCCCAAACAGGCGAAACCCGCTAGCACTTTTTTCAGCCGCGCTACACGGGATAGGGCGCGGTCTAACGTTTTTCTGAGGGAGATTTTCAGTGGAGAACGAAGTTACAATCCGAATCGGAGGCGAATCGGGTGAAGGTGTTATATCCGGAGGCGACATCCTGGCATTGGCTGCCGCCCGCTGGGGATACCATGTCTATACCTTCAGAACGTTCCCGGCCGAGATTCTCGGCGGCCCCTGTATGTTCCAGGTGCGCATCAGCGATCACCCGGTAAAATCTATGGGTGATTATGCCGACGTGCTCATCTGCTTGAACAAAGAGGCCTATGAACGCAATGTGAGCGATCTGCGCCACGGTGGCGTGCTGGTCTATGATCCAGCAGATTTTACTCCCGAGACAGGCGACTTCATCACCTACGCAATCCCGTTCAACCAGATTGCGCGTAAGGAAGTACAGCTCTTCCAGACCAAGAACGTCGTCATGCTTGGAGCGATCGCGACGCTGTTCGGGCCTCCGATTGAAGCGATTACCCAGGTGGTACAATCCAAGCTGTCTAAGTCGCGCAAAGCCAACCCGGTTCTGATGGAAAAGAACATGCTGGCACTGGACATTGCGCAGAAATACGTGCGGGAAAACATTTCCAAACATGACCCTTATCTGCTAGGCGCAGTCGAGAAGGCAGATCGAGTCGTGCTCAACGGAAATCAGGCAGTTGTCGCGGGCGCACTTGCCGCCAGATGCCGCTTCTTCGCAGGTTATCCAATCACACCCGCCAGCGATATCATGGAAGCGATGGCAAAAGAGCTTCCCCTTGTCGGAGGGACCTTCCTTCAGGCAGAAGACGAGATGGCCGCGCTGGCCGCGGTGCTTGGAGCCTCATTCGGTGGCGCACGCGCCATGACAGCGACCTCCGGCCCTGGTTTCTCGCTGATGACCGAGTTGATCGGCCTTTCCTCAATGGCCGAGCTTCCCGCCGTCATCGTCGACGCCCAGCGGGCTGGTCCAAGTACCGGCATGCCCACAAAAATGGAGCAATCAGACCTGAGCTTTGCCCTGCATGCAGGCCACGGCGATACCCCGCGCATGATCGTGGCACCGGCCGATGTTGCCGACTGCTATGAACTGATGATCCTGGCCTTTAATATGGCAGAGCGCTATCAGATGCCCGTCATTTTCCTGACTGACCAGTCTCTAACGGCCCGCGTTGAGAGCGTTGATAGACATATCTTTAAACCCGGAGAGATCTGGGAGCGCCTCAAACCTGAAGCCACCGAGGAGACAGAGGAAAAGACCCCTGTTGGCGCCCCTGGCTTTGCCCGCTTTGCCTATACTGCCAGCGGTGTTTCACCGATGACCGCGCCCGGAGCCGGAGCCGCCCCCTATGTCGCGACCGGTCTGGAGCACGATGAGTATGGGCACCCTGACTACGAACCAGAAGACCATACAGCCATGATGGAAAAGCGCTTCCGCAAGCTGCTGACTGCCGCCGAGGAGCTGCCCAAACCCGTACGCTATGGCGATGCAGATGCAACCATTGGACTGATCGGGTGGGGCTCAACCGAGGGCACCATTCAGGAGGCAGTGGATCGCGCACGTGCTAAGGGATATAAAGTGGCATCTCTGCATCTCAAGATTCTGTCACCATTGCCTGACCGCACGATCAAAGAGTTCATCCATTCGGTTCAGAAGGTGATTGTGCCCGAGTGTAACTACTCCGGTCAATTGGCGAATCTGCTCGGTGCAAAGTACGGTCTTCAGGCGACCCGCGTGAATAAGTTCGGTGGTATCCCCTTCACCGCTGGCGAAATTCTCCGGGCCATTGAGGAGGTTTGTTAAACAATGACGCAAACGATCATAAATCCCACCCCGAAGGACTATAAAAGCACGGTTAAACCGACATGGTGTCCGGGATGTGGAGACTTTGGTGTGCTGAACGCAACCCTGCGCGGTATTTCTGGCATGAAACTTGCTCCAGATCAGACCGTAGTGGTTTCCGGTATCGGCTGCTCAAGTCGCTTCCCGCACTTCATGAAGACCTTCGGCTTTCACAGCGTCCACGGTCGTGCCCTGCCTGTCGCTCAGGGATTGAAAATGGCGCGCCCGGATCTCACGGTTGTTGCCGTTGGCGGTGATGGAGACTTCTTCAGCATTGGCGCTGGTCATCTGGTTCACGCCGCCCTCCGCAACATTGACATCACAGTCGTCGTGATGGATAACGAGATCTACGGCCTGACCAAAGGGCAAACCTCTCCGACGTCGCCGCATGGCCATGTGACCAAATCGACGCCATACGGCCTGATGGCCTCGCAGTTCAATCCGCTGCTCACCGCACTCTCGCTCAACGTGAGCTTTGTGGCTCGCGGCTATTCCGCCAAGCCCAAAGAGCTGGCAGCATTGATCGAGCAGGGTATTCAGCACAAGGGCTTCTCCTTCATCCATGCGCTTAGCCCCTGCCCGACGTTCTACCATACCTTTGATGCCTGGGATGCCGCTGTTACCCCTGTACCAGAAGACCATGACCCGAGCGACCGTGCAAAGGCAATGGCCCTGGCAATGGAAACAGAAAAGCCATTTATTGGTCTCCTCTACCGTGAAGAGCGTCCGACGATGGACCAGGCAGCGCAACAGCTGGTTGAGAAAGCGAAAGAGTTCGACGTTGAGCAATATATCCAGCGTTTTGCATAGCAGCTAAAGAAATACAAGACGCAGAACAAGAAAGGCCAGCCTCATTCGGGTGAGTGCTGGCCTTTTGTTTTTCAGCATTGAGTATCTGGCTTTTCGAGGCGCAGCGGCTCAACAGAGACCATTCCCCTGTTCGCTAGACAGGGTTCAGGAAGGGAAAGAATAAAATTAGAAGTTTTCCAGTCCGGGTGTGATGGTTGTCATCGCAATTGAATTGATTACAGCCTGAGCGAATTGCTCCCCACACGAGCGACAAAAGGTTCCGCTCTCGTTATGGTAGGTTCCTCCGATAGCCGTCAGCTGCCTCTCCGCGGGCTTCCCGCACCACTCGCAACGGCTGCCGCTTGGGGCAAAATCAACAGAGACTGGACGGCGAAACTCGTTAAACTGCATGAGGTATCCTCCTTTTTTGTGCTGACCAGCGGAACTGTTCAAACACAGGTGAAATTGACAGCACTCAGGGGGATTCTCGTATCCGGGCGGGCTTTCGTGGAACAGCCACGGCGATACGGAATCACAATCACTCGCATCATCGCCATTGAGCAACGCTGCTCCCGCACTGGCAATGCTCTTTTCTCGGAGAAGGAAAGAGAGCCATAGTAGCATGTACAGAAACTATACCATAGATTTGACGAAAATACCAGACCCTGCCATACAAATCCCTACTATTGCATGACACGCCTGTTTCCAGGAAAAAGTTTCAACCCGAAACCTCTGCCCTTTTCCGTTGTCAAAAGCCGGGCTGAACACTCTCTATTGTCAACGCCTTCACGCCTGTTGTGCCGCGTCCTCGGCAGAATCAGAAGACGTTTCTTCGGGCTTCTGAGACTGAGCAAACCTGGGAGATATCCTGTCTCCGATAATCCAGCCTACCACCGCACATATCAGAGTCAGAATCAGCCAGAACAACGACGCGATTTGATAGTTCACTAAAAAGGCACCGGCCAGCACGCCGGCAATAATAATTCCAACAATCGTGCCAATCGTTAACCCGGTCAAACATCCCAGGTGCTTGAGGTTGCGCCCTCGCATTTGGTTCATCATCGCCAGTCACAAAATCCTTACAAAATGATTGATAAGCCTGTATAGGGATGATAGCGCGATCAAACCAGATCGTCAAGGTGAATGCCTTTTCTGCAAGCTCCTTGCAACCGCTCTCTCCTGTGCATACAATGGAAAGAGGAACACAATCGCAACAGATGAAGGTGCTGTAAAGCGGGCAGATTTGAAAGGAGAATCCATGAAAGCTGCACTTTTCCACGAACATGGTGATACAAGCGTGTTGCGCATTGAGGACGTACCGGAACCCACTCCGGGCCCCACAGATGTGATCGTCAAAGTGCATGCCTGTGGCATCAATCGGCTGGATATCTATTCACGCACCGGGCGCACCAAAGTAGCCCCCATGCCCCACATCGCTGGCTCAGAGGTCGCGGGCGAGATTGCGGCGCTGGGCAACGCGGTCAGCGGGCTGCAAATTGGACAGGCTGTCGTTGTTGCGCCCTATCTCTTTTGTGGTGTCTGCGAGTTCTGCCGCTCGGGCGAAGAATGTATCTGCTTGAGAGGCGACATTGTGGGGCTTGGCAACCAGGGCGGCTATGCAGAATATGTACGGGTACCTGCCACAAATATTGTGCCTCTGCCCGAGGGCGTCGATACGCTTTCAGCGGCAGCGGTCGGCCTGGCAGCTATTACCGCCTGGCATATGCTGACGAAACGCGTGACTCTGCACCCCGGGCAGGATGTGCTGATTCTCTCGGGAGGAAGCGGTGTCGGAAGCGCGGCTATCCAATTCGCCAAGCTGAGCGGGGCCCGCGTGATTACCACGGTCAGCACCGAAGAGAAACGCGCCCGGGCCCTTGAACTAGGCGCCGATGAGGTGATTCATTACCATGAGCTGGACTTTCTCAAGGAAGTGCGTCGCCTCACCAATAAGCGTGGCGTAGATGTCGTGATCGAGCACGTCGGCGCGGAAACCTGGGAAAAGAGCGTCGCCTGCCTGAGCCGTAACGGCAAGCTGGTCACCTGCGGCGCGACGACCGGCAACGAGAGCACGCTGAATATCTGGAATCTGTTCGCGAAAGAAATGACGCTGATCGGCTCCTATGGCGGCACCCGGCAAGATCTGGCCGAAGTCCTGAAACTGGTCGCGGCAAAAGTGTTTGAACCGGTGATCGATAGCACCTATCCGCTGGAAGAGATTGCCCGGGCTCACAGCCGCCTGGAAAGCCGCCAGAGCTTTGGGAAGATTCTTGTGACACCCCGAGTATAATAGAAGTGATGCACGCGTGCATCAGCGCACTCCGTATTTGAAAGGAAACGACGTTCATGGTTGATCCAGCAAAGGAAGCAAACGACAGACCAGTTGAGATTGTTGACCCGGCAGAAGAGCCAGAGCACACCGGTTCCAACATCAATATCCTTCTTCCACTGGTCCTGGCACTTGTGGCCCTTGTTGTCTTTCTAGCCCTGCGCCGCGAGTCGGAACAGAGCGAGGAATAATCGTTTCTTCCGTGGCAGGGTTGGCCGCGCTCCGGTCAATCCTGCTTACAGGCGATAGCGCAACACCAGCATATCGAGCATCGGGATCCCATCTTCCACAATTGGCGGCTGGATATAGGCAAAGAAATCCCGGCGCACATGATCCATACGAAAGCCACACTTCTGATAGAACGCGATATTCTCCCATGAGCTATTAGCCGTCCCGACCAGCAGCGAGCCCACCTTACGCCTGCGACCCTCCTCAACCACCTGCGCGATGATCTCCTTACCATAGCCGCGCCCTCGGGCCTCTGGCACCACAGCGACATACTCAATCTCGCTCTCATCCTCCTGCCAGCGCACCGTGACTGCGCCAACGACCTGTTCTCCAACCAGCGCCACCGCAGACATATACGCGGGATTGGTCAGCGTCGTGCGAATGCGCGCATCATCCTCATCGGCATCATGCAGCAACGTTACCAGTAGCTCAATATCATCACTTGCTTGCAAGCGAACTGTCATAGATTGCTCCGATCTCTCAACAATGTTCAGATAGAATTCAGCTCTTTGCTGTACTGTCACACCATAGCATACTCAGGTTCCTCTTGACAGCCTGCTTCAGATATGAGATGGTAGCACTGAAACGTTGTTTCCTGTAGAAGCGGGAAAAGCTGGCATGAAAAACACATATGACACACCCTTCACCCCTCGGATACTGATTGTTGATGACGAGAGCCGCGTGATCAGCGCTCTCCGTCGTGGCCTGAGCTATGAAGGCTATCAGATCTCGTGTGCCTTCACGGGAGAGCAGGCCCTGCACCTGATTCGTTCGCAGACACCAGATCTGGTCATTCTGGATATCATGCTCCCGGACCTCAGCGGGCTTGAGGTCTGTCGGCGCCTGCGCACCGAAAAAAATGACGTCGCGCTTCTGATGCTGTCCGCCCGTGACACTATTCCTGATCGTGTACGCGGGCTGGAACTGGGCGCTGATGATTATCTGGTCAAGCCGTTTGCCCTTGAAGAGCTGTTGGCCAGGGTCAAGGCGCTGTTGCGGCGGAAGCAACCAGCAGGCATCAATCGCGAGCTGCTTCGTTTTGAAGATCTGGAGCTGGACACCGCGACCAGACAGGGACACCGGGGCGGGCGCACCTTCCACCTGAGCACAACAGAGTATGAGCTACTGACGCTCTTTCTGCGCAACCCACACATCGTCTTACCCCGCGGGGTGATTATGCAGCGAATCTGGGGGGACGACTTTGAGGGTGGCCCGAACGTCCTTGAGGTCTACATCCGCCATTTGCGCAACAAGCTGGAACAGAATGGAGAGCCACGCCTGTTGCAGACTGTGCGCGGAACTGGCTATGTGCTGCGTATTCAGGAGCCCTGATGTGTTCAAGGCATCACGTTATGCGTTGCCGCTTCACTGGCGCTTGACATTATTCTACACGCTGATTCTTGTACTTGCGCTCTGGCTCTTCAGCGCCTTCCTGCTGAATCGTACCGAGCAAGAGGGCTACACCAGTATCGATCGAGAGCTACAAACCCGTGCCCTGAGCGTGCGCCTGGGTAAGATGCTCTTTATGCAAGCCACCCCACCCGTTGAAACCATTCCCGCGCTCAATGGTCTGGGAGATGAGGCCATCGCAATCGAGGTCTTGCGCTATGAGCACTCCAGCTTTACGCTGCTTGCAACCACTGCTACCGTCTCCGAGCAGGATATCCTGAACACCGGGATCCAGGCGCAGGCGCCGCCACCGGTTCCCTGGGATGCAGCAAGCGCAAGCCTCGTTGTTCAGGGAAAGGGTGAGCACTGCAATCAGCGAGAGATGGGAGCACTTTGCCGCTACAGCACCATCACCTTTCATAGTGAGCGTATCCGCGTTTTTACCTATAAAAGCCCCGATTCGCTCCATATTATTCAGACCGCCCAAAGCTATCGCCTGCTTGAACGGCGACTGGACGAGCTGCGGCGCATGTATCTGCTACAGGGACTGTTCCTTGTTGGGCTGGCGCTCCTCGGCAATAGCCTGATCGGTCGAGGACTGCTCGGAACCGTGCGCCGCATCACCAACTCAGCCCGCACGATTAGCGAGACACGCGACTTTGGCAAGCGTCTCCCCGAGAGGCCCGGCCTGGTGCGCGATGAGTTCACGACACTCACCGAAACCTTTAACCGCATGCTCGATGCGCTTGAAAGGCTCTATCGCGAGCAGCAACGCTTTATCGCCGATGCCTCCCACGAACTTCGCGCACCAATTACTGCCATTCGCTGCAATCTCGATCTGCTTGCGAAGGCGCGGGATCTGCCGCCAGAGGAGCAACAGGAAGCGCTGGCTGATGTCCAGGCAGAGGCCGAACGGATGAGTCGCCTCGTGAACGACCTTCTCTGGCTGGCGCGTTCGGACAGCCTGGCAGCACCGCCACAGCACCGTCAGGTCAAGCTTGATAGCCTGCTGCTCGACGTTTTTCGCCAGTATCATCGTGTTAAAGAGAGCAACAGGCCGCGCCTGCGTTTACAGGAAACGGAACCGGTGTGTGTCCTGGGCGACGCGGATCAGCTCAAGCAGGCTCTGGTCGCGCTAATAGACAATGCACTGAAATATACACCGCCCGAGGGGATAGTCTCCCTCTCGCTCACCGTGCAGGGACAACAGGCGCTGCTTCGCGTCAGTGATACCGGGCCAGGGATTGCCGCACACGATATTCCTCTGCTCTTTGAGCGCTTCTACCGCACAGCCGAGGCCCGCGCCCACCGGGATGGAAGCGGCCTGGGGCTGGCAATCGTTCAGCGAATCGTGCAGGATCACAAAGGAACAGTAACAGTAGCCAGTGAATGGGGAAAAGGGAGTACCTTTACAATACAGGTACCACTTACAACACCGTGAAATAAGGATAGACAGGTAGCACCATTCTCTCCCATAGTGTCTACATGAAAGCTATCGGGCCTTTCATCTCGCTCTAAATCTCTGGATCCAATTTTACTAATTTACGGCCTGAGTTTGCGTCATATGCCCTCGATATACTATAATCAAAGGAAGGATGGTTGCTTCTTTACTGAAAAAATCATCAGGGAGGTTCGCTATCATTTACACACAGGTGAAAACAAAAACCGATATCCGCTTTAACATGGCACCATCCGAGCGGCACAGATTGGAGAAGTTGCCCTGGCATGCCCCGCTGAGCGAGTGGGATAGTCAGGGTGTAGACCTGCTGATTATTCGGCGGGGCGAGTCCCGGCACCCGGTCGTTTTTGTCGAGTGTCAGGGAATGCGCTATGCCATTAAGGAGACAACCCCTCATATGGCGGAGCGCGAAATCCGCAACCTGCGCGAAATCGAGCGGAGAGGCATTCCAGCCCTCAGCCCGGTTGGAAGCGTGGCCGTTGCCGCACCACCAATTCCGATTGAGATTCCGGGGATCCCGGGCGCCAGAGACTATATCAAAGGGGATAGAGGCTATACTGTAACCCGTCTGGCCCCCCGCGTGATCCCGCATGTGCTGCTCTATCGCTTGCCACTCAAAAAGCGCTCAAAACAGCGGATTCTTTCAGCGGTTGCTGTCCTTATGGTTGAGCTCCATGAGCACGGCATCTACTGGGGAGACCCTTCACTGGCGAACGTCCTGATACGTATTGATGGTCGACGAATTCTCGCGATTCTATCCGATGCAGAGACAGCGGAACTGTTCCCCGATTCGGTCAATGACGAGCTGAGGGAGCAGGATTTAGCCCTGTTCGGGGAGTCTCTGGCCTGGCAGGCGGAAGATCTACGCCAGGCAAAAGGCTTGCCGGAAGACAAGAAAGTGCTGGATGACCGCGATTACCGCTACTTCGAGCGGCGCTATCGCTGGCTCCGGCGCGAACATGCCCGGATTACCCATAGCAAGGGCTTTGACACGCTGCTGCAAGCGCAACGCTTCTTGCGCACCCTCCATCGTTGGGGGTTTTCACTGGCCGAAGCGACGGAACGTGTTTTCAAGCGCTTCCAGGTAACAACCGTTCTGCCCGGCTGGTATCAGCGCAGATTGTATGAGCTGCTTCATATCTCGATGCCGCCTCTGTATGCACCGCGTCTCTATCAGATGATTCTGGGGCATCAGATTATGAGCAGCCAACGCGAGAAACGGCCCATCAGCATCGAAGAAGCTGCACGTGACTGGTACGAACGATATCACTTACCGACGATCCTTATGCTTCGCCGTAACCTGTCCAGTGATCAGGAACCGATGGATGCCTACTTTGACATCATGGATCATAAATGGAAGCTCAGCCAGAAAGCCGGCTATGAGGTTTCCATTGAAGATGCCATTCTTGATTGGTCAATGGAGGCCGCGGAGACAGGCGAGTTAGGCAAAGTTGACCCGGCAAAGATTGCTACATGGTGGCGCGAACGACAACCCGTTGCGAAGGCATTGGAGCCACCTCTGATTGAAAGTGAAGAGCTTGAACCTCTGCTCTCAACCGGGGAAAAGCCACTTGTACGACTCAACGAAGAACAGCTAGAACAGAAGCTCCCGGAAATCCTGGAAAAAGGGAAAAAGGCGCGCTAATCGCCAGTTCAAAGGGACAAAAAAGAGGGAAGGTTTCAAAAAGCCTTCCCTCCATTTGTGTGCAGTCTGGTCGAAGGACCGCTTAGATCTCGCCCTCTTCTTCCAGAGTCAGCGGCTCTTCTTCCGGGGTCTCCATTACCTCGGTCGTCTCAACCCCATCCTCCTCGTTGTTACCGAAGATGGTCATATTGCTGCGGATCTGCTCCTCGAGCGCGGCAGCGACATCGGAATTCTGGCGCAGGAACTCTTTCGCGTTCTCGCGGCCCTGACCCAGGCGGATATCACCGACGGTGAACCATGTACCGCTGCGTTTCACAAGACCCATCTCCAGACCGACATCAAGCAGGCCACCCTCACGAGAGATGCCCTCGCTGTACATAATGTCGAACTCTGCGGACTTGAACGGAGGCGCAACCTTGTTCTTCAGCACGCGCACGCGAGTGCGGTTACCAGTTACTTCCTGCCCCTGCTTGATTGAGTCGATACGGCGGATATCCAGACGCAGCGAGGCATAGAACTTCAGCGCTTTACCACCGGCAGTGGTTTCAGGGTTACCGAACATCACACCGATCTTATCGCGCAACTGGTTCGTAAAGATAACGGCGCAATTGGAATTGCTGATCGCCGCGGTCAGCTTACGAAGCGCCTGGCTCATCAGACGAGCCTGCAAGCCAACGTGGGAGTCACCCATCTCGCCCTCGATTTCCGCGCGTGGCACCAGTGCGGCAACCGAGTCGACCACAATCACATCAACGGCATTACTGCGTACCAGCGAGTCCACAATTTCAAGCGCCTGCTCGCCGGTATCTGGCTGTGAAATGAGCAAGGTCTGTGTATCAACGCCACAGCGAGCCGCATACGTTCGGTCGAACGCATGCTCGGCATCAATAAAGGCCGCATAGCCACCGGCCTTCTGTGCGTTCGCAATGATATGCTGACAGAGCGTGGTTTTACCAGAAGACTCAGGACCATAGATCTCGGTAATACGACCACGCGGCACACCACCAACGCCAATCGCAAGGTCAAGGGCAATAGAGCCGGTCGGGATCACATCTACATGGATCTTCGGGGCGTCACCCATCTTCATAATAGCGCCCTTACCAAAGCGGCGCTCTATCTGCTGCAAAGCCAGCTCTATAGCTTTCTCGCGCTCGGTTTTTCCAGCATCACTCGCGGCGGCATTGCGATCAACAAGAGCTTTCTCTTTCTTACTACTCATCAGCTTCCTCCGCACAGAGGCAAAAAAAGATCCCCTGCACGCCTCCTTTTTTCAATTCAAAACTGTATACAGCGCAATCTTCAGATCGTTTTTCGTCCTCAGATAGATTTCCTCTGGTTACTTCTTTGGCAAGGGAACAAAAGTGGAAATAGCAGCCACTCACAACAACGAACTATTTCCGGGAAAGTAGAACAAGAGTACCATAATAAGGGCAAAGTGTCAAGAAATGATGCCTTCTGTACTCTTATAATACATGAAAAAACAAGACCTGCCCGCTGGATGCCGGGACCTCAGAAGCAAAAACCGTGGAAAAAAAGAAAGGCGACAGAATCAGAGTTCACGTCGCCCTTCAATCGCACGTCCTAACGTGTCTTCGTCAGCGTATTCAAGCGAGCTGCCCATTGAGAGGCCCCTTGCCAGTGTAGTAATGCGCACCTCGGGAACACTCAACTCGGTTTTAATACATCGTTCAATGGCACGTGCAGTATAATCACCCTCGAAGCCGGGGTTTGTAGCAAAAATCACCTCACGGATAGTTCCCCGTTCCAGGCGGCGCAAGAGTTCATCCATACGAATCTCTTTCCGCCCGATCCCATTCATCGGGGAGAGCGCCCCATGCAGCACATGGTACAGGCCCTTGTAGGCTCCCGTTTTCTCCAGCGCAAGCACATCCATCGGTTCTTCAACCACACAGATGGTATCCTGCTCCCGCGCGGGATTACTACAGATGGGACAGGGGTCTTTCTCCGTGATATTAAAACAGCGAGAACAATAGATAATGCTCTCTTTTACGCGCATGATCGCTTCAGCCAGACGACGCGCCTGATCGGTCGGGCAACGCAACACGTGGAAGGTGAGGCGCTGCGCCGTTTTCACGCCGATACCCGGCAGCTTCGCAAACTCCTCAACCAGCGCTGCGACTGGTGGTGCAATATCGCTCATCAGTTCGTTTCTTCCATCCTCGACGCTCGCGTACGAGCGCCGCAACGATCTTTATGAGTTCGTCTTCTGTTGTTTGTCTCCTTCAGCAGCCCGTGGGCGCTGCTCCAAAACCCGCCCTCGTCAAGCAGAGAGCACAGGCTTCAGTATGGAGGTTTCGCAGTGCACCATAACAACGCGTGCTTCGCATGCAAGCGGCGCCACCCCAAAACCTCCATTCCCTGCTTCATCGGGATTGAAGAACAGTTATGAAGCGTTAGAACAGGCCGGGAATCTTGATGCCGCCCGTCGCGCTCGAAACAAGGCGCTGCTGTGCTTCCGTCACGCGATCAAAGGCATCTTTTGCTGCGGCCTTGACCATGACCTCCAGCTCCTCGATGTCTTCGGGTGAGAACGCTTCGGGGTCAATCTTCACCGCCGTGATCTCATATTTTCCGCTCATCGTAATGGTGACAGCGCCACCGCCAGCAGTTCCGGTAAACTGGCTGTTCTCCAGCTCTTCCTGCATCTTCACCAGCTTCTGCTGCATTTTCTGGATCTCACGCATGTTCATAGGACCAAACACTCCTTATTTCAGATAGATATCTTTGATTTCAGCCTTAAATATTCGTACTACCTCTCGCACAACGGGATCCTCTTTCGCTTTGCGTTCCACCTGTTCTCTGCGCGTTTCAGAAGGTGCAGCAGTTGGTGGCTGCGATACGGGTTGGCGGCGCTCCTCCGTACTCGTGAGGGCAGCACTCTTGAGAGCATTGGTACCGTTTGTACTCTCCTGAGTACTATTCTCTCTCACACTCCCATTTCTGGCAAGAGGTTCCTGAACGGGGGGCGGCTGCACAGCCGTTGGTGTCGCCTGAAAAACAGCCAGCGCCTCCGCCAGATCAATTGGCCCATTTCTTCCTGACGAGCCATTCTGCTGCTGAGTGGGCGGCTGAGGCGCGGGACGCTCCGGCTGTGGGATACTGTTTCTGCTGCGGTTGCCGGGTCGCCAATCCTGATCGGGTGGCAACACACGCAAGCGGCACTTCTGCGGCAACTCTATTTCTAATGCCCACTCAATCAGTTGCTTATCTTTATCTTTTAGATTCGTATAGAAGAACGTTTGGGTCGCTTTGATGACCAACAACGGCACATCGGCTGTCGGCTCGATTCCGAGCAGGGTAAAGTATCTCAGGAAGGCCGACACGCGGGCGCCATCTCGTTGTGGCTGTGAGCGCACACGCCGGATAACCAGCTCCCATTTCTCTTTGACCTCATCCAGCGTTATCAGCGGCTCAGCACTCTCTTCAGCGACGGGAGGCGTTTCTTCCTGCTGGACAGGAGGCTCTTCCGGCGCGGGTGGCTCTGGCTGGATGGGAGGAGGAATATTAATCCCTGTCGCGGCGCGAATTGAGGCCTGTTTCCGTTCGACAGGCTGGCTCGGCTGTGACAGATCTGGTGGTGTGACAGGACGTGGCGCGGGCTGACTCGGCTGTGGTGCGACAGGGCGTAGCGCAGGTTGGCTTGCCTGTGGCGCAACAGGGCGTGATGCAGGCTGCGGTACAAGCGCTTCACCGGCCTGAGCACGGCGATGCAGCTCGATACAGGCCAGCAAGGCAAGCTCAATCCCGAGTTGCGGCGTTCCCTGGTTCTTCTGAATCAAGTCATTCTGGGCAAAGATCCGCGAGCACTCCATCAGCTCTTCGAGCGTGAACTGCTGCACCGCCGCCTGAATATCACGAATCTCATCCTCGGTGCTATCCATAATCTCAGCGATGTTCGCCCCGGCCTTACAGAGCATCATCGCCCGCCAGAGCTCAGCAATCTGGCCGTTAATCTGGCGTAGATCGGCCCCGGCCTCGACCAGCTCATGCACCTGATGGAGCGCCGCCGAGCTATCAAGCTGTGCCACGTACTGAATAAACTTCTGAATCGCACGCGGATCGGCGACACCAAGCATTGCCTGCACCTGATCCAGCGTGATCGACTCTCCACTATACGCGATTGCCTGATCGAGCAGGCTCAAGGCATCGCGCATACCACCAGAGGCGGCACGAGCCAGTAATTCAGCGGCTCCGCGCTCAAGCTGGACTTTCTCCTGTTCCGCAACAAAGCACAGATGCTCAACAATCTGGCGCGTGGTGATCCGCTTGAAGTCGTAGCGCTGACAGCGAGACAGGACCGTCGGTAACATCTTATGCACATCAGTTGTCGCCATCACAAAAATAGCGTGGGGGGGCGGCTCTTCCAGCGTCTTGAGCAGGGCATTAAAGGCCTCGGTGGTCAGCATGTGCGCCTCGTCAAGGATGTAGACTTTATAGCGACCACTAGAGGGCGGCACCATCACCTTTTCACGGAGCTCACGAATGCTATCGATACCACGATTGGAGGCAGCGTCGATCTCAACAACGTTGAAAGAGCTCCCATCAGCGATCTCGCGGCAGAGTTGACATTCATTGCAGGGCTCGCCATTGACAGGAGAGAGACAGTTCACGGTTTTCGCGAGCAAGCGTGCGGTACTTGTTTTTCCGGTTCCACGCGGACCGGTGAAGAGATAGGCGTGGGTTAATTTGCCAGCTTTGAGGGCATTCTTGAGTGTGCGAACAACGGCCTCCTGACCGACGAGTTCGGAGAAGGTTTGAGAACGCCACTTACGGTAGAGAGATTGTGAGGCCATAGTACAACTCCCGCCTGTAGTTTCCTCGATACGGCCAAGAAGCGGCCTCCAGAATCAGAAGAAAAAAAGTGTTTCGGACATAGAAAACCGATTTTCACCAGCACCTACCAGTCAGCGTAATCAGGCTCCCCTGCGACACCCAGAGAGGCCCACTTACCGTTGCTTCCTCACGGACCTGGCGGGGTTCGCGAACATCTGCCGCGCAGGACCCAATTACGCAGACCGACAGGCACGGGAGAAAACCGGCCTGCCCCATTGCTTTATCTCCTTTACGGGACGTGTGTATTGTACCCTTCCTTGACCAGTTTGTCAATCACTTTTTGGGGCTTTTTTCCTGGAATTTTTTCCGTTTGGAATTTCTTTTCCAGTTCAGACGGACAAAAAACAGGGAAGAGCGCTCTTCCCTGTCCGATGAGTAGAAAACAAGTGAGAGTCAGAAAGCAATCTCCCGCCTTCGGGATCTCATGGGCAGTGGAACCAGACATCATCCGAAGCGGTTCCGGCATCAGGACAAGAGCTATTCGCCCGCCGGAAAGCGCATCCCGCTCAACCTGATAAAGCATATGTACTACACGTTATGCGCACCCATACAGACTCAAAAGATGCGCGCTCAGTCCCGGCTCTCCGACCTTTTCAGTGAAGTGTGTAATCCAGTATACACCGCAAGACTTTCTCCTGAATTACCCACAGACAAACCCACACACATAGTGGATTTCATAGCAATTCTAGCGGGAATACTGTACAGAACGGGAGTGAAACGCCGGTTCTCTCCGCTTTTTTTGGCTACAAAATCCCTGCCCGTCTGCTTCTCTTACATAAGAGTTCCGCTATGGATGAAAGTTGCACTCGCAAGCATCAACTATCGGACGATAGCCAATCTTCTGGTAGATGCTGTTTGATACGGGGTTCGCCAGATCGGTATACAGACAACACATAGACCAACCACTATCCAGCAAGTGCTGACTCAAGGCGGCAACACAGCGCGAAGCATAGCCATGACCGCGCTCTTCAGGCGGCGTATAGACCATTCCGATTGTGATAGTTTGCTTGAGTGGACGGGTTTTCAGCGCTGTCGAAACCGGTCGGCCATCGGGCAACACCCAGAGGAAGACATCTCCCGCCCTGATGCGTTTCAAGGCCATCTGAACAAATCCCTCCTCACCACGCGGATCATCCGGTAGTGCTTCCCGATGGAAGGCCCCGGCCCACTGCGCCAGTAGCGGGCCATCTTTCTCCGTTGCCTGCCGCAAGGCTCCCGGTCCCGGAGATGGTGGAATGACCTCCGTCAGCCCAAAGAGCCGCTCTCGCATCCCGATCTCATATCCCCGACCGGTAAGCCGCTTCCAGCTTTCCGAGAAGGCCAGCGCAAGCGTGCTCTCCGCGACCACACCCGGAACCGTCCAACCGTGCGCCAGCAGATCGCGAATGATGAGCTCATGAGCCTCGATGTTCTCTGGCTGCTCGCTGGATAAGATGATACGAAATGGCGGCGTCATACAGGCAGCCAGGATCAGGCCCTGCTCATCCTCGACCGAGGCAAGATACACCCTGTCTGCAAAGTCCTGAAACCGCTGGCTGATCCCGAGGATCAGGCTATTCAAGACCTCTTTTCGCTCAAGCACCGGGACCACCTGCTCCAGAAAATCGTGCGCCCGAGGATACACATGAAGTAGTGCCATCTTCTTACCCCTTCTGTTTTTCTTCCTTATCGTACTATATATACCACAACCAGTGACCCTTCAGAGCACTGGAATGGCTTCACAACACCCATCGAAAGACAGCACAGCCAGATACATGGAGTTTCTCGCCCGACAGATATAATGAAGAGGAAGGGTCCATTTGCAGAAAAGGAGGGAGGTTGTTCCTGATATTATGCGTATCGAGTTTGCCATTCAGGGGGGCATCGCCTATTTCCCCGGGCTTCATAAAAAGACCATGATAGATACAACACACATACCCAAAGAGGAGGCAGAGGAGCTAGAGCACACACTTGCTTCCGTCCACTTCTTTGAGCTTCCTGAGCGCATTAATACGCATCCGCCCGGCGCCGCGGACTATCATCAGTACGTTATCACCGTTGAGGATGAGGGCAAAAAGCACACGGTCTCGGTTGCCGGACCTATACAGAACGCGGCGCTTCGCTCACTGATTCACATCTTAAAGGAACACAGTGCTTGAACGAAAGCTCTTCCCGCACATGGGAAGAGCCTTTTTCAAGCTTGAGCGATGGGCGACATAACGCAGCTTAGAGATATTTCTTCACCAGCAGGCTATATTTCTCTTTCACCTCAGCCGGAATTGCGGAACGATCCGTCATAATGGCCGTTGCCAGCGCCTCGGAGCAGCCACAGGTCGCCTGCGCTCGATCGGCAGGGATACGCTGTGCCACATTCTGGAGAATCCGCTGTGCATTCTTGACGTTGGCGGCAAGATTCTGAACCACCATCTCAACCGTGACCGACTCTTCCGCCTCGTGCCAGCAGTCATAATCGGTGACACAGGCGACGGTCGCATAGCACAGTTCGGCCTCGCGTGCCAGCTTGGCTTCTGGAAGTGCCGTCATACCAATGATGTCCATTCCCAGTTTACGATAGGTGTTGGACTCAGCCTTTGTCGAGAACAGCGGTCCCTCCATACAGACATAGGTGCCGCCTGCATGTACGGTAACATCCTTCAATTCACGCGCCGATTCCAGCAGCAGCTTGCTCAGGTGGGGACAGAACGGCTCGGCAAAGGTCGCATGCACTACAAGACCACCCTCGAAGAAGCTGTTCACGCGACTCTTCGTCCGGTCGAAAAGCTGATCGGGAATCACCAGATCGCGGGGTGCATAATCCTCACGCAGGCTTCCCACAGCGCTCACCGAGATCACATATTCAACGCCGAGGCTTTTCAGCGCCCAGATATTCGCTCGCACCGGAATCTCGGTCGGGTTCAGGCGGTGGCCACGCCCGTGGCGAGGCAGAAACGCCATCGAAACGCCGTTGACCTTCCCGATCGTAATCACATCACTGGGATCACCGAACGGAGTGCTGATCTTGACCTCTTCAACCTCGGTCATATGCTCCATTCGATAGAGTCCGCTTCCCCCGATGACACCAATAGTTGCCTGTGGCATAGATCTTTCCTCTCCTCACAGAACAGAAATCGTAGACATAAATAAAAAAGAGCGACGTGGAAAGCGCTCCGAGCAAAAAAAGAGCGTGGAAAGCCACGCCCTTTCTAGGATACCTTGATCCGGATGTAATGACGCTTACCCACCTTGAGAATCGCGCCCGCTTCAGCCGGAACCTGATACTCGACATCGGTGATGCGCGTTGCCTCTCCCTCTTCACCCTTGAGGAAGAGCGAAACGCCGCCCTGCTTAATCAGCTCGCGTGCTTTATTTTTGCTTGCAGCCAACCCGGCAGAAACCATCACATCAACGATCGGTGCAGGCTGGCTCATCTGATAATCGGGAATATCGGTCGGGAGCTTGCGCTGCGAGAACTGCCGAATAAAGGCTTCCTGCGCGTCCTCGGCTGCCTCCTGATTATGGAACTGCGTCACGATCTCGCGGGCCATCCGCAGCTTGACATCGCGCGGGTTCAATGTGCCCTCGGCCATCTTGCAATCAAACTCGTCGAGTTCCTCATCATCAACCTCGGTCAACGCCTCGAAGTAGGAGCGCATGCAGTGATCGGGCAGAGACATCAGTTTTCCGAACATGTCACGGGCGGGCGCCGTAATCGCGATATAGTTATCAAGCGACTTGCCCATCTTTTTGACACCATCAAGGCCAACGATCAGGTTCATGGTGAGGATCTGCTGCGGTTTCTGGCCGAAAATAGGCTGCAACTCGCGTCCAACCAGCAGGTTAAAGGTCTGGTCGGTTCCGCCAAGCTCGACATCAGCATGCAGCGCCACCGAGTCATAGCCCTGCAACAGCGGATACATAAACTCTGACAGATAGATCTCAATGCCACTCTTGTAGCGCTTGGAGAAGTCATCGCGCTCAAGCATCTGCGCCACCGTCTTATAGCTCAAAAGGCGCATAACATCGCTGAGCGTAAACGTATCAAACCACTCGCTCTGGCGGCGGACCTCGGTCTGCTGCGGATCAACAATTTTAAAGAACTGCTCCAGATAGGTTGCAGCGTTCGAGTTCACCTGTTCCTCGGTCAGCGGCTTCCGCGCCTCCAGACGACCACTCGGATCGCCAAGCCGGGCGGTCCAGTCACCGATCACCACCACGGTTTTATGACCGAGCTTCTGGAACTGGCGCAATTTACGAAACACAACGGCGTGACCAATCGTCAGCTCGTAGTGGGTCGGATCAACCCCGAGCTTGACGCGCAGCGGCTCGCCCTTATTCCCCTCAAGAAGCATACGGCGCAGATCGTCTTCTTTCTCGACCAGCGCCACCCCACGCCTGAGCAGGTAATCTATTTCTTTTTGTGATGCTTGTTTAACCGACACCTCTAAACCTCTCAGCCAACGGAATAATGATCTTTTCTTGTGGGCATTGTAACAGAACAGAGGAAAGACGTCGAGAGGATTCTTCAAGATAGCGCTCCTCAACTGCCACTTCTCCTCTCTTGCTCCCTGCTCCTGTAGCAAGTATGCTTTTTTGACATCGCGTGTTTCTTATGCCCAAAATAAAAGAAGGAGCTTTTGTAGGAAGTATTCTGTATAGTCAAGTAAAGTAGGAAAAATGAAAGAGAAGCGCCTTTTTATCTCACCTGCCTGTCTGTTCCTTGTAACCATCCTCCTCCTGCTTGCCGGATGCGCACAGCAGGTCACGCAGCCCGACCCGACACCTCAGGCCAGCACGACCGTCCAGCCTTCCAGTACCGGGCCCGGCAATCATCCCGCCGGAAGCGCTGCCGCCCTTGTCAGTCGCAACGCTCCAGCCTTCACCAACGATGATTGTGAGGGCTCCTATCCAGCCAAACAGGCAGACGACGCCAGCTATGACACCTTCTGGCAGGCCTGTCAGACGCCCGGACCAGACAAGCCTATCTGGCTCGCCTATGACCTCTCCCGGGTTCCAGCGGCCCAGCGCGCCAAACTCCTGCTTGTCTGGTACAACACCCCGACCGGCAACTATAATCATGTCCTCAACGGTTATGAAGGCTACAACAACCCGAAAGACTATGAGATCGAGATCAATCCAGGTGCGGGCGGTGGTCAGCCCCCTGCCGCTCACTGGGAGTCGAAGGCTTCTGTGCAGGGAAACACCTATCACTCACGCCAGCATCTCATTGACATGGGAGCAGCAAACTGGCTTCGCATCCGGGTGAGCGGCTCGGATGGCACCACCGAGAACTATGGGGTCTCGCTGAACATGGATGTCTACGAAGCCAGTAAGGCCATCGCGGACGACTGGATCTTCTACGGCGCCTCGATCTTCATGGAGGCAATGAATCAGGACTCGCGGGCCGGCGTCCCTTCCTTTCAACAGTTGATCCAGCAACAGCGCCCCGATCATTACCCCGTTGCCGAGGGCGGTGGCATTGGCGGCTTCACCACCACCGACGCGCTGCACTACTTTGATAGCTGGCTTCAGATCTTCCCTGGTAAATATGTTGCCCTGGGTTACGGCTCCAATGATGCGCTCAGTTGTTTCGATCCCGAGAAGTTCTATAAGAACTATGAAACGCTGGTCCAGAAGATCACGAACGCGGGCAAGGTGCCGCTGGTGCAGAAGATTCTCTGGGGACCCAATGAGAGTATTCAGCAATGCGCCCCGCCGCTGAACGCGCAGCTTGACCGCCTCTATCGTGAGCACCCCGAGGTCATCGCTGGTCCCGATACCTGGACCTACTTTCAACAACATCCGAACTATATCAGCGACGATGGCATTCACCCCAACGAGGAGGGAAGCGGAGCGCTCCGTAAGCTCTGGGCAGAAACAGCGCTCAAAACCGTCTACAAAGCCTCATAAGCTCGTCCAACCCCCCGAAGGCGTCATGTGAGCAGAACGTGACGCTTCTTTGTATTACCTTGATAGTATTCCTATCAAAGTTTCTAACAGAATTCTTATAAATATCTTACGTCTTTCTAACACGGGATGCGCTATATTACTACCAGAACGAAAACAACGAACGCGGAAACGATCACAACAAAACGGTTTCCACGAAATCGTCTGATCTATAGAAGAAGGAATCTAGAAAGAGCATTTCACCTCGCCCACCCGAGCGAGGCTGAAAGGAGGAACCCATATCATGGCAAACATTACACGCTATAACCCATTCCAGGAATTTGTTTCACTGCGTGAAGCAATGGACCGCCTGTTTGAAGATAGCTTCATCTCTCCGCGCAGCAGCAGCTTCATCGGGCGTGGCGTTCCGGCAAACCTGTATGAGACACCTGAAGAATTCGTCTTACAGGTCCCAATGCCTGGCGTGAACCCCGATGACGTTGAGATCAACGTGCACCAGGACGCCGTGAATATCAAATGGGAGACAAAGAATACGATCCCGGACAACGCGACCGTCCATCTGCGCGGCTGGCAGAGTGCTCAGTACCAGCATTCGTTCAGCCTGCCCGCTCCGATCAACTCGGACAAGACCGAGGCAAGCTACAACGAAGGTATTCTCACCCTGCGGTTCCCGAAGGCGGAACATGCGAAAGCTCGCACAATCAAAGTGAGAAGCGTCAAATAAGCCTCCCGTCAAGCCTGAGTAAAAGTTGAAATAAGCCGAGTGGAGTGGTCTTGATGTGCCACTCCACTTTTTTTGCCTGCTAGAACCAGGCATTTTCAATGGCTGCCTGCACAATACAGGCATAGAGCGCCCCTTCAATGCCGGTACGGCGGTATTTTTCCAGGCAGGCAGCAAGTACCAGCAGGGCTGTCTCGCGCAGGTGTTCCCGCTTGCTATAGACCGCCATCCGCAACAGACATTCAGCCGCCAACGCGTTCTCAGCAAGCGGCTGCTGGCGCACAGTTAGCCTGCCCAGAAGATCCGGCGTCTCAGGATAGTCGTAGAAGAGGCCGGTCGAACGGTCAAGCAGCTCCTGACAGGCGAAGTGCATCAGGGCTATCGCCGTCTCAAGATACCGCTTCTCACCACGTCGCTCATATGCATCCAACAGGGCGCGTGTCATCCAGACCTGATCCGTGAGCTGTCCGGGCAGGCCGGGTTGTCCATCCAGCTCATAGTGATACATGCAGCCAGCGGGATGTAGCACATGCGTGCCCAGGTAATCGAGGATCCGACAGGCCATTTTCTCAAGGGCGGGAGCGTGTAAGACCTCGGCGGCAAGCAATAGCGAAGAACTCATGCGGGCATTCCAGGAGGTATAGACGGTGGTATCAACGCCCGGTGCCTCCCGCGATGCCCGAGAATACAGCCCGGGCTCATAGTACTCTTCGTCGGCGCACTGGCTACCGCTGAATACCCCGCGCTCGGTTTGCCAGAGCGTATTATTCAAGTACATCAACAACTGGCGGATCAGATCGACCCATTCCTGCTGGCCGGTCTCCCGGGCGGTGAGCGCGAGCAGCCGCAGCATAGCCGCGTTCTCTTCCAACATCTTTTCAGTATGGGGATTGCTCCAATCGCCAGCCGCCGAATAGCGGAAGAACCCACCCTCTTCGTAATCCCACAGGCCCCCATCACGCATCTGAATCAATGAATACGTCACACGTTCAAGCAGCTCTGGTTGTTGCTTTCGTCCGAGCATCAGCCAGAGCTCCAACGCTTCAGGATGAGGGAAGCGCAGATGTGGATGCAGCAGAAAGCCGCCATACTCCGGGTCATAGAGATCAAGCAGGACACGAGACGCCTCTTCCGGCAGTCGAAGCAGGGCGGAACGCTCCTCCAGGAGCAGCGCACGCAAGGGCAGCGGTGCAGGCGGCGACACCCGGTGCGCCCGAAGCTGCTGAATCTGGGCAGCAATCTCGGCGCGATGCTCGCTATAATAGCGGCGGATATGGCCGAGGTAATAGAGCATCTGGTGCGGCGGCACATAGACGCCACCCCAGAGGATTTCACCCTCGGCGGAGAGCAGGACGATGCTTGGCCACCCATTCTGATTGTAGCGCTGGTTCACATCGGGGCGCAGGTCGCTATCAACGCGAATCGGGATATAATCGTGATTGAGAATCGCGATCACGCTCGGCTCGGAGAGAGTGGTTTCATCCATAATATGACACCACTGACACCACGACGAGGAAAGCGAGAGAAAAATGGGCTTCCCGGAACGTTCGGCCTCATCAAACGCCTCTTTCCCCCAGAGCCGCCATGCAATCTGGTGGGCTTGATTGGGATGAGGAGAGAAACGCAGGCCCTCAGCCGCCGAGGATTGAGATTGAGACGCGACAACATCGCCGCTCATGCACAAGCCTCCTTCGCATGTAGCATGAATCACACAGGAACGCCTGTCAAGCGAATTCATCATAGAGAACCATGAACTATCCGTAACAACAAGTATATCACACCGAGGAGAGAAAGGATTCTATTCTTACTCCTGCCTGCTCCCTCTTCTCCTGCCCGGGCTAAAAAGGCACAGAAAGCGCAATAAAAAGAGAGCAGATAAGAAGACCGGAAAGAGGTCATGCCGGGAGAAATCCGACATTTTTCCCGCTTTATCAGAGCTTCAAAATCCTTGTCAAGCATCACACGATCTGGTATACTCTCTCCAAGAGGGGTCTCCGGCTGCAAAAGGGGAAAATCTGGCCTGTAAACTGCCCTCGAAGAAAGCGAGCGAGAACAGTACCCCGCTCAATAGAAGAGGCTGGTTTGCATCGAAGGACCGCAAGCAGAGAAGATATTCCCCCGCTCAGGCAATGTCAGACAGGTGATTCTGTAACGACAGGCTGCGTCAGAACGTATTCTAAAACACGGATAGTTTGCTTTGCCGTTGACCTTTTGTTAGAATGATGCAACTGGTCAAACGGTTCTCCGATGAGAGCCGGCGTACCAGCAAGAACCTTGTTTCCCGATAGCCGCTCATCCTGGCGGGCAGAAAAAGAGCGTGGATCTATTGGCGAGAAGCAGGCGTTGCTGGCGACCAGAAGCAGGGTGAAACACCAGAGAAGCAAACAAACAACCCAACAAACACAAGAACAACAAGGTACAAATTTGTTAGTGACAAAAGAGGAGGTTCGGCCTATTAACAGGGACTTTCGTGGAAGCGACCGGCCACGTGAGACACGAGTGAACGAGCGCATTCGTGCTCGGGAGGTACGCTTAATCGACGAGAACGGTGAAATGGTGGGAGTGATGCCCCCAGCACGAGCACTCGATATTGCCCGCGAGAAAAATCTTGACCTCGTTGAAGTAGCTGCGAACAGCAATCCGCCAGTCTGTAAGCTGATGGATTATGGCCGCTTCAAGTATGAACAGGCCAAGAAAGAGAACGAAGCGAAGAAAAATCAGAAGACGGTTACGCTCAAAGAGATTCGGATGCGCCCCCGCACGGATGAACATGACATCCAGGTCAAAACCCGCAAGATTCAGGAATTCCTGGCAGATGGGGACAAGGTCCGGGTGAGCGTTCAGTTCCGTGGCGCAGAAATGCGACACCCGGAACTTGGTCGTAAATTGCTGGATCAGATCGCGGAAAGCCTAAAGGGTACAGCAACTATCGAACGCGCTCCATCTATGGAAGGGCGCATGATGTCCATGATCGTTTCTCGTGCTCCCGGATGGGAACCGCCCAAAAAGCAGGCTGCTCCTCCTTCCAAGAAGCAGTTGAAGGCTGTCGACAACGAACAGAGCGAGAAGCCAGTTGAAGCGGTTCAGCAAGAATCGTAGTACTGCGCTTCCAGATATTGAGCTGTTGTCCACCACACTCTCTCCTTTTGGTATATATGCCGAAAGGCTGATGGGTGTGCAACGCAAAACATGATCAGAAGGGTATAGCTGACAGCGGCTATACCCTCTTTCTTTTCTCTCACTGTTTCCTCTGAATTGACTTTTTTTCTCGCTCTCACTAAGATAACAAAAAGCGATCCAGCAGTTAGCCTGAACTGTATCAAAGATAGATGTAAAAGTAACAGTGCCACACGGAGGCTTTCGGTGAACAACAATAATGATCCCCGCTGGAACTACGATGATCCGCGCTTCTACGAAGGACGCCCGGCGGATCAGGCGCCCAGCCGACCAGCATATGATGATCTCGGGCATCAGGGTCAGATCCCGACCTCTCCTGACCCATTGCCCTATGACAACGTTCCGCCCGATGGCTACGACCTGCGTCAGCATCAGGAAGAGGAACGGAGACTCCGCATTCAACGCACCATCGGCAAAACGCTCGGTATCCTTGCCCTTGTTGCGATCGCCTTCCTCGGAGGCTGGTTCAGTCACGAGTTTTTCAGTGGGCCTCGCTTCGACTCTAACAACCAATCAAAATCGTATCTCGGTCTTATTCAAGAAGCATGGCAACTTATCGACGAAAACTATGTCGACCGCGAAAATGTAAACTATAAGAAAATGGCCTATACTGCTATTGACTCTATGGTGACTTCGCTCAATGACAAGCAACATACCCGCTTCCTCACTCCCGACGACGTCAAGAACGAGAACCAGCAGCTCAGCGGGAAAGTGGTTGGCATCGGCGTCTATGTCCAGCAGGACCCGAACACAAAGAAGGTATTTATCTCAGGCACAATGCCAGATTCACCCGCCGAAAAGGCCGGCCTGAAAGCGAATGATGTCATTGTGGCCGTCGATGGAAAGAGCACACAGGGAAAGGACCTCAGCGAGATCAGTGCGATGATTAAAGGCAAGGAAGGCACCGACGTCACCCTGACCATTCAGCGCCCCGGCGAACAGGGAACAAAGGACTTCAAGATTACCCGCGCCTCAATTACCGTGCCCAACGTGCTTATGTACTACATCCCCGATAGCCATATCGCGCATATTCAGATCGTCCAGTTTACAGATGGCGTGACAAGCCAGCTCAAAGAGGCTGTGAACAAGGCCAAAGCGCAGGGCGCACAGAAGATTGTGCTTGACCTTCGCAACAATCCCGGCGGCTACCTCCGCGAGGCCATTGATACCGCCAGCCTGTTCCTTGAACAGGGCACCATTCTGATTGAACGAGACAAGTCGGGCAACCAGCAAGAATATAAGGCAACCGGTCAGACCCTTGATACCAAAATACCGCTTGTGGTGCTGACCAACAACAATACCGCCAGCGCCGCCGAGATTGTCGCCAGCGCGCTCCGCGATAATGGCCGTGCCACGATCATCGGTGAAAAGACGCTCGGCACCGGAACCGTGCTTCAGCAGTTTGATCTCTCCGATGGCTCGGCGATCCTGCTTGGAATTCGCGAATGGCTCACTCCGAAGGGACAGTTCATCCGTGATCAGGGGGTCCAGCCAGATGTAACGATCAAGCTTGCTCCCAATGTCTCCATTGTCTCGCCAACCGAGGAATCGAGCGAGCATATGAACGAGGCCCAGATTATGGGCAGTCAGGACAAGCAGCTACAGGAAGCAATCAAGTACCTCAAAGCACACTGAGCGCTCCTGCGCGGCGGAGAGACAGCCTACCCGGTTGACTCTCCGCTTTTTTGTGCATCGAGCATCGGCCCTCCGGGAATCGCGTCACGACAGCGCACACAGGTAGGATCAGCACAGGCCGTGATCGACGGATTCCGCCTGATCGCCTCTGATGCTACCTCAAGCGTGGCCCGGGCCGGAAACACCTGCCAGAGGCTTTCCCCCACAGTGCAGGTGGTACGAAACGGCGCAAGGAGCGGGGCAAACGCCTCAAAACCAGTGGAGCAGCTTCCGATTTCCACCATCTGAGGCTTTCCGTGCTCGTCGTTGGCCCATCGCCGAAAGAGTGTCCGACCCGCCTGTTGTTCGGCATAATGCAGAAACGTCATGGATGTCAGCCTCACGCCCATCAACAGAATGGCTCCATCAAGCCCGCAAAGCTCTTTAAAAGGTGCATAGACCGCGAGTGGTTTCTGTGGCGCGATCAACTGTTCCGCCAGCGGTCCGATGGCAACAAAGGAGTTCAGAGGATGCCACCCACGCACGCGCCGCCGCTCCCGCACCATGACAGCAGGAAGCGCCCCCATATCCAGATCTATCGCAGTCGTGTCGGGGCGATAGATCTGGCTTGTAGGCGGAAGCGAAAGCTCCTCCTCACTCCACCCGTTACGCGCTGGATACGCACTATCAGGCGGAGGAGCGGAAAAGGTACGCAGCGAAAAGGAAGGTGCCATCACCGTGCATCCCTCAGCAAGCAGTCCCTCAAGCAGCGTCCTGGCCCCTCCCTCAATATGCCCGAAGGAGCGCAAAGAGGAATGGACACAGAGCGCCTTCCCGGACAAGCCACATTGCTGTACAGCCACACGAATCATACTGAGCGTCACCGGCATCCGTTTTTCCTTTCTGAACAAGCAAGCATCCTTGAAAAGTGGATCGCGATCGACTATAGTGGGAGAAACACTATCCGGGAGTATACCATATTCAGGGAGGAGAACCGATATGCGCCGTTTTGGTCAGGTCATTGGCATCAAGCCTGACAAAATCGAGGAGTATGAGCGCCTGCACGCCGCCACATGGCCCGAGGTGCTGAAAACCATCCACGCATGCAACATCCGCAACTACACCATCTTTCGCCATGAACACCTGCTGTTCGCGTATTTTGAATATATTGGAGACGATTTCGAGGCGGATATGAAGAAGATGGCGGAAGATCCCAAAACAAGGGAGTGGTGGAGCTATACCGACCCCTGTCAGGAACCACTCCCTTCACGCCAACCAGGCGAATGGTGGACCACCATGCGCGAGGTCTTTCATACTGACTAAAAGAAGCAGAGAACGCTTCAGAGCGCTGTGGCCGCCTGATAGTATTTGCTCGTCGGAGGATGTCCCAGGAAGGGCGCAATACTCCGGGTGGCCGCAACCACTTTCTCCAGATTGACCCCCGTCTCAATCCCGAGCCCGTGAAGCATATACAACAGGTCCTCTGTTGCCAGGTTTCCAGCAGCTCCCGGAGCATATGGACAGCCTCCCAGACCACCGGCAGCGCTATCCACCGTTGAAATACCAAGCTGAAGCGCTGTCAGGACGTTTGCCAGCGCAGTGCCTCGTGTATCGTGAAAGTGCACCGCAAGCTTCTCCAGCGGGATACGTCCCTTTGTCACCAGCAGATCAATCACCGTCACCACCTGATCGGGAGTCGCGACACCAATCGTATCGCCAAGCGAGAGCTCACTGATACCCATGTCCAGCAGGCGCAGAGCCACCTCAAGCGTCTGTTCGGGCTTGACCTCACCCTCGTAGGGACACCCGAAGACGGTTGAGATATACCCACGCACGGGGATTTGTTCCCGCTGTGCCGCCTCGACCACCGGGCGAAAGTTTGCCAGACTCTCCGCGATCGTAGCGTTGATGTTATGGCGCGTAAAGCTCTCGCTTGCAGCAGTAAAGACGGCAATCGAGCGTACTCCGGCAGCAAGCGCCCGCTCCATCCCCTTCATATTCGGCACAAGAACCGGATACTCGGTTCCGGGCAGGCGCGTCAGGCTGCTCATCACCTCGGACGCATCGCTTAACTGTGGGATCGCCCGCGGGCTGACAAACGAGGTCGCTTCAACGACCGGTAAACCGGCCTCGGCCAGTTGCTCGATAAAGCGGATCTTCTGGGCAGTGGGGACCTGTCCCTTCTCGTTCTGCAAGCCGTCACGCGGGCCAACCTCTACCACGCGTACCCGGCGTGGCAACGAAGCAAACAACGTGTGCATCCAGCAAACTCCTCTCACTTACAGGAAAGCCGAAAATGTCGGGCGCACCATCGGCTGCTGTCCGACCCCTGTGTCGCTCTGCTTCTCGGAAGCCGGAACGACCGGCACAGTATGAACATCCTGCCCCGGCTGAGACTCAACGGGCTTCTGTTCTCGCTGCACCCGAATCTTCAGGATCCGGCGGCCGCGGGTTGCCAGCACCGTAAAGGTCAGATCCTCGTAGGAGACCACATCGCCTACGCCAGGTATCTTGTCCAGTTGCGCATACACAAAGCCACCAAGCGTCTCATAGTCCTCATTCGAGAGGTGGGTATCCATCAGATCGTTGAAGTCATCAATGCTGAACATCGCATCGAAGATATACTCGTTCTCGCTCACCTTCTCGTAGAGGTTCTCTTCGTGGTCGTACTCGTCTTTGATGTCGCCGACGATCTCTTCCACCAGATCCTCTATCGTCACCAGTCCTGACACCGAGCCATATTCATCAACCACAATCACGATATGGACGCGGTTCTGTCGAATCTCGCTCAGCAGATCATCGAGCTTTTTCGTCTCAGGTACAAAGTATGCCGGGCGTACCAGCGAGCGGATTGAGCGGGTGGTCTGTCCATCACGCAACTGTTTCAATAAATCTTTGGTGTAGAGGATGCCAATGATCTCATCAACGCCTTTGCCAGCATCATAGACCGGGATACGCGAAAAGCCTCCCTGAAGGGCCACGTCCACGGCTTCCAGCACGGTTGTGGTATCGGCCAACGTGACCATATCAATGCGAGGAATCATCACCTCACGGGTGGTCGTATCCGCGAACTCGAAGATGCTATGAATCATCTCCGTCTCATCCTCTTCAAGCACGCCCTCTTCCTCGCCGACAGTCAGCAGCATACGCAGCTCTTCCTCAGTGACGAACGGGCCACTTCGCTTTAAGCGCCCATTGGTCAGGTGCACCAGCAGCCGGGTCACGGAACGCAACAACCAGACAACCGGAGAAAGGAGCCGCGCCAGCAACCGAATAGGCGTGACCAGTATCCGCACCCAACTCATCGGGCTCTGGACGGCGGCGGTCTTGGGGACGATCTCACAGAAGAGCAGGACAATCAGCGCGAGGAGAACCGAGGCAATCAACTGCCCCCACGAGGCAAAGAAATGCAGGGCAAGGAGTGTTGACGCAACAGCGGCAACGATGATCGATACAACATGAACAATGAGCACCGTGGTGAGGAAGGTATTTGGTTCAGCCAGGAGTTGATCTATCTTCAGCGCAGATTGATCGCCTTCCTCAACCAGATTTTTGAGCTTAATACGGCTGATAGAGGTCAAAGCCGTCTCGGCAGCCGAAGCCAATGCACAGAGAAGCAGAGCCACAAGCAAGATGATGAGCTGTGTCCCGAGTTCCCCGTTCCACTGTGGCAACCGAAAATCAAGAATGGCGGCTATACTACCTAGATCGGGGCCGTCCATAGGTCATCAATTACTGCCTTTCACAGCGTGTCAGGGGCAACCGTTGGCACCCCCTGACACAAAAACTATTTATTTCCAGATTCTACAGGAGAATCTTGCTCCGTCCCGGCACTTTCGCGCACGCGAATCAAGCGAGCGGGCACCCCGGCAACCAGCGCGTGTGGTGGCACATCCTGCCGCACAACTGCGCCAGCTCCCGTATATCCATGCTCACCGACCGTGACCGGGGCAACCAGCGTCGTATCACACCCGACAAACGCATGATCACCGATAATGGTCGGATGCTTCTGCTTGCCGTCATAGTTCGATGTAATGACACCGGCGGCGATATTCACCTGTTTACCGACGGTCGCATCACCCACATAGCTGAAATGGTGCATCTGCGTTTCGGGTCCCAGATAGGAGTTCTTGACCTCCGCAAAGTTCCCCATATAGACACCACGTGCCAGATGCGCCCCGGGGCGACAATGGCTGAAAGGACCAACATGTACGCCCTCTTCCAGCGTAGAGGATTCTACGACAGAATTCTGAATGACACAGCGGTCGCCCACAACAGACTGATCGATGGTCGTTGCCGGTCCAATACGGCAGCCCGCACCGATCGTCGTTTCACCGGAAATCATCGTTCCAGGGAGGATCACAGTATCCTGGCCGATCTGCACTCCATCATCGATATAGGTTGAGCTCGGGTCAACAATCGTAACCCCGGCGTACATGTGCTGCTCCAGGATCCGACGGCGCACAAGCTGCTCTGCATAGGCAAGCTGGACGCGATTATTGACACCAATGGTCTCTTCAAGCGTCCCGAGCACGGTCGCGATTTCTCGCCCTTGCTGACTGGCAATGCCAACCAGATCGGTCAAATAATACTCGCCTGACGGATTGCGTGGCAGCGCCTCAAGAGTGGGCCAGAGCCATTCGCGATCAAAGCAATAGACCCCCGAATTGATCTCGTTAATCTTGAGCTGCTCGGGAGTGGCCCGCTTGACCTCAACGATTTCCAGCACACGCCCAGCGGCATCGCGCACGATACGGCCAAAATCGGAGGGACGATCGGTCAAAGCCGTCAAAAACGTCACTGTCGCCTGACGCTGTATATGTTCAGCCACAATCTGTGCCAGAATCTCTGGCCGCACCAGCGGAGTATCACCATAACAGACCAGCACAGTTTGTGGCAGAGGAGCAAGCGAATTCACAACATCCATTGCCATCAGGAGTGCATGCCCGGTTCCCAGTTGCTCTTCTTGTAATGCATAATGGCACTGCTCACCAAAAGCAGCTTCAACCTGCTCACGCTCATGCCCGAGCACAACAACGGGACGATGTGAATGAACAGAATCAGCGAGGGGAGCAAAAGAAGAGGTAGCGGGGATTGACTCAATAGCGTTCAAGACATGACCGAGGAGGGGGCGTCCGGCCAGCCGATGAAGCACTTTCGGTAAACTTGAACGCATCCGGGTTCCTTTTCCTGCGGCAAGAACCACGGTCGCATATGTATTCATCAAACAAATCTCCTCGGGAGATCCCCGGCCTCAGCCGTGGGGAGGAAAGAGGACGTCACCGCCCCTTCCTCGAACCTCCGCTTGCGCGGGTAATGTATGCCTCGTCAAGGTTCTGGAGCGGTTTGTCTGTCCATAGCACAGGCTTCACTATGGGCCGTAGAGGTCAGAGCGGGCAAACACCCTGACGTACCTATCTATTCGCTCCGAACGGAGCCCGATCACTCACACGGAGTGCTGGCTGAGACTGGTCAGGTTCGGGTCTGCTCTTCACAGGCCCCGGTGGGGGTCCCTGACGAGCGAAATATAGACTGCATAAACAACAAATCAGGCATTAGAAGTTCTAATGCCTTACAAAGTGGAAGGAAAAGAAAGTGATGAGGCTGGGGTGCTAGGATTCGAACCTAGGATCGCGGATCCAAAGTCCGCTGCCTTACCGCTTGGCCACACCCCAACGCTGTTTGTTACCAGCCGCGCGAGGTTTCTTCCTCGCACGCAAGTATAGTACACGAAACCGTACGATTTGTCAATAATCCGGACGAGTTTTTTGCCGAAAAACTGGCAGGCAGAAGCCACCTTCCACCATCACACATTCACAGGCGAGAAGTCTAAATCTTGACGGGCCTTGTAAAGCGGTGCTATGCTGCAAATAGAGCAATGACGCACGGCACGCTGTTCCCAGTATCATCGACGAGAGGAACCTAGACAGAATGGCATTGATTGAAAGTCGAATAGATCGCAACAGTAGCGAGTTTCAAGAGAATGCTCGCTCTTTCAGGCAACTGCTCGAACAGTTGCGCGAGCGCACGGAACAGGTGAAACAGGGTGGTGGCCCGGAAGCCATCGAAAAACATCGCAAGCGGAACAAGCTGCTTGCCCGCGAACGCATTCACCTGCTCTGCGATCCCGATACTCCTTTTCTTGAACTGAGCCCTCTGGCCGCCTGGGATATGTATGACAATGACGCTCCCTCGGCGGGCATCGTGACCGGGATCGGAGTTATTGAGGGGCAAGAATGCATGATTGTTGCCAATGATGCAACAGTCAAAGGCGGCACCTATTTCCCGATGACCGTCAAAAAACATCTCCGCGCCCAGGAAATCGCCGAGCAGAACCATCTGCCCTGTATCTATCTGGTCGATTCGGGCGGCGCATACCTTCCCCTTCAGGCTGACGTGTTCCCTGACCGCGACCACTTCGGGCGCATCTTCTATAACCAGGCGCGGATGTCCAGCCAGCGCATTCCACAGATCGCGGTCGTGATGGGCTCCTGTACCGCTGGCGGAGCATATGTTCCGGCCATGAGTGATGAAACGATCATCGTGCGCGGCAACGGCACGATCTTTCTGGGTGGTCCGCCACTGGTCAAAGCCGCAACCGGCGAGGAGGTCACAGCCGAGGAGCTCGGCGGGGCCGATGTGCACTGTCGCACCTCTGGCGTCACCGATCACTACGCGATGAACGACGAGCACGCGCTTGCGCTCTGTCGCAGCATCGTCTCACATCTCTATCGGCGCAAATATATCCCCTGGGAGATCAGGCCACCAGAGCCACCGCGCTATGATCCTGATGAGCTGCTCGGGATTGTGCCCGCCGATAGCCGGAAAAGCTATGATGTCCGTGAGGTGATCGCTCGCCTTGTGGACAGCAGCGACTTCCACGAGTTCAAGGCGCTCTATGGCACAACGCTTGTCTGTGGCTTCGCCCGCATCATGGGCTATCCGGTCGGTATTATCGCCAACAACGGTATCCTCTTCTCGGAAAGCGCCCTCAAGGCCACCCACTTTATCGAGCTTTGCGGGCAGCGTCAGATTCCGCTGGTCTTCTTACAGAACATTACGGGCTTTATGGTCGGCAAGCAATACGAGAATGGCGGCATCGCCAAAGATGGGGCCAAGATGGTCATGGCAGTCGCCAACGCATCCGTCCCGCGCTTTACCGTGATCATCGGCGGCTCGTTCGGCGCTGGCAACTACGGCATGTGTGGTCGCGCCTACTCCCCGCGGCAGCTCTGGATGTGGCCCAACGCCCGTATCTCGGTGATGGGCGGACAGCAGGCTGCAACCGTCCTGGCAACGATCCGCAAGGAAGGACTGGCCGCTCGCGGCAAGACGATGAGCCCCGAAGAAGAGGCCGCCTTTATGCAGCCCATCCTTGAGAAGTATGAGCAGGAGGGCAACCCCTACTACAGCACGGCCCGCCTCTGGGACGATGGGATTATTGACCCACGCGATACCCGCACCGTTCTGGCCCTGGGGATTGCCGCCTCGCTGAACGCGCCCATGCCCGAAACTCCCTTCGGCGTCTTCAGGATGTAGTGACGCTAACGGAATCGCTTGCACGTTCCAATCTTGTATATGCAAAATATATGCAAACTTCGTGCAAGACCCGGGCCAGGAATACGGGAAGGCAGCCCGGCCTGTCTTCCCTCCACACTACGCCCGGTAAAAGGGAAAGTAGATGATTAAAGCGCTCTATTGTGATCGGAAAAGTTCTACGTTTCATGAGCTCCATTCGGTACATGCCGTGAAAGCAAAGTTGCAGGACCCGAATGTCCTGCTCTGGATCGACCTGTGTGACCCGAACGAGGAGGAAATAAAACATCTGGCGACCAGCTTTCGACTGCATCCCCTGGCCGTCGAAGACGCTCTGCAAGAGCATCAGCGCCCGAAAATCGAAGAGTACCAGGATTTCTACTTTATGGTCTTCTATGCCGTTGAACGAGGCTCAAAGCAGAATACAATTGCTTTTCATGAAATCGATATGTTTTTAAACTCGCACTACCTGATTACGGTGCATAAGCTGCCTATTGCCGCGTTTGAGGAGGTTGAGCAGCGCTGGACTCGTAACACCAAACTGCTCGACGCCGGGATTGGCATCCTGCTCTATTCCTTTCTTGATACCGTTGTTGATAGCTATTTTCCGATTATCGACACACTCGTTGACGAGGCAGAGCAGATTGAGGACAACCTGTTTGAGCGCGAACGCCCGAACCGTCACCTTACGATTCGGCTGCTCTCGCTCCGCAAGGAGTTTCTTGAGCTTCGGCGGATTGTCACGCCACAGCGCGATGTCCTGAACACACTGACCAACCGCGACAACCCGCTGCACGAGAATCCTCAGGTTGATGTCTACTTTCGCGATATCTACGACCATATCACGCGGCTTGCCGAGACGATTGACATCTATCGCGATCAGCTCAATAGTGTGATGGATACCAACCTGACCATTGCCTCCAATGAGCTCAATAAGGTGATGCGCACCATGACCGCCGCCTCGATTATTCTGATGGTCGACTCATTAATTGCGGGCATTTATGGCATGAACTTTGATTACATGCCGGAGCTTCACTTTCAATGGGCCTACTTCGTGGTGCTTGGCTTTATGGGCATCCTGACCGCTATTCTGATCGCCATATTCCGTACAATTCACTGGCTTTGAGCAGAACAAGAGAGAGAAGGAAGGAGAAAAGACAACGTATGGCAACCTACCGGCATATTACAGTGACGTATACGCATCAGGGCAGGGTGGCCGTTGTCACATTACAGCGCCCCGAAGTGCGCAACGCCTTCAACGCCGAAATGATGCAGGAGCTGATAGACGCCTTCCAGACGCTGCATCAGTCGTCACAACTGCACGCCGTCGTGCTGACCGGGGCCGGGCCAATCTTCTGCGCCGGAGCTGATATCCGGATGATGCAGGAATCGGTTCACTATAGCGAGGAACAGAACCGCGAAGATGCGCTCCGGCTCTCCGACCTGATGCGCGTCATCAATACCTGCCCCTGCCCGGTCGTGGGACGCGTGAGCGGGGCTGCGATGGGTGGCGGCGTCGGTCTGGTAGCAGTCTGTGATATCGTCATTGCCGCAGCCGACACGCGCTTCGCTCTGAGTGAGGTCAAGCTCGGTATCGCCCCCGCCGCGATCTCACCCTATGTCCTGCGCAAAATTGGCGAAACGCACGCCCGCGCCCTCTTCGTCACCGGGGAACGCTTCACCGCCGAACGCGCTCGTCAGATCGGGCTGGTGCACGTCGTTGTGCCAGCAGAGCAGCTTGATACCGCGCTGGAAAGCACGCTCAAAGAGCTCCTGAGCAGCGCCCCACAGGCTATGCGTGTCTGTAAGACGCTGGCAACAACGGTCGGGCAGATGCCCTCAGAGGAGGCCCGGGAATATACAGCCGCGACGATTGCCCGCCTGCGCACCAGCCCGGAAGGTCAGGAAGGGCTAACAGCATTTCTTGAGAAACGTACACCAAAGTGGACCATGCACGAAGAAGAGAAGATGTAAGTCATGTTCAACACCATTCTGATTGCGAATAGAGGCGAAATCGCGGTTCGGATCATGGCGACCTGCCGCGAAATGGGTATCCGCACCGTCGCGGTCTACTCAGAAGCGGATCGCCAGGCGCGCCATGTTCGCGAGGCCGACGAGGCGTACTGCATCGGAGCAGCGCCAGCCACGCAAAGCTATTTACGGATTGACGCGATTCTTGAGGCCGCCCGGGCCGCTGGCGCTGAGGCTATTCATCCCGGGTACGGCTTCCTCTCCGAAAACGCCGAGTTTGCCGAAGCGTGCGAGCGGGCAGGCATCGTCTTTATCGGCCCTCCCGCCGAGGCGATGCGCCTGATGGGCTCGAAAATCGCGGCAAAAGAGCTTGCACAGCGTGTCGGCGCACCAACCGTGCCCGGCTATAACGGAGCGGAACAGGACGACCAGACACTGCAACGCGAGGCCGAACGCATTGGTTTTCCTCTGCTTATCAAGGCCTCGGCAGGCGGCGGCGGCAAGGGGATGCGCATCGTTGAGAGCGCCGAGGAGTTTCTACCCCGGCTTGCCGGAGCCCGGCGTGAGGCGCTTGCGGCCTTCGGTGATGGTACTGTCTTTCTGGAAAAGCTGCTTGTGCGCCCACGTCATATCGAGATACAGGTGCTTGGCGATCGACACGGCAACCTGATCCATCTGGGTGAACGTGAATGCTCGATTCAGCGTCGCCATCAGAAGATTGTCGAGGAAAGCCCTTCCGTTGCCCTGACCCCGGAACTTCGCGCCGAGATGGGAGCGGCAGCGGTGCGCATTGCGAAGGCGGCGGGCTATATCAATGCAGGCACGCTTGAATTTATGCTGGATGAAGAGCAGCGCTTCTACTTCCTCGAAATGAATACGCGCCTTCAGGTCGAACACCCGGTCACCGAACTCGTCACGGGGCTTGATCTGGTGCGGCATCAGATTTTGATCGCTGCCGGTGAGCCGCTTGCCATCACACAGGAACAGATTGAGCCACGCGGCCACGCTATCGAGGTACGCCTGTACGCCGAAGATCCGGCGCAGAACTTCCTGCCCTCAACCGGCACGCTGGCCCTGTTCGCCGAACCGACAGGCCCGGGCATCCGGGTTGACAGCGGCGTCTCTAGCGGCGATGACATCAGCCAGTATTATGATCCTATGATTGCCAAACTCATCGCCTACGGGGAAAATCGTGCCGCAGCGCTTGCACGCCTGCGCACGGCTCTGGAGCGCTGCGCCGTCCTGGGTGTCACCACCAACCTGCCGCTTCTCTCTACCATTAGCAAGAACCAGGCTTTCCAGCAGGGACAGACCCACACCGGCTTTCTGGATGAACAGGGACTCCTTGAGCCCGCGCCACAGGCAGCGCTTCCCTTCCCGGTCCTTGCTGCGGCGGCGCTCTCCGAGATCGAGCAGCCCATCACAAAAGGCAACCCCTGGCAGACACAGGGCCCGTGGCGTCTACGAGATGAGTGGCGCGAGCTGAGCTACCAGCACGAAGAGCAGGACTATCGGGTGTCGCTGCGCCCGGCACTCCAACAGCCAAATGTGTGGGACATCGCCGTCAATGGAGATGAGCCGCGCTCTATCACTGCGCTCGCTGGATATGATACTCTAGTAGTGATACGCAGTGGCGCACAGCAAGAACGCCTGTATGTTGATTGCCAGCGAGACGCTATCAGCGTGGCCTACAGAGGGCAGGTCTACACGCTCCAGCGCCGTCAGCCCCCTGACATCGAGCACGCGCTACATGGCAGCAGCTCCGCGCATACGCAAAAGGCGCTCAAGGCTCCAATGGCAGGCACGATTATCAAGGTACAGATCGAGGAAGGCGCAACCGTCAAGGCAAATCAGGTGCTTGTCATCCTGACCGCGATGAAGATGGAGCATTCGATTATCGCCCCCTACGAGGGACGCGTGCAACGCATTCACTGCAAAGAAGGTTCCGTCGTCACGGGCGGCTCCATTCTGGTTGAGATGGAATAAGCCACAGCGAGCATGCAGATCAGGAAGCGCTCTGCATGCTCACCTACTCTATTTTCAGGAGAGATCGCTTACCATGCAGATAGGTTTTATCGGTATCGGCGTCATGGGACGGCCCATGACCCTCAATTTGCTCAAGGCCGGGCACCAGGTCACGATTTATGCGCGTCATCCCGAAAAGCCCGAAGTGCAGGAAGTACTTCAGGCAGGCGCGAAGCAAGCTCCCTCACCTCGTGCCGTCGCGATGGCTTCAGAGGTCATGATTACGATGCTGCCCAATTCGCAGCAGGTCGAAGAGGTCGTCAGTGGGTCACAGGGCTTGCTCGAAGGCGCTCGCAAGGATACTATCATCATCGACATGAGTACCATTGCCCCGACAACCAGTCGCAACCTCTACGCGCTCGCGCAGGAGAAAGGCGTACACTTTCTGGATGCACCGGTCAGCGGCGGCTCACAGGGAGCCGTTCAGGGCACCCTCTCAATTATGGTCGGCGGAGAACGCGAGATCTTTGAACGCGCTCTGCCCGTCTTTGAGGCAATGGGCAAAAAAGAGAATATCTTCTACGTTGGGCCAAGTGGCTCGGGCGAGGTCGTGAAGATCCTGAACAATATGCTCTGTGGCACGATTGCCGCCGCTTCCGCCGAGGCGCTGGTGCTTGGCACAAAGGCCGGGGTAGACCTCGACATGATGACCCGCATTATCGGTGTCAGCACGGGCGCAAACTGGCAGCTTGCCAATCAGTTCCCCATGCGAGCCTTCAACGGCAGCTTCGAGCCCGGCTTTATGACCGACCTGTTACATAAAGATCTCGGTCTGGCGCTCGATCTGGCCGCCACCTATGAGACTCCCGTTGCGATGACAGCACTTGCACGCCAGCTCTACGAGATGACCCGCGCCTCTGGCTATGGCAAAAAAGACTACACCTCCTACCTGAAAGTGCTTGAGCAGATGACCGGGGTCGAGGTTCGCAACAAAGAGCAACAATAACATCCCGTTCTAGAAAGCAAAGGCATGGACCTCACATGAGAATCCATGCCTTTCGATATATTCAACTGATCGCCTCTAGAGAGCGATATCAATAAGGCAAAATCATAGCGTGTGCCATTGACATGCCCAGGTAGAGGACCGCAGCCAGCCCGAAGTATAGCACGCTGATAAGAATGCGTGAGCTCAAAGGCACCGCATAATATGACTCGCGATACGCCTGCTCTTCGGGCGTCTGTGCCTTGCCACCTCGTGCAAAGAACTGCCCGGCTGCCATCAAGACGATCACTAGCAGCCAGAATGACGGGTTCCCATGAAACCACTGCCAGATCTGGACCGCCAGCAGGCCAACAAAGCCCAGTACCCAGATCCGCTTATCAATCGCGGCCACCACACGTCCCCCATCCAGCGGCACCACAGGCAGCAGATTGAACAGATTCAGGAAGAAGCCGAAGTATGCAAGCGCCGCCCACAGAGAGCCCGACTCGGGTTGCCACTGCGCGATCAACAGACACACTCCCGCCGAAATCGCGCCCGCGACCGGTCCGGCAATACCTACCTCCGCCTCGTCCTTCGCATTGCGCGGCATCTCTTTCATGATCACCGCCGCGCCAAGCATCGGTACAAAGATCATCGGGCCAATCGGAATCCCCTTGATCTTCATAGCGACAGCATGTCCCATCTCATGGATAAAGAGCAGCGCCACCAACCCCGCGGCAAATTGCCAGCCATAGGCAATCGAATAGATCGCGATGGAGGCCACCGCAGAGAGCCCGGCCCACCCGAATTTCAAGAGGAAAGCCAGTCCCTTAAACTTCAGCAGCCAGGCCCCCACAGAGAGTATGGCAGCTCCCAGGCCAAGAATTCCCCCCCTTTTCTGGCCTCCTTCCGCCGCTGGTTGCTGCTCTTTCACGGGCTCGGCGGTATAGCCCTCCATACATTGCGGACCACGATACTCCTGCATCTCCTGCGGAGGATACGACGACTCCTGATAATAGTCAGGGCGCGTGTAATCCGGCTGCTGCTCCGGAGTATTCTGATAATACACAATGATCCTCTTTTCTACCGCCATATGTCACAGGAAACATCGGCCCTGTGGCTCTGGTCTTAGCCAAGATGAAACAGCGGTGCAAGCAAGGGCCAGATGCTATTGACCCACATCAGTACAACGATCATAAGCGTGATTAAGATAACAGTCGCCCAACAGATAATATTAAAGACGATACCATTCACACGCCGCCCCATCAACCGACGATTATTCACCAACAGGATAATAAAGACCAGCAGAATCGGCAACATCGCCGCATTCACGCTCTGCAAGAACAGCAGCACCTGAATCAATGGTAGTCCCGGGATCAGCGTCACAATCACGCCAAGAATAATGAGACCGGTAAAGATACTCTGGAAGACCGGCGCTTCCTTAAAACTTCGCGAGACACCGCGCTCAAAGCCAAACGCCTCACAGATAGCGTACGAAGTGGAAAGCGGCAAGACCGCCGCCGCCAGCAGCGAGGCACCGAAAAGACCCACACCAAACAGGATGGTAGCATAGGGGCCTGCGAAATCCTTCAGGGCCAGAGCCGCATCAAGCGCCGTCTCAACCGGGGTGTTCGGGTACAGGGTAGCCCCCGTGGTCACAACCACAAAGCAGGCGATCAGAACCGCAAACGCGGTACCACTATACACGTCAACCTGTTCATAAAAATATTCACCGGCATGAATGCCCTTATCGGCGACCGACGCCTGTACAAAGAACTGCATATATGGGCTGATCGTCGTACCGACTAGCGCTACCGCCGCCAGTAGATACGCGGAATTCCCGCTCAACGTGGGCAACACCAGTTCGCGTCCGACCGCACTCCAATCGGGATGCGCCGCAAACGCAGCCGGGATATAGGCCAGAAACCCCAGAGACATCACCAGAAAGATCTTCTCAACCCGGCGATACGACCCCTTGATTACCAGCCACCAGAGCGCGATTGCTGCTACCGGCACTACAACATAGACCCAGGGCGTATGTGGGTCATTAAAAAGCACCTGCACACTCATCGCGATACCCATAAACTCGGATATCGTCACACCTGTATTCGCGATCAGAAGCGCCAGCATGGCAAGCGCCGCCCATCGCACGCCAAACTGTTCACGGATCAGGTCAGCCAGTCCCTTTCCGGTCACAGCCCCCATACGAGCACACATTTCCTGCACAATCGCCAGACAGATTCCCGCAAGGACCAGCGCCCAGAGCAGCGCATAGCCGAAGCTAGCTCCCGATGTCGAGAACGTCGCAATACCACCGGCGTCATTTCCGGCATTTGCCGCAATCAAGCCGGGGCCAAGTACAGTCAGTAGCTTATAGAGAGGAGAAGAACGAAAACGTGACCGCGCATGCTTCTTTCGTTCAGCGCGGTCGCTTTTCGTCTGCTTATCCTTTTGCCGCCATATCTTCATAGGCCGTTCATCAGGGCAAAGCGTCCTAAACGCTCCTCCCCATCCCCCTTGCTTCGTGATCTTTGCATCTGATCTTATCATCCCCACTCGGGCGGTACAAGAGCAGACCCGGTTAATTCTCTCCATGCTCTTCGGAGGGAATTATTGTACTGTCACCACTCCTTCCAATGTTCGACGCAGCAGATCAAGCGCCGAAAGGGCCGCCAGCCTCTTACTGTCTTTGCGTCCGGTTCGCCAACCGGGGCCCATACTGGTCGCGACACCCTCCGGTCCCTCTACGGCAATATAGACCGTTCCAACCGGATTATCATCAACAGGATCAGGGCCAGCCACACCTGTGATTCCGATACCAAACGAGGTCCCAAGCTGAACCCGCACTGCATGCGCCATCGCCCGTGCTGTCTCCTCGCTCACCACCCCGTACTTCTCGATAACGGCCCGAGGCACCCCCATCTGTACCTTGAGATCGGTGCTATAGGTCACAAGACCGCCAATAAAGTGACGCGAGCTGGTAGGAACATCTGTAATCATGCTGGAAAGCAGCCCACCAGTCAATGACTCCATCACACCGAGCGTCTGTTGTCGCGCCTGCAACAACCCTCCGACAACACTTGCCAGCGTATCATTATCAATGCCAAAGACATGCGAGCCGAGCACCTGCCGCGCCTGTAGCTCCATCTCTGAGACCAGCTTTTCCGCTGCTTCAGCAGTAGTAGCCTTCGCACTGATGCGCACATCAACGGCATCTTCTTTTGCATAGGTTGCGACCGTTGGATTGGTGCTGGTCGTCAGCTTGCCGAGCGCCTCTTCTACATTGGATTCGCCCATACCATAGACACGCAAAATCCGCGTGAAGAGAGTCGCCCCCAGATGCGGCTTCAGACGTGGTAGGGCCTCCTCTTCCCACATACGATACATCTCGCGGGGAACCCCCGGCATCGCGATCAGGATACGCCCATCCTTCTGGACAAACCAGCCAGGAGCCGTGCCGACAGGGTTTGGTAGCGCCTGCGCAGACGGAATGAGCGTCGCCTGCTTCACGTTCCGCTCAGGCATGGGCCGATTAGAGCCGTGAAAATGAGCTCGCAGCGTCCGCTCAAGCTCGTGGTCAACCTGCATGGTTTCGCCGAGCAGCGTACTGATCGCCTCACGTGTCAGGTCATCCTCGGTCGGTCCCAGGCCACCGGTCATCACAATCAGATCGGAGCGCTCCCAGGCTCGTTTCAGCGTCTCAACCATGCGTTTGAGGTTATCACCCACCTGCGAGACAAAAAACAGATCAATACCCACGGTCGCCAGACTCCGGGCAAGATATGTTGCATTGGTATCAGTGATATGTCCTAATAAGAGTTCAGTTCCACAAGAAATGATTTCCGCCCGCATAACAGCCCTCCAGAAAGAATAGAATCGAGCGAGAGAGAGAACATCAAATAGGGCCTGAAGCCCCATTCCACCGCCTCGCGCTTTTATCATACCATATACCTGTGCTGTAGCGCTTACAACACAATATATTGTGCTGACATGTTAAAATATTACTATATCTTGTGAAAAGGGCTTGTTTTTGGCAGGCGCGAAGAGTATACTGAGGGGCGTTGCACCGAAAACATCCGACCTGAGTTCGTAACGATACATTCTGACGACACCTGTTTGCAAGCTTAGCAGATCAAAGGTCGTCAGGTCTGGTAAAAGGAGCTTTCATTTTATGGTACATCAGCAGGAGCGCCCGATCCAGCAGTCACCTCAGACGAAACTTGAAGGCATTCGGCAGAAAGTCTTCATGGACCGCTATGCCCTGAAAGGCTCATCTGGCGAGCCCATTGAGCAGGCCCCTGAAGAGATGTGGGCCCGTGTTGCCCGTGGCATTGCAGCCGTTGAACAGACGGAAGAAAAACGCCAGGAGTGGGAGCAGAAATTCTATGACGTCCTCAAAGATTTCCAGTTCGTTCCCGGCGGACGCATTCTGGCAGGCGCTGGCACAGGGCACGAGGTAACAGCATATAACTGCATGCCTCCCGATCAAGAAATTTTGACCGCAGAAGGCTATAAACCCATCGCACAGGTAGCCATAGGTGATCTGGTTGTCACCCATCGCAACCGATTACGCTCCGTTCTCCATAAATTTGAGCGCGAAGCAGCAGAGCCGCTCTATATCATTCGTCCCGCAAAGATCGGCTATGATGATCTACGCGTCACAGGAGAACACAAAGTTTACGCCATCCGCTCTGAATGGGTTCACAAGCACAAATCGAGAGACGGATTGCACCTGCAACATGAACCGGCCTGGATTCCGGCCAAAGAGCTAAAACCCGGCGATTTTCTTGCTGCTGCCTACAACAGTGAAGAACAAAGCCCCGAGCCTCTTTACATCCATGAGTATGCTACAGGCTATAGCGTAGAGGATGGAAAGCTCTTCAAAGCAACGACGCACGGCCATCATGGAGATATATCAGATGGGGATACCCGTTACAAGCTCAACGATCGGCTGGAACTCGATGAGGACTTATGCTACCTCTTTGGCCGCTGGCTTGGGAATGGCAGCATCACGCATCACACAGGAACAGATATTCCATCCGGCATTCAGTTTGTCTTTGGTCTTGATGAACAAAAAGAAGCGGAAGAGATCGCACGTATTATTGTTGCTAAATTTGGTATTGAAGGCTCAATAAAGCTCAGCACTACTGAACGCTGGTATGACCTCCGGGTCAGCTCAATGCCACTGGGAGAGTTCTTCAAGGCTCTTTTCGGAGGTTATAGCTATAAGAAGCATATCCCATCCTGGCTGATGCAGATGCCCGCCCATCTCACCACAAAACTGCTTCACGGGCTCTTTAGTGCCGATGGCTCCATTTCTTCACGAAACAGAAGCGGCCTCGGCCTCGCGAATCGTGTACTTACAGCACAAGTTCATCAATTGCTCCTGAGACTGGGTTATCTGTTTTCAATTCGCGAGAACACGCAGCGCTCAGGGCGTGTACCAACCTATCGGCTGCATGCCACAGTCAATGAGTGTGCTCCTCTCTTTCAAGCATTTTTCGGGCAACAAGCGCCATCATCCGATATCGATCTTACATTCTCCATTGACTATGATGGTCTCAAATGGGTAAGGATCAATGAAATCGCAATTGAGGAATACGAAGGAACAGTCATAGACATCGAGGTCGAAGAAGACCATTCGTTCGTCTCAGCGGGTGTCGTTGTCTCAAACTGTTTCGTGATCCCTCAGCCGGAGGATAGCCGCCAGGGCATTCTTGATAACCTCAAGCTCATGACCGAGATCATGGCTCGCGGCGGTGGTGTGGGCATTAACCTTTCCAGCTTGCGCCCGCGTGGTTCCTATATCAAGACCGTGAACGGGACCGCCTCTGGACCGTGTTCATGGGCCCAACTCTACTCTGTTGCCACAGGAGATGTCATTCAGCAAGGCGGAAGCAGGCGCGGGGCGTTAATGCTCATGCTGGATGACAACCACCCGGATATTGAAGAGTTCATTACCGTCAAAAAAACCCCGGGACTGATCGAGCATGCCAACCTCTCAGTTGCTGTCTCCGATGCGTTTATGCAGGCCGTGCGCGATGACGCTGATTGGCATCTGGTCTGGCAGGGCGAGGTCAAGAAGACGGTCAAGGCCCGCTATCTGTGGGACCTGATCTGCACCTCGGCCTGGGAATCTGCTGAGCCCGGCGTGGTCTTCATGGACCGCTACAACAAAGAATCGAATACATGGTACTTCGAGAACATCCGCTGCGTTAATCCATGCGTGACAGGGGATACGCTGATCTATACAGACAAAGGTCTCATCAGCGCGAAAGAACTGGCAGAGCAAGGCCTTCCAGTTACAGTGGTATCGCCAAATGTGACCATCGAAGAACTGGCACTGGCAGGACGCCCCCATACAGAGGCCCGCGTCACCCACAAACCTGGTAGAACGCTGCGGCAAGCCAGCCATGTCTTTGAGACCGGAGTGAAACCCGTTTATCGTTTGCAGACAAAAGAAGGCTATTCTTTGCGCCTTACCCGCGATCATAAGGTACTTACTTCTACCGGATGGAAGGAAGCTGGTCAACTGACCCCTCAAGATAGCATTGTTCTTCTGCATAGTGAAGGAGCCTTCGGACATAGTGGCAATGAAGATCTCGGGCTTGTCCTTGGCTGGCTGATTGGAGATGGCTATATCAACACGAAGCGGCAGGGTAGTGCAGTGCTTTCCTTCTTTGGCCCGGAGCGAGCAATAGCACCTCGTTTCGCAGAAGCTGTCAATCGCCTTGTCACTGATCGCCAGAACGTTCGTGAATACCCTGTTAGTGTCATTGATATCACATCCCATAACGAGGTTCGCATTGAATCCGCCCGCCTGCTACGCCTGATTGACCCTGAACTACTACATGAGAAGCTTCAGGTTCCCTCTTCGGTCCTGAAAGGGAAACGAGAGATGCAAAAGGGCTTCCTCTCAGCTCTCTTTACAGCAGATGGCTCGGTGCAGGGATCAATTGCCAAAGGATTGAGCGTTCGCCTGACTTCTTGCAGCGAACAGTTGTTACAGGGTGTCCAACGCGTCCTGCTGAACTTTGGCATCTACTCACGCATCTATAAGAATCAGCGTACGACCCGAGCACGCATGTTGCCAGATGGGAAAGGGAACCAGGTAGCTTATAACTGTCAGGCATACCACGAACTGGTAATTAGCAAGGGCAGCCTGCGAACTTTCGCCGATCACATCGGCTTCCTTACCGACGAGAAGCAGCAGCAACTGGAGCAAACACTTGCCAGTTACACCAGCGGCCCATATCAGGAAGCGTTTCTCGCCACATTTGAAAGCCTGATCCCTGATGGCGAAGAAATTGTCTACGATCTGACCGAACCCGAAATGCATCTTTTTACAGCAAATGGTATTATATGCCATAATTGTGGTGAACAAGGCCTGCCGCCTTTCGGCGTTTGTAATCTTGGAGCGCTGAACCTCTCAACGTTCGTCGAAAATGGCAAGATGAACTACGAGCGCCTGGCTGAAACAGCAAAGGTGGCGATCCGCTTCCTGGATAACGTCATTGATTCGACCCACTACTTCTTAGAGGAGAACCGAAAAGCGCAGCAGGAAGGAACACGCCGCACCGGTCTCGGCACGATGGGTCTGGCTGATGCGCTGATTAAAATGAAGATCGCCTACGGCAGCGAAGAATCTCTGCCCGTCATCGAGAAGATCTATCAGACCATCCGCGACGCCTCCTATGAGGCCTCAACCGAGATTGCGGAGGAAAAAGGTCCCTTTGGCAAGTTCGACCGCGAGAAGTATATGCAGGGTCGCTTTATCAAGCGGCTGCCAAAAGCCATTCAGGAGCGCATCAAGCAGCACGGTATTCGCAACGGTGTACTACTGACTCAGGCACCTACCGGCACCACAAGCCTGCTTGCAGGCGTCAGTTCCGGCATTGAACCGGTCTACGACTTCGCCATGATCCGACGTGACCGCACCGGAGAACATATTCTCTACCATCCGCTCCTGCAAGAGTGGCGTGATAAACACCCGAATAAGCCAACTCCGGGCTACTTTGTCTCGTCGAAAGACCTCTCGCCGGAAGAACATGTGCGGGTTCAGGCAATCATTCAGAAGTACACCGATTCCAGCATCAGCAAGACGGTCAACGCGCCCAATGATCATACCATCGATCAGGTGCGCAAGCTCTACCAGCTCGCCTACGATATGGGCTGTAAAGGTGTCACCTACTATCGTGATGGCTCACGTGATGCCGTGCTGACCCGCCTCGAAGACGAGAAAAAGACAGCCATCAAAGAGGTCGAGGAAGTTATTGCCTCTACCCCGATGATCGAGCCTGTGACCTCGATTCAGCAGGGCATCAAACAGCGCCCCGAGGTCATCAACGGCTATACACGACAGGTTCGCGCACCGGAAGGCAAGGTCAACATCACAATCAATAGCGACGACCAGGGACCATTCGAGGTCTTTGTAAACGTCGGCAAGGCAGGAAGCGATATCGCGGCCCTCTCGGAGGCGCTCGGTCGCCTGATCTCGCTGACACTGCAAATCCTCAGCCCGCTCTCACAGGTTGACCGTGCCAAAGCAATCGCAGAGCAGCTTCGCGGTATCGGAGGCAGTCGCACCGTCGGTTTCGGTCCGCAGCAGGTTCGCTCACTACCCGACGCCGTTGCCCGGGCGCTCGAAACCCATATCGAAGAGCTCAGCCGCCAGAACGGTGAGCATTCGGCGGAAGAGCCGCAACCCGAGATCGAGACACCGCAATCCTCCTCGTTCGAGATCACCAATCTCACCGGGAACATCTGCCCGCAGTGTGGCAGTAACGCGATGGTCTATGAAGAAGGCTGCCGCAAGTGCTATAGCTGCGGTCACAGCGAGTGTTAGCCATTTTTTCCGCAATCTCCTGAGAGTGCTCCTCTCGGGAGGTTGCTCCCTCTTCCATCCTACAAAATCCCTTCCTGTTTCTTCGCCTCCACAAGCCATCTTGAGCGATTTTTGAGGAACCAGCATAATGCTTTGAGCTCCCATTGAGGTGTAATATATTACTATACTCTATAGAGAACCATCCACTCAGGTAACACCCGCTTTTGTAAGAACTGGATAGGGAAGAAGATGAAAACACTACTGTTACCGTTCCTACATGATATCGATGTAGGCGCTATCGATCAGGGGTTTGCCCTCGCACGTCATCTTGATTGTCGGTTGGTGGCGCTCTCACTGGTACACCGACCCGAGGACGGAGTGATTCGGCTGGAAGTCATTCAGCAATCAAAGGATTTTCTTGAGTTCCTCTATCGACGTTCCAGGCACTTTCAGATACCACTACAACGCATTGAGTTGCACACACCGAGTCCCCTCAGTAGCATTCGTGCCCTGGCAAGCGAGCTCAATAACGCCAGTATCCTCCTCTTTATGCGCAATGAGAAAGGGGTGCTCCTCGATACAGATACTATTCTGGCCGTGTTGCAGGATCTTCGGTTGCATTTTTATCTCGTGCTGCTCCATAATAAACACGAGGTCATCACAATGCCTCAGGCCGTGCTGAATCTCCTTCAGGATTCCCGCCAGAGCAAAGTGACGCTCACCATCGCCACACAGCAGCCTGTACCACAACCAGAGCTTCCCACCACCCGATATTGAACGGAGTTCGCGGTCATCTGCTTGACACCTCTCCTGGCAACATCGTATGCTGAAATCGAGCTCACTTCCCGAATTGAAGTGCTTGACGATATCGCATAAGGAATGACAGGAGAGCAATTGTAGATATGACCACGAATGTAGCACACGTTCAATTCCACTTTGACCCCCTCTGCCCATTTGCGTGGCGCACCGCCCTATGGATTCGTAACGCCCGTAAGGTACGCCCGATAGAGGTTACATGGCGTTTCTTCAGCCTGGAAGTCGTGAACCGAGCGCCAGATACAGAACCAGATTACGTCAACGGCGCGGGTTGGACGGCTCTACGCACGCTCGCAATGGTCCGTCGCCTTCATGGAAACGAGGGTGTGGAGAAGCTCTATATTGCCCTGGGAAATGCTGCCCACGGTCGCGGGAAACAGCTTGATCGCGGGACCGTCGAGGAAGCCGTTGAAGAGGCAGGTCTGGCGGAGAGAACAGGCGGCTCGTATTTTGTCACCTCTGCTCTGGCCTCCGAAGAAACGATTCTGGATGTGCTGAAAGACCATGAAGAAGCCGCCCAGCGCTATCACGCCTTCGGCGTCCCGACGATCGCCCTCGACGGCTCCGATGTCGGATTCTATGGCCCGGTCATTCAAAACGTACCGAAGGGCGATGAGGCGGGTGAGCTCTGGGACTTTACTGCATGGGCCCTGAAATATCCCAACCTCTTCGAGCTCAAGCGAGATCGAAGCTTTGTTCCTTCGTGGGATCGTATCAGCGCCGAGGACTAACAGCGACGCTTCGGGAGCGGCGCAAGAACCGCTCCCGCTTTTCTGCTCACCGCTGGTACTTCTGCACAAAGCGCTCTATACGTCTGAGGGCCTCTTCCAGCTTGTCATAAGCCGTGCAATAGGCGCAGCGGACATACCCCCTGCCCGCCGCACCGAACGAGCTTCCAGGCACAACTGCAACCTGTTCCTCAAAGAGCAGCTTTTCCGCGAACTCTTCGTCGCTCATACCGATATGGCCGATATAGGGGAAGGCATAGAAGGCACCCTTTGGCTCGCAGCACTTCAGGCCAAGTCGATTGAGTCCGTCAACAAACATGCGTCCACGGCGCTCATACTCGTCATGCATCTGGATAACATCTTCTTCACCATTGCGCAGCGCTTCAATAGCCGCTTCCTGGGGAGCCGTTCCGGCGCACATAATGGTGTACTGGTGGATCTTCAGCATGGCTTCCAGAATAAAAGCCGGAGCCGCCACATAGCCAACGCGCCAGCCAGTCATAGCATAGGCCTTCGAGAAGCCGTCAAGCAGAACTGTGCGCTCACGCATCCCGGGCAACGAGGCAATGCTGACATACTCAGTACCATAGACGAGACGGCTATAAACCTCATCGGAAGCCACCAGTAAATCATGCTCAATTGCCAGCTTCGCGATCTTCTCCAACTCTTCACGCGGAATCACAGCCCCGGTAGGATTATTGGGGTTGCCAAGCAGAATCATCTTCGTTTGCGGCGTAATCGCCTTCGCGATATCTTCAGCTCGGATCGCAAATTGATGCTCGGCGTACGTGGGCACAGGCACCGCCACACCACCGGCGAAGGTAATATCCGCCTCGTACGCAACATAGCCGGGATCTGGCGCAATCACTTCATCGCCCGGATTAATCAACGTACGCATCGCCAGATCAACGCCCTCGCTGACGCCAACCGTGACCAGCAGCTCCGTCGCCGGGTCATAGGACACACCATAGCGGCGCTGCAACATCGCGCTGATCTCCTGCCGCAGCTCAATCATGCCGTAATTGGAGGTATATTGTGTGCGTCCCTCGGCAATAGACCGGATGCCAGCCTGCCGAATGTGTTCAGGGGTGACAAAATCCGGCTCACCAACGCCAAGCGAAATAACTTCCGGCATCGTATTTATGATATCGAAGAATTTTCTGATTCCAGATGGTTTCACCTGACGCACTCGCTGCGCCAGCACTTCACGTTTCAGCGTATCCATATCCACTCGGTTTCTTCCTTTCGTTAGGGCCTGGAGGCCTGCTTGCACTGATACAACTTACGGTGTTGTCACATACAAACTACGACTTTGTAGCCAGAAAATGCGATACAACCACCTTCCACCTGGTGCCTCACAAGCACTACGCACAATGTACCATACTTTCCTATCGACTACAATCAGCCAATCCGATATATTTCACCCGCCAATATGAACCCAAAATAGAGACCAAAAAAGCAGCGACCGCGCACCCGGTGTACGCGGTCATCTCATACCTCATTGCGATCACGCTATAAAGCCAGACTTCGCACCTTCTCGACAATCTCGGGAAGGACTGTCAGCACCTTCTCAACATCCTCTTCGGTGTTGTCCTTGCCCAGTGTCAGGCGCAGACTGCCCCGTGACCATTCGTCCGAAATGCCCATCGCTACCAGGACATGCGATGGATCGACCACCCCGGAGGTACAGGCTGAACCGGTGGAAGCAGCGATGCCGTGCATATCCAGACTCAGCAGGATCGATTCGCCCTCGACGCCCCGAAAACAGAAGCTTGCATTGTTCGCCAGACGCTCGGTTGGGTGGCCAGTCAGCCGCGCGTCGGGGATGCGAAGCACACCCTCGATCAGTCGATCGCGCAACGCCTGCATCCGTTCGACTGCCTGCGGAAATTCACGCTGTGCCAGCTCAAACGCCGTCGCAGCTCCTACGATCCCGGCCACATTCTCGGTTCCGGCACGGCGGCCACGCTCCTGTGAGCCTCCCTGCAACTGCGGCAGAATGCGCACACCCTGACGGACATAGAGAATACCCACACCCTTCGGGCCATAGAACTTGTGTGCCGAAAGCGATAGCATATCCACGTTCAGGGCATGCACATCCAGTGGTAACAATCCCCCGGCCTGCACAGCATCAACATGGAACGCCACTTTGTGCGCACGACAGATCCGCCCGATCTCCGCAATCGGTTGGATGGTTCCCACCTCGTTGTTCGCGTACATCACCGAAACAAGGATCGTCTCATCGGTGATCGCGCGCTCAACATCCTCAGGGTTCACTCGTCCATACTCATCAACTGGCAGATAGGTCGTCTGAAAGCCAAAGCGCTCCAGATAATGACAGGTGTGAAGCACGGCGTGATGCTCTATCGGCGTCGTAATAATATGTTTGCCCTTCTTCTGTGCGGCAAACGCCAGCCCCTTCAAGGCGAGATTATCGCTTTCGGAGCCACACCCGACAAAGGCAATTTCCGCCGCGCGACAGTTCAATAGCTCGGCGACCTGTTCTCGTGAATGATCAATTGCTTGCATCGCATGCCGGCCCAGTGTATAAATACTGCTGGCGTTGCCATACTCGGTTGTCAGATATGGCATCATCGCCTCCAGGACCCGCCGATCCAGGGCAGTTGTTGCGGCATGATCGAGGTAGATAATACGCTCTGGCATAGTCTATTCCTGATGAAAAACTCTCTGACCTGGTGTCATTCTTACACCAACCCACATTATACCATAAACGGCTCAAACGGATTCTCGCTTGCGGAAGAAGGCCTCGTTCATGCTGCCCGTGCGATATCCTTGAAGATCAACCGTGACATAGAGGTAGCCAATCTGCCGTAACTCCTGCGTCACACGGCGGCTGATTTCCTCATCAATCAGGCGCGGGATCTCCGAGCGCTCGACCTCGATGCGCGCCAGCTTCTCATGATGACGCACGCGTACCTGCTTGAACCCCAGTTCATGCAACACCTTTTCCGCCCGATAGATCATGCGTAGCGAGGCCACATCGACCTTCTGCCCGTAGGCGATTCGCGACGAGAAGCAGGCCATCGCAGGCTTATTCCAGACCGGCACATTCAACCATTTCGCGACCGCTCGAATCTCCTGCTTGCCCATCCCAGCTTCTTTCAGGGGACCACGCACGCCAAACTCACGCGCCGCCCGCTGCCCGGGGCGAAAGTCACCCAGATCATCCCGATTCAGGCCATAGGCGATATAGCGCAGGTTTCGCTCCCGGGCAATCGGTTCCAGTCGCGTAAACAGCTCGGTCTTGCAGAAGTAGCAACGCAGCACTGTATTCTCGGTGTAGCGCTCGTCCTCAAGTTCGTGGGTTTCGATCTGGAGCAGCGGAACCCCCATCTGCCGCGCGACCTCGATAGCCGCCTGTGTCTCCTCGGGCCCGTAGGCAGGAGAGGCTGCGATCACGCCTAGCGCCCGCTCCCCGAGTACATCATGCGCCACTTTCAGCAGCAGGGCGCTATCAACCCCACCTGAATAGGCCACCAGCACAGAGCCCATCTCGCGCAAAATGGCCCGCAGGTGCTCATATTTTGCCTGTGTCTCGGCGTCCAATCTTTCCATTCTCCCGGCTCCTGCGAGAAATTTTCTCGTTTCTTTTCAGAATAAACACATAGAGATGCATCTGTCCATCACAATATGCTATAACTCTCTTATTGAGCAATCACGAAGCGAAAGGGACAAGCGTTGTATGTCTACATCCATAGCTGCCGTGATTCTGGCAGCAGGCACATCCAGCCGAATGAGGGCAGGCCAGCACAAACTGTTGCTTCCGCTCGGCGAGCAGCCGGTGCTCGCGCATGTGCTTCGGGCAGTGCTCGCGTCCCGGGCTCGCCCGGTCGTCCTGGTACTTGGCTACCAGGCGCAGCGCATCAAGGAACAGCTTGCACTTTCCCACCCTGATCTGATCGCAGTGGAAAATCCGGCCTATCAGGAGGGAATGAGCACCTCACTGCATGCCGGGCTGCATGCCCTTGAACCGTATCCCGTTGAGGGCGCATGCATTGTCCTGGGAGATCAGCCATTGCTTTCTGCGTCGATTCTGGATACACTTATCGCAGAAAAGCGTACGACTGGCAAGCGCATTATTGCCCCACTCTATGAGGGCAGACGCGGCAATCCAGTCCTCTTTGATGCCAGTCTCTTTCCAGAGCTGCTGTGCGTTCGCGGAGACGAGGGCGGGCGGCAGGTCATTGCCCGGCATGCGGATGAAGTCGCGACTATCGAAGCAGGCACGATCGAGACGGCCACCGACGTCGACACCTGGGAAGCCTATCAACAGGTCGTGACGCTCTGGAATACCAACGACAGGGAATCCTGATGCAAGAAGATACCAAGAAAAAGCAGGCTGCATTCTGGCTCGAATACAGCCAGCATCTTTCCAACGCGATTCGCTATGTCGAGGCACTCTCTGCCGCGGAGAAAGCGGTTGCTCTCGACCCGACAAACACTGAGGCATGGTATGTCAAAGGCACATGCCTTGCGATGCTCAAACGCCAGCAGGAGGCGCTGGCAGACTTCGAGCATGCGCTGAGCCTGAACCCAACCTATGTCCCGGCATGGGACGGCAAAGCCTGGGTGCTCGGCATTCTGGGACGCAAAGCGGAGGCGCTCGCCGCGATCAATCGCGCATTGGAGCTTGACCCCGACTACTTTGCCGCCCAGAAACGCAAGGAACGCCTGGAAGCGCTCTAGACCTTTGCGGGCCGCCGCCAGAGCAGCAGGCCCCCGATCGCCGCACAGGCCGCCGCCGCGCCGAGCAGATACCCGGCCAGCGTGTCGGTCAAAACATGATTGCCGATATAGAACTGCATAAAGCCACCGAAAAAGGCCAGAAACAGGAAGCATCCCGCCAGCAGCTCACGCAGCACAGGCACACGCAGGTGCTTCCAGCAGAGCCAGCAGGCGATCAGGCCAAGAAACATCCAGCGCAAGGCATGCCCGCTCGGATAGCCGCTCTCGCCGGTTATATCTTCGGGTGGTAGTTTGGAAAGATCATCCATCGGTAGGGGCATCTGAGCCACATCGCGGGCCCAACTGGCCTTCTCAGCGATTGGCGCGGGAATCTCGTTCCAGAAACCAAGCGCGGTCTTCACCTCGACGATCTTCGGCTGACCATACATCTGGGGACAGGCCAGCGTGGTAAGGCCGGAACGGAGGGCTGATGGCATAGTAAATTCAAAGGCCAGCTTCCCGGCAACCTCAAAACCCATAGCCACGGCCAGCAAAAAGACCAGCAGAATCACAACGCGCTTACGATACCCGAGGAGCCAGCACAGCCCGCCAAGCAGCACTGTGAACAGGAGGCTGACCGGAAAAACCCCGGCCCGCCGCCACTCCCAGAAGAGGCAGTCAATCCGCGTCGCCGGGCGAAGCAGCCATTGCTGTTCCAGCCGCAGCACCGGCGTGTGAAAGACCCCCGCAGCATACAGAGCGGTACAGAGGAGGAAAAGCAGAAAGAGGATCACTGCCGCCAGAAACCATCTATATGCAGGGACGCGTGCTTTTTGTGCTCTATTCATTCACCTGTTTACCTGTTTCAATGGAATTGTCGCTCATCTCTCGATGACGCATCCCTTCAGATTCACGTTTTCCCGAAAGGACGCATGGAACTCTCTGATATCTACGAACAAGTACAGACAGAAAGCACACAAAAGTAGCAAAAATATCCCATTTGCCGGTAGCGTCAGACAACCATTCTGGCATCTGGAATCGTACACTGTTAAAGGGAGCACTCCCTTTTATGTGGCTGTTTCACCAACTCATTGGAGATCATTGAAATGTTGGACAGTAACAGGAAGCGAAAAACGCCGGAAAGCAAACCGGGTCGCCATAGTTTTACGCATCTCCTGAGCTTTGCAAAACCGTACTGGTGGCAACTGGTCATTGTCCTGTTTGCGACCTTCCTGATCAGCGGCTTACAAATGCTCTACCCCGCCATTCTGGGTAAGGTGATTGATAGCGTGCTGGCCCGAGATTTAACCGGGCTCAAGCATCTGATCTATCTGCTGCTCGGGCTGACCGCTATTGTCACCGTGATAAGCCTCGGACAAGTCCTGCTCAGCCTGACGTTGAGCGAAAAAGTGGTCATCGATCTGCGCACCACGCTCTATGAACACCTGCTCAAGCTGCCGCTTCGCTTCTTTCATGAGCACCATAGCGGCGAGTTGATCAGCAGGTTGACCAACGATGTCAGCACGATTCGTACCGCGATTACATCCAATATAACGGGTATGCTGCGGAACCTGATTACCGTGCTTTTCGGCGTGGCATTGCTCCTGATCGGCCCTGACCTTATTCTCACCCAGGTCAGGCGCTTCAATCTGACCATCCCGACAACCGATACCAGTAACCTGCTCCCGGTTCTGGGGATGGTCGCGCTGTTCTTTGTGCCCGGGCTGCTGCTCGCACTGCTGACCGGCGGCTTTCAGCGCAGGCAGAGTAAACGTGAATATGAGCTACTCGCTACCACCATCGAGGCCGCAAAGGAAGCCATCAGCAACGCAAAGATCGTGAAGGCCTTTACCCGCGAGGAACACGAGCTGCGGCGCTATCATCGCCTGACCGAGCTCCAGTTTGCGCAGACCAAAAAGCGCATCTATTTGAGCTCGTTTGTGCAAACCCTCTCCGGGGCTCTGGTGTGGGCCGGTCTGATCGCGTTTCTCTGGTACAGTGGTATTGCCATTCTTCACGGCACGCTGACCCTGGGGGCGCTGCTGATGGTCATCTTCTATTTCATGACGCTGATCTCGCCTCTGATCGGCATTTTTACAAACTATAATCAGCTTCAGGTCGCGCTAGGCGCCAGTGAACGTGCCTTCGAGCTCCTTGAACAGCCCATCAGTATCGCCGACGCCCCCAATGCGGCCCCGCTGCCTCCAGTTCAAGGCGAGATTCGCTTCGAGAAGGTGACATTTGGCTATATCCCGGAGCAGCCGGTACTGCAAGAACTCACCTTTGAGGTCCAGCCGGGCAAGATGGTCGCCCTGGTCGGCCCCAGTGGCGCAGGCAAAACAACCATCACGAATCTGATTCCGCGCTTCTTCGATATCCAGAGCGGACGCATTACCATTGACGGGCATGATATCCGTGATGTTCAGCTCAAGACGCTGCGCGAACAGATCAGCATGGTACAGCAAGAACCGGTCCTCTTTAACACAACCATCCGGGACAATATCGCCTATGGGCGCCTCAACGCCACGCAGGAGGAGATCGAGGCCGCCGCGCAGGCCGCCAACGCCGCTGAATTTATCGAGCAATTGCCAGATGCCTACTATACGGTGGTTGGGGAAGATGGCGTGAAGCTCTCAGCCGGGCAGCGCCAGCGTATCGCGATTGCCAGGGCTATTCTGCGCAACACGCCCATCCTGATTCTGGATGAGGCCACCAGCGCCCTCGACAACGAGAGCGAGCGTCTGGTACAGGAAGCGCTGGCCCGCCTGATGAAGGAACGCACCACACTTGTTATTGCCCATCGCCTCAGCACGGTAATGCACGCTGATACCATTCTGGTGATCGACAAGGGCCAGATCGTCGAACAGGGGACCCATCAAGAACTGATTGCACGGAGCGGGTTGTACTATCGACTCTACACGACGAATCTGGAAGGTGATCTCTACAATATCCCAACAACGCCCATCCCGGAGCGCAATGAAAGTATTTTCGATCAGCCGGATAAGTATCTTCCCTTGAGCATCGAAGGCTGTACCACCTTGATACAGAACCGCTTCCCGGAGCTGGAAATTCATCATGTTACGCCGGTTCCCCTCGGGACCGACAACACCACCATCGAGATTAATGATGAACTGATCTTCCGTGTGCCCAGAAGCCCGGACACGATCGAGCAGTTGTTAATCGAGATGCGTCTGTTGCCAGCATTAGAAACGGCGCTCAGCGTGCAGGTGCCCCATTTTGAATACGTCTGGCCGGGCAATCCGCTTGCCTGCGGTGGCTATCGCAAGATTCGGGGCGTTCCGCTTTCCGAGAAAAAGATCACACCAGAGCTGCTGGCATCGCTGGTTCCCGACCTGACCACATTCTTTAACCAGTTGCACAGTTTCTCGCCAGAGCGTGCAATGGAGCTCGGGGTACTGGGCGGCGATCCGCAATGGTGGCGACAGCTCTATCAGCAGCGCTACCAGCCCATTCGCGAGTGTGTTTTTCCCTTGCTGCCGCCCGAGATTCGCCAGCGTGCCCGCCAGCTCTGGGAGCGCTTCCTGACCGATGATGAGAACTTCCTGTTCGAGCCGGTCTTGCTGCACTGTGACGTGCGGAAGGAACATATCATTTATGATGATATCAAGCAGCGCGTCGCGGGGGTCATTGATTGGGGAGATGTCATTATTGGCGATCCCGCACGCGACTTTATGGACCTTGCCACCCAGTTTGGCTACAACTTTGTGGCGGCCTTGCTGGAAGAGTACAGCGGGATCATTGACAACCGCTTCTGGCAACGCCTGCACTTCTATCAACAGTACGATCCCTATTCGGCAGCTCTCTGGGCGCTACAAGACCAGAATGAAGCGCGCCTGATGGAATGTCTGGCTCAGATCGAAGCGGCCATCTCTGATGTCACGATCGAGAGCGTCAACTAAGGGTAGCCTGCAAAACGGCTACCCCTCATTCTGTTGTAGCAGCGGCTCGATCAGCGCAATGATATGCGCATGAACCACGTCGGGAGGCAACGAGGCATCAATCACCTTGATACGCTCGGGATGCGCCTGTGCCAGCGCGAGGAAGGCAGAGCGCAACGTCCGGTGAAATGCCTCCTCCGCCTGATCGAAATGCGTGCGATGCGCCCGGTCTTTGCCCTCGGCAGTGCGACTGTGTACCTTTGCCGGATCAAGATCGAGCAGAATCGTGAGATCAGGTACACGGCCTCCCATCGCCAGCAACGAAAGCCGCCTGATCAGATCTGTTCCCAGGCCACGTGCAGCCCCCTGATAGACCATACTGGAATCAAAGCAGCGATCAGTCAGAACGAGCTTCCCGGCGTCCAGGGCAGGCACAATCACCGTGGCGAAATGCTGTGCCCGGTCGGCCTGAAAGAGAAAGGCTTCTGCAAGCGGGGTAACATGCAGATCGGCCCGTTCCAGCAGCAAACGCCGGATCTCGACCCCGAGCGGCGTTCCTCCCGGTTCCCGGGTACGCAGAAAATCAACTCCGCGCTGCTCAAGCCAGTGATGGAGAAGCTGCAACTGGGTTGTTTTGCCAGCGCCATCAAGGCCCTCAAAAGAGATGAACAGCCCTTTTCTCACCCTTATTTCCCTCTATCGGTGCGATAAATATCGTAGTCCCAGTCAAAATAGGGTTTCGGCAGCATATCTTCCGGGGTCCATTCGGCAAGCTCGCGACCGGCCTTGCCATATTTTCCCCTATACTCTTTGAGCGTCTCGCCGACATACTCAAATGTCAACTGACAGATACGAAAACCAACCGGAACATAGATTGTGGTCTGGGTGTGGTTGCTGATTTCCATCGTCCAGCGCCCGATATAGCCCACATCACCCACACCAGCACAGCGACAGACGGACAGCCCCGAGCGAGCCACGGTGCTGCGCGAGTACATTTTCGCCAGGAAACCATTGTGCCCGCCGATAATCTCCTGTGTGTGGGCCAGAATCGTCGTGCCCGGCCGAATGGCAATCTTTCCATTTTGAGCCTTGCGCGGCTCGCCCCAGTAGCGGCGAATCTCTTCGGGGTTATCGAGATGCATGACCTCCACGTTTGCATCTCCTTGAAAATACCACTCACCCAGGCGACAATCATACGAGTTTGTGCCTAGATGCCGTTCGTTAAAAGGCTCTATCACAATATTCCCGTTCTTCATTTCTTCGAGAATACGCTTATCAGATAATAACATAGTGTCTCCAAGCTTTGTATCAGTTGTCAAGGCAGCGCTCAGATGAAGCTGTATTTCACCCCTGCAACTCCTCCCATTCCGCAGCAGGAGCAGCGCGCGCTAGCTCCACCTCACGCCAGATATGGTCAAGCAACGCCTGCGCCTCCTGTTCATGAGCAAGGGCGTGATGAAAAGGAAAGAAGGCGCGATCCTCGCTGTGGCGATGAATCCAGCGGCTAATAATATTGATCTGATCCACCTCGGCCTGACCGACTTGCGCGGGCGGCTCACCCAGGGCCTCGGCCCGCCGCAACAGCTCGCGCAACGCCTCTTTCATCCTCTGCTCATCATGTTCCACACGACGCTGCTCGACAAGCCTGCCATGCCGGATGAGAAAGATCTCATTACACTGTTCTTCGGCGGAAGGATACACGATAAAGAGATTATTCGCCTCAACCGCGCCGGTAATCAGCCGCTGACCAATCAGCACCTCGTCGGCGCTCCGTATCGCGTCACGCAGCCAGGCAGCCCGCTCAAAGTTGAGCTGTTGCGCGGCCTCAAACATCTGGCGGCGCAAGCGCTCTATCAGGTCCTCACGTTCGCCACCCAGAAAGGCGCAAACCTGTTCAATTATTTTACGATACTCAGTAGGATCTACGCCACCCCGACAGGGACCCGGGCAGCGCCCCAGATGTAACCGCAAACAGGGCTCCGTTGCTTTTCCCTGTGGCGGCAGACTGCGGGTGCAGGTACGAATCGGAAAGATCTTCTGTATCAGCTCAATTGTGGCGTCCACCATGCGGCGACTCCGAAAGGGACCGAAATAACGTGCACCATCAGCGGCAATCTCACGGGTAGCGTAGACGCGGGGGAAGGTATGCTGCACATCGATCTTAATAAAGGGATAGAGCTCATAATTCCGCAACTGCACATTGTACATCGGCTGCAACTCTTTAATCAGCCGGGATTCCAGCAGTAACGCTTCCAGTTCGGAGCCAAGCACCCTGATCTCAATATCGCGAACACGCTGAAGCAGGCCGTCCAGCTTCCGCACATAGCCAAGCGGCTGACTGTAGTACGAGGCAAGACGATCCTTCAGGCTTTTGGCCTTCCCGACATAGATCACCTGTTGATGCTCGTCTTTCATCAGGTAGACGCCGGGACGTGCCGGGAAATTGCGCTTCCAGGCGGGATTCAAAAACAGGCTCCCATTCGGGCGAGTCAGCGCGACTACGCTGCTATCAGCTCGCCAGCCCTTGCCCTTCTTCGGCTTTGCACTGGTAATATCGCCGTCCCAGGCAACCGGCAATTGAAGGCGCAGGCGGAGCTGTCCAAGCGTCATGATGCCTTGCTGCCGAGCCCGCTCAAGCAGCAGGCGAAAGACCTCGGCGGTTGCTCGGGCATCGCCCATTGCCCGGTGACGCTGTCCAGCAGGAATGGCAGGAATCTGGAGATGTTGCACCACCATATCCAGCTTAAAGCGCTTGAGATCGGGCACCAGCCGCCGAGCGAGCGGAATAGTATCAAAGCCATCTGGCTCAAAGGTCTGGCCGAGCCGCATGGCCTCCTGAGAGAGGAAATTGAGGTCAAAACTCAGGTTGTGCCCGACCAGCACCGCCCCCTCGGCAAACCGCATAAATTCGGGCATGACCGTTTCAGCTCCGGGCGCATCGGCCAGCATATCGGGCGTGATACCAGTAAACTTCACAATAAAGGGCGGGATGCTTCGCCGGGGATGGACGAGCGAGTGAAACGATTCAAGCATCTGCCCGGCCCTCATGCGGACAGCCGCCAGCTCAATAATCCGATCAGAGGCAGGGCGTAACCCGGTCGTTTCGGTATCTACCACCACAAATTCGACCTCTTCCAGCGGGAGCGACTCTTTGCGCCATGCAGTCAGGCACCAGCGCACTCCCTCATCAGTGTCGTCAAGCCGCTCAAATAGCGTGGACTCGCTTAACGTTTGTTGCAACACCGAGGCCCAGACTCTGGCAACACCGTTCTCAGTACTGAAAAGCTGCTGAATCAGCTCCTCTTCCGCGACCGGCTCACCAGCGTTTTCAAGCAATGCATGCGCACGCCGCAACAGGCCCCCATGTAATGGAGCCTCCTCCTGACTCACGGAGCGCCTCCTTTCCCACCTGTACGAGGTATTTTTCTAGATCATGTGTACGAGAAGCATAACATGACCCGTTCCTTTTGGCAAGGAGCTGCCAAACGCCCTCAGCACGCTTTTTCAGCATGAAACAGAGCGCTAAATAGGCCATTATGAGGGACTTAACGGTCTATAGCTGCTATAATGGGAGAGAAAAAGAGACAGGGAGAAGCTCAGCCCCATGCCGGAGATCACGCAACTGAAGAAAAGGCTCAGCCAGCTCATTCAAGCGAAGGGCTGGCTGATTGAGAGCGAACGACCGCTTCAGAACGGCTATCAATATCTCATCAACGATGGAACCACTTCTGTTGCTGTCACGCTCTACCCCAACGGGAACATGCTGATCCAGGGGAAAGAGAGCCCGTTAAAAGATGCGCTCATGGCATGGAAAACGGCACGCCCTGCAACGCGAACACATAAAACGGCACCTCAAGCAACGCTCTTTCCGGTTGAGGCTACTCCTGTACCGGCTCCGAGAACAGGAGTGGCGCGGATCGGTAGCGACGAATCGGGCAAAGGTGACTATTATGGCCCGCTTGTGGTCGCGGCTGTGGCGGTTGACCCGAAGCGCGAAGAGCAACTGCTAGCGCTCGGAGTCCGTGATAGCAAGCGGCTGACAGATGAGACGATTCTACCAATGGCAACCAGGATCAGCGAGATCTGCGCGGGTCAGGTATGTGTGGAACGCTACATGCCAGCAACCTATAACGAGCTCTATAGCAGGGTAGGAAACCTGAACACGCTGCTTGCGGACGTGCATGTGCTGCTGATCTCTCGCTTGCAGGTCGCAACCAACTATCAGCTTGCCGTTATCGATCAATTCGCAGATCGGAGCGTGCTCAAGCGAGCGTTCGTCAAAACACACTGTGACATCTCGTTTGACCTGCGCCCACGGGCCGAAGATGATGTCGCCGTTGCGGCAGCCTCTATTCTTGCCCGCGCCGGGTTCGTGCAGGGCCTGCGCCGTCTCGCCGCACAATATGGGCTCACCTTTCCCAAAGGAAGCTCAGATCCACGAATCGTGACTGTAGGCCGTGCCCTGGTACAACGCGAGGGGCCCGAAGTGCTGAAGCTGGTCGCCAAGTACCACTTCAAAAATACCGAGGAGATCTTGCGTGGCTCAACGAACCCGTGAGGAGAATCGTTTGACAAGAAAGCCCCTTGTGAACAAAGCAAGACAGGCCGGCAGATTGTAGAATGACGATCATCGTATTTTTCTCTTCACCAAATGCAGTACAATAAGAAAATCTTCAACTCATCGCCTTTATTGATAGAATGGAACATCCGGTTGCCGCAGGAGGAAAGGAGCAACAACAGATCTTATGTCTTTTTGTGGTCAATGTGGACTCTTACTCCCTCCACACGTCGATAAATGCCCACGCTGTGGGGAACCAGTCCCCGCTAACGTCCAAACAGAAACCTATGCTTCCGACGATGCGACCATAGTGCATGCACCACCTGTTCAGGTTCCGCCACAGGAACATAATGCCGCAACCTATGTCTCATCTCCCGGGCAGGGTTATCCCTCGACAACACATCAGCCCATCGATGGCTATCCCGGTACGCCACAGTATCCAGCGCAACCGCCTTATCCAAGCCTGGAAACGGTGGCCCCATCTACCTATACAACGCAGGCACCGCCGCCACGCAAGAGCAATACAGGCGCAATTATTCTCGTTCTTCTGGTCGTGGTTGTCACCCTTGTTGGAACCACGCTCTTCTTTATCGCGAATGCGGGCGGCTTCAAGCAGGCCCCACCACCAGTGCCGACAACCGCGCAAACCGAACCGACCCAGGCTCCAACCGAAGAGGCAACCCGGGCCCCATCGCCCACACCCAGCCCGACACCGGGCACCAATGAGGCCATTACCCAGGGGAGCCATATCGTTGAACAGTATTTTGCGTATATCAATATGAAGGATTACCGCTCAGCATACAATTTGTGGTATAACCCGCGCGACAAGTATGAGGACTTCGCAAAAGGGTTCAAGCATACCGTGCGGGATGATGTAACGATCGTCTCCGTTGAGCCCCAATCGCCAGAGGTGGCAAAGGTCAACATCACGCTTGTAGCCCATCAGGATAAGGGAAAACCTCACTCCTACGATGGTTTTTACCTCGTTCAGAAAATAGCCGACAGTGATTGGCGCATTGTAAACGCACAGCTCAATCAGACGGACGGCGACGAGGAAGACTGACAGGCAGGCCGCCCGAAGGGATCGGGCGGCTTGACTTTTTCCTCGCTCACCGCTTATACTCTACTCACTATTCCTCATATTCTTAAAAAGGAGCACAGGCCAGAGTGGGAGACACGACAAGCCGCTAATCGTTCGATACGCCGAAACGATGCAGGAGCGCTTGCCTTTCTTATTCGTACTCCCATGCCTTTTTTGCTCACCCTGAAACAAAACATCCTCCCTCCGCTTCGGCGTGTCCACTCTCATTTCTCTTGTTAAAGGAGTTTCTTTTCATGCTACAGACAGGATTACAGGGGAAAGTCGCCCTCATTACGGGCGGCAATCATGGGATCGGAGCTGCCACGGCCCGGGCACTGGCCGCTGAAGGGTGCCATGTCCTGATAAACTACCTGCGGTTGCCGTTGCAAGGCATAACCGAGAACGACTACCTGGCGCAGATACAAACCGAAACGCCGGGAATTGCCCTCTATAATCGCAAACGCCGGGCCGATGCCGCCAATGTAGTTCAGGAAATTCGGACACAGGGAGGCAAGGCAGACGCCATTGAAGCCGACCTGGCTGATCCCGCCACCATTCCCATGCTCTTTGAGGAGGCCGAAAAGCGCTTCGGTACGGTTGATATTCTCGTCAATAACGCCGATCACTGTGAGCAGGATACGTTTCTTGCACAGCCCGGACTGGCAGCCGACGGTTTCCCGAACGCCACCATCACGGCAGCGCTGCATGACAGCCATTTCGCCGTGAATAGCCGCGCCGTCGCCCTGCTGATGGCCGAATTCGCCAGCCGTCATATCGCTGCCCGCAAACAATGGGGCCGCATTATCAACATCAGCACTGATGGAGCACCGGGCTTTGCCGGAGAGGTCTCCTATGGCGCGAGCAAGGCAGCCCTTGAATCGTACAGCCGAGCCGCCGCGCAAGAGCTTGGACCCTATGGCATCACGGTCAATATCGTCTCGCCCGGGCCCATTCAAACTGGCTGGATCAGCCCCCAGCAGGTCGCGGAGATCTCCCGCGTGACGCCGCTCAGGCGTGTGGGACAGCCCGATGATATCGCAGACGTGATCGTCTTTCTGGCCTCCGAGCAGGCACGCTGGCTTACCGGCCAACTGCTCTCGGTTAGTGGTGGGCTTCGGATGCCCTGAAGGAGAACACAACGATGGCTATTCAGATACGTATGATTCGCCCGGAGGACGCCGCGTCCTTTCTTCAGCTCTGTCACCAGCTCGACCAGGAAACCCGCTTTATGCTGCTAGAGCCCGGAGAGCGCACCCAGACCGTCGAGCAACAACGCCGCCAGCTCGAAGAGCTACAGGCCAATCAGGCTATTTTTGTTGCAGTAGATGGAGACCGCTTGATAGGGTATGTCAGCGCGACCGGAGCCCATTTCCGCCGGATACGCCACAAAGCCTACCTTGTCGCAGGTATCCTGCAAGCCTATACCGGGCAGGGTATCGGCACCCGGCTGTTTCAAGCAGTGGAAGCATGGGCCCGTCAGCGGGGGCTCCATCGACTGGAACTCACCGTCATGACACACAATGCCGCAGGAATCGCACTCTATACCAAACAGGGCTTCGTCATCGAGGGAACAGCCCGCCATTCCTGCATTGTCGACGGCCACTATGTCGATGAATATTACATGGCGAAGCTGCTCGATGAGGCAAACGAGCGCACCTAAAGGTCTGGACGCGCTGCGCATTTGTTGTCTCGGGTATGCCAGTGGGCTATAATGGAGGATATCGGAACAAGTAAATACGTTTTACCGTTTTGGTAGAAAAGAGACAGAACAGCGCCTCTCAGGGGCAACCAAGACAGAAACCCGGCCTCAAGTGCAAAAGACGAAGCGCCCTGTGAACGCTTGAGGCCAGCGGGCAGAAAGGAGATACTATGATTTATTGCGGTCAATGCGGGTTACAATTGGCCCCGGGAGAAACCCGTTGCCCACGGTGTGGCGCAGCCGTTGATGCGGGCGCAGCTACCAGCACCTACGCCTCCAACGAGGAAACCATTCAGGCGCAATCGTTCATCGCGCAGCATCCTCCCTATCAGCAACAGGCAACACCACAAAAGCTGATTCTGGGCAACCAGACATATGCTGATGCTGGCGATGCCACCCGCATGATGGATGAAGTGAACCCCGGGAACTATCCACCTCCCGGCTATTCGCAGCAGCCCGGCTACAGCGGAGGAAATTATTCCTCGATGCCGCTCGGTCAGCAAGGAGGCTATGTGCAACCCAGAAATACGCCGCCCTTCCCATCACAGGCCTATCAGGGCTACCCATCGGGCGGACAGTATCCGCAACATACCTCCTATCCAGCACATCAGATGCAGCAACCACAGGTGGAAGGAGGACAGCAGAACGCAAATGCCCGTGGCCGTACCGCCGCTCTGGCAACCATTTTTGTTGGTATCCTGTTTATTCTGGCAGCAATGCTTTTATTCTTCCTTCAGCATAACGGTATTATCAGCTAAATCATCCTTGTGCACGCCCGGAAGGCCGCTTCTTCCGGGCATTTTTATGCAACTTGCAAGAAAGCGCTGTTCCAGGTACAATAGCTGGAAAATCCCGGAGCAAGCGTACATGAGCAACAGAGCGTCTTCCCGATTGACCGAGGGCGAAATCTATAGCCGGAAGGAGCTTCAGAAGCTCTTTCAGACAAACGATGCAACTATCAAAAATGGGGTCTTCCCCTTGAAAGGCTATGACTCAATCCTGCTCTTTGTGACCGAGAACAAGCCAAAGGATCGCACCCAGTATGTAGATCTGCTGGATGACGGAATTCTCTACTGGGACGGGCAGAAGGCCGGGAAGACCGACCGCAAGATCATCGAGCACGAGGCGAACGGCATCGAGCTGCTTGTCTTCTATCGCAAAAGCAAACAAGAGCATCCCGACTCTGGCTTTCGCTATGAGGGCCGCTTTCGCTATATCTCGCATCGCGGCGCACACCCCGCGCATTTCGTCCTGCAACATATCCCTGGTGCTACGCAGCGAGCCCCACGACAGGTACGAGAAGAGCCAGAAAGCTACTCACCCCGCCCGGCAGATCCCACACAGGAGACGCCATATTACAGAGAGGGCAGGTTGATTCAGGGCCTCACCACCCGCCATGAACGGAACCGTGCCCTGCGCAAAGCCGCGATTCACATTCACGGCACCCGCTGTCAGGTCTGTGATCTCGCGCTTGCTGAGCTCTATGGGCCGCTCGCCGGGGACTATATTGAAGTCCATCACAAGAACCCGGTTGCGGGCTACACCGGTGAAGTGGTCGTCAACCCTGCGACAGATATGGCCGTGCTCTGCCCGAACTGCCACCGCATGCTTCACCACAACCGCAAAGAGCCGATCTCGGTTGAAGAGCTGCGGGCAATTGTGCAGGCAAACCGAAAAAGCAGCACAAACCAGCGCCGACTTATGTGAGAGCTTCCGCCGCATGACACCGCATCGCGGCAGGCCGAAGCGTTTGACGAGGGCATCTCGTCGGGTCCCGGTTGCCCGTCTCTCCATCTGAAGGAACCTGACACAGGTGGGCTCCACAGGCAAGCGATGTTCGCGTTCTCCGGGCAGAGGGCGCAGATGCCCCATTCATCACCCGTCTCCCCTTTCGTAAAGGAACAACGTATGATACAATGGCCCTATGAGTGAGTTAACCCATCAAATCGAACGCTTGCAGAGACGCGTCGAGAAAACTATGGTGCGTCTTTGACCTGGCCGAAAAGGCGCAACAGGTACAAAAACTAGAAGAAGAAAGTCTGGCCTCCGACTTCTGGTCCGATAACCGCAAGGCGCAAACCCATATGCAGCGCCTCAATGCCCTGCGTGAAGAAGTGAACACGTGGGAGGGGATCGCGACCCAACTTCAGGACCTTCAGGGGCTGGCTGAGTTGCTGGAAGAAGAGCCAGACGACGAGGTTCGCACAGAGGTCGAGCAGTCACTGAACGCGCTTGAGCAGCAGATAGAACAACTGGAATTCGCGCTGATGCTCAGCGGAGAGCACGACGAGAAAAACGCCATCCTCAGTATTCACGCGGGTTCTGGCGGCGTCGATGCACAGGACTGGGCCGAGATGCTCCTGCGCATGTACTTGCGGTGGGCAGAGAAACATCACTTCCGCACGCAGGTCTACGACTACAGCGAAGGTGAAGAGGCGGGCGTGAAGAGCGTCACCGTCGAGATCGAGGGGCGCTATGCCTATGGCTATCTGCGTTCCGAGGCGGGCACACATCGTTTGATCCGACTCTCGCCCTTTGACGCGGCCCACCGTCGTCATACCTCTTTCGCGAAGGTCGAGGTCATGCCCGATATCGAAGATGCCATCGAGATCGTGATTCGACCGGAGGATCTTGAGGTAGACACCTTCCGCTCAACTGGTGCCGGCGGTCAACACGTCAATAAAACGGACTCAGCGGTACGCATGCGCCACATTCCGACAGGGATCGTCGTCACCTGTCAGAACGAACGCTCGCAGATTCAAAACCGCGAAGTGGCGCTGAAACTGCTCCGAGCACGTCTCTATGAGTTGGAGCTGAAAAAGCGTGAGGAAGAGACCGCACGCCTGAAAGGAGCGCATGTCGAGGCAGATTTCGGCACGCAGATTCGCTCGGTGATCGTCCACCCATACAATATTGTCAAAGACCATCGCACCGGCTACGAGACGAGCGATACCAGCGGCTACCTTGCGGGAGACATCGATCCCTTTATTCATGCCTACCTGCAAGAAAAGGCATCTGGCCTTGAAAGCTCGCCTGCCTGAGCGCATGTGAGCTCATAGTCAGCTTTTCAACCTTTCCAGAACAAAAAAAGGAGCCTGATGAGGAATGTCGTCATTCCTTCCAGGCTCTCTTTTTGTTCTCTACTCAGGCCCGAGCCAGATCGCGCATTCCATCGTAGCGTTCGGGATAGCGTAACTTGCGCAGCGCCTTCACCTCAATCTGGCGAATACGCTCGCGTGTAAGATGGAACAGCACGCTGACCTCATCAAGCGAGAGAGAATGACCGTCTTTGAGTCCGTAGCGCATTTCAATGATCGTGCGTTCACGTGGGTTCAGGATAGCCATCGCCTGTTCGATGTTGTCTCGCTGTGCTTGTAAGGCAGCCTGATCGCCAACAGGCATCATACTGGTATCCTCAAGCATATCAGCGAGGTGATATTCCTCATCATCGGCCATCGGAGCATCAAGAGAAATAGGCTGCTCCGAGACGTTTAAGAGCTCAACCACCCGTTCGCGCGGCAGACCAAGCTCATCGGCAATCTGCTCGGGGAGCGGCTCAATGCCCTGCTCCTGATACAGACGACGAGCGACGCGCTTAATCTTGTAAATAAGCTCGACGACGTGAACGGGAATATGAATACTGCGTGAATGTTCAGCGATTGCGCGGCTGATAGCCTGCCGAATCCACCAGGTTGCGTAGGTACTGAAGCGGAAGCCGCGCTTATAATCGAACTTCTGTGTAGCACGCATCAGGCCGATATTGCCTTCCTGGATGAGGTCTAAAAGAGGTAAGCCTTGATTAGAATAGCGCTTGGCAATGCTCACAACAAGGCGCAGATTGGCTTCGATTAACTTCTGACGCGCCTGCTGATCGCCGCGCGCGACACGTTCGGCGAGGCGAAGTTCTTGCTCAGCCGTGAGGAGGGGATACATCCCGATTTCCTTCAGGTATTGCTTGACTGAATCATCAACGGCACTGCGCTGATCCTCGTCACCCTCAAGATCCTCGTCACCCTCACAGATGAATTCTTTTTCATTATCCAGAATACTCATCTCATCCATGAGGTCCTTAGACGTCCGTTTCCGCCCGAATGAAACCACCGCATCGGTATCCACAGTACGGGTTGCTTTCTGTCCTCTTGCTCCCACGACGGATACTCCTTCTACTTGACTAGAATCATAGGACCAACACACACGATGAAAGAAGTACAGAGAAGGCCGTTTCTGGACCAATCTCGTATAACTGCTCTCCCACAAACTCTTATTGCAAGAACCGTGCCAAAACCGTATTACCGTTTCAGCATACTGGAGCCCGCACGTTCAAGGGCATAGGTAACACTATAGTAATCGACCGTGCACCCGGGCCTCTGAAGGGGAAAAGAATGAAAATTTCTGAAAAGGAAAAAAATTCGTGGACGGCAGAGCTTAAAACATTGTTCTCCAATGTATGAAGAGTTTTCCATGTGTGGGGAAATTTCCACAGACCGTTCTTCATTTTTGAGGGAGTGGAGATTCAAAAGATATGAATGCTTGACTAGAGTTGTAAGTCCTGTTATTCTGAAAGTAAGTGCAATAGGACGACAGCGCACGCTTGACCGGGCTGCAACGGAGAGGAAAGCAGCGCGGGTCGGGGTGCTCGAGCTGCCGTTTCTACATTTCTCACGCCTCTTCAATGCAGAGGGGGAGAAGGAGAAGTCATTCTTTTTGCGGCAAAAAAAGATGAATTTTTCTTCATATACCTGCTGACAGAGAAGAGGAGTTGTGGTAATATGAAAGAGGCATGGATTAGACTTGCTGTGGGGATGCGGATGCAGCGGCGGAGGCTCCCCCCTCGGCTTACTTACTCGCTAAGCCTCGCTTGATGCCTGACCTGGACAACAGGTAAGCGATTAATCCTCCAGAAAGAAGGAAGGAGGCGATTTCGTGGAAAACGCATTTCCTCGGTGTCGCAAATGTAGTGAAGGTGATCTGGTTCCGCTTTCGGATTTCGGTAGCCAGGGAGCTTCCATCGAGTACAAGGCGTGGGTTTGTACGAACCCGTCCTGCCTGTACAACATCAAAATCCGTAACGGTGACATCATCATTAACGAACCGATCAGTGACGGATCGCTCCACTCCTATCGCAGTCGTCAGTAAGAGTGGAGAGCAGATCTGTCAAAAGCACGTCCTTGAGTGGCCGCAACCACTCAAAGGCGTGGTATTTCAGGAGGAGGGCGAGGGTCACGCAGTGACTTTTTTGCCCCTTATGCCTGACTTGCATAGAGGGACGATCACTGCATTGTACATTGTGCGTAGGAAATTCCGGTATTTCGCTATTCCAGTATTCTGGTATCCCGGTATTTCGGTATTTCGTATAATGTGTATGGTGTATGATGGAGTGGTTCAGTGCCCTCTTCTTCGAGTTTGCAAAGAGAAATGCAACCAAGACGGAGACAATTGTCCGATGAGTGTGTTGGAGGCAACGCACAGATACATCTATACATAAAGGAGTCTATACAGTCGTGCTCAATCGCTTCTTTGGGCAGAAACCACAGGACGACGGAAAAAAGAATCAGGGTGCTGCTCAGGAACAGGCCGGGACAAAGCCCGCTTCAGAGCAACGCTTTTCTTTTTTAAGTCGTACCAAGCAGTGGTTTAGCCGCCTGGGTGCAACGATTCAGGAATCCGACCAGATTACAGACGAGATGTGGGAAGAGTTGGAAGATCTGATGTTGGCGGCGGACATCGGCCCCAATACCACAAGCTGGCTGCTCAAGCGCCTGCATCAGAGAGTTGAAGAGGAACACATGCAGACCGGTTCCCAGGTGCAGCAGGCGTTGCGCGAGGAGCTGACCGCACTACTTGGAAAACCAACCCCTCTCCATTTTTCCCAGACATCCCCTCTGACCGTTATTCTCGTCATCGGCGTCAATGGCTCCGGTAAAACGACCAGCATTGCCAAGATGGCCAATCGATTGACAAATGAAGGCCATAAAGTTATTCTGGCAGCAGGCGATACGTTCCGAGCAGCAGCCATCGATCAGTTGAAAGAGTGGGGAGAGCGGATTAACGTCCCCGTTATCAGCCAGAGCCCGAATTCCGATCCCGGAGCGGTGGTTTATGATGCCTTACAGGCCGCCCAAAACCGTGGCAGTGATGTGTTAATCGTCGATACTGCCGGGCGTCTCCATACCAAGTACAACTTGATGGAAGAGCTGAGAAAGATCAATAAAATCATTCAGAAATTTGTCCCCGATGGTCCGCATGAGTTGCTGATGGTGATTGATGCCACAACCGGGCAGAACGCCCTGCTTCAGGCCCGCAAGTTCGCGGAGCACATCGGCCTGACCGGCGTCGTCATCACCAAGATGGATAGTACCGCAAAAGGTGGGTTTGCATTCGCTGTCGCAGATGATCTAGGGGTACCGATTAAATTCATCGGCACAGGCGAAAAGGTCGGAGACCTGATTCCCTTTGATCCAAAGAGCTTTGTGTCAGCGCTCTTTGCAGAAGAATAACGAGGAGGATCACACATGGCAAAAGAAGCGGCTACCCCTACTACTCGGCAAAACTTCTCTGCCGATCAAGCCTCTTCTCTCTCAACAGTTGGCAATATTGCCGTCAAATGTCCCAAATGTAAAGAAATTCACTATAACCGGGACTGGGAAAAGAATCTGAAGGTCTGTCCTCGCTGCAACCACCACGGGCGTATCTCGGCCAGAGAGCGTATCAATCTGCTTGTTGATCCCGGTAGCTTCGTTGAAATTGACGCGGACATGCTCCCGGCTGATCCACTGCACTTTGTCGCTTCACCTCCGGGAGATGCCAAAAAGCCCCCCTATGCCGCCAAACTTGAGGAAGAACGTCAGAAGAAGGGCCAGAATGAGGCGGTCATCAGTGGATATGCCACAATCGATGCACAGCCGCTTGCCCTCGCAATTATGGACTTCCAGTTTATGGCGGGCTCTATGGGCTCCGTGGTTGGCGAGAAGATCACCCGCACCATTGAACTGGCGCTTGAACGCTCCATTCCTGTCCTCATTTCGTCGACCTCCGGCGGCGCACGAATGCAGGAAGGTATCTTCTCTTTGATGCAGATGGCAAAAACTTCGGCTGCTCTCGCAAAACTTGGTGAGGCAGGCCTACCCTACATCAGTCTGCTGACAGACCCGACAACCGGTGGCGTCTCCGCTAGCTTTGCCTTCCTCGGCGATATCATCCTTGCCGAGCCCGGCGCGCTTGTCTGCTTCACAGGCCCCCGCGTCATTGAAGGCTTCATGCATATTAAGGTACCAGAGGGTACAATTAACTCGGAATTTGCCCTGCAACATGGTATGATTGATGCTGTCGTCCACAGACGAGACTTGCGGCAGACACTTTCCCGTCTGCTTCAGATGTACTCCGGTTCGACGAAAAAAGAGGAAACGGCTTATAGGAAAAGACAATATGGCTTATGACCTGGAATTCGAAAAACCGCTGGCAGAGCTCGAAAAGAAGATCCATTCTCTCCAGCGCAAGGGTGACCGGCTAAAGCCAGAAGAATTTACACAGTTACAGCTTCTGGAGAGCGAGCTGCTCAAGCGCACTGAAGAGATTTACAGCAATCTCAACGCATGGCAGACCGTGCAGGTCGCTCGTCACAAAAACCGCCCTTATACTCTGGACTATATCAAGCTTATTTGCGACGATTTCTTTGAGCTTCACGGCGATCGGACCTTCGGCGACGATCATGCTATTGTTGGCGGACTGGCAACAATCGACGGACAAACCCTGATGCTCATCGGACACCAGAAGGGGCGGGATATGAAAGAGATGCAGTACCGCAATCTCGGCATGCCTCACCCCGAAGGATATCGCAAAGCACAACGCTTGATGCGCCATGCCGCGAAGTTTCACATCCCTGTAGTGACCCTTGTTGATGCGTCCGGCGCTTCTCCGGCGCTGGTTGATGAAGAGCGTGGACAGGCTGAGGCAATCGCTTCATGTCTCTATTTGATGCCCCGCCTGCGCATTCCGACCATCTCCATTGTGATCGGTGAAGGTGGCAGTGGTGGCGCTCTGGCGATCAGTGTAGCCGATCGCATCCTGATGCTTGAGCACAGCTACTACACGATCGCCGCCCCTGAAGCCGCCGCCGACATCCTCTGGCGTGATCGCGCACAGGCTCCACTGGCCGCAGAAGGACAACGCATTCGAGCCAGAGATATGCTTGAGCTTGGGATCATCGATGGACTCATCGCCGAACCTCTCGGCGGCGCACACCGCAATCATCGCCTGGCGGCTGAGTCCCTGAAACAGGCTCTCCTGCAACACCTGGAAGAACTGAAACGTATTCCGCTGGACGAGCTCCTTGAGCAGCGCTATCAAAAATATCGAAATATCGGGCACTTTGAGAGCGCTCCTGCACAGGAAACCTCGCCCATCCAGGCATAACCTCTTGACAATTGTCCGTAGATGCGCTAATATATGCATCGCAAAGGATGCGCAAGCATCACGGACAACTTGCCGGTGTGGCGGAACGGTATACGCGTCTGTCTCAAAAACAGATCCCGCAAGGGTTGAGGGTTCGAATCTCTCCACCGGCACCACTACTTCGCAAATCAAGGACTCATGAGGCGCAATAAGCCACTTGAGTCTTTTTTTCTTCAGTGATAGCCACCCTGTACGGCTTTCTTTTATCCTCAGGATCCATCCCGAACGCATCGCTTTCTTGCTCTTCTGTAGAAGTAATTCCAGCCTGCCTCGTTTGGATACGCATCTCAAGTACCTCCGCAAGCAGTCTGAGTTTTTTGGCCTTCCCCGCACTACCTCCTCTCTGCTTTTCCGCTTTTATCGCTTGTTCCCTCCCGGCATGCTCACCACTTTTTCCCTGAAACAATTCATCATGATATGTTATACTGTAATACTTATAGATCTTTTCTTTTCTCTTTCACTTTCTGTTCTCTACTCTCCATATGTTTCAAATTGTGAAACATTGTAACGGTGATTCGAGGAGCAGGACCGATGCTAACATCTTTTTCTTTTCTTCGGAAAATGCACAGTTTCCATAAGCTGCAAACACATAAGCGTCAAAAATGTCGTCTTCCACCGTTTACAGCTTGAGATTACATGTAAACCGCGTTTTCTCTCTTGTATATGACCTGCCTGATTCTCTGCATTCATAGCATGCCAACAAAGGGGGAATAGAGACGCACCCTGTTTTGCAGAAATAGCCGCTATTTCATGCAAGCAGCGGAGCAGAGACAAGCATCTTTTTCTTTTCTCTATCGAGAAACAGCACACAAGCAGGGGGAAAACTGTCTATGGGAGATCAAACATCGGATCTGGCCATTTTTAAACACTCTATTTGCACGCCATCCACCGCCTTTGTAGGGCGACAAAAAGAGCTCACACTGCTTCAAGAGCAGTATCAGGCAGTCTTACAGGGTACCACACGTGTCGTGTTCCTGATAGGGGATCAGGGCATTGGTAAAACCCGGCTGCTCCATGAATTCGCCGCCCGGGCGCAGCAAGCAGGAGCGCTTCCCCTCCACGGTAATGCGTCCGACTCCGAAGGGATGCCGCCCTTTCTTCCCTTCCTTGAGGCACTTGGCGGCTACATTCGACAGGCACCACTTGCCATCCTGAAAGAGCAATGCACTGGTTTGACGCATTCGCTGCTCAGGATTTTCCCGGAACTGGCCCTCCGATTGGGCGAGCTTCCCACCCCGGCGTATCCCTCGCCACCGGAACAGTCACAGCTTCGCCTCTATGAAGCCGTTGGCTATTTTCTGACCGCGATCAGCCGGACACAGCCGCTTCTCTTGCTGCTGGATGACCTGCACTGGTGCGATAGCGCAAGCTTTACCTTGCTCAGCCATATTGTGCGCCACCAGCGTGACGCTCGCATCTTGATCGTTGGCGCGTTTCTCTCGGGCGGAGAAACTCAGAATCGCTCATTGGACCACACCTTAAACAACCTGATCCGGCTGCGCACCCTGACCATGCTGACACTACAGCCACTCTCATTCGAGCAGATCGCCATTCTGGGTGAAAACTATCTGGGCTCGTCCATCGAAGAGCGGACCTGCCGCTTCCTTTATGAGCAAAGCGAGGGCAACCCGTTCTTTACAGAAGAGTTGCTCCAGAACTGGCTTGAAACCAACCTGCTGGTAAAAAATGAACATCAATGGGAGATCGCCCCGGAGACGCCGCTTCCACAACAGCTCCCACCGAGCATTGTCGGCACGTTACGTCAGCGTTTTCAACGCCTTCCATCTAACACTATCGATATCCTGCGTATTGCAGCCACCATTGGCCGTTCGTTTGATCTTTCACTGCTCACGGCTATCACTGGCCTGGAAAGCGAGATCATAGAGGATCGTTTGCTTGCCGCCGAGCAGGCCCACCTGGTTACATCTGCACAACCGGAAACCTATCGCTTTACGCATGACACCATTCGAGCCACGCTCTATCTGGAAGTCAGCTCCTCACGACGGAGACGCCTGCATGAACAGATCGGACAGGCGCTCGAACAGCGCTACACCTCCCAGGAGCGAAATAGCCTGCAACGACTCGCAGAACTGACCTTTCACTTTATCCACAGCACGAACCGGGAAAAGATCATTACCTACTCGCGCTACGCAGCCGAAGCCGCCCAACAAAATGAGGCAATCGAGGAAGCGCTACATCATTACCGCCGCATCCTCGATCTTCTCGATGCACGCGATCCGCAACGCGGTCAACTTCTGCTGAAAATCGGTGAGCTTACCAGCTCGCAGCATCGAGAGGCTGAGGCGATCGCCACCTTTGAGACCGCACTTCACTGGTTCATCCATAACGAGGATCCCCTGAATGCAGCTCGTGCCGCTCATTGTCTGGGCCGCATCTACTGGGCGCAGCGCAATATCCATCTCGCACAGAGCACGCTGGAATACGCTCTATCACTCTATGCAGGACACCAGGAACCGGAGATCATTGGCCTGCAACTTGACCTGGCAACGTTGCTTACCCTCTTCCTCGGCCAAAGCAAGCAAGGGGCTCTCTATGCCCGCAAAGCCGAAGCGCTGGCTCGGATGCTTAAACAAGAGACGCTAGAAGCGCTGGCAAATCATATCTTGCGCTTTCCGGCCCTGACAGGCGAAGAACTCCATCCCTACCAGCAATCGCTAGAAGCCGTTATCGCCGAGATGCAGCACCCGAACCTGCGAGCCGAAGCCGCGCTTGGCTACTGGTATCTGACCCGTGGCGCATGTCGTGCTAGCAAGATTCGACGGGCAGGCGCAATCAGCCGAAAACGGCTGGACCTGATGCCCACTTCCGGCCATCTGCTATTTCAGCGCGATACCTATATCTGGCTGGCCTACCTGCATACCGTGCAGGGAGACTGGAAGACCGCTGACGCTCTGCTAACACAGCTTCCCGGATCACATGCATATCCGGCCCTGCTTACCCGAGGCTTCACCGCGTATCTGCGTGAAGAGTATGCCGAGGCGAAAACGCTCCTGCAACAGGCCTTACAGGCAAGCAGAAATAGCCTCAAGCAGGCTGATCCGGCGCTGATCGGGCTCCTTGCCCTGACAGAGCTGGCAACAAACAATCACAGTGCTGCATATATACATATGCAAGAACTTAAAACATGGCTCAGCGTGCTTCCAGACGCCGCGCATCAAACAGCTCCAGCGCTTGTCTTTTTCGCCCTGCTGGCCCTGGCCTACAACGATCAGGCCACTATTACCTATGCCTATACGCGCCTTAAAAGCTTTGAGGGTCTCTTCGCCTGGTTTCTGGTTGACCGCATCCTCGGCATGCTTGCCCTTCGCTGTCAGCAACAGGAGCAGGCACGCGCCTATCTTCAGCGCGCCGAACAGACAGCACGCTCTGAGGGCCTTCACCCCGAACTGATACAGGTAATCCTGGCGCAGGCAGCACTACAACCCGAAAGCAACCGGCTCCTCAAGCATGCACTTCATCTCAGCGAAGAGCTGGCCCTGCATACAACCGCAAGCCGGATTCGCCAGCAGCTTGATGAGCCCACTGATATGCCCGAATCACCACCTCTTCCGGCCAATCTGACCAGAAGAGAAAAAGAGGTACTACGGCTTGTCGCAAAGGGCAGAAGCAACAAACAGATTGCCCGCTCCCTCAACCTGAGTGAGCGTACGGTTGCCAATCACATCTCAAATATCTTGCATAAGATCAGATGCGAGAATCGGGTTGCTGCAACCACCTTTGCGATTCGCCATAAACTCGTATAACGTTCCAAAACCGGCCTGTTTGCGCTCGCCTTGAAAGGGGATGAAAGCACGCCAGCAGGCCGCATCTGGTTCTCTCTCACTATAGCATCGAATGGTTGTCAACCTGTTGTTTTCTCCGTTGTAGATACGTTGTCAATTCTTTTGTAGCGTCAAGGAATTCATATGAGACGCTTTCTAGCAATTTAGTGGCGCAGCAAGCATATCTCGTTCGCTTCCTTTAAGCTGAAGTATAGGTAAGAATACCTATATCGCGAATAGCTGATCAATGTCCTATTTGAGAAGTGTGATAGCAAGCTCCCAGTTGGAAAGGCACGTTTTTTCTCGCCTAAATAGAGAAAGGTACATCATCTTATGTAACAGAATTGAGCAGTTTATCCGATGATAATTTGCAAAAACCGATGTTATACTACAATGGTTAGATAAAGAGCGTATTTACATACATCACTTTCGTGACAGGAGTCGCCTGTTTCCGCCGCTTGCAATGCTTTTCCCTGTCACACTCAGGATAGAGCAAAGGGCATCTCACCAACGGCGGTTCACAGTGTAAAAGGAGGGAAGATGTTTGTTGTTACCATAGCGTACCGGGCCAAAAACGGAGAAGAAGACGCAGTTTTAGCCCTTCATGAGGACTGGCAACGCAGACGACCCGCCCGGATCGGGCATTCTCTCTCCTGGGAGCTCTTGCGCAGGACAGATATCCCGCGTGAATTCCTCTTTATCGGTCATTTTGAAAATCAAGAAGCGGCACAGGCAATCCTCAAGAATCTTGAGCAGGACGCATGGTACAGCCGCCTTATCAGCCTGCTTGAGAGAGAGCCAACCTACTCACAGTATTATCGTGAATTAGTCGTTCCACAGCAGCAGGGGGCATGAATCGGACCACCTAGTAGAAACAGGAAGGTATCGTCATGAAATTGCTTATTGTTGACACTGACCGGGATTGGGTTGAGATGCTTACCGGATGGCTGAAAACTCTGGGGTATGAGGTCTGCCGAGCCTATACGCTGGACCGCGCTAAACGCGAATGGGAAGAACAACAGCCTGATCTCGTCATCCTTGAGCCAACAATGGAAATAATCGGCGAAACGGATGCCCTGGCACTGTGCCGCGAGCTCCGGCGCAAGCATGATGCTCTGATTCTTGCGACCACTCGTGGCAAAAGCGAGCAGGACGAGATTTACTGCCTGGAATCGGGCGCAGATGACTATCTCTGCAAGCCCTTTTTCCCGGGTCAACTGCTTGCCCATATCCGCGCCCTGACGCGCCGCGTCCGCTCAACACTTTCGTTACAGCCCTCATCACTCATCACGGTTGGCCCGATCAGCATTGATGCCCTGCATAATCAAGTCACGGTGCGCGGGAAAACCTTCAACCTGACGCCGACCGAAGGAAAACTCCTGCATTTTCTCGCAATCAACGCGAACAACGTGTGTACAGCCAATCAGATCGTATCACACATCTGGGGCTATGGAAACGATGGGGATATCTATTTGATTAAATCGCATATTCATCATCTCCGCCAAAAAATAGAACCCGATCCGAGCAACCCGACCTATATCATCACGATTCGTGGCGTTGGCTACTCGTTAGTCCGACGGGCTGCCGAAGAAGATGCCTACATCTCTGAGGAAACCGCGCGCACGCTTCGCGTTATAACCGGCTAACATTCAGACATGTCGACCCTTGAATACACGCTCAAGGCATCGTGTCGGCAGTGCAGGTGACACGATGCCTTAGCCCAGATGTCTGTATAGATAGCCTCCCAGAGGCCCGGCAACAGCAGGCGGCAAGCGTCGCCAACAGGCAGTCAAGACGCGATACTTCGCGCTGCTTTCCGAGGTTGCAACCATCCCGGCAACCTCAGGGAAGTAGTAATAAGGCAGAGGCTCCATTGCTGCCCCCCAGCGCCGCTTAAATTCCATAAGCCCCTCGTTATCGCGTGCCGTTCGACCAAGATCAAAACGGCGATACCCGTGTGTACCTCCCCAGCTCAACGCCTCCCACAACAGCAGGTTGTTCGGCGCAAGCTGCAAGAAGCGCTCAGAAGAGGCCCCATAGGCATAACGAACTGTTGAGCCGTACGCCAGCAAAATCATCCCTGCGATCACGGTTCCCTGATATTCTGCCAGCAACAGATGCAGGTGACCGCGTGAGGCGAACGCATCCCAGAGATCAAAGAAGAAGGCTCGCGGCTGCGCAGGCATGCCATGCTTATTGCGCGTCAACAAATGCAGGCGATAGTAGAGCGCCATTTCATCCCGCTCACGTGCCGGACGCACCTGTACCCCCTGATTCCGGGCCTTCTTGATCTGGCGCTGAACCGGCTTCCGTAGCCGGTTCCAGAGCGTACCGGGATCGCTGTCCAGCTCCAGCATCCAGCGCACATAGAGATTGCTTTCCATCAGTTCGTCATGACCTTGCAGACTGGTTCCGGGCCGCAATTCCAGATACCGCACCCGAGAGCGACGCGCCAGATCCAGCGCCTGACATACCAGCTCTCGTTCGGCAGAGATATCAGCCGCAATAACGGGGCAATAATCGGAAAACGGAAACGAAACCAACCGCCTCCCGGTAAGCGGGCTGCTCACCAGGCTTACCGGCAACATACCAGTGATACGCCCTTCCCGGTCGGTCGTGGTCAGTATCTCCGTATGATATCCGTAGCGCCTGGCGACCAGCGTAAGCCATGCCTGATCGTGGAAGAACGATTCTTGCAATTGCTGCTCAACCAGAGGATGAAAGCTCGCTTCCGTCCGTGTTTCTTGCATCTTTTGCCTATCTTTCCGTTGCCAGGATCTATCAGTCACCAGTACCATAGCATCTGCACATAGAAATAGTGTCGGCTTTTCTGTTGCAAAATCGTTAGATACCGCGCTATGAGTTCCCATTTTCGCTACTTTCGCTTTCCAGCGGTCAGCAATAGCTCTGCCTGCACCTGTCTTATCAACCATTTCGCAACATATCTGTCAATCCTTTTATAACCCACAGATGCTACAGTAAGATTGGAGACCTTGAGCATCTTGAGGAGAGGAAAAACATACCATGCGTTTCACCAGAAGTCTGCGGCTGGCCTGTTGCATTCTGGTCCTTTTTCTGAGCGCCTGTAGTGCCACTGTCAGCCAGAAGCTCCCCGGGGATGCGACCGCGACAAAGTCACCCCCGACAGCAACCGCCACGCAAAAGCCGCTGCTTCCCGGCCAGCGCATCTGGAAAGACGGCGCGTCTTCCTTTCTCTTCGGCACCAACGACACACAGGAATGGAGCGAGAACAACATCCAGACCAGCCCGAGCATTCAAAAAGCCCTCAAAGAGGCACACTTTACGCTGCTCCGTACGTTCTTCTTTGATAAAAGTGAAGCCGACGACCATCACCCGATCACAGATGACGAGATCGAGCAGCGCCTGAAGACGGTCGAGAATACCGGAATGTCCTGTCTGGGCGTGCTCTTCAATGTCTTTAACGTGGAGTTTATGAAGCACGTCGTGCAACTGGCGGGTTCAAGATGTTTGCTTTACGAATTTGGCAATGAGCCCGACTTTATGAAGATTCCCATCAAAGACTATCTGAAACAATGGAATACAGTTATTCCGATGCTACGCCAGATCAACCCGCAGGCCAAATTCATCGGACCGGTCACCTATACACACGAAGATACGGAATACATTCAGGGCTTTCTTGATGGTGTGAAGGAATCCGGGGTTATGCCCGACGCAATTAGCTTCCACCTGTACCCCTGCTGGGAAGATAGCCGCGAAGGCTGTCTGGCAAAGGCAACCGACTATTATAATGCCGCGCTCTCGGTCCGCAAGATAGTTCGAGACACCCTCGGGAAAGAGCTACCAATAGGGGTCACCGAGTGGAACTATGACCCGGCAAACCCGCCGCCACCTTATGGCGATGAGCCGGAGTTTATCAAGGCATACACCAAAACGGCTCTGTACTCACTCTTCAAGGCCGGGGTCGCCTTTGCCAACCAGTTCGACGCAGCGAGTTATAGCGGCTATGGCAGGCTCGATATGTTCGATGTCGATACCAACCAGCCAAAGCCTCAATACGATGCGATGAAAGAAATGATCGCGGAATATCGCATTCCCGAATCATAGGAGAGCGAGCAGACGCTCCTGTTCCCTCCTCTCACAGGGAGCATGCCAGAAGCGTTCCAGCGCCGCCTGTCGTGCTGGATGCAAGGCCAGCGCATATTCTTCGATCGCGTGATACATGGTTTCGGCTGAGCCAAAATTAAGCGCAACCTGAGAAGCATAGCGCTCGGAAGCCTCCTGACGCAGATGAAGCACATCACTGACATCGTGCTGTGTCGTCTTCAACACGCTCCCTGTTTCATTGGCAAGGGCCCGCAAACGCTTCTGAAGCACTCCGGGAGTCATACTGTAGGGGAAATCCTCATAAAAGTAGACCTCGGCCCCGAGCCAGCGTATATAGTTTGCTGCTGCAAACACAAGCTGATGATCGACATGACCACCAAGCGCGAGCGGCGCATACCAGACCATGCGCGGAAAACGCCGCTTGACCGCCTCAAGCTCCCCGATCAACTGCTGCATAATCCAGAGATCCTTGATATGGACGCGCCCCGCAATGGCCCGCTTCCAACGATAGAGGGGAGGCGTCCCCCGATAGATCGCATCTGGATAGTTCAGCCAGAGGTAGTCGGCCTGTAAGAGCGCAAGAGCTTGTGCATCTTCGTCCTTGCGTGTCTGCACTAACGCTGCTCCCTGCCCCATCACTCGATGAAGCTTGCGCGCGAACGGGCTCAACTTGAAACAGGGGGCTATCTCACGCGCAAAGACTGTAATCACCAGGGGACGGCACTCGGAACGCCCTTGTAGCGCAATGGTGCCACCACAGGAGTAGACAGCATCGTCAAAATGAGGTGAAAGAAAAACACAGCGATGCTCTTCGGTGATCTCCGCCAGGCTATGAACCTGCACGAATATTCCTCCTCTCTCGTCTGGCTACGCCATAAATGGCCGGTAATCCAGCTCATACGAAGGATCTTTCAACTGTCGTTCACCTATCACCCGCGCTGGCACACCTCCAACAACCGCAAAAGGAGGGACATCTTTTGTCACCACAGCCCCGGCCATCACGACCGCGCCACGCCCGATAGTAAGCCCGCACAGGATCGTGGCCCGACTACCAATCCAGGCATAATCCTCAATCACAACCGACTGATAAATACTCTTATTCTCTGGATCGTTGATATCATGCTTTCCTGAGATAATCCAGACGCCCGGCGAGATACTGACATTGTCCCCGATCCGCACGCCACCGGTTACGTGGAGCAGACACTTATAGTTAATTACCGTATGATTCCCGATGAAGACGCGCCGCGACGGCTCTCTGCGCAGCCCGGCCATCTGGGTAAACAGCCCCATCATCAGCGTTGTCTTGCGCCCAATATGCCAACCAAGCACCCGCCGATACCAGGCATACCGTATTGTGTAGAACGGGATATAGGCAATCACATAGTTTGTCAGGAATTTAATAATATCACGCAGGAATCCAGGCATACAACCTCCTCAAGACAGCTTCACCGGTTCCTCCTGTCCCCCATTGAGGGAAACTGAGGCATTCTTGCGCTGTGCTTTATAGCGAACAGCCTGATAGAGCGCCAGCAAATCCTCGCGGGGAATACTCCCAAGCAGGAAGGCGAAAGCCAGATACACTACCATAGCAGCAGGCAGAATGACAAAGATATGGAAGCGTTGCAGCAGGAACGCCACAGCAGCAAGAGCCACGCACGCCACCAGTGTCTTGAGCAGCACCATCGCACTCCGACGCGGCAACAGGTGGCGCGGAACCGAGAAGAAGAAATAGAGTCCGCAGAGTAGCATTTCAGTGCATGAGGTAATCGCGGCAGAGCCTACATGCTGGAAAAGCTGAATACAGACCACGTTTCCCAGACAGTTAAAGACCAGCGCAATAGCTGCCTGCACCATAATCTTCTTTTCCTGCTTCAGGCTGACCACAATCGCGCTGAAAATGGAGTTCAGATACAGAAACACCAGTCCCGGAGCCAGCGCTTGCAGGACCGGGATTGTATGGTCAAATTCGGTTCGATGATAGAGAAAACCAAGAATATTCGGCGCTGATAGAATCATCAGCGTCGCAATGGGCAGCCCGCAGAACAACAGAAAGTTCATCGTCTTCTCAATGGCCGTCTTGAGAGCCCCTTCATCCTGCATCGACAGTTTTGAGAAGACAGGATACATGATAGCCGAGATAATCAGATTGGGCAGGAATGTCAGCGTATCAAACAGGCGATAGCCCGCGCCATACCAGCCCACAACGGCATCATTGGTCATTAGTGAAAGCATTACCGTATCAAGGCGATAATACAACACACCAACCATTCCATACACAATGAAAGGGATGCTTGTGCGTAACAGGGCCCGCAAGACGGCCCGATCCAGCGCGAAACCGAAGCCAACTGCCTTGAAGCACCAGAACGCCTGCCAGAGCATACTGACCAACGAGCCGCCAAGTAGCACGAACGCCATCGTCTGCACTGTCGCCCCGTTCCTCAACAGCAGAATACCCACCAGCGCCGTCAGCCCCTTCTCCAGAATAGTGCCGATGACCGGATGCAAGACACGCTCAAACGCGTAATGCACCGAGCCAAACGTGGTCGCGATCGAGGTGCTGAGGAGCGAAACGCCACAGATCATCACCAGACGGTAGACCTCTTCGCTGTAGCCAAGCAGCCGGCAGAGAAACAGCAACAGCGCAAATAACACGACCCAGAGCACGGTTTTGATCAGGACCGTGTTCGAGAGGTAGCGCAACGCCTGATCCGGCCTCTGCGCCACTTCCCGTGTCACTTGCTGATCGAAACCACGCTCGATGGGAATCCCGATCAGTAGCACAAAGCTGGTAGCAAAATAGAGCTCACCGAACTTCACATCACCCAGAAAACGCCCATAGGCCGCCATTAACAGGAACGTCGAGGCCCAGGTGACAAGCTGCCCTGCCAGTGAAATGACGGTGTTGTTCACCACTCTACGGAGCCTGCTCATTTAACACTCCCTTCACAGGAAAGCCACCAGAAAACGACCGGGGGAACACCCGCCTCATCAGCGCTATCGCGAAATCGGCGGGCAGCGGAACGGGATCGTTCAGGTCAAACACGGAGAAGACGGTCCGCCCGAAGAGAGAGCGCAGATAGGTGAACGGCGTACTGAGCCCCTGCCGCACCTCCTGAATGCCTGCCGGGATATCGGTCAAGAGGCGCACCCAATGGTAGCCATACTGAGGTGTCACCGGCTCAATTGGCATGTCTAATGCCGCGCAGTACTGCATATAGGAAAAATCCAGACCACAGGCAGGACAGAGCGCATGCCAGCCCCAGGGACGCACGTTCACATCCAGCAGCTTATATGTGCGCACGCGAGCATCGTACTTGAACTCGATCTCGACCATGCCCGAAACTCCCATATGGCGCACCAGTTTCTCAGCCAGGGCCACGAGTTCGGGATTCTCAAGTGCCTCAACGAAGCTGCTTCCCAGGCCGTAATCAATGGGATATTGGCGGGTTCTTCTGACTGTCATACAGGCCACAATGCGCCCCTCGTGACAGAAAGCCCCGACCGAATATTGCTCTCGACCCGGTCCGGGAATCAGTTCCTGCACCATAATCTCATCAGCTCGAATTACCGCTGCCGCCCGCTGATACTGTGCACGTAGTTCATCAAGCGTCATCGCGGAAAGCGCCTTCCGCCGCAGCGTATATTGCAAATGAACTGAGATCGCTGGCTTGATAATCACGGGAAAGGGAATATCCAGCATACCTAGATCGCGCTCGTTGCGGGGATACCACGTTTGCGGATAGGGTACACCCACTTCGCGGGCGAGCTGATCAGTCAGTCGCTTATCACTTGACCAGCGGATTACATCCCAATCCTGCGTCACCAGTCGGTATAACCGGGAGAGCGGACCTGAGTGTCTGGCAATCAACTCAACACCCTCATCCTGTACGGGGATCAGGACGGCCCGCTCAAAACCTGGCCTCTTCGCCAGAGACAACAAAAAGTGCAGAAACCGTTCATCACCCATGTACCCGCCCCATCTGATACGCATTCTGGTATAGCGCGAAAACCAGGCAGAACGAGGTATATTGTCAACCACAGCGCACGGTATACCTCTTCGCCCAAGACTACGCACAACACCTAGCGCTTTAAAATCGCTCCCAAGCACAACGGCTAATGGCATCTCATGCTGCTGTGACATACATTTCCCTTTATCTTCTCAACTTGTTATCCTTCTGCCCTCGCATATCGCGCAATCTGTTGAGCTGGAACTTTCGCGCCCGCTACAAAGCGGCAGATGGGGCCGAAGGTGTGATTTGCCAGGGCACCCGCGACATGCAATCCGGGAACCGAGGTCTCGAACCACTGGTTCAAGATTGGATAGCCGTTTCGTGTCTGGATTTGCGCTCGCAGTTCGGGTGAGAGGTAGTCCACCTTGCGAATATCCGGGCGGTAGCCTGTCCCGAGGAAGAGAAAATCAATCTCTCGTTCCGTCCTGTCACTCAGGTACAGCCGCAGCGTCTCACCTCGCACCTCAGCTCGCACCACCTGTGTTCGCTCGGTCACACGCACACAGTTCTCAATGCGCGGACGCAGCCACTGCGCTCCCGCGGGACGAACAGCGCGGCGATCCATCACCTGACGGGCCGTATCTGGAAACTTGCGGAAGAGAAGCGGGAATGAAACCAACCAGTTCAGTCCCGGAGGCCCCACATCACTGGGCGGATAGAAGATGTGCTTCAGCGGCCCCGTCGAGTCATAGAGTTTGCGGTTAATCCAGATCACGGGACCACGCGCAATCAATTCAACCTGCGCCCCGGTCTCGTTCAGCAGCGCCGACGTCTCCAGGGCACTCTGACCGCTTCCCACAACGACAACACGCTTGCCTTGAAACGGGGTATAATCCGTCTCAACATGGGTATGGGCAACCAGTGATGCGGGAAGATCGCGGGCAAAGTCAGGCACATGGTAGAAAGGAGCGATCCCTGTTGCCAGCACCACAGAATGAGTTTTCAGGCTGCGCCCATCGGCCAACTCCAGCCGAAAACCATTGCCGTCTCGTTCTAACAGACGCACATACGTCTCATCCACGTCTGGCACGGCCTGTTGCTGAAACCATTGCCCGTACTCCACAAAGAATGACAAGGGGATCGGCTCCCGGCGCCCGATCCCTCGCACCTGGCAGTAACGATCCAGACTATAGTGACCCTCGGGATCAAACAGCGTTGAGGCACTCCACACGGACTTCAGATACATCCTTGCAGGCATTTTTTCCCAGAACTCCATAGGCTTTCCAAAGACCTGTGTTGGAATTCCCTGAGCCAGTAAATGGGCCGCGATTGAAAGGCCATAAGGACCTGCACCAATAACGATCCGGGTGTTCTTTTCCACCGCTTTTCCTCTGTCTGCTTCTCAGTCTCTTTGTTTCGCTTCACATGAAGCTACAACATACAAATCCTCCGTCTGCAACAGAAGATACCACCCGTCCGTTCTGAAAAGATCGTCTCTCAGGTAGAGAGTTTGTCGCAATTGGTAGAGTTTAGCCCGATCTTGGTATCAAATTGGTAGCAAGATGCACACAGAAAAAGGTATTGATATCGCAACCATCTGCTATCATTCCCGCCGCTTCGTTCAGGCTCAAGCAGCGACTGACCCGATATCTGCCCGCTACCGGGAATCAGGTACCAGAATATACACAGAGCCTTCCTCTTCCTAACACTTTCTCGACATTCATAACAACCAATTCACGATAGAAGTAGTGTATCCTCAAGGGTGTACTTATCGATGTACTATCCTGAAAAGCGACCAATCCGTTTTTAGTGGTCAGAGGAGTCCGCTATGCGTCGTACGCTAGAGGAGATTTTTCGGCACAAGCTGGCACTTCTCCTTATTCTACTGATCCCTCCGCTTATCAGCGCTGTCGTTGTCTATTTCCTTCCCTATACCTATCGCACGACCGCCTCACTCTGGGCCCTGCGCCGTTATGAGGTTATCGGCAGCACCGGAGTTGAAAGCAATCTCGAAGCCACACCAGCCACAACCCAGGTAACCGCGCTCAACGAGCTACTTCACACGCGCGCCGTTGCCCTGAATATCGCCAGGAACACCAATGTAGCCGCCACGCTCAACCTGCCTCAGGATGTCCTTTCGACCCCATCACGGCTGGATGATGCCCTCTATGAGGAGATCACACAGAACGTTGAGGTCAAAGCTCAGGGGTATAACATGTTTACCGTCTCGTATGCAAATCGCGACCCTCAAATAGCTCAAAAAGTAGTTCAAGCCGTTCTTCAGAACTTTAGTTCTCAAAGTCAGGTATTGATTATTGCTGAAGCGCAAAAGTTACTGGAAAATTATAAAAAGTTGCTCCAGGATGCACAAAATGAATTAAAGACAGCGGCGGATGCAGAAGCAAAATTCCTTGCCGACCATCCAGATCTCACGCAGGATGTTTTGCGCACCAATCCCGATTATGCCTCGCTCTCCAACCCGCAATATGCCCTGCTGCACTCCCAAACCAAGCAGGCACAAGCCAAAGTAGAGAATATCCAGAACAGTATTGCGGATCTGCAACGCCAGCTAAGCAGCCAGGGAAAGGACACAGACACCATTTTCAGCGTGATCGATCCTCCGAAAGTCCCACAATATCATGAGTCGCGAACCCGCCTGTATCTCATCGCAGCCGGTGTAGCTCTGGGCCTCGCACTCGTAAGCTGCGTCATCTATATCGTTATCCTGTATCGTCGCAATCGCGCCATTTACACCGCTCAGGACCTGCATAAAATGAGCAATCTACCCGTGTTGATGCAGGTTCCGCAGCTGGCAGCAAAGGCTATTCCTGTTGCCCTTGAACAGACGCGCTAGGCATCCGAAACAGAAGGAATGAAGTAGCATGCAAACACAGGATCAACAGCAAACATCTCTGACACCCGTCAAGCAGCAGGCCAAAACGCCACAGAGCTCACCCCTTCCTCCGGCCATCGCGAAACAGGACAAGGCCAATATCTCCATGCTTCAAGAGCGGTGCAGGCAACTCTGTCTATCCACCTTTTTCCCTGACACCGACCCGGCTCGCAGTCTCGGCATTACCAGCTCGATTGCAGGAGAGGGGAAAACCTTTCTTGCGGCTATTATGGCAAAAACCCTCGCGAACGACACAACCAACCCGGTAACGCTGCTTGAATGCAACTGGGAACACCCGGATATACACACGTATTTTGAGATTCCAGCGACCCCCGGCCTGGCGGAATGGCTTCGCGGCGAGTGCCAGCTTGAAGATATCCGTTACATTGTCGGGCCAAATCTGACGGTAATTCCCGCCGGAAATGGCAGGTCGAGCGCGGTGAAGCAGCTTCAGCAGATGCGTCAACATGGTCTGCGGAAACTCTTCAACACCCCTGATGACTTCTTTATTGTTGATCTTCCGCCGGTGGTCTCATCGGCATATGGGAAACTGGCCGCTACGCTGGTGGAATCGCTGGTGATTGTAGTGCGCTCTGGCGAAACGACTGATCTGATGATCGCCGAAACAACCGAGCAATTGAAGAATCTGCCAGTGCAGGGCGTGATTCTGAACCAGATGGTCAGCAAGATTCCACGCTGGTTGCAGCGCCTGCTCTAATACCCTGAAAAGAAAGAACGAGGATATATGAAAACCATTGCCGCCTTGCTCAGCGCTTTTCTGCTGATCGGGCTATGCTCACGCTCGTTTACCCGGCGCACGCGCTGGCTCTTGTTCTCTCTTGTTGCTGCAATGGTTCTCTTTGTCTCATTAACCTGAAAAGCGTGATTATGGCAATGCATCAACTCTTTCATCCCGAGGGAAAACTGGCAGACGTCCAGACATTACAGGCAACTCGAAAGCGTTCCGAAACGCGGCTTTTCGCCTTGCTCTTTGCCATAACCATCGGAATCACGCCGCTCATGACACTGGTCGGCGTACAGATTGGCTTCTTGCTGCTGGCCAGCCTCGGTGTGGTGATTCTCTGCCTGCTTTTCATCCTCCGTTGGCCCTCTATCGGTCTGTTTCTGGCAGTAGGGTGCGTGGTCCTGATCGAACAGAACGCCCGCCCGATACCTATCGGCACAGATCGGCTCTATCTCTTCTACTGGCCGCCTCAATTGGAGGGACTGGTTGAGCGCCCGATAGGCTTCTTCTTCCTTTTCACGCTCCTGATCCTTGTCGGTCATAGGCTCTCGAAACGACAGCGCCCGCTTCTGGGCGGTCCCCTTTTCTGGCCCTACTGCTGCTTTCTGCTCTGTGTGGCATGGGGAGTGCTCCACGGCCTGACCAGCGGAGGCAGTCTTAAATCTACGGTGCTGGAAGTCCGGCCCCTCTGGTACCTCTTTCTCTCCTATATGCTGGCATACAACCTGCTTGAGCGTAAAGAGCAAGTACAGGTGTTTTTCTGGCTTGTCATTCTGGGAGCGACCTTCAAAGGCTGGCAGGGCGTTTATATCTTCATTGTACAGTACGGCGGGCAGATGCACGGGCACAACGAGATCATGTCGCATGAAGAGTCTTTCTTCTTTGTGGCGCTCTTGTTGCTGGTCATGCTCTTCTGTCTGCATCATCGGCGGCGGGGACAATTTCTCGTGGCGTTACTGGCGCTGCCTCCGGTGATCTTCTCGACTATCGCCAATGATCGCCGCGCCGATTATGTTGCGTTGCTGGCAGGAATGGGCGTCGCGTGGTGCCTGATCTTCGTCCTCAAGAAGCGACTACGCCCCCTGTTGATCGCGCTGATGCTCTTCTGTGCGCTACTCGGCGGTGCCTACACACTTGCCTTCAGTCACGCGAGCGGATTAGCGGGAGCGCCAGCCCGGGCCGTGCTCTCGGTCTTTAACGCGCAACCAACCATCGATAAAGACGAGTATTCATCCAATATCTATCGAGACATCGAAAACTTTGATCTGAAGTATACGGCCAAACAGAATCCGCTGCTTGGCTATGGCTTTGGCAAAGAGTTCCTGCAACCGGTGCCACTCCCGGACATCTCAGAACAGGATCCATACTATACGCTGGTGCCACACAATACCATCTACTGGATCTGGATGCGACTTGGTCCGGCTGGCTATCTGGCACTCTGGTATCTCTTCGGCGCGCTGATCGTGCGAGGCTGCATTATCGCCCGCACGCTACGGGACCCCTATTTGCAGCTTGTCGCGATTTATGTAGTCGCTGTTGCAGTGATGGAGATTATTGTTGCCTACGCCGATTATCAATTGTTCTTCTATCGCAATGTGATCTATCTTGGCCTGCTCGCGGGCATCCTGTTCAAGCTGCCCACACTTGACGCCGCTCAACAGGGAGGAGAGAGGAATGAGACTACTCGTCATATCCCCTTATCTGCCGTCGCCCACGTGGGGCGCTAAAGCGAGAAGTTTCTTTCTGCTTAAAGCGCTGGCACAGCAACATCCTGTCTCGCTCCTGGCAGCCGCTCAACCGGATGAAATCCATATAGAGGAGGATATCACCCGCCTGAGCAGCTTTGTCAACACGATTCATGTGCTTACACGTCCGGGCACAGGGCAACAGAAGCGCGTTCGTCAATTGCTGAATTTGGCCCGGGGAAAATCCAATACGCTTCTGCGCTACACGCATCCGGTCATGCAACAGGCCATTGACGAGCACTTTCGCCTGACTCACTATGATGCCGTGATCTTTGACTGTGCCCTGAGCGCGGGGATGCGCCTTCCGCCGGGAACCAGAACGATTCTGCTACAACATAATCTTGAGTTCGAGCTACTGTGCCGAAGCTATCAGCATGACAGTAACGCCCTCCGCAAGCTCTATAACTGGCTTGAGTATCGTCTTGTCAGGCCATACGAGCTGGCACAATGTAGCAAAGCTGATCTGATCCTTGTGACCAGCGAGCGCGAGCAGCATATCCTGCACAAGCTTGTGCCTGACCGCCCTATAGAGGTTGTACCTAACGGCGTCAATCTCACCTCCTTCACCCCCATCACTGAAGGTGAAGTGGAGCCACCACAACTGCTGTTCACTGGCTCGATTGACTACTATCCGAATACAAGCGGAGTCCTCTTTTTCGCCCGTGAGTGCTGGCCGACCCTTCGACAGCATGTCCCTGCGCTGCAATGGTGCATTGTCGGGAAGAATCCACCACCTGACATTCTGCGACTCGCCAACCAGCCCGGAATCACGGTAACGGGGAGCGTCCCCGACACACGCCCCTACTTTCAACGCACCTCTATCGCCATTGTGCCGCTGCTGATCGGCAGTGGCACGCGGATCAAGATTCTTGAGGCGCTCGCTATGCAAAAGGCCGTCGTCTCGACCAGTATCGGCGCAGAAGGGCTGGCGGTCGAACATGAGAAACATCTTTTGCTGGCAGACACACCGGAGGCGTTCACTGCTGCCATCCTCCGGCTCTTGCGCGAGCCTGAACTACGCCAGAGGCTCGGGCAGGCAGGACGCGCGCTGGTCGAGACACACTATAGCTGGCAACGATGCGGGGACCGCCTCCTCCACATCCTGGAACAGCTCGCTTGAACAGGGGGTATCGCTCTTATGCCTGTATTTTCGATGATGCTGGAAGCGCTTCGCTGGCTGCTTCTGCTGATGACGCTCTGTCTGGCCCTGCCCTTGCTCTATCTCTGCCTGCTTTCCTGCCTGGCAATCATCGTCTCGCGGAAACGGAGAACGCTGAATATTGCGCATGCCGACGACGTCACATTCGCGCTTCTGATCCCTGCCCATAATGAGGAAAGCGTGATCAAGAAGCTGCTTGAGAGCCTCGCGGCGCTTGATTACCCGAAAGATCGCTATACAATCCATGTGGTCGCAGATAATTGCACCGACCATACTGCTGAAATTGCGCGACCTTATGCCCGGGTTCATGAGCGTACCGATACCACCAGACGTGGCAAAGGATACGCGCTCAACTGGCTACTCAAGCGGATTGAAGGAGAGATCTATGATGCCTATGTCATCCTGGATGCCGATTCAGTGGTGACACCGTCCTTTTTACGTGCATTCGCCTATGAGCTCCGTAACGGTGCACTCGCCTTGCAAGGACAGAACACCGTCCTGAATCCTACAGACTCACCGAGCACGGCCCTGCGCCTGATCGCGCTCACCTTGATGAATCATGTACGACCACTCGGGCGCAACGGTCTGGGAGCCTCCTCGACTCTCACAGGAAATGGCATGTGTCTTGCCCGAGCCACACTGCAACGGCACCCCTGGCAGGCGTTCTCACTGGCCGAGGACTACCAATATTATCTGACGCTTATTACCAATGGCATTCGTGTGCGCTATGTGCCCGAAGCACTGGTCCGCTCCGAGATGCCAACCACGTTTCAGCAGATGCGCACACAGGATATTCGATGGGAAGCCGCAGAAGAGCAGCGAAGTACCTGGCAAACTGTATGCAGCCTGCTCAAGGCCGGGATACAACACCACGATCTGGCACGACTGGAGGCAATCGCAGAGCTTCTCACCCCACCACTCTCTGTCATTGTCAGTGGTTGCCTGCTCACGCTACTCGCATCTCTGGTTCTTTTTTCGCCCGTATCGCTTGCAATCAACGCTCTCCTTCTCCTGGCGCTCTGTTTCTATGCGGGCACTGCGCTGTATCTGCTCCGCCCTCCTCGGGCTGTCTATCTGGCGTTGCTGCACGCACCCCGTTTCATCCTCTGGAAACTGTGGGTCATTCTGGCACTGCGCAGGAACAAGAAGCATACCGGCGAATGGGTCCGCACAAGTCGCATATCATCGTAACTAGTTTGCTCAAAGAGGATAGGAAAAACAATGACACCGATTCGAGTTGCAACCATTACCTTCGACTGGTACCCGTTTGATGTACTCGTCCGCCGCGTCGCTGAAGCCGCAATAGACGGTGGCGCAGAGGTCGATGTCATTTGCTTGCGTCAGCCGCACGAGCAGAGCTTTGAGATCATCAACGGCGTGCGTGCCTTTCGCCTTCCGATGGACCGGGGCTTCGGGCGTTCTCTGCCACGCACGCTGCTCGATTGGAGCGTCTTCCTTCTACAAGCCGGAGTGAAAGTCGCACAGCTTCATCGACAGTGCCCCTATGATATTGTTCATGTGCACAATATGCCAGACTATCTTGTGTTTGCGGCGCTGCTCCCGAAGCTGGCCGGAGCGAAAGTCATTCTTGAGGTTCAGGATACCTGCCCGGAACTGATGGCAGCGAAAGCAAAATCAAACGTAAAACCGGTTGTTACCTGGCTTGCTCGGCTTCAGGAGCGGCTTTCGACCGCGTTCGCCGATCACGTCATCACGGTCGGACCTCCCTTTGAGCGCCTGCTGCTACAACGCGGCGTTCCACCAGAGAAAATGACGATCATTCTGAACAGCGCCGATCCGAAGATCTTCCCGGAAGCGCTACAGCAGCACCCGCGTCCGCGTGCCTCAGACGATGAGCCATTTATTTTGATGTATCACGGCACGATTTCCGAACGGAATGGCCTGGATATCGCGATCCGTGCGGTTGCCATTGCACGCCATGCCGTGCCGACACTGCGACTGGATATTCAGGGGCGCGGTGAACATCTACCCTATTTGCAGGAACTTGCCCGGAAGCTGGATGTTGCCGACCGAGTTGTCTTTACCGATAGTAGCCCTTCCGAAGAGCTAGTCCATTTTGTGGTGCATGGCGACATCGGCATTATTCCGTATCGCAGTGACGGTTTTATGGATCTGGTGCTCCCGACAAAGGCGTATGAATTCGCCTGGATGCGCCGTCCCATCATCGCCTCTGACACACCCGCGATTCGCTCGATGTTCCGTCCGGAGTCAATTAAGTTCTGTCGTCCCGAGCACCCGCAGGAGTTCGCCGATGCGATCATCTCCCTCTATGAGCACCCGGAGGAGCGAGCACGCATGGTTGCTAACGCGGCCGAGGATTACCTACCCTATCAATGGGAGAAGATGGCACAGCGCTATCAACACCTGTTGAGCGCTCTGGCTGAAAACCCCTTGCCGGAGAAGCGACCGCTCTCGATTGCCAGGTAGGCCTTTCTAGACGGCACTCTGCTCGTGAACCCTCTTCTGTTGATGCACTTCAAGGATGCGCAAGAAGAAATCCTGTATCGTGATTGAATCGATATCGCCGCTGATCGCCAGGGCAGCCCGGCAGTTGTTCGGCCAGGCGCCAAAATAGAGCAGCGGCGCATCGGATTGCTCGATACGCTGGATCAGTTCGCAACCAATCGAACGGAGTTCATGGCGCGAGGCTCCCATCCCTTCAGGCATGTCCAGGTAGAGCGCATACTGTTCGGCCTGTTCCTGCGCGCAATAGTGCGTGGGGTAACCCTCTTCCTGCAAAAAGTGGGAAACGGAACGCGGCGTTCGCAGCGAGAGGCCGATACAGGGGCACTTACTGGATTGCACGATACAGCGCGGCTTACAGGTAAGCTCTCGGCCCACGGTCGGAAGCTGGTAATCTACTGAGATGTTGCGAGCACGCAACGTTGCTCGTGGGGTACAGGTCGCCTCAATCTGCCAGAAATGAGATCCCCGGGGCGTGATCTGAATACTGAAGCGGCTGCGCTCGCGCCACCATTGGGCCACTTCATCCAGACGCGCCAGCCAGACCCCTCCGGGCAACTCGGCAGCGTAGCGCAACAGCATATCCAGCGGACGCCGACAGAGGACGCCCCGCTCCGGATGCAAGTTCAAGGCGTAGATCCCGCCATAGTCATAGACATTCTGCATCACGCGGCACCAGATCTCGCCCAACTCGTGCGCATTGGTGACGCGCAGGCGATCAAAGAGCATTTCATCATCGGGGATACTTGTCGGAATACGGAGCAGGTTTCCCTCAAAGTGCGGTCGCAGGGCATAGGTTCCAGGAGGAATAGCCTGAAAGAGTGCCAGTGACTTCTCAAGCCCATCCAGTAGCGTCGGCGTAAAGCGGCTGCGGTCTATGACATCGTGGATGACGGCCTCATTGCTATCATAGGTCAAGTCCAGCTCAGTAAACACGTCCAGCGTTTCTTCGGTCCACCCGAGATACGGATTACGGAATCCCTGAAAGACAAGTGGCACGCTCTCGAATACCTCTATCGCCCTACGCACATGGTGGTATTGCTCGTCCCGGTTCAGGGCCCGATAGTCGTTATGAATATATCCATGTATCCCTATCTCGGCTCCATTCTCGGCAAGCTCAGCAATAAGCCGGGGATGCCTCTGCAACACAATTGCGGGAATAAAAAAGGTAGGCGATCCCTTATAAGAAGAGAGCGCATCCATAATTGAGTAGAGAGAGCGACGTGTCCTCCCCTCAGTGAACCCAAAACGCGCAAAAACGGTCCAGAGCCGCCGGATAAAGTTGTGCATCCCTTTGGTTTTGATCGAGAATGAGACCAGATTCATCTGTTCGCTCCTGTATAGAATCGCCATGTTCTCTCCCTTCTACCCGATAAGGCCCCATATTTTTAATAATACGCCTTTCTATACAGAAGTTCGTTGTCTTTATCGTCTAGAAAAGGTCGCAACAGCCCCTATTTGGTATACATTTCTCATCTTTTGTGCCGACAAAAAAGAGCAAGGACAGGATACGACCTGTTGCTTGCTCTCGATAGCAGTTTCACGCTTCAGCAGCCGAACTGCTGCATCTGTTGCTTGCATGGGGAAACGAGCAGGGGCATTCCCGCTCCCTGTCCCAACAAGCGTCTGTTTCTGGCTTTCGTTCTATTTAGAGGTAATGCTGCTGCATTTCTTTCTGATTTACGGCCTGATAGATGGCTTCCCGATGTCTTGAGAGGAATTCTAGAAGCCCAAGTGTTTCTTCGGGGTCCATTGAACCATAGAAGCCGTTGGGGTCACCAACCTGATGGTAATACAGCTTGAGTTGTCCATTCTCAACACATGAATGATATCGTCCAATACGTTTGCACTCTTGCTCGTTCATAGTTCCTACTCCTCTTTGACTCGGTGCTATACACAGGGCCATCATTGGCCTGCCAGAATACGAGCATTCTTTCATTGATCTGTACTCACTATTATAAACGACTTTCGCCGAAATTTCGATGCTTTTTTTCCAACAAAAAAAGCTTCACAAGCGAGCTCATACATATTTCAACCGGAGCACAACCATTTCGCAACGTTTCAATGTGCATCTATAAGCGCTTCTAAAAATCATGCAGGCAACGTTTCGGCAGAAATTCGTTATTTTTGTTTCTTCTGAAGATCGCTCATTCTGAAAAAGTGGAATGAGCGAGTATATACAGATAATACAGATAGGCAAACGGTGCCGAGCTTTCCCCCTCGCACTGGCCTGAGGAGCCGCTTAATGTGTCGCGATATCTACACTTCCAGTCGCATTTTCAGCACTCATGCAGTGACTATTTTCCCATACAGCTCTACTATTCTAGACAGTACCTGACAGTAGTGATATAATCTATTTAACTCAGGTAATATCAATTTATCTCCTGATAAATACTGCATTCTACACACGTCTATCATACTGACGGATATTCTATAGATTCATCCCTTTGCATCAGAACATCAGTAAGCACACTATGAACATTTCAACATCTGGCTACTCGCCAAAAGGAGTTAGAATGCCTTCGCTCGGTTATGTTCGCTTCCCTACCATTTATCATGATCTTATCGTTTTTGTTTCGGAAGACGATCTCTGGCAGGTTTCGAGCAAGGGAGGACGCGCAGAGCGCCTGACAGCAGGAACGGGCCGAGTAAGCCACCCCCGTTTTTCTCCAGATGGGCAATGGATCGCCTACGTGGGCCGCGAAGAAGGCCCGGAAGAAGTCTACGTGATGCCCGCTCAGGGAGGCCCGGCCCGCCGCCTGACCTTCGATGGCGTCTCCTGTCGTGTCGTTGGCTGGACCCCTGATGGTTCCTCCATTCTCTACACAAGCAACGCAGGTCAATTTCACCATGACTACAACGTCATCTATGCTGTGAGCCCGGAAGGGGGCGTACCGCACCTGCTACCGTACGGAATGGCAAGCGCGGTCTCCTTTGGTCCGGGAAAAGGGGTCGTGATCGGGCGCAACACCGAAGAGCCCGCCTACTGGAAACGCTATCGTGGCGGTAACGTCGGTCATCTCTGGTGCGATCCAACCGGAGAAGGAACTTTTACCCGACTTCTCAACCTCAACGGCAATATCACCGACCCATGCTGGATTGGCGCCCGAATCTACTTCCTGTCCGACCATGAAGGAACGGGAAACATCTATTCCTGTACACCCGCTGGGGAGGACCTTCAGCGCCATACGGACTTTCACGACTTCTACGCCCGCCATCTCTCGACGGACGGAGAGCAGCTTGTCTTTCAGATGGCGGCGGACCTCTACCTGTTCGATCCACGTACCGGGCATGTACAGCAGGTTCCGCTCACCATGCCAGGCCCACGTACACAACTCAACCGTAAGTTCGTCGCGGCTGATCACTACCTTGATACGTTCGCGCTGCATCCACGGGGGCACGCCGTCGCACTGACCACTCGTGGCAAGGCCTTCACTATGAGCAACTGGGAAGGCGCGGTTGTGCAGCATGGCGAGCAGGATGGCGTACGCTATCGCTTCCTCGAATGGCTCAACGACGGGCATCGGCTGGTTGCGATCTGTGACGCTCCGGGCTATGAGACACTCGTCATCTTCAATCCGGATAGCGATGAAGAGCCACAAATGCTCACTGAGCTCGATCTAGGTCGTGTGCTTGAGTTTGAAGTATCGCCTACCGCCGATATTGTCGCGATTACCAACCACCGCCAGGAATTGATACTTGTCGATCTGGCAACCAGCATGTCGATGATTCTCGATGCAAGCGAGCATGCACGCATCTATGATCTGGCCTGGTCTCCTGATGGGCAATGGATCGCCTATAGTTTCCCACTTTCAGGACAAAAGCGCGCGATCAAAATCGGCAATATCAATACCGGGGAAACGCATGTTGTCACCGATCCAGTGCGCTCCGACGTCTCGCCAAGCTTTGACCCGGACGGCAGGTTCCTCTACTTCCTGAGCTACCGTGTCTTTAATCCGGTCTCCGATAACATGCAGTTTGAATGGAGCTTCCCGCGCGGTGTGATCCCGTATGCGCTCCCATTGCGCAACGATATCCGTTCGCCATTCGAGGTTGAATCGCGGCTGTTGAAGGATCGTCAGCCCGACACGTGGAAGACAACATCTGCCTCTGTTGAAGAGACTATCCCCGGAGGCGAGAGCGCCGCACAGGAAGAAAAGGTGCTTCCCGCAACACCACTTCATGAGGTGAACAGCGGCCCACGACGCACCGTGCGCATTCAATTTGAAGGCATCACCAGCCGCGCCGTACCCTTCCCGACCGGCGAAGCACGCTACGATGGCATCCTTGCGCTGCGCGGTAAAGTGCTCTTCCTTGTCAGCGGCCTGAACGGTGAGCTATCAGGACCCGCGAAAGGCTGGGTTGAGTGCTATGACTTTGAAACACAGAACCTGGAACGGATTGCAGATTCGGTCAATGAGCTAACCCTGTCGCGTGACGGCTCCACGCTGCTGTATCGCTCGCGGACTCGCCTGCGCGTGCTGCGCAACTGTGAGAAGCCACGCTCCGAGAGCAATACCCCCTCGAAAGAAAGTGGCTGGCTCGATCTGGACCGGGTGAAAGTCTCGGTGCAACCGGCCAGCGAGTGGAAGCAGATGTTCGCCGAGGCCTGGCGTTTACAGAGAGAACATTTCTGGACCGAAGATATGTCCGGCATTGACTGGGATTCGATGTACGCCCGCTATGCGCCGCTGCTGGAGCGTGTCAGCTCGCGCTCGGAGCTCTCCGACCTGATTCACGAGTTGCAGGGTGAACTTGGCACCTCGCACACGTATGAATATGGTGGCGCGTATCGACAGGGTGTCTATTATCGTCAGGGCTCGCTCGGCGTCGACTGGCACTATGATGAGGCCACCGGACGCTATCGGATCGCCCGCATTATCAAGGGCGACCCGCTGGACCGCGAGGCCACTTCACCGCTCACCGCTCCCGGCCTGAATATCGAGGTTGGTGATGCGGTGCTGGCGATCAACGGGCAACGCGTCAGCGCACAGCGCAGCCCACAAGCCTTGCTGGTTAATCAGGCGGAGTATGAGGTTCAACTGACAATTGAGTCGGCAAAAACGGGCGAAACTCGCATCGTCACAGTGCACGCGATCTCGCTGGCAATGGAGCGTGAGGCCCGCTACCGCGATTGGGTTGAGACGAACCGCCGTTATGTCCATGAGCGCTCGCAGGGGCGCGTGGGCTATATCCACATCCCGAATATGGGGCCAAAGGGCTATGCTGAGTTCCATCGCGGCTTTCTGGCTGAATATGATCGTCCCGGCCTGATTGTTGATGTGCGCTGGAATGGTGGTGGTAATGTCTCCGGCCTGCTGCTGGAGAAACTGGCCCGCAAGCGCCTCGGCTGCAAGATCTCGCGCTGGGGACAACCCGCGCCATATCCGAAAGAGGCTCCGCGTGGACCGATGGTCGCGTTGACCAACGAGCATGCAGGCTCAGATGGCGATATCTTCAGCCATGCCTTCAAGCTCATGAACCTCGGTCCGCTCATTGGAACGCGCACCTGGGGCGGAGTGATCGGTTATACACTCAATCATCATCTGGTCGATGGCACCACCACCACGCAGCCAGAATACGCGAACTGGTTCATTGATGTGGGTTGGAATATCGAGAACTATGGCACCGACCCTGATATTGAGGTCGATATTGCGCCACAGGATTTCGTCCAGGGCAGCGATCCGCAGCTTGATCGCGCGATCGAGGAAGCGCTGCGCCTTGCCAGCGAGCAAACAGTGCTCGAACCAAAACCGAGACGCCAGCCCCAACAGCGACGCCTCGGTATATGGACCCAGAGCGCGAAAACCGCGTCTACGCCAGACGAGATAGGGGCCTGATCGGGTCTCTATCTCCGCTCGTAGACCTTCTGCCCCTGCACCCATGTCTGGACGATTGCCTCGGAAGAGGAGCCGAAAAAGAGCGTGTCAAGGAAATCCTGTTGCGTCCAGCCCACAAGCGACGGGTGTTCGAGGTCGACAACCACAAAATCGGCCAGCAGGTCAGGGGCAATGCTACCCGTTGCCAGCTTGAGCGCCACCGCGCCGCGTCGTGTGCCATAGTCCAGCAACAGGGGCCCTGGCGCTTCCAGTTCTCCCGCGACCAGTACCCGCCGTCGCTGATAGCGCATGCGCGCCGTATATTCTGCCCAACGCAGTTCCTCAATCGGATCAAGGCGCGTATTGCTATCCGAGCCAATGGACAGCGGGATATCGGCGGCCCGTAGCTCGGCATAGGGTGCGATACCATCCCCAAGATCTCCCTCGGTTGTCGGACAGACGCACACAGTGCAGCCATGAAGCGCCAGCAGCTCTATCTCTCTGGCGTTGGCATGGGTCGCATGCACAATCGTGGTTAGCGGGAACAACGCTCCGTAGCGCTCTAGCAACTCAATCGGGGAACATCCATGTGCAAGTCTGCACTGTTCGATCTCGGCTACCTGCTCGTCAGCATGAACGTGCAATGGAAGCTGATAGGTACGACAATAACGCGCGATCTCATGAAACCAGTTTCCCGGCACCGCGCGTACCGAATGAGGAGCCAGACCGATCAAAACGCCCTCCGAGCGCAACGCCTCCACACGGGCAAGATAGGCATCCACCGAGCGATCACAGAAGCGTCTCTGCCCCTCTTCCACTGGCTGGTTAAAGCCGCCGCGAGCGTAGGCCGTCATCAGCAGCACCACGCGCAAACCGGCCTCTTTCCCGGCTCGAAGCACTGCCTCAGCCATCGCGTTTGGCTGCTCATAGGGCGTCCCATCGGGCTGATGGTGAACATAATGGAACTCGCCCACACTGGTATAGCCATTTGCCAGCATTTCCCGATACGTCCGCAGCGCCAGCTCATAGAGCTGTTCGGGAGTCATGTGTTGCGCCTCTTCATACATGGCACGCCGCCACGTCCAGAAGGTATCCTGCTGCGAAAGCGGGCGATGCGTATGACCACGCAGGTTCCGCTGAAATACATGGCTGTGGACGTTCACAAAGCCGGGGAGCAGCGCCTTGCCGGGCAGACGAACCGCCGAGGGGGCCTGTAGCTCTTCATCGGTCAGGGTATTCTCGACTACCGCCGCAATATATCCCTCATCGTTGACCGCGACCACCCTGTTCGCTTGAAGCCCTTCAGTTGTATACACATAGTCGGGAACAAGATACTTCATCGTATTTCCTCACCTCATGATATGGTTCCTCGTCATTGTACCACTCATGCAAGCAGAGGACCGGGATCACCAATCAGTTGAAACGCGCCCCAGAAATAGGGGTGCAGACGATAGGGATGCAGTGAAGCCCGCGCCCGCAACAAAAACGCTCGCTGCGCCTGTGCCAGCGCTCCCGCCTTCGTCGCCCCTTGCAACAGCTGGCGATAGAACATCTCCATCAACTCGGCGCTACTGGCATCGTCTACCTTCCAGAGTGTCGGCAAGAGCGAAGCCGCTCCTGCATACAGGAAGCCGCGCCCCAGGCCAATCACCTCATCAATGCCACCAATACTCGCCCGTCCGGTCTCACACGCGCTTAACGTCAGGAGCGAACAGAGCGACAGGTCCAGGTTAAAGGCCTCGAACGTGTTCAATTGGCGATCCGCCAGACTGATAAAGGAGAAATCGGGCGCGTCAAGCCGAAAGAGCCCATGCGCCGCGATATGAACCACCGGGCTATAGCTGCTTCGAGCCTGAAGCAGGCTAACCGTGGCCTCCTGATCGAGTACACAGGGAGCGTTCAGGCATCGGGCCACGACGCTTGCTTCCTCCCGCACAAAGGGCAACTGATCCGAGACCCCAAGCACCAGCGAATGCTGGATATTCTGTGGCGTAGCAGCGCTGCGGGCCCCACGCTGCAAGCAGATATCCAGCAACGTGAGCGAGGGAAGATAGGAGATCTGCACGCGCTCGACCAGAAAGCGTGTGCCGTCAAACAGACAATGAAAGGGGAGATAGTGCAGCATTCCATAGGGCACAACAATCAAATGGTCAACGCGCTGCATATCCACCACGACCGGACGAATGAGCAGCGCGTGCAGACGTTTCAGCAGGCCGAGCCCGTTTTCCTGCAATGAGGCGAACTCGCGCTCACGCTCCGGTAAGGTCGCAGCCTGGGCAGCAAGGTCAAGATTGGCCCGCCAGAGGGTCAGCAGACGCTCGAGCTGGGGACGCGCTCCCGAAACGCGCTCAACCTCGATACCGTTACATGTCAGTTGAAAGATGAGAAGATCCTGCTCGGTCAGATAATATTCCAGAAGCAGCGTCCCTGAGGGCAGACAGGCCCAGTTCTCAAAGACAACCAGATCGTTTGTCAGCGCGGGCGTCTGCAGCAACTTGTGAGCGGATGAAAGCCGAATCTGCTCAAGGAGCCGCTCTATTTGCCGCTCTCGTTCGCGCATCTCCTCGCGTGCACGGACAGGACCAATCGTCCGAATGCGCATCAGTGCCGTATCGCTCAGATTCGCTTCGTTAACGGTCTCATACACAATGGAGCTATACCATGCCTGTTCCTCACGCAGGCGGGCAAGCTCTTCCAGCAGCTCATCACTGACCTGTTCATCGGCGCGTAAACGGATGTCGATATTGTTGCGCACATAATCACCCAGAACGCTGGACTTGGCCTTCTCCACATAGATAAAAGCCTGTTCCAGATAGCCGCGCTGCAAGGCCAGCTCGACCGCCTGCTGATAGATTGCGCCCTTGTCTTCGAGAAAGCTGGAACGCTCATCGAGAATGAGGCGGCTCTGAATCTCGTCGATGCCTTTGATTGCCAGATCGTAGAAGATTCCCGCCTCCTCGTCCTTCCCGGCACTGGCCGCAAGCTTGCCAAGCAGCGCATGGCAGCGATACCGGACCTCGAAAAGTTCCTGTTTCTCAGCCAGATCCAGCGCATGCAGGCAGAGTACACGCGCCGCCTCCGCTTCGCCCCGCACGTCTGCAATATGGGCCTCAAGGAGCATCGCCTGCGCCAGAAGCGGCACATCCTCCTGTTCAGCGAAGGCATCAGCGGCATAGCGCACCTCGCGCTTGCTCTCCTCAAACTCCCCGATTGAGAAAGCCAGTTCAGCGCGATAGAAACGAGCCTGCGCTGCAAGTCGGGTCAGGCCACGATTCAAGAGCAACGTGCTTGCCTCCTGAAGCTGAAGTGCCGCCTCCTCAAAAAGATGCTCATGAATGGCCGCCCGCGCCTGATACATCAGCGCCCGCGCAAGGCTATCATCCTGTCCCTCCTGCGTCCGAAGCATCGCAACCGCATCAGAGGCCATTTCATACGCCTCTTCGGTGCGGTTCAGTCGCAGCAGGCAGAGGCACATCTGCAACAACACTTCCGCCTCCGCGAACGTCATCTGATGCTCACGGAAGAGCGGTAAACAGCGATTATAGAGCATCAATGCCTGACTGTAGCGCCCCTGAGCGGTATAAATATCAGCGATGTTCAGGTATTGCCGCGCCAGAGAGATCTCTTCTCGAGTGCCATATTGCTTAAAGGTCTCACAGGCCTCTTGATGCAACTCGACCGCCTTATGAAAGCGCCCAAGCGCCGCGAGCGCCATCGCTTTATTTGCCAGCGCCCGAGCAATCAGGCGGTCAACATTCACCCCATGCAGCATATACGCTTCAATCGCGCGATCGTAGTACCGCAGTGCCTGCTCATACTGGCCGAGCTCAAAGTGAATAATGGCGGTATTCACATCAAGCTGACCGACGCGGATCAGATTGTTTGTCTGAAGAAAGATCTCACGCGCCGCCGCTGCGTCTCGGAGCGCCTCCGACATGCGATTGAGCCGCATACATGAACTGATCCGCCCGAGCCGGGAACGCGCCCAGCCGACCAGATCATGCAACGCGAGAAACTCTTCGCCAGCGGCATCAAAGAAAGGCAGCGCCTCTTCATGCCGCTCCATGCCACGCAGGGCATCGCCTCGCGTCATCAGCCCGAGCGCGTAAAAGGAGCCATTGCCACTCAGTTCACCGATCAACAGCACATAGCCAGAGAGCACAAAAGAGAGACTGACATTTTCCAGCCAGTAGCGGTCAGCGGCCATCTTGAGCGCGTTTACCAGTTGTTCCAGCGCATCCAGACTCATACGCGGCACAAGCTGCTGTAACAGGTGTCGTCCCTGATCCTCCCTGCATTTCAGCAGCAAGGCCGCAATTTCCCGTGGCGTCAATGACACTACCCGTTGAGAGGAATCTGCTCGACGACAATGGTGCCATCCGGAAAATGCACTTCCAGCGTATAAAGCGCGGGAGGCAATTCAGGGAAGATCACATTGCCCAGATCGTCAATTCGTTGCGTGTAGAGCGCCTCTGTTTCGTCGGAGAGCAGGGCAACAGGAATACCCTGCAAGGCTCCTAACGCCGCATCCTTGCGGGTAATCAGTCCGACCAACGTCTGACGCCCTCCCGTTTCGCGTTCAAGCTGAAGCGAGATCTGAATAGCCCCTGCCTGATAGCGCCGCGGCCACTCGCTCGTCTGTACCGAAGCCTGACGAAGCGCATAGCCGCCATTGGCAGGCTGTGGCAGCAGGGTCGCAAGAATACGGCGCGTCCCTTCTTGCAGATCATGCAGGATATGGGAGAGCTGCACCCCGACCTTTTGCGCTTCGGGCAGGGGCTGATGAACCGCGAACAAGGGATCATTCGCGATCAGCGCCGTAAGCGCAGCGGCCTCTTGTGTACAGCGGGCACAGATGCGCAGATGCTCACGCAAGGCTGCTTCCTGCGTGCTATCCAGCAAGCCCATTTGATACTCGCCCAGAAGCAGACTCGGCGGACAATTCCAGCGGTAGAGCTTCTGCTGTAGCTTGGCATCCAGAAATTGGTATCCATTCACCAGGGCCGCACATGCCGAACAACGGGCAAGATGGCGCACCACGGCAGGACGAACCTGCTCACCGGAGAGGTAGGCTATCAACTCCTCGTCACGAATAGCACCAGGTTCCTGACACTCCATGCACATGTTCTCGAAATGCGTATTCCTTTCCACAGATTTTCAAGTCGGCAAGCTCGATCGTACTGGAACAGAAGCTCATACCAGTTCAAAATACAAGAACGTTCTTTTCTCCGATCACCTTAATAAACGAGTTCCTTCGCCTCTTTTGTGTTTCAGGCGAGCGTAAAAATCAGAAATGCTGGCTACGCAATAAAGCGAGTAGACGGCGATTTCGACGCAGGCGCTCAAGCACATTGCGCTTCACGCGATACACATCATCAACGGTCGGGAACAGGTGTCGATGCTGCGCGCTGATCTCACCCGGCTTCAGCCCCTGCACATAGACCAGATGGAGTAACAGTTGTTCCTCTTCACCATTGACCTCCGCCTGCACAATCTGCCAGAGATTGTGGGCCGAAAGTTGCGAAATCACATCCTCAGCCGGATCGCTGGCTGCCGGCTCCTGCTCGATTGATTCAAGGGTCTCTTCCAGTTGCCGCGCCTGACGCAGTCTCAGTTCGTCGGCCACCACGCTATGCACACACAATTTCAGATATTTCAATAGAGCAGCCAGGGAAGCAAACTTCTGCATTTTCTCCGCGGTAAGCGCCTGAGCGAATTTCGCAAAAGCCGCGTTCACAAGTGCAGCGTTCCCTTCCGAACCAAACAGCGCCGCGACGCTCTGATGCTGTGACACCCACGTCAGAACCAGAGGTGCATACTGCTGATAAATACTGCTCCATGCCGCCTCATCTCGTTGCACAATGGCACGCCGGAACAGCTCTAAACAAAAGCGGTCATTTGAATCCCTTTGCCGTAAAAACTTGTTGGTCTCTTCCGCGCAACAGTGGGCCAAATCCTTAACCGATAATTGCTGCGGATTTCGGGCATCGTTACCCCGATCTCTCATACCAGACTGCGCATCTGAGGAATGAGAGAGGTTCAGAGACTCCATGCGCACAAGCTCCTGCTTCCAGAACTAGATAGCTCAACAGTTTGTTTCGCAGCAACCACTCAAGACTGCTGCAAGCCTTCCTCCCCTGCCTGGTTTGGAGGTGAGATACGATTGCAGGCTTCATTTCTGGTATGGATCGTTAAAGCCCACACCGGGTACAAACAGACACTACGAACGGCGTTCAAAGAGAGTTCATTGTTGGCAGTTTGTGTTTATTATCGCATGTTTCAACTCTCCACCGCTAGTCTGCTCACCCTGAAAAACAACACCGCTTCTTTCCTGTCTGTTCGCTTCTCTGCGCCTCTACCGCTGTTTTACCCGGTTCCCTGACACAAGAAAATCCGCAGAATCGGGGATACTCAAAAAGAGGAGGGGCCAGAGGATCGCTCTGGCCCACAAAGAGGATTATTCGCCGTAGGGTATCCAGATATTTTTCACCTGAACGGCCTCACGCAGGAACTCCTGCCCTTCACCCTGATCGGGGAGCAGCCAGTTGCGAGAGCGCCCGTAATTGACCCAGGTACGTTTCATATTACCCGCCGATGCGGCCTCAACCATGCGCGATCCTTCGGCAGTCCCGAAATACCACATGGAGTCCACGCTGTCATGCTCGGCAAGCACCTTCGCCAGCGCCTCGCGGTCGCCTGTCACAATATTGATGACGCCGCCCGGCACATCAGAGGTATCGAAGACCTGATAGCAGTCAGTCGCGCTCAACGGGGCCTGTGGCGAAGGAAGCGCGATCACCGTATTGCCCATCGCAATCGCAGGCGCGACCAGCGAGATAAAGCCAAGCAGCGGATACTCATCGGGACAGGCAAGCCCGATCACGCCCACCGGCTCGTGCATTGCCAGCGCCACACCACGCAGCGGCGGGCGATGGATCGAGCCCTCGAACTTATCGGCCCATGCAGCATAGCTGAACAAGCGCGCGATCGACGCCTGCACCTCGTTAGCAGCTTCCCCGACACCAGAACCGGTCTGCTGCACGATCCGTGAAACGAACTCCTGCTCACGGCTGGCGAGGTTCTCGGCAATATAGTAAAGAATCTGCGCGCGATTATGCGCCGTATTGCTCCCCCACGAAGCCGCTGCACGGGCTGCCTCAACCGCGTTTCGGATATCTTTACGGTTGCCCTCGCCAACCTCGCCCAGCAAGCGCCCCGAAGGCCCATAGACCGGACGGCTGTAGCCCGAATCCGGGCGAGCCTGTTTGCCGCCAATATAGAGCTTGGGAGTGCGATCAATGGCAGGAAGCGAGCTCTCGACGGTCTCGGGCGTTTCCTCCTGTGCTACCTTGCGTGCCGGCTTTGGCGCTGCCCCCTCGTGCTTCGGCCTGACATACTCGTAGAGCCCCTCTTTACCGCCCTCGCGTCCATAACCACTTTCGCGATAGCCACCGAAGCCACTCGATGCATCAAAGACATTGGTTGTGTTCACCCAGATGGTGCCCGCCTTGATCTTCGACGCCACATCAAGCGCAAGGTTGATATTATCGCTCCAGATGCTTGCGGCCAGCCCGTAGCGCGTATTATTCGCCAGCGCTACCGCCTCAGATGGATGGCGGAAGGTCATCGCAACCAATACCGGGCCAAAGATCTCCACCTGAGCGATGGTCGAGGCCGGAGAGACATTGGTGAAGAGCGTTGGCGGGAAGAAATAGCCGTCGGTCGGGCAGGACCATGACGGCTGCCATATCTCGGCACCCTCCGCAACACCCTGATCGACCAGTTTTTGAATATCACGCAACTGCGACTGCGACACGATCGCGCCAATATCGATAGCCTTATCAAGCGGGTTGCCGACGCGCAGGTGCTCCATGCGAATGCGCAGCTTCTCAAGCAAGCGATCGGCGATGTTCTCCTGTACCAGCAGGCGCGAACCGGCACAACAGACCTGCCCCTGATTGAACCAGATCGCGTCTACAACTCCCTCGACAACGCTATCAAGGTCGGCATCATCGAACACGATAAAGGGCGACTTGCCCCCCAGTTCCAGAGAGAGCTTTTTCCCGGAACCGGCTGTTGCCCGTCGAATCGAGCGACCCACTTCCGTTGAGCCTGTAAAGGCGATCTTATCCACGTCGGGATGGTTGACCAGCGCCTCGCCAACCTGTCCGGCCTCACCGGTGACAATGTTCACCACACCAGGTGGTAGGCCAATTTCCTGCACAATCTCGGCAAATTTGAGCGCGGTCAGTGAGGTATAACGCGCGGGCTTCAGTACGACGGTGTTGCCCATTGCCAACGCCGGAGCAATCTTCCAGGCAAGCATCAAGAGCGGAAAGTTCCAGGGAATGATCTGACCAATCACGCCCACCGGCTCGTAACCCGGCAGTTCCGAGGCCATCAGTTGCGCCCATCCGGCATGGTAATAGAAGTGACGCGCCACCAGCGGGATATCAATATCTCGGGTCTCGCGAATGGGCTTCCCATTATCCAGCGTTTCCAGCACGGAAAAGAAGCGAGCATGCTTCTGAATCTGACGAGCAATCGCATAGAGATAACGCGCCCGCACATGTCCCGCCAGCTTGCTCCAAGATTTGAACGCCTTGCGAGCCGCCGCGACAGCCTTATCGACATCAGCGGATGTGGCCGCCGCAACCTGTGCCAGAGGCTTCCCGGTCGCGGGATCAAGGCTTTCAAGATAGCGCTCCTCGCCTGGCTTGACCCATTGATTATTGATAAATAGGTCAAACTGAGCGTGCTTTTCAAGCCAGTTCCGCACAATCGAGGCATCTTCTGGAGCCGGGCCATATTCCATCGTCTCAAAAATCTCCATAATGTTCATCTGCACTTCTCTCCCTACGCCAGCGGATTATGGTACTCTGCTGCATAACGGCCTGTCACAAAGTGGGAAAGCTGACGCTCGATATCGGCGAGCAGGCCACTTGCACCGAACCGGAACAGTGTATTGTTCAGCCAGTCGTTCCCCAGTTCTTCTTTTATCAAAATCAACCAATCAAGCGATTGCTTGGCAGTGCGAATACCACCGGCGGGCTTAAAACCAACCCTGTAGCCGGTCCGATCAAAATACTCGCGAATCATGCGCGTCATCACCAGCCCGACCGGAAGTGTTGCGTTCACCGGCTCTTTTCCAGTCGAAGTCTTGATAAAGTCGGCTCCGGCCATCATACAGACAAGGCTTGCCATCGCCACATTGCGCAGCGTCGCCAGCTCATGCGTTGCCAGAATCGTCTTTAAGTGCGCCTCTCCACACGTCTCGCGGTACGCCTTCACCTCGTCATAGAGTGCCTGCCAGTTACCGGTGAGGACATGCGGGCGCGAGATCACAATATCGATTTCCTTCGCCCCGGCCTGCACCGACGCCTCAATTTCGCGCAATTTGAGCTCAAAGGGGGTCTGTCCGGCAGGAAACCCGGTTGAGACTGCCGCTACCGGAATATCTGTTCCCTGCAATGCCTCGACGGCCACAGGCACAAGGTTGTGATAAACACAGACCGCGCCCACGTGCAGTTCATTGAAGCCGAGCGCGTCCAGTATTTCCTGACGCACCGGCTGCCGGGCTTTGGCACATAGGCGACGCACGTTGCCAGGCGTGTCATCACCCATAAGCGTGGTCAAGTCGATACAGGTGATGGCTCGCAGCAGCCACGCCGCCTGCCACTCCTTCTTGACCGTGCGCCTGGTTGGCAAGGTCGCCGCCCGACGCTCCACGGCGCTCCGATTGACATGGACACGATGTATCCAATCCAGATCAAGCGGCATCCCCGGATTTCGAGCCGGAACAACGGATGCCTGTTGTGCATGTTGTTGCGTAGTCGTCATAAAAACAAAATCCTTCCCCGCCAGTCGATAACAGGTTTCATTGATTTGTCTTTATTATATCGCTTGCTGTCCTCCCCTTCCCGCCTCCATGCCTGCCTCTTGCAAGCAGGCGAGCCTTGACAGCGCGAAAAATGATCCGATACTATAAGAATGACATGTCAATAGCATAGAAAAGAGGATCGATGCCGCATGCATTTTGCGATTAATCTTCCTAATTTTGCTCAATTCAGCGACACGCGAGCGCTGGCCGAGCTGGCCCGTGAAGCTGAGGCCGCCGGCTGGGACGGCTTCTTTCTCTGGGATCATATCCTGTATTTCCCGGCCGGGTTGGAGCCTCCGGTACCGATGGCGGATCCCTGGATTGCGCTGACCGCTGTTGCCCTGAACACCAGCCGCATCAAATTCGGGCCGATGGTTACACCGTTGCCCCGTCGTCGACCGTGGAAAGTGGCTCGCGAGGCGCTCACGCTCGATCATCTCTCGCAGGGTCGCCTGATTCTAGGGGTAGGTCTGGGCAGCGATCGCAACCGGGAATTCGAGGGCTTTGGTGAGGAGGCCGACCCGAAGACACAGGGCGCGATGCTGGATGAGGGCCTTGCCATTCTGAACGGGCTATGGAGCGGCGAACCGTTCAGCTTTGAGGGTACACACTACCATATTCGCGATATCCAATTTGCGCCGCGTCCACTGCAACAGCCACGCATCCCGATCTGGCTTGCTGGCTTCTGGCCACATCCCAGGCCCTTTCGTCGGGCCGCCGCCTGGGATGGCGTCACCCCCCTCTCACGCGAGCGCACGCTAACCCCCGAGGATATTCATGAGATTATCACATTCATGCAGCGGCATCGTCAGCATACAGCCCCCTTCGATGTGATGGCCTCGCTCTACATCGGGCGCGATGAGCGCACCCCCGAAATTATTGCAGCCTACGAAGCCGCAGGCACAACCTGGCTGCAAAGCTGCTTTACCTGGAACCATTCGCTTGAAGAGGTTCGAGCGCATATCCGCCGGGGCCCTTGCTCCGCCTGAGCAGCGCTTTCCGGGTAAGTCTCCGCGCTTACCCGGGCCTTCACTTCCATAGATAGAAATAGCTACTCTATAGAAATAGACAATTTGGTACATCCTGGCACATTTTCGTATACTGTGAAGCAGGAGCTTATTGGATGTGGAGGTTGTGGTTGTGGCGGATTCCTCACTTTTATGTCTCGTGTCGTTGCATGGAGTCGGTTTTGAGCAGACACCCGGTGAACAAATTCCCGGCTATGCGGATTACCTGCATCGACATCTCAGTAAATTTCTCGACTCCTCCGTTTTGAGTAATGATCCATTTCGGCTACGTAGCGAACATGGCGAAAATGGCCCCATCTATGTTCATAGTTGCTGGCCCGCCTATAGCAAGCAGCGCGAATTAGGCCTGGCGCGACTTGGAAGCTGGCGCGACATCGATGGACGACGCAAGATCGATATTTCAGGCGCGCCCCTCACTCAGGGACGAGAACGAATCTCGCATGTTGCTCTGATCTATGCCGACCAGGAAGAGCAGAAAACGACGCTGAGCATGATGTTCCTGATGATGCTGCTCTCGCAGTGCAGGGTGCACCGGTATAGCTCTATTTTCGGCCTCTTCGGGTTGCTCCGCCAGTTTATCGGTGGGGTACTCGACCAGCCCATTGGCGAGGTTCGGCACCCCGCCGCAAGCCTTTCCGTGCGCAAAGATAGTGCCAGAATTCAGGAGTGGTGGCAGTGGCTTCCCGGACATCTCTACCGGCGCCGCGGCACTTTTGCCATCGCGATGCAGCTCCTCAGCGATATGGCAGGCTACCTGCTGCATAACGAGCAGCGCGAACAACTGCGCAATTTCGTGATGGATGCCCTGCTTCGGCTGGCAGCGCGTGACGATGTCGAGGGGATTATTCTGAACGCGCACAGCACCGGCACGCTGATCGCCTATGATGTCTTCCGACAGCTTCCAACACCCGCACGCCGCAAGATCAAAGCGATCATTACAGCCGGGAGCCCGCTGAGAAAATATGTCACGCTCTTCGGGTGGGGACGCAAGATCGAAAGCGAGATCGCGCTTCCCCCGTGGTACAACTTCTGGGATAAACGCGACCCGATGGCAGACCCCCTTTCCGCACCGCTGAACTGGAAACGAGGTCGCCCAATCCGCACCAGCGAGTCGCTCTTTCAGCGCATCAACCCGATCAAAGGGAGTACAACGGAGGTCGCAGTGATAGATAAGGAGGTCGATAACATCCGAAACAGCTACGGACGCGGCCTGCAACCCCACAACTACTGGGATAATCAGACCGAGTTCGTGCAGGCTCTGGTCCATATTCTCTGGCAATCAGCCGTAGTGAAGACGCTGCTCTTCAGTCCACCCGCCTCAAACAGCGGGGTCGCCCTTTACGAACAAACGAGCAGCATGTAAACCAACACCAGCCCCCTATCTCCAGGGTGAGACGGGCTTCGCGCTGTCTGACAGACGAAGCTCATCTCACCACCACCCCGTTTTAGATGTTAGATAGACGCAAACTTCGCCTTCTGGCCCTGATGGAACGGCGCAAGCGCTTCATTAGCCTGAACAATAGTTGTCAGGCGCTCAACCAGTTCGGGAAAGCGTGTGGCGGGAAGCGTCATCACAACCTCACCGGGTGTCAGTTCGATATAAGTGCGAGCACCCACACAGCCAAAGCTCATCGAGGGCTCTCCTGTCTGAATCGTACGCGGGATGACACCACAGGTCGGACGTCCAAAAGCAACCTGTCCCCCCTGCAACCAGTTTACCTGACCAAGCGCCTCGGCAATCAGCATCGCCTGCTGTGTGTCCAGAATGCAGAGGACCACATCCGGATCGACTTCATCGGGAAAGCGATCAAGACGACCATACACGATGCTGTTGTGAGGCTTCTTCACGGTGGGCAGGGCGCTGACCTCATCAGGAGAGAAATACTGAACGCTCGCCATTGTCTGCACCAGAGATTGCGCCCGCTCCTGCGCCTCCTGCGGCATCGTAAAGCCCATTGTCATCATACCGATGGGGCATTCCTGATGATCCTCTGCCGAGGCGAAGAACACACCCTTTTCGGCCAGCACCCAGAAAGTACAGGCAGAGGGGACCTTGCGATCTATATGCCCCACGGAGGCCGGAACCTCCTCAACAAATGCCAGACCAACCGGCACATGTCGAGCATGAAGAGCGTCTACAAACTGTTGTGCAAGCTGCTTATCCACGATGCAAACTCCTTTTTTCTATCCGATATCTGCTGCTCGATTGTTATTGAATACTGGCCCAGTACTTCTTCAGGAGAACGTACAGCCAATTTTTCTGCTTCTCGGAAAGCACAAAGCGGTCCTTCCGCATCCGTTTTGCCATATCCGCGATAAATTGACGTTCCCGCGCGGAAATACGTGTCGGATCTTGCGCCTCAAAATAGGCATGCAAGCGCTGTACCTGTTTGCGTAATGTGGCCAGTTCAGTCGTTGAAAGTCCATTTCGCGCCTCCGGGGTCTGGGAGGTCCGCCAGCGTTCAAATGCCGCACGGTTGCCTTGAAAAGCCCCCAGTCCCGCCAGTTCGTCGGCGCGTTCGTTCTGTTTCTGTCCGATATGGCCGCGCACCCAGACAAACACGGGCGGCTTTTGCCGATAGGAGGCCAGCTTGCGATAGATGGCCCAGAGATCGGGATTTGCCTTCATTTGATAGATGCCACTCGCCACCTTAATAGTGTACTCGCTATCGCTATAGATTGTTAAGGGGAGTTGTGGCGGAGCCAGTGCCAGCACAGCCAGCACGGCGGCAATTTCCGCACGATTATTGGTCGTCGTCCGGGAGCACGGCACGTGCCCGTAACATTCCAGACAGGACGCGTTCGGTCTGAGAACGCCCTCAGAGGTCATATCATGCCTGGCCCAGAGCAGCGCCGCCCAGCCAGCCGGGCCCCCGGGATTCTTGATACAGGCGCCATCGGTAAAGGCCACAACCCCATCTTTTCCCAGAGCAGGCAATGCAGCACGTAGATCGACATGAACCGTTTCCTGCTTAACAGAGTCCCATTCAAGGCTCTCCTCGACATCGGTGCTCACAAAAACAATTCCAACCTTTCCGCCAGATTTTCAGCAAACCTCTCTATTGTAATACTTTCTGGAGCAGAAAAAGCGGAAAAGCCAGCCAACTGGTTCCCTGAACTCCTACTTTCTGATCACTAATAAAAAAACTGTGGCACGGAACAACAGTCCGCGCCACAGTGGGAAGAAAAGAACAGGCACACGATATCCGGAACGATTAGAGCCGGTTGAGCATTGCTTTGACCGCCAGCACGATATGATGCGCACTGATACCGGCATCTTCGATCAGTTCAGCCGGTGTACCGGAACCGGGCATTGAATGTACAGCCAGCTTGGCAATCTGTGGGAACTGCCCCACGCTCTGGGTAAAAACCTCGGTCACCGCGTCACCAAGACCACCCTCAGGCCAGTGATCCTCAACCGTGATAATCTTGCCGACCGCCTGTGAGGCCGCCAGAACGGTTTCGTTATCAATCGGCTTAACCGAGTAGGCATCGATGACACGAATGGTGATGCCCTCACTACGTAGCTGATCATACGCCTGAAGCGCCTCATGCACCGTAATGCCGGCTGCAATCACCGCGACCTGATCGGCATCCGACTCACGTAACACCTTACTGCCACCAACGCTGAAGGTCTCATCGGGTGCATAGATCGTCGGGAGCGCAGCCCGGGTCGTGCGCATATAGACGACGCCGTCATGCTTTGTCATTTCCGCGGCCAGTTGTGCCGTCTGATTCGGGTCACAGGGATACAGCACCGTGCTGCCGAAGACGGCGCGCATCATTGCCAGATCTTCCAGTGCCATCTGAGATGGGCCATCTTCACCGATCGAGACACCGGCATGCGAGCCACACAGGCGGATATTCGCCCGGGAGATCGCCGCCATACGGATGAAGTCATAGGCCCGCGTGAGGAAGGCCGCGAAGGTCGAAGCAAAGGGGATATAGCCGCGCACACTCAGGCCAACCGCCGCCGCGATCATCTGCTGCTCAGCAATGTACTGCTCAAAGTAGCGGTTCGGGAAGGCCTTCGCGAACTCCTCGGCATAGGTTGAATTGCTGACTTCACCATCAAGGGCCACAAGCTGCGGTACAGCCTCTCCAAGCGCCTTCAAGGCATCGCCATACGCCTTACGGGTCGCAACCTTATCCTTGTTCACCTCATAGGTAGGCAGCTCAATCGGTTGGCCCTCCGGGAGTCTGACCGGCTGCTTGTCTTCCGGCTTCTGCACCGTATACACCTTGCTGCGTGACGAAGTTGCCAGTTCTTCCAGCGCCTTCTCTTCCTTGTCGCTGCTCAACGCCTTTCCGTGCCAGCCGCCAACATCCTCAAGGAAGGAGACACCTTTCCCCTTGACCGTACGCGCAATGATCAAGGTCGGGACATTCGTCACCTGCACCGCTTCGGCATACGCACGGTTAATTTCCTCGTAGTTATGCCCATCAATCACAATGGTATGCCAGCCGAAGGCCTTCGCACGGGCTTCATAGGCACTTGTATCCCACTGCAACATAGTCGGGCCACGTTGACCCAGACGGTTACAGTCAAGAATCGCGATCATGTTATCGAGTTTGTAGAAGGACGCGTGCTCAAAAGCCTCCCAGATCGAGCCCTCAGCCGTTTCACTGTCGCCGAGCAACACCCAGACCTTATAGGGCAGTTTATCGAGATATTTGCCCGCCAGCGCGATACCAACCCCGATCGGCAGCCCCTGACCAAGCGAGCCTGTCGCAACATCAACCCAGGGCAGAACAGGAGTCGGGTGACCTTCAAGGCGACTCCCGAACTTACGCAACGTCATCAGTTCGTCGTCGGTAATCGCCCCAGCCGCCTTATACATCGAGTACAGCAGCGGCGAAGCATGCCCCTTAGAAAAGATGAGGTGGTCATTGTTCGGGTGCTTCGGATTGTCGAAATCATAATGCAGGTAATCCGTCATCAGCACTGCCATCAAATCCGCCGCGGACATCGAAGACGTGGGATGTCCGGATCCCGCCGCGGTCGTGCAGCGAATGCTATCAATCCGCAACTGTTGTGCAAGATTCGTCCATTGCTGAACTTTCTCAGATGTTTGAGCCGTTGTCATACTTACTCCTCATCTTTTTGATTCTCAATGGTGACTTTTTCAGCCGCCACAACCATACATCAGGTGAAAATAGACCCGTGCCGTTTCGCCCGCCTGAGAGCTTATTCAAACAGAGAAAAACAGGCATCTCTCTTCAGTATAGGTCAAAACACAATTTTTCACCATGCAAAAACGCTGCTCTCAGGCAACCTCTCTACTAAGGCACGATACACGGCCACAAAAAGCGACACATCAACGGCTTGACTTTTGGCTTGAACATCTGTACCATATCAGTACTCTAAAGCGCTTCATTCTCCCATAGAACAGGAGTCACTTCCATTGAATACGCTTTCCGAAACGCTCGCTATCCTGAAAGCAAACAGGCAACAACATCAGGCGATGAAAGCACATCTCACCCCTGCGGACTGGCAAAAGCCAATCTCCCCTGAAGGCTGGTCGGGAAAAGATTACCTGGCCCACATTGCCCATTGGGACGGCCTCGCGCTTCAGTGCATTCACGCCCGACTGGCAGAAGCGCCCGCTCCGGTGTTTCCCTTTATCGCCTCCGATGAGCAAAACGAGCGCTGGCGTATCGAAGATAGCTCAAAACCACTGGATACAGTTCACGCCTGGCTTGGTGGCACCTTCGACACCTATCAGCGCGTGCTCACAGAGCATGATGAGGAAGCACTTCAGCAACAGCTCGGTATGCCCTGGAATGCCAGCGCGCAACATACGATTATCTGGCTGATCGAGCATATGGCCAAACACGAAAAAGAGCATCTCAGCTACATTGAAAGCTTCTTCCCGGCAGAATAAAAATCACCGGCGAGTACTGTTTTTCAGGAAATAACGGTGCCAGTAAAGGGCTCGTTATCCAGCGCCTTCTCAACATTGGCAAGCTGGAGTCCATTGAGGTAAATCACTCTAAGGGAGAGTTCAGAGGCTAACTTTGAAGCAATGGGATCGAAGGGAGCATTCGCGCCTGGTTCCCAGGTATCACCGACAATCGCTCGATAATCAGCCCAGGAAATGCGCTCAATTGGCTTTGCATCTGACTCTGTACGAGGATCTTTATCATAAATAAAGTCCGTATTGCTCATCTTGACGATCGTCTTGATATGATAGTCCTGCGCGAGCACAGCCGCCACATAATCAGTTGACCAGCCGGGCCGCCAGCCTGCCGCGATCACCACCGGCTTCTCTGGCTTGTGGATATAGCTATAATCTTTGATGATCGCCGGATGTGCGATATCACGAAAAATAGTGCGAAAAAGGTGCGCGTTCAGGCGCGTCGCATGGACCCCGAGCCAGTCGAGGTCATCAGAGGCCAGTTCATGCCCGGTAATCTCCGCCCCGGCATCGCGATAATGGCGTGCCAGCCGACCGCCACCTACAAACAAAAAGAAACGCCTTCCTCGCTCGGTCACCTGCCGACGAATGAAGGCGTTGAACTCTTTCAGGAATGGAACATTGATGCCGCCATCAGGGACGATCAATGAGCCACCCAACTTGATCACATGCGCTTCAGGTCGATTCTGCGTCATTCTCTCTCTATTCCTCATTCTTGCAGTCGGGTATTTCTCTTGTTCGGGTGATTATAACATATCTCATCGCGAAAAGAAGCAAATTCGTGACACAGAAAGGGTCCATTTGATCCGGAAGAGATTTCTCCGTTTATACCGTAAAGGGCCATTCTTTGATGGTCCAGCGAGTGTATGAAAAAGCTCACTCGTACCACTACCGGGTGGGGAGTAGCTGACCCTTTGCCGCAAAGGGGTGAACTGGTCGTCAGGACAGAGAAGCGTTTCTCTCGGCCATTCACTGATGCGAGAACCGTGCATTAGCAGCAAGACCACCACGACACTGGATACCTCCATGCCGTGATGGTTTTTGCTCAATGAAGGGCCTCACGGTGGGGATGGAATGGAAAGGAGTTTGCGTGTTCTCGCAAATGACCTGGATCTGGATTGGATTCCACATCTTTGTACTGATTATGCTTGCCCTTGACCTGGGAGTCTTTCAGCGGAAGTCGCACGCTGTCTCGGTCAAAGAGGGCCTTATCTGGAGTGGCGTATGGATAGCGCTTGCACTCCTGTTTAACCTGGGCCTGTACTTCTGGCGCGGGAGCGAAGCAGCCATCCAGTTCTTTACTGGCTACCTGATCGAAAAATCACTGAGCGTGGACAATATCTTTGTCTTTGTGCTCATCTTTAGCGCATTTCAGGTTCCAGCCAGGTATCAGCATAAAGTGCTTTTCTGGGGCGTTCTGGGTGCGCTTGTCATGCGCGGCATCCTGATCGGCGTCGGAACAGCGCTCTTGCACCAGTTCCACTGGATCATCTACATCTTTGGTGCGTTCCTGATCTTTACCGGGATCAGAATGGCGCTCCAACGGGAGGAAGACAACGTTCACCCGGAGAAAAACCCGATTCTAAAACTGGTACGCAAGATCTTCCCTGTCACCGAAAACTACGTAGAAGGGAAGTTCATTGTCAAGCAAAGCGGGAAATGGCTGATTACACCGCTGCTCCTGGTACTGGTCTTCGTCGAGACAACGGATCTGATCTTTGCCGTTGACTCGATTCCGGCGATCTTTGCCGTCACCTTAGACCCCTTTATCGTCTACACCTCGAACATCTTCGCCATTCTTGGTCTGCGTTCCCTGTACTTTGTCCTGGCTGGCGTGGTCGATAAGTTCCATTACCTTAAACTCGGCCTCTCGGTCATTCTGGTGTACGTTGGACTGAAGATGGTGTTGATCGATATATTCCACATACCAACGCTCCTTTCGCTCGGCGTCATCGCGTTGATTCTCTGTGGCGCAATCGTGGCCTCACTGATTCGCGACAAACGCTTGCAGCAGAAACAGCAAGATAAGCATGAGGAAGAGAAGGTTGAGGTAAAGAGCTAAGGACAACAAGGAGGTCACAGAGCGCTTCTGTGGCCTCTCTTTCGTATTCAATCGCTGCATCATGTATACTATGAAGAGATACCAGAAAGAACAGGGACGCATTCGACGCTCCCGAGAGCAGGCGTGAAATTGCATGCAGCACAAACGAACAGTGATACAGGTGGCGCATCAGCTTCCGAGCGAGCACGATACACAATATAACGAAAAGCAGAAAGAAAAGGTTGCTCGCCGTTTCTATGCCCTCTTTCAACACGAATATCGAGCCTTGCGTTCACAGGTCACAGGGGGAGCCTCCCCTGAAGAAGAGGAGCGCTTCACGATACGCCTCACGCTGCGCCTGCTCTTCCTTGCTTTCTTGCAACACAACGGCTGGCTCCAGCCAGATTTGACCGCCGGTCACACACCCGCTCATGTCGAATGTCTGCTTGCTCGCCTCTCGCCGGGACTCCTCGAACCGCAGTCTCTCCGCCGGCATCCGCACGTTCCGGATGTCGCAATTGAGCGCCTGTTTGCCTTTCTCAGTTGCTATCAATGGAAGCTTTATGAGCAGGTTCAAGGAAGCGAGCAGGTCCTGACGCCCGAGATCATCGGCTACATCTTTGAGAAAACCAGCCGGCAGAAACACACCGGGACCTACTATACGGGTGCGGACATCACACACTATATCAGCAGCAATACCATCGTGCCCTATCTGCTGGAACAGCTTCAGCGCCAGTATCCGGCGACGCTACACGAAATACGGCGACTGCTTCGCTGCCAGCCCAATCGGTATATTCAACCGGCCGTACAGTATGAAGACCTGTTGCCCACTGAAACCCCAGATGAGTTCGAGCGCCGCCGGAGTCGCTATCAGGCGCTGTTGCACATGCTGGAAACAGAGGCCATTACCGAGATCCACCAGGGCATTACACACCGGCTCAATCTTCAGCGCCTGGCACAGGATGTCATCGCAACCACACATGATATCACATGCGTCCATATATGCTACGCGATCCTGCGCAGCATGACGATTCTTGATCCCACCTGTGGCTCGGGCGCGTTTCTGCTCGCGGCGCTGCATATCCTTCAACCGCTCTATCGCTGTTGCCTGCATCGGTTGATGGAGCAGCCCGAAGACATCTCGCTCCCTGAATCGGACACCATTGAGGTCTTTATCCTCAAGGAGATCCTGCAAAACAACCTGTATGGCGTCGATCTGATGCCCGAGGCAGTCGAGATCTGCAAGCAGCGGCTCTTTCTTTGCCTGCTTGCCGCCTATCCGCATCCGAGCGAGCCGGGCCCGCTTCAGTGGCATATTCGTACCGGAAATGCTCTGGTTGGCTACTTGCACGCCAGCCAGACCGATACAGCGGTGCTTGACCATGCTCTCGCCAGGGCATATGGGCTTGCCACCGACAACCCGCAGGACTTTGAACACTGGAAAGAGACACATAGCCCGTTCCACTGGGCCGCTGAATTCCCCACGGTTATGCAGCGCGGCGGCTTTGATGTGTTGATCGGTAACCCGCCCTACGTTGAGTATAGCCAGATTCGTGAGCGCTATAGCCTGCTTGAAGGCGCGGGCGAACAATGTGGCAACCTCTATGCCGCCGTCCTTGAGCGGGCGCTTCAGCTCAGCCGTCAACAGGTCAGTTATCTTGGCTTCCTCGTCCCATTGAGCATCTGTGGAAGCCAGCGCTTCCAACGCCTGCGCACCCTGCTTCGACAGCAGACCGCCCGTCACTGGTTTGCCAACTTTGAAATCTTTCCCTGTCGCCTCTTTCAGGAAGCCTATCAGCGGCTCTCGTTCTTTCTGGCACAACACGGCAGTGCGGCTAGCCCCCAGACCTATGTGACCAAGATCCTCCGCTGGTATGCCGCCGAAAGGCCCCACCTGCTGGATCTCCTGCACTATACAGCGGTCAGCATCCCCTTGCTCAACGACAGCGTACCCAAACTGGCCGCGCCACAGCATCAGCGTATCCTGCAAAAGCTGTTGCAAGAGACAGAGACACAACCGCTTGATCTCTCTCTCGTGCCCGGGCCAACATCACACTTCATCTACTACCAGGAAGCTACCAACTACTGGACAAAAGCCGTCCGGCATATTCCATACTATAAGAAAAATGGTGCCCTGATGGAGCCACCACATGGGCGCTTTCTCTATTTTGCTGAGGAAGCAAGCGCATGGGCAATCATGGCCCTGCTGAACAGCGCACTCTTCTATCTCTGGTTCGCCACCTTCTCGGATGGCTTTCACCTCTCCCACTATCTGGTACAGCGCTTTCCACTCCATCGCTCCCTGCTTCAGCAGCCCGAGCTTCTACGGCTGGCACAACAGCTTGAACAGGAGCTGATGCAGCACGCCCGGATCAGCACACGCAACACCCATGAGAACGCTCAGCATACAAACAAAGGACTCTCAATCGAGCTGGCCGAGTATCGCCCCGCCTGTTGCAGGCCGCTCCTCGAGCGCATAGATAACGTTCTGGCCGAGACCTACCAGCTCGACAGCGAAGAGCTGGCTTTTGTCCTCGGCTATGACCAGAAATATCGAATGGGCCGCGGGTAAACACATCTTTACAAAAGCCCCCCTGAACGCTTATGATGAACACGTGCAATACCGCTACATACTGCCATAAGAGCAGCAATCAACCAGGATACATGGAGGCAGAAAAGAGCGTGGGGGAATCCGTAACACCCGAGCGCATTACCGGCCAGTTTTATCGGCGCTTTCGGAAAGAACGAGAAAAGTTTATTTCCAGCATTCAGGGCATTGATGACGCCCAGGAGCGTGAGCGCTATGGCGTGCTGATGCTCAATCGCCTGCTCTTTACCTATTTTCTGCAACAGAAGGGCTTTCTCGATGGCGATCCATACTATCTCACGCATCAGCTTCAGCAGGCCCGTACACTCGGAGAAGACCGCTTTTACCGGCTTTTTTTGTTGCCCCTTTTTCATATGGGCTTTGGTACACCCGCCCACCAAAGAGCAACCCCTCTCGGTACAATCCCCTACCTGGGCGCGACGCTCTTCGCACCACATCCTGAAGAGCTACGCCCGGGCGTGCATATTGCGGACGATAGCTTCTCGGCTCTGTTCACCTTCTTCGATACCTATCACTGGCGGCTCGATGAGGCGCCACCCGCCAGCGAACAGGAACTCAGCCCCACAGTACTCGGCTATATTTTTGAACAGCAGATCAATCAGCAGCAGATGGGAGCCTACTACACCCGCGCCGATGTTACCGACTATATCGCCAGGTATACCCTCATCCCGGCCCTGTTTGAGCGCCTTACCAGCGCCCTTCCTACAGCATGTGACCCATTCTGGCAACTGACCCAGCGCTTTCCTCACCGCTATATCTATGCCACGCTGCTACGTGCAGAGCGGCTTCCGGGCGAAACCGAGGCCGAGCAACGAGAGCGGCAACGGCGTGCCACAGATCTACTCAACGCGCTCCGTGACGGGCTGGTCAACACTATTGATGACTTTGTCACCTGCAATCTGGATATTGAGCGCTTCGCCCGGGATGTTATCATAGAAGCACCGCGCCCTCTGATAGAGGGCATCTATCAAGAGCTGTGCTCGATGACGGTCCTTGATCCTACCTGTGGATCCGGGGCTTTTCTGCTGGCTGCACTGCGCGTGCTTGCCCCGCTCTATCGCGCCTGCTTGTACCGGCTTCAGGGGCAAAAGCCTGACGAATATAACATACTCAAAGAGATCATCACCCGTAACCTCTACGGCGTCGATATGATGCCCGAAGCCATCGAGATTTGTCGGCTGCATCTCTATCTCAAGCTCCTGGCCCATGTCAGGCGCGTCGAAGACATCGAACCCCTGCCAGAGATTGCGCAGCATGTGCATGTTGGCAATGCACTTGTCGGCTATACCTGGAATGATGCACTCGACGACACAGCCAGCCCCGATCTGCAACTGGCCCGAGAATATGGTATCGACCCGCATGATTGGCCGCGCTTTGTTGCCTGGAAAGCAAGCCATCAGCCGTTTCATTGGGCCCACGTCTTCCCCGAAGTGGCCGCGCAAGGAGGCTTCACCGCGATCATCGGGAATCCGCCCTATGTCGAATATGAGCAGAAGAAGTTTCCCTATCAGCTTCGAGGCTATCAGACGCTCACCTGTGCCAATTTATATCCCTGTATCAGCGAGCGGAGCGCCCAGCTCCTGGCGCCCTATGGACGGTGCGGCATGATTTTGCCTCTGGCAGCCTTCGCGACCCGCAACATGACCCCTTTCCTTGAGGGCTTCAAGCGCTGGTTCCCCGTAAGCTGGCTCTCGTTCTACCATTTCCGCCCCTCGATGCTCTTTTCGGGCGGCAAAATCGCCAGTATTCCCACCGCGATCTATCTGGCCCGCGTCAGAGGTACCGAGACCCGCTACAGCACCCGGCTGATGAAGTGGACCACCGAACAGCGCCCCTATCTCTTCACCCTGCTTCACTATTGCCGCATTACCGCCAGCGAAGATCCCGAGAACCGCCACTACTATCCAAAATTCGGCCATGCATGCGAAAATACCATCATGGAAAAAATCTTGCAACAGCGGAAAATAGAGCACTATATCAAGAGACGATCAAGGCAAACGAGAGAGAATAGTATGTACTACCGTTCAGCAGGAGGACTGTACTGGAAGGTTTTTGTGAATTTTCCCTGGCCATATCATACCACCTCCAATAAACAGTGTGACTTTCTTCCAGAGTATGACCGTAATATCTTTGTCGCGCTGTTCAACAGCTCGCTTTTCTGGTGGTACTATACTGTGACATTCGATACGTTTAACCTCAAAGACTATATGCTTTTTGGCTTTCGTTTTACCTACCCGGATAATGAGGGGATGCTTCAAGAGCTGCGCCAGCTCTGTGCCGAACTGATGGAGAACTACCAGGACCATGCACGCCATCTCAGGCGCGGCACAACTGGCAGCTATACAATCTATGCACGCAAGGCCAAAGCAATCATTGACCGGATTGATGCCGTGCTGGCGCGGCACTACGGCTTCAATGATGAGGAATTGACCTTCCTGCGCAACTATGATATCCGTTATCGTATGAGAAGCGAATCAATCAGCTCAGACCCGAGCTAGAACCCCTCAGACGACAGGAAACAGAAGGAATGGAGCACATCATCACAACCGCCTCAACCTATGAGGAACAACTTGCGGACGCCGTTGAGTTGCTTCAGGCATCGCAGAAGATAACCGTGCTCACCGGAGCCGGGATCAGCACCGAGTCGGGGATCCCCGATTTCCGCAGCCCCGGCTCTCCCTGGCAAAAACAACCACCCGTCACCTTTCACGCGTTTCTCAATCAGGCAGAAGCTCGCCGCCGCTATTGGGAGACCCGACGCACTTTGCTGCCTGCCGTAAAACAGGCTCGTCCGAACGCGGCACATCGAGCGCTGGCAGAACTGGAACGACAGGGACGACTTCTGGGATTGATTACCCAGAATTTTGACGGGCTACATCAGGACGCAGGCAATTCACCTGAGCGCATCGTGGAGCTGCACGGAACCTCCCGCGAGGCCACCTGCATCATCTGCGATACGCGCACCTCGATTGAGGATGTACAGCGCCGCGTCGACGCTGGAGAAGCAGAGCCGCGCTGCTCATTGTGCGGGGGCTATCTCAAGGCCGCAACCATCCTCTTCGGGCAACGTATCCCGGATGACGTGCTGACACGGGCAAAAGAGCTCTCAATCCGTTGTGATCTCTTTCTGGTCGTTGGCTCCTCGCTGAAGGTAACACCAGCCTCACACCTGCCACGCCTTGCCCTTCAGGCGCATATCCCCTTAATTATTATCAATGTAGAACCCACTCGTCTGGATCAGCAGGCAGATGTTACGCTTCATGAGAAAGCAGGAACAGTGCTTCCCCGGTTGATAGCACTGCTCTAGCACAAAGAGGAGTACAATGAGAACAATAGCCTACGGAACAGAGCCACAACAATTCGGAGAACTCGCGCTGCCAGCAACGCCCGGACCTTATCCGGTCGCGATCCTGCTTCATGGTGGCTTCTGGCGCAACACCTACGGCCTCGATCTGATGCGAGAACTGGCAAATGACCTGACGCGACACGGCTTCGCAAGCTGGAATATTGAATACCGCCGTGTTGGTGATCCGGGAGGCGGCTGGCCGGGCACCTTTGAAGACATCGCGCGGGCCACCGATTTCTTACAACACATCGCGCTCGAATATGCCCTTGACACGCAACGTATCTACGCAATCGGGCATTCGGCGGGCGGCCATCTGGCGCTCTGGCTGGCCGCCCGGCCCAAGCTTAACCGGGAACAAACGCTTCGCCTGAAAGGAGTTGTCAGTCAGGCCGGAGCCGCCGATCTGGAAGAGGTTTGGCGGTTGCACCTCAGCAATGATGCAGTCGTCAGCTTGCTTGGAGGCAGTCCCGAAGAGGTCCCTGAGCGCTATGCGTTTGCTTCTCCCGCCAACCTGTTGCCGCTTGGCGTCCCGACCGTCCTGCTTCATGGGCTCGAAGATATTGATGTGCCTCCCGAGATCAGCCGGAGGTACTATGAGAAAGCCCGAATCGCAGGGGATAATGCGCTCCTGATCGAGCTTCCCGGCGTTGAGCATCTCGCGCTGATCGACACTCGCTCTGATGCCTGGCAAAAAACGGTAAGTGAGCTGCTCAAGCTCCTGCCCTGAAAAAGGGCGCGGGCAGCTCTCATGTTGCCCGCGCTCACGCCTCATTTGGCCGGTTTGGCATAGATGCCTGATTGATTGGCATAAATGTTGTAGGGCAAACCATCCGCAGGCAAAAAGACCGCCTGCCCATACGCCGCCTCTACAAAGGGGGATGACCACGCCTGTTTATAGACCGTCTTAAAAAAGTCGCCATCGCCTCCATTCAGTTCTATGACAGTTCGCTCAGCGGTTCGCTCAAGATTGGGGTCTTCATAGCGCCCCTGAAGGCGAGTCAGCTTATATCCAGTATGAAACCCGAGCAGGTTCATCCAGCCTGGAAACTTTAAGATGTTGCCCTGAAGCATCCACTGATCGCCCTTCACGAGGTAGCTATTGTTCGCCTTTACCTTGCCGTTCTCATCAAACTGTGTCAATTCAAGGTTCATCGAATGCGGCATATTGGTGAATGATGTAGCCTGCACACGCGCAACCAGCACATCCCCGGTCAGCGCGATATAGCTTTGCAGCAGCGATGAGGCCCAGAGCAACAGAATCGCCAGAGCGAGCAGCAGCCCGCCGCTCGCTCCATGCTTCCAGCGCACGCGCCGCCGCACACGATAGCGTTTGCCGCTCTCCTCATCAAACACCACCCGATGGCGCTTCACAACCGTGAAAAGAGAATAGAACAATAAGCTGAGTCCGAGCAGCACCATCAGGGTTAAAATGATCTGTGGAACACCAAATGAAACGGGGTAATTCATGCGCGGCACATCTCCCTTGTCATCAAAAAGAACAGTAACAGCCACCTTGCTCTACATGGTAATACGATTCTGGAGCAACTTCGGCACATCCAACAGCAGGGTAACAGAACGAACGACAAAGAAGAAACATTCGCGATAACATGTTGACAGAGAAAGATGCAGATTTGCGATTTCAAGCCGGAGCAGGTAAAATGCAGCTAAGAAGCGCTGGCAGCGTATGCATAACCTCTACAGAATAGAAACCCGGCCTCTTCCCTACACAAATGTATCAGTTTCTATACGGAATGTTCACTCTTGTTACCGTTCATTCGTTAATGGGAATAGAACAAAGAAAGTATGTGAAGAAGCGCCGAGGGAAAGCCCTACCGCGCCACTATAGATCAAAAAAATTGATTGTGACCAAATACCTCAACGAGGAGTTTTTTTATGGAAAGACCAAAAGCCATCATTTTTGATCTTGACGGAGTGCTTACTGACACGTCGGAATATCATTTTCAGGCCTGGAAACATCTCGCCGATGATGAGGGCATTCCATTTACCAGAGAGGAAAATGACGCCCACCTGCGCGGCGTGGGTCGACGGGACTCGCTTATGTACCTGATTCGTGGCAGACAGTATAGCGAGGAACAAATCCAGGAAATGATGGAGCGCAAGAACCGGTATTATAATGCACTTATTGAAAAGATGACGCCTGATGAAATCGTTCCAGGTGGGATTGACCTGCTGAAAGAAATCCGAGCAGCAGGCATCAAAACCGCCATTGCATCGGCCAGTAAAAACTGTCGTACCGTCGTGGAACGGCTCCAAATCGCTCCCTACTTCGACGGTATCGCCGATGGATATAGTGTTGTCAATGGAAAACCGGCTCCAGACCTGTTTGTCTATGCCGCTGGATTGCTGCACACACCAACTGTTGCGTGTCTCGGCGTCGAAGATGCCGCCGCGGGCATCGAAGCGATCAAAAAGGCGGGAATGAGAGCGGTTGCCATCGGGCCCGAAGAGCGTTTCCAGGGTGCAGACAAAGTGCTCCCAACCCTGGATCACAAGCGGCTATCGGATTTACTGGAGGACTAAAGCAATCCCATAGCCCTGAGAGATTGCATAAAGATAGTAGGGAGGGCGTTCTTGTGAATCTCTGGCACATAACCGAAGAGACATTTGAACCCACACTGAAAAGAATCCACAGCAATGAGACCGTCTTCACAATCGGGAACGGCTACTTTGGTACACGTGGAACATACGAGGAAGGATACCCAAGAGACAACGCCGCGACACTCCTGTTTGGGGTATTTGATGACATTCCGGTTGCCCGTGAGGAATTGGCAAACACCCCCGACTGGATTCCCATTAAGCTCTTCGTCAATCGCGAGCGCTTCCGCCTTGATCGGGGGCAAATCCTGGCATATCAGCGCAGCCTGGATATGCAACAGGGCTTGTTGCGCCGTACTGTCACCTGGCGAAGCGATCAGGGAATACGCCTTCGGCTCGACACGGAGCGTTTCGCCAGCCTTGCCGATGAGCATGTAGGCGCGATTCGCTACACCGTGACTATTGAAGAGACACCAGACAACCAGCCCTGTGACATTTCTATCTGGAGTGGAATCAGTCTGGCTGAAGGTAACTACGACGTTATGCACTGGGAATCGGTTGACCAGAGGAGTGAGGGCGATATCTCATGGTTCCATACCGAGACCAAGAAGACCCTTGTCCAGCTCGTCCAGTCGATGTGTTTCCTCAGCGATACACCGGAGTTCGAGCGCATGATGCTGGACTCGGATATCGCGCCTAGCATCCGCTACAATGGGAAGCTAGCCCCGGGTGAAACCTTCACCGCAGACAAAATTGTGGTGATGTACACGTCTCGCGATGTGCATAATCCGCGCGAAAAGTCTATTGCGCATCTCCAAAAGCTGTTAGACAGCGCATCCGGGCACTACCGGCAGGTGTATAACGAACTGCTTGCCAGAAATCAAGAGGCCTGGCGCACCTTCTGGGAGATTGCAGACGTCGTCATTGAGGGCGATGAGCGAGCACAACGTGGCATGCGCTTCAATATCTATCAGTTGCGCATCAATGTCTCGGATCATGATTATCGCTATAGCGTTGCCGCCAAAGGTCTGACCGGCTTCGGCTATCGCGGTCACGTCTTCCATGATACTGAGGTATTTATGCTGCCCTTCTATACCTTTGTGATGCCCAAAGTAGCGCGTAATCTATTGCTCTACCGCTATCACCTGCTGGATGCCGCCCGCCGGAAAGCGGCCAGCAACGGGTATGAAGGGGCACAGTATCCCTGGGAAAGCACGCTCAACGGCGAAGAAACAACCCCGGTCTCGATTGTGCACCCGGAAACCGGTGAGGTCGTTCCGGTTCTCAACGGCTTCATTGAGTTGCATATCACGGCCAGCATTGCCTATGCCGTCTGGCAATACTGGCAGATCACGGGGGACGACGCCTTTCTGCGCGACTATGGGGCGGAAATCCTGCTGAGCACAGCCACCTTCTGGGCTAGCCGGGTGGAGAAAAACGAGGAGACCAACCAGTACGAGATCAATGATGTGATCGGACCCGATGAGTGGCACGAACATGTCGACAACAACGCCTTTACCAATTATATGGCGAGCAAGAATATTCTCTATGCACTCGATGCGCTTCGCTGGCTGGCCCTGAATGCACCAGAGAAAGAGCGCGAGCTTGGAGAAAAGCTGCGCCTGACCAATCAACGCATCTCATACTGGCTCGACGTCGCCCAACACATGCGCGTGCCTCAAGTACGACAGAGTGGCCTCTTTGAGCAATTTGACGGGTTCTTTCAACTCGAACCGCTTGATCAGAGCAAGTTCAAGGGACGCCGCGACTCCTTCCAGGGTATCCTGGGGGTTGAGGCGGTCCAGAAATATCGCATCATCAAGCAGGCCGATGTGTTGATGCTACTGACATTGCAACGCGATCAATTCGACGAGCGAACCAAGCGCGTGAACTGGGACTATTATTACCCCATTACCGATCATGACTATGGCTCGTCGTTAACTCCCGCGCTGCATGTTGTGCTGGCGTGCGAACTGGCCTACCTGGAAGAAGCCTATAAGCTCTTTATGAAAGGCGCAATGGTCGATATCGAGAACCTGCGTGGGAACACGCCCGAAGGGATTCATGCCGCCTGTGCCGGAGCCGTCTGGCAGGCAGCCATCTTCGGCGCAGCCGGGCTTCAAATCAGCGACGAGCACAAGGTGATTACTGAACCTCACTGGCTCAACAACTGGTCTCGGCTGGCCTTCTCGGTCTACTACAAAGGGAAACTACACCGTTTCGACCTGCGTCGTGAGCAACAGTGAGCAACCAACCGGGGTAGGGAATTCTCTACCCCGGTTTGACCATTTTCTGGAAATCCAGAGAAAAAACCCTTGACAAGCCCGGAAAGTTCAGGTATTATGTACCCCGTGGTCAGCCGGGAACGGTAGACCAGCAAAATACTAAGGCGCATTCGTCTAGCGGTTTAGGACACCGCCCTCTCAAGGCGGAGATCACGGGTTCGAATCCCGTATGCGCTACCAGAGTGATAGGGTTTCGGCCCTATCACAACAATACAAACCAGGGCGCATTCGTCTAGCGGTTTAGGACACCGCCCTCTCAAGGCGGAGATCACGGGTTCGAATCCCGTATGCGCTACCACTTCTTTCTCTATTCGAACACTATCTGGCGCATTCGTCTAGTGGTTTAGGACACCGCCCTTTCAAGGCGGAGATCACGGGTTCGAATCCCGTATGCGCTACTTCAGAGGTAAGGCTTATCGTCTTACCTCTTTTTTTGTGCCCTCGACCAACAAAACAGGTTTCTGCCAGGCAAACCAGTTTCTCAGCAAAAGCAGGCGTTGAAAGAGCCCGAAGGAAGGTGTATTATTGTGGGGCACGTTTTAAGCCCAGGACGCTCTTCTATAGCGTTCAGGCCAATCGTGGAAAACTTGACAGGTGTACAGATCTCTTTGCTATAGTAAGAACTAGTAACACCTCCCTGTGATGTTGAAGAACAGATGCTCATATCCACAGGAGAAAAAATCTCTTTTTTCGGAGGACTGAAAGGGAACATCCATGCATAAAAAAGGTATCCTCGTCACCGTCCTGATTATACTTACTCTTTCGCTGACCACCGTGATTTTTGCCGGTTGCTCGGTCCGGGCTCAGGTTGAGGCGAAGACAAAAGTGAAAATGGGTGCAGCCGATTTCATCGACAAAAAGGTTGAAATCAAAAAGGGAGAAGCCATCACGCTGGTAAATGCCGTTCCTTCCACACACTATATCTCGAACGGAACCTGGGATAACGGTAAAGCCAAACCGATGTCTGAGCCAAACGCGCCAACGCTGAGCGCTGTTGCTGTCAGTGGCACTGGCTCCATCACCGTCGGGCCATTTAATCAGGCGGGAGAATTTAAATATTACTGCACCATACACCCGAATATGAATCTCACTGTCGTAGTCAAGTGAAGACGCTTCATATTTATCTGCGAGAAGGGGGCCACGCTGGAACAGTGGCTCCCTTCTTTCGTTCTCAAGGCATCGCGCCACAAAATGGCCCTGTCAAAGAATTGACATCCCTTCTCCCGATATGCTACGCTCTTTATCATCACAGAAAACGTGCACGATCAGCATGTCCATGATCGGCTTTGTAGGTTGTTCCCGACAATCACACAGAGCAGGCGTGAAGAAGAGGCGAATGTATGGGCTTTCCTCGGAGGCGACCACAGCAACAGGCGTCACGCGATGTGACATCCCGAGTTCCTTCTTGCGAAGCATCGCTTTCTTGCACCTTGCTCCATCCACCAGCAATATCTCAGGTTTCTGATACATCGATAGACTTTCCCTATATAGTAAGTTTAGAGAGGCTCTCTGCCCGCACACATTTTTGTTGCCCTTGTAATAGAAAGCGGGCACAGGCGAGATGGAGGTATTTTTCATGGCAAACAAGCGCTCTATTACCGTCACCGTCAACGGGAAACAACATCACTCTGAGGTCGAGCCCCGCATGCTTCTGGTCAACTACTTACGTGACGTACTCGATCTGACCGGCACCCATGTCGGCTGCAACACCTCACAGTGTGGCGCATGCGTTGTACATTTGAATGGCGAGGCAGTGAAATCCTGCACCGTACTTGCCGTTCAGGCCGATGGCGGCGAGGTCACCACCATTGAAGGTCTTGCTCCCGAAGGCAGCCTGCACCCGTTACAACAAGCTTTCTGGGAGAAGCATGGCCTGCAATGTGGCTTCTGTACTCCCGGCATGATCATGGCATCGGCTCAACTGCTAAAAAACAACCCCAACCCGAGCGAAGCCGAGATTCGCAAGGGCCTTGAGGGCAATATCTGCCGCTGCACTGGCTACCAGAACATCGTTCGTGCCGTCCAGTATGCTGCAGAGAAAATGCAGGCAGAGCAGACAGAACCCGTCGGAGCAGGAGGCGAGTAATCGCTTCCCTGTTCTTTCGGCACAGCAGCAGCTCCGGCTCATAACAAGCAACCATCTCTTCCGCGTTAACAGTGTTTCCATTGCCTGGGAAAGGACGTGATATTTTCATGGGTATTGCATCTATGCTCGGCACGTCAATTAAACGCCGGGAGGACCCGCGCCTGATTACCGGACAGGCAACCTATGTCGATGATATCAAGCTCATGGGTATGCTGCATATGGCGGTCCTGCGCAGCCCGTATGGACATGCACGAATCCAACACATTGACGTGTCAACCGCCCTGCAAGCGCCCGGCGTGGTCGCGGTCTACACAGCAGAAGACCTGAAAGGGAAAGTCGGCAATATCGCCGTTGCCGTTCCTCTTGGACATATTACCGAAGGCATGGGATGCCGTGGCCCCCTGGCTGAAGGCAAAGTACGCTTCTATGGCGATCCAGTCGCGATTGTACTGGCAGAAACGCCCTACGCAGCCCGGGACGCGCTTGACCTGATCGAAGTTGATTATGAGCCACTTCCCGCCGTTGTTGATGCCGAAAAAGCCATGCAACCCGACGCTCCGATTCTCTATGAGGATTTCGGGACCAATGTTGCCCACAGTGTCCACCCGCCGACCGACGAGATCGAGCGTGTCTTTGCCGAAACGCAGGCCAATGGCGGCGTCCTGGTGAAAGCGCGGCTGGTCAATCACCGCGTAGCCCCCGTCTCAATGGAGACCCGGGGCGTTGTGGCCGATTTTCGCAAGGCAGATAAAAGCCTGACTCTCTGGAGCTCGTCGCAGATTCCGCACCTGCTGCGCAATATTCTGGCCGCACAACTGAACCTGCCACAGCATCAGGTACGCGTGATCGTGCCGGAGGTTGGCGGCGGCTTTGGCTCGAAGCTCAATGTCTATCCTGAAGAGGCTCTGGCCGCGCTTGCCAGTATGCTGCTTGGTCGCCCCGTCAAATGGATCGAGGACCGAAGCGAGAATCTGGCGGTTACCGTTCACGGACGCGACCAGATTGACTATATTGAGGTTGCGGCCACACGCGAGGGCAAAGTGACCGGCCTGAAGGTGCATGGGATCTCGGACATGGGAGCATACTGCCAGCTCTTCACCGACGTGATTATGCTGGCATTTGGCTACCCCGTCTCCTGCGGCGCCTACGACATTCCAACCGTCCACCTGAGCGCGGATATTGTCTTTACCAACAAGGCCCCAACCGACGCCTATCGCGGCGCTGGACGTCCCGAAGCTACCTATGTCGTTGAACGAGCGATGGACCTTGTTGCCCGCGAACTCGGCAAAGACCCGGCGGAAATTCGTCTGCTCAACTTTATCAAGCCCGAGCAGTTCCCTTACAAGTCGGCTGCCGGTGCCGTCTACGACTCCGGAAACTATCACGCCGCCTTGCGGAAGGCAATGGAGTTGATCGGCTACGAGCAGCTACGCGCCGAACAGAAGCAGCAGTCAGGTGACAAGCTGCTCGGAATCGGCATCTCGTCGTACATCGAGATCTGCGGCTTTGGCCCGAAGGGCTCAGCACCGGTCGGGCTCTATGAAAGCGCTCGCGTACGCGTGGAGCAGAGCGGCACAGTGATTGTCTACACAGGAGCCTCGCCGCATGGACAGGGTGAAGAAACAACCTTTGCCCAGATTGTCGCTGAGGAGTTCAGCATTCCAGTTGAGAACGTGCTGATCCTGCACGGCGACACCGACTCCACGCCCGAGGGACGCGGCACCTATGGCAGCCGCACCACGGCAGTCGGCGGCTCGGCAGTCTTTAACGCGGTCCAGAAGCTCAAAGAGAAAATGCTGCTGATTGCCTCCCATATACTCGAGGCCAGCCCGGATGATCTGACGCTCGAAGATGGCAAGTTCTCCGTAAAGGGGGCCCCCTCAAAGGCCGTGACATTCGCCGAGGTTGCTATGACGGCCAACCTCTCGAATACGCTGCCCAAAGGGATCGAACCCGGCCTGGAAACCACCGTCTTCTTTGAGCCCGACGCGTGTGTTTTCCCCTTCGGCAGTCACATCGCGGTCGTCGAGATCGACAAGGAAACCGGTCAGGTCCATCTCAAGCGCTTTGTCGCCGTCGATGACTGTGGCCGTCAATTGAATCCGATGATCGTGCAGGGGCAGATTCACGGAGGGCTGGCGCAGGGCATCGGGCAGGCGCTCTATGAGAGCGTCGAGTACAATGACGAGGGGCAATTACTGACAGCGACATTGATGGATTATGCGGTTCCCGCCGCAAAAGACTTTCCACCATTTGAGCTCGATCACACGGTCACGCCCACGCCAGTCAATCCGCTCGGCGTGAAAGGGGTCGGCGAGGCCGGCACGATCGGATCAACTCCGGCAATTGTGGCCGCTGTCGCAGATGCGCTCAATGTCGCTCATGTGGATATGCCCTTTAAACCGGAAAAAATCTGGCGGATCATCCACCAGCAACCATAAAAAGCCCACACACATCAAGAGGAAAGATGAGGAGAAGTTTCTATGTCGATACCCGCAGCTTTTGATTACCATCCCGCCCAAACGGTGGATGAGGCGCTGTCATTACTTCAGCAGTACGGTGATGACGCGAAGATACTGGCTGGCGGACATAGCCTGATCCCCGCGATGAAACTCCGGCTGGCACAGCCTGAACACCTTGTCGATATTGGCCGAATTCAGGGACTCTCGTACATCAAAGAGGAGCAGGACACCATTGCGATCGGCGCTTTGACCACCTACACCCAGATCGAGCGCTCGGACCTGCTGCAACAGTATTTTCCCCTGATGGTCGAATGTGCCAGCATTATCGCCGATCAGCAGGTCCGCAACCGGGGCACGATTGGCGGCAGTATCGCACACGCTGATCCAGCAGGCGATATGCCCGGCGTTATTCTGGCACTCAAAGGCGAGATCGTGGTGCAGGGCCCCGGGGGGAAACGCACCATCGCCGCTGATGATTTCATCCTGGGCGCATTTGAAACGGCCCTGGAACCGGATGAAATCGTCATCGAGCTCCGTTTCGCCCGCCCGCCCGCTCACACCGGCAGTGCCTATCAGAAACTCGCAAACCAGGCCTCGCATTACGCGATTGTTGGCAGCGCAGTGGTGCTCACTCTGGACGCAAATAAGACCTGCACCGCGGCCAGCGTCGTCATTACCGGCGCCTCGATGAAAACTGAACGCTCCCGAGCGGTTGAGCAGGCACTTATTGGCAAGCAACTCGACACCGCAACGATTACCGATGCAGCCAGCCATGCCGCCGATGAACTGGAACTGGTCAGCGACATTCACGGCTCCGAAGAGTATCGCAAGCAGATGGCAAGCGTCATCGTACGCCGCACCATCAATAGTGCGTTAGAGCGCATCAGCTAGGCAAGCAACGACTCATAAGGGCACCCGACCTCTCGTCGGGTGTCTCTTTTTTGTCCGGTATTCAATGTCAGTATTATTGTAGCCCTCCTTTCCCTTTTCTACAACATATGTGAACACATGCAACACACAATGTAGACAATTGTAATGAGCGACCAGGCGTATAAAAAAAGTATTAAAAATTCACGTTGTTCCTACCACGAATTGAACTTTTATTATCAAAGTGCTATGATAGATGCGCGAAACTCTGGAAAAATTCTAAAGCGTAGAACATCACCAGAATGGGCAAGGAGAGCTATGAGCGAGCCGACTAACTTCACAAGCTGGAATGCATTACTCGATTTTCTGATTAAAGACCCCCATGAGAAACAACGAATAGCGCAGGAGATCCGGGTCAAGCCAATTACACTCCATCGGTGGGTTGCGAACGAATCACGACCGCGCGAAGACAATATGCGCACGCTCTTGAAAGCGATACCACGCGCGTATGCTCAGGAGTTTGTTCGGCTCATCGAGCAAGATTTTCCTCAATTGGTCGAACAGGGACAAGCAAAGGTCCAGCGGATTCCATCCGTTCCACCCGCTGAGTTCTATGCCAAAGCGCTGAACCATCATGCCAACACACCACGCTCTATCTATCCACAACAATATATAGATCTGGTCTTGCAGCAGGCCCTTTCACTCCTCGATCCTGAGCACGAAGGCATTTCCCTCAGTATCATCAGTTGTGTTCCACCTCGCGAGGGCCAAAAAGTGCGCAGCTTGCGCGAGATCAGCAGCCTGTGCTCAAAACAGCAGCGCAACCCGAGCGGGCCAAAAACGCTGTTTCTGGGCAGTGAATCGCTGGCAGGTACCGCAGTTCTCCATTATCGCCCGGCAGTGCGAAGCCGCCGCGATGAACCCGCCTCGCCCACGCCTGCCCATTGGACAGATCAAGAGGAGAGCGCTGTTGCTTATCCCCTGCTCCGTCACTCAAAAGTGGCTGGCAGTCTGGTTGCATCAAGCCCCTATCCTGAGTATTTTCAGGATAGCCACATTCGCCTGATCGAGAATTACGCAAATCTGGTCGCGCTGGCCTTTCAAGACCACGAATTTTATGCGCTTGAAGACATCCATCTACACCTTATGCCTCAGCAGAGCCAGCAAGAGCCCTATTTTCGGTACGTCAATCAGCGCGTATCGCAGAAAATGGCTCAGGCTGCCAGTGAACGTCGTCTCCTGTCTCTGCACGAAGCGCAACAGGAGGTCTGGCAGGAACTCGAAGAGGAGTTTATCCAGCTAGCAGCAGGAGTCACCGAAAAGGAGTAACGGGTCACTCATCACAAAGGAGGGCTATGAGTATGACAGACCCACAGGAATATTTCGGAAAGAATGAATACAACACGTATGTCATTGACTCGGAAAGCGCCGCTGAGATGACACGCCTGCTCAAGCAGGATCGCCTGATTACCAGCGCAATGGGTGGGATCTTCCCTGAGCGGGAAAACATCGATATCACTGATATCAACGATATACTTGATATCGCCTGTGGTCCCGGCGGATGGGTGCTCGATACTGCCTACGCGCATTCCGACATCGAGGTCACCGGTATTGATATCAGCACGCGCATGATCGAGTATGCCAGAACACAGGCTCGCGTTCAGGGGCTTGAGAATGCCCATTTTCATGTCATGAACGCGCTCAATCGTCTGGAATTTCCCAATAACTCATTCGATATGGTGAACACTCGCTTTATTGTTGGCTTTATGCAGGCGTCGCACTGGCCCATCTTCATCCAGGAATGCAAACGTATTCTGCGCCCGGGCGGGATTCTTCGCGTCACCGAGATGGAATGGGGCTTCAGCAACAAGCAGGCCTTTGAAAAGTACTCCTGGCTGATCAGCAGCGCCTTCCATAAAGCCCGGCACAATTTTTCGCCAAATGGCCTGCACATGGGCCTCATTCATATGCTGGCAGACTTCTATCAGAAGGCCGGGTTCGAGCAGATCAAGCAAGAGGCCTGCGTGGTAGACTTCTCCTATGGCACACCGTATCATGAGGGTTTCTATCATGATCTGGAGGTTGGCTATAAGCTGGTGCAGCCCTTTATCACCAAATGGGGGATCAGCACTCAGGAGGAGCTGGACCAGGTTTATCAGCAGAGTATGGCCGAAATGCAGAGCGAAGATTTCCGCTCACTCTGGATTCTGCTGACCACCCTGGGCACCAAGCCGCGCTAATCCATCCATTTGAATTTTCGCCTCTCTCCTCGTTTACCCTCCTATGAGCAGGGGACCATTCCTCCCCTGCCTCTTGCATCTTCTTTGTGAGACATACCACCAGATTGGAAAGGAACAATGCAGCACAAAAAACACTTTCGGCTATCGGTTCTCCTGATCCTGTTTCTCTGTCTCTCGGCCTTCGCATTCCTGCCAGCAGTTACCGCCCACGCACAACAGCAGACAGGCGTGCATCATGTGCTGAAGGGTGGCAACCATCATTCTACGGTAAAAAAGAAGAAGAGCAGCTATCGACCGCCCAGGCGGACCAGCCACTCTTCATCCAGTTGCCAGCGCTATACTGACCCTCAGCAACGGGCTGCCTGTGAGAAGCGCGAGAACCTCATCCTCTTTGGCGTCTTGCTGCCGCTCTGTCTTCTCGGTGGTATCGGGTATGTGCTCTATCGTTGGTACAAAAGGAAGGTAGCGCAATAAGCGCGTCGACGTCCTGGAAACGGCCAGGCAAGCGTGTTACAATACAAAGAAAATTCCCTGGCAAAGGACGAAACGTTCATTATGCATGATATCCGCATTGACCGTTGGGCAAAAACGCTCGTTGAATATTCACTGTATCTCAAACCAGGCGATATCGTTGCTATTCATGCGACTCCGGTAGCGACTCCGCTGATAGAGGCGGTGTACCGCGAGGTGCTACGTGCAGGCGCATACCCGATCCCTGTCATCAAGTTCGATTCCCAGGACGAGGTGTTCCTGCGCGAGGCCAGCGAGGAACAGCTTACCTCCCGACCGACCTTTCTTGAGGAAGCTCTGGCACAAAATATCACCGCTCGTCTATTCATCCAGTCGGAGATCAACACGCGAGCCCTGACCTCAGTCGATCCCGCGCGTCTGGCCCTCTCACGGCAGTCTGGCCGTCATATCTCCCAGATCTTCCGGCAGCGCGAACAGGCGGGAGACTTCCGCTGGTCCCTGACGCTCTATCCGACAATCGGGTATGCTCAGGATACCAATATGTCGCTCCGCGAGTTTGAAGAGTTCGTCTTTGATGTCTGCTTCCTGAATGATCCCGATCCGGTAGCCCGCTGGAAAGAGCTCTCTGTCAACCAGCAGCGTCTTGTCGATTGGCTCAAAGGGAAAAAGAAAGTGCATATCCTGGGCGAGGGCACAGACCTGACCCTATCAATTGAAGATCGTATCTTTATCAACAGCGACGGCAAGCGCAATTTCCCGAGCGGTGAGTTCTTCACCAGCCCGGTCGAGAACAGCGCCAATGGCGTCATTCAATATGATATTCCTTCAACCTACAGTGGACGCGCAGTTGAGGGGATTCGCCTTGTCTTCAAGGAAGGAAAAGTTGTTGAAGCCAGTGCTCGCGTCGGCCAGGAGATCCTTGAACAAATGCTAGCACTGGATGAGGGCGCACGATACCTCGGAGAGTTCGCGTTTGGTACCAATACCCGCGTGACTCGTGGCACCAGAAACATTCTCTTTGATGAGAAAATGGGTGGCACCGTTCATCTGGCGCTTGGTGCCAGCTATCCAGAAACGGGCGGTCTGAACAAATCAGCGCTACACTGGGATATGATCTGCGACCTGCGCACAAAGGGTGAAGTCTGGGTTGATGATACCCTCTTTCTGAAAGATGGTCAGATTCTTATCTAGCCTACACACAACAAAGCGGCGAGCACTTCGTATACATTGTATAAGGAAGCGCGAATTTGAGATGCAGGCAGTAGATACGTTCATTTCTTGTATGGACTTATCCTACTGCCTTTGTTTTCATGCAGCATCGAGTGTCGACAACCGACAACGCATATATGAGGAGGTTCCTTTTCATGGCAACCTGTAGAAATTGTGGTAGCGATGTTACCGGCAAAAAGTTCTGTCCCGAATGCGGCACCCCCGTACAGGTTGGCGGACGCTATGCCTTTTGCCCGCGCTGTCATGCCGAGACAGCTCCCGATGTCGCATTTTGTCAGCATTGTGGCACCGCGCTCCAGCCAACGGCGGCGCAGCCACACAACTCGACCCCACAAAGTCGCCCCTGTCCGTCCTGTCATACAATGGTTCCGATGGCAAGCGTGTTCTGCCCGGGATGTGGCTATAATCTTGGCCCCAATACTGGTACCGGCATGGGCACCAATCCAAACACCAATATAAGCAGTCCCGGAGCCCATAGCGGCCCCACGATCTGTCAGCGCTGTGGACGACAGAATGATCCGGGTGCGTCGGTCTGTCATGGTTGTGGACAGCCGCTGGCTCACGGGCAGCAGCCCACGCCGACACCCTATCCGGGCAATCAGCAGATGCCACAGCCCTACCAGCAGCCCCAGCCACCACAGGTCCACTATCAACAGCAACAGGTCCATTATCCACAACAACAGACATACCCACAGCAACCATATGGGCAACCTCCCTATCCGCAGCAGCCATATGGGCAGCCTCCCTATCCACAATAACCCTATGGGCAGCCCTATCCGCAGCAGCCACCATATAGCGGATTCCAACCTGCTCCCAATCAGATGGTGATTCTCTGCCCAACCTGCCGCGCGCTCTCACCAGTTGGCGCCTCGCATTGTCTGAACTGCCATCAGAGCTTGCTCGGTATCCCACCAATTCAGGCAAACCAGCTCCCGCCCAACCTGCAACCGCAGAAAGGCGGCTTCCTGCAAAGTGATGGCGGAAAAATGGCGGTCGGTGCACTGGGTGGTGCAGCAGCGGCAATTGGCGGCTTTATGCTCTTAGATGCGGTTGATGATATCTTTGACCACGACAGCGGACCACTGGATGATCTCTTTGATTAGTAAGCAACAGAGATAGGAAGGGAAGGGCAGGCATTTACTGCCTCCCTTCTTATTTTATATATACCGAGATTATGCGCCAACGCGACCCTATCTCACCCACTCAACCTACATATCCTGGATAAGGATGAGCAACTTTTCTTCCTATTCTCATGGTTTCCAGTTGCGACAATGCGCTAAAACGTCTATAATACAGCGAGATAAGCTGATTCTGAGTAAAGTAAAATAGCAACTGTACGCGTTTTATTGAAATTCACCTTTTTTGACTTATCAGGAACTATAAGGAGATCACGGCCCTCTTCTCTCAGGTGAAAGAGGCTGAGTGCCTGACGAATAATCTACATGAACTACGAGCGAACCACGCTGCAAAATGGACTACGTTTGTTGACCGCTCAGATGCCTGGTATGCGCTCCGCGAGCATTGGCTTCTTTTTTTCTGTCGGTTCACGCTACGAAGAAGATCGTATAGCAGGCGTCTCACATTTTATCGAGCATATGCTTTTCAAGGGGACCCGCCGCTATCCTTCCGCAAAACATATATCCGAGGCGATAGAAGGTGTTGGAGGGGTATTTAACGGGAGCACAGGGAAAGAGATTACCCACTACACAGCTCGTGTACCGGGCGAGTATCTTGAAAATGTGCTGGATGTGCTGGCAGATATGGTGCGGCATCCGCTCTTTCTACCTGAAGAGCTTGAAAAAGAGCGAAATGTTATCATAGAAGAACTTAGCTCAACGCAAGACGATCCAGCCGAATGGGTTAGCCTGCTTGCTGATGAGGTTATGTGGCCTGATTTGCCCCTGGGGCGCGATGACGCAGGGACGATTGACTCCGTCAAAGGACTCAAGCGGGAAGACATGCTTTCCTTCTTGAACTCCTATTATCGCCCAAACTCCCTGGTTATCAGCATCGCGGGCAATATTGACCCGCAGCAAAGCAAACAACTGGTAGAAAAGTATTTTGCCGACTGGGAAGCGAAACAGGGTCCACGCTGGAAACTCAGTCTTCCCCCTCGGGACGTATCGGCGGTGCGTTCGATCCAGAAGGCAACCGAACAAACCAATATCTGTCTCGCGACACTCGGCGTTTCATACCTGTCGCCAGACTATTACCCTTTCCTCTTGCTCAACGCACTGCTTGGTGACGGTATGAGCTCGCGGCTCTTCCTGTCTATCCGCGAAGAGCAGGGGCTGGCATATGACATAGGAAGCTACTACAATAGCTACAACGAGACGGGAAGCCTGGTTATCAGTGCGGGAGTGGACCCGGCACACACCAAGAAAACGATACGCGCAATAGTGAAAGAGCTGCAACGACTCTGTGACGAACCAATCCCCCAGGACGAGCTGGAACGGATCAAAGCCTATATGCGTGGTGGCCTCTGGCTCGGCCTCGAAGGTACCCAGCAGGTAGCCTCCTGGCTTGGTAGTCAGGAATGTCTTCAGAATCGTGTACGCAGCATGGAAGAAACAGAACAGCGGATGAATGCAGTGACAGCACAGGATATTCAGCGTGTAGCCCGCTATTGCTTCGCTCCCGAGTGGCGACGCCTTGCCATCATCGGGCCGGAAAACGTCCGGCACGCTGAGTACTTCAATACGTTGCTAACAGGTGTGTAAAGAGGGAAGAGGAGACCTATTTTTATGGCACAAGTAACGCTTCGTCAGTACCTGCAAGAGACAGAAGATGCCATCAGTAGCGGTCGCATTGACGACGCGTTTGCGCGTTGTCAAAATATCCTTGCCCACTTTCCGGAGTCGCTGGAGGCGCAGCGACTCCTCGGCGAAGTGTACCTGGCTCAGGGAAATCTCGATGATGCTCAGCAAGCATTCGACTGGGTTCTAACCAATGACCCGGAGAATGTTGTTGTCTACTGCGACCGGGCATTAATCAGTGAGCGACAGGGTGATTATGATACAGCGCTTGATTGCTATCAGCAGGCCTACGAGTTGAGCCGTGGCAACAGCCAGATCCGCAACGAGTTCAATGCATTGAGCGCCCGCGTTGGACAGCAGGGCTTTATGTATTCTCGCGCTGGCCTGGCTCGCCTCTACATGCGGGGCAGTTTATTCATTCAGGCTATTCAGGAATGGGAAGTAGTGCTTGCAACTACTCCCGATCGCCTGGATGCACGCACTGGTCTGCTTGAAACATTCTGGCGCGAAGGGCTCTATGACCGGGTCGAGCAACTGGCAAACCAGATTCTTCAGGAAGTGCCGGGCTGTGTAAAGGCGCTTCTGCTTCTCGCTCATGTCACTTCGCCGAAAGATATGCGTCAGGCGCAGCAGTTGCTTCAACAGGCTGAGAAACTCGACCCTGATCTTCAGCTTGCTCAGGACCTTTTTGCCGATATGTTCGTCAAACAAGCTCATGAGCCGTTCCTGCAACTTCTCCGCAAAGAACCTTCACAGCTCGATACGGAAGGAGCGCGCAGCGGGGCCCCCGCCTTTGCCGATGAGCTTGTCAGCGCAACACCCTCAAATACTGCCTACTCGTCCCACGGCTTCTCCGATGAGTTGCCAAGCTGGGCCAGTCTACCCGCTGTCCATCCTGAAACTACGCCCTCATCCACGCCCGTCAACAGCAATCCAGAGGAAACGATGTTCCCGCAGTGGATGGATACCGTCGCGAAAACCAATATGTGGGCCACACCTGAAGATGCCGCCCGTGCTAACAATCAGGATATTCCAGACTTCGCTGCATACCTGGATAGCTCCTCGCAGTCAGCCTCTTCATGGGAAACTCAGAATCAGCAACCAGAACAGCCTGTTGCCGATTTTGGTCAGCTTTTCACTTCTCCTCAGCAGGAGCAACCTTCACTTTCTGAACAATCTGAGCAGTTTTCTTCATGGGAAAGCTTATCAGCGTTCGCAGCCACTCCGACAAACAATGAGCAACAACCACAGGCCGAAACGATCAGCAATGAAGTATCTTTCAGCGGTAACTGGGACAATGCACAGAAACAGGACGAGAACCAGGCTGCGCCAGCATGGCTGAATATGCTGACCCAATCGAGCGAGCGTAAAGTGAATAGCACTGAACTCCCTCCGGTTCCCGCTCCGATAGAACAACAACCGGTCGAACAGCAGCAACTCCCCGAAGAAACAAAGGCTTCTGTACAGCAGCCCTCTAGCCCGAGCTGGAGCGAAGATTCACAGGAACTTCCCGCCTTCAGTATGGGCGACGACGATGATGTTATCCCGTTTGGCCCCGAATGGCTGAAATCTATCGGCGCGGAATCCATCGAGGATGACGAGAAACCACAACTCGTTCAAGAAGCGTCTGCTCTGGCAGAGAACAAGCAACAACCAGCCGCTACTATGCCAGACAACACAGTATCTCAGCCCGAGAAGCCAAAAGACGAACCTGCATGGCTCAGCCAGCTATACCCGAATGCGCCACAAGCCCCATCTTTTGAGACTTCTCAGACTCAAAAAGAGGAAGTCTCTTCCTGGTCCGGTTTCGAGCAACAGCAGCAACCTGTTCAGGAGCAGAAACAACCTTCCAGTCCTTCCTGGTCCGGTTTCGAGCAGCCTGCACAACAGAAACAACCTTCCAGTCCTTCCTGGTCCGGTTTCGAGCAACAACAGCCGATTCAGGAACAGAAACAGCCTTCCAGTCCTTCCTGGTCTGGCTTCGAGCAACAACAGCCGATTCAGGAACAGAAACAGCCTTCTAGCCCTTCCTGGTCCGGTTTCGAGCAACAGCAGCCGATTCAGGAACAGAAACAGCCTTCCAGTCCTTCCTGGTCCGGTTTCGAGCAGCCTGCACAACAGAAACAACCTTCCAGTCCTTCCTGGTCCGGTTTCGAGCAGCCTGCTCAGGAAAAAGAAGAGTCACTGCCATCATGGGCAACGCCTGCTGAGCAGCATCCGGATTGGTCAACCCAACTGTTTGGTAATACTCAATCTGATATCTCAGAGGCCCAGGTGAACGAACAAAATATTGTTGCCTCACTGGAAGAGCTAGAAAAGAAGCTCTATGCACAGGGCTTTGTCCCGATGGAGCCTAATACACTCTCAACCATTGCGCAACAAAACAATACACCTGTAGAAAAATCAACCGAGCAACAACCACAGCCAGAAACTGTGGCGTCGCTGTCAGATGACTCACTCTCTTCGGCACTGGCAACCCTGGGCGAGTTCCCTGCAATACCCAAACAGCAAAAGGCTCCAGCTTCGGAGCCAGTAGAATCTCAATGGGCTGCTTCCTTTAATCCTGTACCAGAGCCATCAGTCCAGCAGAAACAGCCTTCCAGCCCTAGCTGGCCTGGCTTCGAGCAACAACCTGTTCAGGAGCAGAAGCAACCTTCCAGCCCTTCATGGTCTGGCTTCGAGCAGCAACCTGTTCAGGAGCAGAAGCAACCTTCCAGCCCTTCATGGTCTGGCTTCGAGCAG
>NZ_QKUF01000001.1:205866-1228743 GCF_003253565.1 Thermosporothrix hazakensis
AGCAACCTTCCAGCCCTTCATGGTCTGGCTTCGAGCAGCAACCTGTTCAGGAGCAGAAGCAACCTTCCAGCCCTTCATGGTCTGGCTTCGAGCAGGAGCAGCAGCCAAAACAGCCCTCTTCTCCTGTCTGGAAGCCCCTTCAGGAACAGCCAAAACAGCCAGTAGAGCCGCAGTGGGCCGCTTCCTTTAACCCTGCATCTCAACCAATGCAGGAACAGCAGCCAAAACAGCCCTCTTCTCCTGTCTGGCAGCCCCTTCAGGAACAGCCAAAACAGCCGACAGAATCTAAGAGGAACATACCAGCACAGGAACAACCAAAGCAGCAACCGCAAAGAGGCGACATCCGTCAGCCAGCAGCGAGATCAATACAGGATATCGAGGCGACTGTCAAAGCGTCACCGATTCAAGCAGCCCGCATGAAAGCGATGCAAGAGCAGCGTACTGGTAGCATGTCTGCAATCCCGTCACGACCGGGAGTGACAAAGCCTCAAGCCTCGCAGTATAATCCGATGCTCGACCAGCTTGAAGCGACCATGAAGCGCCCGGCGATCCGTATTCAGCCAACGCAGCAGCGCGGAACCCCAGCACCGCAGTCGAAGGGACGCTCACTGGCAAATCAGGGGAACGAGAACAACGGAGCGAAAGCGAAACTCCTGAAAGGCTACCAGCATCAGCTTGTCGGTGAATACGACTCAGCCATGAAAGAATATCGCTCTATCATCCGCAACTCACCAGAATTGTTAGATGAGGTGGTCAGCAACGTACGTGCGTTACTGAAACTGGCCCCGAAATACGCGCCAGGCTACCGCGTACTGGGTGATGCCTACATGCGACAGGGCGAATATCTCCAGGCAATGGAGGCCTATAATAAAGCCCTTATGTTAACAAACAGGCCTCGTCCCTAGTCGAAGGCAGCTAGCTGAAAACATCTACAAAGGAGTCACAGCGTGGAAACGATCCTACAACGGTTGACTGACCTCGATGAGGTATACAATGCGATTCTTGTTGCTAAGGAAGGCTTGATTGTTGCAGGTACGTTGCACAGCGAGGATGAAGAGGTCATCGGTGCAATGTCCGCTGCTGCTTTCGGTTCCATCACCCATTTTACTGGTCAGGTCAGTAATAGTATTGCAAAGCATATTATTATCGAAACCGAGCGCAATACGATCCAGATGGAAGAAGCTGGAGACCTTATCCTGATAGTGATCACCCAGCGCTCTGGCGGGAACATGGGTCGTGTACGCACCGAAATGAAAAAAGCCTGTCGGCAGCTCACAGAACTGGTCGCCTCAAGCTTTTAATCGGGTTACATCCTGAAGAAAGTACAGGCAGGTGCGCTCTTGTAGCGTATCTGCCCTTGCTTTTGCCCTTACAAGCGTAAACCGACTTTCCCCCTGCACAGCGGACCTCTCTCCGGTGTGTAGAGGAAAAGCCAGTTGCAGCGGCTCCCTGGGGTCGCTGGAGGTTGGAATAAACAAGCAAGCAAATAAACAAACAAGAAAACACAAAAAAGGAGAAAGTTATACAGATGGAACGCACACTCGTTCTACTCAAGCCCGACGCCATTCAGCGTGATCTCGTCGGCGAAATCCTGTCCCGCTTCGAGCGCAAAGGCCTGAAGATTGTTGGTCTCAAGATGATGCAGTTGTCAGATGAGCTGCTCAACGAGCACTACAGCCATCTGGTCGGGCGCGACTTCTTCCCCGAAGTCAAATCTTTCATGCAACTTACCCCGGTCATCGCATTGTGCCTTGAAGGCACCGACTGTGTGAACACCGTGCGCGCACTCTGTGGCGTGACCAAAGCCCGCGAGGCTGCACCTGGAACCATCCGCGGCGAGTTCGGCATGAGCGTTCAGGCTAACCTGATTCACTGCTCCGACTCCCTGGAAACCGCTCAGGTTGAGGTTCCGCGCTTCTTCAAGGCAGAGGAGCTCTTCGAGTATCCCGATGCCCTCATCAACTACGTCTACTCCGCTCGCGAGCAGGAATAAAGCCAGATCCATAAAAAAAGAAGGGGTACTCAGATTCTTCGAGTACCTCTTCTTTTGCTTTTTGAGAGACCGCTTCTAAAAGACAAATTTCGGGCATACGTTCCCAGCACTTTCGTGAATACAGGAAAAACACGAAGCTTCCATTCTTCTTTGAGCAGGAATCTGGAAAGAAAACAGAGAGGAATAGATTGTGTTTATTCCCTACTACATCCCGCCAGCAACAACACGGACCCACTGAATCAATTACTTGCTGTGTTCAGATGTGTGTCCTACTTTTTCAGCTTTCCGTCTGGTGCTTTCAGCCAGACGCCAGCAGCGGCTTTTACTGCGAAAGCATTTGTCCTGCTCTTCTAATGTGACCGGCGGCGTACCCTTCAAACAGAAAACCTGATACATTGGTTCACCCACAACATCGTTACAGGGAAACCAGCGCTCCCGATAAAAAGGGCAGGCGTTTTTATGTCGTCGCCAATTACAATTCTCCGCCGGATGTGTATGAATCTGGCCTGCCACGAGTCGTCCTTCCTAACTCTTCAGAGTAAACAACTAGATGCAACGATACAAGGTAGTATATTGTACGACACGAACAGGGGTCAATCTTCCCTCTCCGCTCATCTCCTCTTTTTACCACCATAGCCACCCTTGCAAGCCTGCTGAGATAGATACACTACACCCCTCTCACAAAGGAGACAAACACACTGGATAGGTATCCCTCGGCCCAGGTTGTACATAGAATACCTGAAAGAGCGGGGGAGATACATCGGTCATATGGACGGTGCATTTTGGAAGCAAACATGTTATAATAGAGGCAAGATTGAAGTTTAATCCTTTCCCTTGCATCCCCCCGAAAAAGTCCCCACCCGGTTCAGTCCTCCTGTATATCAAGCGAGATAGGCATTTCTAGCATTTCCTGTTCTATTTCTTGCCACACCCGCAACAGCGCCACCGGATAGGATAGCTTCTGATCGAACATCATTTGTGAGACCCGTTGCGAGAAGTTACGAAACAGCGCCATCTGAAGAGTATATGGAGGCAATACACGCAGTTCGATATCCTCCAATGCATAGAAGGCGTCCGACTCGAAGGCCAGCGCCAGCAGATTCGCATATTGCTCGATCAGGTTTAGATGGGCAACCGTGAAATACTTTGGCAGAGCGCTGGATACCAGTAAACAGCCAAAGATACGCGTTCGGCGCATGATGGGAAAGGCAGCCGCACTCTCCTCGTTCTCTGCCCAGATCGCAGGAAACAGCATAAACTGTTCCGCACGGCTCTGCACAAACACCAGCCGGCAATTCATCACCGCAGCGCCTGCTAGCGAATCCGCACCCAGAAACATCGTCTTCTGCCCGAGATCCCCCTTCCAGGGACCTGATCCTTTGCTCCCTATCTCGCGCAAGCTCCGCACCTTACCGCCCGGTTGCGCTGGCGGCAGGCAGGCCATCACACTGACAGAAAGCCCCAATCCGTCCGGATCCAGATGCTTCAGCGCCTGCTCTAGAATCACCCCTTGTAAATTGGTCGAGAGGGAATTCGCCGTATTGGCGTAGTTCTGCAACATCTGCGCATAAAACTCCGCCGGGATCTGTTGCACTATCGAAGATTGGGCGACCATATCCTGTAAACCAGGAAATTCTTTCGCTGCAAGCCAGGTAAACTCCTGTACATGACGGGAAGGAATGGCACGAAGTAACGCCCGTAGATTCTCTTCCTGGGGGCGTGTCCCGCCCTTAACCCACCGCACTAATGTCACCTCAGTGACCTCAACAGCCGAAGCGATCCGTTTCTTTTCTGCCTTATCCTGGATAATTGAGCCAAGCAATTCACGCCAGGTTCGTTCTTCATGCTCGTTGTGCATCTCTTTCTCTCAATCATCAAACTGTATCGCCTCAAGGGGCCCCGGGATTGAGCCGCAGGAAGGGAAGACACATTGCGGCCCTTTTCCCCAAACCTCCGCTTGCACACACAATAGCTGCCTTGTTCATGGCCTGGAGCGGTTCCCATAATCCACAGCGCTGACATTGACCCCTCTCCACCGCCTTTGGCTATGGACCCGTATCGTAGTGAGAACTGACAGGCGTCATCCCTCTACACGTGCTCTGAACGCAAGCCCGTAAACCGGTCAGGTTGAAACCGACTCCTGACTACAAGCTTTCACACCTATAATAACATTTATACAGAAAAATATCAATCTTCTTTTTCTCACACAAGAAACAAAACATATACAAATAACTTTCGTTCCCTATCAAAACAACAAACATGCATGTAACAGCGTGTCATCTTCCCTTGCCAGGCCGTATTACGTCTGTTTCGCTTTTCACAGGAATGCCGCATCACCGAACGTATCTTTCGGCTCCAGAAAACCGTTTCTACTAATAAGAGAGCATACTAAAATCAAAAGAATTGGAGCGATTCATTGCTACAACATCATCAAGACGAACACATCACCGTAAGCGAGCAACTCGCAGAGAAAGCCCCCTGGACCCTGAAGCAGACCATCGCGGGCATGGTTCTTACCCTGGTTCCGTGGTTTCTGCTCAATATCGCCTCTTCCCTCAGCAGTAGCGGAGCACCAACAACGCAGACGCCACTCTCGCCCGGAACGGACCTTGCCAATGCCATCGCCACGTTCATTGTGACGGGCTTCATTCAGAGTATATTTCTCCTGGTCCCGATTTACTTTGCCTTTTTCCGCACCAGGCCGACAGAAGTGCCACGCAGAGAATGGGGGACACAGGCGCTTGGCTTCAGGCGCTTTCAGCCGCGTGTCATTCTGACGGTTATCGGGCTACTCGTGCTTATCTATATCATCAATGTGCTCTATCAGCTTTTCCTGCAAGCCATGCACCTGGATCTCAAAACAAATGATCAGGTTATTCTCTCGTTGGGGAAACGAGCGCCGATCACATTCTATGTGACGCTGTTTTTGAGTGTTTTTGTTGCGCCCGTTTGTGAAGAAGTTTTTTTCCGGGGATTTGTCTTTAGCGGATTGCGGCGGGGTATGCCGGTCTTCTGGGCAATTCTACTCAGCGCAATCATCTTTGCCCTGACCCATTTCGACCCCGCCTCATTTCTGGTCCTTCTCTGTCTGGGAATTGCCTTTGCGTATCTACGCTGGCGTACCGGCTCAATCTGGCCGGGCATCTGCCTGCACTGGCTGAACAACACACTGGGAACGGTGTTGATACTGGTCAATCTCTATGGGCATCTCTCACTTTAATCAACGCAATGCATAGGCGGCTCTTCTGCCTATGCATCACTGCTTGAGCTCACCCTGGATCAGACGCAACTGGCCAAGCAACATTACAAGGTAGACGGTCTGCTGAAAGAAGAAGACCAGTTCTGGATGACTGTGAATCTTGCCAACCATCACGGTTAACACGGCAACCATTCCGAAAAGCAGCGCCGGGCCGGGCTGAAAACGCCAGCAGGAGGGCCGCAACCACCAGACACAGATAGAAAGATAGATGGCAAGTGTCGAGACAACCGCCTCCATATTCTCCAGCGTTCGCGCCTCCTCAGGAAACTTCCAGAAACGATAGAAGAACAGGAGAATACTTCCTATCAGCGCCAGCCCAAAAAAGATGGTGTCCCATCGACGGACAGGCACACGATTCAGCGAGAGACAGACAAAAGCCCCGAGCAGCGCAACCGAGGACATCGTGTCTAAATAGATACCGACCGATCCATCAACAGGGAGAACGAAATATTTGATCGCCGCGCCCGCAACAAGAAACGCGCTCCAGACAATTCCGAAAACAGCCGCCAGCTTCCCCCATGAGCGCCGCGACACAAAAAAGAAAACCGCCCAGACCACCAGCAATAGAGCGGTCTGCCCCAACAAAAAGCGATTGTCCGAACGAAAAAAACGATAGCCATTGAGCCAGCTATGCGCGATGACGCCTGCACAGCTCAACCAGAGAATAGCAATTACGCTAAAAGAGATAATAAAGCGCGGTGTCCAGATAATGCCCGTTCGACCTGAACCCCTTGAGGTCCCGCGCGACGCAGCATTCTCTTCCAACTGAGCCGCCGCTTCCTGTTGCTGATACCGATTGGAATCTAAAATACTATCAGCCATGCAGACACTTCCTCATAATAAAAAAATAGTGACAAACCAGGGCCGATACCCGAAGCATACGTTCAAGAGTAATGTGTTTTCCCTCACATACCAGGCATGCGTATTTTTCTTTTTCCCCTTCATTATACCAGGATATAACCAGAGAGGAAGTACAACAGTACCAGAGGCCTCTATCATGCACAGCGCAAGGAGGAGTTTCAGGGGAGAGAGGATGTGGGGAAAGACATCCTCTCTGCTTTTCGTCTAAGGCACATTCTTGCCAATTAACTGGGCCGCCTGCTTCCGCAGAGAGAGCAGCCCTTCGCTAAAGCGCACCGGGAATGGTCTCTCGGGCGAGAGTGCACGATACTCAGCAGGCAACTGCTCAAGGTTCTGCTGTGCCAGCTCGCGAATCTCAGACAGCGGAGGCAGGCTGCCAGGAATCACTTCACCATTCCGCATCACCGGACGCAACAGGCGATGATAGCCATCCGGGCGGGGCTCATGCGCCAGTTGAACAATATCTTCTTCCCAGTTTGGATGACGATAGATCTCCTTCTTGCCAGGCCAGGTACTCTTGGCGCCCGCAATCTTGATCTTGGGGTATTCCGTCCCCGAATCATCGACATACCAGACTTCTTTATAAACCGCGCCAAGCGAGCCGCCATTGATGCCGCGCTCAACCGAACCAGCTCCGCTACCCAGGGATGTACCAATACCAAAGGAATCAACCGCAGCGCCCTCAGCCAGTAACTCTTCAATTTTCCACTCATCCAGATCACCACTGACCAGAATCCGCACGCTATGCAGCCCCGCATTATCCAGTTGCTCACGAATATATTTGCTATCGGCAACCAGATCACCGCTATCAAGACGCACCGCCGCTAACGTATGGCCCAGTGTCTCCTGCGAGCGCAGCGCGACCTCAATCGCGGTATGAATAGCCGAGCGAACATCGTAGGTATCCAGGAGCAGTGTATAACGGTTGTACGCCTCCGCAACAGCCTCAAATGCCTCCTTCTCAGATGGATAAAGCTCTATCAGGGCATGAGGCACAGTGCCAGTAGCAGGAAGGCGATATTCATACGCCGCATTGAGCAAAGAGGTACTGGCGCATCCACCGATGTAGGAGGCCCGAGCGACGGTCATTGGCTCCTGCGCACGCCGGAAAGCAAACTCCGAGATTCGGCGCGTTCGTCCTTTATTGGCGGCATAGGTAATACGTGAGGCTTTTGTGGCAATCAAGGTTGACAGACTGATCGCCTGCAACAGCCCCGCCTCAAGTAGCAATGCCTCACGAAAGGGCGCTGTCACCCGCATAATTGGCTCGTTCGGAAACGCAATCGAGCCTTCCGGCAAGGCCAGAATCTCGCCAGTGAAACGCACTTCGGCCAACTCGTCGAGAAAAGCGGAATCATAGTCACGAATCCGCGCAAGGAATTTCAGATCTTCAGATGTATAGCGAAAGGATTGTACAAATTCAAGGGCCGATTCCAGACCTGCAACCAGCAAATACGCCCCACCGAAGGGAGCTGTCCGCGTGTATAAATCAAACGTGGTCAGACCGTTACGACCCGTCCGCCACGATACATAAGCAGCGTCAGGATGATACATATCCGTCATTAATCCTGGATGAAAGCTAGGCGCACGACGATTCATAAGTTTCTTCCTCTTTAGTCAAATTCGCCTCCATGTGAGTTAGTGTACATTGTACCATATTTAGGCAAGGAAAAGACAAGAGAAGGGAGAGTTTACCCGTGCTCTAGAGATAGAGTACAATAGAAGAAAGGGCAATTTTTCATATCGGCACCTACCTGAAAACAATCTCCTTATTTCATCGGGGAAATTCCCCACCTACACGAATAACAGAAAACCGACCTACAGGCACACAAGGGATGTTCTAAAGGAGGTTGCCATGTCCGGGCGACATCGTTGGGCCATTGGAGTTGCTACCAGTACCGGCATTCTGGGCCTCACCATGACCAGTGGTTTAGCCATGTTAGCCAACCATTTTGTGAAAGAGCTTTCTCGTCCGCATGCAGTGTTGAATGAAGCCGAATTTAGCTGGATCACCCCGGCTCCATTACCAGAACCACCGTATACACTTCAACGTCCGCTTCTTTTTCAAACCACCGATGGAGCGCTGATTAGCGGCGAGTTCTGGGCGCAGCCCGAGCCCGCACCAACCATCGTCCTCTGTCACGGTTATCGCATCTCCCGGCTTCACCTGCGCTCGGTCGCCAGCCTGGAATACGCACGCGGCTACAATGTTCTGTGTTTCGACTTTCGCGGCCACGGAACCAGCGATAGCGTGATTACCAGCGGAGGCAATGCCGAGGTGCGCGATCTGGAAGCCGCAATCATGGCCGCCAGCCGTCAACCAGAAACAATCCCCGGACGCATCATTCTGCACGGCTTCTCAATGGGGGCAGCCGTCGCGCTACTCACTCCACCGGGACCAGAAGTTGCAGCCATCATTGCCGACAGTCCCTATGCTCGCTCCGATGATATTATCCGCAGAATCGTTCAATTTCAGCTTATGGAGCATAGCAATCACTGGCCCACCCTTGCCCGAAGGCTGAACGCCCTGTTCTCTCCGCTGGCCTGGGCAACCGTCGCTATGAGCGCGGTCGTGTTTCGGCTCCGTTTTGGTTATGGCTTTGTGGCGCGTCCGCGTTTTAAGCGCTGGAAGGCTCTCCTCGAAGGCGCTACACAGCCGCGCACCACGCCCATTCTGCTGATCCATGCTCGCGGGGATCAATTAATCCCCATTCAACATGCCTATCGTCTCGCGACCGAGGCAAAAGCGAATGATATTCCACTGGAAACGTACTTCGTCGATGCAATCGGCCACTGTAGTGCGTATGGCTACAATCCAACACAGTATGACATGGTATTACGAACGTTTCTTGAAAGACATCTACAGAGTGATTTTCCTGCCAAACATCGGAATATGAAGATACCCGAATAGAAGAAAGACTTGCATCTTTCCACCTTGAAGTGCAATAATTTTGAATAGGAGATCAGGTAGCTGCGTTAACTGTATTGCCTGAAACACATTTTCGTGGCGCACAGAATATTGGAGGAGACCACGCCATCGGCCATCTGCTGCTGGTGGCGTGGGCAAGGAGTTTTTGCACTATCCCGAGGAGAAAGCATGATACAACGAGACGAGATCTCTCCTGCGACCGATGCACTGGAACGTCTGCCTCGTACAAGCGGACAGCGGAATGCGATCATTACTCGTAAAGCGAGTGGCCGTCTCAAACAGACAGATGCTCTTCCGTATTACGGCTCGGATGGCCCCGGCACTCGCGCCGCCTGGAAACAGGTCGCACAGCTTCGGGAAGAGAATCGCCATCTCCGCACTCTGCTGGAAGAGCAACGCACCACCTACCAACAGCTACAAGAGGAACACACTACCCTCAAAGCCGAATTTGAAAACCAGCTCGCTCAGCTACACAACGGCTATCAACAGGAACTGGAATACTATCAGCAGCATTTGCACGAGGCCACCACCGAACGGCAACGGCTTCAAGAGACCGTGGAGCTTCACACGCAGGAACTGCAAACAACAGCCCAGGAAGAGGCCCGCAAGCTGATTGCCGCCGCCACGCAAGAGCTGGCCCGTTCGCCAGAGAACCCCCCGGAGCTGTTGCAGGAGGTGAAAGCGACCATCGAAACCCAGATCAAGCAGCAGGAAGAAAAGCACCTGGTCGAACTGCTCTTGCTCAAACGCGAGGTGCAGCATATGGCTGATGTGCTGGACAAAGAGCGCAAGCAGCTCGCCGAGGAGCAGAAACGGGTGCTGACCCTTCAACGAAGCTCGCGTGAGCAGGCACACCTGCGCCAGCGCCTCCTGGAGCAGCGTATCAAAACGCGCTGGAAAGTGACTTCACTTCTGACAACTATTGTGTTCCTGTTTTGTATGATTGCCTTTCAATTTCTGTTTCTCCTGCTTTTCCACATTCCACTTACAGCCGGGATCTCATTCGCGCTTCTCACCCCCATCTTGCTCTGCATCCTCGGGGTATTTGCGTTGAATGGGCCTCTGGCAACGGCCTGGACCATCTATACAGGTGCCCCCCATAAGAAAAAAGTACAGGAATAGCCTCTCTGCCCGGATTTCCTCGCGTGAATCCGGGCACTCCTTTTTTGCCTCCAGCCGGAAACCTTTTTGCTTTTTCGCCAGTACCTAAATAAGAGCAAGCACAATCATAACCCATACACAACTTCTTTTTTGGGAGGCAGTATGCAACAACTCCAGCCCCATAAGCTCTGGGCAGAGGGAAGAGTACCCGATCCCAGTACCATTGTGATTTTCGGCGCAACCGGAGATCTGGCCCAACGAAAACTGTTACCCACGCTGGCCCACATTATGTACGAACATCCCATGCCAGAGCCATTCTGCATTGTGGCCTTCGCCCGCCGCCCGATGAGCGATGAGCAATGGCGCGAGATGGCTCTGAAGGCAATTGATACCTATCTGCCAGAAGATGACCGCCTCGATAGCCAGGCAAAAGAACAGTTCGCCAGCAGGCTCTTCTACTGTCAATCCACCTTTGAGGACAGCAGCGGCTATCAAAAGCTGAAAAGCCTGCTGGAGCGGCTGGATAAAGAGTATGGCACAGAGGGGAATCGCCTGTTCTATCTGGCAACGCCCCCTGATACCGATAACGAGATTGTCCGGCATCTCGGTGCAGCGGGTCTTGTCTACAAGCCGCTGGAAAACGGGGAGAAAGGGCCCTGGTCCCGCATCATTATTGAAAAGCCCTTCGGACATGATCTGGCGAGTGCCAGGCAGCTTAATCGCGATCTGGCGCGCGTCTTCCACGAGCAACAGATCTACCGTATTGACCACTATATGGGCAAAGAGACGGTTCAGAATATTCTGGCATTTCGCTTCGCCAACGGCATCATTGAGCCGCTCTGGAATCAACGCTTTATTGATAACGTACAGATCAGTGTTGCCGAAACATTGGGCATCGGCACGCGCGCCAAATTCTACGAGACAGAGGGAGCTCTGCGCGATATCGTTCAAAACCACATCATGCAAATCCTCTGCCTGACAACAATGGAGCCTCCCGTCAACTTTGAACCTGCGTCCCTGCATGATGAAAAGGCAAAGGTGCTCAAGGCAATTCAGCCCCTGACACCCGATGAGGTAGCCCAGCAGGTTGTGCGCGGACAATATACCGCCGGGCAAATCGACGGCCAGAAGGTGGTAGCCTATCATGAGGAAGAGCACGTTGCCCCCGATTCAACAACGGAGACCTTCGTTGCTCTGAAACTCTTCATTGAAAACTGGCGCTGGGAAGGAGTCCCGTTCTATATTCGCACAGGCAAGCGCCTCCCCGTTAGAAATTCAGAGGTCACCATCCAGTTCAAGCGTGTGCCGCATCAGCTCTATAAGCCAGCCGAAACGGTCGGCCTTGAGCCCAATACGATGACGCTGCGCATTCAGCCCGACGAGGGCATATCGCTCAAGATCGCGGCAAAGGTGCCGGGGGCGGCTCGTTACCTGAAATCGATGGATATGAGCTTCTCATACAGCGACTTCAAGATTGAGCTCCCTCGCGCCTACGAACGCCTGATCATTGATTGTATGCTCGGGGACTCAACACTCTTCATTCGGCGCGATGAGATTGAAGGCGCATGGCGCATCATTGACAGCATTGAGGAAGGCTGGCAACAGATGTCAGCAACCAGCGTGCATCCCTATGAGGCGGGAACCTGGGGGCCACCGGAGGCAGATCGCTTGCTGGCACGCGATGGCAAGAGCTGGCATAATCCCGAGTAGAAAAGAGAAAAAGCGCGGGGCGCCTCTCAAGGCTCCTCACGCTTTTCCAGTGGAGACACAGAAGACCCTATTCGGGCTCATTTTCTCGCTTTTCCTGCTCCTTCATACGTCCACGAATCACATCCGCCGCCTCATCAACCTTCTGCTTGCCCTTCCCTACCGTAGACTGCACAGAGCCGCCAAGCTCTTTCTCTTTGCCTTTGGCCTGCATCTCCTCGTTACCGGTCAGTTCGCCGACCTTGTCCTGTACTTTTCCGACGGCCTTCTTCATCTTGCCTTTGAGCGTATCGGCAGTTCCCTCTGCACCAAGATCTCTCTTATTCTCGTCCATACCATTCTATCCTTTCTTTATGAGAAACGCGTGATGCATACAAGACATCTCTCGTACTGAAGCCAGTATGTACTGTTGTGTCAATGAGAAGTTGTGCTATATCCTTCCCTGAACACTGGCCTCTGTATATGACACTGTCAAAAGCTCCTAAACGAATACAGCTAACCACAGCGATACATAAAAAAGATCGGACACCTCGCGAAGAGATGCCCGATGGATGCTACTTAGCCGAGCAGTTGTTCCATCTGCTCCAGATACGTCTCGAACAGCTTAAACGCTTGCTGGACCGGCTCGGGTTTCGTCATATCGACGCCCGCCTTCTTCAACAGTTCAATACTGTAGTCAGAGGAGCCAGAGCGCAGGAAGCCGAGGTAGCGATCAACGGCGGGCTGGCCCTCATTGAGAATCTGCTGCACCAGCGCTGAGGCGGCAGAAATGCCGGTCGCATACTGATACACATAGAAGCTCTCATAGAAGTGCGGAATACGCGCCCACTCGATCCCGATCAGATCATCAACCGTGGCAACGCCGCCATAGTACAGCTCGTTCAGATGCTTGTAGATCTCACTGAACACGTCGGCAGTCAGCGGTTCACCCTGCTCGGCCCGCGTGTGGACCTTCAGCTCGAACTCGGCAAACATCGTCTGACGATACAGCGTGCCGCGCATGTCTTCCAGCGCATGGTTCAGGATCGCCAGCCGGGTCGCGGTATCTGAGGTATGCTTCAGAAGATAGTTCGTCAGCAGGCCCTCGTTCAGCGTGGAAGCCACCTCGGCCACGAAGATCGTGTAGTCACCATAGGCATACGGCTGCGTGCTCCGCGTGAAGTACGAGTGCAGCGAGTGTCCGAGCTCGTGAGCCAGCGTGAACATGCTATCGCGGTTGTTCTGATAGTTCAGCAGAATGAAGGGGTTGGTGCCATACGCGCCACCACTATATGCGCCACTGCGTTTACCGGGCGTCTCATAGACATCGATCCAGCGCTGTGAGAGACCCTGCTTCAGCGTGCTGACGTAGTCATTGCCCAGAGGAGCGAGCGCCGAAACGACGATATCACACGCCTCCTGATAGGACACGCGATCCTCTTTCTCCTCAACAATCGGCACATATAAATCGTACATGTGCAGCTCGTTCAACTTCAACACCCGCTTGCGCAGCTCAAGATAGCGATTCATCAGCGGGATATTCTCGTGTACGGTCTGGATCAGGTTGTCATAGACGCTTACGGGAATATTGTAGCGAGACAGTGCCAGCTCGCGGCACGTCTCGAAATTGCGCTGACGAGCATAGAAGATGTTTGACTTGACCTGAGAGGACAGCGTAGCTGCGATGGTATTGCGCTGCCGATAGAACGAGCCATGCATCCCCTCAAAGGCATCCTTACGAACACGGCGATCCTTGTTACGAATATAGAGGATATAGTTTCCGTGTGTCAGCTCAACATCCCGGCCCTGCTCATCTTTGATAGTCGGCAGCTTCATATCCGCATTGTTAATCATGGCAAAGATGTTGTCCGGCGCATGGCTCATCTCACCGGCAGCAGCTAGAATTGCCTCGATCTCAGCGGAACGAATATGGGGACGCGTGCGGTTGATATCGTCCAGATGATGTTTGTAGAGGTCCAGGCCTGGAGTCTCGGCAACATAGCGGTCAAGCGTTTCCTGCGGAATTGAGAGAATTTCGGGGTCAATAAAGGAGACCGCCGTTGAGAACTGGACAAACAACTGTGTAGCCCGGTCCGCCAGCCCCTGATAGAAGCTGTTCGTCGTATCCTCATCCTTGCGCATCGACGCGTAGACATACAGGCGTTCCAGACGCTCGGCGACCGCATCATGCTTGCGCAGCACACTGAGCAGCGCTTCCCCACTGCGAGCGAGCGTGCCTTTCAAAGCAGCCAGCTCGGGAATACGCTTCTGAAGCTCCTGGTACTCCTGTTCCCATGCATCATTGCTTGTGAAAATGCTTTCGAGATTCCACTTATAGTCCTGGGGAATCTCGGTACGATTCTTGTATGTCTGTACCGTAGTCATGCTTCTCCCTTTCAGCGGAAAATAGAGCACAAAAGAAATAAAAGGTGTGGAGCCAGCCATAATGAATCGAGAGAGCTGAGAAGGCTCAGCTCATTCTGGCACCCGATAGAAGAGAGACGGTATCATATGCTCTCTTTAGAGATGATACCGCCTCGGGCAAAATCTATTCTTCTTCCTCTTCCTCTAGCAAGAGATCATCGCGCTCGCCCCACTTGCCCAGAAAGCGATAGAAGTTTCGCTTGGTCAGGCGGGCCTGCTCAGAGTCCGAAAAGCCGGAGTCAAGCTGTTCCGCATGATCCTTGAGGGGAAGATCTGACACAACAACAGCTTCAAGGCCCAAATCGCGAACCGCGAAGCTGAAGTCGATGTCCATATAGCGAGCAAAGCGATAGCGCTCGTCAAAGAAGCCGATCTCTCTGACCAGCTCACGACGGAACGCCATGCAGGAGCCGTCAACCGCTTCGACCTGCTCTTCCTGACTTGCTTCAAAATGGCGCAAATCATCGGTACGGAAGCCACGCGCCCCGACAATACCAACCTCTTCATCTTCCAACGCCCGGGCAAGCGGGGTGAAGATATCGCCGGTCAGTTCAAGCGTCGGGTCAAGCAACAGGATATAGCGTCCCCGACTCAACTTCAAGCAGGCGTTCTGTGCGTCCGCCGCCCCCATTGTGCGGGTGGCACGCAACACATGCAAACGGCTCTCCTGTTGCCGCGCAGCATCGGCCCAGAGATCCAGACCATCCTGCGAGGCATTGTCGAACAGCAATATTTCGATGCTCGCATCGCCCGCGTAGCGCAACACGCTTTCAACACAGCGCCGCGCCTCCTGAAAGGCGTTTCGAGCAAGAATATGTATCGAAAATGTGCAGGTATCCGGTGCCTCTACCTGTGATGGGATATCCCGGGCAACGCGATAGAGTCTACCATCCACCTCGACACCGGGCAGCATAATCAGGTACGCGCCGTGGGGGTTGTCCTTTACAACAAAGCCAGCCTCTTCAATACGTTGCTTGAGCAGGTCAGCACGAGCATACTGACCACGCCTTCGCAAGAGATCGCGTTCCTGAGAGAGGGCAAGAATTTCAGGTGGAATGGTTTGACGATATGGACGAGTAGACATGGTACGATCCTTCCTTCGCTACAAAAAACGCTACCCACAAACTCCCGCTACCAGCCAAGTGCGAGACCGTCGCACCGGGGATCGGCAGCACCAGCAAAAACGTGAGTTTCGGGGTGAATCGCGATCGCCTGCGCATGTCCCATACGATCCTCATACGGCCCCAGAACGGAGACATGATGACCGCGAAGATCAAGTGCAGTGGGAACATCAGCAGGGAAGCGTCTTTCAAGCTCGACAGCTTCGATTATAGAGTGATCCTGGTAGTCATCAACACCGCTTTGCCCTCCCAATTCGTATTCTTTGCCGGACTGATCCAACTGGAAACGTCCGCTTCTCCAACGAGGGGCCGCTATAGCCTGTTGGATATTCAACTGAAAGTCTATCACAGCGGTCAGCAATTGTACATGGATTTGCGGTTGTGCATCGCCACCCATAGAGCCGAACGCGAGATAGGGCTGTCCGTTCTGTAATACCATTGCAGGGGCCAGGGTATGCATGGTACGCTTCCCCGGCTGCAAATAGTTTGCGTGTCGCGGATCAAGCGAGAAGTAGGAACCGCGATTATGTAAAAGAATGCCGGTATCACCACCAACCACACCACTCCCAAAGCCATAATAGAGGCTTTGAATCAGCGAGACGACATTCCCGTAGCGGTCAGCGGCACAGAGATACGTCGTGTCTCCCGGCGGCTCAGGCGGGCCCGCGATTCGGGACGCCCGCTGGATGTCAATGCGTTGGCGTAACTCGGCTGCATATGCTTTACTCAGTAAACGTTCCAGTGGAATCTCTACAACATCAGGATCAGAAATAAAGCGATCACGATCGGCAAAAGCCAGCTTCTTTGCTTCGAGCAGAAGGTGAAGGTACTCGGGCGATTGATAGCCCAGAGCAGCAAGGTCATACCCTTCCAGAATATTCAACATCTCCAGCGCAGTCAGCCCCTGCGAGTTTGGCGGAAACTCATAAATCTCATAGCCGCGATACGTCGTCTTGATCGGCTCCACCCAGTTTGATTGATGCTTCGCCAGATCTTCCATACTCAACACGCCACCGCAGCGCTGGACATACTCTGTAATACTCTGTCCGAGTGGCCCCCGATAGAACACTTCTGGCCCCTCGTGCGCCAGCATCTTATAGGAACGGGCCAGGCGCGGCTGTCGAAGAATACTTCCAGCGGCAGGGGGAGCACCTCCCGTCAGATAGACCTCGGCGCTGCTACTCCACGGTCCAAGTACTCCTTCAGCGGCCTCAGTAAACCATGTATGCAGTTTGGGACTGACCGGCATGCCCTCTTCCGCAAGCTGAATAGCAGGCGAGAAAATCGCTTCAATGGAGGCCGAGCCAAAACGCTCCCAGGCCTCAAACCAGCCATCAACAGCGCCCGGAACATTGATCGAGAGCGGCCCCCGCAAGGGCAACTTCCGAAGCCGACGAGCGGCACACAGTTCCGGCGTCAACCCCCGTGGTGCCCGCCCGCTGGCATTGAGCGCATGAAGCTGTCGCGTCTTCGCATCCCAGATCAACAGGAACAGATCACCACCGGCAGAACAGGTAGAAGGATAGACGACCGTCATGGCAAGGTTGGCAGCAAGAGCGGCATCGAGTGCATTTCCTCCCTGTGCAAGGAGCTGTACACCAGCCTGAGTAGCAAGGTAATGAGCAGTCGCAACCATTCCCCGTGTAGCATAAACAGGACTATCGGAGAGCATTTCAGGAGACCCCGTTTCTATTGTTAAGGCACGGACGAACGTTACTGGTAATTATATCACAGGTCCCGATTCATCTATGCACGAGCGCTTTTTCGTTGCAGCCATTTTTGCCGACCTGCCTGTTTGCCAGATTGCGACAAAGGCATAAGAAAATCAGGACGGCTCTAGCGCTATTGAATGAAAAACATGCTACACTGAGAAGCAGGGGGAAGAACTCAGCAGCATTTGAGATGTCCGTCTGAATTCCACTAAATTCATTTATAAGCTTCGTTTAAGCTATAGAACGCTGGTGCAATGAAACAATGTATAGAACGCGCTTTCTACCATTTCAAAGCGTTCAAGAAGGCACAGCTCTATACAAGGTGGAACGATCAAAGGTATACCACAAGAGAAACAGGAAACTAAGAAGGAACGAAGGAGTACGTTGGAGGATGAACAAGGAAGACAGAAAGAAACACATTACCGTTCAGGCAGGACAGCATGTTCTCTATGAAGGCGAGAATATAGAAAAGGCACGCAAGATCTTTTTCGAGGCAGCCGATCAGCCAGAATATTACGGCGATCGAATTATCTTTCTTGTTGACGGCAAGGTCAGCGCTGAGTTCCGTGAACGCATCGGCTACCGGCAGCAGCAGGATGATCCTTCTACTTCAGATGCAGATCCCGACGCGGGGAACGCCTGAGCAAGAAGCAAGCCCGGTATACCAGCCGGTGGCACAGGATCGCAAAACGCGAGGCAGGCAGCCGGGCTTCCGTCTTTCCGCTTAGCAGTTTTTATGATGGTGTTCCGCCAGTTCTCTGACCCGCTGCACATCTTTCTTGTGACAGATCACGGTCATGTCATCCATCTCGACCACAATCAGGTCTTCGACTCCGATGGTATAAACCCGGCGTCCTGTATTGTTGTAGACCACAACATTCTGACTGCCAAAGCCCTGATGATGACCGACAGAACGCACGCCCTGCTCGTCTGCCGGGAAGAGCATTCCATACTGCTCCCAGTTCCCCACATCACACCAACCGAGATCGGCCGGAATCACAACCAGATTCCGAGTTTTCTCCAGAATACCATAGTCCACAGTGATATTCTGAAGCGTCGGCCAGAGTTCCTCAAGCACATGCTGCTCGTTTGCCGTGCCCATTGCATCAGCAATCGCTTCCAGCTTGCGAGCAGAATCGGGAAGGTGCTCATGCATCTCAGCCATAAACGTCGATGCTTTCCAGATAAAAATACCGGCATTCCAGACATAATGCCCGTCGGCAAGATAGCTTTTTGCCGTTTCGAGATCGGGCTTTTCAACAAAGCGTTCAGCTCGACAGGTCGTATGTCCATGCCCCTCGCCCAGTTTCTCGGCAAAGCGAATGTAGCCGTAGCCGGTCTCAGGCTTGGTCGGCGTAATGCCAATCGTAACCAGTGATCCCTGCAAGGCCCACTCATAAGCCAACTGCAACGACTGCCGGAAGGTCTCAACATTGGCAATAACATGATCGGCACTAAAAATAGCCAGCACCGCATCAGGATCTTGCCGTGCCAGCACCGCAGCAGCCCAGCCAATCGCAGCGGCCGAGCCACGGCCCATAGGCTCACGCAATACATGCTCTGGCGGAACGCTCGGGAGATGCTCCTGAGCCAGATCAGCCATACTCTGTCCGGTAACAATCCATGTCTGATCCGCGCAGGTCAGCGGCGCAACGCGTTCCAGCGTTTCCTGGATCATGCTGTTTCCATTCGGCAAAGGCAAAAACTGCTTGGGAAAACTAGGAGTACTGAGCGGCCAGAGTCTGGTTCCGCTTCCGCCGGCCAGAATGACGGCGTTAAAGTGTTCCATCAAGAAGACGCCTCCTCGCGATGTATCTCAAAGGTTTTTTTCGATTCGCCACAGTAACCGTCTTTGGTTCATTAATACAAATTGATTGTATCGGGGTTATGAGGTAGTGTCAAATAGGTAAGCTCGACACTGGCCCTTTCAGGCATATGCCAGCGACGATGAGAAGGCGTTCTTCGCAAAAAAAGAGCGAAAGGGAAACCCTCTCGCTCTTGATCTGCAACTACAGATCAGCAGTCACCGGAACCGGTGGCTGAGCCTCATCCTTTGAAACAGGGACAGACTTTGGAACAACCGGAGCAGTTGACACTGTCGCAACCGCTGTTTGACGCGCCAGACGCCGCTGCATCATCTCAGGCGAGACACGATAGACATCACGCACCAGCCCGACTTTCTCCATGAACGAAATGATATATCCAGAGATGTCAACCTGCCACCAGCGCAGCCCATGAAAAGCCGAGCGCGGGAAGGCATGATGATTGTTATGCCAGCCCTCACCAAAGCTCAGCAGGCCAATAACCCACTCGTTGCGACTCTCATCATTGGTGGCGAAATCGCGCCGTCCAAAGGTATGGCAGATTGAATTGACGCTCCATGTGACATGATGCGTCAGGAAGATACGCACCAGACCACCCCAGAGCAGGCCTGTCCAGCCCCCGATCAAGAACGGGATAACAAGCGAGAGAACCACCCAGACAAAAAAGGTACGACTGACGAAAACAATCACAGGATCCTTGAGCAGATGGCGGCAATACTGGTTTGGATCGGCCATACGATCTTTAAAGAGCCAACCGATATGTGCATGAAAAAAGCCTTCAACCGGGCTATGTGGGTCACCCTCCCGATCCGAAACTGAGTGGTGCTTGATGTGGGTCGCGGCCCATTCCAGTGCAGCCCCTTCAAGAGCCATCGATCCCAGGACCAGAAAGAGAAACTTCACCACCGGGTGCGGAGTAAAACTACGGTGCGTCAGCATCCGGTGATACCCCACTGTAATACCAAGCGCAGTCAGACTATAAAACGTCACCAGCAGCACAATATCGAGCCAGTTTACCGCCCGCTGCCAGAGTAGTACCATCGCGAAAATGGTCGCCACCAGCGGCACCACCACAACTATAAGAATACCTGCTTTGTAAAGAGGGCTATGTTTCAACGAAAACCTCCAAAACTTCTTCATTCGTCAGCCTGACCGCATGGTGGCAGATTCTGCATGCTCTCTCTGAGAGATGAATACATTCCTGGCACGGGTAAGAGTATCTTCTTTTGCTATCCCTGGCCCTGCACAGCCGATCGGTGTTACAGGCAAGCGGACGGCTACTTCTCAGTAGAACTCTTTCTGGGTCAGAAGGACTGCAATCCGGCTTTTTACCGGGTTTCTACTCGAATTTTTCCCATTCTGTGGGTACAGTTAATAAGAGAGAGGTTTTTGCATTTTTGTTTCACGACTTTGAGCACATTCTTTTTTTGTTGCTCTGTGTAGTCTGAAAACAGAGAAGCGAACCTCCCTCATCAGGAGGAGAGGAAACAGTTTATCCACCTGATTTTTACGCTGATTCCGACCAGAATACATGTGAGAAACAGGAGGAAGTGACCTGCATGGGTATCTCCCCCCCCTTTTCTCCCGGAAACGAAGGGGCTGGTGCAGAGCAACAAAACGAAGAATTTCAACGTATCATACAGTGAGTGCATCTCGACTAAACGCAAGCAGGGAGCCGCATGGTGCTCCCTGCCCGATCGACTGACTTAAAAAACTCTCTATGAAGTTATTTCTCTACTCTCTTTTTAGTGCCAGAAGGGCTATAGTGTATGAAGAAAAACAAGAAGAGACGCACAGAAAACGCGCAACTTCCGGTAGAAGATGAAGGCACACTGGGATATGGGCAGGGGCTGGAATATGGCAGCTTCCACTACACACAGCCGATCAAAATTCCTGAAGAATGGAGAGAAGAACGCCGCAGGAAGCTTGCCGCAGCACGGGAGCGTCGCCAACAGGCTCAGACTCAAGAGGCATCTGTCTCCAAAGCGGGCAGCATCGGACGCGCAACGATTATTCTCACGGTCACACTGATTGCCAGCCGCTGTCTGGGCCTGCTCCGTTCCTCCCTTTTTCTGGGTATTATTGGTGTCAATCTGTATTCTGACGCCTTTAATCTGGCCTTTAAACTTCCCGATCTGGTCTTTAATATCATTGCAGGTGGAGCACTGAGTTCAGCCTTTATCCCCGTTTTCAAGCTCTACTGGGGCCAGAACAAGCACAAAACGGCCTGGCACATTGCCAACACCGCGATCAACGTCGCGACCGCCGCCCTGATCCTGCTGGCCCTGCTTGGTATTCTTTTTGCCGAGCCCTTACTGCGCCTCTGGTCGCTCCCGCTCTCAAATGAGCAATTGCAGCTGACAGTGACATTGATGCGGATTATGTTTCTGCAATCGGTCATTATGGGTACGGGCGTCATTATCACCTCTATTTTGCAGGCCCACGAACAATTTTTGCTTCCGGCGCTCGGAAATGTGCTCTACCCGCTCGGGATCATTATCGGCCTTCTGCCCGGTTTTCTGCTCAACGTCACGCATCATCGCAATGACTATCTGGCGGTGCTCTGTGCGACCTGGGGGGTCGTTCTGGGCGCTCTGCTGATGGTGCTCGTACAGCTTCCCGGGCTGCATAAAGTGGGCATGCACTATCGCTTGAGCTTTGACTGGAAGCACCCCGGCATTCGTCAGATTGGCCGCCAGATGATCCCACGCTTTGTGAACACGCTCATGTTGCAACTGGCAACCTGGGTTGACCTCTTCTTTCTGACCTTCCTTGCAGCGACCACGGTCAGTGGAGTGATCAGCATGTCACAGCAGGCGCTGGCAATTACAACGATCCCCTTGAGCCTGGTAGCGCCGCTGGCCGTTGCTTCCTTTCCACGCATGGCCGAATATGCCGCGCAACGCAACCTGACACGCTTAAAAGCGTTAGTCATGGAAGCGCTGGAAAGCGTGATCTTTATCACCATACCGGTTGCGGTAGGGATGGCCTTTCTCAGCCTGCCCATCGTGCAACTGCTCTACGAACACGGGCGCATGACGCTCGATCAGGCATATATCATGTCTATTCCGCTGTTCTGCTTTACGCTGGGCATCCCTGGAATGGCACTGGTCGAAGTGCTGGTCCGCCCCTTTTACGCGCTCCGTATGAACAAGATTGCCGTCTTTATCAGTGCCTGTCAGTTCATCCTCAAGATCTGCCTGAGCATTCTGCTGATCTATCCGTTCGTCTGGTTTGTGCAGACGGGGATCATCACGTCAGAGTTGCCCTCGGTGGAGAAACTGCCGCTTGAGGGGGCATGGGGCATGGGTGCGCTGGCGCTGGCAACCTCCATTGCCGGGCTGATTGAAGCATGTGCCTTGCTCTGGGTGCTGCATATCCAGCTTCGCGGCTTTCAGATGCGTGTATTCACGGGCTTTGTCGCCCGAGTACTTCTAGCCACTCTGGCCCTGGCCCTGACGATTGGCGTGACGAAGTGGCTGCTTGATACGTTTATCCCTACAACGAATCATGCAGGAAACAGCACTCTGTCCCTGGTGGGCATGCTGTTCGTCATACTCAAACTTGCCATTATTGCCGGAGCAGGGACGTTTGTCTATCTGCGCTCGGCCCGTTTCCTGCATCTGCTCGGTGGCGGACAGCTCCAACCGGTGAACCGATTGCTTATCAAGCTGAAACTGGCATGGATTTGAGAGACAACCGATGCCAACGTTTCTTTCAGTAGACCGTTTCCCCTCCGAAGCGTACTAGTACCTTCTGGTAAGCGACAGAAGAGGTACACCGCCCTTCTGCCGGCCCGGAGGCGGGAGTGACAGCCCCTCTCGGGCCCGAAACGATGCGGGAAGCAGGTTTCATAAGTATCCTCTCTTATCAGGGTAGAAAGAAATGCATGAGTGTGGTATGCTTGACAGGCAAGAATATATCAAAGGCGGCAAAAAACACCCGTTATACATTGATTTGTCATGAAATCTTATAAATAAAGAGTACAGTTTGAATGAACGTGGGAAATCAAGGACAGCAACCATCGAGGCCAGGACAAGGGCTTCCGGGACAACAGGGAGGTTTTTACGGCTGGCAATATGATCAGAGTAATGCGGCACCAAACGCGGCACCGCCTTCTCCGCCGTATTCGCCTCAGCCCACACCGCTGCCACAGGGATACCCCCCACAGCAGCCTTCATATCCACCTCCAATGCCCAGTCAACCTGGCTATCCACAACAGCCTGGCTATCCCCGGCAGATGCCGCCCGTTCAGCGCAAGCCACAGGAACCGACACCTGATATTTTTCAGGATACGGTGTATGATATGGGCTCAACGCTCGGGTATGGACAGGCCACAACTGAGTTTCAGTTCTTTGAGACGCCGCAACCATCACAGCCCATCGCGCAATTGCGTCAGGAGCGCCTGCAACAACTGCGCGAGGAGCGCATGCGTCGGCAGCAACGCCGCATGCAAGGCGACGTCACAACAATAGCGCCCTGGTGGCAAAAGAAGTCACCCAGTGGTTTGCCCCCCACACTCAGGCCAAACGCTCCCGGCGTTACCGGGATGCCGCCACAGGTCGCGCCGCCTCCGGGAATGCAGCCCGCACAGCAACCGCCCTCGATGGAATCCACCGCACGTGGATTTCGAGGTGTCATCGGGGAGCAGGTTGAGCGCATTTCAGAGAAGCTGAAAGCTGCACGGGTCCCCTCGCAAGACACGGGAATGATCCAGCGTGTCAATGTGCGTCGGGCCACAATGCTCCTTACGTTCGCCTTCGTGGCAAGCCGCGCCCTGGGTATTATCCGTACCTCTATGTTTGGTGCCGTCTTTGCCACCAGCAACGTTTCAGATGCATATGTACAGGCATTCCTGGTACCTGACCTTATCTTTAACATTGTCTCAGGCGGTGCGCTGAGCTCGGCCTTTATCCCGGTCTTTACCAAGTACATGATCGGAGACAAAGACGAGAAGACAGCCTGGCATATCGCCAGTACCGCGCTTAATCTGGTAACCGTCGTGATGATGGTCCTGGCAGGCCTGGCGATTCTCTTCGCGCCCGTGTTGGTGCCGCTCTACAACCCGGGCATCAAAGATGCAAAGCAGCTTGCGCTCATCACCGACCTGACCCGCATCATGCTGCTTCAGGCGATCATCCTGGGCTCTGGCGTAATTGTGACTGCGGTACTGAACGCAAAGCAGGACTTCCGTATTCCAGCCATTGGCACCGTGCTCTACAACGTTGGCCTGATCGCGGGCCTACTCCCGGGCCTCATTATCTCCTTCTCCGGCCATCGGAGCGATGCCAATGACCTTGTCGCCATTCACTGGGCAAGCTGGGGCGTGGTCCTGGGAGCGCTGCTACAGGTTGGTGTGCAGGTCTATGGCCTGAAAAAAGTGGGCATGCAGTATTCGTTGACGGCCTTTAGCTGGCGACATCCCGGAGTCGTCCAGATCGTTCGTCAGATGCTTCCACGCATGGCAAACTCCATCATGCTCTACTCATCGATCTTCGTCGACCGCGGTTTGATCCAGATGCTGATGGGCGATGCAAAAGATGGAGCCGAAGGTCTGATTACGCAGAACTATCAGGCGTGGCAGCTCGTTCTTCTTCCGCTTGGTATTTTCGGTGTAGCCGTCTCAACCGCCGCCTTCCCGACGCTGGCCGAAAACGTTGCCAAAGGCCGCCTTGACCGGGTTCGCAATACCATTTCCGAGACGTTGCGGAGCACTCTGTTCCTCTCGATCCCCTCTGGAATTGGCTTGATGGTCCTCGGTCTGCCGGTGATTCAGGTCCTGCTGCAACATGGGCGCTATTCGCTCTCGATGGCACAGGCAACAGCCGTTCCACTGACCTTCTTTGCCTTTGGTCTGGCGGGACATGCGGCAATTGAGATCCTGACACGTGCGTTCTATGCGATGCGCGACAGCAAGACACCGGTCATCATCAGTATTCTACAGTTTATCTTTAAGATCGCGCTCAGTATCGTACTGATGACTGTCGCGGTTATCGGTGGCACCTCGTGGGGTATGGCCGCGATTGCCTCCGCAACCTCGATCGCCGCCCTGCTGGAGGCATTCGTGCTCTTCTGGCTGCTACATCAGCGTCTCGGCGCGCTGCCACTCAAAGAGATTGGTAGCTTCATTCTGCGCACGCTGATCGCGTCGGCAGTCATGGGCGTTGCACTCTTCTTCCTCCAGTTCATTATCAACTTCCTGCTGACGATAGTTGGCAAGGTCCCGTTCTTGCGCTGGATGGATACAATGGCAACCCCGGCGCTTGGCCTGCCCGGAACGATCATGGCCGCAATCAAGCTCGGCGTGATGATCTTCCTGGGACTGATTGTCTATGTCCGTATGGCACGCCTTCTCGGTATCCAGGAACTGGGACCGTTGAAGAAGGTACTCGATCGCCTCAGACTATCCTGGATTTAAGGAAGGCAGTATGAAACAGGTACGGCTTATTATTGTTGGCTTCGGCACCGTCGGTCAGGGTCTGGCTGAACTGCTCCTGACCCAGCGGGCAGTATTACAAGATCAGCACGCCCTTGATATCCGCCTGGTAGGGGTTGCCAACGCCCGCCACGGCTTTATCTATCGGGAAGACGGACTGAACATCGCCACAGTGCTGACCCTGGCAAAAGAGCGCAAACCGCTGACCGAGCACCCAGACGTTCAGCACTGGGGAACCGTCCTTGAGGGCATTCAGGCAGCAGACTATGATGTCATGGCTGAAGCGACCCTGACAAACCTGCGCGACGCTGAACCCGGTCTCAGCTACATTCGTGCGGCCCTCAGCAAAAAGGCGCATGTCGTCACAGCTAACAAGGGACCAATGGCTCTCGCAGCCTATGAACTGCTGACACTGGCACAACAGCACGGCGTGCAGCTCCGCTTTGAGGCGACCGTGATGGCTGGCACTCCCGTTATCAGCACCGCTCGTGAGGGCATGAGCGGGAGCCGTATTCAGACCATGCGTGGTATCCTCAATGGCACAACAAACTACATTCTGAGCGCGATGGAAGCCGGTCGGGACTACGCTGAGGTGCTGACCGAAGCTCAGGCAAAAGGCTATGCCGAAGCCGATCCGACCGCTGATGTTGAGGGCTATGATGTCATGGCAAAAGTGCTGATTCTGGCCGCCACGGTCTTCGGGCAGCCACTTCAGCCCGCACAGGTCGCGCGGACTGGCATCACCGGTGTCACCCGCACGCACGTGCTTCAGGCGCAGCAAGCCAATCAGCGTATCAAGCTGATCGCGGCCCTCAACAGAGAAGGTGATCACCTGAAGGCGAGCATCGCACCAGTCGCGCTGCCGCTGAGTGATCCTCTGGCCCACGTTGAGGGAACCATGAACGCGATCACGCTGCATAGCGATACGCTCTCGGCAGTCACGATCATCGGTCCCGGCGCGGGTCGATGCGAGACCGGCCAGGGATTGCTTGCGGATCTGATAGCGGTAAGCAGACACCAGGCCAAATAGGTACTACTGCAACCCGAAGCATGCATATACGTAAACCCAGGATAGAACCCTTTTATCCTGGGTTTTTCTCTTTTGAATGCATAAGCGCCAGTTGAAAGGAGCTTACATGGTCTACCTGCCTAATGGTATCGCACTTCTGGCGTTTCTTTTCTGGATCTTCGTCCTGATCGACTGCGTGACGAAAGAGCCGTCTGAAGGAAACGACAAAATTGCCTGGATGCTCTTTATTCTCTGGGTTCCTCTAATTGGAGCCATTCTCTATTATGTCATTCGTCGTCCTGAGCGCATCAAAGCGGTAGGGCGCTAAGGCGTTCACATGCGAAGGGGGGCCTTTACTGCTCCTCTTCCCGCTTCTCCGGCTTCAGGGCAGACATTCCCGGGATCTCAAAGCGCAGCCGGACGCTTCCAAAACAGATCCAGTCTCCATGCTGCACCAGCTCTGCCTTCAGTGGGGCAAGCGTCAGTTCTCCAAGCCGAGTCTTATTGCGACTCTTGAGGTCTTCGATATAGAAAAAGGTCTCCTCGAAGCGAATGCGGGCATGCTGGCGTGAAACCGTCATCTGTGGATCGAGTCGCGTCAGGTCAATATCGGGAGTAAAGCCACGCTTGGGATCACGCCGCCCAACAATCACATTCTTTTGCCGTATGGGGAGCCGCAGCAACACCTTGCCATCTCGCTCATAACGCAGGTTGGCATAGACTTCTGAAGCAGAAACCACCGACATCGCACCAGATGGCTGACCGAGGTTCTTAAGCGCCTCTTCGTTTGGCAGCACCCTGGAATCGAACGTCTTCATTTCACGCGTAAAGCCGCCGATCTGTTTCGGTTCCAGGATCGTGTTCTGAATCTCAACCGGGTTTACTTGAATTTGCGCCTTCACATTTTGCAGCGCGTTCAAGAGTGCAGTGGCATTGCTGAAACGCCGTGCCGGATCTTTTGCCAGCATATAATTCAGCACATCCTGAAGCATCGCTGGCGCGTTATGGACGTACTGTCTGAGTCGGGGAATACTCCCGGTCGTTTGCAGAATACCCGTTTCCGCCATATTCTGTCCAACGAAGGGCAGGCGGCCAGCAATCAGCTCAAAGAGCACCAGCCCGGCCTGATACAGGTCGCTGGCAACGGTGATCGGCTGGCCTGCAATCTGCTCTGGCGAGGCATATCGTGTATCGAAAGCCCCCAGATCTTCGACGCTCGTTGGTTCCCCATATCCAAGCGCTTTCAGCAGGCCCCGCAAGCCAATATCATCGAGCTGGACACGATCTTCAATGCCAATCGTTTCTACTTCCATCGAATCAACAGTCACCAATCGGGGACGCAAATCAAGCCCGACAAAGCCCCGCTCGTGCAAGGCCTTAATCCCCATAACCATCTGTTGCGCCAGGCTCAGTGAGCGCTCGATCCCCACGTTCTCATTATCCATCACATAGCGTAAGGTCATGCCACGAGGCGGATCTGTGGCAATGTAGATACGATTCCCCTCAATTCCCCAGTCGTATACTCGCAGCACATGGGGCGATTCCAGAGCACGCCGGCTGGCAAGAGGTTGAAGAAGGGATTGGACCGCTTGTGGCTGCATCTGGGGAGGGAAATCAACGATCCACAGACCAACCACATCATTATTGTTGCGGTTATAGGCCGTATAGAAAGCATAGACGCCATTCTTCTGCACAAGCTGCCCGAGACGATAGACGCCCCCGACCGTTCGGTTATCGCGCGATACCATGCCTGCTCTCTCCCTGCATCAGAAAATAATCAGCATCTCTATTGTATAACGGTTGTCCAGTGGCTCTTTAGACAATACATCTGTGATGGGAGGGGCACCATAATAAAACAGGAGCAATAACGCGCCGCGCTATCGCTCCCACTCCGTCTTCTTCGCTTTACTTGTATAGTTGATCCTGCACGTATTGTTTCACCAGGTCCCAATTGTTCTCGCGTGCAGTCAGGATATAGGCCCCGTCATCGGCAGTGCCTTCCGCAAGCACATTTTGCGTGCTCAGGCCGATACGCGCGGTTTTGGGGTCGTTCATATCCATCTTCATGGTAAACAGACCAAGATCAGTCAGCGACATGTTCGTATAAACGGACTTTTCCAGCGCATCCATTGCCCCATAGAAGTTCGGCCATGTCGACGCGGACTTTAACTTCGCAAGCGTGGCTTTAATCACCGTCTGCTGGCGTACCGAACGAGCGAAGTCGGTTCCCTCAGCCGGATTATCCAGCACGTAGCGAGCACGCGAATAGCGAATCGCCGTTTCGCCGTTCATGTGCTGATACCCCTTCTTAAACGTCACCTTGATCCAACTGGCGTCAATATTTGGATCATCGTTCTTGGGATAGTTCGCGGTAAAGCCTTCCGGCACATTGATATCCACGCCGCCGACCGCATCGATCAGCTTGCGGAAGCCGTTGAAGTCAACCATCATCCAGTATTTTACATCCAGTCCGGTGATCTCAGAGATCTTCTGCGCGGCCATATTTGCGCCCGCAACGCGATCTCTGCCATTATTTGAGCCAACCTGATAGACAGTGTTAATCTTGCCATATTGCCCGGACTGCGGCGGCACCTGTACCCACAGGTCGCGCGGTACCGAGACCAGCGACGTGTGTTGTGTTGAGGGAATCATGCTGATTGTTACCAGCGAGTCCATCAGGTTCGCGCCATCATGATCGCCGCCACCATAGCCCATGACGAGCAGGTTGACCCGGTCGCCAGTCGACATAAATCCGGTCTCGGTGGTCAGCGGGGCTTTCGTGGAGATCGCAGAGCCAAAGGCCAGCACCCGAGGGACCACAAAAAGGCTGGCAATGATAAGAACAGCCAGTATGACCAGCAGGGACAGACAACCGATACGCCGAATGCGTCCCTTCTTTGGAGGCTGATTCCTCGGTGACGGGCCTGGACGCTGTGCGCTGGCAGGAGGAGTATAGACAGGTCCGCCGGGAGATTGGCGCACATGCGATTGCTGCACAGGAGGGGCATAATCGTGCCCGGGTGCCTGAGGCGGATACTGGTACGGCTGGCGCTTCTGTGCTCCCTGAGCACCGCCACCAAGTACCAGCTTCCCCTGATTCTGGTGATGCTCTTGTGAAAATGACCTTACTGTTGGATCATCAGAACCATACTGGTATTTATCCGACATAGAGTATCTCTTTCCTACCGTTTTGAAGAAAATGAATAATTATAAGACAAGCATAATATGTTCGCATTCTTCTTACAACCTACCTGCCAGTTTCTCCCACCCAGAACAAAATGAAAGAGCAGGGCAGATAGTTTTTTCAGCCCTACTCACTTTAACGCTTTAACAGCCGAGAAGTTGCACGCTATTTCTTGCTCCAATCAAGCATGGCTTTCCCGTCCTTTCCGTAACGGGTCGCCACAATTTCGGCCATAATTGCCAGCGCCATTTCTTCAGGAGAGACGGCCCCGATGTTCAGGCCGATCGGGCCATGAATACGACCGACCTGCTCTTCGCTTAACCCTGCTTGCTTCAGGCGTTCAGCACGCTCCGCGCTGGTCTTTCGGCTCCCGATCGCGCCAACATAGCCCACATTGTGCTTCAATGCTACCTGTAGTGTTGGCTCGTCAAACTTGGGATCATGCGTCAACACCGCCACCGCCGTTGAGGGATTCAAGCCAAGTTTGGGCAGCACCTCATCCGGCCAGGCCACAATCAGCTCATCGGCATGAGGGAAGCGCTCCTTTGTGGCGAAGGCGGCCCGCGCATCCACCACAATCACGCGATAATTGAGCGTTTTGGCAAACGTGGTCAGCGGAATGGCAATATGTCCCGCTCCCACAATGATCAGCGTAGGAGGCGGTGCGAACCCTTCAATAAAGACCTGATAGGTCGCGTCTTCCAGGGTATACGTATAGACCTTTGCATCACCATTCCAGAGCGCCTGTTCAGCGTCGGCGCGTACCAGAGCTTCAAGGCGTGGCTCCCCGAGTGAGCCATGCGCCTCCTGACCGGGCAGAAGCAGCCACTTGGCCCCGACATGAGCCGGTCCCGTCACAACAGTCGCCAGCGCAGCGCCCTGCTCACGCGCCAGTTGCTCCTTAAGCGCTTCATACACTCCACTCATACGTTCTCCTACCAGTCCAGCCGTTCAACAAACACACGAATAGTCCCACCGCAGGATAGGCCGATCTGCGCAAGGTTGTCTTCCTCGCTGATCCCAAATTCCAGCAATTGCGGCTTCCCATGCTTGATAACCTCCTCAGCCGCATGGATTACGGCAGGCTCTACGCAGCCACCGCTTACTGAGCCCGCAAGCTCACCCTTCTCGCTGACCGCCAGCTTCGCCCCCGGCTTGCGTGGAGCCGAGCCAATCACGCTGATGACCGTCGCAACGGCTACCTGTTCGCCACGCGCGCGCCACTTCTCAATATCTGGGAGCACATCACGCATTGATTTTGCCTCCTTTTACCAGTCCTGTGGCACCTTGCGTCTTGTCCAGGCTTCCACGGCTTTGCGTCTGGCATACGCGTTGCGCACAGGACGACTATCATCAATGGTTGAAAGGATATTCCCCAGGCTAATCAGGCTATCCAGATTGTGAGCCGGAAGAAAATCATCGATAAAATTGAGCGCCGTTTTCATGCCCATTGTCAGCGGGCGATAATCGGGCGCGCCAAGCAGAGGATTCAGCCAGATCAAACGGTGGCAGCTATGTTGCAGACGATCCATCTCAACCTGCAACACCTCCGATTGTCCGCGATCCCACCCATCGCTGATGATCAAAACCACAGCGCCCCGTCCAAGCACGCGCCGCGCCCAACGCTGGTTAAAGATGTGCAGCGCGTCGCCAATGCGCGTCCCGCCGGACCAGTCCTGCACGCTCTTTGAGACATCGCGCACAGCCTCATCCACATCGCGGCGCTTGAGCTGATGTGTGATCCGGGTCAGGCGCGTGCCAAACACAAAGGCCTCTACGTTCTGGAGTCCATTCGAGATTGTATGGATGAAGTGGAGCAGCAGCCGTGAATAGAGGCTCATCGAGCCGCTGATATCGCAGATAATCACCAGGGGACGCGGCTTGTACTTGATCTCACGCCGGGTCAGCTCGACCATCTCCGCGCCGTACTTCAGATTATGTCGAACCAGGCGGCGCATATCCAGATACGAGCCTCGGCGAGCAGGCGCTTTACGTCGCGTGCGGCGCATACCCAGATTCCAGCGCATATCGGCCATCAGGCGCTTTGCTTCCTGAATTTCTTCCCAGGTATAGTGCTCAAAATCCTTCTGCCGCAGCCGCTCGATAGCACTATAGGCATATGCCTGCGGATCCCCCAGATTGTCATCTTTTGCCTTCGCCTCAGACAGCTCGCTACGCTGCTTCTGAGTTGGCTGCGATGCACGTTGCATATCGCGGCGCGCTTCGCTTGCGTTCATATGCTCGGCAAGACGCTTCCGCTCCGAGGGGGGAAGCCGAAACGCCTGCTCCTGCTTGCGAACCTGTGAACCCGGTTTCTCCTTCTTCCGACGCGGATTGTCACGCACAAACCAGAAGTAGTGATACATCTGCTCGAAGACAGGTTCCAGCTCGTGCTTGTTCAACAGGCTGCATTTCAGGGTATAGTAGAAATCTTCCTTGCTGGTAATATCAATCTCGTTCAGGGTCTCAGCCAGATCGAGAAGCTGCTGAGGCCCGACAGAAATTCCCGATTCCCAGAGTAAACGGCCAAACTCGGTCAGGCGATACAGCAGCCGTTCTCCGCGCTCTATATCCAGCGGACGCAGCGCTTTGTGACCATTCTCTCCGGGCTGTTCAGGCGGGATCGAAGTCATGAGCGAAAGGCTCCCTTTATCTTTTGAATCAACTTCCCCAGATCACTGCCACCAACCTTCAGCACATCATCCTGATATTTCAGCAACGCACCAAGCGTATCGCGCACCGGTCCCTCAACCAGTTCCAGTTGATCGAGCGCCAGCAGCGAGCTAATCCAGTCAAGCGTTTCCGCGACGCCTGGCGCTTTATAGAGATCCATACTGCGTAGCTCGCTCACAAAGGCACACACCTGCCGCGCGAGCTGTTCGGGTGCCTGTGGCTGACGCGCCAGCAGAATTGAGAACTCTTTCTCGATCGTTGGATAATCAATCCAGTAGTAGAGGCAGCGACGACGTAGCGCATCGTGAATCTCACGGGTGCGATTCGAGGTGATAATCACAAACGGCGGCTCTTTTGCCTGAATCGTACCAATTTCCGGAATCGTAATCTGAAAGTCAGAGAGCAGTTCCAGCAGATACGCCTCAAACTCTTCATCACTGCGATCAAGCTCATCGATCAAGAGCACAGGAGGTTTTGCATTTGCCGGGTCAATTGCCTGAAGCAGCGGCCTCTGAATCAAGAAATCGGGGCCGAAAATCTCCTTCAGTTCCTCCTGATGCTGAGCCGCACCACTGGCCTCCATCAGGCGAATATGGAGCATCTGGCGGGTGTAGTTCCACTCGTAGACAGCCGTGCTGACATCAATGCCCTCATAGCATTGCAAACGAATCAAATTGGTCTGCAAGATGCCCGCGAGCACTTTCGCCACCTCTGTCTTTCCTACTCCCGGTTCGCCCTCAAGTAACAGGGGCTTGCGCCGCTTCAACGCCAGAAAGATAGCCGTAGCAAGTGGACGGTCAGCAATATAATCCAGGGCATAGAGTGCCCGCTGTACATCTTCAACAGTTGCAAACGTAGGGAGTTCCTGCACGAACAAGGACCTTTCCAATCTAGCAATCGTCTTTCAGAAATACCGAGTATCTTATTCTAAGCTATACAAAGAAAAGTTAGCAAGCAGAGACAGAACACAAAAACGGGCGCATACCTCATGACAGCCCATGAAAGACGCGCCCGTTTCTCGTCGTTTAGAATGATATCTATCTATTCAGCCAGTAATGCCTCTATCTTTGCCTCAATATCAGTAGCGTCAGGATAGAAGGCAGCCTCTTCCGCCGCACTATAGGGAGCAGCCGGAGCTGCCACGGCTGAAATGAATGCCGGGGTACAATCCAGGTCGTAGAAGCAGTTCTGCACAATCCAGGAATGGATATGACGACCAAAACTGGTAAGATCAGCTTCCTCTGTCACAACAATGACCCGATTTGCTTCTTTCACGGCAGCCGCAATAGCTTCTTCGTCGAAAGGTGCTAACGTGCGCAAGTCAACGACTTCAATCGAGCCGCCTTCGCGACTGACAACGTTTGCGGCGGCGGTGCAGGCTTCTAACACCATCGTTCCCCAGGCAATAATTGCCATCTGTGAGGGGCCTTGACCGATACGCAGGCGTCGCGCTTTACCGATCGGGAGCGTGTAATATCCTTCAGGTACAGACCAGTATTCCGCTATTTCCGCAATGCTATTTCCTGCGCCATCCTTTGGCGGCTCCGAGCGATACAGACGCCCGCGCTCCAGAAATGCCACTGGAGATTTCGAGCGGGCAGCTTCCAGCAACAGTCCCTTTGCGTCAAAAGGAGTCGCGGGACAAATGGTAATCATTCCCGGAACATGCGTAAACCAGAGTTCGCCGGCATTGGAGTGACCATAGGCCCCGCCACCAGAACCACTGCTGGAGATCGGGCCACCACCACCGCTGCCAGATTTTGTCCGAATAATCAGGGGCACAGACCAATCACCGAAGCTCTGATAGGACATACGAGCCGCGAGCCGGATGGTCTGCGTTGCTGACTGATGATAATCGACAAACTGAATTTCAGCACAACGCGCTTTTCCGTCATGCATGCCAGCGCCCGCAGCAATTCCCACAATCAATTGTTCGTTGAGGGGACTGCTAATAGCATGTCCGGGATATTTGGAAACCAGGGTAGCGGTCGCCCCAAAGACGCCACCGCGCGGGCTCCCAACGTCCTGGCCATACACAAAGAACTGGGGATCGCGTTCGGCCAGTTCACCGAGCGCCTCATTAATGGCTCCAAGCATTGTCATGCGACGTTTTGCGCCACGAGGAATATTCTCGCGCCACTCAGGCACATAGACAACGTGCTCCAACACGCGGTCACCGGTCGGTTCCTGCTCCTTGAGCACTTCTTGCTCGGCGCGATCCAGTTCAGCACGGATCTCTTTGCGGAAACATTCAAGATCTTCTTCTCGGGCATGCCCGTTCTCCACAAGCCAGCGCCCGAAGTTCTTGACGGGATCTTTTGTTGCCGTGGTCAGCGCAATCTCCTCTTTCGAGCGATAGGCCTTAATATCGGTGCTGCTGGAGTGCGGGTCAAGGAGTCCGAGATGAAGGTGCATCAATGCCGGTCCGTTGCCAGAGCGAATCTGCTGGACAAGACGTGCGGTCGTTTCATAGGTCTGGATAATATCGTTTCCGTCGACCTCTTCGGCGTACACGCCAGCGCCTTTCGCCCATTCAACAAGGGACCCGGCCCATTGGACAGAGGAAGGAGTGGTAATTGCCCAGTTATTGTCTTCTACGATAAGCAACATCGGTAAACGATGAACGGCAGCCTGCCGAAGCGCAACACTGAAATCGTTGGTAGCTGAACTGCCCTCCCCGGTTGAGCACATCACAATGGAGTTTTCGTTCTGCCGTTTGACAGCGAATGCCACACCGCCAGCAAAGGGAGCCAGACCAGACACCTCACTGACACCAGGGAGAATACGATGCTGCTTGCTGCTATAATGTGCTGGCATATTTCGTCCGGCACACATCGGACCGGTCACACGCGAATACGCTTCACGCAGAGGGCCATAGATATCGCCAGTTCGCTGAAGCCATGCAGCCAGATCGCGATAATACAGCGCAAGCCAGTCCTCTTCATCGAGGGCGGCGACGACGGCTGCCATAGTTTCATGCCCGGCGCAACCGATGTAGAAAGGAAAGCGTCCTTGAGTCTTGCGGACCTTGAGCAGGTCGTTCATAAGTCGCGCAGTGAGCATTGTTTTATAGAGGGCAATGACATCTAGCGGCTGTGCTAGTGTATTAGCTCCCGTAGCTTTGATATCGACTGTCATTTGCAAAAGCCTCCAATAGTCTGCGTTGACGCCCTGGGCATTCTCTACTTCTCCTCACAAAGATTTATTTTTTCCAAGTTCATTATAAGGTTGCAAACGTCGAAAAGCAATGGTACCGCAAACTTCACGCCTGACTCATTGCAACAACAATGGAAGAAGGCTTATAATGATAAAGCCTGCTAACGGTCTATCCAAAACAGGTATAATACCGATTTTCTCCCTTTCTTCTAAAAAAGGATCTTAATACAGTTCAGAATTTTTCGCTGTAATAGAACGGAAAAGCAGTAGTAATGACGCCGACATCAGCATTGTTACAGGAACTCTACACGCGCATGCTCCTGACGAGAGTCGTCGATGAGCTGGCCTGGCACCTGCACCTACAGGGCCATATCGACTTTGTGGCAAGTTGCCGAGGGCATGAAGCCGTTCAAATTGGAAGCGCGGCTTGTATCGAGGTAGGAAAGGATTTCACACTTCCTTATTACCGCAACCTCGGCGTCGTACTGACGATCGGCATGACCCCCTACGAGGTTTTCCGCACGTATCTCCAACCTCAGTACAACGGGAGCAAACCGCGAGCTATGTTGCACTGGGGCTATCATAAACATAATACAGTCACCGGCACAACCTCGATCGCGACCCAGATTCTGCACGCCGCAGGCATCGCTTTCGCCTGCAAACTGCGCAAGGATACGGTCGCTGCTGTGGCCTACTGCGATCATGCTGCCCATCAAGAGGCCGATTTTCAGGAAGGGCTGCGTTTCGCGGCACAACACCGCCTTCCGCTGGTAATCGTTTGCGAGAAAGAACGTACAGATCAGACAGTGATCTCCCTTCCCCCCAATGTCCAGCATATTGAGGCAGACGGCACAAACGTGTTACAGGTTGCAGAAACCATGCGCCAGGCCTTGCAGCAGGCACGTGATGGAGCCGGTCCAGTCTTTCTGGAATTTTCCGTTGTCCGCTTCCTGCCCGATTTCGCCCCGACAAAGCAGGGCATCTTTGCGCTGGAAGGCCCCCCGGACTGTGATCCTCTCGTTCAGAGTCGGCTCCAGTTGCAACATCTGGGCCTCTGGGACGAAGAACGCGCCCAACAGCTCTATCGTAGACTGCGCCACGAAGTGGAACGCGCACTTGAGGAGGCGCTACAGGAACAGCCTGCTCGCCTCCCCTGAGGGACTACACCAGCCCTTGATCTTCCGCTGTTGTCGTCAATTGGTCGCGCAACAGGGCCCGCTCCTGTTGAAGCAGAGCATCCTCAATGCGCTGGCGATGCTTGGGAAGCGTTTTTTCAGGCAAGGCATCGACCGCAAAAAAACGGCATTCGCGCGACTCCTCTGTTTCATGGAGCGTTCCCCCTACCACGCGGCAGGCAAAGGAAAGGACCACCTCACGCTTTTGCGGCTTGGAATAGACGCCTATCAGCCGCTCAATGGCAACCTCAAGCCCGGTCTCCTCTCGCACCTCACGCAGTACCGTTTGTTCCACTGTCTCACCGGGTTCCATGCCCCCTCCCGGCAAGTTCCACCACTCAATATCACGCCGCAACGCCAGCAGGACACGCTTCTCCTGCATGATGACAGCGGAAACCCCGATCCGAAAATATGCCGCATGGGTTTCTGAAAGAGATGAACTCTCCATGCACTTCATCCTCCCGCTTTTTGTTTCTGTTTAGACTCCATAGAGCTGAGCCGCGTTCTTGTACAAGACGAACTCAGCCAGATCATGGGCCTGTTGCTCATCCAGTTCGTCGGCATCGATCATTTCCTGCAAGACCTGTGCAAGGACCGCACGTCCCCGCAAGGCAGATGCCCAATGCATCTCAGGAACATAGATACCATCCGAACTATACGTCAGCTTGCTTGCTGGCGCAATACTCAACGCCTGCCGGGTAAAGGCCAGCATTTCCAGTTTCTCCACAAAAGGAATAGTATACGATAGATCGAAATAGACATGCGGGTAAATCGCCGCCAGATAGGCCCCTAACTGGCTGTAAGGGTAGCTCTCATGCAGCAAGACAACCGACATCTCCTGATACGCTTCCAGCACCGGACGCAGGTGTAAGGGATTGCCAAGCAGCATATCGGTATCGCTATCCCCATAGCCGGTATGAAACTGAACCGGTAAGCGCTGCTCACAGGCGGAGGCAAATGCGATATGCAGCAAATAGTCAATCAGCGGCTTTGAACGAAGCTGGATACTGCCTCGCTGTGCCACCTCCGTCCGGGCCACCTGAAACGCAAGCCGCGCCTGCTCTTTCGACCATTCCGCAATGTTCAGGCCAGCACGATAGGCCACGATACTCTTAAAGCCGCAATAGCCCTTTTCACGCACATTGCTGATTGCCTCGCGATAGCGCTCAAGATACTCGTCAAAATCCGCACAGGTCTGCAACAGATCCTGCATCAGGACTTCCAGCCTCAAGAGCGAGACCACGCGCACCCCGCTAAGTGCCGCAAGCTGTTCCGCCGAGTAACACTGCTCGGGCGGAGGATAGGCCCCATCGAGTACCAGGCCCTTGATATTACCCGCCCGCAACAGGCGCTGGACCAGTTCATCACTACTTATCTGCTGACGCGCGGCAATAACCGCCTCCTCCGTGCTCTCACAGTCCAGAAATCGCGCCAGATGACGCACCATCCAGAGATAGTACACCGTGTGCTGCACATGTTGTTGGGCGAAAACGGGAGCAGTTGCCTCCGTGAAATACGAGCGATAGGTAACGGTATCCAGATGCTGGTGCAATAGCATTGAATGACAATGGTTATCGATTACCGGAATATCTGTCAGATCAAGCATAGTTCCCCCATTCATGCAACGCCTACAGGCAGGCTATCATACACGTAATCTCTGTCGCAATAGTTTCACTCTCTATGATACAGTACTCAGGCGGATATCTCCGCTTTGATACACCGAATGGAGAAAATATATGTACAGAGGCCGCGTTTTTTGACGGAGAGCGTCGAATAAAAACGCGAGATGCTCTAAGAACACAGCGCTGAAAAAAGGGGAAAGACGATGCTGGTTGCCTGTGGTCCCGATGGACAGCGCCTCACGGCCCGCGAAATATCGCCAACCCAATTACGGGAGTGGTCACACGCCCGCCTGCTCACCTGCCCGAACTGTCACGCCCTTGTTCATCTGCGCGGCGGCGCGGAGAAGCGCCGACAGCTCCATTTTGCCCATCAAAAAGGCGAATGTGCGTGGAGCACCGAACCCGAATCCGAGCGTCATGCGCAGGGAAAAGTGACGCTTGCTCACTGGCTACAGCAGCAATATCCTGCTGCTACGATTACGCTTGAGCAGCGGCTTCCCGAGCCAAACCGCATCGCTGATATCTTTGTCGCTCATCCCGATGGGACGCAATGGGCCATCGAGTTCCAATGTGCTCATCTGGAACGCGAACGCTGGCAGAAGCGCCACATTGCTTATCGCAGGGCTGGAATCATCGACATCTGGATCATCGGGAACAATCGCCGCAACAAACACGAAGCCTTCCTTGAGGCAATCTTCTCCCATACGCACGAGTTGCTCTTTCTCGATCCGCTGGTAACGCCAGCATGTAGCTGGCTCCGCTGGCCCGTCTCACCTGAACTCATCCAGGATAGACAGCTTCTGAACTACGACGGCGCCCATGCAACCCTGACGGCACCGCTGAACGAGTTTCGCCTGATCCAGGAGGGCAGCCTGCGTCACCCGATCCGGGATGAGATAGACGAACGCGCTCGTCTGCTTCGACTGATGCACGCCAGGTTTGACCCGCGCCTGCTGCTGGCCTACCTGCGTTCCCGGGTGGAGCAAGACGTTCTGACCGATGTCCTGCGTCCGCTGTTGAAGGCCTACCTGCTGGACCCCCATCTGTTGCAGCGCTATAACTATGGGCGCGGCAGGCTCACACCCGCTGAGCAAGAGCGGATTGACAGGGCCCGTGACTGGCTGGTCTCACTCGACGCAAAAGGCTACACGCGAGAACGGCTACGCGCCCTTGTCAGAGAGATTCCCTTTGTCAATGCATACGCCGCTTTCGCCACGTATTTTGAATTGTTACTCTCTCTTCCCTGAACAAGGCCTTCTCAATAAGAAAAGCGATACCGACGATTCCCGGATTGAAACTCAATGATAGAGCAGTGCGTTATCCTAATAGTAAGGATCAGATACATAGTCCAGCCAATACCTCTGTACCAGGAGAGGAAAGGATAGAAAGAGATGAATAACTTCTTCAAAGGTCTACTCGTCGGCGTCGGTGTTGGCATGCTCATTGCTCCTATGCGCGGCGAAGAGATGCGCAAGATGTTGAGCGAGCGCTTTGAGGAGCTTCGAGGACAGCTTCCCGAAAATGAACAGATCGCACTGTACAAGCAACGTGTAACCGAACGCGTCTCACAGACTGCGGATAATCTCAAGAGCTATGCCAAACAGGCCGGCTCCACTGTGAAACAGACAGCCAGCAACCTGAAGAACACCGCACAGAAAGCCGGCGAGGATGTAAAAAGCACAGGCAGGGACGTGACACAGGAAACCAAAGAGACCATTAAAGCAACACCCAGTCAGCAATAGGGCCTTGCCTGCTTCCCATTCTTCAGACGTAAAAAAGAGACATGGCACCTGATATCGGGTGCCATGTTTTTTTGCTGCCGAATAAAAAGAATTATGAGACCTGCACACGCTCTATCTGAAGATTCAGCGAGGTCAGGCGCGGCACAATATCGCCGTAACCACGCTCAAGGAACTCGATACCTGTAATCATGGTCGTACCTCGTGCGATTGCCGCCGCGATCACATAAGCAAGGCCAGCACGGAGATCAGGGATACAGAGATCTGCTGCCGTCAACGGAGTCGGCCCCATAATAATCGCGCTGTGCTCGTAGTTCTTGTCGCGGAACCGGCAGGGAGTCCCCCCCAGACAATGCGTGGTCAACTGAGTATGAGCGCCCAATTCCGCCAGATCCTTCAGATATCCAAAACGCTTCTCATACACCGTCTCATGCATAATCGAGATACCATGTGCCTGCGTCAGCAGCACCGCGAAGGGCTGCTGCCAGTCGGTCGAGAAGCCAGGGTAGACGTCGGTTTCGATGACAGCCGGACGTAGCTCTCCATTGCGGAAGAAACGAATGCTCTCCGCTCCTTTGAGCTCTACACCGCCGCCGATCTGCTGATAGTAGGAAAGGAAGTTGCCAAGCGTATCGGGACGAATTCCGTGAATTGTCACATCACCGTCCGAGGCACAGGCCAGACAGGCCCACGAAGCCGCCTCAATTCGATCACCAAACACACGCATATTCACCCCATGCAGGCGCGGCACACCCTCAATGCGAATCTCGCGTCCCGACGAGGTAAAAATAATCGCGCCCATTGCACGCAGCATGGTGATGAGTTCCATGATTTCGGGCTCAACAGCGGCATTGGCAATGACCGAACGCCCTTCAGCAAGCACACTGAGATACAGACAGGTTTCCGTCGCGCCCACGCTGGGATAGGGAAGTTCGATATATGCTCCCTTGAGCGACTTCACACGCCGCGCAACGTAGCCATCTTCGCCCTCTTCCACAATACCGCCAAATTTACGGATAGCTTCAAGATGGAAATCGACGGCACGAGCGCCAATCTTACAACCTCCCACAACCGGCACCGAGACTTCCGGGAAACGATGCAGCAGGGCCCCAAGCAGCAGGATAGGGATGCGGTTACTACCTGAATGCGGGACCGGCACCGTCGATGTATTAATCGTGGTCGGATCAATGCGCAATTCAAGGCTCTCTGTCTTCTCAACGGTTGCGCCGATTGAGGTGAGCAACTCTGCTGTGATATCAACATCTCCAATAGGAGGAACATTTGTCAATACAGTGGGGGTTTCGCCGAGCAATGCAGCAACCATTGCTTTCGTCGCGAAATTCTTTGCACCGAGGCAGTTTATCTCACCCTTCACGGGGTATCCGCCCTCGATACGATATGCATACGGACTCTTCACAGCTACCTTACCTTTTTTGAATAGAGTTTTGAAAAATCAGGTACGCAGGGAGGAACAATTGTTATGCTATCCTCCCTTGCCATTATACAGGTATACTTCCACCTCACGATATATGACAAATCCGGCCATTAACGCAAGTATCTGGTAGAAGAGGAGCGTAGATATAGGCAATTTGGGGGATACAGAACAGGAAGAAAAGCAGACCAAAAGAACGAGCACGCCGTCACATGGTATAGTATTATTGCGTTCAAATGTTCAAGCATTGAACGTGACCTTCTGGCCGATCACCAGCGCACCGCATTCGGCGTACACACAGAGCCAGTTCGTTCTGTGAAGGAACGCCACCTGCCCTGTGCGCCCTCTGATCGCGCAGAAGCAAGGCGTGCACGCTGTTTTCTGTCATCGTGCACCTTCAGTTCTGTCCGAGAGCTGCAACGCGAAGGGCATCCGCTCATCATGGGCCGATGCCCTTTCTCCTCTCGATCAGGCACGCATACACAACTCGCCCAGTAATTAGAAAAGGGCAGGCATCAGAGCTCAGTACTTAGAAAAGTGGCTCAGAGCCTCCTCTTCAGGCGTCTTATCTTGAAAATAAGCCTGCTCGCTCCACTTCACCGCGAGATACGATTTCAGCAACAGTGGGCCAAGCGCCTCGCGTAATACCGCATCCTGTTCCAGCGCGTTGAGCGCCTCATCCAGCGAGGTAGGCAGGCGCCGTATACCAAGCAGCTCGCGCTCCTCATTGCTATAGTTTGCCGGGTCCATCTCCAGAGGTGCGCCCGGATCGAGCCGCTTCTGAATACCATCCAGCCCCGCAGCGATCATCCCCCCAAGCGCCAGATAGGGATTGCCGCTGTGATCCGAGCACTTTAACTCAATGTTGGCCGATAGCACCTCGCGCCCTTTGAAAAGCGACGGTATCCGCACCGCAGCCTCGCGATTGTCATAGCCATACACGTTATAGGCCCCGCTCCAACTGCGAGGTTGAACCCGCTGATAGGAGTTCGGACAGGCACAGGTCAGCGCCATCAACCCACGCATGTGTGCAAGCAGCCCGCCAACGAAATACCTCCCTACCTGACTGAAGCCTCCCCGCTCTTCGGGATCAAAAAACAGGTTCTTGTGCGGCTGTCCCTTATCCCAGAGACTGAAGTGAATATGCGCACCGCTTCCCGCCTGATCCAGAAACGGCTTCGGCGCAAACGAGGCATAGAGATTGAACGTCCGCGCCACACCACGCACCGTCTCACGTACCAGACAGATCGTATCGGCAGCCTGCAATACGGGCGCATTGCTGACCGAGAGTTCCTGCTGAGCCGGGCCGAGCTCGGTATGATAGAGCTCAATCGAGATGCCCTGCTGCTCAAGCGCCTCCAACAGCGCATTGATATAATCGGCCTGTTCATCCAGACCCGCGCTGCTATAGCACAGGCTTTGATCCGCCGGGGTAAACTGCCCGATATCGCGCCGCGCCAGATAGAACTCGTGCTCAACACCGGCCTCAGCTCGTATCCCATGTTCGGCCAGACGAGCAATCATTCGTTTCAGAAAGGTACGCGGGCACGCCTCCCAGGGCACTCCATCCAGCCGCACCATATCGCAAAACATGCTTGCGGTTGCCGGAACATAGGGTAGGAGAGTGAACGTCTCTGGATCAGGGATCAGGCGAAACTCGCCAATCGGCCCCATGCCCTCAACCGGCACCAGTTGTTCCATCCCACTGAATGCCTGCATTGCCAGTGATTGCCCGATGCCCGCAACCATCCGCTCAAGCAGCTTACTGGTATGCGTTGCCTTGCCACGAATAATCCCGCCATTATCACAGTACAGGAAGCGAACCAGGCGTATATGTTCTGTCCGCGTCAGGCGCAGCACGTCTTGAACATCCATCACCAATCCCCTTTCAGACCGACAAAAAGAGCGAAACAATACCCAAAGGTCCTATTCAAGTATAGCGCCCGGCAAAAAGACAGCGCTCGGGGCTCTGTAGCGCAATTCTCAAAAAACCGCTACACTATGGAGACAGCAATTGCACAGCGCTCAGGTGGTCAAAGAAGCCACCTCGCTGGGTATGCTTGAAAAGCCGATAAAAACGGCATTCTATCAGGAGGCTCCCCATGTTTGAGACACTTCCGCGCGACTTTGTCGCCGATTTACAGCACCCTTACTACTATCGTGATATCCATAGTCGCTGGTTCCAGTGGAGCAGCCCCGCAATTCTGGACCAGAGCGCCCGAGCAACATATTATTTTGTCAAAGATTGGCTCCCGGAGGGTAACGAGCTGCATATCCTCGAAGTCGGTTGTGGCACCGGGTTTCTGACACTGGAACTGGCTCGTGATGGTCATACCGTCATCGGAGTCGATAAAATCGCCGACAGCATCGAGATCGCTGAACGCACACTCGCCATTCAGGGAGCAAACGCGCTGCCAGTGCGCTATTTTCAGCAGGATTTTCTGGACTGGGACGCGGGAGAACTGCGCTTCGATGCTATCATCTTTAACCGGGTGCTCCACCACCTTGAGGCGCTGGAACCCACCATGCAGAAAGTTCATCATCTCCTGAAAAATGAGGGGCGCATCATCTGTTATGATTATGCCTACGATTTCTTCGATAAGCAGTGCGCCCTCTGGGTCTACCAGACACAGCGCCTCCTTCAGCTTAGCGGTCATTTCGAGCCCGAGCACCCCCAGGAGACTGACGACGATGCACAGGCAATCGAGCAGATCTATCAGGCATGGGAAGCACGTGGCAGATATCATCAGTTGCAAAAAGGGGAGGATCTGCTTGCAGGGCTCAAGGGCCACTTTACTGAACTCCTGTTCACAGACGCCCCCTGGATCTTTCTGTCTATCGCGAACGGGCTGTGCAATGTCACCCCCGAACAGGAAGAGCGGCTTGTGCGTTTCATCAAGGAGATGGAGCACTATCAGACGGCACAGGGAATAATGCCCGCTGTTGGCTTTCACTTTGTGGGGAAGCGCTAGCAGGGAAGCGCGGGAAACACCTGTTTGCTTTTTTGAATGGTATTTCGGTATACTTGGATCTACGAGAAACGGACAATAGGAAAATCAACAAGGAAAGTTGCTATCTATGCTGCGCAAAGAGAAGGTTCTTGAGGCATTGCGCTATCTCTGTACGCAACAAATGCCACAGCATAGTGTACTTCGCCGTCATGCGGGATTCAGTGCGGAAGAAGTTGCTCTGCAAGCAGGAATAGACCGCAGCAATGCCAGCCGTGATCTTAACCAACTGGCACACGAGGGGATGATTCTTCGTATACCCGGCAGACCGGTCCTGTTCACCCTGAAAACTGAGACGAGCACACCACAAGCCGTCCCACCAGAGGGAACGCCACCAACAATTGTGGCTTCCGTGCAGGTGGGCGCGGTCATTACCAGTTTTGATACGCTCATCGGGAATTCTGAGGGCTTAAAAAGTGCCATTCAACAGGCTAAAGCAGCTATCCTTTACCCACCACATGGCCTGCATACGCTGCTCTGTGGCCCGAGCGGCGTCGGTAAAACCACGGTTGCACGCCTGATGCACGATTTTGCTATTGAACAGGGAGCCTTCCCGGAAGATGCGCCGTTTGTCAGCTTTAACTGCGCGGACTATGCGGGTAATCCTCAGTTGCTCATGGCGCACCTGTTTGGTGTCGTGCGCGGTGCATATACAGGAGCAGATCGAGATCGAAGTGGTCTGGTTGAACAGGCACATCGCGGCATCCTGTTCCTGGATGAAGTGCACCGTCTGCCACCAGAGGGGCAGGAAATGCTTTTCTATTTAATGGATAAGGAGCGCTTCCGGCGGCTTGGCGAGGTCAAGGAGCGGAGCGCCTCCGTGCTGTTGATCGCCGCAACCACAGAGGACCCACATACCACGCTGCTGCCAACCTTTCGACGCCGCATTCCAATGGTCATCAGGCTACCCGGGCTGAATGAGCGTCCGATTATGGAGCGCTATGAGCTGGTTCGCGCCTTCTTCACTGCGGAATGCAGCAGTATCGGCGTCAATATTCAGGTAACTCCCCAGGCGATACAAGCCTTTTTACTGTATAATTGTCCCGGGAATATAGGGCAATTGAGGACTGACGTACAATTAACCTGTGCCCAGGCATATCTGGAATATCGCACCCATAACCGCCATGAGCTCTCTGTCCACATCGATACGCTGCCCGATCATGTGCGCAATGGCCTGCTCCACATTGCCAAGCTGCACCAGACGCTCGAAAAAGAGACCCATTACCATCTCAAAGCCAACCATATCTTTACGCCAACCGGCCTGAATCTGGATAGTGATATAGACTCTGGCCGCAGTCTCTACGACATTATCAATACTGAACTGGCTTTTTTGCGCAAAACCAATCTCTCCGAAGCCGAGATCCATTCCCTGGTACGGCTCTCGATTCAGCAGTATTTTCAGCACTTTGCCCAGAGCATCGACCAGGAAACGAATGAAGCCACAGCCAGCCTGGTAGACAAGCGCCTGCTGAAGCTGGCACAGACCATCGTGCATCATGCGGAAACACAGCTCGGACGCACTTTCCCCGAAAAGTTGCCGCTCGTGCTGGCACTCCATCTGTCCAGCGCGATTGAGCGAAGCAGCCAGGGGCACCCGCTCCATGTCCCGGGGATTCAGGCCGTCCGTCAAACCTATCCCATTGAATATGAAATCGCTCGCTTTGCCTTGCAGCATATTCAGACAGAGATGGGCGTCACCTTGCCCGAAAGCGAGGCAAACGTGCTTGTCGTGCTCTTTAACCACGCGGATACGCTGTTGAGCAACGGGCATGTCTCTGCGGGCATTGTGATTGCAGCACACGGCCATGGAGTGGCACAGGGGCTGGCTGAGCTGGCAAATACACTGGTTGGAGCAACCAGCGTCTCCCCTGTCGAGCTAGACCTTGAGCAGACCCCGGAAGAGATTCTCAATCTGGTGGAACAATGCGTTCGTGACGCCGATCAAGGAAGTGGTGTCCTGCTCCTCGTCGACTTTGCGTCGCTGCTCTCCCTGGGCGAGATCATCGCCCATCGGACCGGAATCGCGATCCGGGCCATCGCGAACATTTCGGCGCCGCTGGTCATCGAGGCATCCCGCAAGGCTCAACGCGCCGAAGGCTACACACTCGATGAGCTGGCCACCAGTCTGGCATCAAACACCCGGGCATACGCCCCCCCCTCTAAAACAACGCAGACTGGCGGTCACCTGCTTCGTGAACAGACAACTCCATACACTCCCACATCAACAAAGAGAGTCATTCTCTCAATCTGCCTGACAGGATATGGCAGCGCAACCAAGCTAGCAGAAGTGATTACCGAGCGCCTGCCTGAGATCTGTGAGCAGGATGTTGAGATTATTTGTATGGATATCAGTATTACAGGGAAAACCGAGGATGAGCTCCAGCGGCTGGTCAGTTCACGGCAGGTCGTGGCAGTCGTGGGGACCATCAATCCACACCTGAAGAACTATCCTTTTATCTCGCTCTCCGAGCTGCTTTTTGGCGATGGCATCACCCGTTTACGGACACTGCTCGGAGGTACCTTCATCGACCCGGCTCTGCTCAATCCACCAACGCGCCGCCTGCGCCCGAGGCAGGCCCAACGCGCCGCCCTGATGCGCGAGATCGAGCATACGCTGCGACAACGCTCGCTTTTTCTAAATCCAGCCCGGGTGCTACCGCTGATAGAACGAACTATCGAAATGATTGAAATTGAGGTCGGAGAAAGCTTTGACACAGAGGTGCTTGCCGGGTTGATTCTCCATCTCGCAACACTGCTTGAACGCAGTCCCTCGCACCCTCCAATGCTGGTCAGCGACGCTATTCGCGAGCAGATTCATCAGCTCTACCCGCGGGAGCTCGCGATCTGTCGCCACGCCTGGCAGGCATTGAGTTTGCAAATCGGGCATCCCTTGCCAGAAGAGGAGGCATATAACATCGTCAGTATTCTCAGGCAAGTTGATATCTTTATCGATCCACCCGCAACACCCTGACAGCAACACTGGAAGCCCCTGCACGCAAAAACACGCACGTTCCAGTGCAGGCAGAGGCAGCCTGCAGCGCTTCCGTCACCCGCGGTAACCATCGGCAGCCGACCAACGTACGCAACAATCGTTCGCGCGGCCTGCCGATCCTTTCACACCCACTTGACTTATCTGAGGCCGGGTCTCCGCTCAGAGCGGTGGTGACCGTATCACATCCCTGAAATAGAGCGGCAGATAACCGGACGTCTTCTTCCATACGGGCTACACAGAACAGAAATAACACACTGAGAAACACACTTCTCCTTCCTCTCCCTGCACCTGATTACCACCTCACTCATTGCTCAAACGGCATAGAGACTTCTTCGAGAAAGGGGCTTTCTCCAGAGATATCCGACGAAACGGCCACCCGGTACTCGCACACAAGAAACACAGTTACAGGGAAGATACGCAGGTAAACCAGCCTTTCCGGGAAAAGAGAGAAAAGCAGAAAAGCAATTAAAAGATTGCTTACTACGCTTCTCTGGCTTCTTCAGCATGTACAGATTCATATGATTCCACAGTGTGTCATCTGTGTAGCACACATCCTGGCATAGAATTTGCAAGAAAGGAAGCAGCAGGGAGAAATCTCCTGACAAAGAGAACGAAGAAGAGATAGTGTGGGAAAAGGGAAACATGATTCGAGTCCTGATTGTCTGTAGCTGGGGCATGTCGACCAGCTTGCTCGTTGATAGCATGATGACGGCGGCCCGGGTAAAGCAGCAAGATCTCCTTGTTGAAGCACTCAGCGCGGGTGAGTATATGGAGCGTGTTGAGGATTTCGATATTATCCTGATCGCGCCTCAGATCCGGCATCTGCGCAAGAATATTGCAGCGATCGCAAGTTCGCTGCACAAGCCGGTCGCCATGATCGAACCCTTTCATTATGCAACGATGAATGGCGAGGCCGTACTTGAGCAGATCGAACACATCTTTCATGTGACTAAAGGGGAGTAACGAAAACGTGATCGAACGCGTCGGCAACTGGTTTGAACGCTATCTCGTCCCACCATTGGGAGTCATAGGCAGCAGCATTTATCTGCAAGCCATCAGGGACGCGTTCATCATTTTCACGCTCCCTCTGATTATCGCGGGCAGTGTCTTTCTCATTATCGCGAACCCGCCATTCTGGAGCCCGGATGCAATACCGGAGTCCTACAAGGCCTTTCAGACCGCCGTCGAGGTACCATTTCAGCTCTCGTTCGGGTTGATGGCGCTCTTTCTGGCGTTTGGAGTTGCGCACAGCCTGTCGCAGTATCGGCGCACCGAAGCGGTACAACCCGGGATTCTGGCAATAGTAGTCTTTCTGGTGGTCAGCATCCCGGTCGGGGATCTCGACACGTTGCGACTCGGGGATCTTCTACCTTATTTCGGTGGGCAAGGGCTTTTAGTCGCGATTCTGGTTGGCATCGGCACAGGTGAAGTAGTATATCGCTTCCGGCAGTCGCGCCTGACGATTCGCCTGCCCAAAACGGTCCCCCCCAACGTCAAACGCGCTTTTGAGGCGCTGGTGCCCACGCTCATTTTACTGACCGTGGCATGGCTGCTTGAGTGGTTTATCAGCGCACATACGTTTATCAATGCGGATGGGAAAGCGCAACCCTATACCTTGCCGATCCTGCTCATGACGGTCTTTAAGCCGCTCGTCGTGGTCCAGGACAGCTATCCTGCTGCCGTATTGGAGATCATTCTGATGATGCTTCTCTGGTCAGTCGGCATTCATGGCATGAACATTGTAACCGCAATGGCAGCGCCATTCTGGTTTACGACGCTGGCAAACAATGTTCACGGGGGACATGGTATCGTCACCGAACCATTTTTCCATATTTTCGCCCATCTTGGTGGCTCGGGAGCCACATGGCCGCTGGTCATCTATATGTTGCGGTCGCGCTCCTCGCAGTTACGCACTGTGGGGAAAGTCGCGCTCGGTCCTGCGATCTTCAATATCAACGAACCAATCACATTCGGCATCCCGATGGTGCTTAACCCGATCATGATGATTCCCTTTGTCTGCGTGCCATTGGTGATTGTCACAATCAACTACATCGTCTTTTCGCTTGGATGGGTCCATGTCCCGGTCATCATGCAACCGTTCACCGTTCCCGTGGGGATCAGTGGCATTATCGCAAGTGGAGGAGACATCCGAGGCGGTCTGCTTCAGTTGTTTGATATTCTGGTCTCCGCTGTTCTATATTATCCGTTTTTCAAGGCCTGGGAACGCATCTTGATGAGTAAAGAACAGCAGGCAGCTCAGACCAATGAGGGTCCCAAAGAGCAGCTTGTGGGTGCTCATCACCAATCCAACTGAAAGGAGGTACCCTTTTTCATTCAGGAATGATCCAAAGAGGGGAATCATACACAATGTCAGGTATTTGTTCAATGACGAACAGGCTTCCATCACTTCTGGTTTTCTGGAACACCCAACCACTGGAATATTCATAATGAGCATGGAGGAAGTTTTCAGCGATGAAACTATTTAAGAAACATCGTTCGTTACAAGCCATGTTTGGCGCATTGTTAATCGCCATGCTGGTCGTGGCATGTGGCAACAGCGGTGCCAACACCGGCAATCCCGGTAATACCAACACGCAGCAGGCAAACGGCAAAGGCTGTAAAAAGGTCGGCGTGCTTCTTCCCGAAACCGCCTCATCGGAGCGCTGGGACAAAAAAGATCGCCCCTTGCTCGAAGAAAAACTTAAGGCGCTTGGCGTTGAAGTCATGATCTCGAACGCCGAAGGCAACGCCGATACGCAGCAGACACAGGCAGACACCGCCCTGACAAAGGGTGCCTGCATTCTGGTCGTCGCTCCGTTCGATGCCGATAAAGCGAGCGCGATCGTGTCTAAGGCGGCTTCTCAGGGCGTTCCCGTCGTTGCTTATGACCGCCTGATCCAGTCCGATGACCTCAACTACTATGTCTCCTTCGATGGCGTCCGCGTCGGTGAGGTACAGGGTCAATACATCGTGGATCACTACAAAGAGTATGTGAAGGGCGATAACAAGAATCTGGTCATGATCAATGGCGGCGAGACCGACAACAATGCCAAGCTGTTCTACAAGGGTGCAATGAACAAGCTACAGCCACTGATTGACAAAGGCGAATTGAAAAAGGTCTACGACCAGTTTACCCCCGAATGGAACAACGATACCGCCCGCACCGAGATGGATGGTGCCCTCACCCAGAGTCAAGATAATGTCCAGATTGCCTATGTCGCAAATGATGGTATGGCCAACTCGGTCATTGCCGCACTGAAGGCCAAGAAGCTGAACGGCAAAGTGCTTGTCACCGGACAGGACGCTACTGCCGCAGGCATTCAGAACATCCTGCTTGGCGATCAGATGATGACGGTCTATAAGCCTATCGTCCAGGAAGCGCAGGCAACCGCAGACATCGTGAAAGCCCTGATTGACGGCACCGACCCCAAGACAGTTACCAAAGGCACGACCGAGAAAACAGCATCTGGTAAAGAGATTCCCTCAGTACTCCTTGAGCCAATCGCTATCGACAAGTCGAACGTCAAGCGCGTCCTCGACGACAAGTACCTGACCAAAGAGGAAGTGTGTCAGAACGTGCCAAAGGGGACCGGCGGCATCTGTTAAGCAGTCATTATCAGGCGGTATCCTGTTCTACACAGGGTACCGTCCTGCCTGTCTGTTCGGACATCTCTTTCAATCAGGAGGACATATGAGTGTAGAAAAGACAGCAGCCCCACAGGACGCGGTACCTCTTCTGCAACTCCGTGGCATCTGCAAAAGCTTCGGAGCAGTTCGCGCACTTGACCACGTTGACTTTGAGGTCTATGCCGGAGAAGTCGTCGGGCTGGTTGGCGATAACGGTGCCGGAAAGTCAACGCTGATCAAAACGATCTCGGGCGTTGGTCCCGCCGATGAGGGCGAAGTATTTGTTGAAGGCCAGCCAGTGACGCTGAACTCACCCCAGGCGGCAACGCAGCTCGGGATCGAAACGGTCTACCAGGATCTTGCCCTCTGTGACAACCTGGATGTCGTTTCAAATCTCTTTTTGGGCAGGGAGAGCACACGGTTTGGCTTCTTATCAGATATCGAAATGGAGCGCCGCAGCTTGCAGGTGTTGCGCACGCTTGATGTCAAGCTGCCCTCAATTCGATCGGTCGTCTCGACGCTCTCAGGCGGGCAGCGCCAGTCGATTGCGGTAGCGAAGACCATTCTACGAAACGCGAAGGTGGTACTTCTTGATGAGCCAACCGCAGCCCTCGGTGTGGCTCAAACGCGCCAGGTCTTAAACCTGATCAAGCGCTTAAAGGTTCAGGGCCTGGGAGTTGTGGTTATCTCTCACAATCTGGCAGATGTTTTTGAGGTCGTTGACCGCATTATCGTCTTGCGTCTGGGTAGGCGTGTCGGTACCTTTGATGTCAAGAATGCCTCACAGGAGCGCGTCATTGCCGCGATCACAGGCGCAGAATTTGGCGAGATTCTTCATACGAATGGAAACGAGACGGGAGGGAAGTAAGCTCATGAGTCAGGTTATCCCATCTGACGACAAACCCAGGGTGGGCAGTGTCGAGCGACCGGAATACAGGCAAAAGCAAACCTTTGCACAGCTTTTGCGCAATGATCTGGGCTTTCTTCCGGTACTGCTGACACTCCTGATTATTGCCATCTACTTTACGATCACTACAGAAGGTCTCTTCCTGCAACCCCGCAACATCTCGGACCTCTTACAGCAGATCGTTAATATCGGTATCGATGGTCTGGGAGTCACATTTGTGCTGCTCCTGGGCGAAATCGATCTCTCCGTTGCAGCCGTGGGCACCTTTGGTGCGGTGGTAACCTCGGTGCTGGCCGTGCGTATGCATGTCGATCCCTACGCAGCAATGGGGCTCGGGCTCCTTGCCGGGGCGCTCGCCGGTTTTATTAACGGGTTCATTGTCGCAGTCTTGCGCGTTCCCTCATTTATCGTGACGCTGGCCGCATCAATCTTTTACTCAGGCTTTCTGCTGAACCTGCTGGCCGGTCAATCAACTCTCAAAGTCAATGACGTTGATCCGCTGGTTGCGCTGGCCGGAACACCATATAGTTTCCTGCCCGACTGGCTGGCCTTCGGTCTACCGACACTGCTCCTCGTCATCTATGCCGCAATGGAGATTTACGGCTGGGTTCAGCGCCGTCGTCTGGAACTACGTACCAAACCGCTCTGGGTGTTGGTGACGCAGATCGCGGCAGCCGTAATTATTGTGGAAGGCATTGTCTTCGTTATGGAGAGCACACCAAGCCCGGTGAAAGGACTCTATCTCGGCATTCCGAACGGGGTGGCGATCTTCTTCGGCTTGATTTATGTCTTCTGGGCGATCAGCACACGAACTCGCTTCGGGCGCCACATCTATGCTGTTGGCGGTAACGCAGAGGCCGCACGCCGCGCCGGTATCAACGTTACCACACTGCGCATTGCAGCTTTTACCCTCTGTTCAACGCTGGCCGTTCTCGGTGGTCTGCTCGCAACTTCACGCTCCCTGGGTGTTGCCAGCCAGATCAACCCGACACTCCAACTGAACGCGATCGCAGCAGCGGTGATCGGCGGTGTCAGCCTGTTTGGTGGCCGGGGTTCCTTCTGGGCGGTTGCCCTCGGTGCGCTGGTCATCGGTAGTCTGGAAAATGGTCTCTCTCTGCGCAGCCAGGGAACAGATATCAAACAGATGGTTGAGGGCGCGGTACTGGTCATTGCCGTTATTGTCGATGCGCTGGTGCGCCGAATGCAGGCCCGTCAAGGACGCTAGTTCCTGCTTGTCCGCCCCGGGTCTCCCTTCAGGCCCGGGGCATTCGTTTCGCTTTATATTGATCTGCATCGCATTGATGAAATCCGCTTGCATCGATTGAATACACTCACTATACTATCTCAAAAGAAAAATAGAGAGAAAGACAGGCAGATAACACAGTGCTTTATCTTCTACTCAAGAGAGCGGTTGGCGTCTTCTTTAATCTCCTGAATATCCTTCTGGGTGGAAACCTGCCGCCCTTTGCTTGCGTCTGCATCCTGGTCGAACAAGAGGGCCGTTTTCTTGCGATTGAACGCACCGAGGGCGGACTTGCCTTCCCGGGCGGCTTTATGCGCTGGCACGAGCAACCAGAAGAGGCAGCACGTCGCGAATGTGAAGAAGAAACCGGGCTCGAAATCGAGGTCAGCGACGTTATCGGCTATGAGACAGGCAGCAGTACAGGCATCACCCGTATGAGCACCATGACATTCCTCTTTGCCGGGAGGGTGCTCGGCGGCTCGCTTAGAGAAAGCATTGAGGGACAGCCGCGCTGGCTTGAGCCTGAAGAGGTCGCTCAGATGGGCGGATACTATCAGGCTCTTTTTGCCCGCTATCAGCAATACCGCAGGGCAGAGCATGCACGCGTCTAAACAGCAAGAAAGCCCGCTCCTTTCAAACGGAACGGGCATCTCCCTGGCTCAGGGCAGATCCGGGCGCAACACCACAGCATCACGCAAATACACATGCCGCAGCTCGCTATTCGAGAGCTCGGTGTTGATATGCACCAGTACACGCACACACTTCGGCAGACTACCCGGTACAGGAATCTCGCGGGCACACATCAGGGGAACCTGAGTCCACCCCATTTCACGCGCCGCCAATGCAGGATAGACCGCATCCAGATCCTCCGTCAGCGTAAAAATGATACTGGCAATATCGTCAGGTTGAAGCTTATTTTGCTCTTTTATTGCCTGGAGTAGCTCAGTCGTCGCCGAAAGAATCGCCTCCCGGTCATTGTGTTCAACTGTAATTGCGCCACGAATACCACGACAGTACACGATCCTGCGCCCCCCTTTTCAAGAGATTTTCCCTAACCCCTTCTTGAACACAAAGAGGATAGATGGCTTTATTGTAAAGGATAGACGCAAGACCGGATAGCCATTCTATAGCATACTCTATAACAAACTACTGCCGCTCTACCGGCAAATCCGCAGCGTTGCGCAGGCGACTGATATACTCGCGAATCGTCCCGGGCTGTTGAGCCTCCTCAGCGCGCTCGATCAGCTTCACAAGCGCGCTCCCGATCACCGCCCCATCAGCGAAACCGGTCACCGCCGCGATATGTTCGGGCGTCGAAAGGCCAAAGCCAACCGCCAGCGGTACATTCTTGGGCTCAGTATAGGTCTGCACACGGGCAATAAACTCGCGTAGGTGAGGTGGTAATTCGCTCCGCGAGCCAGTCACGCCACTCAAGGAGACACAGTAGAGAAAGCCACCAGGCCCCTGAGCCACAATGTCAGCAATGTGTGCAATGCGCTCATCAGGCGTTGTAGGCGGCACCAGGAAGATAATTGCCAGCCCGTAGGCGTAGGCGGCTCGTTGGAGCGACTCGGCCTCTTCAGGCGGAAGGTCGGGAATAATCAGGCCACAGATACCGCTATTACAGGCATCACGACAAAAACGCTCCAGCCCATAGGCAAGGATCGGGTTGTAGTAGCCCATAAAAACCAGCGGCGCATCACTTTGCGCGGCAATCCGCGAGGCAATCTGCATGCAGCCCTTCAAGGTCATTCCCTGTTCCAGCGCTACATGGCCAGCCTGCTGAATCGTCGCGCCATCGGCCAGCGGGTCGCTGAAGGGAATCCCGAGCTCGATAATGTCAGCGCCGCCCTCGATAGCTGCCAGAATAATCTTCTCGCTTTGCTCTGCCGAAGGATAGCCACACATAAAATAGGGAATCAGCACCCCGCGCCGCTCGCGACGGGCTCGCTCAAACACCTGTGAGATTCGTGTTGCAGGCTGCTCAGCCACGACGTCTTTCACTTCCATTATAGCTTTTTCTCCTCGTTCTTTGATCCCTTACGCGGAAAAACCGGGGTGATCTTTATCCAGCACAGCACTTTCATAGGTTCCGCCGGCATATTTGCTCAACAGTTCGCGCAGATCGGTCAGCGCCGCAAGCACATCGCGCCGGGCGTCGGCATGATGGCCCTCAACCGTGATAATCGCATCGGTGGTTGTGCTTTTCGCAGCGCTCTGCTCACTCTGTCGCCAGCACCAGCGTCGTGCATAGACAAGGCCGGTCTCATCAGAGAAAATCACCTCGCCAGGCTCAGGATGCTCCGCTTCGACCTCTCCCAGAATTGTAAAGCGTTCTTCACCTCGCGCGAAGTGAACCGTAATCGCTCCCTGTGCCGCCTGCATATCACAGACCGCAATCGGCAACGCATACCGGATACTGATCAGATTCCCAAGATCAACCAGCAGATTGATACTCGGGATATCGCCTTTCTTCGTCAGACGCCGTAAAAGCGCCTCAGCAGCGCAGCGATACTGTGTCGGCTCAACGCCAAACCCGCGAAACGCCTGCCGCCAGGCCGCAATAGACTCAAGACGGCTCAGCGGTGTCGTCCCAAGACGCTCGATAACAGCCTGCTGTTCGGCGGTATAGGTTGCCAGCAAGCTCTCGGGCGTGGGTCCATTGTGCATCCCTCGGGCTACGATCACCCCCCCGACAACGGTTGGGTAGCGCTCGAGGATCTCCGCACTGTACTGAAAGGTATACATCCTCTTTACCTCCTTATAAAGAGACACCGAGCGCCTTCGCGACCGTTTGCATATCCTTGTCGCCACGCCCTGAAAGGTTCACAATCACAATTGAGCCGGGCGGCACTTTGCCCTGTTTACCCATCTCCAGCAGATGGCCCAGAGCATGAGAAGACTCCAGCGCGGGAATAATGCCCTCTGTCTGGCTCAATACCTGTAAGCCGTTAAGGGCAACGGCATCACTGGCCGGAACATAGGATGCTCGTCCCGACGCCTTGAGATAGCTGTGTTCTGGCCCGACGCCGGGATAATCCAGTCCCGCCGAAATGCTGTGCGTATCCAGCACCTGTCCATCCTCATTCTGAAGCAGGTAACTATAAGCTCCATGCAGCACTCCCGGCGTTCCAGCCGCAAGCGAGGCCGCATGTTCGCCCTCCTTCATCCCGGTGCCGCCAGCCTCAACCCCGATCAGTTGCACACCTTCATCTCCGGCAAACGGGTGAAAAATGCCAATAGCGTTGCTACCACCGCCAACACAAGCCAGAATCATATCAGGCAAGCGCCCTTCCAATTGAAGAATCTGCTCACGCGCCTCCTGCCCAATCACCGACTGATAATCACGCACAATCCGCGGATAGGGATGCGGACCAGCCGCGGTGCCGAACAGGTAGAAGGTATCGTTCACATTCGTCACCCAGTCGCGGAAGGCCTCGTTAATAGCGTCCTTCAAGGTGCGAGAGCCAATATCAACCGAGCGTACCTCAGCTCCGAGCAGCTTCATCCGGAACACATTCAACGCCTGCCTCTCAACATCGACGGAGCCCATATAGATAACGCATTTCAGGCCAAGCCACGCACACACAGTCGCGGTCGCCACACCATGCTGACCGGCTCCGGTCTCCGCGATAATACGCTGCTTTCCCATATAGCGAGCAAGCAGGCCCTGGCCGACGGCGTTATTGATCTTGTGTGCACCGGTATGGTTCAGATCTTCGCGCTTCAGATAGACCTTGACGCCCGGCCCGACCCGCTCTGAAAAGCGCGGCGCATAGTAGAGCAGGCTCGGTCGTCCCACATACTCCCGCAGTGCACGCCGCAACTCTTCTTGAAAAGCCTCATCATGCAGAGAGCGCTCATACGCCTCTTCTAGCTCGGCAAAGACTGGAACAAGGCTCTCGGGAATGTACTTTCCGCCAAAGTCGCCAAAACGGCCACGCATATCAGGATAGAGACCATGCTGATAGCTGGATTTCTGATGTGATATCTGTTGTTGCTGCATAAACGCTTTCTTTCTACTGGCTACAAGGTGACTACAGGGAGAGAGTGCGAACGAACCTGCTGTAAGAAGGCGCGAATCTTCGCGGGATCTTTGCGCCTCTCAGTCTCAACCCCGCTACTGACATCAACACCCCACGGTCGCACCTGAGAGAGCGCTTCCTGTACATTCTCAGGTGTAAGCCCACCTGCAAGAAAGACCCGCTGACGCTGTGCGGCCTTCGCGGCAAGCGCCCAGTCGTGTGGGACACCGGTTCCACCCCACTGCTGCGGCGCAGGTGTATCGAGCAAGAGCCGCCATGCCACATCATGATAAGCATCCATCAGGGCCAGATCTGTCTGATCGTTGAGATGCAGCGCTTTTAAAACAGGACGCTGAATCCGTTGGCAGAACTCGGGGGACTCGGTGCCGTGAAGCTGCACAAAATGCAGGCCCGCCTGCTCCGCTATCTCATTAATAACCTCTGCATCCTCATTGACAAAGACCCCGACGAGATCGGGTGCGGGCTTCCCATTTACATAGGAGACATAGCCAGCAGTAGCCTCTAGCAGCGAGCGAACACGCTCTGGCGCCACATAGCGATGACTCGGCTTGTAGAAGATCAGACCGAGAAAGTCAGCCCCGGCCTCAATCGCTACCTCGACATCCTCCGCGCGCTTCAGCCCGCAGACCTTCACCTGCATGCCCTCATTCGCGCCCTGAAGCAGCGTCCGCATCTGCGTCGGCACGTCACCGGAGACGACCAGCGATTCACCAACCAGCATCGCCTGTACGTCATATCGAGCGACACGCCGCGCATCATCAGCGGTATGAATGCCGCTCTCAGCGACGACGACCCGGTCAGCAGGAATAAAACGACGCATATCGCGAATCAGATACGGGTTCATCTTGAAGGTCACCAGATCACGACTGTTAACCCCGATCAGCTTTGCATCAGCTGCTACCGCCCGCCTGACCTCTTCAGTGGTGTGCGCTTCTACCAGCGAACACATCCCAAGACTCCGGGCCAGCTCCAGCAGATAACGCAGTTGCGCATCATCCAGCAACGCACAGATCAGCAGAATGGCATCGGCCCCCCAGGCCCGCGCCTCGTAGACCTGATATTCGTCAACAATAAAATCTTTGCGCAGCACCGGAACCTGCACCGCCTGCTTGATCGCGGTCAAAAACTCTGGCGCTCCCAGGAAAAAGTGTGGCTCGGTGAGCACAGAAATAGCCGCCGCCCCGTTGGCCTCGTAGACCTTCGCCAGCGCTACTGGATCCAGATCAGGCGCGAGCAGGCCCTTTGAGGGCGAGGCCCGTTTGACCTCCGCGATCAAATTGACCCGGGTACGAGGCGTGAAAGCCGCGAGCATATCACGAGGAGCAGGCTGCGCCAGTGCCCGAGCCCGCATCTCCTCAAGCGAACAATCCTGCTTCCGCAGGATCAGATCCTCACGTGTCTGTGCAACAATTCGATCAAGAAACATATCTCACCTGACTACCAGACGCAACCTGCGTAGATTCGATAACTTCAGCTAATTTCTGTCTGGCCTTGCCCGCTTTTAAGGTGGCCTGCGCCAGCTTCACCCCTTCCTGCAACGAGGGGACCAGATCGTTTGCCAGCAGCGCCGCCCCGGCATTCAGACAGAGCATATGTGTCTTCGGCGAATCGGTATACTCGCTCAGGACCATGCGGAAAATGGCCGCGTTCTCCTCAACGCTGCCCCCACGGACTGCATCGCGATCAGCGACACGGGGCAGGCCCAGTTCTTCGGGCGTAATTGTATATTCGCGCAGTTCCTCACCTGCTCGCACCTCACAAATACGGGTGGGAGCGCTTAACGAGCACTCGTCAAGGCCATCTTCGCCATGCACGATCAGCGCATGTTTACAGCCCAGACGCAGCAGCACCTCACCCATTTTGCGCATCAGCGACGCCTCAGGTACGCCCAATACCTGATATGGCGTGTAGGCCGGATTGGTCAGCGGGCCAAGAATATTAAAGACGGTACGAATTCCGATCTCGCGCCGCGTCGGGCCCACATGTCTCATCGAGGGATGGAAGGCCGGAGCATACATAAAGCCGAAGCCCGTTTCCTGAATACAATAGGCGACCTGCTCAGGGGTCAGTTCAATCGTGGCCCCAAGCGCTTCCAGTACGTCGGCACTACCGCAATGACTGGTAGCCGAGCGATTCCCATGTTTAGCAATCGTGGCACCAGCCGCCGCCGCCAGAATGCCGGCAGCCGTTGAGACATTGAACGTGCCCGCTCGATCGCCGCCTGTGCCGCAGGTATCCATCGCGCGCGTCGCAAACGCTTCGTCCAGATGTACCCGCAGGGCCTTCTCACGCATCACTCGGGCCAGACCGGTAATCTCTTCGGTGGTCTCGCCCCCCGGGCGCAGGCGAAGCGCAGTCAGGAAGGCCCCCATCTGAGACGGGGTCGCCATTCCGGTCATAATTTCTTCCATCACAGCGGCAGCTTCGCTCTCGTTCAGCGTTGCCCCGGCGCTGACCTGTACAATAGCCTCACGGATCGTCATGCTTTACTCCTCTCACGCTGCCCTCGCTCGCAGCGCGTTCCTAGCAGCTCAATGCAACTGATTGCTGTAGAAAATTGCGTAACAGGCTTTTTCCAACCGGAGTCATAATCGACTCGGGATGAAACTGAATCCCTTCAACCGGGAACGCACGATGACGTATCCCCATAATCAGACCATCGGCGGTCGTTGCCGTCACTTCCAGCGACTCCGGAAGCGTCTCCAGCTCAACAATGAGGCTATGATAGCGACAGGCCTCGAACGATTGGGGCAGCTCACGAAACACCCCCTGTCCGCTATGCTCAATGGACGATACCTTCCCGTGCACCGGCTCCGGCGCTCTGATGACACGTCCCCCGTACACCTGCCCGATACACTGATGACCCAGACACACACCGAGGATCGGGGTGGAAGAGCCAAAACGCTCAATCACCTGACACGAAATCCCTGCCTCGTTCGGCGTACAGGGCCCGGGTGAGATCACAATGTGCTCGGGGTGCAAGCGCTCAATCTCCTTCAGCGTGATTCGGTCATTCCGGTAGACCTCAACGCTGGCCCCAAGCTCGGAAAGATATTGATAGAGATTGTAGGTAAAGCTGTCATAGTTATCGAGCAAGAGCAGCATTGCTATCCCCCTTTTCCGATACATCAACGGCCAGTTCGTCACGCGTCATTTGCTCCGCCTCGTCCAGTGCTCGCATCAACGCCATTGCCTTGTTCACGCTCTCCTGATATTCAAATTCGGGGTCTGAGTCGGCCACCACACCACAGCCAGCCTGTATATAGGCGATGCCGTCCTGCATGACCATCGTGCGTAGGGCTATGGCAGTCTCCTGATTGCCGGTGTGTCCAAAATAGCCAACAGCACCCGCATACACGCCTCGCTGCTCGCCCTCAAGCTCGCTAATAATCTCCATTGCCCGCACTTTTGGCGCACCGGAGACTGTGCCAGCCGGGAAGCCTGCACGCAAGGCGTCAAACGGAGAGAGCTCCGGGCGCAGCGTGCCCGTGACATTAGAGACCAGATGCATCACATGCGAGTAGCGCTCGATGGTCATAAACTCATCCACCTGAACGGAACCCGGCACGCTCACCCGTCCCACATCATTGCGAGCAAGATCAACCAGCATCACATGTTCGGCTCGCTCCTTAATATCGGCCTGCAACTCACGCCCCAGCGCCTCATCACTGGCTGGATCAGCGCCACGCTTGCGGGTTCCCGCGATCGGGCGGATCGTGACCTGCTCGTCCTCGTAGCGCACCAGCAACTCGGGCGATGCCCCAACTATATGAAAATCCTTAAGGTCCAGATAGAACATGTAGGGAGAGGGATTAATAGTCCGAAGCGCCCGGTAGACCGTAAAGGGTGTGGCCTTCACCGGCCGACTGAAGCGCTGTGACGGCACAATCTGGAACGCATCGCCGGCCTTGATATACTCAACCGAGCGGCGCACCATCTCCATAAACTCAGCTTTCATGCGATTGGAGGTCAACGGAGCGGTTGGCTCATCCACCGTTCCCTCATAGCGCGGCGTACGGAGTGGTTGCCGCAATTGCAGCTGAATCTCGTCAATCAAAGCACAGACGCGCTGATACTCTGCCTGCAAATCAGGCGCATCAAGATGCAGATGCGTCATAATGCGCACGCGATGCCGCACATGATCGAAGACCAGCACCGTTTCAGTAAAACACTGAACGGCCAGCGGCAGGCCAAGCGCGGTCTTCTCCGGCACCGGCACCCGCTCAAAACGGGCCACAGCCTCATAGCTGACATACCCGACGGCCCCCCCAAAGAACTTCGGCAACTCGCTGGCAGACAGGCCGGACGGCATCACCAGGCGGTAGCGTCCAAGCTCTTCTTCGATCAATGTCAACGGGTCATGACAGGGCACCTCTTCAATATCCGGCGTTTCACTCGCGTGGGAGTATTTGAGCAGGCGGGCCGTCTGTCCTCGATGAATCATGACCATATAGGGTTGGATACCAATAAATGAGTAGCGGGCCACCTGCTCCCCACCGGTCACGCTTTCCAGCAGAAACGTAAACGGCTTGAGCGCAGTCTTGCAGTATGCAGAAACCGGTGTCTCCATATCGGCCATGACATCGCTATAGATGGGCATGATTGGCCGCGTTTGTCCGACAACCTGACTACCGGCCTCGCGGTCATACGCTTGTTGTATTTCGGTAAACGATGGATAATACATCTTTCAACCTGCACTTCTACCGTCCGGGAAGTGCCCGGAAAGGCGACTTCCACAGACAGGCGCATCAAACGATATGCATAACATGCGCGTTTCTTCTGGTCCCGAGACTAGCCCAGACCAACCACTTCTTTGACCCGGCGAACCGTCTCTGCCGCGAGCGGGCGAGCTCGATCAGCGCCCTCCTTGAGGATACTTTCGAGCATTGGCAAATCATTCATATACTCATGATACCGCTGCTGGATTGGTTCCAGTGTCGCGACAATGCAATCGGTCAGCGCGGCCTTGAATTCGCCATACCCCTTCCCCTCGAACTCGGCCTCGATCTCCTCACGCGAGCGTCCGGTCAACGCCTGATAGATCGAGAGCAGATTCGTGATGCCAGGGCGCTCTGGATCAAAGGCGACCAGCCGGAGAGAGTCCGTCGTTGCGCGTCCGATCTTCTTCTTGATAGCCTTTGGCGTATCCAACAGCGAGATGCGAGAGCCCTCATCAGGATCGCTCTTACTCATCTTCTTCGTCGGCTCGGTCAGCGACATGATACGCGCAGCCACCGAGCGAATCTGTGCTTCGGGGATCGTAAAGATCTGCTGCTTATACCGATTGTTAAAGCGGATAGCGATGTCGCGAGTGAGCTCAACATGCTGGCGCTGGTCGTCTCCCACAGGAACATAGTTCGTGTGATAGAGCAGAATATCACAGGCCATCAACACAGGATAGCAATACAGCCCGGTGCCAACGGAATCGAGATTTGATCCCGCTTTCGACTTGAACTGCGTCATGCGATTGAGCCAGCCCATCGGCGTAAAGCAGTTTAAGATCCAGCTTAATTCAGCATGTTCATGCACGTGGGACTGGACGAAGAGTCTGCAATGCTTCGGATCAAGTCCACAGGCCAGATAGAGCGCGGCCAGTTTGCGTGTATTGGCATGGAGCTCCACAGGGTCAATAGGAACCGTGATAGCATGCAGGTCGACAATGCAAAAGATATTGTCGTATTGATCCTGAGTTTCCACCCAGTTACGAATAGCGCCCAGATAGTTCCCCAGGTGAATATTTCCGGTCGGCTGCACTCCTGAGAAGGTGCGCTTCTTCGTAGCCATTTTCTCGGCCCCGGGCGCAGTCGCCTCATGCGTATCAACAGTCATAATCTTCAAACCTCCATTTATGCGACATCAAAGAGAAGGAGCCCAAAAACAAAAACGCCTCTCATCCCCCAGGGACGAGAAGCGGCAAGCTTTCCGTGGTACCACCCTTATTCAGATTATCTCACACTGAAAGATAATCCCTCATTTCCAGATACGACCAGAATTCTGGTATATCCTGTCCTCGATAACGGGGGACATTCCGAAAGAGTCCTACTGACTGTACAAACAGCGTTCGCTCTTTAGCTTCCAGGCCCATTCCATAACTCCGCTGTACCGGTTTCCACCAATCCCGGCTCTCTGGACCAGAGGTCAGTTATGTACTCTTCCTGTTCGTCGCTTTTTTGATTCGCTTGTACTTGAGTATCAGTATAAGAAGAAAATCGTCTGCTGTCAAGTGGCAAAACGAAGCTCATTTCACGCGCTGAACCGCTTCATCAGAGCCAGGACAGTGTGGACATACTGGTTATTCCGTACGCCATGCTTTTCCAAAGTGCCAGGCCCCTGATTATACGCGCTGATCACCTTGCGCAGATCTCCATGATAGCGCTCCCAGAGATAATGGACATAGAGAGCGCCGAGCTGGATATTATCGCGCACCTTATAAGGATCGCGTTTTTTTCCCTCTCGGGAGTTCAGTTCGTCAACCGTCTCCGGCATCAACTGCATGACGCCGATGCCGCCATCCTCTGCAATCAATTGCTGCTGCCAGCCACTTTCCTGCCAGGCCAGCGCCCGAAGCAAGGCGGGCGGAATATGGCGGGTCGCGGCCTCTGTTAACAAGAGATCGGAGACCTGTTCAAGGGTTGACGTTTCCAGCGCCTCATAGGCAAAGCGACGAACCGAGCCATCAGGCTGTAGTCCCGAAGGTCCCTGTTTCTCCGGTGCAACAGCGATGGTTCTTCCCGCCTCAGTAGCCGGGATACAGAGCACCTGACCTTTCAGGTTGCCGTTTCTCTCATGCAGACCATTCGCCTCCATCAGATCGATCACAGGAAGTTGAAAGCGCCGGGCAAGCAGTTCCGGCGTCTCTCCCTCGCGCCCCAGATACCAGGCACACGGTCGTTCAGAGAACGAAGCCGCCGTTGCGAACGTCGGACAGAGAAAGAAGAGGAGACATACAAGCAGAAAAGGCAGAGTTAAACGGTACCTTCCCCTATTGTAGCGCGTTCGTTTGCAGTTGGGTGTCCTGAAAACTGTACGGAATAAGCAGTGCATGAAAGATGTATGCCTCCTCTTTCCTTCACTATATCCGATCCCTGAATTGACACATCCCTATCCACTGTCTTGCCGTTCGATCATATGCAGAATAGCGCCCACTCCTTTCCCTTCTGAAGGGCTCTGCGAGGCAGAGCAGCAATTGTGCTATTGCTTCACGGTTCGCCTTGACGTATCTTGTACAGATGTGCTAAATTGTATGTGTAAGAGTGCGTGATATCTAGAAAAGAGGATAGTTGTCATATGAAAGCAGGCGAGGCATTAAGCGCAACTGTCGAAGAGTATCTTGAGGCAATATACAATATGAGCGTAGAGGGAGATACGGTTATAGGGGCGAGACTCGCGGAAAAGTTCGGTGTTGCAGCACCTACCGTCACAGAAATGCTCAAGCGTCTGGTCAAGTCTGGTTATATCGAGATGGACAACAAGCGGCACATCACTCTGACCGAGGAAGGAATTCAGGCCGCTGAAGCAGTGCTCCGTCGCCACCGTCTCACCGAGCGCTTTCTTGTCGAAATTCTCGGCTTACAATGGCATCAGGTGCATGAAGAAGCCTGCCGACTGGAACACTACATCTCGGGCGCGGTTGAGGAAAAGGTCATTGCAACGCTAAGAAATCCGAAGACCTGCCCTCATGGAAATCCCATTCCCGGCCTGGTCCCCAACGCGCGCAACTACTTGAAGGATAATAACGCTGTGCGACTCTCCACAATCCCCGAAGGTGATACCGCGCGAATCCTGTGCATCTCCGAGGTCGTTGAGGACGAGGAGGCACTGATTATGTATCTGCACGAGAAGGGCCTGACACCTGAAATGCAGGTGAAGGTCATTTCTGCCAGTGGAGACGCACCGACTGATAACTTTACACTCTCGGTTGATGGACGTGAGGTAGTGATCAGCAAGGGCTCAGCAGCAAAAATCTGGGTAACCAGATAACAGGCAGCCATCGCTTCAATGCGACAATATCCATTTCGTGGGCGCCTTCTTTCCACAAAAGGATATTGCCTCGCAGAAGCGAGTGGCTTTTTCTTTTTTTGGAACGCATGCCATCCTGCACAGGCTCGAAAATCGCCATTTCTTCTGAAAGATAGACGGCTCGGATACTCATTTGCTATACTCAAACAGGCTGACTCTTTTGGGAGGGGCTCTTTCCAGAAAGAGTGTAGAACTGTATACACAGAAAAAAGCAGAGCCATGTAAGATCCATATGAAAGATGAATACAATGCTGGTGTAAATAACTGATGGAAAAGTTCGACGAAACGCTATCTACAATACAAGGTAAGCAAAACAGCGTAGAGCATATGGCAAGCGATCCACCCGAGCGCCCGACCAGAGCGACAGCACGATCTCTCACCTTCTGGCAGCAACGCCTGTATGAAGGCGGATTGATCCTCTCACTGCTCCTCTTCTACCTGATCGGGAATCAGCAAACCGGGCTCGGTCTTTTTCCTGCTGCTCCGCCGCTTCTCGCCTTCCTGTTTCTCGCCATCTTTACCCTGTTGAGCTGGTTTCGTCTCTCTGTCGCTATCACCCTATTTCCGATCACCTTCCCTTTCTATTTGCCCTACTATCAGAAGGTGATCGAGATCGGACACTCGAAACTCAGCTTCAGTCTGGCAGAAATCACGCTCGGTATCCTGTTTGGGATAGCGATCATTCAAGTGCTGCTCTACAAAGAGAACCGAAACCTTGCCACCCTGCGTCTGCTCTGGGAGCGGATCAAGCCATTTCTTCTGCCAACGCTGCTATTTCTCTTCGCCGCCTGCATGTCGCTGACCACCGCGCTGCAAAAACATTATGCCACCGTGGACCTGCGGAAAGAAGTGCTTTTCCCGTTGCTCTATGCGATACTGGCGCTGCTCTTCCTGCGAACGCGGCAGGATCTCAAGCGCCTGCTGCTGGCCCTCAGCGGTATCGGCCTTTGTATTGCAGTTATGGGGATCATCCAGTTTACGTTTTTCAAAGAAACGATGGTCCGGGAGGCCGAGGGCTTCCGCATTCATACAGTCTATGGGAACGCGAACAGCATTGGCTTGCTGCTTGATTATACGCTGCCGCTGCTGCTGGCATGGCTCTTCAGCAAGAAGAACACCTGGCTGGCGCGCCTATCACTGCTGGTCTGCTGTGTCCTGATGCTGATCGCGCTCTACCTGACACAGTCGCTCGGGGCATGGCTGGCAATCGGTGTTGCGTTGCTCTTCTGTGGCGCGTGTGCATTGCCCAATCGCAAGGCACTATTGATTTGCGCGATTGCCTTTGGCGCGGCGCTGGCGCTGCTGCTTCTCATCTATCATCAGGCGCTCCTCTCCTATGTCTTCGAGCGCCACAACAGTCACATAGGTGTAGGAACCGCGGAAAAGCGCATTTATCTCTGGCAGACAGCATGGAACATGATTCGGGATCACTTCTGGTTCGGTGTGGGGCTGGATAACTGGCTCTGCCACTACAGCCGAAACTCGATCTGTGAGCTGCCAACATACCATTACTGGATTCTTCGTGATCCGCTGACCGGCAAATTGACCGGCCTGAGCGATGAGCCAACCCTTTCACACCCGCATAACGTGTTCCTGCACGTCTGGGTCAGTATGGGTATTTTTGGCTTGCTTGCCTTTCTGGGACTGCTTGTCCAGTTCTTCCGCACCTTCATCAGAGGCCTGCTCGCGGTTCACAAGACGCGAGATATCGAGCTTCGCTGGCAGCTTGTAGGTGTCGCGGGCGCGATGCTGGCCGCCATGACACAGGGATTGATTGACAGCGCCTTTCTGGAACAGGATCTCTCCTATTGCTTCTGGACGCTAATTGTGGCAATGGGTATCCTCTTTGTCTTCGCTCGTGGCAGACTGATTCAGCCAGCAACAGCATAAAAAGATACCGGCTTCCTCATGAGAGGGAACCGGTATCCTTTACAGGAGATTTTCAGCACTACTCAAGCGGTTTTCCAGATCCTAGCTCTCTGTGTTTGACTCTGACTTTGGCTCTGGTGTCTCCTCGGGATAGATCAGCGAGGTAAGATCTCTGCGGGTGCGACCGAGAATCTCGCGCACCTGCGCCAGCCGCTCGGGCTTCTCAATCGCTTCCCAGCTCGCGATCGCAAACAGCCGGGCAACCTCAGAAGCTTCTACGCGCAATGCCTGCACCTCGGGCGATGCCCACCGATCGCGATAGGTATGGAAGCGCTCACGCCACTGCTCCCAGGGATTTTCCTGGTGGCTGCTCTGTGCCTCCAAATGAGCCTTGCCGGCATCGGTGATGCTGTACACCTTTTTGCCATCGGCAACGGTAGCGGTGACATAGCCCTGATCTTCCAGCATCTGCAAGGTGGGGTAAACCACGTCTACGCCCGGCGCGGCAAAGCCAAACTGTTTCTCTTCAAGCAACTTCAGCAGCTCGTAACCCGTCATCGGGCGCTCACGTAGCAGGGTCAGGACAGTAGAGCTGATATCCTCTCGACCGAAGTAGCGTGCCATTACCAGGTTACGCTTCATCTGCTTCCACATCTGGCGTCTCTCGTGATGGTGATGCGGTCCACAATGCTCAAAATCCGGACCGAAAAACGACTCCGCAAACTGTCTTCCAAATCGTCCACGCATTTTTCTGATACTCCTTTTCGCATTCTCAATATATCACGATATATCGTTATCAGTAATATAAACGATATATCGGAAACTTGTCAAGGCTTTTTGGGGTCAAATCCGGGCGATTTTTCACCCTTGTTCAGATATTCCCGTGATTTGCCCGAAAAAGAACACCGTTTTCGTTTACTCCGTATGTTAGCGGGAGAGCAAGAGTAGAAGGCAGGGAAAGGAAGAACAGATGCATTTACTCAGCAGAGGAGAGATCATGAGCGATCTGACAGGAAGACAGATCAGTAACTATCTGCTCTTGCATCGCATTCAGCGGAGCAAGGATAGCCATCTGACAGAATCTTATCGAGGATGCCATATCGCGGTCACGGGCGAAGAGGTTATCATCAAGCTCCTACGCACACGTCATCCGCTCACGCGCCAGCGAATGCTACAGGCGCTTGGCACCATGTCGACATTCAGCCACCCGCATTTATTGCCGATGCTGACCTATGGGGAAGAGCCAGACTTTCTGTTTATCGTGTATCCCTGCATTCGGAGTGGCTCATTGAATGATCTACTGACGCGGGTAGGCGGGCGCTTCTCGGCCATCCAGGCCCTGCCGCTGCTGCTTCAGATATGTAACGCGCTTCACTATCTCCATACAAAGCAAATGCCGCATGGCAATATCCAGCCCGAGAATATCCTTGTCACCGACAGCGGACATCTTTATCTCACGGACCCAGATCTGTGGCGCAACGCTCCCGAGGCGCAATACTCGACCACCAATCTCAGCCGAGGGACAGCGGAATATAGAGCGCCGGAGCAATCGCTAGGACTGCTCCGGCCCGAAAGTGATATATATGCTCTTGGAGTTCTCTTATTTCACCTGCTGACAGGGCATCCGCCCTTCACAGGGACGAATTCAACTGAAATCCTGCTACAGCACATAAGAGAAGAGCCGCCATCGGCGCGACTCTCTGTCGCCTCTCTCTCAGAGGCAGTCGATCAAGTGATTCATTGCGCCCTGCAAAAGCGAGCGGCCGACCGTTATCCGTCAGCGCTGATGCTGTATCAGGCCTATCAGACAGCAGTTCTGACCTCACCTGTTGCCAGCCCATTGCGCACCGCTTCGGCAAGCACAACATCACTTCTTTTTGATACAGATAATGGAGCTTCCCAAACCCGCAACACTGCGGTTGAAACCAATCAGGAGCGCGTGCAGCAGCCACGCGTTGTCCCTGACATCGATACGATACCTACAAAACCATATCCATGTCTGGTCCCCTCGCCAGTTGTACCAGACTCTTCGCCGCCCGCGGATAGATTGCCCACCTCTCAGGCACAAGAAAACCCTCAGAAAAAGGCCGCCAATCACTGGTTCGCAATGCTTGCGGTTCTCTTGCTCCTGCTCGGGCTACTGGGCGTACTCCTCTCCACCTTCTTCTTTCCGAATGGATAAGCCGGAGTTTCATCTTCCTTTGTAGCGGTTATTCAGAGTAGATACTTTAGACGGCGTAGCGGATCGTGTGTGTCTCTTTGACACTTCCCGACAGATAAGCCAGACGAGTATAGTAGCTATGATTTGCCAGAGTCCACAATTCCTGGAAGAAAGCTGGATTACGCCATTCCAGTTGCTTGAGCAAGCTTTGCTGCTTCTCAGGGCTGGCCCGGCAGAAATCACCTCCCGCAGAAATATTCAATTCATGTAAAAGCAGGCGTAGACGCTTCACAGTGAGCATGCGCGGGGCCTGACTCTTCTGGCAAGGATGAAGATGAATTAACAGCTCATCAATAAGATGGAGGCTGGAAGGAGGGGGGAAATCCCCGTCAGACGGGATTAACAGATCAATCACCGCATTCAGTTGCGCCCGCTCTTCAAAGGAAAGTTCGGCGTGACGCCGCTGCAATGTCGGTGTACCCCTGTACGTTTCTCTCATGGGTGCTCCTCTTCGGACTCACATGGCGGCCTTTTTACCTCTCTAATAGTATCATATGTCATAGATGAACATCAACCCGAGGCAAGGTGTTCGTCCCTCTTCAGAAAAACCCAGACTTTTTTCTCTGGTAACGCTCCCCAGGCGCCTCGACGCCGTTTGAGCACCCTCATCTGATCGCTCTGCCTTTCCCTGCTCTCCTTCCGCTTGTAGAGCCACTCGGAGCTAGAAAACCAGCGTTTTATTTCGATAGACAAGCACCCGAGCTTCTGTGTGTAACCGGACCGCCTCGGCCAGGACCCGTCGTTCCACGTCTCGCCCCTTACGCACCAGATCCTCGGTTGAGTCACGATGATCGCAATGAATCACATCCTGTGCGATAATCGGGCCTTCATCCAGTTCGTCGGTGACATAGTGCGCTGTCGCTCCGATGAGCTTTACACCACGCTCAAAGGCACGCTGATAGGGATTAGCGCCCACGAAAGCAGGCAAAAAACTGTGATGGATATTGATAATACGATGTTGATAGGCATGGACAAAGAACGGTTCCAGAATCTGCATATAACGCGCCAGAATCAGAAAATCGACCTTCCCTTCGAGAAAGGCAAGCATACGCTCCTGATCCTGTCGACGCGTTTGCTTCTGTACCGGGAAATACTCGTAAGGGATCTCATACATACGCGCCAGCGGCTCCATGTCGGGATGGTTGCTGATAATACAGGGAATGTCCATCAGCAGCTCACCACTCTTCCAGCGCCAGAGCAAATCAACCAGACAATGATCTAAGCGAGAAACAAAGATGGCCGCTCGCATGCGTTGCCGTGAATAGTGGACGCTCCACTTCATCTGAAACTCTTTGGCAATTGGCGCAAACGCTTCCTTCAGCGCCACCTCATCAAGCTGAAAGCCCTCTTCAGCAAAACTGACCCGCATAAAGAAAGAGGCTTCCCCCTGATTGGTCGAATGCTGGTCCGATTCAACGATGTTCCCATTATGCATAAAAATGAAACGCGAAATAGCAGCGACAATCCCCGGCCTATCAGGACAGGAGATCAATAACGTGATAGTTGGTTTCTTTACAGGCATACAACCGCTCTCCTCTCAGAAACACCTACAAGTCCACATGCGCCCGCAGTGCTACAGATCAGCTTCTTTTAAGTGCGTATACTAAACCTCCCGGCCCAATGAGTCAAGAGGAGCGGACAAAAGGCACAAACAGGTAGAGTGTTTCAGGAAACAATCGGCGCTGACTTCAAATGCTCGGCATCAGCCTTCAGCAGATCGAGCGGCACCATGACCTGCACAACCGTTCCCTGGTCCGGGGCACATTCCAGCCGAAATAAGCCACCAACCTCACGCGCCCGCTCCTCCATCGACACCAATCCAAGCCCTTGCTTCGTCAAGGCCTCTCGCTCAAACCCGCGCCCGTTGTCGGCAATTGAGAGCAAAACCGATTGCTGCCAGCGCCCGAGCCGAACATAGACCTGCGTTGCCTGACTATGACGGGCAATGTTGGAAAAGGCCTCCTGCATCACCCGATAATACGCCTCCTCAAGAAAGCGTGGGAGCACAAGGTCCTGCTCCAGCTCAAGCCTGACCTCGATCCCATGCTGTATCTCCCACTGCCGACAGAACTGCTCGACAGCCGCCACCAGCCGCTTATCAGCCAGCGCATGAGGACGCAATTGATGAATCAGCGTTTTGAGCTCCTCCTGTGCCTGCTCAAGTAAGTGCTCCATCTCGTCAAACCGCTGCTCAACCTGTGCGGGATCTCGATGCAAGACCGTTCGCGCCCCGCCAATCAACATACCAAGCGCAAATAACTGCTGTTTTAAGCTATCATGCAGATCACGCGCAAGACGATGCCGCTCCTCCAGTGCTGCCAGTTGCCGCCGTGCCTGAAGCAACATTTTCAACTGCACAGCCATACTGTTCAGGTGGCGCACCAGCGAGCCAAGTTCATCACGGGAACGGTCCTGTACCTGCGCAGTAAAATCGCCCTGACTCCACTTCTCGACCGCCAGCCGCACGGGCAAAAAGCGCCCGACGAACCAGTGTGCCAGTGCAAAGCCAAAGAGCCCCCCTACACAGGCAACAACGCCGGTCGCCCACAGCAGCGTTTGCCCCATCAAATGCAGAATCCCGGGCAATACCGTCCAGGTATCCGGGAGACCCTGTTTGGTCAGCAGGAAAAAGGTTTGCTGTGTGCTCTCATCTCGTATTTTGATCGCACCGACCAGCACGCTATCAGTATCAGAGATCTGCGCCTGTACGTTATCCTGCTTCTCGTGAAGCACATGCTGCCAGACGGCGCGTTCGGTAGAGGAGAGACGGGGAAGAATCAAGCGCCGTACCGTGAACTGTCGAGGATCGCTTGAGGCAAGCACTTGCCCTCTGCTATCCAGCAGGACGACAAAACCAAAGCGGGTATAGAGGCTCACATCAATACTGTTACACTCTTTCTCATCAACATCGGAATAGGCAAACGGCTCATCCGGGGGAATATTTGCCAGATCAATACGCACCTGCGCACAGGCATTCTTCGCCGTCGAATGTTGCAGGACCAGGTTAATCGAGCGCATGTAATCATCCTGATCCTCCTGGGGAAGACTTTTCACTTCTTTGAGCACACTTTCCAGCATCGACGCTTCCTGCTTGAAGTGTTTCAAGACACGCTGCGGATACTTCGCAATCGCCACCTGTGCAACAAGACAAATTGCTAACGTCTCAAAAATAAGGAGAGAAACAATAGTAATAACCAGATAGGAAAGGGCCAACTTGACCTGTAAACCGAGGAAAAAGTGTCCTATCCGTCGCAACACGCTATAGATCAGCTTCATTGCTCACCATCCTATCCGGCACTGCCACAAATCTCTTTATCAGAGAGCGTTTTCTTAGAATGCATTTTGCCGAACCTGCCTTTATCATTATCATTTTTCAATATTCTTGCGAGCAAAAAACAGAGATTATTGAGGACATAAAGCCACCTTACAGTATAGGATCTATCCTGAACAATAGAACGCGACTATGGAGGGGTTTGTTCTCCCTCTTGAGAGCTGTTACCTGAATACCTGAAAACGTGCTATACTCACAGCCAAAAGAGAACATTATAAGAGCAGGAGAACGATAATGGCGGACATGTACCAGACAGAAGTAATCCCCCTTGATCCAGCACAGCCAGACGCGGCAATCATCGAGCGAGCCGCCACCATTCTACGTGGAGAAGATGTTGTTGTCTTCCCGACCGAAACCGTCTATGGCCTGGGAGCAGACGTTTTTCGGCCCAAAGCAGTCGAGCGCATCTTCGCGGCAAAAGAGCGCCCGTACAGTGACCCCTTGATTGCGCATATCATTGATGAACAGATGCTTGTTCGGCTAACAGCCAGCATTCCCCCTCTGGTGCACGAATTGGCCCGACATTTCTGGCCCGGTCCACTCACCCTGATCCTTCCAGCCGCGCCCGAGGTCCCTCGCACCGTCACGGCTGGCCTCGACACCGTTGCCGTGCGTATGCCAAGCCATCCGATCGCCCGGGCCCTGATTCGCGCGATGAACTCACCGATAGCTGCCCCGAGCGCAAACCGCTTTATGCATGTCAGCCCAACCACGGCACAGCATGTCTACCAGGACCTCGCAGGCCGAGTGCCGCTGATTCTGGATGCCGGACCATGCGCGGTCGGCGTTGAGTCAACCATTCTTGATCTCTGCGCCGAGGTGCCGACCATTCTACGTCCCGGTGGCGTCAGTCTTGAAGCATTACAAGCCGTCCTGCCTGATGTACAGGTCGCAAAAAAGCGCCCGACGGCTGACGAAGGGACGGCGATGAAATCTCCGGGACAGATGTTGATCCACTATTCGCCGCATGTGCCCGCATATCTTTTTGAGGGGAGCGACGAGCAGGTCCGAGCCGCGATGCAGCGCGAAGCTGCACGGTATAGCGCACAGGGGAAACAGGTTGGCGTCCTCATCGCAACCGAGGATATCGTAACCTTTCAACACAGCGGCCTCCATAGCTATGCGGCAGGCAGCCTCAAGGCTCCGGAAGAGGTCGCGGCGCGGCTCTTTGCCGGACTGCGCACGCTGGAAGATGCGGGAGTGGATGTGATTCTCTGTCGGAATTTTCCAGAAAAAGGCCTGGGACGTGCCGTGCGGGATCGGCTGTTGAAGGCAACAGGAGGGAAAATCATTTCAGCCTGAAAGCAGGAAGAGTGACAGAGGCGTATGGGAGTCGAACCCACCGAGGACCGCGCCGAGCGACCCTCCAGCCGTTTTGAAGACGGTGAGGCCCACCGGGACCCCTACACCTCCCTGTTTGTGTTGTCTATTGTGCCACTCTGCCCTGCTCCTGTCAAGCCAGTTGCTGAATGCGCTCAACGGAGACTTCGGTCAAATCCCGGACAACCAGATCTGCGGCCCGCAAGCCGGGAAGATCGCGCTCACCCACCACCGCGATGCAATACATGCCTCCGGCCCGAGCCGCCTGCACTCCGGCAACTGCATCCTCAATAACCAGCGAATGCGCAGGCGCGGCCCCCAGTTCCTCGGCGGCCTTCAGAAACACATCAGGGGCGGGCTTCCCATGCGGGACCGATTCGCCAGAGACCAGCGTGTCCAGGTAGCGATGAAGCCCAAGCACCTCACTGATCAGCTCGATATTCTCCATCGGGGTTGAGGAGGCCAGCGCCTGCCGGAAACCAGCCTCGCGTAGTCCACGCAGAAGCTCCTGTGCTCCCGGCAGAAAGGCGAGCGTTTCGCGGGCAAACTCGCGGAAATAGGCCTCCTTTTGATTGCCATAGGCCCGCACCTGTTCAGGGGTCGCCCCCTTGACCATCCGGGGAATAATGGCATCATTGCGCTGGCCGAATGTAGCCCAGAACTCCTCATCACTGTACGGGATTCCCAGATCTTCAGCCAATTTGTACCATGCCTTGCGATGAGCGTCTGCGCTATCTATAATCACGCCGTCCAGATCCCAGATAACGGCCTGTATCGTGTGTGACATGACGTTGTAAGCTCCTTCGCAGCTTTTTTCCCCATGATATCATATCCTATTCCTTCTGGGCCTCTTCATAGACGGTCACGCATTGACCATGATAGAATGGAGGCAGCTTATTTCCGAAAATCGCCCCCTCCTATTTGGTGGCAAACTTTATGCTATATGCTGAGTAGATATCAGATCTGTTTTGTCAGACACGTGCCTAGCATCTCGTCTGTCGGTTGCCCATAGCAGCCTGCTCCAGACGCTCGACAAACACAACCGTGTTGTGGCAAGAAACAAAAAATTTACTCACTACTTATTCTGAAACAAAAAAGATCGTATGCTCGCTGCATCCAGAGATGTGAGTGGGGTCATACAATCTGGAGGACTTTCTTTACTATGAGCAGCCGTCGTTTCTTTAATGAAGAAATAGAAACGCTCCCCAAAGAGAAACTGAAAGCCTTGCAGTTACAGCGATTACAGGCAACCGTTGAGCGCGTCTATCACCAGAATACCTTCTATCGTAAGCTGTATGATGAGGCAGGGGTTAAACCATCCGACATCCGTTCACTTGAAGACATTCAAAAGCTTCCCTTTCTGGAAAAGAAAACGGTTCGTGCCGCCTATCCCTACGGCGTGGCAATGAAACAGCCGGGAGGCGAAGACGGGGCCGTCGAACTGCATGCGACCAGCGGCACCACCGGAAAAAGTGTCCCGGTCTTCGCGACCATGAAAGACATTGAGCACTGGGCCGAACTGAACGCCCGCGAACTGTGGATGACCGGCCTGCGCCCCGGCGACGTCCTGATGAACTGCTATGGATATGGCCTGCCAACGGGCGGCTTTGGTTTCCACTACGGCGCGATGAAAATGGGCGTCATGGCAATCCCGATGGGTGCCGACGCACGCCAGTATGAGCGCCTGATTGACTTTATCTACGATTTTGGCGTTGCTGGCATGTGTATGACGCCCTCGGTAGGCCTCTATGTTGGCAACAAGGCCCGCGAAATGGGCATCGACTTCACCGACACGAAACTGAAAGTTGGTATCTTTGGCGCGGAGCCCTGGCCCTGGGAAACACGCCTCAAACTTGAGGAGTATTTCAACATCAAGGCCTACGATGAATTTGGCATGACCGAATTTCTTGGCCCTGGCATGACCTGCGAATGCGAGGCCCGCGACGGTATGCACGCCTGGGCTGATACCTTCCTGGTCGAGTGCATCAATCCCGAAACAGGCGAGCCCGTCCCCGAAGGCGAAGAGGGTGAGCTTGTCTGGACGTGGCTAGAGTCCGATGGCACGGCTATGATTCGCTATCGCAGCCGCGACCTCTCGCGCCTGTGGTGGGAAGAGTGCTGTACCTGCGGACGCACACATCCTAAAATCGGCTCGATTAAGGGACGTACCGATGATGCCGTGCTGATTCGCGGTCTGGTCGTCTTCCCGAGTCAGGTTGAGGCGGCACTGCTCCGCTTCCCGGAGACCGGCGTCAATTTCCGCATCGTCGTTGATCGCAAGAATGACCTTGACACGTTTGATCTGCTGGTCGAGGTCAAAGAGCCAACCATGCTCGCCAGCGAGGATCTGACCCGCCGTCTGCAAAAAGAGATGGCAGCCGCCGTCAAATCCGTGACCGGCAATACACCACATGTCCATCTGGTCGGGCCTGATACGCTGCCACGAGCAACCGGAGGCGAATCGAAAACCGCCAGCGCCCGTGTGGAAGATCGGCGAAAATAATCTGGTTTTATTCCAACGGGTTCAAAAACACACGAGAGAAGGCAGGGAAGACGCTGCCTTCTCTTTATCTGGCCGCCAAAGAGAGAAAGGGGAACTCTATGCAAACACCGTCATTTCTCCCATTGCGCCCACTCGGCAAGACAGGCTTAGAGGTCACAGCACTTTGCGTGGGCTGTGCACCGCTTGGGAACATGCCTGAAACCTTCGCCTACAGTGTCGCCGAAGAAACAGCTCTGGCAACCATTCGCGAGATTTTCCGCAGCCCGATCAATTTCCTGGATACCGCAGCCTCCTATGGCGATGGCGAAAGCGAGCGCCGCATTGGCATTGTCCTCAAGGAGCTTGGTGGGGTGCCGCAAGGATACGTTATCGCGACGAAAGCCGACCGTGATCTGAAAACGAATGAGTTCACGGGGGATCAGATGCGCCGCAGCGTTGAGCGTAGCCTGACCCTGCTCGGTCTGGAACAGTTGCCTCTCTGCTATCTTCATGATCCGGAATGGATCGGTTTTGAGGCGGCGATGGCTCCCGGAGGTCCGGTTGAAGCGCTACGCCGCTGTCAGGAAGAGGGCCTGATCCAGCATCTGGGCATCGCAGGCGGGCCCATCGACATGATGCAACGCTTTGTCGAAACCGATCTGTTCAGCGTTGCTATTTCGCACAACCGCTATACCCTGCTGAACCAGGAAGCCGGGTCGTTCTGGGATGTCTGCGTCAGGCATCAGGTAGCCGCGGTCAATGCCGCCCCATATGGAAGCGGGATGCTTGCCAAAGGCCCAAGCAACTACCCGCGCTATATGTATGGCGAAGCCTCTCCCGAGCTGATCGATCGCGCGATCAGGCTTGAGGAGATCTGTAAACGCTATGGCCTCCCTCTGGCGGCGGTTGCACTTCAATTCTCCCTGCGTGATTCGCGGATCGCCAGCACAATTGTCGGGATGTCAAAACCGGAGCGGCTGCATGAAACGATCGCACTGGCTCAGCTCTCGATACCAGATGAGCTCTGGTCCGAAGTGGAAGCACTGGGCCCCGCTCAGCGCTAGCCGTGCCAGCAACAGGCGAGTCTGGGATTTCAGACTCGCTTCCCTGCTAGACATGCTCTTCCAGAAATGCTTTCAGTTGAGCACTCCGCTTCAGCCGATCCAGCACATTGCGCTTCACCCGATAGACATCTTCAATCGAGGGGAATAAATCGGCATACCGCTGCTGGATATCGCGAGGAGTCAAGCCCTGCACATAGACACAATGAAGGATGATACACTCGTCACGTCGAGTTAACGAGGCCAGCAAGTGCCAGAGTCCCTCCGCGTCCAACCGCTCAACCACACCCTCCGCCGGATCTTCAATGCGCGGCTCCGCCACCACCTCATCAATCTTCAATTCATACATATTGCGCACCTGCTGACGCCGCAATTCATCCAGAACCGTGCTGCGCACACACAGCTTCAGGTAGGCCATTAAAGCGGGAAGTGAGGCAATAGAGGTGAATTTCTGCGCTCCACAACTTCGGGCAAAACGCGCAAACGTCTCATTGGCCAGCGATTGCGCATCCTCCCGCGAGAGCAAAAGCGCAGGCGCACACTGATGTATCCAGGAAATGACCAGGTGGTTATACAGTGTCAGAATATATTGCCATGCCTGTTCATCCTGCTCCACGATTGCCCGGCGGAAAAGCTCCCAGGCATATCGATTCTCAGTCAGCCGTGAATGCAGCAGGCTCCGGCTTTCGCGATATGCTTCTTGAGCCAGCACAGCTAAGGAGAGATGCGACGGCTCCATACACGCTCTTTCACGGCATAAACAGGAAGGCTCAAGAGAAATGGCTTGTTTCATTCGGCTACTCCCCCAAAAGCAACAAATCCGCCCACGTTCATAGAGCTTTATTTCTCCTGGTCAAGTAACAGCGAGTTCAGGGCCGACCGCCTGATACGATGACGACGCCGCACGCCTCCATCTTTGAGAGGCAGAGGCACCGCTTCCAGGCTCCCCTGTCTGATCCAGCGCCTGACCGTCGTTGGATCAACCTTCAAGATTTTCGCGACCTCACCAACGGTAAGGAATTCGTCTTCAAACTTCTCTTCTGCATACTCCTGCATTATATGTACTCCTTTGCACCAATAAAAATTCTGTCTGACGCCACTCAGAAAGAATGTCGTCAGTATGTCGGGTTGTAAAGTAGTCATATAAGAAACGCCTGTGACGTTCCTTCCTTCCATCTACACGTCTGCTTTTCGGAGAAAGAAAAACATTGCTGTCTCTTATTGTGTAAGAACTTTCCCCTTGAATACTCTGCAATATTAGACACGTAAAAGGATGCTACATTGCTTCAATACGCCCTATTTCTCCCATCAGTCAGCTTCACTCCTCTCAAACGTTCCTCATAAAGCTACCTATCAGACACGAGTGAATAGAAGTAGCAACTTTTGCACCTTTCTCCACAGTACAGACGGGATCGCCAGCAAAAAGTCACAGTTTTTTCACAGAGATTCAAAAAAGACAGAGAAATTCAGGAGGACAAGAAGAGGAGAGCAGCGCTCTCTCTCTTCTTCCAGCGCTAATGCTGCGTCTCTGGAGGCGGTACGTCTCGCTCTATTCCTGTTGACACCTGTTGTAACAACAGGGAATTTCGGGAGTGAAATAAGTTTGCGTTCGCCGTTTTCCTGTTTCGCTTCCAGCAGGGTAAAGGCTCCGACGACCGAATGAATCTCGCCCTGGTACTCACCCACGCGTACCCACTGCCCGGGACGCCAGCGCTGCCGCACATAATAGCCAGCGATCACATTTCGCGCAGCCTCACGCGCTCCCCATGCGAATGTCAGCGCAATAGCCAGACCGATCGCGGCGATCAAGATGGTAAAGCTGGTCGTCAACACGGTAGTATCGACCCCGATGGTTGAAATGGCGAGCACCACAACCAGCGTCATCAGCAGATATTCCAGGAAGCGGCCCAGAGCGCCCCCATAGCTGATATTGGCTCCCCTTGCGACCGTTCCAACGGCGGTCCCGACGAAACGTGCCAGCATCGAGCCGAAAATGATAATCAGCCCGGCGCTAATGGCAACCGGAATAAACTGCAACACGCGCTGAAGCAGATCGGCAACCGTTGAAAGCCCCATTAATTGCACAGCCGAGGTGGCGAAGCTCAGCAGGAGAAAGAAGAAGACTATCTGCGCCAACAAGCGCGAAAGCGGCGTCCGAATGCCCAGGCCTTGCAGCGCCCCGGTAATTCCCGCCCGCGTCGCGAGCTGTTCCACACGCAAATGCACCAGCAGAAAGGACAAAAATCTGCGCACCGCCCAACTGAGAAGATAGCCAACAAGCAAGATTACCAGCCCATTGACCATACGAGGGAGAAAGTCGAGAATCTGGGTCAAAATCTGGTACAGCGTCTTGAAGATAAGCTGCGGGTCCATCTGTGATCCTTTCTTGCAACGATCAGGCCAGACCCGGCGTGCCAGCAGCGGGATCAATCAGCCCAACAAGCAACCGCACCAGTTCAAGTAGCCAGAAAAGCAGCCCCTGAGACGAGAGATCTACCAGCTCGCGCCCGGCATACGACGTGAGATCAAGGAACTCGCGTCCGGTATGCACGGTTCTGAGCCGGGCAAAGACAGCCTTCTCAAGCCCCATTGGAACCTGCACGGCCTCTGCCTGAAAGAAGCGAAGCAGCTTCCGTACTTCCCAGGCACGCTGAATCACCTCGGGTATGTCAGGGTACGCACGCAACGCGGCATCAAGATCCTCATCAGCAAAATCACGAAGTAAACGTTCTATCCACAACAACACTTCTTCATCTCGCATACAAACCCCTATCCTCCTTAACTACATTGTGGAGAGCGAAAGACGCTGACGCGCCTTTGTTTTCACTTTTTCACACATTTGAATAAACTTTTTCTGAAAAGCTAATCGGGCACGATGAATGCGCATTTTAACCGTGCTTTGTTTCTCCTCTTCCACCTCCAGCACCCGCGAAATCTCTTCATATGGCCGCCCCTCAAAATCGCGCAGCACCAGGGCCACGACCTGCTCGCGTTTGAGCTGACACAATACCCGTTGGATGCACTCGCGAAGCTCGGCCCGTAACACACTATCCTCCAGGCCCGCGACAGCTACCGGCTGGGGCTCGGGGAGAGAGATTTCATTTGACTTGCGACGCTGCATCTTTTCTAGAGCGTCAAGTGCGGTATTGGCGGCAATGCGATAGAGCCAGCCAGGAAACGAGGATGCTTTTTCCAGTCGAGGCAAACCGTTGTAGACCTTGAGAAACACTTCCTGGGTGATATCCTCGGCATCTTCCCTTTGATGAACGACCCCATAGACCACACGATACACCTGGTGCATATAGCGTTGAACGAGTAGCTCATAGCTTCCTGTGCTGCCCGGTAACTCCTGTTTACAACGAGCAACCAGCTCCTTATCAGAAAGCGTAGAAAGAACCATCTTTCACAACCCCCACAAAAAAGCATGCACAATACATTTTGATATATCTACTGGAATCAGTATACGCTTCTATAGAGAATTTGTCCAGATATATACTATTTTAGCTTAAATTCCATATCACCAGAAACGAACATTTAGGACAAATATGATTCTGACAACTCGAACCCTGCACTCGCCCCCCAAAAAAGAAAGCAAGGAAACGCGCTCACCGAGAACAGTTCCCTTGCATTCTTTGTCGATATTGCCTGACTACATATCTCCCCGCACAACATGAGCGATACTGGAAGCATGCGACACAACCCGGCTCATCGCATTCAAGAATTCCAGGTGCAGAGCGCTCGACTCCACACTAGGCGGTAGTTTCGACTGAAGCCGCTGTAAATGTCGCAAGCGGAACTCGCGTTTCATCTGGCTGAGCTGCGCCTTACGCTCAAAGAACTCGTCCGCCAGCGTTGGATCTTGAGCCGCCAGCGCCGCCAACGCTTGCTGGAGCGCCGTAGTGACCTCGGAATGGTAGGTCACAAGCTCATTCCATCCCTCCTGTGAAAACGAGATCTGTTTGCGCCACTTGCGCCGTGCGACCCGCATGCACTGTCGGTCGATAATATCGCCGATCGCCTCCAGATCGGTCACGATGCAGAGCAGCGCGATCTGCCGCCGCTTCTGTTCGGGCGTCATCTTATCCTCAGCCAGTTGCGTCAGATACCGCTTGACGGCATCCTCCATTTCATCAAGCTGATCGTCCATCTTCCCGATCAGTTGCGGCTCCTCATTGCCATTCCGCACAAAGGCGCGAATACTGCGCCTGAACATGTTCGTGACAATGTCGGTCATGCGCAGGATTTCACGCGTCGCCTGTCCCAGAGCCAGCGCCGGCGACTGAAGCGCCGCCGGATCAAGCCCGGGTTGCGACTCCTCAACGGAAGCAGGCATCAGCTTTGTCGCCAGCGAGGCCAGCGGCTGCGCCAGCGGGACAAAGACCACAGCCAGCAGCACATTAAAGAAAAGATGTCCCAGAGCGACCTGCATCCCTGCATGCACGGGCAACATAGCCAGCAAATCAGTCAGAGGGGTCAATGCAACCAGCGCGACGACAGCCGCGAGTGACTTGGTGCCGGTGTGAATCAGCGCGAGCCGCCGCCCTTCAATCGCCTCGTGCCCCATCGATGTTAACAGGGCAATGATCGTCGTGCCAACGTTCGCCCCGAGCATCAAGGCAACCGCCCCATCTAAAGGCAGCGAGCCATTAGAAGCCAGCACCAGCACAATACCGATCGTGGCCGTACTTGAAGAGAAGATGACAGCAAGCACAAGCCCGATCAGCGCCAGCACAATCGGCGCGTCTGTTAACCTCTGCAACAGTTCCGCAGTGATCTCATTCGATGTAATGGGCTTACTTCCAGCCTGGAGCGCCGCCAGCGCCAGCAAAATCAGGCCGAAACCAACAAGTGCCCCTCCGAGTTCCCGCTTCGATGTCTTGCGTGTCAGCAAGGCGATAGCAGCAGCCAGACCAACAATGATCAAGGCATAATCGGTAATGTGAAAGGCGAGCAATTGAACCACCAGGGTAGAGCCGACATTGGTTCCTAAAAGCATGATAATAGCGACACTGAGAGGCATCAATTGCGCCCCCACCAGACCAACTAGCAAGGATGAGGTGGCACTTGAGCTCTGCGTTAACGCGGTTGTCAGTACCCCCACACCGAAAGCCGCAAGCGGCTGTTTATAGAGCGCCATTGTCGCGCTACGTAGCCGGCTACCGGCCAGCCGCTGCATCGCATCGGCCATTTGATGAACCCCATAGAGCAACAAACAGACGCCACTCACCAGCAATCCCAGAACTGCCGTAGGATTTGCGGTGTTGAACATGACCCCCTCCCTTCCTGAGATAAGGCGACCCGCCAAACAGTCGCAAACGTCACATCATGTGAATCTGGAAACAGAATTTGCTGAAATACCTATTCCAGCCGAAGTAGCAAGAGGCAACGATCACACAAAGGGGAAGCAGCGATCCCCGGGAACCCACAACCACAAACCTACAAAAACCATCCGGTCGATGCCACACTGTGTTAAATCAATATTAAGAGAATGTTAAGGCAGTGTTAAATATACTATACCATGTTGCCTGTCCTTTGGCAAGCAGAGGCGCGCTTACCCGGCTGCCAGGAGACAGAGAGCAGCCCGGGAGAAGGCGAAAGGAAAGAACGCCTCTGAAAAACATGCTCCCAGCATGGGAAAAAGGAGTCTCATTCCCCCCGAGAAACCCCCATTGTAAGCCACCTGGACAAAGCACGGACGACAGTATATAATACCGTCTCTAGAGATAAGGTCCCGGAGAAAGTTTCTATTTCCTTATGCATAGTTCAAAAGTAGATCAGCAAATTGGACTCGAAGAGAGGCGTTAACGATGACCACGACGAATATTCCGCGCGGTAAATATCATATTTGGACGGTCGGCTGCCAGATGAACCAGGCCGACTCGCAGCGCATCCAGGCCATATTAGAGGATTTGGGCTGGGAAGAAACGGGTATGGATCAAGCAAATCTCGTGGTCCTCAATACCTGTAGCGTGCGCCAGGCTCCCGAAGAGAAGGCTCACAACCTGCTGGCACAGCTCAAGCGAGTCAAGGAGAAACGTGACGACCTGCTTGTCGCGCTGATGGGCTGTATGATTGGCAAACAAAAAACCATTGATGAGCTCAGCAAGCGATACCCACATATCGACCTCTTTATGAAGGTAGAGCAGGCCGACATTTTGCCGCGGTTCCTGGAAGAACGCTGGACCCCTATCTCTGGAGCAGGCTGTCTGGATATTGAATTCATGGACAACGAGCAGCCGGCCGCAACTCCTGTAGCACCCGCACAGATCACACCGACATTCGCAACTTCCTTTAATAGGACCGGAAAACGCACTGTTCTGCCGATGGCAATCGTGCCTAAACCTGGCGAGCGCGTCGCACACTATCCGACCAACATTCCACCACAGGCGCACGCCAAGCCAACCGCATGGCTCCCGATTGTGCTCGGCTGTAATAAAGTCTGCACCTATTGTATTGTTCCCTATCGCCGAGGCCGCGAGCGCAGCCGGCCGATTGATGAGCTGATGGTTGAGGCCCGTACTCTGGTTGACAAGGGAGCGAAAGAACTGACCTTGCTTGGTCAGACTATTGAGGCATATGGGCTTGACCTGCCCGGGCAGCCAAATCTCGCCGACTTGATGGAGAGCCTTAGCGAGATCGAAGGGCTGAAGCGCATCCGCTTTATGACCTCCTACCCGCGCCATATGACAGACGACATGATCCGCCGTATGGCCGCTATGCCGAAGGTCTGCGAGCACCTGAACATTCCCGTTCAGGCCGGACATAACGATACACTCAAGCGTATGAAGCGCGGCTATACTATAGAGGAATACTGCGAGCGCATTGACCGCGTACGCGAGCTATGGCCGAAAGCCTCACTCTCAACAGATATTATTGTCGGTTTCTGCGGAGAGACAGAGGAAGAGTTCCAGACAACCCTTGATATGCTGGCAAAGATCCGTTTCGATGTCGTCCATGTTGCAGCCTACTCTGTACGCCCCGGCACTGTCGCGGCACGCTGGGAAGATGATATCCCGCTGGCCGAGAAGAAGCGCCGCCTGCATGCAGTGGAAGAGCAACAGGCCAGAATTGCCCTGGAAATCAATCAACCGCTGGTAGGCAGTATCGAAGAAGTGATGGTTGAAGAGATCAACACCTCTCGTGGCCTTCAGCAATGGAAGGGACGCAACCGCACGAACAAACTGGTCTTCTTCCCCGCACCTGACGATAGAGATATCAAGCCGGGAGATCTGGTCAATGTGCGTATTGAACGAGCGACAGCCTGGTCCCTTCAGGGGTGCGCGGTTGCTGAACCTTCCTTCACGTAATCGGGACTACAAATAATAACATCATGGTGATGATGGAGGTGTCGTTCGATGACGCAAGCCCTTTCAACCGAAGATAAAGCTCGCTTAAAGAAACAATGGACTGAAATCGCCATCAAGCAGGCGCAAGAGGGACAATGGGAAGAAGCGATCCAGACCAACAAGAACATTCTGGGCTTCTTCCCCAGCGAACCAGATGCGCTCAATCGTCTCGGCAAAGCCTATAGCGAGCTAGGCATGTACGCCGAGGCACGAGATGCCTATAACCAGACACTCAAATTTAGCCCGAACAACACTATCGCGAAAAAGAATCTTGAGCGTCTGGCACTGCTTCAAGACACCCAGGAACGCAAACCTACCCCGGTGACAGACAGGATTGATCCACGGCTCTTCATTGAGGAGACCGGCAAGACCGGTGTGACCGATCTGATCAACCTCGGCCCTGCCTCCATTCTCGTGAAAATCGGGGTGGGAGATCGTGTGCAGTTGCGCGTCAGCGGCCATTCTCTGCTGGTATATAATGCAGCAGGTGACGAAATCGGACAGGTTGAACCCCGTCTGGCAAATCGCCTGATTACCTTCATGGAACATGGGAACCGATACGCAGCAGCTATTCTTGGAACCGAGAATAACCAGGTCCGTATTATCATTCGCGAGGAGTACCAGCATCCCAGTATGTTCGGTCGCGTCAGCTTCCCCTCCCAGGGCAGCAGCGATACGATCCGCGCATATATTCGTGGCTCTGCGGTTCGCTACGAGCATGATGATGATGACGAGCTTGGCAATGATGACGAGTACTATGATAGCGGAGACGAAAGCGACGAGCTCAGCGACGCCGATTTCGATTCTTCGCTTGAAATAGAAGATTAATGCAGTCAGAGGAGGTTTCTATATGAATAAAACGAAAAAAGTTGCCTGGCATAAACACTTGAAGAAAAAACGGAAGATGAAAGAGAGACAGCAACAGCAAAAAGCCGCAACAGCAACCCGCCGCTAGTCGGCTTTCCCTTATTTTCTCGCATTGCTGTATCACAGCAACCTTTTGAGTGTGCACAGAAGAGTGTGAAGGCAACATCACTCACGTTTCTGGAACTACACACGCTCCATGAACGAGGGATGAAGCCTGCACTCCTCTCTCGTAGGGGTGGCCTTCCACGGCTGCCGGGGATGAAAGAAACAGTGGGAATACAGTGTGAGCTATGAGCAGTCTTCCACCTTCCATCTCATCGGCCTCAGTCCGCAATATTCTCACGCTGCTCGCCTCACGCGAAGCCCAGCTGGTGGCGGGGTCAGGCGGGCTGGAACGCCGCGTTACCTGGGCTTGTCGCATGCGCGTACGCCTGCCAGCCTTTGAAAGCGTGCAGGGGGGCGAACTGGCCCTGCTCGCCCTTTCACAGCTACGACGACTGGATGAAACACTTCCCCGCCTGCTCAAAAGCTTGCAGAAAGCAGGCGTCGCAGCGGTCGGAGTTGCCGCCCCCGATCTCTCAGCCCTCGACCCGGAAGCCATCTCCTTTGCCGATCAGCAGAACTTTCCCCTGATCCTCCTGCCTGCCAACAGCCACCTCGAAGAGATTGAGCGCGAAGTCATTACCTTTGTTGTCAGCTTCAGGGGCGAAATCGAGCGCAAAGCCACCGAGATTGCTCATCATCTGATGCAATTGAGCGTTCAGGGTGCCGGCATTCAGGGCGTCTGTGATTATCTGGCGCAGAGCCGGGAAAAATGGGTCATTGTTCAGGACTCAAGCGGCGAGGTTCGGGTTCAAGCCACGCCCGACTCAGCGCGACCGCTTGAGCTTCCAGCCAGCTTCTCCGACGATTTTCTGCATCAGCGCTCGCTGACCCGCATCACAGAACCGATCCAGATTCGGCACGAGGTGGTAGGCTCGATCTCATTGATCGGCCCCGAAAGCGACTTCGACTTTCTGGAACGCATTATTCTCGGGCAGGTTGTCCCGGTGCTGGCACTGGAAGTGGCCCGGGAACGCGAACGCAGCGAGGTCGAGAATCGTTATCTTGTCGAGGCATTCACCAATATTATTCGCGGCACCTACCAGAGCACAGAGGAAATGCTGGCTCGCGCTCGCATTCTTGGCTACGATCTCGCCCAACCAGAGGTTGTTGCGATTTTCGAGCTTGCCGAGGAGATCCCCGATTTTCGCCCCGGCGATCCGGCAGCACTGTGGGGACGCCGCATCCGCGAAGAGCTACAACGCGACTGGCGCGGCTGCTGGATACTGGTCGAGCGACGGCGCGTGCTGGCCCTGCTCCCTGCCAGTGTGGCAGACGAGAATGAGCGCGAAAAGACAATCTATACCCGGCTGGAGCGCATCTTCACCCGCACCAATAAAGGCACTCCGCTCTCGTGCGGCATCGGGCGCATCGCTAACACGCTTGAGATGATCCCGCAATCGTATCGAGAGGCTCAACGAGCGCTGGAAATAGGCCGCCGACTCTTCGGAGAAGGGAAAATCCACTCGTTCGCACGGCTTGGCATCTATCGCCTGCTCTTCCACCTCGATGGACACAGCGAGCTAGACGCCTTCTACCGTGAAACGCTTGGTCCTCTGCTACAGCATGATAGCCGGCAGGACGAAACCCTGATCGAAACCCTGGACTCCTTCTTTCACTGCAATGGCAACCTCAGCGAAACAGCCCGGATGATGCACTTGCACCGCAACTCGCTGCTCTATCGCCTCGGGCGCATTGAAGAGCTTCTGGGCCACTCGCTTGAAGATGCAGACTTTCGCCTCTCACTCCAGATCGCGCTTAAGATTCATCAGGTACACAAGCGCTAAGACCTTTCTCCTCTACATTGTTTGTTCCTTCCATTCCGGGTACCACTTCAATACACAGATAGTTCACCTTTCACAGGCAACTATTCCATAAAAAAGAGGCTAGAATCCTTTACTTTCAGAAGAGACTGAGATAGTATTACCTGTGGAAGACATTCTCAAAAGAGATACCTATTCCCCCAAAGTAAGGATGAGATATGCAGCAGCAACAACTGTGTGATACTGTGCTTGCCAACGACTGGCATGTTGTCGCACGTTCTGAAGACGTAACAAGTGAAAAACCGCTGGCAGTCAAACTGCTCGGAGAAGATATCGTGCTCTGGCGGGTGGGCGATCAAGTGTGTGCCTGGCGTGACCTGTGCATCCATAGAGGTACCCGGCTTTCGCTTGGCCGTATCGAGAACGAGACCATTATTTGTCCATACCACGGCTGGACCTACAATGCAGAAGGACGCTGTGTCCGTATTCCCGCGCATCCTGAGCAGATTCCCCCCTCGAAGGCCCGCGCAAAAGTGTATCGCGCGACCGAGAAGTATGGTTGGGTCTGGGTGACGCTCGGAGAAACCACACAGGATGTTCCCATATTTGAGGAATGGGATGACCCCTCGTTCCGTAAGATTCATTGCGGTCCCTACACCTATAAGGCAAGTGGGCCACGAGCAGTTGAAAACTTCCTGGATGTCGCCCATTTCCCCTTTGTCCATCAGGGTTATCTGGGCGATCCCATCGACCCCGCGATCAACGACTACACCGCCGAGATCACCCCGGAGGGTGTCATTGCTCGTGATATCTCTGTCTGGCAGCCGAATCCAGACGGCACGGGAGAAGGGAAACGCGTTCACTATACGTATAAAGTACCTCGCCCCTTGAGCGCCTATTTTATGAAAACCTCAACCGGGCCGCGCTTTGCAATGTTCTTTACGGTCACGCCGGTCTCCGAACAGGAATCAATCGCCTGGGCCTATGTCGCCATTGATCACACTGATCAGACCGATGAAGAGGTACGCGAGTTCCAGAATATCATCACGCTACAGGATATCCCGGTCGTCGAATCACAGCGCCCGGAGCTTCTGCCGCTTGATCTTCAGGCCGAACTCCATCTGCGCTCTGACCGCACATCCATTGCTTATCGTAAATGGTTGCGTCAGCTTGGCCTGAGTTTCGGAACCGCATAATTCAATACAGGAGCGGAAAGCACCACCTGTTGAGATATGCTATAATCCATTGAGGTTGTTTTCCGCTCTCTCCTTTTTCCCCTTTAGAAGAGCCTCGACCTGGCCGATACAGAGATTCAGGAAAGCTTCCCCCGGGGCAGCAACTGGCGGGCCTGCATATTGTTGACATAGTTGATCAACTTTGTTATAATACCGCCATTCTTCGTATTCGCTTGCTTCAGACGAAGAAGATGTTTTTGAGATGGAGAGGTACCTTATTTATGCGGTTGTTCAGGACTCGTTTTCTTCTTTGCTTTGCCGCGCTCGCTCTGCTTCTGGTCGGATGCGGCGGCAGCGGTCAATCCTCATCGAATTCTCTTTCCATTAAAGTTGGAGCCTCGCCCACCCCACACGCAGAGATTCTCAAATATGTGAAGGATCATCTTGCGGCAAAAGAGGGTCTGGATATCCAGATAGTGGAATTTACTGATTATGTACAACCAAACCTGGCGCTTCAGGATGGGCAACTCAACGCGAACTATTTCCAGCATGTCCCCTATATGGAGGATTTTGGCAAGGAACATCATATTGATCTGGTTTCTGTCGGTGGGGTGCATATCGAGCCGCTCGGCATCTACTCGAAGAAAATCAAATCGCTCAAAGAGGTTCCCGACAAAGCGGTCGTCGCCATTCCGAATGATGCCACCAATGGCGGTCGAGCGCTGCAACTGCTCGCAGCACAGGGCCTGCTCACCCTGAAAGAGAATGTGGGCACAAAGGCCACCGTTCACGATATCACCGCCAATCCCAAGAATCTTCAGATTAAAGAGCTGGAAGCCGCCCAGCTTCCGCGCTCACTGGATGACACCACCATTTCCGTAATCAACGGCAACTACGCCATGTCGATCAACCTCAAGCCCTCAAAAGACGCGCTGGCGCTGGAACAGGCAAAAGGCAACCCATACGCCAACGTACTCGCCGTGCTGAAGGGCCACGAGAATGATCAGGCGGTACAGAAGCTGTATAAGCTCCTGACCTCCCCGGAAGTGAAAAAGTTTATTGAGGAGAAGTATCAGGGCTCGGTCCTGCCGGCCTTCTAAGCCGCCCGAAACAACTGTTTGCTTGCTTCTCACATCTGCGGGCCTCTCTGGCGAGAGGCTCCGCTTTCACATTTCTAAAGGTTCTGTCGCACATGATAACCATTCGCAATCTTCGTAAAGTGTATGGCAAGAAAGATCAGGCGGTTGTCGCCCTTGATGACATTAACCTTGACGTGCCACGAGGTTCGATCTTTGGGGTTCTGGGCCAGAGCGGCGCGGGCAAAAGCACGCTGATTCGCTGCGTCAACATGCTGGAACGCCCGACCTCTGGATCGATCATCGTCAATAACCAGGAAATGACTACGCTATCTGGAGCCGCGCTACGCAAGGCACGACAGCGTATCGGTATGATCTTTCAGCATTTTCACCTGCTCAATTCGCGCACCGTTGCTGAGAATGTCGCGTTTCCGCTGGAAGTGATGGGAGTGCGAGCCTCCGAACGGCGCTCGCGCGTCGAAGAGCTGCTTGGCCTTGTCGGGCTCTCCGATAAAGCCAAAGTATATCCCTCGCAGCTTTCGGGAGGCCAGAAGCAGCGGGTGGGCATTGCCCGAGCGCTGGCGGGCTCCCCTGACGTTTTGCTCTCGGATGAGGCCACCTCGGCCCTTGATCCCCAGACCACGCATTCTATTTTGCAGCTTCTTCGCGATCTGAACAAACGAATGGGCCTCACCATTCTCCTGATTACGCATCAGATGGACGTCGTACGCGAGATCTGTGATCGCGTCGCGATTATTGAGGCCGGACGGATCGTCGAGCAGGGAGAGGTCAGCGAACTGGCAGCGCAGCCTGATACCCGCCTTTCGCATGCTCTCTTCCCACGCCCTCAAATCCACACGCCACAGCCGGGGGCTGCCGTCGTATCGATCGTCTTCGCGGGCAATTCGGCGGAAGAGCCGATTATCTCCACGCTGGCTCGCCGTTTTGAGGTCGATGTGAATATTCTCAGCGCACAGCTTGAACTGCTTGGACAGCAGCGTATCGGACAGATGCAGGCCGAATTGGTTGGGCCGCAGGTTGAGCAGGCCCTGGCCTATCTGCAAAATCTTGGACTACACGTGGAGGTACAGCGGTAAATGGATTGGTCTTCGCTTACACCTGATCTGATTCAGGCCACACTCGACACGCTTCTGATGGTCATCACCTCCACCATCTTTACCGTGATCCTCGGGATACCGCTTGGCGTCCTGCTGGCAACCACCGACAAAGGGGGACTGCTCCGCGCACCGGGGCTCAATCAGGTACTCGGTATTATCGTCAATATTGGCCGCTCGCTTCCGTTTATCATCCTGATGGTTGCCATCTCGCCATTTACCCGCCTGATCGCCGGAACGACAATCGGAGCGCCCGCCGCTATTGTTCCGCTGGTCGTGGCTGCTGTGCCGTTCTTCGGACGTGTTGCCGAGACCTCATTGCGCGAGGTTGATAACGGCGTCATCGAGGCCGCGCGGGCCATTGGCTGCAATAACTGGCAGATTATCTCAAAGGTGCTGATCCCGGAGGCATTACCCGCGCTGGTCCGCGGCATCACGATCACCTTTATCAACCTGCTCGGGTACTCGGCTATAGCGGGCGCGATTGGTGCGGGAGGTCTGGGAGATCTGGCGATTCGTTATGGCTACATGCGCTTCGAGACCGGCGTCATGATCGTCACCGTTATCCTGCTGATTATTCTGGTGCAGGGTATCCAGTTACTTGGCAACTTCCTCGCCAGCCTGTTGGAAAAGAAATAGAATATGTCGAGGGGCAAACTCGTTTGCCCCTTCTTTATTTTGCCTGAGATTAAAACAAACCGCTATAAATCCAGCACTATTGTCGCAATCAGGCACGCCCCTCATAGAGAGTCCCCATTTGAACTGCCTGTATTTTCCCCGCCTATTCGAGGGAGAAAGAGCTTCTACACGCCCATTTTCCACAGCGAAGCCAGGATGCCCTTGACAAATCAGTTAACGATCAGTTATATTCTGTATAGCTAATCGCAATATAAAGAACATCGAAAAGGACTATTAAAAATGACGACATTTCCGCAGCAAGACTCAATGATACCACAATCTGGGAATCCATCTGAATACGCAGTTTACACACAAGATCTGACCCAGGTTTTCGGCCAGAAGGTCGCGGTGAATCATCTGAACCTGGCAGTTCGACGCGGCGAATTCTTCGGCTTTCTGGGGCCAAACGGCGCAGGCAAATCAACATCCATCAAGATGATGGTTGGCCTGTTGCGCCCGACCAGTGGGACAGTTCTGGTCAGTGGAGTTGATGTCTGGCAAAATCCACTTCAGGCCCGTACCCTGATGGGAGTGCTTCCCGAGCACCTGAACCTGTACGAACGGCTAACCGGGCGTGAATTTATCGCTTTTGCCGGGCATATGTACGGAGTTCCTGCTGCGGACGTACGGCGTCGCACAGAAGAGCTCCTGGAGATTCTGGGACTGAACAACGATGCCGATAAAATGGTTGTTGATTACTCGGTTGGTATGCGCAAAAAGGTTGCCCTTGCAGCAGCGATTCTTCATCGCCCACAGGTCATTTTCCTTGACGAGCCTTTTGAGGGCATTGATCCGGTCAGTTCGCGGGTCATTCGTGACATCCTGCAAGATCTGACGCGGCGAGGAACGACCGTTTTCTTCTCCTCACACATCATGGAAGTTGTTGAGCGTCTATGTACGCGCGTGGGGATTATCAACCAGGGCACGCTTGTCGCTGAAGGCACTCTTCAGGAACTGCGCGAACGGGCCAGCGGCGAGGACAAAGATGCAACACTGGAAGATATCTTCCTCAATGTGATCGGCGTGCGGAATGAAGCTCATAACCTGAGCTGGCTAGAATAGGAGAGCTGCTGTGCTTATTCACGGGGATAAATTGCGCTGGCTGCTCTGGCTGCGCTGGAAACTCTTTTTACGCGCCTTTACGCGCAAAGGCAAAGGGCAGGGGGGACAGATTATCGGCATGGCCATCTTTCTCATCTTCCTGCTGATCATCGCATTCGCATTCAGTGCGCTCATCTTTAACACAACTCGTTTTCTGCCTGCCCCGGCAAATATCGAGGTTCTCTTTCTGGTTCTCTCGTCCATCTATGTATTCTGGATCATCTTTCCCTTGCTGGAATTCAATATGAACGAGGGGCTGGACCTCTCGAAGCTGGCAACCTTCCCGCTGACACGTTGGGAACTGATGTTCGGTCTTCTGGCTTCAACGCTGCTGGATCTCCCCACATTCGGGCTCTTGATCCTGCTCGGAAGCGTTATTGCCGGTATGGCAACCTCACTGCCAATGGCGCTCTTTACGCTACTGGCAATGATCGTCTTCTACTTCCAGTTAATCGGGACCAGTCAGTTCGTGCTCACCGCCCTGATGCGAGTTCTGCAAAGTCGGCGCTTTCGTGATCTGGGTGTGCTCCTGATTGTGCTGGTCTCATTCACAGGATACTTCGCGCAATTCCTGTTTCGCGGGCTGGCATCCAGTTCATTCCTGAACCTGCTCAATCAGCAGACCTTCTCGCCCTACCTGCAATGGCTTCCATCCGGGATGGTGTGCCGGGCTATCGAGCAGGCAAACGCAGGAAACTGGGGAAGCGGGTTCCTCTGGCTGCTTGCACCGCTTGCGATCGGCTTTGTTGCCCTGTATCTCTGGCAGAGCGTTGTTGAAAAGGGACTGGTCGCGCCAGATGTTGAGAAGCAGCGCAAACATCAGCATAAAGAGGTAGATACGGTCCCTGCCGGTGGTCTCCTTGGCCGTCTGGTTCCCGGGCAGGCCTATGCAGTGCTGTTGAAAGACATGCGCTACATACGACGTGATCCGCAGATTACGGCGCTGCTCCTGCAAGCCATTCTGTTACCCATCTTCGCGATTGTGGTTTCGTTTCTCAATATCGGAAACAATCCGACCGGACTCAACGTCTGGCTGATGATCTTCACGCCCCTCGTCATCGCCCTGACCCTCTATCGTTTCTCATATAATGCGCTTGGCTTTGAGCGAGCCAGCCTGACCACGCTGTTTCTGTTTCCGCTTCGCCCCATGCAATTGCTCTGGGGAAAGAATCTGGTTGCCTTTGGCATCGGTCTCATCGAGCTGCTGATTATGCTCCCGATTGCAACCTTTCTCACCAGGAACTGGGATCTGTTCGTGCCCTCACTTGTATCGGGCATTGCTGCAATCCTGATTATCGTCGGCTGTGGTAACGCCTCCTCAGTCTTCTTCCCGCAGAAATGGAAAGAGCTACGCCGGGGAATGCAGACCTCAACTGGAACCACATCTGAGGCGGGCTGTCTGCGAGCCTTGATGTCGCTGGGCGCGCTTATCGCAATGGTAGCGCTGACCGCGCCAGTCGCCCTGGGTACAGCGCTTCCGGTGCTCTTCCATGCCCAATGGATCCTGGCACTCAGTGTACCGCTCGGGCTTGCCTATAGCATGATCATCTATGTGGGTGTCACACGCTTTGCCGGCGCCCGGCTGGTGAAGCGAATGCCCGAGATTCTGGAAGCAGTCACCAAATAGCCCAAAAGCAGGGGAGTCAGACGGCTCCCCTGCTGCTGTCTGACTTGACGCCTGCAAGCAGCATTCGCTACCATGAAAGGAAGATTCAAACATTGTAGAGGAGTAGAAAACCTATGGTAGCGATTTCTCTTATGGTAGAGGGGCAGATGGGGCTGACATGGCAACGCTGGCAGCGCCTCATAGAAGCAGTCGACGGACAGGGATTTGCCGGCCTCTTCCGCTCAGACCACTTCACCAATCCCAATCCCCCCGACTACGAATCCCTTGAACTGGTCGTCTCCCTGACCTATCTGGCTGCCCAAAGCAAGCACATCCACTTCGGACCATTGGTCGCGCCGGTCTCCTTCCGTGATCCCGCGATGCTGACACGTCAGGCCGCAGCACTGAGCGACCTTTCAGGCGGACGCATGATTCTGGGCATGGGTTCCGGCTGGCAGGATCGCGAACATCACGCATATGGCTATCCGCTTGGTGATATCCCGACGCGTATGGCACGCTTTGAGGAAGGGCTGGAGGTGGCAACACGTCTGCTGCATAGCGAAGGGCCGGCAACCTTTGAGGGACGCTTCTACCAGCTTCACGACGCGCAGCTTCTTCCACGCCCACAGCAGAAGCTTCCCTTGCTGATCGGCGGCAATGGCCCTAAACGCCTGCTTCCACTGGTGGCACGCTACGCGGATATCTGGAACGCGGTCTTCCTGCGCCCCGATGAGTTTCGGGAGCGCTCAACTCTGCTTGACACGCTGCTGCAAAAAGAGGGACGTCAGCCTGCTGATGTTAAGCGCACAGCCATGCAGGGCATCTACTTCGGCAAAGATAGCGCCACCCTTGATCGCAAGCTGGAGTGGCGTCACTCCGTCCCTGAGCTGAAAGACAAGTCGCTCGATGCTGTGGTGCATACGCTCCATACCGAGAAGGGGAACATTGTTGGCACCGCAGAGCAGGTCATTCAGCAGATTAAGGCCTATGAAGAGGCAGGAGTTGAGGAACTGATGGTGCAATGGCTCGATATCGATGATATTGAGGGGATTCAGGCCTTCGCAACCGAGGTTCTGCCACACTGCACAAAGTAGAACGGAGAGCAAACAAGACGGGCACCACGTGTTTCTGTGTGCCCGTCTCGCTCGGTAAAGCAGCAAGGCCACTTTCGCCGAGGATATCTGAGCTCTGAAAAGCGATACGGCAGGAAAGCTGTGCCCTCCTGCCGCTTGTTCTGCGTTTAGCTCTGAGAAGTAGGGGTCTGCTCGGTAGCGCGGGCCTCGGCCAGAGCAGCGCGGGCCTTGCGGTCGTTGCGAATATGCAGCCAGAAGTAGAGCACAACCAGTGCCACCACAGCCAGCACCACGATGATCTCAGCGCCACGATAATAGGGCTCAATCACATCCAGATTATCGCCGACAACATGGCCGAGATAGGCCAGACCCAGACACCAGGGGAACGAGCCGAGGAAGGTATAGACACAGAACTTGATAAAAGGCATTCTGGTAATTCCCGCGGGCAGGGAAATATAGGTACGGACAATGGGCAGCAGCCGGGAGAAGAAGGCAGTCGCAGAGCCCCAGCGCTTAAAGAAGGCGTCGGCTTTATCCGCGTCATGCTGCGAAATTAACACATAGCGTCCATATTTCAGCATCAATGGGCGCCCTCCCTTATAGCCGATCCAGTATGCCAGCATCGAGCCAAGCAGGCAACCCAGAGCGCCAGAAAGACCAACCAGCACCACGCCCCACGGATCAGGTACGCCACCAAGCAAGAGACGCCGCGAAACCATGATGCCAGCGACAGGCATAACAATTTCACTTGGCAATGGTATACAACAGCTTTCAATCGCCATAGCAAGAATAATACCTAACAAACCCGTTTGAACATAAAGATTGGTTATAAACGTTTGCAGTATTTCCATTAAAGGTCCAAGCATAAAAAAAGCCTCCTCAGCGAAACCGGTCTTTTTGATTTGATAGTACCACAGTCCGCTAAAAGAGGCTAGCTAACAGTACCAGAACTATACTTCTTCCTCATCATCAAGCTGATGAGATAGACGAAGAGAGGAGCGACGCCGAATCGGCCGCTGCATCTGCTGTGAGAGCTCCTGCTGAACAGAGTCATCCTCATAGACATACGGAGCCCTCCTGACAAGCGGCTTCTGGAACACTTCTGTTGAGGGATCTGCTGGCCGAGACGGCAACGCACGCGACTGACGTGAAAGCTGCGTTGATGGAAGGCGACGTGATTTCGTCGAAGGATATGGGTCCTGTATGACCTCTGTCTGAGGCTCCTCATCTTCATACTGGTCATAGGAAGACCGAGCAGGAGGCAACTGTTGAGGTGGAATAGAATCGACAACTCGACGTACTCGATGACGGCCCGTTAACTCGCGGGAAGCACGCCCACGCTGAATCCGGCCGGAACGCGTCGAACGGCGCTGTGGGATCGGCTCCTCATCATAGTAGTCGTTCTCGTACAGATCATTGGCCTCCATTGAAGCATCACGCAACGCGGCAGAACGCAGATTCTTTTGCGTCACATTGGTGGCCGAAGCAGGGAGACCGGGATAATACCGGCGTTGTGGACGCCGTCCATTCGTGGCCTGACTACGAGTTTCGGCAGGAAGGGCAGGCGTGCTACGCTTTGACGGAGCAGGAAGCCGCTGAGAAGAGGGTTCCGGCAAGTAGTAACCAGAATATCCTCGCGAGAGCGGAACATATTCCGTATCATCAACGTCGTCATCCGCGTACTCGGTGACCGCGTAGCTTTCTATCGTGCGGCGCCCTCGGCCGGTCGGCAGCTCGGCATACTCAGCAGTATACATTTCAGCTTCATAGAATGCTTCTTCTTCTTCAACTTCAAGCCGCAAGCGCTCATCATGACGACGAGCGAGATGGGAGAAGATCATCACAGAAATGGGGATACTGAGAACTAAGGCAGCGAGACCACCGATTAACCCACCGAGGATCCAGGAATTGAGCGTATTACCAAACCAGAGCATAAGAGCGGCACCGAGAACCAGTACCAGGGCTGCGGAGACAGCCTTCATAACTGCTTGATATCCTTTCTGAGCAACCGGGGCCTTCTGAGGCTCTCTATCAAGCACGCACTACCATCAAAACAGTAAGAAATTCCATATAAAGTCCTTTATGAAGTATACCAGACCTGGCGGGAGAGTACAAGGGTAAAAAACTCATGCGGTAAAAGAACAGGGGACAGAGAATGAGGTTGGAGACGTGAAAAAGGCAGCAAGTCAGCGGACCCCGCAGAGAGGTATTTCTTGCCGAGAAAAGAGTCCACATTTCCTGACTGCCTTCACCGTTCAAGCAAAAACGATGTCCCGAGACAGTGACCCTGTCTTCGAGCAGAAAAGCACCAACCAGCGGACACGCCCTACGCGGCCGAGTTGCACTGACGAATAATCGCCACCACGCGTCCCTGAATCGTCCACTCACGATCCCAGACGCTCTTAGGAATAAAGATAGGCTCAAGTTCTGAGTTGGCGGGTTGGAGGCGAACGCGGTCGTTTTCTTTTTCCTGGAAGAAGCGCTTGAGCGTCGCACTTCCCTGCACACCTTCCTGTGTGTGCAACGCGACCACGATATCACCATTTTTACAGGTGCTCTGAGGCTTAATAATCACAAAGTCGCCATCACAAATGTGATCTTCGATCATCGAGTTGCCCTTGACTTCGAGGGCATAGCAGTTATCACGAGCAAACGCTTCAGTCCCAACATCAACGCAGCGGTCCACGGAGTCCGGGTAGATATCAAGCGGTCGACCAGCAGCGATAGCGCCCTTGACAGGCACCCCATTCAGCGGGTTGGTCAACTTAATGCCGCGACTCTTTTTCGGAGTGCGAACGATATACCCCTTCTTTTCCAGCATCGTCAGATGATAATCAACGTGACCGGTGCTGGCAATATTCATCTCACGGCCGATCTCACGATTAGTCGGGGGCATCCCCTCACGCTTTATGTAGCCGACAATAAATTGATACATCCGGCGTTGTATCTCGCTGGCTTGCTCTAGTGACATAGAACAGTCCCCTGCCTTTCTGAACAAATGAACATCTCCACACCACCCTTGAACCTATTGCATATAGAACGGCCATTCAAAAACATAATACCATAACGGTCCAGGCAATACAAGTAGGTACTCGAACGAATTTCTAGAATTTTCTTTCTGATAAGCAGCTAAATAGAAGTGGTTGGAATGCTGAATAGATTTTGTTATACTCATAAGAAAGGGGAAGGGTAGTCAAGACCAACAGTACAGCCTGTCTGCATCAGGTGGCAGGCAAAGGGGGGCCCGCCCGGCATTTGCGCAACAAGTTAGGATAGGTGTACAATAAAGGCGTAATGTATTCGACGGACCCCGGCCATGAAAGAGAGAGTCAAAAGCCTATGGTAGAGATGACAGTTGAAAGCGTACGTATCAGCCTGGCGACGCAACAGCGAGTGGTCATCTTAAAAGCAGTCGATCAAGAGCGGTATCTGTTCATCTGGATAGCGCACGCTGAAGCCTATGCTATTGCCGTCGAGTTACAGGGGGCAACCTCAGAGCGACCACTGACCCATGACCTGCTGAAAAACGTTATCCGTGAGCTAGGCGCTACACTCGTCAGTGTAGAGATCTCTGATCTGGTAGATGAAATCTTCTACGCCCGGTTGATTCTGGACGTGGCAGGACGGCATGTTGAAATTGACTCTCGACCGAGCGATGCGATTGCTCTGGCCGTACGCACCAAAACACCAATCTACGTTGATGAAAGCGTACTCGAACGGGCAGGTGTGCCCATAGAGCAAAGCGAGGAGCCGCAGCCTCCTTCTCTGCTCCGCGAGCGAGACGAAGAAAGCGAAGAGGAGGACGAAGACGACAACCTCTCCGCCTATCGCGATTTTATCAACAGCCTGGATGTCCTGGACGAATTCGGCAAAGACTGATCCTACTACCCGGGCCAGCCCTAGTACCGACGCGGCTTCAAAAGCAGCCTCAACAGGCCCGCAAGAACCCGCGCCAGCACTCCATAGAGCAGGATCGTCACCAGGGTGTAGATCTCGACATCTAGCTTTATGGGAACAGGTATCAGCAGCAATAGCGACCGTACAGGCATGATAAACACTTCGCTGACCTGATAGATAGCCACAGCCCATACGACCGTCTCTGACACTGCCAGTATTTTGAGCAAGAATCGTACAAGTAATAGCAGTTGTACAAGCACAAAGAGCAGCGTCACCAGACCGGGAAGTGGACTCGCTTTCACCGGACGCACTGGTTGAGCGGGCACCGGTTCATAGGTCCCGGCAGCAGGAGGATACTCCTCAGGCTGATAACCCCGCCTAGCTCCATTTGAGAAAGGCGCTGACTGCTGATGTGAAGGAACGGCCACCGTCCTATCATCGTAGGAACTCCGGGATGTCACGCTTTCACGCGCTATAGGCTCGGTTGGTAGGTCGTGCTCATCCATATAGTGTTGCTGTTGATCTTGCTTCCTTCTCATCTGCTCTTCCTTCCACAATGAAGCACTTTACACTTCTCAATCACAATAACGAGATAGAAGGTCGTCGTACGTTTCACGCCTTTCCATCACATGTATTGTCTCTTTGTCTACTAACAGTACGCCCGGACGAGGGACAAGGTTATAGTTGCTTGCCATTGGCAGGCAGTAGGCTCCCGCTGTGGGCAAGAGCAACAGTTCGCCTTCCCGCATATCCGGTAACCTGACCTCTTCTATCAGCATATCCCCCGACTCACAATAGCGCCCTGAGACACAGAAAGAAACGTCATGCTCCCGCTCAAGCTGCTCTACAGGCAGCGCGGTATACAATGCTCCGTAGAGTGCCGGTCGAATGTTATCTGCCATGCCGCCATCAACGAAGAGATACGTAATCCCACCCGGGGTCGCTTTGCGGGCACCAATACGATAAAGCGCTATCCCGGCACGTGCGATAATCGAGCGTCCCGGCTCTATTATCAGCATCGGCAAGGGCTGCGAGATCTTCAGTGTATCGACACAATGCAGTATACATCTCTGCAAGGCGGCTGCCAGTAGTGCAGGGTCGGGTCTGTCGGGAGCGTCCGGTGTGGCAATCGCCCATCCACCACCCGGGCTGAGTTCCTGCGGCCACCAACCCGTCTCTTTATGGAGCAATACAGCCAGTTCCAGCAGGCGCTGCAAACACTCTTCATAGGGTCGCGTCTCACGCAACATGGTTCCCGAGTGCGCGTGCAGTCCCAACAAGTGAAGCTGTCCCTCACGCAAGATTGTTCGTACCGCCTCCGCCGCATCTCCTGTACTGAGGGGAAAACCGAATTTAGCCGTTGCATGCCCCGTCTGCAAATAACGATGGGTGTCGGTCTCGACATCGGGCGCGACCCGCACCAGGACACCAGGATGCATCTGCATCTCTCGTGCGATCTGCGTCAGCCGCCGAAGCTCGCTCCAGTTATCCAGCACGATTCGCCCCACTCCAAGCCGCAACGCAAGCCGCAATTCCTCCGCTGACTTATTGTTCCCATGAAAAGAAATACGCTCCATCGGAAAGGCCGCCCGATGAGCAACCAGCAATTCCCCCCCGGAAACCACATCCAGCCCTAATCCCTCTTCAGCGATCAGCCGGGCTAGCATGGGCGAAAGATATGCCTTAGAAGCATAAAGAATCTGGACCGACGATGCCTGATACTCTCTGCGAAAAGCCTCTCGATACTGTGCACAGGCGTTCACGATGGTCGCACGATCAAAAATATACAATGGCGTTCCATAGCGCTCTGCAAGCTGTTTCAGAGAGTGCCCAGCCAGTTCCAGAGTAAAAGGATCGGATGCAGAAACGGACATCGTGTCCGGTAACAGCGCTCGTTGCGCGGGCGAAAGCGATACAGCCATAAAAAAGGAAGACTCCCTTCTACCGTAGAGAAAACAATTCTATAGCTGCTATTATATGGCCTGTCGCTCCTTTCCGCGAGTGGTCCTTATCATCTAACTTTCCCCACCTCTATCGTACCACAGAAGTACCTTTTTCTTGCCAGAATCCACTATTGACAGATTTACATCCATCACCCTATACTATTGCAGAGTTTTTCACTCTTTTATTTTCTTCCTTTATGGAGTGCTTGTATGCAGGACACTTATTTTTCGCTTATGAACCTGGTAATCTACGCATGCTATGGCTTCCTCATCGCTTGCACCTTGCAAATCATTGTCGTTTTTTTTGTCCACTCACTTCGGCGCTTTCAGGCATTCAAACTCATTATCACGCTTTCTAGCATTATGATTACGCTTCATATCAACCGCTTGTTCTTCTATGGAGAACGCGCCTTTGCATACACCCAACTGTGCCAATATCAGAAAGCGCTGGCAGATCTCGATAAGGCGATTGCACTGAAACCAAAAGCAGTGTGGCCCTATCGAGATAAGAGTATGAACTATGTTGCGATGGGAAATATACAACAAGGTCTTTCTACTTTGGAACTTCCCCTACAATTCCACCCCAATGAGCCTGAGATCTACTACGTTCGCTCTTTCATCTATCGATACATTCAGGACTACCAAACAGCGCTGTTCAACATTGAAAAGGCCCTCTCCATTAACCCCAGAAACCCTACCTACTATGGCGCAAAAGGCTATATACTGACTCAACTGGAGGAGTATCAGGCAGCGCTTGCGGCCTACGATCAAGCTATTGCACTCCCGAACACAAGAAAGAATGTTGCCTTACTCTATCATGACCGAGGACTCCCCTATATCGCAATGGGAGATATGGCAAACGCGATCGCCAATTTCGAGATAGCAATAAAGCTCTCTCCCAGACGATGTTGTCTTCAATGGTGGCTGTTCTGGCTGCTACTCTGTGTTGATCCCTTCAAGAGCTCACAAGAAGATTACATCCGCCAGCTTCAAAACATCGTAAAGCTTCCCACCGATTTCCAAACACGTATCAGCACCAGTGCTCTGTACTGGTTTCGCGGTCAGTATCAACAGGCATTGCAGATTCTCAGCACAGTACCAGGCCCCCGATTAGGGGAGGCGGACTACTGGCAACTGATGTGCTATGTCGCGCTGCATCGGGATGCCGAGGCACTTGAGACCCTTGTATACCTGCGCACACAGACACCACTGCCGCCGATCTTCTATAACGGGCTGCGTCTGCTGGAGCCGCTTAATCCCGCTTTCTATCAACAACACCTTGTTCCCGTTCTGCAAGAGCTTCAATTGCTTTAAATACAAAAAAGCAATGCAGCAAGTATTTCATCTCGCTGGATTGCTTTTTATCTCTCGCCGGTACCGCTTTATCTAAAAAGTGCACCGCTCACTGCTCAGACTCGGTAGCGGTGCGACTCCTTTCCAAATAGCTACTGAGCAGGCCCCCAAATAGACCAAGCCCGACCCCCAGGACAACCCAGAGTGCAGCATGTTGCACCATATGGAGGAGAAAAGGGGACCAGATTTCTCCCATCGTATCAGAGCCCTCGGGTAAAGGATAGGCATACTGTGCGACCAGCAAATAGAGAGCACCTGTCACAAAAATAATCACTTGCGAAACACAGCCAGCCCATACCCCGGCAATACACCCGGTGCCCGGGCGAGCGGTACGCGACGAAGCAAGCCACCCCGCCAGAAAGAAAAGAGCAAACGAAAAACAATCCTGTAGAATATCAAGAGGGAAAACAAGCGCCGGGGAGTGAACACGAACAATATTATTCAACATCCCAAAAAGAAAACAGAACAGGCCCCGTATCAGACCAAAAATCATGCCATAACGTCGTGCAATATGCGTGATACCAGACTTCACACGAACAGATCCAGGTTGCATAACGCTGGGTGACTCCTTCACAATGAAAAGAAATACGTCAGAAAGCTGCCATTGTGATCCGGGAAAACAATGCATACCATCTTCAAAAACAAAAGAAAAGAACAAGGTGAAGACGAAAAATAGCTCATCCCCTGACAATTATTTTTCTCTGCTATTAATTGTAACACTCCAGGCCCGACTTTTCCGAGAGCGCAGCGCCCAAAAGAAAACTCGCCCCTACTCAAGCTGGCACATCAAAGGTAGATGGCACGTGTTCATCTGAAGAAATGGTCGACGATGGCAAAACAGCGGAGTACAGGAGAAACAACAATGAAACGCAGTCGGGGACAAAATCTTCTGTTCATCGGCGCAGGTCTTGGCACAGCGCTGGCCCTGCGTCAGCTCTGGAAATGGCGCAACGCCCTGGATCTCCAGGGACAGGTCGTCCTGATTACCGGCAGCTCCACCGGACTGGGTCTGGAAATGGCCCGCGAGTTCGCCCGGCAGAAGGCGCGTCTGGTCATTTGTGCCCGTGAGGAAGCGCCGTTAGAAAGCGCTCGTCGCGAACTTGAAAGCATGGGAGCGGAGGTACTGGCCACCACTTGCGATGTCAGCAAACAGGAGCAGGTCGAGCGTATGGTGCATGAGGCCCTCGAGCACTTCGGGCAGATTGATATTGTCGTCAACAATGCCGGAATTATCACCGTGGGGCCGCTGGAAACGATGGAGCTTCAGGACTTCCAGGAATGCATGGATATCATGTACTGGGGCATGGTGTATACAACGCTGGCCGTGCTCCCGCATCTGCGGCAACGGAAAAGCGGGCGGATCGTCAACATTACCTCTATTGGCGGTGTCGTACGTTTCCCGCACCTGTTGCCTTACAACTGTGCGAAGGCGGCAGCGGTTGGCTTCTCCGAGGGCCTGCACACCGAGCTAAACAAGGAAGGAATCAAGGTTGTAACTGTAATCCCGGGCCTGATGCGTACCGGTTCTCACGTCAACGCCTTCTATAAAGGGAACAGATCAGCAGAATATGTCTGGTTTGGCCTGGGAGCAACTTCACCCTTCTCGGCGATCAATTCGACCAAAGCCGCCAAACAGATCGTACGCGCGACCCGCCTGGGACAAACCGAGAAGATTATCACGCTTCGCGCCAAACTTGCCACCCGCATACATGGCCTCTTCCCGGGCCTGACCGTCGATGCGCTCAGCCTGGTCGCACGTGGGCTTCCGTCGACGGATGAGCGTCCCGAGGCGAAGGAGAAGGCAACCGGGAAGGAGAGCAGGACCGAAATTGGCAAGAAGCTCACCGCAATGGGCGAAAGGGCCGCCAACCGGAACAAGCAATATATCCGAACCTGAAATGATCTCGATCAGGGGCTATCCGTGAGCAGGGCGGATAGCTCTTCATTTTCCGGGGAAAAAGCTACACAGCCAAGGGGAAACTATGCTAAAATAGCCGGGACTAGTAGTTTTTGTAAGCAACAGGAGATTTTCTGGGATGACACAGATCGACAACCGGACACAGGAGCAGGTGACGACGCCAGCCAATCGCCCGCCCCGTCTGCGCTTTGCTCCCAGTCCCACTGGCTTTCAGCATATTGGTGGGTTCAGGACAGCGCTTTTTAGCTGGCTTTATGCACGCCACGGTGGCGGACAATTTATCCTCCGCATTGAAGACACCGACACAACCCGCACAGTGGAAGGTTCGGTTGAAGACATTCTGCAAGGCTTCAAATGGCTAGGGATGGATATTGATGAGGGTCCAACAATAGGCGGACCCTATGGCCCCTACTCCCAGTTGCAGCGCAAATCAATCTACCAGTATTACGCGCATAAACTGATAGAGTCCGGACATGCCTATAAGTGCTACTGCACCCCCGAGCGCCTTGATCAGATGCGCAAAGAGCGCGAAGCCAAAAAACTGCCGCCGCGCTATGACCGCCGGTGCCGCTATCTGAGCGCCGAGGAGCGAGCCGCAAACGAGGCCGCAGGACTCAAATATACGGTGCGCCTGAGCATGCCACTTGAGGGCAAGACCGTTGTGCATGATGAGCTGCACGGCGATATGGTATTTGAGAACAGCAACCTTGATGATATCATCATTCTCAAGTCAAACGGGCTGGCCCCCTACCACCTCGCCGCCATCGTTGACGATCACCTGATGAATATCACACATGTGTTGCGCGGTGAGGACTGGATCTCCACCTCGCCCTATCACATTACCATTTATCGCGCACTCGGTTGGGAGCCACCCAGGATCTACCACGTGTCCAACGTACTCGGCAAAGACAAAAAGAAGCTCAGTAAGCGGCGCAATGCTCCTTCCTGGTCCGACTTCAAGCGGCAGGGCTACCTTCCCGAAGCCGTGTTCAACTTCATGGCACTGATGGGCTGGTCCTACGATGACAAGACCGAGTTCTTCACGAAAGAAGAGCTGATTCGCGTCTTCACCCTTGACCGCATCAGCGTGGCATCTGGTCTCTATGACCCGGACAAACTGCTGTGGATGAATGGCGTGTATATCCGGAAGCTCTCGCTTGACGAGCTCGTAGATCGAACAATCCCTTATATGGAGCGCCCGGAGGCCGAAGGGGGACTGCCTGATAGCGTCGCTCGTCCTCTCGATCGTGAATATACGAAACGTGTGCTAGAGCTGGAACAGGAGCGCATGAAAACGCTCAGCGATGCCGCGGAAAAGACCTCCTTCTTCTACCTGAAGGAGATCAACTATGATGCCTCTATGCTGATTCAGAAGAAGATGGACGCAGAGAGCACCCGCAACGCGCTGCAACATGCCTATACGCTGTTGTCCGGGCTGGAAAACTGGGATCATGAGATCATGGAGCAGCCTATGCGAGACCTTGCACAGCAGCTTGAGTTGAAGCCGGGACAGCTTTTCGGCGCGGTCCGTGTCGCGGTGAGCGCCAGTAACGCCACCCCTCCACTCTTCCAGATGCTCGAAGTGCTCGGGCGTGAAGTCAGCTTGAAACGCATTCAGGACGCCATCAACAAACTAGCCTGATCATTCAACTCGTGGGGAGAAACAATTGTTTCTTCCCACCTTCCTGGAGGAGCCTTCTTATGATGAACCGGGATTATATCCTGCGCATTGCGGAGCAATTTGGCCGCATGCTGGCAATTGTCCTGCGCCTGCGCAAATTCAACCGTCACGAAGAGGCGCTCATTGCCATCGATGAATATCTGATCAAAATGACCGGCTTTTCCTCCAGTCTGATCAATTCGCTGAGTGAAAGAGATCTGATCAAAGCCCTCTCCCCGCTGGGAAGCCTCAATATTGAGGCCGCCCTATGGGCCGCCGTCCTGCTGAAAACCGAAGGAGAAACCTATGAGGAGATGGGCAACACGACTGAGAGCTATTACCGTTATGTAAAAGCACTGCACCTGATGCTCTATACCCTGTTCGAGGAACCACGAAGCGCTGAAACAGAACTCTTTGAAGATGTGGAGGCGCTGCTGAAAAAGCTTGACGAATACGATATCCCACAGGAGACAAAGCAGCTTGTCTTCCGCTATTTTGAACATCAGGGCCACTATTCCAGAGCAGAAGATCTTCTCTATGAGATGCTGGATGCAGCCCCTAATGATCCGATCATACGGGAAGAGGGAGAGCAGTTTTACCAGCGCCTGCTGACAAAAACAAACAGCGATCTTCAGGCCGGGAACCTTGCCCGCGATGAGGTCGAAGAGGGATTGCAACGTCTCCGCACTATGCAGTAGCCGAAAACCTGAAGGGGGCATGTGAGTGAGCACAACAGAGAGAAAGCTTGTTCGTTCAACGGTTGCCAGTTCATGGCGCTGGATGTGGCCCGATATCCTGATGCGCATACTTCCCCTGACGCTGGTCCCCTTGCTCTATATCTGGCTCTTGAAACTTCCGCCATCATTTCTGGGCCTGACCTTCACTCATGTACCGCTTCATCTGTGCGTCGGTATACTTGTGGGGGCCGGGATGGCGGTCTTTGCCATTCTCTACCGTATGTTTATCGTCGGTCCCTGGTTTCGCTGGCCGACCGTTGGCGATCATTTCTTTCAGGGTTTCTACTATCTGGTTATCAATGGCCCGGTTGAAGAGTTTTTCTTCCGGGGCTTTCTCCTGGCAGCAGTCACCCAGTGGACGGGCTGGATAGGTTGGGGCTGGCTGGTCAGCACGGCGGTGTATACGCTCTATCATCGGCTTGGACGCTGGAACTGGCGCAGCGTTGCCGGGGTTGGACTGGCCGGGATCGTCTTCAGTCTGGTCTACCTCTGCCTGCCGGGGCCGCACTCGCTGCTTGCCGTCTCCATTGTGCATGGTTTTACGACCAGCGGCTTTTTGAGCTGGGGAGATGAAGCGCTCTATCGAGTCTGGAAGCGCCGACAGGGCCACACGCCTACCATACAACAGCAGCCAGTAGAGGTCTGAGCAAGAAACGGTATCGAAATATCAGGCGTGTTTCCTTACAGAGCCGAGATGACCCTGACATGAGCGGGCCATCCTTCGGCACTCAACTGGCGATACCAGGCGAGAGCAGCTTAGAGCTCGACGTTCACACCCAGGTTCTGTTCACAGGCACGTTGATAAATAAGCTGAGCAATTGCAGCATCCTGAACTGCGAGACCGACAGATTTAAATACGGTGATATCTTCCGGTTGCAGGCGCGTCAGGCATTGTCCCGTCAGCAACTCTCCAAGCTCAGTCCAGGTATCAGCGGCAGGGATCAGACCTCGGGCAAGCGCCTGAAGGAGATCACCAGCCTCAGCAAGCGCGGCCTCTCGCTGATCGACAACAATACGCGCCTGCTGCAATAGTTCGGCGTCAAGCTCGCACATTTCAGGTGTAAAGGCTCCGATCGCATTGATGTGCGTACCCGGCTCAACCTCTGATGCCGCGAAGAGAGGCGAAGATGCAGTGGTCGCACAGGCAACCAGGGAGGCACCACGCAACGCTTCAGCAGAGAGCGCGACATGCTTGATAGGCGGACAGCCAGAGCCGATCAGCGCTTGAATTGCCTGGCAACACCTGTTGAAATGGTCGGGGTTACGATTTACAATACGAATCTCGCGAAGAGGGCGTACGGCATGGATTGCAGCCGCCTGAAAAGGGGCCTGTCCGCCAGCGCCAAACAATGCCAGAATATCGGCATCGGGGCGCGCCATGAGATCGGTTGCCAGACCGGAGACGGCACCGGTACGCATCGCGGTTAGCCAGCCCGCCGAAAGGACGGCCAGTGTTTGCCCTGTCTCCGCATCCAGCAGCAGCATCGTTGCACTGGTTAATGGAAGCTGGCGGGAAAAATTCTCGGGAACAACTGTAATACATTTCACGACAAAAGAGGGGGGAGTTTGCGTTCTAAGAAGAGAGGGCATAAGCAGTGCCACGCCATCACCGATCAGCGGGGCAGCACTCCGCTGCGAGATCAGGGCGTGCCCTTCGGCAAGAGCCTGAAAAGCGGTGCGCATCGCGGCGATCGCATCCACCATGCTCACGCATTGCTTCACTTCGTTCTGGGACAGAATAAGAGCCATATCTATCACCTTTTTCTTGAAACTTGACGACACAGAGCCCGGGTGGACGTTGCAATAGCAATATCGCAACATTGCTACATTATAGTGTATAGATCAAAAGGGTAGCTATTCGGGCAATTTCGTTACTCTACAATGTACGGTTCGTCTAGCCTTTAAGAGTACAATAATAAGGGTAAGGTACCTAAAAGCGCATCTTCAATAAGTGGAGGTTTATCCTTTGAAAGTTGTTGTCACTGGCGGAGCGGGGTTCATTGGCTCCCATGTATGTCAGCGCCTTCTCGAAGAAGGTCACGAGGTTCTCTGTGTTGATAACCTCATCACCGGGTCCACCCGCAATATTGAGCCTTTATTTCCAAATAATAGATTCCAATTTTTAAATCATGATGTGACTGACCCATTTGAATATGAGGCCGATGCCATATTCCACCTCGCCAGCCCTGCCAGCCCCATTGGCTACCTGTCTCACCCCATTGAAACAATCATGGTGAACAGCCAGGGAACCTATCGGATGCTTGAACTGGCGAAAAAGCACAATGCTCGCTTTTTGATCTCTTCCACCTCGGAAATTTACGGAGACCCGCTGGTCCATCCGCAGACCGAGGAGTACTGGGGAAATGTGAACTCCATCGGCCCACGAGCCTGCTATGATGAGAGCAAGCGCCTGGGTGAAACCCTGACAATGGAGTACTACCGTCAGTATGGGCTGGATGTGCGTATTGTCCGTATCTTCAACACCTATGGACCGAACAGCCAGATCCACGACGGGCGCATGATTCCCAATTTCATCACCCAATCCCTGAAAAACGAAGCTCTGGTTATTTATGGTGATGGCAGCAAGACCCGCAGCATCTGCTATGTCAGTGATCTTGTCGAGGGACTGATGCGCGCTATGTTCCAACCCAATACGACAGGAGAGGTCTTTAACCTCGGCAACCCGGATGAACATACCGTTCTCGAATATGCGCAGGCGATCATCAAGCTCTGTAACGCATCCTCGTCTATCGTCTATGAGGCAAGCCGCGTTGATGATCCAGAGCGCAGAAAGCCAAATATTGACAAGGCACGGCGCGTCCTTGGTTGGGAACCAAAGGTAGGAATGGAAGAAGGTCTGAAGCAGACAATCGAGTGGTTCCGCACGCAGATCCCGGATCTCTCGACTGTTTCCTGAAGTCGTCTGCTCATGTATCCTGGAAAGCGCCTTGAAGCGTTTTTCCCACACGACAAACGTTAAAAGAAAAACGGACCGGTATGCATTCTGAATTGCACAATTTTGAGCGCAATGCGCAGGAAAGTAGCCAGATACACACGCAAGGGGCGTTCTGGACACACATACAACGGTTTGGAACTCTGGCAAATGTCATCGGAGGAATAGGGAGCCTCCTGACACTGTGCTGTTTGTTCTTTCTGCCAAGCCCGCTCAATCTGCTGGTGCCACTCTACGCGGCTATCGGCATCTGGGTATTCATTCGGCCTGAAGCCGCGCTCTATATGCTTCCAATCGCTGTCCCCTGGGGATCGCTGGAAGGACTTTTGCCAGCATCATTGAACGTCTCGGGCGCTGATCTCCTGGTCTTTTTACTGGGGGCAAGCTGGGCATTACAGCACGTGCTGCGTACGAAGGGCAAAACGGAAATCTCTACCGGTCCTGTTGGTTTCCCCTTTCCCCGCGTTCTCCTGCTTACACTGCTTGGTCTCCTTTTCGCGATGCTGCTATCTATCCCCGGAGCACAGGATCTCAAGCTCTGTCTGAAGGAGATCATCAAGTGGGTTGAAGTGCTTCTGATCTGCCTGATCGGAACGACGTATCTGCGAACCCGCAGGCAAATCTGGATATTGATGGCGATAGCCTGTCTGGCGGCCATTTCACAGGCCGGTCTGGGCTTTTTCCAATACGCATTTCAGCTTGGTCCAACATCGTTTATTCGTGGTGATAGCCTGCGCATTTACGGCTCCTTCAGTCAGCCCAATCCCTATGCAGGTTATCTCAATATGACACTGGTTCTTTCGCTGGCCCTCCTGCTACTAGGAAACAGTCTGAAGGTGCGGGTCCCGGCGGGGATCGTAAGCCTGATCCTCGGAATCGCTGTTTACCTGACTGACTCGCGTGGTGGGATGCTGGCGCTGGCGGCTGGCATCGGGCTCCTTATCCTGCTAGGGCTACCAAAAAAGTGGAATATCCTTATCCGGCTCGCCCTGATCGGTGCACTGGCAGGAGTTGCCGCCTATTTTGCCGGCCTGATACCTCAACACCTCCTTCTTCCACTGTTTAATAAGCTCGGTCTGACTGGTATCTCATTGGTAGCGCCACAGGATGCTGATTTCGCGACTGCCGAGCGGCTGGCCCACTGGATCGCAGGAATCAATATGTTTCTGGACCATCCGCTGACGGGCGTTGGCATCGGCAACTATCCAGCAGTCTATGATCGCTACTTTATCACTATTTTTAATAATCCACTCGGACATGCACATAACTATTACATAAATATCGCGGCAGAAGCAGGCATACTGGGATTAGGAGCATTGCTTCTCTTCCTCACCACCATCTTTCTGACAGGTGGATACATCCTGCGCAACACTCAACGCGCTATCGACAACAGCAAGAAGCGGTTTGCAAGCGCGCAAGGAGCCAGCTTCGCGAGCAAGCTGTTGGCGCAAACGAGTATACTGGCTAATGATCGAGCGCTGGTAGTAGGGCTACTGGCCTCACAAATGACAGTATGTGTACATAACCTGGTGGATAACCTGTATGTGCACAGTATGACATCGCTCATCGCATTGTACCTTATTATGCTTCTGCGTCTGGGGCACAATGTGGCGCATGAGCAATCGGAGGCAGTCAGTGGCTAATCATAATGCAAAGAGTAACAATATGGCAACGAATACGAATGCAAACACTGAAACAATATTACAGTCTAATATTGAACTAAATGCAACAGCAGAAGCAGTTCCCGTAGCGGAAGCGGGTGAAATTACACAGGATCAGCTTTCACTGAAAAAGCGCTTCTTGAACTGGCGCACCCTGCTCCCACTTGCCATTGTTGTCGTAGCCCTTGCCATCTTCGCTCAGAGGATGAATATCGAGCCGCAGAAAATCGGCGCAGCACTGCAAAAAGCGAACCTGCTCCTCTTTGTGTTGGCCTTCGTCATCTACTATGTCTCGTTTGGCCTGCGTGCCTGGCGCTGGCGTATCCTGTTAGAGAATGTCGGCTACACAAAAGAAGCGGGTATACACCTGCCCGGGTTCTGGAAGCGAGTCGAGATTATCTATATCTCTTTCTTTGCTAATGTTGTGGTACCGGCCAAGCTTGGCGACCTGTATCGCGCCTATCTGCTCAAAAAAGAGATCTCCGTCTCCACAACGCGCAGCTTTGGCACTGTGCTGGCAGAGCGCCTCCTGGACCTGATTGTGCTGCTGGTCCTGTTTATTCCGGCGGTCTTAATCAGCCTTCGCGAGCATATGCCAGCGCAGTTACAACTGAGCCTTGAACTGCTGCTTGGCGCGGTCATCGCGGGCATCATAGGTTTGATCGTGCTGCGCGTGGCGCGTGAACCAATAGCGAAACTTGTTCCAGCCCGTTTTCGTGAACAGTACTACCATTTCCAGGAAGGGACGCTCGGCTCATTCAAGCGTTTGCCCACCCTGGCTATACTGACAGCAGGAGTCTGGGTCTGTGAGTCGCTCCGCTTTTTCTTTGTGGCGCTCTCACTCCAGCTCATTACAGGCAGCCTGCTGCACATTACAGCCGCAGCCATTGTGATTGGTCTGGCAGAAGCGCTCCTTACCGCACTGCCAACGACGGGAGGTGGTATCGGCGTGGTTGAAGCAGGGATGGTAGGAATTATCTCTCTGTACTCATCCGGTACTGACATCGTTAATCAGGCTGCGGCCGCGATCCTGCTCGATCGATCGATCAGCCTGTTCAGCGTGCTTATCATCGGCCTTATCGTGTTCCTGATCGCCTTCGGGCGGAAAGCAGCGCAGCAGAAAGCCTGAGAACTTGACATCGCCTGAGAACTTACATATAATTTTGGGCGCAGGTCGAGAGGCAAACAGAAAATAATTTTTGTTTCCTCCAAAACAGGCCACGAGAGGGGGGATTACTGGTGTCTGAAGTGAAAATCGGCGAGCACGAGTCGTTCGAGACAGCTCTGAAGCGATTCAATCGCAAGATTCAGCAGGATGGCATCCTTGCAGAAGCCCGCCGTCGCGAGCACTTTGAGAAGCCGAGTGTGAAACGTAAGCGAAAGGAAGCCGCGCGCCGCCGTAAGACGCAGCGTCGAGGCTAAAAAAGTGCATTATCAGTATACCTATCACCTCCATTTCTGTTGAATGTTATTCTATTCGGTAGAGATGGAGGTTATTTCTTTGTGAAAGTTGAAGAAAGCGTAGAGTAACGATGCAAGATCATCCTCTTATTGATCTGTACGTCAATACAGGCGATAACGACCTGAACGCGAAGCTAGAACAGCAGCTTGAAACCCTTGATCTTGATGGCACCGTACAGCGGACGCTTGCAGTAGCAGGCATTCAGCAGCGGGTGATGTTGACGCTGATGATCACCGACGATGAGGATATCAAGGAGATGAATCAGCAATATCGCAACATCAATAAGCCGACCGATGTGCTTTCCTTTCCCCTGCTGGACAAGCCACTTGTTGAGGCTCCACCCGAGCTGCTCTGGCAGAAACCAGAAGAGGAAACAGCAGCAGAAGAAACTCCTCCCTTTGTCACACCCGAGAGCGAGGTCACCAATCTGGGTGATATCGTGATCTCCTGGCCGACCATCGAGCGACAAGCCGCAGCCGCAGGTCATAGCGTTTACTATGAACTTCTGTATCTGCTTGCGCACGGGGTGCTTCATCTGGTGGGCTATGACGATCAGACCGAAGCGGGCTATCAGAAAATGATTCAACTACAGCAACAGGTTATGGAGCACGTTGGAAAACAGGTCTGACACTTCCGCCTGGCGAAAGTTTATCGCGAGCTTTGGCTATGCCTTTGAGGGGATCTGGTACGGGTTACGCACACAGCGAAACCTCCGGATTCATGTCGTGATTGCAGGTATTGCCGTTTTGCTGAGCTTTCTCCTTCGCCTTTCACTGGCGGAATTCGCACTTATTCTTCTTACTATTGCCCTTGTTATTGCAGCAGAACTGGTAAATACATCGATCGAGTGTTGCATTGATCTGGTCTCACCAGAGCATCACCCGCTGGCAAAACGAGCCAAAGATTCCGCCGCCGGCGCCGTACTCGTCTGTGCGCTGCTCGCGGTCATTATAGGATGCCTGCTCTTTGGACCACGCCTCTGGAATCTGATGATTCAGCAGAGGGTTTTCTAGCCATAAAACAAGCCACCCGTTTTTCACAATGGGTGGCTTTGTTGTCTGTCTCCTTTTATGCGTTCTTCTTCGCTCGTTCCGCGACAAAGATCGTGGCGGGCTGCCCTAAGACCGTGATCACCAGTTTCTTGAGCACATGCCAGCCATTCGCTCGCAGCAGACTTCCCCATAAACGCTCTTCACTGGTTAACGTCACCATCAAGCCATCAGGAGTCAGCACACGATGGAACTCCTTCGCCAGATCCTCATAGAGCTCCCTGTTCTTCTCCGGCGTTCCGATCTGTTTGCCAAAGGGCAGATTGCTGATAATGCGGGTCACGCTTTCAGGATCCAGCGGCAAATGACGCGCATCCCAGGTGCCATACTCAACATCGACCTTTGCGACCCGAGCATTCCGTTTCGCCATCGCGATCGCCTCTTCACGGATATCACCGCCGAGCAGCTCGTCCGCTGGAGCCATCAGCCCACGCTCAACCAGAATCGTGCCCGCGCCACAGAGCGGATCAAGCACCACATCATCTTTCGTCGGACGCGACAACCAGCAGAGTGCCGCCGCCACAGTCGGGCGCAGCGAGGCCGGGAGGTGTTCCTGCTTGTACAGGCGATGTCGCATGGTTGCATCGCTCAGACGAAGCCCCACCAGCGCTTCATTGTTGTTGATCCACAGCCAGAACTCCATGTCCGCGTTCTCTTTGACAGGATGCAAATACTGTGGCAGGCTCTTGCGCAACGCTCCACTGACTGCATCGCCCGCATCGACCCGACGATACTTTCGCTCACCGTACATCTGACTGACAAGACGCCATGTACGGGCTCGCTTCCCTTTATGGATTCTTCCCCAGATCGAGAGCGCTGGCGCACAATCGGCCTTGATGGTTGCCGCATGCAACGCCTTCAGAGCCTCGCGTTTCGCACTCACTCCATGGATATGCGCGATTACAAGAAAGACATCCTCCACCGTGCGTAATGTCAACAATTCAGCCGGGGGAGTGCTGGTCCGAAACAGAGTCAACCCACGCGAGTATTTCACCAATTCTGTACCGGGAAAACGGGCACGAATTTCACTAAAGGCCAGGGTCTCTAATCCCGGCATCGTCATGACATAACAAAGATACGCCATCCGCCTTACTTCTTCTTTTCCAAATTATTAAATGCTAACTCTCAACTGGGAGGCAATCATACCATAAACGGCGTAGTGAGGCAACGACAACCCGAGAAAGAAAGGGTGCCCCACGCTGAGAGCACCCTTTCTTTCTGTCTCTTTATTCAAGCAGGCGTGCCACTTCCCGAGCATCATTGGCATATTTCGCCAGTCGCTTCTTTTTCAGATTTTCCCGTAAAATCCAGGTAATCACAGCATCATGCCACGACGCACACTCGCGCATCAGGGCAAAGCCATCAGCCGGGGCAGCCGCCGTCACCACACTGAGCGTATAGGCAAGTGAGCGCCGCAAGGTCCGGAATTCCTCCTGCTTGCGCTCGCCCTCGGGAACCTGTCGCACACGCTCAAGCACGGTACGCTGCATTTGAAGGGCACCCGGCACAATGTCCAGCGATTTCAACAAAATGGGCTCGGCAACGGCAGCAATGGCAGCACGCTGCTGTAACCAGTTCCCGGTTTCGGCCAGACTCTGTAAATGCGCAAGCGTCTGCGTGGTGTCTGCCTGCAAGAGGTGCTGAAACGCGATGGCGACCCCCTCGCGCACCCGCCAGCAAGGGCTACAGGCATAATGATCGAGTGTCATAAAGGTTTCTTCCCGCCAGTCAGGCTGCACGGAAGCACAGACCCCTAACCCGATAATACCGCAGAGCATGAGGAACTCAGAGGGTGAATTGCTGGTAACCATCTTCCGTTCACCATTGACGAAATAGTGCAAAAGAGAACGGACATTATCTGGACACCTGGAAACAAAAGAGGCCAGCAGGTTGCTTACATCATCCGCTAACTCCAGATTTGCACGTGGGCCTGGTAAACGGCTGTTATCGCGCAGGTAGAACTCCAGGGGACGGTGATTACCAGTTAAAGCCCTCTCTACCAAGGCAGCCAGAGTATCATGCATATGGCACTTCCTTGTTTTTCCAACTAGGTTGACGGAGTTCGTCAGGCGGTAAACGCTATGACTATTGTACCACAGGGTTAGGGAATCTTGACCGCTTTTGCTTCTTCTCTCCCCCGATATTCTTCCTTTTCAGCAGCATGCAGGCACCTATCAAGCCAGTCAGACGCCTGCCTCCAACTCGCCTCGTACACTGCTTCTGCATAGTCACATCCTCGGCGCGTATTGCTTTGACGTTTACGTGAAGGTTATGCTATACTAAGGATGTACTTATACATATATGTGCAACCACACGGGAACCCTTTACCCACTTCAGTGGTCTTTCGCCACCTCAACGCCGCAGGAGAATCCGCGAAACGAGCCTTTGTCTGCTTTGGCCTCGACCCTGTTTCCCGTGTTCCAGCAATATATTTTGATATGCGCATATGCACACCGATTGAGACTTATCTGTTTTAGAAGCGCACAGCAATGCATTATGTATAGAGATCTCAGCACCGACAAAAACAGTTATAGTATAGAGGATGTCGCCCGGATCACGGGTTTGACCAAACGTACGCTCCGTTACTACGAAGAAGTAGGCCTGCTGCCACCGACCGACCGCACCGAAAGCAACTATCGCCTCTATAGCTCACACGACATCACCAGATTAGAGCAGATTAAAAAACTCCGTGATTTGCTCGGCTTCTCACTTGCCGAGATTCGTGAGCTCTTGCAGGAAGCAGACGGGCAGGTCAGGACAGCTCATCCTTCCAATGGCGAAACACATATCTGCAATGATGCAGCCTATTACCGGGTAATCCGGCTGATTGAGCAGCGCATCAGCGAACTGGAACATATGCGTTCAACGCTGCTCACCCGGCTGAAAAGCCAGGAATATCTACAAGGGGGTAATACACCATATTAGGTATCTGTTTTGTAATATTAGAAGGGAAGTGGCATGACAACAATCTCCACAAAAGAGGAGGAACTACAAGAACAGGATTTAGCCAGGATTGAGGCAAAGGTTGAGAAAGCGACAAAAGGGTTTCTTCGCACCTTCGCAGCCCTCAAGCATCGCAACTATCGCCTCTTCTTTACCGGGCAAATGATCTCACAAATCGGAACCTGGATGCAAACAACCGGCCAGGCGTGGCTGGTCCTGACATTGACCCATAGTGCCTGGGCCCTGGGCGTCATCGGGGCGCTTCAGTTCCTGCCCGTTATGATTTTCTCCCTCTTTGGCGGCGTCCTGGCAGATAAGCTACCCAAGCGCACCGTGCTTGTTTTTACCCAGACCGCTGCAATGCTTCAGGCCGCACTCCTCTGGACGCTGGTCATCACCGGAACCGTTCAGCTCTGGCACCTCTTCATTTTTGCTACCCTGTTAGGTCTGACGAACTCACTTGATATGCCGACGCGTCAGGCATTTGTTGCCGAGATGGTTGGTCGCGAGGATCTTCCGAACGCGGTCGCCCTTAACTCGTCACTGGTGAATATGGCGCGTGTCGTGGGACCTGGCATCGGGGGGCTTTTAATCGCCTGGCTCGGCAATGCGCCACTCTTTCTGTTGAATGCGATTAGCTTTATCCCGGTGATTCTCGGTTTGCTGTTGATTGACGCGCGCAAGCTACATACGCATAACCTGTCCAATCATCCGAAATACGGGCGCAAGGTCAGCACCTTCCAGAGCCTTGCAGAGGGCTTTCGGTATATTGGCAAAACACCAATTATCTTGCTGGTCATCCTGGTACTTGGCAGTATCTCACTCTTTGGTATCAACTTTAATATTCTCATTCCCATCTTCGCGACCGATGTACTGCGGGGCGGTCCGGAAAGCTATGGTTTCCTGAGCGCAGCGTATGGGATCGGCTCGCTGATAGGCGCTCTTCTGCTTGCCTCGCGGAGCACTCGTTCACCGGTGGCGCAATGGTTGCTGCTCGGGATGGGTTTTAGCACGCTAGAAATCATGTTCGCATTCTCACACTGGTACTGGCTCTCGCTCATACTGATCGCGTTTGTGGGCCTGACACAGGTCTCCTTTACCGCGACAGCCAACACCACACTTCAGACAGTGTCACCCGATCATCTGCGTGGTAGAATAATGAGCGTCTACATGTTAGTATTTGCCGGGAGCACTCCTCTTGGTAACCTGCTTATGGGCGGTCTGGCAAATACCATCGGCGCCTCTCTGGGGCTGGCCGTTGGTGCGGTCCTCTGCCTCATTTCCGCCTTTATCGGCTGGGCCCTGCGTGCGCCCGCGGAGAAAAACATTGAACAGGTTTTGTACGCAAAACGCTAACTGGAACATTATCCCGCTGACCATTACCGATCAGCAACAACATATCGACCGCTATGAAACGCTCTTTGATAGCATTCGGCCCGGCGACCAGCCTATTCTGTACTGGTCGCTGGCCGAACGCCCCGGTCTGGTACTGGGCTTCTCACAGAAACAGGAGCATCTGAACCAGAGCGCCCTGGCCGAGCTTCAGATCCCCGTCTATCGCAGGCGTTCAGGCGGCACAACCGTCCTTGTGGGCCCCCAACTTCTCTGTCTGGATGTCATCCTGCCCCCCGATCACCCGCTGATTCAACATGATATCGTTGAATCCTACCGCTGGTTCGGGGAGGCCTGGGTTGCGGCACTACACCGCCTGGACATCGACACGGAAGTTATTTCACCGGAGGCGGCGCACGCGCAACGCGCCCTGCTCAAGCAGCCCGAAACGCAGGCATATGAGCGCCTGATGAACCGGGCCTGCTATGGCACGCTCTCACCCTATGAGGTTGTCACCGGACTGCGCAAAGTGGTCGGGCTCTGCATGGTACGCCGCCGCAGTGGAAGCCTGCTTCAAGCAGGGGTAGTGATGCACTGGGAGAGCGAGCTACTGGCCCAAACGCTCGGAACCACACCGGAAGAACAGGCTCTTCTCCGTGAAGGTCTCCCCAAAAGAGTTGCAGGACTGGATGAACTTGCAGGTCGAGAGGTCGGAATAAATGAGGTAATCAGAGCGTTTGAAGAAGTAGTCACGCCCGTACCCGAGGGCGCCTGACATCCTTCAATACTTTAGTGTGAGGTTCATTTTTATGGGAGATCGAAATGCTCCGGGAGCAGTACAGGTAGTCACCACTCCCGATTATGAGGCAATGGTCATCGGCGCTCATCCAGATGACGCGGACTTTGGCACAGCCGCTACAAGCGCTCTGTGGGCCAAGCAGGGCAAAAAGGTTGTCTGGGTTGTAATGACCGATGGTACAGAGGGTGGAGAGGTTCCCAGTATCCCCGATACCGAGTTTATGCTGATGCGAGAGCAAGAACAGAGGATGGCAGCGGAGGTGCTTGGCGTCAAACAGGTTGAATTCCTGCGCTTCCCCGATGGGCATCTGACCAATAGCGAGGCCGCACGCAAGGCAATCGTCAAGCTGATTCGCAAATATCGTCCCCGTGTTGTATTTACGCATGATCCTTCACAGCATATTCTTGCGCCTGACCCCAACACCGAACCCAACGCGACCGCCTATCTCAATCACCCGGACCACCGCGCAACCGGGAATATCGTCCTTGACGCCATTTTCCCGGCAGTCGGAAATCCTCGCGCCTATCGAGAATTACTGACAGAAGGATTAGAGCCCTATCGCGTTCATGAGCTCTATCTTTTCTTCAGCGCACAGATCAATACCTACGTTGATGTAACCGAGACGATTGATCTCAAGGGGAAAGCGCTTGAGTGCCATGTCACCCAGTTTGGCCCTGATGCTGATATGCACACGTCGATCAAAACTCGGGCGGCTGAGATCGCACGAGAGGCGAAAGAGAAGATGGGGCTGGATATGCAGTATGCAGAGGCATTCCGCCGGATCAAATTACACGTTCCACCTGCCGAGCCGCAGGAAGAGGCACCGACAGAAATGGCCTGATCAGGAGCAGGGACTACGAAGTCCCTGCTTTCTTTATTTTGGACTGGCAACAACTGCGAAGCCGACCCAGTACTTCAAGAAGGTCTTATAATCCATCACCTGCATGTTCAGGCTGGATGAGTCGGCCAGAAACACCTGTTGCTTATTGGTATCTCCACCACGCACCACCAGCAAATGACCACCAGCCCAACGCTCAGGCGGAAAACCGATAATGATCGGATGGCCGCTGTTCGCGATCTTCACCAGATCAGCGGGAGAGGCCTTATTGAGCCATGTGGTCTTGAAGTTGAAGCGAGCAACTGTTCGGTCAATCCCCTGTGGTTCCAGCAAGCCCAGTTCAGGCGTGATGGCATGCACCGCGATCTCTTCCTTGAGGATGTCAGTAACGCGATACTGCTTATTTGCGCCATTCGCCTTGTTATACGAGTTGATTACCATCGTCATCGAGGCAGCGGAACAGGCCGAATATCCCCACGTCTCAAATTCCTGTTGCGAGCTGTATTGATTCGGGTCAAGCTGACTCAACCGCGTCAGGAACTTCGAGGCAGGTCTTGCAGGGGGCATAATCGGTGAGGTGCTCGCGGAAGTTGGCGGTGTCTGCGAAACTGCTGCATCCGGCCACTGCATTGGCGTAATGCCCACATTGCCGGGCAGGACGACCTTATAGACCCAGAGGCCTGCAACCGAGAATGCCAGCAACAACAGAATCAGGCTCACGACCGTACGCGGCTTATGTAAGCCCAGAACCTCAGCCGCAGGAAACACAGAGGCGCTCGGTCCCGCTCGATAACCAGTTGTTGAGAGTGCGGCCCGAGGAGCCCGCACCAGCGCCGTCGAGCGACGCTGTACATTCCTGACTGTGTAGCGAGGAACGGAACTATGAAAGCGAGGGGAGAGCCAGAGGCCAAGTGCAACGATGACCAATGAGATGATGAGGAGTATGACGACGAGGCTAATCATCTTTCTCCTTCCCTGTAGAAAGCATGCCGGATGGGCTTACCATGCGCGTTCTCCTTATACCCCGGAAGTAGCCTGGAAGCGCTACGGGTATCCATTTTCTTTTAATCAAACTATACCATTACTTGCCAATATCGATCAATGGGCCGCTTCTGCTCCCCCCAATGGTCCCCTCTCCGCTGCCAAAAAGGGACAAACGTGCTATATGATGATGGTAGCAAGGTGAGGAGTCGCCCTGTAGAAAAGATGGTGAAGAGGTTCATTTATGGTACGACTGGCAGGCTGGATTACTGGCGAACAGGTTCCTGAAGATATTATTCGTGAGGCTCTGGAAGCAATGGGGACAGTGCTTGGTAGACATGGGACAGAGCCAACCTATAGCATTACTCCCGGCGCAGGACTGTTGACCTGTGTCGATCCTGCATATGCAGCACCCCAACGACACGAACCGCCTCTCCTCGACTGGGTGCCCGAACATCGCACGCTTACCTATCGCCGCCCCCTGAACGGTCAGCATGTGCTCTATTTTCTGCAAGATTGGCCCGCACAGGGGAATCTGGTCTTTGCCAGCGAGATCAAGGCGCTGCTGGCGCTCAACCCGCCACGTCGGCTCAACCTTGCAGCCCTGGCAGCGCTGCAACACTACGGCTTTCTGCCCGCCCCTTTGACCGCCTTTCGAGATATTCAGGTTGTGCCCGCAGGTGCGCTCCTTCGCTGGCAGCGTGGTAAAGTAGTCCTCAATCGAACAAGCGATCTCCTTCCAAAGGAGCTGGCCGAGGTCCCACTTGAAGAGCTCTATGACCAGCTTCAGCAGGCTACGACCGAGTATCTTTCCCCCGAACTGTTGCCCGTGGGTCTGGGAAGCGGAGGAAGCGCCTCAACCCTGGCGATTGCTCTCGCTGCCCATCTGCGCCCCTTTACCGTCGCCTCAATCGGCTGGAAGAAGCATGGTCCAGAATGGCAAATTGCCGAGCAGGTTGCAGAAGCCTGTGGCCTGCCCTGGCTGGCAGTTGGCAGAGTCGATCACCCGGACTACTGGGCCGCCACTATCGCCAGCCTGGAAAGCCCCTGTGTTGATGATACGGCGCTCACGCTCCATCAACTCCTGCATACGGCTGCCGTCGAGACACAGGCCCGTATCGCGCTTTCCGGGCTTGGTGCACGCCTGCTGCTTGGCGAACCAAAGCGCCCCACGAAAAGCAACGGCACACACTCTGAAAACCTTTTTTCGTACTATAAGAAGCAGCTCGGCATGACCACCGGCTCACTCTGGACGCAAGATGCCACTCGCATGCTTGAGGCTGAAACTGCCTGGGAAAAGACGTTATACGCTCGCAAGCTGGAACGTGCTGCCGGAAAGCTGGATGATCCGACCGCCTACCTTGAGTTGCACATGCGCCTTCCCGACCAGGTGGTGACACCGGCTCAACATCTGGCCTCACAGGAACAAATGGCTCTGCGCTCTCCTTATCTGCATCCGCATGTCATGCCACTACTGGTTCAGCTCTCACAAAAAACTCAAGCCTATACACGGCGCGATCACCCCATTGCCCATCTGGTCAGAAAGCACGTCGCCAAAGGATTAGAAGCCAGATCCTCGCTCTCGCTTCATGGGCCCGTGACAACGCCGGAGAACCTGGAGCTGGTATATGATCTGATCGGGCCTGCGGCACTCCGTCAGACCGGTCTCTTTGATCCTGAAGCGCTCAAGGCCATACTCAAGCGACCTCAGACGGAAGAACATCGGAGAAAGCTGCTGCTCGTGTTTACCACACAGCTCTTTCTGCGTATCTTTCACGTGAGTATCTAGCAGGCAATAAAACGATAGCCCCATGCAAAACGGCGAAGGCCCCAGGGACGTGAAAGCAAGAGAGCATGCAACAGGGAGCAAATCCACGCTTATTGGACAGTTAGTGCAGTGGAGAGTATGATAAAAGGGGAGGCCTTCCTGTAGCGGCACTCTCAGAAAATCAATGACTGCAACCGACGAAAGGAGCGTTATGACACTACAATTGCAAGGGGCAAAAATTACCTGGCTTGGTCATGCCACATTCAAAATCACAACCCCATCAAACAAGGTTATTTTGATCGATCCCTGGCTAGAGCATAACCCCGCCTGCCCGGCAGAGGCGCGCAAGTTTGAGCACCTCGACCTGATACTTGCCACCCATGGGCATTCCGACCATATCGGGGATGCTGTGGCAACCGCAAAGCAGTATAAGCCGCAGGTCATCGCTATCGTTGAGCTTGCGAACTGGCTTTCCAGCAAGGGCGTCGAAAACACGATCGGGATCAATAAAGGCGGTAGTGTGGTCATCGACAATATCACGATCAGCATGACTCACGCGCTACACACCTCCGGGCTTGAGGATGGCTCTTATGGAGGCGAACCAGCAGGCTATGTGATAGAGCTTGAGAATGGTCTGAAGATCTACCATGCAGGCGACACCATGCCATTCACTGATATGCAGATTATTCGCGAACTCTATGCACCTGATATCGCGATGCTACCTATCGGCGATTTCTTCACGATGGGCCCCCGCGGGGCAGCGCTGGCAACCCGGCTGCTCGGCGTCAAGCATGTGATTCCGATGCACTATGCCACCTTCCCGGTTCTGCGCGGCACCCCTGCCGAGCTACGCGAGGAACTGGGTAAACTCGGTCTGGATCAGGTTGAAGTCATCGAAATGAAGCCCGGCCAGACCATCAGCTAGAGTTCATACAAACACCTCCAGGGGCTTTCCCTGGAGGTGCGGACTGCTTAATCCAGCGGATAGGTTTCAAAGCGCTGGCGCAGCACCTTCTTATCGAACTTGCCTACACTGGTCTTCGGAATCGCTTCCACAAAAATGATCGCATCGGGGAGCGCCCATTTCGCCACCTTCGGGCGAAGATGCTCAAAGAGCTCCTCCGTAGTAATCTGGTCCGCGTATTCTGGCTTTGGCACGACACAGGCAAGCGGGCGCTCCCCCCACTTTGGATGAGGCACACCGATCACACAGGCCTCAAGCACCTTCGGATGGCCCATAATCAGGCCCTCAAGCTCGACAGACGAGATCCACTCACCGCCCGACTTGACCAGATCTTTCGTGCGGTCGACAAGCTGTAACATCCCGTTCTCATCGACCACAGCCACATCTCCCGTACGCAACCAGCCATCCGCGAACCTGGCAGCGGACCCGGTATCTTTGTAGTAGGCACGGGCTACCCAGGGCCCTCGCACCTGCAACTCTCCATAGCTCCGCCCATCCCAGGGCACTTGCTGACCGGTCTCCATATCCACAACGCGAAAATCCACACAGGCCGAGATGGTTCCCTGCGTGGCCTTGACCCGAAAGAGCTCGTCCAGCGACTGTTCAGCCTGTAAGCGCCGCGGACGGGCCATACTGGCCAGCGGAGAGGTTTCGGTCATTCCCCAGGCATGCAACAGATTGATCCCTTTGCGCGCCAGTCCCTCAATCAGACTCCGGGGCGCCGCTGACCCACCACAATAAATGGCGCGCAAGGCCGAGAGGTCATACTGCTCTCTTTCCAGCAGATGCAACAGCCCGATCCAGATAGTGGGAACTCCGGCGCTGATCGTTACATGCTGGCTCTCCATCAGCCGGGCCAGCCGTGCAGGGTCCAGAAAGCGCCCCGGAAACACAAGGCTGGTCCCGGTGAAGGCTGCGGCATGCGGGATTCCCCAGGCGTTGGCGTGAAACATCGGCACAACTGGCAACGCCACATCCTGCTCACAAAGCCCCATGCCATCAGCCAGGCAAACACCAAGCGAGTGCAGGAAAATCGAGCGGTGACTGTAGACAACGCCCTTCGGGTTCCCGGTCGTTCCCGAGGTATAGCACATCGCGGCGGCGGTATCTTCCTCAAGCTGCGGCCATTCGTACACAGCAGGTTGCCCGGCCAGGAACGCTTCATAATCAACAGCCGGCTGTAGGGCCCCGGTACCATATGGCGCTTCTCCCATAATGACATAGAGTTGGACAGAGGGAAGCTGTGGAGCCAGTTTTTCCAGGAGGGGAACAAGGTCGCCATCGACGAAAATAAACTTATCTTCGGCCTCATTGATAATATACAGCAATTGGTCGACAAAAAGGCGAATATTGAGGGTATGCAGGACCGCCCCCATGCAGGGAACCGCGTAGTAGAGCTCAAAATGACGATACGTGTTCCAGCCAAAAGTAGCCACTCGATCACCCTGCTGCACGCCCGCCTGTCGCAGTGCGTTCGCCAGTTGCATCACCCGCTCACCCCACTCTTTGTAGGTGTAGCAGTGGGGCTCTCCCTCGGTCTGGGTGACAATCGTATTCCGCGAAAAAATGGTCGTTGCACGCGTAAAGGCATGTTGCAGAGTGAGAGGGTAATTCATCATTAACCCTTGCATGTTTTCCTCCTCGCCTGGTAAACAGCCAGAATATGCGACGATCTACACGCAAGATTATATCATTACCCTCTCAAAATATCGATTGCTACAGCATATTCACATACAGCAATCTTATGGATGGTCTATCCCCTCTATTTCACCCTTCGATCGTTTATCCCCATGTGCAGCCGCCCACCGGAGCGCCTCACCGGTCAGGTACACCGAACCCGTCACGCAGACCAGCGCATCGGTTCCGGCCTGACGCACTGCGAGATCAATGGCTGCGCTACTTGGCTCCGCGCGAAACAGCTTCACCCGGGGAGCGTACTCCTGAAAGAGCGCTTCCAGTTCCGCGACAGGAGTGGCACGCGGATTCTGGACCGCCGTCAGTACAACCGTATCCACATCGGCCAGCGCGCGCACCATGCCGGACTGATCCTTATCGCGCAACGTCCCGAGGACCATCACCAGCCGCCGCGGTTCAAAGGAAGTATGAATTGCCTGAAGCAGCTTTTGCAGCGAATCGGTATTGTGGGCCGCATCCACCACAATCGTCGGATGCTGTCCGACAACCTGAATGCGTCCTGGCCAATGCACCGAGCGCAGGCCCTCGCGAAGCGCGGCCTCATCCCAGACAATTCCTTTCTGGCGCAACTGTTCCAACGTTGCCAGCGCCGCCGTCGCATTCTCAAGCTGATGCTCACCCGCCAGCGCCAGTTCAAGATCAGAATAGACATGCTCAGGCGTCCAGACCGTAAAGATCTGATGCTCGCCTCGCCTCTCCTGAAGCCGATAGCGATAGTGAAGCGGAGGCAGAGCGCCGCTTTCAACCTCGGCCTGCGCCGGGTCAACCTCCGCATGTCCTGCACGAATCAGCCGAGCCTGACGCAGGGCCGCAATGCGCGCAATCGCCAACAACGCCTCAGGAGCCTGAGCCGATGTGACCACCAGCCCATCTGGTTTGATAATGCCAGCCTTCTCGGTCGCGATCTTCTCAAGCGTGTCTCCAAGCACAGCCATATGATCATAGCTGATCGAGGTAATCACCGACACCAGCGGATGCGTGATATTGGTGGCATCGAGCCGCCCACCAAGCCCGACTTCAACCACGGCATGTTGTACCTGCTGACGCGAGAAGTAGAGGAAGGCCAGCGCAGTACCAATCTCATAGGTGATAAACGGGCCAAACTCCTGCCGGGCCCGTACGGCCTCCACAGCCTGTTGAATCGTCGGGATCAGGGACGCAACCTCATCTTCACTGATCAAGCGCCCGTTGACGCGCATGCGTTCCCGGAAAGTATGCAAATCGGGTTGCGTATACAGGCCAGTGCGTACAGCAGCCGCCCGCAGCACGCTCTCAATGATTGCAGCGGTCGAGCCTTTGCCCTTTGTGCCCGCAATCAGAGTATTGGTATAGTCCTGGTGGGGATTGCCAAGAGCCTCAAGCAGGGCCGCAATGCGCGGCAGATTCTCCCCACGGTCACGCGTATACTTGCCACTGCGCTCATAGTCGCTAAAGCCGTAGATATACGCAAGTGCATCCTGGTAGTTCACGAGTTCCACTGATTCCTTACTAGCAAGTTTCTGGTTTGCAAGATCCCGCGTTACTCAAGGGCAAATGAGCCACGCACCACAGCATCGCTCATCCTGGCAACGCGTAGCATTTCACGTACATCATGCACGCGCACAATATCGGCACCCTGCGCGATGCCAAGTGCGACCGTCGCGGCAGTCCCTTCCAGGCGCTCGGAGGCAGGCAAGCCGCCAAGAATACGCCCGATATGCGACTTACGCGAGGTGCCAAGCAGGATGGGGCGCCCAAGCGAACGAAGCTCCCCGAGCCGTCGCAGCACCGTAACATCCTCTTCAGGCGTCATTCCGAAGCCGATTCCGGGATCAATAATAATGCGCTCCCACTCCACGCCGGCGGCCAGAGCCTTATCAATGCTCGTCGAGAGAAAGCGCAAGATATCACTGATAATGTCACGTTTCTTGGGGATGCCACGCATATTCGCCATCAGCACCACAGGTACACCCTGTTCTGCCGCTACGACCGCCATATCAGGATCATACTGAAAGCCCCAGATATCATTGATAAGATTTGCTCCCGCAGCGATCGCCTGTTCCGCCACAATCGCTTTATAGGTATCAATCGAGATGATCGTCTCCGGGGGAAGCTCTTGCCGCATAGCGCGAATCACCGGAATCACGCGGGCCAATTCCTCCTCAGCCGAGACCCTGAGAGCATGGGGACGCGTTGACTCGCCACCGACATCGATAAACGTCGCGCCCTCCCCGGCAAAGTGTTGCGCCTGGGAGACTGCTTGTTTGACCACCTCCTCAACGGTTAGATCAGCCTGCTTGAGACCATCACCTGAAAAAGAATCGGGGGTCGCATTGACGATTCCCATGATATAGGTCCGAGTTCCCCACTCCAACTGGTAGGGGCCCCAGGTTGTAGGTGCTAGTGATTGGGACATGGACATATCCTCACTTACAACAGCTTCAAAAAGAAACAAGGATACAATAATACCATCCTTTATCATAACCTGTGGGCAAAACGAAGGCAAACAAAAGCTGCTGCTTCTTCCTGCTTTCACCCCCTCTTACCTCTCTTCAGCCAGAAAACAGGAGGGCCAGAGAACAGAGCAGAAGGCAAGCTATATGCCGATATGCCCATTCTTCTCTTTTCCCAATAAGCAACATGCTATAATAGCAGAGAGAAACCTTTCCATACGGCCTCTACGTAAGAGAAGAGAGCGCCACTAGAGCGCTCTGCCTGAAGATACAAAGTAAAGAAAAGAGAGAAGCATATGCCGAAGGTGAATCGCACAATACGCGAGGGCAGACAGCTCCATAAGGTCGTTGCCTCACGCCGCTGCCGGGAATGCGAAGAGGAAGCCCTGGGGCGTTGTCCCGACTGCAATCTGAGCTTCTGTCAGGAACACTTTCCGAAACAGCATCATTCCCCCTGCGCGGAACGCCAGATGAGGCTCGCACAGGAACAGATCTGTTATGTGTGTGGCATTCAGGTCTACCCCGATCAGTGGTCAATCTCCCATACCTCACACTTTGTCGATAACTTTTTCTGTCGCGGCTGCGGACGGCATATCTGTGACGAGCTGCATACCCAGCGCAAGTCAGAGGATGTCACGATTATTCGCGACGGGATGCGAGGCCACCGTTACCAGTATGTGAACCGATATTGTGACCTCTGTTCACCCCTGCACTTTGTTGGCGGCCTCAAAGGGCTGGCTCGAACCCTCGTTGCTCTAGGAACTGTTGCTGCCGCTGTCTTCTTCTACTTCCATCCCTAAAAAACTGCTATAATCTAATAGAGAAGTCACGGGAGAAAAATACCCCCTTCCTCTTTCCAACACAAAAGCAGAGAAGCAAGCAAGGAGAGAGGAAGGGCCGTTCTTCATTATTCAAAAACAGGGAAGAATTCTGTTAGCATGACCTTATCACCAACTCTCTACGCGACATTAACGCGCTATCAACAGCGCATCAGTGACGCTCTCAAGGCCAGCTTTGAGCGCATCGCGGCAGATCCCGCCACCGTCCAGAGCGCGAACGACCTCGCCCCCTATTACGGGCAGATGCGTTACCATCTCGGTTGGGTTGATGCCAGCTTCACGCCGACCAGCAGCAATCCGGGCAAGCTCCTGCGCCCGACCCTGTTGCTCCTCGCCTACGAAGCTGCCGGGGCCTGGGGACTGTCCAACGAGCAGGATTATCTTGAACGGGCGCTCCCGGCTGCCGCCTCAGTCGAGCTGACCCATAATTTCACGTTGATTCACGATGATATCGTTGATGGCGATAAAGAACGACGCCACCGCCGCACTCTCTGGAGCATCTGGGGAGCCTCACACGGCATTAACAGCGGAGATGGCATGTTTGCCCTCTCACGGCTTGCCCTCTGGGATGTGCTGGAAAAAGGCGTTGAGGGCGAGATTGCAGCGCGGCTCGGGCGTGTCCTCGACCGAAGCTGCCTGACCCTTGCCGAAGGCCAATATCTGGACATGAGCTTCGAGGATCAGACCGAGGTCTCGACAGCCATGTACATCGATATGATACAACGCAAGACCGCAGCGCTCATGGCCTGTGCAGCCGAGATGGGCGCGATGCTTGGCACCCGGGATCAGGCCACTATTGAGAGCCTGCGAACCTTCGGCGAAGCAATCGGTCTGGCCTTTCAGGTACGCGATGATCTGCTTGGCGTCTGGGCAACGACTGCCGAACTGGGCAAGACTGAAGCAGGCGACATCTATCGACGCAAGAAAAGCCTGCCCATCCTTCATGCGCTCGAACAGGCCAGCGCCGAGGATCGAGCAAGGCTTCAGCAGATCTACCAGCAGCAGGAGCCACTGAGCACCGAGCAGGTTCGTACCGTGCTGGAATGCATGGAGCGCACAGGCACCCGGGCGTATTGCCGTACTTTCCTGAGTCAGTATTGTCAGCGGGCATACAAGGCCCTTGCACAGGTTCCCAGACAGAACAATCCGGTCGCTCAACGCGCACTGGATGATATGGAGGTCATGGTGCGCTTCGTCGAAGAGGCGGCACACTAAAACCAGACTCGATGAGGCCTCTCCTGTCGGGGAGGTCTTTTTCGCTTGTTTGTGTGACAGAACAGGCCAGCGAATGGAAGCAGGCATTTCACCGTCTTTCTACCACTCTTTATACTAAAAATGGAGGGGGTAAGATGCGGACAGCAGAGGGGCCTGATCCATGTGCTGGCGTGCTCTTTCAGCAAAGAAGCAAGAAAGCGGCATACTGAAAAGCATCTTTCGACACAAATCGGCTTGTAAAGAGGCTTCATCTATCAGCAAATGGCTGTGGTAAAATGGGGCAGATCTACGTAAGAAATCAACTCACGCGTCAGATACAGCTAAGATAAGCTTGACGGCATGCCGCATTCAAGAGATAATTCGAGAGTCACCAATTCCCTACATCAAAAGTGACTAGAAAAGACCCCAAAATTTCGGAGTGAGTAACCAAATGGCACAGCCAATATACGTAATTGGACATAAAAGCTCAGATATGGATTCGGTGGCCTCAGCATATGCCTATGCTCGGCTTCTACAGATGCAGGGAAACGAGAACGCCATTCCCGCCCGCAATGGAAAATTGAAGCCGGAAATTCGCTTTGTGCTCGACCGCTATAACGTTACGCCTCCTGAAGCTCTCGACGATGTCTACCTGCAAGTCAGAGATGTCATGCGCCGTGGCGTTATTTCTGCTCATATCGATCAGCCCTTACTTGAAGCAGGCCAGCTCCTTCAGGAGCATGAGCGCCGCTCAATGCCCGTCATCGATGCAGACAACAAGGTCCATGGTATTATCACCAACGAGGACTTCGCCAAGCTCTTCTTCAATGATCTTGATCCACAGTCCGTTAACCGGATTCCCCTGCATAAAGAGAATCTGGTCAAGGTGCTGCGTGGTCGCGTGCTGGTTGAGGGACGCAAGCCATTAGGCAACCGCATCCTTGTTGGCGCGATGGAAGCCGAGACCATGACCGAGTACATTGAGCCGGGATGCCTCGTCGTGGTTGGCGATCGCGAAGACGCACAGCTCACCGCCATCGAAAATGGTGCCGCCGCCCTGGTCATTACCGGTGATCTGCTCGTCTCAGAAAAGACCCTCTCTGCCGCCCGGCAGCATGGAGTTATGGTCATCAGCACAGGGCATCACACCTTTACCGCCGTTCGCCTGATCAATCTGAGTATTCAGGTTCAGGATATTATGAACCGCGACTTTGAGTTCTGCCACCCGGAGGATCTGCTTAGCGAGATCAAGGGATCCATCATGCGACACCGCTCGCTGCCCGTCGTCGACGCTGACAACCGGCTGGTTGGCTACGTGTCCCGCACAGACCTGATCAAGCCGCGTCCGAAGCGGGTGGTTCTGGTTGACCATAACGAGCGCTCGCAGGCCGTTGATGGCATCGACGAAGCCGAACTCCTCGGCATTATCGACCATCACCGCATTGCCGATGTCTACACCAGCAAGCCGATCATGTTCCGCGCTGAACCGGTAGGCTGCACCGGCACAATCATCACCAAACTCTATCATGAAGCGGGGATCGCCATTCCGCGCGAGGTTGCCGGACTCCTGCTCGCTGGTCTACTCTATGACACGCTGATCCTGCGCTCTCCCACCTGCACCCCGACCGATGAGCAGGTAGCAGCCGAGCTGGCCGCCATCGCCGGAGAAGATATCGAGGAATATGGACAGGCCATTTTTGCCGCCGCCGCCAGCGAGCTCAACGAGAAGGACGCCGAGGAACTGCTGACCTCCGATTTCAAGGAGTTCAATGTGCGCTCCGGTAAGTTCGCTGTAGGCACCGTCGAGACCGCCAGCCCGGCCACTGTCGAGAAGCGCCTACCTGAACTGCTCGATACGATGAAACGGCTCTCCAAAGAGCGCAACTACACCGCCTTCATGTTCATGATCGTTGACATTCTGAACATGCGCTGCCGCCTGCTGCTCCACAACTGCGAGGCCGCTGCCTCCGAGGTCTTCAATGCGCCATTGGAGAAAGATGGTCACTCTATCGTGGTTGAGGGTCTCGTCTCGCGCAAGAAGCAGGTTGTACCGGCCCTGCCACGGATCGAGGCCGCGATGAACACCAAAGACGAGAAATAATGTCTGCTTCGTCTGCCACTCGCCTGAGTCGCGGGTGGCATAGCCTTTTTTTGGAAGCGTTTTTCATTTGAGTGAGAATAGAAAAGCGCTTCCATTTTCCACTACTATGAATTGAAATATCAATATACTGTCCCCTTGCCGGCCCTGCCCTTCTCAACACGATTCATGCCTATTTCTCTTTCTTCTAAGCAAGGAACACACTCTTCTTCTATTTTCTCAGAAAAGCACATCTATACAAATTTTTCCCTTTATACTCGACAAATATACACGTATTTCCGGCATTGCCTGTATAATCAAGCGAGCAGAAAGCGCCCGATCGACAGGAAATTTACCAGAATAGATTCATTACAAAAACCATATATGTGTAAATAGGATAAAATTCTCTTGTCACAGAATACGCGCATATGTTACACTATCTTTCGATTCTCCCTCTCTACCAGAGAGAGGGAAGCTGCATCACCTTTTTTTACAATGATTGTAGGAGGGACGTTCAGTCATCGTAAGACACAAGCCGAATGCGTGAGTGTCAGCGCTCACGCGGCTTCGCTTCGAGTCAGGCTTCGTGAAAGGAGGCTGTCTATCGTGACCAACTACATCTGGGTTCCCATAGGCATAGGGCTACTGGCAATTCTTTTCGCGGCCTTCCTTGCCAACTATGTTTTACGTAAGGATACCGGCACCCCGGCCATGCAAAAAGTGGCAGACGCTATCTTTAAAGGGGCAATGGCATTCTTGCACAGGCAATATCGCACCATCGCCGTACTCTCCATCTTTGCCGCAATCCTCGTAGCAGGCGTACTGTATCTCTTGAGTCAGGGGAGTCTGGCCCAGAAATGGGATCTGGCCTGGCACACCGCGGTTGCCTTCCTGATCGGCGCTCTCTGCTCTGGTATCTCTGGCTACATCGGCATGTACGTAGCGGTCAAATCCAACATCCGTACAGCCAGCGCGGCCCGGCGGAGCCTGGGAGAAGCGTTAACTGTGGCCGTACGAGGCGGAGCGGTCTCCGGCTTTCTGGTTGTTGCCCTCTCCTTGCTTGGTGTCTCCCTGCTTTTTACTGCCTACGGAGGCCTGACCAACCCGCAGCTTGCCCCCTCCCTGATTGTCGGGTTCGGTTTTGGCGCGAGCTTTGTTGCCCTCTTCGCCCAGCTCGGCGGCGGCATCTACACCAAAGCGGCTGATGTTGGCGCTGATCTGGTCGGCAAAGTGGAAGCCAACATCCCCGAAGACGACCCACGCAACCCGGCCGTGATTGCTGATCTGGTCGGCGATAACGTGGGAGACTGTGCGGGCCGTGGCGCCGACCTCTTTGAGTCAACCGCCGCCGAAAACATTGGCGCGATGATTCTGGGCGTCAATCTCTATCTGGCGACACATAATATTGGCTGGATTCTCTTTCCGCTGGTCGTTCGCGCCTTCGGGCTGATCGCCTCGGGCATCGGCATTATGTGGCTTCGCCCCTCAATTGTGACCGAGCCGGACAAGGCAGCAGGTCGCGACCCCGGCGAAATCGCCATGAAGCAGCTCAACGTCGGCTACTGGATTACCTGCATCCTCTCGGCCATCGGCGTTGTAGCTGGCAGTTATCTCTTGCTGCAAGGGACGGGCGTCACCGGCAACTACAACATTCCCGGCTGGCTCTGGTTCGGTTTCTCGGGTATCGTGGGCATTTTGCTGAGCGTTGCCTTTGTCTACATCACCCAGTACTACACCGCCGGTACCTGGCGTCCCGTGCGCGAAATCGCCGCCTCCACGCTGACCGGGCCGGCCACGACAATTATTACAGGCATCGCCATCGGCTTTGAGTGCACCGCCCTGCCAGTGCTGGCGATCAGTGGCGCACTGGGCCTCTCCTTCTTTTTAGGGAGTCAGGTCACGATGCCAGCGGTCGCGGGCGTGCCGATGGTCATCAGCCCGGGTGGCATTTTTGGCACTGCCGTCGCCACAATGGGCATGCTGATGAGCTGCGCGTACATTCTGGCAATGGATACCTTCGGGCCTATCACCGATAACGCGGGCGGCATTACCGAAATGGGCGGACAGGCCGAAGCAGTGCGTGACATTACCGACGCACTCGATGGCGTGGGTAATACCACCAAAGCCCTGACCAAAGGGTACGGCATCGGGTCCGCGGCACTAGCAGCCTTTCTGCTCTTTACCGCCTACCTGGACGAGCTCTTCCGCCACAACCCGACGCCTGATGTCTATCGGGTCGATCTGGCTGATATCTCGGTCTTTATTGCCTCGCTCATCGGGCTGACATTGATCTTCTTCTTTAGCTCGTTAGCGATTCAGGCCGTGGGCAAGGCAGCAAAAGCAATGATTGAAGAGGTGCGGCGTCAGTTTCGCGATAACCCCAAGATTATGGCCGAAAATGTGGCCGATCGAGCCGACCCCGACTATGCCCGTTGTGTTGATATCAGCACGAAGGGCGCGTTGCGGGCAATGGTCCTGCCCGGACTGGTGGCCGTACTGACACCAATCGCAGTAGGGGTAATTCTCGGTCCTCATGCCGAAGCAGGCCTGCTGATGGTCGGGACAATGGGCGGCATCGTGCTTGCACTCTTCCTGAATAATGGCGGCGGCGCCTGGGATAATGCCAAGAAATACATTGAGGCGGGATATCTCCGTGTCAATGCTCAGGGCGAGATGGTCGACCGTGCCGAAGCCGGGGCGCTGGTTCTGGGCAAAAAGAGCGAGCCCCATAAGGCCGGTGTGGTCGGTGACACCGTTGGTGATCCCTTCAAGGATACCGCCGGTCCCTCGCTGCATGTGCTGATCAAGCTACTGAGCACGATCACACTTGTGCTTGCTCCTTTGTTTATCGCCCTCCATCCGTAAGATGGTGCAAGGGGAAAGCTCGTTCGGGCTTTCCCCACCTGATTCGTGCCGACAAAGCCCTGTCGACATGATATGATGTGACTGCACCATCTGAAAGATCCGCCACTCTTTCAGCAAAAAGGATATCCATTTCCGGTTTTCTTTCATTAAGAACATATACCTGTTTCGTGAACAGGAGTAGGGATGCACAGCGCGTAAGCGTTGTCAAGAACGGGATAGAAAGGAGTGCCTGTCGGGCACAAAAAGCGTAGACAGGTATCAAAAACACATGACACAGAACCACTCCCGGAAAAAGTCAGTAATTGCCAGCACCTTTCTGGCATTACTGCTGCTCTGTCTGATTCTGGCCAGTTGCACAGGAAATCCAACGACAAGCGGACAAAACCAGCAGAGCGAAGACAACACACCAACCTCGTCAAATGGCGCAAACGATGTTGATGTGTTTGTTGAGCCAGACGCGGGCTATCAGGTCATCACCGATGCGATCAGCAGCGCGAAAAAGTCAGTCTGGGTTCAGGTCTATCTCCTGACCGAGCCAAACGTGATAAGCGCACTGCAATCGGCGGCGAAAAAAGGCAAAGACGTGCGGGTAATGCTGGAAGATAACCCCTATGGCGGTGGTGGTGCAGCCAAACCACAGGAGACAATGGACAAGCTCAAGGCGGCGGGAGCACAGGCAAAAGCGACCAACCCCAAATATCGCCTGACCCACTCCAAGCTCATGATTCTTGACGGCACAACAGCCTACATTATGACGGCCAATCTGACCAAGTCAGCGCTTGGCGGCAGCAGCAGCGCAGCGAACCGCGAATATGGCATCATTGACAAAAACCCTCAAGACGTGAAGGTCCTCATCGACATGTTCAACGCCGACTGGGATCGCAAGGATTTCTCGTTTGATAATCCAAACCTTGTGCTCAGTCCGTTGAACTCACGCAGCCACTTCCTGTCAATCATCAACAATAGCAAAAAGACCTTGCTGGTCGAGGCAGAAGAGATGCAGGATGATGAGGTTGAAAACGCTCTCATTGCAGCCGCCAAGCGAGGCGTTCAGGTACAGGTCATTGTGCCAAAGCCACGTTCAATGGACAACAATGACGAAGGTATCAAGCATATCAAGAAAGGCGGCGTCAAGGTGAAGTTTGCGGGCAAGCTCATCATGCACGCCAAGATATTCGTTGCCGATGGACAGCTTGGCTTTGTCGGCTCCGAGAACATCTCTACCTCGTCGCTGGACAAGAACCGGGAGGTTGGTATTCTCGTTACTGACCCCGATGTCCTCTCCACGTTGCAAAAAACCTTCTCGACAGATTGGGATACAGGCAAAGCAGCCTGAGCCACAGAGCGAGAGCAGGGGCTTCTGCTCTCGCTCTGCTTTTCTCTCACACCCTATACCAGACAGGCAATTCATGATAGGATATCAAGAGGCTGAAGCAGTGCGGTCTTCTCTCGCCAATTGGAACGTCTTAGTATCAAGGGAGGATGAAACATGGTAACAGAGATTGCCCTTTTTACCGCTATCCCGGGCAAAGAAGAGGAACTAGGACAGGCAATTATCAAAGGACTGGATACGATCCGGGAGCACCCTGACTGTATTTCGGCTCACGCAACCCGCTGTATTGAGCATCCCGGACGCTACATGGTTACAAACGTCTGGACATCCCTTGAGGCACATACCGTTGATTTTCGGGGTGGTCCCCTCTTTACACAATGGCGCAAGACAATCGAGGGCCTGTATGAAGGACAGCCAGACGTTTTCCACTATCAGGCCTTCTAAAAAGAAGAGAAGATCAGGCATAAAAAAATCAGGAGCAAAGAGAGAGAATGCAGAACGAGACGCCTGAAGGACAGAAGCAAGCGGCAGGCACTCAGGGGACACTCTGGGAACAGCAACCACCAAAGGATGAAAATCAGCTCGCCGCTCATGTGGAGAAGCTGCGGCATCAGATCGAGGAGGCCAACTATCAATACTATATCGAGGACAACCCGACCCTGACTGATGCCGAATATGACCAGCTCATGCGGGAACTGCAACAGATCGAGCAGGAACACCCCGAGCTGGTCTCACCAGAATCGCCCACACAGCGAGTCGGCAGCACACCAACACAGGAAGTTCCCCAGCATCGGCATCCGGTCCCGATGTTAAGCCTCGCCAATGCACGCAACGAAAAAGAGCTGCGCGAATGGTACAAACGCGCAAAAAACATTCTTCCCGACGCGACCTTTTCTTACGTCTGCGAACTCAAAATTGATGGTCTGGCAATGGCTCTGACCTATGAAAAAGGAAAGCTGACAATTGGTGCGTCCCGTGGTGATGGTATGGTCGGTGAGGACTGGACCCCCAACGTGCGCACCATTCGCACCATCCCGCAACGCCTGCGCGGCGACAGAATCCCAGATCGAGTCGAGGTGCGCGGCGAAATCTATATGTCTATCGATAGCTTTGAGAAGCTCAACGCCGAGATCACCGGTGGCAAGCTCTTTGCCAATCCACGGAACGCCGCTGCCGGCTCGCTGCGCCAGAAGGACCCGCGTATTACCGCGAGCCGTAATCTGAACTTCTTTGGGTATCAGATCGGCTATATTGACGGAATGCAGGTTCACTCGCAGTGGGAGACACTACAACTGCTCAAAGAATGGGGCTTCCCTGTCAACCCGAATATTCAGCTTGCGCACTCGCTGGATGAGGTGCTTGAGTACTGCAACAAATGGGAAAATGAGCGCTTCAACCTGCCCTATGAGATTGATGGCGTGGTTATCAAAATTAATGATCTGGCACAGCAGGAAGAGCTGGGGGTTGTTGCACGTGATCCTCGCTGGGCGATTGCTTTCAAATATCCACCAACACAGGTAGCAACCAGGCTCCTGGATATTCGCGTCAATGTAGGACGCACCGGCTCGCTGAACCCGTGGGCCATGCTTGAGCCGATCAACATTCGTGGCGTGACCGTCTCGCGGGCTGCCCTGCACAATGAAGAAGATATTCAGAGGAAAGACCTGCGCATTGGTGACTGGGTACTGGTGCAGCGCGCCGGTGAAGTGATTCCCCAGGTCGTCAAGCCCGTCATCGAGCGCCGAACCGGTCAAGAAGAGGTGTACCATCTACCGGAAAACTGCCCGCGCTGTGGCACGAAGATTGTGCGTATTCCAGATCAGGCAATGGCTTATTGCCCGAATCCGCACTGTCCGGGACGCAACTTCGAGAGCATCACACACTTTGTCTCGAAGCCTGCAATGGACATCGATACTATCGGCGAAAAGACCTGCGAGCAACTTGTTGATGCGGGCCTGATCCAGACCGTCTCTGACTTCTACAACCTGACAAAAGACCAACTCCTGCAGCTTGAGGGCGTCAAAGAGAAGAGCGCAAACAACATGATTGGCGCGATCGAGGCCAGTAAGAGTCGCCCGTTCTCGCGGTTGCTCTTCGCTCTGGGCATTCGCTACGTCGGTGAGAAGACCGCGCAGATTCTGGCAAACACCTTCGGCGACATCGACCAGCTAATGAATGCCTCTGAGGAGCAGATCAACGCCATTCCGGGCATCGGTCCGAAGATCGGCCATAGCGTCTATACATGGTTCCAACAGCCCGCGAATCGGGACCTGATTCAGCGCCTGCGCGCGGCTGGCGTGAATATGAAGGAAGAGCGTCACGGTCAGGATGGCCCGCTTGCCGGTCAGACCTTCCTGCTTACCGGTCGCCTATCCAGCATGTCACGCCCGAAGGCAGAGGAAGCAATCAAGCAGCTCGGCGGCACCATCGCAACGGGTGTTAGCAAATCGCTCAATCATCTGATCGTCGGAGAAGATGCCGGTTCCAAGCTGGCAAAAGCACAAAAAGCCGGCGTCCCCGTCCATGACGAGCAGTGGCTACTCGATCTGCTTGCCCAATATCAGCAGAAAGCCGAGGCATAGCGTGGAAGAAACCTGGGGAAGACTGCACGCCTTTGTCCGGCTTGAACCCGAGACGCTTCAGGAGCTGTTGCAACCAGTCTTCCCCGGGAAGCGCCCTGCCAGCATCGAGCTGCTGACAGAGGGACATTGCAATACAAACTATAAGATCACCTTCCCAGACTCCACAGAGGCCGTTGTCCTGCGGATCTATATGCGCGATCAGGGAGCCTGCCGGAAGAATCTCAACCTCTTCCGCCTGCTCTATCCGCATGTTCCGATACCGGAGGTGCTCTATGCGGACCCCGACATGCAGCGCTTTGACAAACCCTACGCAGTGCTGCGCTGGATTGAAGGTCCACTGTTGAGCAAGATACAGAAGCACGGCACCGAGGCAGAGCTTGCGATCTGTGCCTATGCCGTCGGCCAAACGCTGGCCCAAATCGGAAGCTATCGCTTTCCAGAGGCGGGTATTCTTGGCCCCGAGCTGACGGTGATAGAGCCATTCCAGCGGCCTGACACCTTTCTCACACTACTTGAGGAGATCTGGACGGATAGTCCGGCTGTAGAGCGCCTCGGCTCAAGAGAAACCACGTGGCTGCTGAACTTTGTGCAACGCAATAGTTATCTGCTTGTGTCTGGCTCCGACGCTATCCCACGGCTGACGCACGGAGACTACAAGGGAATCAACATCCTGGTACGGCCACAGAACGGAAGCTGGCAGACAGCCGCCGTGCTGGACTGGGAATTCGCCTTCGCGGATACACCACTCTTCGATATTGGCAACATGCTCCGCTACGCGCATCGGCTGCCGCATAGCTTTGAGCAAGCCTTTATTCGCGGCTATCGTGAATATGGGGGCTTTCTTCCGCCAGCCTGGCGTATCATCGCGAAACTGCTGGATCTGCTCAGCCTGTCGCAATTTTTACAGCGGCCCACCGCCAGCGCCGGCATGATCGCCGAGGTCAGAGAGTTGATCCTGCATACACTGCACACATTCGATAGAAAAGAAGAGATGTATGGTACAGATTCGTGATCTCTCCCTCCAGGATGAGGCCGCTGTGGAAGCGGTGGCGCGTATCCTGATCGCCGGTTTCGCAGCCTCGTCTCCTACGTCCTGGCCCGATCGAGACAGCGCCCTGGAAGAGATTCGTGAAAACACCGGGGATGGCTTTATCAGCCGCATCGCCATCGATGAGCAGAACAGCGTGCTTGGCTGGATCGCCGGAAGCAGCGCCTATCACGGCAGAGTCTGGGAGCTGCACCCGCTGGTCGTTGATCCTGTCTGCCAGGGGCGCGGTGTCGGGGCGGCGCTGGTCCGTGACTTTGAGGAGCAGGTGCGCCAGCGCGGCGGCCTGACCATCACCCTGGGCAGCGATGACGAGACCGGAAGAACTTCGCTAGCCGGAATCAACCTCTTTCCGAATATCTGGGAGCATGTGGCGCGCATCAAAAACCTGAAGCGCCATCCCTATGAGTTCTACCAGAAGCTCGGCTATCGCATTATCGGCGTTATTCCCGATGCCAACGGCCCCGGCAAACCAGATATTTTGCTCGGGAAATCGCTCTACTGGCCGGAGCAGGAATACAATAAAAAAGGGTAACGAGCAGAGCACCCGTTACCCTCGCTTCCCTTCAACATGCTAGACATATTTCATGTCAAGGAAGCGGCTTCGCAGCCTGTGGACCTCTTCTTTCACATCCTTCCCGCGAATGGCATCATGCATTAACTGCGCCAGTTCGCCCATCGCCTTCTCATCCATGCCGAAGCGGGTCATCTCTGACGTGCCGATACGCAAGCCAGAGGGGTTCCGAGGATCGCTATCGCCGGGCAACATGTTGTAGTTCAGAATAATATCGTTCTCCTCAAGGCGTTTGGCAACCTCGACGCCGCCACCCCACTCGGCGACATTGACCGCGATGATATGGCTCTGTGTGTACCCGAACTCACGTGCTTCGACTGGCGTTCCCAGTTCGTCCAGCGCACGTCCGAGAGCCTGCGCATTGCGAATAATCTGCTGTGCATACTCGCGACCATACTGCTTCATCTCGCGAGTGGCGACAACCAACCCGGCCAACGAGTGCAGATGGTGGTTACTGGAAGAGCCGGGGAACACCCCGCGATCAGCCACCGCCCAGTACTTCTTCTCGGCCTCGGGACTCTCAAGATTGCTCAGAATCACGCCACGCTGCGGGCCGGGGAAGGTCTTATGTGTGCTGCCCGTCATCCAGGTCGCGCCCTCACGCAGCGGATCTTGAAACTGGCCGCCCGCGATCAGGCCAAGCACATGGGCCGCATCATACAACACAGGGATCTTCTTTGTTTGACAGAACGCCGCCACCTCAGAGAGCGGCTCGGGGAAGAGGAACAGGCTTTTCCCCATAATCACCAGTTGCGGAGAGACCGTATCGATCAATTCGATCGCTTTCTGCGCGTCCACGTGATAGCGATCCTCGGTCAGGGGCAAATAATGAAGGTGGACGGACTTCTCCGAACCAAGCTTGAGAAGCTGCCCGCGGTTCTGAATACGACGTCCGATCACCCCGACCGGTCCGTGACTGATATGGCCGCCTGCATCCGTTGAGTTCGCGACAACAGCATCACCACCACGCAAATAGCCAAGCGCGATCGCCGTATTGGCCGCGTTTCCACTAATCGGGCGCACATCTGCCTGTTTCGCGCCGAAAAGCTCGCATATTTCACGGGTCACCATTGACTCGATCTCATCAATATACTTTGTGCCCTGGTAGTAACGAAGCACTTTCCCGGGCTCATTGGGGTGGCCTTCCGCATAGCGTCCCATAAAATCGGAGTTCTGCACACGACGTACAGCGGGGCTCTGTGCGTTCTCACTGGCAATCAGGTTGATGGTCTGCTTCTGCCGCCACTCCTCCTGACGCGCCAGAATGGCTTCAAGGTCATGTATATCTACGGTCATGTATTCAACTCTCCCGTACGCTAAAAAAAGAACTGGTAGAAGGTCCGATTCAAGTATAGCAGGGAAAGGACAGTGAAACAATAGACAGTACGATGCCCCCTGACAAGCACTGAGGCATAGGATACCCTGTTGAATAAACTGCACATAGCTGATATACTAATCCTACTACACAGGATATGTATAGCAGAAAACGTTCCTGTACCAGCTAACAAACCGGCCGAAGAACAATGTCACGCGTTGCAAAAGGTGGTCTATGGTCAGACCCCGATGCGGCCTGACAGACCGCCTCTTGCTAGAAAGACAGGAGGATTTCGGGCTTATGAAGGTATATAGTGCGGAACAAATTCGCAACGTAGCGTTAATTTCCCACGTTGGAGCCGGAAAAACGTCGGTTATCGATGCAGCGCTGTATGATAGCGGTGCGGTGACTCGTCAGGGCAAAGTCGATGACGGCACCTCGATTCCCGACCACGACCCCGAGGAACTCAAGCGCCGGATGTCCTTAAACACGAAGGTGATCCCCGTCGAATGGCATGACCACAAACTCAACTTCATTGACACCCCCGGTTATATGGACTTTGTCGGCGAAGTCAAAGCAGGCTTGCGCGTCGCAGATGCAGCCCTGGTTGTTGTGACTGCGGAAAAAGGGGTAGAAGTTGGTACCGAACTGGCATGGCAATATGCGAACGAACGCAAGCTCCCCCGCATGGTCCTTGTGAATAAGCTCGATCGTGAGAATACATCGTTTGAACGCGCCCTTGAATCGCTTCGAGCCCAATTCGGACATTCAGTGGTTCCGCTGCAAATCCCGCTCGGCGAACAATCCAGCTTCCACGGTGTGGTGGATCTGATTTGCAGGAAAGCCTACACCTTTGAAGGCGGCAACGCCGTGCAAGAGGTATCCATCCCCGCCGATTTGCAGGATACCATCAATACCTATCGTGAGCAGCTCATTGAATCGGCTGTCGAGAACGATGACACCTTGATGGAAAAGTTCCTCGAAGGCGAAGAACTCTCCGATGATGAATTGCTCTCGCTCGTTCGACAGGGAACCCACGCGGGCCAACTGATCCCCGTACTTTGCGGCTCAGCGACAAAAAATATCGGCATTCAGACGCTGCTTGATGCCCTTATCGATTATCTTCCAAGCGCGGCAGAGGCCGTTCCAGAGGATGCAAAACGCTTCGGGGACGAGATGTCGGCGCTTGTCTTCAAGACATCAGTGCAGCAGGTTGGCACAATTACAACCTTCCGTGTGTATACCGGCAGCCTCAAGCCCGATACGCTCTTCTACAATATTCAGACCCAAACGCCCGAGCGTATTGGACAGATGACCGTTCCGCGTGGCAGATTACAGGCAGAGCCCACAAACGAGATCCCGGCTGGCGATTTTGGTGCAGTAACCAAACTAACCAACACCCATACAGGCGATACCCTGACCAGCAATAAAGCGGTTACAACCCCGCTGGGCCCGATCGACTTCCCGCAGCCCTGCTTCACACTTCGCGTGACACCAAAGAGTCAAAGCGATCTGGATAAGATGGGACAGGCTCTTTCTCGTATCGTTGAGGAGGATCGCACACTCCGCGTGGCCCGCGACCCGGAGACGGCAGAGACTCTGATCTCCGGTATGGGCGAGACGCACCTTCAGATCGCGGTCGAGAACATCAAGCGCAAGTTCGGCGTTGACCTGCAAACCGCAGAGCCACATATCCATTACCGTGAGACGATCCGCAAGAAGGCAAAAGCCAACGGTCGCCATAAGCGCCAGACAGGCGGTCACGGCCAGTTCGGTGATGTCTGGCTGGAGATTGAGCCACTTCCACGCGATAGCGAACAGACCTTCATCTTTGAAGATCGCATCGTGGGCGGTGTTGTGCCGAACCAGTTTATCCCGGGCGTTGAGAAAGGCGTGCGCGAATCGCTCAAGCGCGGCTTTGTGGCAGGCTATCCGATGGTCTATGTCAAGGTCGCGCTCTATGACGGCAAGTATCACCCGGTTGACTCCTCGATTCAGGCCTTTGAGGTCGCAGCCTCACTCGCCATGCAAGAGGCGGTCCCCCACGCGAACCCCGTGATCCTTGAGCCGATCATGGATGTGTCCATTGTGGTTCCTGAAAACAATATGGGCGACGTCATGAGCGACATCAACACCAAGCGCGGGCGCGTGATGGGCATGGAGCCACTGGAAAACGGGATGCAGAAGATTACCGCTCAAGTGCCACAGGCCGAGATGCTGCGCTATGCGACCGACCTGCGCTCGATCACTCAGGGCCGAGGCTCCTTCACGATGGAGTTCGCCCATTATGAAGAGGTGCCAGGCAACGTTCAGCAAGCCCTGGTCGCAGAACATCAGAAGGCTGCCAGCTAGACATCTGAAACCTCCCAGAAAAGAATGCGTCCTCCCCGTTGGGGAGGGCGCATTTCTTGTTTTCGCTGAATTACATCTTGCGGCGCAGGCTGTTGACTCCGTAGAGCAGCAACGCCAGCACCAACAGAATACAGGCAATCAGGCAGACACCATTCCACTTCGCAAAGCTCCACCCAAACGCTCCAAGCGCTGAACCAATCGAGCCACCGACAAAATAGAACACCATATAGACCGTGTTCAATCGATTGCGCGCAGCCGGGTTCAAACTGTAGATTCGCGCCTGATTCGAGACCTGATTCGCCTGTGAGCCCAGATCCAGCAGGATCACGCCAATAATCAGCCCCCAGAGGAACTGGCCGGTCAGCCAGAAGATCACAAACGAGACCAGCACAATACCAAGCGCAAAGCCAACCGTCAGGCGCGGATTATGTCTATCCGCAATCCGGCCCACAAGCGAGGCAGCAAGCGCTCCAACAACGCCAACCAGCCCGAAAGTTCCTGCAACATCGCTGCCATAGTGGTATGGCGGCGTCTCCAGGAAGAACGAGAGTGTTGCCCAGAACGCACTAAACGCACCAAACACCAGCGCACCGATACAGCTTGCCTCGCGCAACACCGGCTCGGTGCGAAACAGGCCCCAGAGCGATTTAAGCAGTTGCGGGTAGCTCATATTCGCCTGCGGGTACTCTTCGGGTAGCAGGAAATGCAGCGCTACCGCCAGCAAGATCATCATGGCTGCCGCGATCCAATAGACGACTCGCCAGCCGAGCTGTGCACTTATAAAACCGCTGAACGTTCGCGCAAGCAGAATACCAATCAGCAGCCCGGTCATCACCACACCAATCACGCGCCCGCGCTCCTGAGGATGCGCCATTCCCGCCGCCATCGGGATAATCAATTGTGGCACAATCGTGGTTGCACCAACGGCAAAGCTTGCAAGAGACAAGATCAGAAGCGATGGAGAGATCGCAACGGCGACCAACGCCAGCGCAACCAGCACCAGCATCAGACAGATCAGCAAACGCCGTCGATAACGATCCCCAAGCGGGATAATAAAGAGCAAGCCAGCGGCGTAACCAAACTGTGTCAAGGTCGCCACAAAGCCGATTTGCCCTGCTGTTACCGAGAATGTTCGCCCCATATCAGGCAAAACCGGTTGAATATAGTACAGGTTCGCGACCGAAACGGCACAGGCAAAAGCCAGCAACCACGCGAGCTTGCGCGGCATCCGTGTTTCTTTTGCCTGTGCGGTCTCAGCCGCCGCTGTCGGGGCTATCACATCAGACATGGAACTATCGACCTCCTTCGATCTATCCCGAATACAACGCCGAAAAGAAAAGAGGAAAAAAGACAAAAAAGAATCAGAACGGCGAGCGCCGCCTGATTTTCAGTAGACCCCACTACATTTTTGCACCATCTGGCTCCACACTGAGGCAAAGATGATGCAAGCAAACGATGTGATACACGTTATATCACCCGACCTCGACAGACGTCAACCGGAAAAAACGTCAGCTAATTCAACATGCAACGTTCCTCTGATATTTCTTTCGAGAGTATTTGCCGCATAAAGGGAACCTCACGCCGCAAGATTTCAATCTCCTCTTGCAGTCGCTGGCGGGTGGATGTCAGCTCCAGCAGGTGTTGCTTGACCTCATTCTGAATCTCAAGGAAGTACGCAATAAAGTATGAAAGATCCTCGGGCAATTCAGGGAGCGCAACGGTGTTCCCTTCTTCGTTCATGCACTCAAGGACCATATTCAGATAGCGAAGAAAGAGCGAGTTCGCTTGCGTCATAGGTGGATACAGCATCTCATCCGGCTCTGCGTCGTCATATAACAGCTCAACAACACCTGATAGGTAGGGGGTTGTCCGATGCAACTCGACGATCCGAAAACGCTGTGTGCCAACCGCCATCAGCGTATAGCGATCATCGGGCAGTCGTTCCAGATTATGAATCACAGCCATCGTGCCTACCGAAAACGGTTCCTCCTCCAGATAGACACTTTCCGGCTTCGCCAGTACCACCCCGAACGGCATATGATCCCGCTGACAATCCGTAATCAGCGAGCGATAACGCGCTTCAAAGATATGCAGCGGCAAAGCCGTTCCGGGGAAAAGGACGACATCGAGCGGGAACAGCGGTATCTCAATATCCGACATCGACATCAGGTCAGCGCTCCTCTCAAGCAAGCCTTATCTCATTCGCCACATGCATCAATCACCGCATCACGAACAGACCCGCGAGTTTGTCGTATTGCTCTATTGACGCGAAACGATTCAAAATCCACAGACATTATACCATGTTGTAGAGAGTCGTCTTGCTTGAGCCCCTGCGCCCTCCGCCTGAGCCATGTGCTTAGCGCTGTAACCCCCATCGTTCTCGCAATCGCCGTTCCAGCGTCGCAAACAGCAGCGAATCGATAATCACACCAATAGCGATAATCACCAGCATCACTGCCAACACCTTCGCGGCATCATTCAGGTCGCGACCCGCCTGAAGCTGGTTTCCCAGACTCAGCGAGGCGAAAAGCAGTTCACCGGCCATCAACGAGCGCCACGCGAAGCCCCATCCCTGCTTAAAACCATTCAAAATCGCGGGCATAGCAGCAGGCAGAATCACCTGAGTCGCCAGTGCGATTCCCCGAGCTCCAAGCGTTCGAGCGGCGTTCAGGTAGATGGGCGGCGTGTTCTTGATGCCGTTCACCACACCAAGCGTGATCGAGAAGAGCGCACCCATCACGACCACAAAGATGATAGCCTGCTCGCTCAAACCAAACCAGAGCACAGCCAGCGGCAACCAACACACGCTTGGCAGCGCCTGTAACCCCATAACCAGCGTCCCAAGAGTCTCTTCAGCGACACGTACCCGCCCGATCAAGATGCCAAGCAGCACCCCGATCACCATTGAGATCGCGTAGCCAATAAGCATGCGTTGCAGGCTTACCAGGCTTGCCAGCACAAACAGCCCCGACTGAAGACCGAGAATCAGTGCATTTAACACTTCCAACGGCCCGGGTAGGGCATATTCCGGCCAGATGTGCAGCGACACAATGCCCTGCCAGAACAACACTACAGCAATATAGAAGACAATCCGTCGCACCCATGTGCCGACCGACAGACGCCGCTCCGCCGGTGCCGCTACCTTAATCGCTTTCGCCATGCTTCACCTCACCCATTGCCTCTTTCAGGACCGCCAGAATCTCGCTGGCCTGTTCCATCAATTGATAGTTCTCAAGGGAGCGCGGACGCGGCAATGTAATGCGGAACTCGCGCACAATACGCCCCGGACGCGGCGCGAAGACCAGCACCCGATCACCCAGAGCAACAGCTTCCCGCACGTTATGGGTCACGAAGAGGATCGTCTTGCGCGTCGATGACCAGATCTCTTCCAGTTCGGCCTGCAAGCGGTCGCGCGTCAGTGCATCCAGCGCGCCAAAGGGCTCATCCATGAGCAGGATCGCCGGGTTGAGCGCCAGAGCCCGCGCAATCGCGACACGCTGCCTCATGCCGCCCGAGAGCTGATGCACATAGCTCTTCTCAAATCCATGCAAATGCACCAACTCAAGGAAATGTCGGGCCTGCTCGGTGCGCTCTTTCGGCGGAACCCCTGCCTGACGCAAGCCAAACTCAACGTTACGCAATACGTCGAGCCAGGGGAACAGGGCCGCATCCTGAAACAACAGGACCCGGTCCGTACCCGGGCCCTGAATCAACTTGCCATTTGCCCGGACCTGCCCGCTACTCGGGAGCTCTAACCCCGCGATAATACTGAGAAGTGTCGATTTACCGCATCCGCTCGGGCCAAGCAGACAGACAAATTCGCCGGGCTTCACATCCAGATCAACCGGCAAAAGCGCCTGAACAGCTCCCGTTCTTCCATGATAGAGCTTTGATACCCCTTCCACCTGCAATGAGATGCCGCCCGCAGGCTCATGCTTCGATTCGATATCATGTTTCTCTTTGACCAGTTGTCGCTGAAACATCGCCCATTTCTCTCCTGTGCGCTTTTACGCTGCTATCTCTTCCAACCCCTTTGAACGCAGTACGGTGTTTAACTCCTGAAGCTGAAAGATCCCCTCAAGCTTTGGCTTCTCCTGCCCGAGAAAGCCCAGCGTATACGCCCGCTCCGCAGACTGCACGATCGTCTGCGCCAGTGGATCATAGGTTACATCAAGGCGTGCATAGGCAGGATCAAGGATCTGCGCCGGGAATGGCTTTCCGGTAACACGCTTGATCTCCTCATTGACAAGCCGTTTCGCCAGGGAAGGATCTTTCTGTATCGCGAGCACGGTTTCAACATGCGCCTGTAAAAATTGCCGGACCAGGTCGGGATGCTTCGTCAGGAACTGCTTGCGTACAACAACAATGGTGGTCGCGAACTTGCCGCCCGGCCAGAGCTGACGTTCATCCACAAGAATACGCCCTTTCCCCTCAACGATCAGGCGACTGGCCCAGGGTTCAGGAACCCACGCGCCATCAAGTTCCCCTCGCTTGAACAACGACAGGATATTCGGGTTCTCGGTCGGGACAACCTGCACATTTCCACCTTTATCGGTGGTTTGCAGACCATTCTGTTGCAGGTAATAGCGTAGCGCCACGTCCTGCGTACCGCCAACCTGAGGAGAGGCAATCTTTTTATTCGCCAGATCTTTCGCCGTCTGAATATGCGCATCTGGACGAACAACCAGCAACGCCCCACCGCTGGAAGCTCCGGCAATAATTGCCAGCGCATCGCCATGACTCTTGATATACCCGTTAACCGCGGGATTCGGTCCCACATAGCCAATATCAATATCACCCGCAAATAAGGCCTCAATCAAAGATGGACCAGCATTAAACGCTGTCGTCTTCAGTTTCAGCTTCTCCCCGATAGCCTTTTGATACGAGCCCTGAGCGATTCCCACGATCGCAACCGCATGCGTGAGGTTCGGGAAATAGCCCAGGCGCACTTCAGAGGGATTGTCACCGCTGGCCGCGGTTTGCCCTCCACAGCCAGCGATAACAACCAACATCAAGGGAAGAAAGGAGCTGAGAAACATGAATCTTTTCTGTCTTTTGTACACAGCTCTACCTCTTCTCTCACCGGTCAGGCGACATATTCGCGCATTGCTTCAATCAGAATGCGAGCCACTTCAGGACGTGAGAATTCACGTGGAGGCATCTGCCCATCACGCAACAGCTGGCGAACCTTCGTTCCACTCAAGATCACATGCTGTTCCGCCGAATGCGGGCAAGTCTTCGCCGAGGCCATCCCCTCGCAGGCCCGGCAATAGAAGGTATGGTCAAAGAAGAGAGGCGTTATACCAAGCGCATTCGCGTCAAACTCGCTAAAAATACGCTGTGCATCATAGGTTCCGTAGTAGTTGCCGACGCCCGCATGATCGCGCCCCACGATAAAGTGCGAGCAGCCATAATTCTTGCGCAGCAGCGCGTGGAAGATCGCCTCACGAGGTCCAGCATAACGCATTGCAGCGGGCAGCACCCCCAGAATCACCCGATCAGCGGGGTAATAGTGTTCCAGCAGGACCTCATAGCAGCGCATTCTCACCGTTGCCGGGATATCGTCGCTCTTGGTCTCGCCGACCAGTGGATGCAGGAAGAGCCCATCAACCGTCTCTAAGGCGCATTTCTGGATATACTCATGTGCTCGATGCACCGGATTACGTGTCTGAAAGCCAACCACGCGCCGCCAGCCTCGTTCTGCGAAAAGCTGCCGACTCTGTTCAGGGGTAAAGCGATAGTGGGAAAACTGCTGTTGTTGCAGCGCCACGACCTTTACCGGTCCACCAAGCAGCACATCACCCTGCTGATAGAGCGCCCGAACGCCTGGATGCGCTTCCTCATCGGTGCGATAGACCTTCAAGGCCTCGTGCTTTTTGTTGTACGGATACTTCTCGTGCAGGGTCAGGACCGCCTGAAGCGTTCCAGCCGCATCGACCAGCGCGACCTCACTCCCCTCATGCAAGGCCGTTGCCTCTTCTACAGACACCGACAGTGTGATCGGAATCGACCAGGGAAGCCCGTTGGGTAAATGGAGCTCATTGACGACGCTCAGATACTCGTCACGAGTCAGAAAGCCGGTCAGCGGACTATAGGCCCCATTGGCCAGCAATTCCAGATCGGCAAGCTGTCGTGCACCGACGACAAGCCGAGGTAACGATGCAGCCCGTTCCAGCAAGGCGGCTCGCTCATCCTCTGCAGCCAGATTGCGAACCAGGGTTCCCCCATGTGGAGCAATCAAGTGTTCTGCCATATTCCCCTTTCCCCTCTCTATGCAGATTGTGCAGCGACCCCGGCGGCCACCTCTTCTGGCACAAGATACCCGAGCTCAACCAGGCGAGCAAAGATACGCGCAACACTTTCTTCCAGCGTCTCTTTATCTGTCTCAACGATCAATTCGGGATTTTCGGGAGGCTCATAGGGATCATCGACTCCGGTGAAGTGGCGAATCTTGCCCTCATCCACCAGCTTATAGAGCCCCTTGACATCACGTTCCCGGCAGACATCGAGCGGGCACTTCACATATACCTCCACAAACTCGCCAATCTGCTCACGGGCCCACGCTCGGGCCTCGCGATAGGGAGAAATAGCAGCCGAAATCGCGATCACTCCATTGCGCGAGAGCAAGTCACACACAAAGGCAATGCGTTTGATATTGGTATCGCGATCCTCACGGCTGAAGCCCAGGCCCTTACTCAAATGGGTGCGCACCACATCGCCATCAAGGATCTCAACCTTGCGCTCCAACGTACGAAGGCGCCTGGCAACCGCTTCCGCCAGCGTGCTTTTTCCGGCACCCGAGAGCCCTGTAAACCAGAGAGTAAAACCTTTCTGAGACATCTGCTTCACAACTCCTTTGACCTTTGGTATCGGTACCTACACCGATGGCTTCTCCCCATATACTGTAATCAGCAGGATCGATCATCAGTATCTATTTACGTGCTTGCAAGAACAGCCGTTGTTCCGCCTTGGTCAGCACCCCATTGTTGACTTAGTTTATCAACTTACACAACTTTCTGACCTAATGAGAATATACAGTACGCCTGAGGATATTGTCAACCTTTTTTCTGCCTTCGTGGTAAACTCCTGCAAATGCACACCGCTGATGCAGCCAATATACCCGAAAGAACGGAGCCGAAAGAGAAGGGGCATGATTCGAGGAACGAATGAAGAGCAAGCTGCTGAGGGATATTACCGTCAGAGGAGCAAAAGACCAGAAGCAAGCGTGTTTAGACGAGGAAGAGAACGGCTAGAAAGGGCCGCGCCTGCCTGAAACGCCAGCCCTTTCCGGATTTGTGCCTTTTGAAACGGTTTTAAGCGGTCAGTTCACGCACGATGCGGTTCACGCGAGCGCCATCAGCTTTCCCCTTCAGTTCCTTCGCGGCAAGGGGCATCACCTTACGGAACTCTTTTCCATGCTCGGCGATCAGGCGGTTCACTACCTCACGAACCTCGTCATCACTCAACTGAGCGGCGCTGATATAGTGTTCCAGAATCTCCATCTCGCGCTGCTCCTTCTCCACCAGATCAGTGCGTCCACCTTGCTGATAGAGAGGAATTGCCTGCTTGCGTTTCTTGACTTCCTGTTCCAGCACGCGATAGCAGTCGGCCTCGGTCATCGGTTGACCATACTCGGGATTTTTGCGGTCAGTACGTGCAACTTCAAGGTTATGAATGGCGCTGATTGCCATCCGGATCGTATCGAGCCTGACCTGATCGCGAGCCCGCTGAGCATCTTGCATGTCCTTTCGCAATTGCTGTTCTATCGGAAATTCTTGCCGAGCCATAACAAAAACATCTCCTAACCTTTAAAACTAGTGCTTTGTGCGCCTCACCAGTATACTATGTCCGTCAAAAAAAATCAGCAGGAAACAGGCGGTTTTTTCGGGAGGCAGCATACGCAAGCAGAAGCTACCGAACCGAATATAGTATCACGCGAACACGTTCGACTTTTCCAGAAAAAGACCCAACAGCGAAGCACAGCATTACTGGAATGCTTCTCATATATGTGTCACTTTTCCTATAAGAGACACGTATCTATAGTTAAGAATAGAGAAATCCAATGAAAAGCAAGCAACAAATCAAGGAGGTGTGTCGTCGCTCAATAAAACCCGGTCCTGTCCAGGGAAGACCCTCTATTGATCCAGGTACGCACTGTATTCCACTTGTTTCACCGTAGAAAGGGAGAGCGTATATGATCTGGACGGCAAACCGAATTCTTTCCCTGATCCTGGGCATTGTGTTCACGATCATTGGTATAGTCGGTTTCTTCTTTTCATCAACGATGCGTGTGGCAAATATGGGTGGGTTCGATGTCGATGTTGTACACAACATTGTTCACCTCGTTACAGGAATAATCGCCCTCATTGCCACATTCATGCCCTGGTCAAGACTCTTTAACCAGATCTTTGGCGTTGTTTACACGCTACTGGGCCTGGCAGGGCTTGTGTACCCGGCATTCTACTTTGACCATAGACTGCTCGGGATCATGCATGTCAACGCTGTAGATCATGTACTCCACCTCGTTGCAGGTATCATCGCTCTGGCAGTGGGCTTCTTCGTTACCGGCACCGAGATCAGGCGTACACCAACCCCTACATCTTAATCTGTAAAGACAACAACTCTACACTCAGAGAGCAAACAGGCAGGAGAGGAATCGCGCACCGCTCCTGCCTTCCTTTTTGCTTTAGAGTGCCTGCCCTTTGTAGGAGAGCGAGACCACATCGGTGCGGCACTGACCGAGGTACCAGCGAGCATTCTGTGACAGATCCAACGTTGCCCGAAGCGTCTCTGGCTGCTCCTTTGTTCGCGCCTCCTGAAGCACTGCCCCACTGGGAGCAACAATCATTGTCGGGCAATGCTGGTGCGGATGTGCCACATTGGAGCTCACCACAAAACGTTGATTCTCAGCGGCCCGACTGATGAGATGCGCGCGCCAGACCCCATCAACCTCCTGCGGGTTTGCGGCATTGGTCAGATAGAGAAAAAGGTCAGCACCGCGATGCGCGAGATATTGCCACTGCTCGGGGAAACGCAGTTCGCGACAGAGCTGAAACGCCACACGGACCTCTCCCCCTGCGAAGCACATTGTGAACAGCGGGAGTTCGTCCCCTGCCTGAAAGATCGGACGCTCTGCATATGCCAGGTTGACCTTGCGATAGATAGCCCGTTCTCCCCGAGGCGAGAAATACAGTGCAGCATTGTACCAGCAGTCCCCTTCAGGCAGACAGGAACCGGCCACCAGGTGCACGCCACGCCGCTGTGCAGCCTGCGTCAGGGTCTCGAAGGCAGCAGGCAGGGCTTCCCGCTCAAGGTGCAGCATCGGCTCCAGTGCATCGATATAGCCAGAGATCGCCCCCTCATGAAAAACAAGCAGTTCATCGGGTGTAGCTTCTTCCACAACCGAAAGCATTGATTGAAGGTTCTGCGCAATAACAAAAGAATTTGGGAATTGACATAAATGAATATTTATATACATAAGACCTCATTTCTTCTTTTTTCTCTGTCGCCAATATGATACGATACCATTCCAAATCTTCTTCATCTGCTTCTATAGGGGAGTTTACACAACGATGCAATCACTCTACCAGCGGCTTCTTGAGCGCCTACAGCAGGAATTTGGCGACGATCTGGAAGGTGTCCTGCTTACCGGCTCCCGGATCCATAGTACACCCGGCCCGAACAGCGATCTCGATGTGCATGTTGTCATCCGACAGCCACGCCGCAAACGCCACAACTTCTTGCTTGATGGGCACGAAATAGAGATGTTTATTAATCCAGCGAACCAGTTGCAACGTGAGATTCATAATGGCAGTCCTGTCAATCCACATATGTTCGCATTCGGGCACATTCTCTATGATCCACAGGGTGTGCTTGCAGAACTCCAGGAGGAAGCACGGCAGGTCTGGGAAGCAGGGCCACCAGAGCTACAGCATCTCTGGTCTATTCGCTACGCAGTTGCCGATACCCTGCGTGATATCGAGGATGTGGCGGATGATGAGGCTACCGCCACGCTTCTGATCAGTTCTCTCTGCCAGTGGCTGATACAGGTTCATTTTCAGCTCCAGCATCGCTGGTGGGATAAACCGAAGCGGCTGTTACAGGAGCTTGCCCGATGGGATGAGACCGCAGCCCGAGAGGCCAGAACCGCCCTCACAAGTGGTCCCCTCCTGGAGCGCGTAGCGGCCCTGCGCCGACTTGCAGAGTATATCCTGAAGCCGGTTGGCGGGCCTATGCCACTGGAATGGGAAATTGACTGGTCAGACGTGTCATAATAGAAACATCCGTTGTTGTTAGCAGCCTGGATGAAAGAGAGGTGACTTTTGGGACGTTACCGAGGAGAAGTGAGAGCACCAGAGTTCCCTGCAGGTCTGGATTGGATCAACAGCGACCATCCTTTGCGTTTGCAGGAACTTCGTGGACATATCGTTATTCTTCACTTCTGGACATTTTGTTGAATCAACTGTGTCCATATGCTTTCGCAGTTGCGAGAGCTCGAAACCGCCTTCCCAGATACGCTGACGGTTATCAGCATTCACTCCCCCAAATTTCCACGGGAGCAATTCACTGAAAGCGTACGCGAAGCCGTGCTACGCTATGGGATCACCCATCCCGTTGTCAACGACCGCCAGATGAACCTCTGGCAACAGTACGCAGTGCGGGCATGGCCCACGCTGATGTTTCTGGACCCTGAGAACCGGGTTATCGGCAAGCACGAGGGCGAGATTGCGCCAGAACAGGGCAAACAACTGATACAGCGCATGATCGACGATTTCGATGCCGAAGGCTTACTGACCCATCAGCCGTTGCGTTTTGCCCGCGAAACAGCACCGGAATCGTTTCTTGCCTTCCCGGGCAAAGTGGCCGTTGATGGACAACGCATCGTTATCAGTGATACCGCACATCACCGGCTGATCGAGGCTGATCTAAAAGGTACTGTTCGCCAGATTATCGGGACAGGCAAAGAGGGCAGAGCCGACGGGCCGGCAGAGCAGGCAGAATTCAACCGTCCACAAGGGATGACCCTCACAGGCCACACACTCTACGTCGCCGATACCGAGAACCACCTGATTCGGCGGGTAAACCTGGAAACACAACGGGTTGAAACCATTGCCGGAACAGGACAGCAATACGGCATCGCCAGAACGGCAACCTCGGGAGAGCCGCTACAGGTCGCGCTCAGCTCGCCCTGGGATCTTGCCTACCAGAATGAGCGGCTCTATATCGCTATGGCCGGCGTCCATGCGCTTTACATGGTGCATCTACAATACAACGAGATTCGCATTTTCGCCGGAGCTGGACCGGAAGGCCTGCGCGATGGCAGTTATGACGAGGCCTGGTTCGCGCAACCCTACGGGCTCTCGATCGAGAACAACATCCTCTATGTCGCGGATAGCGAAACCAGCGCCGTGCGTGCAGTCGAGCTCGATGGCAAGCGCCGCGTCACCACGCTGGTCGGGACGGGGCTGTTTGATTTCGGCGACGTCGATGGTACAGGTGATAATGCACAATTACAGCATGTGCAGGCTGTCTGTGCCTCTCAAGGCCGCGTCTATCTGGCCGATACCTATAATAATAAGATAAAAGTGCTTGATCCGCTCACCCGTGAGGTCAAAACGCTGGCCGGAGATGGTCAGGCCGGGTACCGCGATGGCAGCTTTGATGAGGCCCAGTTCAACGAGCCCGCAGGACTGGCCGCATATGGGCAAAAGCTCTATGTCGCTGATACCAACAACCATGCTATTCGGGTACTCGATCTGGAAGCTCGAACCGTCGAGACCCTGAAGCTTCTCCGACCGGCATAAACAGGCAGGGATGGGCAGCGCCCCATCTCTGCAACCCCATCAACAAAAGGATCGTGTATCTATGAAAGTGGTCTATGGAGAACGCATCGGCCAAACGGCCCGACTCTCCGTCAGTTGCTCGGCTGTAATCTTCGATGAGGACCGACAAAAGCTTCTCCTGATGCGTCGGGATGACAACGGGCGCTGGAGCCTACCCGGTGGACACATGGATGCCGGAGAAAGCGTGACAGAGGCATGTGCCCGTGAGGTGCTGGAAGAAACCGGGCTGCATGTTCAGGTCGGTAAGCTCATAGGCGTCTATTCCAGCCCGGACATGATTTTGCAGTATGCCGACGGGAATCGCTATCAGACAGTGCACTTCTGCTTTGAGGCCCGCCCTCTTGCAGGCACACTGACAAGCGGCACTGAAACACTCGAACTGGCCTATTTCAGCCGAGAAGAGCTTGCTCACCTCGATATTATGGAACACCACCTACAGCGGATCGAGGACGCCTGGGCAGGAAATCTGCTACCGTTCATGCGTTAAACAGGGTTCTTTTCTCTTGTACTTCAACATCTCAAGGACAAGCAGTCCTACCAATTGCCCACCATTTTGAGATACAATAAAGCTGTCCAATCATTCAAACACGATGAAGTGTTTCATAAGGAGATATCTACATGTCACAGGTAATGGAAGACGTACAGACTCGTGCTCAAACCCCTTTTAAGAATGAGCCACTTACCGATTTCAGTAAAGAAGAGAATCGCCGCGCCCAGGAAGCCGCTCTCGCGCAGGTGAAGAGCGAACTGGGGCAGAAATATCCGCTTATCATTGGCAACAAAAAAATCACCGAAGGCGAAACCTTCGCTTCAATTAACCCTGCAAACCCGGATCAGGTCCTCGGCTATTTTATCAAGGGTACCGCTGAACAGGCAAAGGAAGCCGTAGGAGTCGCAGCCGAAGCCTTCAAAACGTGGAAGAAAGTGCCTGCCACGGAACGCGCAGCCTATCTCTTCAAAGCAGCCGACATCATCCGCGAGCGCAAGTTCTACTTTAACGCCTGGATGATCTACGAGGTCAGCAAGACCTGGGTTGAGGCCGATGCCGACACCGCCGAGGCGATCGACTTCCTCGAATACTATGCCCGCCAGATGCTCAAACTGGCCGCCCCCCAGGATCTTCCAACCACACCCGGAGAGGACAACGAGCTTGTCTATATTCCGCTCGGCGTTGGCGCAGTGATTCCACCCTGGAACTTCCCGTGTGCAATCGCTCTCGGTATGACCTCCGCCGCGATCGTTGCAGGCAACACGGTTGTACTGAAGCCAGCCAGCACCGCCCCGGCGATCGCCTACCAGTTCGTCCGTGTGTTTGAAGAAATCGGCCTACCAGCAGGCGTGATCAACTACCTGACCGGCTCGGGTGCAGCCATTGGCGACACGCTGGTTGATGATCCACGCACCCGTTTCGTGTCCTTCACTGGCTCCCGCGAGGTTGGCGAGCGCATCTATGAGCGCGCCGCAAAAGTGGCACAGGGCCAGATCTGGCTTAAGCGCAGTGTGCTGGAAATGGGCGGTAAAGATGCGGTTGTCGTCGATGAGACCGCCGATCTTGATGCCGCCGCGGATGGCATTGTCTCTTCCGCGTTTGGCTTCCAGGGGCAGAAGTGCTCCGCCGGTTCCCGCGCCATCGTCGTCGAGCAGGTCTACGATCAGGTACTTGAGAAAGTGCTTGAGCGCGCCAAAAAGCTCACCGTGGGCGATGTCACGCAGGATCCGACCGTCAATCTGGGTGCCGTCATCGACGAGAAAGCCAAGAAGAAGATTCTCGAATACATCGAGATTGGCAAGAAAGAAGGGCGCCTTGTTCTCGGTGGCGGAGAGAAGGGCCCTGGCTACTTCATCGAGCCAACCATCATCGCCGATGTTGACCGCAACGCACGCATCGCACAGGAAGAGATCTTCGGCCCCGTCCTTGCCTTCATTAAAGCGAAAGATTTCGCTGATGCGATCGATATCGCCAACAGCACCGAGTATGGCCTGACCGGCTCGCTCTACACTCAGGATCAAGAGCGCATTGAGCAGGCGAAGGAAGAGTTCCACGTTGGGAACCTCTACTTCAACCGCAAGTGTACCGGAGCACTGGTCGGCGTCCATCCGTTCGGCGGCTTCAATATGTCCGGTACCGACTCCAAAGCGGGCGGCCCGGATTACCTGTTACTCTTCACACAAGCGAAGGCCATTTCAACCAAAAAGTAAGAAAGAGGAGTCCGTGACGACGGTTACCCAACTCAGCCATAAGCTCTGGCACATCTCTCTTCCGTTCCAGGGTGAACATGGCGTGCTGGGTTGTTATGTGTTTGCCGGGTCAGATCAGCTCGTCCTGATCGACCCCGGCCCACAAACAACCGCGGCAGCCCTGATAGAGGGACTCGAAGAGCTTGGCTTCCAGGCAAAGGATGTCACCCACATCCTTGCAACACATATCCATCTGGATCATGCGGGCGGAGCAGGAACGCTGCTTCAGCAAATGCCTCATGCGACGGTCCTGACCCACAGCAAAGGAGCGCCCCATCTGGTTGATCCCGCTAAACTGCTTACCAGCGCGACTCGCATCTATGGCGACCGAATGAACGAGCTCTGGGGCACGGTTGAACCGGTGCCAGAGGATCAGGTTCAGGCAATTGACCACGGCGATGTGCTGACGCTTGCTGATCGCAGGCTTGAAGTCCATTATGCACCAGGGCATGCCTCACACCATGTCATCTTTTTCGATGTGCATTCAGGCGAGATGTTTACTGGTGACGCCGCTGGCGTGCGTTTGCCGGGCATCAATTATAATCGGCCACCGACGCCCCCACCGGACCTTGACCTCGAAATCTGGACTCACACCATTACCATGATGAAACAGCTCCACCCCGATGTGCTCTATCTTGCTCACTTCGGACCAAGCAAGGAGCCAGTCGCCCATCTCGATCAACTACGCGAGAGGCTATATAGCTGGGGCGAGCTCGTTCTACAGGCAATGCGCGAGGGGAAGGATGAGGCCCAGATCACCGAGTACCTGATTGCCAGTACACAACCAGAACTGGAGCGGCTGACCGATGATCCCACAATGGTACGACGCTATGATCTGGCAATCAACTATCCAATGACAGTTCAGGGATATATGCGCTACTGGCGAAAGCAGGGAAAAGCGTCATAGAATGCAAGGAGACGGGAAAGAGTGCAAAAGGAACCTGAAAGGAGCTCTGTTTCCTACTGGCAAAGCACACTTGCCGCCTATCCATTAGAGACGACACCGCCCACAATCGCAGATGTCGTCGTTGTCGGCGGGGGAGTCCTGGGATGCTCCGCCGCCTACTGGCTTGCAAGAGCAGGCTTACATCCAGTCCTCCTTGAACAAAGCGCCGTCGCCTATGGAGCCACTGGACGCAACGGCGGCTTTATTTCATATCACTCAGCCCTCGGTTTCCTGGCAGAAAACGAACTACTCGGGCACCAGACTGCGCTTGCTATCCTCCACCTGACGCGGGAGAATCAGCGCTTGCTGCGTCAAATCCTTGAAGAGGAGCAATTGGACTGCCAGTATCGCGAGCCCGGAATCATCTCACTGGCGCTGAACGAGAGTCAGAGAGAGCATATGGCCCGCAACGTTGCCGCACTTCAGGCCGAGGGCATGAGGATTCACCTGCTGGACCGCCAGGGCTTGCAGGAATATATCGCGACGGAACTTGGCCCGGAGATCGTCGGCGGCGAGCTCTATGCTGAGGCCGGGCTGATCCACTCGGGACGACTGGTCCAGGGGCTCGCTCAGGCAGCACAACGCCACGGCGCTCGGCTCTATCAGGCCACAGTCAGGCAGGTGCAAACAAGCGGGAATACCGTTCGTCTCGATACTGAGCATGGCACTCTTGAGGCCAGAGCTGCCATTATCGCCACCAATGCATGGACAGCGAATTTGCTGCCCGCCTTGCGTGGGCTGGTCGTGCCAGTACGGGGCCAGGCACTTTCTTACGCACCGAGAGAGCCTGTCTTCCATACCGGTCTGGGAGCAGGGGTCACCGCAACCGGCGAGTACTGGCAACAGACAATCGATGGTTCTCTTCTGCTTGGCGGATGCCGCGAGGTCGCACCAGAGCAGGATAAAGGTGTCACCATTCAACAGCCAACAGCGGAAGTACAACAGGCGCTTGAGCAGGTCTTCCCGCGTCTCTTCCCGCGGCTACAAGGGCTTCAGGTACAGCGTCGTTGGGCCGGACTGATGGCGTTCACACCAGATTACCTGCCGATTATCGATCAGGCTCCCGAGATGTCCACTGTCTGGGCAGGCTGTGGTTTTTGCGGGCATGGCATGCCTTTCGGGATTCGCGTCGGGCAGTTACTGGCACAAGCAGTACAGCATGGAAGCACTCTGGAAGAGCTTGCACCCTTCTCGCTTCGGCGCCCCTCATTGAAGCGATCATAACACTATTTCCTACAAACTCCCTGTATTGATCGATAGCTATTCGACAATACAGGGAATTTTTGAGCTCTTTTGATTCCCTCTCATTCCTCTTCTAAAGCTGTATCAACCCTATTTCCTGTTTCATAAGAGCAACTTTTCTTTTTCAATTTCTCTTTTGAATCACGTCTTTACTTGTATGAATAACAGTAAAACAAGATACATTATCCGGAAAACATTTGAACAGGCAGAGAGGAGCAAGAACGGTATGAGCGCAGTCACTATCTTTCTGATGGGATTACTTATCGGTATGCTTTTATGCTGGGCAGCAACGCAACGCCAGCGTCAATTGCTGCGGCGCTACCGCCAGCAAGCTCGAATACTCTCCAAGTGGAGCAGACCAATCATCGAAGAATAACAACATGTGTTCCTCCACTGGTCTCGAAGGTGAGGAGAGCAGGCGTCCGGCTCTCCTCGCTTTTTTATTCCGGGCGATCTTTAAAGCGCTCCTGTAGCAATTTCTCGGTGCGGATAACGGCCAGTCGAGCCGTCTCCTGAGCAAACTCTGTCGCCCGTCGGAATGCCTGCTGCAACGGTAGAAATGGAAGGGCCGGGGACGTGTCCTGGAGCTGAGGGAGCGCCCGAAGCCGTTCTGTTTCGCGTTCTCGGGCGTGTACTGGAAGATCAATCGGTCGCCTCGGGAGCACAATAAGGAGGTGCATCAATATCCTGTGCACAGCATGACGTGGCATACCCTGAACAACGGCCCGCATTTCCAGCAGCGCTAACCAGTGCGCGAACACTTCCGCCTGCTGCCACGAAACATCATCACACTCACAGATAACGGCGCTATCAAAGCGCACTGAGCCCTTCTTCCAGCAAAGAAGGTCCTGCAATACCTCTACCGAAGCACGTTTGTCACCTGTGACATGCACAAGGCGAGCCTCCTTAAAGTAGAGATGAGCCACGCCAAACCGCTCACCATTGCGCAACGCCAGGCGTCCCGATGCACGACGACTCTGGATATAGCCCAGAGCCAGCACCACATCAGCGAAAAAGTTTGTAGTCAGAATTGTAGCGAGTGACCTATCTGGAGAAATGTTCATATCAGCCAACCTTACCACGTCTTTTACAAGCCACTGTTTTCTCTTTTTGATTATACTTCCTGCAAAAGCATGTTTCAATATATATATACCTTTAAGAGGCAAAATTCATACATCCATATACGCAATTCCATATATACGACAGGTTATCCCTGAGAGAGGAGCGGACGTTCTATGCGCAACACCCCAAGCCCGCTGAGCGCTGGAGCGAGCTCGTGCAGGGCCTGCATGGTCAATGTATGCGCCTCCCGTTCACCAACCAGCGGGGCACAAAAATAAAAGCAGGTCTCAATCAAAGCGGAGAAGCCTTCTAGCAGCTCATTACGCGGGTAGCGATCCAGCAATGTCTGATCGGCGAGCTGAAGATAACCGGCAGAAGAGAACTGCAAATGAGCAAAGAGAGGAAAAGCAGTAGAAAGATCGTCAAGAATATCGCGGAGTACCGCCAGTGCCTCTTGAGAGCCGACCAGACGCGCAATGACAAGAGCAGCGCGCCGTGTCCCTTCGATCAATATGCGCCACTCAAGCGGTGTAAGCAGCGCTTGCGTCTCGCTGACCGTCACCGCGGTGCCCTCCACCACACAAGGTACGGTCGGCATCTGGATAACGCCGCTACGGTGAAGGCGCTGTAGTGTCTCTTCAAACAGGCGCTCATGTGTCTCGTTCAGCGTCACATCTCGGGTAATCGCGCCGCGTTCAAAGCGCACCATCCCCTGCGTCCACGCCTGTAACTCTTGCAGCGTCGAACGAATGTCGCCACGATTACCGATGCAATGCACCAGTTTTCCGGCCCGGAAATAGAGATGAGAGATACTCAGGCGCTCTGTATTGCGAATTGTGAGCCGACCAAATGCCCGAACCCGCCTGACCTGATAGACGATCAGCGCAAGATCACGCAAAGGTCCCTGCCACAAGGAGCCTGGAAGACCAGATTGCGGCACAACACCATCCACTTTCTATGCACCAACGCGCAAAAACACGCATATAAACTTCTTCTTGTGGAACTATGATACCGAGAAGCAAGAAGAGTGTCAAGAATTTCTGGGTTCTACACGACTTTTAGCGTATCGTGTATCCTGCAATCTGGTCGTTTCCTTAAAAAGTGATATCACCACAGCGCTCACAGTGCCCGATGCGCCCCGCCTCACTCTCGCGGATCTCGCGTAAAGGCCGCGCACAGCGACAAACGTAGCCACGAGGCCGCGCAGGGTTCCCCAGAACCAGCGTATGCGGCGGCACATCACGCGTCACAACAGAGCCCGCACCGATCAACGCGAATTCCCCGATGGTCACGCCACACACGATCACTGCGCCCGCGCCAATCGAAGCCCCATACTTCACTAATGTTGGAGTCACCTCCCAATCCTCTGCCCCCTTCAGACGCCCATCCGGCGTAATCGCACGAGGATACATATCATTGGTAAAGCAGACGTGCGGTCCGATAAAGACGCCATCCTCGATAGAGACGCCCTCAAATAGTGAAGCATTGTTCTGGATTTTGACGCGTGAGCCGATACGCACATGCGTCTCCACATACACGCCCTTGCCGATATTACATTCCGCGCCAATCGACGCATACGAGCGGATATGAGCATGCCGCCAGATCCGCGTTTTGTCACCGATCTGTACATGCTCTTCTACCTCGGCCAGCGGATGCACAAAAAAGCTCGATTCGGTCATTGGCGCTTACCTCGAATTTGTAAAGCGATTGCGGATAAACGGGATCCAGCGCAGGCGTGAGAAGAAGCCCCAGAGCCCGGCGACCTCAGCCGCAACGACCAGCCAATGCTGATCAATATCAGCCTCCACCCGATGAAGCAGCAGCGGATCAGCCTCCGGTGTGTTGTCGCCATAACGTGTTGTCAGGGCCCAGGAATAGCCCGCCTCACGTACTGCCTCCACCACCTCAGGACTGATATGCTGCATCTGCCCGATAGGATAGGCAAACGAGCGGACCGGGTGCCCGAGGCGCTCTTCCAGCACACGCTTACAATCGACAATCTCACGTCGCACTTCTGCGGGGTCAGTCAGCGCGCTCAACACCGGATGATGCAAGGTATGTGCTCCGAAAGAGACAAGCTGACTTGCATCCATCTCCCGAACCTCATCCCAGGTGAGCGGCATTCCCGGTTCTTCCGCCGGAAGCACCGCAGATGGTGCCTGCAAAGCTTCACGCACCATTGTCAGAAAGCGTTCTCGCTCTGCCACCGACGGTGCAAAGCGCAGCCGCTGATCAATCAGGTGCGACAGCTCATCCACCTCCTGCGACTCGCTGAGGCGATAGACCTTCCCCTCAAGCTGCACCTTCGACACACGAGCCCGCTGTACCAGCCGTTTTCCCTCGTCCCACCAGAAATAATCACCACTGTCGATATAGTCAGGAATCAGATAAATCGTGAACGGGACACGCAATTGAGAGGCCAGCGGGAAAGCATAGGTATAATTATCGCGGTAGCCATCATCAAAAGTGACTACAACCGGAGAACGTGGATCTCCGTTCGATTGCGCATCGGGCGCATACACCTCATCCAGCGCCTCTTCAAGTGGCACGATCCGATAATGACGCTGAAGATAGAGCCAGTGACGGCGCAAATGACCGCCACTGGCACGATGATAATTCAGCACCACGACACGCTTTTTGTCCCGTCTCTTCAGCGAACGGGCCAGCGCAACCAGACCACTATAGTACATACAAGCTGCGATAAAAACGAGAATACGTCGGCGCATAGCGTTTCTATTCCTTTAGCAATTGTTCTGGCGTGAGCACATCATCCATTGAAGCGCCCTTGACTACAAGGCACGAACATAACGCGGAACTGCAACAGCAAGACGACGAGCCGCAGCGTCAGCACCCAGGACGAAGCGATAAAGCGGCCCGAAGCTTCTTACCGATGAAAAGCCGATAAAGTACAGCCCGGTCACACCGCTCTCGAACCAGGGATTGAGCACAGGAGCCCCCTGATACGTATGGATCTCTTGTAGCAGCTCAGGAGCCAGCATTGTCAGACGCTTGAGATTGGTTTTGTATCCGGTTCCCAGTAAAATATGATCTGCCTCAAGCTGCCGGCCACTGGCAAGCTGCACGCGAACCGTCTCGCCAAGTGGCTCAACCGCATCGACATATTGATGCTCAAGCATCTCCACTTTTCCCAGAATGCGGGGCTTCAGCCAGGGAGCCCCCTTCGGGCCATGCTTGGTATCAACAATATAATCGACAATATCGCGAGGGAAACGCTGCAAGCTATAGGGCAACTTCTCCAGAAAGACATTGAGCCAACCACCACCAAGCGCGGAATCTGGTGCGCGCAATTGACGCAGCACAGGTGGCAAGCTGCCGTGACCGGTACCAGAGATCCAGTGTACTGATCGGCGTGCCAGCAACTGGACCGTTGCCCCATTCTCGTTTAATAAGGCAGCCGTTTCCAGCGCCCCCTGACCACGCCCCACAACAATGACCCTCTTCCCTTTGAACTCAGCCATATCATGGTGATCAGCACTGTGCGAGACCAGAGACGCCGGCAAACCCTGATACTCTTTTGGATAATAGACAAAGTACTGAAGTCCGGGAGCCATCACGACTGCCCGAGCAAAGAGCACGCGCCCATCCTCAAGCTGCACCTTGAAGAGGCTCCCCACCTTTGAGATCCGCTGAATCAGCGTCTCATCAACATCTGGCACGACGTTCTGCTGAAACCAGAGCGAGTAATCCACGAAATCTTGAATAGGCAGGATCTCCGGCTCTCGCTTCCCCTTGAGCAGGAAATAGTCTTTGAGTTGATAGCGACCTTCCGGGTCTGAGAGATTGGTTGCCCACCAATACGAGCGAAGCTGCATCCCCTTTGGCATATGCTCACGCCAGAAACCGATAGGCTTGCCAAAGACAGCGACATTCAGCCCTCGCGCACGCATATGTGCGGTAGCAGAAAGGCCATATGGGCCAGCACCGAGGACAACGACATCATAAGAAGCCAGGGCAGTTCTCCCCTGAACAGTATTCACATCCAAAGACACATTCACTGCATATTCCTCCTGGAAGATGGGCCCCTTATCACTCGCTGGACGCCACGGTGCAGAAAATCACGCGTTGCAGTCCAGAGAGGACGTATATCATCCTTATCTAGATAATCATAGGCAGCGGGTGTAAAGAAGGCCGCAATGAAGTCCAGTAGAGATTGCGCCGGAGGGGCCACACCCGGTCGTCCTCTTTGTGCAAGCGCCTGCACCGTCGTCAAAATATCGCCTTCAAGGAAGCGCATCCAGCCCCCCGTTTGATAGGACGTCACCCGCTCAAGCTTCTCCCCACGAGCCCACTGATAGAGCAGATAGGGGAAATCAACGCCCGCACGGACCGCGACTTCAATAGAGGCTGACAACCGAGGATTGATTTCCATTAAATAGGGACGACCTGCACTGTCACGCCTGAACTCAACCTCACTATAGCCTTCCAGTTCTATTGCACGCACCAGCCGCTCCGCTTGCCCGGTAATATCCTCGGGTAGCGCGATGCTCTGGCGATAGACCGAGGTTCCCCCCAGGGGCGGTTGGGTTCGTTTGGCCCACTGAGCGAAACGTGCGTACATCGTACCATCAGCGTAGAACAGGCTGATGGCTTCTCGTCTTCCATCCAAAAATTGTTGAAAGAGGGTACTGCCTCCATATTGTGTCAGCTTTTCGACAGCCTCCCGTGCCTCATCATGTGTTGTGACCAATTGGCTGATGACCCGCACACCACGCCCCTTGCCCCAGAGCCAGGATTCCACCGGCTTCACCACTGCAGGCAGGCCAACCGTACGCACCGCCTCAGGAACCTCATCTACATGCTGAACAGATACCCCCCGGGGAATTCCGATGCCGAGTCGGGATGCTATATCCAGCGTTTTTTCTTTATCGGTCGCAACGGCCAGAGCCTCTTCTTTCGCCAGGGCAAGCTGTGCCCTCCACGCTACCGTCTCGCGATGCGCCCGTAACACTTCAAGCGTTCCATCGGCGGACGGGATCACGACCTGAGCGCCGGTATGGTCCAGAATGTGCAGCAGATAGTCAAGGAAGGCGTCGGTCTGTTGCAGATAGGAGGGCGCAACATAAGCCCGCCGACACCAGCGAGAGGCAAAGGCTGGCACATGCTTTGACTGTTGTAGCACATCGGCGACCTCCAACGCGGCAACCGTCAAGCCACGGCTTCCCAGGGAGCGCATCGTCACCAGTGATTGGCGCAATTTCGCATCCAGAACCAGCGCATCATAGAAAGTGGTACGCCGCGCTTCTGGCTTTAGCAGATTATCGAGATGTGTTCCCATGTTTCAATCTTTTCTTGATACGTGATACTATGCCCAGTAAGCCAACCAGCTCAGCGGCCAGAATCAGCCAGGGCTGTTCCAGATCTCCCGGCAAGCGAGCAAGGAGCAGAGGATCACTGTTCGGCGTGTTGACCTCTTCTACGGTCGTAACTGCCCACGAGAATCCGGCCTTCCTGACCGCCTTCACGCCCGCCTCACCAAAGTGTTCATCCTTTCCGATTGGATAGGCAAAAGTTCGTACCGGATGCCCGAGTTTCTCTTCAAGCACCCGGCGCGACTCCGTCACCTCATATTGAAGCTCTGCTGGATCGCTCAGGCGGCTCAGAACGGGGTGCCACATCGTATGAGCCCCAAAGGAAACCAGCCCGGTGCGCTCCATTTCGCGTGCCTCATCCCAGGTAATGGGTAACGCTGGCTCGGTTGTGCCCTCACGCGAACGCTCCGGTAAGCGTACCTCAAGCTCCTGCTGGATCTGCTTCAAGAAGGTTTCACGTTCCGCCACCGAGGTAGCCTCACGCACTTGCTGATCAATGGCCCGTGCAAGGGCGGCTCGCTCCCCGGCTTGCGCCAGTTGATACGTTTTCCCGCCCAGAGTCACCTTCTCGACCTTCGTATGACGTGCCAGATAGTCACCGGCGAGCCACCAGAAATAACGCCCGCTCTCGGTATAGCCAGGGATCAGAAAGACCGTGATGGGGATCTGGAACTGCCGGGCAAGCTTCAAGGCGCAGGTATAATTATCCAGATAGCCATCATCAAATGTCAGCACAATGGGCGGACGCCGATCAGTCACGGGTTTATGTGTGTATAACTCTTCCAGCGCCTCCTCAAGATGGAGCACGCGATAATGGCGGCTCAGATAGCGCATCTGGTGCCGCAGGTTCTTACCGGCAGCCCGATGATAGTTCAGGATGATCAACTGCCGCCGCTTTCGGGAACGAGCCAGCGCGATCAACCCGCTATAATAGAGACCACCCGCCACCAGAAGCCGCGCACGTTCACGCAAAGACATATTGTGCTCCTTCCTATCCATTTACAGCGCATTCGGCGAGTGGCGCTCTACCAGCTCATGAAACACATTTGCCAGTAATGCCTGCATCTCCGGTGACTCCGTGTCGCCGCACTCCCAGTTTCGGTCTGGCAGGTACGTCGGGCGGTAGTTGTCGAGCGCATAGGTCCAGTAGGTGGAACCGGTTGCGAAGACCATCGCCCCCGACTGGGAAATATAGTAGGTTGTATTGCTGACATCCTCTTTATTGTTTTCGTTATGGACATTTGATGTCGCAAGCACTTTCAGGTTAGCCGGTGAAGAATCCCGATACACCCGGTCCCAGAGATAGCCTACATAGCTACATCCGTAGCCTTTGCCGGGCTGAATGCCGGTGTTCTTCAGCAAAGTCTGGTCCGCGTCCTTGTTCACCTTCCATGCAAAATCAACCTGCCCACGCGACATATCGGAGTACATCACGCCAATCAGAGTACTTTCAGGCTGGTGGAGCACAGGATCTCGCCATTGGGCCGTCACACGTGTGTGATCAGTCGCATACATCGGGTCTCTACTCAACGTGTTTTCCTCTGAGGAGACCTTGTAGCAAATAACCGTGCGATCAGGGGTTCCTGTGCTGCTCGCCTCAAAGCGCATCTGCCAGACCCCGTCGGCGGCTCCCAGAAAGGCCAGACCGACGCCCTTATCCCGCGCCGCTTCATAGCCCTGCCGCATCTCAAGCGTCCAATAGGCATCATGACCGATAGAAATAGTGGCTTTGTGGCGCTGAAGCTGTTGCGGCTGCCGATGCAGATCGACATTGCTGATATAAGAAAGATCATAGCCCTGCCGTTCCATCCAGCGAATGGCGTTCAGTTCCAGCGACACGACCTGGCTGGCTCCGGCATAGTACAAATAGGGACGATCAAAGGATACTTTTGCGGCAGTCGGAGCAAAACTATTCTCGCTAAAGAAGCCGCTTCCCATATCATACAGGCTCTTGCCTCCCCACTCGTTAGAAGCAGCCATTGTGGTATCTGGCGTCACCACAACATAGCGAGAATTGGGGTTTCCATGCACGACAAAAGGAGCGTAGGTTTGCCAGCCACTCGCATCGGTAAACTTTGCCAGATAGACACCACTTGTCCAGTCCTGCGGCACCTCAAGCGTATATGAGGGCTTCCAACGAGCCTCAATCAGCCCATCCGTTCCCTGGTAACAGGTAGAGCAGGCGACCAGCTTGCGCGTGCGCTCTTCATAGTATCCCTGCGCCTCCCCTTCCTGATTCTGGACCAGTTTCAGTAAGCGACCGCCAAAGCCTGAGTACCAGCCCAGCCGAAAGATTTGGATGGAGTAGGGAGTTCCGGCCTTCTGGGTGCTCACATAAAATTGCAATGATTGTCCTGGATCTACCGATACAGCCCCTGCGTAGGCCTGAATCTGAGTTGTGGCCTCTTTCCCGGCAGGAATACGCCACTCATTTGAGCCGGGCTGAGCGTTTTCCTTCACAATCGGGTTTGCGTCCGCGGGAACTGAGGTCGGCGCAACCGGGGGACTGCCCGAACCAGATGATTGAAAGGCCTTCATCATCATAGCTGGATCACCCAGGAAGATAGCCAGCACCAGACTCACGATAATGAAGAGCACTATAGCACCTGCGATGCGAAACTTCATGCAGGGGATACCTCCCGTTTGCTTGCGTACTTGTTTATCTACTGCTTGTTCGTTGGCATGTTTTTCAGACTGTAGCAACCATATAGATTGCGGCACGCCACATCCCTCCTGTGGGATGTGAGAGAAAATGCAGGCGTGTGCACTTCTGCACTAGAACGATAGCATACGCCTGTGGTAAAGCGATGCACATTCGGGTGGAGAATTAGTAGAACTCTGGAACAGGGTGTAGAGAAATCCATGTTCTCTGTGGCCGAAAAAAGGGCAGAAAGACGCGAAAAAGAAGAGTAGGGATGTGCACCAGTCCCTCGCATTTTCCACGCCATCTCAACACCTGTAACAACCCGAATCCAATAGATAGGATAGTATCTTTTTAATGCGTTTCCCTCAAAGGTGGGGGTAACCCATTACAAAAAGCCTATATCAGATACAAATTTCAATTTTTATTGTAAAAAACATAATGGAGGCGACTCGTTTTTCTCATACACGATTCCGATTTTAACGAGGTAAGGACGGTATATACATGCGAATATCTCTCAGTCGCTACATACTGCTTGCCAAAAAATGGGTATGGCTGGTAGTTGTAGGGGTCGTTATTTGTGGTGTGGGCACCTTTGCCGTATCGAAGTTGTTTATTAAACCAACCTACAAAGCATCTGCAAGTATCGTGGTCACGTTGCAGACATCATCATCTCCATCGGACAACGCCACGGCAGCCCTCACGCTGCTCCCAACCTATATCGAGCTGGTCACCAACCCGACAGTGTTGCAGCCTGTAGTGAGCAAGTATCACATGCAATCGGCCAACGAGCTCGCCAGCAAGATTTCAGTCAAGCAGATAGGTGGCACCCAGGTGATTGAAGTTACCGTCAGCGATGAAGACCCGAAGATGGCAACCAACATCACCAATGATGTAGCCCAGAACTTCGCTCAGTACCAGAACACGCAGCTTGGTGGCGTCTCTCAGTTGCGCGTGGTACCGGCGATCGAACCCACTCGCCCGAGCAAGCCTCAGCCAACACAGGACGCTATTGTTGGTGCCCTGGTAGGGTTTGGTCTGGCAATCGCCTTGATAGTTGTTTTTGAATGGCTCGATGATCGCGTCCCCAATCCAGAAGAGATGCAGAAGCTGCTGGAGGCCGACGCGTTGACTATCATTCCCGAGCTCTCGAAGAATCAACAGGGCAAGAACGCGGAGGACACACCCGAACTGGCGGAAGGCTGCCGTGTGCTCTGTTCCAATATTGCGACCGCTCAGACTCAGCAGCCATTTAAGCTGATTATGCTAACCAGCGCCCTCGCCGGTGAAGGAAAAAGCACCATTGCGGCCAATCTCGCGACCTTTCTGGCGATGTCAGGCAAACGGGTGCTGCTGGTTGATGCCGATCTGCGCAACCCCGTGCTAGACAAGCATTTCCATATCAACAATCAGAACGGTCTGGCACAGATCCTTATGGGTGTCTGGGGAAACAACGAAATGGCGCTTGATGGCATCCCGACAGAGATCCCTACCCTGAGGCTAATGCCTGCTGGCACACGCCCGCAGAATCCCGCGGAATTGCTGATCTCGGACACGGCGCGTCGCCTCTTCAAGCACTATCAGGATACGAACCGCTTTGACTACGTTATTTTTGATACGCCGCCCTTGCTCCCGGTTGCTGATGCCCAGATTGTGGCCTCTTATGCTGAGGTCTCGGTACTGGTTGTAGCGGCCTCTCGTTCGCCGCGTCGTTTGTTGAATAGAGCCATGCAAATTTTACGCCGCACGGGAACCCGCGTTCTGGGATTGGCGATCAACCGCAGCCAATGGCCTGAATATGGCGATATTCATGACTATCGCGGCTCGGTCCAGACACAAGGTGCACCGCTACTTAAGGCTGCTCCGGCAGCACAACAGCGTGTGCCCCAGCAGGCCAGTCCGGTAGCGAACCAGCCACAGATGCAGCCTGCCCAGATGCAACCTATGCAGCAGATGCAGCCCGGTCACCAGATGGCACCCAATTCACCGTCAATGATGCCCAATGCCCCTTCAATGGCTCCGGGCTCGGCACCAATGATGCCGCCACTGAACGGATCAAGAGGGCTGCTCTCGCAACAGCAACCACAACAGAACAACCAGCGCCGCTAAACGCTTTCAGCTTGAGCCAAACGGGGGCTCGAAGCTCCCGCAACGCTCAAGCGGCTGCTCGCTGCTTACCAGTGAGCATTATACCGTCTCTCGTTTCGCCAGCCCACGAGGAAACAATAGCAAACAAGGTACAGTGTATTGCCAAAAGGCGCTTCTACAGTCAACAATATTCAAGCTGAACTATGAAAAATTACGTATAAGAGAATGGTCGGAAAACAATGTCCCAACCGCCAAACCTTACACAGAGTGGTCACGCTGTAGCAATCGACAGCCAGAGTACAGGAACAACAAGTGCACGCCTGGTGGCGGTACGGCTTAAATCGGCCAATAGAAATATCTTTCGCGCCCTGCTCAGTCTGGCCTCGGCAAATCTTTTATCGCGCATGATGGGTATGGTACTGCTGCTGGTCGTGACAACAATCTACGGCCAGGGAGCAGAACTGGATGCCTACTATGTCGCCTCGGTTGTCGCATTGCTGCTTCCTGACCTGCTATCAGGCTCAATCGAATCGTCCATTATCCCGGTCTACACAAAAGCGCGGCTGAAAGGGAAAGAATACGCATCCCGGCTGATCAGCACGGTGTTTTTTCTCTTCATTATCGGGCTGATTGTCTGTACCGGCATCATGCTCTTGCTGCGGCAACCGTTGATCTTCCTCTGGGGTCCGGGTCTGAAAGAGACGACCTCGCAGCTAGCGGTCAGCCTGGCCCCCTGGATTTTCCCGGTGATTATCACCTCGACCTTGAGCGGTTATATTGAGTGTCTGGTCAATGCCGAGGGGCAGTTTGGCTGGGCTGCCTATTCACGCCTGCTCGTGCCAATTACTACCGCCCTGTTTATCGTTATTGGCAACAAGCAATATGGCATTGTGATGTACTGTGTCGGCTATCTAACAGGCACCACCTTCCAGCTTGTCATCACAATGATCCGACTTTTTCAGACGAAAATCCGTCTGATCCCGGTCATTGATCTACGCATGCAGGAGCTGCCCGAGATCTGGCAGACGGCCTGGCCCGCGCTGGTTGGGGCCCTGATCAGTCAGGCTGCCCCCTACTTCGATATGCTCTTCTCGTCCTTTATCCCGCATGAGGGAAGCGTTGCCGCGCTCAAAAACGCTGAAAAGCTGGTCGGCGTCTTCACCGGTGTGATCTTTACCTCGGTCGGCCGGGCGGCTCTACCATACCTGTCGCGACAGGCAGCGATCAAGGATATGAAGGCATTCAAAGAGACGCTGCGTCTCTACCTCTGGGGTCTGGGCATCGCGGTTACAGTGCTCTCGCTCATCATGATCGTACTGGCAACCCCTATCGTGCAGTTGCTCTTCCAGCGAGGCCGCTTCCATACCGAGGATACCGCGCTCACGGCGAACATCCTGATAGGCTTTGCGATCGGCTTAACCCCGATGGCCTTTGGCTTTACCGTCTCACGGGCCTTCAGCGCTCTGCAAAAAACACGCGTCCTGTTGATGATGACCACTATCAATATCATCTTGAACGCGCTGTTTGACGCGGTCTTCAGCTTTTTCTGGCAGAGCTTCGGTATTGCCCTTGCGACCTCGGCCTATTATTTCGTCTCGATGTTCATCCTGCTTATCACGCTGCGCCGCATGATCGGGCCGCTGCACCTTTTCCAGCCGCCGAAACAGATTCTGACGGTGCTGCTCAAGCTCGGGCTTGGTCCCTATTACGATCTCTGGCGTGAGTGGCGTGAAGAGAACGGCATGGGCCGTTCACAATTGCTCAGGCAGGTGTTCAAGATCGGGGCCGCAATTGTCGCCTTTGGAGCCGGCATTGTCGGTACCGTGACAAATAGCAAGCTGGCAATTAGCGCCGCATTTGGCTCGATTGTGCTGATGTTCCTGATGCAGTCCCCCTATATCCTGCTTCTCAGTTGGGTGGGATTGGATGCACTGATTGGCTCAACCATTCAGATCTTTAACGGGCATAACCTGCTCTCGGGACTGACTTTCCCAACACTGGCTTTGATGCTGGTTACGCCAATCAAGCCCGCGTTCCGCTGGATGCCGCCACTGGCAATCCTGACAGCCTATGTGCTCTGGATGCTTCCCGGGCTTCCCTTTATCCGTGTGAGCATCTCTGAGTTTATGACGATGTGGCTGGTTCATCTGGCCTGTATCGCAGTCCCGATCCTGATGATGCATCATATCAACACCCGCAAACGCATGCTGCTGCTGGTTGATGGCATTCTGGCGATGACCGTCTTTATCTCGCTCTACGGCATCTATGGCTACTTTACTCATACTGACGGCCACTATGATAACGAGATCGCGGGACTCTTCCGCGCGGGCTCAATCTTTGCTGCGCCCCCGACCCTGGCGCTTTTTGAGGCGCTCACCATTCCACTGGCGATCTACCGTTTGTTCACGCTCAAGACGTGGCCTACGCGCCTGCTTGGTGGTATTGTGCTCGGCCTGATGCTGGCCGGTCTGGGCGTCACGTTCACCCGCACCACGCTGGGGAGTGTGGCGGTCAGCATTTTCCTGATGCTGATGCTGCTTCCCTACAAGAAGCTACGTGTGTGGCTGCTTGGCGGCGCCGTTGTCCTGTTCATCCTGGCGCTCATTGTGACCTCTGCCCTGAACATTCCGGTCTTTGAGCGGTTCTTCAGCAACGACATCTTTACCCTGAATGGGCGTACCTATCTGTGGCAGGCAGTGCTTGAGCACTTTAACCCGGCAGCTATTTTCGGCGAAGGCCTCTATAGCTCAAATATTCTGCTGATTGAGCAACCAGTCTCAATTGGAGCGGGTATCGTGGATAACGCGCCGCACAATGTGTTTCTGGAATCGATGTACGATCATGGCTTTATCGGGCTAACAATCCTGCTGCTCCTGATGATCTCCCTGCCCTGGACAATGATCCGGCGCATGCGCGATGCCTCACCGGAGCACCGGCTTGTGCTGGCAATGGGGGTAGCCGTTTTCTTCAATGTCTTTGTCCATGCGTTTGTAATCACGGTGATGTGGAGCCAGCAAGTCAGCATCTATATCTGGATGATCCTTGCGCTTCCCTTCCTGCCTTACTGGAACCAAATCTCGCGCCCCCAAAGCGTGGAGGCAATGGAGGTAACTCATGCCTGAACAACCAACCCCCGGCAAACGCCTGCGTATCTGTGTCTTTTCGTTTATGTTTCACCCATTTGTTGGCGGCTCGGAGGCACAGGCCGAAAAACACGCGCAACAACTTCGCGCCCTCGGGCATGACGTGACGGTGATGACACTGCGGCACTATAAGCACTGGGATAAACGCTCCATACATAACGGTCTGCCGATTCTGCGCATCGGCGGCCTCTACTATCCTGACGGGCGGCTCCGCATCGGGCGTACCGGGCATCTTCCCTATGAGCTGATGACCTTCATCAAGCTCTGGCGCATGCGCCACCATTTCGATGTGATCCATATGATGCAGGTTGGCACGCTTGGCGCAATCGCCGCGTTTATCACCCGTTTCACCGGGACGCCGCTGCTCATCAGCGTGCAGAGCGCAGGACCAACACAGGAACAATTGACACGCATTCGTCAGCAGGGTGCAATGCTGATGGCCGACACGCTGAAAGGGAAGCTCCCGCCCGAGCTCCTGCGCGTTCCCGATGGCGATTGGACCGCTGGCGATCTGGACGATATGAAGCGCTCTATTTACTGGGGTGGGCTCTTTCAGCGTTATCTAAAGCGCTCTCATGCCCGCTATCAGGTGCTCAGCCATCGCAGCGCGGCCTATCTGATAGCAAACGGGATCGCGCAGGAGAAGATTTTCCGCATTCCTAACGGCATCGATACCGAACAGGTCAGGCCAATCGAGCGGCGCCCCACCCCTGAGCAGCGAGAGCGCATTATTACCTGCGTCGCCCGCATGGAATATCCTAAAGGGGTTGATGTGCTACTTCACGCCTGGGCCCGCATGATGCGGGAATGGCATTCCGATATACAACCCCGCCTGCGACTCGTCGGGGAAGGAGCTTTTCGCCCACAGATAGAGCGGATCGCAAGCGAGCTCGGCATTCTGGACAGCGTTGAGTTTCTGGGACTTCGGCGTGATGTCATGGACCTGCTTCATCAGTCATGGGGGTTCGTGCTCCCCTCGCGCTGGGAAGGCATGCCAAACGCGCTGCTTGAGGCGATGGCGTGCGGGCTCCCCTGCGTGGCAACCCGCGTCAGCGGCAGCGAAGATCTGATTGTCGATCAGGAGAACGGACTGCTTGTACCGCCAGAAGATCCCGTGGCGATGGCACAAGCACTGCGACACCTCATCGAAGATCATGAACACGCTGAACGCATGGGACAGGCCGCACGAACAACCGTCGAGCGCGACTATAATCTGAAAGCAATCGTTCACCGTACCGTTGAACTGTATTATTCACTGCTGACTGAGAAAAAATAAAGATGTCTCAAAAGAAACGTATTTATCTGGTTATCGCGACATTTCACCCATATGTGGGTGGTGCTGAAACACAAGCGCTGCTTCAGGCCCGGATCTTGAGGGACCTCGGGCATGAAGCAACCGTTGTGACGTTCCAACACAAGAAGGAATGGGCCTCGCGTGAGATTGTCAAAGGCGTTCCGGTCATTCGTGTTGGTCGCTCGGTGCTTGTGGGAAGAGAAAGGCTGCCGCGCCTTCTTCAGCGCCTGATGTATTTCCTGGCTCTCATTATGCTTGGCTGGACACTCTGGAAGCATCGAAGCCGTTATGATCTCCTGCATGTCTACCAACTCAGCACGTTGACGCTTCCAAATGCACTTGTAGCTCTTTTTGCTAGAAAACCAATGCTGATCCTTGTTTGCAGCACGGGCGGCGATAAGCGCAATGGACCCGTAAAGCTCCTTGCCGGCCCACTGCCTCCCGAAACCCCTTGTCTGCATCTGGATAACCAGAACTGGATCAACGGGGATCTCGAAGGCCTGGTACGTTTGGGGCGGCCCTTTGTCCTTTTGGCCTATCAATTGCTGAAAACGGTCAATGCCAGAGTTATTATTACCAGTTCACGTATGTGGAACTATCTCAAAGAGAATCATTTCGCCCTGCCCAATACGCACCTTATTCCGAGCGGCGTCGATATACAACGCTTCCATCCGGCAGAAAAAGAGCTGCCTGAAAAGTCCCGAACAGTTGTCTGTGTCGCCCAAATGCGGTATGAAAAAGGTATTGATGTCTTGCTTCAGGCGTGGAAGCTGGTGCAGGCGCAGCGCCCCGACACCCGGCTGATCGTCTTCGGCGATGGTCCACTGCACCGGCAGCTCACCGAGCTGGCCCGGGCCCTTAAGGTGCAGGAGAGCGTCGAGTTCGCCGGGGCACGGAGCGATATACCGCAACAGCTCCATCGTGGAGCCCTTTCCATTCTCCCCTCACGCTGGGAGGGAATGCCAAACGCAGTGCTTGAAGCAATGGCCTCGGGCCTACCCTGCATCGCAACGCGTGTCAGTGGCAGTGAGGACATCATTCAGGATGAGATCAATGGTCGCCTGATCCCGGTCGACGATTATCATGCCCTTGCTGAGGCTATTCTTGATCTGCTTCAAGACCCCGAGAAACTCAAGCGCTACGGTCAGGCGGCCAGGAAACGAATTGAACAGCACTATTCCCTGGATCTTATCACCCATACCTATTTAAAAATGTATGACGAAATGATATCGGCGAAACGGTAGAAAGCAACAGGCCCCATCCAGGGCTTATGAGGAGAGCGAAATTATGTGCGGAATTTGTGGATACTACAACGGAAGCAGCGGTGAACCGGCCTCACAAGCAATCATAGAGCATATGACACAGCTTATTCACCACCGGGGCCCCGATGACACCGGCTATCACCTGGATGGGCCCCTCGGGCTCGGTTTTGCCCGCCTCAGCATTATTGACCTTGAGGGCGGCCACCAACCAATGTGCAACGAGACGGGAGAGATCTGGCTTGTCTTCAATGGCGAGATCTGGAACTATCAGGAGCTCCGCAAAGAGCTCATCGAGAAAGGACATCGCTTCAGCACCAGCAGCGATTCAGAAACAATCATTCATGCCTATGAGGAATATGGACTCGATTGCTTCACCCGGCTACATGGCATGTTCGGGCTCGTGCTCTGGGATGCTCCCCGCAAGCGGCTGCTGCTGGCGCGTGATCGGGCAGGAAAAAAGCCGCTGTACTATACGCATGTCAACGGGACACTTGTCTTTGGCTCGGAGATCAAGGCGCTGCTGGCACATCCTGGCGTCAAACGCGAGCCCGATATACAGGCAATGGCAGATTTTCTCAGCGTGCGCTATGTGCCAGGCCCGGAGACGCTCTTCGCCAATATCTATAAGGTGCAACCCGGGCACTGGCTGCTGTATGAGCACGATACCCTTCAGGAAAACTGCTACTGGGATTATCAGTTCGGCAAGATCGAACAGCAGGCCGAGGAAGACTATATTCAGGGCATCCGTGCCCATATCTGGCGTGCCGTCGAAGAGCGGATGATGGCGGATGTGCCGGTAGGCGCGATGCTCAGCGGTGGCGTCGATTCAAGCATTATCACCGGCATTATGAGCAAGCTAACCAACCAGAAGGTGAAAACCTTTGCCGTTGGCTTCGATCACCCCGACTATAGCGAGCTTCCCTATGCGCGGCTGGTCGCCCGTCACTTTGGTACCGACCATCATGAGCTGGTGGTGAAATCCTCTGATATGACGCAATACTGGCCCCTGCTCACCTGGCACCGAGACGAGCCGGTCAGCGAGCCCTCTGATCTGGGCGTCTATCTTATCTCCAGATTGGCACGCCAGTACGTCAAGGTCGTGCTTTCAGGCGAGGGAGGGGACGAGCTCTTCGCGGGCTATCCCAAATATGTCGTTGACTGGATCGCCCAGTATTACCATATCCTGCCACGGGTCGTACGCGATAACGTCATCCAGCAGCTTCTTGACAGGCTCCCCTATAGCATGCGCAAGCTGAAAAACACGGCTCGCACCCTTTCACAGCCTGCTCCACAACGCTGGATGTCCTGGTTCGGAATCTTTAACGGGCCCATGAAAAATGAGCTGCTCAGCAAGCACGTCCTGAGTTCCATCAATATGGATGCAGCGAGGGCCTTCCAGCGCTGGTTGAGCAAGAACCCGCAACGCGATGACCTGTCGGCAATGCTCTATCTCGATACCAGGATCTGGCTCCCGGACAACCTGCTGATGAAGGGCGACAAGATGACAATGGCAGCCTCGCTAGAGTCACGGATTCCCCTGCTGGACTATCACCTGATGGAATATGCCGCCAGCATCCCTTCACATAACAAAATCAAGCCGTTCCGCGCCAAATATCTGTTGAAAAAGGCCTTTACCGATTTCCTGCCGCATCCCATCCTGACCCGAAAGAAAATGGGGTTCAATGTGCCCACCGGCATCTGGTTCCGGGGTGGCCAGCGCAACCTGATTACACAGTTGCTGCTCTCCGATCGCCTGTGCAGCCGAGGTTATTTCAATGAGGAGTTCATTGCCAGAATGCTCCGCGAGCACCTTGAAGGGCGCACCAACTATCAGGCACAACTGTTCACGCTTGCCAGCCTGGAACTCTGGTTCCGCATCTTTATCGATAGCCCGAAGCTGGAAAAGCCCGAACTCTCGGTCGAGGAGTTGCTTGCTGAAGATCAGAAGGTCGCTGTCAGTCTCTCTTAATGTCAATTGAAGGGGTAGTAATTCGTGTCTGCACTCAACGCATCGCCTTATCGCATTCTTATGGTCACTGGCATCTACCCGACCCCCGCACGGCCCCATAAAGGCACCTTTATCAAGGCCTGGGTAGATGCATTGGAGGCGCTTGGCCATCAGGTTGATATCATTCACCCTGACCCCGCCCTGCCAACGCCGATACGCTATATTTCGACCGCGCTCCAGGTCTTTTTGAAGACGCTGACAGGTCGCTACGATATCATCAATGGTCACTACGGTCTCTGGTGTCTGCTGGCTCGTTTACAGTGGACCACGCCCGTTGTTGCCGCATATCTGGGCGACGATCTGCTTGGCACCGTCACCCCACAGGGAGGCCATAGCAAGAAGAGCCTGTTTGTTGTCGCCGTCAGCCGCTGGCTCTGCAAGCACGTCGATGCGGTCACCGTGAAGACAGAGGAGATGAAACGCGCCTCTCGCTTTGCCGACGCGGTCGTGATTCCTGATGGGATCAACTTCGAGCTCTTTCAACCGATTCCGCGTGAAGAGGCACGCCGGGCCCTGGGATGGGATCCTGACCGTTTCTATGTTGTCTTCGCCAATAACCCTGAGATCCCCGTCAAGAATTACGCACTGGCGCAACAGGCCATCAAACGCTTGCGCGAGAAGACCGGGCTTGAAGCAGAACTGGTCGTCGCGAATGGGCTGCCGCAAACAGAGGTGACGCGCTATATCAACGCCAGTAACGCGCTGATTCTGCCCTCGGTGCAGGAAGGATCACCCAATGTTGTCAAGGAAGCGATGGCCTGCAATGTCCCGGTTGTTGCAACCCGCGTGGGGGATGTGGCCGAGGTGATCGGTCGGACTGCGGGCTGTAGCGTCTGTGAGCATAATGCAGAGTCGCTGGCTGATGGACTGGCAAAGGCTCTGCGCCACCCTGAGCGCACCAGCGGACGCGAAGATATCTGTCATCTCAATCACATGACCATTGCCAAAGATGTGCTTGCGCTCTATACCCGAGCCATTCGTCACAAGGAGCAAAAGCGAGCGCAGAGGCTCCGGGTACGCTTTTTCAGCGTTGAGGGAGGCAAGCGATGAGACAGCTTCCCAAAGTGCTGATGCTGGTAGAAAACCTCTCAGTTCCCTCTGATCCCCGCGTCTGGCGCGAGGCGAAGACGCTCCAGCAACATGGCTTTCTGGTCAGCGTGATCTGCCCGAAAGGCAGGACACGTGATCAGGCCAGCTATGAGTGCATAGACAACATTCACATCTATCGCTATGCCCAACCCCAGCAGGAAACAGCGCTCGGCTTCATAATGGAGTATCTGGTCTCGATGCTGCTGACCTTCTGGCTGAGTCTGGTTGTCTGGCGCAAGCATGGCTTTGATGTCATCCACGCCGCCAACCCACCCGATACCTTTTTCGCAATCGGTCTGTTCTACAAGCTCTTCGGCAAGAAATATATTTTCGATCAGCATGATCTGGCGCCGGAAATGTTTCGAGTCAAGTTCGGTGGGCGCATGAAGTTCCTGTATCATATCCTGTTGCAACTGGAAAAGTGGTCCTATCGCACTGCCGATCTCGTGTTGACAACGAATGAGTCACAGAAGCGGCAGGCAATCAGGCGCGGAGCCTGCGCACCGCAGAAGGTGATTGTGGTGCGCAATGGCCCAGAGCTTGCCCACTATACTGATATTCCGTGTGAGCCCGCCCGAAAGCAGGGACAGCGCTTTCTGCTCTCATATGTAGGAGTGATGGGGTCTCAAGATGGAGTCGAATATGTGCTCCATGCGCTCCACACACTGGTGCATCGCTATCAACGGCGCGATCTCCTGCTTGTCCTGATGGGAGAAGGTGAACAGCTTCCCCGACTCAAACACCTGATGCATGAGCTTCAGCTAGAAGCCTTCGTTCACTTTACCGGCTGGCTGCCCCGGCCTGAGATGTTGCGCTATCTTGCCGTGACAGATATTGGCCTTTCTCCCGATCCGAGCAACCAACTGAACGACCAGAGCACCATGCTGAAAACAATGGAATATATGGCAATGGGGGTACCCGTGGTGGCATTTGATCTCCCGGAAACCCGCTTTTCCGCTCAGGAAGCGGCTCTCTATGCCACACCGAACCGCGTTGAAGAGTTCGCCGCCTGTATCGAACACCTGCTTGAAGATGCAGCTTTGCGCGAGGCACTGGGAGCCTATGGCCGCCAGCGGATTCGCCAGCAGCTTTGTTGGGAGAAAACCCGAGAACCATTGCTTCACGGCTATCGCCAGCTCTTCAACATAGAAGCATTGAGCGATGCCGCTCCAGAAAAAGATATGGTGACAGTCTAGCCTATCAAAAAAACTGAATACATAAACTCAACAAAGCCGGTCACAATCCCCTCTCAGTTATCCTCTTATTGACCGATATATATATACACGCACGAAAAAATCTGTTACAGTAATAGACAAATGAGCGTGATAGAGACACGCCATAATGCGTAGATACCGAATTACCGGTATGCATCTACGGCAATTTCGAGGTATCCACTAGAAAGGGGGAGGCGCACCTTGAACAAGTGTGCGGCCATATTTTCATGACCAGATATCTGATTACCGGTGGAGCTGGCTTTATTGGTTCACATATTGCGGAAACGCTGCTCGAACGAGGTGAAGCAGTCAGGATCTTTGACAGCCTCGATGTTGGCAAGGCCGAGAATCTCACCTTGTTGCGGCAGCGCTTCGACGATGTGGAATTCATTCAGGGAGACATACGTGATCTCGATGCACTCAAAAAAGCAACGGAGGGCATCGAGATTATTTTTCATCAGGCAGCATTGGCCTCGGTACCACGCTCTGTCATCGCCCCAACTGCCTCCCTGGAAATCAATGTCAATGGCACCCAGAACGTCTTGATTGCCGCCCGAGATTCTGGTGTCAGGCGTGTTGTCTACGCAAGCTCATCATCGATCTATGGCAACGCGCCACAGCTCCCCAAACAGGAGCATATGCGCCCTGAGCCAATCTCGCCTTATGCAGCACACAAACTGGCAGGCGAGACGCTCTGCCATGTGTTTACACGTATCTATGGGCTGGAAACCGTATCTTTACGCTACTTCAATGTATTTGGCCCCCGGCAAGATCCCTATGCGGAATATGCTGCCGTGGTCCCGCGTTTTCTAGCCTCAATTCTGACAGGCAGGCGGCCTGTTATTTTCGGCGATGGGGAACAAACACGCGATTTTACCTATATTGAGAACGTTGTTCAGGCGAACCTGCAAGCCGCGATAGCGCCCCGTGCAGTAGGAGAAGTGCTGAACATCGGTCTTGGAGAGAGTATCTCACTGAATACGATGCTCTGCATTGCCGGAAAGCTGCTGAATCGAGAGATAGAAGCAGAGTATCGTCCGGCTCGCCCGGGAGATGTGCGTAACAGTCTGGCAGATATCAGCAAAGCCAGAGAGCTCATCAACTATCACCCGAGTGTGCGCTTTGAGGACGGACTAGCACGCACTCTTGCCTCAATGCAGTCACCAGCAAGCCTGCTGGCAGGATAAGCATCTTTCCGAGGTACCTCCTGAGAGCACCGAGGCTTTCAGGAGGTTTCATGAAATTCGGCGATCAGGAAACACTGACGCTCATCGAGGCTGCTTGTTGTCGTAACGCCTCCTGCGCTGCCTCAAGTACCCGCACAACCGCAACCCCTACTTCACCACTCGCCCGTGGGGATGTCCCCTTCAGAATCGAGTTCACAAAGTCTTCGCACTCCAATCGCAGCGGCTCAATCCAGTCAATATGGGGAATCGTAATCGCGCCATAGCGATAGGAGACGACCGGGTCCGCATGGACATCGGCCCCTTTGTTGTAGACCTTAATCATCTCAGCAGGGTTGGTATCATCATAGACAACCATACGAGCGTCACCGATAATAGTCACGCGCCGCACCTTGCAAGGATGTAACCAACTGACATGAATGTGAGAGGTCATTCCATCGGCGAACCCAAGATCGATATGCGCAATATCATGAATATTTGCCTGAAGGTGAGCGTGCGCCTGTACCTTGACCTGCTCTGGAAGCTGCCCGAAGAGGTACAATAGAATTGAAACATCGTGCGGTGCCAGATCCCAGATCACATTGATATCATTGCGGAATAGCCCCAGATTCAGCCGTTCGGTTTCCACACAGTAAATGCGTCCGAGCTCTCCGGCCTGCACCAGTTTGCGTAACTCATTCACGGCAGGGCTATACTCAAACGTATGCCCGACCATCAGCACACAGTTCATCTCCTTTGCCAGAGCAACAAGCTCTTCAGCCTCGGCCACACTGGCCGTAAGAGGTTTCTCTACAAGGACATGCTTGCCACACAATAAAGCCTCTTTAGCCAGCCGATAATGTGTTTTTACCGGGGTGGCAACCACCACAGCATCAACATCGGAATGCAATAACTCCTCGACATCTGTCGTTGTATGTATCCAGGGCTGATGAGCATGTATGGGGGCAAGACGGCGCTCATCCAGATCAGCAACCATCGCCACAGAGGCCTGTGGCAAGCTGTCCAGATTACGCGCAATTTTTGGCCCCCAGTAGCCCCAACCAATGACACCAAAGCGCAACTTCGCCATCTCACACATAATCCTTCTTTTGTGTGTGTTGTAAACGTTCCTCAGAAATGCAGTCAAGTATGGGTATTCACTGTCACTTTTCGCTTTTCATCCTTCTCCCAATATGAATAGACATATTGTGAAAGCACCATTTCAAGAGAAGATTGCTTACCCGGTTCCGTCACAAACGGTTTGGCAGGTAAAAACAGGACTATATGCAGAGCCATGAGTCTCGCCTGCTTTCACATAGTTCCTGCGGCCTTCATATCAGAGAGGAGAAGGATGTGCAGTTCACCCCCATGCCTTTCTACGTAGAGGCATACATGAGCCTTGCTCGCATTTCTCAATACTGTGTCCGTTTGTTTCTGTATGTGTCTGTGCTACAATCCTCAGCAGACTGTTACAAGCCTCTCCTTGACGAGAGCAAGAAGGACTTCACCTCTTTTCATGGTCGCGTCTCCGCGAGCGGTTGTTCCATGAACGCGCATGAAAGCTCCTTCCACATGTTCCCCGTCCAGTTCCCCACAAACCTGTTCATCTGTACGAGAGAGGGGCGTGTTTATGCTTGAGCGGCCAACAAAGAGACATTTCGCTTCACAGCATCAATAACCATTTGCCTCTGTTCCGGGGTCAGTTCCGGGTACATCGGTAAAGAGACAATGCGCTCAGCAGCGGCTTCCGTCACCGGCAACGACCCACGCTGATAACCATAGCGGGCACAACATGGCTGGAGATGAATCGGGATGGGATAATGAATATTCGTGCCGATTCCTTCCTGCTCCAACGCCTCACGGAAGCGATCACGCTGCGGAACCTGAACGACATAGTAGCAAAACACATGCGTTCCCCACGGTCGCTCTACCGGGACTGCTTCCACCACATCACGCAACTGTTCGGTATAGGCACGAGCATGGACCTGGCGCGCTTCGTTCCAGCGCTCAAGGTGAGGGAGCTTGACCAGCAGCGCAGCCGCCTGTAGTTCATCCATGCGCCAGTTTCCCCCGATCAGATCATGATGATACTTCACCCGCGAGCCATGATCGCGCAACATCCGCATTTTCGCCGCCAGCTCAGCATCATTGGTCGTGCAGATACCCGCCTCACCAAAGGCACCGATATTCTTACTGAAATACAGACTGAAACAGGCTATATCACCAAAGCTGCCCACGCGCTGCCCCTGATAGGTGGCACCATGCGCCTGTGAGGCATCTTCGATCACACGTAAGTTATGGGAACGGGCAAACTCCATAACGGGTCCCATTTCCACCGCGTGCCCATAAAGATGCACGGGTAGAAGTGCCCGCGTGCGCGGCGTTACCACCCGCTCCAATTGACGCCAGTCCATTAAATAGGTTTCTGGATCAACATCCACAAAAACTGGCGTAGCTCCCACCTGTGCGATGGCCTCAACGGTTGCGATAAAGGTGTTGGAAACGGTGATGACTTCATCACCCGGGCCAATATCGCAAGCACGAAGCGCCAGGGCCAGAGCCTCGGTACCGGACGAGTTGCCGACACCATAGCGACAGCCACAGAATGCCGCAAACTGTTCCTCAAAGGCCTGTGTCCTGGGCCCAAGAAAGAGCTGCATGCTATCCAGAACCTCTTCAAACGCACGCAAAATCTCACCTTTGAGCGTCATATACTGTGCGCGTAAATCAACAAGAGGCACTTTCAGAGAAGGCACTTACCTTTCACTCCTTTAGCTAGTTCAACAGGGTTGATTTGTTTCTATCGCAACTGTAGCACACGAGAGTAGCAGAGAGATGCTCAAACAGGTAGAAGATAGGTAAATCTACCCAATCAGAGTTGAGAAGACTTGACACTGATCGCTGCGTTCTCCATTTCCGTCTGCACGCTTCCAACCTATCCAACAGGAAAGGACAGAATGCGCCATTCTCCCCATAAAAGCAAACCGGAAGAAAAGAGATGCCTGCTGTCTGAGCCGCTCCCCGCTATTCAGCATGAGAAAGAACTTCCGGCCAGGCCCCATATCGACGTATTTCCACCAAAGCCCCTACTTTTTACCATATCTCCATACATTTTCTCACCAGTTATACACCGAGGCGCGGTAAGATGACATAAGGAACCCGGATCTCATGATGCCACCGAGGGAGGAACGAACCGTATGGCTGTATTGCAGCAAGAACAGGCCAGTATTATCACATTTAATCCTACGTATCTCAAAGTAAAGCGGCTTCTGGATATTGTGATTACATTGCTTGCAGCCCCTCTTCTCCTGTTCGTCGTCATTTTGATCGCCATCTGCATCAAGCTTGACTCAGAAGGACCGGTCTTTTTCCGACAAAAACGCATCGGACAGGATGGCCGTGTCTTCGAGATGCTCAAATTCCGATCTATGTATGTAAACAGTGACCAGAACATCCACAAAGAGAAGATCAAACTCTTTATGAACGGTGGCAAACTCGACACCTCCGGTGATCCCTCTCTCGCTTACAAGTTCCGTAATGATCCACGCGTAACCCGCGTCGGGCGCATTATCCGCAAGACGAGCCTCGATGAACTGCCACAGTTCTGGAACGTACTACGCGGTGAAATGTCGCTGGTTGGCCCACGGCCTCCCCTGCCCTATGAGGTCGAGATGTACACCGAACGAGAATGGCTCCGCCTCTGTGGCAAACCGGGTTGTACTGGCACCTGGCAGGTCTACGGACGTTCTCGTGTCTCCTTTCAAGACATGATTGAAATGGATATCGAATACCTTCAAATGCAGTCAATCTGGCAGGATCTGAAGCTGATCATCCTGACGATCCCGGTGATGATCCTGGGACGCGGAGGCGCGTAAGATCAGCTCTTCTCCTATTTTGAGAGATGGCAGGGAAGCAGGGAGAAGAGCGGACGCACACGAAGCGGATGATAGGGAGAATAGGGGTCGACCAGTCGCGTGCGTTGCCGCTCAAAGCGTTCAACCCGTTGGAGCAAAAGATGCATACGGAACGGATCAATCAGCACAAAGAATGGCGCACAGCCCGTTAACCGATAGATAAATCCATATAAATCAACCTTTGGCTGAGCTACCACCGCAACCGTCAATAGCTTCCCCTCTTTTCCAATCACTGCACATTGATATTTCTGCATCACCTGTAGAGGCAATAACCGCCGATAGCGATGAGGTATATGGCGTAAATCACGCAGGCCAGGAATAACAGCGGGACGTGTGATAGGCTTCGGGAGAGCCTTCGATTTTACTCGCATGTGTACCATTTTCCGACTTTGCTTACCTCCTGACCAGAAATACACAAACAAGGAAGAGCGCCTCTTTGCACCGTCTGGCATGCAAACAGCCCTCGGTTGCTGTCTCCACGGTAGCAGACAGCGGACATCCAGTCATTACAGGATTCAACAGGGCTTTTCTGCTCGCCTTTCGCGCGATGCGCTTGATTGCATCCCTTCGCAACCCTTGTGAACGCACGACCGCCGTCCGAACAGTGCCAGATGACACCTGCTCTTTTACCGGAAGCGAGCTCAACGCTATGAGCCCAAGAGCTCAACCTTTCGCATCCCGGTTTCATTCACAAAACCGCCTCGCCACTCTCACTACCAACCTTACCTTATCGATGTGCAGAGGCGATAGAGAAAGGTGAGAAAAAATGGTGATATGCAACACGGGCATGTTGAGAGTTTGCAACTTGGCATAAAAAAAGAAGAGCTTATACCACGCTCTTCTTTTCACACGCCTTTTGTTACAGCGCCGCTACACGCAAAGAGCAGGCGTCAGAAACGCTCTCCTGGTCGAGATCCTCATTGCGCCGGATCAAAGTATATCCCACGCCAGGCACGGTCAAAATATAGCGAGGATTCCCGGGGTTGGGTTCGATCTTCTGGCGCAAATGACGAATATGCGCCTTAATTAAACAGGTATCTCCATCCCCATCATAGCCCCATACATGGGTTACAATCTGTCCAGCAGTACACACATCATTAGCATTGATTGCTAGCAGATGCAGCAGCTTACTCTCGGTGGGAGTCAAGCGGGCGGTTTTACCATGAATCGTCACTTCATTATGCAGGGAGTCAACACAAAGAGGGCCAACCTTGATAATGGAGGAGGGGCGGCGTTCCAGCGTTGCGCGTGAGCGACGGCTGATAGCGCGAATTCGGGCCAGCAACTGCGAGGGGAAAAACGGCTTACGCAGATAGTCGTCGGCCCCGGATTCCAGACAACGTACCTCGTCCTGTACATCTTTCCCATCGGTCAAAATCAGGAGGAGGGCGTCATGCTTGGTGCGCATTTCACGATACAATTCCAGAATGTCAGCGTCACGCATCGCAGGATCAGCAATCACCAGATCAGGGCGACGTTCTTGCCATTCGATTCTCGCCTTCTCTTCGGTAAAAGCTCGATACACCTCATGTCCCAATGTCTTCAACCAGCTTGTTAGCATTTCGACAAGATCGCGATCACTATCAATAATTAATAATTTCATCGCATTTACTCCCCTTATATAAGACAATCACTCTCATCCAATAAGAGCGTAAGTAGTAGCAGGGTATAAAGGGCAAACATCTATTGTGCTTTTCAGGAATGCATGCAATGACATCAAGCAGATATGCGGCCTCGCATTGCATCAAACGAAGCATAAGACAGGATCAGACAACCGGTAGAGTGCCTATATATAATCGTACTATCCCTTGCTCGCTCTATCTCGGTAGTCCCGATACTCTAGAGGTAACTATAGCCGATCCATTTGCACTTTTCAATAATGGACATGAGGTGCATAGAACTATTTTACCACCCATGAAAAGTGCAACGTCCGCACAATCAAAGAGATGAATCAGGAGCAGCAGAGCCCCCTGCAAAAGATCACCAACCAGAGAAGCGAGACCAGAACCAAGAGGGCTTCAAACAGCCACAGAAGCTGCTTCACTTACAATATGATAGGGGGTTTGGCAGACAGTAAAGTAGATAAGACTGCTTATCAGTTTTCGTCGCAGGAGAGACTCCGAAAACGACGAAAACAGGAAGCGTATGACTACTCAAAAGTACTAATGGAGGACAAGAATCAGACCGTCATAAGAAGGCCGATGCATACTCCAAGCAGGCCGCCCACAAACACCTGAAATGGTGTGTGGCCGATCAGCTCACGCAGGCGTTTTTCAGCAAACGGTCGTCCTTGAAATGCCTCATCTATCATCTGGTTCAGAATTCGTGCTTGAATACTGACCGCCCGCCGGACACCAGCCGCATCGTACATCACAATCCCGGCCAGAACCGCGGCAATGGCAAACTCCGGAGAACCAATGCCAACAATACGAGCGGTTGCAGTTGCCAGGCCCGTGACCAGCGCCGAATGAGAACTTGGCATGCCGCCAGAGGAGACCAGACGCCCGAGCAGCAATCTCCGTTCGCGAATCACCTCATAGATAGTCTTACTGATCTGGGCAATTGCCCATGCAAGAACCGCGGCCCATAAAACTCGGTTATCAAACAAAGAGTTATTCACCATCTGTCAGTAAGGAATCTCTCCTCATTCCTTTTATTCGTTCAATCCATCCAGCGAGTGCACGACCGGCGAGCCGCTGTCGTCAACAGAGAGCTGTTGCACCGTGAGCTCGGCCTGCTGGAGCATCTCATTACAATACTGAGCCAGAGCCATTCCCTGCTGATACGTGCTGAGGGCCCGTTCCAGGGGAAGTTTGCCATCTTGCAACGCTGCAACCGCCTCTTCGAGACGTGCAAACGCTTCTTCAAATGAAAGCTGCTCTTCCATTATTTCACCTCATGTGTTTTTGCCCGGCAGAGCGCCTGACAAGCACCTTTACCCGGTAGACTGGATGTGCTCAGCGAGAACCTGTACAGGAATAGTGCCATCTTGAACCTGAATCGTCAAGTTTTCACCCGCCTGGACCTGCTGAGTACTAGTCACCGGTTGCTGATCCCGGGCGCGCCGCACCACGGCATAGCCGCGAGCAATCGTCAGCAGAGGACTCAAAGAATGAAGCTGAAGCGCCAGACCGTGCAAACGTTCCTGATATAACGAAATATGATGCCGCATCGAGATTTGCAAACTGGCGGTCAGACTATCAATTCGCTGCTGATAAGCGTCGATCATATTTAACGGGCTGACACGCTCAAGCTCCCGCTGCACGCTCTCAACCTCGTCTGTGAGCTCTTTCAGGCGCTCAAGCATAGCATCCACGAGTTGACGCTGAAGCACTGTAAGCTGCGCCTGCCAATCGGCGATATCGGGGACGGCCACTGTGGCCGCTGCCGTTGGTGTGGGCGCCCGATAATCGGCCACCAGATCCGCAATGGTAAAGTCTGTTTCATGGCCGACAGCGCTAATCACAGGGATACGAGAACGCGCAATAGCCCGGGCGACTACCTCTTCATTAAAGGCCCAGAGTTCCTCAATGGACCCCCCGCCCCGACCCACAATGATGACCTCGGCCTCATCATGCTCGTTTAGCAGATCCAGCGCCGCCGCGATGGAAGCCGGGGCGTCTTCTCCCTGCACCAGAGCAGGCGCCAGAATCACCCGCGCCAGCGGATATCGGGTTCGGAGCATATAGAGCATATCGCGCAACGCAGCCGCCTGAAGCGAGGTCACGATACCGATCACCTCGGGCTGCGCTGGCAGCGGTCGCTTGCGTTCCGGAGCAAATAGTCCTTCCGCTTCCAGCAGTTCCTTCAAACGCTGAAAACGCTCAAACAGCACTCCCGGCCCCTCATGTGGCGTAACATTCTCAACATAAAGCTGTAGCTTGCCATCGCGATCATAAAATGAAATCCGTCCCTCTGCGGATAAGGCCATGCCATTCCGTAGAGTAGGGGCCTCAGAGCGCAACCTTGCCTGTTTGAAGAAGACGCAGTTGAGCTGCGCGTCCTGATCCTTCAGTGTAAAATAACAATGACCGGAGGGATACGTCTTACAGTTGGAGACTTCGCCATGCACCCGAACGTATCGCACAACATCATCCGTCTCCAAAAGCTCTTTCAGGTAACGGGAGAGAGCCGAAACGCTCCATTCATCGGCAAAGCCCGGCAGATACCCGGGATGCATGGCAGACATAGCTTCCTACGCCTCCTCAGCGATATCAAGAGTCACCAGTGGCTGGCCATATTCAACCGGCTGCCCATCTTGAACCAGCACTTCCAGCACTCGGCCAGCAACCGATGTCTCAACCTCATTCAAGACATTCAGGGATTGAATCGTACCGATCAACTGCCCGGCTTTGACCTTATCGCCAACAGAGACCAGCGCCTTTCCCTTTGGTTTGGCCCAGGGGTGGAAAATGCCAACAAGCGGAGCGGTCACGGTAAACTTCTTCTCAACCTCGGGGGCTTCTTCGCTCTCCTCTACAACCTCTACGATATCCTTTGTGCCACTCTCTGCGAGTTTGGCCTTCCGCAGGACGAGACGAGTTCCCGCCGCACTCTGCTTCACCTCTATCTCAGATACATCGCTTTTGTCCATCATCTGGACAAGGCGCTTCAATTGCTCTACCTTAATATATTCTTCCTGTGAAACGCGGTAATCCCCGTTCGAGGAAGCCAGTGTACCGCTATCCATAATGCCTTTAGACTCCATATACTAGATTTTTTGTCAGAGGGAGGAGGGGAAGAATCCCCTACACTCGCTCTACATACTGCCCGGTAGACGTATTGACGCGGATCGAATCTCCGATATTTACGAACAGCGGAACCTGAACAACAAAACCGGTCTCAGTTGTTGCTGGCTTGGAGCCACCGGTAGCAGTATCACCCTTGAAGCCGGGCTCAGTATATGTCACCTTGAGAACGACTTTTTCAGGAAGCTCAACCGAAATTGGCTCGTCGTTGTAGCGAACGATATCCAGTTCCATGTTATCAATGAGATAGTTCTTCGCGTCGCCAAGCTGCTCTTCGGTCAGGGCGATATCCTCATAGGTGCTGTTGTCCATGAAGTGATAGAACTGGCCATCATTGTACTGATAGATAACATTCGAGCGATCCAGATACAGTCTCTTGAAGCGCTCACCAGCATCATAGGAGCGATCTGTAATCGCGCCAGTGCGCAGGTTGCGGGTCTTCAAGCGCACAATTGCACCACCACGGCCCATCTTAATATGCTGCCAGTCAAGAATCTGGCAGGGCTGCCCCTCAACCTCAATTGTTAAACCCTTCTTCAGGTCGCCTGTCGTAATCATGCATTACTCCTTCTATTTCGGAAGTACCATCACGCATGGTGACTTCGTTAAAATCTCGATTCCATTTTCGGTTATCAGCGCAGAATCTTCAAGGCGGACGCCACCCTTGCCGGGAATGTAGACTCCGGGCTCAATAGTCACGACCGAGCCAGCGGGAAGCTCGACATCCTGCGGAGCGCGTTGTGAGAGGCTGGGAGCCTCGTGAATCTGTAAGCCCACGCCATGTCCGGTGCTATGCACATAGTATTGTGCCAGATTCTTCATCTCCAACGCGTTCCGGGCAAGCGCATCCGCCGCCACACCATTGACTCCGGCACGCAAACCGGCCTCACATTCCTTCATCGCGAAATGGACAGCCTCCCAGACCTCGCGCATCTGGGGATCGGTCGGCTCACCAAGCGAGAAAGTACGAGTCATATCGGCATGATAGCCCTTATAGCGAGCTCCCATATCAATCGTGATGAACTCGCCACGCTGAATCTGGCGCTCAGATGGCTGCGCATGCGGCATAGAGCCATTAGGGCCAGAAGCAACAATTCCCCACAGGCCGGCAGAATCGCCGCCAAGCTCAACGATTTTGGTGTAGATCTCCCAGAGGACTTGCTTCTCGGTCATCCCCGGCTGAATCCACTCACAAATATGGGCGAATGCGGCATCGGTAATCTCAAAAGCCTTGCGGAGCAGATCAAGCTCATGCGGCTGCTTGACCACGCGGCTGGCTTCAATGCTGCTGCTCTCATAGGGGTGAAGCGTGTAGACACTTTCACCAAGAGACCGTAACTGCTCATACACAGCAAAGCTGAGCGCATGCGACTCAAAGCCAATCTTCTTCCAGCCATGCTTCTGCGCATGGGTCACGACTGCCGCCGCGTATTGGCGCGCCTCAGGAAGTACAACTGTCCAGCCTGCCGCCTCTTTTTCGGCCTCTTCCGCGTACAGGTGATTAGTCAAAATATACTGTTGCTCCGGCCCGACCAGCAACCAACCCGCACTCTCGGTATCTTCGTTATACCAGCCGCTCAGGTATGAGCGATTCATTGCATCGGAGACCAGGAAGGCATCAAGTTCCTGTTCAGCCAACCATGTACGTAGCTCGGCGAGACTCTTCTGACTCATAATACCTTCTCTTCTTTTTCTTTTTTCTTTCAACCCTCAGCAACCGTTCAGGCGCTGCAAGCCTTCATCTCGATATGCGAAAGGGATACATACTGTCGTATCAGGGGGCGCAGGCAACGACTCGCTGTTCCTGGAACATCAGCGGGGTCGCCTTTCAAACCTCCTGTTTCGTTCCCGCAACGGGAATCTTTCTTCAATATGCCCTCATTATACCGCCCGCTCAACCCGGGATTGAAGCTGATCAACCAGTGCTTCCAGAGCCAGGACATAGCCACGCCAGCCAAGCCCGGCAATATGTCCCTGACAGACCGCCGCGATGACGGAGTGATGTCTGAACGGCTCGCGCGCATAGATATTGCTGATATGCACCTCAATCGTCGGAAATGGCAGCGCGGCAATCGCATCACGGAGAGCAATGGAATAATGGGTCAGAGCCCCTGGATTGATAATCATGCCATCCGCCTGTTCAGCATGCTGCTGCATATAATCAATCAGGGCTCCCTCATGATTGGACTGAAAACATTGGACTGAAACCGAGAGCTCCCTACCACGCGCACAGATCAACTCCTGTATCCGCTCCAGAGTCATCGAGCCATAAATGGCAGGCTCACGCTTTCCCAGCGTATTGAGGTTTGGTCCATTCAGCACAAGAATAGACTTCATTCGCCTTGCGATCCCTTCTTCTGCCCAAAGAAAGCTGTCACCACACGAGTTACCAGTTCGTCGGGCATCTCGGTAATCTCTACCTCTCCGATACGGCGGGGCATAATCCAGCGCACACGCTTTCCCACGACCTTTTTGTCAAGCTGTATTTTTGCCAGAATATCTTCTGCCCGAACATCTCCCCGATATTCGGTCGGCAGCCCGAGTGCAGCCAGCAGCGCGTTTTGACGCGCCATCTCTTCGGCAGAGAACATCCCGGCCTCATAAGCAATGGCAGCAGCCGCGACCATGCCAAGCGAGACAGCCTCACCATGCAGCCACTCACCATATCCGGCCACGCTTTCCAGCGCATGCCCGATGGTATGACCATAGTTCAGAATCGCACGCAGCCCCTGCTCTCGTTCATCGCTCTCGATCACGCTCGCCTTGAGATCAATACTACGAGCAATAATCTGTGAAAGCAACGCAACAGGCGGAGGAGAGAATTCCCGCAACGAGTCCTGGTGTGCCTCCAACAGCGAAAATAACTCGGCGTCCACAATCATACCATATTTAACGATTTCTGCCCATCCCTCCGTTCGAGGGCGCACAGGCAGCGTAAGCAGCACTGCGGGATCAGCGAGAACCAGACGCGGATGATAAAACGCGCCAATCAGATTCTTGCCCCGGGGATGGTTGATCCCTGTTTTGCCGCCAATTGCCGAGTCCACCTGGGCAAGCAGCGAGGTTGGCACCTGCACCAGAGGAACGCCGCGCAAATACGACGCCGCCACAAAGCCGATCAGATCCCCGATGACGCCGCCCCCAAAAGCGATCAGCGTTTCGCGCCGCTCAGCTCGCTGCTCGACCAGCCAATCATAGATAGCGCCAAGCTGTGCCATGGATTTGCTTTCTTCACCGGCAGGAACCACATAGAGGTGCGGTTCAAAACCCGCGCCAGTAAGATTCTGTAGCAGCGTGTCGGCATAGAGCGGCGCAAGATGGCTATCGGTAAACAGAAAGACGCGAGATGATGCTTGTACCTGCTTGAGATACTGTGGTAAACGACCCAAGCCACCCCATTCAACAATAGCATCGTATCCAGAGCCAGCCTGTATATGACGCACAAGCGGCTCAGCCCCTTCCAGAGCACCCGAACTCACGAGCATGGCTATAATCTCCGATGTAATCTGTTCAACAGATTTTCCCTGAACGTGGCAGGTATGTTCGGCCTCCGCATACCACTGATGGCGCAATGCGAGCAGGTTTTGAAGCCGCGCCAGTGGATCAGAACCCTCAAGCAAGGGGCGTGTTTCTGGTTGCTCTCCTCGCTCTATCGCGGTCCTGTGCTGAGCGAGCAAGCGTTGCAAAGCTACTTCCGGCTCAACATACAAGAAGACCCTCACTCCATGCTCGCTCATAAGGGCACGGTTGGCAGCCTCGCTCACGATCCCACCGCCGGTCGCAATGACTGCTCCTGCCTGCTGCTGCACCGCCTCGGCCAGAACAACACGCTCACATTCGCGGAAATAGCGCTCGCCGTGTTGCGCAAAAATGGCGGGGATGCTCATACCTGCCTTTTGCTCGATCAACAGATCAAGGTCGAATAGCGGACGCTGTAGCCGCTGCGCAAGGAGACGAGCAATCGTACTCTTGCCACTACCTGACAGTCCGATCAAAAATACATTTCGCATGTACGCTATTGTATCACGAGGCATCCTCCGGAGCGAGACTCTTTCTGATCTTTCTGTACCCTTTCAGATCAGCATATCCGTCGGAGGATGCCTTTCCAGAGCTCTTACGGTTCTCTAGTAGAGTTCCTCATCTTTGATCGAGGTCTGGATGGTTGAGATCAAGTCAAAGGTTGTTGTATCCTTCGTTTCAATGTACTGCTCCGAGGCAATACCATGCCGCTCAAAGGCTCGCACGCGGTTGTCAAACACTTTGACCTTGCGGCCAAAAGAGAAGACATAGTACTGCATCTTGCCCGTTTCCCGGTTCAACACGAGAATCGCGTCCTGCTGCAAGCACTCTTTCTCGGTTTGTTTGGTACAGTGCGAGCGATCAACAAACGCCCCGATCAAAATCTGATAGCGTTCATCCCAGCTCTTCGTGACATACATCTGCTTCACCTGAAGCGAAGCATCGAACGTCATAAAGGTGCTGCGCCCCTCCTGCGGATCATAGAGCATGACGCCAAGAGCGGGTGTACCGAAATGACCAACATAGAGCACAAGATGCGAGTCCCAGTCGGTAAAAGTCTTTGTTTTCTCAAGCGTCAGTTTGGGATTAAAGCCCAGTATGCGCGCGTGCCCGTTCTCGGGATCATAGAGCAGCAATTGCGCACGCCCGGTATTGAGAAAGTCGCCACTGTAAACCATCCAGTTGCCTTTGATATCCTTGACGTTCTTGGCATAGCGTAACCCCAGTTGATCGTTAAAGCCGATCATGCGCCCCTTGCCAGAAATACGATCATACAGGAAGACGCCGTCCTGCTCGTGACTCAAGAAGCGTCCTGTATAGACCTCCCAACTGGAATGCCAGAGCGTATACACCTGTCGGTGCTGCACCTTCAGATCCTTATCGAAGTCGAGCAGTATCACGTTTGGTTGTCTTCCCTGCTTCTCCCATTCCTGAAGCTTGCTTTCGCTCAGCTCACCCTCGGTCGTTGCATTGGTGGGCTGTAGAGGCAAAGTCGCATTGAGGGCAGAGAGAGCCACAGGAGAACCCTGTATGCTCGATAGGGTTGGTGACACCGTCGGTGTGGGTATCGCAGGCACCGTTGGATCTAACGGAACAGTGATCGATGGCGTCGCCTTCAGGCCGGGTACCGTCGTTGGTGTCGGCGTAACGGTAGCTGTTGGCTTTACCGAGGGCGTAGGTGATGGCTTCGCCGTTGGTGTTGGAGATGGTTTCACAGTCGGTGACGGAGATGGTTTCGTCGTTGGTGTTGGCGAAGGAGCCTGCGTCGGCGAAGGAGTTGGCGTCTGGGTTGGCTTCACCGAAGGCGTAGCCGTTGGCTGTTTGGTTGGTGATGGCGTCGGCGAAGGGATCTTCGTTGGCGAAGCTGTAGGTGTCTGGGTTGGCGTCACCGAGGGCGTGGGCTGCGTCTCCGTCGGGCCGGGCTGATACGCCGAAGGATTCGCCAGACGATGATACATGAAGAGGGCACTCCGTTTCCCATCGAATTTCCCGGCATACACTTCCCAGCCCGGGCCCTCACCATTAAGCACCGCATGCTGCTTGATTTTCAGCTCGCGCGTAAGAGCCAGGAGATGTATTTTTCCGGTATTGCGTTCATACAGCAGAATATCGGTTGTCCCTGAACCGTCAAAGTCTCCGAGATGCACATCCAGCATCGGGCCCCATTTTCCAGCAGGCGTGATTGAATCACCCAGCTCCACCACCTTCAACTTGTCTTTCTTCTCTTTCGCAAGATGCAGGACCTTGAGCGTTCCCTGTTTGCGATTATACAACAAGAGATCGCTGGTCCCCGTCCCGGTAAAATCAGCATTATATTCCTGATCGGACGAGGCAGGAGAAAGGCCAAGCGCGACCTTATTCTGCATATTTTTTGATGTGTCTGCCTGCTGTGCCTGCATCAATTGCTGATTGGCTTGTGCAATCGACTCGGCGGGATTACCATTGATGCCGGGCAGATGCGCAAAAAGCGTCAGGTCGATCTCACGCGGGAAATAAATAAAGCGCAGGCGGCCATTCTGATACTGTGGTTGATTGATATAAGCAGCATTGTACCGCCTTCCGACATACATAGGTGTTGGATCACCATAATTTTGATAGGTGACATCGAAGGTCTGCCCATCGGGATAGACGTTCGTCACAAAGGCTACATGCCCGGGGAGACCATACGCCCATACACCATCGGCACGCGGAAAAACGGCAATAGCGCCAACACGAGGCGTCGTCCCCATTGGCAGTCCGCTTCGCTGCGCATCGACCACCCAATCAGCCGCATTTCCCCAGTTTCGTGGGAGATCGTAACCGAGTAAATGCCACTGCTCCCAGGCCCACCAGACACAATTTCCACCAACAGGATAGGGGCCGGGGCAAATAGGAAATGGGTTCCCGCTCGGAGAAAACCCGACACGGCTGCAATTCTCATCTCCCGTCTTCACGGTATGAGAGTCAATACGTATCGGCGAAGCCTGCACAGGCAGGACCGGTAACAGCGAGGCAAGCAGCAACAACACTACTCCGGAAATATGAAGCGCCGATATTCGATGTCCTACAGTTGCTTTTCTACACCACGCTACCAGTTTACAAGCTACGACGAGCAGCATAAAACCAGCCTTCCTTAGCCGAATTGAGAATGAGCGCCAGACAGACTTCAGTTCAGAATTCCGTTACTAACAATGTCATTTGCGCTACCATTGTAAAAATGCGAACGCAACAAATAGTACATTTTTCAATTATAGCATTCTCTCCCGATATTCCCAAATCAGTAGGAGGAAGTTGCAGGCATTCGTCCCGGAGAAACCTGTACAAAATCTATTGACAACCGAATCTACCCATGCTATCATAATAGCCACCGAGGGCGATTAGCTCAGTTGGTTAGAGCGCCACGTTGACATCGTGGAGGTCACAGATTCGAGTTCTGTATCGCCCACCAGACAGTGATGAACTGTCCCGAACAAGCTATACCCGGGCGGTTAGCTCAGTTGGTTAGAGCGCCACGTTGACATCGTGGAGGTCACAGATTCGAGTTCTGTACCGCCCACCCAGACCTGACAGTTTCAATGTCAGGTTTTTTCTTTTTTGGCTGCGAGCATTCTTCCTTCTTTTACAGCTCTCACCTATTTCTAATCTTCGCAGTAGAACTCTTCCCTTTTGCCGCCCGTATTTCATTACAGATAGGTATTTCAGAATTGAGAAAAATTTTCCTCTTTTACCTGTGATATGTCTATACAGCAGAGGTGAGATGCAATGGGAACAATGACCCGACCAGAAAATACATCTATTCAAGATCCGGCGATAAAGCGTCTCAGCCGCGAGCGTCTCTTCCCCATTTTTACTTGTTTTTTGCTCTGTGCTACATCGCACTGACCATCTCTATCATGGTTACATTTCAAACCCGTAGTGTTACTTTTGCACTGCCAGGTCTGCTCATGCTGGCAGGAAGCATCAGCAGTTGTGTCATGCAAATCAGCAAGGAACGCTTCTGGAAGCGCATCGCACAACGGCGGGCCCTCGCGCTACATGACGCGCAATCCTTTATTGCTGCCAGTCAGCCGTGGCCTATTGAATCAGCACAACTTCCCCAGACCATCCGCGTCAAGACGAACTTCAAACTGCTTCTGTATGGTGCATTGATTCTGCTTGCAGTAGTCACTATATTCGTTGTCCTGCTGTCATTGAGCACCCTTAAATTGGAAAGTATCCTTATAGTCCTATCCAGCATACTGCTCCCATGTGCTCTCCTTATCATTCTCTTTCCGCTGATCTATGGACGGATCTACTTTCAGAGCATCGAGGTCACAGAAGAGGGAGTCACTACCCATTACCTGGGAGAAACACAGCATATCCGTTGGGAAGATGCACGCCTCTTTGCTCGCTACGACGCCATCAATACCCAGGGCCGCAACCCGATCTTCCAGACGTATGAGCTGACAGATGACCAGACCGTTGTGCGCTGGAACAATGTTGCAATCAACCTGCCACTTATGAGAATCGAGAGCAATCAGGGGTAACAAGAAGCGCATAAACTGTTTCGCCTGGTCACGGGCATTGTCAAAGCGCGAACACAGCCACCACTGCTCGATTTCAATGATAAACAGCCGCTCCGGGATCCTTCCCCGCTGATCGGCATCATGATCCTCAGGAAGTCACCTTCTCAAGCCTCTCAAAGGCACTCTGGTCATTCGTGTTTCTGGGCATAATGGGCCTCTTTTTCCTGGCAACAGGCATATACCAGTTCAGCTTTACCAGACCATCTGAAACCTTCTCTCTGACCTTGATTCTGATAGGAGCATTCTTGCTGCTGTGCTCACTTCTCCTGCTCATTGTTCCCCGGAGCCCGACACTACTATCAGCGCCTCCGCAAGGCGCGCGTACGAGCATTTGAGCAGCAAGAACAGTTCGCGGCAGAAGAGCAGCCAATTGCGGTTCAGGAACTCCCTCAACCAGAGACGATTGTGCAGCGAACCAGCTTCCGAGCAACCCTCGTCTCAATGCTTATTGCAACTCTTGTCCTCTGGTTGCCGCTCTCGTTTATTCTGTACCCCAAAAAACCGCTCATAGGGCCGCTTTCAGTGTGCTGATTCTGGGAATCTTTCTGAGCATCACCACCTGGCTCATAAAGCGCAAGCAGGTCGTCCAGGATATTGACGAGCAGGGAATCAGGGTCCATTTTCAAGCAAAAACCAACGAACTGCGCAGGAACGAGGCCCGGCTGTTCTCTGTCTATCGTTCTCCGGCTCTCTCATTCTCACGGAAGAAAGGGCCGTATTACGAACTGGCAAGCAAGGAGACAGTCGTACGCTGGCAAAAGACCTTCAGCCACTTCTGGGAGCCAGACCTAGACCCAAAGATGAGCCTTGACGACTATCACCGCTGGCAGGATCAACTCAATGGCTTTATTGTCGCTCGCACGAAGCTTCCGCTGGTCGATCTTGATAAGGCTATCATCAAACAGGCAAAAAAGTGAGCCTCTCTTGTAATCCGAGAGGCTCTTTTTTCGTTTGCTTCAGTTTCTGGCAGCAAGCGGGAGGTTCATGCCCTCATCGCGCGTGCGGTGAGTATACGTAATATCCTGAATGCCACCCTCTGGATAGACCAGCCTGGCCTCGTGCTCGGGCAGCAGAGATGCCACCTCTTTAAGCACTGCGTCAAGGAACTGATCCTCGGGCACTGTGCGAACGACCTTCCCCTTGCGGAAAATGACACCCTTTCCTTTTCCGCCTGCCAGACCCACATCTGCATCACGCGACTCGCCCGGGCCGTTCACCACACAGCCCATAACCGCGACATGAATCGGAGTCGAAACCTTCGAGAGGCGCTTTTCAACCTCATTTGCCACACCGATCACATCAATCTCAACACGGCCACAGGACGGGCACGACACAAAAGTAACGCCGCGGTTCCGCAGCTCCAGCGCCTTCAAGATCTCATAGGCAACCGGGATCTCTTCCTCGGGCTCGGCGCTCAGGCTAACGCGCAATGTATCACCAATCCCATCAGCAAGCAGCATCGTCATACCGACCGCAGACTTCACCGCGCCTGTCACCAGAGTTCCCGCCTCGGTAATACCAAGATGCAACGGATAGTCAGAGCGCTCCGCAAAACGCCGATACGCCTCGACAGCGGTCAACACAGTGGAGGACTTCAGCGAAACGATCACATTATGGTAGTCCAGTTCCTCGCACCAGCCAATATATTCAAGTGCCTTGTTGACCATCCGCTCGGCGAGTCGCTCACGCTCAATGCGACGGGCCTCGGCAGGATCAGTCTTTTCAAGCGTGCCATCGGCGCGGAGACGAACCTGAATACGCTGCATCTGTGCCTGTTTGTCCAGCGCATCAATAGAACCGGAGTTCACACCGATACGCATAGCAATATCGCGCTCCTTCGCCGCACGCACGATTCGTTCAAAAGAGGTGCGTCCCTCAAGCAGGTTGCCCGGGTTAATGCGAACCTTATCAACGCCCTGGCGAATGGCTTCCATTGCCAGCTCAGGGTTATAGTGAATATCGGCAACCAGAGGAATGCGGATCTGCTTCTTGATCTCGCCCAGGACAACGGCATCTTCCATCTCAGGAACGGCGACACGCACAATTTCGCAGCCGACGTCTTGCAGGCGATGAATCTGCTCCACCGTTGACTTGACATCACGAGTATACGTCGTTGTCATCGACTGCACCACAACAGGAGCATCGCCACCAACCAGAACATTACCGATACGAATTTGACGGGTCTTTCTTCGCATGATTGTTATAACTCCATTTAATGGCTCAAGCGGAGGATATCACTGACGGTAACCACAGCCATAAGAGCCAGTAAAATTGCCATTCCAATAAGATTAATCAACATTTCGCGTTCTGGCTTCAGACGTTTACCACCTCGCACAATCTCGATCAGGACCAGCAGCACACGACCGCCATCCAGAGCCGGGAAAGGCAGAATGTTCACGATAGCCAGATTCAAGCTTAACATAGCAGTAAGATTCAGGATATACCACCAGCCGACCACGGGCACCGTTTCGGCCACCTGTCCGGTAAAATGTACGATCCCGACAGGGCCCATCAGATCGGGCTTAATCGCGCCAATCACCATCTTGCCAAGCGTGGAGATAAAGAGGCCGGTCGTATTGAATGTCGCCACAAATCCTTTTATCGGCGCTTCCCAGAGGGGCACCGTTGCATAAGCTGTTTTCGCCACAACACCAAGCCGCCCCTGGTTCTCTGGTGGATTCACCCGCGCCTGAATCGTGATAGATATCGGCTGAGGTGAGCCCGGACGTTCAATCTGAAGTTGAACAGGAAGCGTCTCTTTCCCCTTTGCTGCCGCGGCGGCTTTATCCACGATATCCTTCAGCTCTGCATAGGTCGTGATCTTCCGCCCATTGACGCTCAACACCTTATCTTCAGGATGCACTCCCGCTACCTCCGCAGGAGAACCCGCCGCCACCTGGCCGATCACTGCGGGAGATTGCGTCGTGGGTAGAGGCTCACCCTGTCCATAGGCAATGGTAAAGAGTACCAGCGCGAGCAGGACATTCATCAACACGCCCGCCACAAGCACCACAATACGCTTAAAAGCCGGTTTTGCCGCAAAACTATTGGCATCGTAATTTCCCTGCTCATCGTACATCGAGCCATCTTCACCGAGCATACGTACAAATCCACCGATAGGCAGCAAATTTAAAGAGTAGAGCGTATGATGGTGAGCAGCCGCCGATTGCTCCCCCGATGCAAGAGGAGAAGTTTCCTCCGATTCTGCATAGCGCAAAGCTCCGAACCAGACGATTTTCCAGCGTCCCCGGGCATTGCGGCGGAACCCGATCAACCGGGGAGGAAAGCCCAGTCCAAATTCTTCGACGCGGATGCCCGCCCACCTGGCAGCGAGAAAATGCCCCAGTTCATGAACCAGCACCAGAACGCATAAAACCGGAATCGCAGCTAGCAAGTACCAATTCATTCACAAATCCTTCTTCAATCGTGTCTTGCAATGCTCCCTCAAAGAGCTCCTGTTCACCGCCGCCTGCTTGCTTACACAAGCTTTTGAGTGCAGAGATCGAGTGCCATCTTTCGAGCCCAATCACAGACCTCAAGGGTAGTTGCCACATCGGGCTGTGCGATAGGATCATGCCGCTCCAACACCTGCTCAATTACACGTGCGATCCCCGGAAAATCTATCCGGCCCTCCAGAAAGAGCGCGACAGCCTCTTCATCCGCGCCGACCAGGGCTGCGGGATAGGAACCACCACGGCGCCCGGCCTCGACAGCGAGGCAGAAGCACGGGAAACGTTCAAGTGCCAGTTCCTCAAAATGAAGTTGGGCCACCTGCGGCCAACTCAGCTCGCGGATCAAGCCTTTGTCGGCGGTATTCGGTCGCAGCGGATACGAGAGCGCATGGAGAATGGGGAGATGCATCGTAGGTAAACTGGCCTGCATCTTGATCGAGCCATCCTGAAACTCGACCATCGAATGAACAATGCTTTCGGGCTGAATCACCACCTCGATCTGTTCATATGGTATATCAAAGAGCCAGTGAGCTTCAATTACTTCCAGAGCTTTATTCATCAGCGTTGCGCTATCAATGGTGATCTTCTGTCCCATCCGCCAGGTCGGGTGTGCAAGCGCCTGCTCGACCGTCACCGCCTGAATCTCCTCAAGTGAGGCCGTGCGGAATGGACCGCCAGAGGCAGTCAGAATCAATTTCCGAATGTCCTCGGTCCGTTCACCATGCAGACACTGCCAGAGCGCGCTATGCTCACTATCAACAGGGACAATGGAGACATTGTTCTGCCGCGCGGCCTCCATCACAATATGACCGGCCATCACCAGCGTTTCTTTATTCGCCAGCGCGATCGACTTGCCAGCATTAATAGCCGCCAGCGTCGGGCGCAGCCCCATCAGGCCAGAGGTTGCCGTGACCAGCACATCGGCCTCTGCCAGCGTTGCTACCGCCAGCAACCCCTGCTCACCCAGAACGACGCCTGGCAAGAGTTCACATGCCTGCCGTTCTACCTCGGGCGTATCGGCCAGGCAAGCAACCAGCGAAGGGCGAAACTCCTGTACCTGCTCGGCAAGCAACTGCACATTACTGCGGGCTGCCAGAGCGACGACCTCAAAGAGATCAGGGAAACTGCGCACAATATCAAGCGTCTGCCGACCAATCGAACCTGTACTACCCAGTAAAGCAATACGTTTTGGAAATTGAACCATAAAATCAACCTGCGATCTTTACACACAAATTTTCTTCCGGCTTGCCCTCAAAAGCGCAGCAACTGACGAGACTCTCTCACTCAGATTATAGTGTATAAATTGAACCCTCAGCAGCCACAAAGGACGGCTGCTCTTCACGAGCGCTCTCTTTCCGGCATCCTGTCACAGGTACAGCGCTAGAGTCTGACAACCGAAGCAAACAGGTATACCACGATCACCGCAAACAGCAAGCTGTCCGTCCGATCCAGGAGCCCCCCATGACCGGGCATAATCTGCCCACTATCTTTGACATGCGTTTGACGCTTGATCAAAGATTCGGCCAGATCACCCACTGTTGCCGCCACGCCGATCAGCAGCCCGAGCAGGACCGCCAGATACCAGGGAAGCCCAAGGGGGCCAACGGTACACAGGAGCGCGGCCAGCACTGAGAAGATCAGGCCACCGGCAACCCCTTCCCAGGTCTTTGCCGGACTGATCCGGGGAGCCATCTTATGTCTTCCAAAGAGGCGACCCGCAAAGAAAGCAGCAGAATCAAAACCCCAGACGCCAAGTAACAGCGCCAGCGTCCACCAGATGCCAGAGGGAAGTGAGAGCTGAAGGCCATTCCCCAGATGCACCTGAGGGATCTCATTTCCTCGCAGCAAAATAAAATAGCTCGAAGGCCAACCAAGATAGAGAGCGATAGCCAGTGTCAGCGCCCAATCAACCATAGCCCCTTCTAACCGTTCACGGAAGAAGAGCCAGAGAAAAGAGAGCACCAGCACCCCACCCAGACCGAGTTCGAGAAGAAATAAACGGTGCGAGGGAAACATAGCCGCAAGAAGGAAGAGGAGGCCCAGGGCCAGACTCACCCAGATCAAGGGGCGATAGCCAGCATGATGAAGCATATTGTAGAGCTCAAAAGAGCCAACCAGAACCACGAGAGCGGACGCAGCAAAGACAGCCCACCCTCCAAACCAGCCGCAGAGCAACACAACAGGCATAAGAACAAATGCGGTCAGCAACCGCTGACCAAGAGCTGCCTTTTTTTTGTTGTTCTCCGGGGAAGTAGGCATCTCAGCGCTACCCGAATCCTTATTTCTACTAGCCCTGCGCAAACAAAGGCCCTTTCCCTTAAACTGACAAAGACAGATCCAAAAAGAGAACGCACATACGGAAGTAGGACGGCACATGGCACCGCCCTACAACAATTGTACTCTCTGTTCTCTATCTACTGAGAGGCAGAAGGAACACGCCCGAACTTGCGCTTACGCTGATAGTAGCTCTCGATCGCTTTCCGCAGATCCTCTTCGCTAAAATCCGGCCAGAGGGTGGGTGTTGAATAATACTCGCTATAGGCGCATTGCCAGAGCAAGAAGTTACTGACCCGCATCTCTCCGGCAGTACGGATTAATAGATCAGGGTCTGGCAGATTGCTTGTATAGAGATGAGAAGCAATCAGCTCTTCAGTGATGGCATCGGGCTGATAGCCTTTGGCGATAATCTGGCGCACAGCATCGACCAGTTCAGCCCGACCTCCATAGTTAAAGCACACATTCAGGCAGATACGCGTATTGTCTTTGGTAAGTTCCTCAGAATCGCGTACCGCTTTTTGTAACTCAGGAGAAAGATCATACAGACGACCAAGATGGCGCAAGCGCACACCTTCGCGATGCAACTTCTCAACATCAGAGCGAATCGTCTCCCAGAGGAGGCGCATCAAACCATCCACCTCAGCGCGGGGACGCTCCCAGTTCTCCGTTGAGAAGGCATAGACACTGAGCATCTCAACATTCAGATCAGCCGCGCATGCGAGCACACGGCGTAGAGCACTCACGCCCGCCTTATGTCCGGCCAGACGTGGTAGATGCCGCTGAGTTGCCCACCGACCATTACCATCCATAATAATCGCGATATGGCGGCAAGGATGAGCGTGCTCAGGGGCGACAGACTGTGGCTGCGTCGAAACCTTCTCTTTCCTCTTATTTGAGGACAAGAGATTGTACATCCTGGTCAAAGTTAGACCTCCAATATCTCCTGTTCCTTCGTCTTCCCGACCTTATCCATCTCAGCGATGTAGCGGTCGGTGAGCTTCTGTAGCTTGTCCGTGCTACGTTTCAGCTCGTCCTCGGAAACTTCCTTTTTCTTCTCTCGATCACGAAGCTTTTCCTGGACATCCCGCCGAACATTGCGAATCGCCACTTTATGCTCATCGAGCTTCTTATGCAGCGTCTTGACCATCTCTTTGCGGCGTTCCTCACTCATAGGAGGAATGTTCAGGCGAATCACCTGACCATCATTCGTCGGGTTAATCCCCAGGTCCGACTTCTGAATAGCCTTTTCAATATCAGGGATCATCTTCTTATCCCAGGGCTGAATCACCAGCAGGCGCGCCTCAGGGACAGTGATAGTTGCGACCTGATTGACAGGCGTCGGGGTGCCATAGTAATCAACGGTAATGCGTTCAACGAGGGCTGAACTTGCACGGCCAGTGCGGATTGAACCAAGATCATGCTTGAGAGCCTCAATGGCTTTCTTCATGCGTCTTTCCGCATCCTCAAATAAGTCAGCAGTCATAAAGTATTACCCCTTTTTCAATGGATGCTGTTTTTCACCCCGGAGTAGACAAGCGCCACAGGAGCATGACCCGTCTACACGGGTTCCTCTACATCACTAGTGACGAGTGTACCACACTTTTCGCCACGAATAATGGCTTCAAGCGCACCGGGCTGGTGCAAATTGAAGACAATAATCGGAAGACGATTATCTTTACAGAGAGAAAGCGCGGTACTATCCATGACCTTCAACCCCATAGTGAGCGCCTGCATATAGGAAAGCTCATCGAACTTACGAGCGCTCCTATTGCGCATGGGATCATCATCATAGACGCCATCTACTTTGGTAGCTTTCAGCAATACCTGCGCATTGAGTTCCACAGCTCGCAGGGCAGCGGCAGTATCCGTCGTAAAGAAAGGATTTCCACTTCCTGCCGCCAGGATCACCACTCGGCCCCGTTCGAGATGCCGCACCGCCCGACGGCGAATAAACGGCTCAGCAACGGGAGGCATTTCGATAGCGGTCTGAACTCTGGTGACCATGTCAAGCTTCTCCATCGCGTCCTGCATCACCAGCGAGTTCATCACCGTCGCCAGCATCCCGACATAGTCGGCGGTGGCTCGATCAATTCCGGTAGCAGCAGCGTCAGCGCCACGCCACATGTTACCGCCACCGACAACTATCGCTATTTCTACTCCCAGGCTGTGAATGCGCTTGACTTCACTCGCGATGCGGCGAACGGTTTCGGCATCAATACCGAAACCCTTCGGGCCAAGCGCCTCACCGCTCAACTTCAGGAGTATACGCTGATACTTGAGATCGGATGCCATAAAGAGTCCTCGCCTTACTCGCCCAGTTTGAAGCGGCTGAAGCGGCGCACCACGATATTTTCGCCAGTGTCAGCGATAGCCTTGCGCACCAGATCGCCAATGGTCACGGCCTCATCCTTGACCCAGGGCTGAAGCATCAGTACCTCGGTCGCGAGCGCCTTATTCAGCTTACCGGTGACAACAGTCTCGCGCTTTGCCTCGGGGACGCGCTCCATCGAGGGATCTTGCAGGATCTCCTGCTTCTTCGCCTCGATCACCTCCGCGGGGACATCATCCACTGTGATATATTTGGGCGCTACACCTGCGATTTGCAGAGTCAGCTCATTTGCCAGATTGCGGAAGGTCTCGCTGCGTGCAACGAAGTCGGTGCTACAATTGAGTTCCAGCAGAACGCCGACGCTATTGTTGTGATGGACATATGCGAAAACGCCACCCTCGCTGGTCTCGCGGCCAGCTCCGGTCACTTTCTCTGCCTTGCGGCTGCTGCGGGCCTCAAGATACTTGACAGCCTCTTCCCAGCTCTTCGACTCGGTCAAAGCGGTCTTACAATCGGCAAAGGTTGCACCGGTCTCTTCACGCAACTTCTTCACATCCGCTACCGTGTAGTTCATTGTTTTCACTCCTCGAAATCTTGATGTATCATACTCAGGCTGCGCTTCAGTCGCAATGCCTGCTGTTCATTGTTTTTGGGCTCTGAGTGCTTGACAAAATCGGATTCGGCTTTTGACGCCCAAAGCGACCCTTTTTTGTGGGGTAGACAGGCATCCGTCTCACCTGAAATGGCTAGTCTTTTCCAGGCCGCATGGAGCCGATCTGCAAGCAGAAAGAAATCTTTTTATACAGGAAAAAACGGGCGGCAGGAGGCATCAGCCCCTGACCCCCCGCTTGACGGTTTCTGTGAAAAAATGCTATTCCTTCGTCACCAACTCAGGCTGTGTGGAATCGCTCTTCTTCTCTTCGCTGGCTTCAGCCGTGGCGGCAGGCGCTTCTTCAGCCTTCACCTCGGGCTTCTCCTCGCTGGCGGCTGGTGCCTCAGCGATCTCCGCGCCCTCGGTCTCGTCCTTCATCATCGCTTCACGCTGGCGACGGCCCTCAACGGCGGCATCCGCAATCTTCGAGCAGAGCAGGCGCACGGCGCGAATCGCGTCATCGTTTGCCGGGATTGGATAATCCATCTCGTCGGGATCACAGTTGGTGTCAGCAAGCGCAATGATGGGGATCTCAAGGCGGCGTGCTTCCAGCACAGCGGTGCGCTCTTTACGCGTATCAATAATAAAGAGGGCGCTGGGGAGCGACTTCATATCTTTAATGCCGCCAAGCACACGCTCAAGGCGCTCGATATCTTCCTGCAACTTCAGGGCTTCCTTCTTGGGCAGGCGCTCAAACTCGCCGTTATCGCGGCGGCGCTCAAGGTCGCGCAGATAGCGGATACGAGCCTGAATGGTCTGGAAGTTGGTCAGCATACCGCCGAGCCAGCGATGATTAACGTAGTACATGCCACAGCGCTTGGCCTCTTCCGCAACAGCTTCCTGTGCCTGCTTCTTGGTGCCGACGAACAGGATAGTGCCACCATCAGCAACAAGCTGCTCAACGAACTTGTACGCCTCGTTCAGGCGGCCGACGGTCTGCTGCAAGTCAATGATATGGATCCCGTTGCGGTCCATGAAAATGAACTGCTGCATCTTCGGGTTCCAACGGCGGGTCTGGTGACCAAAATGGACACCGGCCTCAAGGAGCTGTTTCATCGAAATGATGTTAGCCAAAAACGGACCTCCCTTGTTCCTCCGCTCTCCAGATGTCAAATATCAAGGCCCCAGGTATGCCTGCTTCCACATAGCGCGGTATAAACGGACCCCAGGGGGTGACGGCTTGGAGAGCGTGTGTACTTGATTATGTTTTTGTACTGATAAACTGAAGCGGAAAAAAAGTTTTCCCGCCGATTGTGAAGTATAGCACAGAGGGTTTGCATACGCAAGAAAAAAACTACTACCAGACGTCAAAGAAGACAGTAGAAAAGGGGACTAGCCTCATTGGTTCTATGTACTCCCCAAAAAGGACAAAGTAAGGTATACTGAAAGTTGAACGGAAAAAGGTGTAGTGGGTGGAGGAAGATCGTGCGGGGGAGGACACGTATTTCCCGGATACGCTTGGTAGCTTATGAGTTTACCGTCAATACTTCATGGCATTGTATCCGGCGAGCTCCAAGTCCGATCCCGACTCCTGCTCCTTTTCTGATACCGTTCAGGCGGAGGCTTTCGTTGCAAAAGCTTCACCTGATCCCGGTACAGGCGTCACAATCGTACTTTTCTAAAACACCGTTTGTTTCTTGAAGAGGTGCGTATAGTGTACTGTGTATTACGCATTTCTCACATCCACAAATTCAGGGGTAGTCGAAGTAGAAAGGGTTTGAACTCACTATGGTAAACATTATCATTGCAGATGACCACTCGTTAATGCGTCGCGCCGTGCGCGAAGTTCTTGAGAAAGAAGGAGGTTTTAGCGTCGTCGCGGAGGCTTCTACCGGCCAGGAAGCAGCAGAAAAGGCAGAGGAACTCAAGCCCGATGTTGTCCTGATGGATATGGATATGCCCGATTGTGACGGCTTTGAGGCGACCAGCCTGGTTCTGGATAAATCGCCACATTCGCGTGTGGTGATCTTTACCGCCGTCCATGAGGATCAATACGTTTTCCGCGCCTTGCAGAAAGGCGCAATGGGCTACATTACCAAAGATATCGACTCCGAGGGACTGCTTCACGCCATTCAGTGCGCGGCCCGCAATGAGCTCTGTATTCCCGGTCCTCTGGCTTCACAGGTACTGGCACAGCTACGCCGCATGCATGAGCCCTTTTATCCCTCGCGCCTCGCTGCCAGTGCAACCGCCTATCGCACTCGCCGCTCCGCACGTACCAGCGTGGATAACGAGAATGATGCCACCTCGCTGACAAGCGCGCCAACACCATCTGCACGCCCATTGACCGGCAGAGAACAGGAGATTCTTGACCTGATGCGTAAAGGACGGAAAAACCGTGAGATTGCCGGAGAACTCTGCATCGCAGAATCAACGGTACATAAACACGTGCAAAATATTTTCGAGAAGTTGCATGCTCGCAACCGAACCGAAGCCATCTACTTTACCAGTCAGGGTCTTCAACTGTAACGCCTCTCCGGGCACACAGGAAGCCATGCCGAACCTGAGTCGGGCTATGGCTTCCCTGTGATCTCCTGACATCTTCAGTCGGTGGAGACCGGATCACAAGGCTGCACTTTTAGCAGCTCGCGGATGACTTCTTTCAGGTGGGCAGAAGAGAGGCCATACAGTTCTTTCAGGATTGTTGGTGCACCGTGCTCAACATAGGTATCGGGCAGCGCAATACAGCGCGTCTCTACTTCGTGCAGCATGCCCTGCTGCTCCAACAATTCAAGGACGGCGCTGCCAAAGCCACCCGCCAGCACGTGATCTTCGATCGTGACCAGATGCCGCGTGCCACGCGCAAGGCGGAGAATCATATCCTGATCCAGCGGTTTCGCCCAGCGCGCATTAACAACCGCGACCTGTATGCCCTCTTCAGCCAGCTCCCGGGCGGCAATCTCGGCCTGTTGCACCATTGAGCCATAGGCAAGGATCGCACAGGAGCGCTGTTCTGCCTCATCCAGCGTGGCCGGGCTCAACAGCTCAGCTTTGCCCACTTCCAGCATCTTGAGATCGTCGGTCAGGGGCACACCAAGCGCCTTCCCGCGGGGATAACGCAAACAGACCGGCCCATCCATCTGGATCGCTGTATAGAGCATATGGCGCAGCTCCTCTTCATCCTTTGGAGCCATGACCTTCATATTCGGCAGCATGCGCATAAAGCCGATATCGAAGACGCCATGCTGTGTCTGTCCATCCTCACCGACAATGCCCGCACGGTCCATCGCGAAAACAACATGCAGGTTCTGGACACAGATATCATGCATGACCTGATCGAAGGCACGCTGCATAAAGGTCGAGTAAATGGCTACCACCGGTGTGAGCCCCTCACAGGCCATACCACCGGCAAAGGTCACAGCGTGTTGCTCGGCAATACCAACGTCAAAGTAGCGCTGCGGATAGTATTCGCGCATCTTCTTCAAGCCGGTTCCCTCTGCCATTGCGGCCGTAATCCCCACAACATTCTGCTGTTGACCTGCAATCGCGACCAGAGTATTGGCAAAGACCTCAGTATAGGTGGGCGGATCGTTCGGATTCTTTTTAATCTCGCCAGTCTTGTAATCGTAGGCGCCGGGACCATGCCATTTCGTCGAATCGTTCTCGGCGATGTGCCAGCCCTTTCCCTTACGCGTCACCACCTGAACCATAACCGGCCCCTCAATATGTTTCACGTTCTCAAATACATCGATCATTAAAGGAATATCATGCCCATCGAATGGGCCAAAGAACTTGATCCCGAGCTCTTCAAAAACCGCGCCACTCTTACTTGGCAACACAATTTGTTTCAGGCTGTTCTCAGCCCTGCCAGCGGCCTCACGCGCCTTATCACCGATAACCGGCAGCAGCTCAATAGACTCTTTCGCGACATTGCGCAAGCGTTGATAGCTTGGAGAAGTGCGCAGGCGGCGCAACTGCCCGAGGTAGTGATGAAGTGCGCCAACATTGTCGGAAATAGATTTGTCGTTATCGTTGAGGACAATCAGGAGATTCTTTTTCAAGCTACCAGCATTATTCAGTGCTTCCAGGGCCATGCCGCCGGTCAGTGCTCCATCGCCGATAATCGCCACAACCTTGAAATCTTTGCCCTGCAAGTCACGAGCGGCAGCAATCCCGAGCGCCGCGGAAATGGAGGTACTCGCATGGCTGGCGCCAAATACATCGTAGGGGCTCTCATCGCGGCGCAGATAGCCGGAAAGCCCGCCAAACTGCCGAATAGTGTGGAAACGATCACGCCGCCCGGTCAGCAACTTATGCACATACGCCTGATGCCCGATATCCCAGACAAGCTGGTCCTCAGGTGTATTGAACACATAGTGCAGAGCCATAGTGAGTTCAACGACGCCCAGATTCGGAGCCAGATGTCCACCCCTCACAGAAACCTTTTCAATAATTTCCTGACGAATCTCTTTCGCCAATTGCTCCATCTGTGGAACACTGAGTTCACGTAATTGTGCGGGACTATCAATCCTATCAAGTATTCTCAAAAGATTGCCTCCAGATAGTATCTTTCGTGTCGCAGCACGAGGGAGACAAAGGGACGGGCATCACCAGGGGTTGTCTTCCTCATGGTTCTTTCATTCGTACAAATAAGGACACTTTCACGGGAAAAAGATGTTATTTCTATTACAACTTTCTCGTATTATAAAAGTGATCGATCCAACAAGCAAACACCCCGGCCCAAAAAATTGATACACTTAGGGTCTTGACAAGCGTCGAAAAAGCCTGAGAGGCTCGGGGAAAGAACCGACTGTAGACCTTGACAGGCGGTAGGTTTCTTTTTATTATGGCACGGGATATCTATTGAAACGCACAATAGATATTTCATAATAGCTTATCACGAGGCATCCCAGAACGTTTCAGGCGACGGATTGCGATTGTCAACGATCAGCGCACAAAACCAAAGGCATGGAGTTCCTGACGCCTTTGGGCAGCAGCTTGTAAAGAGCAAGCGCACACCTGACCGGTCTCAGCCAGCACCTGAAAAGGTGATCGGGCTCCGTCAGGGACGAATATCCGGGTACACCAAGGTCCCGTCTGCTCCGGTTCATGTTGAAAGCGGGCGATGGGTGCGCAGTGTACAGGGAAAACCGTCTCCTGACCTTGACGAGGCTGCCATTACTCGCGCAAGCGGAGTTGTGAGGAGAAGGGCGGTATTGTCTCTTCCCTCTCCCCGGCGTCAGGCCGTGGGTCTCTACAAGCGATGAAATTGATAATAATGCAAAGCCGTTGAAAAAAGAGGGCTTAACCTGAGAACCACTTTCCTGCCCCTCTTTCGTAGGGGCAGAGTTCCTTCATGGCGCGGAAGATCTTCTTCCCGCATCATGCAAGGAGGGCGGGTCTCCATGCAGCTCATATAATGAAAGGAGGCGCGGTTCTTTCCCGTATCCATGCATACATCATTTATCGGGGAACCGCATAGCTCATGAACAAAAAAGACACTGAGAAAGATTCAGAGAGACCACATTACTACTCTCAGTTCTGGCTCGATGTTGCAGCCGGTCGCAGAGAAATTGGGCAGAAGGACCAGGAAGAAACAGAGGGCGAGGAGGCTGAGGAGGCCGAAACGCCGTCCAGACGCAAGGGCGCACGCGAACAGAGCACCGAGAGCGAGGATATTGTTCACCCCGTTGTTGAGGATGAGCAAGAGGAAGCGCCTCCCGAGAACGAAGCAGTCTCCGATAGCGATATCCCTGACGTCGATTTTGGCGCAGGCGAGGACGAAGGCGAGGGGACCGAGCTTGAAGAGGGTGAGGACTTCTACGACGAGGATGATCTGGAATGGAGCGAACGCGAGCGCAAGAAGAAAAGCACCCGCGCCGCCAAGCCAGTCAAAAAACCTCGCCGCGAGCGCAAAACGTTCTAGCGTCGCAGCTTCACCCTGTTGCGTCTAGCTCGTCGCACCTATAGAACGCTCAGCCTTTCGGCTCTGACAACTCACGAGCAATGGCGCTAACTCAGAGCCGACCGCGGATGAAAAAATACATAGCAAAGGGACAGATACACAAAAAACGGGCAACCCGGTGCAAGGGTTGCCCTCTTTTTTCTGCTCTGGTGCAACTTATGGATAAATGCCGCGAATCTTTGTGGCCTCGGCGACACGCGAAATGGCAAGCATACTGGCAGCGAGCCTGAAATCACAATGGTAGCGCTCTGCCTGTAGGGCAACCGCATCAAACGCCCGGTTCATAATCATTTCAAGCTTGTGCGTGATTTCCTCAACCCCCCAGAAGAAGCTTTGAATATCCTGAACCCATTCAAAGTAGCTGACCGTTACCCCGCCAGCATTTGCCAGAATATCGGGAATAACCGTGGTCCCCTTCTGGTACAGAATCGCATCGGCTTCGGGCGTCGTAGGACCATTGGCAGCTTCAACAATAAGCCGCGCCTGCACACGATCAGCATTGTGAGCCGTGATGCTTCCCTCGGTTGCAGCCGGAATCAGGACATCACAGGGAACCTCCAGCAATTCCTGCTCACTGATTGGCTGCGCCTGCGGAAAACCAACAACGGTGCTATGTTCCTGTTTGTAGCGAACGACTGCCGCGGGATCAAGGCCGCTCTCGTTATAGATGCCGCCCTGACTGTCGCATACCGCCACAACTTTACAGCCCTCATGATGGAAGAGTCGAGCAGCAATACTACCAGCATTACCAAAACCCTGAATACACACACGCGCACCCTGCAACGGCATACCAATATATCTGGCAGCGCGGCGGGTCACAAAGAGAACGCCGGTCGCTGTTGCCTCATTCCGCCCCTCACTCCCGCCGATGGAAAGCGGCTTTCCTGTCACCACAGCCGGGATTGAGAAGCCCTCATGCATCGAATAGGTATCCATAATCCAGGCCATCACCTGGGGATTGGTGTTCACATCAGGAGCAGGAATATCGCTATGAGGGCCAATAATAATCGATATTTCCGTTGCATAGCGGCGCGTCAAGCGTTCCAGCTCCGCAGGCGTCATCTCCTTCGGATTGCAGATAACGCCACCTTTGGCACCACCATAGGGAATACCGACAACCGCGCATTTCCAGGTCATCCACATCGCGAGAGCCTTCACCTCATCCAGTGTCACTTCTGGACTATAGCGAATACCGCCCTTCGCCGGCCCCCGGTTCACATTATGCTGTACCCGATAGCCCGTAAATGTTTTGATTCGCCCGTTATCCAGACGAACGGGAAAGTTCACACAGAGCTCACGTTTGGGCTTGCGTAAAATCTCCCGCATATCTTCCGAAAGAGAGAGTTTATCGGCGGCCAACTCAAACTGTTGGACCGCCATCTCATAAGGATTAAAAGCGCCAGACTTCCTCACATCATCGTGCATTGTCCGCGTCTCCTTTTTTTATTGGGGATTCTGAGGCTCGCCAAGCTTCTGCTTCAGCAATGACAGGACCATATCGGCGCGAGCCTGCCCACGCGTCAGCTTCATCACCTGTCCCATCAGAGCCTGAATAGCGTTGGTTTTTCCTTTCAGGTAATCTCCAACAATCTTCTGATTTTTGGCAATGACCTCCTGCACATACGGCTCAAGGGCGGCCATATCGGTAATAGGAGGCTTGATGCCCTTCTTCTCAACGATCTTCTCCGGCATCTCGCCTGAAGCAAAGGCCTCGTCAATAATCTCCTTCGCCTGCTTTCCGGTGATCCGCTGCTTGTCAAGGAGATCAATCAGGTTGGCGACTGCCGCAGGAGCGAGCGGGTTTTCCTCTATAGAGACAGCGTTTGCTTTGAGCAGACGGACCACCTCGCTCAGCACCCAGTTACAGGCCAGCTTGGCCCGCGCCTTATAGTCTTTGATCTGAGAGGCAGCAACCACTTTCTCAAAGTAATCTCCTAGAGGCTTATCTTCCGTCATAACATTTATATCCTGCTCACTCAAGCCGTACTGTTCGGCAAAGCGAGCGCGACGGGCGTCAGGCAATTCAGGCAATGAAGAGCGAATCTCTTCCACGCGTGCCGGGCTGATGACCAGAGGAGGCAAATCGGGCTCAGGGAAGTAGCGGTAGTCATTGGCCTGCTCCTTCGTGCGCTGAGCGACCGTCACGCCGCGGCTCTCATCCCAACCGCGCGTCTCCTGAACGATTATGCCCCCCTCTTTTAAAATGGCGATCTGGCGCCTCGCCTCATACTCAAGCGCCCGCTCAACAGCCCGGAAGCTGTTCATATTTTTGACCTCGGTCTTGGTGCCAAGTTTCTGCTCGCCGCGAGGACGCACCGAAATATTGGCGTCGCAGCGCAGGCTTCCCTCTTCCATACGTCCAGATGACACCCCTAAATAAACGAGGATCTCACGTAATTTTTGCATATAGAGCCGCGCTTCGAGCGGGCTGCGCATATCGGGCTCGCTAACAATCTCCATCAGCGGAGTGCCTGCCCGGTTCACATCAATCAGGGTATAGCCCCCCAGATGGCTCGACTTGGCGGTATCCTCTTCAAGATGAACGCGGGTAACGCCGATATTCTTGGACTGGCCATCCACCTGAATGGTGAGATAGCCATTGCGGCTCAAGGGCATATCATACTGAGAGATCTGATAGCCCTTCATCAGATCGGGATACGGATAGCTCTTACGGTCAAACTTGGAATACTCGGGGATGGAACAATTCAGGGCAAGAGCTGTCATGATAGTATATTTGACAGCCTCGTCATTGATTACCGGCAAGACACCCGGCATACCCATACAGATCGGGCAGACATGGGTATTTGGGGCTTCATTGGCATAGCCGGTCGGGCAGGGACAAAACATTTTGCTTTTGGTGAGGAGCTGTGAGTGCACTTCCAGGCCAATCACAACTTCAAAATCGGTATCAATCGGTGTATGTGTCGTAGCAGTTGTTGTCATGCTTGAAAAACCTAACCTTCTCTTAAATCACGACCCAACCAGAAAAAGGAAAAGCTACTCGCAGTTTTGTTGTAAGTCTAGACCTTTCTCCCGCATTCGTCAACAGCCAGAAAAAGCAGGTGTAGCGGGCAGAAATGCCGGGCTGCGGCGTCACCTTGCCTGCCTACGTTGCAAACTCAGAAAAAATAGCGTAAAATCTTGCTGACTCACAGTTCAATTAGATAGAGTGGTTTTCACACACCGAGGACGCAGAACAAGAAATAGTCGATTATAAGACCGCTACTTGCATGCATAAGACCGCAAAACAGGAAGGGAAGTCAATGGCGCTCTCTTCCCTGAATGTCTCACGTCGTTGGCATTTGGCACAAAATACGGTATACTGTCCCAGACAAAGTAGTAGCACGTTTGGCTACCTGGGCTGTAGTGCATCGGGTAGTGAGCCAAATAGAGCGGGCAGGAGAGCTAACAAATATGTCCCTGATTAACATGGCAAAACGAGAAATCAACTGTAAGATCGTTTACTATGGAATCGGTCTAAGCGGCAAGACAACCAATCTTCACTATATCCACCAGGTCGTTCGTCCCCAGGATGTTGGAGAGATGGTCTCGATCGATACGGAGACCGAGCGAACGCTATATTTTGACCTACTCCCGCTTGAATTAGGCGTGGTGCGCGGCTTCCGCATTCGTTTCCAGTTATACACAGTTCCCGGCCAGGTGCTGTATCAGCAAACCCGTATTTCCGTTTTAAAAGGAGCCGATTGCGTTATTTTTGTGGCGGATTCCCAGGCAAGCAAGCTCCAGGAAAACATTGAATGCTGGCAAGAGCTGCAAGACCAATTGCGCCGTATGAAAAAGAACATCGCTGAATTTCCGCTGGTGATGCAGTGGAACAAGCGGGACCTGCAAGACGTTCTCCCTGTGTCAGTGCTGGAAAAATATCTCAATCCCTATCGTTTCCCGGCCTATGAAGCGGTCGCCGTCACCGGGACCGGCGTGCTGGAAAGCCTGAAAAAAGGGATTAACACCACTATCGAACGCCTCGACCGTATTTAATATTTTTAAAACCATTTTGCTACTACCCGAAACAGGAAGGAGTTGCGTTCTGCCTGATTCTGAGAATGTCGGAAGCGCAGCTCCTTACGTTTCTTACCGCATCAGTTCCCTTCTCTCCGCAAAAATCTTCACAGAAAGAAATAAGAATTTCCTCACTCTACCAATTGTTCACAACGCGTTTTGTGTGTATAATGATGCACAACCATTGGTGGGACTTTTCCCCTGAGAAGATTAGGGGGTTAGGATTAGAACAGTCGTTTTGGAGTTTGCACAAACTAGTAAAGGGCAGGCAGTGTAGCGGAGGCTCTTCCTCGCTGTCTCCTCTTCTACGAAGGGATTACATGGAAACGATACGCGTCATCATTATTGATGAACAGCCCTTATTTCGTGAGGGTATTCGAGCAACTCTGCAACGCATGGGGAACGTCGAGATTGTAGGCGAATCAACCGACCCTATGGAAATTCTCGACCTGATTAAAACCAGTGAGGCCGAGGTTGCACTTATTGATGCCGGTCTGACAACGACCGATCCACTTGAAATAGCCAGGCTTGCACGGCAACATGCCCCCCGGATGGCAATCATTATTCTGACGCCCTCAGAGGATGAAGAGCGCCTCTTCCAGTCTATCAAAGTCGGGGCTGCTGCCTACTATACCCGCAACATCTCTCCTGACGAGTTAATGGAAGCCGTGCAAAAGGTGAGTCAGGGCGAGTACCTCATCAAAGATGACGTTCTGGCCCGTCCACAGGTCGCCAGCCGAGTTCTCAAGTCATTCCGCGAAATGACTGTAGAGGAAGAAGAACCGGAACCAAAGGAAACCTATTCACCCCTCTCCAGCCGCGAAGTGGAGATTCTCGACTATATCGCTCGCGGGAACAGCAACAAAGAGATTGCCAAGTCGCTCAAGATTAGCGACCAGACCGTGAAGAATCATATTACTTCTATCTTGAAAAAGCTCTCGGTCAGCGATCGTACAGCGGCAGTGGTACATGCGTTGCAGCACGGCTGGATTAAAATCAAGATGCCGGATAGCTAATTCCAGACCCTAAAATAGAGCACAGGATTGCACTCATGCTGGAGGTATCCCCCCCGATTGCGCCTCGGGGCAATCAGGATTCCCCCACTCCTGTCTGCTCTATTTTTTACCGTCCCACACGCTCAGGAGATGAACGCCATATCGTGCATCAAGAAAGACGAAAACGTCATATACCCGCAGTGATGGCGTGTCTGTTACCGGGTCAGGGGACGGAAGCGGCACCTGTTGATACCAGACCATCCAGGCTGGAACCATGTTTCCCTTTGCATAGGTCAAACTCCCATAGACAACGCCTGTTCTTTTTGCCTTCGAGGCGGCTTCAGGGGCAAACTGGGCGGCCAGATAGAGCGCCTGCGTTTGCATGATAGGGGGCTCCTCTCCGTTATACGTCAGCGCGATCCCTTTTTCGGCCAGAATCGGGAGCACTGGCAGCGCGGTCTGAGAGACTTCCTGCTGATCTATCACGGAGAGCACTGGCACGCGCCGCGTCTCATCCCACCACCACAAACCAGCGCCCAACAGCACCAGCAGCAATACGATTCCGCCAGACAACAGGGCTCTGTTTCGTCTGCTTTGCCACATAGATACCACCCTCCCGGCGCACCATACCACATCGCATAGGAGGGTGTAAAGATGGGCGCTCGTTCGCTTTTTGAGCCGTTGACCGTATTTTCATCAGCAAGATATACTGAAAGTGAATGTCTAGGCCAGTCTTGCCCCGGATGTTGTCTGCTGTCAAGGGACCCGGCAGACAACAGGCGTTCTGCAAGGAAGGAACAGGCTGTCTCCTTTCACACCCGCTATCTCGTATTGAGAATGGAGCTGATCTGTTTGTGCAGTAAGAAGGGCTGAGAAGAAAGGAAGTCCAATTTCATGAAAGTTTATGGACGTATTACTGTTTTTCCCGATATGCCACCGCGTATCAATCGCTTATACGAACTGGCATACAATCTGTGGTGGAGTTGGCACCCCGAAGCCCGCGCTCTCTACAGTACCCTTGACCCGGAGCTCTGGGAGACCGTGGGACATAACCCGGTACGCTTTCTGAGCGAAGTAAGCCCGGTCATACTGGAAAAAGCGGCCTCGAACCCTGAATATCTTCGACAATTTGATACTGTGCTCAACGATTTCGACCGCTATATGCATCCCGGTCCAGAGGGAACATGGTTCTCGCGCACCTATCCTTCGCTGACCGATAAAACCATTGCCTACTTCTCGGCGGAGTTTGGCCTGCACGAAGCGCTTCCGATCTACTCCGGTGGTCTGGGTATTCTTTCGGGCGATCATTGTAAAGAGGCCAGTGATCTTGGCCTGCCGTTCGTCGGAGTCGGCTTCCTCTATCCACAGGGGTATTTCTCGCAGCAGATCACGCGGGAAGGCCGACAGGAAGCGATTTATGAGAAGCTGCACTTTTCACAGGCTCCAGTCGTTCCGGCAGTAGGTCCCGATGGACACGAAGTGATGATCAGCGTAGACCTGCCCGGACGGCGCATCTACGCGAAAGTCTGGCGGCTGATGGTGGGACGCATTCCCCTCTACCTGATGGATACCGATGTTGAGCCCAATGCACCCGCAGACCGCGAGCTCTCGGCCCGCCTGTATGCCGGAGATCGTGAAATGCGCATCTCTCAAGAGATTATGCTTGGTATCGGTGGCGTCAGGGCCCTGCGTGCGCTCGGTATTGAGCCCGCTGTCTGGCACCTGAACGAGGGACATGCGGCGTTTCTTAGCCTTGAACGCTGCCGCGAGCTGGTAGCTCAAGGGATGACCTTTGATGAGGCCCGCGAAGTTGTTACCGCGAACTCGCTCTTCACCACACATACGCCTGTCCCTGCCGGAAATGATACCTTTAATTATGACCTGATCGATAAGTATTTCGGCGCTTACTGGGGACAGCTCGGGCTTACCCGCGATCAGTTCCTTGAAGTGGCCCGCGAGGATCATGGTTGGGGCGCAACCTATGGAATGACGGTACTCGCGTTGCGACTTACCGGACAGCATAACGGCGTCAGTGCGCTGCATGGAGCGGTCTCGCGGAAAATGTGGCAGTTCCTCTGGCCGGGGCTCGATGTCGATGATGTGCCGATTGGCTCCATTACAAATGGCGTCCATACCTTTTCCTGGATCGCTCCGGAAATCAACGCCCTGTTTCAGCGCTACCTTGCGCCCGATTGGGGGGAGCATATCGACGATGCCGCCTTCTGGGATAACAGGATCCAGAATATTCCAGATGACGCCCTCTGGCACACGCACCTTCAGCGCAAGAAACAACTGATCGAGTACGCCCGCAGAAGCCTGCGCGAACAGCATCTTCGGCTTGGTGAGGGCTCGTTTCAGATCGCCGAGTTTGAGCAGATGCTGAAACCCGAGGCGCTAATTATCGGTTTCGCCCGCCGCTTCGCGACCTATAAACGGGCAACGCTGCTCTTCCGCGATATAGAACGGCTCAAGCGTATTCTCAACGATCCCGAGCGCCCGGTGCAGATCATCTTTGCCGGAAAAGCGCACCCCGCCGACGAGCCCGGGAAAGCTCTGATTGAGCAGATCTATCACCACTCACGCAGCCCGGAGTTTAAAGGAAAGATCATTTTACTGGAAAATTATGATATTGACATGGCCCGCTATCTGGTCTCTGGCGCTGATCTCTGGCTCAATAATCCCATTCGCCCATATGAGGCCAGCGGCACCAGTGGACAGAAAGCTGCCCTCAACGGCCTGCCCAATTTCAGTATTCTAGATGGGTGGTGGGCTGAGGGGTACAACGGATCCAATGGCTGGTCTATTGGCGAAGAACGCGAATATCACGATCAGGAAGTACAGGCGGATGCTGATAGCGCTTCGCTCTATGACACACTGGAAAACGAGATTATTCCGACGTTCTTCAACTATGACGAGCGCGGCATTCCTACCCGCTGGATCGCATATATGAAAGAGGCGATTCGGACCTGTACCCCGCAATTTAGTATGCGGCGCATGGTCAAGGAATACACCACCCGCTACTATGTCCCTGAAATTGAGCAGGGAACCGCGATTCAGCAGAACAACTATGAGCGTGTACGCACACTGGCCCGCTGGAAAAAGCGCGTACAGCAACACTGGCCCAGCCTGCAACTGTATGTGAACGGTCAACGCGAGGGACAATTAAGCCTGGGAGAAAGCATCGAGGTCCATGCATGGGTGCGCGTGAATGAGCTGACACCCGAAGAACTATTGGTTGAGCTGGTCTACGGCGACCTCTATGAAGAGCATGCCCGACCACAGTACGCGGTTCCAATGCGCTATGTACAACGCGAACAGGACGGCGCCTACCGCTTTGATGCCGTACTTCAGCCAGAGGCCAGCGGCAGTATCGCATACAACGTACGTGTTGTCCCGTCACACCCGCTGCTTACCGAGAAGTATGAAATGGGATTGATTCGCTGGGGCTAGCAGCACGTGCCCTCTCTTCTGTTTGTTGAGAGGGCATGCTATCTCCCGATACCTAGCGCAGTTTTCCACCACAGTTCCGGCAATAGAGGGCGCCAGGACGGACAGGCTGGTTACAGTGGGGACAGAGTGTTTGTCCCTGCTGTGCATCACCTGTCGGCGAATAATACGCGCCAGCAGGCGGGGTATTTGGTGTATCCTGCGTATGCTGCGATGAACTGCCCGGCGCAGTATAGTTCGGCGTTGGCCCGGGGGCAAACTGTTCCGCCGGATACGCTTCCTTCTTGATCTCCTCAATCTGCTCTTCACGTTTACGGATATCGTTATCCAGTTCAATAATGCTGGCGCAGAGACGTGAGAGTTGCGCATCTGTCAGGCTGCCCTGCTGATACAGGTTCATAGCGGTCAGAGAAAGATCATTCAAAAGTTGCATGCGCTGCTCAAGCAGTTTATCGAGTTCGCCCTGTTTTCCTCGCAAGCGTAGCTGTTTCTGTGCTTCCCAGCTCGTACGGCTGACCGCCGAGTTAAAAAAGCTTTTCGCAGATTCCAGAAAATCGCCCATTGTCTGCCTCCAGGTCATATCTCAGGTGAGATCACCCACCCGTCATCAATTCTATCGTATCTGGCGTCTGGCTGTCTATTCCGTGACAGCGTATCGATACACTCGAATTTCCTCAAGAACACCGGAGCGGCTGAGCTGAACAGCAACAACATCAATCCGCCACGAGCATTCCGTCAGTTCATGCGTCCCAAGATAGTAGAGCGCGATCCGAATGAGTCGCTGCTGTTTTCGCGCATCTACCGCCTCTTCAGGGAGTCCATAGGCCGTACTGCGTCGGGTCTTTACCTCAACAAACACCAGCTCCGACCCCTCACGGGCGATCAGATCCATCTCACCGTACTCGCAACGAAAATTTCGTGCAAGAATCTGATAGCCGTCACGCGTAAGCCGCTCAGCAGCCAGACGCTCACCAAGCCGTCCAAGCTTAGTATTGCCCTTGCTCCATGCCACCAGACACCTTCCTTCCAATACTTACGCACAACTTCACAGAATGTTGTGATTGGCTGCCCATAGTCTACCACAGAATCACAAAAAACAGGCGATGCAGGAGAAAACACATGGTATGATAAGAGAAAACGCCGACGTGAAAGGAGTGGACGCAATGACGCGACCCATCATTTTTCTCCACGGGTCAGGAGATACCGCCGCGATCTGGAAGCCGCTGCTTGAGCAGCTTGCAGCCTATCCGACCTACGCCATTGATCTGCCCGGGCATGGCAAACGTCCCGATACGCTCCCCGCGACTGCAACCGTTGAGGAGTATGCAGAAGCGGTTGCGAGAATCATTGCCGAGGAAATAGGGACAGAGCGTCCGATTATCGCAGGGCACTCCCTGGGTGGCGCGATCGCCTTGATGCTGGCCCTGACGCATGGCGAAGCGCTCAGCGGTCTGATCCTCTGTGGCACGGGGGGGCGCCTGCGCGTGCATCCTTCGCTCCTTGAGGCCGCACACGAGAATCCCGAAGCATGCAAGCTTCAGCTTACCCGGCTGGCGGTTGCGCCACAGCATGAGGAGCAGCTCGTTCCGCGCCTGCTGCAAGAAAGCGACCCTGGAAGCGTGCGTATGCTCTACCGCGATCTGCTGGCCTGCGATCACTTTGATGTGATGTCGCGCCTGGCCGAAATTCGTCTGCCCACGCTGATTCTCACCGGGCAGGAAGACCGTCTGACTCCCCCGAAATACGCACAATACATGCAGCAACAGATTCCGGACTCGTCTCTCCACCTGCTTTCAGAGGCGGGACACTACCTGATGCGAGAGCAGACCGCCGCCTGTCGGCAGGCTATTGAGGCATGGCTATGAGGATCGGCGGACAGCACGCCTGTGGAGTCGGCCCACATCTCAAAGAGCAGCAAGCGACCGGGGATTTCACCCTCTCGACGCTCTCCATAGGTTCGTGTTACAATATGCCAACAGCACACTTTAGCAGCAGCGTATACATATGCTAGAGGCATATTTCCATTAGATGCTGATACGAAAAGAAATGAGAGGGGAGCTACATTATGGCAGGACATTCAAAATGGGCGCAGATTCGTCGCTCAAAAGGTGTTAATGATGCCCGCCGCGGTCAGCTTTTCACTCGTCTGGGACGCGAGATTGCGGTTGCCGTCCGTGAGGGGGGAAGCGGCGACCCGGCCGCGAACTTCCGCCTGCGTATGGCAATACAGCGTGCACGCGATGCAAACATGCCGATGGAAAACATCGAGCGCACAATCAAGCGCGTGCTTGGCGGTCACGAGGGCGCGAACCTCGAAGAGATCGTTTACGAGGGCTATGGGCCCGGTGGCACCGCCGTGCTGGTTCAAACCCTGACCGAGAACCGGAACCGCACCGTTGCCGAAGTGCGAAACGCCTTCAACCGCAATGGTGGGAACATGGGTGAGAACGGAAGCGTCTCCTGGCTCTTCGAGAATAAAGGTGTTCTTGAAGTCGAGCTGGATGGACGTGACCCCGACGAACTATCTGTCGAGGTTCTGGACATGGGCGCAGACGACGTTGAAACAGCAAACGACGGCGATAGCACGCTAACCGTCTATACCGACCCTTCCAATGTGGAAGAGGTGCGCAAGGAGATGGAGAAGCGTCAGCTCAAAGTCGTGAAATCTGAAGCGACCCTGGTGCCCAAAACCAGAGTTGATGTCAGCGATGAGAAGACAGCTCACCAGTTGCTTCGCTTGCTCGAACGGCTGGAAGACCTGGACGATGTACAGAACGTGTACACGAACGCAGACTTCCCGGAGGAGTTTGCGAGCTCGTACCAGTCCTGAGCGCCTGAATACAACACAACGTAAGGAAAGCGTTTGAGATGGACAGTGTAGCCAGAGTTCACCCATCTCTCCGCCCGCGCATCGCCCTGGGGATCGACCCCGGGACCGCGATTGTTGGCTATGCGGTAGTGATGGCAAGAGGCAGTGAATTACGTATGCTTGCATGCGATGTCATCACTACCCCGGCCAAAATGCCCCTTGCGCAACGTCTTCAGATTATTTATGAAGGGTTGAGCAACGTCATCGAGGCATATAAACCGAATGAAGCCGCTATGGAAGAGCTGTTCTTCTCCAAGAACGTTCGTACTGCCATGTCAGTCGGGCATGCACGCGGTGTCGCCATGCTGGCCCTGGCCAATAGCGGCCTTTCGGTCACGGAGTACACCCCCAAGCAAGTAAAGCAGGCAGTGACCGGCTATGGTGGGGCAAAAAAGGAACAGGTAGGGGAAATGGTCCGTATCTTGCTGAAGCTGTCATCAATCCCAAAACCTGATGACGCCGCAGATGCTGCCGCAGTCGCTATCTGTCACCTGAACGCCTTTCCTTCCAGCCTCGCTGGCTACACCCGGTAAAACGGGCATGCATTTTCTAGTCAAGGAGAAGGAACAACAGGGGCAATGATTACCAGTATTCACGGCATACTCGAAGCATGTCGCGCCGATAGTGCAATTATTCGTGTTGGCGGCTTTGGGATTCAGGTGTTTGCTCCGGCGACAACCCTGAGCCACCTGACCGAGCCGGGAACAGAAGTGCATCTCCATACCCATTTTCACATGCGCGAAGATGGTATCACGCTCTATGGCTTCGATACCGAGGCCGATCGGGACGCCTTCACCCAGCTCATCACCGTGAATGGGGTCGGGCCACGCGTCGCGCTGGCGATTCTCTCGGTGATGGACGCCGCGACCCTGTACAAGGCCATTGCCGATGAAGATGTACAGCGCCTCGGGCTGGCTCGCGGCGTGGGCAAACGGCTTGCCAGTCAGCTTATTCTGGCCTTAAAGGGCAAACTTCCAACGCTGCCGGCAGCCGAAGGCACCGCCGCCGGACCTACAGCCAACCGGGTGCAAGCCGAAGTGCTCGAAGCGTTGATCGGGCTTGGCTTCTCCAATGCAGAGGCACAGGCGGCCATTGCCCGCATTCCCCAGGACCAGCCCATGACGCTCGAAGAGCAGGTCACCTATGCCCTGCGCACCTTCTCCAGACAATAAAGCTCAGTGGAGATGGTCCCAGCTCCGCACCTGTAGCGGCTGCTCGGTTCCAGAGGGGGCGATCAGGCACATACCGGACGGGATAATCTCCCCGATGCGAGTGATGCGTGTGCCCGTTTGTGCCTGCACCGCCTCGATGACCTCTCGGGCCTTTTCCGGTCTGAGCGTAAAGAGCAGTTCATAGTCCTCGCCTCCATGCAACGCCCAATCAAGCGGATCTTTCCCAACGCGAGCTGCGATCGCCTGCATTTCCTCCGTCAAAGGCAGGTGCTCCGCAAAAACCCGCGCGCCGACTCCACTGCGCTCACAGAGGTGCTGAAGATCCCCACTCAACCCATCGCTGATGTCCAGCATAGCAGTCACCACAGCGGGGCCAAATGCGCTCAGAACACGCCCTTCCGCCACACGTGGGACAGGAGTGCGATGCCGTGCTTGCACAAAGGTCAGAGCATTCTCTGCGCCCGTTCCGTCGGGATGTAACAGGGTGAAGAGGCCCGCAGCCGAGTCACCAAGCGAACCAGTCACACAGAGCACGTCTCCAATCTGTGCGCCTCCCCGGGTGATAGCCTGTCCACGCCTGACCGTCCCCAGAAGCGTAATATCCAGCATCAACTGCTTGCCCTGTCCAGCCCCCGCAATGTTTCCTCCAACAATCGCCACCTGATGGCGCTCTGCCTCTTGACGCAGCCCACGATAGATGCCTTCAAGCGCCTCCTGAGAGAAGCGCGGCGGGATCACCAACGAGATCAGGGCGAAACGCGGCACTCCTCCCATCGCGGCAATATCGCTCAGGTTCACCGCCAGCGCCTTGCGCCCGATCTGTTCAGGTGTAGAGGTGCGTAAGGTAAAATGTACGCCCTCCACCTGGCTATCACAGGTTGCCAACAGCTGGGAATCACTGCCGATATCGAGCAAGGCGCAATCATCGCCCACACCAAGCGCCACATCAGGGCGTGTCGTCAGGCCATGGGTCAAACGCGCAATCAACTCAAATTCGTTATATATCTGCATAGATCTTTTATTTCACCAGATGTCGTTCAGCTTCAATATAGGTTGGCCCTGCCTCAACAAAGCCCAGTTGATGGTAGAGATGCACCGCTGGAATATCAAGCGTCACATGTAACAGTAAAGAAGCATAGCCAAGCTCACGCAGCCGCCGCATGGCCTTCACCGCCAGAAAACGGCCCAACCCCACATGACGAAACGAAGGCGCTACCACCATATGCCTGATACGTGGCATCCCTCGTTCCAGATGAACCAGAATCACCCCGACCAGATTAAACCGATCCAGACTATGTTCAACCACAAAGCAACTCTCTGGAATAAACGGACCAAAAGCGCCCTCCAACGTCGACCGGACCTCCCAACGCCAGCCTGCGACATCGGCATGCAGGTTATCGGGGCCCGCCTCATAGGCACGCTGTAGCAGAATGCCGACCTGATCCAGATCATGCGAGGCAATCTCACGCACCCGCAACGAGGCAGGCAGCGGGAACAGCGGCATCGCGAGATCAGTCGGAGCAATCATAATCGTGCGCCGTCGCAACTCCTGAAAGCCAGACGAGGCAAACGAGGCCAGATAGGCGGCAGGATAGGTCGCATGAAGGTAGCGGGCCCCACCCGCCGCTGCTCGCACCAGCGCCTCAGCCACAACCTGCGCGGCCACACGCCCCCCGGCCTCCGGCAACAGAACCAGTCCATGCAAAAAAGCAGTATCTTTATACGCGGAAAAGCGCAGGCGGCCTATCGGCTCGGACCCACGCCAGAGCAAAAAACGTTCAGCCTGCCGCTCAGGGCTCTCCTCATCGTAACGCGCAAGCTGAGCCTCTTCCGGTTCAAAATGTAACTGATCGGCGCTGCGTCGGGTTACCGACACCCAGATAGCGGCGTCCTCGGGCCCGGCCTGTCGCCACTCAATGGGGTCACGGGGTACCATACCAGGGTCACGCATCGAAAAACCTCCAGCGAGAGCTATGACGATCCCACACAAGCAGTATACAACCTGTATTATGCCAGGCGTAAGAGCGTAGCCGTTCTGCCAGCAAAAAGCCACATTTTGCAGCATTCTGCTTGCTCCTGGCTACAGAGCTATGCTATCCTAACATACGCAAGAACTAAGAATGGAAGATATTCAATGGAACTACTGGTTGTCACAATGGCATATGTAGCCTCTGGAACTGAGGCGGAAAGCGAGATGCGGCTGCGCCTTGTGAACGAGACCATTCGCAACGCGCCCGGCCTGCTGACGCTTCAGAGCTACTATGGGCAGGGGCGTGGAAACGAGAAGGGCTCTATTTATGTGCTGTTGACAAGTTGGGATGATGAGGAAAGCTGGTTCGACCTACAGGAGCGCTACAACCCGAAAAAAGCCCTGCAAACGACTGTCGGCGAGCTTCTGAAAGCGCCGCCTTATCAATGGTTGATGTACTATCAATGGGGCTACAGTCGCTCAACAGCCCAGATCAAGACCGCAGCACTGCATCTGATTCAGGCACGGGCAGAGTACGGACAGAGCCTGCAACAGGAGGCGATCAGCGCCTTGCAAAATGAGGAGCTCCAAATGTTGCTGGCCTTTGCCTTTCTGGCGCGAGGGATTCCAGAGGAGAACCGAACGGAGAAAACGATTGCACAGGGAGCAGTGCATCTTCATTTTTTGAGTTGGGGCAGCGAAAGCGAGCGCGAGCATTTCCTTGCCACTCCGCGCTATCAGCAAATGCATGCACACATCAACAGACGAGGGGCAGCATACTTATTGCCACTGACGCCACTCACATGACGGAAGCAGGCAATAAGCGCAAGGCCCTCGTTTCCCTTTTTATACCGCCATTCTTCCTTCTACTGCTTCGGACTTAATCGGCTGTGGTTTCAGCAACAGGACGGTCGTAGTAGCGCTTGACTTCCGACTGTAAGAAAGCGCGATCAGACCACATCTCACGCGTCAGCGTATGATACTCGCCATCACACTGAGGCGCGGGATGCGCGCATTTGAGATGAGGTCGCAAGCGGAAACGAATCGAGTTCTCTACCACCTCAATCCAGATATGGCGAGCCGTATAGCCGGTGCCCCATTTGAAGAGCACCATCGTGTCATACTCTTCAAAGCGCCCGCGCCCTTTCAGCACGTTCTTATTCAGCGCTTGCAGAATATCACCGAGGCCACTTTCACGGAACACTCTTTTCGCGTTCTCGCGTAACGCCGCGCGACGAGCCTGGTCTTCAGACTCCTGTTGTTGCAGAATATCGTTCTCTGTAAACATTACACCTCTCAGAAAAACAAGGGATCATCATAGTGAAAGCATAGCACAAAATGACAAAATAGCGGAGACCCGGAAAAATATTATGTCTGTTTCACCAGAGACCCATCTAGCTGTATAAAGCTCCTGAGTTTTTGTTCCATCGTGCCAGATTGGGCAAAGGCCAGAACGGAGCTTCTGGCTGAGGAGCAGGAGCAATGGTCGAGGGAATACTTTTCCCGGGGGGAAATCTCGAAGACACTATCAGAAGAGCGCTTTGCACCACACTTCGCGGCAGCGGTCAGCGATCCTATCTCATCGATGCCAGCAGAGCGCTGATCCCGTACAACGCCGATAGAGAGTGTAACCAGAGGAAACTCACAGGGTTTTCCATTGCGATCAATCCCGCTGATCTTCCCGCGTTCAAGATCTTCCTGGCGATAGAGACTCTGGCTTTCGTCCTGATAGAGGCGCAGAATCTCCTTGCACAATTTCTCGTCACGATCAGGAGTGGTCACAATGAGAAAATCATCACCTCCAATATGCCCGACAAAATCGTCACTATTGCCATATTGATAGACAACACTCTGACAGATCCGGCTCAGGAGCTGGATCATATCGTTCCCGATCAAGAAGCCATACACATCGTTGAAGGCTTTAAAATTGTCAAGATCGAGGTAGAGAATACTCCAGGGCTGCATGCTCCTCAGTTTATCATCAATGGCCTGTTCCAGTTGCAAGCCTCCGGGCAACTGCGTGAGGGGAGAGAGCGAGGCCTGTTGAACCCGGCGAAGCTGACGCCGAACCAGCGCCAGTAGCTCAAGCTCGGCATAGGGATGTACAAGGTAGCAATCCACCCCAACCTCATAGGCTCGCACCTTCGCGTCCAGATCATCCTCATCGCTAATGGCAATGACCGGTATATGCATACATTTGGGGAGATCTCGCAATTCTTCGACCAGCGCATAGCCATCAATACCCGGAGAGGCAAAATCAATGATAATGAGAGAAGGAATTTCACGCAAGGCAAACTCTACAGCAGCACTGCCATTGAGGAGCATAGTCACCTGACACCCGCCTAGTCCTGGCTTCTCCATAAGCAAACTAGTGATTGTTTTCTCATCCTCGATGACCAAGATGCTGGACATGTGTACTCCTGCCTCTACATTTCACTAAACAGACATCGTATACAGAATAAACAATGGATTTGTCGTGTACAACAAATGTCAGTTTATTCGTATACAGCCGGTTCCCCTATCCGTATACATATCCTCTTTTCGGAAGGCAAACGCGAAATGTCGTACAGTCGACCTACTAAAATAAACAGGGCGATCCCATTCTTTTCACTGCACGAGTCTGCAAACAGACCGAAAAAAAAAATAAAACAAGGTACAACCATGCGATCCCGAAAAGCCGCAAGCGCTACCTGGAAGCAAGCCTATCGGACATTCCCTCCCCCCGAAAGGAAGCCGGATAGTACGTGGATCACAGGCCAAAGAGGTTATTTGGTGTGTTAAATAAAAAGAATATAAACACCCGCGTTCACCCCTTAAAATAGATGTGTGATCGTTTTCCAGTAAGCGTACAAGGATATAGCACACGAAAACAGGAACAAGCTTCCTCAATTGACATATGCCAACAACATAAGCAAAAATATGTACACATACGTCATATTCAGTATAACATCCTTCGTAGTCTCTGCAAAGTATTTGAAGCCCTGATTTATGTTCTTCATCTCGATTTTTCAGGCTTTCACAGGGTAGTTCCTTTTACCTGACGATGTATCCGGAGGCTGGACTCAGCAGAAAAGTTGACGCCTGCCCCCGACTGCGATAAGATAGATGTCAAAGAGATAGATTATACGGTAGATAAAAGGGCACAATATGACCTTAGCAGCACAAGCAGAGAGAGCTATCTCATTCTACAGCAAGGGACAACCTGCCTGTCTCCTTGAAGGGGTTCTCCATGAACCCGCCAACATCAAGGCTGCTCCGGTGGCGATCCTCTGTCACCCTCAGCCCGCCAGCAGCAATATGAACGATCCACTTATCGTCGCTCTGGCCCGGCATCTGGCGGCAGCCGGTATCCTTGCCATCCGGTTTAACTTTCGGGGCGTCGGCAAAAGCCAGGGGCAACAGACAGATGGACGTCTGGAACCGCTGGATCTGGCAGGAGCAATTGATCTGGCGCTTGCCCAGAGAAATATCAACCCCTCCAAGCTATGCGTGATCGGACATGGTTTCGGAGCCTATATTTCCCTTCTCTACGGCCCTTTTGATCCACGCATTCGCACTATTGTTGCAATCAGCTTACCTTTATTTCGCGCTATGGCAGGTTTCCCACGCCCATTTGAACGCCCAAAATTATTTGTCACCGGCGAATTTGACGAGATCTGCCCGCTTCACAAGCTCGAACCCTTCGTCGAACAGATGACCGGACCAAAAGGAATCAAAGTGGTTACTGGCGCCCGCCATTTAATGCGTGGCTATGAGGAGCCAGCCGTCACCGCCGTAATCAACTATATCAAGAAATGGGCTGCAATGCCCGGAGTGTGATAGAAGGTGATACAACCGCAGAACCCGCTCATTGTGCAAAGCGATCGCTCCATTCTCCTGGAAGTCGACCATCCACAGCATGCCGCGGCACGGGATGCCCTGGTTCAGTTTGCCGAACTGGAAAAATCGCCAGAGCATATTCACACCTATCGCTTATCTCCGCTCTCGCTCTGGAATGCCGCCGCAGGTGGAATGGATGCCGATCGGGTGCTTGAGCAACTTCAGCACTATAGCAAATATCCGCTACCAGCCAACATCATCAGCGAGATCCGCGAATATATGGCGCGCTACGGTCGGCTGAAATTGATCCGCGATGAGCAGGGCCTGCTCCTCACCTCCGAAGATGCCTATCTGCTGCTTGAAATCCAGCGCCAGCAGCGCCTGCAACCCTATATTCTTGGAGCGATTGACCGTCACACCCTGCGTGTCGATGCCTCGCGCCGGGGTCATATCAAACAGGCGCTTATTCAGATCGGGTTCCCGGCAGAAGATCTCGCAGGCTACACTGATGGCTCACCGCTGCCCTTCGCGCTCCGCAGCACCACCATGCAGGACAAACCTTTCGCCCCACGCGCTTATCAACAGGCAGCCGCCGATGCCTTCTACGCTGGAGGCGCTCCCGGTGGTGGCAGCGGCGTTGTTGTGCTACCTTGTGGTGCGGGCAAGACAATTGTTGGCCTGACGGCGATGGCCCTGTTACAACGTGCCACCCTGATCCTGACTCCCAACACCGTCGCCGTACGACAATGGATACAGGAAATCCTGGATAAAACCGATATCCCTCCGGAAATGATCGGCGAATATACAGGCGAGGTCAAGGAGATCGCGCCAATCACCGTCACCACCTATCAGATGCTCACCTATCGTCGCAGCACCGAAGAGGACAGCTACCCTCACTTCGCGCTGCTAACAAACTACAACTGGGGCCTGATTATCTATGATGAGGTGCATCTGCTTCCGGCTCCCGTCTTTCGTGTCACCGCCGAGCTACAGGCCCGTCGGCGTCTCGGCCTGACCGCGACCCTGGTGCGCGAAGATGGGCGTGAGGCCGATGTCTTCAGCCTGATTGGCCCGAAAAAATATGATGTCCCCTGGCGTGAGCTGGAACGTCAGGGCTGGATCGCAACGGCAGAATGCCATGAAATTCGCGTTAATCTGGCGGAGGAGTTGCAGTTACCCTACGCTATGGCCGAAACCCGCGAGAAATATCGCCTTGCCGCTGAGAACCCCGCCAAACATGCTCTTGTCCATCATCTTGTGGAGCAACATCAACAGGATCAGATTCTGATAATCGGGCAGTATCTTGAGCAGCTCAAGGCACTGGCACAGGAACTTCAAGCCCCACTTTTGACCGGACGCACCTCGAACGCACAGCGCGAGAAGCTCTACGAGCAGTTTCGTCAGGGCACAATCAAGCGACTGGTGGTCAGCAAGGTCGCGAACTTCGCGATTGACCTTCCCGATGCCAACGTCGCAATTCAGGTTTCCGGTACCTTCGGCTCACGGCAGGAAGAGGCACAGCGCCTCGGTCGCATCCTTCGTCCAAAGGGAGATGGCGGCCCCGCCTACTTTTACACGATCGTCACCCGCGATACCCGCGATCAAGACTTTTCCGCGAATCGTCAACTTTTCCTGACTGAGCAGGGCTATCGCTATCTGATCGAAGATGCCGAAAGCATTATCGCTCCTCCCGCACGCTCATAGCTCATGAGATATGGGTAAAATAGAACAAAGGAGCGCGTTTCCTTTCACGCCGGTCACGTTCTCAAAACCATCCTTGTGCCCCCTTCTTGCTTGACAGGAGCCCCTCGGGGTGATAATTTGGGGGTCAAAGGGCTTTATTCTTTATTCCTATAAGAGGATAGTATGACAGATACATGCTTTACCGTTACAAACGAAGATTTTGCTGAGAAGGTTCTTCAGGCTTCACAGCTTGTCATAGTCTACTTCTATGCCGAAAACAGTAACTCCTGTCAGATTCAGGAGCCAGAGCTTGAGGCCGCCAGTAAAGACTTTCAAGAGCGTATCGCCGTTGCGAAAGTCAACGTAGAAAGCGAACCCACACTCACGCAGCAGTGGGAAGTCGATGGCATCCCGACGCTTGTCTTCTTTAAAGCAGGAAAAGAAGTACACCGCATTAAAGGGATTATGATGCGCGACAAACTGCGTCGCCAGATTGAGGGCGTCTTACTGCTCACACAATAGACACAACGCCCCACTCGCTTGAGACAGCATTGACGTGAGAGACATTGCCGCTTGCCAATGAAAACGTGCGCATGTTTGAAAACTGCGACGCTGGACAACAGGCAGGCGTTTTGTCTTGTAAGAAATCCATCGGCAGCGTAAAGAGGAGATATCAGTTGCGCTATTTCTATCCAATTCGTCTGGAATCGTCACTACATGAAACGCTCTGGGGGGGGCGCCGCCTCGGAGATGAGAACTGGAAACAGCTCCCCCCCGGCGATGTCGCAATCGGTGAATCCTGGGAGACAGAGGTCAGCACCGTGGTTCAGAACGGCCCCTATGCAGGCAAAACGCTAGGTGAGGTCGTCGAGCTGCTCGGAACCGATTTTCTTGGAGAACAGGCAACCGCGATCTTTGGTCAACGCTTCCCGCTCCTTGCCAAGTTTATCGACGCGAATGCACAGCTTTCGGTCCAGGTTCACCCGAAGGATGACTACGCCGCGCAGTACGAGGGCGGAAAGCTTGGCAAAACCGAGTACTGGTATATTCTGGCCGCTGAGCCCGGCGCGAGCATCGTGCACGGTTTTAAGGGGAAAACCACCCGCGCAGAGGTCCGTCAGGCCATTGAGAACGTCACGCTTGATACTCTGACGCATGAGGAGCCGGTTTACCCCGGAGACGTGGTCTTTGTGCCAGCAGGAACCGTGCATGCCATTGGAAAGGGCATCCTGCTCTATGAACTCCAGGAATACTCCGACGTGACCTACCGCATGTACGATTATGGTCGCCTCGACGCATCCGGCAAGCCGCGCGAGCTGCATATTGAGAAATCGCTGGATGTCTCACACTACACGGCCTCACCTCAGATCAAGATGCGCCCGGTCGCGCTTCCCGGCACCGTTGGCTATGAAGAGCGGTGTCTGGTTGCCTGCAAGTATTTTGTCTCTCGTGCCGTCACCCTCACCTCACACGGTACGCTTGAGGACAAGACCTCGGGAAGTTGTGTGATTGTCACCTCACTTGGCGCATCGCTTCAGATCTCCTATGGAGAGGGCTTCAACCAGAACGAGACTCTGACTCGTGGTCAGACGCTTGTGCTTCCCGCCACACTTGGAGCTTATCGCATCAGCGGGCAGGGCGAGTTTCTGCGTTCTTATGTCCCGGCAGCAGATGATAGCGCCTGGAAGCTCTGGAAGCAACAAAATAGAGAGAGCACCCTTTAACGGTGCTCTCCCCATTTCCCTGCTTGTTTACTTGTTGTGTGACTGCTTCGGATCTTCCTCAACCACCCGAATAATCATGCCATTCGCGGGCGGTCGTCTGTTGTTCGTATACTCATCTTCAACGACCTCACCTTCAACCACGCGGCCCATATCGGCGGGGTTGCGCATATTCCCGAAAAGCGAGTTAAACGGAGTTTGTTGTGAGTACAATTGCTCCTGCATCCGGTTGACATCGGAGATCACCCGCGAGATACCTGTCACCATATTCAGCACCAGCAACAGGCCGTAGAGTAACGCCCAGAACACCAGGCCCCCGAAGATCGCTATAATGCCGCTCAGAATGCCGAGGAACGGATTCTGTGTAATCCAGACGCTATATGTCTGATAGACCACGTAGACGGCCAGCGGAATCCAGAAAAAGTGCACAATCAGCGTAAAGAGCCATTGCAAGAACCAGCCTATCGCCTTCCTGGGCTCCGACGGCATCTGCCAGGGGGGTATCAGATCTTTCAATCGTTTCAAAAACTTCATCAGCACATCACCAGTTCAGCGTGTAAGGGTACATATGTCGTTATCTATCTATACGTATCTTTGTGTCTTCAGTTGGAAGCCTTTGCTGCTCGCTCACATGCACTAACTATAGCATATTCGGCACACAAAGGGGTACATATATTGAAACAAAGGAAGACGCGGAATCCTTCCCTGCCGCTTCTACCTGTACAGAAAAAGTCCATGCGTCCTGAATCTCTTATCGGCAAGCATCGCATAAAACAGAAGCTGAGAAGGGGAAACGAGTAAGAGGAAAAGGATAGACAGAGCATTCCTGCCTATCCTTTGAAGTCAAACACATTGTGCGCTTAAGCTAGAAGTCGAGTACTTTCCTGACAGCGTCAAATGTGGGCTCAATCACCATGCTCTCCGGCTCCGGCAAACCCGTCACCGTATCCTTGAGCAAGTTGCCTGTCAGGATACCAACAACTCGTTCATCATGCTTGATAATCCCCCGATCCACCAGTTTGCGTACCCCTGCGAGTGTGGCAGCGGAGGCAGGCTCACAGCCGATTCCGGCCCGATCAATCACCGCCTTTGCAGCCAGAATCTCCATATCGCTCACCATTTCAACCACGCCCTCAGTCTCTTCGATCACCTGGCGCGCACGGCTATAGCTGACCGGATCACCGATCTTGATCGCGGTCGCGACCGTCTGTGCCTGAACGGACTCTTTGCGAGCGAAGTTCTGCATAAAGCTGCGATAGAATGGATTCGCCCCCTCAGCCTGAATGCAGGCAATTCGTGGAATTTGATTGATCAGTGATAGTTGATACGCCTGCCGGAATGCCTTGCCGATAGCGGATGTATTGCCCAGATTGCCCGCAGGCAGCACCAACCAATCAGGAGCCTGCCAATCAAGCTGTTGCAGGATCTCAAAACCGATCGCCTTCTGACCCTCCACCCGGAACGGGTTCAGCGAGTTCAGAAGATAGATTCCAAGCTCATTACAGACCTGCTCAACCAGACGCATTGCATCATCGAAATCACCAGAAATTTGAATCGTCTGCGCTCCATACGCCAGCGACTGTGCTAGCTTTCCTTTTGCGACATTGCCACCGGGCAGGAAAACAATTCCGCGCATTCCTGCCTGGGCCGCATATGAGGCCAGCGAGGCGGAGGTGTTTCCCGTCGAGGCACAGGCAACCGCTTTCGCGCCAAGCATATGCGCCATAGTGACGCCAACCGTCATACCGCGATCTTTAAAGCTACCACTGGGATTTTCACCCTCGTGTTTAAGGAAAAAGGTTTCCAGACCCGCATAGGCTCCAATATGCCGATGTCCGGCCCGGCCAACAGGGCAATTTTCCATACCAACAGGATAGAGATTGGTGTTTCCTTCTGGACGACTGATGACGTATTGTTCGGGAGCCGGAAGAATGAGTTCGCGATAACGCCAGACACCGCTGCAATCCAGCAACACCTTATCGGTGCTGATTGACCAGATAGGGGGCGACGAAAAGCGCTCATCAAAAATCTGCCGCCAGTCGGCTCCAGCAGTTGGTGCATCACATCCCTGACTCTCAAAATCGAACAACGCCTGCCCATCCCCATAGGTGGGTCTGGATGGTAAAAAATCCATTTCTACGTCAAGCACCCCCCCACACTCACACCGATAGCGCGGAATCGCCGCCCCGCTCTCGGACTGTCCGGCCTCGACAGCGGGGTACAGGGCCAGACACTCAACGCAACGGAGCGAGATTCTGGATAGAACTTCAGCTACATCTGGAGACAAAGCCATTTTTGTGCGATTACTCCTCTCACCTGCTTCCTGGCCTGGCTGGTGACCAGCAGAATTGATTACCATAACGTGCTCTGACATCCTTTCGTGAACGAGCCCGCGTTCCTTGCAGCACGCGTGCCCCGGTCTGATCGGCACGTAGAATAAGGCCAGTTCCTTCGATGCCAGCCGCGCGCGCAGTCTCTTCCATTGCGCGCAAAATGGCCTGAAAACGAGAACTCGCCAGTGCAATCAGAGATGACCCCCCACCAGAAAGACAGGCTCCATAGGCTCCGGCCTCGACAGCAGCCTGAATGATATTATTCATTGCAGGGAAAAGCGCCTGACGATAGGGCTGATGCAAACGATCCTGCATCGCCTCCCCGATCAAATCATACTGTCCTGTTTGGAGTGCTGTCAGCAACAACGCCACGCGACCCGTATTAAACGTCACATCTGCTTTTGGATAACTGGACGGGAGCAGCTTGCGCCCCGCGACCGTATCCATTGAAAACGAAGGAGTAAAGATGACCGCCTTGAGATCACCAGGGAATGGCGTTTTAATGGCCCTGATGTTTCCGCCGACGCTGGTTGTTGCGACCAAGCCCCCGAGTAGCGCCGGGGCCACATTATCTGGATGATTCCCGGCCTCCACGGCAACGGCCAGTTCCAGCAACTCTTCTTGAGGTAACGCCCTGTTCTGGCGGCGCAACCATTCATTCGCAGCGACCAGACCCCCAACAGCCGCAGTCGCGCTACTTCCCAGACCGCAGCCAGGTGGGATCCGAATCTCCATGCGAATCTTGATCGCTGGTAAGGGAACTCCCTGACGCTCAAAGAGCAGTGCAAAGGCTTTGAAAAAGAGGTTATCCGGCTCCGTCGATAACTGTGCTCCTAATGAGCCCTGTATCTCTATCTGTGGTCGGAGAGGATCGCCGTCCACTTCTTCCACGGTAAAACGGTTATAAAGCTGCAAAGCAAGTCCCAGACTATCAAAGCCAGGACCCAGATTAGCCGACGTTGCGGGCGTTAAGACTGTGATTGAAGCAGGTAATACCAGTGCCATCGGCGGCTACCTGCCTTTCTGATGTACGATGCATACTCCATCCTTTCTCTGGTTTGGCATCATTCTATCATGTTTTTCAAGAATAGCATTCAAGCAAGTACAAAGGTAACAGAAACAGTCTATCCTCCGAAAATGAGTCTTTTCTTCCCTGGACACACGCTATACAGGTGTCACCCAGTGGATATAGCGCTCATTCTCGCCACGGCAAGCCGCAAGATAGGCCTGTTGCAGTTCCATTGTAAACGTCCCAGGGCGTCCAGTGCCAATCGGGCGGTGATCCACATGCGTCACCGGAGAAACCTGAACGCCGGTCCCACAGGTGAAGATCTCGTCCGCCGCATAAAGCTCGGTACGATCGATCCGCCGCTGTTCAATGGGTATCTGAAACTCGTTCTGAATCAGCTCAATCAAGGCGTTTCGCGTGATCCCCTCAAGGATATCTTCTGAAACGGCGGGCGTTGCAAGCTTGCCTCCACGCAGCACAAAGATGTTGCAGGAACTGGCCTCCGAGATATAGCCATCATGCGTCAGCATAATAGCCTCGTCAAAACCCGCCTCTTTGGCGTCGCTAACCGCGAGAGCGCTGTTTACATACACGCCGGTGACTTTGGCACGCACCGGCATAGCGTTACTGTTCGCACGGCGCCAGGAGGAGGTACAGACGCTCAGGCCATCGCTGATATCAACATAGTTCCCCATAGGGAAGGCATAAATAGCCAGACCATCCTTGATCCCGCTCAAACCCACCCTGATCGTACATTCCGACTTATAGGCGAACGGTCGAATATAGACATCCTGATGGTAGCCATGACGTCGCACCAGATCAACAGTGATACGGCACAAATCGTCAACGGTTTCCTTGATATCCATGCGAAGCAGGCGCATTGAATCGGCCATTCGCTCATAGTGCTCGCGCATGAGCAGGATATAGAGCCGTCCATGCTTCTCATTATAATAGCCCCGAATGCCCTCAAAGCAGCCGGTCCCATATTGGAGCGCATGGGTCGCAATGCTGACCTTTGCCTCACTCATCGGAACAATCTTTCCCTCGAAATAAGCAAAACCCTCGTCCTGAAGTGTCGGGACCCCTCGCTCTTTCTGCTCTTCAGGTGAGACATCTGCAAACGACATAGAACCTCCCTTCTCTGTTATATCATAAAAGCTGACGGGCGCGACATTGCGCCGCGCCAGCATCCCTACACTACTAGAAAACCATCCTGGACTGTCATCTTCCGAAATGATAGGAAGCGCTCAGATCGCCACAGGCGTTTCACGGCTACATTCAACCATGTAAATCAAATCGTCGTCCGTCACAATCTTCTTTTCGTCGGCCAGCGTCACAAAGCGCCGATAGACCCGCTTCAACTGTTCCGCTGAGAGTCTGTAGCCAAGCTGGCGCAGATGTGCATCCAGCCCATAGCGTCCCGCCTGCTTGCAGAGCACGCCATTGACCTCTGCGCGGCCCACAGATTGCGGTGTCATAAACGTCACATCGGGAGCAAACGCGTTTGCACCAACAATCGCCTTGTTTGGCTGGACAGGCAAGCCCGTCAGCCGACTTACAAGCTGACTCGCCGAGACCAGATGCTCGGTCCGAATCCGCGTATCAACGCCGAAGGCATCAGCGCGCGTGCGCAACGCCATCACCACTTCTTCTAGCGCTGTATTACCGGCTCGTTCACCAATGCCGTTGATTGTCACCTCAACCTGTCGCGCCCCGGCACGAATCGCGGCCAGCGCATTTGCTGTCGCCAGCCCCAGATCATCGTGACAGTGCGCGCTCAGCGTCACCGCCTCAATGCCCGGCACGTGCTTGCACACCTGACGGAAAAGCGCCCCATATTCTTCAGGAGAGGAATAGCCGACCGTATCAGGAAGGTTTATCGTGGTTGCACCCTGTCTGATGGCGGTTTCGAGCACGCGATACAGATACTCACGCTCGGTACGCGTCGCATCTTCAGCCGAGAACTCGACCGTTGGACAGAGCCGCCGTGCATAAGAGATCATCGCCCGGACACGCTGTAGCGCCTCCTCGCGGCAAAGCGACAGATGGCGCTGCTGAAACTGATCAGACGTTGCCATGAAAATATGAATCACTGGCTGCTCAGCATCACGCAACGCCTCCCAGGCCAGTTCAATATCATTGGCATTGGCACGCGCCAGAGCCGCAACCGCAACACCCTTTCCCTGCATCCTCCTGGCGATCTCTTTGACCGCAGCGAAATCAGCAAGGGACGCAGCAGGGAAACCAGCTTCAAGAATATCAACACGAAGGTCTGCCAGGCGCTCAGCAACCAGCAGCTTTTCAGCCAGGGTCATCGTCGCCCCGGGCGATTGTTCACCATCGCGCAACGTCGTATCGAAGATCTTCACCATAGCAGGGTTTCCCATGATCGTTTCTCTCCTTTTGGTGCCAGATGGTGAGGGGGAAGTTCCCCCTCAAACCGTGTATTATTGCTCGCCGATAGACTCTACTTTTGTACCCTCGACTTTGACCGGGTTCAGCCAGCCCATCATAGCACGCAGCTCAGTGCCAACCTGCTCGATCTGATGACTCTGCTCGCGACGGCGGCGAGCCATGAAGGCAGGGCGACCGGCCTGATTTTCCAGAATCCACTGTTTCGCAAAGGTGCCATCCTGAATGTCACGCAGGATAGCGCGCATAGACTCGCGAACTTCCGGCGTGATGACGCGGCGACCGGAAACATAGTCACCATACTCGGCGGTATCGCTGATGGAGTAGCGCATGTAGTTCAGGCCGCCCTGATAGATGAGGTCAACAATCAGCTTGAGCTCATGCATGCACTCGAAGAATGCGGCTTCTGGCTGATAGCCTGCCTCAACCAGCGTCTCAAAACCAGCTTTGACCAGCTCGGAGACACCGCCACAGAGCACCGCCTGCTCACCGAACAGATCAGTCTCGGTCTCCTCCTCAAAGGTAGTGCGCAGGACACCGGCACGGGTACAGCCGATAGCGCGTGCATAGGCCAGCGCGACCGCTTCTGCCTGCCCGGTTGCATCCTGATGAATAGCGATCAGACCAGGGATGCCGCCACCCTCGGTATAGACGCGGCGCAAAATATGACCAGGGCCCTTCGGAGCAACCATCGCTACGTCAACATCTTCTGGCGGTGTAATCTGGCCGAAGTGAATGCTGAAGCCGTGCGCGGTCAGCAGCAGCTTGCCGGGCTTCAACGCGGGGCGAATGTCATGCTCAAATACGTCCTTGTGATGCTGATCGGGGATCAGGAGCATGATCACGTCGGCCTCCTGCGCTGCCTCAGCCGGAGTTTTTACAGTCAGGCCATCAGCCTCAGCCTTCTGGCGGCTCTTGCTTGAGGCAGGCAGGCCAATGATGACCTTGCAGCCGCTATCGCGCATGTTCAGTGCATGAGCATGTCCCTGACTGCCATAACCAATCACTGCCACCGTCTTTTCAGCGAGAAAATCCAGGTTCGCATCTGAGTCATAATAGAATGTAGGCATTCTGTTTCTCTATCTCCTTTTTCACGATATTGATGCTAGTTTTGTTATGTCTCGAATTGTGCTTATTCGGCCCCGCTCTCCCGAGCCAGTGTCACCTGACCCGAGCGCGCGATCTCACGAATACCAAAGGGCTGGAGTTGCTCAATACAGGCAGACACCTTATCGCTGCTACCCGTGATTTCCAGTACAATCGAGTCGGGTGTGATATCAACCGTGTGAGCCCCGAAGAGATTGCCCACCTCAAGGATATCGCGAGTTGTTTCCGCCGTAGAGGCGACGTTTACCAGTGCAAGTTCACGACTTACCACCTGCGTGGCGCTGATCTCTTCGACGCTCTGCACATCGACAATCTTGCGCAATTGCTCGATCAAATAGGCTTTGCCTACCTCGGTATCGTTCACCGTTATCGTCACCCGAATCTGATCTGCCTGAGCGTCGCGAGCAATGGTCATAGTCTGCATATTGGCACGGCGACGACGCAGAATGTTGATGATGCGGTCCACCGTGCCGGGACGATCCCCGGCAACGGTCATCAGGGTATAGGTTTGCGCGGCATCCGGGTTAATCACGGAATGCCCGGCACGTTCCATCACAGATGTGTCCTTCATTACTCGTTCTCCTCCGCCTGCTCTTCGATCATGGTCGTAATGGGTGAACCGGGTGCAACCATCGGGTACACACACGCTTCCGCCTCAATCACAAAATCGACTATCACGGGTCCCGGGGTCTCCATCGCCCGTTTGATCGCGCTGGTCACATCCTCACCCCGTGTGACACGCATGCCGGTTGCGCCATAGGCTTCGGCCAGCTTAACATAGTCTGGTCCAGTGATCGGCGTTTCAGAGTAGTTGCGCGAATGGAAGAACTGCTGCCACTGGCGCACCATGCCGAGATAACCGTTATTCATGATCGCAATCTTAATCTCGACGCCCTCCTGCATCAGCGTCGCCATTTCCTGAATATTCATCTGAATGCCACCATCACCAGCGACAACCCAGACTGGAGCCTCAGGAGCGCCCATCTTCACTCCCATTGCAGCCGGAAGTGCAAAGCCCATTGTCCCCAGACCACCCGAGGTAATCTGGCTGTTGGCGCGCGACCAGGGATAGAAACGAGCCGTCCACATCTGGTGCTGACCGACGTCCGAAACAACAATCGCCTTCCCCTCGGTCACTTCGTTGATCGCGTGTAGAATACCCATCGGACTGGGAAGTGTCTCATCACGCTTGAGGGCAGCGGCCCGCCCCTCATCCTGCGCCTGCCAGTCGCGGATCTCCTGGAGCCAGGAAGCGTGATCGCCGGGCTTCACGGCCTCATTTAGGGCCGCCAGAGCAACCTTTGCATCAGCCACCAGCGGAACGTTTGCCACTTTGACCTTGCTGACCTCAGACGGGTCAATATCAATATGGATCAGTGCGGCTTTCGGTGCGAACTCATCTACCTTGCCGGTCACACGATCGTCGAAGCGCAGACCCACGCCGACAATCAGATCAGCCTCACCAATTGCACGGTTCACATGAGCAGGGCCATGCATGCCGGGCATGCCCAGGAAGAGCGGGTGCGAGTCAGGGAACGCGCTCAGACCGAGCAGTGTTGCGATAACCGGGATACCCGTCTTTTCTGCAAAAGCTTTGAGCTCGGCATAGGCGTTTGATAGGATGATGCCATGACCAGCCATTATCAGCGGCTTCCGCGCCTGGCTGATTAATTTCGCGGCCTGCTCGATCAGTGTGGCCTCAGGCTTTTCGTGGCGGCTCTCCTCCTTGCGGAAGTAATCATATGCGGACTCGTGCCGGGAGGGATCATACCAGCCCTTTTGCTGTTGCACATCCTTCGGGATGTCGACCACAACCGGGCCAGGGCGCCCACTCTGCGCGATCCTGAAAGCCTCATGGATGGCCGGAGCAATCTCTTCAATGCTCCGCACCAGAATCGAGTGCTTGGTAACGGGCAGTGTAATTCCGAGAATATCGGTCTCCTGGAAGGCATCGCGTCCGAGCAGGGGACGACCAACCTGACCGGTGATAGCCACAACCGGAACCGAGTCCATATAGGCAGTTGCCAGACCTGTCACCAGATTGGTGGCACCGGGACCACTGGTAGCGGTACACACACCAACCTTGCCAGTGATGCGAGCATAGCCATCAGCGGCATGCGAGGCAGCTTGCTCATGGCGCACCAGCACGTGGTGAATAGAGGGATACGAGGTTATAGAGTCGTAAAACGGCATGATCGCTCCGCCGGGATATCCCCAGACAAACTCTACGCCTTCACGGAGCAGGGCTTCGCAGATGATATGACTGCCGGGTAATTCTCGCGCCTCGTTGTACAGGTCTGGACGTTCCGTCTGCCTGATGATATTAGTAGCGATTGCCATAATTCCTCCAAAGACTCTTCAGACTCTACTCAAACGACATAATAAAAGGGCCTCCCTAGCCAGGGAGGCCCTCGTCAGGTTACCTTCTTTGGATTGGGTTGCACCGTTGCTCCCGTTAATCTCCCTTTGCACTACGTGTGGCTAGCTTCTCAATAAGCCCTACCAGACCCGCAAGCCCTGTAAGTCCGGTAAGGCAGCTAATAAGAAGGCCGCCTATAAGGAGGACTACTACAAGGCCGAGGAGTACAAGGGTAAGTACCACAAGGCTAAAAAGGGTTACGCCAGGAAGCACGGACACAACAAACAAAGAAACCGACGTTAAGACGCCGGTTCCAATCATTCCATTTGCTGCCGTGAAAGCGCGTTCATTCTTCTGCGCAGGCATAGCTGAGTGACAAGCCGCGGGCATCCGACAGGACATACTGCGAGCGCGGCCCATTGCGGCGTTCATTGCCGCCTGCCCTTGCGCTGTGTATGTCATTGCCATCGCGTGTCACTCCTTGTTATGAAATCAATTCTTGCGTTTTCTGCTGTGCGATCTGTCTGCTTTTTTCTTCACACTGTCCAACGCCCTGGCGCCATCGCCATCGCGGACAGCCATAACTTTCTTGTTCACGAGGATACACCAGTAGCCAAATGTTTGTCAACCCCGGTATTACCATCAGAACATAATCATGGAAAAAGTAACCATCAAAAGCTCATTTCCTATGTACATTATACACATATCGCAACGCTATATCATTTGCGCTTGCGCTTTTTACCTCTTTTCTTCAATTACAAGCCGGGTAATGCCGGGCATACTGGCTGCCACATCCTTCATAACCTGCACAAAATCCCGCACCGCCGGTGACAACGTACTTCCACGCAAACAGACAAGCGCACTCTCCCGATAGAGAGGAGGAAGATCCTTCACCTCCACCTGCACAATGCGCCCGCTGTCCAGATCTTCCGCGACCGTCATCCGGGTAAGAAAGGCAGCTCCCATACCGCGTAAAAGCAGATGCCGGATGGTATTGAAGGGCAGGTCAAGGCCGGGCTGCGGCAACAGGCCAAGCTGCTCCGCATAGGAGTCAACGGATGGTCCCCAACGTACGCTTAAAAGCGGGTTGCTCAGATGGCGCACATCCTCCAGCGTCACTTCAGGCCGCCTGGCAAGCGGATGAGCCTCTCCGACCATCAGGTACAAGGGCTCACTGAACCGCAGCAACTGCTTGATATGCGGTGCCAGAAAGGGGTAGCTGATTAAGCCCAGCTTCACAAGCCCATCTGTCAGCATGGCAATGATTTCGGCGCTATGAGCGACATGAAGAAAACAGTGCACACGTTGATGAGTAGCGTAAAAGCGCTCAATGGTACTGGCGAGAAAGCTCCCCGAGAGCGATTGCATGGCCGCCAACATCACGCTTCCACTCTGGCCGGCAAACTGTGCCGCCTCTATTCCCTCTCGCAGCACAGACATAGCCCTGCGCGCATATGGTAAAAAGCTCTCCCCTCTTTCCGTCAATGTGACCACGCGTCCCCCACGCGTAAAGAGTGTGCCTCCGAGCTCGTTTTCCAGTGCCTGGATGCGGGCGCTGATAGTGGGCTGACTGATATTCAGCGAGCGTGCCGCTTTACTGAAACTGCCCTCACGCACCACCCGTTCAAAGGTGAATAACTGCTCCAAATCCATACGCTTGCCCCTATAGAAATATTCGATAGAAAGTATAGGCAATACATACTTGTCTCATCCTACCATAGTGAGTATGCTCTAGAAAGAACAAATTATCCAGTGAGGAAAAGATGCAATTCTTAAAGGTTTTACGCTATCCGCAACTTGCCTTGCTCTGGAGCAGTCAGGTTCTCTCCTCAATCGGAGATTTCTTTTACGCGATTGCCGTCATGTGGTTCGCGATTCGCATTGCCGGAAGCACAGGGGTCATGGTGAGCGCCGTAGAATCGGGGGCCGCGCTGGCCTTCGGCCTGCTTGGCGGAGTCTATGCCGACCGCTGGAATCGTCGCACCATCATGTTGACCGTCGATATTCTACGTGCATGTGTGGTCGGCAGCTTACCTGTGCTGGCCTTCTTCGGTCAGTTGCAGCTCTGGCATATGCTGGTTGTGGCGCTGCTCGTTGGCAGCCTGGGTTCGCTCTTTGACCCGGCTCTTCAGGCCAGCCTCCCGACGCTCGCACAGGACACCCGCACATTGCAGGCTGCGAACGGGTTGATGGATGTCACCCGCCGTCTGGCGCGGGCGCTTGGTCCAAGTCTGGCAGGCCCCTTGCTGGTTGTCCTGCCGCTTCAACACTTCTTCACCCTGGACGCGGTCAGTTTCCTGATATCCGCAGGTGCGATTTTTCTGATTGGGCGCCACCTCTCCCCTTCTGAGCACACCAGCAAGCGGCGTCATGACGGAGTTGTCGGTATTCTGACCGACCTGAAAGATGGTTTCCAGCAGATTCGGCGGCACCCGTACCTTCCCGGCATTTTTGCTGCCGTTTTTGTGATCGCTGTAACCTGGACCATCGCTTTTACCGCAGGTATTCCGCTCTATGCCGAGCGTTATCTGAACAGTGGTCCGGGTGCCTATGGCCTGATTGTCGGCGCGTATGGAGTTGGCAACGTTATCAGCAACTTTGTGATGGGAAGCATCAAGTTACGCCGACCGCTTGCCGCTATAATGCTTGGACGCGTGATTGTGGGTCTGGGCTTTCTGCTGATGGTTTGTGCTCCCTCATTGCCAATCGCGTTGCTTGGCTCGGCCTGCGCGGCGCTTGGCGGCCCGCTGGATGATATTCCATTGATGCTGATTATTCAGACGGAGATCCCGCCGCACCATATTGGTAAAGTCTATAGCGCCTACAGCACGATTTCGATGAGTGCGATGGCGCTTGGCGGTCTCATCGCGGCCTCCCTGTATCAATATGTCAGTGTTCCTATCGGCATTGTCCTCTGTGCCCTGTTGATTATGAGCACAGGTATCGGGGGAGCGCTCCATATACAGTGGAAACGCAAGAGTGGAAAAGAGACAGCCGTCCATCCTACCAAAGATACAGTTATAATCGAACAGGAATGTCGATCATCGCAGCAATAAAAAAAAGCGGAGAGGGGTTTTCCTCTCCGCAGAAGGGTATTTTTCAAAGTTCTGTCTTTAGCACACACTCTTTCAGGCAGGTATACTTTGCCCCACTCCGAAACAGCTCACTCTTCATCACATTGATCTGAGTGACAGGATAGGATTCTGTAGAAACAAGTCCCTGCTGTTTGCCTGTTAGCACTGTTTGCAACGCCTGAAGTTCAGTTGGAGCAAGCGGGCTCTTAATTCGAGCCAGGGTCAGGTGAGGGGAAAACGGCCTTTTATCGATCTCAAAGCCACGCTGTTCCAATTCCCGGCTGAGGACGCGGTGCAGGTGAAGCAGGGTTCCCGAGGGCTCATCAACACCCATCCAGACGACACGAGGCTGTCGCTGTGACCCAAAGGAGCCAAGACGTGAGAGACGATAGGAGAACGGAGTTACCAGACTGGCCGCTTTTTCGGCGGCACTGATCGCCTCGGCAAGCTGTTCATCGCTCAACTCGCCAAGAAAGGCCAGTGTCAGATGAATACCAGCAGGGTCAACCCAACGGATGCCGGGCAAGGCTTGCGCCACCTGCCCGATCACTTTCGAGAGGTGGCGCTGCTGTGCCTCATTCATTTCAAGCGCAATAAATGTTCTGGTCATGCTGCAAACAACATCGCATCTAGCTCAGAGCCATCAATGGTCTCAACCCTGATAAGATGCTCTGAGATCTCAACTAACTTATCCTTACGTTCTCGCAGAATAGATAGCGCAGTCTCATAAGCCTGATCGACCAGTTTCGCGACTTCGGCATCAATCTTTGCAGCCATTTCCGGGCTCAAGGTCGTTGACCCATCCGGCTCAACCCGCAAAGCGACTTTCCCCAGCGGGCTCATACCAAACTCGCAGACCATGCGGCGAGCGACATTCGTCACATACTCAATATCCTGACTGGCTCCAGTCGTGACATCGCCGAAGATGATTTCCTCCGCGGCACGTCCGCCCATTGCACCGGCCATTTTCGCCAGCAACTCAGAGCGGCGGAGCAGGTAACGATCTTCCGCGGGAGCTTGAACAGTGATACCAAGCGCCATACCACGAGCGATGGCCGAGACTTTCTGCACCGGATCAGCGCCGGGCATTGAGCGCATCACAATCGCGTGTCCGACTTCGTGATAGGCAATGATAGCCTTCTCTTCCTCGGTAATCATGCGGCTCTTGCGCTCCGGCCCTGCCATCACACGCAGGATTGCCTCTTCAAGATGCGTCTTCCGAATGGTACGCTCACCGGCCCGTGCTGCTAGCAGTGCAGCTTCATTGAGCAGATTGGCAAGATCGGCGCCGGAGAAACCGGCAGTCTGCCGCGCTAACTCTTCTAATTGTACATCTTTCGCAAGCGGTTTGTCTTTAGCATGCACTTCCAGAATGGCATGGCGTCCGCGAATGTCCGGCTTATCCAGCATCACGCGGCGATCAAAGCGGCCCGGGCGCAACAGTGCGGGGTCAAGCACATCAGGACGGTTCGTAGCAGCGATCACAACCACGCTGGTATGCTTGTCAAAGCCGTCCATCTCTACCAGCAACTGGTTCAGAGTTTGCTCACGCTCATCATTTCCACCGGTACCGGAATTGGTACGCTGGCGACCAACGGCGTCGATCTCGTCAATAAAGACGATACAGGGTGCATTGGCTTTAGCCTCTTTAAATAGGTCACGCACGCGGGCAGCACCTACACCCACAAACATCTCGACGAATTCTGAGCCGCTCACGCTATAGAACGGTACGCCTGCCTCACCGGCGACAGCACGTGAGATCAACGTCTTACCGGTTCCGGGGGCACCGACCAGCAGCACACCCTTTGGCGTTCGCGCGCCCATTTCCCGGAATCGCTCCGGGTACTTGAGGAACTCTACAATCTCCTGAAGCTCAATTTTCGCTTCATCAACCCCTGCCACATCCTTAAACAAGATAGAAGGGCGCGACTCGTTAAACCGTTTCGCCTTTGAGCGAGCAAATGGAGCCGCCTGGCTACCCATACTACCTCGCCGCATAATAAAGAAAAGAGAACCTGCAACCAGCAGGAGAAGCACCACATTTACCACGCCCTGTACCCATTGAGTGTTCTGATTGTTCTCAATGTTGACAGAAACGCCATTTTTGCGGAATGTATCGGTGACAGCCTGTCCATCCTCTTTGATCGAATGATACTCCTGACCATTCTTTGCGGTCACGGTAATCTCATTACCGGCAATCGAGACCGACTTCAGTTGCCCCTTTTCCGCCATCGTCATCACGTCGCTGATCGGCTTGTCCTGAACGGAAGTCGTGCCAAAGGAGATGCCGGCCAGACGAAGCCCTGCAAAGGCCAGGAGCGCGACCCCGACCACAATACAGGTAATCGCAAGGACCAGGCGCAATACGGTACTCTTTTTTCGTGTCGTCTTTTGTGTCGAATCCTGTGGATTCGTCTTTCTTGTTTCTTGATTCTTCTTTGGAGGCGTATTCATGGAGTGCTGACAGACCCTTCTGTAATTCGTGTGGTACTGTTGTTACTGTTAAAAACCTGAAATGCTATTTCAGCGTATTTCTTTCTATTTCTCTTTGTCTCAAGCGAAGACTTGAGGCTAGTATATATGATAAGAATCGTCTTAGCAAGATGAGAATTCACTGAGTGAGCTCATGCATATCCTGCCTCAAAGGAGGAAATACAGGCCTGTATTGCCACTTTGCCCACTATCCAAAGCGGGTCAGATTGTCCCTTCTTACCATGTAAAACTATAGGAAATACCTCCTATTATCGCTCGAGCACCGCAGGAATGGCATGCGCTTGAATTCTCTGCATTTTTTCCGTACACTTATCACTATTCACAGCGCTCATCCACGATCCTTCAACCTGAAATCATGAGGCGCTACTTCTCTATTCGTCAAATTGAAAGCGAAGTTGAGATTGATAGTTGACAAAAAGCGCCTCTCTCAGGTTACAACTTTCGGGAGTTCACGACTCATCTAATCGTAGAGCAACTGCTACCTCTCTTTTCTGTACAGCGCAGAGATGCGCGAAAGGAGCAACGCATGTTTCAAACTCCCAACCGCTGGATTATTGCTATTGCTGCATTCTGTATGCAACTGGCTCTGGGGGCCGTATACTCCTGGAGTGTCTTCCTCAAACCTGTCATCAATGTCTACAGAGTCAGCCAGCCAGCCGCAAACCTGACCTTCAGCATTGTTCTGCTTGCTCTCGGCATTACCGCAGGCTTTGGCGGCTATCTGAATAACCGCTTTGGTCCTCGCATCATCGCGACTGCCTCGGGGCTGCTCTATGGACTAGGGGTCTTTCTGGCAGGCTTTGTCTCGCCAAATCTCACGCTTCTGTATTTGACGTACGGCATTATAGGCGGGATCGGGCTTGGTCTGGGCTATATCGTCGCGCTGGCAATGCTGATCAAGTGGTTCCCTGATCGGCGCGGCTTCATTACCGGGCTGGCCGTCGCGGGCTTTGGCGCGGGAGCAGCGTTGACCGGCCCAATCGCGGCAAACCTGTTGCTCCCCGGTTATGGTCTGAACGTCACCTTCCGCATACTGGGCATCGCCTATTTTCTGATCGTCGTGCTTGCCGCGCAGTTCTACCAGACTGCCCCTGAAGGATACGCACCACCGGGCTGGACCCCTTCACCACAACAGCAGGCCAGCAGCGCTACCAGAGACTATACATTGGCCGAGGCGCTACGCTCACCACGCTGGTACCTCCTCTGGCTGATCCTCGCCCTGAACGTCACCGCAGGCGCCGCGCTGATCTCGGTTGCCTCCCCTCTAGCCGAAAAGTTTACTCATGTGCTACCAGGTATCGCCTCAATCCTGGTGATCACAATCTCTATCTTTAACGGAGCCGGGCGACTCTTCTGGGGCTGGCTCTCCGACCTCATCGGGCGGCCAGGCGCGTTTCTCGCTATGTTCATCATTCAGATTTTTGCCTTTGCCCTGACACCCTTTATTGATAACTTTGTCTTGCTCTTTCTACCTGCCTCCATCATTGGCCTCTGCTACGGAGGTGGCTTCGGGACCATGCCCGCTTTTGCCGCTGACTTCTTCGGGGCCAGGAATTCGGGGACCATCTATGGCGTGATGCTCACGGCATGGAGTGCGGGAGGAATTATCGGCCCCTTGCTGATCGCCGCGATTGACTACAGGACCACGCTTTTCCTGTTGGCCGCCCTGATGCTGATCAGTTGTGCGTTGCCCCTGCTGGCTCGACTTCTGATCCAGAGAGAGGGGGAAAAAGCCACGCCTTCTGCTGGAGCTTCATCGTAGTCTCAGGCGGCAGTGCTATAATAACAACATTCAAAGCAGCGAGAAGCTATACACCTTTTTTCTTCAGCTTGCCAGTGGCGGGGTTGATATCGCTCAGGTTACGCAAGCGAGGCTTATAGTTTGCACGCGCCCCTCCCTGCACCAGGCCATAAAAAAAGGAAACAGACAATAAAGGGATATTGAGCTATGAAAGAACGCACACCATCACTACCAAAGACGGTACACAGTGTGCTCACGAACCTGCTTCAGATCGGTTCGCGCACACAGCCCTTTAGCCGCGAAAGCATTGAGAAGGCTCCACGCATTCGTGATGCCAGAGTCGTTCATAGCGTGTGCCCCTACTGCGCCGTCGGCTGTAGCCTGAATGTCTATGTCAAGGACGGCAAAGTTCTTGATATCGAGGGCAACCCTGATAGCCCGATCAATCATGGCACCCTCTGCCCAAAAGGCTCGGCCACATTTCAATATACCGTCAACCCAAGCCGCCTGACGAAAGTTCTCTATCGTGCGCCCTATAGCGATCACTGGGAAGAGGTCTCGTTAGAATGGGCAATGGAGCAGATAGCGCAGCGCGTCAAGAAGGCGCGGGATGAGACATTTGTCCAGCGCCTCGATGATGGACGCATTGTTAATCACACGCAGGGGATAGCCTCGCTTGGTGGTGCTACTCTGGATGTGGAAGAAAACTATCTGATGAAAAAGCTCTTCTCGGGCGGCCTGGGAATGGTCTCGATTGAGAACCAGGCCCGTATATGACACAGCTCAACTGTACCCGGTCTGGGTACTACATATGGTCGTGGCGGTGCTACGACATTTCCACAGGATCTGGTGAACAGTGACTGTATCATCATCATGGGGAGCAATATGGCGGAAGCGCACCCTATCGCCTTTGCCAACGTAGTCAAAGCGAAGGAGCGGGGTGCACAGGTGATTCATATCGATCCGCATTACTCGCGCACCTCGGCCCTGGCGAATCTCTATATCCCGACCCGGGCAGGAAGCGATATCGTCTTCCTGGGCGCGATTATCCGCTATCTGCTTGAACACAACGCCTACTTCCATGATTACGTGGTGCACTATACCAATGCACCGATGCTGATTCGAGAGGAGTTCCAGGATACCGAAGATCTCAATGGCGTCTTTTCCGGCTACGACCCGGAGACGGGCACTTACGCCGATATGAGTAGCTGGGACTATGAGCGCGACGAGTACGGGAAGCCGCGCCGCGACCCAACCTTGCAACATCCGCGCTGTGTCTTCCAGATTCTGCGGCGGCATTACGCTCGCTACACGCCAGAAATGGTAGAGCAGGTCTGCGGCGTCTCTCGTGAACAGTGGATGCAGGTTGTCCGAGCGCTGGTTGAGAACTCAGGACGCGAACGCACCTCGGCCTTCTGCTATGCCGTCGGCTGGACACAGCAATCAAAGGGCGTGCAGATTATCCGCTGCGCTGCGATGCTGCAATTGCTGCTTGGCAATATCGGACGACCGGGCGGCGGCGTGATGGCGCTACGTGGTCATGCCTCCATTCAGGGCTCAACCGATGTGCCGACGCTCTATGATCTGCTGGCAGGCTATATGCCACAGCCAAGCGCCTTGATAGAAGAGCGCCCATCACGCGAGGCGGATAAGTCGGTGACCCACTGGGAGGGCAAGCACGCGCTGGTTCCCTCACAGCAGTCGCTTGAGGAATATATAGAGACCTCTGGCCTGAAAACCGGCTGGTGGTCGCACTTCCCGGCCTATATCAAGAGCCTGCTCAAAGCCTGGTATGGCGAAGCGGTTCACACCGACGACGAGTTCGGCTATCACTGGATTCCCAAGATTACCGGAGACCACTCGCACCTTGTCACCAGCTATGCCATGCTGGACGGCAAAGTAAAGGGCTACTTCTTGCTCGGTCAGAATCCGGCTGCGGGCAGCACAAACGCGCAGATGCAGCGTAAAGCCCTGGAGCAGCTTGATTGGATGGTTGTGCGCGATCTCTATGAGGTCGAATCGGCCGCCTTCTGGTACAAAGGCCCCGAACCAGTCGATCCCAAAACGATCAAGACCGAGGTCTTCCTGATGCCAGCCGCGGCCTCCACTGAGAAAGAAGGCTCCTTTACCAACACGCAACGCCTGCTACAATGGCGCGATAAAGCGATTGACCCACCCGGCGACGCCCGCTCGGACCTCTGGTTTATCTATCACCTGGGGCTCCGGTTAAAACGGCTCTACGCTGAAAGCACCGATCCCAAAGATCGCCCGATTCAGGAATTGACCTGGGACTATGAGCGCACTGAGCCAGAGCCCGGTTCACGCATTCTGGATGAGCCAGACGCCGAGCTTGTGCTGAAAGAGATCAATGGCTATTACGTCTATCAATCGGAGGACCGTAAACAGGTCTACAACCTGCACAATGCGCCCCATGTGCCGGGCTTCACGGCCTTGAAAGATGACGGGAGTACGGCATGTGGCTCCTGGATCTATAGCGGCGTCTATCCTGAGCCCGGCAAGAATCTCGCGGCCTCGCGCATCCCGGACGGACGGACCAACCTGCAATGGGGCTTCGCATGGCCCGCAAACCGGCGTATTCTCTATAACCGCGCCTCCGCCGACCCGGAAGGGAAGCCCTGGTCCGAGCGGAAAAAGTACATCTGGTGGGACGAGCAACAACAAAAATGGACGGGATACGATATACCTGACTTCCCGCTCAACAAGCGCCCGGATTATATCCCGGCACCAGACGCAACCGGTATGGATGCGATCGCGGGAAGTGATCCCTTCATTATGAAACCGGACGGACGCGGCTGGCTCTTTGTGCCTCGCGGCCTGAAAGATGGTCCGCTGCCAACACATTACGAGGCGGCAGAATCACCGGTCCATAACGCGCTGTACAAGCAAGAGAGCAACCCGACGGCGAAGTACTTCCGCAATCGGAAAGATAACCCACTGGCTTTGATTGGTGATGAGCGCTTCCCGATTGTGGTCACAACCTACCGTCTGACCGAGCACCATGTCAGTGGCCCTATGACGCGCTGGCTTCCCTGGCTGAACGCGCTACAGCCGGAACTGTTTGCCGAACTCAGCCCGGAGCTGGCTGCCGAGCGCCAGATCAAGCATGGAGACTGGCTTGTCGTCAGTACAGCACGAGGCGAAATCGAGGCACGAGCACTCGTGACACAGCGAATGCGCCCACTTCAGGTACGAGGCCGAACCATTCATCAAATTGGTCTGCCGTTCCATTGGGGCTTTCAGGGAAAAAGCACCGGCTCAATCACCAATGATCTGACACATATGGTGCTGGAACCCAATGTGAGCATTGAAGAGGCAAAGGCATTCACCTGTAACATCCGTCCGGGTCGCCTCCACGAAGGAGGGAAATAATGTTGCGAGAACATGATACACGGTTCAACTTGCTCAACGTTCTGGCTCCTCTGGGCAAGGAGGAGCCACCACCGCCACAACCGAAAATGGGCTTCTTTACCGATACCAGCGTCTGTATTGGCTGTAAGGCCTGTGAGGTAGCCTGTCGCCAGTGGAACCAACTTCCAGCTCCAGAACCGGTCTGGAGCGGTTCCAGCTACGACAATACGCGCCATCTCAGCGCCCGCACCTGGCGGCATGTGCAGTTCGTTGAACGTATCGATCATGGGAGAGGGAAACCGCTTCCTGTACTGCCGCTGTTCGAGGATCGCGTTGCGGAGGCCAGAGAGAACGGCACCATCCCGGAGACGCCGCCCGGAACGGCTCTGCCCTTCTTCAATAGCGAGCGCTGGCTGATGCATAGTGATGTGTGTAAGCACTGTGCTAACGCGCCCTGTCACGAGGCCTGCCCCACCGGGGCAATTATTCGCACCGAATATGATACCGTCTATGTGCAGCAGGATATCTGTAACGGTTGCGGCTATTGTGTAGTTGCCTGCCCCTTCGGCGTTATCGCCCGAGACGAGAGCGGAGACTATACAGCCCACAAGTGCACCCTATGCTATGATCGGCTGAAAGACGGGTTAGAGCCTGCCTGCGCCAAAGCCTGCCCGACCGATTCGATCACCTTCGGTGAGGTTGAGCAGCTCAAGCAAAAAGCACGGGAACGGCTCGGCATCTTGCATGAGCGTGGTGTTCCAGAAGCACGGCTCTATGGGGTAGATGATCAGATTCTGGATGGTGGCCTGAACTCGTTTTTCCTGCTTCTGGAAGAGCCCGAGGTGTATAACCTGCCTCGAAACCCACAGCGCCCGGCCAATAACGTTATCCCGGCCTCGCTCTGGTCAATCATTGGGGCGCTGCTGCTTGGCGTACTTGGAGCGCTCTTTTTCAGGGAAAAGAAGGGGGGAGACGATTAAACCATGCACTTTCAACTGAGACCGTTCTATGAGCACCTCATCTCAAAAGGCTTACCCTGGAACACAACCATTATCGAGCGCCCGAGTGATAGACTCGCCGAGACGTTGACAACATATAGCGAAACCGAGAAGAGCCTGTTTGAGCGGCTGGCAGCCTTCACGACTGACTATACACCAGATCCTGAACGAGAGCGCCAGGAGCCAAGCTACTACGAGTACCCAGTGCTCAAGGAACCGCTCTGGCGCCGGGAAATCGTATGGTACTTCTTCTTTGGCGGGCTGGCTGCTGGCTGCTACGTGATTGCAAGTCTCGCCTCATTGTTTGGTTCAAAAGAGGATCGGGAAGTTGTCCGAACGGGCTATTATCTCTCGCTGCTGGCGCTCCTGCCCTGTCCACTGCTACTTATCGCAGATCTGGGTCGCCCGGAACGCTTCCTTCAAATGCTGCGCATGTTCAAAGTGAAGTCACCTATGTCTATGGGTGTCTGGGGGTTGATGGGCTTCTCATTCTTCAGCGGCATCACGGCCATGATTCAGGCGGCACGTGATGGCATCCTGGGGAAATGGTGGGGGGAGCGTCTGCTTGCCTCATTGCCACAAAAACTCATCGCGCTGCCCGGGACGCTTTTTGGCTTCTTCCTGGGAAGCTATACCGGTGTACTGCTCACCGCGACCAGCGTTCCGCTCTGGTCACGCAGTAAGCGTCTTGGCGCGATCTTTCTCACTTCCGCCATCTCCACCAGTAGCGCGCTCATCACGCTGATGCTGCGTCTGCTCGGAGCGCCGACAAAAGTCCTACATAAGCTCGAAAAGCTGGAATGGGCAGCACTGATGATCGAGATAGCTGACATTCTCAGCTATCTTCGCGCTTCCGGTCGTGCCGCTCGCCCGCTGGTGGGCACAGGCCCCGGCGAACATGGACGCACCTTCTGGCGTTTCCAGTTTGGCACCGGACTTGTGCTCCCCTGGGTGCTTCAAACCTGCTCCCTGTTAAAAAGAAGGAAGCAGCCCCAAAAACCGGGCACACCGGGTGGAGTCCTGATCTCGCTTCTGGTGCTGATCGGTGGCTATTTCCTGCGCCGCACCATCGTGGAAGCAGGTCACACGTCCAGTCGGGACGCCCGTACCACACTCTGGAACGCAAAGCGCTAAGCGCACGGGAGTCGGGATCTTCCGGCTCCCGCTCTTTTTCTCCTTCTATTCCCCTGGACAACGAAAATTAATAGAACACCTGTTTGCAGAGAAGCGTGAGCTATCTTGGCACAGAACAGACAGCATTCCTCTCTTGATACCGGTTAGTTCAACTTTTCTTACCCTGTTTCGTAACTAATACGAGAAAAGGAAGATTCCTCGGCAGCAATAGCTGTAGTGAGAGAAAGGAACTAATTGAAATTTCATGGAGCAGTACAGCAATAAAGAACACAATCCACATGCTCCTTATACGGGAACAACAGACAGGCTTACAACAGAACAGAACGGGAATGCGAAAGGACCGGTCAAAGGTCCAACTCGCCCTTTAATAGAAGATACGCCAGCCGAAGAGGCCCGTTATACGATTGTAGCCGGTCCACCACAGCATGAGCGCGGCGTGGCCCGCCTCGATGCCGCAGCCATCACGCGGCTCGGCTGCCAGATTGGCGATATTGTGCTGATTACAGGAAAACGAACAACTGCTGCACGTCTTCTGCCCGGGCAACAGCGAGATTCTATAGTCCTTCATCGCGGTATTATTCTCAATAGTGCATCAAAGCCCGGAGAACAGGTCACCGTACGTAAAGCGAACAATGTCGCCGACGCAGATGAAATTTCCCTTTTGCCACTGAATGCGCAGGGAACGCCCCTGAAGCCGGATTCTCCTCTTTTGCTCCGCTTCCTGACCGGCCTTCCTGTGACCATCGGCGACGTGCTCAGCGTGCCTTTCTCGGGCTCAACACCGACCGATTTTCTGGTGATCGGCACCACTCCATCTACCCCGATCTATAAGGTCTCCGCCAATGAGAGCGAACGGCAACCGGAACAGGAGACGGGAACGGATGCCGTCATCATTCAGGCAAATACGGCGATCCGCATCCAGACACGCGACACCATCACGCTGGATACGACGGCCGTCGGCTATAAGGATATCGGCGGCCTGGATAAAGAGCTTCAGCGAATTCGTGAAATGGTAGAATTGCCGCTCAAGTTTCCCGCCGTCTTTGATCGCGTCGGTATCGAGCCGCCGAAGGGGGTCTTGCTCTATGGCCCTCCAGGAACCGGTAAGACGATGATCGCCCGGGCAATGGCAAACGAGACCAACTCGGCCTTCTATGTCATTAATGGTCCGGAAGTCATCAACAAGTTCTACGGAGAAAGCGAACAGAAGCTACGCAATATCTTCCAGGAAGCGCAACAGAACGCGCCAAGTATCATCTTCATCGATGAGCTGGACGCGCTGGCGCCTAAACGCCCGGAAACCGGGGGCGAGGTCGAGCGACGTATTGTCGGCCAGCTTCTCGCACTGATGGATGGCTTGACCTCTCGCGGGCAGGTCGTATTAATTGGAGCGACAAACCAGCCAAACGCCCTTGATCCCGCCATTCGGCGTCCCGGGCGCTTTGACCGAGAGATCCCGCTGCGCGTTCCCGATATCCGGGGTCGTATCGAGGTGCTGAAAATCCATAGCCGCAATGCCGCGCTGGCCCCTGACGTCGATTTCAACCGCCTGGCCCAGATGACGCCAGGCTTTGTAGGCGCTGATCTGGCCGCGCTTTGTCGAGAGGCCGCAATGGTGGCGTTGCGCCGCAACCTGCCTCGAATCAATGAGCTACTTCAGGGCGGCTTCATTCCATATGAGACGCTGGTCAACCTTCAGATCACAATGAACGACTTCCAGACGGCCCTGCGCGAGATTGAGCCCTCCACGATCCGCGAAGTGTACGTTGAGGTCAGCGAAACCTCATGGGATGATGTGGGCGGCCTGCAAAAGGTCAAGGATATGCTGACAGAAAGCGTTGAATGGCCGCTGCTCTATCCAGATCTCTACGAGAAGGCCCGGGTGACGCCACCGCGTGGTATCCTGCTGGCAGGCCCTCCGGGATCAGGTAAAACGTTGCTGGCCCGAGCACTTGCCAACCAATGCGATGCCAGTTTCATCTCGATTAAGGGGCCCGAACTGCTCTCGAAATGGGTGGGAGAGTCAGAGCGGGGGATTCGTGAGATTTTCCGCCGCGCCAAGCACGCCGCTCCCTGTATCATCTTCTTTGATGAGATCGACGCACTGGCAATGCGCCGCAGCAGCGATACCGGGGCGGATGGCAGCGTTGGAGCCCGCATCATTGCACAATTGCTCACCGAGATGGATGGCATCGAGGGACGTGAGGGCATTATTGTGCTGGCGGCCACCAATCGCCCTGAACTGATCGATCCGGCGCTGTTGCGCCCCGGACGCTTCGATCTGGTGGTTGAGCTTGACTACCCGAACGAAGAAGAGCGGCGCGCCATCTTTGAGGTACATATGCGCGAGCGCCCAATTGCACCCGATGTAACCGCCGAAGATCTGGCTCGCCGGACCGAAGGACGCAGCGGCGCGGATATCGAGGCGATCTGCCGCCGCGCAGCTCTGCTTGCGTTACGAGAACAAACTTCGCTCAAACAGGGGAAAGCGCTACCGAAGCCCGAAGTCGTAGCGAGCGAGGTGCAACAGGCCGTTGAAACGACCGAGCAAGCGCAGGAAGAAGCGCAACCTCCTACCACAGCCGAACTGACCAGTATGTTTCTGATTCGTGCCGAACACTTCGAACTGGCGATTCAGGAGCAGACAGAGCGGTATGAGGCACAGCAAAAGAAAGAGGAGAAGCAGCAAAAGCTTGAGCGCGGACGCGAGCGCCTGCTAGAGATGGCTGCCGACCGGGATAACCCGCAGGCTCCCGATCTAAGCACAGCCGCACCGCTCTTGATGCTGGTTAAGGATGCCCGCTTCTGGATGGGCATCGCCATTGCAGTGCTGGTTATTCTGCTCATTCTTCAGATGTTCTTCCTGCGAGGCTAGGTCTTTCCAGAAAAATTACAGAAAAAGCAGAAGTAATCGAGCGACCAATCTACCAGTAATCTATAATAGTAGAATGGTCGCTTCATTTTTTATCTGCAAAAGAGTGCAGTTGCTTGCGTTTTTCTTCATAGAGAGATTTCAAGGGAATCCCACCGGATTGTAACCGCAGAAGAAGAATATCCGTTTCTATAAGTAGAGGCGGTGTTTCTTGTAGAGCTTCCAACAAATAAATGAGCTTCAGGCGGATGAATTGTTCAATTGTAGATCGAATTTCGGTAAGTGGTGTGGTGAAAAAGTGCCAGAGAAGCGCACTACTGGTTTCTGTAAGGCGTCATACGAGAGTGTCCGTTTGAAGAACGTAAGCTGAGCGCGTAAAACAGCATTCATTCATCTCTACGTATACATCTCTTAAAAAGGCTTTTTATAGATCTCGATATAGCCATATCATTGTAAGTACTATTCACTTACAATATATAGGCAACTATGCTATAATAAAAATCGGAGAGCATTTTTAAATCAGCGAAGGGAGCAGCAAGTGTCACAAATCATTGACAACTCCTCTTCCATCTCCCGTGAACAATTAACTGACGCTTTTCTTAAAGCTCTACAGTTGATTGATAAACGCGTTTCTCCTCTTCTAGGCAAAGCAACCACGCGGGTTCTTGTACAGGGTGCAGCGAGAAGAGTTGCAGGACAATACCCGTTTCTGGAGTACCTTATCACACGTCCTTATACAGCTATTCATCCATCGGCCATTCAGGCTCATCTCGCTGGAGCAACCTCGGCGGAACTGGCGGAGGGATTAAACGCTTTGCTGGAAGAATGTTTCGCGGGCTTACGGGAGTTGACGGGTGACTTAATCGCTCCACCTCTCCACGAAGAGGTCACCCATGAGTTGAAACAAATACAGTAGTTCTCAATGTAGTCAATGCAGTAAGGAAAAAGCATGGAGAGCAGCGTGCAACCCGAATCAAATATCATAGATGGCGCGTTCCGCTCTTCCGCTGGACAGCGTGCGGATCGCCTTGCGACTATCCGCGAGGAAATGCAATATATCAACACCATTGGTAAGCGGTTTGTTGCAGCATTTGACCGCTTTCAGGTCCACCGTGCTTTGCTTGCTGCACTACAGGAGATCTATAGTTTCTCAGCTTGCTGCATTTTGCTCAAAGGGAATCCCCATGAGCTCTTCATCATTCCGTCGTATCCGTTAAGTGCTCCCTTCCTCAAAGCTATGATTCAGCGGATCGCCAGCGCGGCTCGGGTGATGGATTTCCCCCATGTGGACGAGGAGTCACTTGCCCGCAGTGCCTATCTGGACGCGCCCGACGAACTGGCCCAATCGCGCCATCCGAAGGGCTCAACCGGCTCTGAGATTGGTTCCTGTCTGAATATTCCACTGACCGTTGAGAACCATATCATCGGATTACTCAGCCTCTTTGATGAGCGTCCCGGCTCGTTTGACACCAACCTGCTACAGTTGACCACAATGATCGCCGACTACGCGGCTGTCGCGCTGGAAAACGTGCGGCTTCGAGAACGTGAAAACGCGCTCTGGCGTCAGGCTGAGCTGGAACGACAGCGGCTGGAACTCGTCATTCGTAGTATGGCAGAGGGGCTACTGCTCACCGATGAAAACGGCACTATCACTTCCCTGAATCAGTCGGCCCGGCATATGCTCTCACAGGCAGAGATCACCATCACGCCTGACACCCATTTGCGCTCACTGGCAGAGAAAACAAAGGTCCCCTGGCTGGCACGCCTGGCCGATATTATCGATGAAGCACGAAAGGGAAAAACCGTCATCAATCAAGATGTAGAGATTGATGGAGCAAGCAGCGATGTCGTACCGGTCTCGCTCAGTGTAAGCGCCTCACCACTCCACAGCACCGATGGTCTGTCGCTGCATCCCGTTGGTGTCGTTGCCGTGCTGAACGATGTTACCTCAAGCAAGCAGGTTGAGCGCCTGAAAGATGAGTTTGTCTCGGTCGTCTCGCACGAACTGCGCACGCCGCTGACCGCAATTAAAGGCTACACGCAGCACCTTGTCCGCCGGATTGAGCGGCGCCTGCGCAAGCTCCACACCGCACAGCCCGAGGTACAGGACCCACCTGAGAGCTATGATCTGCGCAGCCTGTATATTGTTCAGGGGCAGACCGAGCATCTGGAGCGCCTTGTGAACGATCTGCTGGACCTTTCACAGGTGCAATGGGGCCAGATGACCCTGCACTTTCAAGAATTCTATCTGGCTGATCTCCTGAACGATTGTGTGAACCTCGCTCAGGTCAGCGCAGAACAGCATACCCTGCATCTGGATATTCAGGCGCAGGATACCAAAATTGTCGCCGACCGCCAGCGAATCGGGCAGGTCGTGGGAAACATTCTGGATAACGCGATCAAGTATTCCCCACATGGTGGCCATGTGACCGTACGGCTCCAACAGCAGAAAGATCACTATCTTGTCAGTATTATTGATGAGGGAATTGGGGTCAGCCCGGAACACTATGACCACATCTTCGAGCGTTTCTACCGGGTTCACAATACCGCCACACAGCAATATTCTGGGATCGGGCTTGGTCTCTATGTTGCAAAAGAGATTGTCAACAGACATGGCGGCTCGATCTGGTTCTCGAAAAACCAGAATATCGGGACCACATTCTACTTTACACTACCACGCGACCAACATCCACAGCAGCAAGAGCCTCTTACAGAACCTGTAGCAAATCACCGGGGCTCGAACCAAAATGGTCATGCAAATACGAGTGGCCAAACGAGGTAAAATGAAACTTCGTCCATGAGCCACGAAGCTGATAGAGATTTTGCAGGATACGAGCTTCTCCCCAGAGCGGGTAGAGGAGATCACGCAACGCGTTAATCACATCCCTGGTACTGGTCAGAAGCACCCCGAGCAGGATCATCACAAATTGAATCAGGGGATGTTCTGGCATATCTACAGGGCTTAGAGGCGTAAACAAACCAATATACAGGACACTTCCAGAAACAAAGGCTGGAAACAATACGCGAAGCCAGATGGAGAATGGAGAGGGTTCCTGGGCGATCATAAAGGTGATACCGAGAGGTCCGATGGCCCATCCAACCATAGGTTCACGACGCCAAACCATTACCAGAAGGTGAGCAAGCTTGAAAAGAACAAGCCACAGTACAATGAACACACATACACCCAGAGGGTTTACAATGTGTATAAAATTCACGCCTGGCATGCCGTACCCTCGCAAATGGGGAGAAATGGTTCCTGGCTAGCAGAGAGCCTGTGGAACCGGGAACTAATCATCTTAATATCTCTATTATATGCTACGGGTTATCCCGATGCAAAGGATAATCATCTCCAGTACTAGCGATCCTCACTCCATCCCTCACGCCCGATCAAAGGCACAAAGACACAAGCACCGAGTGAGGTTCGTTCTACCTTCGCTCCCCTCCGCTCAATAAGCAGTAAATCCTGTTCCTCAGGCAAACCAACCGGGAGCACCAGCCGCCCACCGGGACTAAGTTGTTCGACAAGGCTGATAGGCACCTCAGGAGCAGCAGCCGTTACCAGGATCCCTTCATAGGGAGCTGCCTCGGGCCACCCAAGAGACCCATCGCCTACAATGACCGAAACATTTCGAATTCCCGCTTCCATCAAACGCCATGAGGCCTGTTGTGCAAGCTGTTGATGGCGCTCGACGCTATAGACATATGAGCAGAGCTGAGCCAGAATCGCTGCCTGGTATCCGGAGCCGGTTCCAATTTCCAACACGCGCTCATTCCCGGTCAGATGCAAGGCCTGGGTCATCAATGCAACCATAAATGGCTGTGAAATTGTCTGTCCGCAACCAATTGGAAGCGCCATGTCACGATACGCATGCGGCAAAAGCTGTGCCTCAACAAAGAGTCCACGGTCAACATGGGCCATTGCATCCAGAACTCGTTGATCGGTGATTCCGGCTTGATGAAGCTGTGCAAGTAATTGTTGCCTGCGTTTTTCGGTCATAGGGTTGGGCTCACTTTCAAACGACAAAGCAATCAGTCTCACACATTGTTATACGTATCAGGCAGGGAGGAAAAAACAAAGGTGAAAGATGGAAGAATTGAGAAATGGAAGAATGAGAGGTGGGCGCTACTGGGTTCGAACCAGTGACCTCTTCGGTGTGAACGAAGCGCTCTCCCACTGAGCTAAGCGCCCTCTGCAACTGACACAAGCAATATAGCATTATCGCCGCCGATTGTCAAGCACTTTTGTCCCCATTTCTCAACATTTTTCCGGCTCTCATCTCATAGCAGGAAACAGAGAGGAAAAAAAACGCTTCAGTCCGTTCAAATGGCAAGCTCTTCCCGATCCATCTGCTTCTACACTATGATATACTAAAGAGCAAAAATGAAACGTCCTGTTTCATGGTAGACTTCATCCGCTTTCATGGCTCCCTCAATCTGGAACGAGCCGCTATGAATACGGGTGAACGTTGATTTTTCTGCTTTTCCCTCCACGACCAGGGAGGCATTTGTCCACTAGTCCTCAGAGAATGCTGAGGGCTGAAACACACACATGGAGTCTTTGTATGGAACAAGAAACGGCCTCAACCGCAAAGAAGGTATCGGCAACATCGGAGGTTGCCGGTACAGAGCGCAGAGAGGCGTTTGGAACCGCCAAAACGGAGAACCTGCGCGACTCAGGGCTCTGGCGTATTATTCTGCCGGTGGTGGCTATTTTGTGCTGTCTTATGCTGCTCGCCCTGCCGCTGATTATTCTTGGCCCACTTTTCGCCCATTCAGTTGACCCACACTCCGCATCCTATCACGTTAATTTGCTCTGGGTCTGGATCGTTATGGCTATCATTGAAATTGTGGTAGCCGTGGTGGCGATCCGTGGTCTGGTGCGCGTTTTCATGACGCAGGCCGGTAATTATCGTCCGTAAAGGTCCGCCTATCCCTCCCGCAAAGTCAAACAGGAGGGATAGTATTTTGCCCTTTTTCTAGATGTAAAAGATGCTTTTCAATAACTATGAAGCAAATCGTTCGCACCTTACACAGAAAGCAAGGGATAAGGATTGCGCTTGATATCGTGCTTTCATGGGAGGCGCACAGGGAATTTGGCTGCTACGCACTATAGAAGAGGCGTCATTCCTGCTCGTTCCAGTGCGAGCAGCCATACCTTTGTTTCCAGTCCCCCACCATAACCAACCAACGAGCCACTACTTCCAATAACGCGATGACAGGGCACAATAACCGCAACCGGGTTTGCTCCATTGGCCGCCCCAACCGCCCGACACGCCTGTGGTCTTCCAATCGCTCGGGCAATCATTGCATAGCTTCTGGTTTCGCCATAGGGAATTTTATAGAGCTCCTGCCATACAAGCTTCTGAAATGGCGTGCCATACAGATCAAGGGGACAGGAAAACTGCACCTTTTCTCCCTGGATATAACGCTGTAGCTCATCGATCGCCTGCTGAAGTGGGGCGACACCTATCCCCGCTTCAATCTGCGCCTGGGGGATGCGTTTTCGACACCATGCGAGGCCCTCTTCCAGCGGTGTGCCGGGCGTGCCCGTCCAGCAAACACCGTGCTCGGTTGCCATCACCACGCACTCACCCTTTGGAGTCGCCACGCTTGCATGATAAATCAATCGCGCTTTTTCCATGCTTTCAGGTCTCCATTCTCCTTGTTCTGACAGGAGTGTATCATGAAGGACACAGACAGACAAATGAAATAGGTCTCGACGCAAGAAGCAAGTCTTGCACTGGCTTCCCTGGTAATATCAGGCTATCTTTCTCAGCAGGACTTTTTTGTGCACAAAAATGCTTGACTTTTGTTTAGAGGGCTTGTACACTCATAAACAGTTACAGGTCTCTTTGATGAAGCTGTTCACTGAAAAGATGATCACACAAGCATTCAAAGGAGGTGGGTTCTATGCAAAGAAGTCTTGCAACCACAGCGCGATTTTTGCAGCGAAAGAACAGAACTCACCGAAAGAAAAACAATCTTTCTATCTGAACAATCATGTGACCCTGGCTACTGCTGTTCTGGCCCGGTGTAATCAGCGCCTGGGCGTTCATCTTTCGCCACAAAAATTCCTCACTGTGCGCATGCATTCCTCATTATGAAATCACGTTCACGCTACACTTATACTCAAAGTAGTAGGAATCGTTTCCTGTTCGCCACTCTCAGGACAGAGAGCTCCACTCACCTGGGTTTTAGGCAACAGTGTTTGATATATACTCATCCAATCAAAAGTAGAAAGGTTCTTACGCAGGTCCTATGAAATCCTGTTGCTGGTCAGCAAACACCCGCTATCACCTCCGTTCTAGAGAGGAGGTGATAGCATGAGAGGCAAGTTACGTGATAAACGCGCAGCCAACAAACGCGATTCCTTCAAGTTCGACGCAGAACGCCGGCGGGCGGCTGTCGGAAAACGGAACAACCGCACGCACGACTGGATTCGCGAGCTGGAAGAAGAAGAGCTGGAACTGGAAGAGGAGCTCGACGATGAGATAGACGACGAGCCAAACTTCAAACAGCCACGCAGAAAGTAGAGGCGGCCCGACCGCCTCTACCCCCTTCTCATGGAATGGTAACCTCAGGGAAGAGCCTTCTCGCAATAACCAGCCGCTGAATCTGCGCGGTCCCCTCAAAGATATCGAAGATTTTGGCATCACGAAACCATTTTTCAAGAAACAGGCGCGCCTCCGTCATCTCACCCGAGGCGACAACCCGCGCTGCAAACGTCGTTACCTTCATCACCAGTTCCCCGGCATAGGCCTTACACATAGACGCTTCTTTTGAATTGGCAAGCTCCCGATCAGCCATCCATGCAGCACGCCAGACAAGCAGCCGCGCCATCTGGATCTCATATCCCAGTTCCTCAGCCTGCTCCAGCAGTTCCCGCCGCTTCTGTAGCGAATAGCTGGCCGGAAGTTCCTCTTTGAGCCACTGCGTCACCTCTTCATGGGCAGCACGAGCTAATCCCACAGCTAGAGCTCCAACCATCGGGCGAGTTGCATCCAGCGTTCGCATAGCAGCCTTAAAGCCAGCTCGACCGGCGTGCAAGAGCGCTCCAAGCAAGTGATCTTCAGGAATGCGACATTCTTCATAGAGCAGCTCGGCAGTTTGAGAGGCACGCAGCCCCATTTTCTTCTCGATGCGCCCCACCTTCAAACCGGGAGTTCCTCCAGGAACCACAAACGGGAGCAAGCCGCCACGTCCCGCCGCCTTATTCACAGTCGCGAAGGTAATAATCAGATCGGCACGAGCCCCATTCGTAATAAACTGCTTTTGCCCATTCAGCACCCAGGCATTCCCCTCGCGCCGCGCAGTGGTCGCAATCGCTGAAACGTCGGAGCCACAGCCGGGCTCGGTCAGGGCAAGCGCCCCCCAATGCAGGCCGTCATCCTCATAGAGCGAGAGAAAGCGCTGTTGTTGCTCCACAGTGCCAAAAGCCATCAGTGGAGGGTAGGCCAGACCAGGGCCGGGTAAAGCGGTTGCCAGCGCCGCATCTCCCCACGCCAGTTCTTCATAACCAAGCATCGAGAGTAGTTGTTCCTGGCCGGGAGCAGCTTTCCCCTCGGCGATCCACTGGCGTGCCTGTCCATCCGCACCACCACGCAGGCGTTTCTGCATCTGCCAGAAAAATGCTTCTGGAATAGTTTCCGTACGGTCGCATTCCAGCGACACCGGGCGCATCTCTTCAAGCGCAATCTGATGCACATAGTCCCGAAACGCCTCTTGTTCTTTGCTTAACGTAAAATCCAGCATGGCGCACTACTCCATCGCAATCGCGTGACGCATCCACAACTCAACTGGATGGTCCTGTATATAGCCCGCGCCTCCGAGAATCTGCACACCGTCTGCCGTCGCTTTCTGAGCCAGGGTAAGCGCCTGACGTTGCACCGCCTCAATCTCGCCACCCAGCTCGGCAGTCACCGCTTCCTGATCCCAACGAGATGCCGCATGCCAGAGCAACAAGCGCACCGCATCCAGCTTCATCGCCATTTCTGCCAGCAAGAAAGCGATACCCTGATAGGAGACAATCGGACGTCCAAAGGCCACACGCTCCTGCGCATACTGCCCGGCATAGTCCAGCGTTGCCCGCACAATGCCACATGCAACACCTGCCCGTAACAGGCAATAGAGCAGCGCAGCTCGTGTAACCTGCTCCGTATTATCGAGCATACAATGAGTCGGAATCTGTACCTGTTCCAGCCTGAGCGTCGCACTCTGTGCCGCTCGCAAGCCGACACGCTCTTCCTCGGGCACACTCTGCCAACCGGTCTCAGGGAGCACAAAGGCGCACAGATCCCCGGCCTTACGCGCAAGCACAACAGTCAATGCAGCGCTACCGCCATGAAGCACATTCCGCTTTATGCCCTGCCGCACAGAGAGCCCATCAACCGTGGCATAAAGGGGCGTCGTGATCTCCTCACAGCGATACGCGCTAAACGGTTCGGCAAAGGCCAGAGCTCCCCGCGCCTCTTCATACCGGCAAAACAGACTGATATATTTCTGGCGCTGCTCCTCAGTTCCCGCCAGAGCGATCGTGAGCGGTGCGATCAGTGAGCCAAGGATATGAAGCGCAAGACCAGCATCACCATACCCAAACTCTTCGGCGATAATAGCCAGCGTCACCGCATCAAGCGCCCCGTCTCCCCCATAGCGTTCAGCAAAAGGCCTTGTCAGCCCGGTTTGTGTGATAGTTTGCCAGAGCGCGTCTGAGCAAAAGCCCTGTTCGTCCGCGCTTCGTCCCTGCGGGCGCAACTGCTCTCGGGCAAGCGTCCGCGCAAGCTGCCGAAGCTCTTCCTGCTCCGTTGTTAATGAGAAATTCAGCATAAAGAGGAGGCCCTTTTCTCCAGGAGAAATCCCAGAGCTACAAATACAATCAGATACCGTCTGTTTCTATCATAATGCATTCCATGCCATTTTTGCTACCTGAACAGATGAAAAAAGGGCCTTGAAAGGCCCCTCAATAGAGAGTGAGAGGTGAAGTAAAACAAGGGATACAGAACATTGCATTCGGTCTTTTGTTAGTTTCCCTATACCCTTTGACTATACGAAACCCCTCGGGGGATCAAGCAGCAAAACCGATGGCATCTCTTGTGGAGCAGCCAGACGCAAAAGCGCGTACCCCACACCCGCCAGCCCGAGCATCAGCCCCGGCGTCTCTACCCCTTGCGGCACGCCTGTAACAATTCCTTGCTCCTGTATACTCACGAGCAAAGCCGCCGTCAGACGATGCACCATTTGCTCATATTCTGGTTTCTGGAAACGCTGTGATGCCAGCAAGAGCGCCTCAAGATTCCCGAAATCGCCATGACAGAGGCTATGATTCAGACCAAATCCTCGGATCAGCGTTGTTTTCAGTGCCGCACCAATCTCTGCCCGCAGCATCGCATCATCCATACAAGACAGCATGCCCAGACGGGAAAGCGCGATACCAGACGCCCCATGACACCAGGCCACCATAAACGATTGCTGTTCTCTCGATCTACCGGGCAAATCACGAAGATCGGGCCAATTTTGTTCAGCCTCTGAAAACAAGCTCCGCTCATACGCAACCGCCTTTCGTGCCGCTTCAAGATAGCGCTCTTCTCCACAGGCCACAAAGAGCCGCAGCAAACTCAACGCAATGCCAGCATTTCCATGCGCAAAACCGGTTAGCGGTTGCTCGGAGAGCGGGGTACGCCAACCAATCCCTTGAGACATCTCCTGAGCCGAAGCCAGCAAATGATCACCACAGCGACGGGCAACCATCAGCACCTCATCTGTAGACGTGGCCTGATACAGACTTAACAACGCAGCAATACATCCCGCAGCACCACCAATCACATCAAAGGCACTATCCTGCTCAAGCTTTTCTGCGATAGATGGAAGCCAGCTTCTGGCCTCTTCGTACAGCGTCTTATCCTGCCAGAGCGCTCCCAGATGTGTGAACAGATAGACATAAGAGCCTAACCCACTAAACGCGCCGATACCGTCCAGAATGCCATATTTGCGCTGAATCGCGAGCTGATAACGGATGCTCTTCAATGCCTCCCGTGCCAGCTCAGTACAGTCAGCAGCGTTCGCGACTTTCCCCAGATACGCCAGGAACAGCACAATGCCCGATAAGCCATTATAGAGATCAGTTCCCGCGGGCAACAGGTGCCAGCTTCGTTCATTTACGGGAACCACACCAAGCCAGCCCGCGCCAGTCTCGTGCCGTAAGACCAACCGTTGCAGCCGCTCCCCGATGGAGCGGGCCGCCTGAAGCAGGTCCGCGCTGGACACCTCCGTCTCCTGCGCAGGCAAGCTCAGGCGCGAGACATTCTCTGTACCGAGGGTCATGCTGGTGAACGCGGCCCGGATAACCCAGAGCTGTCTCATCAGATCTTCCTCGCTGAATTGCGCCACCTGCTTGAGTGACCGTTCCAGCCCGGTTTCACAGAAGAATGCCTCTATCCGCTCACCACGCGAAGATATCAGGTCGTATGAGGCGACACGGGTCGTAAACATCGGGATATCCCCGGCCCACAGGTCGGCGTGTTCAGCAGAAATCAGGCGTTCCATATGAGGCTGATGCTCACACCCGATCCAGAGGCGATCAAAGAGGCGGTCACGGTCAAGCCCATCACGCAACACATTCGGATGGAAACTATCTTCCAGCAACAAGCCATAAATACGAGTCGGCCGCAGCACACAGCGAATCTCGTCTTCAGCGAAAGCGGTGAGTTTCTGGCCCAATACCTCTTTCTCGCGCATCAGGATATGATAGACAGCAGTAAAGCCGGCCACGATGCTTTCACAATAGCTCAACGTGTCTACATCTTTCCCATTCAGAGTTGGCCGATGCTGTCCGAGGTTCATCAGAATACGCTCACGTTTGATATGCGCCTGATCCGTTCCAATCTGCTGTAGAATCGGAACCCGTGACGGGGAAAGCTGCCCGGATTTGCCCCCTAATCCGCTGACATCGATACCCTCATATTCATCACCGGACCAGATACGCTGAGGCAAGAGGCCGATGCGCAAAACCGATTGCGCAATGACCTGAAACTCCGGGAAATCGTGCTCTATACCAGCGCTCAACGCGATACGCGGCTGTAGTAGTGCTTCCAGATCGACAAGGAATGGATGCTCGCCCGAAGCAATCACATTTTCAGCGTGGAAGTCCGCGGCCTGCAACGCATACAGCAGCGCCAAATACCCTCCCTGACGCCGGTAGAAACGCTCTATTGCCTCCTCCGAAGTGCAGTCCTGCGCCTCAATAAACTCAATCCAGCCATAGTCTCCCCGATTCAACAGGACCAGCGGACGAAACGCGGGCTCACATCCCCGCTCGTTGCACCAGCGCAGCAGTTCCTGAAAGTGCACATCAATACTCAAGGAACGAGGTTTATAGACCAGACGCTGTCCATGTTGCCAACCCAAAATAGCCACACTACGACCACCACGATGCGTGTCGCCTTTGCCAGTCTGTATCTCGACCAACAAGCCGGGGTCCTGATCTGGAAAGAACGTTGCCTGGATCTCCTCCCAATCCAGACAGAGACGCTTCATCAGTTCCAACATGCAGAAAATCCAGCGCTCAAGTGTCTCAACAAGAATGCGTGCCAGAACCGCATACTCTTCCAGCAACACAAACAGCCCATCCTGCCGCGCCAGATAATCAATAAAACGCTGGAACCGTTCTTCAGGTGTCGCACCCTGCAACCGCCCCTGCACGCGTGCAACGTTGAGTTCAAGAACCGCTGTACGTAGAAAGCGCATAAGGAGCTGCACCGGTAGACGAGCAAAGAGCTGTGCGACGATCGCCTGTGGATCAAATGGTACTGCTCCATACTCATCGACAAGCGCGGATACGCCCCGTTCCAGACGCTGCCACGCTCGCATCAGAAAAGGGCGCAACGCTGGCAGGAAAGCCCCAGGAGAACCAGAATCAGCCTTTGCAGACTCGGGAAGAGGGAAAGAGATCTCTTCATGACGGAGAGCCCAGATTTCGCGCAATTCAATGAGCCAGGGAGGCAGAGCCATTAAACGCGCCTGAAGCTGTGCAGGATCTTCGCTAAGGAGCGCCAGAAAAGCATCATAGGAGAGAGACACGGTCGCAAGCCGCCGCTCGAAATATGTATCGGTCTGGAAAGGAGGCTGTTCCTGCCAGCGTTGTGCCTTTTTCAGTGCCTGCTGGTCAGGCTCCCACTGCGGTGGCATCTCTTCTCGCAAGTGCGCACGCTCCTGCAATGACAAGGCACGATACCATGTTGCGCGGTGCCAGATATCCTGATTCTGTTGAATCTCCATATCACTCACATCCTTCATCATCCTCTCTCTTCCCACAGAAAACAGCAAGCAGAGGGTCAGGGACTGTAACCTCCCTAACCCTCCTATGAAAAACACCCTTGTCCGAGGTCGGACTAGTCAACGTTGCAGATGCCTGCGGAGACGCAAGCACCGATAAGTGCGCTCTGCAAGCAGGCAAGTGCGGCTGAATTTACACAACCGAACGAAATTGCCTGATTGGCATGATGATGGCAACCGCCGCTGACCTGCTCAAGATCGGCATCGGTCAGTTCCATTTCGCCAGCAGGGCACTCAGGAAGCATTGCCAGCTCCTCAGCGGACAGAGAATTGCGATACTCTTCGTCTTTCCATGCGCGAACGACATCGAAGCTCATGTTTCCAATTCCTTTCTCTCTGTGAAATTGACGGTTTACGACATGGCAACCGGTCAACAGCTTGAGAGCGGTATATTTGGAGGTGGAGATCATGCAAATACTGTCTGTTCTAGCAGCACAGCACTGCACAGGGCATTACAACACTTCCATCAGCTCCCCGGTTTTGCAACTGTAACCGTATCACCTATTTATATTATACTCGTACAGCAAAATATCCGAAATCATGGGGCTTCCTGTTTCTTATGGTAGCTGGGTTGTTTTATATTGTTTCATCTTATTTCTTTCTCTTTCATATTGATGGAGCACTAGCTGATAATAGTAACCTTTCAAGCTAATTAACTGCTTATGCGTGCCCTGCTCAACAATCGAGCCGTTATCCAGCACCAGAATCAGATCAGCATCCCGAATCGTGCTCAGGCGATGGGCAATAATAATCTGTGTACAGGCAAACTGCTGTAAATTCAGCGCAACCCGCTGCTCTGTCACCACATCAAGACTGCTTGTCGCCTCATCAAAGAGCAGAATAGAGGGCTGATGGGCTATCGCCCGGGCAATTGCCAGCCGTTGCCGTTGACCACCCGAGAGGGCACTTCCCCCCTCCGCAATATAGGTCTCGTAGCCCATTGGCATATTCATAATGTCATCGTGAATTGCAGCGAGCTGAGCTGCTTTTATCACCTGCTCGTTGTCCATTGAAGGATCATTCAGCGCAATATTCTGTAATACCGTGCCACTGAAAACCGAGGCATCCTGCATCACAACTCCGAATTGACGCCGCACTTCCTGATAGTTCAGCTTCCGCAACGGAATATCATCATAGAGAATGTCGCCCTCTGTCGGCACATAGAGGCCCAGTAACAGCTTGCCAAGCGTGCTCTTCCCCGAACCGGTTCGCCCTACAATCGCCACTTTCTGCCCGGCTTTAATCGACAGGTTGATATCCTTCAGTACTTTTGGGGAATCGGGCGCGTACTGAAAAGAGACCCCCCTTAGCTCAATATCGCCGCTCAGTTTTGGCGGCAAAGCGACCTCCTGCTTTTTCTGCTCGACTTCAGCAGTCATAATATCTGCCAGACGCTCAAAATTTGCCTGTACAAGCTGAAACTGTTGTGCATTATTAACCAGCGACGAGAGCGGCGTGAGAAAGGAGACGGCCAGCGAGTTCAGCGCCAGCATCATGCCAACCGAGAGCGAGCCCTGTAACACCTGAAGCGCTCCGATCCAGAGCAGTGCCAGCGGTGCAAACGTGCGCAACAGGTTCATCCCGGTGCTGGTCATTGCCGTGAAATAGCTTCGCCGAATCGAGATGTTCAGTTGCTTGAAGAACAGGTTCGTCCAGCGTTCAAGGGCTCGATCTTCTGCCCCGGCGGCCTTCAGAGTCGCGATTCCAGCCAGTGCCTCCGTAAGGTAGCCCTGTGTCTTTCCCTGTGCGACCAGTTCCTGACTGGCAAGATTGGTAATATGTTTGTATGAGCCAATCATCAATAAGACCTGAAAAAAGCCAATCCCGAAAACCAGCAGGCCAAACGGCACCGAGAGCCAGAGCAGGATAAAAAAATAGGCTACAACCAGACTACCATCTAAGAGAGTGGATACAAGCTGATTGCTCAATGTATCACGGATTACGCTATTGCTGCTCAGGCGCGAGAGCAGATCACCAGTCGAACGCTGCTGAAAAAAGCTAAAGGGCAGAGTCAGCAGGTGCTCTAGAATGCCAAGCATCAGATGAATATCAACCCGAGTACGCAGATAGACCAGCAGCCATTCTCGAAGCAGCGTCATCACGCCCTGGGAGAGCACCAGCATAAGCATACCCACCCCGAGCAACAGCATCACATCGCTTAATCCAAAAGGGAGAATACGATCAACCACAACCTTCGTCAGTAGCGGAGAAATCAGGCCAAAGACCTGTAAAATGCCAGATGCCACAAAGATCTGCGCCAGGACGCCGGGCGTTCGCTTTAAACATTGCAACAGATAGGAGGTCAGCGAGAGTTTAGGAGTCGCGTCGGGTCCATTGCTGACAAAGCTGACACCCGGCTCCAATGTGATCAGCACGCCGGTAAATCCCGCATCGAACTCCTCTGCCGTCAGGCGGCGCCGCCCACCCGCCGGGTCAACCACATCAACAGTCTTTTTTGACCAGCGCTCCACAACCAGAAAATGCTTGAATTCCCAGTGTGCAATGGCTGGCAACGTGACGCCTGAGAGATCGGTATGCTGCAACGAAACCGCCCGCACACGCATCCCAAAATGACGGGCAGCTTTGGCAATCCCTAACGCAGTCAGGCCATCGCGTCCCGCACCATACCGTGAGCGCAGGCTAGCAATCGACGTTTTTCGGCCATAGTAGCTCAAGATCATAGCCAGACAGGCAAGGCCGCACTCGGTTTCCGTCATCTGAAGGAGCACCGGCACGCGCCGCTTACGAGACAGCTTTGAGGGCTTGAGCCGTCTACCCGGCAACTTTAAGGTTTCCTGTTCTTCAATAGGGATATGCTTCTCATTCGCTCTTTTTCGTCGCTTTTCAGGTTTTACTTTACTCATTGCCACAACATCCTACTTAAACCCACCCAAACCCGGGAAGAGAGAGAGAATAGATCGGGTTCCGACCTGAATATCAGCAGTTAACAGACTCCCCGCATACTGCCGTGCGGAAAACGTGTTTAAACGCAGCAGCACCGCGACCGATGGCTGCTGGATCAGTGTCGTACACTGCGCGGCCAGCCCATAGGTACGACAGAGGTGATCAGGGCTCTGTAGCGGCTCCTCAACTTGTTCTATCTGACTTCGTACCGGTTGAGCATTCGCCTGCAATCGCACCAGAACCACCTGACCGACCCGTAGTTTATCCGCCTGCGAGGCCGGCACAAAAATGGCTGCCAGAGCACCCTGTTCGCCCTTCTGCTGCTCATGGGCAAGCACAATTCCATTGCCCACCACATACACCGGAACTTTATAGAACCAGGCCAGGCCAAGTGCCTCCAGTAGCAGTAAAAACAAAATCCACAAAAAGAGGGAGAGCGGCAACGAGATAAAGCGCGGCAGGGTATCACCTTCCCGGCTCCGCATGTAATGCTCGATGGCGCTCTTACGATAGACAGAACGTTTATGTATTAACATGTATCAAACACAAACTGTAACTGAAACCTCGCCACACTTCTACACATTTTCAAAAGAGAGATTTTCCACTTCTACTTGTATTATATGAAAAGGTCCAAACAGGCACACATTTCCACATTTCTACATGCTTTCTTGCTTTCTCAGCACCACTGAAGCGTACGGAAGCACTTTCCCAGTTTCATAAGCTCCAAAAATCAATAGCCCGATTGTCCTCCTCCTCTTCATGCAACGGCCTTTTCCTGAAGATTTTCCTTTTCCACTTGACCTTTTCAGAAATATCCTTTATGCTACTGCTATAGTTTTCTTTTCACCTATATCTACAGGCCCATCACGCGCATTGTTTCCCCTTTTCCCCTTCTCTTGCTTCTATGAGAAAGAAAGGATAGCGCACAATGGATGTACAAAAAATGAGAGCGCCGGAGCTCTTTCGGCCACCCATCGACATTCCTGAGGTATCATACGACCAGCTCGTACGAACAGCCGCTCAGAGACACCCTGAAAAAGCCGCGATCAAGTACTATGACCTTGTCCTGACCTATCGCGAAGCCATCTCAATGATCAACAGTATCGCCAACGGCCTGCATGATATAGGATTGCGTAAAGGAGATCGTCTTTGCATCTACACCGCCAACCGCCCGGAATTCATCCTGACCTTTATTGCTGCCGCCTCACTGGGAGTGGTGGTCAGTCCCGTCAATCCCTCTTACAAAGAGCGCGAGCTTGCCCATCAGCTTGAAGACTCCGAAGCGGTTGCCATCCTGATACAGCGCGAACTCGTCCCCATCTTTCAGCTTGTTCGGAGTCAGCATGAGCTCCCCCACCTCAAGCATATTCTGGTGACAGGGATCGATATTCCAGAACACCTTGAGGGCGCGGAGACCTTCGCCGCCCTTCTTCGCCGCTCCTCGCCTCGCTATCAGCAATATGATCCCGTGACCCCTGATGACCTGCTTGCCCTGCCCTACTCATCCGGCACAACAGGCCTCCCGAAAGGCACCATGCTGACACACCGCAACCTTGTCAGCAACAATATTCAATTTCTGACCGCATTACAGCCCACCGATGCCGACACAGCACTGCTCTTTCTACCGTTCTATCATATCTATGGCATTATGTTGACTGGTAGCTTCCTCGCCTGTGGTGGCACGCAGGTTATTATGGAGCGCTTCGACCTGCTGCAAGCGCTAGAACTGTGCGAAAAGCACGCCGTCACCTATGTATTTGTCGTTCCCCCGATTGTGCTGGCCCTCGCCCATGCCCCCATAGACCTCAGCAAGCTGAAAACGGTCCGCTATATTCTCTCTGGCGCAGCCCCCATGCCACCAGAACCGGCCCGCCAGCTTCAGGAGAAAACCGGCATCATCACCTTACAGGGATACGGATTAACTGAAGCATCTCCCCTGACTCATGCTCAGCCGAAAGATCCCGCGCTGATCCGCCTGGAAAGCATCGGCTTGCTGACGCATAACACCGAACAAAAAATCGTGGATCTTGAGACCGGTGAGCGTGAGCTTCCACCGGGAGAAGATGGCGAACTGATCATTCGCGGACCACAGGTCATGCAGGGCTACTGGAAAGCACCAGAAGAAACCGCGAAAGTGCTCCGTAACGGCTGGCTCTATACGGGCGACATCGGCCATGTCGACGAAGATGGATACACATATATTGTGGATCGCAAGAAAGAGATGATCAAATATAAAGGGTTCAGTATCGCGCCTGCCGAGGTAGAGGCCCTGCTGCTGGAACATCCAGCGGTCGGCGATGCCGCGGTGATCGGCATTCCCGACAAGGAAGCGGGTGAGCTGGTGAAAGGCTTCATTGTGCCGAGGCGCGGGCAGCAAGCAAACCCTGAAGCGATCATGGCATTCGTGAACAGCAGACTTGCGGGCTACAAAAAGATCCACCACCTTGAAATTATCGATGCAATTCCCAAAAATGCATCAGGCAAGATCCTGCGCCGTGTCTTGAAGGAGAGAGCTCAGAACGCATAAAAAAAGAGCGCCGGGAAGCTTTCCCGGCGTTCCTCACCAATAGAGACGCATGCTCAGTCTACAGACCACCCAGGAAGAGGCCGCGCGCCATAATCTCCCCGGCCAAAGTAAGCGTCACAACAAGATAGAGCATGCCGGTTGCCGACTGGAACGAGCGATCACGTACCAGCTTCCAGGTGAGCCCACCCAGAATCAGCGGGAAGACAAAACCAACCGCGATCTGTAGCCAGTGCATTCCATCTACGCTGATCGGCGCCACGGTCGGCTGATTGGCAGGTTTCACAATCTTGTTCGGGTCCTTCTCGCCTGGCGCTGGTGTCGATGCCGTCACAGTTGGTTGGTTATTCGTTTGCGGCTGCTTCTGTGCACTGGCAATCACCGGACCGGTAAAGAAGGAAAGAACAAGCTGAAGCAGCAGAGAGATCAGCACAATATTTGTGGCAAAGAGCAGCGGCTTCTCAGTCAGAGCAGGCGTATTCAAATACCAGTGACCAAGCCACATCGCCGTCATTACGCCACCAAGCGCAAACGTCGCCACGAAGAAGACAGCAACAGTCACCCCTCCTGAGAGGACCGAGGCGGCCAGTGGACGAAAGACCATCGCCATCACCAGAATCGCGATCAGGCCAACAACAATCGTAGCAGCCCCGGAGACATAACGCAGAAGACGCGCCACCGAGAACTTCGCCGGAGCAGTCTTCCCCTCCGCAATGGCTTCTTCTGCCGCCTTCTCCATTTTCTCTTTTCCATCTCCGCCCGCACTTTTATCGGCAATCAGGAAAATCGCATAAAACAAGAGCAGAATAGCAAAGACCAGTAACGGCAGAGATAAATACCCGGTCCATGCATGATCGAGATGTGCAAACGAGTTCAGCAGTTCCGCAGAAGCAAAGTTCTGCTGTGCCAGATAAGTGAGAACTGCCAGGAAGAGATAAATAAACGCATACGTAATCAGGAAGCTGCGGCGTACCTCATTGCGCCAGTCCAGAAAGACCATAACACAGACAGAGCCGACCGTCACTTCCGCCATCACGATAAAAAGCACCAACGGTAACTGTAGCATGATATCCTGTTATCCTTTAAAGCATCTGTTATCAGACCAGGGCTGTGGAAATAAGACCCCTTTCCAAGCTAAACTGATTATAGCGTGCTTAACACTTTGAAGCAAACTGTCCGATAGGGGAAGCTAGAAACATGAGAAACATTGAATCAGCTTGTATCTGTTCATACCGCGAGCGCCCATGCAACCCGGATCTCCTTCAGCCGTATAAATGGCAAGAGAGCCCGTTCAGGTTCGCTCCTTCTGAGGCATCCTCGCAAACTGGGAGGGAAATACAGACAAAATTATCATTCATATTGACAGCATTCTAAGCATTACCATACACTAGTCAAGTGGTTCCCAGGTACACTTTCTGGTATTTCCAATTACAGGGAGACCCCTGTCAGAAAAAAGAGATGGTAGAGAAGTCGTTATGCCACATTGCCCGAATCCGCGCTGCCAAGCAGAATATCCACCCGGAACAAAAATATGCGCGAATCCATACTGCCGCTGCCTGCTGCCCGAAGCTGTGGTAGCCGGGCGCTACCGTATTGAAACGCTCATTGGCATGGGCGGTATGGGTGCAGTCTATCGTGCCAGTGATACCTTTGAAATGAAGCAGGTCGCCCTGAAAGTACTCTCTATATCCTATCAAAATATGGATCCACAAACGGCTATAGAGCGCTTCCGGCGCGAGGCTCGCTATGCACATCAGCTCCGTCACCGGAATATTGTGCCCGTGGTCAATTTCGGTCAGGATGGGGAACTTCTCTATCTGGAAATGCCGTTAATCACTGGAGGAACCCTGAAAGCGCTGCTCAAACCTGAGAAGCCACTACCAACGCAACAGGCTTTAACCTATCTGAAAGATATGGCCGCGGCTATCGATGCAGTCCATCAGCATCCACAGCAGATCGTGCACAGGGATATCAAGCCATCCAACCTGCTCATTCATCAGGATGATGGACGCCTGATCCTGGCTGACTTTGGTATTGCCCGGGCAATGCAGCAGGAAAAGTCCCTGACGCAGCGTGGCCTCTCCATCGGCACCGAACACTATATCGCGCCAGAACAGGAACAGGGGAAGCCCGAGCCCGCCAGTGACATCTATGCAATGGGTGTCGTGACCTATCAGATGTTCACCGGCTTACTACCAATGCAGGCTGTGATCAAAACGCTGGCCGCAGAGATCCCGCCACCAAGCGCGTTGAATCATGCATTACCGCCGAACGTTGACCCTGTGATTATGCGGGCAATGGACATCGATCCGAAGAAACGCTTCACCTCGGCAGGCGAGTTCGCGCAGGCGGTTGAGGATGCCCTGCATTCCGATCCCATTCACTCGGCTCCTACCATTGTAGCCCCCACCATTATGGCTACCAGTAACGCTAACGTGATTGTGCGTACCGTGATGCCCGAGAATCCCTGCCCACACTGTGGACGCGAGAACCGCAGTTCCTCTCGCTTCTGCCGTCACTGTGGGCGCAATCTGGATGTCACGGCTCCGGCGGTGGCCGATCATTGCCAGCTCGGCTATATCAGCGAGTTGGGACGCAAGGCACAGGAAAATGAAGATATGCTGCTGGTCATTCAAGGACTCTGCACCAATCTGGAGCCCCCGCCCAGTCCCTTCAGCCTGCTTGCTATCTCAGATGGTCTGCTCGGGACACAAGGGCAGCCACTCGGTGGTCATGAAGCCAGCCGGCTCGCGATCGAGAGCGTCGCAGATATTATGGTTCCGCGCCTGACCGAGCCTCCACGCTCGCTGACGCACTACACGCCGCCAATGGGCAGTAACAGTTCAACAGGCCCCAGAGGACCCATTCCCGGCAGTAATCCCGGCGTTCGACCGTCTGAGACTGTGTTACAACAATGGATCAGCGACGCGGCCCGTCAGGCCAATCAGGTCGTCTACCACTGTAATGCTGACTATGATAGCAACATGGCCTGTACGCTGACAGTGGCCCTGCTATACCATTATCAGCTTCATGTCGCCAGCATTGGAGATAGCCGGGCCTACGTCTACAACGCCGACGCAGACAGTCTCTACTGCATTACACGCGATCATACTATTGCCGCAACACTGGTTGCGTCCAAGTTGCTTGAACCGGATGACGTGTATAAAAGCGCCAAGCGGAACCACCATTACCGCACGCTTGGGCAGAATTACTATGTTCCGATTGACTATTTTCAGCAGTCCGTCGCGCCAAACGATATTATCTTGCTCTGTACAGATGGCCTCTGGCATATGCTCCGTGACTCGGAGATCCAGCGCTTGCTGGCCCAGGGAGGCACACCGGAGGAAATGGCACGCCGCCTGACCGATGCAGCCAATGACGCCGGAGGAGAGGGCAATATCAGCGCTATCGTGGCGATCGTTTCCTAGTGCATCAGTGGCAACGTTATCATAAAGGTCGAGCCCTTCCCCGGTTCACTCTCAACGGTCACTGCCCCATGATGCGCACGCACCAGCCAATCGATAATGGAGAGCCCAAGCCCGCTCCCGCCGACTGCCTTTGAGCGGGCCGGGTCAGCCCGGTAAAAGCGCTCAAAGATATGGGGCAGGTGTTCCCGGGCAATACCGATTCCAGTATCAGTGACGCTGCAATGGACATGCGATGCGCAGGCTTCAACCGCCACCGTGACGGTTCCCCCGGCGTTGGTATACTTAACGGCGTTATCAACCAACCCCATCAGCACTTGAATCAGGCGGGCTGCATCCCCCTTCACCGTGGCAGGCTGCAAGGTACCTGTTTGTAGCGTGATACCGTGCTCAGCCGCAAAGCTTGCCATACTATCGACGACATCAGCAGCCAGAAAGTCAAGGCGCACCGGCTCGCTATCAAGTGGCATGCGCTCTTCATCGACGCGAGCCAGCGCTAACAGATCACTGACCAGGCGGCCAAGCCTATCGGACTCGTCATTGATCGCCTCAAGAGCGCAAATATAGTCTTCCTTGCTCTTTGCCTGTGTCAGCGCAACCTCGGTCATGTTTCGAATCACGGCAACAGGGGTGCGTAATTCGTGGGAAGCGTCGGCGACAAAGCGGCGTTGTTGCGCAAAAGCCCGCTCCAGACGCCCGATCATCTGATTGAAGATAATAGTCAGCTCCCGCACCTCATCCCGCGCGGGAGAAAGCGGCACCCGCTGATCCAGGTCACGCGCTCCAATTGCCCGGGCCGTACGTGTCAGCCTGCGAATGGGCCGGAACGCCCGCCCCGCCAGCCAGTAGCTGACAATGCCGCTCATCGTGAGTAATACAGGGCATAAGATCAACAACACAAAGAGAAAGAACCGCAACCGCGTGTAGAGCAGCGCGAGCTTCTGCCCCACCTGAATCACGCCGACGATTTTGCCATTAAAGATCAACATAGTGCTATAAAACCGCACAGCCTCATCGTCACCGTTATTCACTGTTCCCTCCCAGGGCTGCCCCTGCTCAGGCCGATCAAGACTCTCCAGGGGCAATTGCACATCCTTCAGGTTAGCCGTACTATAGATGATCGAGCGGGAGCGATCCAGAATGCGCACATAGATGCTCTCCTGTGAACGGGCCGTGGTGTCATTCAGCCGGTTCACGCAATCGCTGCTGGCCTCAGTATGGTTGAGGCAGTTGCCCACAATCACCGCCGACGCATCAAGCTCTGGCTCCTCACTGATAATCCGAACCACCCGCAAGCGTCCATCGGAGCCAGTTGCCATCCCTTCAGCGATTTGTTGTGCCCGCAGATGCAATGTTGTATCCAGGTTGACAAACAGATAACGTTCAAATGCCGCATAGAAGGCCAGCGCACAGAGAAAGATCAGCGTGGCGGATACAACGGAATACCAGAGCGTCAACTGTAAACGAATACCAGGCGGGGTCAGGCGCCGTTTGCTGTGCTTTGGCTCGATCGGGGTATAATAGCGGCTCCAATCGCCCGAGACATAGGGCTTAGGGCTCTTCTTGCTCATTATGCCGGTTCCCGTAATTGATAGCCAGATCCACGTACTGTCTGAATCACATTGGGCTCATTCGCCTCACAGAGCTTGCGCCGGAGATAGCGAATATAGACATCAATCACGTTCGAGAGATGCTCGGCATCGGCATCCCAGACATGTTCGGCAATCATCGTTCTGCTTAAGACCTGATTGGGGTGACGCATAAAAAACTCAAGCAGCGCATACTCTTTGTTGCCAAGCGTAATCAGCCGCTCACCGCGCCGCACCTCATGGGAACGCGTATCGAGGGTAATATCCATGAATTGCAATACAGGAGACTTGATCGGACTTCTCCGCCGCAGGAGAGCACGCACACGCGCCTCAAGTTCGCTGAAGGCAAAGGGTTTCACCAGATAGTCATCAGCGCCCAGGTCGAGCCCGGTGACACGGTGCTCTACTTCGCCAAGCGCGGTTAACAGGAGAATGGGAACTAGCTTTCCCTGCGCACGAAGCTGCTTGCAGACTTCAAAACCACTCAGGCCGGGAAGGAGAATATCAAGAATAATCAGATCATAAGCAGTGGTCAGGGCCATAATGATCGCATCTTCACCACTGGCAATCAGATCGACGGCGTAATGACTCCCTTCCAACCCCTTCTTCAAACCAGGCCCCAGACGCGGATCATCTTCAACAACCAGGATGCGCATAGCTACCTCTATGAGAAAATGCCGCATCGTGTTGATTCCTCCCACCACGACTCTTGCAGCATAGGAATCAACACGATACTGTTACTATACTCTACATTTATGAAAAGAAGATGAAATGGCGCAGGATTTTTTTGCTTACTCTTGATTCTGTTCAGCCTGCACCAATCTCCAACACCGAAGCACTTCGGCCACGCTCCAAGCCTGTGCGAAACAGCCCGCAAGCTCAAAGGGAGGCTCAGGTTCAGCTACCTCGCTAATCGACCCCAGTCCCATGAGCGTGAGCTGCTCGATGAGAGGCTGAAGCAGCTCTCTGATCGCCCTCACATCACGATAGAGCAGCCAGTGCACATCAATATACGGGCCTATCAACCATTGCCAGACCGTCCCTTGATGATAGGCGCTATCTCGCTGCCAGCGATTTCCATTAAAGTGATTATGATAATTCGGGTCATGCGGGCTCAACGTACGCAACCCGGCAGGAGTTAGCAGATACTGCGTTACCTGTTGAAACAGACTCTCAATCTGCTCACGCGCGAGCAGGTCAGGGGCAAGAGCTGCCGCGAACAACTGATTGGGCCTCAATGCCGGGTCATTCTGATTGGCAACACCATCCACATCAACAACATCATAGAGATAGCCACCATCGGCATACCAGAAACGCCGGGCAAAATGCAGCTTGACCAGCTCACTACGCTGTTGATAGGGTGTGCTCTCTCCACCAAGCTGTTGCGTCCAGCGCTCCATAGCCCGTAACGCGAAGTACCAGAGCGCGTTCACCTCAACAGGCTTCCCTCGACGCGGTGTCACAACCCACTCCTCAATTTTGGCATCCATCCATGTCAGTTGAACGCCCTGTTCACCACCGCGAAGCAGCCCATCTTCGGCATCCATCCCTATATTATAGCGCGTTCCCTTTACATGGTGCTCGATAATATCAACCAGTATCGGGTACACCTCTTGAAGGAGAGCCATATCATTGGTCTCTTTCAAATAGCGATCCAGGGCATAGAATAGCCAGAGCGTCGCATCAATAGTGTTATATTCCGGGGTGGCGTCGTAATCGGGGAAGCGGTTCGGAATCAGGCCATCCTGCACATAGGCCAGAAAGGCCCTGAGCAGCGCCCGCGCCTCCTCATAGCGTCCAGTACACAAAAACAGCCCGGGAAGCGAGATCATTGTATCCCGTCCCCAATCAGTAAACCAGGGATAACCCGCAATCACGGTACGGCTGGCTTCCGTGCCCTGTGCAGCGGGCCGCGAGACGATACACTGATCTGCTGCAAGCGTCAGGCGCGCACGAACCGGGTCCTGTTCCGCCACGCAGGCCGCTGTATCAAGTACCCGCTGGATACGCTGTTGCTGACGACGCAAGGCGGCGCTCACAGCCGCTTCATGCTGTTCTCCCCCGAACTCGGCAAGCGACTGCTCACCGGCTGCCAGCACTAACGAAACCGGCTCATCAACTCCAAGCGACAGCCGAAAAATGCCGGGCTGATAGACATCTTCCAGATCGGGCAAACCGCGTTCTCGCTCTCGTCTATGGTAGACATGCCAGTACCAGAGCCCGGTAGGAGAGAAAAAGGCAGAGGGGCCAGCAACCAGATAAAATACAGGCGCTCCGTCATAGGCACGAATCCGACAGCGATTTTGCTGACTATCTACGATAAAATGCCAGTCTTCAGACCCGCGCGTCACCCCATGATAATCGCGGCTCAGGCAAAATGGTACCAATGTCAGCGCAAGCGCGTTGTCGCCTTGCTTCGCCCCATGCAACCGATATTGCACATACGTTCTGTTTTCCCCATATTCCATCCAGATACGTTTCTCCAGCAATAGCTCGTCAGTGAGCCGATAGCGGAAACAGGGAATATCGCCCTCCAATTCAAACGCTTCTAGATAGTGGTAGCCCTGGGGATCAAGCACGCCCCCCTGATATTCATGAGTGCCCAATTTCAATACGGTTCCATCAGTCAGCGTGATCTCTTCATCTATTCCTGTCACCATCACCACCCGTTCAACTGGAGGCCGCACAGCAGCAACCAGCAACCCATGATACCCACGCGTCGTTGCACCCACAAGCGAGCTGGAAGCATAACCACCTATGCCATTCGTGACAAGCCATTCATAATTCAGTGCGGTCTGTATATCTGCACAAATGGAGCGGTCTAATCTGATATGCCAGAAAGCGGAATCGGCAGGTTGAGCAACAGGTTCATTTTGCAACTTCGCAAACATTCTCTTATAACCTCCTCATTGTCCCTTTTCCCACTGCCGCCTGAGTCATCATGGGAAAGAACACTCCCGCTATCAATGAGGGAGCGTCTCAGTGACAAAGAATAATACACTATGAAATGCAATATTTCCAGTTATGCAGTGTATCACGTGCAACGTATCACGTCCAGAGAAGAAGACAAGGGGGCTAGAATGGAGTCAAAAAAGCAGGGCCACCGCGTTCTCAGCAAGCAGCCCTGCAAACCTATGCAGCCATCAGTTCTCGAATACGACGCAATGCCTCGGCGATCCGCTCATCGGGCGTCGTCAACGAGATACGCACATAGCCCTCACCGGCAGGCCCGAAGTTCGAGCCCGGTGTGATAAAGACACCAATGCGATCAAAGAGCCAGTTTGAGAACTCGCGCGATGTATATCCCGCAGGGATACGCGCCCAGATATAGAGGCCCGCAAGGGGAGCTACCGCACGCATACCCAGTGTATTACAACCCTCAACCAGCAAATCACGACGACGCTTATAGACAGCATTGCGCTCAATCGTCCATGCTTCCGGCAAGTTTAGCGCCTCGATTGCGGCATACTGCACCGGACGAAAAATGCCGCTATCAATATTGCTCTTCAGACGTGCCACGGCATCAACCAGCGTCGCATTGCCAACCAGCATCCCTACGCGGAAACCCGGCATGTTATAGGTCTTACTCAACGAATGCAGCTCGACCGCTACATCCATTGCCCCGGGGACCTGTAACAGCGAGGGTGGCCGAAAATCGTCGTAGTAGGTCTCGGCATAGGCCATATCATGCACAATTACCAGTTGATGACGTTTCGCGAACTCCACAACAGACGCAAAATAGTCGAGATCGGCAACCGCAGCGGTCGGGTTATTAGGATAGTTCAGCCAGAGCAGACGTGCTTTCGCCAGCACATTCGCAGGAATGCTATCCAGATCCATCAGATACCGGTTCTCTTCGCGCAACGGCAGCATATAAGGCTGGGCGCCAATTGTGGTAGCCGCCGAGACATAGACCGGGTAATAGGGATCAGGGGTCAGCGCGATATCGCCAGCGTTCAGCACACAGGAGGCCGCATAGACCAGCCCTTCTTTCGAGCCGATCAGCGCCAGGGTTTCGCGCTCCGGCTCTAGCGCGACTCCAAAGCGGCGCTGAAACCAGGAAACAACAGCATCATGAAAGGCATGCATGCCCCGATATTCAGGGTAGCGATGATTGATCGGCTGATGAGCGGTCTCACACAGACGTTCAATAACACTCGCAGGCGCGGGCAGGTCTGGATCACCTACGGAGAGATCAACGACATCTACCCCCTGTGCCTGTTTCTCCTCAATACGCTTCTTGGCATCGGCAAAATGGAAGGGAGGCAGGCTGTTAATAAGATTCGATAACTGAACCACGGAAACTCCTCTACAAGCTACTCGGAATGGAACAACGCTTGTGTGTCCTTCACAAAAACACACAAGCGACTCTCATACGTTTACCCTCTTTGTTGTATTCTACTCTATCGGTTCGGCCTCATACCAATTTTTGCCAAGCTTCATTTCTACTTTGATCGGCACAGAGAGAGTCACGACATGTTCCATCTTCTGCCGAATCAGTCCCTTGGCTCGCGCGATCTCTTCAACCGGGACCTCAAAGACCAGTTCATCATGCACCTGGAGCAGCATACGCGTCTTCATACGCAGTCTCTGAAACTCGCCCGCAAGCTGAAGCATCGCCATCTTGATAATGTCGGCATTAGTCCCTTGAATGGGCATGTTTATTGCCTCACGTTCAAGTGCCTGCCGCTCGGTAAAGGAGAGCGAGCGCATATCAGGGATAAAGCGCTTGCGCCCATAGAGCGTGTTGACGTAGCCCTGCTGGCGAGCCTGATTCAGCGTTCCCTCAACATAGCCCTTGATGCTCGGGAAGGTTTCATGATAGCGCTTGATAAAGTCGGCTGCCTCAGAGTTGGTCATACCGGTAATCTGCGCCAGGCCAAAGGCCGACTGCCCGTAGAGCACAGCGTACACAACGGTCTTTGCCAGACGACGCTGATCCTTTGTGACAGCTTCAGGCGGCACACCAAACAGCGATGAGGCCGTGATGGTATGAATGTCCTCATCCTTACTGAAGGCCTCGACCAGACGCGGCTCAGCGGTAATATGCGCCAGAATCCGCAGTTCAATCTGGGAATAGTCAGCCGTTAAGAGTTGGTAGCTTGGGTCAGCAATAAAAGCCCGGCGAATCTGGCGCCCCAGCTCCGTACGCACCGGGATATTCTGCAAATTCGGATTGCTGGACGAGAGACGCCCGCTGGACGCAATCGTCTGGTTAAACGAGGTATAGACGCGCCCGGTCGTCTTATCCATCAGATTCAGCAGTCCATCAACATAGGTTGACTTCAGCTTGCTCAACTGCCGATAGGCCAGCAGATAATCAATGATGGGATGTTTTCCCTGCAAGCTCTCAATCACGTCAGCGCTCACCGAATATCCCGTTTTTGTCTTGCGCCCGGCTGGAAGCTTCAGTTCAGTAAACAGCACCTCACCCAGTTGTCGAGTTGAATTGATATTAAAGGTGTGACCGACCGCGTCATAGATCGCCTGCTCACAATCGTGTATCTGCTCGTTCAGCTTCTCGCCAAAGACATGCAGAAAGTTTTCATCCAGCGCCACGCCATAGAGCTCCATCTGCATCAGTACCGAGATCAGTGGTAACTCGACGCGCTGATAGAGCGTCATCAGACCATTACGCTCAAGATCTTCCTGTAACGGTCCGGCCAGGCGCAGCGTCATATCGGCGTCTGCTCCTGCATAGTCAGCGGCCTTACGGATGGGCACACGATCCATCGTAATTGCTTTGCTGCCCGTCCCGATCAGTTCGCTGATCGGTGTCATCAGATGCCCGAGCCGCTGAAATACCTGATCCTTCAAGCCCAGAGCCCGCCTGCCCGGCTCAATCAGATAGGCAGCGACCATCGTATCGAATGCCAGTCCGCGGACCTCAATTCCATGCAGCGACAGCACAGCCATATCATACTTCGCGTTATGCATGATTTTCTGGACAGCGGTATCCTCAAAGACAGGGCGCAGTGTTTCCAGCACATACTCAAGCGGAAGCTGCTGGCCTGGTTCCTGATTATCAATGGTGTGCGTATGACCAACCGGGATATAGTACGCCTCACCCGGAGCCATTGCCAGCGAGATACCCACCAGTTTCGCTTTACGCTGATCCTCAGAGGTAGTCTCGGTATCAAGGGCAAAGCGACCAGCAGAAGCAAGACTTTGCACCAGCACGTTTAGTGCTTCCTTCGTATCGACGATCATGGTACTGGTCTGCATTGTCGCATTTTCTGGCAGGAATAGAGGGGTTTCCATAGCCTGCGAGGTTGGTAAGCGCAATCGGCGCGTCGTCTCTACTCGCGGCTCTTCCTCGCCAAACAGACTGAGTTGTGTTGGCCGCTCGATCTCTTCGACATCGTTTGCGGCTGGTGTTGCGATGTTTTCAGCCTCGGGATGAGAGAGCAGAAGCGGAACAGTTGTCCCATCCGGTGGTGGCGGAGGCGTGAGAATCGGCACCACACCCACAGGAGGTGCATAGTGGAGTTTTTCCGCTTCCACAGCCTGCGCGTTCGCAACGGTTGCCTCATCGGATAGCTCGTCAAGGCTCTGTGCCCCGATCTCGTCCGGCTTAAAGGTAATTCCCAGTTGCCGGAACAGGGCAAACGCACGCTCAACCTGCGACCGAAACTCAAGCTGACGAAATAGCGTCAGGATCCTTTCGCTATCCACATGCTGTAAGCGGCAATCCTCAAGCTTGAGTTGAATGGGAACATCCAGCACTATAGTTGCCAGATATTTACTCTCTTTTGCCATCTCTGAGCCTTCACGCAACAGCTTCTGCTCTTTCGGCTTGAGCTCTGACAGGTGGCTCAGGATATTTTCCAGTGTTCCATACTGCTCGATCAAGCGGGTAGCCGTCTTCTCACCGATGCCGGCCACGCCCGGAATGTTGTCCGATTTATCGCCCACCAGTCCCTTGAAATCAGGCAAGCGCTCCGGCGGGAAACCGTAACGGGTCTTAACCTCTGCGGTATTATAGTCAACCACCTCGGAGATACCACGCTTGGCAACCTTGACACGCACATGATCATTGACCAGTTGCAGCGTATCCATATCACCGGTATAGATAATCGTATCAACGCCCTGCTGTGTGGCCTGCACAGCCAGTGTGCCAAGCACATCATCAGCCTCGAAGCCATCCTTCTCGTAGATCTGGATGCCAAATGCCGACACCACCTCACGAATACGGCCAAATTGTGGCTTCATATTCTCGGGAAGGGTCGGGCGATGCGCTTTATAGGGCGCATAATGCTCATGGCGAAACGTGGGCACCGGGCGGTCAAACGTGACGGCGATATAGTCAGGACGCTCCTCTAAAAGCGCCTTCATTAACATAGATGTAAAGCCAAAGGTCGCATTGACCGGCTCTCCGCTGCTGGTAGATAAGTCCTCTGGAACGGCATGAAAGGCACGATGGATAATTGCGTGTCCATCGACCAGTACAAGCTTTTTTCGTTTATTCTCTGATGCAGCCATAAAGAAACCCCTCAACTCTTCTTATTCCCAGGAATTCTTTTTGCGCGGTATAGAAACGGCAATGCTCCCGGCAAAATAGCACAAACGGATTCATACATCACTCTTGTCAGCAGACATTGTACTGTTTTCTGCGTCTCAGGGAAAGCCCTTGTTGCGATCATTCAAGCACCTCATAGCGATTATGTTCCATATCCCAGGCATAGAGGTACGCCTGCGACGGTGTTCCTGGATCGGTCGCTACCAGCACAAACGAGAACAACGTCAGATCGCGTAAAGGAATGCGTCGCCAGTCGGTTTGGCGAAGCCATGCAATCAGTTCCGGCGTTATCTCTTCGGGCGAGGGCATCGCATAGCGATCAACCCAGGTGCCGGTATTCAGATAGGTCTGAGTGTCGCTTAATCGCTCACTGCGCCAGCTATGGGTATGGCCTGCAATCGCATAGCGTAGCTCTGGCCGGGAACGCAGCCCCTCATGCATCCCCTGCGAGACCGCCGCGCTGGTCTCATCACGAGAAGAGGTAAAGAGGCGGGCGAGCGCCTGTTCTACCGGCAGAGACAGCGCCTCACGAACCTGCATGTATTCCAGCATTTCAGCCTGCGAAACTCGCTGCTCCTCTCTCTGTGCCCCCATCTCACTACGGAAGGCCAGAAATTCAAAAATAACCGCGTCAAAGAGCTTTTGTGGGTCAGGACTAGCCTCCATCGTCATAGACCGTTCTGGCGCAAAGAGACGCACAGTGCGCTGGACCATATCATGCAATAGCTCAGGATCAATGAGGCAGAGGAGCGCAATTTCACGAATATTGCTGATTGGAGGCTCAAGATGCTCGATATAGGGATGTTTGAGCGCGATATACCGCAGCACCTGTTGATGAAAGATCGTACCTGGAGGCAATTCCAGGTGTGCCGGGAATGGCGCACGGAGCCGTCCTGCATCGTCCCAGAGCTCAGGGGGGCAGTTCCAGGCATCAAATGCATGACCATGTTCAATCACCACATCAGGAGCAGGGGAATAGAAGCGATCGGGCACAAAGCGCACACGCTCATCGCTGGGCTTCCCTGTAATCGCCTCACAGATGCGCCGCTGCACTTCAGGAAAACAGAGCTCGATGTCATGATTTCCAGCGAGGAACGTCAGACTGTGATGCGAGAAAGCAAGGAACCGCCGCAGTTCCGTAAAGAATGATGGATGTGCGTTTCTTATTTTTTCCAGCTTTTGCTGTGCAAAAGTTGCATCCGTACTACGTATAGTAGAGTAAGGAGAAGTTGGAGTATCCGCCGATAAGGAAGGAGAAACCATCAGAAAATCAAAACAGTCACCGTTGATGATAAGTTCCAATGAGGCAGTGTCCTCAAGAATGGAGGGCTCAGCCGCAAACGCGCTCAGAAAACGCATAAAGGCTTCCTGCTGGCGCTGTCCAAACCCATCGAGAGGAAAGGTGTTATCCGCAAGGTGAAGGTCACTTATGATGAGCTTATAGTGTGTCATGAAGAATCCTTTCTGTAAGTCGCATAGTCGATCTGAAAACCTGTTTCGCAGCAGACCGTATGGGCAAGCTTGAAATACAGGAGCAAGACACCGCACAAGAATACTATTCCCTCCCTGGCGAGATGAATAGTGAATCGCGTCTGACGCCGATCAGACCGCAAAAGAGCAGGCGCGAAAACAACACGAAGCCCGGGTAAGGCCTTTTGCGGGTGACAAGTCTATTACTACAGTGTTTGCACCGACATGTATAGTATAGTTAACTGGCAACCAAAGTTGTATGTAGTTTCGTTGCATCGCCAGTTACCCAACGGGACAGACGGACAACTCAGGACGGTAGAATAGCCTGTGCCTTTACTGTCAGACTAACGTCAACCGAATGTCCAGAAGGCATTTACGTATCAGTCTCCTCAATAGGAGATTGAAAAACAGCGATATATCTCTGTTGATCAAGAAGTCGTCCAATTTAGTGCACATGAGCACCAATCGGTGCAGGAGTGGTAGAAGCATGGTAGAAGAGACCCATGATGAACTGTTAACTGTTCGGGAAGTAGCACGTCGTCTGCGCGTGGATGATACGACCGTACGACGCTGGATCAAGAGTGGCGCGCTTGAGGCGATCACGCTCCCCCACCGGGGCAAACGTCAGGCGTATCGTATCAAGAAGTCAACGCTCGATAAGCTGCTGAGTGGAGGCACACCGCCAGCATAAGAACAGTTCAGACGCAACTCACACGGCATAATGGGGTATCTGTTCTGGTACCCCATTTCTTTTTGCTGCAGAGCAGCGAGCATTTCGAGCCTCAGTAAGTAAAAAGTCAGTATAATAGACAGTAGAATATTTTTGCTCTTTTCCCAAAAATCTACTCAATTCATTTTAAGAATATGGATCTACCCATGTCTATACATAATGGGGGTACACTAGAAACAAAGGGGAGCAAAAAAAGCAGAACAACATGTGACGTTTCGCAACACAAACCCATACACACAATCCGGTATCGGACAAAGGCCAGTCCCTAGAAGAACGAAGGAGAGAAGGAAGTTCTATGAAAATAGCACTCTTGGGAGGAGCAGGCTTTATCGGCACCCATCTCACACAAGCGTATCTGGAAGCAAACCACGATGTTGTGGTCATCGACAATCTCAGTCATAGCACTCAGCACACTATCGACCCACGCGCCCGGTTTTATCACATCGATATCCGTAGCCCAAAGTTGCACACGATTCTGAGCAACGAACGCCCGGATATCGTCAGCTACCACGTGGCGTATACTACAGACGAACTGCCACAGGATCACCTGCTACTGGACGCCGACACCAGCATTCGGGGTCTGTTGAACGTCCTTGAGAGCTGTGCTGATGCTGCAATTAAGAAGTTTATTTTCGCTTCCGGTGGAAATACGCTCTACGGCACCGTTGATCCCTCCCAGCTTCCACTCAAAGAAGAGACTCCTCTTCAGCCCAAACAACCCGTCGATATCAGCCGTATGACAGGCGAATGGTATGTGCGCTATTATGCCAGACAATATGGCTTTCAACATACGATCCTGCGCTATGCCAATGTGTATGGAGAACAGGCAACCAACCACCCCCTGAGCTACTGTATGGCGATGCTGCTGGAACAGCGAGCCCCCATCATTCGCGGCTCCGGCGATAGCATGCACGACCATATTTATATTGATGACGTGGTTCGGGCAAACCTGCTCGCCCTCGTTCGCGGCGACAACCAGACCTTCCATATCAGTAGCGGCGAAGGCTACACCATCAAACACCTGTATCGCCTGATGGCGCAGGCGCTTGGCAGTACCATTGAGCCGGTCACGCTTTCTGGCTCACTCGCCGAGACCGAGCAGATCGTCCTTGATAACAGTCTGGCCCGTAGCATGCTTGGATGGTACCCTGAAGTGTCACTGTATGAGGGCATTCAGCGCATGCTTCAACGTCTCGACGGGCACCCGCACACCACACAAAGCCAGCAGAAACCCACACTTACCCATATCCCCTCGCTGGTGTAAAGCGGCCAGAAGGCGCTCGCAAACCAGCAGATATACTCATTTGCGATAGCGCCTAAACACCGTGGCTACCCTTTGGGACCCCTCGCCAGTATGCGGGGGGTTCTTATTATCCCCTAAATCCTGAAATTCTCAATCTGGTAGACCTTATTACTACCAAAGGAAAAACAAGTATCCTCAAAATGAACCTGATAGACTGTGTTCTTCTCAGACCCCAGTTTCACAGAAGCCCAGCGCTCCATCGTCTGATCTCCATTCAACAAGATGGCCTCAGTAAACGGCCCGGACGAACTATATGACTTACCACTTTCATCAGTTAAATAGAGTTTGTACGCTCGCATATACTCACAAGCCTGATGAGAACCATTAGTGATCGTGAAATGCCAGGTAGAAGTACGCTCCTCGTCATTTACGGTAATCGAGTCCAAAACGATATCAAGCGCGTTGTAATCGCAGCTCAAGGCACAGGTAAAGCGGAACTTCTTGATATCAGCGACATTGTATATAATAATCTGGCCGCCCGTTGGTGTGACTTCGGGAGTCGTTGTTACCGTTGCCGCAGCACTGCCAGAAGTTTCATTGGTTGGTGAAGGCGTCGCGGTCGGGGCCGTGACGATCGGTTGGGTACTCTGGGGTTGAGTCGGCTGCGTGTTGGCGGCCCGATCCTTGCTTAACGCGACGATCTGGTTGTTCATCTGCCAGAGCAGATAGCCACCGCCGCCAAGCGTGCCAAGCAGTAGCAGAATCAAGATAACGATAGTCAGGATCAGCCCGGCACGAGACTTCTGCTTCGGAGCTGGAGGAGCCGAAGCTGCAGCCGGAGGCACCGGATAATAGCCCGAGAGCTGACTTCCAGAAGGCGTGGGAGTCATCAGCGGTCGCGAGGTTGGAATCTGCGATAGATTGGGGTTGGTCATCACATGCGACGCACCAGATGTCACCCCCACTGGTGGCTGCTCAGGCGAGGAAGGCGTAAATTGCGCCCGGGCGGTTGGGATCTGCGACTCGCTTAACTGCGGCGTCTTGTTCGCATCCTGGGGCATATGGGTTGTCTCGCCGCTCACATCCTTCGGCGGCGGAGGCAATGGAGCCGATTGGCTCTCCTGATAGGCCTTCTCAAAAGCGCTTACAAAGGCCTGGATGCTTGGATAACGATCCTCAGGCTTCTTGCTCAGCGCCTTCAGCACGACGGCCTCGATCTGTGGCGTGATTTCGGGCACCTTCTCCCGTATCGAGGGTGGGGCAGTAAAGAGATGCTGACTCCCGATCTCAGCAAAAGAGCCGGTAAAGGGGCGCTGTCCCACCAGCCACTCATAGACCACAATCGCAAGCGCATATTGATCGCTGGCAGCTACAGCTTTCCCCTGAATCTGTTCCGGGGCCATATAGGCAACTGTGCCGCCAACCTCCTGCTTGCCCTGATAGCGCGAGCTCTGAGTTGCGACCGCGATCCCGAAATCTCCCAACAAAATAGAGCCATCTGCACCTATCAACATATTTTCGGGTTTGATATCGCGGTGAATAAGCTTGCGCTCATGTGCGTATTGAAGTGCCGGACCAAGCTGCCGGAGATACGAGAGGACCTCTGTTGGAGAGAGGCGCGTTCCATGGGGATGACGTTGCCGCAGGGTCCCATTCGGGGCATAGGTCATCACCAGATAGGGATATTTACTCTCGGTATCAATACCGAAATCCAGCACTTTGACGATATGCGGGTGAGAGAGGTTCGCGACCGTGCGCGCCTCATTCAAGAAAGGCTGAACCTGCTCACTTGCCAGGCGCGTCTGAAGCATCTTGATCGCCGCCTGCGTATTCAGATAACTATGTTCTCCTAAATACACATCGGCGAAGCCACCACTTCCAAGCATACGAATAATCTTATAATTTCCGATCTGCTTTCCAATAAACGCGTTCATCCTTTGCTCCTACAAACGAAGCTAATCGATACGTCCTCTTTCGCTATTGTAAAGCAGGGCCTCTCATATTACAAGTTTATTTTTCTCTTCCGTTATAAACACAGAAATTCATTTCTACTCAAACCAAAAGAAGAAGGGCTCTTCCTGTACAGGAAGAGCCCTTCTGCAAAAGATGTCTACTGTTGCAGGCCACTTACCACACGTGCATATTTTTCCGCAAGTGCTTGAGCCTGCTCATTTGACGTAGACTCGGCCACAACATGGAACAGCGGATTATCGGCGTCGGGCAACACCAGAACCCACTCACTGCCCAGATCGATCTTAATGCCGTCAATCGGCTTGGCACGCCGCTCACGATACTGCTCGCTGAGGATGCGCATCACCTTCCCTTTGTGCTCCCAGGGGCAGGTCACGCGGGTCATGCTCATATAGTATGCCGGAAGATCGTCGACCACCTCAGATAGCCGCATTTCAAAGGTTGCCAGCAGTTCCAGTAGCTTCGCGATCGCCAGCATGCTATCAAAAGCAGGTTGCAGCGACGGGAAGACAAAACCACCGCGTCCATCGCCAACCAGCACCACACCTTCACGCATGGCTGCCGTCATCAGCGCATGTGGCAGAACCTTCGTATGCTGAATATAGCCATCATAGCGCTTCGCGATGTGCTGCAAGACACTGGGAGCTGTTACCGGAGCGGCCACTGTGCCCCCGCGATTCTCGCGCAAGAACAGGCTGGTCATTACCGCCAGCAGCTTCATCCCGTCCAGAATACGCCCGCGATCGTCAACAATCCAGATGCGCTCACCGCCCGGGTCAATCCGAATGCCCATATCCATATTCAGAGCAGAGGTCACAGCCGCGAGGCGCTGCATTGCCCGTCCCTCATCGTCGGGCGAGCTTGGTGCCCCTTCGTCCCGACTGGTATTGAGCACAATGACCTCGCAGCCCAGATCATCAAAAATCTGAGGCAACATCAGGATCGTGCTGCTATGGGCATAATCAACGACGAGCTGGTACTTGCGCTCACGAATCACTTCGTGCTTGATGGTACGATTAAAGCCCTGCATATAGCGGCCACACACATCGGAATCGCTGAGCACATTAATCGCGCCGATCTCATCCATATAGACGCGGCGATAATCTTCACGGAAAAAGAGGTTCTCAATCTTCCGCTCGGTCGTCTTGTTAATATCAAGGCCGTTATGGTCGAAAATCTTGATATCGACGACTCTGGGATCATAGGGAGACACGCGTACATGCACACCACCGACCGCATCTGTATTGCGAATAAAGTAGCGTGCCACAGGAATCGGCACCTGATTGATATCCCAGACATTGACTCCGGCAGAAGGCAGGCCCGCATTAATACCACGCTTAATCATGCGTGACGTGCGGTGTTCATCGCGGTTCAGGCAGACAGTCGCCCCGCGCGCCAGAATCGCGCCATAGGCAGCCCCGATCTTGGTGGCGAACTCGGGTGTGATATCCACATTCACCAGCCCGGTCACACCGTGACGGCTGAAGAGGCTGCGCCGTCCCTGTGATCCCCAGATAATACTGGTATTGACAACGGCCCCGGCCTCAATTTCCTTATCGGGCCAGATCTTGACGTTAGGCTGAATGATCGCGCCATCCTGGATCGTGGAATTATCACCAATGACTGAGCCCTCAAACATCACCGCCTTTCCCTTGACGCTGGTTGAGGTGCCGACGATCGCACCGCGCAGCTCTGCTCGCTCGCCAATATAGGAGTTATTCCAGACAATACTGCGATCAATCTGCGCTCGCTCGTCAATAATGGCGTAGCCACCGATGATGCTCGGGCCATGAATAATCGCGCCCTGTCTCACCTTACAGTCATGTGCAAGATAGACGGGGCCATACAACTGAGCTGAGCCATCGATCTCGACGCCCTCTTCACACCAGATATTGTTGCCGATATTTTTCGCCGGAATCTCAATATCCACGCGTCCCTGTAGAGCGTCAGCATTGGCACGCATATACTCACTTAAATTGCCAACATCACACCAGTACCCCTTTGGCGCAATATAGCCATATATCGGGTCACCCTGCTTCAACATCATCGGGAAGAGTTCCTGACTGAAGTCGAAGGGCTTGTCTTTCTCAAAGTAGGTAAAAATCTTCGGATCCAGCACGTAAATGCCGGTATTGATGGTATCACTGAAAACTTCGCCCCAGCTTGGCTTCTCAAGGAACTGGGTGATATGCCCATCCTCATTGGTGATAATAACTCCATATTCCAGAGGATTATGCACATGCGCCAGCAAAAGCGTTGCCAGGGACTTCTTTTCGTTGTGATACTTGATTAAATCGGTAAGGTCATAATCGGTCAGAGCATCACCACTGATCACCAGAAATGGCTCTGTCAGATGCTCTTCCGCATTTTTGACACTGCCGGCGGTCCCCAGTGGCACATCTTCCCGCGAGTAGGTGATATGCATGCCAAACTGAGAGCCATTGCCAAAGTAATCTTCAATGCTGCTCGCCAGATACTGAACGGTAACTACCACTTCAGTAATTCCGTGTCGTTTCAGCAGATTCAGAATATGTTCCATAACCGGCTTGCCGGCAATGGGGACCATCGGTTTAGGGCGCCGAATCGTTAAGGGGCGTAGCCGTGAGCCTTCACCTCCGGCCATAACAACTGCCTTCATGAGAGCCTCCCTTATCCCAGCTAACTTCCTGAGAGCCAAACTTCACACACTCAACACCGTCAAAAGAAGCACGTAAAGCAAGGAATGAGTAAAATAGATGAAGGACGGCGTAGCTACAGCCACGCCGTCCGAACAACTCCGCTAACATTATTGTACAACAAGAGAAAAACGCGTCGCAAGGCATTTACTACCAGTCACTCAACCTTCCCTGTTCTACCAACCAGCGCACAAAAAGATGACGATAGGTAATTTCAGACGCTTTTTTCTCTTCGTACTCTTCCTGTAATTTGATGAGCTTACGAGCCTCCTCTAAGGAGAATCCCTCGTCAAGGAGGGCATCAATAAGCAAATCCACATACTGGTGTTGCATATACTTGTCCCCCTTACGCATCTAGCTACACATCGTGACGTAGGCCACCATACTCAGAGAGATCCAGGTAAGAACAAAACCAGAGCAATCGTGGATACCACAAGAGGAGACCACCACGGGCAATAAACGATGAGAACAGGTAGAAAAAGGGCATCCCAACAACAAGACAAGAACAGCACAAAGCCCGATGGGTCTGCCTTCTTCCCGCATGCCAAAGACCGAAGATCGCACACAAAGTCCTTGCAAAGCGGGCCAGACTCTTTTTTCAGACAGAGAAAACGTGGAGCATGAACAACGGCCAGATAGATAATGCTATCTGTACCCCTTACCGTCATCACTACTACACAGTATAGCGTATTAACGGGGAATTTGCCACACTGATAGCACTCTTGATTACAAGCCGATTCACGGCAATCAGATGGTTAAAAACGCCGCTGCACACTACCCACCTCGCATATAACGCTTTATTTCTTCTTCATTGTCGTAATAGTAGCTAATCGCGTCATACACCTGAGCGAGAGTGAGATGCTGTTCAGCCGCTATCACTTCGGGGTCAAGGCCGCTCTGGAACAGAAGCATGACATGCCGAACTCCGGTTCGCGTCCCGGCAATAATTGGCTCACCATCATAAATGGTTGAATCACGAATAATATGCGGATGTGCTGTTTGTTCAATACCCATAGCCCCTCCCTTTACACAATATATACCTCTATCAATTATCATATTCTATTTCTATAAATCGAATCAATGCCACGCTGGCAGGGAATAAAAACCTCCCCTATAAACCTCTACCAGACAAGGGGCTGCTTTCACAAAAAATTCACAGTAGACTCAACCACACCAGATAGCGTTATAAGCCAAAGGAGCTGCCTATCACGTTTCTGCGCATGAGTGAGTTTTCAGAAAAAGCTTGACAACTCTTAAAATCCTCTGGTACAATACCTCTCAACGAGCGCAAAGCTGTGTATACATCGCCCTTTTCTCTGCTGACACAGCGGAGGATCTTTTGCACGTATAATGCATGATGGAAGCGGTTGGAAAGCCGTTTTTCTATATGCTGATTGCAATGCCTGACGGGGGGGGTGATAGGCGTTCTGTACGAGTCGCGCCAGACCTCAACCCGGGGCACGCTTCCTAGAACAGAGTGATACACAGTTTTTTCTATTTATCAAACAAGGCACCTCATTAGTGTATCTCGAAGCAAAATCAACGTCTTAATCACGGACTCATACCAGTATTTCTTTTCAGGGTAGATAGAAGCGGAAGAATTTGAAAACAGAGAATACCACTGATACAAACCAATTCGACGTTGACGTTTTACAGAAAGAGCTTTCCCTTCTGGGGACACAGTTTTTTGGGCTTGGCCGACGAACTGTTTTTCTACCGGTCGTCGAGTCAACAAACATCCTGGCGATGCAATGTGCTCTGAAAGGAGCAGATGAAGGGACGGTGATTCTAACCGATAGCCAGACTGCCGGTAAAGGGAGACTGGGAAGACGTTGGATCGATGTGCGCGGGAAGAATGTGCTCTCGTCAACAATCGTAACACCACACTTTCCGCCTTATCTCCTGATTATGCTTGCATCTCTGGCAGTTGTCGATGCAATCGCCGAATGCTGTGGACTAGAAGCTTCGATCAAATGGCCCAATGATATTCTCATCGGCAGCCGGAAAGTTGCTGGTATACTCATTGAGACCAGCCATGACCTATCCGGTCGGATGGTTGCAGTGATGGGCATCGGGATAAACGTCAATGGTCGTATTGAACATATGCCGCTTCCACAACACACTGAAGGCAGTGTGCGGGATAGCGAACAAACACCTGCGCAGGCCGCGCCGCAACAGCGGGCAACCACGCTAGAGACGGAGTGCGAACATCCCGTACAACGGGAAATTCTGCTCGCGCACCTCCTCTATCATCTGGAACGCGTCTATCTGGCGCTCCAGCAGGAGGCGCAAGAAGGGGTGGCCGCCACAAACGGCGATACACAGGCCCGGCAGGTCCTGAACAATTGGCGTCAACGCCTTTCAACCCTGGGGCGTTCTATCAAAGTACATCAGGGAAATACCCTGATCGAAGGGGTCGCGGAAGACGTTGGCGAGAGCGGAGAACTGATCTTACGCTCTTCTACAGGTAAGCGCGTCATTATCACCTGGGGGGACGTTGGGTATCCCTCGGAGTAGTTGACGTTGTAGAGGTACTATCGTTGGAGAACGAACTCCAACCAGAATGAGGGGAACAGAAGATGGAGACACAGGATGTATTCCTAACTTCAGACGGCTTACAGCGTGCTATGAGTCAGCTTGAATTTCTGCGCACAGTGCGGCGCGCAGAGGTGGCGCAGTACCTCCATGATGCTAAAGAGTCCGGCGATGTCATAGACAACCCTGCCTATGACGACGCAAAGGACCAACAGGCTAAACTTGAGTCTCGCATTATGGAGCTCGAACAGCTTATCGCACGTGCCAAGCTGATCGACCATCGACAAACTGACGAAGTTTCCCTGGGCTCGATTGTCCATCTTCGTACTAGCGATGATCGTGAAGTAACCTATACTATTGTTGGTGCTTTTGAAGCCAGCCCGAGCGCCGGTCGCATCTCAAACGAATCCCCGGTAGGTCGTGCACTCCTCGGCCACAAAGCCGGAGATCATATTATGGTCTCCACCCCGGGCGGCGTGAAAGAGTACACCATTATAAGCATCGAATAAGCTCCTCCCGCGCCGCTCCTTTCCTCTCAAACGAGGATACGGTTGCAATCCCAGAAAAACTGAGTCCTCCCGGGTTGGCTATTCCCATTTCACAGCCCAACACCTGGAGGGCTCCTTTTTTTCTTCCCCCTACACGATAGCAAAATGTGATAGCAGGGCACGCTGTCACTACCCAGTAACGCCAAACAATGTTACAATGGACAGAACATGGAGCCTGGTATACCGGTTATCCGTGTCTTTGTCATGCCTGCGGTATACTATGGCACAAAACATCGAAGGGAAAACAAAAACGATATGCCAGAGGAAAGGGAGATACGAATACAGCGCCTCCATGCGTTGCGAGATCAGGGCATAGAACCCTATCCTACAACGGTTGAGCGTTCTCATACAATTGCAGACGTCCAGCAGCACTTTGACGAGTTCGTTGGACCAGAAGGCAATTTTACACTTGTTGGCCGAGTTCGCCTGCTCCGTGTGATGGGGAAAGCCACCTTCGCTACCATTGAGGACGGCACCGGAAGAATTCAGGTCTTCTTCCGCATTAATGATATTGGTGAGGAGAACTATCGCCAGATCAAACTACTTGATGTCGGAGACTTCATCGAGGCCAATGGCTATCTCTTTGTCACCAAAACCGGTGAGCATACGCTGCATGTCCGCAAATGGCGCATTATCTCGAAGGGCCTGCGTCCGCTCCCCGAAAAATTCCACGGGCTTGAAGATATCGAGACCCGCCAGCGGAAACGCTATCTTGACCTGATCGCTAATGGCGAAGAGGTAAAACAGGTATTTGCTACCCGCAGCCGTACGATCAGCGCAATTCGCCGCTTCCTGGATGATCACGGCTACCTGGAGTTTGAGACCCCGATCCTTCAGCCGCTCTATGGTGGCGCGACCGCACGCCCGTTCATTACACACCATAACGCGCTTGATCGCGATCTGTATCTGCGCATCGCAGTTGAGCTTTATCTGAAACGCCTGATCGTTGGCGGCTTCGAGCGCGTCTATGAGCTTGGCCGCAACTTCCGCAATGAGGGCATTGACCGCAGTCATAACCCCGAGTTCACGATGCTTGAGTTCTATCAGGCATATGCAGACTACAACGATATGATGAAGCTGACCGAGGAAATGATTGCCTACGTTGCCCGGCAAGTCAAGGGTAAGCCCGTCGTCACCTATCAGGGGGTCGAAATCGATCTCACGCCTCCCTGGCCGCGCATCCCGCTCCTGGAAGCCATCAAGCAGTATACCGGCATCGACGTGGATCAGTACCCCGATAAAGAGAGCCTCGGCGCGGCAATGCGTGAGCAGGGCTATGAGGTTGATCCTAATCTTGAGCGCGGTCGCCTGATCGATGACTTGAAAGGGGCTATGTTCCGCAAGGGTATTCCCGAGTTGAAGCAGGCCATGTTCCTGATCGACTACCCGCTTGACCTCTCACCGCTGACTAAGAAGCATCGCAGCAAGCCCGGCCTGGTTGAGCGCTTCCAGCCGTTTATTGGTGGCCTTGAGGTCGGAAACGCCTTCACCGAACTCAATGATCCCCTGGATCAGCGCGCCCGCTTTGAGGATCAGATGCGTCAGCGCGCGCAGGGCGACGAGGAAGCACAGATACTTGACGAAGACTTCCTTGAAGCGCTGGAAATCGGGATGCCTCCTACCGGTGGCGTCGGTATCGGCATCGATCGCCTCACAATGGTGATGGCCGATCAGGAGTCCATTCGCGACGTGATCCTGTTCCCGGCTATGCGCAAAACCACCGAAGAATAAATACTGATACATCCCATTCCCCCGGCCTTCTGGTCGGGGGCGCTTTTTCTTTTCAGCCGGCCTTTGTTCTCACCCGTATACTATATAGAAATGAATAGATCAAGAAGGCTTCGGAAAAAGGAAAAGCAGTATTGTATGAACGTATCACCATTACATTGGCTCTACCGAGGGACCTTGAACCTGCTTTTTCCCCCACAGTGTGCAGGTTGCGCTCTCAGTGGAACCGTGCTCTGTAGCCGCTGCATGCAAAGCATCCAGCCGCTGACTCCGCCCTACTGTCCACGCTGCCTGACACTCCTTGCGACACCCGAGGCCTGTTGTCGCCCCTGCACAGAACGCATCTCAGCACTTCGAGGACTGCGCGCTGTCGGGAGCTATACAGGCGTTCTGCTTGCCAGCATTCACGCCTTGAAATATCAGGGTGTCATCGAGCTGGCTGACCCGCTCGGAAAGCTGCTCGCTCAAACCTACCAGCGCCACCATTTGCAAGCAGACATCGTGCTCCCGGTTCCGCTACACCCCGAGCGCCAGCGCCAGCGCGGCTTCAATCAGGCAACGCTTCTTGCACGCGCCTGCGCCAGGCAGCTTGGCATTCCCTGGGATGAGCGGCTGCTGATCCGACGTCGGGCCACATCCTCGCAGGTCGGCCTGACCGCCAGCGAGCGGCGTGCCAATGTAGCGGCTGCCTTCAGCCTTCCTTCTTCGACACGCCGGATCAGAGAGCGAACCATCCTTCTGATCGACGATGTCAGTACGACCGGCGCGACATTGGAAGCCTGTGCACGCCCCTTGTTGGACGCTGGCGCTCAGGCGGTCTGGGGCCTGGTTCTGGCTAAAAGGAATTTCGCACATGAAAGGTCAAGAAATGCAAGCCGTTCTCTTTCATTTCGCTAAATACACAACAGCAAAGAGTCCCTCACCTGATATGCTATAATAGAGCACACAATAATTGATATGAGACAATCAGGAAACTATATGGAGAGGAAAAAGAGCAGCACAAAGCCGCTTTTTGTGCATGCTATCCGTAGAGAGAGGAGCCACAATGCTAAATAGCGGAAAATGGCTTAGAGCAAGCGTTATCTGGCTCCTGGTCATCGCAATCGTCGTTTTTGCGGTCGTCTTCTTTTTTCGCCCACAAACGAATGTCAAAACTGTCAACGTCTCGACACTGTTGCAGCACGTAAAGGAAGACATTCGCCAGGGTAAACAGGACATTTTGAGTGTCAGCAATGACTCACTCACGCTGACACGCGGCAAAGAGGCAAACGCAGCAAAAGAAACCGCAACCGTCAATCCAGGGTTCATGGTCACCCAGGTACTCAAGGATAATGGCATCGACTACGTCAACACCAGTAACCTGACCCTGCAATATGAAGCGCCCAACCAGTTTGGAACGCTGCTCAGTTCTATTGGTGGGATACTCACCTTTCTGCTGTTTCTCGGCCTGCTGTTTATCATTCTGCGACAGGCGCAGGGAGCGAACAATCAGGCGCTCTCGTTTGGCAAGAGCCGCGCCCGCCTGTTTATGGGCAATAAGTCAACGGTGACCTTTGCCGATGTTGCTGGGGTAGAGGAGGCGAAACAGGAGCTACAGGAGATCGTCGAATTTTTGAAATATCCCGAAAAGTTTGTCGCTCTGGGTGCACGCATTCCGAAGGGCCTGCTCCTCGTCGGACCTCCCGGGACCGGAAAGACGCTGGTAGCCCGCGCCGTCGCCGGAGAAGCAGGCGTCCCCTTCTTCAGCATCAGCGGCTCCGAGTTTGTAGAAATGTTTGTCGGCGTTGGAGCCAGTCGCGTGCGTGATCTCTTCGATCAGGCCAAACGCAACAGCCCCTGTATTGTCTTCGTTGATGAAATCGATGCGGTCGGACGCCAGCGCGGCGCTGGTCTGGGCGGCTCCCATGATGAGCGTGAGCAAACCCTGAATCAGATTCTGGTTGAGATGGATGGCTTCGACTCAAACACCAATGTGATTGTGATCGCCGCAACCAACCGCCCCGACGTCCTTGATCCCGCGCTCCTGCGCCCCGGACGCTTTGACCGCCAGGTGGTACTGGATCGCCCTGACATCCGAGGCCGCGTCGCTATTCTTCAAGTCCATGCGCGAGGAAAGCCGCTGGCGGATAATATCTCGCTGGAAACGCTTGCCAAGCAAACCCCGGGCTTCTCCGGTGCTGATCTGGCAAACCTGTTAAATGAGGCTGCGATTCTGGCGGCACGCCGCAATCAACGCCTGATCACAATCAGCGAGCTGGAAGAGGCCATTGACCGCGTGGTCGCTGGACCAGCACGCAAAAGCCGAATTATCAGTGAGCGAGAGAAGGCAATCACCGCCTATCATGAGGTCGGTCATGCGCTGGTCGCTCGTATGCTCCCCAACTGTGACCCCGTGCATAAGGTCTCCATTGTGGCCCGAGGACAGGCCGGAGGCTTTACGATGCTCCTCCCTACTGAGGACCGCTACTTATGGAGTAAGTCCCAGTTTGAAGATATGCTGGCCTACGCACTGGGTGGACATGTGGCCGAGCTCATTATCTTTGGTGAGGTAACAACCGGAGCCTCCAACGATATTGAGCGTATCACAAAAACCGCACGCGCGATGGTCACCGAATATGGCATGAGCAAGCGCCTTGGCCCGATCGCCTTCGGCCATAAAGAAGAGCTGGTCTTTCTGGGACGCGACCTCGGCGAGCAGCGCAACTATAGCGAACAGACCGCCCGCGAGGTTGATGAGGAAGTGCAAAGGATTGTGCAGGAAGCATTCGACCGCGCGTATAACATCTTGCAACAGAATAAAACCCGGCTTGTGCTCATCAGCGAACGCCTGATTACAGAAGAGACCCTGGAAGGGCCTGCCTTTGAGGCACTCTTTAATCAACCCTTAAACGAAGAGCAAGAAGATCAGGACACACACGATACCGCTCACGTATCTCCTGTTCTCAAAAGCGCTACACAGACACAGTATCCCCCTTTACCCTCTCTCTATCGAGAAGAGGCAGAAGGCTAAGAAGTACAGCGGGCGGCATTCGCACCGCCCGTTCGTTTTTCCTCATCTCGGGGCTTGTAGGAACCGAGCGCAGCATTGTACAATGAGATATGGTACAAGTTCCTGACTCCGCACACCTCTATCCAGTGACACGAGCCCAACCGGAACTGATAAATATGGGCTTTGTTGTGCTGAGTTTTGGAGCTTTTTTCAATCAGGAGGAGATAACGGTCTGTGGCAGCAGAACTATTTCGTGAAATCGATCAGTGCGTGACGGCTCCCCGGGGCTTTCGCGCAGGAACCACAGCGTGTGGAATCAAATCCGATGCCGGAATCAAAGATCTGGCAATTCTGGTCTCAGATGTTCCCTGTGTGGCAGCCGGTACCTTTACCACCAGCGCCACCAAAGCCGCGCCAGTCATGGTCTGTCAGGAGCGGCTTAAAGCAGGAAAAGCACAGGCAGTCATTGTGAATAGCGGGAATGCCAATTGTGCCACCGGAGCACAGGGCCTTCAGAACGCCTATCGCATGACTGAGCTGGTCGCCGAACAGTTCGGGCTGGACAAAGATCTTGTGCTCTGCTCCTCAACAGGCATCATCGGACGTCAACTGCCAATGGAGAAGATTGAGGCAGGCGTTCGGAACATCGAGTTAAGCAGCGCAAACGGGAACGATTTTTCGGTTGCTATTATGACAACCGATACGCGCCCCAAGCGTATCGCCCTTGAATTCGAGATCGATGACCGAACGGTACGACTGGGAGGTGTCACCAAAGGCTCGGGTATGATTTACCCGAATATGGCAACCATGTTGTGCTATCTGACAACCGATGCCGCTGTAGAGCAGGAATGGCTTCAGCACGAGCTTCGCGCCGCTGTAGCCGATACATTCAATATGATCTCCGTTGATGGTGATATGTCCACCAACGACACCTGCTTGATCTTTGCCAACGGCCTCGCCGGGAACAATCCTCTGAATGCACGGCACCCGCAGGCGGAGACGTTCCGACAGGCACTCAATTCTATGTTGCGCTATCTGGCTCGTGAGATGGCTCGCGATGGCGAAGGGGCTACGAAATTGATGACGGTCAATGTTCGTGGCGCACGCAGCAAAGCCGACGCCGTCAAAGCGGCGCGCAGCATCACCCTCTCGCCACTCTGGCAATGCGCCGTAGCGGGCAGTGATCCTAACTGGGGACGCATTACAGCAGCACTTGGCGCCAGCGGCTGTGAGCTTGACCAGAATACGTACGATATATATATCGGCGATGTTCAGCTTCTCAAGGCAGGTCTGCCGCTTAACTACGATCAGGCACAGGCAAAGGCTGCAATGCTCGGCGATGAGGTCACGATCACGATTGATCTTCATCTGGGCGAAGGCACTGCAACCGCCTGGGGCTGTGACCTGACACATGGCTACATCGACGAGAACACGTTATACACACGGTAAGGTTCCCATTTTTTTCAGTGAGTAGGAGAAAAAAAGCATGACAACAACGGGGTTGGAAAAACGCGACTGGGCTGCACTTGAGCAGAAATACTATCAGGGTACCTTCAAGCGACAACCCATCACACTGGTGCGCGGTGAAGGAGTACGTGTCTGGGACACAGACGGAAAAAGCTATATTGACTTTGTGGCCGGAATCGCAGTCAACGTCCTGGGCCACTGTCACCCGGCAATCGTTCAGGCTGTACAGGAGCAGGTCACGCAGCTCATCCACGTCTCAAATCTCTTCTACAATGTCCGTCAGATCGAGCTGGCCGAGCAACTGGCGGAGCAGAGCGGCGGTATGCGCTCCTTCTTCTCTAACAGCGGAGCAGAGGCGAACGAAGGTGCGATCAAATTGGCCCGCAAATATGGTCGCCTGCACCGAAACGGCGCATATGAGATTATCAGTATGAAGCGCAGTTTCCACGGACGCACACTTGCCACTACAGCCGCCACCGGTCAGGACTCCTATCAGGCCACCTGGCAACCTCTTCCTGATGGCTTCCAGCAGGTTCCTTTCAACGATCTGGACGCCGTAAAAGCTGCCACAAGCGATAAAACAGCCGCCATTCTGGTCGAAGCCGTGCAGGGCGAAGGCGGTATCTGGCCCGCCTCACAGGAATTTATGCAGGGCTTGCGCCAGTGGTGTGACGAGAAAAACCTTGTCCTGATCTGTGATGAGGTTCAGGCCGGCATGGGGCGCACCGGCACCTTCTTTAGCTGGCAACACTACGGCATCACTCCTGATATTGTGACAATGGCAAAAGGCCTCGCTGGCGGTATCCCCATCGGCGCAATGCTCACAGGTCCACGCACTGACCTCTTCCAGCCCGGTGATCACGGGACAACCTTTGGCGGCAACCCGGTCGCTTGTGCCGCTGGTGTCGCTACCGTGAAGACCATCATGGAGGAGCACCTGCTTGAGAACGCAACTAAAATGGGCGAATACTGGAACACCAAGCTTGAAGAGCTCTGCGCCAAATATGATATTATTGATAGCCCGCGTGGCATCGGTCTGATGCGTGCCGTTCATGTGAAAAACGATCTGGCTGGAACACTGGTTGAGAAGGCGTTGAAAAACGGGCTGCTGCTTAATGCCCTGGGTGGCGATACACTGCGCATGATTCCGCCCTTGATCCTGACACCAGCCGATATTGATGAGGCCGCGCAGATTCTGGATCGCACCCTTGAGGAAGTGACCCGCTAAACATCTGTCTCCTTCGGAGGGTACGCCTGTACCCTCCCCTGTTTGTCACTCCATCCTGGTACTCCACGTGTTTCTAAGAAAACTGTTCTGAAAGGACACGTTATGGATCAGCACACGCCGACACTCACCATCATCTTTGATGGAAGCTGTGGTTTTTGCACTGCGACCACTCTCATTCTGCGTTCCCTTGATTGGCGCAAACGTATCCGCCTTGTGCCGTTTCAGCAGCCCGGCATCCCCGAACAGTACGGCCTGACGCTACAACAATGCGAAACTTCTGTCTGGGCAATCCCGCTCAGTGGGCGCAAGTATTCGGGGGCCAGAGCAATCAGCGCCGCGCTTGACGCCATCACAGTCGTGCCCATCTTCAGCCTGCTCTACCTCTTCCCGCTGATTGGTCCGCTGGAAGAGAAACTCTACCACTGGGTCGCCCGCAATCGCCACCACTTTCCGGGCGTCAAGCCCTACTGTCAACGCCCCGAAGCACGCTGCGGCTCATAGGATACCAGCACCTTAACCGGTCTCATCTCCCCCTGCACCAGCCGCTCAAAGACATCCGGAAGCTCCTGCGCGGAAACCCGCCACTCAAAAAGTGCCTCCAACCCGCTCTGACCTGCAACCTGAAAGAACCAGGCCGCATGCTCCTGATAGTTCCAGCCGTCGCTTGAAGCAAAAAGGGAGAGTTCTTTTTCATGAAAGGCAGGTGTGAGCTGTAAAGGCTCATAGTTTCCGTCTGCCAGCACACACAGGCGTCCCTCCGGCTTCAAATTCCACTGCAATAGTGCAAAGGCGGCGTTTCGACTGGTACACTCAAAGCTCACCGTGTACGTTTCGCTGCTCTCCGGGAGTTCGTTTGGCAACAGCACCCGTCGCGCACCAAGCTTACGAGCCAGCTCATGACGCTGCGGCTCCATTTCAACAACATCCACATGCAGGACACCATATGCCCGCAAGATAAAGAGCGTCATCAGGCCAATTGCTCCGGCCGCGCTCACCAGTACCGCTTCTTCCGGACGCGGCATCACCTTACGCACGCCTTTAGCACAATCACAGGTCAGGATAGTGAGCAGCGCCAGTTCATCCGAGATCTCATCAGGAACACGAATCACCTTTGACTCAGGGATCACGGCATGCGTACGATGTCCATAAAAGCAGACGACTTGCACTCCCGGATGCACGCGCTTCACCTCTGAGCCGCGGGCCAGCACCGTTCCCACGTTCTCGTAACCCGTCATCACAGGGTATTTTGGGAGCGAACTGCTGCGAGCCGTCCCGCTATAGCGTGGCAGCTCACTTCCAATACTGCTCTCTCCCGTCGTCGTCTGAACCAGTACCTCATGCACCCCGAGCTCTGGAAGCTCCTCTGCTATCCATTCCACCTTTTTTGGCGCAAGCACATACAGGCTTCTGGCTTGCATGCGTTGTTCCCTCCCATCTTTTTCCCATACTCTACCATAACCAGCGCGCGATTCACCACGGTTGAGTAACAAAAATGCAGGGTATCCCGTGTCTAACTCAAATAAATCATGCAAATTTCAATTCTGACAGCATTTTTTTCTTACAGGAGACCGCAAGCATGGAGAATGCACCGCTTTTAGATCGCTATGTAGAATTGATCGGTGAAACATTCCTGGAAAATATCTATAAGAAAGCACGATCTGTGGAAGGGATACGAGTCCTGCATATCAATACTACTCACCGAGGCGGCGGCGTTGCTGAGCTACTTGGAGCTCTGACGCCTATCACCGATAATCTCAATATTCAGCATAAGCGCAAGGTTATTCAGCTCGATCCCGACTCGAATCACTTCACAACACGTATTGTTGATATGCTACAGGGCGGTATCGCCGGAACCATTCCCGAAAAGGAGAAGCAGAACTTTCTGCGCTGGCTACAGCAGGCCCTTCCACAGCAGCCAACCGAAGAGGAAAATGCTGATATCTACTTTATCCATGATTTTCAGTTGATCCCGCTGGCCCGACTTTTCCCCTGGCTTCAACCCACCATCTGGTTCTGTCATATCGATACAGATAAGCCGAATCCTGATGCAGTAGACTATATTATGGAATATCAGCGTGATTATCAGCTTTGTGTCTTTAATAATCCGTTTACCGTGTTTAAACAACATCTGGGAGACCGCGCCCAGGTGCTGACCCTCGGCATTGATCCATTTACTGAGAAAAACGCAGCGCTCTCGGCAGATGTCGGCGAAGAATGCCTGATTCGCTGTGGCATCGACCCGAAACGTCCGCTCATTACTCAGGTTGCCCGCTTCGATCGCTGGAAAAACCCGTGGCAAGCCATCGACATCTATCGCCGGGTGAAACGCGAAGAGCCTGAGGTTCAGCTTGCCCTGGTGGGCGCAATGGAGGCAGCAGACGATATCAACGCTCTGAACATTCTGCACGATGTCCAGAAGTATGCGCAGGGGGACCCGGATATTCACCTGCTTTCCGATCCAAAAGTAGTCCGGCATAGAGAGGTAAATGCGCTCCAACGCTATTCCAGTGTGATTTTACAGCGCTCGACAAAAGAGGGCTTCGGTCTGACAATTACTGAGGCGATGTGGAAATATCAGCCAGTGATAGGCACCACAGCCACAGGGCCACGTACTCAGATCATTCATGGCACCAACGGCTATATCAGCGATGAAACTGAAGAGGCCACCGAATATACGCTGCATTTGCTCCGTGATCGAGACAAATGGGAGGAAATGGGACAGCAGGCACACGAGCATGTCCGGCAGCATTATCTGATTCCCACCATGCTGATCCACTACCTGAGCTTGCTGGAAAGCGTATCAGGCCGCACACCAAGCCAGACCGATAATCCCGGAGCAATCCCCGCGGATTAGATCGCTGCTCGCGCTGTCTCAAACGAGATAGCGCTTTCCTTGACAGCTCTGGTTATCTGTGTTTATAATAGTAACGCTGTTAACCTAACAAAGCGAAGGGATCAAGCTATGACCAGAGATGAGCGAGTTCGCGAGGCCATCAAGCAGCGCAAACGACACGAAAAAGAAGAGCTCCGGCAAACGATTGTGAAAGCTGCTGGAGAGCTCTTTCTTGAAGAGGGATACAATCGCTTCTCGCTTCGCAAGGTCGCGGAACGGATCGGTTATTCAGCCACAACGATTTATCACTACTTCAAGGACAAAGACGACCTCTTGTTCACAATTGTCGATTACGGCTTCGAGCGTTTCGCCTACCAGCTTCAGCAGGCTGTGGCGACAGCCACATCAGCCCGCGAACGGCTCGCAGCTCTCTGCCGGGCCTATGTCTCCTTCGGATTGGAGAACCCGATCTACTATCAATTGATGTTTCTGCAACGCTCAGATTTTCTGCTGCAACAAAGAGAAGGTGAAGAGCAGCCTCGCTATGCCTCGTTTCATATCCTGCGTGATACAATCCAGCAAGGAATCAACGAGGGCGTGCTTCGTCCCGGCAATATTGAGGTCTACAGCCAGACGCTCTGGGCGCACGTACATGGCATCGTGTCACTTGCGATCAGCATGCCAGTACTTGACCGTGAGATGCTTCAGCAGATGACCGAATTGACCAGCAGAATGGTCTTTGAGGGCTTGAGCAGCGAATAATTTTCTTTTTTTACCTGCTTAATTAACACCGTTAACCTATATAACAGCAAAAAGGAGAATACTATGTTTTTTCTTGAACTGGTTCTGATTGGTACAACGCTGCTCTGTCGTGGGCTCGGTCTGCTAGGACTGACCTTCTTCACAGCGTGGCAGAACTGCACAAGTGTCGCGTTTGCGCTGATGCTTGTCATGACCGCCACCACTCACTTTACCGCAACCAGGTATGAGCTTACCAGGATGGTCCCCTCGTTTTTGCCCTTTCCTCAGGCTCTGGTGACGCTTACAGGAATCTTTGAATTCCTGGGGGCATTCGGTCTCCTGTTTCCGTTGACGCGAAATATCACGGGCTGGTGTCTGATCCTGTTACTGCTGGTGATGTTTCCCGCAAATGTCAAAGCCGCCCGTGAGCAACTACCGTTACGGGGAAAGACAGCAACGCCTCTCTGGCTCCGGATACCAATGCAGCTTCTCATTATTGGTTACGCACTCATTGCTGCATTGCCCGTTTTCAATCCATAACCCTGTCAGCAAGCTGAGGTATTCTATAAGAGCTTATTGTTCTATTCAGCAAAGAACTGGTAACAGTGGACTTTTATAAATAGAAGACTTATTCGGAGTAATAGACCTGAGTCCCCAGATAATACGCAATGACGCAGCATGAGGGATTATTCCCCTGGACAACGCGGGAAGCAGGGGTATCGCTACTATACCCCGCTTCATCTGGCAATACTCTGGCTGGCTCATCTGCTGGTTGGCCCGTTTACCGGGTTAGCGCTCGTCAGCTCATACAGGCAGCTAGTCAAGGAAATCTGATAGTAATAACCGCCTTGATCGATGGTGCTACGCCCGGCTTTATCACGAAGTGGCAGTAAATTGAAGAGATGCAGCATCTGCTCCATCAGGCCTCCGAGACCCTCGCAGACGAAAAAGCGGCAGCGGCTCCACATGCATGAAGCCGCGATGCAGGTCGATGCCCAGCCCTCGACTCGTCGTTTCTGGGAGGAGCAAGGCCAGCTTCCCCCAAACGCGACCCCCGAGAATGGCTACCGTATACAAGGCAGAACAACGGCCCACTATTCAGGTAGTCGTACGGCTGCGTAAAGCCGACTATCATGAGACAGCGCTTCAAATGACCCTGATCCGACTTGAGCAGGGATCGCCAGAACAAGCCGTGCTTGCCGCGGAAAAGCGCCACCAGGAGCTGACCGAAAGCAACCGCCGCTATCAGGGCTTATCTCCATGAATACCGCGGTGTTCAGATTGCCAGCGATCCCTGCTATGATGCACCAGAAAGTTAGCTCCCACTTCTTATAATCGCGCGTCGGGAGCGTTCCTGTTGCTCCTGACGGCAGCGCTCATACCCCTGCATATCCACCTTCAACCCGGAACGACTCAGAACCCTCTGCGTCAGGTCGGGCGGAAACCCATAGGTATCATGCAAGCGGAAAACCTCTGCACCGCTTAGCGTGTGCTCACCGCGCTCGTGCAGGCTGTTCATAACGTCTTCCAGATAACGTACGCCCTTTTCCAGCGTCCGAAGGAAGCGCGTTTCCTCATCGGTCGTCCAGTCCAGAATCTCCTGAGAGTGCTCGATAAGCTCCGGGAAGATTGATCCCATCGTTTCAATGACGGTCAGCACCAGCTCACCCAGAAACGAACGCGGTAGCCCCAGTTCACGCCCGATATAGATTGCACGCCGTATCAGCCGCCGCAGCACATAGCCATGTCGGGTATTGCTCGGGCGCACGCCATCCGCGATCAGAAACGCAATCGAGCGGCAATGATCCATGATGGTATGATAGTATGCCTGCCGTTCCCGATACTGTTCAGGACTCGTATCACGGATCAGGCGCTGAAGCAGCGGTTGAAACAGATCTGTTTGATAGTCATTTCCGACACCCTGAAGCACGGAGCAGAGGCGCTCAAGGCCCATTCCGGTATCAACCGAGGGACGATCCAGCGGATGCAGCATCCCTTGTTCATCGCGATAATACTGAACAAACACCAGATTCCAGAGCTCCATATAGGTATCATCCTCAGAGTTCACCCCTTCTGGTCGCTGCATGGACAGATCATCCCCATGATAATAGTGGATCTCTGAAGATGGACCACAGGGGCCCGTCTCCCCCATCATCCAGAAGTTCTCCTTATCGCCAAAGCGCAGAATCCGTGACGGCTCCACCCCAATCTCACGCCAGAGCTGCTCCGCCTCATCGTCACCAGTGTGGACCGTGATCCAGAGCCGCTCAACGGGGATGCAATAAACCTCGGTCAGCAGCTCCCACGCATACTGAATCGCCTCTCGCTTGAAGTACTCTCCAAACGAGAAGTTCCCGAGCATCTCAAAAAAGGTATGATGACGGGGTGAGGGCCCGACCTCTTCCAGGTCGTTATGTTTGCCCGACACCCGCAGGCACTTCTGCGAAGAGCAGACAAGCCGATCCAGCTTATCCGGCCCTCCCAGAAAACGATCTTTAAACGGCACCATTCCCGCATTAACAAACAGAAGTGAGGGGTCTTGTTTCGGCACCAGAGAAGCACTCGGGCGACGGGTATGGCCTTTGCACTGAAAAAATTCCAGGAACGTCTGGCGAATCTCGTTACTTTGCATTATAGCTTTCCTTTCTAACAAACGTAGATCATGACATGAATACAACAGCACTTTTAGCTTTCCGCCTTCTCTCGCCCGGGACGTTCTCTGAGCAATCAAAAAGCCCATCCTGAGCAACTATCTGCTCAGGACGGGCTGTCTTCTTCTACTTCATCAACAGTACCCGCGGTACCACCTGAATTGGTCATCTCTCTGCCATTGAAGGTGTAATACAGAGAAACTTCCCTCTCACCAGGCACGGAACATACGCGTCAGCTTCAAGAGTGCTGAGAACAGCATACATTCGATGCCCTGCCCCGTGGTAACGGAGGGCAACCGGCAAGGATTACAAGGCGAAAAGCGTTCATCCTGCGTCGCGACCGGCTAGCGGTCTGAGGGGGGCACAGCATGCGCTTATGGGAAATGCCGGTCTTCCACCATCACCGACTCGCTGGCGTGCTCCATAGCACACATACTTTCGTCCCTCGCGGCGACTTCATCTCAATTTCGTTTTTACAAAGGGTTAATCAAGATATAATCAAGTATAATGTATCCTTACGCCAAAGTCAACCAGCTATTTCAGCACATACCCGTACACCTCATAGCCGCGTCCAAAGCGCCCTTCTTGTGGTAAATCGGTAATCCAATCCCACTTGCGCTCTTCCACCACCTCGAAGTTCTCCCGCACCAGATCGAAGAAGCGACGCGGCACCAGAGGCAGATAGCGACGATGTTTGGCATCATGGTCTGTGCCATGCACCATAAAGGCAAATCCACGAACATCGGAGAGCAGTACCACCACGCCGCCCTTATCCAGTAACGAGCGCAAAAAGTGCAGGTGCGATGTCACCAGGCGCAGACGGAAATCCTGAGCGGCCTGCTGATAACGAGCATGTCGTTCCTGTTCACCAAGCAACTGAGGGGCAACACTCTGAATCTGGTCCAGAATGTCCAGCAGAGGATAGCTGAAGAGCTGTGATAGCACCAGCGAGCTGACAACCAGCCCATAATCACCAACCCCGAGATCACCGATCTCTGGCGGATCAGGAACCGGGCACCGCTCAAGGCAGTCTGCCGCAAGTGAAAAGAGCGTATCAGCGCCTCGCTTCGCGGCCTCATCCCAACGCTGCACACGCATAATTCGTTGTAGATTGAAGCTCACCAGCCCGCTGACATCACACTCGACCAGCCGCATACGTCGGCGCAGCGTGACAGCAGTCAACTGCTCATCGCAGGCGCGGCGCATTCCGGCATAATCAAGATCGGCCAGAACTACCTCTTCTGAGCCGCGACATAGCTCAACCAGAGGAACTTCTGTACAGGTTCCCGCACCCAGAACGACCGTCGCTTGAGAGGTACTTCGCGGGCGCAGATGCAGCCCCTGTTTCATCAGTTCAACGCAGTTTTCCAGATGGTGCGGCGAATGAGCCTGTAACCACTCTCGCCGCGCCATTCCCTGTGTCTGGGCATTGTTAAAAGAAAGTTTATCTATACGCACTGTGTATCCTCAGATAGCAATCATCAGGTTTCCCTCTATTATACTATAAGAAGACCCACTCACAGGGCGTATCTAACAATGGATATCTGGCAATCAGGCGTTGGCGGTATGCCAGGCCTGAAGCACTGCCTGCTCCTGTTCCGGCTTCAACGAGCGTACTTTCTCGGGGTCGGCGGGATACTCCTTCGCCCAGGCCAACGTATCACGCACCGTTTCCTCAAGCGGTCGAAAGCGCAAACCGGCATCCAGTGCCCGCTGAATATTCACTTGCTGGAACCAGTTGCCGGCATCGCCAGGAATCCAGAGCGGCAAACCAACCCACGGCAGCACCTCATGCTGTTCCAGAAACTCTTCGCTGACCGGGGTAAAGCGGGCATCGCTTCCCGTCACAGCCTTGCAGGTCTCTACCACCGTTTGCAGCGTCAGAGCATAATCGGGGCCAGTCGCGTTATAGGTCCCGGCTTTTCCCTGCTCCACCAGATCCAGCGTCCAGGCCGCGAGGTCACGTACGTCGATTATCTGCACTGCCTGCTGCTTGGCAGGAACCAACACCTCACCACCCTGTGCAATGCGTACCGGCCAGTACGTAAAGCGGTTGGAGGGATCCCAGGGACCAACGATCAGCCCGGGACGGATAATCGCCGCGCGTCCGGGGAAAGCCTCCTCAACAACCTGCTCACAGAGTGCTTTCAAGGGGCCATAGGTCTCTTCAGTTATCTCTGTAGTATCCTTGTCTTTGAGTTGCGCCACCGGGTACGTTTCATCGGCATTCGGACCGACAAATTCTTCATACACACTGATCGATGAAATAAAGGCATAATGCTTGACCGACGAGGCCAGTGCTTCCACCGTCTTCCGTACAACACCCGGAACATAGCCGCTTGGATCAATCACCGCGTCCCACGCGCGTCCCTCTAACAGGTGCAGATCAGTAGCGCGATCACCATGAATCTGCTCCACCTGCGAGAACAGCTCTGGATTCGTTTTACCTCGATTGAACAGCGTCACCTCGTGACCACGCCGCAATGCGATATCGACAACATGCCGTCCCAGAAACTTCGTACCACCGAGAATCAGAAGCCGCATAATTCATTCCTCTTTCTTAGCTGGCGAGTCAGCGGTTTTTTTCTAGCATACAGGAGACAAAGGCATCGGGAGAAGAGAAAAACAATGCTGATAGCATACATCCGACGAGAACAATGCTATCAGCATAGATTCCAATATTACAATGAAACGCTTAGCGCCCGCTGAAACGGGGAGGACGCTTCTGCAAAAAGGCCGCAACACCCTCTTGATGATCCTCTGTTGTAAGCGCCTGGTCCTGAAGCTTGCTTTCGAGACGCAGCGATTCCGCAAGCTCGGTGTCCAGTGAGGCAAACATCAGCTCTTTGATCAGCGCATATGTGCGCGTTGGGCCAGCAGCCAGCCGTTGAGCGAGCTTTCTGGTTTCAGTCTCAAAATCAGCCAGGGGGACACAGCGATTGACCAGCCCGATCCGTTCGGCTTCGTGGGCATCGAGCTCATCGGCCAGCATCGCTAGCTCAAGTGCACGCCCCAGACCAACCAGCCGCGGAAGGAAATAGCTGCCACCACCATCAGGAACAAGGCCAATGCGAGAAAAGGCTTCCAGAAAACGGGCATCATCGGCAGCAATGCGGAGATCACAGGCCAGCGCAATATTGCAGGAAATACCGGCCGCCACGCCATGAATAGCCGCCAGCGTCGGTTTGGGCATCGTATGAAGCGCCTGTACCAGTCGGTGATAGAGGTCCAGGTGCTCACCGACCGAGATCTGCTTACCGCGACTATACTCCCATGCGAACCGGGTCAGATCCTGACCAGAACCAAATGCGCGACCGGCTCCCCTCAGCACCACACAGCGGATCGCATTGTCACGCGCCGCCTCCTCAGTTACCGCAACCAGTTCCTCTAACATCAGATCATTGATAGCGTTCAACACTTCGGGACGATTCATCGTGATCACAAGCACCTGTCCGTCGCGTTCCAGCAGCAGGTGCTGAAAAGGGGTACTCATGGTTATAAACTCCTATTCCTTCAGGAGCCTACACATTGAATGCAGGCAGATCCAGCATCAATACTTCCAGGGCAATGCGCGGGTTTACGTTCTGCTCAATGGCCTCACGGGCCTTCAAAATGTTCTTGATCGTCTGTTCCGCTACCGTTGAGGGCAGCTTTGCGGCCTGTTTCATCAACAGATCTCGCATATCAGCATTGACAATAAGATCAACGCAATTATTACTTGCAAGCAAGAGATCACGCCACCAGAGCAGCCAGAGTTCCAGCAGGTCGCCAAGCTCACCGATGCGGTCAGCAGCAGTTATCTTCTGAGCATAGTCAAAGCGCTCAACACGAGAGAGGGTAGGCAACATAGCAAGCTGTTCCAGATGCTCACGCCGCTCATCCAGCATCTCATCATCCTCAATTGCCTGTATCGCCCACCCCATCCGGCCAGCGGCCAGCGCGGAGACCAATTCGGCATGTTCGGCTTCAACCTGCCAGCCCTCGATTAAAGCCTGCTTGATCTGTGTAGCGGTGAGCAACTGCAACGAGAGCATCTGTACACGGGAAAGGATGGTCGGCAGCAACAGTCCGGGCTCGGGAACCGTCAGGATCAGCACCACATCGGGCTCTGGCTCCTCAAGCGTCTTGAGCAGGCAGTTCGCCGCCTGAAGGTTCATATATTGTGCGTCGGGAATAATGAAGATATTGCGTCGTCCCTCCATTGTGCGCCGAGCCGAGCGGTTCTGTAGCTCACGAATCTGCTCAATCAGAATAAACTGCTTATCGGGCGCTTTCTCAATAATGTGGACGTCGGGATGATTGCCATGCAGTACCTTCCGGCAGGCGAGGCAGGTATTGCAGGGATCCTGAGGCGAGACTGCTGGATCAGGCCCTCCAGTGCACAGGAGCGTCTGCGCCAGTCGCCGGGCGAGAAGCGTTTTGCCGATACGCGGGGGGCCTACGAGTAAATAGGCATGACGTATCTGCTGTGCCGCCAGAGCCCGCCGTAAAATATCAATCGCATGTTCGTGGCCGACAATATTCCAGCCACGTGCTGATATCTCATGAGTACTCATGAATTCATGGTAACAGAAAGTTCCGGCCAGAGCAAGAATACTCGCACCGTCCGGGTAGAAGTCCTATCGGCCCATGCTCAGAAGATCGGTATGCTATACTATTATTTATGAGCATCTGTTTCAGTTATATCCGCGCTTTACGATGTAAAGTCTGTCAGCGTGTTGGCAACCCGGATCACGATGGGCCTGCTTGCCTCCGGCCAGCGCGGAGCACAAGAAGCGGGTAGTACGTCGTTTTTCCAGACGAAAGGTGCAGTAATGCAGGGGCTCCTGGCTCAAAGTTCCTACTTTTGCTCCACCCGGCAGCAAGAAGAGTAGAATGGAGGGGAAAAGGAGAGGGGAAAATCAATCGGGCCACTGCATACACACCAGACCACAGCCTGATGGTTCCTGTTTATTAGCTCACAGCAAAACAATCGAATCATATGTTATCCTGCTAAATATATCAAAAAAAGTCCCGAGGAACCTCTAGAAAAAACTTGACTTATTCTGTTTGCTTATTAAGGTTGATGTAACCAATGGATATCGCCATCCGTTTGTACAATACAAATAGCAGTCTACGCTCTCCCCGAGAGGAAGAGCGTCCAGGCCAATCGGGTCTCTCTTTCCCTGTACAGGAGGAAGGGATAGAAGAGGAAGCAGAGGACGTTCGCGAGCGTGCGGAAGAGCTCGAAGGCGCTGAGGAAAAGTCACCTGCAACGCACAACACGGAGCAGGCTGAAAAGATCAGCATCGAAGACTTTGAGAACATCTTCCTGCGTTATCAAGGACCAATCACCAACTTTATCTATCATCTGGTAGGGAATAGAGAGCAAGCCTATGACCTGGCACAAGATGTCTTCGTAAAAGCATATAGAGCGCTCTTAGGCGGAACCGTCGTTCAGCCCGGCGCACTTTCGGCGTGGCTGTACCGCATTGCGGCCAACACCACGACAGATACATTGCGCCGTCGCCGCCTGATTTCCTGGCTGCCGTTATCGCTCTTTAATGAGGATCGCGGCATCGGGGCGGGAATGGTTGGCGAGACAGGAAGTACGACCAGCGATGGGCACTCAAACGAGGAAAGCGTACCGGAAGTTCGGTCCGGTGCGGTCAGTACCAGCTATGAACCTCATAACTATGATGGAGCCCGTTTTGAAAGTCGCGTTGCGGACCGCGAGATAGTGGAGCGCGTCTTTCAACAGCTACCACCTAAGTACGCCTCCTGTTTATGGTTGTATGAAAACGACGGCCTTTCTTGTGCAGAGATTGCGGAAGTGCTCAATATCAGCGCCTCGGCTGTGAAGATGCGTCTGATGCGAGCACGAGAACGATTTATCGCATTGTACAAAAAAGAGGTCGGTGAAGATTGAACTGTAGTCAAGTGCGAGAGCTACTCGCCATTTATCGGGACCACAAAAAGGAAAAGGCAGATCTTGCTGAACTTGAGGCTCATCTGGCTCGGTGTTCAGCATGTCGCCGCGCGCAAAACGAATACAGGTTGATCGGGGAGGGCATTCGCTCACTTCCAACCATCGAACCCTCACCAGAGGCGCACCGCCGTCTGATGCAAGCCCTGGCTGCGGAACACACTCGCTTCATTCAGCGGAATGCGTCAACAGAGATATCGACACCGACGCCTGAATTTTTGAAACCTTATCTCAAGGAGCAGCAGGCTACAGGACGTCGTGCGGATGCTCTTACGGCCTTTTCAACCGCAGAGACAGGCCCGATCCCGGTACTTCATCCACAGCATCGCCGTCCGCGCCCGCTACGGATGAACCAGTTCGCGGTGATTGGACTGGCGGCGGCATTCCTGCTCTTTATTATGGTTGGCGGCCTGACTTCTCTGGCATTGATGTCCCAATCAAATACCAATCAACCTGTCACGATTAAAGGTGGAGGACCAATTACCAATTCGGTTCATGAGCGCCCACAAATAGCTGTTACCAACTATACCACGCAAACAGACTATACCCATGTAGCCAGCGCAATTAGCACCCGGGACTCTATCTATTACACGGCATATAAAGAGGGTGAAAAGGGAGAACTGTTCTGGACACTTCAACAACTGGACACCAGGAAACAGCAGAGCACTCCGCTGCTCAACAAGGACTCGTCCAGTTCGCTCTATCTGTTACAGTACGGCAATAACTGGCTGGTATGGTTTCAGTACGATCCTCCAAAGGACGACCCAAAAAAGGCATCCAAGCAGAATGAGAGCGAGACCAAACGAACATGGAGCATCCAGGCGCTCTATCTGGGAAGCCCCGGGAGAGAGCAGCCACTGACCTTATTCAAGGGCACATTCAACCCGAAGGCCGCTCCTGAGTGGGTTCACAGTCCTGTTCAGGGAACTGCGTTCTATCAGAATCATTTCCTGTTCGCGTGGATAGATGAACACGGCACCTCATTCCTGACCCAATACACACTGGAAGCAGGCAAGAAGCCCGTTTCTTACGAACTGGCTCAAGGAGAAGATCAGCATATCCTGACCTCTCCCACCGCAACCAGTGATGGTTCAAGCATCTATTGGGGTGAGGAATGGCTGGATCAGAACAACATCTTCCATGGCAATGTCTGGCAGCAACAGGTTCTGCAAGAGAACCAGAACCCGAGTAGCCACAGAATGCCGAACAGCAAAGTAGAGAAATCGCTGTTCCGTGATGATGAGGTTTCTTTCCATCCACAGGTGGTCGGGAACACACTCTTTGTTCTGAGCACGAAAGTCAACGAGAACGAGCAACCCGGGCCAAAGGCGACATCAACAGCGAACGCCGCCCCATCGGCAACCAAAACGGCACAAAGCACCGCTACACCAACAGGCACAGCAACGCCCGAGGTGACAAGCACACCGACTGCCACACCGCAGCCGGATAGCATTATCCCGTCAGCTGCTGAGGCGCTCGATCTGGCCCAACCGGATAGCTTGCTGACTGGCGTCCTGCTTGCCTACGCGCTGCACGATAACAGCCAGCATCTCTTCAAACTGGAAGACAACGTAAAAACAGCACTTGCTCCACAGGGCGGTGATCGCTTCCTCGTCTGGGAACGCTCGGACAAGAGCTTCAGCATGTACGATGTGACAGCGGGCAATCTGGTCACGGTCGGGAACGCGGTACCCAACAACGCCGCCTTCCTGCGGGTCAACGGTGACACTGCTGTCTGGATGGTCAACCAGCCCAATACAGCAGAGAATGGCGCTTCGCAGCAGCCAAACAAGATCACCTTTAATACCTTCAGTTGGCCGAAGCAAACGGACAATCGACAGCAGTAAAACAAAAAAGACAAGGGGGCAGTTTAAAACCGCTCCCTTGTCCTTTCTGTTTCTAGCAGCCAAGCTGTCTGGCAATGATCATGCGCTGCACCTCGCTGGTCCCCTCACCAATCTCGTTGATCTTCACACTGCGCCAGTAACGCGCCACCGGGAACTCTTCCATAAAGCCGTAGCCCCCATGAATCTGTACAGCCTGATCGGCGGCTCGTTTAGCGGTTTCGGAGGCAAAGAGTTTTGCCATCGACGCCTCTTTACGGAATGGCTTGCCCTGCATATGCAGCCACGCCGCCTTATAGTACATCAACCGTGCCAGCTCTATCTCAGTCTCCATATCAGCCAGCTTAAACTGAATAGCCTGAAACGAACTGATCGGTTTACCGAACTGCTTTCGCTGTTTTGCATAGCTCAATGCCTCGTCCAGACAGGCCTGAGCCAGCCCGACCGAGAGTGCAGCAATCGCCACGCGTCCCCCATCCAGAATCGTCATAAACTGCCTGAAGCCGTCGCCACGCTGCCCTAAAATATTCTCTTCAGGGACCTCACAATCTTCAAAGGTCAGTGGGCGGGTATCGGAGGCCTTCCAGCCCATCTTTTTATAGCTGTTACCAATGATATACCCGGGCGTTCCCTTCGGGACAATCAGGTTTGTAATCTCCGGGCGTCCGTCGGGGCGCTCGCCAGTGACCGCAGTGATCGTGACTCCGCCGCTCATCTCAGTCCCGGCATTGGTAATAAAGGCCTTTGAGCCATTGATGCGCCAGCGCCCATTTTCCAGCACGGCACGCGTTCGGGTGCCGCTCGAATCGGAACCGGCTTCCGGCTCTGTTAAACCAAATGCCCAGAGCTGTTCCCCGGTTGCCAGCACAGGTAGATACCGCTCCTTTTGCTCTTGCGATCCAAAGAGGTAAAACGGCATAGCGCCAAGCGACGTATGCGCTTCCATCGTGATTCCAATGGCTACATCACCACGAGAAATCTCTTCAATGGCAAGACAATATGAGAGGAAATCAGCACCAGCGCCACCGTACTCTTCAGGAAAAGGCAGGCCCAATAAGCCCAGTTCACCCATTTTGCGAACCAATTCATAGGGGAACTGACCGGTTTCATCCAGCCGCGCTGCTACCGGCTTAATCTCCTGTTCCGCAAACTCCCGACATGTATTACGTATGGCTAGTTGCTCGTCGTTGAGGCTAAAGTCCATAACGTTTCCCTTTCTACTGCGCGTACTTCGGGTACGCAGGAATGAACTTACTGGACATTATTATATCGTGACACTCCCGCCTAAAGGTTGGCAGGTTTCTGAGCAGCATCCACCGGATGGGCAGTCTCCGAAGAGACCGGCTCTGGAAGCCGTGCTTGACCAGTTTCTTTACTCAGACAACAGGGGGGGCGTGTCGGCCCGACTACTCCTCCTGGAGATGCCAGGGGGAGATACGTGAAGGAACGAGGAAACTTCACATGCTCTCCATAAGCGAGTAGATGTATATTGACTGCCTCGACCAGGTCACGGTGTCCCATAAATCCACAGACCCGGCCTGCCCATGTTCTTCCTGTGAACTTGTGCTTCTACCCACAAACCGGACACCGGCTACTGCTTCCTCGTTCGGAGCCGGTGAAGCTCAGGATGTGAGCCGCTTTGTAGGCTCTGTACCGACTGGCTATGCAGCGCGAATCGATCTCTGGTCTCCTGCTGTAATTCATTGCGTCCCGACCATTTGGCATGCGTAGCCCGAGCTTCTTTATGCATCTCAGCACACACGTTCCACACTGATGCAGCCTCCATCTGTGCCGCGTGCAAACGAAGGAAGAGAGACCGGGGCAAGTGATTCAGTTGGCAGATTTTCACCGTGCTCATACGTATCATGCTAGCATGAATACCAATGATTTGCAAATGGGTAAAACAAGGTATACTCACTTCTCAATCGCCTATCACCTCGTGTAGATACCAACATATCTCCGTCGCATTTTGATGTGCGAGACGCAAAGGAGGGGCAAACGCTTAGCTACGGTATGTGGTGAACGGCAGCGAGTACCATGACTTGCACTGGAGACAGATAAAGATCACTTCATGTGCTTGCAAGCGCGCCGTCACACTTTAGTCCTGCGCTCATAATGAACCTGCTCAAAGGATACGCCTCGCGTTTTTTTTGAGCAAGAAGCTTCTTCATCTCAAGAAGGTATGTGGAAAGGAGCACCTGTAGAGGAGCAGTTCCTTCAGGGAACAACAGGGCGGTCTCAGCGGAAGTGATCAAGCGCAATACTGAAGCGTGCCAGAAGCGAGTGAGGTGCAGACCCCTGCTGCTCCAGTCTAAACAAGGCCGTACGCGACATACAAAAAGAGCTATGGTGCTTCTCCCATAGCTCTTCATAAAAACCAGTGTTCTCGGCTCTAGAGGCTCTCCAGCGCCGCGCCTGCGCCCTTGCGCAGCATTGGTACTTTATCCAGCGCCTCCCAGGGCAGCTCAATATCAGTGCGACCAAAGTGGCCGAAGGCAGCCGTGGGGCGATAAATCGGACGGCGCAGGTTGAGATCCTGAATAATCGCCGCGGGACGCAGGTCAAAGTGCTCGTTAATCAGGCGCACGATCTCCTCATCGGAAACCTTCCCGGTACCATAGGTATCAACGAACAGCGAGAGCGGACGCGCAACACCGATCGCGTAAGAAACCTGAAGCTCGATACGATCGGCCAGACCAGCCGCAACCACGTTCTTCGCGATGTAGCGAGCAGCATATGCGGCCGAGCGGTCCACTTTCGTGGGATCTTTACCACTGAACGCACCGCCGCCATGACGAGCCATGCCGCCATAGGTATCAACAATAATCTTGCGACCGGTCAGGCCGGCATCGCCCATCGGACCTCCTACCACGAAGCGTCCGGTCGGATTGACAAAAATCTTCGTCTCGTTGTCAAGCAGCTCCTCGGGGATCACCGGGCGGATCACATGCTGAATCACATCCTGGCGGATCTGCTCCTGATCCACATAGTCGGCGTGCTGAGTTGAGATCACAATGGTGTCGACACGAACAGGACGGCCATACTCATACTGTACCGTTACCTGGCTCTTGCCATCAGGGCGCAGATATGCCATCGAGCCCTCACCGCGCCAGGAATCACGACGAACCTGAGACAGGCGACGAGTGAGCTTATGGGCCAGGCTGATAGGCATAGGCATGTACTCAGGGGTTTCGTTACAGGCAAAACCGATCATCATACCCTGGTCACCAGCGCCGACACGCTCCAACTCATCATCAGTCAGACGAGCCTCCCGCGACTCCAACGAGGAGCTTACACCCATATCAATATCAGGCGACTGCTGACCGATTGCGGTCACCACCCCACAGGTACGATAGTCAAAACCATATTCAGCATTGATATAGCCGATTTGCTCGATTGTTTGACGAACAAGCGCGGGCATATCAACCCAGGCAGAAGTAGAAATCTCACCGGCAACAAGGATCAGGCCGGTTGTTGTCGCGGCTTCACAAGCAACACGGGCATACGGATCCTGCGTCAGAATAGCGTCAAGAATCGCATCCGAGATCTGGTCACACATCTTATCCGGGTGTCCCTCGGTGACCGATTCACTGGTAAAGAATGTTTTCGGATTCTGCATAAAACTTTGCAATTTGCAGACACCATCCTCTCTCTATAAATGATAGAACTCAAACACCGCAGACTACTCTCGCGAGGCGATACGGGAAGATGTGCACATGTGCGCTGTAGAAAAGACAAGAAAGATACACAGAGTCGGTTTGAAGGCACAAAAAAACCCCTGCTTTTCAGGGGCCTGGCGTTTAGCACATTCCCCTCATCTTGCGATAGCTGCTATCGCCGGAATTGGCACCCTTCCTGTCATAGACAAAACACAGACGGGTTGCCGGGCTTCATCGGGCCGTTTCCCTCCACCTCTCTTGATGAGAGCGATCTCATAGGATGTTTTATTGTTTATGTACTGTCACTCTGAACAATATCTTAAAGTGATGACCAATGGGTTTATCGGTCATCCGTTCGCACGGTCCAGCCGTACAGGGCAAATTGCGGTGCCCACTACTCTTCGCCGCACTTGCAAACGATCGGAGCTACATGACGCATCGTTCACCTCGCTGAAAGGCTTCACTTTCAAAGAAGTGGCTTGCGAGAAGGTGTGAACAAAAGGCAGATTGCTGTTCCTCCTCTCCCCCCGTAGGGAGAACCCCTGTCAAAGGGACCATCTGACATCATGTGTCATTGCTTCTTAGAAACGTTTACAACACGTATATCGTACCTATTTTACGGCAAAAAACCTGCCATTGTCAATGCTCTTCTGTCAGAGCCACACGGAAGGACCGCCCTATAGCCACCAGAACAGGAATACTTCAACAACCACAGAGAGCCCCCGGTCCACGGCCAGAGGCTCCCCGAATCCCATTGCGGACCAGCGACTAGGTGCCAGACTCCCAGGAGTTCAGGTACTGTTCCTGCTCAGGAGTCAGCTTGTCGAAGCTGATGCCCATCGCGGTAAGTTTCAAGCGGGCAATTTCCTGATCGATCTCGGTGGGGATGGTATAGACTTTCGGCTGCAACTCGTTTGCATGCTTCAGCATATACTCGCTACCGAGCGCCTGGTTTGCGAAGCTCATATCCATCACGCTGGCGGGATGACCTTCCGCAGCGGACAGATTGACAAGGCGACCTTCAGCCAGCAAGTGGATGCGGCGACCATCGGCATAGGTGTACTCATCAACAAAATCGCGCACGCGCCGCTTACCGGTCGCCATCTTTTCCAGCGCCGGAATGTTGATCTCGTCATTGAAGTGACCGGAGTTCGCGATAATCGCTCCATCCTTCATACGCTCCAGATGCGGCACATCGATCACATTGATGTCGCCGGTCACGGTGATGAAAACATCACCAAGAGCGGCAGCCTCAACACCAGGCATCACGCGGAAGCCATCCATCACGGCCTCAAGTGCGCGCACCGGATCAACTTCACAGACAATCACATTCGCACCCATGCCACGAGCGCGGGAAGCGACGCCACGACCGCACCAGCCATAGCCGATCACCACAACATTACGTCCGGCAAGCAGCAGATTGGTTGCACGGATAATGCCGTCCAACGTGCTCTGACCGGTACCATAGCGGTTGTCAAAGAGATGCTTTGTATCAGAGTCATTGACCGCCAGCACAGGGAACTTCAGAACACCGTTTTTCTCCATGCTCTTGAGGCGAATGACACCGGTTGTCGTCTCTTCCATGCCTGCAATGATATCGGGCACCTGCGCGGTGCGCTCTTTGTGGAGCGTCGAGACGAGGTCACAACCATCATCCATTGTCATATTTGGCTTATGATCAAGCACAGCATAAATGTGCTGATAGTACACCTTCTCATCTTCGCCCTTAATGGCAAAGGTTGGAATCCCGTACTCGCTCACCAGAGCAGCAGCCACATCATCCTGTGTTGACAGGGGATTTGAGGCACAGAGAACGAGGTCAGCGCCACCCGCCTTCAGCGTGATCGCAAGGTTGGCGGTCTCGGTCGTAATATGCAAGCAGCCAGACATACGCACACCTTTGAGCGGCTGTTCCTTCTCGAAGCGCTCACGGATCAGGCGCAGAACGGGCATATCCTTCGCGGCCCACTCGATACGGTCACGTCCGCGGGCTGCAAGGGCAAGGTCCTTCACATCACCTTTGGTCGAAATAGACATAGAAATGCTATTCCTCTTCTTTCTTTCTTTCTTTCAATCCACTACAGGCATTTCATTTCCTGAAAACGCCACAGCATTTTCAGAGAACAACAAGCGTCCAAACTGCCGTAGCAAAGAGTTGACGAACACGCAGGTTCGCCTTCTCAAACACATTTTTCTGAACACACCATCGACTATTGTACTACAAAACTTGCTCTTTGGTATCCTGCAAAGATGAGACCGGTTTCCAGGATGGGTCAAAATGCGAGAAGAGCACAAGTTCCTTGTACCGCAGCTCCACGTCGCTCATAGTCACGTTTCGCAGACCATCGATACTGAAATCGGAGCAGACAAAGGAGCCGATGATATTTCCATGCACCACAGCTCGCTTGAGATCGTCAATTGTATAGGTTCCATCCGCACCGGGCTGTACCGACGAGAGGTAGCCCAGGAAGCCACCTGCGAACGAATCTCCTGCGCCGGTTGGGTCAATCACTTCTTCCAGCGGATAGGCCGGAGCACTGAAATAGGTGCCATCTGCGCCGAACAACAGAGCCCCATAGCTGCCTAGCTTGACCACAATATACTTCAGGCCAAGCCCAAAAAGCTGCCGCACCCCGGCAAGCACGCTCGGCTGATCCGTGTAGTGGCGCACCTCTTCCTCGCTCATCAGCAAAACATCGGAGCGCTTCATCACCTCAGTCAACTGGGAACGTGTTGTATTGATCCAGAGCTCCATTGTATCAAGCACGGTCAGGCGGGGAGAAGGAACCTGTTCGAGTACCTCTAGCTGAAGTTCCGGGTGAATGTTTGCCAGGAAAAGCAGGGGGGATTGTCGATACTCCTCGGGGACAATGGGGTGAAAATCGCCAAAGACGCCGAGCTCTGTTTCCAGCGTATCGCGGAGGTTCATATCCATATGGTAGCGCCCGCGCCAGAAGAAGTTTTGCCCTTCTTTGATCTCGACCCCTTTCAGATCAACACCTCGCTGTTCCCAGAACGTGAGATGCTCCTGCGGGAAATCCTTGCCGACGACCCCGACCATATTGACCTTCGTATACAGGGAAGCAGCGGTAACAAAGTATGATGCCGCACCACCAAGCACCCTCTCGACCCGGGTAAAGGGGGTCTCAATCGAATCGAGAGCGATTGACCCAACAACAAGAATAGACACTGCTAACGACCTCCATAAAGGACACAAAATGTTCGGACAGGTTTTGTCCGATAAAGTAGCAAAATGAAAACGATCAGACAGGAGTGGCATCACTCAGATGCTCAATCACGCCGTCCAGGAATGCAAGTGTACGATTAAATTTATCTCGTGCCAGCTCGCGAGCTGGCTGAGTATGCAAAGACTGATACAGTTCAATAAAGCGCTCTTCGATGTGGCGTAGCACCGCGGCCAGCAAGTCACTGTTAGCGGCGCGATGTGGGTAGCGCTCACCCAGTTCAATCAAAGAAGTCACCACGGCAAGGCCGCTCAAGCGACCGAGCTTATCGGCATCATAGAGAATCAGACCCTCTATGGGCACTGACTCGCGCTCTCCCTCAGGAACACTGGTCGTATGGATCAGAATAATCTGTTCAACGAGCTCGACCAGTTCTGATGGCGCTTTCTGTTGCTTCAAAAACTCAACCGCCATCTCGGCTGACTTGCGGTGATGGTCTTTAAAACCAGAGGAAACAACCGCAATATCATGCAGATAGGCGGCAAGAACCAGGGCCTCCGTATTGATAGCAGGCGCAGCCTCTTCTTCAGCCTCTATTTGCAGGGCAAGCATTTTACAATTCGCGACGACCGCGCTGGCATAACGGAACCCCTCATTCCCAAGCACTTCTTGTGCATACTGGGATACAGCGTGCAGAATATCGGTATCCATTGTACCCGTGCAACCTTCCAAGCAAGATGAGTGTTAATCGTCAGCACAGATCTGACGAAGCGAATCGGCAAAAGGAGGGTAAGCAATGCCGCGTTCCGTAATCAAAGCCGTAATCAGGTGATTGGGCGTTACATCGAAGGCGGGATTGGCAACCTGAACACCGGCAGGAGCAATCGAGACCCCACGAATTGTTGTTACCTCAGCAGGATTACGCTGCTCAATCGGAATATGTGCGCCAGATGCAAGTGACAGATCAATTGTCGAGCGAGGAACCGCAACGTAAAAGGGAATCTGATGAGCCCGCGCCAGAACAGCCAGCCCATAGGTGCCGATTTTGTTCGCAACGTCGCCGTTGGCGGTAACGCGATCAGCCCCCACAAACACCGCTTTGATGTTTCCCTGAGCCATAAAATACGCAGCCATGTTATCGGTAATCAGAGTCAGAGGAACACCTTCCTGTGAAAGCTCCCAGGCCGTTAAGCGCGCTCCCTGAAGAACCGGGCGCGTTTCATCCACATAGACATGAATCCGCTTTCCCTGGCGATGAGCGATATAGAGCGGAGCCAGAGCAGTTCCCCATCCCATCGTTGCCAGCATCCCGGTGTTGCAATGCGTCAGCACATGATCGCCGTCCTGAAGCAATTCGGCTCCAAGCTCACCCATGCGCAGACATGCCTGTGCATCCTCATCCACGATCGCCTGCGCCTCAGCCTGAAGCTGCTGCACCAGATAGGACGGCGCGACTTCCTCTTTTGCAAGCCTCTCTGCACAGCGTTGCATCCGCTCGATGGCCCAGAAGAGATTCACAGCCGTCGGGCGAGTACCACGCATTAGTTCGGCAACTTTGAGAAAATGAGCATAAGCGGCAGCACAGGTCAGCCCCTCACCCTGCTCACGCAGCAGCCGCGCAAGCGCCAGACAGAGCCCAAAGGCAGCGGTTGCCCCGATAGCAGGAGCACCACGCACTTTCAGCGAGCGAATCGCATCAGCTACCTCTTGCTCATGCCGCAATCGAAGATGGACGACCTCAGCGGGAAGTTGCGTCTGATCAAGCAGGCAAACAGCGGCCCCTTCGCCATCGTCCTCCCACCAGACTGCGTGTACCCGTTGTTGCCGAAGAAGAGAAGACATGAAGCAAAGTCCTCCTTATTCTTTGCATACGAGAAAAATCGAAAAACCTCCCTTAATGTAACGAGGAGGAGAGTATGATGAGGGTTTCTTCCCCCCAATAGTACTAGGCTATAGACGAAAAATAGCAGAAAAACCCTTAAAGTATGTTACCATGATAGACGAAACGACGCGCAACTGCAAGTAACTGTCACAGATGTAGGCCTGCTGCACCGCAGGATTTCCACATCCTGGCGCTCTGGTGACAAACGCCTGTACATGTTACCGGAAACGCCTCTGTCCGTTCCACTAGACAGAAGGATAAGGTCATGCTATCCCACCGGAAAGCCGGTTCTCGGCTCCCTCCGTGCATGGGGCATTATCACTTGCGAGGAACGGACAAGCTGATAATAGTAGCCATCGAAGGGATAATAGCGCATGACCCGCGTGGACACAAAGGAATGTACGTGGTCCTTTGAACAGATTTATGACGAATATAAAACTGCTATTTACAATTACGTCTATCATCTGGTAGGCGACCGTGAACAGGCAGACGACCTGACTCAGGATACATTCCTGAAGGCTTTTCGCGCTCTGCCCAAAATGGACTCAAACCTCAAGCTCTCTGCCTGGCTGTACCGCATTGCTACCAATACAGCCTATGATGCGCTCAGGCGGAAGAAACTTATCGCCTGGCTTCCCTGGCAAGATCTTGACCATGAGCCCGCCGACGCTGAAAACGCCGATCCGCAGGAAGTATACGGAACCACCGAGCTTGTCAGAGCTGCTCTCAAGCGCATGCCTCAACAATATCGTGCCGCGCTTCTGCTCTATACTCAGGAAGGCTTCACGTATAGCGAAATTGCTCAGACCCTCAATATTGCGGAAAGCGGTGTGAAGATGTATTTGTCCAGAGCACGTCAGTCGTTTCGTGAACACTATCGAGCATTAGAGCAAGGAGGAGCCAGGCGATGAACTGCGAGCAAGTCAGGGATTTGCTTAGCGCATACCTTGACGGCATGCTCGCAGGCGATGAGCGTTCCTCGGTCGCCTCCCATCTGGTCGATTGTCCGGATTGCCGCAGTATCCTGATTGATTATTACCGTTTTGATACTCTCCTCACTTTGATGCCTCGAATCAAACCTACCCCCTCGCTCTCACACAACCTCTTTTCCTCCCGGGAATACTACGAGCTTCTGCGCTGCCTGGAACAGGAATCCTTTCTTAACTCCCATCATCTCTAATCCTCCTTTTATCGCTCCTGCCAGACTTTACACTATAAATCGTGCAGTTCATGTACGGATAGTCCAGGTGAGGTGCAGCGCACCCAATAGGAGGAAAGAGCTATTTTTTAGCGTTTTCTCGTAAAAACGAGAAATTCCCCCCCTGAAAGTGATAACAAATCACTCACTTATGCGTTATAATACATAGGTCCAGGATGGAGGGCGGGATATACGCGAGCAAGCAATTCCACCTCGACGAGCGGCTTGTAACGTATATCTACTTTTCCGTGTAACCTTTTCCCCATGGGGTTTACACGCGCACCTTCTGGAACTTCGCGTAGTACTTCATGTCACTATGCGTGGTGAGGGGCGGACGAGCTGGCACCCCGTCCGCCCCTTACTTTTACCCGGATGCAACCCCCGCCCATTCATGCTATCATAAGATCCGTAAGCATCAGTTTGTGAGAGGATAGCATCAGTAGAAGCGCATGCGGTTCATTGCCAGATCTCTTGGAGGAAAATTAATTACTATCGCAACCCTGATACTCCTGTCGTGCCTGCTTCTCTTCTCAATTGTGACCTGGCTTCTCACCGAGGTCTACACAGAGCAGAGCGCCAGAAACGGAGTACAGGGGCATCTCACGCTGCTCACTCGTGCCTATCAAGGGCAGATCGCAACGCTGCTTCAAGAGCTTGATAAGCTCGCCAAAAACCCGCAGCTTCCCCCTCTGCTCAACGGACGCAATACCCAGAATCAGCTTCAGGAACTCTTAAGCAGCCATATGTCACGCCTGCGCCTCTCAACCATCTCCATTCTGACTCGTGACCAACAGCAGAAAACGCAGCTCGGTGAGGCGGCTCTGCAACAGAATCTTCCCCCGCTGGATCCAGCACTCACCGGCGAGCCGATCATTGCCGTTCAGAAGGCGACAGAAAGCGATAGCGAGCAGAATTGGGTCCTGACGATCGTTCAGCCTATCGGGAGCGGGAAGGGACAATCGCTGCTGATCGCCACACAACGCATTGATAACTATTTCGTGGCCGGTCTGACACAACGCGCCGGTACAAACGCGGCTCTGTGTATCGAAGGTGAGGTGCGCGGCATCGCGGGCGTCACCGAGCAGCAAATTGGCGTTAATGAGGCCACCTGTCAGGCCAAACAGTTTCAGATTCTAGAAGGCAAACAACGCTTCCTGACCCTCAGCGATCAGATCCAGCTCCCCGGGCTGATCTCCCCTGATATCGTCCTGGTCGCGATCGACAGCTATCCGGGCGTCGACTATAGCAGCCCGCAAATCCTGTTAATCTTTGGCGGCTCCGGCCTCTGTATCTTCGCTCTCGGTCTGCTGGCCTATATGTCTACCACACGCATGCTCTTAATTCAACCACTTCGCCAGCTTCAGGCCAACCTCAGCACCAGCTTAACACCTGCACAGGAGCCGGAAACAAGCGAGCTGGATGATGATCTCAATATGCTGGAACAGCGTATCGCAGTACTCAATGAGTCGCGTGAGAAGGAGAATCAGGCGATGACCGAGCAGATGCGCAACCTGCTAACTCTGAGCGATGGGCTGATCTCTACCCTGAACCTTGAGCACCTGCTTGGTGAGATCGTGACCCGCCTGGGAACGATTATGAAGGTCAAACATGTCTCACTGCATCTCTATGGGCGCGAAATGCTGCAACCCTGGGCAGTAGCACAGTGGGAATTGCCAAAAAGCAAGCAGGTCACTACCTCAGGCCTCTCCTATACGCCACCAGTGCCCTCTCACGAGGAAGAAAAGGGCAAAGTAAGCGTCTATGCCGATCCAGGCGGAGATATTACCCTGGCCGCGACAACCAAAATGGCCGCGCTCCCCAACCTGCGCCAGAGCCCTGCCCCACAAAGCAGCACATCTGTTGGAATCGCGGACGCGAGTTCACGTATCCCTCGTTCGGCTCTGCGCGAACTAGATATGAAGCTGGCACAAATGGTTATCCAGAAAAAGAAGATCGCCTACGCCGAAAATATCGACCAGATCTATGAGGAAAAACAAGAAGTCTGGGCCAGGCTGGCACTTGAGGCGGGTTACCACTCCGTTGTGGCCGTCCCTCTCCTGCTGCAAGAGCAGGCCATAGGCGCCTTTATTCTCTATGCCGATCAGCCTAACCAGATCAGCGGACGTGATACGTTCCTGTTGAGTACGGCTGCCATTCAGGCCTCAATGGCTATTCAAAACGCGATCCTCTTCGCCGAGGTCAAAGAGAAAAACGCCGAACTAGAACGGGCTAATCAGCTCAAATCACAGTTTCTGGCGAATGTCACGCATGAGCTCCGCACGCCGCTGCATAGCATTATCAGTTATGGGGCCCTGATCCTCGAGGGCTTTGTGGATGGCGAGCTCACCACGGAACAGGAAGAGCATATTCAGTTTATCGTGAAGCGTGCCGAAGACCTCTCACACCTTGTCGATGATATGCTTGATCTCTCCAAAATCGAGGCAGACCGGATCGAGGTCAACCCTGAAGCGCTCAATCTGGAACGGTGCTTGCAGGATGTTGTCAACCAGCTCAAACCAATGGCAAACAATAAAAATCTGGCCCTGACGCTGGAAGGCGCTCACGACCTGCCACCGGTACTGGCCGATGAGCACCGCTTACGGCAGGTCGCTATCAATCTGATATCAAATGCGCTCAAGTTTACGGAAACAGGTGGTGTGACTATCCGTTGTCACTGCATGAGCAACAACGAGAGAGTTCGCGTCCTGGTCAGTGATACCGGTATTGGCATTTCTCCTGCCGCGTTGCATTATATCTTTGAGGCCTTTCGTCAAGCTGATGGCAGCACCACGCGTAAGTTTGGCGGTACCGGCCTCGGCCTGACAATCGCGAAAAAGTTGATCGAGTTACAGGGGGGAGAAATGACGGTCGAGAGTATTCCGGGGCAGGGCTCAACCTTCTCCTTTACCCTCCCGATCGCCCCGCTTCATCAAGGAATGTAAATACGCACTCAGTGATGGAAGAGGAGAAAAGAGTAACAAAGGTATGAACAATCAACGTACCATCTTAATTGTTGAGAACGAGGTGTCAAATCGTATCCTGATCGAGCGTGTGCTTTCAACGCGTGGCTATCGCTGCTTGAGCGCGACGCATGGCCGTGAGGCGCTCGATATTCTGGACCGCGAACAGGTCGATCTGATTCTGACAGATCTCTCGATGCCCGTTCTGGACGGCTACCGTACTACACAACTCATTCGCGCTCGTCCGGGCATGGAAACAGTGCCGATCATCGCTGTTACCGCCTATGCGCTGCATGATGAGGGCGAGGCCGCTCGCCAGATCGGCTGTACAGAATATCTGACCAAGCCATTTAAGCCGCGGCAGTTGCTTGAATTGGTTGAACGGCTTTTGCCCTGATTATCCAGCACAGCACCTTATTCAGGTAGAACAGGCGACAAAGTGTTGAGATGATGTGCGATACTAACATATAGGCGCTTCCAATCCAGCTTCATACAAGGAGACGGCTAAGCGCCCTTATTTCTTCAACACCAGAACAGGTTCTCTCTTCCGCCAGAAGAGGGAACAGGAGTACAAAGGGTAGATCGTATGGATATTCGTCTTACAACAACCTCAATCCAAGAAGTATCGTGTGATGCTCTGGTTCTGGCTGCTACTGCCGAGAGCCAGCAAAAGAGCGTCACGCTCGCAACTGTTGCCCGTTCTATTGATGAGCAACTCGGCGGAGCGATCAGCGAAAGCTGTGCCGCCGGAGAGTTCAAAGCCGGACTCGGTGAGCTGCTGACCTTCCACCCACTTGGGAAGCTGCCAGCACGTCGTGTCATTGTTGTAGGTCTGGGATCTGACAAGAAGGTAAACGCGCAGTCGTTCCGCCGCGCAAGCGCCACCGTGACTCGTCACTTGCAAAATACTGGTGCACAGAACGTCGCCTTCGCGTTCGACTGGGCAGCATCCAGCGTTGACACCTCGCTTGCCCTTCAGGCCACAACCGAGGGCGCAGTGCTTGGCGCGTATACCTTCCGTAAGTATCAGACACAGGATAAGAGCCGTGAAGTCGCCTCGTTAACCATTGTCAGCAACGACCCCGCCGCACAGCAGGCCATCGACAAAGGTCGAGCGCTGGCAGAAGCCGCAAACTTTGCACGCGACCTGATTAACGAGCCTTCTTGCGTCCTGACTCCACGCGAGCTGGCGAACCGCGCCGTCTCAATGGCGAAGAAGTACGGCATTCTGTACGAGGTTTTCGACAAAGAGAAGATTCAAGAGTTGCAAATGGGCGGTCTGCTTGGAGTCTCTCAGGGCAGCGCCGAACCCCCACGCTTCATCATCTTGCGCTATAACGGAGCCGAGGATAAGAACGCGAAACATCTTGCGCTTGTCGGCAAGGGCATCACCTTTGATACAGGCGGCATCTCCCTCAAGCCCGCGGCTGGTATGGAGAGCATGAAGGGCGACATGGGCGGAGCGGCTGCTGTACTTGGCGCAATGCAGGCAATTGCGTCACTCAAGCCAAAGATCAATGTAACGGCCTATGTTCCAACCTGCGAAAATATGCCCAGCGGCAGCTCGTACAAACCAGGCGATATTTTGCGCATTATGAACGGCAAAACCATAGAGATCGTCAATACTGACGCTGAAGGGCGCCTGATCCTGGCCGACGCGCTCTCCTATGCATGCAAAGAGGGCCAAAAGACGATTATTGACCTGGCAACTCTGACCGGCGCAATGGTTGTCGCGCTTGGAACCGTCTATACAGGCGTCTTCAGCAACAGCGAGGAGCTGACACAGCGGATCATTGATGCGGGCAAGCTCTCGGGCGAGAAATACTGGCCGATGCCAATGGATGAGGAGTACGGCGAACAGATCAAAAGCGAGATCGCCGACATCAAGCAGACCGGTGGCCGCCATGCAGGCTCCATCACTGCCGCCAAGATCCTTGAAAACTTCGTGGACGACGCGCAGTGGGCACACCTTGACATTGCAGGCACCAGCGCTGTCGATACCGGCAAGCCCTATCAGGAAGTCGGGGGGACAGGCGTTGGTGTGCGTACGCTGGCCGAACTGGCTCTGCGCATCGCACAGGAAGCACATCAATAAGCTGAACCATTCAGGCGGGCTCTGGACACCTCAGGGCCCGCTTTTTTCCTTCAGTGGTCTACTTTTCTATCATACAAGAAAAACACGGGTATTTGCCCTTTTTTAGCCGGAAAAATCAGATAATATGTGTCAGCCGAAATCCGATAATTCAAAGTTAGAAACACTATTCAGCATTTGCCCTCCCTGAAAGGTCTGACGCTCTTGAACGTGTTCTTCTGTCAGAGCAGCAAGCAACGTAGCGGATTACAAAGACCAAACGTGTTTTCAACAGGGCTTGCCTCTCAAAAAGACGCAACAATACACAAGTGCTAGTAAAGAAATATTCTCTCTCGAGAAAAAGTCTCCCCAGAACCGCTTGAGCTTTTTTTAGGTTTATGTTATAGTAAATTTTAGAGAGCTAAAAATTTATATTTATCACTCAAAATTATCGCTCCACGGAGCACAATAGAACGTATGAGAGGAGCACGAAAATACATGGCGCAAGAAACGGTGAACACATCCGTATCAAGCCCGTTGCCGGAAGAGCAGGGATGGAAAAGGAGTGCAGGTCTCCCATCACTACCAGAAGTGCACGCGACAATAAAGGTTCCCCAGAAGAAGGGCTTCTGGAGAACCTTGCTGGCCTACCTGGGACCCGGCCTGATGGTTGCAGTAGGGTATATGGACCCGGGGAACTGGGCCACAGATCTGGCCGGAGGCGCCCAGTTCGGCTATTTACTCATCTCAGTCATTTTGATCTCAAACCTGATGGCGATCTTGCTTCAGCATCTTGCCCTTAAGCTCGGCATTGTGACCGGGAGGGATCTAGCACAGGCCTGCCGCGATCACTATTCTCGACCAGTAACCTTTGTGCTCTGGCTCCTTTGTGAGATTGCGATTGCAGCCTGTGACCTTGCGGAAGTCATTGGTTCCGCTATAGCCTTAAATTTGCTGTTCGGTATCCCATTGATTATCGGAGTCATTATTACAGCGCTCGATGTCTTTCTTGTTCTCTTTTTACAGCACAAGGGCTTCCGGCTCATTGAGGCAATTGTAGGCGCTCTGATTCTTGCCATCGCCTTCTGTTTCGGCTATGAACTGATCGCTTCACGACCCGATATCCTGCCGATCGTGGGCAATCTGGTCCCGCGTCCAGAAGTCGTGACCAATCCGCAGGCGCTCTACATCGCGATCGGTATTCTGGGCGCAACCGTGATGCCGCACAATCTCTACCTGCATTCCAGTGTTGTGCAGACCCGCGCCTTCAAACGTGACGACGAAGGGAAAGCGCAGGCCGTTACATTCGCAACGATCGATTCTACCGTCTCACTGCTATTCGCCTTTGTGATTAACGCGTCTATCCTGATTGTGGCGGCTGCGACCTTCCATGGCACTCAGTACGCCAACGTGGCCGATATCGAGGACGCCTATAAGCTGCTCACGCCAGTACTGGGTGCACCGATTGCCAGCACTGCCTTCGCGATCGCACTGCTGGCTTCCGGGCAGAACTCAACGCTCACAGGAACACTGGCCGGTCAGATTGTGATGGAGGGCTTCCTGAATATTCGCCTGAAGCCCTGGTTACGTCGCCTGATTACCCGTGTAATTGCCATTGTGCCCGCAGTGATCGTCACGGCGCTCTACGGTGAGCGAGGAACTGGCGAGCTGCTGGTGCTGAGTCAGGTAATCCTGTCGTTTCAGTTGAGCTTTGCGGTCTTCCCACTGGTTCAGTTCACAAGCGAAAAGACCAAAATGGGACGCTTTGTCAATCCGCTCTGGCTCAAGCTCCTTTCCTGGTTCGTCGCCATTCTGATTGCAATCCTGAACATCTACTTGCTTTTACAGACCCTCTTCCCGGGTCTTGCCTTCGGATCATAAAGCACAAAGAAGCCCTCTGAGAAGAAGTCAGAGGGCTCTTTCTTGCCCTACAGCCTGACCCGACGTACAGGCGAGAACCACAGCCAGCCTCCGAGGACAAGCGCCACAAGCGAGCTAATCAACAGTACCGGGCGCACCCCGACACTCCGGGCAATTCCTCCTGCCAGCACCATTCCCAGAGGAGCGATCCCGTTTTCCAGCAGATGCAGACAGGCATTCACCCGCCCACGGTACTCATCCGCAACCAGTCGCTGACGCAGCGTGATCTCACTGGCACTATAGATCGCGTAGCTAGCATCGCCAACAAGCTGTATCCCGAACAGCAGCACAGACGTAAGCGCCAGGGAGCCAGGGAGCAGCGGGTTCAACAGATTTACCCCGGTATGAATCAGCGCTCCCCAGAGGAGCAAGGACACACTCCTGTAGCGAGCCACCAACCGAGAAAGCAGTATCGACCCAAGTAATGCCCCGGCTCCACCCGCGGAAATAATGATCCCCAGGGCGAGCGAGGACACATGCAACTCATCAATCAGAAAGGGGATATACAGCACAAACGCACTTCCGCAGAAGCTCCGCAGTGTCACATAGCAGGCAAGAGCCCGCAGAGCAGGGAAGCGCCAGATCTCGCGCCAGCCCGCAAACGCATTTCCCGCCCCCTCCTCTCGCGCTTCAGGCTTTGCTTCTGTCCGAATACCAAACAGAATACAGGCCGCCGAAACAAGATAGGAGCACGCGTCAAACAGCATCGCAAAAGGCGCGGTCAGCAGTTGAATCAGAACACCCGCCAGCGATGGGCCTAGAATTTCGGCCAGCGCATCACTCAATGCCAGCTTGCTATTACCCTCCGCCAGTTGCTCTTCAGATACCAGCGAGGGCAAGAATGCCTGATACGCGACCGCAAACAGCACATTCAACACCCCGACCAGCAACACCACCCCGTACAGCAATTCGATACGCAACCAACCAGAGAACGCAGCCAGTGGCACAAGAAACAGAAGCGCCGCCCGACCTGCATCGGCCCAGAGCAATAACGAACGCCTCGACACATGATCAGCCCAGACGCCAGCCAGCGAGCTAAACAATAGCACTGGTAGTGCCTCCAGCGACATCAAGATGCTATATTCAAAGCTCTGGACATGAAGCGCAAATTGCGCCACCAACGCCACACTAAGGGCTGTAATATGTGAGCCAAAAGCAGAGACCGTCTGCCCGGCCCAGAGCCAGGCAAAGGATCGATTCAGCAATCCCTTCCGCAAAAAAGCAGGAAATTTCACTCTACGCTCCTTCAAAATGCGCATAAAAAACGGATCCAGATGAAGGTGAGGGTAGTTGCGCATAGAGCGTCACATAGGGACGGAGGAATACCAAAAATGGGGTAAGTAAAACACTATCGCAAGCGAGGAATAAAGCGATAGGGCTCTTCTCTCAAAAACGGTTTTGAACTGTCAGGTACCCTCAGCGCAACTACGCAAGCTGAGGGGTGCGGATGCTGGTACCCATTGGGGCACCTCCAATTCGTTCAAGCTAGAATGATGCGAGATCATTCTAGATGAGTATATCATAAAAAAGGCGAGCAGGGTAGAGGACACTCTGCTCGCCCACAGCCTAGTTTTCGCGTTTGGGAATTTTCGGAATCAGCCAGTCCAGGAACGCGCTGATCGATCGCGTCTGAATCAGCACACGCCCCGGCCCGGTCAGGTCGACGACCAGACCTTCTCCGCTGAAGAAAGTCGATTTCAGACCACCAACAGGGCGCACATTGAACTGCATGTTCTGCGTAAAGGCGACAATGTGGCCGGTATCAACCGTATAAACCTCACCGGGCTGAAGCACGCGCTCTATAATCGCGCCATAAGCAGACACAACAATCTGGCCATTTCCCGCAGTGCGCAACATAAACAGGCCGCCGCCAGTGCCAAAGAAGCTTCTGGCACCACCCCACGAGGTATCAAACTCTACAGAGAGTTCAGAGGCGACATATGCACCAGATTGCAGGAAATATTGCTCATATTGATGCACATTCAACAGGTACAAGTCTCCGGGCAACGAGGGCGCAACCGTCACCTCTCCCCCCTGAGGGGGCGCAACATAGACATTCTGGAAGAACGACTCCCCCCCAACTACCGACCGCTTCAACGCCTTCCAGACTCCACCACCAGTATTCGTCTGAAGCGTGATTCCATAGGACATGCTGACCATCGCGCCACTCTCCGCACGAATCGGCTCATTCGGCGCAAGTGTCAGCACCCCGAGGGAATATGCCGGGCGTTGCACGATATTCACTTGCATAAAAAACTTTCCTCCTCTGACATGGATTGATCTATTGTAACACAGCTCTCTTCTTTGGCGGCAAACCGAAACGGAAATACTCTACACAATAAAAACGCAGACACAGCCCATTTGTACAATAGCCCTGAGAAGCTCATAGACATAAAAAAAGCAGACCATACTGGCCTGCATGTTGAAAAGGCGGGTCGGTTCATCCTTACAACCGACCCGCCCTCTCAAGAAGATGGGTAACGAGGAGAGGTACAAACATGATCGAGAGAGGCGCGAAGGCAACTTCGATCAATGATACAAGAAAATAATGTCGTGTATTCTATAACCCTCTACTTATGACAACATTTCAGAGGCCTCCTTTATTTCATTACCCCCTATGATAGTTGCATGTATTGTGCATGTTTCTTCCTCTACACGCTACGCTTTATATCCCCCGAATACCGCATGGCCAGCGCGTAACCAGAAGCAGTCAACAGCGGTGAAACCGGCCTCACTGAGCCAGCGGAGCTGGTCGCTTAACAGCGAAGGCTTATCGGTTGAAGCGGGATCCTCATACTCGTAACGGAAGTAATTCCAGCGCTCATCACAGAAACGCTGAAAACCGCTTTCATCTCCATACTGAAGCAAACTCTGCTGCCGCACGATCTCATCATATTCCTGTGCATAGTGTTGTGCAACCAATGGAGTCAGCGGCCTGACGATATCCGCGAGCAACAGCGCACCACCAGGAGAGAGCAGCGAAAACAGGTCTTTGAACAGCGTCGCCTTCTCCTCATCCGTCAGATGGTGAACACACAGCGACGATACCACACAGCGCAACGGCGTTGGCAAGGTCGCCCGCCATGCCAGTTCTTCCATCTGGAATGGGCGTATTTCCAACCTGTCCGCAAAGCGTGCCAGCCGCTGCCGCATCTGCCCCTGCATCGCCTGTGATGGTTCAAGTGCCAGATAGCGGCAGAAAGGGAAACGCTCCAGAATCGCTTCTGCCAGCACGCCAGCTCCTGCCGCCAGTTCAACAACAGTAAAAGACTCATCCTGACGCGCAGGAAGCAGCGAGATCAACGAGGCGAACTGCTCCTCCCGTGCCGGGACAAAAAGATCTGCATATGCAAGGAATATGGCAGAGCTTTCTTCATTCCAGCTCTGGTTCTCGTTCATTCTCTCGTTCTCCTATGATAACGCTTTCAAATACAGGTACTTCTTCTTCAATGTACCCGGAAAGCGCCAAAAGCACAACCCTGAAGGAAGACGATTTGTGTTATACTCTCAAACATGAAGATTCGAATTCGCTATTTTGCGTCACTGCGCGAAGTGACCGGCCAGAATGAAGAAACGCTCACCGTTCCCGAGGGTAGCACCATTGCCAATATTCGCACCCTGCTGCTGGACCATTATCCGCCGTTGCGGCCCATTCTGGAGCGCTGCCTATGCGCGGTCAACCGGGCCTATGTGCAACCTGAGACCGAGCTGCATGAGGGAGATGAGCTTGTCTTTATTCCCCCAATGGGAGGTGGTCAACCCCGGAGGAAACACGTATGAACCCGATTATCCAACTTACACGCGAGCCACTGAAGCGTGATGAACTGGTAGCGGCGGTCAGCGATCCTACCGTTGGCGGGATCGTCGTTTTCGAGGGAGTCGTGCGCAATCACGCCCGTGGCAAACAGGTTCGCTATCTTGAGTATGAGGTCTATGAAGAGATGGCGTACCCACAAATTCAGCAAATTATTCAGGAAGCCAGCAAGCGCTGGGGCGTTGATCGAATCGCGGTAGCGCACCGCTTTGGACGACTGGAAATCGGTGAGGCCAGCGTGATTATCGTTGTTGCCAGTCCCCACCGCGCCGAAGCCTTCGAAGCCTGCCGTTATATCATTGATACGCTCAAGACCACAGTCCCGATCTGGAAAAAGGAGGTAGCGACAGACGGGGAAGCATGGGTAGAGGGGTGAGAGCGCAAGGCTTCCCCCTCTTTCTCCGACAAGCTCTTTTTATGGTACAATGGAAGAAGAAAGCGACTCGTTCTAGTAAAGAATAGAGTAGTCCTCAAGCAATAGAAGGCGAATATTCGGAATAGCTTTGGTAAGACCTAACAACGACCTGGGCAAGCCAGGATATATCTTGGAGGTCGTTGATGAATCTATTCGAGAAGCACACCCAACTCACACAACTGTTCGCACAAAACCCGGTGACTGTTGCATACCTCGCGGGCTCACTCTCCAACCGTGCCCCATTCGGCGATTTCTCCGATGTAGATATTGCTATCCTGTTGATGGAGCAAATTAAAGCCGATCAATTTCTTGAATATCAACTCTACTTCTTCAGCGAACTGGCGAAACGCCTTGAATCGGACAATATCGACGTCCTGATCTTAAATAAGGCCTCGTTACTGCTGAAATCGCATGTCATTAAATACGGGCAGTTGCTCTATAGTCGCGATGAGAAGAAGCGCATCATGTTCGAGACCCGCGCCGTCATGGACTACCTGGACTACCGCAAATACAATGACATCCAGAACCAGGCGCTCGGGCGGCGGCTCAAAGGGCAGCTCCTCTCGCTCAACCGGGAGATTGCACGGCAACAACTCAAAAACCTGCGCGAAGCCACCATAATACTCAGGGAGTTAGGCGAGAAGGAGCGAGACGAGTTTGCGACCAATTATCGCCTGTACGGAGCAGGAGAGCGCTATCTATTGCAAGCGATTGAGGCCTGCTTACAACTGTGCGCAATGCTCATTGCGGCGCTGAGCCTGCGCAAACCCGAGGAACAGCACGACCTGCTCGGCATCATCGCCACAGAGCAGATCATTCCGCGTCCGCTGGCCTATAAGCTTGAACATATTACAAACCAGCGTGACAGCCTGCTCTATGAGCCACATACCATTGATAGACGCGCATTGCACGCCTCATTGCAGCGAACGGCGCACGACCTCGAAACCTTTGCAGATACCATTGAACCAAAACTGGAGGCCTGAGCCAAAAAGAAAAGCTCCCCGGCAGGAAAAGCGCCAGAGGGAGCTTTGTTGTGCTGTAACTCGTTTGTTTTGTCGTCTAGGCGCCGGACGAACCCCGCAACATCTGGACCTGCTCTTCAGCAGCTTTCGCGTCATCCTCGCGACCCATCGCGCGATAGACTTCAACCAGCGTTTCGTAGGCCTCCGTCAGGGATGAATCCAGTGCAATCGCCTGATGGGCATATTCGAGCGCCTCATCAAGACGGCCTGCTTTACGCAGTGAATCAGCGAGGTCGTTATAGTAATCAGCGTTCAGCGGCTCCAACTCAATCGCGTTGAGATAATTTTCAATCGCTTTCTCATTGTCGCCAAGCCCGTCATAGGCAGTAGCAAGCTGATAATAGCCCTCGGCATCGTCCTTAAAGAGTTCCAGCATCTTCTCTGCGGTCTGGCGGGCCTCATCATGGCGCTTTAACGTATTGTACGTCTCGGCCAGTCCGGCCAGTGCGGCAGCATGATCGTCCTCATTCAGCAGTCCCTCGCTGTTCTCCACAAGGTTCTGATAAATGGGGAGGGCCAGTTCATAGCGCCCCGCATCCAGATACGCCTCAGCAAGACTAAAACGTGCGGTTGTGCGATTGGGATCAAGCTGTACCGCGCGAATATAGGCCTCAACCGCCCCACCCTCGTCACCCTGCAACGAGCGCCAGAAACCAAGTTTTTCCCAGGCTTCGGCATCCTCAGGGTCCAGCTCGACAATGTGATTGTAGACCTTCGCGGCCTCCTCAGCATTGCCCATCTGCTCATAAGCAGCGGCCAGCACGTCATAGCCAACACGTCCCTCTGGCTCAAGTGAGATCATCTGATTGGCCAGTGAGAACGCGTCGTCATAACGGTGCATATCAAGGTAGATATTCGCCAGTTCGGCATAGCGCGAGGCGTCAGCCGGATCTTCATCAATGCGGCGCTCCTGATCCATCATGCGACGCAATTGATCGTTCACACGCTCACGTACGTCCTGAAGCTGATCTGATGCACGAGTGTTGTCAGGATTCAAAATCAAGGCATGGCGATATGACTGGATCGCATCGCGATAGAGGTTCAAAAAGCGATAGGTATCGCCAATGTTCACATAGAGTTCATCGTTCTGCGGATCCAGTTCCAGAGCCTGCTGGAAATATTCCAGTGAGTCTTCATACATCCCTAACTCGCCATAGAGATTCGCCATATTCTCATAGGCTTCCAGCAAGTTCGGGTTCAAGTCGATGGCGCGATGATATCCGGCAATCGCCATCTCGGTATCATCCAGATATTGCTGTGCAAGGGCAAGGTTATAGCGGGCTCGGGCATCTTCAGGGTTTGCGGCAACTGCACGCTCGAAACAATCGGCAGCCTCCTCATAATTGCCAGCCTCTGCCGCCTTATTGCCCTTATCTGTCCACATCTGGACCTCATCGGCCACCTGCTGTGTTTGCTCCTGATCTGCGCGATCTTCTGGAGTCTTATCATCCATCTGCGACACGTATTACTCCCCGTGTTTTTGAAAAACAAACAAATTGAAGGACAGGCTACAGCTTCTTCCTGTGATGTACCAGGAGGGCAGAGCGCCCGAGACACGATCACTTGCGGTCCCGCTTCGTGTCCTGTCGTTGCATATCCATGCATATACAACGACTGACCTCCCTTTTCATGATACAACCAGCCAAAGAGCCTGTAGCCCATAGGTACACCCGGTACCTATGGGTCACAGCGGATAGAACTACTTCGACGCGACACGCAGAGTCAACTGGAACTCGTAACGCGAGCTGGGATAGAAGGCCTCGGTAAAGGAGATAGGCGCACCGGTCTCGTCAAAGGTGGTGCACTCCACGCGCATGCCACACTCATCGGCTGGAATCTTCAACAGGTCGATCTCACGTTCGTTTGCCTTGTCGCCTTTAAAAACGTGCTCGGCCATGTATGGAACCATGCCCTCAGAAGCCATCAACTGATAGAGCGAGCCATCAGCAGCCTCTTTCGCGCGCTGATACACGTTCATGGCGCGAGGATAGGGTAAATAGTTGACTTCATAGGCAATAGCCTCGCCATCAGCGGTGCGGATACGCTCCAGGCGCACGACCTGCTCTTCATCGTTCAGGCGCAACTGTTCACGCACGTGCTGAGAGCCGCGCACCAGTTCGCTAACCAGCAGCATTCCGCCGGGCTTCAGACCGCGCCGGCGCAATTCCTCGGAGAAGCTTTTCAGCTCGCTTGCCACGCGCTGCTGCACACGAGGCTCACAAACGAAAGTGCCGCGGCCATGTTGACGGTACAGCAGGCCTTCATGAACCAGCTCGGTCAGGGCCTGACGGACGGTCGCGCGGCTCACATGGTACTGAGCCACCAGTTCGGGCTCAGACGGAATGGCCGTATGCGGCGCAAGATGCCCTGAGTGGATCTGCTGTTTCAGCACTTCTTTCAACTGATAGTAGAGTGGTAACGGATTGGATCGTTCTAGAATTGGCATATACGGTTCCCCTTATGTCCATACAACAGTTAAAAATGTGATATGTATAGTATGACAAGAATATATCACAAAAAAAGGAATGCGTCGAGTAGGAATTGCGAAAGAATCGGGGTCTGGCCCCAGAACTTCAGAGCTTTTGAACTTCTTCTGAAAAAGATCTGAACGGGACCAGACCGCGAAGTGGGGTTTAAACGGCAGAAACCCCATTTTCCGCAAGAATACGGTCAATCTCAGGCTTCAGACGGCTTGGATGCGGGCCGACCAGTTTGCCAACTTCGCGACCATCCTTGAAGACCAGCAGGGTCGGGATGGCCTGGACATAATAGCTACCCGGCGTACGCGGGTTGGCATCAACGTCCATCTTCGCGAATTTCAAGCGACCGGCATATTCATCGCTCAAGCGCTCGTAGTGCGGGGCCAGCATCCGGCAAGGCCCACACCAGGAAGCCCAGAAATCCACAATCACAGGTGTTGAGGATTTTAGCACCTTCTCCTCAAAATCCTGATCTCCAACGTGGAAGAGATTAGCATGTTCCATAATGCAAACTACTCACTTTCCCAAGAACATAATAGATGCATTTCGCGCTTACGTCAAGCCCCAAATGGTCCTTAACCTGCATCTATTGAGGAGAACAAAACCAGGAAAAGATTCTATTCCTTCTCATCAGCGGTCAAGCTCTACAACAACACTGCGGCGGTTCTGCTCTCCCTAATAGTATACGAAGAGAGACTTTCATCCGACAAGGGGAAAGAGAACCTTTTTCCCATCGTTTCCCCTTGTGGCGCTCTAATCCCTATCACTTCCCTGTAAGATTGTCAGCAGACGCAGAATGTAGAGGAAAAGGTTCAGCACATTCAAGAACATCGACACCGTCAGCCCGATGGCATTGGGCAGCGTGTTCGCCATGTACTTCGCCTTCTGGATATCAAACAGGATATAGCCCATAAAAATGCCGATGCCGACAATCGAAATGATGAGCGAAAAGATGGTTGAATGGAAGAAGATGTTCACAATGCCAGCGATCAACAACAGGATCAAGCCGACAAACAGAAAATCTCCCAATCGGGTAAAATCGCGTTTTGTTGTCCAGGCATAGATAGACAGGCCGATAGAAGTAGCGGCTGTAATCAGGAACGCCTGCAACAAAATCGTCGGCGCAAAAGCGACATAGGACGCCAGGAGCGGCGAGAGCGATAAGCCTTCCAGGAAAGTGAAGGCATATAGCAAGATCAGGTTTGCGGGATAGCGCTGAATCATTGCCTGCAACGCAATCAACAGAACCAGACCGAGGATGGCGACGATAAGATACGTCATAAACGTCAGATGCAGCACATACATGCCGACCCAGGCCCCCGCCGAAGCGAAGACAAAGGAAAAGGCCAGCAGGCCCATCACCTTACTGATCAGATCGCTTGACTGCAACGGGCCAGCATAGGGCGCAGTCTGGAACTGATAGCGTGTGCCGAAGTTATTATAACCACCTTGTTGTTGCTGCTGTTGAGGATATGGTCCCCTTCCCCAGCCACCATAGGGGTTGTTATTCGGATTGTACATAGTTACACCTCGCGGCGAGAACTCAACCGGTCGAAACGGTCAGTAGAAGAAAAGCCAATACCAAGCGCCTCTTCAGTATACGCTCAATACTCCAGCTACTGAAGAGGTTCTTCCCTGGTTATTATACGCATCAGGATGAGAGAAGTTGCACTCTACCAGAGATGAACCAAAAACAGTGGCAAGGCCCTTGCGTCGTCTCAAAGAGTCTGGACGAACAAGCGGCCTTTTCATCAAACTGGCAACCGCAACCAACCGGTATTATGACTGGATACGACTTTCCTCATTGGAAGAAGAGAGGACGGGGTCAGCCTCTCCACCACTCGTCGTTGTATAGACGCCTTCCGGAATATTTGTGATTGTACAGGGCGGATGATTCGCTGAAGCGTGCCAGTAGAAGGTACTTCCAGCAGGCTTGATCATAGTTCCACCACACCGCGGGCAGGTTATTGTAGCCAGCCCATTCTTGTCTGTTGTCATGCCGATCTCCTTGCTGCATCCGATACGCACGACATCGATACAACAGAATCCAAACAGAGTTTCTCTTCTTCCGTCACATGCTGAATAGCAAGCGCGTCTATCTGCTCTCTCCGCAGGGTATCACTGCTACAGGTTGCAGGAGCAGCACAACAGGTCATTACAGACGGATATCAAGAAATCCCTGACTATAAAACGCTCCACACGCCACAAATTTCGCAGAAAGCAATCCCTACTTCACCAAAGCTCTTGCTGCGGGTATTCCAGTGATCATAAGCCACAGCAAGTGATCCACAGCTCCAGCAGCGAGCACGTCCACCGGACTTACTCTCGTGGGCCAGCTTATGGATCAGCGCATTGCGAGCCTCTTCCGCCCCGGTATAGCTCGGGTTGTAGGCCAGATGCAGGAGATTCCCAAGCGGTAATGTAATCTCGTGGGTTGGCGTGGGCAATGGTGCATGAGAAGGCGTCGTCATAGAGGCAGGCAGGCTCTGCTGCTGCATCGACTGAGACGCATTCGATGACGACAATTGAGGACGTCGGAACGTCGGGCGCCTGACCACAGGCTCCATCTCTGAACGCTCATTGTATGAGCCACCATTCTGGGGCATTTGTTGCTGATAGATACCGTTCTCTCCTCTCACAGCAGGCGTTTCCTGACCGGGATTCTCCACCTGTTCTGCCTGAGCTGAAACATCGGCAGAACGCCCGGAAACAGGATGCTCAACCGAGGCTGTTTCCTGCTGTTCAGCAGTTTGATGATTATTGTTTTCTGGCTGTTCAGGTGGGTTGGCGCGTTTACGTCGAGTTACAGGCATTGGGGTTCGCTCCATCACGAAGAATATGTGCGTACAGCAATCAGTAGCACATGTATTATATCACACACGAAGAGATATAGAACACTGAATGGGGTAAGCCCTCAGCAAAAAAAGCGCTCACCCCACTCGCTTCTTTTTGGAAAGTGACAATTCACTTGCGATTCCGCTTAGCCATTAAAGAAATCAGCGTTGATCTTAATAAACTGCTTCCACTCGTCGGGAACAGCAGACTCTTCAAAAATGGCAGTCACAGGGCAAGCGGGTTCACAGGCCCCACAGTCGATACACTCATCTGGATTAATGAACAACTGCTCGGCATCTTCATATCCGGGCTCGTCAGCAGAAGGGTGAATACAATCGACCGGGCAAACATCAACACATGATGCGTCTTTCACGCCGATGCAGGGCTGAGTGATTACGTAGGTCATGGGCCAGATATCCTCCTCTGCACACTATGCTATCCCCCCATGAGGGCCAGCACAGTGGCTACGTTCTATTTTTGGTCTGTTTCAGTATAGAGGGTTGCACAAACGATGTCAATTGCTTTTTACGCCTGCCGGGGTCACTCGTAACCTTGACAAAGTATCAGTAAACCCGGTATAGTTGAAGTGACATCGCCCTTATTATAGCACGATCGAAAGGAGGCATTTCCAGTGTTGCAGCAGCTTTACACCCCATTCCAGCAACAGAGGAGCCTCTTTATGGTCGTCGCTTTCACCCACGTCTCCTCTCACGCTCCCTACAAGGATGGGCCCACTCTGCCTGTTTTCAGAGAAGCATTACACGCACCAGATGATAGAACTGCTATATAGATGCCGCTCTCTCTGAAAACCGTGGATGGCTGCCACGGTTTTTTTGTTTCCCTTATCATGAACAACTAGAAATGAGGACTTGTATGACTCTCTCTTCACCATCAAAGAGCTCCTATGAGTTTGGCAATGGCCTGGTGTTACGCTGGTCCACTGCCGCGGATGCGCCCCGTATCGCCAATCTCGTGGGCAAGGCCTTCCGCGAAAAGGAGACTGACCCACTTCACCAGGGCCTGTATGATACCGTGATACGTTTAATGAGCGGCTCACACCCGGCAATGGGCCCCAACGATTACGCCCTTGTTGAGGATACCAGTAAGGAGGGGAAGCCCGTCGTTGCCTGCTCTTGTTACCTGAAAGAGACATGGAGCTATGATGGCATCAAAATCCCGGTCGGGCGACCCGAAATCGTCGCCTCCGACCCCGAGTATCGCAATCAGGGTCTGGTTCGCCGCGTCTTTGAGCTGCTGCACGAACGCAGTGCCGCCAATCAGGATCTCCTTCAGGCAATTACCGGCATTCCGAACTTTTATCGTCAATTTGGCTATGAGTATGCTCTTGACCTCGGGGGCAAATGTCTGGTCTCCGCTCATGCCGTCCCGGAACTGAAAGAGGGTGAATCCGAGCCCTATAGCCTGCGCGAAGCCACAGAAGACGATCTGCCGCTGATCGAGTCCTGCTATAGCCGCCGTAAGCCACAGAGCCTGGTATGGTGCGAGGTGCCCGCAGCCTTCTGGCGCTATCATATCAATGCAGAAAAGGAACAGTCTGGCCGCCGCGGCTATTTCCGCATTCGCATTATCGCCGATGCAGCAGGCAAGGGTCAGGGCTTCCTGATGGTGCCGGGCAACCGATGGGGCAGTGAGCTCCCAGTACTCCTGCTGGATGTGCAGCCCGGAGTACCGCTGTCCGTGCTGATGCCCTCATTGCTACGCGCACTCAAAACCTGGGGCGAGCAGCTTCCAAGCGGAATAAGGCAACATCCCTTAAAAGAGATTACCTTCCATCTGGGCGGACAGCATCCAGTCTATGACGCGCTTGGCAAGGATCTTATCAGCAAGCAGGAGCAGCCGTACGCCTGGTATATTCGCGTTCCCGATCTCCCTGCATTCCTGAAAAAGATCACGCCCGTGCTGGAACAGCGTCTGATCGGCACAGCAATGGAGAACTACAGCGGAGAGCTCAAGCTTAACTTCTATCGGGGCTGTATACGTCTGGTTTTCAAAGAAGGCCATCTGGCGAACATTGAGAAGTTCCGCCTGAAGCCATTCGAGAATGAAACGGATGGCGCATTCCCATATGGCGCATTTCTCAAGCTCCTGTTCGGCTACCGGGGTCTGGATGAACTGCGCCGGATGTTCCCGGATGTCTTGGCCAACAGCAAAGGGGAAGCGCTGCTAAAAATCCTTTTCCCGACACGCTATTCGTTCCCCTTTGGAAGCTAAACGCTCACTTCGCCTACAAAAGGGAGCGGGCATTAGCGCCCTGCTCCCCGTGACTCAATCATCACCTTTGAGAAAGCCACCTCAACTCCATTTGCCTCTACAAAGAAGCCGATCAGGCCAGCCGCTGGAGCGGTATGCCCGGGATCCACAACGGGTGGCCCAAGCGAGCGCCCATTCAGTGCGAAGATAAAAGTATTATTCCGGGCCTCAATCGTCAGGGTGTTTGCCTGCTGCAAGCCCGGCTTAAAATCGGGAAAGGCACCAAGCGCTAACGGTGGATTCCATTTGCCCTCATAGCGATAAAAGGCATACTGACCGGAACCATCACCCAGAATCTCAAAGAGGTAGTAGTGCGACTGCCCGGGATCCGAACGGAAAATTACGCCATAGTTATCACGCCCATTTTTCGGACTTTTGATCTGCTTCATCTCAACCTGTAAGCGGAAGTCTCGAAAGCTATGCAGAGGGCAAAGCGAGACCACCGGCACATTCTGCGGTGTCCGATTCAAGACATGATAAGCTCTGCTTCGGCTGTCATAGAAAAAGGATCCACTCTTCGGCCAGCTATCGCAGCTTGTCAGAAGATCAAGCGCCTCTCCGGTAGCCGGTTGATACATAGGCAGAGGCGTCGGTGTCGCTTTTACCTCGGGAACCGTAAAAAGTCGCGGGTAGAGCAATGCGCCAGCGAATCCGCCGATGATGACGACCAACAGGAGCGACAGCAGTGAGACCACGCGTGCAGGGGTTATCCTCTTTCTAGCTGGAAGCGATATCTGATCGCCAGTATCGAGCGTTGGCTGTTCATCTTCGGGTACAGCGGGCGGCGCAACGGCCTGTAACAGGCGCTTGCTGCGTTTCTTCTGCTCTCGCTGCTCACGGTAATAATAGAGATTAACCGCTTCTGTAAACGCCTCGCTGAACTGGAGCGGTGTGGCGAAACGGCGTTCTGGCTTCTTTTCCAGCGCCCGCTGAAGCACGGCATCAATCTCCGATGGTATATCCACACGCAACGATGTAAGTCGAGGAGGTCGATCATGCACATGCATCAATGCAACGGCTATCGTCGTTGAAGCTTTAAAAGGGAGTTGTCCAGTCAGCAGGAAAAAGAACGCGACCCCCAGAGAATAGATATCTGAGCGACTATCAAGCACAGCACCCATTGCCTGCTCAGGAGAAATATAATCGGGAGTGCCCATCAAGAAGTTTCCCTGTTCCGTCGGATGCAGCGATTGCACTTTCTGCGCAATGCCAAAATCGGTCAGCATTGCGTGCTCTTCTTCATCAATCAGAATATTCGCCGGTTTGATATCGCAGTGAATCCAGCCCTGTTCATGCAAATGAGTCAATGCAGAGGCGATCTGTTCAAGATACCACTGGGCATCCAGCAGCGAGAGAGGACCATGTTGAGCAACATACTCCGAGAGCGTGCCTCTGGACATATAGGGCATGACAATATAGGGCAATCCGTCCTGCTCGCCATAGGCATAAATAGGCAGAACATTCGGGTGGTCAAGCTTGCTGGCCGTTTCAGCCTCATGTAAGAAACGCTCATAATAATTGCGTAATACCTGTTGTTCCAGGTTGGCACGAGGGAGAAAGACCTTTACGGCTACTTTTCGTTCCGGGCTCCGCTGTTGAGCCAGAAACACAACACTTGATCCCCCACACCCCAGCACCCGTTCAAGGATGCAGGAACCGATTTCCTTCCCGATAAGGTGTTCACCTCTCACAGCGGTCAACGTTACGCTCCTCTCTCGCAGCAAAAAAAGAAAAAACGGTCAGTCCCGAAAATGCTCACGCTGCCGCTCATCCTCAGCAGGGTGCCGTATCAGAGGCAAGCAGAGAGAGTAGAGCCCGAAAGCGCCCGGCATTAGTCAGGCGCTTTCTTTGCTTTTTCTTGCTCTATATATCGTCTGTAGCACTACAAGACGATACTAGATTACGAAGGCTCCATCACGCATAATCGTCTTTCCATCTACTTCAATTGTACAACATGTAGGAATGACGTCAACGTGAATCGAAGCATCCCAATCAGCGCCGGTAAACTCCGGGTAGGGGTTACCGAAAGCGACGTGTAGTCCCGGCATTTTCTCATCCTGCAAGAGATTACCAGTCAGCTTCTTCAGGCTGGTCAGCGTGCCAATCGCGAACTCACCCGCCCGGTTGCCATTCGGCACTGAGAAGAAGTAGTCGCGTACTTCCTTTGCCAGGGCCTCGTTTTCGCTACTGACCTCGGTAATATAACCATCCTTGACCTTGATCGTCAGCGGCTGCTTCAAGACGCCATATTTCTCCGAGAAATAGTCACCAAGCACTTCACACACGAGTGTGCCATCAACGGTCGCAGGGGCAGTAAATACCTCTCCTTCGGGCAGGTTGCCCCACTTTCCCTGCTCGGTATAGCGTCCATGACAGGGGATCCACTTCCAGTCCGGGTGGAAGGTGGCGCTGACATCGGTACCTTTGGGTGAGGTCACATGGATAGTCTTTGCATTGCGTACCAGTTCGTAGACCTGGTTGGTGACTTTGAATACCTCGTCGTAATCGGCACACATACCCTCAGTCATCAACTGGTCATCGATACCGATCATATGCCCGTGGCGCACACGCAACTCATTGACCAGGAACGGCAACAGAGGAATACGGAACGCAATCTCACCGGGCTGAGCAGTGGCAATATAGAAGGTTACCGTCGGTTTGGCCTGAATCAGATCATTGCGGAACTCATCGGAAAAGCTGGTGAGAGGGCGGTTCCCATAGTGCTCAAGGAAGCACACAGAAACGGCGGCATGACGTTTTAGCGCGGCTGCCGCCACGCGACTTGCGATATGTTCACGTGCATAATCAGTTATAATCACCACACGATCGCCCTCGGACACCCCCATACACTTGACCGCATTCTCCGCCCCGAGCTGTAATTTTTCTTCAAAGGAAAGGGAATTCAGATCAACCATAGAACTCTTCTCCTACAAGCAATAATTCAGTACCAGAGCCTCTCTTTTCAGTATGCTCCCGCGCACAGAAAGAAATAGATGCAGATTGGTAATACAACTATTATAACCCGCTTCCGTGTTCATGCAACCACGAGGCCGAATGACATGCCACGCTCCAGATTGCGAGCGAAGACCCACGACATCATCTCTACAATATGGTATACTTTGGGGGGAGCTTCCGCTTTTTGCTTGCGTGCAGATGCGTTGTGGCTCTCAACAGTTTTATCTACAGGTTATCCTTTTTGTTACTCTTTCATTGAATGTATAGCTACTATAACAACAAGCGTATAAAAAGGTATTATTACATCAATTATTTGAGGAGCGTTAGCGCATGCCAGAACACTTTGGCCTTTCACACCTTATCCAATACCTCACACAGATGGGCCTGAAAGTCGCAAACGTGAATGAAAAACAAGAGCTCGTCGAAATGGCCTTTCATGGAGAACAGGGGCAATGGCGCCTGATTATCGGCTTCCATCAAAGCGGAGAGACCCGAAAACTGATGTTTATTGTCCCCCATATCGCGACGCTTGGCCTGTATAAACGCCAGGAGTGTCTTGAAGCCCTGATGGCCGTCAATTATCGGATCGCTATTGGCAAGTTTGGCCTTGATCTTAATGATGGCGAGATCCGCCTTGAGGAAACGATTCCGCTCGCCGACAACGGCCTGAGCTTTGAACAGTTCCAGCTCGCCACTCGCGCAATCATGCAGACGATTGGTATCTATCAGAGCCTCCTGCCACGTATCCTCTATGGGCACAAAAGTGTCCACGAAGCCCTGGAAGAATGCGAACAGGAATTCTTCCAGCGCGGAAAAGCGCTCAATACTACCACCTTCAGTCCTGTGCCGCCTCCAGACAATGAGCTCCATAACGATCTGAACGCAGAAGATGTTCTGGCAGAGGTCGTTCGCCTGCTCGAAGAAAACAAGAAACGAGACTGAACGCTCTTGCCTCTATTAATACCGGGGGTGTTTCTCGGTTGAGAAATGCCCATTTTGCCGGGCTCGCGTGGAGAGATCAGAGGGCGTCCCGGCAACTTCATCATCTTCCATTGTCGCGGGATCAAAGGGGACCCAGTCGTTCATTACTCGCCCACGCAGCACCTTTTTCCGACCCAGATATCTTCTCGTTACCAGCCAGACGCCCCAGAAGAGAATTCCAGCAGCAATAAGCATTCCCAGATACGTTACGATCGTATACATACTATGGCCTCTCTCCCTCAAATTCCAGTTTCATCACAAGCCCTTCCATTGTAGCGCTTGAGCAAGCAGAGGGTCAAGCAACAGGAACGAGAGGAAAGAAGAGGTGCCTCCCCGGCGGTCGGGGGGAGAGAGAGGAATACCCGACCGCCATGCGGGAAGCAAAGGAGAATATCATGAGGTCAAGGGAGAGCATATTCAATTTCAAACATTTGTTCTATAGCTTCATCATAACACAGCCGACCAAATCCTGTCAAGCATCGGCTGGAACACCGTTTCTCTGTTCAAGAAACAAGCTGAACAGGAGAGAAGAGGTCGGGGCAGCGAGAAAAAGAAAGACTGCTATAGAGAGACGTGATACAATAGAGTGGCATAGAGCATTTCCGATTGCCAGGCAGGCCCGCTCCATGCGTGCTGGACGTAGATAAGAAAAGATGGAGAAGCGATACATTATGGCAGATGTCAGACCGCTCCACGGTTTGCGCTATGCGCATGAGAAAATAGAAGATCTTGCACAAGTTGTTACCCCTCCATTCGATGTCATCAGCAAAGAGGCACAGGAGCGCTACTATCAGCGCAACCCCTATAACATCGTGCGGCTTGAGCTTGGCAAAGCGGAACCGAACGATAATGAGCTGAACAACGTCTACACGCGCGCCGCTGCCACCCTGGCGGAATGGCGTGTTCAAGGCGTCATCCAGCAGGAAGAGAAGCCCTGCTATTACCTTTATCAGCAGCTATTTCAGCAGGGAGGCAAAACCTACACACGCACCAGCCTGCTTGCTCGTGTGCGCCTGGAACCCTGGGAAAAACGGGTCATTCTGCCTCATGAACACACACGCAAAAAAGATAAAGATGATCGCCTCAGCCTATATCGCGCCTGCGTTGCGAATTTCAGCCCAATTATGAGCCTTTATGAGGACCCACAGGGCCGCATGCGCCGCCTCTTGAGCGAGTACGCACTACAGCCTCAAGTCCTGTTCGTTGACGAAGAGAAGGTTGAGCACCGCTTCCAGCCTATCTATGACGAAGAGCAGATTGCGCTGATTCGTGATTTCTTCGCCGAGAGACAATTGTATATCGCCGACGGCCACCACCGCTATGAGACCGGCCTGAACTATCGGAATGAGCTTGTTGCCAGCCGGGGCCGCGAACTATCGCCCGAAGATGCTGCCAACTTTACTATGATGGCATTGATTGATATTGATGACCCCGGACTCGTCGTCATGCCCACACATCGCCTGCTGTTTAACCTCCCATCTGAAGGGCTAAGCGCACTCACACCGGAGCAGCTTGGCAGCTTCTTCGAGGTCGAGCCACTGCACACAGATGAGGCCCTACAGGCCCGGCTGGATGAGGCAGGCCAAGCCCAACCATCCTTTATCCTGAAGACCAAAGAGCACACGCTGCTGCTACGTCTCCACGACCAGGGACGCGCCGCCATGCAGAACAGCGGACATTCAGCAGCCTGGGAACGGCTGGATGTCGCGATTGCGCAACGCCTGATCTTTGAAGCGCTGCTTGGCCTGACACCTGAGGATATGGCCGCGGGCAAGTATGTTCGCTATAATCATGAACTGCAAGCCAGTCTGGACGAGCTTCAAAACGGCTCCATACAGGCTCTTCTCCTGTTGAACAGCACTCCACTGCGACAGGTATGCGATGTGGCACAGGCAGATGACCGTATGCCACAGAAATCAACCTATATATATCCGAAACTCATCACCGGACTAGTAATCAATCCCTTGTGGTAAGGAGTAACTGATGATACTTATTGTCGGAGCTGGCCTGGCGGGGCTTACGTGTGCGAAGAAGCTTGTAGAAGCAGGTCAGCAGGTACTTGTCTTAGAGGCGGCAGATCAGGTCGGCGGTCGCCTGCGCACAGATTATCATGAAGATGGCTATCGACTCGATCGCGGCTTTCAGGTGCTGTTTACGGCTTATCCGGCTCTCAAACGGCACCTCAACCTTGAACGGCTCAAACAGCGCTCCTTTGAGCCAGGTGCACTCCTGATCAAGAACGGGAAACGCTACGAGATCAGTGATCCCCTCCGCGATCCCAAAGGGCTGCTTCCAAGCCTGTTCAATCCGCTGATTCCAGCTACCGACAAAGCCAGGACAGTTACATTACGGGCACAACTCCAAAAGTATTCCGCCGGTGATATTTTTTCCGGCGCCAACCAACCACATGGACAGGACGAAAGCACAGAGGCCTACCTGCTCCGACAGGGCTTCTCGCAAAAGTTCATTGATAACTTTATACGCCCCTTTTTCGGTGGTATCTTCCTTGAGCGTGAAATGCATACCAGCGCCCGGATGTTCCAGTTTCTCTTTAAGATGCTGGCTACCGGTGATATCGTACTTCCTGCTGAAGGGATACAGCGCATTCCAGAACAGATCGCGTCTCACATTCCCAGAAGCGCTATTCGCTTTAATGCCAGGGTGCAGAGGCTGCTGATTGAGGGACAGCGCATTCGTGGTGTACAACTGACAAACGGCGAAGAGATCCACACGGAGCAGGTGGTTCTCGCGACCCCGGCTCCCGTCGCCTCTCAACTCCTCGGACAGCATGGAAAGGGGCTTCCTATCGAAGGCGTCGGTTGTGTCTGTGTGTACTTCGCGGGTGACACCCGGCTCTATTCACAGCGGAAAATCCTGCTGAACGCCAATCCAGACGCCTATGTGAACAATGCCACGCTCCTGAGCAATATTGCGCCAAGCTATGCACCACGCCGCAAGCACCTGCTCTCGGCAACGATCCTCGGCAATCCAACTGAGGACGATGACACAATTGCGCAACGGAGCCTGACCGAGATCGCAAGCTGGTTCCCGGAACATGATCTCAAGAGCTGGCAAACGCTGGCCGTCTATCGCATTCCTTTTGCTCAGTTTGCACAGCCCGCTGGCATCTATGATTCGCTTCCGGACAACACAACTGAAATAGAGGGACTCTATCTTGCCGGAGAATACACCAAGTCCAGCAGCATTCAGGGAGCCATGCATAGTGGTGAGTACGCGGCACAGGCCGTGCTCAAAGCCCCACTGAAAGCAACCTCATCCTGAGAAAAAAGAGGGCCGGGTGTATTGCCCGGCCTTGCCTTTTGCTCAGTTATCGTCTTCGCCCACCAGATCATGGGCCAACGCCCTGAGATCCTGATCCCCAAGCGAACTATCCCCAAACGCCTCGACCATCATACGTAATGGCCCCTGCTCGATAGAGAGCTGCATCATCATACGCGGAAATGCCTGCTCGGATATTACAACACCGCTAGCGGGCTTCATGACGGTCGCAACAGCTCGGATAATATGCGCCACATCCTCACGCCCAACAAGCTGAAACACCGCCGCCTGACGCAATAGACGTTCGGCATACAGCACCCGCCATTTCTCATCAAAGAGCTTCTCCAGAGCCTCAGTTACCAGTTCCTCAAGCAGCTCCTGTTTCACTTGCTCCTGACTGCGCCCCTCGTTCAGCAACTTCGCGCTCGCATTCGGAGCTTCCAGCGCACTACAGGCGTTCCAATAGCGGTTAATGTATGGTTCCAACTGCTGGATCGTTTCAAAATACCAGGAATAAAACTCGGGCAGTTGGTACAGGTCTCCGCCCTTCTGTGCCTGTGCTCGCGTCTCCTCATCAAGAGGCAGCGTTTCCAGGATGGCGGGCGGCAATGAGGCCTTCTCTTTCCTGGAAATAGGCTCAAACTCGATAAACGGGCGCCAGATTGAATAGGAGATAGGCAACGCCCGCCGCGTCCGCTTGTTGACAGCACGAGCCTCCATAATCAGCAGGCGCGCAAACGAGAACGGCACCTCAACGCTATGAATGCCCTGCTCATGCATATCACCCGTTATTCGACCGAGCTGCTGCATCTCCATTTCATCGATACCGTAACAATCCTTGATCCCGATCTGATCCCGATAGAAGATATTTACACCCTTCAACAGGCCATCCGGGCGCTTCCAGAGCAGCAGAATAAATTGCGAGCCAGCTCCATCGAGAAAGCTCACCCGCGCCTGAAATGGCGGCAGATCAGCGAGCGTCAGTGCTTCAGGCATCTCATCCAGCAATCCCGGGGCCGTCAACATGGTCAGGCGACCAAGCACGACGCGAGCCTGCCGCTTGAGCTGGCGATTCGAGGTAGTGGCGATCAGATGGCGAAGAGCCGGAACCGAACGCGGTGCCGCAATCGCGCCAAGCTGTTCCAGCGCATCAATAATCACCGTCACTACCTTACTCGGCTGATTTTCCAGCAGCGGGATCAATAAGTTTGCAGCCCGCGGATCGTTGCTATTGCCGAGCCACTGAATAAAAGAAATACGGCGCTCAACAGGCATTGAGGTCACATCAACCAGGACGGCCTCAGTCCCACGCTCACTCTGCCCTACCAGTTCCAGCAGGCGCATCTGCATTCGCTGCATCGCTCCGACAGGATCATTGAGGTATTCAACCAACCCATCTTCAGCCAGTTCAGAGCCCAATTCTTTTAACAATGGAGAAAGCGACAGCTTGGCGACATCACTCACCGTAGGGTCCGTCACAAAATCTTCCAGTTCCTCTATATCAAAATCGGTCGCCAGCTCTGAGAGGATAACCAGAGCCGCCCGTTGCGCCATCATATCAGAGGAACGCAGCAAATTCAGGACCTTTTCACGAGCCCCTCTCGTCCATTCCTCATCCAGACGATCAAAATACCCCGCCAGTGTTTCTTGCTCTATATCATTACGGCGACACATCGCCAGCAAAATGCTATCTATACTCTCTTGAGGCAATCCTTTTCGACCTCGCGGCATGCGTTTCTCCTTACAATAGTACCTGTGGAGTTGCGTTCAGTCTCTCTTATCAGGAGAATCTACCAATGAAAGTCATTGTATCACTTCACTCAGGGCACGTCGAGCAAATCAGACCAGGCGTTCCACTGCCCCGCTACATTATCAACATAAAGTGGAGAAAAAGAACAGCAATACATGCAAAAAATAGCTGAGAAGGAAGCGCACACTGCAATTCCTCTCAGCCGTGGTCTGTCCTACACATGACCGTTATGACTTTTCTTCCTGTACAAGCGAGGAAACCAGGTCTATTTCTTCGGTCACGGGAAGCTCAGGAGGAAGGGCATCGTGCTGACCGGTCTTTTTCAGCCAGCGCCGTACATCGGCTAATTTTTCCCGGGCGACGCTTCGTGCCTGCTCAACATGTTGTCGACTGCCGCTATACGTGTTCCTTGGCATCATTTTATCTGCGACCGCGAGATGCATCACAATACTGATAAGTCCTTGAGTCAGATTATCGTGCACGGTACGCAACTGACGCTGCTGGTCTTCCAGCGCATACGTTCTACGCCTGACTTCTGCCAGTTTCTTCCGGGTGATTCGCAGCTCATCCTGCAAGGCGTTGCGCTCAAGATGCAACTGGACCAGCGCTATGGCTCCTGTCGTCACCACAGCATAGACCACGAGCGCGAGTACCACATTGAGCAATAAGAACCCTAATGGCTGCTGATCCAGCACATAACGCATGCCGACATGTAGCCCTCCGGCCAGTAAACCAACCGGAATCGCCCAACCAAGCGGCAGGACGGCAAACACCTGCGGATAGAACAGGTAGACCAGCGGCCAGCAGGCGGAATTCAGCCAGACCAGCGCCCCGAGCAGGAGCAACGCCCCCGCATTGTAGCAGAGCATCAACCCGACGCGCCGCCACCACTGTGGATGTCGCACCAGCATAAACCAGTACCATATACACCAGAGGAACGCAAGTGCAGCCATCGCCCCATGATGATACCATGAGCCGCCCCGCATCACCTCATTCCAGCCAACGATAGCAAAGAGCATGCCAAAGAAAGCGAGATGGGCCAGATGGAGCCAGCGCTTCCAGGCCACCGGCCGCACAGCTTCCAGGTTTCCCGTCACCAATGGACGTGTTAAATTCTCAGTCTTTCGCATACGTTCCAAAACTCAACTAACATTCTACAAAGACAGTACGGAACAAGATCACAATGAATTCCACAAACCGCCTCTCCTTCCAGATCCTGTTTTCTACGATCCAGACGAGCGGTCTCGCGTGGAGTATACCATATTGGGAGATAAAAGTATATTTATATCATACGAAGAACCGCAGATCTGAAAGGGAAAGACAAGAACATAGGCATAGAGGACATGCTATTCTGTATCTCAATTTCTCAACAAGGCGCAGCTTCACAAGAATCGGTGCTTGCCCGCTCACAACACTTCGAGCGCTATTCCCTCTATAGGCCTTGTAGCGCTCCTGCTTTCGCCAGATCACAACAAAGCACTTCTCTTGTGGCTTCACAGCCCCTCCTTCCCTTCAGCACAGCCTCTTTCCCACGATGAGCCTGTATGAGACATACTGATCCCCAACTAATTGTACAGTATTCTATCTCACTTTAACAATATAAGAGGAAGGTAACAGTACTTTCTGCAGTTTAAATACACAAGATCAGGTGAACACTAGTGGGCAAGCAGCCCCAGACGCAACAGAGCAGCCAGCGTTACAAGCACGCTCACTCCCACCAGCAACGCCGTTCCGCAGAGCCAGAAAAGCACCTCCAGATGACCTGGCCTGAGTAGCCAGCGGCGGCAACGCTCCTTCAGTGAAAGCTGACTCACCAGAGAGGGAGACAGCACCGGCAGGCGCTCAGGCGGTGGCGTGATCGAACGGAGATAGGCAGGGGAAGGAGTGGCAGAAAATGCCGGCGGGGGAAAGGTCCTGATATCAGCGATGTCAAAACAATCTTCTTCGGGTGCAGTTGGAATATCCTCAACAGCAGGTGTGCTACAGCAGTGTGGCAGCACATGTTGCTGACATGACACAGGGGAACGAAGCACATATACAGAACGCTGTTCCCGCAACCTGCTCCGAAGTGAGGTGCGAGGCATCAGAACCGGCTTTTCCTGTCGCAATGCCGGAAGAGGTGTGATAGGATAATATTTCTTCATAGGTCTCCCGAAAAGCAGAGATAAACATCAATCTATTCTCCTGTAAACAAAGAACGCCGTTTAGGCCGCTTTTGGGATGCAGCAAGCTAGATTTTCTCCGTCATTGACGAACAAACTGCGGATATATCCACAGCAAGTGGAAAATTTTTCCACCTCTGATGAGGTACAACGCAGAGAGAAAAGCGCTATATGTCGCGATTTTTCAGCAGAAGCGGACCATATGCACTGGCTCTATTGCAGTCCTTACAGCTTCATCTTTTCAGAAATTTTTTCCAGTTCCTTCAGATTCAGGCCGATTGGCATATATCTTGCACCTTTAAAAAGATAAGGGGGGGTGTCTATTCTTGAAGCTGTAGTGAAGCAGCGTATAGACACAGTGTTGCTGGAAACGCTCCAGTCCTTAAAGGGCTCATCCAGCATCACCATTCTCCGGTTACCAAATTATGTGGAATGGGTTTTGAGGTAAAGGAGTAGGTATATGGTAGCCAGTGTGAATAACGTCGGGCCAGTCAATGGGCTCGACAGTCAAGAAACGAGCTACGCAACAGGTGAAGGAACCCAACAGAGAAAACGCCGTGGACGCCGTGCCGCATCAACACAGCCAACCAAACCACCGGCCAAAAGAGGAAGAAAAGCAAGGAGAGTCTCTACAGAGGAGGAAATTCTAGAGACTCCATTACTGGATACTGATGAACGATTACTCTTCCCGAAAGGAAGTGACTTAGAGACAACATTTACACCACCGAAAAAAACAGCGCGCCGAGGCAGACCAAAAGCGACAGCGTCATCTTTTTCTGATCTTGCCGATGAAGAGACATTCCTATACGAAGAAGGCGAAGGTCTTGGAGACGAAGAGGACAGCGAGGTTGATAACGCCATTCGCCAATATCTCGCAGAGATAGGGCGCTTCCCGCTTTTATCCCCTGAGCAGGAACTGAAGATTGCGCATCTGGTCGCTGAAGGAGATCACGAGGCCCAACAACGGCTGGTCGAAGCGAACCTTCGCCTGGTGGTCAGTATCGCAAAACGCTACAACAATCAGGGAATCTCACTGTTAGATCTGATTCAGGAAGGCAATTTAGGACTGATTAGAGCAGTCCAGAAGTTCGATCCACGCCGTGGCTTCCGTTTCAGCACGTACGCCACATGGTGGATTCGGCAAGCCATCAGCCGGGCCGTTGCCGAGCATACACGCACAATCCATGTGCCGGTGCATGTCGTCGAACTTATCTATAAAATGAAGCGTATTACGCGTCAGCTCTATCAGGATCTTGGGCGCGATCCCTTCCCGGAAGAGATCGCCAAAGCGATTAACCTTTCAAAGGAACGCATTGTTGAGCTACAGAGTATAGCAGAGACACCGATCTCGCTTGATGCTCCTCTCATCGATGATGAGCAGTATCACCTTGCTGATACTCTGGAAGACATCAGCGCAGCCGCCCCCGCCGAGGTAGTCACGCATCAGGTCCTCCGCGATCAGATCTCACGTGCTCTTGAAACGCTCAGTCAGCGTGAACGTCAGGTGATTGAGCTTCGCTACGGGCTACAGGATGGCTACTGCCATACTCTGGAAGAGCTCAGCGTCTACTTTAAGCTGACTCGGGAACGCATTCGTCAGATCGAAGTCAAGGCCCTACGGACACTACGCCAACCGATTCAGGTGCATATCTTGCGCGACTTTGCCTGACCTGCTACCGTGAGCTAACCTGAGCGATGGAGAACGCTAGCACTCTCCATCGCTTGTATTTCGCGCCGTCTTTTCCGAGCCAGAAAAGACGTTTTAGCCGTTCTGCAATGTACCATACCCTGCTGTGACCGAGTGTAACCGCTGTATCACTTGCGGTGAAGCGGTCCGCATCACAAACAGGAACGCCTGCACAACAGCGGGGTCAAACTGCGAGCCCGCGCAGCGCACAATCTCCTGGCAGGCCTCATGAGAGGAAACTGACTTCCGACAGACACGCGGAAACGTCATCGCGTCGTAGGCATCCGCTACCGCAAGAATACGCGCCGGAAACGGGATCTCCTCACGCACCAGCCCATCTGGATAGCCCTTGCCATCCCAGCGTTCATGGTGTGCACGCACAATCCCGGCTACCAGCACAAAAATGCCGCCCGCCTGCGCCAGGATCTGGCTGCCCAGCTCGGCATGGCGACGCATCATTTTCCACTCTTCATCCGTCAGCGGTCCGGGTTTATGCAAAATGCTGTCTGGAATACCAACCTTCCCAATATCGTGAAACAATGCTGCAAGTTGTAACAGGCGCACTTCGTCGGCAGGACGTTTCATTTCAACAGCGATCGCATCAGCCAGGATCATTACACGCCGCGAATGGACATACAGGTAGGGATCACGTACAGAAGTGACAGCCAGAAGCGCCTGCGTCGTTCGCTCGTCCACCGTTTCAAACCGTTCTGACGTTGAGAGTGCCATATGAATCGCCCTTTCGTCTTCATCAGCGATGCATACACGATTTCGCCCACTATTCTTTGCGCGATACATTGCGCTATCAGCATACTGAATAAGGGTCTTTGCTTCACTACCATGTACAGGACAAACAGCTACCCCAAAACTGGCAGAAAGCGAGATCTCTGTAGCCGCCGCTTCGGCTTCAACATTCCATTGAAAAGGCCGGGATGCAATAGCCCAACGAAGCCGCTCAGCGATCTCTGCGACTTGCTGCATATCGACGTTCCATACAATGACGGCAAATTCTTCCCCGCCATAGCGCCCCACAAAGTTGTTTTCCCCCACCCCCTGCTGTAACCGCTGCCCTACCTCCCGCAACACCGCATCACCCGCCAGGTGACCCCACCTATCATTGATCTGCTTAAAATGATCGATATCCACAAAAAGAAAGCCCAGTTGCTCATGACGTTGCTTGCTCTCCTGTATATCCCGATCCAGTCGATTCAGCACCGCGCGATGGTTCGGCAACCCGGTCACCGGATCGGTCAAGGCGGCACGAGCATTCTCACGATACAAGCGATCGACATCCGCGATTAACTCCTGTTGTTGCTGTACAAGCACTCGCTGTTCGTTATACGCATCCTGCAACCTTGCCCGCAGTTCTACCTCGCGCTGATGCAAGCGTCGTAGCTCGCTTACCGCCGCGCTGACATAAGGAATGTCAGCGGTGAGCAGCCCAAGAATGCCAAGCAACAGGGTGATTCCCGTAACCAGAAAAAACCAATGCGGCATAGGAACCCAGGGTGATACCCACGAATGCGTCAGCGATGTCGCAATGCCAGTCAATGCCGTCAGACACCCCAAAATCGCCAGCCCGAGCAAGACCAGCGCCTCCCGTTTCGGGGTTCTGCCCTCGGCAGTGCTTTCCCCGCGTAGCTCTCCTGTCAACGCAATAATCACAAAGAGAAAGACCTGAAGCATAGCAACCAGCCAGACAATCAACGCGATTGCCTGCAAAACAGAAAACAGCATATCCAGTAAAAGTACAGGTCGTACACTAAAGACATGCAATGATGGAAGGAGCGTATATAAAACAAGAAAAGTGCAAAATATCACTATAGCCTGTGCGATAATGGCATTATAGGGAATACCACTACGGTTCTTTCGGGCAAAGCGCTCCGGCATGATCCGTATGCAGGCCATGCGATATGCCAGACGCGAAAATGAGAGCAACAAGATCACCGAGGTTCCAACCCGGCAAAGGAACAGCAAGAAGATCAGCACATCCCCGAAGATGTTCTCGCCGAACACGCTGTTCAGCGCGGGGATCACCACACTGCGCGGGAAGGTATAGGTATTCAATGGGACCACAACCACCGTCCCAAAAGTTGCCGCCAGATAACAGCAGAGCACAATCGCACTTCCCACCCAGATCATGCGGGTCTCTTTCCGCACCGACTCCGCAGTCCCTTTGATCTCACGCACCATCAGTGCCAGCGCCTCCCCACCCACCAGCGCCCAGAGGACTGGCCCGAATAGTTCGCTAAATTTAAATTCAACTGCCGAGAGCGGTGGCCAAACAAGCGGCACAGCAGATGCATGTCCCCGCAACAGCCAGAGAACACCCGCCAGCCCGAGAGACAGAAAAAGAGCACAGTAGATGATGGTCAGAACGCCAAGCAAGGAAAACAGGAGACGGAGCCGAAGGAAGCAGAACACTGTCGCTAACGCGAGCACAACTACCATACAGAGCGCCTGATAGATCGGGGCAAGAAACCAGTTCGGGAACAGATGCAGCAGCGGTAAAATTGTACTCTGTAAAAGGACAGTAGTGGCAAAGATACCTGCCAACCAGATCGAAAAAAGAGATAACATCCCCCAGCGTCGCCCCGCGACATGCACCCCCCAGATCACATAACCCAGACGCTGAATCCGCAGATAGAGCCAGCGCATCACTGCATTGCTAGGTACCGTCCAGACAAGCGCACCAACAATCCAGTACAGAAAGGCAATTGTCCCGCTCCTATAAATATTCGGAATAGCAGGCATAAATAGGGTTATCAGCACCACAAAAGTGATAATGTCCTTACCACGCAGGACGCGTGGCAGCGCTTCTGAGGCCTCTCCCTGTAGATAAGGCAGGGGCAGAGAAATCTGCGGTTCCCGGGTATCCTGTGATTGTGAGAACATGCTGTGCCCCCGTTTCTAGCAGCTTTCAGAGCACTTCTTGAGCCCTCTCAAGACGCGCACCACAGATCTGCTCCATTTCTTTGCTTCCGTTCTGCACCCAGGATACCAGAAGCACGTAACAGCAAGCGAGAGAAAATGCCTCATCTTTTCTATACCATATAAGCACTACTTGCTCTTGCTCCATATCTGTGCTGAACAGCATAAAATCCAGCATCCTTCATGCCAGCATTCTGCAATGAAAGTCCAAAAAAAGGGGGAAAAGGCCTTCCTTGTGATCCTCAAAGAGACCTCGAATCGCACAGTAGCATCTCTCGCTCCTCATTGCCACAATCCTCAATCCTTCAAAAACTCGACAATCTCAACAATACAAAAAACATTTCGATTCTCTCTCATTTCACGCTTCACTTTACAGTAACGTTACACCGCTGTCCTTGATGTAAAGCCGTACGGATGTACAGTTAAACAACTACGAAAAAAGCACAATGACCCACTTTCGAGGCAGGGCATTCACCAAACGCTCATAAACAACCGTATTTAAATATTGTGGTACATTTCTGCCGTTCGCTTGACAATACAACTTTTCTTTCTCTACACTGGGAAGAGCAAATATACGCGCTGCAATAGAATCGGCTTTTCGCTCTTTTCTATCAGCCTTTTTGCGATATATGCTACAAAAAAGTTCCATCTTTTCTGGTTACAGCCTTTTTATTTCTCTATTTGCAATTATAACTGGCAGCACAGCCAATCAGGAGGCATACACTTGTGAAAAAGCGTCATTTTGGGCATGCTCAGTGGACATTGAGGATGATGGCGCTCTGTTTGGTATTGCTCTTATTTACCGGGGTAGGCACGATCGCCCTGATGAAATCTATGCTTGTTGATGCGGAGGAATTGGATAACGGGACACAGACGGTAGATGGAACACCGTCTCCCGATCCACTGATCACTGTCACTGCCACAGTGACAACTACACCCCAAACACCTCCTCCAGCTACACCGAGCCCGACCGCGACACCGAGCCCAACGCCTTCGCCTACACCGAGCCCAACGCCATCACCTACGCCCAGTCCGACGCCGGATGAAGGGGGAATGGTTCCGCCGCCGCCGGTTATGACTCCGACGCCGAGCCCGTCACCATCGCCCACACGCACTCCTGGCCCGACGCCCACTTCCTCGCCAAGCCCGGAAGCATCACCGGAGGTTGAGCCCACAGCGACCACTCAACCCGAGGAAACCACCAATACCGAGAAAAATAATCTATCCACCATCTTTCCCATCGTTGGTGCTGGATTTATGATTGTTATCGCTGCTGTCATTATCACGCTGCTGATGGTACGCAAATACAGGCAGCATCAGCAGGGAGAGAAGGGCAAGCGTCCGTACATGTCTCCATCTCTGGCGACCGCTGTACCAGAGCAACAACAGCCTGTTACACCACCACAGCAATTCTCTCCGGTGCCACAGCAATTCTCTCCAGCACCGCCACCAGTTCAAACGCCTGAGGCACCCTGGAGCGCCGAGTCACCGGATGCACCGACAGTCGCCGATATGCCCACACCGGTTTCGCTGAATCAGAGTGGCTCATTGCCTGCATTCCGCTCCTTCCCGACGCCTCGGGAACCAATGTCAGGGGGCTTCTCTACTATCTCCATGCCAGAAGAGCTCTCTCCCATGCCCGCAATGGAGAATCAGGACTTTGCCACGCAGTTTGATGCAAACGCCACGCTCGCGGGCTCATATGCTCTTGTGCCATCCAACAGCCCCGGCGGAAATGGCATTCCCGGCGTGAACTATATACAGGCGAACTCGCTCGATCTCCCGCCAGATCTGCAAAGCAGTCTGGAACAGCAGCCAACCGTGAAAAAGGGTCAGATCTCCTTCACCGGCTTACAGGATGATCCGGTATTGGAGGAAATGATGCAGCAGGTCCAGATGGGACTGTATGTTATGCCAAAGAAGGAGGAGCAAGACAACGGAAACGCGTCGAGCAATAACAGAGTACCATAAGCGTGGTAGGACCTATTACCATAGAGCTATCTATTTGTAGTTCGACATAGAGAAGAGGTACTCTGTATGCAGAGGAAACCCATGCATTGTTCGCCATCCGTAATCTGAGTTGTATCTATTCTAAAGAGAGTTGTTCCTGATGATTGTGCGAGTTCACGCTTTTGACTGGCACCAGTACGCAGATCGTATCATGCCTGCTCTGGCTCGTTGGCTCATCAACGAAGACGAAACCGACGCTTACCAGCTCTTTGAGCAGACCCGATGTGCGCAGGAAGAACTATTCGTTCCTGCGGCATTGCAGCAAGTACGCACCTGGATTCGAGCACGACGCTTTGTGCAACAGTTGCCCCGGCAACAACCCTACCTTGAAGAATATGCTGTACTCTGCGATGCCGCAGCCTTCACCTCTCTCAGCGATACCTATGCGCTGCATCACACTCCCCGACTGCCTCGCCCTTCTGAGGCACTCCGTACTATCTGGGGAGCGCTGATTCAGGAATACTGTCTTCCCTGGCAGCATGGCCCAATCAATCCCCTACCCCAAGCTGAGGATGAACCCGAGATGGCACGCGGCGAAATGATCGCCCTGTTACACACTGCCGGTCTGGATGACCTGATTCATAGTCTTGTGGCCGTACAACACACAGCGGGAGAAGATCCGATTACGCCCACTTCTCTGCCCGTCGCAGAGCAACCACCCCTGCGTTTCGCCCACACCGATTCGCAGGATGACGAAGAAGATGAGGCGCCAGATTTCCCCATCGGGATTGAGCTAGGTCGTTTGCCGGTTCACCTTCAGATACGCGGCTGGCTGGCACGTTATTCCATCCGGGCAATGGCGCTCTTTGAGTTTCTGGCCTGTGGCCGACGCCAGATGCCTTTTGGTTATCAGGCAGGCGACGCCTATGGGAATATCAGCGGCTATCTCACACCGGAGGAAGTCACACATCTTGCTGACTGCTTGCAGTCCATTCCCGTTCCAAAGAAAACAGAAGCCGAGGCAGATTTCCTTCAATTTCGGGAAGCACGACGAAAAGGGAAGACACAGCGTCTGATCGATGAGCTCCTGCCGCTTCATGCAGATCGTCTGGTTCAGGCGGTCCAGAGAGCTGCACTGCAAGAGCATGGTTTGCTCTGCACTCATTCCTGAAAGCGTGCTCAGCTCTTATTCCCTTTTCAAGCGCCAGAAGCCAGACCAGAAAGAGCGACGTTGCTTCTGAACCGGCTCTAGAGGAACCGGGAGCTCATCCTGTATATGAACCTCCTCCAGTGCCTCAACCAATTCAAAAGCCGAAGAGAACCGTTGCTCCGGCTCCAGAGCCAGGGCACGAAGCAGCACACGTTCCAGAGAGCGCGGGATTCCCGGGCGCAGTCTGGAAGGTTCCACTAATTCCAGCCCTTCACAGCGCTCAATCGCATTCATATATGCCTGCTCGATACTGGTTCCCGTTGTCTCTGCGCCTGTCTGCTCGGCACGCATACGGCGTAACGCGACTATCGGAGCGAAACGCGTGAAAAACATATAAAGTAAAGCACCCAATGAATACACATCAGAGCGTTCGTCGGCGTATCCATAGAGCAACTCGGGCGCGATAAAAGGGTTATTTCCCGCGGTATTCAGGATCGGGAAAACACCATTATAAATCTGCTGCGGGGTAAACGGACCCGCACCTTCATGCCAGAAACAGGGGGCAGGCGGCCAGGAAAATAACAATGTCGGCGTCCAGGGGGCCACCCCATCACGATCAACCAGAATCGTCGTCGGGCTCACATCACCCAGAATAACGCCCAATCGATGCAACCGGGCAACCATTCGACACACCTGCAAGCCCCACTGCAAGGCGCATTCTTTGTGCAACCACGCAGGCCAGCTCTCGCGCAGCAAAAGCTCTTGCAGTGTCATTGGTAATACCTGAAGATGGCTGTAAGCACACTGCAAGCGAATGATAAGATAGTAGCGCCCGCCCTCCACAAGCACACGCTCGCTCACCAGAGGCAGGCCAACGGGACAGAACAGCGTTGAGTGTTGCGCTTCTTCCAGCAGAGCATTTTCGATACAATCGCGAACCAGCGGATCAAGCCCAACCAGCACCACTTCACGAATCGCAACCAGCGGCTCAAACTCTTTATCGCCACCCGCCGAGCTACCGACCCGCCTTCCCAGATAGAGATTAACCCGGGGACGCTGATACAGCAGTTGCTCGATACAATAGCATCCATCCAGAATAATATCACCGTTCCGCAGTGGTTCACCTGTATCCGTGCCATCGGGATACGCGGAACAGAAATCTTGAAACGAGAGATCAAGCGGGGTCCGAATCAGGGAGAGCTGCCAGCGAGCATACGCCTGCTCAAGCGTTTCCTCTTCCTGATCATTTATGTTTGTACACATAGCAAGATGCACATCCTCCACCACTCCACAATACATGAAAACCTTTTCCTTAATTATTTTACCTGTCGCAGCAAGTTTTCTGTCACGTATCCATAGCTTGATTGACATTTTTCAAAAAATACCGTAGGATAGCATGAAAGTAGTTTACTCAGCAAACCGCTTATCATCGGGAATGGAACGTCTCTTCTGGTCTATGTACCAGAGGAACCAGCGATGTTCCATAAACTACTTTGTGTTGTTCCCTTTCCAGTTTCATTCTATACTTTTTGTATTCATCACCTCTCTACCCACGAAAAGGAGAACAGCCATGCTAGACCAACAAGGACGACGAAGACGTTGGGCGCGGCTCTTGTTTATCATTCCTCTGGTAGCCCTGCTCTGGGTGCCATTCTACAGCTCCGGTAGCCCCGAACTGTTTGGCTTCCCCTACTTCTACTGGTATCAGCTACTCTGGATTATTTTCACTTCCCTGATTACCGCAGGCGTCTACCTCTTTGAGACCAGACGCTAACCCGACTACTACCCGTCCCATAAAAGGCATTTAGCGCGGCCTTTTGACTTCACTCATCGATGTCTTTGCATGAAAGGAAGAGAGACACCATGCAATGGGATGCAATCATTATCTTTCTATTTTTCTTCCTTTTTGTCACCGTGCTTGGCTTTATCGCAGCCCGCTGGCGGCGCGGTGACTTGAATAAGCTGCATGAATGGGGGCTGGCAGGGCGCCGCTTCGGCACGCTTATTACGTGGTTTCTGCTTGGTGGTGACCTCTACACCGCCTACACCTTTATCGCGGTACCGGCTGCCATGTTTGGCGTGGGCATTATGAGCGGCTGGTTTGCCGTTCCCTATGCCACGATCGCCTATCCGCTGGTCTACCTGTTCATGCCGAAACTGTGGGCAGTCTGTAGACGGCATAACTATGTGACTGCCGCCGACTTTGTCCGGGGGCGTTTCGGCAGCGGCTTACTGGCTCTGGCGATCGCGTTCACAGGGATTCTGGCAACCATGCCCTATATCGCGCTACAAATGTTTGGAATTCAGGTTGCACTTGAAGGGTTGGGCATTCCAACCATGATCCCTATCGGGGGCGTGAATGTCGATATCCCGTTATTGATCGCGTTCCTGATCCTGGCAGCATACACCTATACCAGCGGTCTTCGTGCTCCTGCGATGATTGCACTGGTAAAGGATATCATGATCTTTATTGTGCTCTTTGCCGCGATTATCTATATTCCCTACGCCCTCGGAGGCTTCGGCCCGATCTTTCAGGCAGCCAGTGAGAAGGCAGCGCAGGTCAAAACCTTTATCTTCCTGCCACAACCTGAACATTTCCTCGGTTACGCGACGCTGGCACTTGGTTCTGCACTGGCCCTCTTCCTGTATCCACACTCGGTTACTGGCGTGCTGAGCAGCAGCAGCCCGCGAGCGGTCAAGCGCAATATGGCGCTGCTGCCGATCTACTCGCTGATGCTTGGCCTGCTGGCGCTGCTCGGCTATATGGCAATCGCTGCAAAAACAAAGCCAATTGCCGGTCTGGGGAATAACGGATCTATCCCGGCACTGCTGAATCAATTCTTCCCTTCATGGTTTACCGGCTTTGCCTTTGCCGCCATCGCGATCAGCGCGTTAGTGCCCGCAGCCGTCATGTCCATTGCAGCCGCAAACCTCTTTACTCGTAACATCTACAAGGAATACCTGCGCCCTGGAGCAGGCGACCGTGAAGAATCCGAGGTAGCGAAATGGGCCTCATTTGTGCTGAAGTTCGGGGCCCTGCTCTTCATCCTGAGCATCGACAAGCAGCTTGTGATTAACTTCCAGCTTCTCGGAGGTATCTGGATTATTCAGACACTGCCCGCTGTCTTTCTTGGCCTCTATACGAACTGGTTCAACCGCTGGGCGCTGCTGATCGGCTGGCTGGCAGGGATGGTCTCAGGAACCTGGATCGTGATTGCCAATTCCACTGGAGCAGCCGTGAAAACGGTCGCGCCGATTATCCTGGGCCCAATTCACCTGCCCATTACTTATATCGCGATTACCTCAGTGGTCCTCAATATCCTGCTCGTGCTGATCCTGACACCGATCTTCAACATCTTCAGCCCTCAGAAGGGGCTGGACAGTACGCAGCCAGGCGATTATGATGAAGATCTCATTCCTGCTCAGGAGCCTGAACCGATCGGACAAGCCCTGAGCTAGATTCGGATATCAAGGAAGTTCCTGCACACGCAGGGGCTTCTTTTTTTTGCATCTCATCAATTGCACTCCTCCGCTTCGTGCTATAATAGGCACAATGCTACTAACAGCCACACGGGAGCGCAGAATGAGTTACGAAGACGAATTTGATGAAACCGAACCAGAGGAAGGAAGTGACAATTTACTCGCAGACGATCAATTGCGCCTTCCTGAAAACGCCAATATCCTGGTCCGTATCCACGCTGTTCGGGCCTGGCTTGATCGCCGCCAGCGCGAGATAAAATTAGCGATAGGGCAATCAGCGCTGAAAATGCAATACATTATGGAGGAAGAGGATGAGCGGCCCCGCCGGCGGCGTACGCAGGTTGATTCTCTTCAACAGATACAGCAGCTTCAGCAAGCAATTCAGGATGCTCAGGAGCAACTTCAGATGTTTGAAGACGCCGCCATGCTGCTTCAAGAATGCGTTGACCACCATACAAGCGGTGAAGGCACCCTGGTTGAATACTACCTGCTGCTTGAGGACGCCCTGTTGCAGGTGGAAGACCATCCCGCGCAAGTTGAGGCCCTTAGTGAAGTGATACGGAGGGTTGAACATGTGTCGGCCCCCGACCTTGACTAGCCACACAAAAAAGAGCGAGGGCTGAGAAGGTCCTTCGCTCTTTTTTTGTTCTGAGAGCTACTTTTCTTTCAGAGGAATAAGCGTCGTGCCAATGCGCAGCTTGATATCTCCAAGCGAGATCTGCTGATCAACCGGAAAATCAATATAGCCTTCCTTGGTCTCTCCCTGCAAGAGCTCGGGAGGCAGTCCAGCAAATTTGGGGCTGATCTCCTTGCCATTGCTGAGCGCAAGCGCGACTTCGGAAGAAACATACTGGAAGCCAATGGGCTTCTGCGTCGTATTCCTGACTTTTACATAAATACGAGTAGTATACGGGCTACTTTTCTTCTTGAGATCCGAAAAGCTCTCGGCTGTTTGTGCTTTCTCTAGCGTAAACTCCAATCCCTGCACCGTAACAGGCTGCGTCTTCAATGCAACCTCTTCCATCAGGTTGACGGGACTCGGAACCGGTTTGGTATCTTCTGCAAGAGGATTATCAGAGAGCGTTTCGGCGCGTGGCAGGTGACTGAAGAGCATCCAGCCAATCACGCCAAGAATCATTAGTGCAAATAAGCCAGCCAGGGTCAACCACTTTCCTCGACCCTGAGTCGTTTCTAGAACCTCATTGTCCTCTTCCAGTTCTATCTTTGTTGGCTCCTGCTGTTCCGTTTGAGTCATGATGATACTTTTCTCCTGTTTGACTAGTCCACAAGTTACCACCTATTATAGCAATTAATGGCACGAAACGAGTAGAGGAACTTCCCATCTCCAGTATGACTGTGTCGGAGCTTCAGCGACCTTCCTGGCACTCAATCAGTGCTCAGCAGTACCATTGTATGGGATTACGGGCCACGTTTTCCTGTCACGCCAGTCTCTTCACCACAGGGATACAGCATTTATCAACCTCCACTTACTCTTCACTTTCAAGCAAAAATAGGAGAATAAATTACAACGTGACTGAGGGAATTTAGCTATACTGCTTCCTCCCCGTTGACAGGCCAAGCATCCGATTGCTATGCTAAGGACAGCAACTCATCCATTAGACAACAGACCGCGTTTCTCATTCGTTACGGCCGTATAAAATAGAGCTGGCAGGGGTTCAATTTTCTCATGCAAGAACATGCTTCTTTTATTGGCAGACAACTTGGGAATTATCTTATCACTGGCGTGCTGGCATCCGACTCACACTGTATTCATTTCCAGGCACAGAACATTTCCATTCCTCAACAAATAGTACAGATCCAATTCTATCCTCATGCGCCTCTGACCGAGGCACAGGCGTATGAGGCCTTCCAGCAGGAAACGGCAATGCTCCGAAGCTTGCAGCACGAGTCCCTTCTTCCCTATCTTGATGCTGGCATTGAACACGGAATCCCCTATCTGGTCAGGCCATATCTGCCTGCTCGGACACTGGAAACACTCTTACAACAGCAGCCAGAGCGCCAATTCACCTGCACCGCCATGGATATACTGATCTCACAGATCGGGCAGGCGCTCACCTATTTACACTCACAGGACATCGTGTATGGAAACCTGCACCCCGGAAGCCTGCTTCTGGCGGACAACGGGCAGCTCTTTCTGACCGATATCCATCTGCACTCGCTGCCCAATGCTGAACCTACCGACAAAACCGCGCCTTATTTACCGCCCGAGGCACCTTCGGGAGATGCCGAGAAAAAGAATGATCTCTATGCATTGGCAGCCATTGCTTACGAGCTGCTCACGCGGCAAAAACCCTATCACGTGCCTTCAACCACGCAACCTGGCACCTACTATCGCACAAAAACGCTGATAGCGCCCTCGCATCTTAACCCGGCCATCCCGTCCGAAGTCGATTTGATACTGCTTCAGGCATTGAGTCGGGATCCGGCCCAACGCTACTCAAAACTGCCCCGCCTGCTGGCCGCCTTGAGTGCCGCCACAAAGGGAGAAGTCTATCAAAGTATTCCATCAATTCCGGATCCGCAGCCCGGGCAGGTTGCGCCAAACGCTTTTGATCTTGCCGCAGCCCCCACACAGCTAGACATACCTCAGATGCAGCAACCTGATATGGGGACTTTCGATGCACCGACCGCTGCACAGCCTGTTGCCGAGCCAGTCGCGCCTCATCCTTTGCCGCAGCGCCCACCAGCCAATCAACAGCCCAACAAGTGGGTCGTGCTCTCAACCGTGGGGGCAATCCTGTTGGTCATCTTTGCCTGCGTTGGTGGCGGCCTTGCCTTCTTTCATCCCATCTCACAACCAAAACAGATCACGAACGCCAGTGAACCAACCACGATTACAATCAGCACCGAGGATGTATCTATAACGCAAACACCTGGCGCCACCTCTACACCGACAGCAACTCCTTCTCCGACAGCGACACCTTCCCCCACCCTTACGCCTTCACCCACACCAACACTCACGCCCTCACCGACAGCGACTCCTTCCCCCACCCCTACGCCTTCACCCACACCCGAAGTTAAGGCGGGCACACTTGCGCTGGAAACAGCCACCTTTGCGCCCTCGATGGCAGGCGGGAATTGTCCGTTTATGGGTTATGATAGCAAGCATAATCTTGTGTTTCGCTGTCAGACAACGCTGACCTTGAGCGATGACGCCTCAACAGAGCAGCATTGGAGTGCCGCAGCCTCAGGAATCGTAGCGAGTTTTCCTTCAGGGAATGAGGGAACCCTGGCACCAGGAGAGCGAACATCTATCACCTTTCAGGTCTATATCCCCTCCTATAAGCAGCTCTGTCAGCAGGGAACCATTACCTTCACAGCACAGGGGACATCAACAACCGCGGTCTGGAAATGCTCTTAAGAAAGATAGGCTCCTCGAGCACAGGGAGCCCCTTTACCGGCGCTCTCCATTGCGCATGGCAAATTGACGCACTACGTCAAGAAGATCGCGAACATGGAACGGTTTGACAATCACCTGCTCAACCCCCAGTTTGAGCGCCTCAGCCTCTCGCATGCCTGCCGTAATCACCACAATTGCAGGCTGCGGGAGCGAGGGGTGCCATTGGCTGCGCAGGCGTTGCAGGAATGTATTGCCATCCATACCCGGCATTGCCAGATCAAGCAGGATCACAGCAGGATAGCGCCCTTCATGTAAAGCAGTTGTCAGCCAATCCAGTGCTTCCTGACCTTCAGCCGCCTCCGCAGGCTCGTACCCATCAAGCTCTAAAGCCCAGGAAACCATATCCCGTATCGCCGGATTATCATCAACCACAAGGACCAGTGGAGGATGTTGTCCATCCCAAGACTGTACCTGGCTCATGACTTTTATCCCTCAGGGGAACGTACCGCCTCCCGGCACGTTTCAGTAAGAGCAACAAGCACTACAGAGTTTTCGGTAAAAACGAGCGGAGAGCCTGATCAAAGCGTGCCGGTTGCTCAAGGTTCGACAGATGCCCGGCCTCTGGAATAACAACAAACTGCGCATCAGGAATACGAGCGGCATAGGCCTGTACCTTCTGCGGAGTCATAAGGCTATCCTGCTCGCCCGTGATAACCAGTACGGGGCAATGGATATGAGGAAGCAGGTCGGTCGAATCCAGACGCTGAGCCATACCACGGGAGGCCCCGGCAATCCCTTCCGGGGTCGCAGCATGGATCATCTGGCGCACACGGGCTTCAATTTCAGGATGATGCTGTCGGGTAGCAACCGAGAGCAGTTTTGGCACCTGAATATCAGCAATCGGGTCGACGCCCTGCGCTTCAACCAGCGTTGCCACCTTCTCTCGGTTTGCTTTGCCCTCCGCATCATCAGGTTCGGGCTTCGTATTGGCCAGAACCAGCCCGCGCACGCGCTGCGGATATTTGCGTAAGAATGCAAAGGCCACATAGCCGCCCATTGAGAGCCCACAGAGAACAGCGTTCTGCATTCCCAGGGCATCCATCAGGCCAGCGACATCATCGGCCAGCGCTTCCATTGTGCTGACCCCAGTATCCGCCTCGCTCTCGCCAAAGCCACGCCAATCCAGCGAAACCAGGCGATAACGATTCTCGGGGAGCAGCGCCTTGATCGTCTCATCCCACATGCTCCGATTGAGCGGGAAGGCATGCAAGAAGAGAAGCGGAACCCCTATTCCATGATCGTCGTAAGCTATATCTCGGCCTTTGATTCTTACTTTCACAGATACTTACTCCTGATTCAGGACCTCAGTTGCCTCTTCGGCCTGCTCACGTGCATGATACGAACTACGAACAAAGGGGCCCGCCACCACAGTCTTAAAGCCGAGCTTCAGGCCCTCTTGCTTCAGTGCGTCGAACTCTTCCAATGGTACATAACGCTCAATCGGCAGATGCTTAAACGAGGGACGCAAATATTGCCCGATGGTCAGAATATCGACATCGTGTTCACGCAGATCGCGCATGACCTGAATAACCTCATCCCAGGTTTCTCCCAGACCAAGCATAAAGCCTGATTTTGTCGGGGCCTTTGGATGCATTTCTTTCGCCCACTTGAGCACCTGTAAAGAGCGCTCATAAATGGCCTGCGGTCGGACACGCTTGTATAGTCGGGGGACCGTTTCCACATTGTGATTGAACACATCGGGTTTTGCATCCATTACTACCCGTACAGCATCATAAACCCCCTTGAAATCCGGTGTCAAGATTTCTACCTTACAAGCAGGGTTCATGCGACGAATCCAGCGAATAGTAGCAGCGAAGACAGCCGCGCCTCCATCCTTCAGTTCATCCCGATTCACCGAGGTCACGACCGCATGACGCAGATCCATTGCTTTCACGGCTTCAGCGACACGCTTTGGCTCTTCCCAGTCGAGACCCAGAGGGCGCCCCGTCGCGACTGCACAGAAGCCACAACTTCGTGTACAGACACTTCCCAGAATCATAAAGGTGGCTGTCTTCTGCCCCCAACATTCCCCGATATTAGGACAACGCGCCTCCTCACAGACGGTATGCAGCGATTTTCCGCGCATCAACTGCTTTAACTGCTCATAGTTCTTGCCGCCAGGAGGACGAACCTTCAACCATTCCGGTCGTCGTTGAGGGATACTAATTGTCATTGTTTTGTTTCCTTAGCTCTTCTTGAAAAATGGAACTACGGGCAGGCCCCTATGCTTTTCCAGGAGCCAGCCCAGACGCTTTTATCGTCTGCCATGCAGGCATTTAGTACACATCAATCTCTTTGCCGTAGCTCTCTAGCTTTGTCTTGACGGCTTTCATAAAGCCACCCGACTCGGCACCATCCAGCAAGCGATGGTCGAAGGAGAGACACAGATACATCATATACCGAATAGCAATAGCATCATCTTCGGTTACGACCGGGCGCTTCACAACGGCGTTCATTGCCAGAATACCCGCATGAGGCTGATTGATAATCGGTATAGATATGATTGTACCAAAAACCCCGGTATTATTCACCACGAATGTGCTGCCCTGCATGTCCTGAATGGTCAGCTTATTCGCGCGAGCTCGCGCCGCCAGATCATTGACCTTGCGTGCCAGTCCGGCAATTGTCAACTGATCCGCATCATAGATAGTGGGCACAACCAGCCCGGCATCAGTCGCAACGGCCACCCCCATATTGATGCGCTTCTTGATAACAATCTTGTTATCTTCCGTCCAGCTTGAATTGAGGATCGGGTACTGACGAATCCCCTCACATACCGCCTTGATAACGAACGGCACATAACTGAGTGCATAGCCCTCGCGCTGTTTGAAAGCCGCCTTGTTCCTCTCCAACCACTTCGCGATGTTGGTCATATCCACCTCAACAACCGCAGTGGCGTGAGGAGAAGTATGCTTACTGCGCACCATATGCTCAGCGATAGCCAGGCGCATACGCCCGGGCTCAATGATCTGTACATCTTCTCCTGGCTCAAAGCTGACCGCAGCTGGTTGCGGTAGAGTCGGAGCGGGCTTCGGGGCTGCAGGTGCGGAAGGTGCAGCGACCGGGGGCTGTTCCCTCTGCTTCTCCAGATAAGCCAGAATATCTTCTTTGCGGACGCGCCCGTTCAGACCAGTTCCCTGAATCTGGCTGAGATCAATTCCATGCTCACGGGCAAGGCGGCGAGCCAGCGGTGAGATTCGTTGGCGCTCTTCGGTCGGTGGCTTCTCGGTGGGTGCTGCCGTACGGGCGGCTGCCTTCTCCATCACAGGCGTTTTGGCCTGGGCCGGGCTGGCCACGGGGGCCGCATCGGGACCGGGAGCGGTTGCAGGAGCTTCAGGCGAGCTCTCAGACGGGACATCGGCGCTCTCTTCAATCAGCGCGATATCGGTGCCGACCGCAACCGTTTCATCGACCTGAACCAGAATCTTCGTCAGGCGACCGGCGACCGGCGAAGGGAGTTCCGCATTGATCTTATCAGTAATGACTTCTGCAATTGCCTCGTCACGCTCGACGTAGTCGCCCTCTTTTTTGAGCCAGGCCCCAATAGTTCCTTCAGAGACCGATTCACCCAGGCGAGGCATCTGTACCGGCGTTGGCATAATCGTACACTCCTTCTTTTCTGTCTTCTACTCAGTACGCGGCAAGCTCACGAGCCGCAGAAAGTATTTTCGCTGCATTTGGCAAGTAGGCCGCCTCTAACGCAGGAGCATAAGGGAATGGAGCATCTGGAGCAGCAACGCGCGTGATCGGGCCATCCAGGTATTCAAACAGATCTTCAGCAATCAAAGCGGACAGCTCCGCTCCAACGCCTCCGGTTAGCGCATCCTCATGGACGATCAAGACCTTATTCGTGTGCTTCACCGAGGCCGAGATAGCCTCACGATCCAGCGGGGTCAGGCTCCGCAGGTCAAGCACCTCAACCTCCAGATCGTCCTCTCGTTCCAGAACTTGCGCAGCTTGCAGGCACTGATGCACCATTGCGCCATAAGTAATCATGGTCATGTCTTCCCCTTCACGCCGGACGATTGCCTTGCCAATCGGGACGACATAGTCTTCCTCCGGCAGCTCTTCCCGCAGCTCGGGCATACGATAGAGCAGCTTATGCTCAAGGTAGAGCACCGGGTTATTATCACGAATCGCCGCTTTCAGCAAGCCTTTTGCATCGTAGGCCGTGGAAGGATAGACGACCTTGATGCCCGGAGCATGGAAAAACCAGGCTTCAGGCGTGGAGGAATGGAAAGGGCCACCTTTGGTGCCGCCCCCGGCGGGGCCGCGCACAACAATAGGAACCGGCATGCCCACACGCCAGTACATCTTCGCCGCCATGTTGATAATCTGGTCAAAGCCACAGGTGATAAAATCAATATACTGCATCTCGGCAATCGGGCGCATCCCCATCAGCGCCGCACCAACTGCCGAACCAATAATCGCAGCCTCAGCCATCGGTGTATCAATGACGCGCTCGGAACCGAACTCTTCAAGCAGACCGGCGCTCACTTTAAAGGCTCCACCATAGGTGCCCACATCCTCACCCAGGAGAAATACCGCCTCATCTCGTCGCATCTCTTCGCGTATGGCCTGGCTGATAGCTTCCAGATAGGTAACTTTCGCGCTCATCGCCGTCCAATGGCCTCCTCTGTCTTCCGTATCGTGGTAAATGGCTGCCCGGTTCGCCGATCAAGCGCATTGACATAGCGTGTATCTTCTGCCCCCGGCTCGCCAACAATTGCAATCGGTCCATCGGGAGCAAACACATAATCAGCGACCGTTTCCGGATCTGGTGCCGGACTTTGTTCAGCAAAGCGTACAGCATCATCTGTGACCGCTTTGATGTTCGCCTCAATTTCGGCTTTTTTTGCTGTGGTTAGAATTCCTTCCCGGGTCAGATACGCCTCAAAGAGGTTGATAGGGTCTTTCTTCAACCACTCTTCGCGCACATCCTGCGGGACATAATCGGCTTTATCGGCCTCCGAATGTCCACGAACTCGAAAAGTCTTGCACTCAACGATAGCTGGACCCTTGCCGCTTCGTGCATGCTCAACGGCTTTCCCGACCGTTTCGATGACGGCCAGAACATCGTTTCCATCCACCGTTTCACCGGGGATGCCATATGCTCTGGCACGCTCAGAGAGGTTCTGAATATTGAACTGCTTATGGGAGGGGGTAGAATACGCATAGCCGTTGTTTTCGATCACAAGTACAAGAGGAAGTTTCTGTACAGAGGCAAAGTTCATTGCTTCATGGAATGGACCCGTGTTGGTGGCTCCATCGCCACAGGAAGCCAGAACAATCGTTGAACGCTTCCGCATCTTCATCGCGAGGGCAACTCCGCACGCAACCGGAAGCGATTCGCCAAGCATACTGATCATAGGCACAATTCCATGATGCATGTCGCCTATATGTAGCTGCCCATCGCGTCCTAGCGTCGGGGAGTTTCCGCGAGCTAACCATTGACACATCACTGCACGAGGCGAAGTCCCTCGAACAAGCTGCATCCCCAGATCCCGATGCTGCGGAACGATGCAGTCCCCATCGCGCAGCGACATTGCTGCCCCGACAGTGGTGGCCTCATGCCCTTGCGCTGTATAGACACCCCCCACGACTTTTCCCTGCAAAAACAGGGTCCGGGTTCGGTCCTCCATCGCACGGGTGAGGCGCATAAAGTAATAGATCTGTAGCAGGTCAACCCGCTCCAGCATGTCCTTACACCCTTCTTTCTCAAATCTCTACATGAAAAAATGTAAGCCTACCTGCGTTCATGCTAGCATGTGGTTCAAAGGGGTGTCAACCACGCTTAGCTGCTCCCTTCTCAGCCTGATGCCAGCCGCCCAGATAACAGGCTCTTGATCGAATGCCTGATATCTCTCTCGCTACTCTCTAGCGGTATAAGCTATAGAGCTGCACGCTTCTCCTCTATTGTAGCACAACCTGCCTGCGAAAACGCGCCAGTCGCCGTCCCATTCCCTCAAAAGAGGAGAGCTACTTGTCTCTTTTCCCCACTCGCATCTTGTTACTGCAAGCTCCTGTTTGTATGGTTCTTACGCTCTTTCCCTTCTGTATCTCTCTGCTCCACATAGCTATTTCTACATCTGAAATGGCTCTTCTCTCCGGTAAAAGAGAGGCAACAGACCAGTTCCGATTATGCAAACTAATCAGAACTTGCTATTTTGCCCCTTCTTGTTACATGCATGAGAGAGGAAAAGAGGTATTGCTGGCGTAAAAAAAAAGAGGGCAAGATGCCCTCCTTGCTCTACTGGTGGTCCTTGCTCGCTTCGAGCTGTGCCGCCTCTATCTCCTGGCGGAGCCTCCAGATCCGTTGTCGATAGGCCTCCTCGGGCTGAATCTCGCGCCGCTTGGGCTTATCACCTGTGCTGACGTGCCACTTGCGAAACGCCAGTCCGATTTCTGTCTGATAAAGAGCCTGCACACGCAACCACTGCTTGAAGCCTTGAGTCTGGCGCACCTTCTTCTCAACACGCCTGCGCTGGCTCGCACTTTGCAACAGCGCGTATTCCTCGACCGTCACCGTACCCGAGCTCACCTCATCGGCCAGAAACTCACGAATAATGGCCGATTCATGGGTCAGCGCTCGTAGCAGAACATAAACCAGCGAGATCTGCGCCAGCAAAGGCAGAACATAGTTACAGCTAATCGCAAGCCACCAGAAAAACATGGTCCGATTGTTCTCCGGCGTCGGGAACAGGATCTCGTAGGCATAATAGTTGACACTGTCAAAGACCGTATGCAGGAAAATCGCGATCAGCAGCCCCACCAGCGGGATCAGAATTTGTTTCCAGCGCACCCGTGTATGCCGAACATAGCCCAGAGCCGCACCAAAACAAATCGTAAAAGTCGGGTGCGTCAACCAGCCAAGCACAATACGGCCTACAATCAGGTTTGCCAGCAGGCTTGTGGAAGAGTTGTCGATAAAATAGCGTGTGTTCTCGACCATTGCCAGGCCTGCCCCGATCAGTGCCCCGTAGACAATTCCATCCGTCACATTATCGAACTCGTCACGCAGGAACAGGAAGAACAGCAGCAGCCCGAGCCCCTTCATCACCTCTTCAGTGATCCCGGGATTGAGCCCACCCTGAAGCAGCACAATCCAGAAAGTATTTGTTTCCAGCTTGAAACCGGCTGCCTGTATCAGCCTGTCAACTCCTTCCTCGATCCAGACCGAGAGCGGGACCGCAATCGCCGCTCCCCAGAGGAAAGCCGCGAGTTTCAGGAACCAGGGCTCTCTTTCATAGGAATCAATAAAGTTTACAAGAAGAACAATTAGTCCGGCTGGAATCAAAGGGATCAACACAGCCATCAGCAGGTTAGGCAACCCATCTTGCCGCACCGAGCCAAGACTGATAAAGCTGTTCAGCATCAACGCCACGATCAGCACAATAATCCCCAGAGCTGCAAAGAGCCAGAGGAGCCAGCGTTTCCGGAGACCAAAGCGCCGGGGTAACGCGAATTCCAGCGTGACCCCCACGCCAAAAAGCTCCTCGTTCTGTACATTCCAGGTTTCCTGTCGTTCTTCGCTCTCACCTCCCCGGCACAGATCTAGCGTATCTGGTATCGCTTTTGGAGTCGGTTCAGGGCACCAGGAAATATCAGGAGCTGGCGTTATACTCCCCGGAGAGACCTGTTCCTTTCGCTGCTGCTTCAAGGCCAGCGCCTGATCTTCAAGCAAGACTTGCTCTTCCTCTTCAATCAGCCTGCTATGTCCGTCAGCTACCAGGGGACCTGGCCCACTCTCCTCTATGCCGCTGTTCTCAGGCGCAACCAGTTGTAACAGAGTACTCCCGAGCACAAGATAATCCTGAGATACCAGCGGCATGCTTTGCCCAAAGGGAACCGCCTTCCCATTCACTCGTACGATACTATTTTCGGTCAAATTATAGACACGCCAGCCTTCTTCGGTTACTACCAGGCGTGCATGCTCACGTGATACGGTTGGGTCCATCAACAAAATATCATTACTTAAGGCTCTACCAATTGTCGTAACCCGATTGGTCAGTACATGCACAGGCCGGTCGTGAGGCAACCACTCAGATGACTGTCGTTTCGCCGCTGCCCCCGACGGCGGGCGCACCCGCACAACCCGCAGCACACCAAAACTCTTTCTCATCTAACGTCCCCGGCTTTATAGGTTTTGCCCAGGACACTTTCAGGTCACGCAGGAGGCGACCACAAACACAAACATATCCTCATCTGGCTCTGCTCCACTTTTCCCATACGCTCCTGACAATCCCAGTGTAACAGGGTCCTGGCGCCATTCTCCCAGAAATACCGTTCATGTGATTTGTACGTTATTGTACTATATCAGCTTACTCAACTATTGACCAGAGAACCCGCCACGGCGCTTGAAACCTCCCTCTAACAGTCTTTCAAAACAAGAGAACGGCATGATTTTCCATTGATTCCCATTGGATCAGAATCTCCCCGTTTCATAAATAGAGCCCTTTCGCTCCTGAAAACATTTCTTTTGAAACTACTTTTCTTCTACTCTATCATAGTATTCCACATTTCCCTGACATATCCCATGCATACACTTCCCTTTTTATTTTATTTTCCATCATTTTTTGTTCAATTTCAATATTGGTATTGTTCTTCAGAGAGAGGGAACTATAGTACGTCATTACATCCTTTTCTCTATTTCACCGCATTAACTTCAGTATCTTTTTCTCTCCATCATCTATCCCTGAAATGCAGTTACTCACTTTATCGTCTACATCCTTGCCAGTTTTATAAAATATAGATATACTACAGGTAAAATTTCGTTCTATTGATAGAGAGGGAAACACATCAGAAAGGATGCATATGATCATGTTTACTCTCCGTACGCTTACCCCTCTTTTTCTTGCCGGTGCCAATCAGAAAGCTGCCGAGCTCCGTGCCCCCTCCTTTCGAGGACAAATGCGATACTGGTACCAGGCTCTCGTTGCAGGAGTAGAAGGGCCAGAAAACCTGCAAGCGCTACGCGAGGTTGAATTTGCCGTTTTTGTCTCCTCATCTCCGGTTTCTGCCTTCAATCCTAAAAATACCTCTCAAGTCATCAAAAAAAGCTATAGAATATAGAAAACCGCCAGCAGCAGGAGAAGCGTATCTATTCTGTTCAATGGACTTTGCTGTCAGAGGTAAAACTACCCTTCTTCGCCGCTACTGCTTCCAGGAGGAAACTCCCTTTCAACTCGTCATTCAGGCTCATGATGCACACATCGAACAACTGAAACAGGCAGTCGCCTCTCTCTGGCTTCTGACTCATCGTGGCGGGCTTGGGTCTCGTGCACGCCGTTGCGGAGGCAACCTGGTTGTCCAGGATATCCAGTATCAGGGGAAAAATATACAGGTGCTCTTCGGGCTCTCGTTCACAAATACTTGTAGTGCAGAGTAGCTCGCCTTCCAGCTCTCTGATGGCATCAAGGCTGCCCGCAACTTCTGTTGTAAAAAATCGAGAAAAGAATCGACCTATAACATCTAGCTTTGATATCCTGAACAGGAACACATGCAAACTCCTGGTCGCTCAGTTCCGCACCCCATTAACAAACGTTAAAGACGCACTGCATGCTTTGGTGATAGCTTAAAAGCCTGGAATCAAAGAAATCCGGGAAGGGATCTCAAGCGACACTCACCACTACACCTTCGTCTTCTGCAACTGCAAACTACTACGCCATAAATAAGATGTCGCAATGATATACAAAGCTCAAGCCCTGATTGTTGAGTGTAAAACCGGGACAAAAGGAAAGAAATCGAAGACAGTCAGAGATGTTACAACTGTTGCCAGTTCAATTGGTCACCGTTTCGTTGGCAAGTTCCTGATAACGAGCCTATTCACAAACCAGATAGATCCAAAGAGACACGCAGATATTCAGCATAAAGCAGAAAAAGACCACACCTTCGTTATTACTGGAGAGGAGCTCCCCCGAGTGAAGGAGTTTCTCGTAGAATAAGCCATAAATCCAAAATATCCACGCATTTAAGAGAGTTGAAATATGATCGTATTGAACTTTTCACACCCACTCACGGAAGAACAGAAAGCGCAGATCGAAAGCCTGACCGGGAACACGATCTCAGAAGTGCGCACCATTCCAGTTCAGATTGAACAGGGTGAGCCACTCGGCCCGCAAATTGTTGCGCTTGCCGATGCAAGCCGCCCTCTCTTCGGAGGAATGGCAAAAACCAGCCTTGTGATTACCCCCCCGGACTCTCACATGCCGCCTGTCTGCAGCTTGCAGAGCTTCATGGGCGCATGGGGCGCTTCCCATCCATCATACGCATGACGCCCCGTCACTCGACAATCACCACCTATGGAGTCAGCGAGATCATCAACCTGCAAAACATTCGGGAGGAGGCACGGCAAAAACGCTGATCTGTGATACGATCTGTGATACTATATTTTGCGAATACAAGCCGGGAGGGAGTTCTGTTATTCGCATTATGAAAATTACACTGAATCAGCGTCAGGCACGCATGCTCAGCGTTTTACCACAGACCTCAGCCTATTTTGAAAGCCAGCAACAACAGGCGTATCTGGTAGGGGGGTCCGTTCGTGATCTCTTGCACCAACAACCTTGTAAGGATTGGGATATTGTCTCAACCGGTGACGCGCATCAGCTTGCCCGAAAACTGGCAAATCACCTGGATGCATACTATGCCCAGATGAACGAGAAGGCAAGCCGTATCACCCTCAAGCCCGCAGAAGAAGAACTTATCCTTGATATCGCGCCGCTGCATGGTACAGCCATCGAGGCGGATCTTCAGGAACGCGACTTCACCATCAACGCCATCGCGATTCCGCTCCCCAATCTGGTAGCGCACCTCACCAGCGGAACAGAACTTCAACTTCTCGATCCACTGCATGGCGTGGATGACCTGCACACAAAGACGTTGCGAGCAACTGGAGACGCCGTCTTTCAGCGTGACCCTCTACGCCTTCTGCGTGCCATTCGCTTTATGACGACGCTGCAATTCTCCATCGAGCCACAGACAGCAGAAATGCTCACACGTGATGCGAACCTGCTCCCTCAAACGGCAAGTGAGCGTATTCGGGAAGAGTTCTATACGATTCTCAAGCCAGATGGCGCGGCCTCTCGTCTTCATTATATGGATAAGCACGGACTGTTCACAGCGCTGATCCCGGAATTCATCCCGGCCCGCGGCATGCCGCAGCCCTCCCTGCATAACTGGGATGTCCTGGAACATTCTATAGAAACGGTTGCAGCGCTCGAAAAACTGTCACAGGCGCTGGATGGGCCACCCGAAAAGCTCCGTGAGAGCCGCCTGAACCACAACCAGACAGACGATATCATCACGTTGCAGGCGCTCCTCAAAGAAGCGGAAGAACAGCACCTCTATTCTCGCGAAGCGCTAACTTCTCCACCAATGAAGCTTGCAGCGCTCCTTCACGATATCGGGAAGACAACAACGTACGCGGTCGATAATGAAGGCCATATCCACTTCTACCATCATCCGCAGGCTGGCGTTCCGCTCGCCCGCCAGATTATGCACCGCCTGGGAGCCAGCAACGCCGAAAGTCGTCTGGTACAGCAGGTCGTCGCTCATCATATGCGGCCCGGTCAGCTCAGCGGCACAGAGATCACACAGCGTGCGATTCGACGTTACTTTGTTGATCTCGGTCCCGTCGGGATCAATGTCGCGCTTGTGTCGCTTGCCGATCATCTGGCGATGCGTGGTCCGCAGGACCTTACTGAGGCCTGGCAACGGCATCTTTCCACAGTAGTACTTTTGCTCACTCGCTATATTCGCGAACGAGATCGTATTCTGCCGCCACGCGTCATCACGCCTCAGGAGCTAATTCACCGCCTGAACCTTAAGCCGGGGCCAATCATAGGCCAACTGCTGGAAATGCTCTCAGAAGCGCAGGCAGAGGGCATCATCCATTCAAAAGAAGATGCCCTCTGGTTTGCCAGCGAAAAGCTCAACGAATTGAAGAAAGAGGCACCCTGAACAAGAAAAGAGTACCCAAAATACGAACATTTATACGAATAGATAATTGACAAATGGAGCCTCATGACGTACCATTACAGAGGCTTAATAACGTTAGGGCGGCTCTTACAAGTCGCCCTCTCTTGCCACTGGGAGACGGTTGTGAAGACAATAGCGATTTGCTATCAGGGACGCAAGCAGGAAACCGCCAGCTATGCGAACCAGTTAGCGCCTTTCCTTCAAAAACAGGGTTATCGGGTTCGGATTTTCGGTCTGCATACAGAAGAGCGACACGACCCCGAGATTTCCTTGCAAGGTTGTGATATAGCGCTCGTGCTCGGCGGAGATGGTACCATCGTGCATGCAGCGCGTCTCTGTTGCGACCTGGATATACCAATAGTCGCCATCAATTTTGGCCGCGTCGGCTTTTTAACAGAGTTGGAACCGCATGAGGTGCTCACCCATCTACATCATTACCTCGAACAAGATAGCTCTGTCTGGGTAGATGAGCGCGCAATGCTTCATGCCACACTGACACAGGATAATACCAGCGAAGAGTTTCTCGCCCTGAATGATGTCGTGGTTGCTCGTGGGACGTGGCCCCGTGGCGTGCGCGTACAGGTCTGGGTCGACAACCACTACTATAATACGACATATGCTGACGGCATGATTATTTCAACGGCGACAGGCTCTACAGCCTATAATATGGCTGCCGGTGGTCCTCTGCTGCATCCGCAGGTGCAAAGCAGCATCCTGACCCCGATTGCGCCACATCTCGCTTCAAACCGTTCTCTTATTCTCCAGCCAGGAGCCTGTGTCAAGCTGCGCATCTATACTGGCTCCCAGAACGGCGTTTTCTCTGCTGATGGGCAGATCAATCGTGAGATCAAAGATGGCGCGCTGGTTTCCGTACAGAAAAGCCCTTACGTGACCAAATTCTTGCGCCGCCGCCCTCCGACGTATTTTTATCAGATTATCACCGCCAAACTCAAGAATGACGGTTTGCAACCGATTGAAAGCTTAGCAGTCGATACAGATATAGCAGAAGCAACCGAACATAATCATGTTACTTGAACTGAACATTCGCGATTTTGCTATTATTGACCGCTTACATTTGCACCTTCATCGCCAGTTTAATGTTTTTACCGGCGAAACAGGCGCAGGTAAGTCGATCATCATAGACGCCGTTAATGCTCTACTCGGTGGCAAAATCGGTGCCGAGTTTGTGCGTGCTGGCTGCGAACGAGCCTCCGTCGAGGGTGTTTTCTCTGTTGAGGCTCTTCCGCCGATTCTTGATGAAGAACTGCAACCGGTTGAGGTCCTTGCACATGCTGGCTCAAACGGTGCTTCACCATCAACGCTTCTGGAAGTGATCGAACAGACAGAGCGCTACGTCACACATCGGCCCGCCGACACCGAGAGCGCAGACGCACGCGTTGCCCTTGCATCGCTTTTACACGAGTATGACATTGAAATTGAAGATGATACCCTGATTCTCACGCGGGATATCTTTCGCTCGGGACGCACCGTTTCGCGCATCAACGGACGTGCTCTTCCTCAACATGTGCTACAGCAGGTCGCAAGCTGGCTGATCGACATTCACGGTCAGAGCGAGCATATGAGCCTGCTGCGCACTGAGCAGCATATCAACTTCCTTGACCGCTATGCCGAGCTGCTCCCCCTGCGTGATGAGCTCAGTAAAAAGTATGCAGAATGGCGCAACGCCCGCAAACGACTACAGGAACTCCTTCGCAACGAGCGCGAACAACAGGCCCGCGCCGACTTCCTGCGCTTTGAGATCGAAGAGATCGAGAAGGCCGAACTCCGCGAAGGCGAAGTCGAAGAGCTGGAAGCTGAACGCAAAGTCCTGAGTAGTGCCGAGCGGCTCCGTGAGCTCTGCACCGCCGCGTATGGCCTGATAAAAGGCTCCGAGCTAGGCAGCGACAGCTTCAGTTCCGCGCTTGACCAGCTCTATGCAGCACAGCGCAGCGTTCAGGAACTGGCACGGCTTGATAAGAGTCTGGAAGGCTTCGCTGAAATGCTCAACGAGGCAACCATTCAGCTTGAAGACGTCGCAACTGGTATCAGTAGCTACGAAGCCGACATCGAGGACAACCCGGGACGGTTGGAAGAGATCGAGGCCCGCCTGGCCCTGATCTCGCAATTGAAGCGCAAGTATGCAGTGGCAACCATTGAAGAGCTACTAGAGCGCGTCGAGAAGGATCGCAACGAACTGGAAAGCATCACCCATCGTGATGAGATTATCGCCGAGTTGCAGCAGAAGGACGCTCTCTATCGCCGTGAGATCGGAAAACTGGCCTCAGAGCTCTCACGACGCCGCAGCGCTTCTGCTGCACAGCTTGCTGCCGCGATGGAAGAACAACTGAATGATCTCAATATGCGCCGCGCTCGCTTCAAGGTCGAGATCCTCCAACGGCCCGATGAAAACGGTGTACCTGCTCAGCCAGATGACGGGCCGGAACAGCATTTCGCCTGCGATCAAACCGGCATTGATCGCGTGCAGTTTTTGATTGCACCAAACCCCGGTGAACCGTTCAAGCCGCTCACGAAAATCGCGTCAGGAGGTGAAACCTCACGCCTGATGCTGGCGCTGAAAACGATTCTCGCTGGTGCGGACGCAACCCCAACGCTGATCTTTGACGAAATCGATTCAGGTATCAGCGGTCGTAGCGGCCAGGTTGTCGGTGAGAAGCTCTGGCAGTTAACCCGCGACCATCAGGTGATCTGCGTAACCCACCTGCCACAGATTGCCGCCTTTGCTGACCTGCACTACAATGTCAATAAGCAGATTATTGATGATCGCACCCTGACCATTGTCAATGAGCTCCGACCGGAACAGCGTATCCGCGAAATCGCCCATATTATTGGCGGCAGTGTCACTGAATCGGCGCTCAAAAACGCACAGGAAATGCTGGAACGCTCGATCCTCTTCAAGGAGAACTGGAAACGCGCTCACAGCAACTATCACTATTAAGAAAGATACAAGCCCAATGCTCACAGCATGCCCGTCCAGTGCATGCTGTTTCTTTCTAGCAACCTTTCAGAATGGAGTACCCTTGTCGCATGATTGCTTCGTTGCCCGCAGAGATTCAGGCCGAACTGATCCGCCTGGCCGACCACTATGGAAAGCCCCTGATCCATACCGCCTATCTTGAGAGCGGCAGTAACTTTGAGCCTCTGAACAAGGCTGACCGCTATGGCGAGGTCTGCATGGTCATTCGCCGCCCCAATGGCCGCCTGCTCACCATGAAGAAAGATATCTATCCACCTGAGGCTTATCGTTTGCTCACCGGAGGCATCCATCACGGAGAAGCTATCTTTGACGCCCTGCTCCGGGAGACACAAGAAGAGACTGGGTTACAGGTAGAGGTCCGCCGCTTCCTTGCTGTTGTCATCTACCATACCAGCGACTCGGGTGAGAAACCGGCGTTCTTCACCTTTGCCTTCCTGCTCGATGAGACGGGCGGCGTTCTGGGCGCACTTGACGAAGATGAGCGGATTGAGAACTATCGAGAAGTCAAGCCTGAGGAGCTTCCGGCAATGGCGCGTTATTTGCACAATATCCATTATCCCGATGGACAGGGGAGCGATTGGCACGACTGGGGCCAGATGCGAGCCGTCATCCATGAGGTCGTCTGGCAAGCGATACAGAAGGCCTGAACCAGCCTGACTTCTTCTGTCGTGTCAGCTTTTCTGCTCTATTTCTGGGGGAGAAGCCAGATCTCGACACCTATGCTATAATACGAACTGGATATCGCTCTACTACATAGCGATATCCACACACTCTTTATTTGACAACTCACAGGCCTGATGGCACAGGATATGTAAAGGATATAGAACAGATGAGCAAGAAGTTAATGAGCACGCTGCTGCTCTTTGTGGTCTTTATCGGTTTCCTCTGGTGGGGACTCTCTATGCTTTTTGGGGCAATTAAGGTCAGTAACGGTGAAGAGATCGTCTATTCATTGCTCCTGCTAGGCTGCGCAGGCTATGCGCTCGTTTCTATTATTTTGCTTCCTCGCAAAAAGATGCCATAGCGCTCCCCTTCATGAAAGCAGTGATGGGCAATTCAGGATAGAGATGGCAGGTTTGTGTTTATGATTGAAAAACACCCGACCACGGCATTAACCTTTCGCCTGGCAACACCCGAAGACATAGAGGCTATTGATTTCCTTGATAGCTTCAGCAACTCGCCAACCCGTAACATTCACCGCGAAATGGAGAAGTATTTTGGCTCAGTCGATCCCTCTACGCACGAATATACCCTTATTTTTCTGGCGGAGCTCGATGGACAATGTTGCGCTAAAGTGGAATTGATGTTGCCCCCTTCAGGTACACCGCACCCGGTCGGCTATATCAAACGGGTGGTGGTCCATCCCGACTATCGAGGGAAAGGGCTCTCGAAAGCGCTCATGCAACATGTAATCCAGTATGCCCATCAGCATTGCAATATCGAGGCCATGGACTTACTGGTATGGGAGAACAATCTTCCAGCCATTCAGCTCTATGAGTCGCTCGGCTTTGAATTGCAACATCGCGAGCTCTATTACCGTCTGCGCATCTAAGTCCCGTCAATTCCCGCTCGGTAGACAAGTCCCTCCCCTTTTTTGTGACGGAAGAGCCCGACTCTTCGTTCTAACACTTGGACCGAGTCTCTGCTAACTCGGTACTTTTTATCGGGAGGTACAAAAGCGCAAACGCCCGGAACACACGGACAGAGACAGAGCGATCGGGCTAAGCGCAAGGGTTTATGGCACAGCAATCTGTACTTACGACGACGCAGACAACACGACAAGAGCAAAAGAACTCAGCACCGTTGCCTCGATGGATGCGCTACTTCTTTATACAAGAAACAGCGCAGGATCAGAGGAAGATCGCGGACCTGCAACGACGAGCCGTATGGATTGCACTCGCGCTGATCTTACTTTCGCTTAACGAGATCGATCATGGTTGGTATTTCCCGTTCCTGGGACCCGTTGCCTCGCTGATTCCTCTTTTCCTGCTTCTCGGTTGCTTCGCCTCCGTCTGGATGGCGCTGCGAACCAGGAAGCCCGAGGCCTCCCGCACGCGACAACCCTTCCCAACACGTGGACAACGTGTTGTGCTTATTCTGACCTTGATTTTAAGCATTGCAGGCTTTATTCAATTCGGTCGGGGCATTATCATGTGCTTTCTACCACCCGAGTTCTCAAACGATGGCACCACACTGGACACCAATGCCGCGATGTTGCTGGTAGATGGCCGCAACCCCTATACCGATTCCAATATGCTGGACATCTTCCGAAACCAGCACTTTGAGCTACAGCCAAGCTGGACTACACCCCTGCGTCAGGGCCAGTTTGCGGACCGTCTCGACTATCCGAGCGAGCCCGAGATCCGCAGCGTGCTGAATACCGCGCTCAAGGCCGGTGAGGCCCCCGAATTCGAGTCACGGGTCAGTTATCCAGCACTCTCTTTTTTGACGCTGTTACCGTTCGCATTGCTGAATACCTATAATGTTCTACCGTTCTATATTCTTAGCTATCTGCTGATCATCTTTGTGGCCTGGAAAGCGGTACATCCGGCGCTCCGCCCCTGGGCACTGCTGCTCGCGATGGCAAACATTCCTATGTGGGCTTCGACCGTCGGCGGGAACCTGGACATCTTCTGTGCGCTGCTGGTTATTCTGGCCTGGCTCTTTAAGGACTCGCGCTGGCTCTCGGGCCTGTTCCTCGGTCTGGCAATTGCAACCAAGCAGACATCATGGTTTCTTGTCCCATTCTACTTCATTATGATCTTCAGAAACTATGATCTGAAAGAAACGCTGCATCGTGGCTCGATTGCAGCTGCAGTGGCTCTGGTATTTAACCTGCCGTTCTTCTTGTGGGACCCACAGGCGTTTGTCGCTGGTGTGCTGGCTCCAATTGCGGACCCGATGTTCCCGATGGGAATTGGTATTATCAACCTCAGCGTCACCAAGCTGATACCGTTCTTGCCTGAAAAAGTCTATACTGTCGTGGAAGGATTGACAATGCTTGGCACACTGGCACTCTACTGGCGAATCAGCCGCAAGGCTCCGGAAGCGGCACTACTGCTTGCCTTCGTGCCGCTGGTCTTCGCGTGGCGCAGCCTGCCGTCTTACTTCTATTGCATTGCCTTCCCGATCTACATTGTGATGGGTGCGCGTATCAATCCCGCACTTGAGAAATTCTCTCTCATCGCCTGGGCGCGTCGCCTGGTTCGAACAACACAGGTACCGGCACACGCCTGAACCATCTAGAACAGCATGCAACAGACAGGTCCGGAGGTATGCGCCGGACCTGTTTCTACGTCCTTCATCGTTCTCTCGACGCATTGCCTACTTCGTGGTACAATCCCCTAGTCAGCGTATATCTTACAGATCTCAGGAGCGCGAGTAATCACTATGTCACGCAAAAAAGAGACTTTACAGCAACTTTCTGAGGCAGAACACAAGCAGGTGCAAGACCTGCTTTCACAATATCATACACTCGCACAAACCATTCGCACTACAGAAGATGCTCAAGGAGCAGAGTCTGTGCTTCAGCCAATTATCGCATTAACAGAAGCACAGCAGATCACCTTGCTCAAAGCGCTCGGGAAAGAACAACATCAGGACGCCGCTGACCTGCTGGTTGCCCTCAACGCCTTTGCCCCGAACAAGGATGCTCGCAAGGAGGCGCGTCGCTCTCTTCTCACGTTAGAGGGGCACAAGATTCAGCCGCAATGGCAGCCACCACAGGCCCGACCCGCCGTTGTTCAGGTCAATGTCTCCAATCCGCCGCGCTTCTGGAAAGGCTTTGTTACGCAATCCCGTGAACAGGGAGAAGTGCAGCTTCTCCTGTTCTGGGAGCAAGGCTACGATTATACAGAGGTTCGTAGCCTCAGCTTTTTACTGGAATTCTGGAGCGAAGGCATCAAAGAAGTTTCGGTTGAAACGACAGGCAAGCGCCGCGCTCAGGACCGCATCACAGAGCTCAAAGCGCGTTTGCAAGATGTCCCGCTGGTCGAATGCACGCTCGCTGAAGGCCGACGCCTGCTTGAAGAAGCGCTCTCTGTGCATGATTGGCGCAAGCTCCCACTCCCCAAAGAGTACCGAAACAATCAGCCGCTGATCAAGAAGCAGATCCTCGAAGCAACTGAAGCAGGGCGCGACTCGGGCGCTACCTTTGTCTATCCAGATATGGAGCCGCAAGAGACCGCTTTGCACTTTATTGGAGCCTGGTCAATGGGCGATTATGGTTTGACTTATGATCTGCTCAGCAGCACCTGTACCCTGCTCCGCGATGCAACACGCGATGAATGGATTGAGCAGCATCGCCACTGGGCTGATGAGGCCAAACCAGCTCGCATCGAGCTGAGCTTTGTGCAGGAGCGTGAGGCAACACAGGATGCTATATGGCTCCCCTCAACTGCGAAAGGCGCAAGCAGACGAAAGGATCTTGAGATTGGCTGGTCTGTCGAACTGAGCCCGACGCCACTTAGCGGCACATTACCTGAAATGCCAATGGGAACCGCCGTCAACAGAGAAACTGGCCGGCACTGGTTCTGGTCCATCTTCACACTGGTCCACGAGAAGGACGGCTGGCGCATCCAGCGCATTACGGATGAAGGCGCACGCATTCAGGGCCTCCCGGTTGCGGAAATTCAGCAGCAGATCAAGGAACAGGAAGAGGCTGTCGACCAACTGGCCCGCCAGCAAAGCGATAATATTCAGGCTTTTATGGAAGAGCTGGCGATGCGTCTGAGCAAAGCCCTTTTCTACTATGATGCTCTCATCGCCCTGCTTCCGCTTGATCGCCATCCATTAGAGGCGGCGGTGGGGCGCGCAATGGCACAGGGCAACCCTGAACGCACGATGGTCTACCTTGATCGCTTGCTCCAGCGCTTCCCGGAGAATCATGAAGAGAACCTGCGGAGAATCGCTGCAACTGAGATCAACTACGCCTTCAGTCCTCGGGCTGAAACCATGCCAGAACGCCGCCAACACTTCCTGGATCTGGCAGAGAACGCGCTGCATGAGGCCATTGAGTTGCATGATTCGTCGCTCAACCACATTCTACTTGCAGAGCTCTTTATGAGCGAGCAACGCAATGAAGAGGCTGAAACCGAGCTGGAAAAGGCTCGCGGTCAGTCGCCCTCGCCGCAGGATGAGGCAACCATTGAAGCAAGCCTGGGAGCTATCGCTATGCGGCGCGAGCGCGTCGGTGATGCCCTCTCACATTTCCAGCGAGCCTCCGAGCTAGATGCAAACCTGCCGGGCATCTGGTTTAATATCGGCTTTGCGCATCGTCTGCTTGGTCACTTCGAGAAGGCAGAGCAGATGTATCAGCGCGCACTCCAACAGGAACCACAGGATATACGCATCTACTCGGAGCTGATCGCCATTCATATGAATCGTTCCGAAAAACAGGAAGCGAAACGCATCGCGGCAGAAGGCGTCAGACAGAATCCCGCTTCTGCTCATCTCCATGCGCTCTACGCCTCCGTGCTGCATGAACTGGGAGAACGAAAAACGGCACAGGAGGAGCTGGAACGCGCTGAGATGCTTGATCCAACGCTGGAGATTGTCCAGAGCGTGCGGCAGCAGTTCCGGGCCAGCAAAAAACGCTAGACCGAACCAGTTATTCAGGAGAGACGCAGCTTCCTGCGTCCTCCTCTCCATCATGCTCAATGCTCCCTGTAATGCTTATTGTTCGGTGATTGAAGAAGGGATCGAAGGTCGTGTCGCCTAAAAAACCTACAAACAACAAGAAAGCGCAAGAGCTCAAGGCCCAGGCAGACCAGGAGCAGCTACAACATCTTCTGGCCTCCTATCAACAAATCGGGCAACAACTTGACGTCGCCGAGAAGACCGCCCGGGTTGAAGAGGCACTCTCTGACATCTTCAGCCAGAGCGTCCCAACCCAGCTCGCCTTTTTCAAAGAGCTCGGGAAGCGGGAGGATGTTGTTGCAGCCAACATCTTGAATGCCGCCTATCACCTGGCTCCTGAGAAAGAGGCACGGAAAGAGGCGCGGCGCTCGCTCATTCAATTGGAAGGTGCAAAGATTATCCCGGAATGGGTTCCGCCAACGCCGCCATCGTTTGTCACGCTCAATATTGCCAGCGGCGAAAAGAAACCACGCTTCTGGCAGGCCATCTATACCGATTCGCGTGATATTGGCGAAGTGGAACTGCTTGTCTGCTGGTATGAAGGCGAGGAATACGAAGGCATCCGAGTTATGGGGTTCCTGCTTGATTTCTGGGATGTCGGGATCAAAGAGTTCTTCACTGATGTCATGAGCAAGCGCCAGCTCGAACAGCAGATCGAATACACTCGGGCAAACTTTGAGGGTGTCAAGCTGATTAAGAGCCCATTGGCGCGCGCCCGGCTGTTACTTGAAGAGGCTCTGGAAGTGCATCGCGCCCAGGGCTCAAAGCTTCCGCCTGAGTACACGCATCACAGCCACCTTGTGCGCAAGCTCATTCTTGAAGCGCCCGAAGCACATGCCGGCAACGAAGACGAGGAAGAGGTCTACGCTGAAGGCGCCACACCCTCCTCAAAGACCGAGGTTGAGGAGCTCTTTCAGGAGTTCTTCGGCATCAGCCAGGCAGAGGACGTCGTGCGGAACTTCCTCGAATTCTGGACCAATGGCGAGTTCATTCGCGCCTATGATCTGCTTTCCCGCGAAAGCCCGCTGAAACAGGGTCTCCCCCGTGAAGAATGGGTCAAACTGCATAAGCGCTGGTTTGATACAGCTCATCCGACACGCTTCAACCCGCATGTGATCCATGCGCGTGAGGTTGATGACCTGTTCGAGAGCGACGAAGATCGCTACACGGCTCCGGTCGAAGACGAAGAAGATGTTGAGGTGGTTGACGCTCTCTGGTCAATGGAGATGATCGAGACACCGATTGCACGCGAGCTTCCAGCCCTCCCACAGGCAACCGCGCACTATGCTCGCACGGGGCGATACTGGTTCTGGACAGCCTTTAAGCTAGTCGAGGAAAACGAGCAGACGCGCATCCACTCCCTGACAGATGAGGGAGGACGACTTCTCGGTCTTCCCGACGCGGAACTTCAACGGGGCGCGGCAGCCCTGGAGCGCCTCTATAAGGAAGAGCTTGGTACACTCGGCCTCTCTAACGAACAGGAAATCCGCAATCAAGGATTCAAGAGTTTGTTCGATCAGGACGATGAAAATATAGATATACCGCCATCGCAGCGGTGGGGCGAACTGGCAGAACTGCTCACCTTGCTCACTCAGATGCTGCATTATCAGGATGCCCTGATTGCTCGCGCTCCTCAGAAAGCGCCCGTCCTCTATCAAACAGCCGGAGCACGAGCACTTCTTTCGCTGGATGCCGAACGCGCAGCCTATTATTACCAGTTGCTCGCGGAACGCTTCCCAGAACAGCAGGCCTTCGCGTTACGCAAAATGGCCGAAGCGCTACAACTGCTGAGTCAGGAGCTACAGGAGGAGAGGGCCGATATCGCCCGCGTTCGCACGATCGAAAGCGATGCCGAGCAGGCGTTGCAGGAGGCATTAACAAAGGAACGCACGCCTGAAGCGCTCATATTGCTTGCGCGTCAGTTAATCCAACAGGACAACAGACGGGATGAGGCGGAAGAGCTGTTGCTAGAAGCCGCAACGCTATCACCTTCCACTCCAGAAGCAACGCAGATTGAAGGGAATCTGGGATTGCTCTATGAGCAGAAGGGAAATCTTGAGCAGGCCCTGATGCACTATCAACGAGCGGCGGAGATTACCCCGCACTATCCTGGTGTCTGGACCGACATTGGCGATCTTCAGATGCGCATGCGCCTGTATGATAGCGCCGAGCTCAGCTTCCTGAGAAGCATTGATATCGAGCCGGACAACGTTGAGGCCTATATTCAACTTGGTCTGCTCTATCGCAGCGTCAAACATGATCCCGTTGGCGCGGAAGACGTCCTGCTCCAGGGGCTGGAAACCCACGGCTCAGATGCGAATCTACTCGCATCGCTGGCACTTACCTATGTGGAACAGGGCAAATTCCGCGACGCAGAGAACTATCTTGAGAAGGCAGAGGAGCTCGCACCCGACTTCCCGCTTGTCCAGGAGGCACGCGAAGCATACGAGGTCGCCATGTCCTACCGAGAACATCTACAGCGGAAGAAAAGAAAGAGGCCCGATACAAAGTAGGATGATGACACAAGAAGAACGCCAAATTCACTATCATACCGTTACGCTCGGCGCTCTTGTCCGTGAGGGAGACGCCACAGCAGAGATTACACAACAGCGTGAGGATGGCACCACCGAGACCGTGACCTTGCACGTTCCTGCTGGTCTGCCCGGCGAACGCGTCACTATCGCGGTCGAGGAGCCACCCGCGCCGCCTGCACGCAAGCGTCGTCGTCGCTGGAAGCCACGCCCGCCCCGTGTCTGGATCACCGAAATTCACGAGGCCTCACCTTTGCGCGTACAGGCTCGTTGTCCAGTGTTTGGAACCTGCGGCGGCTGCCAGCTTCAGCATATGAAGTATGAGGCACAAACCGAATGGAAGCGCGAGGTTGTTGGACAGTTGCTCCGGGAGGTTGGCGGCTTTGAGAATCCGCCCCTCCTGCCAACGGTGCCGTGTGATAACCCGTGGAACTATCGCAACCATATGCGCTTCTCGGTCTATGGAGAAGGAAAACCCGGCCTGACCGAGCGCCATACACGCCGCCTGCTGCCAATCGTCGAGTGCCCGATTGCGCACCCGCAGATCAACCGTGCCCTGAGCATCGTGGCCCAACATCATAATCCGCGCCCACAGGTGCTGATGCGCTATGGCACCGCGACCGGCCAGATGATTCTGCAACCAGAGCAGCCGCCTGAAGTAGCACTGGAACTGCTTGCGGCTGGCATTGATGTACGCACCGAGACGATTGAAGAGAAGCTTGCCGGTCAGGTCTTCCGCATTCGCCCGAGCTCCTTCTTCCAGACGAATACGGCGCAGGCGGAGAAAATGGCACAGATGGTGCTCGATGGTCTGCTGACACACGACGACTATCGCGAAGACCCACGCAGGCTCACCGTCGTCGATGCCTACTGTGGTGTGGGCACCTTTGCCTTGCTTCTTTCTCGCCACTTCGGGCGCGTCATAGCCATTGAGGAATCTGCAAGCGCGATCAAAGATGCCCGCTGGAACCTGCGTGAGACGACCAACGTCGATATTATGCAGGGAAAAGTCGAAGATCTCCTGCCTAAACTGGCGGCTGAGCTTGACGGCTTTGTGATCGATCCGCCGCGTGCGGGCTGCCAGCCAAGTGTTCTGGAAGCGCTGATTCAGCATCCGGTTGCGCGAATCGTGTACGTCTCATGCGATCCCTCAACCCAGGCACGCGATCTTCATATTCTCTGTAACCAGCATGCAACATACCGTCTGCGCTCTGTGCAGCCGCTTGATATGTTTCCTCAGACGGCGCACATCGAAAGCGTGGCAGTATTGGAGAGAGCTTTATGACTGAGACCCAGGAAGCATTGTTATTAGCCTCCGCTTCACCCCGGCGGAGGCAGATTCTCACCCGGCTGCACCTGCCATTCACCGTGGCCGTCGCACCAATTGACGAAGATCAGGTACAGCAGCATTACCACGGCCCCGCAGAAGGCCTGGCTCAATGGACCGCCGCACACAAGGCGCTGGCAACATCGACCCTTCCCGAAGCCGAGAACCGCATTGTCGTGACCGCCGATACAACCGTGTTGCTCGATGATGAGATCCTGGGCAAGCCTCGCGATGAGGAACATGCCCGTGAGCTGCTCCGTTCACTACGCGGGCGCTGGCACCGCGTTGTAACCGGTGTGGTGGTCAGCAGGAAAATCAGCGGTGAACTGACGCTGTATGGCGCAAGCCGTAGCACACCGGTCCTGATGCGTTCCTATACCGACGAAGAGATTGACGCCTATATCGCCTCAGGCGATCCGATGGATAAGGCCGGGGCCTATGGCATTCAGAACCCGGAGTTTCAGCCAACCGAGCGCATTAACGGCTGTTATCTGAACGTTGTCGGGCTCCCACTCTGCACGCTTGCTGAACTCCTCGAAAAATTCGGTATCCACACAACTGAGACCATCTGCACCGATCCTGCGGGTGTCTGTTGTCCCTGGTCGGAGCAATGTCTGAAATAGTACGAGGCCGTTACGCTCCGAGCCCGACCGGAGCACTGCATATGGGCAATCTACGGACAGCCTTGCTGGCCTGGCTCTTTGCCCGTAGCCATAACGGACGCTTTGTTCTCAGGATCGAAGATCTTGACCGTCCGCGGGTTCGCCCGGGAGCAACCGAGCAGATGATTGACGATCTTCGTTGGCTCGGACTTGATTGGGACGAGGGGCCGGATTGTGGCGGCCCGCATGTACCCTATACGCAAAGTGAGCGGCTGGACATCTATCAACACTATCTGCGTACTCTCGAAAAGGCCGGGCTGGTCTATCCCTGCTATTGCAGTCGAGCCGAGATCGCGCATGCGGCCAGCGCACCGCAACAGGGGGCAGGGGATGGCCCAGTCTATCCCGGCACCTGTCGCTATCTGACAGCGAAACAGCGCAGCGAGAAAGCACGGATGCGCCGTCCCTCTTTGCGGCTCCGCGTCCCCGATGATGCCACGATCACCTTTACCGATCAGCTTGCCGGAACCATCACTCAGAACGTACAACAGGAGGTGGGAGATTTTATTCTCTGTCGCTCGGATGGCATCTTCGCCTATCAATTCGCGGTCGTGGTGGATGATGGCTTGATGAGGATTAATCAGATAGTGCGTGGCGATGATCTGCTTTCATCGACAGCCCGCCAGATCCTGCTGTTTCAACTGCTTGGCTTCCCGATACCGAAGTTTGCCCATGTGCCGCTAATTCGTGATGCCAGCGGAAAGCGCCTCTCGAAGCGAGATAGGAGTATGGGGCTGGGACCTTTGCGCGCAGAAGGGGCAACAGCAGAAGAGGTCGTCGGGCTCTTAGCCGCTGGATGTCATCTTGTTGAAACGGGTTCTAACGTGGCTCCTGATGAACTGGCAAAGCGTTTTCGATCTGATCCATATGATATAATACGCGCAATATCACAAGAATAACTCTGTGTCAGATTTCGTAGAAGGGTGGTCTCATTAGCCGAATGGTTCTTCTTTCGGGACTTATTCTATGGGGAACGGATGATATGCTCAGCAAGACAATTGGCATAGCACTATTCATCATTCTCACCCTGGCCGGGCTGCTGGTTGGCCTGTATTTTCGGCGTAAGCTCCTTGCACGCCTCAAAAACACCATACTTGATAACTGGCTGGTGCAAACGCTCGGCATCCTGATTGTGCTGCCTCCGCTCCTGATCGTATTCGCCACGTCGCCATTTATCCTTAGCCTGAGCGTGAATGGAGCAGCCGACTGGTGGAAACAGATCTTGAGCCATGCCCCCAACATTGACCTTGTCAGTCTGATCTCGAACCTGGTCGTCTCGATTATCTCAGTCACCTTCGGACTTGGCGTCGCCCGTACGCTAAATAAAGCGACCATTCGTGGACTTGGCGAGAATCGAATTGACATCAACATCCGCACCCTGATCGGACGCATCATCTATGTGATCACACTGGTCATTGTGCTCTTCTGGATACTCTCCCTCTGGCGCGTGCCGCTGACTATGCCGGTCACAATGCTTGGCGCGATTACCGTCGCCTTGACCGTTTCGCTTCAGGATATCCTGAAAGATCTGGTCGCAGGCTTCTATATCCTGCTTGAGCGCCCTTTTTACATTGGCAACATTGTATCTATCACCAACGCAGGCATCACCTACACCGGCCACGTCGAAGATATCCAGCTTCGTGCGACCCGTCTTCGTCTTCTCAGCGGAGAAGAGGTTATGGTCCCCAATACCCTGCTTTTCCACAGCGTTGTTACAAACGCCTCCTATTATGGAGAGCGCCGCGCAACCATTGCAGTAACATTGAAACGTGAGGACTACCAGAAAGAAGAGACACACGCCACCATCAAGCGAGAGTTGAAGAACATTGTCACTATCCTGAGTCATGTAGAGCCACAGGTGCTCTTCAACAGCTATGTTGAGGAGAAAGTGACCCTGAACGTGCGTTTCTGGATCAGCCCGGAGCAACCGGAAACAGTTACAGATGCAATGAACGCGCTGCATGAAGCCCTGCCTACAGCGGAGTTGACGGTCACCGAATTAGCTGGCAATATATAGCAACAATAGCAACAGAGAAAGCCTTGAGGAGGTGTGTGCTTGTGGCCGAGTTCCAACCATTGGCGGCACAACAACGTATAGGTTTAATAGGTGGTACCTTTGATCCGATCCACTACGCGCACCTTGCCATAGCAGAAGAGGTTCGCGTCACGCTCAATCTTGATACGATGGTTTTTATCCCTGCCGGACAGCCACCGCATAAGCATGGTAAAGAGGTGACACCAGCCAACCACCGTCTGGCAATGGTTGAACTGGCAATCGCTTCTAATCCAGCGTTCGCCTGCTCGCGAATAGAAATCGAGAATACCGGACCCTCCTATCTGGCGTTGACACTGCAACGCTTACGAGAGCTGTGGGGCCCGGAAAAAGAGCTGTATTTTGTTGTTGGTTGGGACAGCCTGGAAGAGTTCCACACATGGCACACTCCCCAGGAAATTCTGCGCCACCTGACTGCCCTTGTGGCCGTTGGACGTCCCGGCTATAATGAAGATCCAGACTCACAGGAGCGCCTGGACCGAATCGAAGCGCGAGTCCCGGGGCTGAAACAGCGGCTCTTGCTGGTTCATGCTCCGCTGCTGGATATCTCAGCAACAGAATTGCGGGAGCGTGTCAGGCAGCACCGCCCGATCAGATATCAGGTTCCAGACCCTGTAGAACAGTATATTCATGTACAGCGTCTCTATCAAGAGTAAGCCGTTTCTGGCACCTAAAGGTACTGTTATATGCAACCATTACAGCTTGAATTGAGAGATCGTCTGCGTTTGCGCAAACCGCATCCCTGTGGTGGCTACGATTGGGAAGTTGTGCGCCTGGGAGCCGATATCGGTCTGCGCTGTGAGACATGCGGACGGCGCGTTCTGCTTCCTCGCTCCGAGGTTGAGCGGCGCGTCAAACAAAAATTGCCACCATTATCACAAACCGATTCCAATGCGGAGGTATAACAGCTGGCCTCCTCCGCATCTCAGCCCTGCCTCTTAGAACCTGGGGCCCATATCGCTGGTAGTAAGGAGAAACGTTTCTATGGCAGCAGCCAATCCAGGCGGGGGGTTCCTACCTGTTCTCAGGAACAGGAACTTTCTCTATCTCTGGCTAGCACAAATCATCTCCCAGATGATCTTCAACGCCGCAAACTATGCATTTCTGGTCTTAATCAATAAAGTATCACAATCAACGACGCTTGTCGGCCTTGCCATCATCAGTTTCGTGCTCCCTGCCGTCCTGTTCGGCGCACCTGCCGGGGTGGTAGTCGATCACGTATCACGGCGTCGAATCCTCTGGGGAAGCAACTGTCTGCGTGGGATCGCCACTCTGCTCATGATTGTCGTCCTTATTGTCGATCACACATCCATTGTCCCACTCTACATACTTACCTTTATTATTTCAACGATCGGGCAGTTCTTCGCTCCCGCCGAATCATCATCGATCCCGCAGCTTGTCAGGAAAAGCGAGTTAATGCCTGCACTCTCGCTGTTTAACATCACCATGCAGATCTCGCAGGCAATCGGCTATGTAGTCGCTTCGATTGTGCTGACGCTTTTACCAGAGTTTCACCTGTTCAATCTGACAATAGATGCCTTCGTTCAGCTCTACTTCCTGATCGGGATCCTCTATTTGCTGTGCGCCGGTCTTATTCTGCTCATTCCACAGAACCAGGTCGACAGGAAGTACACAACCCAATCTGGCCAGATTACCACGCAGACGCTTGGAGCAGTCGGGAGTATCTGGCACGAGATGTATCAGGGGTGGCAGTTTGTACGCACAAATAAGCCGCTGTTTCTGGCAGTGATCCAGCTCTCGTATGCAGGCGTCCTGCTCTTTGTAGTTATCGAGCTGGCGACCAAGATCACAACCAACCTGCTGCATTTACCAGAAAACGCGCTGGTACTGGTGTTTGCTCCCGCAGCGCTCGGTGTGGTTGTTGGCTCGCTGCTGACGCCGGGTATCTTCCGTAAACTTGGGCACTCGCGTACAATCACCACCGGAACTATCATCTTAACGATTGCCTGTGCCCTTGTCCCGCTCTCGGCCTGGCTCTCTCCGTATCTCAAGCCTGCTGGCTGGTCTTTTAACCCGCTGGTCTTCAGCTTGATCGCATTGTTGTTGTTGGCGGCGGGCTTCGGGCTGGACTTCCTGAATATCCCATCGCAGACAGCGATGCAGGAGTTGACTCCGAACCGGCTCAAGGGGCGCGTGATCTCGCTTCAGCTTGTGCTCTACAGTGCCTGTACCGTCCCGGTGATTTTGTTTATGGGTGGCTTTGCCGACGCGTTTGGCATTGAAAACGTGCTGTATCTGCTTGCCGTCTGTCATATTCTCTTTGGAGCCTGGAGTCTGTATTATGAGAAAAAGCATGCCACTGCCATACAAGCTTATCATCAACGGCAGGGAATGGAACAAGAAAAGCAGGTTATCACTCTAGAACAGAAGAGGATACATTGACGGCATCGGATTGAGCGTCTACAATACTAAAAAACGGATCAGGAAAGAATGCAGGGGGCTATGGACTCAGGAAAAGACTTCTTGGCACAACTTCAACCACACCTGCCCTGGATCACGCTTGTAGGTGTGCTACTCCTTTTTGCCTTGCTGCGTGTCTCCCGTAAAGCATTACGTCTTCGTATTGATGAGATTGGCTACTACTGGTTGCGCGAGCGTGGGCCACTGCTCTGGTTCTGGTTCAATGCGCCTGGCGTCATTCTACACGAGCTCAGTCATGCGATCATGTTGCTCCTCTTCTATCCCTTTGGCTTTCGCATTACCAGCATTACGCTCTTCCGTGTCAAGCCCATGCCAATGCGCAAGGTGAAGGGACGCGTTGTCAGGAGCCGGGGGAGACAATCGCTGCAACTGGGTGAGGTGCAATATGTGCGCCCACAAGGCCGAATCATGAGCTATGTGGGAGATGGCTTCAGTGGCGTTGCACCACTGCTTGGCGGGATTGCGATGTTTGCCTTCCTCTACTGGGCAGCAACTGGCTATCAACTCTGGGACTTCCCGTTCAACGCGCAATGGGATCTGCAATGGCGGCGTCCCGACTGGCCCTGGTGGACACTGCTGATTACTCCCTACTTGATTCTGACAGTGACTTCTGAACTCTGGCCGAGCCGACAGGACTGGTACGGCGCCCGCTGGCTGCTCTTCGGAGTAAGTATGGCCCTGATCCTGATCGTCGGCATCATCTACCTGCAATTCAACCATATCGTCAATTATCCATTGCTGCTTCAGCTTGCAACCTCGATCGCAGCTCATGTCGACTTCGCATTGTTGGTGCTGATCGGGTTAGATCTGCTCTTCTTGCTCCTGGCAGAACTGATACTCTATGTAGCGAGGCGTTAGAGCATGACAGTATTGATCGTTATCACCGGCCATCCCTGTACCGGTAAAACAACTCTGGGAGAGCGTCTATCGGCAGATCTACGGCTCCCCTTCTTCTCGAAAGACAATCTCAAAGAGCTCTTCTTTGAGCACCTGCGTTGGAGCAATCAAGATCAGGAGCGGCGGGAGGAGCGCAACAACACCATCTATGCGCTGCTGTACACTATCACAGGCTCCCTTTTGCGCGTCGGTCAACCCTGTATTATCGAGAGCAACTTCGAGTCAGAAAAGGCTTCAAAGGAGCTAGAGGCGCTGCGGCAACGCTATCCGTTCGTGCCATTTCAGGTACTCTGCTACAGCGAAGGCCCGGTGCTGGTGCAACGCTTCCAGCAGCGCTGGCAACAGGGACAACGTCATCCAGGGCATGCGGACCCCTTCATCTTCCAGCAGATCAAGGACCGCTTGCTTCAGGGGAAGATCACCCCTCTCGAACTGGATGGCCCGCTGTATGAGATCGATACTACCGATTTTGCCTCTCTAGACTATACGAAGCTTCTGGACACGATACAGCGCTTCAGCCAGGCACACGCATGATCTACCACTCAAATTTATCGATCAAGAACGAGCGACTATAGTGTAACAGAACCGGGCTCCCATGTGGACACACAGCGGGAGCCGCCACCTGCGCAAGCGCCTTGAGCAAGGAGGCCTGCGCGGCATGGTCCAGCACCCGGCCACGACGCAGCGCGGAACGACAGGCAAGACTGATCAGAAGATGGGCCTCCCAGTCGTCAGCATCCTCCGCCGCCAGCGACACCAGTTCCTGAAGATGCGGGATCAACTGCTCATTGCCCTCACTAACTGGCACCGAACGGACCAGGAAACTACGCCCACCAAAACGTTCACACTCGATCCCCAGACCACGAAGCATCGGGAGACGCTCTTCCAGGAGCTCGGCCTGATGACGCTTCATTTCCACAATCACCGGCTCAAGCAGCATATGAGCATCTGTCACCTCCTCCTCGGAGCGAATCCCGGTATAGCGGCTGCGCAGGTGCTCATACAGCACACGCTCATGTGCCCTGTGCTGATCGATCAGGTAGAGGCTACCATCAGAAGCCTCCGCCAGAATGACCGCCTGCTGAAGCTGTGCAAGCGGACGCAAGTGAGCAATGATTTCCGCCTCATCACGGGGAGCCGTCGAGACATTGTAGCCCTCAGCCGATTCGCTGACACGCAAACCGCGCCGCTTCGGCAGAGGCAGGCTGCGCTGTGTCGCCAGCAATGGGCCCGGAAACTGAACCTCTTCTGGCAAAGCAGGGCTTTTTTCCAGCACACCGCGTACCGCCCGGGTGAGCGCTGCAAGAATACTTTCCTCGTATTGCAAGTGCACCTCGGTCTTGGCAGGATGCACGTTCACATCCACCTCATCAGGGGGAACTGTCAGAAACAGAGAGATCAGCGGATGCTTTCCCTTTGAGAGAGAGCCACGATACCCCTTCTCAAGGGCATCGAGAAGCGCTCGCGTCTGCACCCATCTCCCATTGACAAATAGCGTGATAAACTGGCGATTCGCCTGGGCCAGCGCCCGATTTCCCACATAGCCGCTCACCGTGTAATGCTGTCCATCACTGACATGGACCGGATGCAGCATCTCCGCCAGCGGCAACTGATAGAGCTCCGCCAGCGTTAGCGCCAGTTCGCCGGAGCCGCTGGTTTGCAGAGCAATATGCTCATCAAGTTGCAGATGAAAGCGCACTGCCGGATAGCCCATTGCATAGCGTCGCAGCAGTTGCAGGATATGCCCGTTCTCAGTCCGTGCGCCACGCATAAACTTGAGACGAGCAGGAACATTGTAAAAGAGATCGCGGACCGTAACCGTCGTTCCATGCACACGGGCGCGCCGTCCACGCTCGACGATCTCTCCACCACGCACCGTGATACCAAGCGCGGGCTCAATCAGTCCTGCCCGTTCCGTCTCAATGGTGCGGCTGAGCAGGTGCACTTCCGCGACCGCCGCGATGCTGGCAAGTGCTTCACCCCGAAACCCCAGTGTCTGTAAACGACTGAGATCCTCAAAACGGGCAAGCTTGCTGGTCGTATGACGCAGGCAGACCCGCTCAAGCTCATCTTCGGGAATCCCATATCCATCATCGGTCACACGAAGCAGTTTCAGGCCGCCGCCGCGAACCTCAACGCGAATCTCGTGGGCGCCAGCATCGAGCGCGTTTTCAACCAGCTCTTTCACGACTGAGACCGGGCGTTCGACCACCTCTCCAGCGGCGATCCGCTCGGCAACCTCAACAGGCAGGGTTCTTAACGGCAAACGTGATGGTATTTCCGGTTGCTGTGAATACTGACTCATCGAATACGCTGCTTACTTCTCTTCTTTTGCCAGAGGAACAATATATTCAGGGCGTCTAGCGGTGTGATCGCGTAGACATCGAGCAAATCAAGATCGACATCCTCACCCTGCTCAAGACGCGTCGCAAGCTCACGAGCCTCCTCACTCTGCCACTCGTATCGGCTCGGAGCCTCCGCGACTTGCTTCACCCGACGCCCATTCGTCGAGGGAGCATCCAGCGAGAGCACAGGGGATGGCCGCTGTTCAAGATGACCGAGTACCTCTTCCGCTCGCCGAATAATGCTCAGCGGCATGCCAGCCAGTCGAGCCACATAGACCCCATAGCTTCTCCCGGCGCTTCCGGGCCTTACACGATGCAGGAACACAATCCCATTGGCATCCTCGCTGATCGCCATCGTATACACCTTAAGATAAGGAAGCTCATCCGCCAGCGCCGAAAGCTCGTGATAGTGCGTCGCGAAAAGCGTGCGAGCCTGCGTCACATCATGCAGATGCTCAACCACGGCCCGTGCGATTGCCAGCCCATCATAGGTACTGGTGCCGCGCCCGATCTCATCTAAAATAATCAGGCTGTGCTGTGTGGCGTGATGCAGGATAGTCGCTGTCTCTTCCATCTCCACCATAAAGGTGCTTTTCCCTGCAGCAATATCGTCCTCCGCACCCACACGGGTAAAGATCCGATCAACAAGGCCGAGCCTGGCTGAACGAGCGGGCACAAAGCAGCCGATCTGTGCCATCAGGGTAATCAAAGCGACCTGCCGCAAATAGGTCGATTTCCCGGCCATATTGGGCCCAGTCAGCAGAAGAATTCGTGTCGCGTTGTCCGCATCGAGTTCTGTATCATTGGGAATAAAGACATCTCCGTCAAGCGTGGCCTCAACCACGGGATGCCGCCCCTCAACAATTTCCAGGCCGTGCCCCTGTTCCAGTACCGGGCGCACATATCCCTGATGAGCAGCTACCACGGCAAAACTGAGTAGCACATCTACCCAGGCTACAGCCCGTGCGGTCTCAATCAGACGGTTATACTGTACGCTGATCTGACGCAACACATCGGCATAGATGCTGCGCTCCATCTCCTCGATACGCTCAAAGGCTGTGAGGATACGCGCCTCATGCTCTTTCAGTTCGGGCGTAATAAAGCGCTCGGCATTAACAAGAGTCTGCTTGCGCATGTAATCTTCGGGCACCAGCTTCAGATTGGCCTTTGTCACCTCGATGTAGTAACCAAAGACCTTGTTGAAGCCTACCTTCAGCGATTTAATGCCGGTCCGCTCGCGTTCGCGCATCTCAAGTGTTACCATCCAGCGCCGCGAATCCTTGATCGAAGCAAAGAGCTCATCCAGCTCCGCGTGATAGCCGGGACGAATCAGCCGGCCATCGTCTCCGTCCTCATCCTCTTCACCCGAACGCATCAGCGCACGATCAATCAGCGAGACGACATCTTCGCATTCGTCCATCTCTTCGGCCAACTGCTGAAGCAGTGTCGCATTGCAACCAAGCAACTGACTGCGCAACTGCGGGATCAGCGCCAGATTATCCCGCAGTCCGAATACCTCATTGCGAACCGCCGTGCCCTGTCGAACCCGTCCGGCGATCCGCTCCATATCGCTGAATGCCTGCAGGCACATGGTAAAACGGCTCCGCAGAGCAGGGCTCTCAAAGAGCTCCTCAACGCTGCTGAGGCGATCGGATAACAGGCTGAGGTCAAGCAGCGGCTGCGTAATCACCTTGCGCAACTGCCGCGCTCCCATTGCCGTAATAGTGCGATCCAGCACGCTTAACAGGCTTCCATGAAGCGTACCGCTCCGAGTTCCCTGCAACAGTTCCAGATTGCGCTGCGTATGGGCATCAAGCGCCATATAGCTGGTCGTGCGATAAGAGCGGAGCCCGGTCAGCAGTGAAAGCAGGTTGCCGTTCATTTTCTCAAGATAGGCAACAATCGCCCCTGCGGCTGCAACGGCCTGCGATATATGAGCACATCCATATGCTTCAAGCGTCTGGACGCCAAAGAGCTTACACAGTCGTTCGCGGGCAGCTTCGGGCTGGAAGAACGAAGGCGGACAGGCCGTAATGGTGACAGTCTTTGTCGGGAAGTGATAGGACTGCTTCTCATGTCCCTCAGCAAGCAAGCACTCGACAGGGTCAAGGCGCTGTAGCTCAGCATCCAGCGCAACAGGCATCTCGGCTGTCTCAAACCATGTAACCTGAAATTCCCCGGTGCTGACGTCAACCACCGCAAGCCCGGTATGGGCCCGCCCGGGAGCAATAGCTACCATATAATTGTTCTGACGAGCTGGTAGCAGGTTGGGCTCCGAGAGCGTGCCAGCAGTCAGGATACGCGTCACCTCACGATCAACAACCCCCTTCCCAATTTCCCCGACCTGCTCACAAATGGCCACTTTATACCCGCGATGCACCAGTTTCCCGACATAGTTATCAAGCGCATGTAGTGGAATACCGGCCAGCGGAACACGCTCACCATCGCCTCCATACTGGCGGCTGGTCAGCACAATTTGTAGTTCGCGGGCAGCAATTCGGGCATCTTCATCAAAGGTCTCGTAAAAATCCCCGACCTGATACATCAGAATGGCATCTGGAAATTGACTTTTGATCCGTAAGTATTGTTTTCGAGCGGGCGTCGTCATTCCTTCCCTGACCCCTTCGCGCACACAGAATTTTTATTGAACAGACGTACATTACCCTATTCTTCTGGGAATGTCAAAAGGTGGCAGTACCACCGGGATCTCTCCCGCTGGCCTGCCATACTCTCCGACATCTTCGGGCTCTCATGCTAGCATCCGTCAGGAGAAATAGGAGCAGTAGAGCGAAACACGTTCTCAGGATCATAGCGCCGCTTCAGCGCAACCAGGCGCTTCCAGGCCTCCGCCCGGAATGCAGCCTTCACGCGCTCCGGGCCCTCGCCAATACCCAGATGATTAAGACAGCCTCCTCCAGCGGACCAACGCGTTATTTGCTGCCAGAGCTGCTGTCCCCAGATCTGATGGCGCTCAAAATCAGGATCATCGGGAAAGGTTCCACTAATAATCTCAATGAAATGAGTTGCATGCCGAAACGAAAACGGTGTCTCGGCCAGGGGAGTGCGTGCCAGTGCGCCCCCGACCAGTTGAAAAACAACCTGATTCAAAGGTGAGGTTGTCTGCTCCATCGCCGCCACAATCGTAGCAATAGTTGCATCGTCAATCGCCTGCAACCACTCGGCGCGCATATCCCACTTCATCCCTGCCGGGGCAGTGGCATCGGCTCCCTGTTGCAGCGCTACATAAGTGATCGGGACCACCAGATCCACGCGAGGGCGACCTATCGAGCGCACCAGGCGAAGCCATATGTCTGCCTCCTCACGAGGCCCAAAGAAGGCAGGCTGTATCAGAATCACCGGTTGCCCGCGCAGTGCCTCTGGAAAGGGTCCACCTTCAAGCGGGGCAGTGGCAAAGACGATATGCCATGTCAACGCATCAGGGGCGACAGCCGTCCGTTCGCGGAGCGCGTGAATCACCTCAACTGCTTCGGTCAGTGGATAGACCAGCATTCCCGCTGTCACCTCCCGGACTGGGTGCAAGCGATAGGTCAGCTCAGTCACCACGCCAAAATTGCCTGCGCCCCCGCGTAATGCCCAATACAGCTCTGCATCCGCATCGGGAGATGCCTGTCTGATCTCACCATCGGCAGTCACAACGACAGCGGAAAGCAGATTGTCGCAGCCCAAACCACAGGAACGTAACAACTGGCCGACACCACCACCAAGCGTGAAGCCAGCAACGCCCACAGTTGAAAAGGCTCCACCAGTACAGGCTAATCCATATTCCTGGGCCGCAGCATCAAATTGACGCCAGATCAGCCCGGCTCCCACTGTAGCCAGACGCCGCACTGGATCAATAGCGAGCTTTTGGAGTCCACGTACATCAATCACAACACCGTCATCCAGCGCGGAAAAGCCAGCCGGACTATGACCTCCGGCGCGCACAGCAAGCGCCAGCCCACGCTGACGAGCCGAGCACACAGACCATGCCACCTGCTCGGTACTCCGACAAAGATGCACTTCTGCGGGATAGCGATCAAACGCGCCGTTCCAGACACGTCGTGCCTCATTATAGCGAGCATCATGTGCCCGCAGAATCACCGGACGTGATGTTTCCGTCCCGGGAGAGACAGGATATATCGAGTCATGCTGCATAAATACTGTTTCCTCTATTTACGATTCTTGTTTTGCTGCAACACTGTTATCAAAAGAAAAGAGTGAGATGACAGCATTGGTGAAAGCAGTGTAGATAATCTGAAGCACACAATTCTATAAATAACAGCAAAAGCAACTAGACGAGCAGAGAAACTCTATTCTGGAAATTGTAACAGGGTGCTATCGTAAAAGTAAATCTGTAAAATAAACATTTTTACCCGGTACTATTGTAGTTTTCTACTTAACATGCTAATATCATAACTACGTAGAGCACATGAAAAACTATTTGGGACAAAAACATTTTCTTTATCGGTTAGAAACGTTGGAACCAACATCATATTTTGTGGAAACAGTAAAGGAGCATCAGCATTACTGCCTCTAGAGGTAGGGGCTGAATTCAGAGAATGTGTATAACCTGGATATCGAGACGTTGATAAGTGTCTTGCAAAACCGCCGGATTACTGGATTCCTGGAAGCAGATCTTTCAACAGGCGGGCTCTCTGGTTCTCTCCGTAAAGGAACCATTCTTGTAGAACTCCAGATGGGAAAGATCGTCACGATCAGGATTAGAAACCCCAAAGGGCAACTGCTCTTTGATGGACAGCAAGCCTTGCAAAAAATCAGAGGCATTGTCTTTGCCTGGCAATTAACAGAGGCCACAACTCCTGATAAAAACCGTGCGTCCTCCTTTATAGGCAACCCTAATCCTGCACTGGAGAGATACCCGGCCCAGTACTCACCAGCCCGATCGCTCTTGCCAGCAAGTCCATCACAGCCCGACAGTCGAAGCATGCTTATACCGGTTCGTTACCAGAATATACCGCCGGGATACTTACAGCATTTATCGCGTACGGCGCGTAGTATCTATGCTCTGGTCAACGGTGCCAACACGATACAGCGCATTGCAGCCCTGCTCTCTTTGCCGCTCCCGGTCGTGTATGCGGAGCTTATGGCCCTGTACAATGACCATCTGATCGTCTTTGCTCAGGGTCCGACCACGCGGTAACGCTTCTTCGTATTGTGTATGCGTATTGCTTAAAAAATCGTATATCCTGCATGTATACCAGGGAGGTCCAAGAATACTCTAATGAACGATATGAACCGGCAGGAATTACCATCCTACCTGCAAACAGAAGCTCCCAGCCGCCGGAACCCGTTACAATGGTGGTTTCGCATCTCATGCATACCGGAGCCAGCTCCAACCGCGCCTTTAATCCAGCGTGAAAAGTTTCGCCGGGCCCGGTTGGCAAGTATCATTCTGCTCTTGCTTCAAGTCTATGCCATTACCTCGCTGCCCGCAGGCTTTTTCGGCACCAACAAAATGCTTGCCTTCTTTCTGTTTGGCGCGATTGCTGCAAACACGATCGCGATGATCTGTAATCGGCACGGGTATATCACAGCTGCCGGCCTGTTGATTGTAGGCAACGTGATGTTTACCACAACCAGCAATATTCTGACAACACCAGGAGGACTGAGCCTTTCCACCCTGCCCTTATTCGATCTTCAGGTGATCTATCTGGTGCTTTGCGCCTCGATTCTGCCCGCCTATTACGTCTTTATTTTCGCCGGGCTCAGCAGCGCCTTCACGATCCTGGGCATTCTCTTTCTACCCCATCAGCCAGACCTTGCCGCCGCGCTGCCCATCGCGGGCGTTGGCCTGATCTCCTTGCCTATCGCGATTCAGCTTGTGGTTGCCTTCCTGGCATTTCTCTGGGTACGCAGTGCCACGCAAGCCATTGCACGCGCTGACCGCGCGGAACAGATAGCCCTGCTCGAACGCGATATCGCCGAGTCACGTCAGCAGATTGCAGAACAGAAGGAGCGCCTTGAGGCCGCCATTCAGGAGATCTCACAGGCATTGTTACATGCCAACACAGGCCGGGGTTTCACGAAGATTTCGACCCAGAGTAACCCGCTCTGGAACATCATTGGCCCCATCAATAACATGATTGCCCGCATGGAGCGCTCACGCCAGCTTGAGTACGAGTATCAGCAATTAATCACCGAACTGGAAGGTCTGCTCAAGGCGCTACGGCAAGCCCGAACCCACCATCACCTGATTCAATTCCCGGTCGGAAAGGGCAATACCCGGCTGCACGTCCTCTACAAAGAGATCGCACAGCTCCAGCGCGATATGCTGCAACCCAAACAAGCACCATTCCCACTCATTCCTGATAACTAATAAGGAGCTGCTCATGTCTTCCATTCTTATCACAGGAGCAACTGGTACCATTGGCTCACTGGTAATCCACTACTTGATGCAAACAGGAGTTCCCTTCCGCTTCGCGACCCGTCATGTACCACGCGAAGATTCACGAGCCGTCTATCTGGATTACACAAAACCCGAAACAGCCGCGCAGGCCCTTGCAGGCATTGAGAAGGTGCTTCTGATACGGCCTCCCGAGCTTGCCGATACGCAAACCTTTCTACTCCCCTTCGTTCAAACAGCGAAACAGCAGGGAGTTCAGCATATCGTCTTCCTCTCGGCAATGGGTGTTGAACACGTTCCTTTCGCGCCTCCTGCCCGCGTCGAGCAGTATATTCGAGATGAGGGAATTGCCTGTACCGCGCTACGGCCAAGCTTCTTTATGCAGAACTTGCTGACCGAACATCTTGATGAGATTCGTAAGGATAACACTCTCTTCATACCAGCCGGTACTTCACGCACCAGCCTGATCGATGCCCGTGATATCGCTCAGATCGCCGTACTTAGCCTGCTGAACGACCAGCACCGCGATCAGGCCTATACCTTAACCGGAGGCGAGGTCCTGAACTATATCGAGGTCGCACAGATCATGAGCGAGGAACTGGGCCGCACCATTACTTATGCTAACCCATCTGAGGAGGAATTCAGAGCACATCTTGAGGCAAAGGGCATGCCCACCCCATACATTGAAAACACGCTCGCAGTCTATGGCATCGCCCGGGCAGGCGTCACCGCTGGAGTCACCTCAGATGTCGAAAAGCTCCTCGGACGAGCACCATATACCATCCGTGATTTTATTCGCGCATATCGGGAGCAATTCTAGCACATGGTCCTGTTGAATGCATGGCCACACTCAACAGCATTCATTTTTTATCTCACACACATGAAAGGAACCTGTATGGCAAACGCCTCAATCATCGAAGATGCTTCTCCAACAGAGGGAGGAAAGAAGCGGGTAAGCCTCGGCTTCCAACTCTTTCTCTCGCTGGCCAACATCGTTATCTGGCTCGCCATTATCCCTATTCAGCAACTCTTGCTTCCCTCGCAGATCGCGCAGATTGATGCTGCGAACAAAGAAGCCGGGCTCTCACTGATCCTCTTTGCGACCGGTATTACCGGTGTAATCGCACAGCCTATTATCGGTGCGATCAGCGACCGCACAACTTTCCGCCTCGGGCCTCGCCGAACGTGGCTGGCTATTGGCGTGGTCATTGTGAGCTTGCTGCTGGTGCTGCAATCCTTCGCCACCAGTATTGCGGTACTGGCAATCGAAGTTGCCGTCTACGGCTTTGCAATGGATATGCTGCTCGCCCCAATCCTGACCATCATTCCGGATCGTATCCCGGTCAGCCAGCGCGCGACGGTTTCGGCCTTCGTGGGACTGGCGCAGCCGGTTGGTATCGTTATCGGCAGTATTTTGATTGCTCAGGTTATTCGCTCCGTGCAGGGCTCATACTATGCGATTGCCGGCCTACTCTTTGTCGTGATCGCGCTCTTTGTCCTCCTTGATAGGGAGAAGCCCCTGAGCAAAGAGGAGCTTCCGCCGTTCTCGCTCAAAACCTTCCTGAGCACCTTCTTCAGCCCATTGAGGACCGCAGACTTTGTGTTCACATGGTGCGGGCGCTTCCTGGCAACGCTGTCACAGATCATTCTGGTGACGTTCATGCTCTATTATTTGAAAGACATCATCCACTATGAGAAGCTTTTCCCCGGGCAGGCATCAGAGCAGGGCGTGGCAATGTTCCAGGTCATTAATACAGTCAGCGTAGTAATTTCGACAATCATCACGGGCTTTCTGTCAGACAAGGTACAGCGCCGCAAGCCATTTGTGATTGCAGCCGGACTTATTATGACCGTCGCACTGGCACTTATCGCGCTTATCCCAACCTGGACAATGGTTCTGGTGGTCGCTGTGCTCTTCGGGATCGGCTTTGGTATCTTCCTTTCCTCAGATATCGCACTTGCGACACAGGTGCTTCCCGAGGGACAGGATGTGCAGAAGGGGCAAAATCTTGGTAAGGATCTCGGCCTGATCTCGGTCGCGAACGTATTGCCTCAGGTGCTGGTGCCGCTGTTCTCCTTCCTGGCATTCAGCGTCTTCCATAGCTACACTGCGTTGTTCATCATGGCTGCCGTTGCTGCCGTGCTAAGCGCAGTCTTCATCATCCCGATTAAAAAGGTACGTTAATACAGAGCAGCACAAGGCCGAAAGGGAGTTCCCTCCTTTTCGGCCATTACTTTTCCTCCTTCCCTGCGTATATGTTGATAGTTGAGAAAGCGTCCAGAGAAAGAAAGGGAAGGCGTACAGCATGCCAGCTATCAACGCATCGATTCAAGAAGTGACCGTCTACAACGATCGAGCCCTGATTACGCGACGGGGGACCATCCATCTCCCCGCAGGAGAACATGAAGTCGAGGTACAGAACTTGCCTCAGCACACCATCCAACGCGAATCACTCCGCGCCGCCGGAACAGGCCCGGAGGGTACTCGCATCCTCAATGTCGAGCTTCAAACCCAGTTCTATAGTCGCGCCCCTGAAGAAGACTTAACCCGTCTGGATCAGGAAATAGAGGAGCTCGAACAACAACAGCGCCTGCTTGAGGCCCAACAGGGCGCCCTCCAGGATCGCCAGCAGTGGTTGCGAGCGCTTGGAGAAGAGTCGAAAGAGTTCGCACACGGCCTCTCGCGTGGCACCATGCGCCCTCAGGATTGCACCGACTTCTTTCGCTTCGCAGCACAACAAGCGCTGGACGATGCCAGAGCTTCCCTTGACCTGCACCTTCAGCTACAGAAGCTCCTGCAAGATATTGACGCCAGGAAACGCGAGCGTCAGCAGAAACAGGGGAACCAGAGCCCTGATAGACTGACAGCCCGTGTCACCATTGAGCTTCCAACAGAGGGCGACTTTACCCTTGAACTCTCCTATCTGGTAACAGGCGCTTCATGGGAACCTCGCTACGACGTTCGGGTTGCGACAAGCGCAGAACAGGAGACAACAGGTGACGTTGAGCTAACCTATAACGGCATGGTCACGCAGCAAACCGGAGAAACCTGGAATGAGGTTCGGATCTCGCTCTCCACTGCCCGCCCTAGCCTGGCCGCGGTTCTCCCCGAGTTACGCCCCTGGTATCTGAAAGAGCACACGCCCCCGGTTCCCTTCGCTCGGGCAGCACAACCAGCTATGCGCTACAGTATGTTGTCAGCAAGCAAGATAGCCGAGAGTAGCGATATGCCCGCAGGAGCTCCACCACTGCCACCCGAGCCCGCAGCTGCGCCCGCCAGTATCAGTACAGCGGAGATCGAAAGCAGCGGGGCCGCCACGGTTTTTCATATTGGGCATTCAGTCGATATCCCCTCTGATGGTTCGCCCCATAAAACAACCATCGTCATCGATAAATACCCCTGTGAGTTCGACTATGTCTGCGCCCCCGCACTGGAGAAGGTCGCCCATCTGCGCGGCACCATCACCAATACAAGTGCCTCGCCGCTGCTCGCGGGACAGGCCAGCATCTTTCTTGACGGAAACTACGTCGGTACCACGGAAATCAAGCTGACCGCACCAGGCGAACAGTTTCGCGTCTTCCTGGGTCTGGATGAGCGTCTGAAAGTTGAGCGCAAGCTGACCGAAGCCAACGTTGAAAAAGGGAACCTGCTTCAGGGCGATATCCGCCGCCTGACCTATGGCTACCAGATTACAGTGCAGAACTACGCATCGACAACCCGCAATATAGTGGTCTGCGATCGGCTTCCCGTACCACAACACGAGCGCATCAAGGTTCGCGTCACGCAATTACAGCCACCTCCAGTAGAGCGCACTAAATTGGAATTGCTTACCTGGAAAAAGGCGCTTGCCACAGACGAGAAATACACCATTGATTACCGCTTTGTGGTTGAACACCCCCGCGACCTTCGCGTTGTCGGACTGGTACCTGTCGAGCAAGAATAATAATCAGAGCAGAAAAAAGGGAGCCGCTCTCCTCAGTGGCTCCCTACTTCCTCACCAGAAATAGCACGAATCATATCGGCCATCACATCATAAGCCGTGGCATCCGGACCTGCTCGCTCCTCTTCGGGCAGATGCAGGGTAATCATCAAGCCTGGCACAAGATCGGTCTCCAGGTGCACCAGCATCGAGGCAGGACTGACAGCAGCAAGCGGATCATCGCTGTTGAGCTGCTCGGGGCGGACACTGGCAACAATGGCAGAAGGCGTACGCTCCAACTGTGCAACCAGCTTATAGGGCTTGCCTGCTGCCTTCGCCGTCTTCACCTGCTCCGGGGTCAGGTTGCGAATGCCCTCGCGCTGGACCTCATCAATACGTAAGGGAACATTCATCAACACAGTCGCAATCGCGCACACTTTGACCGCAGCATCCCAACCATCAACATCGAGCGATGGATCTGTTTCGGCGATACCGAGTTTTTGTGCCTGGCGCAGCGCTTCATCAAAGCTTCTGCCCTGCTCCATCTCGGCAATAATCACATTGGCGGTCGAGTTTAACAGGCCCCGAAAACGCGTTACGCTGGTTGCCGGAAGCGTGTACTGATAAAGCGAAAAGAGCGGGGCCCCGGCCATCACCGTGCCCTCAAAGAGAAACTTCTTTCCCTTCTTCTTTGCCAGATCCCGCAGCTCCTGATACGCGTGAACAATCGGTCCTTTGTTCGCGGTAATCACATGCGCCCCGTGTTCCAGTCCGGAGCGAATATAGTCAATGGCCGGTTGTCCGCTGTGGGGGTTGGTCGAGCTGAGCTCAAAAAGCACATTAGCCTGTGCAGCCTCTAGCCACTGCTCCACATTCTGCAATGCATGAGGCGGAGAGGGAAGCTGTCCCGCGAGCAGAGCGTCTGCATCTAATCCTGCGGGGTCAGCAAGCCAGCCCATACGACGGGTCGCGACGCCAGTTAAGCGCCACTCAATACCATAGCGGTCACGCAATTCCTCTCTTTTCAGCAAGAGATGCCGCACCAGCGCCTTTCCAACATGACCAAATCCAATAAGAGCAAGATTGTATACCTTCATTCGTAACGCCCTCATCCGTCTTCTAAAGAATAGTTCCATACTACCACAAACAGGCATTCGCAGGCACATTTCTAGCAGGCAGATAGGCATTTGTGCCTCTTTGCCTTCTCGATTTTCAAGAATGCGAAAGAATACCTTGTGCAGTGGCGCTTCTGCTGGTATGCTTCTCTGTACTATTTCAAAGTATGACTGCGAATAGCAGCTTGACAGACTCAACCAGAGCCCCCTACAATGCGAGATGCATAACGATAGGGCAAAGGAGATGCATATGACAGTTCCGGCAGCAGGACAGCAGTTCGGAAACTATCGTGTTATCAGACTTCTAGGCATGGGAGGTTCCGCCGAGGTCTATCTAGCAGAACATATCTATCTCAACACGCAAGCAGCGATCAAAGTGTTGCGCACGCGACTTGGACAGGCCGAAGAAGACAACTTTTTGCGAGAGGCCCGTACGATTGCCCGCTTACTGCATCCCAATATTATTCGCGTGCTGGACTTTGGTATGCAGGACTCTCTCCCCTTTCTGGTTATGGATTATGCCCCGAACGGAAGCCTGCGTGACAGACACCCACACGGCACCCAGGTGCCTCTGGCAACAATCAATAGCTACGTCCAGCAGGTGGCCTCGGCACTGCAATATGCGCATGATCAGAAACTGGTGCACCGCGATATCAAACCAGAAAATATGCTGATTGGACGCCACGACGAAGTATTACTGGGCGACTTCGGCATCTCGTTGATCGCACAAACCTCGCAAGTTCAAAAGACACAGGAAGTCGCTGGCACGATTCCCTATATGGCTCCGGAACAGATTCAGGGCAAACCGCGTCCCGCCAGCGATCAATATGCCCTGGCGGTTGTCGTCTATGAATGGCTTACCGGTACACGCCCTTTTCGTGGCTCTTTCACCGAGTTGTATGGACAGCACCTGTTCACGCCACCACCACCACTCCGCGAGAAACGTCCTGATATCTCGCCCGATATCGAGAGCGTGGTCATGACCGCGCTGGCAAAAGATCCCCATCAACGTTTTGCAAGCATTCGTGCCTTTGCCACCGCGCTCTCTCAAGCGATCCAGCAGACACATCAGACCACCACCGAAGGAGTGTCCAGTAGCGAACACAGCAGCAATCAGATCTATGTGACCGTAACACAACCACAGACCGAACAACATATCGCAGCCGCGCAAACCGTGCAGCAAACGCCTCCAATTATACAATCTCCGACACCCTCCAAACGAGGTCCACGTCTCAGCCGCCGCGCCGCCCTCATCGGGATCGCCAGTGGCGCGGGTCTCCTTGCCATTGGTGGAGGCACCCTATTTGTGTTGACACGTCCAACGCCCCTGCCACCACGGGGCACGATTATGCAGACCTATTTACGCCACGCACAGGACGTGCTGGCACTCTCCTGGCATGACAACACGATTGCCTCCGCCGCCGCTGACGACACCGTTCAGGTCTGGGATGCAACCACAGGAGAAGCGAAAAGCGTCTATCGTCCATCACCTGAGAAGCACACCACATACTCCAGCGTCAAAGTCCGCTATGCGCTCTGGTCGCCAGATGGGCAGTATCTGGCAATTGGCGGCTCCGACAATGTTGTGCATATCTGGGACGGCCATTCCGAGAAGGCTACCTACCAATTTACCAAGCACAAAGCCAGCAGTTTCGGCGCTGGCATCGGGGCGCTGGCCTGGTCCCCTGATAGCCTCTCTATTGCCTCCGGTGCAGATGACAGTGTAATCTATATCTGGGATGCCAAGACCGGCGCAATCAAAACAACCTATAAAGGGCATATCCCGACCTATGGAAATTCCTCCATTAAGGCTATTGCCTGGTCTCCCGATGGCAAGCTGATTGCCTCAAGCAGCTCCCTCAACTCCGAAGTCCGGATCTGGGAGCCGGGCGGGAAAGACGTCTTTGAGTATGATGGGCAATCAGGTAGCAAGAACGCAATTCTCTGGCTCCCTGATGGTGAAAAGCTGATGTCTGCAACCAGCTATGAAGTCAAGCTCTGGGATAGGTTGGCAGGGGCCGAGATTCGCACCTTCGCGGATGAGAAACAGCCGAGCATTCATCAGGCCGTCCTCTCCCCGGATGGACGCTATCTGGCAACGGCTCATGATAAAGGACTTGTTCGTGTCTGGGAGGTTGCTACAGGCAAAAAGATATATGATTATACTTTCCATGATAAAGAGAAAGATGTGATAGCTATTGCCTGGGCAAACGACTCCCGCCGCCTGGCATCCGGTGGGAACGACGCAAAAGTGATTGTATGGGTTGCCGTATAGAGGCTTAGAAAGGAATGGATACAAAACGCATGCGCTTTGATATCGAACGGGCCAGAAAAGAGACGCCGGGCTGCACCAACGTTCTGCACCTGAACAATGCAGGCTCCTCGCTCCTCCCACAGCCTGTACTTGATGCGATGATCACTCACCTTCAGCGTGAAGCCGCGATCGGCGGCTATGAGGCGGCTGATGAGGCCATTGACAAAATAGAACATACATACGACGCACTCGCCACGCTCATCGGTGCGCATCGTGACGAGATCGCTTTGATCGAAAACGCTACCCGGGCCTGGGATATGGCGTTCTATTCGATCCCCTTCAAACCCGGCGACCGTATTTTGACCGCGATGGCTGAATATGCCAGTAACTACATTGCCTATCTTCAAGTCGCACAAAAAACCGGGGCTGTCGTTGAAGTAATCCCCAACGATCAATATGGGCAGCTCTCCATTGAGGCACTCCGCAACATGCTTGATGAGCGCGTCAAACTCATCTCTGTGACACACATGCCAACAAACGGCGGCCTTGTCAATCCAGTAGCCCAGATCGGAAAGATCGCACGCGAGGCCGGGATCCTCTTTCTGGTTGATGCCTGTCAGACCGTCGGACAGATGCCCATTCAGGTTGATGAGATTGGCTGCGATATCCTGTCAGCAACCGGGCGCAAGTACCTGCGCGGCCCCCGAGGCAGCGGTTTCCTCTATGTTCGTCGCTCGGTGCTTGAGCAGCTTGAGCCCCCGATGCTTGATCTCCATGCAGCCACCTGGGTCAGTAAGGACCGCTATGAGATCCGCCCGGATGTCCGTCGCTTTGAGAACTGGGAAGGCAACTATGCGGCCAAGATCGCGCTTGGTGTCGCGGCTGACTATGCAATGCAGTGGGATCTCAAGGTTTCGTGGCGACGCATCAAAGACCTTGCCTATCGTTTGCGTTCGCTGCTCAGCCCGATTCCAGGAGTGATCGTACATGATCGCGGCATCACTCAGGGCGGTATTGTCACCTTTACCATTGATGGCGTCGCAGCCGAACACATTCAGCGTGAGCTGGCAAAAGAGCGGATCAATGTCTCTATTTCTCAGAAGAGCTCCACGCTGCTGGACATGGAAGAACGCCAGCTGGATCAACTGGTGCGCGCCTCCGTTCACTACTACAACACTGAAGAAGAGGTTGAGCGCTTCAGCGCCTGCATCGAGCGCCTCGTGCAGTAGAGCACCCCGGGCAGAGGTCAGCCGCCTCTGCCTCCGTTTGGTGCGACCCTGTATAATTGCTCAAAAGGTAGAAATATATAGATCTACTGACCGAGGCAGAGATTATGCATGGAATTGTCTCACTGCTCGATGGCACGATCGACCACAGTCTGCAAAAACTGGGGGCAGAACTCTGTGCAGCAACCGGCCTGACCCACCGCTTCAAGACAATACGACCCTACATCCCCTATTATGTCTCCTGTACCTATAACTGGGAACAGCTTGAACGCTATCTCCATGAATGCGCCAGCTCCCATAGCGCTTTTGTTATCCAGACAGCCGGGCTTTGCATCTTTGCCGACCCCACTCCATGCCTCTCTATTGCGATTGTCCGAAGCCCGCAACTGGCCCGCTTTCAGCAATGCCTCTGGAAAACCTTTCTGCGTATCAGTGAATATCCACCGCTGGATTATCATCCAGAACACTGGATACCCCGTATCGAGATCCCGCTTCCCGGGCTGGATGAGGACAAGCTAGCCCGCGTTCTGCCCTGCATCACAAAACAGAATTTTCGTTGGGAGCTGGAAATTGCACATATTGCAGTGCTCGACATTGAGGCGCCAGAACTGAAGGTCCTTTTTCAACTCCCCCTGCAACGCCCGGTGGAATAGGCGACTCATTCGATATTTGAGCCTGCAATGCGTCTCTATCTATAGAACCAGAAGATTACGCAGAAAGGAGCAACCATCAATATGGCAGATAGAACGATTGCGCTGCATCGTTGCCCGGCCTGTCAGGGTGAACAGGTCTATGTCGAGTTCGAGATAGAAGCAAACTATATGGGTAAAGTGCGAGTCAAGCTACCAAATCGTGGCATCCGTGACGCCCTTTCGGGCAGACACATCGCGGATATTTATACAACAGCCTGTATGCAGTGCGGCAAAGTCAATTTCTACGTCAGGAGTCTCGCCGATCTACTCGAATAGACTTTTCAGATTGAATTCAGCAATGCTCGCTATACTCCTTTTCAATCAAAGAGAAGGAGTATTTTTGATGCATGTTATCTTCCTGGTTCCGCTTCTCTTTTTCCTTGCGAGTTGTACACCACAGACGAATGCAACACCAACGCCGACCGCAACGGTCACACTTCAAATGCTTCAGCAGCGCCCGTTGCATTTGCCGTCACTTGCTTCCGGCACATCCTGCCCGGTCACTCCCTCCCGCCGGGTAGATCCGCGGTTTGGAGCGGCACAGGGCAAAGGCCACTATATATGATCATTGATCCAGCTCCTGGCGCGACAGGTGGTCAAGATGAACATCTCCTCAAAACGCTAGTCCTCGTTGCCCCCTCCTATCAGGGCCCGATTCTATTGCGGGGTCAGCAGCTCGATGGTCACCACGCAGTGCGTTTCGGGCAGGAGCCAGCTAGCTCAAAACTGGCCCTCGCCTCAACCATCAAGGGCCGCGATGACTCCAATTGGCTGAATTATGCAACCTATACCCAGGTTCGGGCTCCCGGCTGCTATGGAATCCAGCTCGATGGAGCCTCTTTTCACTATCAGATCATTTTCAAGGCCGTGTAAAAAAAGAGGAAGGGAGATTTCCCTTCCTCCACAGCATCAAGACATATGCTCATGCATCATGAAGTGGAACATCGGGGAGGACAAGTCAGCCTCGGTTAGCTCCACACCGCGCATAGTCTGCTCAACCAGGAAGCGCTGCACACTGGTGATGTTGCCGCCGCTCTCCCGGAATACAGCGATCTGCCTGTCTGCGCCCGTTCCCTGTGGGTCATCCAGCAGTGCACGAAGGTAGGTCATCTCGCGTCTGCTGCCAAGCTCATCAACAACCTCATCGACGAAATCAAGCAGCTCCCGCACCGAGTCGCGCAGGCTCAGCTTCCGTTCTCGCACGAAATCCAGCATCTCGGCCTCCAAGCCATAGCGCATCGCTCGCCATTTGTTTTCGGCGATCAGATCGCTGGCAAGCACCGGAATATCCTCGCCTCGCTCCTCAGCTCTGACCAGACGCGCAACCAGCGCCTGACAGAGCGCCGCAATACCAAGTGTATCTTCAATCGTTGCGGGCATATCGCAGATGCGGAACTCCAGCGTATCGAAAAAGGCGTGTGGACGGATATCCCACCAGATCTTCTTTCCGTTATCAATACAATCCAGTTTGACCAGCTTTTGCACATAGCTGTCAAAATGGGCCCATGAGGGGAGAATATCCGGCAGACCGCTCCGCGGAAAACGGCTCCATACAACCGAGCGATAGGACTTCAGCCCGGTCAGATGCCCTTTCCAGAAAGGGGAGTTCGACGAAAGGGCCAGCAAATGAGGCAGCCATGTTCGCGCCCGGTTCATGACCCGAATAGCCTGCTCTTTATCCGGGATCGCGACATGTACATGCAGGCCAAAGATCAGAATGGCTCGTCCAACATCCTGATATTCTTCTTCCAGCTCTGCATAGCGCTCCTTCTCGGTCCGTTGCTCGGCACGCCAATGCGCTGTAGGATGCGTTCCGGCACTCACAATCGCCAGATTCTGATCTTTAATCAGACGCGTCAACAAAGCTCGTGCGGTACAGAGTTCCTTTCGTGCAGCCTCGATATCGGGAAGCACACTCGAGATAAACTCAACCGTTGACTGTAGCATTTCGGGCTTGATCTGTTCCTGGAAGTAGGGCGCTCCTTTATCCAGGATATAGGGGGCGCTTGAACAGAGATTTCCGCTGTCTCGCTCAACCGTCTGAAACTCTTCTTCAATACCGATCGTAAAGCGATGAGGCTTTTCCCTCCGCGCTGGCTTTTGCTGCGCCATCAGGTCAATGCGCTTATTCATAACCATGAGTCCCGCCTTTCTCAATGCGCGGTATCAAGAAACGCTCTCAAAAGAGCATATTTCCTTCTTCCTTTGAGAAACGTTTCAAGACGGGAAATGGAGACATCAAAGCGAAAGTTCGCCCCCATATCGAGCAGAGTTACCGGCCATGCCCTCCATGACAGGATCAATATCTTTCATCGTTTGTGCTCGAAGAAAACGAACTACCTCCTGTAAATCACCGGTCTCATGATAGATGGCCAGTTGCCGATCTGCACCAGTCCCGAGGGGATCATCCAGCATCTGATACACATAAGCGACCTCGGGCTGACAACCAAGCTCTTCAGAGACCTCATGCAGGTCTGTCAGCAAGTCTCGGATCGCGTTGCGCATTGGTATAGATCGCCGACGGGAGAAATCCAGGAACCGGGCATCCAGGCCATAACGCATCGCCTGCCACAGATTTTCTTCAAGCGCCATGACAGAGCACAGTTCCTGCTCCCGTCCCTGCTCAATATCACGGGTCAATTTCGCCACCAGCGCCTGACAGAGCGCAGCCAACGCCAGCGTATCCTGAATGGTCAGCGGCATATCACAGACACGGAACTCCAGCGTATGATAGAAAACATGCGGGCGTACCTCCCACCAGATCTTCTTTCCATTATCAATCACGCCAAGCGAGATCAATTCCTGTAGATAGGCATCAAAGGCCTGCCAGTTCGCGAATGTCGGCGGAATAGCGCTCCGCGGCAGAAGATGTTTAATGATCGGGCGATACGACTTATAGCCGGTCTCACGGCCCTCAACAAACGGTGCATTGGTTGAGAGAGCCAGTAAATGCGGCAACCACGTTCGCGCCCGATTAAACACCTGAATCAACAGGTCTCTGTCATCATCAACATAAACATGTATATGCAGCCCGAACGCCAGATTGCGGAGTGCGGCTTCCCGGTATTCGGCCACCATTTCAGTATAACGTTCACCAACGCTCGGGGCCTGGCTGACCCAATGGGAAAAGGGATGAGTCCCGGCGCTCACCAATGTCTGTCCTTCTCGAGCCATCCGAGCAGCCAGCAGTGCACGAGATTCACGCAAAACATGCCGCGCCGTCGCCAGATCAGGCAGAACAGGCGTGATCAGCTCAATAGTGGATTGTAACAGCTCCGGCTTGATCCTCTCCTCGAGTCCACTCACCGCTTGTTGTAAGAGTTGCGGCGCCCCGGATAAGAGGGCGTTGGTTTTGTGATCGACAATCTGAAATTCCTCTTCAATCCCCAACGTAAAGCGTGTCGCCATCGGCATGCTCCTTTTTCTCTTTCAGGCCCTTCCCCTCCTGTATACAGGCGTTCTCGTCACACTCATAGTCGTCTATTCACAAATCCATATCATCATTGTACGAAGGCTACCAAGCAAAGAGCGAGCTCAAGAACGAGAAAAACGGAGATCTCAATGCATCGCGTTCAGCATTATCGAGAATAATATAGACACCTCCACATCTCTGTAGCAGACATGCTATAATTGTTGAGAACCAGAGTCAACAATGCAGCTTGCCAGACAAGAGCGAAAAAAACAGATGATACAGACATTCCTGTATCGGCCATCATCCTCCCCGGTCAGTATGTGTGAGGATCTCAAGAAACAGAGAAAAACCGAAATTTCATGAATTCTGAAGAGAGGCAGCCTTATGAGTCGATATTTAGAAGCCTTATCCCGGCGTGTCCTGATCTTTGACGGCGCAATGGGGACCAATATTCAACGCTACCAGCTTACCGCCGAGGATTATGGCGGGCAGGCAACGGAAGGCTGTAACGATTATCTCGTTTTGACAAAGCCCCAGGTCATCGAAGAGCTTCACACAGGCTTCCTTGAGGTTGGGTGTGACGTGATCGAGACCGATTCGTTTACCTCCAGCCGCCTGAAACTGGACGAATATGGGCTAGGCCATCTGACCTACGATATCAATTTTACCGCAGCACAAATTGCCCGTCGTCTGGCAGATCGCTACAGTACCGCAGAACAGCCCCGCTTTGTTGCCGGCTCCGTCGGCCCTACAGGCATGCTCCCCTCCTCAAATGATCCAATGCTCAGCAATATTACCTATCAACAACTGGCAGATATCTTTTGTGAGCAAGGAAAAGCGCTATTACAGGGAGGCGTTGACCTCTTTATAATCGAGACCAGCCAGGATATCCTGGAAGTGCGGGCCGCCATTACCGGACTTCGTCGCGCTATGAAGGAAGATGGTCGTGAGGTCCCCATTCAGGCACAGGTCTCGCTGGATACCAGCGGACGTATGCTCCTGGGAACCGACATCGGAGCGGTGCTGCACACCCTGGTCGCCCTGCGCGTCGATATCGTCGGCCTGAATTGTTCCACCGGACCGGAGCATATGCGCGAGCCGGTTCGCTACCTGAGCGAGCATAGCCCGCTTCCTATATCAACCATTCCAAACGCAGGCATCCCTCTGAACGTCAATGGGCAGGCCGTCTACCCGCTGGAGCCGGAGCCGATGGCTCAGGCATTGCGCGAGTTCATTACTGAATTTGGTGTGAATATTGTTGGTGGCTGTTGTGGCAGCAGCTTCGAGCACCTGCGTGCCATTGTCAATGCCTGTCGTACCGCCCCTCGCCGCCCTCGCCCCCTCGCCGACACTCACTTCACCAACAAAGACTTCAAGCAGATCATCCCTCCGGTTGTAACCAGCGCGATTCGCTCCGTGAACATGCATCAGGATCCTCCCCCGGCGCTGGTTGGTGAGCGCGTGAACGCCCAGGGAAGCCGCAAGGCCAAACAGGCGCTGCTCAACGACGACTACGATACGCTGCTTGACATCGCACGCCATCAGGTCGAAGGTGGTGCTCACGTGCTGGACGTTCAGGTCGCCACTACCGAACGCACCGACGAGGCTGATCAGATGGCAAAACTGGTCAAGACGCTCTCCATGAGCATCGAGGCCCCACTTGTCATTGATACAACCGAGGCCGATGTGATGAAAGCAGCTCTGGAAATCTACCCGGGCCGCGCTATCCTGAACTCGATCAATATGGAGATGGGCCGCCAGCGTATTGAGAAGGTTCTTCCTCTGGCGCTGGAACATGGGGCTGCGGTTGTCGCGCTCACCATCGATGAGGTTGGCCAGGCCATGACCACCGAGCGCAAGTTCGAGGTCGCCAGACGCATCTATGACATCTGCGTGAATGAATACGACCTGCCCCCCAACGCGCTGATCTTTGACCCGCTCACCCTGCCCATTACGACCGGTCAGGACGAGCTGAAATCGGCAGCGATCGAGACACTCGAAGCTATCCGCCGGATTAAGGCCGAACTTCCCGGCGCCCTGACTATTCTCGGCGTCAGTAACCTCTCCTTCGGCCTGAAACAGCATGCTCGGGCTGTCTTGAACAGCGTTTTCCTCTTCCACGCCGTGAAAGCGGGATTGGATATGGCAATCGTGAACCCAACCCATATCACCCCCTACGCCGAGATCGACGAGGAACAGCGCAAACTGGCTGAGGACCTGATCTTCAATCGCCCCGAAGCCCTGCCAAACTACATCGCCTACTTTGAGGCCCATAGCCCACAAAAGGATGAGAGCGCCGGGAAAGCTGATCCGACCGAGGGCATGACCGTGGCCGAAAAGCTGCACTGGCATATCCTGCATCGCCGCAAAGACGGTATTGAAGCCCTGATCGATCAGGCCGTTTCCGAGCATGCTGAGACGCAGGGTGTTCCCGTGGGTGAAGCCGCCGTTGCGATCCTCAACACGGTGTTACTGCCCGCCATGAAAGATGTCGGTGATCGCTTCGGTGCCGGGGAACTGATTCTCCCCTTTGTGCTGCAATCAGCCGAGGTGATGAAAAAGTCAGTGGCACAGCTTGAGAACTACCTTGAAAAGAAAGAAGGCTATACCAAAGGAAAGGTTGTCCTCGCGACCGTCTTCGGCGACGTACACGACATCGGCAAAAATCTGGTTAACACGATTCTCAGCAACAACGGCTACACCGTGTACGATCTCGGGAAACAGGTGCCACTCAACACCATTCTTGAGAAGGCCGTTGAGGTCAACGCCGACGCGATCGGGCTTTCGGCACTGCTGGTCAGCACCTCAAAACAGATGCCGCTCTGCGTCAAAGAGCTGCATAAGCGCGGACTGAATTTCCCGGTCATCATCGGTGGCGCGGCCATTAACCGCTCTTTTGGTCGCCGCATTCTCTTTGTGGACGAGCAGACGCCAGACTCACCCCCTGTTCCTTATGAGCCGGGCGTCTTCTATGCACGAGACGCCTTCGAGGGGCTGGACATCGTTGACAAGCTGACCAGCTCCGAGAGCGCGCGCAAGGCATTCATTGAAAAGGCAAAGCAGGAGGCCCTCAAGGAGCGACAGCGCAAAGGCGGGAAAGAGCAGGCCCCGGCGCAACAGGCCCCGGCAGATGAAACCCCTTCGGCCAGCGTCAAACCAGTTGATTCGATTCCAACGCCGCCATTCTGGGGACCACGCGTGCTTGACCGTCTCGGGCTGGAAGACGTGGTTGCCTGTGCCGATCTGAACACGCTCTATCGCCTGCACTGGGGCGGCAAGGCCCACGGTGAAGAGTTCAAGCAACTGGTCACCCGCGAATTTGAGCCGCGCCTTGAACGTATGCTTCGCGAGGCACGCCAGCAGCGCTACCTGCAACCGAAGGTCGTCTATGGCTACTTCCCCTGTCAGTCGAAGGGGAACGAGCTGATCGTCTATGATTATCGCGATATGGTGCAGCCCGGCTCACCGCTTCATGAGGTGGTGCGCTTCCGCTTCCCACGCCAGCAGGAGCGTGATCGCCTCTGCCTGGCAGACTACTTTGCCTCAGTGGAGAGCGGCAAGCTTGATGTCGTGGCGCTTCAGGTAGTAACTATGGGTGAGTCAGCCAGTCAGGCAGTCCAGAAACTGCAAGACGCCGGAAACTACTCCGAGGCCTACTATCTGCATGGGCTCTCGGTTGAGTTAGCTGAGGCGCTGGCAGAATACACCAACCGCCATATACGCAAAGAACTGGGACTGGATGACAAGCGCGCCCGCCGTTATAGCTGGGGCTATGCCTCGATTCCAGAGCTTGATGAGCATGAGAAGCTCTTCAAGGTGCTGCCGGTCACGGAAACTATCGGCGTTTCGCTGACAGAAGCACATCAGCTCGTGCCCGAACAGTCAACCGCAGCACTGGTGATTCATCACCCGCAGGCCGTCTACTTCTCGGTTCGTGGCGCTACTGAGGCCGCTACCGTATAAAACAACTCCTGTGCTGTGGGAAAGAGAAAAGGTGCTCTCATTCCTACAGCACGGCATAATAGTACTATATAGCTAGAAAAATCCAGAAAAACCCGTCTGAAGTCTCGTGACAGAAGGCAAAAAGAGAGGTATTATGGCACAGTCGCGGCACATGATGCCTCTGTTGAAAGTGTTGCAAAGTACCCTTCCAGTGATTCTGATCTTTGACATCTTGTGCTGCCGTCAAAGGAGGAGCAGGGGAAGGTGTGTGAACCTATGCTTCCCCTGTCTTCTGGCTTCTAAGGAAAGGTGTATTTTTTCCCCCGCGAATATGCTATAATATCTGAAATAAATCCTTACATCTGGAGCACCGAGTGTATCAGCAAGCACTTCAGTATCAGGTTCGATATTGTACCTGTCGCTACGTTCACGAAGGAAACAAATAACCGGGACTCAGCCCTTCGTGAACGTATCGGCGTGCCTGCAGATTTGCCCATCCCCCGCACGTCCCGCCTGAGTTACCGCATCTCTATCCTGATCCTTATACGTCAACAAACCAAAAGGGGAGAAAGACTCATGTCTGCGGTTTCATCTAAACCTGTATACTTCTATAATACTCTGACTCGCTCGAAAGAGCTGTTTCAAGCGATACATCCGCCAAAAGTAAGTATTTACTCGTGCGGTCCTACTGTTTATAAAGATATCCACATCGGCAATCTCCGTACCTTCGTCATGACCGACCTGATTCGGCGTACCCTGGAATACAACGGCTATGATGTCTTTCTAGTCCGCAATATTACCGATGTCGGTCATCTGCAAAACGACGATATCGAGAGCGGAGAAGACAAACTAGAGGCTGAGGCACGCAAAACCGGTCGCTCCGCTCTCGAGATCGCGCAATACTACACCGAGCAATATATGCGCGACTCGGAAGAGCTCAACATCCTGCCGCCTCACCTCTCGCCAAAGGCAACCGACCATATTCCCGAGATTCAGGATCTGACCCAAAAGCTGCTTCAGAAAGGGCTGGCCTACATCTCCGATGGGAATGTGTACTACGATGTGGACAAATTCCCGGACTATGGCAAGCTTTCGGGGAACACTGTCGAGCAGCTTCGCGCCGGTGGACATGGCCGTCAGCAGATGGAAATTGCCGAAGACAAGCAGGCACCCGAAGACTTCGCGCTCTGGAAAAAAGGCGACGAGTCACGTCAGATGAACTGGCCGAGCCCGTGGGGCGTGGGCTTCCCCGGCTGGCACATCGAATGCTCTGCTATGTCTATGAAATACCTGGGCGAACGCTTCGATATCCATACAGGCGCGCTCGACCTTGTCTTCCCGCATCACGAGGACGAGATTGCCCAGAGTCAGGGCATCACCGGCAAACCTCCGGTAAATTATTGGATGCATGGGGAGTTCCTGATCATTGGCAACCGTAAAATGAAGGCACAGGGAAACGACGACGACAGCATCAAGATGTCGCGTTCCAAAGGGAATGTGTTGCTGATCGAGACGCTGAAAGCCGAGGGCATCGATCCGCTGGCCTTCCGCTACCTCCTGTTGACCGCGCACTATCGCTCGAAGCTCAACTACACAGATGAGTCGATCACAGCGGCGCAGAACGCGTTGAACCACCTGCGCGAGGATCTGGCGGACCTCCCGGTCAGCGAATTCTCTGGACAGTGGTCTCCAGCGGCGCAAAAGATGCGCGACGCCTTTCATACCGCCATCAACGATGATCTGGATATGCCAACCGCTCTGGCCCTGACCCGAGAGGTTGTGCGCGATCAGAGCATTGATCCCGCCGAGCGCCGTCACCTGCTGCTCGACTTTGATCGCGTTCTCGGCCTGCGGCTGAACGAGGTCGAACCGAAAAAGCCGCGTGAGATCAGCGACGAAGCCCGTGAGCTGGTACGCCAGCGCGACGAAGCCCGTAAAGCGAAGAACTGGGCCCTCTCAGATCAGCTCCGCGCACAGCTTAAGGAGATGGGCTATGAGGTACGCGATACCGCTCAAGGAACGCAACTGGTGTAGCCTTTCGTGTACAATCAGAATGGGGGTGGTGCATCGGCACGTCCCCATTCTGATAGCGTTTCAAACATAGCAAGGAGGGCTTCATTATGACTTCCTGGCGGGAGAAACTGGAACAGACCTCTGATACTATGCTCAGGCTGGCAAGCGGCACAATGAGCCTGCTCAAGCGGCAACCACAAACAGAAGGCACGCTTCGCCTGCAAGGGCTACACGACTCCGTAGAGATCATCACCGATCAGTATGGCATACCTCATGTCTATGCGAAAAATGAAGCTGATCTCTTCTTTGCGCAAGGCTATCTGCACGCCCGTGATCGCCTCTGGCAAATGGATTTTCATCGGCGTCTCGGATCCGGTCGTCTGGCGGAAATCTTTGGCGCAACCGCCATAGAAGCAGATCGCTTTAGCCGTCGTCTGGGCCTCTATCGGGACTCCCGCCGCGATGTTGCAACGCTGCCATCACAGATCAAACAGACGCTTTCAACTTATACGCTTGGTGTTAATGCCTACCTCATTCAGCAAAAGCAGAACCTCCCCGTGGAGTTTGCGATCCTTCACTATCGCCCGACGCTTTGGACCGTCGCTGACACCCTGCTCCGCTGCCGCACTATCGCCTGGATGTTGAGTTCGAACTGGGAATCTGAGTTGATCCGTGCCCTCTTGATTGAGCATCTGGGTCCGGAACAGGCGGCTCGACTTGAAGGCTGTAGCGATCCCAAGCACCCGCTGATCCTACCACCCGGCGCAACCTATCAGGGCACGCCCCCGAACGTGTTGGAACAATTCGAGCAGTTCAAGCAGCTCTGTGGCGCGGGCCTGATTGGCGGAAGCAATAACTGGGTTGTCGCTGGCAGCAAAAGCGAGACAGGCGCGCCGATCCTCTGTAATGATCCTCATCTCGGACAGGAAGTTCCATCCCTCTGGTACGAATGCCACCTTATCGCGGGCTCGTTCGACGTGATTGGAGCCGGCTTTCCCGGAATACCCGGCATTCTGATTGGCCATAACCGCTCTATTGCCTGGGGTGTAACCAACGTTTTTGCCGATGTGCAGGATCTCTACATTGAAGAGTTCAGTGCTGAAAATCCGCGCCAGTACCGCTATCAGGATCACTGGGAAGAAGCGACTGTACGTCGTGAGATCATTCAGGTCAAAGATGAAGAGGCAGTGGTGGAACAGGTTCGTATTACCCGGCATGGTCCGGTTATCAATGAGGATATCAAAATGCCGCTGGCCATCCGCTGGATCGGACAGGAACCGTGCACACTTCCGCAGGCCGTGCTTGGCCTCAATACTGCCCGTACCTGGGATGAGTTCCGTGAAGCACTACGCTACTGGGACACTCCGGCCCAAAACGTTGTTTATGCTGATACCAGCGGCAATATCGGTTATCAGATGGCCGGAACCGTCCCCCTCCGTGCGCAAAAACAAAACGTGTTACCAGTGCCGGGCTGGACAGGCGCTCATGAATGGACCGGCGTGATTCCCTTTGAGGAGCTGCCTCACACCCTGAACCCGGAGCAGGGCTTTCTGCTCACCGCAAATAACCGTATCGTCGACGATTCCTACCCCTATTACATTTCAAGCAACTGGATGAACGGCTATCGTGCTCAACGTATCAAGCAGTTGCTTCACAGCAAAGAGAAATTCTCGCTCGCCGATATGGTCCGTATTCAGGCCGACACCTACTCAATACCGGCTACCGAGATTCTCCCCTTCCTGCTGCGTCTTGAGCCGGCCACACCTCAGGAACGTGCGGCACAGGAGATCTTGCGTTCCTGGGATTACACCCTCACCCCAGAAAGCATTGGCGCGGCTCTCTATACCACCTTTCAACGCAAACTGTCGTGGCTTGTCTTCAGCGCAGCAATCGGCAATGACGAAGCACTCCTGAGCCGCTACCTGGGCGTTGCTCATACTCCGCTGGCAAGCGATAATGAGCTATTCAGCCGCGAGGTTCCCCTGCTGATTCGCCTGCTCCACGAACAGGATGACGCCTGGTTTGCCCGAACCCGTATTCCGAATGGCCCAAAAACCTGGAATGCAGCTCTGAAAGCCGCATGGCACGGAACCATCGATGAGCTACGCGAGCGTCTGGGCGACAACATCTTGCGCTGGCACTATGGCGCGGTCCATAAGCTGACCTTCAAGCATATCCTGGGTAAGCATCCCCTGTTAGTGAAGCTGTTCAATCGCGGTCCCTATCCTATCGGGGGCGACGGCGATACCATCAATATGGGTGCAACCCTGCCCGATCAGCCAGAAGAGGTAATTTCCGTGTCTACCTATCGCATGATCGTCGACCTGGGAAATCTGGAACAGTCGCTTTCCAGTCACGCCCCGGGACAATCGGGCCTCCCGAACAGCAAGCACTTCGATGACCTGATCCAGCAATGGCTTCAGGTGGGGCATCATCCGATGCTCTACGAACGCAATACCATCACCGCCCATGCTGAAGGAGTCCTCTACCTGCATCCACGCTAAAAGCAGGAATTTTTAAACAAATCTCATACAATCCTGAGCTTTTCTTGAGCTATTCTTTAAATTTTTCGGATACACTGAAAGACATGACAGAGGTAGGGTGGTCACAGGCTCTATCCCTGCATAAAAGTGAGGCTTGTTTACCAATACCCCCAAAAAAGACAAGCCTCATTTTTTTGCCCTTTCCTTCCACATGTCTATCTTTCTCTCCAGCCCTGATAGTCCTGCTTGATAGCCAGATTCCCTGAGGCACGTCACTTCGCTTGCAAACCCTTGACAAATGGATAACAAACAGTTATGCTTGATATAGCAATTAGTTATGGGGGAGTGGGAACATGGACTTAGCGGAGAAAATGAAACACTTGCGGGCCGTAGAGGGAGAACTGCGCGGACTGAATCGCCCGATGACGCAAATGGAGGTCGTCAAAGCGATGAAGGAAGAGCTGAATGAGAGCATCAGCCAGGCCTATCTCTCTCAACTGGAAAGCGGAAAACGGGTGCATCTTACGGCCTCAACCCGCGATTTGCTCGCCCGCTTTTTTAAAGTGCATCCCGGCTACCTGGTCAGTGACCCACCAGATTATAGCACAGACTTATTAAGTGAGTTTGAAAGCGAAAGCGATCGACTGCATACCTGGCTTGTCGCAGGAGCCGCCGAATGGCGTTCAGAACCGGACCTGCACGCCCTCTTGCATCTTCTCGCTTCATCAGAGAGGCCGCGACACCTGTTGATGTTGCTCCGGCAACTGGCAGAATTGCCACTTGAAGAGCTAGAGGCGATTACAGAGGCAGTTACCAGCCATGAAGCGCTCTTTCCCGATGAGGACCAGGCTTCTTATCAGGAGTAAAAGAAAGCAAGAATCTACTCGGCCCGTACAGGGATATCGGTACTAATGGCCCTCTTATAGAGAAGATATTGTATTTTCTCAGCGGTTCCGCGTTTTATTACTCAGGATACTGCGTTGTGTATAACAATTCGCAATCGGACGCAGCCTTTTCTGATCGGGTTCCAGCAAGCGAAGGGAGAGAACACCATCCAGTAAGGAGAGAAGCCAGAAGCATCTTCTCTAGTGTAAGGGGAATAGTATGAAACAGAGTCAAGCACAGCATGCAGGGCAGGAACAGCAGCATGTCCTGTTTACTCCAGGGCACAGCGTTCTTTCACGCCGCTTCCCGATCCTGCTTCCGGTCATCTTGTTTGGTTTCGCCGTGGCCTTGCTTGCGACCAGCCTTCTTCTTGATGATCGGCCATTTCCAGTACTGGGTTTTCTAGGCATCTCTCCCGTCTCGTTTTGCCTTGCAATCGCATGCGCGTTAGCTATCACCGCTGTTCTTCTCGGGATAGCATTACTGGCCGAGCGCATGGACCGATACAGCACACAACCGGTGATGGTTACGAAGGAGCAGCATCATGATAGCAACTGATCCGCTCTCATTATTCTTCATATTCTGTTTTGGTTTTGGCCTGCTTTTCCTGCTCATCGTCGCGATGATGGGAAGCATCGGGCACGGTCATGTACACGATGTAGGTGGGCATCACTTCAGTGACCTGCTGCATACACACCATGTTGATACCGGATATGGAGATCATGGAGCACATGGGCATAATGATGGCATGATTACAGATGGCGATGGCGGGGATCATCATTTTTCGCTACTCGCGATTCTGAATCCGACCGCAATCGTGCTCTTTCTGCTCTGGTTCGGATTTTTTGGCTATCTGTTCAAAAACGGAGTACATTTTGAGTTTCCGTTAACCATGATCCTCTCGATCGTCGGAGGCGTTATTATTGCTGCCCTGATCCTGAAATTGCTGAACCGCATCGCGGGAGGGAGCGAAGGAGAGACCATTCAGGATGTATCGGACCGCACCGGCCTCGTGGGCAAAGTAACCCTGACCATTCAAGAAGGAAGCATCGGTGAAATTATGTACACCTCTCCGAGCGGTCTGCGCAAAAGCATTCCGGCTCGCAGCGTTGATGGTCGCCGCCTCGAGCGTGGTCAGGAAGTCGTTGTCCTGAGTTATCAAAAAGGGGTTGCAGAAGTGGATACATGGGAGCATTTTGTCAGCCAGGAGCAAGAGAACCCGGAAGCGCTCCCCGATGCAAGCGCTCTGGATGAACTGGAAGCTTTTTTGAAAGAATCCGATCACCCTTCTGAATCTACTATGCGCAAAGATCTACAAAAGGAGTAAACTTCTATGGACATGCTTGTAATGATAGGAATAGGCGTTGTCGTCCTTGTGATCGTCGTCCTTATCCTGTTACGCATTATAAGCAGCATCCTGCGCAAGGTCGGTCCCAACCAGGCATTAATCATCTATGGTACCGGAGGCGCAACCGTCATCACCGGAGGGGCAAAATTTGTTATCCCTCTATTTCAGCGTGCCGAAGAGTTCTCGCTTGAGTTGATGTCTTTTGATGTCGCTCCGGCGCAGGCGCTCTACACCTCGCAGGGCGTTGCGGTCAACGTTGAAGCGGTGACGCAGATCAAAGTGCGCTCGGATACGCAGAGCATTCTGACCGCAGCAGAGCAGTTCTTGAGCAAAACCCGCGAGGAGCGCGAAAGCCTGATCCGTCTGGTTATGGAAGGCCACCTGCGCGGTATCGTAGGTCAGCTTACCGTTGAGGATCTGGTCAAAGATCCCGAAAGCGTCGGTGCAAAGATGCTGCGCACCGTCAGCGCCGATATGGACAAGATGGGCCTGGAGGTCATCTCATTTACCATCAAAGATGTGCGTGACGAAAACGACTACATCACGAACATGGGCCGCCCGGAAATCGCCCAGATTCGCAAACATGCCGACATCGCGACCGCACTGGCGGAACGCGACACGCAGATTCAGCAGGCAAATGCCTCACGAGAAGCAGCCGTTGCACGTGCCGCTGCCGATCAGGAGCGCGTCAAAGCCGAAACCGAATCAATGGCGAAGCAGTCCGAGTTTCAGCGCGACCTCTCCATTAAGCGAGCTTCCTACGAGGCAGAGATCAAGAAGCAGCAGGCTGCCGCCGATAAGGCCTATGATATTCAGGCCAATATCGTGCAGCAGCAGGTCGTCACTGAGGCCGTCAAAGTGACCGAGTTCGAGAAACAGGCCCAGATCAAGGTACAGGAAGCCGAAATCCGCCGCCGCGAACTCGAACTACAGGCAACCATCCAGAAAGCCGCCGAGGCAGAACGCCGCCGCATTGAAACCGTCGCAGAAGCAGAACGTCAGCGCCTGACACTCGAAGCTCAAGGTCAGGCAGATGCCGCCAAGATGCGCGGTCTTGGTGAAGCGGAAGCCAACCGGGCCAAAGGTCTCGCCGAGGCAGAGATCATCAAAGCTCGCGGTCTTGCCGAAGCAGAAGTTATCAAGGCCAAAGGTGAAGCGGAAGCCCAGGCAATGAAGGTGAAAGCCGCCGCCTACCACGAGTACAATCAGGCAGCTGTCCTCGACAAGCTACTTACCGGCATGCCGGATGTGGTTCGCGCCATTGCCGAGCCGCTGAGCAAAGTCGACAAAGTGACCATCGTTTCCACTGGAGGAAAAGACGGGCTGGGTGCAAGCCGCCTGACAGGCGACATCGTCAATATGGTTGCTCAGGTTCCCGCTCTCTTCGAGTTGTTGAGTGGCACGAAAGTTGGTGACTTGATGAATCGCGTTCCCTCGTTGAACGGGCAGAACCCGGGCGACGCGGAAAACACCGAGCAGACAACGGGGAGCGAGAAGCAATAATGTATAGTACCTATAGCAAGTAAAACGGATTGTCAGGCGGGGCGCTTTCTTTGCTCCGCCTGCTCCGAGTTTTGCCCTCCTGCCATACTTACTGTCTATCTTTCAAGGGAGAATGGCCTATGAACTTGTTGGAGCGTGTGCTTACCCTGCTACGCATCAGTCTGAACAGCGTGGTTGAGCAATCTGATGATCCAGATAAAGCGCTACAGCAACTGCGCCTTGATCTGCGCAATCAACTGGTACAGGTCAAAACACAGGTTGCAACGGCTATTGCCGAGAGCCATCAGCTACGCAAACGCTGCACAGAAAAGCAGGCAGAAGCCGAAAAATGGCTGCATAAAGCCGAACAGGCAATCGAGCAGAATAATGATAGTCTGGCCCGTACTGCGCTCAGCCAGTACAACGAATTGAACAAGCTGGCACAGCGCTATCAACACCTGCAAACCGATCAAGAGCGGGTTATTACGGTCATGCGTGGCGCATTACGCCGTCTCGAAGCAAAGATTACGGAGGTCGAAACAACGCTCGAACTGCTGGAGACGCGCAAACGAAACGCCTTATTGCAGCAGCGTGTCTTTGAAGCGCTGAATCGCACCCGGGGTATCCAGAATGACCCACGTACGCAACAGGCTCAGGCCACAACCCAGGACGCCGAAGCGCGAGCACAGGCGCTGGTCGAACAGCATCAGCGAGATCTGGCGAATGAGCTGGAGGCGATATCGGAAGAGCAGCGGCTAGAACAGCAGCTTCAGGCACTTAAAGCCAGGAAGAGCGCACAGGGGCGCCTACCCGGGCGTAAGCGAACCACAACTGATAACCTGACAGCTGGTATCTCACCCGGGGAATTAAGCCTTGATGAGCTGAAAAAGCATATGGAGGCGTCGCAGGATTAATTTATGAATACGGACCGAATAGAAGAACGAAAACAATAACTACTGCCAGGGCAATAAACATGCCGACAATAAAGGAAAAGTAGTTATTGTTTCTCTCTTCTTCGGTAACAACCTTTTTCTTCTCTTCTGCCATGTTCACGTTTCCCTTTGTTTCTTCTTTGTATCTTTTCCCGGTCTCTTATACACCGGTATTTTTCAGCGCTCCATCGATCGCGTTTTCAGCATCTACCAGCAACTTGCGGCATTCCGTGGTATCCACATCACGCGAGGTCATCAGAACCAGAAATGCATTCTTCTCTGCACCAACGGTGCGAAGGAACAGCATGCGTTCTGTGCTGGCAATCATCAGATCATCAAACCCGCCCCAGGCACTCTGGTGTAAAGATTGTACAACATTCTGTAAAGCAATGCTAAGCTGTTTGCCAACACGCGAAACGTCCAGTTCTTCAATCGCTACCTGCGCAATTGGCTGTCCCTCGCTGGTAATCACAGCCGCGGCCACAAAACCACGGACCGAGTATCCTAGCGTCTGCAACGCCGACACCAGCGCGCCATAGTTCAAATTGCGTCGAATTGCCCGTTGTTGACCACTTGCCGAAGAAATAGGCGAAAGCTCCGCACTGTTCCCGGGCAACTGATGGGAGAAAGAGGAGATAGCCTGTTGATTGCCCGTATTTGTTTGCCGTTCAAACGGCGCTGGACTGACCGCCTCGGTTAAAACAACTTTGCGGGGGCCGGTCGTTTGTAGTGGAGCAATTTGTCCGGTCGAGCCGTTGGGAAGCTGCCATTCAGATGGCCCGGGAGCAGCCGTCGGCGGCATCTGAACCGCAGGTATATGAGAGGCAGTTGGCTGATCGGTCACCCACGAGGGCGCTTCCTGTTGCGCACGCGCAATAGCTCTCCTTTCTTCTGACAACGAGAGCGGGCCGCTATCAAAAGCGAACGCCGGATCACTGAAGGTGACCCCTTGCACGTTATTATTGCCCATCGCGGCATACATCCCGCTATTCTTATTCTCTGGCTCTAAGGAAGGAGCTTCCTCGGCAGGCGGCTCCCACCACTGACCGTTTTCCGCCGCCTGAAAGGGATTCTGCATCAGCATGGTCGCCTGATCTGGCACCTCTTCCCCGGCAGGGGCCACAAAGCCAAATGGGGTATCATCGATCTCATCAAGATCAAAGGAGAAACCCGCCTCGTTCTGCTGTGGCTCCAGCGGAGGCTGAAGCGGTGAAGAGCCGCCATTCTGAGCCGCCTGCGCCCGCGAGCGATATTGCAGGGCCTGTAAAATCAGGCGGGAAAGCGGCTGCGTCACATTCGAGGTCGCCGGGCCGCTCCACGGCTGATGAGTAACCGTCCCATTCTTATGGGCAGCAAGAGCAAAAAAGGCCTCTTCTCCGCGCAGCATACCATACTCAGCCCAGATCAATTCGCCATTCTGGAAGCGCAGCACGCCACGCTCTTCAAGGCCGGTGTTCACCACCAACGCAATGCTCTTTCGGCTCATTGTGACAATTTGAATGACATCCAGCAGGTCAAATGATTCGAGATTCGCAGAAAATCCGCTCTGTTGCTGTAAACGGCGTAGCTCCTCACGTACCACACGCATATCAAGCGGCTTCTCCAAAAAGCCAACCGCTCCCCCTTCCAGCACCTGCATGCGCTGCTCCTCAGGCGTATTGGCATTGCCAATCATAATCATATTTGTATTTGGACGATATACCCGCAGCCACTGCAATAATTCAAGCCCATCAATTCCAGCCGCCTTTAAATCACACAGAACTGCGTCATATTCTTCTGCCCAGAGCACCCGAATAGCATCAGTCCCGTTTGTCACCCCCTGGACAACATAGCCATCCTTATGAAGCGAGTTCACGAGAGCCTGGTTCAGCATTTCATCGCTTTCAACCACAAATACGCGTGATATATTCGTCATTGTTTTCTACCACCTGCAACAGAGATTGACCTGCTTCGTTCTATCTGTCCGTTTCTTTGCCTCAATCCTCAGCAGCCTTTGAGGACCGCTGCAAGCCTCATCCTCGACGATGGAGGCGAGATGTGATTGCAGCTCTGCATCCCCGGGGGATGAGCACCAGCAATCCAGAGCGACGTGTTCCATGAAAGCGGGTGAAGTCTCCTCTGCGACATCCTTTTCAGAACAGGGTCGTGCTTCCGCGCGATAGGCTCAGTTTTTCCGAAAGGGTATTTTTACATCATCCAGTAGCGCAAATAATCAGTATTGCCGATAGGAGCATTCTTCACGTGATGAGTGTATCACGATGAGGTATGGATAGCAAGAATATAAGCAACTTGTACTTCCCTGTCACGTCCTTCTCTCTCTCACCCTCTTGAGCAAGCCCCGATTTGATGTCAACTTGTGCGACGTGCTATACTCATCTAGGAATAGACATTCCAGAAAAGAGACGCCTACGCGCGTCTCTTCATTCTGTTGGGAGGAACCATGATACCCCACGAAAACCTGCTTGAATCCTGGAAAAAGGCAGCAGGAACCCGGGCAGCGGAGCTAGTCGAAGATGGGATGCTTGTTGGTCTTGGGACTGGCACAACCGCACATTACTTCATTACCGCACTGGGTCAGCGCATTCAGGAGGGGCTCCAAATCAAAGGTGCAGTCTCCTCCTCGCTCGGTTCACAGGAACTGGCGAAGAAAGTTGGTATTCCTGTCACAACTCTTGATTTCAATCCGACGCTTGATCTTTATATAGATGGCGCCGATGAGATTGATCCCTTCCTGCGCCTTGTGAAGGGCGGTGGAGGCGCTTTGTTGCGCGAGAAAATTGTTGCCACAGCCGCCCGCCGCTTTGTTGTAATTGCAGATGAGACCAAGCTGGTTCAGCGACTCGGGACACACTGTCCCATCCCGGCAGAGGTCGTGCCTTTCGCCATCACTCCGGTTCGTCGTCGTCTGGAGGCTCTGGGAGCACTGGTCAAGCTTCGCCAGAAACCCGCTTCAGATGCTCCATTCATCACTGACAACGGCAATGTCATTCTTGATTGCACATTCCCCGATGGAGTCGCCGACCCAGAAGCAATTGACACAGCCATGCAGCGCATTGTCGGCCTCGTCGATACCGGCTTCTTCCTGAAGATGGCCGAAGAAGCGATTATTGCAGGAAAAGATGGCATAAAAGTACTCAGGCCAAACTAGCGCATCTTATACCTCAAAAAGTCGCTTGACATAACAAAGCTGTGCCAGATATTATGCTTGAGAAGCATTATCTCTCAAGCATACTCTTTTTTTGAGAGAGCGCCTTCTGTTTTTTGATGCGTTGAACAACAAGATCCTCAGCCTCTCAGATCAGGCTGAGATAAAGAAGAGGTGCCATCTTGAAGGAGAAAGGGAACCGGGACATTACCCGCGAGCCCGCTATCTGGTCAATCACAACCGATCGAATCGTGATTGCCGGTATTCTGGCTGCGATCACTATCTGCATTACCCTTATTCCTGGTATCGGCTTTATCCCTATTCCCAACATTACCGGGAACGCCACAATTGCGCATATTCCAACCGTGATCGGGGGCATCATCGGTGGGCCTGTGGTAGGCTTTTTCTCCGGCCTTATCTTTGGTATTATGAGCTTACTTCACGCCACTATCCCGATGTTTAAAGATCCACTGGTTTCAATCCTGCCCCGTATTTTCATCGGTCTGGTAGCCTGGGGAGTCTTCGCGGCTCTCAAACGCCTGAATACGGACCTTGCCGCAATCATGGCGGGCTTCCTCGGCTCCGCCACCAATACGGTACTGGTTCTGGGCATGGGCCTGCTGCGCGGCTACGTCCCGCTGGCTCTGCTCCCAACCGTGCTCCCTCAGGCCATCGCGGAGGCAATTATCTCGGCTCTGCTGGCTGAGGTGATTGTGCGCAGCTATTCTATTGTCCAGCGTCGTCTGGTGCACGCCCCGGAGACAAAAAACCGCGACGAATTGCCCTATTAGAGAAGTATGTTAGAAGTCAAAGACGTTACATTTCACTATAGCCGGGAGGAGCGTAATGCTTCTCCTGTTCTTCAGCAGATCAACCTGAAGATTGAGCCAGGTGAAACCGTTGCCATTCTCGGGCAAAATGGGTCAGGAAAAAGCACACTGGCGAAGCTCTTAGCCTCAATCCTGCGCCCGTCGAGCGGCTCCATTCTGGTTGATGGACTCTCAACTACAGCGCATGGTGAGGCGCTCTGGACCATTCGTCAGCATGTAGGGATTGTATTTCAAAATCCCGATGACCAGCTTGTCGCCAACACCGTCATCGACGATATCGCCTTTGGTCCCGAGAATCTGGGCCTGCCACGCCCTGAGATTGAGGAGCGCGTTCAGGAAGCGCTGGCACTGCTGCAACTGGAAGCGTATGCCCATATGCCGATTCAAGATCTTTCAATCGGGCAGAAACAACGGGTCGCCATCGCGGGCGTGCTGGCAATGCGTCCGCGCTACCTCCTGCTTGATGAGCCCACTACCATGATTTCAGGCCAGACAGCCCGGCACTTGCTGGAAACTGTCCACCGTCTGGCACGAGAGCGCTCACTGGCTGTGGTGCATATCACCCATTTTATGCATGAGGTTGCGCACTTTCAGCGGGCTATCGTCATGCATCAGGGGCGTATCCTTTTCGACGAGACACCTGCACAGCTTTTCACGCGTATAGAGGAACTGGAAGCAGTGGGCCTCGATGTGCCTCTGATCTGTAGACTTGGGCAACGGCTGCGTGAACGGGGCCTGACCTGGCTACCGCACACCCTGCTCTCCAGTGCCCAATTGAAAGCTGCCTTCCAGCAACACCTGGCAGAATAAACAGGAGAAAAGAGTGACACTGTTCACGCTGCATAACGTTTCCTATACCTATCTAGAGGGCACACCTTTCGCGACAGAGGCCCTGCATCGGCTCTCGCTCTCTATTGAGTCCGGACAAACGACGGCGCTTGTCGGGCCAACAAAGGCAGGCAAATCGACGCTACTGGATCTGCTGGCAGGGCTTATTCAGCCAGGCGAGGGGACCTTCCTTTTTGAAGGAAGTCCAGTCACCGATATCGAGCGCCTGCGCGCAAAGGTGGGTATTGTCTTCCAATCGCCCGAAGCCCAGATTTTTGAGGAGACAGTCGGTAAAGATGTCTCCTTTGGTCCCTTGCAAAAGAACATCAGCGTTGCCGAATCGCGTCGGCTGGTGCAAGAATCTCTTGAAGCGGTCGGACTGCCCTACGAAGATTTTCGGACCCGCTACACCTACGCCCTGAGCGGAGGGCAGAAGCGCCGCGTCGCTATTGCTGGAGTGCTGGCGATGCAACCAGATGTGCTGCTCTTCGATGAGCCAACCGCCGGTCTTGATCCCCGGGGCCGACGCGAATTGCTTGAGCTGATCGCGACCCTCAAACACCGAATGACGATCATCTATGCATCCAGCAGCCTCGCTGATGTGGCCGAACTGGCCGACACCATCCACATTCTCGATCAAGGACAATGCCTGTTCTCAGGAAGTCCCCGCGACATTCTGGCGCGAGCAGAGGAGATCGCGGCACTTGATATCGCGCTTCCCGAGGCAGCACAGATTGCCCTGGACATGCGTAGTGTCTTCCCTGACCTGCGTACTGATGTGGCCAATCTGGCCGAGCTGGAAGACGTGTTGCTCTCCGCTTCCATCCCTGACCGCATGGAGACCCAGCCATGATACAGATTACCCGTAATATCACTTTCGGGCAGTATATTAATAACGGCTCCCTGCTTACCCGCATCGATCCGCGTACCAAGCTCTTTTGTTTTATTGTCCTGACCATCGTTGTCTCGATCATCCATAGCTTTCTGGCCTTTGCGCTCTGCCTGCTGCTCTGTCTGTGGATGCATCGTCTCTCGCGCCTCTCGACCGCCTACGTCCTGCGGGGCTTCAAGCCGTTTCTTGGCTTTCTTGCCTTTATCTTCGTCCTGCAGACGCTCTTCTATAGCGCTCCGGCCCAACATGTTTTCTGGCGCTGGGGGATCCTGAGCCTGAGCGGTGAAGGGCTGCTCTACAGTGCAACCATTCTCGTTCGCGTCTTCTTCCTCTACTATCTGGCCTCATTGCTGCTCTTTGTCACCTCAATGGTTGACTTTACCGATGGGCTGGAAGCGCTACTTAGCCCATTCCAGAAAATCGGCCTGCCGGTGAACGCCTTCATCATGGTCTTTGTGGTCGCACTGAAGTTTATCCCCCTGACGCTTGCCGAGATCGAGAGGCTGGTGAAAGCACAGGCAGCCCGCGGTGTGCGTTTCGATCAGGGAAACTTTCTGCAAAGAACCCGCAAACTCGCGCCTTTGCTGGTGCCACTCTTTCTCAATAGCTTTAAGCGTGCCGAAGCGCTTAGCACAGCAATGGAGGCCCGCTGTTATGGGATGCACAGGGGATGGAGGCGCAGCAAACGCCGCCAGTTCTCCTTTACCCGTGTGGAGGCGATCACCCTGATTGTTGTCTGCCTGGTGGGTGTGCTGGCACTTGTCATAAATGGCTTCGCTCCAGTGTGAGAGCGGAGCCTGTTCTTTTTCTGTGTGCTTCTTCGTGTCTATGTAATAAAGCCTTCGGGGCGTTTGCAGAAGGAGCACACACTATGACACAACACCTGAAATCCTGTTGCTTCTGCCTGTTCTGCCTTGTTTTTCTGGTCAGTTGTCGTTTCACCAATACCGATTTCGAGCGCACTGTTACCAATGCGGGCGCTACTTTCGCGGCGGGAGCAGTTACCCTGCAATATGTGCATCAGGGAAAACTGCCGCTTCCCTATGCCCGCTCGACCTTTGAGCAATTAGTGGGGACAATTGCAGGAACCGACCAGCAGCTTGCCACCTTAGAAGGCGCTCCTCCTCTTGCTCAAATCAAACCATTACTTGCCAGCTTTCGACCTGCCTTTCAGGCTCTAAAACAGCCCTGCCTGACCAATACCTGCAACTGGCAGATACAATATCAGAGCTTGCAGACCGCCAGCAGGCTTTTTCAGGAAGCGGGGAAGTCGTGAGAAAATGGTTTGGGATCCTGCTTGGCATCATGACAGCAATGGGAGGCTTTCTTGACGCCGGAACCATCGTCACCGCTGGAGAAGCCGGAGCCCGCTTCAGCTTTGGCCTGATCTGGGTGGTACTTCTGGCAACCATTGCTGTGATCCTGCTGATCGAAATGATCGGGCGCTTTACCGCCATCTCCCAGAAAACCTATGCTGAGGCCATACGCGAGAATTTCGGCTTCCGCTTTTATCTTGTCATTCTCTGTAGCGAGATTATCGCCAGTACCCTGCTGCTCTCCGCCGAAATTGGAGGCGTTGCCGTCGCGCTCTCGCTACTGACCGGGATCTCCTGGCACTGGCTCTCCCCGCTCTCGGCTCTGCTTATCTGGCTGATTGGCTGGCGAGCCTCGTTCAGCTTTATCGAAAACGCTCCTTCGCTGCTCGGACTCACTATGCTCTCGTTTATCGCGGGTATTATTCATCTGGGCGGACCACCGCCGGAGCTGTTCCCGACGCTGTGGCGTCCAGACATCCCGGAGGGAGATTTCGCCGAATATCTCTATCTGGCCGCGGCCTCTTTTGGCGCGACTATCAGCCCTTATCTGCTCTATTTTTACTCTTCAGGAGCACGGGAAGAGCGTTGGACCAGGCACTCCTTGACGCTAAACCGTGTTACAGCGATCATTGGTATGAGTTTTGGCTGTACCGGGACACTGGCCTTAATTATACTGGGAGCGATGACCCTCAAGCCCCTGCATCTCAGTTCGGGTACAATGGGCGAACTCGGATTGACAATCGCGAAAGCCTTTGGGCCCTGGGGCGCTATCCTGTACGCAACAACGCTCTTCGCTACCTGCCTGAGCGCTGCCCTTGAGGTCAACCTTGCGGTTTCCTATAACATCGCCCAGGGATTTGGCTGGGAATGGGGCGAAAACAAAAAGCCAGTCAAGGTGGCGCGCTTCAAACTGGCGCTGATGAGTATTCTGCTGACCGCGTTCATCATCGGCAGTGTCGGAATTGATCCCCAACAACTGGCGCTGATCGGCTCGACTGTCATCGCGCTCCTGTTGCCCATTTCACTCAGTCCTTTCTTAATCCTGATGAATAACCGAGAATACCTGAAGAATTACACAAACGGGCTGGCCTTAAATATCGTGATTATCATTATTCTGGCGGTTGCATGGGTCATCGCGGTCAGTTCGCTCCCGCTGATTATTCTCAGTGGAGGTGGCTAAATGGATCAGCCAATGCAAAGCGAATATGGCGAATACTGGGACAACCTCTTGAAGCAGGAAAGAAAGCTTGCGATCCGCGATATTATCGACTCACAATTAGTGACAGAGGATGGCCTGCGTATCGGACGCGTTGCCAGCATTGAATGTCTGCTCGGAGATGATACCTCTCCTGTGCTGCTTCACCTGCTGGTCGGACCGGAGGCGCTGGCAAGTCGCATCAGTCCGCGCCTGCGAAAGTGGCTGCATTTCTTCCTGCACGGTCGGTTTGAATATAAGATACCACTCAGCGAGGTCAAGCGTTTTGGCCCAACCCTGCTATTGCATGGTCCAGCCTCCCACTATGGCCCGGGACGCTCAGAACAATGGATTGCACGCACTCTTTTTCGCTGGATTCCGGGAAGTGGCTATGAGAGTTCTGAGAATTGAAGAGGTGCTTGATAAGAGGATCGTTTCGACCGAAGGTAAACTGATCGGCCATGTGTTGGATATTCAGGTGTCGAAGCAAGCAGATAAATCAACCGAACCAACGTATACAATTACGGCGCTGCTCTGCGGCCGGTACGGCCTTCTCCATCGGTTACACGTAGCGCTGCCCTTTGCACGTCTGCTAAAAGTACGGCCCGATACGCAAATAGTGCTCTGGGAACACGTACTGCGCGTCGAGAAAAAGGCGATCATCGTCCGTAGTTTACCTGACAAGCAAAGCTACTCTGTTCCAGCAGCCCCTGAAGACGAGTGACCATTTCTGCTATGATACTTTATGACTATCTGAGAAACGAGAGGTATGCTTTTTTTCTATGAATACTGGTACGACTCGTCTCCTGTTCGTGCGGCATGGACAGACCAGAACCAGCCGCGATGGTTATTGTTGTGGCCGCACCGAAGTTCCACTGACCGAGTATGGAGTACAGCAGGCTGCCGCTCTGGCAGAACGGCTTCGCGATGAGCCTATCCACGCGCTTTATTCCAGCCCTCAGCAACGAGCCATTCAGACCGCGACTCCATTGGCCCGGATAACCGGTTTACCCCTACAACAGCGGGAGGAGCTACGCGAAATGGATTTCGGTTCCTGGGAGGACTTGCCCCGCAGCGAGCTGGCACGACGTGATCCCGACTTGCTGGCCGCCTGGGACCGCGGTTCCTGGCGCGCCTGGCCTCCTGATGGCGAAACACCACAGGCAGTGCTGGCAAGGCTTGTTCCCTGCCTGGATGAAATAGTGAAGACACATACAGGCCAGACGGTGTTGATTGTATCGCATAAAACGGTGCTTCGTCTGCTGATCGGGCATATGTTAGAGCTGAATCTGCGCAGTAGTCGCCGCCTGGAGATGGAGCCGACGGGCCTTTCAGAAGTACACCTACAGGGAGATCAGGCAACACTGGTACGCTACAACGATACTACGCATATACAACACCTGCGCGTCTGAGAAGACAGGCAGCCAGAAAACGAGGCGACCTTTCAAGCTACAGCTCAGGCATTCTCTCGACAAGGGATTGTTCGGGCAGGCGCGTCGGTCGCTTCCGCTGGCTGCTGACGATGATCTCCTTGATAAGCTTGCTCTGTTCCTCCTGGCTCAAATGCGAGGAGAGCACCAGACCAATCAGGTTCCCTCGACGCTCCTCGTCCTCATCTTCATCCACCATCTTGCTGATTCGATAAGCATAGCTATCAAGCCGCTCGTTGGCATACTTTTTCTGCGAGAAGACAAGATAGGTGATCACGCCATTGATCATGCTGCTGACCGCGGCGGCAAGCGTTTCTACCAGCGAGGAGGTTGTGCTTCCCCGCCAGATAACGAAGTTCACAATCAGCACACCTAAAGCGATAGTGGTAAATGTGGCAATAATCGCAGCAACAATGCTCACATAAAACCACAAACGGGCTTCTATATAGCAGCGCTCATATGCGATCTGTAAGGGCTTCAGGTCTTCTGCCAGGGAGAGATGTTCAACCTGCAACGTCTGTTGCGTTGATCGCTCTTTATCCGGCTGTAGATCTTTGCGCCGTCTCCACACCACCGGCATACTCTTTCCTCCCCTCCATAACTCCAAACAGAGAGCCATACGGAACCGTCACACAATCGATAGAACATTCATTCTATTTTAAGTATACAGCCTTCACATACTCTTTTACCACACGCTTATTCTCTCCACCGAGAGAACGCACAAGCAGGACTTCCTGGAGAAGCTCTTTTGTCGGTGAATCCAGCGGAATAGCCGCGATGTCCTTTACTGTTTTACATAACCAGTCGACCTGAAGCATGTCTTCTACAGTAAAATCAACTTGCTGGCAGAACGCTTTTGTCTGGCGAAAGATCAGCGCGACGGCAAGCAGGCTGAGAGCGTCAGCAATCAACAGCGTCAATAAGGTTGGAGTGAAATAGTGAAAAATGCCAGGGATCAAGATGAGTAAAGCCAGCAGCACGGAATTGATAATGACGCCGGACATCCCCACAGCACACCCGAGGAACCAGAGCCAGGTTTGACGATGATAGCGGTAGAATTTCTCGCGCAACTGCCTGGACTTGTCTTGCGCAGCCTCAGCAATACACTCAAACGCTTCTTGCCGGGGAATGACAATCCGTTTTTCCTGGCCAGGGAGGACGGAACGTTTTGTGCGCGAACGCGATTTCGCCTGCTTCATTGACTCTACAACCACCACATCTCCCCCCTCTTCTACTGCGAACGCAGCATTTGACATCCGTAAAACTTTATCTTGAGCCAGAGCCCGACGTGCGAGGATTTTGATGACTGCTTCTGGAGATTTCTGAGCGCGCAATCTCCAATACCCGGCAACCATTGCTTTTCGTTCTCCTTTCACACGCACTCCCACTAGAGTCACAACCTTTGCGCGTTGCCACAAGTGCCATTTCATCTCCTTCTATAATTTATACCATCACATTTCTCTTTCGTCAATTATCATTTGAAATAATATAGAAAAACATATATCTTTTCCATAAAAAATCTCTGCCATCTCACTCGTATAGATTGAGAGATGACAGAGAAATAGTGCAGAAAGCTAAGCGTGGGGCATCACAAAGATGGCAAGCACGAAGGCCAGCGAGAAAACAAGTCCAAACTGGAAGAGGAGCAAGGCCGTACGCTTAATGCCAATCATAAACGCCTTACGCTCCGTCGCCGTCAGCACTGCGCGCACATTCACCCATGCCAGTGGGAAGGTAATCAGCACCAGCAGGCTGAGAGGTGGCAGGAGTCCGACCAGCACAAAGAGCAGAATCGCCACATAGCTTCCGAAAAGTAGGGCTGCATGGTAGCGCTGCCCAAACTTCAGACCAAAGCGCACTGGCAGCGTCTTCTTATTCACTGCCTTATCATCCTGATAATCGCGCACATTATTCATGTTCAGAATCGCGGTTTCCAGAAAGCCGATAGGCACACTGGCAGCAAAGGCCTGCCATGACCATTCATGGATCTGCACAAAGTACGAGCCCCAGGTGACAAGAAAGCCCATCGCCAGATACACCATCACATCACCGAGACCGCGGCTGGCGAATTTGAACGGCTTTGCACTATAGAAGTAGGCAATCAGCATGCCACCCACACCAAACAGGATCACCACCGGACCGACCAGAAAGATCAGTACAACACCCAGTATGATCGCAATCACAAAGCAACCAATTGCGCCGCCAAGCACCTGACCCGCTGTCATCTCATTGCGAAAGATTACGGTCGAGGCGCCAAGCGATCCCGCATGGTCAAGCCCATAGAGATAGTCAAAGTATTCATTAAAAAAGTTTGTCCCTATCTGAAGGAACAGGCACGAGAAAAAGGTGGTCAGGAAAATCCAGAAATGGAACGTTCCTTGATACGCTGCAAATGTGGTTCCGACCAGCACCGGACTCACTGTCGCAGTCAACGTAAATGGGCGTGCTGTCTTGACCCATACTTTCCATGCGGGTGGTTTCCCGCTTGCTACTGTTGGCTGTATATCACTCATAAATTACACGATATTCCTGTTTCTGAGATAAAACCCCGGTACCAATTTCAGGGAATCCAGTATACTAAAAATAGTAAAACGAGAGCCGTGAAAAGTCAAAGGATTGGCTTACCACCCGATGAGCTTCGCCGGCTCCTTCCAGTCGGGAGCAAGGAGCGAAGGGATGCAGACCGAGTACAAAAATGGTCGGAGCTCTATGGCCTCGCCGTCGTCGCCATAGACATGGGAGAGAAAGCAGGACCCATTGAAGGCTTCTATTTCGCTCCTGCAACAAATGTCGTTTGCGCCCTTCAGCTCAAGACGGGTCTCCAGCGCTGCTGACCGAGGATATCCGGACGATAGGCAATGACGCCGTCACTTTCGACAAAGAAGAGAAGCTGGTCAAAGAGAAAGAGGCCGGGCTGAACGCTTTCCACTGGAGCATCATCTGCTCAATTATCTCGTTCTGAGCGGAAGACGGCGAGGTGATAGGCATCGTGAAAAACATCCTGCTTGATCCCGCGGCACTCCGGATAGCAGGTTTTGAACTGGGGGGCCGGGTTACGCGAAATGAAGAGCGGTCACTACCCGATGTTCAGTGCTGAACACGTCATCAGTTATGGGAGAGGGCTACTGGTTGTCCCCGACTCGGTAGCCCGGCAGCTCCAGAGGTAACGCAAGGCATCCATACCATGGAGCGCACCCAAAAAGGAAAGGGCGGGTATCTGTTCTCACTATACCCGTCCTTTTCCTTGTTTTCTGAACATTATTTCTGAAAGCGACGCAGACGCAGGGAGTTCGTCACCACCGTGACCGAAGAGAGCGCCATTGCCGCCGCCGCGAAGATCGGAGCCTGCTCGTTCAAGAAGGGAATCAGCGGTGACAGAATCATCACCGGGATCAGCACCGAGTTATAGGCGAAAGCCCAGAAGAGATTCTGCTTGATAGTGCGCATGGTCGCTTTCGAGAGCGAGAGCGCGGTTGCTACACTCTTGAGATTGCCCTTGACCAGCGTGATATCAGCAGCCTCCATCGCGATATCAGTGCCGGTTCCCATCGCGATACCGACATCAGCCTGAACCAGCGCCGGAGCGTCGTTAATGCCATCACCGGCAAAGGCGATCACCCGTCCACTTTCCTGCAAGCGCTTGACCTGATTGGCTTTATCTTCCGGCAGCACCTCGGCCAGAACACGCTCTTCAGGAATGCCGACCTGAGCTGCGATCGCTCGGGCTGTTCGCTTATTGTCGCCAGTAATCATCCAGACATCGATATTCTCTGCGTGGAGCTGTTGAATGGCGGCAGCGGAGTCCGCTTTCACCGTATCGGCCACTCCTACAACACCGACCGTCGCGCCGTCAACCGCAACCAGCATCGCCGTTTTGCCCTGCTGCTCCATGCCTTCGACCTGTGATGCGACGCTCTCATAGCTGATCTGATGCTCTTCCAGCAGGCGGCGTGTTCCGATCAGGACCGTGCGGCCCTCAACAACTGCTTTGATTCCGCGGCCGACCAGCGCCGTAAACTCTTGCGGAGCAGTCAGCGTGATTCCCCGCTCTTTCACACCCTCAACGATTGCTGCTGCCAACGGGTGCTCAGAACCCTGTTCAGCCGAAGCAGCCAGGCGCAAAATGTCCTGCTCTTTCAAGCCCATAACGGCCACAACATCGGTCAGTGACGGCTTGCCTTCCGTGATGGTTCCGGTCTTATCGAGCAGCACATTCTGAATACTCTGTGCCCGCTCCAGGCTCTCACCGCCTTTAATCAGGATGCCCTTCTCTGCCCCCTTGCCGGTACCGACGATAATCGCGGTCGGCGTTGCCAGACCAAGCGCACAGGGACAGGCCACAACCAGCACCGAAACCGCAGCCACAATCGATGAGATCACCGGATCACGCATCATCATCATTGACCCGCCGCTGAGCGAGCTCATCAGTTGCATAGTCTCTGTTTGGAAGGTTGTCAAAGCGATCAGCCAGCCAACGAAAGTGAACACCGCGATCACCAGCACTACCGGAACAAAGATGCCCGAAATGGTATCCGCGATGCGCTGAATCGGCGCTTTCGAGCCCTGCGCCTGCTCGGTCAGACGAATGATATGAGCCAGCACTGTATCAGCGCCTACCTTTGAGGCACGCATGCGCAGCAGACCGCGCTGGTTGATCGTTGCCCCAATGAGGTTATCGCCCTCCGTCTTCTCAACAGGCAGACTCTCACCGGTAATCATGGACTCATCAACAGCGGACGATCCAGTCACAACCATACCATCCACCGGAATCTTCTCACCCGGCTTCACAACCAGCAGATCGTTCACACGCACCTGTTCAACCGGGACATCGACTTCCATGCCATCACGCACCACATGAGCCACGCGCGGCTGTAAACCGGCCAGCTTCTTGATAGCCTCGCTCGTCTGCCCCCGGGCGCGCGCCTCAAGGTACTTGCCCAGAAAAATCAGCACGATAATCAGGGCCGTCGTATCATAGAAGGTCATATGGCCGACAAGCTGTGGTGCAAAGGTCGCAACCACACTCATCACATATGCTGTAGTTGAACCAAGCGACACCAGCGTATCCATATTAGCGCTGAAGTGCCGGAGATTCTTTAACGCCCCCTTGTGGAAGTCCCAACCGACAACCAGCCAGATGGGCGTTGTCAGAACCAATAACAAAATGTTTTCACCCGGGAAGCGATTCATAAAGAACATGCCCAGAATCGCTACCGGAATCGCCAGCACCACGCCCAGAATCAACAGATTGCGCTTATGGCGAATCTCACGGGCCTTGCGCTGACTATGTTCCTCTTCCTGCTTGAGCAGATCAGCCGGACTCAGGCCAGCACTCTCAACGGAAGGCTGTACGTCCTCCACTGGAGCCGCGCCATAGCCAAGCGCCTCAACCTTCTTGACCATCTGCTCTACGCCGGTTTCCTGCGCGTTATATGTCACCTGGGCCTTCTCGGTTGCCAGATTGACACTTGCATCCAGCACACCCGGGACTTTCTTTAGCCCTTTCTCAATGCGCATCGCACAAGCGGCACAGGTCATACCAGTCACATTCAACATCAGTTGTTGCTGACTCGGCGCGGCCTGTTGCTCAGGTGTGGCCTTGTAGCCAAGCGCCTCAACCTTCTTGACCATCTGCTCTACGCCGGTTTCCTGCGCGTCGTATGTCACCTGGGCCTTCTCGGTTGCCAGATTGACATTTGCATCCAGTATGCCGGGGACCTTGAGCAGCCCCTTCTCGATTCGCCGCACGCAGGCTGCACAGGTCATCCCCTCAATGTCCAGTGTTACCTTCTGCGCTCCTGCCGCTGGCTTTTGTATCTCAATGCTCATAGCAGTTTTCCTGACTTTTTGCTATTGTCTTAACCCATACCCCCTGGTAGGGGGTACAGTCCAATTATAAGTCAGGTGTCAAGCATTCGTCAAGGCTTTTTGTTTCTCTTTTTTCTCATTGCTCCCCAAAAAAGCAAAAAGGGAGGGAACCGCATCGGGCTCCCTCGTTCAGTCTCAGGCCCCATCAGATTTCCTGTGTCCCTCCGGTTGAGTAACGCGCCCGGGAGCAGGATACGGCAGCTTAAAGATCGAGTACAGGTAGTAGAGCGACGGCAGCAGGATAATTAAACCGATCAAGACCGAAATCAGCACGACCTTGATGACATTTGGCTCGTTCGCCGCCGCAGAGACCGTCAGAGCAGGCGGAACCAGATACGGATATTGCGAGAAGCCCCAGGCGCTCAACAGGAATGCCGTCGCAACAATCACCGCCAGGCGCGACAGCCGATATTGTTTCAGCCAGAGCAGCGCCGCTGTGAGCAATCCAAGCAGCATGGACACAATCACCAGCGGGATGCCATGTCCCAGCATGCCCCGCCAGAGCCCGGGCGCATAGATCGGCGAGAGCAGCAGACCAAGCAGGCCAAGCACGGCAGTAACCGCGCCCGCGATCAACGCTTTCTTACGGTAGGATTCGCAGAGAAACGCGTCCTGAGCGTCTTTCGCCTCAACTGTTAGATAGACCGCCGCCAATGCTGTGCAGAGTGCAATACCCATCAGACCAATAATGATCGCAAAGGGAGAGAGCCAGGGAGAAACATTCGCCGCGTTTGGCTTTCCGCTCGGGTCAAGCAGATGACCGCTGGCAACCGCTGCGGCACTGGCTCCCAGAAAAAACGGAGTCAGGGCGCTGGCAATATTAAAAACCTTCCACCACACATTTGCGAACAGGCTACTCGTATCCGGCGCATAATAGCGAAAAATGAATGCCGCACCACGTAAGACGATACCGAGTAAGGCCAGCAACAGCGGAAAGAAAAGCGCAACACACAGGATAGCGAATCCCTTTGGAAAGAGAGTAAACAAGCCGACCACCAGAAAGATCAGCCAGACATGGTTTGCTTCCCAGACAGGCCCAAGCGCATGATTGATAAATTCATGCTGGCGCTCCGCATTCCTGCCCGTGAATATTCCCAGTACGCCAGCTCCAAAGTCGGCGCCCCCCAACACGGTATAGGTAATTAAGGCCAACCAGAGAACGATCAGGGCCAGCAATGCAACATCCATCCAACTACACCCCCGCTTTCTCTACTGGCTGCTCCTGGCCCGGCATTCCAACCTGTGGCATTGGAGAACGAGCAACCCAGAGTAGCAACCCGATCAACGCCACAGCCAGCAGAATATAGACCAGCGAGAACACCAGAAAACTGATAGTTACCCAGGGAGCCGGTGTAGCGGCATCTGCCGTACGGAGAAAACCAACGATTGTCCAGGGTTGCCGTCCAAGCTCGGTCACCATCCAACCGGTTTCGATGGCAAGAAAAGCCAGCGGCCCGGCAATCACAACCCCCCAGAGCAACACACGGTTGAGCGGAATTCGCCGCTTGATCGCCGTGGAGATCCAGAAAACAGCCGCAACCAGCAATCCGAAGAAACCACAGCCAACCATCACATCAAACGAAAGATGCACCAGCGGGATATTCGGCCAGTCAGAGGGAGCAAACTGATCCAGGCCCTTCAAAGGCGCGTTTGGATCGCCCTTTGCCAGCACGCTTAACAGCTTTGGCAGCTCAATACCGTAGTGCACCGTCCGATTGTCAGGGTCGACCAGACCCCCGATCGTGATCGGCAGGCCATTGCCGGAGTGAAAGACCGCCTCCATCGCCGCAAACTTGGTCGGCTGTGCATCAGAAAGGAAGCGAGCATTGAAGTCACCGCTGATAATCTGCAAGGGGGTGGCGATCACAGCCATCAACATGCCGATCATCAAACCTTTGCGATGATAGTTGTCTCGTTTGCCGCGCAGAATACCCCAGGCATAGACAGCCGCCACTGCGAACCCGGTTGCTACATAACAGGCCAGCATCATGTGAATGGTTTCATAAGGCGTGCTTGGATTCAGCATGGCTTGAATGGGATCAATATCAACCGGCCTTCCATTCTTTAAAACGAAGCCCGTCGGCGTATTCATCCATGCATTCGCACTGACCACAAACCAGGCCGAGACCAGCGCACTGATCCAAACCGGAAAAGAACAGAGCCAGTGGGCACGCGGAGAAAGCCGATTCCAGCCATACAGGTAGAGACCAAGAAAGATAGCTTCCAGAAAGAAGGCAAATCCTTCCAGCATAAAAGGATATCCGATCACCCCGCCGCCAAAATCCATAAACGTTGGCCACAGAAGCCCGAGTTCAAACGAGAGAATGGTACCGGATACAGCGCCAATCGCAAACAGAATGGCGGCTCCCTTTGACCAACGGCGAGTCAGTAACATCCAGTCTCGATTCTTCGTTTTAAGCGCCAGACCCTCGGCTATGCAGAATAGAAGAGGCAGTCCGACCCCGAGAGCCGAAAAGATAATATGGAATGCCAGGGACGTTCCCATCTGGGCACGTGCAGCGAGCAGGTCTGACATACGAAATTCACCTCTACTCCTTCTAAAATTGAGGAACTGACTTCTTCTCTCCCCTCCGCACCACGGCGCCACCCGAATCACCCTTTCCTTATGCTACACGTGTCCAGAGCGAGTATTCGTTACACGCCGCATTTATGTCAACAACAACAATGCGCGCAGAATACCGGGAAGCAGATCAAAACGACATCGCGCGCAAATCGGGCCAACCGTAGGCAACCTCATGCAATGAAAAGCCGTTATCTTCCACCATCATTTCTCTAACCAGTATGCCTCCAAGCGCCTCATAGAAGCGCCGTGCCGGATTGGTGGCAAGCACCCAGATCAGCATACTCTCCATACCATGCGCGAGGAAATCTGCTACCAGCACCCTCACCAATGTGCGTCCGAGCCCCTGCCTCTGCGCTTCCTGTAACAGATAAAGGCAATATACTTCGGCGGCATAGCCGGGATCATCGCTCCGTAACGGTCCGCCGTTCGCAAAGCCCACAAGCCGCCCTTGTTTATCCTCCGCCACATAGACCAGCGCATCGGGCTGCTGCAACACATGTTCCCAGGTTCGCTGACGCCGCTCTAACGTACGCTGCGCGATATATTCGGCGGGCATCAACCCCTGATAGGTGGTCTGCCAGCTCTCAGTGTGAACGAAAGCAATGCCATGCGCGTCTTCAGTTCGCGCCGGACGAATGGTAACAACCATCTACGCACACTCCTGTCACTATGGTATAATCTGCCTTGATTTGAAAAATTCTATTCTGGTTCTATTCGCAGGAGGAGCAAACGCGGTGTCTCAAAGCCAGGCGCAAAAGATCATCAAAAGCCTGAAAGGGCTCGACAAGCAATTACAGCCAGATGAACAGCCTCTGCTTGATATTCCCGGTATCTGGGATAATGGCAAAGAGAAGCGTAGCGAGGCGGGAGACGTTGTGCTCACCAACCAGCGCGTTTTTGGCTTTTATTACCGCAGTTTCCCGCGAGAATATCTCTTCCTTGATGCTATTCCGCTTGCCTCCATCAAACGAGTAACGCTCCGTCAGAAGAGCTTTGAGCCGTTGTTCCGTGAATTAAGTATCAGCGATGGAGAACGAACTGTCTATGTGCGCTCCTCCCGTGCCAAAATTGAAGAATTGTACCGGGCACTTCGTTCCGCCATTGAAGAGCATGCCCCGACAGCCAGTGAGGCCTTTGAGCAGCCGCAAACCACAGAGGAGAGACGCGAGGCCCCAAGCTATGAGCGTCAGGAGGTCAGTGCTAAATTTGACACCTCCCCGCTGGCGATTACGCTCCTTTTCGCAGGCGGCATCTTACTTGAGGTCATCGGTGTCATTCTCTGGAGTTTTACCGGTAGTCCGCAGGCAGGCCTCTCGCTCTGTTTTGCAGGATTTATTGCCGTAATCACCGCTATTTTCGTCCAGCGACAACGTGCCCGCTAGCTCCTTGCACCACCAGGATAACACCTCCTCCTTTCCTGCAACAAACAGCCCACCCGAGTATGGCTCTGGAAGTGGGACACTTCCTCTTTTCTTCCAACCAGCGCTTCTGATTCCGCTTCGGAGTGATCTTCATGGATATAAGAAAATACCCCTCTTCCTTCTCCACAAACGCCGGGAAAGAAAAAGGCAGAGTTATTCCCATCTTCGCGCGTTAGCTAGCAACGTTGACACGTTCTTTTTCAGACAGGTACAATAGTATAACCGAAGGAAACAACGCGGTTTCCTTGTCTCCCACGTCCTACATCAACAATAGACGAGGCGCAGAAACGATGAAGATTATTGTCTGTATAAAACAGGTGCCTGACCCAAATACCACGGTCAGTAAACTGGACCCGAACACCAAACGACTCGTACGCACAGGCGTATCCCTCATTCTCGATCCTGGCGACGAGAGTACTATTTCCGCGGCAATCAAACTTCGTGACACCATTGGTAACAGCGAATTAATCGCGTTGAGCATGGGGCCCGCCTCCGCTCAGGAAGGCATGCGCCGCGCCCTGGCTATGGGCTGCGACCGCGCCATTCTGGTCACAGATGACGCGCTGGCAGGTTCTGACGCGCTGGCAACGGCTCGCGTCCTCTCCTCCGTCATCCAAAAAGAGGGGGCGGATCTGGTGTTCTGCTCGACCGAGAGTACCGATGGCTATACCGGCATGGTACCCGGTGGAATCGCGGAGTTTCTGGGCATTCCTCAGCTCACCTTTGCCCGCGAAATCAAGGTAGAAGGCACGAAAGCCGTCATCAAACGCGTGATTCCGTCCGGTTATCAAACCGTTGAATGTCAGTTGCCCGCTGTCGTCACCATCGCCAGTGGCTCGTTTGAGGCTATTTACCCGACCATGAAGGGTATTATGAGTGCAAAGCGCAAGCCATTCAGTCAGTTGAAGCTGGCGGATCTGGGTCTTGACGCGGCGCAGGTAGGTGAGCAGGGAGCCCGCGAGAAAATTCTGAGCATTGGTCAGGTCGAGGCCCGTGCGGCAGGACAGATTATCAAGGACGATGGCACTGCGGCTCAGCAGATCGCTGACTTTTTGCAGCGGTACCAGTTGCTTTAGGAACCAGCGAAAGGAGAATAGCAGATGGCACACACAATCTGGGTTCTGATCGAACTCGAAAATGGAAAGCCCGCCCGCTCTTCGCTGGAAGTGCTCGGGAAAGCTGCAAAACTGGGCCGTGCAGAAGCGATCGTGCTTGGTGCAGCCGCAGCAGAGATCGCTCCGGAACTTGGGCAGTACGGAGCTGAGAAGGTCTATGTCCACGCCGATGAAACCTATGACACATATCTGACCCTGCCCGCCGTTGAGACAGTCAGTAATCTTCTCAAGCAGCATCAGCCCGATCTACTCTTGCTGGCAACCACCTATAACCTGCGCGATATCGCTGCACGCCTGATGGTTCGCAACAATATCGGCCTGATTACCGACGCCACTGATCTGAACTTCGAGAATGATGGCCTGAAGGTCACTGTGCCCTGGGGTGGTGAGAATCTTGTCACCGCGACTCATCCCTATCAGGGAACCGGTATTGTGCTGGTCCGTCCGAAGGCCTTCGCACTGGAGCGCTACGAAGGGCGCACCGCTGAAGTTGAGACGCTCACGACCACAATCAGCACCGAAGCCCAGGCGATCAAGGTCATCGATACGGTCGAGGTTGCCAGTGAAGGACCAGCCCTCGAAGATGCCGCAGTGATTGTCAGTGGCGGTCGTGGCCTGGGTAAAGCCGAGAATTATCATCTGGTTGAAGAGCTGGCGGCAGCACTTGGAGGCGCTCCCGGAGCAACACGCGCCATTGTCGATGCTGGCTGGCTCCCCTATAGCTATCAGATCGGCCAGACGGGAAAGACCGTCAAGCCAACGCTTTATATTGCAGCGGGCATCAGCGGCGCGATTCAACATCTCTCAGGAATGAAAGGCTCAAAGTTTATCGTTGCCATAAACAAAGACGAGAATGCGCCTATCTTCTCAGTGGCAGATTTTGGCGTGGTTGGCGATGCGCTGACCATTCTGCCCCAACTGACAGAGGAAGTGAAGAAACGCAAAGCGTAGTCGCTTCTGTGACAATGCGGGTGCCTTTCCAGAGAGAAAGGTACCCTCTACAAGCACTTTTTACCCACGTCACCAACGATGCTGACGCGTTCCCCGCTTTCGGGGTGGTCGCCAGGCGTCGTGAAGAGAGTTCTTGAAAAAGAGGACTGAGCGCTTTTGTACGGGCGACCGATGCTCTCGCGAAAGCATTCCGAAAACCGCCCGTCCGAAGTCTAGACGGAGGTTCCATACCATGACGCCCCCACCGATTTCACCTACCGGGGGTTGGCTCGGCACCGCCCTGTTTCTTGTCGTACTGGTTGCAGCCCTGGGGCTCTTTGCCTGGCGAGCCGGCGAGCTGGTTATGCTGCTGGTAAAAGCGCGTCCAGAAAACCGCTTCGACCGCATCGATGACCGAATCGGCTCGATCTTTCAAGGCGTTCTCGGGCAGAGCGGTGTATTGCGCGACCCTATCCCTGGAATAGCACACTTCTTTACCTTCTGGGGCTTTATCGTGATCCAGATCGGGTTGCTGGATCTCATACTGAATGCATTCAATCTCTCGCTGCCATTCGTCGGTGAGAGTCATGTGTTCGCCTGGATTCTTGATAGCTTCCTCGTTCTGGTATTCGCGGCCCTGGTCATCTTTGCTATCCGGCGCGCAGTGTTTCATCCCAAACAACTGCAAAGCTTCCTGCATGGCCCCTGGGATGGCTATATCATTCTAGGGTTGATCTTTCTGGTTATCTTGACCCTTGCCCTGGTCGAGGGCTTCGAGTATAGCGCCACACACGGTACGGCCTGGACCCCACTCGGTGAGTTTTTCTACCCGCTGTTCCGTCTGGCCGGAGATCAGGCCAGTATCAACGCCTATCGCTTTCTCTGGTGGGTTCATGTCCTGATCGTGCTTGCCTTCCTGATCTATTTGCCACGCTCCAAGCACCTGCACCTGCTGGCAACACCGTTTAACGTCTTCTTCCAGAGCTATAAACCGAAGGGCGCACTCCCGCCGATCGAGAATCTGGAAGAGCGAGAGGATTATGGCGTCTCGAAGGTGGAGCAATTCACCTGGAAACAGCTCCTCGATGGCTATGCCTGTACGGAGTGTGGTCGCTGTAACACGGTCTGCCCTGCCACCAATACCGGCAAGCCTCTCTACCCGAAAGAGATCATTCTAGGCGTCAAAGAGGCTCTCTTTGTCCGCAGCGGTGAGATCCTGGGCCGCGAGACGATCTACGACAAATATGGAACCGCTGCCGTGAAGGAAGATCAGACGGCAGATGAGCAGGCAGCTCATCATAAACCAATGGTTGGCGGTATCATCTCAAAAGAGGCGCTCTGGGCCTGTACGACCTGTATGGCCTGTATGGAGATCTGCCCGGTCTCGATCGAGCATGTGCCCAAAATCGTTGACATGCGCCGCAGCCTCGTGATGGAGGAAAGCGAGTTCCCGCAAGAGGTTACTTCCCTCTTTAACAATATCGAGCGCAACGGCAATCCCTGGGAGATCAGTAACGACAAACGCGCCGAGTGGGCCGCTGGCCTGGATATTCCGCTGCTCTCTGAGAATCCCGATGCCGATGTACTTTACTGGGTTGGCTGTATGGGCTCATTCGATGAGCGCAACAAGAAGGTGGCAACCTCGGTTGCAAAGGTGCTCAAAGCCGCAAAGGTCAACTTTGCTATTCTTGGCCCTGAAGAAAGCTGTACGGGCGACCCCGCACGCCGCATCGGCCACGAATATCTGTGGTATATGCAAGCGCAACAGAACGTGGAGACGCTCAATAGCTACGGCTTCAATCAGTCGCTGCCACCCGCAGACGAGCACGCAGGCCCTCCCAAACATCGCACGATTATTACCGCCTGCCCCCACTGCTTCAACACCATCAAGCATGAGTACCCGCAGGTCGGTGGTGATTACGATGTGGTCCACCATACCGTGTTCATCAATAAGCTGGTAGAAGATGGCAAGCTTGAGCTTCCTGAGGGTTTTGATAAGCGCAAGCTCACCTATCATGACCCCTGCTATGTCGGTCGCTACAATGATGTGTACGATGAGCCGCGCCGCGTGTTGACTGTACTGAACAATAATGGCATCGTTGAGATGCAGCGCAACCGCAATCGGAGCTTCTGCTGTGGCGGCGGTGGCGGGCGAGCCTGGATGGAGGAAAAGATAGGCAAGCGCATCAACCAGACCCGCGTGAACGAGGCCCTGGACACCAAAGCCGAGGTGCTGGCTGCTGCCTGTCCTTTCTGTATCACTATGTTTGAGGATGGCATCAAAGGCGTTGAGGCTGAGGAGAAGCTTCAGGTTGAGGATATCTCGGAGATTCTGGTTCAAGCAATCGACCAGAAAGAGACATCCAACAGAAGACCTGCTACCATCTAGAGCCAGATAGCCCAAAGACGAACAGAAACAATAGAAAGCCGCCGGGACGTCCCTGCTCCGGCGGCTTTCTGCTTCCCCATGTTGAGCGGCTAGTTACGAACAGAAACAAAGGATTATGCTTCTTGTCCGGTTCGTGTATCGCTTTCAGTATCCAGTATACGGGAAGCCACTTCCACTGCCCTTTGCTCAGAATTACAGCCGAATTCACGTCAGACGAACGCGCATATGGTCTTTTTTCGCCCGGATTCTATCTCCTCTTCAAAATTGTCTTATGTAAGATTTGCCGAAGGCTAGAAAAACGCTACTTCCTTGCAGACGGATTATAGGACTGAACCTGATGCTCGATTTCAGCATAGAGCTCTTCTAGCGAGATCCCGAGCTGCTGTGTGGAAATCAGCAGCTCACGCACAGCCTCGCTCAGTCGTTGCTGCCGCTCCTCCAGGGGCAGCACGGGCGGCACAGATACAACTCTCGCTCGTTTTCCCACAGAAAGCTCGATCCAACCTTCTTCCTTGAGTTCCCGATATGCTCGCACGACTGTATTAGGAGCCAGACCCAGATCTCGGGCGAATTGACGAACAGGTGGAAGCTTCTCTCCGGCCCGCATGCTGCCCGATGCTATCACCCTTCTCAATTGCTCTTTGAGTTGCTCATAGGGTGCGACTGAACTATCATGATGAATGACGAGAAGTGGCAATGAGTCCATCATCAATTACTCCTTTTTGCTTCCATCCGTCAGCCGACCACCAAGCCCTCTACGAAAGAGATGCACAAAGAGACAACTGACAGGTAACAGAACCAGTGAGATCAACCAGGTTGCCACCCCTATCACGCTGAGCCAATCCGGCACGGTTATCCCTTCACTCTGCACCAGCAAACGCCATTGTGCTGCCAACAGGCCCGAGAGAAGCAGGAACTCCTGTCCAGTCAGAGCAGCGATCAAGCGATGCCGCAACCAGTCATCCAGACGGCGAGATTGCTGTGGATCAGGCGTCAGATTCAAACGAGCCCCACGCACAATCAAGGAGATCAGGAGCTCAACCAGCCCCACAAGAAGCAGCATCCCGGCAGGGATCAGCACCAGGCCCCAGCCGTACAATGGCACATGCCAGAACCCCCGCATTCAGCTCTGCTCCTGACTTCAAATAGGGCAGATAGAGCACTGTGAGCAAGATCGTATAGACGATCAGAGCCCCAATGAGCAGAGGGAACAGCACTGAACGGATATCGGTTACCTTTCGCCGATGCAGATCACTATAGGCAACAGCCGAGCGGCTCAATTTGCGTACGCGTATGATTCCGACAAGCACCCCGACACCATATCCACCCCCCATAAACAGGACAAGTTCCAGATAGAGTAGTTCCGAGTATAGCATCTGTTCAGACTTCCATGCCAGCATGAGAAGAGCCAGCGCCATGCAGAGCCAGCCAGCCCAAACCATAGTGAAGAGAAAATGGCCTGCCATATCTCAGTTACCCGTCTCATAAGCACCTGCATGGAATACTGCCCTTGTGGAAGATTCCATTCCTCTAGCTCCTGTTTTTAGAGAGAACTGCATCTGAGGAGTAAATCATGTACGTAATCCCATAAAGAGGGCAATGATACTGCCAATCAGGAATATACCGGCTATGAGAAAAAGATTCACAGACATACTTCTTTCTCCATTGAAGCTATCAAACCTGTTGTACAACGTAAAACCGTATCAATAGGTTAAGACAGTTGAAAGGGAAGAAGATCAAATCCTGGCAGGTTGAGGCTTGCGAAAAGCAAAACCTATCGTCACTGGCGTTTTCACATGCTGTCAGGCTATGTTAGAATATACTCCATAAGATAACTGCATGATTCTCAAGCATAACACTGGAATATCAAATAAAGGACGTAAAAGCACATGCCCGGCTTCCCTATAGTAGAGGTTATCATCATCTTTGTCTTGATACTGGCAAACGGTTTCTTCGCCGCCTCCGAAATTGCAATCGTTTCGGCGCGGCGCAGTCGTCTGCAACAACAGGCAAACGCAGGGAAGAAGAGCGCTGAGGAGGCGCTTAACCTTGCAGAAGACCCGGACCGTTTCCTTGCAACCGTTCAGGTGGGTATCACGTTGATCAGTACGCTCTCCGCGGCTTATGGAGGCGCGAGTATCAGTGATTGGTTATCTCGCTGGTTGGTTCAGGTGTTCCCATCCACGAAACCATATGCCGCCCCGATTTCCCTCGGCATTGTTGTTGTACTGATTACCTACTTCTCGCTGCTGATCGGTGAGCTGGTTCCCAAACGTATCGCCCTGCAATCGGCCGAAAAAATCGCCACCATTGCAGCCCCAATTATGCGCCGCCTCTCGATTATCGCCAGCCCAATTGTTGCCTTCCTGACAGTGACAGCTAACATTGTACTGCGCCTGGTCGGTCAGCAGACAGCGCGTAAGCAGGAGATCACCGAAGAGGATATTGTATACCTCGCACGTGAGGGAGCAGAGATCGGAACCGTTGAGAGCCGCGAAGAAGAGTTCATCAATCGCGTGTTTCGCTTCACTGATCGCTCGGTCGGCTCAGTAAAGGTACCACGCACAGAGATCGTTGCCGTTGAGGTTGGTACGCCTTTTGACTCCGTGATTGAAACCTTCCTCAGTTCGGGCTATACGCGCCTGCCGCTCTATGAAGAGACGCTCGATAACATTGTCGGCGTACTGTATGCAAAAGACCTGCTGCGAGCCCGCTCAAAGGATGAACCGGTTGATCTGGTCAAGCTGGCGCGTCCGCCCTTCTTTATCTCAGAATATCAGCACGTTGATGATCTGCTCCAAACCTTCCGCAGCAAAGGCATCCATCTGGCAATTGTCATCGATGAGTACAGTCAGGTAACCGGTCTGGTAACGCTTGAAGACCTGCTTGAAGAGCTGGTTGGCGAGATTCAGGATGAGTATGACCAGCCAGAAGAAAGCGGTTTTGTTCAGCGTGAAGATGGCAGTTGGCTTGTGGATGCAATGATCGATCAAGAACTTGTGAGGAAAAAGTTCAATATGCCCCCCGTGCCCGATGAGAAGGTCGAGTACAAGACACTGGCTGGCATGATCCTTACCCATATGGGGAAAATCCCGGCGGTGGGCGATAAACTGACCATCGATAATATCTCAATCGAAATTATGGATATGGACGGACGCCGCATCGACAAAGTATTGATTCGTCAGACGGCTCCCGAGGCCACAGACAAACAGCCAACCTCATAACCGAAAGGTTCCCGCAAGAGATATGTTTGCGGGAACCGCTTTCGTCAGTCTGTCTCGAACCAGAGGCGCTGCATCTCACTGCTCTGTGTCAGTAGCTCTTCCAGCGTTCCTTCAGCCTCAATTTGCCCAGCCTTCAGCACCAGAATATGATCAGCGCGACGCAAGGCAGGTTGTTTGTGCTTGCTCAAAAAGCCGCTCCCATAATGTCTGCTCCGTCTCGACATCCAGCGCACTTGAGAGATCATCAAAGACGAGCAACTCAGCATCTCGCACAAACATACGAGCCGCTCGCTGGATCTGGCCCCCTGATAGCTTGACACCTCTCACCCCAACAGGGGTCGCCAGCCCGGTTTCAAGGCCAACAACATCATGCTCCATCACCGCCGCGTGAACCGCCCGTTTTAGACGATCCTGCTCTAGCGGCGGGCCAAGAAGAATATTATCTTGTTCGGTAAAAGGGGAAAACAGGGATCAAAAACAGACAACGATCTACAGAGACTGAAGAGGGGAAAGATCTCATCCAGGAAAAAGCAAAAAAGCCCCTTCCAGCGTAATTCTTTTTCAGGGGAAGACGAAAAAACCAATTGCATCGGTCAGTATACTATACAGCGAACGAAGTATTCCAGCGGCTAAAGAGGGGAAACGGTAAACGTGAGATCTCTATTTGTCTGCACACAAAAGAGGGCATCAAAGCCCTCACTATATGCTGGCGGTTCCAGCTTCTTCACGGTGCTGAACAGGGCGACATCAGGCACCTGCGCGCGACCACTGCGCTGCTGATTCCGCTTCAGACAACTCTTGAGATTGGCAGTGAACCAGTAACCGATGATCTCAGCACCATACTGCTTCCCAAGCGCGATCACATCAGCGCGATCGTCTTTCGTCGGATTGGTATTATCGACAAGCGCAGAGCGCCCCTCGCGAAGTGCCTCTTCCAGCAGCACATGCTGGCGTCGCGCGGGCCGTCGATTGTTCGGGAACAGATCCTTGCTGATATAGGTCCATGTCTCTGGCTCAGGCTGAAGCACAGTACGCGCAAACGTGCTTTTCCCCGCACCCTGCAAACCAATCAGAATCACGACTTCCATACGCTCCGGCTCACAACAAAGCGCTCCTCACACTTGCGTACAGTGTCGATCCCTTCCCCATAGTAAGAGTAGGCCCACTCTTCCAGCGGTCCGATCACGCTTTGAAAGATCTCATCGGGAATCCGCCGGAGCGACGACCATTGCCGTTGAAGATATGATTCCAGTTCCTGGCGAGGCGTTGTTGCCTGCACCCAGGTAAATGAACTATCCTCCTCTGAATGCCAGCCAAGCTCTTCAAGGAAGGCATCAACTTGAGGCTTCTGTTCTAATGCCTGAAGGCTCTTCTTGCCGCCACGCTCCTCAACCATGCGCCAGAAGGTCTCGGCAATCTTGCTGATATCCGAAGGAACCGACTCATCCCAGGCACGCAGAAATACTCCGCCTGGACGCAGCACACGTAAACACTCCCGTACCGCCTGTTGCCAGCCATCAACAAGGTGGAAGACATGAATCGCGAGGAGCACATCAAACGAGCCTGACTCAAAAGGGATTGCGGTCATATCAGCAAGCGCAACTCGCAAGGCCGCTACCAGCTCAGGATGCTCATAGCGCACCACCCGGGGAATAGAGGCCACACGCTCATCTTCCAGCGTTCCCCAGGGATATGCCACAGCCTGCCAGCCACGTTGCTTCAGTTTCTGCTCCAGCCGATCGAGCATATTAGTGGAAATATCGATGCCGGTACAATAGAGTCCTTGTTCTGCCAGTGGAATAGCTACCCTGCCGGTTCCAATGCCGACTTCAAGCCATTTCTTCTGCTCGGGCTTGCCCGCGAGCCGAACAAGCTTCTGTGCGATCTGACAGGCCACTTCTTCAGGATAGCCCCGCGTCGCGTCATAGATTTGTGCCAGTGTATCAAAATTAAATGATGCCATGAGCCAGCCTTCTCCCTTTTCAACAAAAGGGGGCACAAACAGCCTGAGGCGATTTGTACCCCGCAGCGTTTCGCATTCTTTACTCGGCAAGCAACGACCGCGCGATTACCAGACGCTGGATCTGATTCGTTCCTTCATAAATCTGGGTAATCTTTGCATCGCGCATCATCCGTTCGGCGGGATACTCCTTCATGTATCCATAACCACCTAGAATCTGGATTGCATCATTCGTAACTTCCATCGCGGCATCAGAGGCAAACATCTTTGCCATCGAGGAATACTTGCTAAAGTTCTTCTCACCTCGATCAACCATCGCGGCAGCATTGTACACAAGCAAACGGGCGGCCTCAACCTTTGTTGCCATATCAGCCAGCATAAACTGAATGCCCTGATTATCGGCAATCGGATGCCCAAATTGCACACGCTGTTTGGCATAAGAGATTGCCAGCTCCAGTGCGCCCTGGGCGATCCCAAGCGCCTGCGCTCCAATGCCAATCCGGGTCCGATCCAGAGTCATCATCGCAATCTTGAAGCCTTGTCCCTCTTCACCGATCAGATTTTCGGCGGGCACCTCACAATCCTGAAAGATCAGCTCAGCCGTCTGAGAACCTTTGATCCCCATCTTATCCTCAACATGTCCAACAGAAAAACCGGGATACTCTTTCTCAACAATAAACGCGCTGATGCCGCGCGTGCCCTTCTCGCGATCGGTAATCGCAAAAACAGTGTTGACCTGGGCAAGGCCGCCATTCGTGATAAAGCGCTTTGAACCATTGAGAATATACTTATCACCCTGGCGCACAGCGACCGTCTTCATTGCAGCCGCATCGGAGCCGGAGCCGGCCTCGGTCAGACCAAAGGCCGCCAGCCACTCACCACTTGCCAGACGCGGGAAATAGGTACGCTTCTGTTTCTCGTTGCCAGCTAGCAAAATCGGCATTGAGCCAAGCTGTTGAACAGCCAGTAACAGGCCAGTAGTAGCGCAACAGCGTGAAAGCTCTTCAATAGCCATCGTAATCGCCAGTTCAGAGGACCCCAGGCCACCATACTCTTCGGGAAAAGGCATCGCCAAAATATCGTGATGAGCAAGCAGCTCTTTCATATCCCAGGGGAATTCGCCGGTGTGATCTATTTCGGCGGCACGCGGAGCAACTCGTTCCTCCGCAATCTCACGGATCGCCGCTATTAAGTCTCGTTCGTCTTCACTGACGGTTATCACAGCCATGCTCCTGTACTCCTTTCATGACGTCAGATGCGTCAACAGAAAATGCGCTCTCAGCCAGTAACACCGGCTCTTCGCACTCTCTCATGATTTCTCGAAGCAAAAGGGACTTCTTTGTTCCCTGCCTGGAATCCTTCATTCAGGAGTATATCACATTATCAGAACGGCTTCTGTCAGCAGGCTTTTCTTTCCCCGTTCGCCAGGCTATACTGAACCTATTCTATCGTTACAGGAGACCCCATATGTTACAGATTCGCTCTATTTCAGCAGAGGAAACCTACCCACTGCGCCAGCGCGTGCTTCGCCCCCATCAAGCGCTTGAAGCATGCGCCTACCCACATGATACCGATGAAACGAGCTTCCATGCAGGATGTTTTTTCGAGGATCAGTTAATAGGAATCGGTTCAATCTTTCGTGAGGCTCAAGACGGCACCACCAACCGGAATATCTGGCGGATTCGAGGGATGGCAGTCGCCCCTGAGCAGCAGGGAAAGGGCATCGGCGGGCGTATTCTTACCGCTCTGATTGCCTATGTTACCGCCCAGGGGCAGCCCGGCGAGATCTGGTGTAACGGGCGCATCACCGCCAAAGGCTTTTATGAACGCTACGGGTTTCAACAGCTCGGTGAGGTTTTCGAGCTACCTGGCATCGGTCCTCATGTCGTGATGCACCGACCAATTGAGGTGTGACCGTTAGTTGCGCCGCAAGGTCATAACGGCGGGCAGGCGATCAAACATCAGTAACCCGAGCGGTAAGCCAATCACGGTAATGCAGCACACAAAGGCTACCAGGGACCAGAGAGCTCCGAACCAGAAACCAATCAGACAATAGTACAGCGCACGTAGCAAGAAAGGATGCTGCGACACCTCTCCAGTATGCACAAACACCCCGCCGCTGGTTGCCACTACGTGCGCCTGTTGCGTCACAGGGCGCAACGTCAGCACCTGCGGCAAGCGGTTCAGCATGATCAGGCCAAACGGCAAGCCAAGAATCGTCAGACAGAGAAGGTACCCGACACAGAGCCAGAACAGCCCGAGCCACCAGCCAAGTAGCAGAAACCAGGCCGCACGCAAGAGAAATCCCGGGCCCTGCCGCGTCACCACAACCTGACTTTGTCCAAACGGATGTTGCTGCATCATAAAACTGCTCTTTCTTATTCGTATTCCTCTTTTTTATTATAAAGAAGACTTTCTCAAAAACAACAGGTACAAATCGCTACCACATACAGTCACCACTCTTCTACAAGAGATAAACGAAAGACAGACAAAGGAATAAAACGGAAGTTCCGACTGTTATATACTACGCAAGCCCGAAGAAGAAGCAGCTTCTTGCTCCCGATATTCCCCCGACTCCGAGCATGAGAACGAAAAAGATAAATGTACATCGAGGCGGATAAAGACAGGTTTTCCACTAGCCAAATAGCGATCTACATGCTATAATTATTTCAGAATAGAGTAGCGTTTTTGTGAAAAGTGGGTGCCCCCCACTTTTCTGTTTGCCAGAGGCTTTTTTTGCACACGAACAAATTGAACTAGTTTCACTGGGCACCCAGCGGGAGGAGTAAGGCACATGAGGAGCGAATTTCAGGCGGCAATTGCACAATTGATTGCCGAAAAGGGACTACCCCGCGAAGTGGTTATGGAGACCGTAGCGAACGCCCTGTTAGCGGCTTATCGCAAAAGCTTCGGTGGAGGCGAGAATGTACGCATCGAGGTTGATAAAAACGGTGAAGTCCATGTATGGGCGTCAAAGCGCGTCGTTGCCCAGGTCACAGACCCCAATGAAGAGATTTCTCTGGCAGAGGCACAGCGTTTAATCCCAAATGCAGCCCTCGGACAACTCGTCGACGTAGATTCTTCATTCATCTTCGCGCGTATCCCTACCCAGACGGCCAAACAGGTCATTTTACAACGCATTCGCGAAGCTGAGCATGAGCATCTCTACGATCAGATCAAGAACTGGGTCGGAGAGATACGCCTGGGCACGCTCACCCGAAAGGACGCTAACCGCGGTTGGGTCATCGACTTTGACCTTGATAAAGTAGATAAGGTCGAAGGCTTGATGCCAGTCAGCGAAGAGGTCCCGACAGAGCGCTACCGCCCGGGCCAGCGTATTCGCGTCTACATTTATGATGTTCGGAAGGTTCAGGGACGACTCCTGCAAATTCTGGCCTCGCGCACCCATCGAGATCTGGTACGACGTCTGTTTGAAGCCGAAGTGCCTGAGATCTACGAAGGCACTGTTGAGATTATGGCAATTGCCCGTGAGCAGGGAAGCCGCACCAAAGTGGCAGTTCATTCCCGTCAGGAAGGACTGGACCCGATCGGCGCATGCGTGGGTGTACGCGGCTCGCGCATCAATAATATTGTGCGCGAACTGAACGACGAGAAGATTGATATTATCCTGTGGGATAAAGATCCGGCAACTTTTGTAGCCAACTCGCTCAGCCCGGTGAAGCCGCTGAAGGTAGAGCTGCGCGAGTCCGATCATACTGCCATCGTCACGGTACCCGAACGTCAGCTTTCGCTGGCAATCGGAAAAGATGGGCAGAATGCTCGTCTGGCAGCCAAATTGACGGGCTGGCGGGTAGATGTTGTGAAGCCAGCCGAGGGCGAAGTCTACGAGGAACCGGTTGAGGATGAGGCGGTGACAACACGCCGTCAGCGAAGCCGTTCTCGCAGCCAGAAATAGGGAGCGGAGCAGCATGACAAAGGGGAAACAGGCAAAACCGCGGAAGCATATACCAATGCGCACCTGTGTCTCGTGCCACGAGACCAAATCGAAGCGCGAACTTCTGCGTGTTGTGCGCACGCCAGAAGGAAAGGTCGTGATCGACGCGACGGGCAAGAAGTCGGGCCGAGGCGCGTATCTGTGCGCTCGTCTCTCTTGTTGGCAACAGGCAATGAAAACCAGACGAATCGAGCAGGTTCTCAAGGTCGATAGCATCTCGGAAGAAGATAAAGCCGGGCTCAACGAGTTCATTGCGACCCTACCGAAAGAGCAAACGGTATCAACGGGCAGCACGAACTCGTAAAAAAGTACCAGAACCTCAGACAATACCACGCGAAACCTGTATACTGTGTAGTATCGGTATATCATTCAGTTGTAATACGCAAACGCTTGCAAGTGGCGGCTTTCTGCTGCCATTTGCAAAGGTTGCATCAGTATTCTATACTAAATGGGATATCTTATCCGATAGAAGATTTTACTGAGCTGGCTGCCACATTGTCTCACACCGTTCTTACACAGATAGCAATGTACCGGCATCTGGAAACAAAAGGCCGCCACTACTCGATGGTTGTTTTCTGATCGTCCCTTCTTTTCCAGCAGAACAAAGGTCGAAAAAGAACAAGGGACGTTTTCAATACGACGCTCTGACCTATCGGTCGGACAAGAATTGAAACGAAATAATGTATTGTATTATCTCTACTCTTGTTAGAGACACAGCCCCTCGTTTTACAGGGCAGTTGTATCAGCGAATGTTTGCGGAGCGATCAGCTATGATTCAATAAGCATAGCCTCTACGCCAGAGAGCGCAGACTAAAAACATGCCTGGCACTGCACCAACGAGGGTCTGTCCCCTCTCCTACAGAAAATGCTGAAGAGAAGGAAGAAGGGTGACAGACCTTTTTCATGGCTGTGAAGAGAGATTTCCGCCGCCTAAAGGCGCAGCAGATGATAGGAGGGAGTCTTCTTCATGAGAGATACGTCTGAACTCACAGAAGGCACTGAGCAGGCTAAACCGAAGACGACACAACAGACACATACCCGGAAGCCACGCGCAAGAGCCGAGAGCACAACACCAGGCAGCCAGGAACACGAGAATAAAGCACAGACGCGGCGGCGTCCTTCCAACAGTTCCCAGGGCGCGACACGCACCCAGAGTGGAAGCAAAGAAGGGCATCAGGGCACAAGCCCAACGCCTGCCCGTCCTGCACATTCAAGAGGAAGCACACACGCGCAGCGTCCTGCCACTAGCACCCACGGAGGCCATCGCGGGCAGACAACCCGAACAGCAGGAAACACTGCGACCAGTGGGCGGCCTGCACCCTCTGGGAAAACAGGCACTGCACAGCCGACTAGAGGTGCTCGCGGTGGTCAGGCAACCCAGTCGCCGACAGCCGGAACACGGACCAGTCGACCGAGTAAACCAGCCACCTCGCGTCCAGCCTCTCGCTCGAATGCAGCACATAAAGCGGCTGAACGTCGCGCCGCTCCGGTAAAGGAGAAACCCGCTGGCGGCCCGGTCACGATTCCACCACAGATTGTGGTGAAGGATCTGGCCGAGTTACTGGAGGTTACGCCGAATGAAGTCATTCGTCGTCTGATCGGTCATAGCATTTTCGCGAACATCAATCAGGTTATCGACTATGATAAGGCCGTCCTTGTCGCGCAAGAACTGGGCTTTGAGCCACAGGAGGCAAAGGTCTCTACGAATGCGGTACAGGGACGCCCCGTCGTCGCACCAGAAATCCAGAAACCCCCGATTCAGGACAAGAACGCGGTTGTCGTTCCTCCTGTCGTGACAATTATGGGACACGTCGACCACGGTAAAACAACGCTGCTGGACACAATCCGGAAGACGAAGGTTGCCGCGGGCGAAGTCGGCGGTATCACACAGCATATCGGCGCGTATCAGGTTGAGATCAACGGGAAGAAGATCACCTTCCTGGATACACCAGGCCACGAGGCCTTTACCTCGCTTCGGGCTCGCGGCGCACAGGTCGCTAATATTGCAATTATTGTCGTCGCTGCCGATGATGGCGTCATGCCACAGACACGCGAGGCAATCGACCATGCCCGCGCTGCCAATATGCCTATTATCATCGCCCTGAACAAAATCGATAAGGCGGGAGCAAACCCCGATCACGTTAAGCAGCAACTGGCCGAAATCGGCATTGTTGTTGAAGAGTACGGCGGTGAAACGGTCTGTGTTCCGGTCTCGGCCAAGAAGGGCGAAGGCATCGACGAACTGCTTGAGTACATCTTGTTGGTCGCGGAAATTCAGGATATCCAGGCCAACCCGAACAAGCTGGCAGTCGGTACCATCATTGAAGCCAAGATGGAGAAGAGCAGCGGCACATCTGCAACCGTGCTGGTCCAGGATGGCACTCTGAAAATGGGTGATCATATTGTTGTGGGCCCGATTGTTGGTAAGGTCCGTGCCATGTTCAACGATCGAGGCAAGCGCATTCAGAAAGCGCCACCGAGCACCCCGGTCAGCATTCTGGGTCTTCCCGAAGTGCCACAGGCCGGTGATCGTGTCGAAGCAATGCCCGATGAGAAGAGCGCCAAGCAGCGCGCAGCTGAAGAGGCCGAGCGCCGCAAGCAGGAGGCCAACCTGAATCAGGTCAGCCTGGATACGCTCTATCTACAGGAGGGTGCGGTCAAGGAACTGAACGTCATCCTCAAGAGTGACGTGCAGGGCTCTGCCGAGGCACTGAAGAACTCGCTCTCGAAGATCAGCAGCGAGAACCTGAAGGTCCGCTTGATCCGCGAGGGTGTCGGTAATGTGACCGAGACAGATGTCCATCTGGCGGCTGCCTCTGGCGCCATCATCATTGCCTTTAATGTGAAGACCGATGATGCAGCACAGCGTGAGGCTGCCAAAGAGGGCGTCGATATCCGCCACTACAACATCATCTATAAGATGATTGAGGATATCGAGAACGCGCTGAAGGGCATGCTTGAGCCACAGTACCGTGAGGTTATTGAGGGTCACGCCGAGATCGTGGCAACCTTTAAGGCCGGACGCAATATGCAGATTGCCGGTTGCCGTATCACCGACGGTAAAGTGACGCGCTCTTCACAGGCTCGCGTTCTTCGCAAGGGTGAGAAGGTCTACGAAGGCAAGATTGGTTCTCTTCGTCGTGGTAAAGATGATGTTCGCGAAGTTCATACCGGTTACGAATGCGGTATCGTGCTTGACGACTTCAACGCCATCGAGGTTGGCGACATCATTGAAGCCTTTACACAGGAAAAAGTCCAGCCCGGCGCATAAGCAACCGATACAATATCGTACAGAACAGAAGCGTGGAATCGAACTGATGACGGTCAGGAACATTCCACGCTGCTCGTATCATGGAGTTGAAGAGGGTCCATTATGCCAAATACACATAGACAGGAAAAACTGGCGGAACTGATTGCCGAAGAGATCAGTGATCTGTTGCGCACCCGGGTAAAGGACCCGCGCGTCGGCTTCGCCAGCATCACCCACGTAGATGTCAGCGGCGACTTACGTCAGGCCAAAATCATGGTGAGCGTTATGGGTACTCCGGAAGAACAGCAGAAAACGATCCAGGGTCTCAAGAACGCAACCGGGTTCTTGCGTCGCGAGTTGGGTTCCCGCCTCGTGCTCCGTCATGTCCCGGAACTCACCTTCAAACTCGATCACTCGATAGCAGAAGGCGCTCGGGTCCTTGCTCTGATCAACCAGATTGAACGCGAAGAGCAGGAGAAGACGCAACAATCAAAGACAGAGGAAGAATGAGTCAGCAAACCGTTCCCACAGCTACCCCATTAGATCAACAACTCAATCCAGAACTTGTGCAAAATGCAATGGCCCTGATAGAGCCAGCACAGCGGATCGCCTTACTCGCCCATGAGCACCCCGACGGCGATGCGCTCGGCTCTATTCTGGGCTTTTCTCATATACTCTCCCTGCTCGGGAAAGAATGCGTTCCTGTATGCGCCGATCCAGCCCCGCGCGCGTTTCACTTTCTTCCGGGCATCGAGAAGCTACAGACAACGCTCGGCGATGAACAATTTGATCTGGTCATTGCCCTGGACGCAGGCGAGTTCTATCGGTATGGAGCCATCTACGAACGGCACAGCGCGTTTCTTGAGCGGGCCCGCGTCCTCAACCTCGACCATCACCTGACCAGCAGTGGCTGTGGACAGGTCAACATTATCGATGTGGCCTCCGCCGCGACCGCTGAGCTGCTTGTCCTGTTCCAGCAACAGGCAGGGCTCCCCCTGAATACAGACGCGGCACAATGCCTGCTGACCGGCATCATCACAGATACCGGTTCGTTCCAGTATTCAAATGTGACTGCCCGAACGCTGGAGGCTGCCGCAGTGCTGCTGAATGCAGGCGCAGTTCCAGAAGTATCGGTGAAACCTATTTTCCGCACGCATCCCCTGGCCCAGAAGCGCCTTGAGGCCGAGGTTATCGCGAAAGCACAGGTGGCCTGTGGCGGTCGTCTGGTCTGGTCCTATATCTCGAAAGACATGCTTGAGCAGACCGGCGCGACAACCGAGATGGATAGCGGCTGTGTTGGGATGCTGCGCGATATCGAAGGCGTACAGGTTGGTGCTCTGTTCAAAGGCTACGAAGAGGGTGAAACCCGCCTGAGCCTGCGTACCTATGAGCCGGTAAACGCCGCCGATATCTGTATGCGCCTCGGAGGCGGAGGCCACGCCCGGGCCGCTGGCGCAACGATTTATAAGCCACTGGAAGAGGCCATTCCCGAGGTCGTCGCGCTCTTGAAAGAAGCCATCGGCGAAGGCGACGACGAATAGCGATCAGGAAAGAGGAGCAGCGGGCTGTCATGGATGGGATTCTTGTTATCAATAAAGCAACAGGCATGACGTCTCATGATGTTGTGGCGCGAGTACGCAGGCTTGTCAAACAGAAGCGCGTCGGACACGCTGGCACACTGGACCCGATGGCACAGGGCGTTCTGCCGCTCTGTCTGGGCCAGGCCACACGCGTCGCCGAGTACCTGAGTGAAAGCGGCAAGGCCTATGAGGCCGGGATTACATTTGGTACCGTGACCGATACCTATGATACGGAGGGGACGGTTCTCCGCACTGCCGATGCCTCTACGCTCACGCTGGAACAGATACAGGCCGCTCTCCCCCATTTCCTGGGGAAACAGCAGCAGCTTCCGCCGCGCTATTCGGCAATCAAGCTTCAAGGACAACCCGCCTATAAACTGGCGCGTGCAGGCTCCGAAGTGCAGCTACAACCTCGCCCGATCGAGATCTATCATCTGAATGTGCTTGCATGGACACCTCCTACCCTGATGCTGGCAGTTGAGTGCAGCAAGGGGACCTATATTCGCTCACTGGCTTATGATCTCGGCGAGTATCTTGGCTATGGGGCACATCTTTCCTCGCTGACCCGAACCCGCAGCGGTCCTTTCACTCTGGCCAAAAGTGTGACACTCGAAGCACTGGCCTCCGCGATAGAAGAAAACCGACTTCAGGAGTATCTGCTTCCTGCTGATAGCGCAGTGCGGCATTTTCCCGGACTGACGCTGGATGCGGAGACAGCAGAGCGTGTTCTGCATGGAAACACCTTTCGTTATCCGGCCCTCCCCCATACACAAACGCCCCTGGCACGCGTGTATGATCCAGATGGCCGCTTTATTGCACTAGCCTCCTGGAATAGTGAGCAGTGCACCTGGCAACCAGTCAAGGTATTCGTCACGGCCTGATCCCGAAATTCAAACTTTTTGTGACAACCAAACGTAATCAAGGATAAGAAGACAGCCAGAAAGAGCAGACGGCAAGCAGCACCGTCACCACGCCCGGGACTTGTGAGAGCCAGGCTTCTCCCTCTGCAAAGTTGAAACAGGATGCAGCCTCAAGCAGTCCGCTGAGCGTTGTTGAATGTCTGCTATGGCTACGATTATTGCTGACAAAAATAGCCTGTGGTACTATAGGAGTACTCTAAAGGCAACATTATTTAACACAATAGGGTACGGCATTTCCAAGAGATTCTTCTGGAAGCCACTTTGAAAATATATATGGAATATACAACAACGCTCACACAAACCGAACCTATCGTTATTACTATAGGGAACTTCGATGGTATTCATCGGGGTCACCAGTATCTTCTGCACACCCTCTGCGTCATGGCAGAACAGCTGAGCAGTAAACCGGTATTGGTTACCTTTTCACCTCACCCGCTTGAAGTCGTTCGGCCCGGCGTCCACCTCCAACTGCTCTCTACGCTTGATGAAAAGCTCGCCCTTGCCCGTGAATATGGCAAGGTTGCTGACTCAATTGTTGTTCACTTCACACCTGAAGTCGCGGCAATGACCGCCGAGGAGTTTATGGACAACCTGCGTCAGCACTTCACCATCAAGGGGCTGGTAGTCGGTGCGGATTTCCGACTCGGCCATAATCGTATGGGAGACGTTGCCTTTCTGCAACAGTACGGGCAACAGCATGAATTTGAGGTAGCTCCGGTTCCGCTCCAGGAAGATGATCAGCAGCGCATCAGCAGTACCCGCATTCGGAAGCTCATCGAAGAAGGAAATATCGTCGAGGCTAACACGCTCCTCGGACATCCATTTGAGGTAAGCGGCGTCGTTTTCCATGGAGATAAACGCGGTCGCCTCCTCGGTTTCCCGACGGCAAATGTCCGCCCTGGCGAGCAGAAATTGCTCCCGGCTGATGGAGTCTACGCCGCGTATGTCCGCGTAGTCAAAAGTACCGGTGGTGACGAAGCGGGGGCCTCCACCGTTTATAACGGAGCAGTCAATGTTGGCTTACGACCGACCTTTGACGGAAAGGTGCGCCAGGTCGAAGCGCATCTACTGGATGTTGAGCTTGATCTGTACGATAAAGAAATTCGGATCGATTTTATTGCCCGCCTGCGAGGAGAGCAGAAATTTGCAGGCATTGAAGCGCTCAAAACACAGCTCTCCACTGATATTCAGCAGGCACGGCAGATATTAACAGCCAGGAGGGTGAGCAATTGAAAGCTCGCCAGAACCCATTAAATAAATTTGAAGCGTTTATGCAACGCCTGATCGAGCGTCCGTTCGCGCGTCTCTTTCCGTCCCGTCTGGAACCGGTGGAGATTGAGCGGCGGCTTGAGCGGGCGCTGGATGACAATACGTTGCTTCAGGGCGAGGGACGTCGCCTCGCCCCGAATGTCTATGACATTTACCTGAGCATCAAAGATCACCAGCAACTCGCTCCCGGTCAGGCCATGCTGGTTCGTGACTGGCAAAATCATCTTGTCGAGTACGCGCGACGCCACCATTATACCCTGCGCACAATGCCGATTATTCGCCTGCACGCTGAAAGCTCAATGGGCCCCGGCGAGATTCGCGTTGAAGTGGAGATGGGTGACGGGCAAGGAGGTGACGGTCTGATGGCAACACAGGCCCTTTCTCCCGAACAGCTGGCTCAGATTCGTGCCGCCCTGCCACAAAACCAGTTCGGGGGCTCTTCCCCGCAACAACCGCCAGTTCCTCAATCTCCGACTCCGGCCAGCAGCCCCAATCACTATGGGCCGCCCGCGGGGAATAATCCGCCTTCTATGCCCGGGGTACAGCAGACGGCTGCGGTGCCACCCGCACGACTCACCATCCGTCTACCCCAGTCAGGCCAGCAAGTCTATCGGATCGAAAAACCGGTCGTCAATATTGGTCGCCAACTCAGTAACGATATCATTGTTGAAGATAAACGCGTCTCACGCTATCATGCTCAGGTAAAGTATCAACCCGACGGCAATTTTGCCATCTTTGACCTCGGTAGCACAAACGGTATCACGATCAATGGCATACCGAATATGCGCCAACATGTTCTGCGCAATGGTGACCGTTTTACCATCGGCAGCTATGATTTCTACTTCGAGAGAAGGTGAGACCTCCGCCCTATGGCTTTACAAATAGACTCTTTTTTATTGATATTGCGCATTTTGCTGGTTGTGCTCCTCTACCTGTTTCTGATGCAGGTAGTTATTGCGATTACGCGCGATCTCAAGAAAAATGCAGCCGCCGGTGAGGGGAGTTCGGAGCCATCCGGGCGCATCTGGGGCCATCTTGTTGTGGTGAACAGCGGCCCAACCAGTCTAATGCCCGGAACACGCTTCGCCCTTCAGCCTCAGACCAATATCGGTCGCGGCCCGACAAACACGATTCCTATTCAAGATCAGTACATTTCAGCAGAGCATACCCGCATGTGGTTCCGTAATGGCACATGGTACGTTCAGGACGCAGGTAGCGCGAACGGCACCTATGTCAACGGCCAACCGGCACGTGATCCACTCCCCGCGAAGGCCGGGGATATTATCAGCGTCGGCTACATCCAGTTTAAGCTGACCCAGTAGACCTGAGCCGCCCTTAAGGCACAGGTATTCGGGAGGATCAGGAACTCGTCCCCTCTCCTCCGCCGAGGCGCCTGAAAAAGAGCTTATGCGCGCTCCGATCCACAGAAATTCTTAGACCGATCAAAAAGCAGTGCAACAGGAAACGCTTAGCTCGTGTAGATAGAGAGGTGTAGATAGATGGCAAGTCATTCACCCGATAGACCGCGCCGCTATCGTTGGAAAGAGCTAGGATTGTTTATTATCCCTAGCCTCATTATCGTCCTTATCACAACACAATTACTTATTGCCAACTCGTTGAAAAACGCCAGTGATGCCAGTTCACCACTGACGGCGCAACAGCTTCCAACACTTGAAGGACTGATTCCGGCGCTCGGTCTGATCGGCGCCTTTGCCGTGGTTCATATCGTGCTGAATCTCTTCTTTCGGAAGGCAGATCAAGTGCTCCTTCCGCTGGCCGGACTCCTGAGCAGCATTGGTGTGCTGATGGCCACCCGCCTGGGCCCTGATCTACATAACCCGCGTCTGGGAACCAACCAGTTCTTATACGCGCTGCTTGGTTTTGGCTTGTGCTGCGCCACAGTCGCCATCTTGCGTGTACCACAAAAGCTCTCGCGCTACAAATACATCTGGGCACTGATCACGCTGGCATTGCTGCTTCCAGCACTTATCAAAGGCGTACTCGCCGGAGACGCACCATCCCGCGACACGCTCGGTCTTGGGCCCTTCAAAATCCAGCCTTCGGAGTTCGCAAAGATTGCCATTGTGATCTTCTTCGCCGCCTACCTCAGCGAGACACGCGATATTCTGGCAAAGGGCTTTATGCGGATCGGTAATCTACGTCTGCCGCCACTACGCCATCTGGGCCCACTGGTTTCCATGCTTGGCATCGCGCTGGCAATCTTCCTGGTCGTCCATGACCTCGGTCTGGCTCTGCTAATCTACAGCACTTTCCTCTGTCTGATGTATCTTGCCAGTGGCCGCCTGATGTATGTGCTGGTCAGTCTGGGAGCATTCTTCGTGCTGGGCTTTGTGGGTTATATGCTGCTAGGCTATGTGCGAAATCGCTTTGCGGTCGTTGGCTTTGATGTTGTGAACTGGGACAAATGGACACCAGAGCAGGTTGCATTCGCGGATGATCCCGGCTATCAGATCATGCAGGGACTGATCGGTCTCTGCACCGGTGGCCTCTTTGGTCAGGGGTTCGGGCTTGGTCATCCAGCGGGACGCTTCTTCATTCCGGTAGTCGAGTCGGACCTGATGCTTTCCGGTCTGGGCGAAGAAATTGGCTTGATGGGTCTCTTTGCGATCCTCGGCCTCTATCTGCTGATCATTCATCGTGGCTTCCATATCGCCATGAAGGCGCGTGACTCGTTCAGTCAGTTGCTAGCAGCCGGTTTGACGACCATCTTCGCGATTCAAACGCTGGTCATTATCGCGGGAAATCTCAAGTTGATGCCATTGACCGGTGTTCCTCTTCCCTTCTTGAGTCAGGGTGGGAGTTCACTGTTCGCAAACTATATCATTATCGGCATCTTGCTCCGCATTTCCCATAATACAGAGGTTGAAGCGGAAAGTTCATATTAGACCCCTTTTACCTCTCTATCAGATAGTTCGTGATAAACCGGGAAGGGATTTCCTCTCCCGGTTTTTCTCTTTCACGCCGGGTAATTCTTTCGATCAAGAATATATAATTTGTTGATATAATAACAGGGAAAAACGGAAAAGAGGCGCACCGTATTTATCAGAGAGGCAGGTATGAGCCATGATGAAGAGCCAGCTCCGAACAAAGTATAGAACACGGCCCGAAAAGCAAAGTGTGCTCAGGCGGTATCGCTGGACAGAGCTGAGTCTGTTCATTCTTCCCGCCCTTATTCTGCTGCTGATCATGACACAGCTTTTTATCGCGAACAACGTGATCGAGCATATTGACCCACGTTCAGCTTATAACCCGAAGATCCTCCCGACCGTGCAGGGCCTGATTCCAGCGCTCGGTCTGATCGTCGCCTTTTTTGTGATGCATATTCTGCTCACCATCTTCTTCCCAAAAGCGGATCAGTTTCTGTTGCCACTGGTCAGCCTGCTCAGCGGTATCGGCGTCATGATGGTTACCCGTATCGGGCGCGATCAGGGCTTTGATCTTGGGAGCAAGCAACTTGTCTGGGTTCTGCTTGGCCTGATTGCGTGTGGCTTGACGATGATCGCGCTTCGCTATCTGCCCCGGTTCTCGCGCTACAAGTATACCTGGATTGTATTAAGCTTTATCGCGCTTGCCCCTGCCGTTATTAAGAGTATCATGGACTCCGATGCAGGCCCGGCTCGTGATGCGCTGCGCTTTGGACCATTTAATCTTCAGCCTTCCGAGTTCGCGAAAATCACTATTGTGATCTTCTTTGCTGCCTACCTCAGCGAGAACCGAGAGATTATCGCGAAAGGATATATGAAACTGGGACGGCTGCATCTCCCACCGCTGCGCCATCTGGGCCCGCTGGTGATGATGCTTGGCCTGGCACTGCTGATCTTCCTGATGGTCCATGATCTCGGCCTGGCGTTGCTGATCTACTGTACCTTTCTCTGCCTGATGTACCTTGCCAGCGGTCGCCTGCTTTATACCGTTGTCAGCCTGCTCCTGTTTGTTGGAATGGCAATCATCAGCTATAACCTGTTCGGCTACGTCCAGAACCGCTTTCGGACGGTGACATTCGATATTGTACACTGGCAAAACTGGACACCCGCTCAGCAATACTATGCGGAAAACCAGGGTCAACAAATCTTACAGGCTGTGATGGCTATTGCCAGCGGAGGACTACTCGGCTCGGGGATCGGGCTCGGGCATCCGACCTATGTGCCGGTCGTTGAGTCTGACATGATCTTTACCGGGATCGGAGAAGAGATCGGTCTGATTGGCCTGTTCGCGCTTATCTGCCTGTATGCGCTGATTATGTATCGGGGCTTTCGCATCGCTATTACGGCACGAGACCCTTTTATGCAGCTCCTCGCCGGGGGCCTGACCAGTATTTTCGCGATTCAGACACTGGTTATTACGCTAGGTAATATCAAGCTACTGCCATTAACCGGAATCCCGCTCCCATTCCTTAGCTATGGAGGAAGCTCAATACTCGCAAACTACATCATTATCGGTATTCTCTTACGTATTTCTCATGATACCGAGATGGAAAAAGAAACTGTCTACTAGCAGTTTAGCGAACATTCTGCTTTCTTGTATATCAATACTGCTCATGCTATACTGCCCATATATTGGCCCCGTGTATAATAAAGGTAGTATTATTGAACGAGAGAGACGGTATGGGACAATACAGGCAATGGTTATATTACCGAGAAAATAAACGACGTCTTCAAAACGAATTGACACAGCGCGAGCAGGAGCTAGCCCAGCTTCAGGCCCAGGCAGCCCGCTTACAGCGCTCCCTTTCACTGGAAGACAATGCTATTATCCGGGCGCTGACCGAACATGCCACCGAAGCGCAGAAGCAGTCAGCACCCGCCTCATATCCTTCAGCCCGAGAGGTTACCTCGCCCTCCTTACAGGCCGTAGCCGTTGGCTCAACGCCTCAGGGGAGCACGCCAGAAAAACCCTATTTTGCAGAGCAACAAACAGCGCCGCAGGTAGCCCTCCCCTGGTGGATTCGCAATCTCGCTTCTACAGATATGCCCATAGATCAGCAAAGCGACCGGGTAAACCGGCTCGTTGAGCGATGGGCACAGCGCTGGCACCGCCAGTCAGAGCAATCACAGGATAAGAGGGAGAATTAGGATGCGCCCGGTAGAGAAGCAAACAACCGTACATTATTTTCCCGCTCACATTGAGGCGCTCTATGCTCGCTTGGGTGAACATGATGTCGAGCAGTTCTACCAGGGGTACAAGCTCTGGAAAATCCAGCAGCAAATTATCGCCCTGCAAACAGAGTTGACCGCGCTCAATAACGAACTGAAAACCAACGAAGAACAGACGCAGAGAGTTCAGCCATCACCAATCGCGCTCGCCGCGCTGGCACGCCTTCAAGCCAGTGGCGTGCATGATCTCGACCTGCTTGACCGCATGCTTTCACGTGGCGATATCTGGCTTGATCACACTATGCAGTTGCTTGAACGGTGTGAGTCGCTCGACCTCATTCAAGGTGACTATACGACGTGGTGCGAGAATGCCCTTGATGGCGCATACAACTGGCTTGACTCGATTCAGGAAGGTCAGCGCCCGCCAGAAGCCGCCGAAGAGGAAAGCGCTATTACCGAAGAGATGCTGCTGCAAAAGCTCACCAACGACGATGAGGGAGAATTGCCAACTCACACAGAGAAACCCTCACAGCCCGAGCAGGTCGTTGAAGAGCAGCCCACCATTGGGGTTGTTTACAATGAGGCCGCGCGGGCCGAAGAGAAACAACTACCATCCCTTGAGGCCCTTCATCATGTACCAGAGCAGGTCGCTGAAGAGCAGCCCATACAGGCAGGCATTGGTGATGTACCCGAGGAAGCCAAAGAGGAACAACCACCATCTCCCAAGAGCACGCTGTCTGCTGAGCAAGCCGAAGATCAACAGTCCACGCAGGCAGGCATCCACAACGTGTCTGAGCAGCCTGCTGAGGAACAACCCGCTATCGACGGTCCAATCACCGAGCCTCAAGAGACACCCGAGACAGCAGAAAAAGAAGAGCTCGTTCCTGTTGTTCAGACCAACTCACAGGGCGAAACACCGACCCTTGTCGCAGAGCCGGAAGAGAGCACACAGAAGCGCAAGCAGCCCATTACAGAGAAGATCAGCAGTGTGCGCCTGCCAGAAGAGGGAAGAGTCACCATTTCGGCGAATGTTCCAGAAACACCGCTGCCCGAGCAACAGCCCACAGAGGAGACGGATGAGCCCCGTGAGCAAGAAGGGACGACACAAAAGAAACCAGCAGATGAGCCCCATGAGAAAGAGAAGACGACACAGGAGACTACCATCAACGAGAGTAGCCAACAGGAGAAGCCAGACAGGAAGACCCAGGAAGATTCTCACGACATAGAACACCAGAATATCTTCAAACGCTTCCTGGGGCAACTCTGGCGTAGATAGAGCCTCCTACCCACATTTCAGTTTTTCATCGGCTTAATCAAACGAGGCATCGATGTCATTGGCTGTCTCTGGGCCTGTCCCGGTATGGTTCCCTGTTGCTGTGAGAGCGGGGCTTGCGGCTGCATCATCTGCTGCGCCAGTTGCGTCGCAGCTAGCTGCTTCTCCATCTCTGAAACACGTTTCTGCAAGCGCTCATTCTCTTTTTGCAGGCGTGCGATTTCGCGCTTGTCCCGCTTGCCAGCAGCGACATCAACCAGATAGAGCAGGATAGCCCCGATAAGAAAGGTAGCGATAAAGATGATCCCCACCGGCAAAGAGAGCTGAAGACTAAAAAAACTCAGGGTAACCTGATCAAGATTCTGGACACTGAACATGGCAACCAATGCGCCGATTAAGCCCAGAATTACCAGCATGAGGTAGATCATTTCAACCTCCTTGCGCCATTAATATCACATATTATAATGTATCTATCTTCCACCATAAACCTGTATAGACTATTTGATCTATTGCTACGCATTGCAGCCTCATTCTCTTAACCAGGCCTACGCAAATTGACTCTCGGAGGAAGAACCTCTATACTACAATCTGTGCCTGGAGGAGGTTCTATGGTCTTATTCGGAGAGTTTGCAAACGATACACCCAATCATAGCCCGGTTCGCGCTCAATATCTGAAGATCAAAAGTCAGCATCCCGATGCGATCCTTTTTTTTCGCATGGGAGACTTCTATGAAATGTTCGACGATGATGCGGAGATCGTCGCCCGCGAACTGGAAATAGCGCTCACCCGTCGTGATTTTGGTCGGGGACAAAAGTCGCCAATGGCCGGCGTCCCCCATCATGCCGCCGACGGCTATATCGCGCGTCTGGTCGGTAAAGGCTACCGCGTTGCAGTCTGCGAGCAGACCAGTGACCCCGCTCTTTCGCGTGGCCTGGTCGATCGCGAGGTTGTCCGCGTTGTCACACCGGGAACAGTCATTGACCCAACAATGCTGGCCGCGAAACGGAACAATTTCCTTGCAGCGGTTGTGCTTGGACGTAACGCCGTTGGGATTGCATATATTGATATCACGACCGGTGAGTTCGCCGTGACACAGTTTAACACACCTGAACCAGAGCTTGCCATTCAACAGGAAATCTCACGTGTTGGACCGGCGGAAGTGCTGGTTGAGGCCAACTATAGCCGCCTGGGAAGCCGCAAGAAGCGCTGGCTGGCAACCGTTCTGAGCGAGAAACAGGTCACCAAGCTCGGCAGTAATGGCGATCCTAACGCCACTATACCAGAACTGGATGAGGACGACGACGAGGACGATTACGCTCCACTGGTCAAGCTGCTAAACGGGCTAGCCGGGCATATCACGCCCTACGACTCCCGATATTTTGCCGAAGACGATGCGCGCCATCGCCTGCTCAAACAGTTTGATGTCAGTTCACTTGAGGGCTTCGGCTGCGATCAACTGCCCCTGGCCATTCGCGCTGCCGGAGCCGTTCTGGCTTATGTACAGGAAACGCAAAAGGGGCTACTCCAACAACTGACCTCGCTGGAAACCTACTCTACCAGTAGCTTTATGACGCTTGATCCCTACACCCGGCGCAATCTGGAACTCTTCGAGACGGGACGCAGTGGCACAACGAAAGGCTCGCTGCTCTGGGTATTGGATAAAACACGTACCCCGATGGGAGGACGTCTGTTGCGCCGCTGGCTCGGTCAACCGCTGCTGAATATTCAGGAAATTCAGACGCGCCAGGAAACGGTACAGGTTCTCTTACAGGATACCCTGCTTCAGGCACAGCTCGGTGAAGCGCTGAAGAAAGCGGGCGACCTCGAGCGCCTGATTAACCGGGTCCGTCAACGTATTGCCTCGCCCCGGGATCTGGTAGCGCTGGCAAATGGACTCCGCGCCGCCTCCGAGGTGCGCCACTGTCTGGCCGAAAGCAGCAGCGCAACGGTTGCCGCACTGCAAGGGATCATGCAGCGGCTCTCTGACAACGGAGACATCATCGAGCTGATCGAACACGCCATCGTCGAAGATCCGCCGGTCAGCATTACCGAGGGCGGTATTATCCGCGCTGGCTTCAGTCCCGAACTGGACAAGCTACGCGACGCCTCGGTCAACGGCCGCCGCTGGCTCTCCGAGTTAGAACAGCGCGAACGAAAGCGCACCGGTATTACCAACCTCAAGGTTGGTTTCAACAAAGCGTATGGCTACTTTATCGAGGTCACCAAGTCGAACCTTGACCGTGTCCCGGCCGACTACCAGCGCCGCCAGACCCTGACCAACTGCGAGCGTTATATCACGTCAGAGCTCAAAGAGCAGGAGGCGCTGATCCTGAACGCGCAGGAACGCATCAACAGAATGGAGAATGAGTTCTTCGTGCAACTGCGTTCAGATATCGCGGTTCACGCCTCCGAGCGCATTCTAGACACCGCGCACGCCGTCGCAGAACTTGATGTCTATTTGAGTCTGGCCGAGATCGCTGCGAAAAATAACTATTGTCGCCCGATTATCGACGAGAGCGATACCATTCATATCGTCGCTGGTCGTCACCCGGTAGTGGAACAGACACAATCGGATACAGCGTTTATTCCCAATGATACCGATCTCTCGATCAGTGAGGGCCAGATAGCCATTATTACAGGCCCCAATATGGCCGGTAAATCGACCTATCTGCGCCAGGTCGCATTGATTACCCTGCTGGCCCAGATTGGCAGCTTTGTGCCCGCAGAATCGGCCCGTATCGGCATTGTTGATCGCATCTTTACTCGTATTGGTGCCCAGGACGATCTGGCAACCGGCCAGAGCACCTTTATGGTTGAGATGGTGGAAACCGCCAATATATTGCACCATGCCACACAGCGCAGCCTGATTATTCTGGACGAGATCGGGCGCGGCACCAGTACGTATGACGGACTGGCGATTGCACGGGCCGTCGTTGAATATCTGCATAACAACAGGCGAAGCGGCGCTCGCACCCTCTTCGCAACGCACTATCATGAGCTTGTGGAGGTCTCACGCATTCTGCCACGGGTTCGCTGTCTCAATGTCGCAGTGGCCGAAGAAGAGGGCAAAGTCATCTTTCTGCGCAAGATCGTACCCGGAGGCGCCGACCGCAGCTATGGCATCCATGTCGCTCAGCTAGCGGGCCTCCCCCGCCCCGTGATCCACCGGGCAGAAGAGATCCTGGCAGAGCTTGAGCAAAAAGGGGACGCCAAAAGCCGTCGCAAGGCCATGCGCGATCTCACCATGCCCCAGGCGTGGCAGATGACGCTCTTTGCGCCCGAAACCCATCCGGTCGTTGAAGAACTCAAAAATCTTGCAATCGATGAACTGACACCCATTGAAGCGATCAGTAAGCTTTATGAGCTTCAACAAAAAGCCAATAAAGAACATGCATAGGAGCATTTCGGGGACTCGATTACCACAATTATCGAGTCCCTTTTTTCAATCCTTTGAAGACAAGCCGCTACACCTCTCACAAACGCATCACAAACTGGCTTCCGGGGCGCCAAAACCAGATGACGAAGGGCGGCATACGCTGTATCATCCAGGCGGGATAATGCTGCCCGTATGGAAAAATAGAGCCCAAAAGATCGGCGACTTTTTCAGAAGGAAGTACCCGACCACAACATAAGAGTTGCCATATGTGATATCATTAGGGTGACGATAGTGTAAGATATACAATAAATCATCCGATTTCGTTGGAGGATTCACAACTCTCATGACAATTCAACAAGAGAAACCGACACATTCGCAAAGCTCTCTTGAAGATCTCTGCATAAATGCTATCCGCACGCTGTCTATGGATGGAGTCCAGCAGGCCAATTCTGGTCACCCGGGAACCGCAATGGCCCTCGCCCCGCTGACATATCTCCTCTGGACCAAATACATGCGGCATAACCCGCGCAACCCGAAATGGGTGAACCGTGACCGCTTTATTCTCTCCTGTGGACATGCTTCAATCCTGTTGTATAGCATGCTCTATCTGACCGGCTATGATCTGAGCCTTGAGGACATCAAGAATTTCCGCCAGTGGGGAAGCAAGACCCCGGGCCATCCGGAGTATGGACATACCGCAGGCGTCGAGACAACCACCGGCCCGCTTGGCCAGGGCGTTGCCAACGGCGTTGGTATGGCGATTGCTGCTCGCTTCCAGGCAAGCCGCTACAACAAGCCGGAGCATCAGATCCTCGACCACTACATCTATGGCATTTGTAGCGATGGCGACCTGATGGAAGGTATCGCCTCTGAGGCCGCATCGCTGGCAGGAACACTCAAGCTTGGAAACCTGATTTACTTCTACGACGACAACAACATTACCATTGAGGGTGATACAGCAATCGCTTTCACCGAGGATGTTGCTGCTCGCTTCGAGGCCTATCACTGGCACGTCCAGCGCGTTGAGGATATCAACGACCTGGCAGCGCTTGACAAGGCCATTCAGGCAGCCCAGGCCGAGAAAGAGCGCCCGTCCCTCATCGTCGTGCGCACGAAGATCGCATACGGTAGCCCGAACCTGCAAGGACATCACAAGGCCCACGGTGCTCCGCTTGGTGCAGAAGAGGTCGTTCTGACAAAGCGCAACCTGAACTGGCCATCTGAAGAGCCGTTCTTTGTTCCAGAAGAGGCTCTCAACTACTTCCGCCAGTGCGTTGAGCGTGGCGCAGAGCAGGAAAAGGCGTGGCAGGAACAGTTCAACGCCTACGCAGCCGCCTATCCTGAGCTGGCCGAGCAGTGGCAGCAGGAACAGGCAGGCAAGCTGCCGCACGGATGGGATAGCGAGCTCCCCGAGTTCCCGGCAGGTGAGGCGCTGGCAAGCCGCGTTGCTTCCGGTAAAGCTCTGAACGCGATCGCGCCCAAGCTCCCTAACCTGATCGGTGGATCCGCCGACCTGGCCCCATCCAACAACACCGACATGAAGGGTCTCGGCGACTTCGGCCCTGAAACCAATGGACGCAACATGCACTATGGTGTCCGTGAGCACGCGATGGGCGCAATTGTCAACGGTATGGCCCTCTACGGCGGCCTGATCCCGTTTGGCGCGACCTTCCTGATCTTCTCCGATTATATGAAGGCCTCCATTCGCCTTTCGGCACTTATGGGTCTCAAATCCATCTTTGTCTTTACACACGACAGCATCGGCGTTGGTGAAGATGGCCCGACCCACGAGCCAATTGAGCAGCTTGCTTCACTGCGCTCGATTCCCGGCCTGACCGTGATCCGTCCGGCAGATGCTAACGAGACAGTTGAGGCCTGGCGCGCCGCCATCAGCATCGATGGCCCGGTTGCCCTCGCACTCACGCGCCAGAACCTGCCGACCCTTGATCGCAACGAGCTGGCATCAGCCAAAAACCTTACCCGAGGCGCATACGTGTTACTCGATAGTGAGAAAACACCGGATCTGATCCTGATGGCGACCGGTTCAGAGGTCTCTCTTGCAGTCGATGCCGCACGCAAACTCCAGCAGGAAGGCGTAGCCGTCCGCGTCGTCAGTATGCCAAGCTGGGAGCTCTTTGAGAAACAGGACGCAGCATACAAAGAATCCGTCTTGCCAAAGAACGTCAGAGCCCGTCTCGCGATTGAGGCCGCTTCATCCTTTGGCTGGGCTCGCTACGTTGGCCTCGATGGTGCAACCGTCACTATCGATCAATTCGGCGCTTCGGCACCTGCAAAACTGCTCTTCCAGCATTTCGGCTTCACTGTTGACAACGTGGTAGCCAAAGCAAAAGAGCTGCTGGCCTAATCGTAAAGCCAGAGCGTTTTTCGGCCATGGGCGGTCACCAGCAGAAACGACCGCTCATCGGCCCGACTTCTGTAGAAACAATCCGATTGTGTTATAGAGAAAGGTAGATGATAGATTATGACGAACCCATTGCTCAAGCTCCAGGAGCAGGGCCAGAGCGTCTGGTATGATAATATTGACCGCGCTCAGCTCAACTCTGGCGAGTTTAAGAAAATGCTCGATAACGATGGCATTGTAGGTGTGACTGCAAACCCGACCATCTTTGAGAAATCGATCAGCGCTGGCCATGCCTATGACGAGCAGATGCAGGAACTCCTCCGAGCAGGCAAGAGCACGAGCGAGATCTACGAGGCTCTGGTCATTAAAGATATTCAGACCGTCGCGGACATGCTGCGCCCGATCTATGATCGGACCAACGGTCAGGATGGTTATGTCAGCCTGGAAGTCTCGCCTGAGCTGGCAAACGACACGCAGGGCACAATCAGTGAGGCAGAGCGCTTCTGGAAGATGGTTAATCGCCCGAACCTGATGATCAAGATTCCGGCCACCCCGGCAGGTATTCCAGCCATCTACGAGACACTGCGCAAGGGGATTAACGTCAACATCACGCTGATCTTCTCCATTCAGTCCTATCGCGAGGTTGTTGATGCCTACATCCGCGCTCTTGAGGATCGCAACGGCGAAGGGCTTGAGATCGATCACATCGCATCTGTCGCCAGCTTCTTCGTCAGTCGCGTCGACACCCTGGTTGATAAGCTGCTCGATGAGAAGATCAAGGCCAGCAACGACCCAGATGAGCAGGAGAAGCTGAAGTCCCTGCAAGGAAAAGCGGCAATCGCCAACGCCCGCATTGTCTATCAGGAGTTCAAGAAGCTCTTCAGCACCCCGCGCTTCGAGTCCTTGAAGCATGCCGGTGCGCATGTTCAGCGTCCGCTCTGGGCCAGCACCAGCACCAAGAACCCGGCCTACCGCGACGTGCTCTATGCCGAAGAACTGATCGGCCCCGACACCGTCGATACTATGCCGCTTGAGACAATCGTCAAGTTCCGCGATCATGGCGTGGTTCGCCACAGCATCGAAGACGATCTTGATAGCGCGAAGAAAACCCTCGACACGCTTGAGCAGGTCGGCATTTCCTATGACCAGATCGCCAGGCAGTTGCAGGACGAAGGTGTTGAGAAGTTTGTTGACTCCTTCCATCAGCTCTTCAACGGTATCGAGAGCAAGAAAAAGGCCATCAAAGAAGGGCAGGTTGCAGACTAATGAGCACAGCACTGCAAGTAGGACAATTTCAAGCGCCAGCAGACCTTCAGCGCTCAGTCGCTGAAGGGTGGCGTGTACTGGACGAACAGCAGGTAGCAGCTCGCATCTCGCAGATTGATGCATCGCTCTGGAAATCCGATCCGGCTATTCAGGAAAAGATCCGGAATCGTCTCGGCTGGCTGACCGTCGTCAATACCATGCGAGAGAAGTACGACGAGATCGCCACATTGGTTGACGCCGTGCGCAAAGATGGCTACAAGAGCGCCATTCTACTCGGTATGGGCGGCAGCAGCCTCTGCCCTGAGGTTCTGCGCACCACCTTTGGCGTGGTTCCTGGCTATCTTGAGCTCTACGTGCTGGATACTACCGACCCGGACACCGTGCACACCGTCGAACAGAAGATTGATCTTCGTACTTCGCTGTTCATTGTTGCTTCCAAGTCTGGCGGTACGATCGAAACGATGTCTCACTACAAGTACTTCTTCGATCGAGTCAGCAAGGAAGTCGGTGCGGATGAGGCCGGTAAGCACTTCATCGCAATCACCGATCCCGGCACCTCGCTTGAGACACTGGGACGTGAACAGAACTTCCGCCATGTCTTCCTGAATCCACCCGACATCGGTGGCCGCTATTCAGCACTCTCGTTCTTCGGTCTGGTGCCAGGCGCACTGATCGGTCTGAACATTCCGCGCCTGCTGGAGTGGGGCGAGAAAGCAATGAACGCCAGTCAGAAGAGCAGCGCGCAGGAAAACCCTGGTCTCTGGCTTGGCGGGATCATGGGCGCACTCTACAAGCAGCAGCGCGACAAAGTGACCTTCATCATCTCGCCCGAGTTACGCAGCTTCGGCTACTGGGTTGAGCAGTTGATTGCGGAGAGCACCGGTAAAGAAGGCCGTGGACTGCTCCCGGTTGAAGGCGAACAGCTTGGCACCCCCGACGTCTATGGCAATGACCGCATCTTTGCCTATCTGCGCGTCGATGGAGGCGACAATAGCGAGCTTGATAAAGGCGTACAGGCGCTCGTCGACGCGGGCCAGCCTGTTGTGCGCTTTGAAATCGGCGATCTCTATCAGATCGGCGCTGAGTTCTTCCGTTGGGAGTACGCAACAGTCGTTTCTGGCTTCTTCCTGGACATCAACCCGCTGGACGAGCCAAACGTTCAGGAGAGCAAGGACAACACCAAGCGCATCCTGACCCAGTATCAGCAGGAACATCGCCTGCCTGAGCCGACTCCAGTTGTGGTCACCAACGAACCGGCAAAGATTGAGATCGTTGGCAAAGAGAACGGCGGCAAAGATCTCGCAGGCTATCTGCACAACTTCCTTGCGCAGGTACGCCCCGGCGACTACATCGCTATCATGGCTTATGTAGAGCGCACTGAGAGCACAGAGGCTGCCCTTCAGGCTCTGCGCACGCACCTGCGCGATACATATAAAGTTGCCACCACGGTTGGCTATGGTCCGCGCTTCCTGCATTCGACCGGCCAGCTTCACAAAGGTGGTGCCAACAACGGCGTCTTTATTCAGATTACAGGAGATGTCCATCAGGATGCCTCGATCCCTGGCGAGATCTACTCGTTCGCTGTCCTGAAGGAATCCCAGGCCCTCGGCGACCTCTATTCCCTGGATAACCATGAACGCCGCAACATCCGTATCCATGTTTCCGGCGATCTGGCAAAAGGCCTACAGGTCGTGGATCAGGCCATCTAAGCACAGACGTGTGTCGCAGGTAAGGATACCCCCTTTCTCTGACAGCGGGTATCCTTACAGCACTGTTTTATCAGTCATTCCAGTAATGATCGAGAGGGCGAGCATGCTCGCCCGGGCGAAGAGCCTTCGCCAACATCACACTTATAACAAAATACGCTATTTCCCAAAGGGGCGTATTGAAATACTAAGGAGATTCAGAAAATGGAAATCGGTTTTATTGGACTTGGCCGCATGGGCGCAAACATGGTTCGCCGCCTGCTTCGCGACAACCATCGCGTAGTAGCATGGAACCGCACCGCAGCAAAGACAGATGAGATTGTCAAAGAGGGCGCAGAAGGCGCATACAGCATTCAGGAGCTGGTTGGTAAGTTGCAACAATCTCCTCGCGTCGTGTGGGTCATGGTTCCTGCCGGCCAGGCAACCGACGACATGATTCAGGAAGTTCTCCCCTATCTGAACAAGGGCGATATCATCATTGACGGCGGAAACTCCAACTACAAAGACTCGATCCGCCGGGGCAAAGAGCTGACCGAGAAGGGCTTCCACTTCATGGATGCCGGTACCAGCGGCGGTATCTGGGGCCTGAAGGTTGGTTACTGTCTGATGGTTGGTGGCGAGAAAGAGACCTTCGAGTACATCGAGCCCTTGCTGAAGACCCTGGCTCCCCCTGATGGCTACCTCTACTGCGGCAGCCACGGTGCCGGACACTTTGTCAAGATGGTGCATAATGGCATTGAATATGGTATCATGCAGGCCTATGGTGAAGGTTTTGAAATCCTGAAGGCCAGCCAGTATGACTTTGACCTGCATGCTATCTCGCACCTGTGGAATCAGGGTAGTGTGGTTCGCTCCTGGCTGCTTGAGCTGGCAGAGAGTGCCTTTGAGCAGGATCCGCAGCTTGAGAGCATCAAGGGATATGTTGAGGACTCTGGTGAGGGTCGCTGGACCATTCAGCAGGCAATTGACACCAACGTTCCGGCACCGGTCATCACGCTCTCGCTGTTCGAGCGCTTCCACTCGCGCCAGGATGAGTCCTTCAGCGCGAAAGTGCTGGCAGCACTGCGCAAGGGCTTCGGTGGTCACGCGGTGAAGAGCAATCAATAACAGGGGCCACTTCCTTTACCATTTATCCAGTCATAAACAGCCAGTAAAAGGCATATCGGGGAAGGTCTGGCAACCCGCCAGCCCTCCCCTTCCTGCTGTTCACTGTGGATTTATACAACACGCAGACAGAGACGTAATCATACATCTTTAAGAATCAGGAGATTTACACATGCCTCAACGTGCGGTAGTCGAGGCGCCAAATCCTTTCCGCGAGGGACTGCGAATGAAGCAGAGCCCGGAGCCATGCGTGATGGTCATTTTCGGCGCTACAGGCGACTTGACCCATCGAAAACTTTTACCGGCACTCTATAATCTGGCTCTGGAGCACCCACTCCCTGCCGGTTTCTCCGTTGTGGGTTTTGCGCGGCGCCCCTACAGCGATGAGGAATTTCGCAAACAGGCGCTCGACTCAGTCAACCAATTTTCACGTCAGAAGCCAGTCAACCAGCAAGTCTGGGAGAGTTTTGCATCTGGCATCCATTACCTTCAATCCAATTTCCATGATCCTGAAGGGTATGAGCGGCTTGCCGCCCTGCTTAACAAGCTGGATCAGGAGCGCGGAACCAGCGGGAACCGCATTTTCTACCTGTCAACGCCCCCAAGCCAGTACCCGACCATCATTCAAAACCTGGGTGCGGCAGGCCTGAACCGGAACCGCAAAGGCTGGACCCGCGTCATCGTGGAGAAGCCATTCGGTCATGACCTGGCCTCAGCACGCGAGCTGAACCGCCAGATCGGGAAAGTCTTCAAAGAAGAGCAGATTTATCGTATTGACCACTATCTTGGAAAAGAGACCGTCCAGAACATTCAGGTCTTCCGTCTGGCAAACGGCATTTTTGAGCCGGTGTGGAACCGCCGCTATGTTGACCACGTACAAATTACAGCAGCGGAAAATATCGGTATCGAGGGCCGGGGTGGCTACTACGAGGAATCGGGTGCGATCCGCGACATGATTCAGAACCATATGCTCCAGTTGCTCACGCTGGTTGCAATGGAGCCGCCGATTGCATTTGAGGCAAATGCCGTGCGAAACGAGAAAGTGAAAGTTTTGCAGGCGCTGCAACCGATCGTCGGACAGGATGTGCTTACCAACACCATTCGAGCACAGTATGGACCGGGCTATGTGGGTGGTCAACCGGTCAAAGGATACCTCGAAGAGACGGGCGTTTCGCCAACGTCGACTACAGAAACCTATGTCGCGCTGAAATTGTTCATTGACAACTGGCGCTGGGCTGGCGTACCATTCTACTTACGCACCGGAAAACATTTGCCGAAACGCGTAACAGAAATCGCAATTCAGTTCAAGCAGCCACCATTGATGCTCTTCAAGCGCCAGGACAGCCAATCACAGGTTGAGCCCAACGTTCTGACTCTGCGCATCCAACCGGATGAGGGCATCTCGCTGAAATTTGGCGCGAAAGTTCCGGGAACTGATATGCAGATTCGCTCGGTGAACATGGACTTCTTCTATGGTTCATCTTTCGTTCGTCAGCAGCCAGAGGCATATGAGCGCCTGCTTCTCGATAGCATGCTTGGAGACTCAACGCTCTTCACGCGACGCGACGAGGTTGAGGCCGCCTGGGCCTTTGTGCAGGGAATTCTTGACGAATGGGCAAGTGGCGATGTTCCCATTCATACCTACGAATCCGGTACCTGGGGTCCACAGGCCGCCGATGAATTCATCTGGCGCGACGGCTTCCGGTGGCGTCGTCCGTAACATCCGCTTAGCCTTTTACTGATATATGGTGTTTGTACAACGCTGTCTGCGTGAACAACGACGTTCATCTGAGAAGGGAACGGGGTATGACGAAGGTTTCTACCGGAAACACTGAGCCGCGCCTTCCGTGGGCCGGAAAACAGGTACGTATGGAAGACGTAGAGGAGACTTTAGCCGAACTCTGGCATCTCTCAGCCGATAATGTCCGTATAGGTCAGAATATTCGTGTCCGCACTAGCGTGCTCAATTTTGTGATCTGCGCTCCCAACCTGGCCGCAGCTCAGCATGCTAGTGCGGGGCTGCGCAATCTCGGCAGTACTCATATCGGACGGGTCATTCTGCTGATCCTGAATCCCGATCCCGGAGCCCCCCCAGGTGTCTCGACCTGGGTCACGCTTCGCTCTTTCCCGATTGTCTCCGATATGATGCGCCATACTTTTGAACAGGTGACTGTCCTGCTCTCCGGTTCTGCTGCCTCTGCGGCAGATACCATTTTACAGCCACTCTTCAAACCTGACCTACCCGTGTATCTCTGGTGGCTCCAGGATGTCCCGACTGACAATCCGCTCTTCCACCATCTGGCAAATTCGTCCAGCCGCGTTATTGTCGACTCGCATGGCTTTTTCCAGCCCGAGGCAAGCCTGATGCAGCTTGCCCAGATCAGCCGCGCATTACGCGATAGCGCGTTGAGCGATCTGAATTGGAGCCGTATCACCCATTGGCGTCAACTGGTTGCTCAGTTCTTTGATGTGCCCGCCTATCAGCGTTATCTGGAAGGAGTCTTCCGCATTGAGGTGGAACATTCCGTGCTCCCCACGGATTCAGCAGAGGATACTCGACCCGCCCGGTCACCTATTGCGGGAGCCACAGTCAATGCAACGCGTGCCCTTCTACTCGCGGCCTGGCTCAAAACCAGTTTGAACTGGCACATTGATCCAAGCCACCCGGACAATTATCGCGATCCAGAGACCGGTGCTTATACCTGGCATACACTTCACCGCACCGGGCCACTCCACTTCATCCCGACCGAAGAGACTGCTGAAGGGCTTTATCCCGAACCGGTGATCTCCCACAGTGGTGAAGGGACTATTTTTGTGCGCCCTCGGGTGCAACCTGGCCTTCCTCCCGGATCTATTTGTCTGGTCCGCCTATCCAGTACAGTAGATGGAAAACTTGCGACGTTCACCGTCAATCGCACTGATGACCGAGAACATGCGCTGACCGTGGTCACGCTCCCCGAAGGAGCCAGCCCCCCGCGCACCGTTCCAATACCCGGTACACAACCGGCAATCGATCTCTTACATGAGGAATTAGAGATTATCGGGCGCGATCATCTCTATGAAGACACCCTGCAAGAGGTCTCTCAACTCCTATCTGAAATCTAAGTTATAGCGTAGGAGCGTTGCTTTTATGCAGAACATACATGTTTCAACGTACGCCGACCTTGAGGCGCTGAGTCTGGCCGCAGCTCGCTGCGTGATTCAGGCTGCTCATGAGGCTATTGCCGATCATGGGTACTTCACCATTGCGCTCTCTGGCGGCAATACCCCGAAAGCGCTCTATAGCCTGCTGGCAGAAGAGCCCTACACCAGCCAGATCGACTGGTCAAAGGTTGAGGTCTTCTGGTCCGACGAGCGCTGTGTACCACCCGATAGCCCCGATAGCTGCTATCGCATGGCATATGATACGCTGCTCGGCAAGGTTCCTCTGACCGAACAGCAGATTCACCGCGTTCCAGCGGAACAGGCTGACCGCGACGCTGCCTCTCAGGCTTATACCGATGAGATGCGTCGCGTCTTCAAAACCGAAGGGACTCCGGTCTTTGATCTGATCCTGCTTGGCATGGGTCCAGAGGGCCATACTGCATCTCTCTTCCCGCATCAGGAGTCTCTGAAAGAACAGGTTCGGCTGGTCATGCCGGTTACGGTTCCCAAACCGCCTCCACCGCGCCTGACCTTCACGCCTCCCGTACTGAATGCCGCAAAACATGTGCTCTTCCTGGTTACAGGAAAGGACAAGGCCGAGGCTGTGCAAGCTGTGCTGGAAGGTGAATACAATCCCGAGGAGTACCCGGCCCAGATTGTGCAACCGTCCAACGGTGATGTAACCTGGCTGTTTGATACAGGCGCTGCCTCGCACCTATCACAAAAAGCACGCTAAAGAGGAGTGAACTGCACAAGCATGATCGGTATTGTTCCTTCTATTCTTTCAGCCGATTTTACCCGTCTGGGCGAGCAGGTCCGCGAGGCCGAGACAGCCGGCGCACAGCGCATCCAGATCGATGTGATGGACGGCCACTTTGTACCGAATATCACGATGGGTCCGATGGTTGTTGAGGCAGTGCGCCGCTGTACCAGCCTGCCCCTTGAGGCCCATCTGATGATCACCAATCCACAGGACTACATCGAGACGTTCGCGGAGGCTGGCGCTGATGTGATTATTGTGCATCAGGAAACCTGCCCGCATCTGCACCGCGTCCTGATGCAGATCAAGAAGGCTGGCAAGCAAACCGGCGTGGCTCTGAACCCGTCAACGCCAGTCTTTATGCTGGAAGATATGCTGCCCTTTATTGATCTGATCCTGGTCATGACCATCAGTCCAGGCTTCGGCGGTCAGGATTTTGTGCCGGAGACGCTCCCCAAGATCAGGCAGGCTCGTGAGATGATCACCAGACGCGGGTTGACCAACATTGATATTGAGGTCGACGGCGGCATCAATATCAAGACGGCTGCTCAGGTCGTCAATGCCGGGGCGAACCTGCTGGTCGCAGGCTCCGCGGTCTACAATAAAAAGGAAAGCGTGGCAGATGCAGTCAAGCGTCTGCGCCTTGCCGCAACCTCTTCCAATCTCTAAAACCTGAAGCAAAAGGCCCGTTCTGGATCGCTTGAGTGCAGAGGACGGGCCTTTTCTTTGCGTTATGCCCGCTTCAAGAACTGGTCCATTCGCTCCATCACCTGCGCAAGCACCCGCAGCGAGCCCGGCGCGTCGTTTCCCAGTTGGAGGCTGTGATCCGCTCCCGGAACCAGCATAACCTGATCGGTTGTTTGGGCCTGAAACTCCTGCACCAGCCGCGCATCATAATAATGATCTTTGTCACCAATTACCAATAAAGAGCGCTCTTTTTCATGCAACAGCGCTCGAAAGATCGGATCTCGCAGCACCGGAGTCAGCCAGATAGCCTGTAACGTGCCTTCAAACGTTATATCCGCAAACAACTGGCTCATGACGATGGTGCCAAGCGACTTGCCAATAAGCGTCAGCCGTTTGTATGCACGTTGCTGTAATGCGGCGCGAGAGGCAGCAAGCGCATCCTCCCGGATACAACGTAATACATCATCAGGAGCCAGCGTCTCAAAGTTCGCTCGCTTGTTATAGTCGACACAGAGTACATCGGCCCCGGCATGTTGCAGCAACATAGTTGAAAAATAGAGCAGCGGGTGATCGGTAGTATAGCCCTGTCCCGGAAAGATGAACGCAAGATGCTCGGTTGTATGATCCTGACAGAAGAACTTATGGGGAACAGGCTCCCCCTGATAGCCAGTAATCGGCAAGCGCTGCATTGTTGACGCCATATCTTTTCTCCTCATAACATGAAAGCTCAGGAAAAATAAGGACGCTCACGCCGCTCAAGATAGTGCTGAATACGCAGACGAATAGAGGGATGTATTGCGAGTTGCGCCAGCTCGTCCACGGCAAAAAAACCAACAGCCGTCGCCTCATCTTCGTCTGCCTGGAGCGCTCCGCCAACCATGCGGCAGGCAAAGCAGATCGAGAACTGTTGCCGCACATCATGCTCTGAGTACGCGATGATATGGCGGGGATCGCTATACACTCCTATAATATATTCCGGGACAACCTCTATGCCGGTTTCCTCACGCGTCTCGCGAATCACTGTCTCAGCAATACTCTCTCCCACTTCCATCATACCGCCCGGCAATGACCAGTACCCGTTATCTCTGCGCCGCTGAAGCAGGATCTTCTGCTCGTCATTTACCACGACCGCCGAAGCAGCAGGCACAATACGATGCGCTTCCGGGGCCGCAGGATCATAGTAATAATCAGTGCGGGTCATATTTCCTTCTCCTTTCAACCCTGCATCGTCAAGAAATAGAGCGATTGTTTCCTATCTTCCTTCCCCTCCTCAATGAACTTTCTCCCTCAGTTCCTGATGAAGCAACCGTCTCAACCAACAAACCTTATTTCAGTCTATCGCTTGCTATTTCCTCCATCATACGCTATAAATGTGCTTACATGGAAATAATTGTAAGTGCATTACGTTTCTTCATTCTCTGAAAAATCTGTCATAAAGAACGCCAGTTATCATTTGAAAGGTCGGTTCACTCTTATGGACACATCCCCGACGCCGGGAAATTCTGATAGAACGCCATCACAACCTACAACATCGGGTCAGGATGAGCAGCTTATCTATGATGGGCCTTTTATGGAATATACGTCATCCGATGAATCAGCAATACTTCAGACGCCACAACAGCCAGCTTCACCACAGCCCGGCCCATATCAGGCGTCACCACCTCATGCACAGCCGTACCAACAACCGATCTTTCCACCACCAGCACCGCCTGGACGCCGCCGTGTGGTGATTGGCGCTGTCAGTCTGATTCTGGTGCTGGCCCTACTGCTTTCGGGTGGCTACATTGCCTGGTACTATCTACAGCCGTCGCCTAAAACAGCGTTTCCGGGCCTTCCGGGCACCGCGACAGCGCTCCCACAACTCAATAGCGCATTCACACAACAAAGCTGTCCCTTTGAACTCGGGAAGGGAATCAAAGAAGGCTCACAGGTGAAATGTGGCTATCTAACCGTTCCCGAAGACTATGCGAAACCAGATGGGAAGAAGATCAAGCTAGCCGTCGCTATCTTCACCCCACCCGGTGACGCAGCAAAGTCTCGCCCGCCCTTCTTCTATCTAACCGGAGGCCCGGGCGGTACCGCACTGGGAGATCTGGGAAGCTACATCGATTCAACGAATCTCGATAGCATTACTCTGGGCCGTCAGCTTGTACTCTTTGACCAGCGTGGTGCAGGCTATTCTCAGCCCTCGCTTGACTGCCTGGAAATGGATCAACTGGACAAAGAGACTCGCGATCAGCAACTGAGCGAGGACGAAGCCAATAAGCGCTATATTGAGGCAGGCCAGAAATGCCGTGATCGCCTCACTCAATCGGGGGTAAATCTGGCAACCTATACCACAATCAATAACGCCACTGATGTGCACTCGCTGATTCAGGCCCTTGGCTATAAGCAGGTTGACCTTTACGGTGTATCGTATGGTACGCGCCTGGCGCTGACCGTGATGCGGCTCTTCCCCGGAGAACTGCACAGCGTCACCCTGGATTCGACCGTCCCCTTACAGACTAATCTCTTTGAAAATCTGCCGGGCCTGCATCAGCACGCCTTTGACACCTTCTTCAAGGGTTGTTCAGAAGATACAAGCTGCCAGCACAAATATCCGGAGCTGGAACGCACCTTTTATAGGCTGGTCGATCGCTGGAATCAGCAGCCAGAAACGATCAAGGATGCAAAAGAAGGCACCTTCCTTGTTGATGGCAACGGACTGGTGAACTGGCTCTTCAGCGCCCTCTACGTGACACAGTTCATTCCTATGTTGCCCCAGGTCATCGAGCAACTTGACCAGGGTGACACGCTGATGTTTACCTCGATGTATACGCTGCTCTTTGCCAATCAGAATATGAGTGAGGGCATGTACTACTCTATTATGTGCGGCGAGGATATGGCTTATACCACGCAACAGAAGCTGATCGAAGAGACCCAGAAACTGCATCCGCCTCTGAACACATTGCTCATGCCAAACACCAAATATGATTATGAGATCTGTAAAGTCTGGAATCAGCCAGCAGTGCCCTCGGAGCAGAAACAACCGGTAAAAAGCCAGGTCCCCACTCTGATTCTGGCCGGAGAATATGATCCCATCACGCCACCCTCGCAGGGTGAGATGGCACATAGTACCCTGCCAAAGAGCACATTTCTGGTATTCCCGGGAACCGGGCACGGCGTCTTTATGACCAACATCTGTCCGATGACCATCATGAACTCGTTTATGAGCAACCCCGAGCGGACACCCTCGTCAAGCTGTCTGCGTTCGGTGCCGGAACCCCCTTTCATCTAGGAAGTTTGCAGGGAGAAGTCAGCGGTTGACTTCTCCCTTTTCTTTTGCATCCCCAGAGTGGGAATAGTGCGTGCTTGCCAGCCCTCAGCGATCAATCACTACATGCAAATACCTTCATTTTAAGATATACTGCCAATATAACGATCCTTCACAAGAAATCGTGTGATCCCACTGACAGGTAACTCAGTGCAGAGAGCATATAAGGAGTCGATGATGCAAGCCAAAAATCCACTGCATGACAACATTACCGACATTCCAGGCATTCGTGTCGGTCATGATACCAACCTTGAGGCCGCAACAGGATGTACTGTGATCCTCTGCGATCAGGCGGCAACAGGTGGTGTTGATATTCGTGGCAGTGCTCCAGCCACACATGAAACTGATCTGCTGAACCCTATTCACCTGGTGTCGGAAGTCAATGCCGTTCTGCTCACCGGAGGGAGCGCGTTCGGCCTGGCGGCGACAGCGGGCGTGATGCGCTATCTAGAAGAGCATCAGCAAGGATTCCAGACAGGAATAGCCCGGGTACCCATCGTTCCAGCAGCAGCAATTTTTGACCTGGCCCTCGGTTCAGCCAATGTGCGACCGGATCCCGAGTCCGGATATCGAGCCTGCCTTCAGGCTACAGTAGGTCCTATTCCTCAAGGCAACGTCGGAGCAGGCACAGGAGCCAGCGTCGGAAAAATGTTCGGGCTGGCACGAGCGCATAAGGGTGGCCTGGGCTCAGCCAGTACCCGACTGCCTTCAGGAATACTTGTCGGAGCGCTTGCCGTTGTTAATGCATTTGGTTCTGTTGTTGATCCTGATACTCGCGAACCGATCGCCGGGCCCCGAAGCGCAGATTTACCTGAAGGACTGAGCTTTCAGCAGGCTCATCCTTTCAGCAACACCACATTAGCAGTCGTCGCAACGAACGTTGCCCTTACCAAAGCGGAAGCAACCAAGCTTGCGCAAATGGCACACGACGGCCTTGCACAGGTCATTCATCCTGCACATACCATGTTTGATGGCGACACAATCTTTGCGCTCGCCGTAGCACAGCATCGCCCAGACCCCTCCCAAAAGGCTCAACTTGTGAGTCTTCTTGGAGCAACTGCCTCAAGCACACTGGCACGTGCGATTCTCAGGGCAGTACAAAGGGCCGAAACATTGCATGGCCTACCGGCAGCCACAACGTCTTAAACGAGTACCAGCAAGGGTATCTCTTTATATCTCGTGTGGCAACTCTCCCATTCTTTCTACACTGAAGCTTGACACACTACGGTTGCAGCATCACACACATTACAGCGCCTCCGCCAATCAGCATGAGAATCACGCAGACAAGGATTGCCAGATAGAAGCGATAGCTTTTCACACTGACAGCGGCCTCATATCCGAAAGCAGAGCGTTCAAGGTTTGGCGGAGGGATTTCACGTTTTGCGGTAAGCGTCTTCAAGCCACCAGTAGCGAGCTCTCGGGAGCACGAAGCAAAATCAATGGAGTACCTGTGATGCGCGTTTTCAGCGTCACCTGCGCCAGAGCGTAAAGGGGAGGGGAATGAGGATGAATAGATTGGTTCTGAAGCATAAAACATCGAGTGAGCAGATGATTTCATTTGAGGTCTTCGCGGCAGGTTATGCGCAAAATGCGTATCAGATGTCGGTACTGTCACTGTCTTTTCTCCGCTCCGGTACTTACAGACCTAACCACAATACGAGATTTTCGACTACAAACGCACTACAGAACCTCTTTACTACATTCATAATTGTAGCTAAACTGCGGGGATTAGCAAGAGCCATATGACTAATGGGGGGTGATAATTCTCCACCTCCTGGCTCAATCCGTCTTCACTTCCTATTGTACAACAGCTTAATCCAGAAGTTGAGCCGCAGCCTGAGTACGCTGCCATTCCGCCACAAGCAGAAGGAAATCATGCACGATGCGCCCGGTCGCCCCCCAGATACAGTATGGTCCATAGTCATAAAAGTAGATGGTACGCGGACCGCGCCGTTCAGTACGCAGAATCGCAGGATCAGCCAGCGCAGAGAGCGGGATCTGTAAAAGCTCAGCCACCTCACTTTGCTGCAAAGTGAGCGCGCCCGGACCCTCTGGCAAGAAGCCAACCACCGGCGAAATCAAAAAGTTGCTGACCACCGTAAAGACCGGAGACTGTAAGCCCAGAATCTCAACGCGTTCCGGCAGTAAGCCAATCTCCTCCCATGCCTCACGCAACGCAGCAAGCGCAACCGTCTCATCATCGGGCTCGATACTACCACCTGGCAGACCAATCTCACCACTATGAGCCCGCAACGAACTGGCTCGCCGAATAAAGAGCAGGTCAATTTCTCCCTCACGTTCAAAGAGCGGAAGAAGCACAGCCGCTTTCCGTGCCTGTGGTTGTCGGCCTTCGACGCGATCGATCAGCAGGTCGCTGTGAGCCACGGGAGCAAGTTTGGACTGAAGAAATTGAACAAAAGCCAAAACCTCTTTGCGTTTCATACCAGATATTGTATCATAAAAAAGCTCTTCATCTTCACAAAACTTTCACAGGTGGAAAGTATTTTCGCCAGGCCAAAGAAGCGCCACTGAAGCGCGAAGAAATAGGGTCCGGGGGGTTGCATTATTGTGATACAATGTGGAAGATAGAAAACATCGGAGAGCATTGCTAAAAGGCTGCGCATTGTCTTGCATTCAAGGACGGCTTTTGGTATAATTGAAGCATCGAGTGGGGGTATGCTTTGTCCAGGCGCTTATGTGTCTTAACTAGAGCTTACCTGCCTGCGAGTATCGTTTCGTATACCGTTCTGTAGAGCAAACAATATGGTTCTGAAGCCGCTTTATGGTTCTGAAAACGACAGAGCATCGAGAGCGCAATTCTAATCGAAACGATTACCGCCTTAGCATCTCCTCCGATAAGCCCAATTCCTTAAATTGGTACACTCCCCAGGTTCTTTTTAAGCAAAGAAGCAGGAAACCGCTCATCTCGGTTTTACCTTGTTATGGTAATCGAAATGACGCAAAATAGAATACGGTAAAACACTATCTTTCTCTTTACTTTTTTTAAACCGTTGGCCGGAGTGTCACCAGCACAGGGCAAAAACCGTGGATCGAAGGGGGTTTTTACCCATGCAAGCACAACAGCAAGGCGACCTTTCGACAAAGCCAGCGGAAAATCCTAACAGCGGGCGGGTACAGACGATGATCGAAGGCAACGACCCTCAAGTACAGAACAACAATCCAGTGAACCCCGAAGAAGTTTCGGACTTCAATCAGAACACGATGGCGGAGCTTTTAGCCGCCTCGGCTAATCCCATTATCAAACGTGGGGATGTCGTCGAAGGCACCATCGTGCACATCGACTCGGATGAAATCCTTGTCGATATCGGGCTCAAATCCGAAGGCATTCTTTCGACGAAAGAGCTGCCTTCTAGTGGCTATGGCTCCTATAATGAACTCCATCTCAATGATCGAGTTCTGGTCTATGTTCTTCAGCCGGAAAATGCTGAAGGACATGCGGTGCTCTCGCTCAAGCGTGCGAACACCGAGCGCCAGTGGCGTATTGCCGAGGAGCAGTACAAGAACAACGAGATCATCAAGGCGAAGGTCATTGATTTCAATAAAGGTGGCCTGATCGTTGATGTGAACGGGATTCGAGGCTTTGTGCCTATCTCGCAGATCTTGAACCTGAAGCGCGAAGAAGTTGCAGCCGGTGGCGAGAACCAGGAAACGGCCGCCAAACTGGCTTCGATGAAAGACAAAGAGCTTCAGTTGAAGATTATCGAGATCAACCGTGCACGCAACCGTCTGATTCTCTCGGAGCGCATGGCCGTTCAGGAATGGCGCCAGCGTCGCCGCGAGGAGCTACTTGAAGAGCTCCAGCCGGGCGAAGTCCGCAAAGGCGTGGTCAGCAATCTCGCCAACTTCGGCGCATTTGTTGATCTTGGAGGCGCCGACGGTCTGGTCCATATCAGTCAGCTTGCCTGGAGCCGAGTGAACCATCCAAGCGAGGTTCTTCAGGTTGGACAGGAAGTTGAAGTACAGGTCCTCAGCGTTGACAAAGAGCGCAAAAAGATCGCCCTGTCGATCAAGCGCGCCGAAGTTGACCCCTGGACCACTGTGGAGCAGCGCTACCATGTTGGTCAGCTCGTTACCGGCACTATCACTAAGATTGCACCCTTCGGTGCATTCGCACGCATCGAAGATGGCATCGAGGGCTTGATCCATCAGTCCGAGTTGCCTGCCGGTACCGATCCGAAGACGCTTCAGGAAGGAACGCAGCTTCAGTTGCGCATCCTGCGCATCGAGCCTGAGCGCCGTCGCCTCGGTCTGAGCCTGCGTCAGGTGGAAGAGCCAGACGCAGCGAAGGAGACCAAAGAGGCAGCCCAGCCGACAGAAGAGAAGGCTCAGGAGCAGACACCTGCCGCTCAGCAGCAGGCAGCCAAAGAAGTTCCTTCTCTGAGCACCACGCCTCCGTCTCTGGAGAGCGCTCCTGCGCAGGAGCATAAACGCGAGCGCACTGAGAAGCGACCAGAGAAACGCGAGCGCGATGCCTCGCTACTCAAAGGTCTTCCGTCCGATGATGAAGGCGAGATGACCGCAATGGCCGAAGCCTTCCGGGCAGCAGCGCTTCAGCGCTCAAAGGAAGAGTCCGAGACCGAGAAGTAAGCCGGCGGCAACAACAGAAAAAACGGTATCAGACGATACAAAAACACAAGCTTCCCCCGTTGCTCTCTTTATCGAGAGAGTAACGGGGTGAACTGCTTCTTTGCCAGCATATTCTTCAGCTTATAAAGCAAGTACGCTTCCAGAGTATAACTACAATCAAGGTGAACCCACCATTTTCACCACCAAAAAGAAAGAAAAAATAAGAAGAATTGGTGTACAACTTCCCGATATACCGAACGTAACTATTAGTAGAGAGTATATACAGGGAGAAGATAAGAGGCATGCTGATATGCCGCGAGGTCAGACGCACTCCCTATAAAATAGAACTTTTGGGTCTCCTTGACGCAGCATATTCCGTGTAGTATTATAAAATGCACAGTTTATCAAGTATGCTAGAGGGGTTTCTTTACCAGCGTTGCAAGGAGCAGGTAAACTGGTTGAGCACATTCCGCTGAAGCGCAGTTCTCCTTGCAGAGTCCCTCGGTCCTGAGGGCCAGAGAGCTCAAGAGGTTCCATGATTTGGCGGAAAAGTGGTGTTCTCACAAGCCGGTTCCATTTCCTCTCTCCACTTCCCTGGAAAACTTCTCTAAAGAAACAGACAACAAAGCGAAAGATTCTCCCAGCTTCCTTTATATCGCAATAAAAGAAGTGCGAGGACGGGATTGTACATAGAAACAGTAAGAGTTTCTCGACAGACGGGAGGCTACAGTTGTTATCCTTGACGCTGTATGATGGGTGTTGTATGATGAATCACATAGTTTACCTGAGCGACACAGAGGGCTCGGTTCCACCCTCTGCCACTGAAAGGGGGGTGACAAACAGGTGAACGACAGAGATAGGTTTGATAAATTCACAGAGCGAGCCAGAAAAGTCTTGAGTCTCGCTCAAGAAGAAGCTCAACGCTTCCAGCATAATTATATCGGTACAGAGCATCTCTTGCTGGGCCTGGTGCGCGAAGGCGAAGGGGTGGCAGCGAAAGTTCTGGCGAATCTCGGCGTCGAACTCAACAAGGTTCGCAGCGCCGTTGAATTTATAATTGGGCGCGGTGACCGCATCGTTCTTGGCGAAATCGGTCTGACCCCGCGTGCCAAGAAAGTCATCGAACTGGCTGTTGACGAAGCTCGTCGCCTCAATCACCACTATATCGGCACAGAGCATCTCTTGCTTGGTCTTGTGCGTGAAGGTGAAGGGATCGCTGCTGGCGTTCTCGAAAGCCTGGGTGTCAACCTCGAAAAAGTTCGTACTCAAACCATACAGGTGCTCAGCCAGTCTGGCGCGCCGCATGAGCGCGAGGCGAAACATTCGAAGACCCCCACCATCGACCAGATGGGCATTGACCTGACAGCCGCCGCTCGTGCCGGAACCCTTGATCCCGTCATCGGGCGTCATCAAGAGATCGAACGTGTCATCCAGATCCTCTCCCGCCGTAACAAAAACAACCCCGCACTGATCGGTGAACCGGGCGTTGGTAAAACGGCTATTGTCGAGGGACTGGCTCAGCGTCTGATCTCAGGCGAAGTACCGGAAACGCTCGCCGGGAAGCGTTTGCTCACCCTGGATGTCGGCTCCCTTGTGGCCGGTACAAAGTATCGCGGTGAGTTTGAGGAACGGCTGAAAAAGATCATTGAGGAAATTCGCAACAGCCGCGACTGCATCATCTTCATTGATGAGGTTCATACCCTCGTAGGTGCCGGTGCCGCAGAAGGCGCGGTCGATGCCGCGAATATCCTGAAACCGGCTCTTGCCCGTGGAGAGCTGCAATGTATCGGTGCAACTACTCTCGATGAGTATCGCAAATACATTGAACGTGATGCCGCACTTCAGCGGCGCTTCCAGGAAGTGATAGTCCGCGAGCCTTCGGTTGAGGAAACCGTGGAGATCCTGAAAGGTATCCGCGAACGCTATGAGCAGCATCATCGTCTGGTGATCACAGACGAGGCGCTCAAGGCCGCAACCGAGCTTGCCAGTCGATATATTACTGATCGCTTCATGCCCGATAAGGCCATCGACCTGATTGATGAGGCCGCCAGCCGCGTTCGCATGCAGAACTCGCTCGCTCCTCTCAATCTGAAAGAAGCGCTCAAAGGGCTGGAGTCCGTTCTGCGTGAGAAAGAAGCAGCCATTCAACAGCAGGAATATGAGCTTGCTGCTGAGTTGCGCGACCGCGAGGTCAAGCTGCGTGAGCGCATTGCCAAGCTGGAATCTGGCTGGCAGAAAGAGCGTGGCAGCGAAAAGCCTGTCGTTGGCGAAGAGGAAATCGCCCAGATCGTTTCGATGTGGACAGGTATCCCCGTGATGCGTATCGCTCAGGAAGAGTCTCAGCGCCTGTTGAAGATGGAAGAGGCCCTTCACGCTCGCGTTATCGGCCAGGATGAGGCCATTGAGAAGATTTCCCGCGCTGTACGCCGCGCTCGCGCCGGTCTGAAAGATCCCAAACGCCCGATTGGCTCCTTCATCTTTATGGGACCAACTGGCGTCGGTAAAACCGAGCTGGCAAAAGCACTCGCCGAGTTCATGTTCGGCAGCGAGGAATCTCTCATTAAGATCGACATGTCAGAGTTCATGGAGCGTCATGCAGCCGCACGTCTGGTCGGCGCACCTCCGGGCTATGTCGGTTATGAAGAAGGCGGCCAGTTAACTGAGGCGGTCCGACGTAAGTCCTACAGCGTGATCTTGCTCGATGAGATCGAGAAGGCTCACCCCGACGTCTTCAATATGTTGTTGCAGATCCTTGAAGACGGCAAATTGACCGACGCGAAGGGTCGCACCGTTGACTTCCGAAACACTGTCATTATCATGACATCCAACGTTGGCGCTTCCCTGCTGAATAAGGCTGCCGCTATCGGCTTCCACCAGACGAAAGACAGGGAAAAGGTTGAGCACGATACAATGGCAAGCAAGGTGATCGGCGAACTGAAGAACACCTTCAAGCCAGAGTTCCTGAACCGTATTGATGAGATTATCGTCTTCCATTCACTGCGCAAGGAAGAGATGTACTCAATCGTGGATCTGCTGCTCAACCGCGTCCGTGCACAGCTTACTGAACAGCAGATTGAGCTGGTCGTCCCGTCCGCTGCGAAGGACTTCTTGATCGAGAAGGGCTTCGATCCTCAGTATGGCGCACGTCCGCTCCGCCGCACTATTCAGAGTCTGGTCGAAGACCAGCTTGCTGAAGGCCTGCTGCAAGGCAAGTTCCGCCCGGGCGACCTCGTTGAAGCCGTGATTGAAGAGAAAAAGCTGGTTCTCAACGTGCGTAAGCGCGTCGAGCCCCTCCCTCCGGGAGCAACTCCTGAAGCTGCTCTCTCGGCAGGCGGTGAGGGAAGTTCCAGCCCAGAATCCTAGTAGAAACCAGAGGGGTATGTTGTACCTGAACATACCCCTCTTCTCTCTTACCCGTTTCTTCAAAACCTCTTGCCGGTCTTACATCCTCCAATTGGAAAAGATGTATGTCGGTTTCCGTCTCGCACGGGATTTCCAGAATGCGTCCTTCTTTGTTGTATCGCGGTCTCTCTCGTCAAGTTGAAATAGATTGAGTAACCATGCCGAAAACTCGAACAAAATACGTCTGTCAGCAATGTGGTGGTGAGCAGAGCAAGTGGATGGGGAAATGCCCCGATTGTGGCTCCTGGAACACACTGGAAGAGGTTGCCGAGCTACCGGCGCAGCCACGTCGTCAACCCCTCCTTACCGGTTCGTCATTTCTTTCACAGGGGACCAGCGCTCCGGTTGCTTTGCCACATATTCAGCCGTTGACACAAACCCGTATTTCTGTTGGCTATTCAGAAATGGATCGCGTGCTTGGTGGTGGTCTGGTTGCTGGCTCTCTGACATTGGTCGGGGGCGAACCTGGTATCGGCAAATCCACGCTTCTCCTTCAGGTGTCCGGCCATATTTCCCGGTCCTCCGGTCCTGTCCTCTATGTTTCAGGCGAAGAGTCCGTCGAGCAGGTGAAGATGCGCGCTGAACGGCTTGAGATCACAGGCGAACAGTTGTATCTTCTGGCTGCGATTGAGCTGGATGTCATCGCCGAAACCGTTCATAAGCTCAAGCCCGCTCTGGTCATCGTCGACTCCATTCAGACCGTCGTTGCCAGCCACCTGACCGCCGCTCCCGGCAGCATCAGTCAGGTGCGCGAGTGCACCGTCCAGCTCATGCATCTTGCAAAAAGTACCCATGTGCCTATCTTTATCATCGGCCATGTGACCAAAGAAGGCACGGTTGCCGGTCCAAAAGCCCTTGAACATATCGCAGATGCCGTACTCTACCTTGAAGGCGAACGATATCACTCCTATCGTCTGCTCCGCGGCGTGAAAAACCGTTTCGGACCCACCCACGAAGTCGGCGTCTTTGAGATGCATGGGGAGGGCTTGCTTGAAGTGCCTAATCCTTCAGCAGCATTCCTCTCTGATCGTGCCTCAGGTGCTACCGGCTCCGCTATTGTGGTCAGCATGGAGGGCACCCGACCAATTCTGGTGGAGGTACAGGCCCTTGTCACTCCAACCAATTATGGCATCGCCCGCTGTAACACCAACGGTATCGAACATAGCCGCCTGCTGATGCTGCTGGCTGTTCTAACCAAGCGTGTCGGTCTTCCTGTCAATAATCAGGATGTCTATGCGAATGTCGTTGGCGGCTTCTCGCTGGAAGAGCCCGCGGTTGATCTTGGCATCGCAGCAGCCATCGCATCCAGCTATCGCGATAAAAATATCCCGGATGATCTGGTGCTGATTGGTGAGGTGGGACTTTCGGGCGAGTTACGGGCGGTCAATCGCCTGCCTCTGCGCATTCGTGAGGCGGCCAAACTGGGCTTCAAGCGCTGCATTATTCCTTCAGCAGGCAAAGGGTCACAACTTCGCACTGAGCTGGAAGATGCGGGACTCCCACCAGACTTTACGATTATCACTGCTAGTACTTTAGGTGTTGCATTAGAGGTGCTCTTCAATCTTTCATCCCAGGATTGAGCAGTCTTTTTCAACATCACTTGCGATCGATTTAGCGATTACATTACACTAGTAATGAGGAAGGCAATCGGTCCTTCCACTGCGAGATGATAGTGAACGTATGACTTTTGCAGTACGACACACCGTTTTCAGCACGATGATAGCCTTACTATGGTTGTTGCGTCCCGTCCTGAAAACATGTATACTGCATAGTCGATATAGTAAATTTTCTGCTCAACAGGCACGGTTTCTATGATTTATCACAGCAAGCGAGGCAACATGTTATCTGCAATCATTCTTCTTCTTTTCATCACCGTTCTCGCCTGCATTTACATCGTCGCGCCTTTTGAGCATGAAACCATGTATCGCATCTATTGTGTTTTGCGACGGAGGATGCAGGGATGTCCGTTAACAATGTGTCACGTATTGTCGGGTGCCTCATTGCCATCGGCACCATATTCAGCTACTACATGTGGCAGCTTTCCCATGCCGTACCGGGGAAAGAGTCTCTTCCCTGGCAGTGGATTATTGGTATCGCGCTTATCGCCGGGGTCTTTGCCTTTGTAATCACCCCATACGTTACGGTCATTCCGTACGTATGGATGCGCGATAAAATTCGGAAAGCAGCCGCCAGCGATCTGGTAGCTGCCGCCATCGGCCTGACCGTTGGCCTGATTATCTCGGCCCTTCTGGCTATTCCTCTCAATAGCCTGCCAGAGCCACTGGGACATCTGTTGCCCTTTGTCGGGGCCGTGCTGTTCGGCTGGCTCGGTGTGGCCTCTGCGGTTATGCGTAAAAGCGATCTTGCCCACCTTTTTCAGGGCATGTGGCAACGCCGCCGCGACCGCGATCGCGATGAAGAGAATGAACGCGACCGCAAGAAAGATCGCGACAAAGACAAGGCTAAAGCGCAGCATCCGCCCTCTCCCATTCTACTGGATACCAGCACGATCATTGATGGCCGGATCGCTGATATCAGCCAGACCGGTTTTATTAGCGGCACACTCACTGTTCCACGCTTTGTCTTGAATGAGCTTCAACGCATCGCCGACTCCGCTGATACCATGCGTCGCAACCGGGGACGCCGTGGTCTTGAAATTCTCAATCGGCTTCAGAAGGATGCCACGGTGCCCATCGAGATCATTGATACCGACGTTGAGGGCATCAATGACGTTGATGGCAAACTGGTCAAGATGGCAAAAGACCTGCATTGTCCGATCATTACGAATGACTTCAACCTGAACCGGGTAGCCGAGTTGCAGGGCGTCAAAGTTCTGAATATTAACGAGCTCGCCAACGCGATTAAACCGGTGCTGCTCCCCGGCGAAGATCTGCATATCAAGATTATGCAAGATGGCAAAGAGCTCGGACAGGGCGTCGGCTACCTTGATGATGGCACGATGATTGTCGTCGAGAACGGACGCCAGTATATGAACATGACGATCGAGGTGACCGTCACCCGCGTGCTGCAAACGGTCGCCGGTCGTATGATCTTTGCCCATCCCAAGCAACCACAAAGTCAACAGCAGACGAACACCGCCTCTCCTCCCTCGGTCCCTCAGGCGACCAGACAGAGACAGGCATAAAAAGCAAACAGAGCAACCCATTCAGAGGCACCCCGCAGCGGGTGCCCTCTTTCTCTTTCAAACCCTACTGGAGAAAGGAAGCGATTCAAGAAGAGCATGAATACAACAGCCGCCGCTGTTATCGTTGCCGCCGGGGCCAGTCGTCGCATGGGGCGCGACAAGCTCTGGATCCCCCTTGCTGGCCGTATTACTCTTGCCCGCACCCTTGATACCTTTCAGGAGTCCCCTCTGATCAGCACGATTGTCATTGTGACCAGCGAGGAGCGTCTCTATGACGTACAGCAGCTCTGCCAGCAGGAACGCTGGCATAAAGTGATTGCTGTCGTTCCCGGCGGCCAGCGAAGGCAGGATTCCGTGCGCCACGGGCTGGATGCGCTACAAGAACATGTACCCGGCTGTCGCTGGGTAATGATTCATGATGCCGCCCGCCCCTTTGTCACATCTGCTATACTGGAGGAAGGCCTGAAGGCCGCGCAGCAGACGCAAGCCGCTATTGCTGCTGTCCCGGTAAAAGATACGATCAAGCAGGTACGAGAAAATGTGATTGTCGCGACACCCGACCGCTCGCAGCTCTGGTCGGTGCAGACACCTCAGGTCTTCTCTTTCCCGCTGATTTATGAGGCCCATCACGCTCCCGAAGCACAAGACGATATGACCGATGATGCAACTCTGTTGGAGCGTCTGGGACACCAGGTAACGATCTTTCCCGGATCATATACCAACATTAAGATTACAACACAGGAAGATCTCCTCTTCGCCGAAATCCTTGTTCGAGGTCAGGAAAAATGACAATGCGTATTGGTTTTGGTTTCGATGTTCATGCGTTCGTCAAGGATCGTCCGCTGATCCTCGGAGGTGTGACCATCCCTTATGAGTTCGGCCTTTCGGGTCACTCCGATGCAGATGCGGTGCTTCACGCGATTGTAGATGCCATGCTTGGCGCAACCGCTCAGGGCGATATTGGCTCTCACTTTCCCTCAGAAGACCCCCGCTGGAAAGATCAGCCAAGCACCGTCTTTCTGGAATATGCCTATGAGCTGATTCGCAAGCAGAACTGGAGAATCAGCAATATTGATGTCACGATTGTGGCGCAACGCCCGAAAATGGCTCCCCACACGCCCGCGATGCGCCAGCACATCGCCAGTGCCCTGCGGCTTGAGCTCGATCAGGTGAGCGTCAAAGCCACTACGACCGATAACCTCGGCTTCACAGGCCGCGGCGAGGGCATCGCCTGTTACGCCACCCTCCTGGTAGAACGATAGATAGAACCACGAAGAGGCCGTCTCTCCTACCCGGAAGGCGGCTTTTTCTCTTTCCGGGCCTGTGTGCTTCATCCTTCTGCATGCACGACTATAATAGAAGAAGAAAGATTGAAGAAGGAGCTGCAACTTATGGTAGATTTCACAGGACGCGTTCTGGTTCTCGGCGCCAGTGGCGCTACAGGCCGCATTGTTCTCTCCTCACTTCAAGCAAAAGGCATTCACGCTCGCGCTTTTGTACGCAGCCCACAGAAGGCCCGAGGACTGCAATCACCCACCACAGAGATCTTCGTTGCTGATATACTCGATTCCGCAACATTACGGGAGGCAATGGACGGATGCACGGCCGTTATCAGTGTCATTGGCACGCGTTCTATGAGCGATCGCAGGGTGATTGAGGAAACTGAACATGCCCTGCTCGTTCGGGCAATCAATACGGCCAAAGAGGCAGGCATACACCACTTTATCCTCTGCTCCTCAATGGGCACACAACAACCCGAACGCATCCCGCCTCTGGCACATATTCTTCGAGCCAAGCACAAGGCCGAAGAGGCACTGATAAGCAGTGGCCTGACCTATACCATTATTCATCCCGGTGGCCTGACCGATGATCCGGGCGGACAAAGTATTCTGGTTTTTCCTCATCCCCTCCCGACAGATGGTATGATCCCACGCGCCGACCTTGCCGAGGTACTGGTACAGGCGCTCATCCAGCCGGAAGCCGCCAACAAAAGTGTCGATGTGATCATTTGGCCCGATCAGGGACCAGCCACACGCCCACACCTTTTCGCATAACCTGAAACACGTTACCTGCTTGTTCTCTACTGCCGATGCCTCCATACATGGACCCCATCCGTATACTAATAGAGGATTCTATTTCAGGAGGTAGAAAAAAGCGCTATGACAAAACTCAGACATTTGAAGTGTGAGGCCTGCCGCGCCGATGCTCCCAAAGCCACCGACGCTGAAATTGCTGAATATATGAAACAGCTTCCCGATTGGACAGTTATCGAGCAAGACGGGATTCGTCGCCTTGAACGGGTCTTTACCTTCAAAAACTTTGCTCAGGCTCTGGCATTCACCAACAAAGTAGGAGAGCTGGCAGAGGAAGAGGGACATCATCCCTCGATCGCGCTGGAGTGGGGTCGTGTCGGTGTTGTCTGGTGGACACATGCGATCCACGGGCTTCATCGCAATGATTTCATTATGGCCGCGAAAACTGACAAGGTCTATGATTCTATGCATTAAGCATGGGTGCCCTTCCCTCTGGCGGGTTTGATCCGGGAAGGGCAACAAACATTTATCCACATCTATCAAATAGACAGGTATAGTAAGAAGAGAAGGAGGTTTTCTACCATCATACGTCGGAGAGAGCGCTATGCTACCAGAGGCAAAAACTATTCTCGTCGTTGGCGCAACCGGTAAGCAGGGCGGAGCCGTCACGCATCATCTTCTCGCACAGGGCTGGAAGGTACGCGCTCTAGTACGTGATCCCCGCAAACCAACCGCGCGCGAACTCCTTCAACGCGGCGTAGAACTGGTTCCCGGCAACCTTGACCAAACGGAGACGCTAAGCGAAGCCCTCCATGGCGTTTACGGCGTTTTCAGCATGCAGCCAGACACGCTTCAGAATCCCGCGACCGAGATCACCCAGGGCAAGCGACTGGTGAACGCCGCCAGTGCACAGGGCATACAGCACTTTGTCTATAGCTCGATTGGGGGCGCCGACCGCAATACCAACATCCCTCATTTTGAAAGCAAGTGGCAGATTGAACAATATATCCGCGCTCTCAACATTCCCGCAACCATTCTCCGGCCTGTCTTTTTTATGGATAACTTTCACACAATGTTTGGTTCAGCCATTCAAGAGGGTGTCCTTGCCTGGGCACTTCCTGCCGAGCGCCGTCTACAGATGATTGCCGTCGCAGATATCGGTGCGTTCGCGGCTCTGGCATTTGCGCAGCCACAGCGCTTTCTCGGCCAGGCGCTGGAACTTGCGGGTGATGAGCTTTCTATGCTTCAGATTGCCGAAGCCTTTAGCCGCGTGCTTGAAAAAGAGGTACACTATGTAGAAATGTCGCGCACACAGGGTTACAGCCCTGAGATGGTACGCTATCTCGATTGGCTCAGTACCAGTGGTTTCAGGGCAGATATCCCGGCGCTTCGTGCCATTTATCCGGAACTTATGACCTTCGAGCGCTGGCTTCACGTCACCGGATGGGGTAGCAAGAAGGTTCCTCGCAAAGAGCATAGTACGGCGCGTCAGCACTCATCACGCCGCTGACGCCACTAGTGGTATTACTCGGCTGCCTCCTGCGAGGAGAGAGGGCTTATTCCGCTTTTGCGACCTTGACGTCCTGCTCTTTGGTGTCCTTTGGTGAATCAAGGAGTAGCTTCCGTGCGACATCGCGAGGAGATGTGGGCACATCACGCAGATCACCAACAATATCGTCAACTTTCAGGTCGGCCATCAGCTTGTCTTTCATCACCTTTGCCTCGCCGACCACTTTTCCCGCTCCCTTGCCCATCTTCACCAGATGCTTGGGCCCAAATACGGCCAGCAGGAGCAAGATCAGAATAGCCAGATTTAAATAATGCATCAGTATCACCCCCTGTCCGCAAAAAAGACTGTTCCTCGTGTCTGTATTGTATCATACTGACAAGCAAGAATCCGAGTAAGAACAGCACAAAAATTGAGCTGTTTTCCCGTTCATATACATGAGAGTAGAACGCTCTTCTTACCGGCCCAGGTTTTCCCCCATACCCCCTTTTTCTGGGCTCGCCGATCAAGCCTTCCCCAGGGTGATGATCGGTCTCTTTTTGCGCATCCTACCCATTTGGCCTAATAGGGTACAGCACAACCGATAGCGTGATATCATTAGTAATACAATAACAAACAACAACACAATAACATAGATTTTTCTAGAAAATGCAGAATATGTATAACCAACCGAGCAAAGGTCGAAAGAAAGCCATTATCACAGCTCTCTTTCTCTTTTCCCTTGCAGGCTTACTCGCAGGTTTTACATTTGGTGCTGCCGGAAAAGCGCTCTTTCCTGCCGCAAAACCGCAAGCATCACAACCTGTAGCTCAAACAACCGCCACCACGACACCGGTTTCTGGCCCGAAGGTGCCGCTCAACTGCCCCGTTGTTGACGAAACGGCTTACAGCGGTATCGCGAACGGGGCCATCCAATATACCTTCAAGGCCCATGCGGTCGATAAATCGGGAGAATGCGCCAAATCGGGAAACCCCATCGAGTCCGGAGGGATCACCTGTAAGCTCTGGCTTTCCGAGCATAAAAATGGGCGCATCCAGATTCCCAGTAACCTCTGGCCTCCCGACAAGGTCAAGGAGCCACTCCCCGGTGAAATCTCTGGAGCTCTGGTCTTTGATCCCGGCACACCACAAACCCAGATGTGCAACGAAAAGGGGCAAGGTCATTGGAAGTTTGGCGTTTCCGCCAGCACCAAACCGGGCAAATACTTCCTTGTGATTATCACCGACTGGGACGGCACCTATGCAAACTGGAGCTGGGTTGAGTTTACCGTGACCAAAGAGAAGTAGCGCTCAAGCATGCTCTCTTTCCGATTCCCTACCTATTTTGGCTAATGCAAATAGATAAAACTCTTACCTTCCGGCCCACTCATGATATGATGGTAAAAGGTAAGTGGAAAGTTTATTTTGTGCAGGGAATTTCAAGAAGAAAGCGCGTAGAGCATGCAACCAATAGTACCATCACAACCTGGCCCGCATACGCCACCACCTCACGGCTATTCAGGGCAAGCACAACAGAACGGCAAGAGGCCGAATAAACCACAAAGCGCTGTACTCATCGCCCTTATTTTATTTGCGGTTGCTGGCTTACTCAGTGGCTTCACTATTGGTGCGATCAATCGCCCACAGTCAGCAAATCAGGCAAACACAAAATTGACACCGACGCCATCAACCACAACAGTGCCAACGGCAACCGAAACGAAAACAGCGCCAACCCCAACCCCTACTATCGACATTCTGACGACAGGTTTCGGCTGTCCAGCAGGCAAACTTTCATCCTATGGCCTTATGGAAGGCGATCAAACCCAACTGACTGCCGATATGCAAGCACAGAAGAAACCGGTCACAGGGAGCGGCACCTGTAATAGTCCTGAAGAGCTACACACGGCAGGTATCGCCACCCGTCTCTGGCTCACTAAAAAGGACAGCGACTTCAATAAGAAGCTGGTTGAGCTGACAAACGCACCCTGGGCCTCAAATGACCGCATAGGTCAGGCCTTCCCCGAGGAGATAGAGAACGCCCTTGTTTTCGATCCCTCGACCCCACAGGTGCAAAAGACCGACGATCAAGGACATATTCAATGGAAGTACACAGTAGCACCTACGCTGCCCCCGGGCAACTACTATGCCGTTTTCTTTATGAGTTGGGAAGGGAAACGCTTTAACTGGACATATCTTGAATTAATTGTGGCTCCCAAGAAATAAGCAGCAAGCGTGCATCTCTCAGTAAGATGCACGCCTTTTCTTTTCTCACTACTGAAGTCAATCACCTCCCGCCAGGAGGCTTGTGTCTGAACTCCACCGCACCTCAGCCTTTTCACAGGGGCTGCTTTGTCCTCTTTGTCCGACACATCAGGGACAAGTGACACGTGCCCCATTCTCGCCCGGTCCTGTCGGACGGGAAGCGTTCTCCGTTCGATGCGTGTGGCAATTCGATGTGCGACCCGCTCTTGCTACATGCTCTTGATGGCTCCCTCCGAAGAAGAGCGGGTCAATCATTCCGAAGAGATTGTCATATTTGAGAGGAAGACGCTGCTATTCTCGCTTTGGCGCGCTTGAACATTATGAGCCGCTACTGAAGTGAACGGATAATCCCCCGAACCAGCGCGGTAAACTTCGGACGTGCCGCGTTTGCCGCTTCAAGCACCTCCTCGTGGTTGACCTCGGCCTCTTCATCACCCGTGGCCTCATTCGAGATCAGGCTTAACCCGAGCACTCGCATGCGCATATGCCGCGCTACCACCACCTCAGGCACCGTCGACATACCGACAGCATCGGTTCCGATGGTGCGCAAAAAGCGAAGCTCGGCTGAGGTCTCATAGTTCGGGCCCGTCACCATTGTATAGATACCCTCCTGCAAGGTCAGATCGGGCCAGGATTGTGCGACCGTGCGAGCCACCTCACGCAATTCCACATCATAGGCATGGGCCAGCGGCGGGAAGCGTTCACCAAAGCGCTCATCATTGGGACCAATGAGCGGGTTTAATCCGGCCATGCCAGGGAGGAAGATATGATCTTTCAACAGCATAATATCTCCTGTGGCATATGCGGGATTAACCCCGCCTGCGGCATTCGTCACAATCAGGATTTCGGCGCCAAGCAGACGCATCACCCGAATCGGGAATGTAATTACCTCGGGAGAGTAGCCCTCATAGAGATGAAAGCGCCCCTGCATGACAACCACAGGCACGCCTTCCAGCGTCCCAAGTAACAGACGCCCCGCATGTCCAATCACGGTTGAACGGGCAAAATGCGGAATCTCCGCGTATGGAATAGCGGTCGCGTCGACCAGTTCCGCCGCCAGATCACCCAGACCGGAGCCCAGAATCAGAGCCACACGGGGCTTCAAGGTTGTTCGTGCCTGAATAGCACGCACCGCCTCGGCAACATTCTCGTACTGCATCATTGACAACACCTTTCACTACCGAAATACGCGGGAAAGCGAGCCTTCCCATCCAGCCATCATTGTAGCAGGTCTGCCGTTATGGGGACACGCATCAGAAAAGGAGTGCGGCGTCTGAAGCACGCAGGCATATGTCAATCACAGGGAAAGATGCTATAATGAACTTGCTTCTTGATGTTTCAAGTACAAAGGTAGAATGCAGCACACGGATGAGAAGAAACCGTGTCCATGATAAGGAGATTTTGTTAAAATATGGCAAAACTGCACGACATGTTTACACAGGCACGCCGGGCGCAAAGTGGTGCAGGGATGGGCTTTCTGGGCAAGAACAAGCCCGATTCAAAAGCTCATGCCGCAGCGCTTGTGATTGAGTTTCCGCAGATCGTCGCAGGAAACGCCGAGGCAGCCTTAAAAGCCGGAGCTGATGGCCTGCTTTTTACCTGGAACGGTAAAGAGAATGGTACTCTGGAAACAGTAAAGCAAGAGATCGAAGCCGCAAAGTCTTACAATGATGATGTGGTCAGCGGCCTGCGCATCACAGGCGGGTGGGAGCACCTGAACCGTGAAAGCTTTGCCCACATCAAGGAGCAAGGGGTGCAATACGTCGTGCTGCCACTCACGGCCCCTGCCCACCTCCTGACCCTGGAACCGAAAGACATCGAAAAGGTCGTTACAGTTCCGATGCGCTCAGAAGAACTATTCCCGCTCTTCATCAGAACCTTGAGTTCACTCTTTGGCATCACTGCTGTTGACCTGGACTTTAACACAAATGGCACGCTCAGCATTGAAGAGACGCTACGCTATCAGGCTGTCCGTGAGGCAGTTCGTTATCCCTCGTTCCTTCGTGTCTCGGGCGAGCTGGACCGCGAACGCGCATCACTGCTCAAGCTACTCGGCATTCAGGGCGTCATACTGCAAGCTCAGGCCGACGAAGCGGCAACCCGGAAAGAGCTCCAGGCTGTCCGAACGCTGCTTGAACAGCTCTTTGAAGAAGATAAAGACACAGGGACACAGCCTTTTGGTCGCAACACGAAATAAGCGATGAGGGCGGTCGAATGATCGCCCTTTCTTCTCTCTACGAGAGAAATGACTTCCAGTGCTGTTGCTTCTCTTTACTTGGTGATGCCGAGATCGCCGGAAGTCGTGACAGAGTGGGGTGCTTGAAGAAGTGCGGGCGCGGAACACGACGCAAGAGGTCAAGGGTCAACTCCCAAACCCGCTCGGGATTCTCATTGTTGCGCCAGTAGTAATAGCAGGCGACCTCGTCAGGATCTGCACCGAGTAACATCTTAAAAGAGGACTCTAGCTGCTCTTCATCGCCAGCACTGAGATTATAGTTCTGTAACCAGAGCTGGCTCTGCTTCTCATACTGATGCGCGATTGAGACCAGCGTCTGCCCCCACTCGGCCACCTTTGTCACATCCTCATTCAAGAGCTGCCAGAACAAGTGACACCCGATAATATCCAGTTGGGGGATAGCTGAGGCCAGCTCTTCGGCCAGGTCCAGATCTTCGGGAAGCAACACGACAGCCGTCTTTGCCCCGGGCTTTGCCTGCTTGACGGTCGCGAACATTTCTCCAAAGAACTCAATCATCGAGCGACGCCGAAAATGAGGAAGGTCTGCGATATCAGGACAGAGTGCCCGACAGACAGAGCAAAAACAGGTGATATCAGGGCCACGCGGCTCATCAATCAGGATGCCATCAATGGGGTAGTTCTTGAGAAAGTATTCGATCTCTTTGAAGATGAACGAGCGAAATGGCTCATGGTTATAGCAGGTCTCGCCATGATAGCGCCCATGCCGATCTTTGACCCGGGACTCCATATTCCGAAACGTAAACCAGCTTGGAGTATGTGCAGGACCGGCAAACAGATTTCCATAACGCCCGAGGCTCAGGAACACTCGCAACCCAAGATCCCGTGCTATCTGTAACCCGCGCTCCAAATCTCGCGCCCAGCGTTGCTCTTCCTGTTCATGAATAGCATACACAATGTTTGTTGCGCCCGTTGCTCGTATGCGCTCAAAATCGCGCTTCACCGTTTCCGGGTGAAAGAACGGGTGGAAGTATGCAACAGTTATATCCATAAGTCCCACCAACACTCCAGGTATGATTTATACTCTAAAATTCCTACGACGATTGAGGCATCATTTATACATGCATACGTGACAGTATAACACAGGCCAACTACAATCACTGGAGCAGGGGTAAATTCAGGCTATCGAAGCGGCCATTCTTCCCGCAAGAATAGGCAAAATGGGCGATAAAGAAATGAGATCAGTCACCAGGATGGACAGCGTGCTTGACAATTTTTGCATTTCTAATGTATTCTCTCCACACCTTTTCCAAACAGATCAGGATTGCTGCGTGCAATGTTGATCGTCTTCTGGTTGCGCCTCATCAACATCTATGCTGTAATCAGCAATGAGCGCGTATCAGAATAACCCTCACTATAATAAAAAATTATAGCGTAGACATTCAGGTATCATGACGAACACACACCTTTCTGAACAGCGAGCAGGTCAGACCTGTTTTGCCCGGTCGTACGCCAAGATCAATCTGACCCTGGACGTTCTGAGGCGTCGGAGCGATGGTTTCCATGAGCTGCTGACGATTATGCAGACCATTGATCTCTACGATACCATCTGTGTGACCGCCATCGCTGAGGATGCGGTGCGGCTCACCTGCTCACGCCCGGAACTTAACGGCGATGATAATCTTGTGGTGCGAGCGATCCAGGCACTCCGCCAACGGCTGGCACTGCCTTACGGCTTTGAAGTGGAACTCTATAAGCAGATCCCGGTCGCTGCTGGCCTGGGAGGCGGAAGCAGCAATGCAGCAACTGTACTCACCCTGCTGCAACGGGCATGGCAGTTGCCCATCTCAGCAGAAGAACTGCATGAGATCGCGGCCGCTCTGGGCTCCGATGTACCGTTCTTCCTGGAAGGCGGGCTTGCCTATTGTGAAGGTCGCGGAGAAGTGATTACACCTCTGACACCACACTGGCCCGCTTCCATGCGCTGGCTGCTCCTGCTCAAACCAGCTATCAGTGTCTCGACGGCCTCCGTCTTCCGAAACCTGACGCCTGATGACTACTGTGATGGCTCATGGAGCCGGAAACTGCGCACTGCACTGGAACAGCAAACTCCCGTACGACCTGAAGACCTGCATAACAGCCTGCAACGAGGTGTGCTGGAACAGTATCCGGAGGTTGCCCGAGCCAGAGAAGAGATGCTTCGCGCAGGAGCGCCTCACGTCTATTTATCTGGCAGCGGACCAACCCTCTTCACTGCATTTACCACCCTTGATCCCGCTGTACGTGTACAGCATCAGTTGCGCGAAGCAGGATATGAAGTATACCTGACCCGCGCAATTCATCCTCAGCACGAGGATATCAGCTTTTTCAGCTCTTAACGGATAGAAGGAGGTAATAACACTTTGGCAGACCTGTATTATTGCGTGAAATGCAAGAAAAAGACCGAGATTAAAGACGCACAGCGCGTCACGATGAAGAACGGGAAACCCGCGTTGAAAGGTCTCTGTGTCGAGTGCGGCACAAAAGTGAATGCCATTCTTGGCGCGAGCAAGCAATAGGTTTATACCTTCTATACCAGGGCAAAACAGGTCCGAGGACGTCGTCCAGACGACGTCCTCTCTCTTTTGTACTCTCTGGTACTCCTTTCATCGACTTTTCTCGCTCTTCTCGGTTATAATAAAGCCGACTTGATCGAGAGGGAGGGCTTTTACTCTGCGTCAACAGGTTATCAGTGCGGTCTGCAAGGCACTCCGCATCCCATTTACACTGCTGGATACACTGCGCATCGGAAGCGCCAGCAGACAGCCACGCTCTATTGTGGTGATAAAGCCTTGCTGTCTGGGCGACCTGATTATGACAACGCCACTGCTGGAAACGCTTCGTGCCAGCTATCCCAATGCCACCATCACCTATGTCACGGGTTCCTGGTCAAAGGTCATACCAGAGCATCACCCCGCCGTCGATCGTGTGATTGATTGTGGCTCAGTCGGTATTTTTGGCCGGTATAGCCTTAAAGAATATCTGCAACTGGCTCGCAAACTACGAACCTATCGCTTTGACCTTGCCTTTGTGCTGGATCGCTCGCCACTTCTGACGCTGCTTCCCTGGCTGGCTGGCATCCCTCGTCGCGTGGGACCGGATAGTCTGGGACGTGGCTTCTCACTCACTGATCGTGTGCCGGTATCCGGCTCATCCGAACACCTTCAACATGAGGCAGATATCTATCTTGATCTGGCACGTGCCCTGAAACTTCCTATCAGACAACCACGCATGCGCTTTGTCCCGACCGAGGAAGAACGGCGCAGCGCTCGGCATCTGGGTCAACCCCAGATCGCTGTGTTTGTGGGTGGTGGTAGTAATCCCGGCATGGAGTTGACCGCGAAGCGCTGGCCGCTGGAACGCTATCGTGCCCTTGTCGCGAAGCTGGTTCATGAATTGCAGGCCCATGTGCTGCTTATCGGTGGTCAAAGCGATACCGAGCTGACCCGTAGCCTGCTTGATGGACTGGATGTTCCTGAGGGAAGCGTTGTCAATCTCGCCGGCAAAACCAGTATCGGCGAACTGGCGGCGCAGCTTGAGGCCTGTGCTCTCTACATTGGCAATGATAGTAGCCCGATGCATCTTGCCGCCGCTGTTGGTATCCCGGTGATCGGCATTTTCGGTCCCACCAGCCCACAGGAGTACGGCCCCTATCCAACCGATGACCCGAAGCATATCGCCCTCTGGAAACATCCGACCGGTCAGCCCTGCTTCTTCCTGGGGAAAATGAACGCCTGCCAGAACTGCACCTGTATGCAGGCTATCACCGTAGATGATGTGTGGCAGGCAGTCCTGCGCCTGCTTCCGACACAGCAGAATAGCGAGGTCGTCTCATGAAGCACATGCTCCGTATAGCGCTTCTTGAGGCCGTTCGTGTGGCCGGCCTCCCGGGAGCCATCGCCGCCCGGGCAAAAGCACAGCAGCCGCTTCCCGAGCGCCCGCGCATTCTGTTGATCCGCCCTGACCATCTGGGTGATATGGTAATGACCACGCCCGTGCTAGATGCGCTTCGCGCCTACGTGCCCACTGCACAGATCACGATGATGGTCGGTCCCTGGGCGGCTGATATCGTCGCCCGACACCCGGCCATTGATCACCTGCGCACCTGTGCCTTCCCGGGCTTCCGCCGCACGGCCCAATCGGCGCTTGAGCCCTACACGCTGCTTCGCCAGATAGCCCACGAGCTACGCGAGGAGCACTATGACCTTGCCATCAACCTGCGCAATGACTTCTGGTGGGGCGCAGCCCTGATGTATCTGGCAGGCATACCACGCCGAGTCGGCTATGCTCTTGCTCCAGCGGAACCCTTTTTAACGCACGCCCTGCCATTTCGGCCGCATCGACACTCGACTTTCTATAATCTTGAGCTGACCAGCGCCGGACTGGAGGCCCTCGGTCTGCCGGCGCTTGAGCAACCCTTCGCGCCGGAACACTACCCGCTTGTCTTCACGCCAACCACCGACGAACAGTGCTGGCTTCAGACGCAACTTGAACAGGCTGGCATCGATGAGAAGACAGAAGTGCTGGTGATCCACCCCGGAACCGGAGGCGCGGTCAAACTCTGGCGCAATGCCGCCTGGACCCGCAGCGCGAACGCCCTCCTCAATAGATATCCGACAGCGCGTCTGGTGCTGACCGGCAGCCCCGCTGAGCACGAGATGCTGGAAGCAATCGCACAAGGCATCGAGCCACGCCCCCTGCTCTTGAGTCAGATGACGATCGGACAACTGGCAGCGTTGCTCAAACGGGCCAGTCTGGTCCTTGGCGTTGATAACGGGCCGCTCCATCTGGCTGTAGCTCAGGGTACGCCCACCGTGCGCCTGTTCGGCCCGACTGATCCCGCAATCTTTGGCCCGTGGGGCCCTGCGAACCGCCATATCGTTATTACCTCACAGGAAAAATGTCCGTCCTGCCCATGTATCCCTTGCGGTCGCCTGGATTTCCGCCCCGATGAACTGGATGAGCATCCCTGCGTGAAGCGTATCCCCGAACAGGCCATTGAAGAGGCAGCCTGCACCCTTCTGAATACCTTCTGCCGCCAGTAATGGCTGCGTTTCACGATAGTTGGCGTGATATGCTACCATGAGAGTGCAATATTATTCCAGTTTATGAAGGAGTTTACTCGCACAATGACAGATGCGCTAGCGCTTGCTCACCAGAATTTCAAGCAGCATATCCAGAACAACCCGTATCCTGGACGCGGCCTCGTCATCGGACGTTCAGAAGAAGAGAACGGCTGGTTCATTATCTACTGGATCATGGGACGCAGCGAGCAGAGCCGAAATCGCCGCTTTGTGGCTGATCGCAACGTCTTGAGAACTGAACCGGTTGACGCTCGTCTGGTTGAGGATCCCAGCCTGATTATTTATGAGGCCATGCTTGACCTTCCATATCGCTACCTTGTCAGCAACGGAGACCAGACACGCACTATCTTTGAGACCCTGCAAGCGGGAGGCACCTTTGATGAGGCACTGGCGAAACGCGAGCGCGAACCGGATGCCCCTCACTACACGCCGCGCATCAGTGCAATGCTCGATTTGCAGCAGCAAACGGGGAGCGTGTGCTTCAGCATTCTCAAGGCAAGCAAGATTGATCCTGCCTATACAGATCGCTTCACCTATCGCCCGGCTATGCCTGAGGCGGGATTTGGCTTCGGCCTGACCACCTATCAGGGCCCCGGAAATCCACTGCCGAGCTTTAGCGGCGATCCGCTGCTGCTCCCCTGTCAGGGCAAAGCTGAAGATGTGCTAAAAACCTACTGGGAAGCACTGAATGCCGAGAACCGCATCTCGCTGGCAGTCAAAAGCATCAGCCCCAATGGAACAAGCAGGCTTATTCTGCACAATCGTTTTGGGAGCTAGGAACCAGTTGGAACAGCGCGGGCGGGAGAAAGAACAGATCAACTTTCTCTCGCTTCTTGCCGCTCTATAAGCTCTTCTTCCCAGTCAAAGGGCTGCATATTTGCAACTTTACCTCGCACTCTCTATAATGCAGCAAAGAGAGTTAGATTTGAACACCTGAAAATAGAGGAAAATATGTTGCAGCCAGGGATAGATGAATACGGCTACCCGACACGACCGGCTTCACAGCGGAAACTTCGCAATGTGCTTGTTCATAGCATCAGAGACGCGTTACTGAAGACGATCTACAGCGGCCTGAGTGTGGCAGGGCTCGCACTCCGTCTCAAAGAAGCAGGGAAGCGCAAGCAGCCACTCAACCCGGCCACCTTTCACCCCCGACGCATCTTGATCTTACGGCTTGACCTCATCGGGGATCTGGTGATGTCAACAACGGTGCTCCGTCTGCTCAAGCGCACCTATCCAGATGCAGAGATCGATTTGATGGCGACGCCCTCCAGCGCTGCACTGCTACGCAACGACCCGGATATTGCCGATCTGATCTCCTATGATCCCAATATCTGGCGCAGACCACGCTCGCTCTTCCAGCAAAAGAACTGGCAAGAACTGCGCTCATTGCTGAAACGTCTGCGTGATCGTCACTATGATCTTGCAATCAGCGTCTATGGCCCGTGGGCGGCTATCCTGTCCGTGTTGAGCGGCGCACCCAGACGCATCGGGTTCGCGGAAGAAGGATACCCTGGCTTTATGACCGATCCAATCGCAGGAAGACACTGGCGGCCCGGTGATCGCAAACACGAGGTTGATTACTGTCTGCAACTAGGGCGAGCGGCCGGTGCACAGCCCACCGAGGCCGATCGTATTCCACACATTTTTGTAGAAGAACAGGCTCGTCAGGAGGCTCGAGCGCTGTTACAGCAGCATGGATGGAGGCCCGGCACACCCCTGATTGCCTGTCACGTCAGCTCTCATAACGGACAATCCAAGCGCTGGCCTATCCCGTACTGGGCCGCATTGGTCGATCGCCTGATCCACGATGATGGCTATACTGTGGTCTTTACTGGAACGCCACAAGATCAACCGATTATTGAGGCTGTGCTTCAGCGTATGCGCGAACGCCCGCTGAACCTGGCGGGAAAGACCAATCTGATCCAGCTTGCGGCCCTGCTGCAACAGGCTGATATCCTGATTACAGGTGACAGCGGCCCCATGCACATCGGAGCCGCGGTCGGCACAAACGTCATCGCCATTCATGGTCCGACCGATCCCACCCTGAGTGGTCCCATCAGCCCTCGGGCAACCGTACTGACAAGCGATATCTGGTGTCGTCCCTGTTATACCGCCGAAGGACCGGCTGATTGCCGCTTCTTCACTACCCAATGTATGAAAGACATTTCTCCGGCTCGCGTTCGTCATGTCGTACATGCTCGCTTACAGCCAGCCGCGAACGAGGCAAATGCATGAAACCACTTCAAGACACAACCGATTTCACCTTCGCAACCGCCGTTGATGCTATCATCTGTGAGGAGATGGCCGGCTTCGGACGAAGTATGCCAGAAGGTGAGCTCCACGAGACAGCGGAACTCACCTGGCTCTATACCGGAGTGCCTATTCTGAACGCCGTCCTGCAAACGCATATTCTAGACAATGACGAGCGCACCATTTCTGCCTACATCGACAGGATGTCCCGCTACTTCACAGAACGGAATACAGGCTTTGCCTGGGTGCTGGGAGCGGCAACCCGCCCGGTTCACTTCGCCCACTTTCTCAAGCGTCGCCGCTTTGTGCATCTGGTGAACAAGAGCTGTATGGCACTCAACCTTTCCGAGTTCGCCCGGGACGAACCTACACCCGAGGGCCTGACTATCCAGAAAGCACAAGATGCGGAGAGTCTGGCCCCATTACAAAAAATCGAGCAGCAGGGATTTGGCAACCCGCCAGACATCGCAGCACTGTACTATAAGAAGTATCTCTATGAGGGCTTCAACGCTTCGTGGCACCACTATATAGGGTATCAACACGGGGAGCCTGTCGCTATCACCTCCCTGCTGCTGCATGCGGGGTTAGCAGGCATCTTCGGCGTAGCAACCCTTCCTGAGGCGCGGCGACAAGGCATCGCCACGGCAATGGTCCGGCACGCACTGCATGAAGCACACCGCTTTGGCTATCAATATGCAGTGCTCTCTCCGACCTCAATGAGCGAGAAAATATATCGTCGTCTCGGTTTCCGCGACTACAGCACAATCTCTATCTGGAAAAGTTCATGATGCATACAACACAGATTACGTTACCAGAGAATGCCCGCATTCTTGTTGTGAAACTGGCCGGGATTGGCGACCTATTGCTTGCGACTCCGGCCCTTCGTGCGCTGCGTGAGAGCTATCCCAATGCCCGCATTGATCTACTGGTTACACCTGACTCTGCTGGATTGCTCAACGGATGGAATGCAATCGATCATATTATTGTTCTTGATAAATACTTGTTTGACTATCCCAAGCAATTTATCAAGCACCCCGGCAATCTCAAGCGCCTGTTACACCTGTTGCGCCCGCTGAGAGAGGGCAGATATGACGCAGTACTCCTGTTCCACCACCTGACGCTGCTCTTTGGCAGGCTGAAACATCAGGCATTGATGCGCGTGACGGGGGCAAAGTGGCGCGTTGGGCTGGATAACGGTCACGGCTGGTTCCTGAATGTTCGTGTCAAGGATGAGGGCTTTGGCGCGATGCACGAAGCTGACTATAATATGGCGGTTGCCGCAGCCGCTGGCGCAACTATTCGCGATAAGTCGCTGTTTCTTCCATTAAGCGACGAGGAACGGACAGCCGCCCGATTGCTCGTCTATGGTGAGGCGACCGAGGAAACGCTCCAGCGTCCTATCATTGCCATGCACCCGGGCAGTGGTGGCTACAGTACAGCGCGACGCTGGGCCCCGGAAAAATTTGCGCAATTAGCAGATACCCTTTATCATGATGTTGGGGGACAATTACTTCTGATGGGGGGTCCAGAGGAGGCCGAACTGCATCAACAGATCATCAGCCTGATGCGCTCAGAGATGCCGGTGCGTAGTCTGGCAGGGAAGGGAAGTATCAAAGTGACGGCTGCTGCCCTGGAGCTAGTTGATCTCTTCGTCGGCAACGATTCCGGGCTGATGCATCTGGCCGCCGCAGCCAGAACGCCGACCGTTGCTATTTTTGGCCTTTCCAACTATAAAGCCTGGGGGCCATATACCGGCGAACCGCAACCAAAGCGGGCCACCGTTGTACACCTGGATCTTCCCTGTATGCCTTGCTTCTATCGCGAGCATATGCTTGGAACACCGGAAGGCTGTGCCACCCGCGATTGTCTGGCCTTGCTTGGGGTCGATCCGGTCGCGGTTGCAGCTCGCAGGCTGCTCCGTGAAACAGGCAAGGTGCAGCGCTAGCAGCAATCTGTTTGTCGTTGTGATAGAACCAGTGGAAGCAAAGGGATCAGAACATCTTATGAGTCGTGAGAATGAAACATCTTTTATTGCTCTGGCCTCATACTCGCCCGAAGAGTATGCGAAACTCCTGCGTGTCGCAGACGATGCGGATGATATGCACCCGACCTGGAGAGAATGGTACTGGGAATCCCAACGGATGACCGATCAGCTCCGAGGCCAGGGATACGCGGTTCTGCCCATCTTTATTATTGTCGAAGATCTGCTTGAATTCTGCCGCGAACACAATCTCCCGGTCAATTCACAGACCCGTTCGCGCTTCGTTTCGGAGCTTGCCAAACGGCTGCAAGGAGAAGAGCGGCCGAAGAAGCGCAGAACCACTCGAAAGAAAACGCAAGAAGCAGATGGGTAAACTCCTTGCTCACCTGCTTCTTACTTTTGTGCTTATGCTTGTACGCTTGATATCGGTCGTTGAATGGGTCGCGTAAAGTTGCCAAGCTCCACCTCAGGAACCTCGCGCCGTAATACTTCCAGAAATGTTTTCATGCCAAGCGCTTTCCCCATCGAGTCGAGCGCGGGCATCCGCGGCAACAGGACTTCCGGATCAATATTCAGGTTGCGCAACTGGATCAAACACAGCTTTGTCTCACGCACAAACGCAAGCAGAGATTCAACCTCGCGCTCTCGATCAATCATACCCGGGAAACAAAGCAGGTTAATCGACGTATACAGGCCAGCATCTCGCGCCCGAATCAGCGATTCCTTGATATCCTCAAAGGTGTAACCAAGCGGGCGATAATAGGCGGTATAGGTCTCAGGGTGAGCCGAGATCGTACTGACCCGAATGGTATCCAGCCCGGCATCATAGAGCTTCTGGAGCCAGCGGGGCCTGCTTCCATTCGTGTTGATATTAATCACACCTTTATCAGTGCGAGCACGCATTCCCTTGATCGCCTGCTCGATCCGCCGAAACTGTAGCAGCGGCTCCCCTTCGCACCCCTGCCCAAAACTGACAATCGCATCAGGAGCGCTCTCAAGGTGTGGAACCGCAACTTCAACAATCTCCTCAACCGTAGGAATAAAGGTCAGGCGATCCTGTGGCGAGATCAGTTCCTCCTCCTCTTGCTTGGAGATACAACCAACGCAGCGAGCATTACAGCCCGGCGAAACCGCAATTGCCATTTCCCAACGCGAGAAAAACAGGTTACTGGCAGTCGGGCAGGAATAGTCAAGCGCACAATGTGCATGCTGCTTGATCACCCGGTTCTCGGGATATGCGCGTAACTTCTCACGCACCAGCCGCTCCAGCTTGCGCCGGGGGAACGAGCGCGGATGCCACTTATATGGATCATCGGTCTTGACGGCCGCGACATACTGCCGCCCGTTTAGCCCGGCGACGGCGCTATAGCCAAAGAAGGGCAAGGGCTCAGTGTTCGGGATCTTCTCGTACGCGGGGAGAAGCGTCCGAGTATAGCCAATCGGGAGCAGCGCCGCCAGCGCCCACCCACGGGATTGAGGCAATACTTTCCGTTCTCCGTTTTTACGCAAACCAACAGCCAGCCGATCCGGCATCATCGAGAGAGTGACGCCATCGGGAAGCGGGATCAAATCTTCGGCCCGCAAAGGGTGTCCATCAAAGGAAAGCGCCTGTAAGCTACGATCTTCGCGAATTTCACCCTCGGGCGTACAGTACAATACGTATGGAAAAGACATTCTAACCTACACTATCAACGCAACATGCTGCTCAAGCAAAAGGAGTTCAATGCATCGGGGGAGGTGTGACCGGGATCCTCGGGCTGGTCGGACATTCGTCAATCAGATCCTCGTCGTATATTCGCGGCAGCCCACCGGTTACCCCTGTCTGCGCCTGAGTAGCAACACGTTTCTCCAACTCACGTGTGTCCTCATAGACGAAGCTTAGCAGGATATGCTCGCCGCGCATACTCTGGCACATATAACGGATGCGCGGGCGCTCCGCTTCCATCCAGGCGTTGACCAGAGTTTCCAGTGCGGACATACTGTCCCCACATTCTGCACTATCAAAGCCTTTAAACCTATACACATTCCTTTCCTTTCGGTTATTACTGGAAGCATCCTCTATTCCCTGCTATGCTTTGAGCAAAACGCCTTACAATTGTTGGCTATTGTATCACTCCGACAACCATTTTTCCATAGGCCGATACAGCGTTTGCTATAATAGAGTACACACAAGAAAGTCAAGGAAAATATTGACTTTACTGACAAAGACGCAGTGCTCCCCGGGAAAGGAAAGGTGCAAGTAATGAGAACCTGGAATCAGCGCTTCTTCACAAGCACACGCGGACGCATCATCGAAATTCTTCGCCAGGAGAGTTGCACGGTTGATGATCTGGCCCGAAAACTTCAGCTTACCGATAACGCAATTCGTGCCCATCTGACCACACTCGAGCGCGACGGCCTCGTACAGCAGAACGGTGTTCGACGCGGCTCCAGCAAGCCCGCCAGCGTCTACGAGTTGGCCCCGTCTGCCGAGCAGTTCTTCCCCAGAGCTTACGGAACTGTGCTCCATACTTTGATTACTACCCTGGCCGAACAGATGGATGAGGAAGAGTTGATAGCACTCCTTCGACTGACAGGCGAACGCCTTTCGCACCGGCTCGGATTACCTTCAGGCGATGTACCCACCCGCCTGAAGGCAACAGTCCGCATTCTTCAGGAGCTTGGCGGCGCGGCGCATCTTGAGCAGCATGAAGATCACTACTGCATTCAGGGGCAACAGTGTCCATTGGCCGCCGCAATTGAGGCGCACCCGGCTGCCTGCCAACTCGCAGAGGCTTTTGTTTCTGAACTGGTAGGAGTTGCCGTACAGGAACAATGCGAGTTGGATGAAACAAAGCCCCGCTGCCGCTTCCTGATCCCTCTCACCCCTTAATACAGGTTCGCGCCCAGAGCTCGCAACACAGCAAAGAAATGCGGGTAGCTTTTGACAATATGCTCGCCTCCGGTAATCGTCAGCCCGTGGCGACTTCGCATGCCTACGATTGCCAGCGCCATGAGCAGACGATGATCGTTATGCCCATCGACGGTAACACCGCCCTCGATCCCCTCTGGTCGGCCATTCACAATAATGGCATCTTGGCGCGGCTCAACATCACAGCCCGCCCGCTGCAACTCGGCACACAGATCATCAATCCGGTCGGACTCCTTGTAGTGCAGGCTCTCGATATTGAAAAAAACACTTCTCCCCTCGGCAAAGCAGGCAGCCGCCACAAGCACCGGAATGCAGTCAATCACGACGTCGCCATCAAGCTCGATGCCGTGCAAGGGCCGCCCCCCTCGCAGCGTAATCTGCTCACCATCACGGACGAGGTCGGCGCCCATTGCCCGAAACGCGCTCAGCAGCGCCTCCCCGATCTCTTCTCCCGGACGCAAGCGCGTCAGCCGCAGTTCACTGGCTGGATCGGTCGCGACACTGGCCGCAGCAAGCAGTGCAGCCGCCGATGGATAATCGCCAGGAATGACATACTCACGTGGCTGATAACGCTGATTGGGCTGAATCTTGAAGTGACGTAACGCAGCATCATGCTCGATCACAATACCAGCCTCTTGCAACACCTCTAGCGTGGCCCGGGCCAGCGGTTGCGACTTGAGCATATCCACCACCTCGATTTCAACCGGCTCCGTCAGCAGTGGACATAGAAACAGCAGAGCACTGAGATACTGCGAGCTCCGTGCACCTGAAATACGAATGTGCCCTCCGCGCAGGTTGCCACCGTGGAGGGTCAGGGGAACACAGCCCTCAGGTCCGGTCGCCTCGTAGGCCACACCAAGCGATGCCAGTGCTTCCAGCAATTCACGGTTTGGACGTTTGCCCAGCGAGAGAGGATGATCCGTCTCAAATGTCACCTGCGGCAGCAACGCGCCCAGACCGAGGAGCAAGCGCAGAACTGCCCCGGCATTGCCTACCTCTATCGTGACCGGGCCCTGTACCGGAGGCCGTCCACCGATACCCTTGATACGCAGCACGCGCCGTTCAGCATCATCCCAGGCCAGTTGTGCCCCAAGCGCCCGGCATCCTCGAAACAACGCTTCGCTATCATCGCTCTGGGCCGGATAATAGATGACACTCTCTCCATCGGCCAGAGTCGCGGCCAGGACATAGCGCAACGTGTAATACTTTGAAGAGGGAATCTCTGGTTGCCCGCTGATCCGTAGAGAGCCAGCAACAGGTGCAACAGTGAGCGTCTGTCCTGGCACAGGAGACGTGATGAGTGGTTCTTGCATTGCAACTCCTTTGGTTGATGATACGATGCCTCCATTATATGCGATTCAAGGCCACATCGTCAGGTACGCAGGAGGAGGAAGACAGAGCAAATACTTTTCAAATCATAGAGTTCCCTGAACGAACTACAAATATTCTACAAAGTTATTACACTTTCACTACATAAATATATCAAAGATATGCATAGTAAAGTTCAAGGCGTTTCTATACTATAAGAAGCTCTTTCGTTGATTCCAAGTTTATTCTCTGTTATAATCATACCAACTCTTCTATACACAAGAAAGAAAACAGGAGGCAGAGTTACCGTGTTCCGTGAGAGATTTGTCATCGTCGGAGCCGGAATTGTAGGATTGGCGGCAGCATATGCCCTGTTACGACAGGGAAAACGTGAGGTCACGGTGCTGGAACAGGCGACCGTTGCTCATCAGCGTGCTACGTCATCTGGCCTTTCCAGACTTCTGCGTTTTGAATATGGGATGGATACATTCTATCCGCAAATGGTGCAACTGAGCCTGCAACGCTGGCATGAGCTCGAGCATAGTACGGGTCGCACGCTTTACACCAGAACCGGGATGCTCGTTCTGGGACATGAAAACGATCCTTCTTCTGAAGGAAGCTATCATAGCTTAAAAGACCTTGGCCTCCCCATACAGCGTATCAGTTCGCAGACCTGCCGTCAGCGTTTCCCGCAATTTCAGATTGAGCCTTTTTCTTTTCTGACATACAACATCGAAGCAGGCATGCTCTATGCATCGAAATGCTTACATACATTGCGTGATGCCATCCGTGACCTGGGAGGAACCATCGTACCCAATACTCGTGTTACGCATTTTTTCTCAGATCAGCCGCTGCAACCAATTCGTCTGATTACCAATAAGCATGACACTATATATGCAGAAAAGGTCATCCTTGCAACTGGCCCCTGGGTCCAGCACTTACTTGGATCGTTACAGCTCCCTATTCGTATCACACGTCAATATGTTCTGTACTTTACTGGCCTGCCCATTTCTCCCTTTGCGTTGAACTCCTTTCCGGCCTTTATGGCTGATGATCTGTACGGAATGCCAATTCATAACACCTGTCAGGGAGATGGTCCCGCCTGGTTGAAAGCCACCTCTCATAGTTTTGGGACGCCTATTGATCCTGATGAGCCCCCGAATATTGATCCGCTCACGATCGAGCACATTACCACAAAGCTTCAGCACCTGATCCCGCTGCTGCAAAACGCAACACTGGCACACGTTGATACCTGTATGTATGATGTCAGCCCTGATGAGGACTTTATTCTTGACTTTCTTCCCGACGATCCACGTATTGTATTTGCAACAGGTCTGACGGGCCATGGTTTCAAATTCGGCCTGCTTCTGGGCGAGATACTCAGCAATATGGTGCTTGATCGTGAGCCGATCATTCCCCTGCAACGCTTTCAGGTCTCCCGCTTCGCACAACCCCGTGTCCATGCAGGCTTATTGGCCTGAAAAGCGCTCTATCTGTGAGGTATCACCCCTCACAGATAGGTCAGAACATAAATGCCAAGCATCACGCCGATATTGAGCAGCGAAAGCGTACAGCCTATAATCGCCAGCAAAAGACTCCAGCTTGCAAGCTTCTGAAACGCCCCGATACGCCTCCCGAGCAAACTCAGCACCAATCCTGCCAGCGCCATTGGCAAACCACAAACCGGGAAAATAGACGCCGCGATGCTGAAAATACCTAAAACAAGTCCGGTAAAGAGAATATGGTACTGATTGGCATCTGGAGCGACATAGGAGGAACGCACAGGCGGCGTTGCAGGCGCTCTGTTCCACAAGAGATTGTGCACTTCCAGCGGCTCATGTCGAACTGGCTGAATCTGTCGATACGCAGCATGTGGCTTGATTGGTCGTGTTGTCATTCTTCCCTTCTCCTCTCGACCAGAACAAAACCGGGATGCATTTTCACCTCAAGCGAACTCAACGGTCTCTTCGGCATAGCTTCAACGGTAGACAACATGAAAAGCCCACCTTTCCAGCGATCCAGTTTTCAAGCCCCGGACTCACTCCCCGCATCACCGCATCTGGATCTATTTCCAGTATAGAGCTCTTACTGAGCCCAATAGATCTATATATTTCAAGCAATCAGCCCGGCATCACCTGAAAGGAGAGGCAGAACACGCTTCTCCTTCCCTGGCCGTGAACATTCATGTATAGCTTTTTATGGTTGAGATGATTGACAAAATGGCATGATGCTTGTAAAATCCGCATTAATCAATGTGTGTGTGGATTGGATTGTAGAGGAGGTTCATTTTTCATGCCGTCAATCTGTCCTCATTGCTCTCGCGTCAATTTCGATCAGGCTTCCAGTTGCATTCATTGCGGCACAAAACTCCCTATGAGGAGCAAAATGACAGGCTCTTTCGCCAAACTGCCCGCCCTGAAGCGCAATCATTCGCCAGCCCCAAACACGGCCGATCAGTTGCGGTCTAAAGATGCCCTGCTTCATGAGACCACGTCTCCCGTGTCACAGTCTTCAGGCTCTCATCCTACCCTGCCAACGACCCCGCAACCGGGAGCCCCGACCGAACAACCTGCCAACAGAGAGCTTCTCTCGGAGAAGGGCAAGCCAACTACAGCCCGGAGCACGACGAGCAGCCCCGGGATTGTGGTCTCCCATCATTCCTGGCTCGTCAACAAGTCACCGCTTGATACTGTCCCGATCAAACAGGAGATTGTACGAGCGGTCATCACCGAAAAAGTCTATCAGCAACAGCTTGAAGAGACTCGCGTCTCGCTTGAAGAGTACCATCAGAAAGATGGCAGGGAAGAGCGCACGCTGATCACCATCCGCCGGAAAGCAACCAGTGGCTCCATCTATGTGACCACCGTGGGCAACAACCTGTACATCTCGCGCACCATCAGCATCTGTATGCCCTTTAATCCCTTACGCGTTATACTGCTGATCGTGTTGACTGCGCTGGTCCTGCTGGCTCCACTCTATGGCTATATCGTGCTCCAGCAAGCGCTGACCACCTCGTTTACGCAACAGAATTTTGAGCAGTTCTATCAAAGTCTGATCTTTTCCTGGGATCTCTGCTTTATTCTCTCCATTCTCTATGTCCCGCTCCTGTTACTCTTTATTGCAGCGCTTGGTATCATTTGCTCGCACTGGATCAGAGAAAAAGATCCGTTCAGGCTGCTGCGGTCCAGTACGCTCCACCCTTTTCAATATGACGACATCGCGATTCTGGAACACATTATTGATACGCTACTGCATGAATCGCTCGACTATTTAGGGCTCCCCGCTGTCACCATAACACCAGCGCGGCGCATCTATCAGCCTGGACAACGTTTTCCTCTCTTCTGACCTTCATATGGACAGAAAGAAAGGGGGAACGGCTTCTTGCAAGCTTGTTCCCCCTCTCTCTCAGATCTCAGCATCGATTCCATAGTAGCGCACATCCTCACGATAACCACCCTGTCCGTTGCCGAACGGGCGATACGATTGCACCAGTTCGATCGAGCGCAGGTATTTCACCATCTTAAAGCCGAGCGTCGTTTCCACTCGCAGGCGCAGCGGTGCTCCGTGCGGAATCGGTAGCGGTTTCCCGTTCATCTCATACGCCAGAATAGTCTGTGGATGGCAAGCCAATTCTATATCAATGACCTCATAGTATGGGCGCCCCATAGAATCCTCTTCCAGCGAAGTGAAGACCAGATACTTCACATCGGGCAGAGCGCCACAGGTCGCCAGAATCTCGCTCACACAGACGCCCTTCCACTCCGCAACTCCTGTCCAACCCTGGATACAATTATGCAGCGTCCTTTGTTTGGTCACGGGCATACGCTTCAGGTCATCCAGAGAGAAATGCATAGGGTTCGCAACCATCCCTTTCACCTCAAGCCGCCAATCTTTGAAACCTTCCTCAAGAAGCTGCTTGTATTCTTCCGTATCGGGCGGACGGCCATTCACCCAGAAGTAGGGCGTGAGGTCAGCCCGGCTATAATCCTGTGCTGAGGTCACTCGCCGGAGGAACAGTTTTTGCAGTCGATCCACAAAATGGCCCAATGTGTGCTGCACCCCCCGCTTATGGCGCAAGGTGAACCACGATGCCCAGGCGTAAAAGAGTAGCACAAAGGCTAACGCAACAACCGCTATTGCGATCGCAAGGCCAAGACTGCTTTGTGTTGTTCCAAGAACAATATGGCGAATGTTGTCATCAAAATAGACAACCAGCACCAGAAGCGTATGCACAATGGTAAACAACACAAAGATGACCAGCATGATAAAGTGGAGGCTCCGTGCAACCTGTCGATTACCAAAGAGCCTGGGATACCAGGGAAACCGGCCCTCAATCGCCGGTGACATCGCTGCCCCGGTCAGAAGCGATAACGGAGCGACCAGAAACACAATCGCGGCGTAGGCAAGCTGCTGCAAGGGATCATAGGGCTGAAAATCCCCTTTCGGCGGAATATGGAAGGTCAGATAGGTACCCATTGTATGGATAGCTCGCGGGATAATATCCCAGGATGTGGGAATCAGCCGGCTCCACTCGCCCGTTGCAAAGAGTAAGATCACATAGATCAGCCCGTTGAGAAGCCAGAACGTGACCGAGAAGAAGTGCCAGTGCCGCCCCAGTCCCAGATTTTCGCCTCCCGGTAAAGCCAGAAGAGGCGATGCCTTCACCTCTTCATCCATTGAGGTCCACAGCTTGTCGCGAGGGACTTTCTTTTTCGTGAAGCGCAGCCACTCGCTTCCGGGTTTACAGGCGATATTCCAGTATAAACGGGGGTGCGCCGCCAGAATCTGAATGCCACTTCGCATCAATAAACCGATAAAGAGAATATTGATAAAGTGCGTAATCCGAAGCCAGGCCGGAAAACTGACCGCAGCCAGAATCACAGAGATATCCATTGGTATTCCTGCTCCTCGTCTCTCTCGTAATACAGTTTCTGCTTTGATGAGTTTGCCCTACTAAAGACACGAGGAAGCAGGAATCACTGTTTCTCAGCGATTACGCAGCAGGAGTTCAGGGAGCAAGGCGTTCAGCCAGGTAGCGCAACGAAAGCGGATAGCGATACTCGATAGAAGAGTGCGTTCCCTCAAAAAGCTCGAAGAAGACATCCCTGACACCAATCAATTCCAGCGCCTGCCGGAACGCTTCCGCCCCCAGATCAAGGTAGAACTGATCATGCCTGCCGGCGTCAATATAGATGGCCTTCATTGAGCGCAACGCCTTCGCATAGCGTGGTACCATCCGCACCGGGTCCCATTGAAGCCAGCGCTCCCAGATCTCGGGAATCAGCTCGCCTGTTGTCGTATCATAGGGAAGCTTCACCGTGCCATCTTTCTCCGCTGAGTAGCAGGCAGCCATCCCCCAATCATTCAACAGATTAAAATCGCTCTCGCGAGTCAGCGGAACCCGGCTCCGGAAAACCTGCCAGAACTTTTCATAAGAGCCATCATAGTGCTCGCGCAGCGCCCGCACAGAAGCCGGAAACATGGGCAAATAGCACATCTCAAAGAGGGCATCCCCGGCATGGGTAGCAAAGCCTCCCCAGAGATCCGGACGCAACATCGGCGTTATCATCGCGCCATAGCCGCCGCTCGATTTTCCGGCAATGCCCCGATGCTCCCGAGAAGCCAGCGTCCGATAGTGGAGATCAACCCAGGGAACAACCTCATCACACAGGTACGTATGGTAGCGCCCAACCGCGGGAGAATCCAGAAACTGACTGCCACCATACGAGGTCCAGCAATCGACCCAAACCACAATGCAGGGAGGAGTTTCCTGCTTCGTAAAGAGCTCGTCTACCATTTCGGGGAAGTTCTTGCGAAACGCCGTCCGATTCCGCCACATATCCAACTGACCGGTAAAGCCTTGAATCATATAAATAGCCGGATACCGTCGGGCGGGGTCGTCATCATACCCGGGAGGCAGATACACCCAGAGCGGGCGTTCATAGGGGTCATGCAGCGGGTTCCCTTTCAGCACTTCACTCATGAAAACATGCTCTACGAGACGGCCTTTCCACTCGATGGACCAGGGTTGCATAGAAGCTCCTTTCTTTCATCTCTTCCCGGCAAATTGATAGTCGATCATTTGCCTCTCAGAGAGGAACACCAGAGACAGAGTTTTGTACGCTCTTTCAAGTAGTATATCCCATTGCAAACAAAAAGGTCTGATCTATTCGGCCCACCAGCGCCACTCTCACGAGAGAGCGATACAAAAAGCGATACCATCGCACACCTTATTCTCTTTTCACCAATAATAACATTGATTCTTCTGAAATTGCATGTTACAGTAAGCCAGACAATGGAGAGGCGGCTTCCGACTCTGTTTCCGTTCATCTCTGTTTCCTGACATAAAACGTATAAAAGCTACTCTGTCTCTAAAAAGGAGCATATACCTTATGAAGAAGAAACCTATACTGCTTCTCTCACTTATCATAGTGCTGGTACTGGGAATGCTGGCCTCTGTCCTTGCCTTCACCTCCGTTGCGAACCCGTTGCTCGCGTCTTTTGGGCTCCGGAAGGTTCAGGTAACACCAACCATCATGCCACACCCGACGGCTACTCTGACGCCATCACCACCCCCCTCGCCTTCACCTACCCTGGAGATAACACCCACTGTACCATCAAAGCAGAACGCACCAGCCATTCAGGCTGAAGCGGCCTATCTTTTTGAGGTCAACAGCGGTAAGGCACTTTTCCAGCAGAAGAATGATATGCCGCTACCCGTTGCCAGTACGACCAAAATGATGACAGCGGTGCTTGCGCTGGAAAACGGAAACCCCGATCAGCGCATCACGGTGCCAGAAGCAGCAATCGACCATGTGCAGGGAACCGATGCCAGTACTGCACAACTTGTGGCCGGGGACGTGCTGACCCTGCTCGATCTCCTCTACGGATTGATGCTTCCCTCTGGCGCTGATGCCGCCTATACCATCGCGCTGGTGATCGGCGATGGCTCCGTTGATACCTTCATCCAGATGATGAACGCGAAGGCACAGGCGCTCGGCATGACACAAACACACTTCGTCGATGCCGATGGTCTCACTATCGAGGGCGACGTCAGCACATCGACCGCAGACGATCTTGTTACTCTGGCCCGCTACGCGATGACAATTCCACTCTTCGCCGAGATCGCCAAATCTCCCGCATACGAAGTACAAGCAACCAGCACCAATCACAGGTACACCTGGCCAAGCCGGGTCACACTCCTATCGTCCTATGAAGGGCTGCTCGGCATCAAAACAGGCTATACAGGAAGAGCGGGCTACTGCTTTGTCTTTGCAGCCGTTCAGGACGATCACTATATCATTGGAGCAATTCTACACGATACCAGTCTGAGCCAACGCGATATTGACGCCACTGCGCTGCTCAACTGGGGCTTCGCGAAGCTGAAGGGCACCCTGTAGGGCTCGGGCATCGGGCCTCTTAGCTTGCAATCCAGGAGAGCAGTTTGTTACAATGACTGGTGGAACACCCCCGCGTCTGGCGTTCCACCACCCTGCACCCGGGACACCAGAAAGAGACAGCGCCACCCTCCGTCACTCTTTCGTGTCCACGCATTATTTTCCTGGAGGCAATGATGTCTGACAAACCAAAGATCCTGGTCACACAAAAGGTTCCTGACGCTGCCTATCCAATCCTTGAATCCTTCGGGATCGTCGAGGCCAACGAAGAGGAGGGGGTCATCTGGTCGTATGATGAATTACTCCACCGTGCTCCCGGTCATGACTATCTCTTCTGCCTGCTCACAGATACCATCGATGCACGTTTCCTGGAAACCTGTGCAGCCGCCAATCCGCGCCTCAAGATGATCGCGAATATGGCTGTTGGCTTTAACAATATCGATGTTGCCACCGCGACCCGACTTGGCATCGCGGTCAGTAACACCCCTGGAGTGTTGACCGACACCACCGCCGACCTTGCATTTGGCTTGCTTCTGGCAACCGCGCGCCGCATCCCCGAGTCTGAACGCTTCTTACGTGCCGGACGCTTTACCGGTTGGGGACCACTGCTGTTTTGTGGGGCAGAGGTTTACGGCGCGACACTGGGCATTATCGGGGCCGGCAGGATCGGTCAGGCGATGGCCAGGCGTGCCTCGGGCTTTAACATGCGGGTGCTGTATCACAACCGCTCGCGCCTGTCAGCGGAAGAAGAACAGCGCTATAACCTTACCTTTGTCTCGTTCGAGGAGCTGCTGAAGGAGTCCGACTTTATCAGCCTGCATTGCCCCTATACGCAAGAAACACATCATCTGATCGGTGAGCGCGAGTTTGCACTGATGAAGCCCGAAGCCATTCTCATCAATACCGCCAGAGGCGCAATCATCGACGAAAAGGCACTTGTCCGAGCGCTCCAGACAGGCCAAATTGCCAGTGCAGGACTGGACGTATTTGAAAACGAACCGGCGATTGAACCAGAGCTCTTGCAGATGGAACACGTCGTCCTGGCTCCCCATATTGGTAGCGCCTCCCTGAAAACGCGCTCCCTTATGGCAACCACAGCCGCAAACAACCTGCTGGCATTTCAGAAAGGGGAGGTACCGCCCAATATCCTGAATCCTGATGTGCTGGATCAACAATAGCACAATCATCAGCTCTTTCGTGATATGCTGACAAATGTATCGAAAATCACAAATCATGCAACGGATGCCACGCTTCAGTGTCGAGGTGTGTTCTTCAGTATGCAAGGAAAGGTAGGCTCTCATTACAATGACCCAGATAACCCCATCCCGATCGCAAATACCTGAACTCAATCCACCCTATCGCCTCTTGCTCGGCCCTGGCCCCTGCAATGTCGATCCACGCGTGTTACGAATCTCCTCTGCGCCCCAGCTCGGGCACCTCGATCCCGAGATGTTCACCATTCTGGAAGAGACAGCCGCCCTGCTACGAGAGGTGTTCCAGACAAAGAATGACATGACGCTCTGTGTTTCTGGCTCAGGCTTTTCGGGTGCGGAAGCTGTGCTCAGCAATTTACTCGAAGAAGGCGACACCCTGATCGCTGGTAGCCTGGGCTTCTTCAGCGGACGCATTGTGGACATCGCCTCACGTGTCGGTGCAACAGTCATCAATCTGGAAACTGAGCCAGGCCAGCCGCTTGAAGCTGCAACACTTGAAAAGGCGTTTCAGGAGAACCCGGGTGTCAAGCTCTTTGCGACCGCTGTCGCCGAGACCTCGACCGGCTTAAGGCAGCCACTTGAGGAGCTGGAACGTGTCACGCACGCGCACGGAGCACTCTTTGTGGTTGACGCGGTTTGCGGCCTGGGCGGTATCCCTGTCAAAGTCGATGAATGGAAAATTGACGCCTGCTATGCGGGCAGCCAGAAATGTCTGGGGGCGCTCCCCGGCCTTGCACCCGTTACCTTGAACGAACGAGCGCTTGAAACCATCAAGAAACGCCGCAAGCCAGTTCAAAGCTACTATCTGAATCTGGAAGCCCTGAACCGCTACTGGAACGGAGATCACACCTACCATCACACGATCTGCAGCAATCTGGTGTATGGCATGCGCGAAGCCCTCCGCATCACCTGTGAGGAAGGATTGGAAGCCCGTTTTGCTCGACATCAGTTGCATGGAGATGCTCTAAAAGCAGGAATCAAGGCGCTTGGCCTGCGGATTCTCACCGAGCCCGGCTATGAGTTACCTGTCCTGACGGCTATCCTGCTCCCGAAAGGCGTTGACGAAATGCATATCCGCAAAACCCTGCTCTCGCGTTACAACATCGAGATCGGCGGTGGTTTTGGCGCCCTTCAGGGTCGCCTGATCCGCATCGGGCTGATGGGCTACAACGCCAATAGCCAGAACGTCTATACCGTGCTGGAAGCGCTGGAACATGTGCTCCCTGAGAGCGGTTATCCCGTTACCCGAGGCACTGCAATCCAGGCCGTCGATGATTTCTACGCGTCTCAGCACTAAGACAGAAAAAAGAGAGCAGACAGTATCCCTCGAACAGGATTTGTCTGCTCTCTCTTCTAGTTGCCCTAGCGGGGCATCGCCACCTTGCGCTCATCGCCAAGCACAATGCGATGCTCTTCCAGCTTGTCAGCAAACGATGTTCTGATACGGTTCAGGATCTCTTCGGGCGACAGCGTAACGCCGCCAGAATCTAGAATACAGAAAGGTGAACCGACCATATTATTCATAAAGCCGCGCACCTTGCGTGTTACCAGACTCCCACGTTGAAGGAACGTCTCCTTGTTTCTGGGAAGCACACAGAGCACTTTCTGTGCCTTGCCCTGCTGTAAAGCCGAGATATCAGCAAGATAGAGGCCGACTATCTCGTTCCACGGCAGAAAGCCACCAAGCTCTATCGGCCCAAGCGCAGGGAGATTGTACCGGATACCCTCCTCATCCACGACTACCAGAGGTTTTGTACTCAACATATGAAACAGGGCCGGCACATTGCCCAGACCCCAGACCATCAGGAGACCCCGCGATGTTGAGGAGATTGTTTTGATCAGGAAGTTCGCGCCTTTCCGTGTTGCCAGAAACGCCAGTCCGGCTCCGGTAGCCAGATTGCGCACATTCGACTTAACCCAACGCCCTCTATCGGTATACGCAACGATACTGCGTCCTTTTGCTTCGTTCCCTGTCTGTTCACTCATATAATTATGCTCCTTCCGCTCATAGATTGCGCTCCTTCCGTTGATCGCTACTTCATTTACGGATAAGGAAGAAAAAAGGTTCGTTTTTTCCATATTTCCACTTTACGAAATAGAACATCTCTTCTATAATAGAAAAATAGCAAAAGAAAGGAAAGCAGGCAATGCATTCATCTCATGACCTGATAGAGCGCTTCTGGCAGACTATGAGCGAGAGACGCTTCGAGGATCTGGCAGTATTTCTTCATGATGACTTCACCTGTGAGTGGCCGCAAACGAGGGAGCGGATTCGCGGCAAGGAAAATTACATTGCCGTGAATGCAAATTACCCCGGAGAATGGACCATCACCATTCACCGTATTCTGGCAAGCGAGAACGAAGCGGTGACCCTCTGCACAATGGCCTTTCAGGGACAACAGGAAACCGCGATCTCTTTTTTTGAGCTACGGGATAGTCTGATTGTCAAAGAGGTTGATTACTGGCCTGAACCGTATACTGCTCCGGATTGGCGAGCACAATGGGTCGAAATAATGAAGTAACTGGGTGAAAAAAAGAAACCTCTCTGTGTGAGATGAGAGAGGTTTTTCTGGCAGGGGAGACAAGACTCGAACTCGCAACCGCCCGATTTGGAGTCGGGTGCTCTACCAATTGAGCTACTCCCCTAAGGGAACTAAAGAGCACATATTGAATATGCGCTCTTTCTGGCGGAGAGGGAGAGATTCGAACTCTCGGAGGGGGAATACCCCTCAGCGGTTTAGCAAACCGCCGCACTAGGCCACTATGCGACCTCTCCGTACGTCAGGCTCATCACCTTTCTCCAACATATTAGCAGGTTCTTTAAAGCTTGTCAATAGCTTTGTCTGGGAATTTTTCAGACTTTTCGCAGCGCTCACCTGCAAGAGAAGGGATTCACCCGGAGCGATCTTATTGTACCATGCCCCGTCAAGCTTACCGCTGGTATGTCCAGCTCAGGCACTCACCATTGCGGAAAAGCATATGACCATGAAAAGGACGCTCATCCTGATCGAACACCATCGGCAAAAAATATCTGTCGCTTGGCCACATAGGAAGCGCAGCCAGAGAATCCAGCGGAACCCATACTAGCGAGCCTTCAGCGTTCCCAGAATGCTGCTCGCCATGCCAGCGATCGATACGGAAAATGAAGCCGAACCAGTCCTGCCCCTGTTTACCGAAGCCCTGCCACATAATCGACCCCCGCAGGGTCATCTGATCCACTTCCAGACCAGACTCTTCACGAATTTCCCGCTTCATGCAGGTTGCCACATCCTCTCCGACCTCAAGCCGTCCACCCAGGCCATTATATTTCCCATAATGGAGATCATCAGGCCGTTTGTTCCGGTGGATCATCAAAACCTGCTTGCCATCAGGAGACAGAATATACCCGAGCGTAGCCAGAACCGGTGTCACCATGACCCGAGTTACCCCTCTTTCTACTTGAGATTGACCGTCACATACAGACGCCCGAAGAGCAGTATAGCAAAAAGCACATGTTCCCTACAAGCGTTCACCCGACCTTCAGCCGACTCACGGTGCTGTCTTGAAACATATTGACATATTTCAGAAACAAGGAGAGACGAAACGGCAACTTGCGGAGAGCCGGAACCCCATATTCCTGAGCCATAATAATGTTCCAATCGTAAAAGGTCAGAATTACGACCGGAACTCGATAATACTCGATACAGTGTAAGACCACCTGAAAATGCTGCCCGTATTCTCCCGGCTCGATAATGACAAGATCGCACGTAAGGAACTGATCTGGGATACACGCATATATATCAACCCGGTGTCCTTCCAGTTCTAATGCATAGCGCAACATGTCCTGTATGGACAATTCGTTCTCGATGACAGCGATACGCATAGTGTCCGCCCTCCTCGGCTTCAAGCGATACATAGCAGATTTCCATTCGTTATTAGAAACTATAACACACTTATGGTCCAAATCCTATTAAAATGATATTAGAGTATCTTCTATGTCACATATCTGATAAACAACTGAGAAATGAAAGAGTGACATTTGTGAACTTTTGTTTGTACATTGTAGTAAGAAGCCAACAGAGACATCCTCGCTCCCCAAAAGAAAAAGCGAGGCCAGAGCGACCCCGCTTCTCCTGATAGCCTTTCAGGCTTCAGGAAGCAACAGCTTCAAATCGCGGCGCACCAACTTGCCAGAAGCGGTACGCGGCAACTGAGAGACAAAGTAAATAGCCTTCGGCACCTTATAGCGAGCAAGCCTCTGTTCAGCATAGCGTTGAAGCTCACTTTCTGAGAGCTGAGCCCCGGGATGCAGGCAAACACAGGCCACAGGTACCTGTCCCCACTGGACATGTTCTCGGCCACAGACTCCCACCTCTGCCACGGCGGGATGAGACAGCAGAGCCGCTTCTACCTCGGCTGGATAGACATTTTCCCCACCAGAAACGATAAGATCTGTACGCCGATCAAGCACATAAAGATAGCCTTCGGCATCCACATATCCAATATCTCCGGTCGAGAACCAGCCGTCAAAAAACGCCTCACTGGTCGCGTCAGGGCGATGATCATAGCCGGGGGTGATTGTTGGCCCTTTCAGGTAGATAGTTCCCGGCTCTCCGGGCTTTGCTTCCACTCCATCGTTCAAAATGCGCAACTGCACAGGCAACAGAGGTTTACCAGCGGACCCGAGCTTGCGCAAGGCATCCTCGGGGGCCAGCGTTGCCGCCTGAGAACAGGCTTCGGTCAGGCCATACGTCTGCACCACGGGCACATTGCGTGCCGCACACGCTTGCAGCAAAGGTAAAGGTGCAGGACCTCCGCCGAGTAGCGCACAACGAAACGTCTCAGGATAGCGCTGTCCCTCATCTAACGCGTTCAGCATGCGCTGAAGCATGACCGCCACCACCGAGATAATCGTCACACCATCCTCGCAAATAGCCCGATTGACAGCCTGAGCGTCAAACTTTTCCATCACATAAATCCTGATACCATAGATCACACTGCGCATCAGGATCGAAAGGCCACCAATATGAAACAATGGCATGCAGGCAAGCCAGCAATCACGCGCATGCAGCCCCATATTCAACGCCGAGCCAACAGCATTCCACCATTGCATAGCATAGGTAATCAGAACACCCTTTGGATGTCCGGTAGTACCTGATGTGTACATAATAGCCTGTGTTGCGTTTAACGAGATCTCTTCGCTTAGCGGGACATCCTGCTCGGTCGCCGCCTCAAGCCATACGGCATAGCGCTCGTCCTCGCTCCCGGTCAGCAGCGCGTGCTGCTTTAATCCCGGCACCATCTCGGCAATGGTCGCGACCGTCGTTGCGAACCGCGGCTCATACAGCAGCAGATCAGCTCGAACATCCTGTAACTGCCAGCACAGTTCTTGAACCGACAAACGAATATTCAGCGGGACAAGAATAGCCTTCAAGCGTGTCAGGGCATAGACACAGATCACCAGCGCCGGGCCATTCATTGCCATACACGCGACACGACTCCCCTCCTGCACACCAGCCCCGGCAAGCTGCCGCGCCAGCCGTTCTACCTGCGCATTCAGCTCAGCAAAGCTCCAATGAACAGAACCATAGGTGAGAGCACAACGCGTGGGGTAATTCTCGGCACAGCGTTTGAGCCAATTGGGCAACACAGTTGTTGTTGTCATGGAAGGAGTTTCTACCTTCACTCTCCCCTCACCTCTTTCACTGCATATTTTTTCAAAGCATCTTGATCAAGAGACATTCCCAGACCAGGACCAGCAGGTACTGTCATAGATCCCTGCTCGACCGGCAGGGCTTCCAATAGCAGGTCATCAGCCAACAGATCCAGCGTCGCCAGCCCACAAGGCAGTGTCACTTCGGGCGAGGCCGCAGCAAGATGCAGGGTTGCGACAACTCCGATTCCACTTTCCATCGCATCCGTTACCACACACTGAACATTATGGCGCGTTGCCTCATGAATAATCTGGCGCGACATATAGAGACCCCCTGTCATCTGCGGCTTGATAATCAAAATATCAGCCGCCTCCCAGGCCACAATACGTCGGGCATTCTCAAGGTTATAGACGGCCTCATCAGCAGCAACGGGAATCGCCACCTCCTGACGCAAGCGATACATGCTGTCCAGATCATAGGCTCTGAATGGCTGCTCTACATACTGAATATCGTACGAGGCGCAAGCATTCAACACCCTGACAGCACGCTCAAAATCCCAGTGCTCATTGGCATCAAGACGTAACCCCACATCTGATCCAACGGCCTGCCGAACCGCCGCGATGCGAGCAATTTCATCTTCTTCGCTCAATCCATTCGCCACCTTGAGCTTCAGACACCGAAACCCACGTTGGACCGCCATTCGAGCGGCCTGCACTGTCTCATCAATGCCACTCGCCCCGATAACTGCATTGACAGGAATGGCACTCTTTCCTTTCCCGGAATCGTGCAAGAGCTGGCTATACAGCGGAACGCCGCGCATCTTACTGACCAGATCGAGCAGGGCCACCTCCAGACCAAACACCGTGGCAGAAGGCAACTTGACGGAATCGAGCAGGTTATAGAGCGTCGAAAGGGCGGAGAGAGGCTCACGTCCTTGAAGTTGTGTCAGCAATGGAGTCAGCGACTGCAAGACAGAAGCGAGCGTTTCAGCATGAAAATCTGCGAGAGGGGCAGCATCGCCATAGCCAATGTGCCCACTCGCAGAACGTACCCCAAGAATTGCACCGCTGCGCACAGCTAGCTTTCCATGAGCAGTTGAAACACCCGTGCGTAGCGGTATCCGGTACGGATGACAGAGAATATCAACAATACTCATGGGTTACCTTATGGCAGGCGTGGGAACTTCGAGAAGTCGGGCTTGCGCTTCTCAAGGAATGCGTTTTTGCCTTCCTTGCCTTCCTCAGTCATATAGTAGAGCATGGTCGCGTCACCGGCCAGATCCTGAATACCAGCCAGACCATCGGTATCAGCATTGAAGGCAGCCTTAAGGAAGCGAATCGCAATGGGGCTCTTCGCCAGAATCTCTTTCGCCCATTTCACGGTCTCTTCTTCCAGTTGCTCCAGAGGCACAACTGCATTGACGAGACCCATGTCCAGCGCTTCCTGAGCGCTATACTGGCGGCACAAATACCAGATCTCGCGGGCCTTCTTATGGCCGACGATGCGGGCCAGATAGGTAGCTCCCCAACCGGCGTCAAAGCTGCCGACTTTCGGGCCTGTCTGACCAAAACGAGCATTGTCAGCAGCAATGGTCAAGTCACAGAGAACATGCAGCACATGTCCGCCACCAATCGCGTAACCTGCAACCATTGCGATAACGGGCTTGGGAAGATATTTAATGACACGCTGCAAATCAAGCGCATTGAGGCGGGGCACGCCGTCACCTCCAACATATCCCCCCTCGCCGCGTACACGCTGATCGCCACCGGAGCAGAAGGCACGACCGCCAGCACCGGTCAGAATCACAACGCCGATCTCCTGATCCTCACGACAGCGATTAAAAGCATCGATCATTTCAGACAGCGTTTCTGGACGGAAGGCGTTGTGCACCTCAGGACGATTGATGGTGATCTTCCCAATGCCCTCAGCCTTCTCGAAAATAATGTCCTGATAATCACATACTTTCTGCCATTCGACAGCCATAATACTTCATCTCCTGACTAAACTAGGAATTTCCAGGGTAGCAGGGGAAACTGCCCCCCTTCTTCATCTTAGCACCTTTGTGCAGAATTGTCCTACATACTGGTTGTATGCCTCTGGTCGTTCGAGATGAATAGCATGGCCTGCTCCCGCAACCCGTTGCCATTCGACTCGGGGAAGCCGACCGGCCATCATCTCCGCAATTGTGCAGAATTTGGTATCCAGCTCACCGGTTAACAAGAGCGCCGGGATGGTTAATGACGATAGCCGCTCATGTAAAGCTGGCTGTACGCCCGTGCCCACACCACGCAGGCTATTTGCCAGTCCCAGGGCACTGTTCTGGAGCCGCTGAGCCCGAAGCGCCTGCTGTCGCGCCTCCGAGAGCGATTGCTGTGAAGCAAACAACGGGAGCCGCTCCCAGTAGTTGACAAAGGCAGGCACGCCCTCGCGCTCAATCCGCTCCGCTAGAGCCTCATCGCTGCGCTGCCGTTCTATTCGCGCCTGAGGATCTGCCAGCCCGGGCGATGCACTTTCTAGAATGACCGCACGGAAGAAGCCAGAGAAAGCGCAATAGAGGGCGATGCGCCCCCCCATTGAATAGCCCAATAGTGCAGCCTCGCCTTCGCGAATGCCAAGCGTGCGCAAAACGGCCAGAATATCTTCAAGACAATGCTCCATCCTGTAGCGCTCTGGATCGGCAGGCACGTCAGAGGCTCCATGCCCGAGCATATCCAGCGCGATCAGGCGAAGCTGATACCGAGCCAGCCCGGCAAACAGGGGGCGCCACGTCGCCGTGCTCCCGGTAAAACCATGCAACAGCACCAGTGGCGGGTGTTGCTCATGGCCATACCATTCCGCGTTGAGATGGACACCATTTACTGCAATCCTCATCGGTCATCTTGCTCCAACAGATCGAAGTCGTCGTCGCCCTCCTGTACTGGCTCGAAGATGGCCTCCCCGGAGATGACGTCGGCCTCGTCCAGTTGTTGTTTTTCGGGTAGGCGCTCTTCCTCGTACAGGCTCTCAGTATTGGTATCATGCAGTTGCGCCAGCGCCCCGCTGACCGCCTGCCAGAGCTGTCGATGCATCTGCACATTGCTCTCGCGCTCGGTCCGAAGCTCAATTACGTGCAGACCACCCATTTCAACACTCTGCTCAACAAAAGCGCGGAACTCGCTCCAATCAGAGACAAGCGCATAGTTTCCATTGTACATCTCAACGACATGATGGAATTCCAGTCCAGTTGGCGTCCCGAATAACGCCTCAAAATGCTCGGGGTGCGCGGCCTGAGGCAGGAACGAGAAGATACCACCACCATCATTATTCACCAGAATGATAGTCAGATCGAGTTTATGCAAATGCGCCGCGAGCAGACCATTCATATCGTGAAAAAAGGAGAGATCACCGATCACCAGAAAGACCGGTTCTTTTTCTCCGGTCGCCGTGGTCGCAGCACTGATACCAAGCGCGGTCGACACCACGCCATCAATGCCATTTGCTCCCCGATTGCCATAAATCGCGACCGGCTTTTCAGTATGCCAGAAGAAGGTATCCAGGTCACGCACAGGCATACTGTTGCCCGCAAAGAGAATCGAGTTCGCGGGAAGTGTTTCGGCCAGCTCAGTGAACAATCGCCCTTCAAATGGCTCCTCAAAGTGTTCCATTGTCTGTCGCAAGGTCTGCCTCGTCACGCTATCGGCGCGCTGCCAGAGCCGCAGCCATGCGATATCACCCGGGCTCTGCTGTGGCTCTTCCGCATAGGATTTGACCGCGTGGAAGAGATATTGCGCCACCGCCACCGGGTCAGCCTGAATCACCTCAGAAGCGAGCTGCGTTGGCTCAGGCCAGTCACTGTACCCATCAATCACAACCTGAGGGCAGTCTTTATAGCGCTTCATGTAGAGCAGCAGAGGCTTTGAAACAGGCATCGCCCCAAAGCGGATAATTAACTCGGGAGCCGCCTGTTCAATAAAGGCCGCATCGCGCAAGAACGCGTCATAGCTGGTGATGATATGATCATAGAGCGTTGGGCCGCCTCGCAACTGGGACAGAGGATCAGCCAGCACCGGAATCCTCCAGGCGCGAGCCATTGCCGCCAGCATGACCGGAAGCCGTGGGTGCAGATGAGGACCGACCACAATCAGGGTGCGCGGTGTCTCTGCCATCTTCCGCGCAAGCTCAACAAAACGATCGCCTGCGGTGATCTCCACATAGGGGCTGGAATGCGCCTCGCTTACGGTGACATAGGGCTCACCATCTGGACGCCCATTCCAGGCGATCGGGTCACGTTGCTCAAGGGGCGGCAACGGTTGCGGATCGGGCGTCAACGGCTCACGGAAAGGGAAGTTCAGATGTACTGGGCCAGCCGGAAAAGCCATTGTAAGTGCTGCTGCGCGACAGGCCAGTGTCCGAATATAGCGCAATCCTGTGTTGGTTGCTTCGGGTAAGGCCGCCTCCTGATACCATTTCACGTGGGTGCCATAAATGCGATTCTGGTCGATTGCCTGCGGTGCACCACACTCACGCAACTCATGGGGTCTATCAGCAGTCAGAATCAACAGAGGAATATGCGTCAACTTCGCCTCGACAACCGCAGGCAGAAAATTGGCAGCCGCAGTCCCCGACGTACAGAGCAACGCAACGGGCGCGGTCAGGCGCTTCGCCAGGCCCAATGCAAAGAAGGCAGCAGAACGCTCATCAATATGCAGCCAGGTGCGAATAGTTGGATGTTGCGCGAAAGCGATGGCTAATGGCGTTGAACGTGACCCCGGGCAGAAAACGATGTGATGCACACCTGAACGTTGCAGTTCATCAACAAATGCCCCGACATAGGCAAAGGTGGGGTTCTCGGGTTGGTTCTTCGATTGAATCTCAGTCATAACGCCTTTACTTCTTTCTTATTCGCATTCACCACCGAGACCACGTAACATAACAGGGGTTTTCAAACAGGTCTCGCGGAATTCGCTTTCTGGATCGGAATCGGCAACCATACCATTTCCAACAAAGAGCGTTGCTTTCTGCCCATCGATCAGTGCAGAGCGCAGAGCAACAGCAAACTCACCGTTCCCGTTACCATCTACCCAACCAATCGGACCGGCATACCAGCCGCGATCCAGCTTCTCATGCAGGCGAATCTCTTCCAGAGCCTTTTCACGAGGAAATCCACCCACAGCAGGCGTCGGATGCAGGTCTTTCATGACATCCAGTACATAGCACCCCGGCAACAATCGACCGGCAATATGCGTGTGCAAATGCTGAATATTCTTGAGCTTGAGCAACTGCGGTTTTTTATCAACCGTGACCTCAGAGCAAATCTGTTCCAGGGCAGAACGGATCATATCAACTACAATCAAGTGCTCATGCATGGTTTTGGGTCGTTCCAGCTCACGCTCAAACATCCGGTCTTCTGCTTCCGTCTTCCCTCGTGGTGCAGAACTGGCCAGGGCCATTGTCTCGATCAAACCGTTGTGGGCACGCGCCAACCGCTCGGGCGTCGCTCCAACAAAATACTTGTTCCCTCGCTGGATCGCGAATACAAAGGTATTCGGATAGTTCACGCGCAACCGGGCCAATGTCGCTTCAATATCAAAGGGAAGTTCGCGGCTGGCCTCAACTGCGCGCGCCAGCACAACCTTCTGATACTCACCCCGTTGCATCTTCTCGACAGCCTTCGCCACAATGCCCATCCACTCCTGTGGCGGCAACACATTGGAGATACGAAGCGGCGTAACTTCGTCATTTGCTTGCAGGAATCTGTGTACAGGTATCGATGCAACTATTGCGTTAAAACGCCGCAATTGTTCAATGAACAGAGTAGAGAGAGGTTCAATCGCGGTCTCAGGCTCGATCAGCATATGCAACGTGAGTGTTGCCTGCTCACGCCCGGGGTGACACTGATACAGAAAACGCGGCAAGATCAGTAATCCTTCCGGGAAACCATGCCAGAGCTCAGTAGGGGGACGTTGCGGATCAAAGCGAAAACCACCAAAAAAGAGCGGGCTGTACTCATCACCCGCTACTAATGCATGATCTTGATAGAAGCGTACCGCCTCAGCGGCATCGTCGAAACGGTTCGCCCCCTGTGCGTTAATCGTTACGGCGCTCCCTACACCAATAAGTGCCTGACCGGTTGCCGGAACCTCCCAGAAGAAGCGTTCCCCCATTTCCATACGCCGAAAAGCGTAAAATACATGGAGCGGATCATACCGTTTGACTGATAGAGTAAAACACGCCAGCACGCTCTGTTGTAGATGCGAGGCACGAGCAGAAGCCTCTTGACAGAGGAAAAACAGACGCTCTACAACATGTTGTGACAACCCATCTTCCCCGGTCTCACTCTCACTCATAGCCGGTATATCAGTAAAAACAGTCTCCATAATTCACCTGTTTAGATAAAAGTTCCTCTTTTTTTCTTGCCCATTCTTTTATTATCGAATCATAGCAGCTCCAGACGCCATATGCACAGGCAAAAAAATAACGTACATGCCTGGATACGAGCAAGCAAAAACAAATGGGCATAGATAAATTAGCATCAAAGGGGTTGGCGCTCATCTATCCTACACAAATACACCATAATCACCACATACCTTTCATTCACCACTATTCGTTTTTCTAGATGAGCTTCTCTTTTGTAGTCCTGAGAAACGGCCAGTATTCGTCAAACAATTCTTCTGTATTATAGCATGCCAGTATCACGCCTACCAACTTTCTCCCCGCTTCACTCCTCCCTCAAAAGGCACCCAGACCGTGTTTATCAGCATTCTGACTGGTGAGACTACGCGAAAAGCAGTATACTTTTTATAGACTCATACACTGGCTTTTACCGAAAATGAGAAGGGGAAAAGTGATGATATCAGGCGCATCGACACAGGGTCAGACCCTTCCAATGGGTCAACAAATTGAAATCCGTCGCGGAAATATGCAGGCAGTGCTCACTGAGGTCGGGGCCGGGCTGCGCTCTCTGCGTGTCGCGGGCCGCGAGTTTCTGGACACCTACCCTGAGCAGGAGAGCGCTCAGGCAGGACGTGGACAGGTGCTCTTACCCTGGCCTAACCGTGTAGAAGACGGACGCTATACCTTCCAGGGAAAGACATATCAGCTTCCCATCAATGAGCTTCCACGCAATCACGCCATCCACGGCTTTACACGCTGGATGAACTGGCACATCAGTCAGCGCGAAAAGGATCAGGTCACGTTTGCGCTGACGCTCCATGTTCAGGAAGGCTACCCCTTTCTGCTTGCGTTACAGCATACCTACAAACTCACCGAGCGGGGCCTGGAAATTGAAACAACCGCGCAGAATGTCGGCCCGACACCGCTTCCCTATGGCATCGGGCACCATCCCTACTTTACGGTAGGCACCGAGCGAGTCAACTGTGCAACCTTGCGCCTTCCAGCACGCTCTTATTTTCAGACCAATGAGCGTATGATTCCCGATCCGAAGCCTCTTCCCGTTGAAGGAACCAGCTATGATTTTCGCCAGACACGCAAAATCGGGGCTCTTGAACTGGACACCGGTTTTGCTGATCTGGAACGCGACACGGATGGCTTCGCCCGCATCAGCCTCTCGACCGCTCAGGGCCACCCCACAGTGACCCTCTTTCTGGATGAGTCGTACCGTTATGTGCAAGTCTTCACCGGCGATCCTCTGCCCGAAAACGAACGGCGGCGCGGCCTTGCCATTGAGCCATACACCTGCGCCGCCAACGCCTTTAATAACGGTCTGGGCCTCCAGATTCTGCAACCAGGCGAGACCACGCGAAGCCTGTGGGGGATCACCGTTACCCTTTAAACGGTCCGGGCGGTATTCCTGTCAGGGGAATACCGCCTGTAACAAGCCGACACGGGAAGCCTTGTGCTTTAAGCACAGATCAAATGGTCTCCTCACGCTTCAAAATGGGCTGAATACACTCAAGCGGTCGCTCAAAGATCCCATCAAACAGACCTGGCTGCTCATTGCTGAAAAGCGCATGATAATCCTCGGGGGTAAAAGCCTTCTGTAGGCGCTTCGCGTAGGAGTTCTTCAGCACCTGAATATAGTGCTCTGTATCATAATCACGGCGGTCTCGAAGCTCGTTCGCATTCCCCGGAGGCTGTTCCCAGTCGTTATGTGTGGCGGTCTCGGCTGTTTCCTCTGGAATCCAGACATACTGACGATTTCTGGCACGATAGAAGCGCACCCGCTCTCCTGGAAACCATTTCCGCCGTCCGGCCTGAAGCAGAGCCTCGTAGGCGGGTTCCAGATGCTTCTTGCGCTGCGCCAGATACTCTTCTGGCGTCTTGGAAAGCCGAACCCGGGTCGCAACATCAATTGCGGGGAGCCGCTTCATGCGAAGCGCGTCAACCGTTTCAAGGTAGGCGTTGCGCACCCCGGAAATATCACCCAACAAGGTACAGCGAAGCGCCTGCAACAAAAAACGCTCGCCAAATGGCTCCACCCGGCTTGACCGCAACGCCACCCCACGCACGATCAGCTCCCCCGAGTAGGTAAGCAAAGCATAATTTTTCACCTCGTGACTGAGCATAGCCTGATAGCGCCCTTCATATTCCAACCGAATGCCCGCCGGCAGCTCCGCGCCAATCTCAGCCACAAGACGCTGCTCCTGCTCGGCATTCCAGTGATCTGGTACAGCGAAATAGACACCATCAGTATCGGCCTCAATCAGCACCATACCTCGCTTCTCCAGCGCCTGCAAGACCTGAGCAAGGATCGCCCGCCCTCGACGTGTCACCTCCGACGCCGCCTGACTATCAGCAAAGAGCGCCATTGAGCCAGCACCCATGTAGCCATAGGCCGAATTGATGAGGATCTTCATCGCGGCCTGCGTCGCCTCATAATGGTTTGCCTCAATCGAGTCTGGCACCGCCTCTCGCGCCGCGGCTTTCTGCTCTAAACGTAAGTCGGTCAGCCGGTCCAGAATGCTGAGAAGAACGCCCAGGCGATCACACGAGGGCCCAATCTGAAATGTACGCATCAGCGATGGATAGAGTGAAGCAACATCCGCCTTGACCACATTACGGGCCACGCCGCTGGCAAAGAGCCGCACCGCACCGCCTTCGTGCAGGTCTCCACTCAACACCCGTTGTCCCGAACCCGGCAAAGCTGTTTCTCGACGCAGGTAGGCCCTGACCAACATTGGCTCTAAAATGCCCATAGCAGGCCCGGCAGAGGCCAGGCGTTCATAACGACGGGGTGCCATACCAGCGAGGGCAAATGGCGCCCCCTGAAGGCGTTTTGAGAGGCCATCAACTTCGGAGACATCATCGAGGGCATAGCGCCTGACCCGCTCCGGCTCGCGTTGATACCGTGCGAAAATCTCGCTCCCCTCAATATAGACGCGTTCCTGCGAGGCCAGCCCAAAATAACGCGCCACATCTTTCAGGCCATAGCTCGGGAGTGCCCGCACCACAAAATCATGGCGACGCACCGCGTCAAGCGTATCGATGAGTTCGCGCCCGCCAACACTATAGCGCGTTCGCTTGCGTGCCTCCGGGCCGATTGCCAGTGTTTCTTCATAGCGCTCAAGAAGCATAGGAGCACCATCAAAACCTGTACGCCCGATATCAAGCGAAATATCATGGATCAGTGCTCGATGCTCAAGAAATGGAAGATCAAAGCCAAAGAGGTTATGGTTTTCCAGAATATCAGGGTCACGCTCGCGCACAAGCTGACAGAAGGTCTGTAGCAAGCGCTTCTCATCTTCGGGATGCGGCGCCTCCAGCACCTCAGCAAGACCCCGATTGTCACGAACTGCGATCAGGAAGATACGCCCGCGATGTGGATCCAGCGCTGTGGTCTCAAGATCAAATTGGAGCCGATGCAGATCGTCATAGTGCAATCCCCGAAAATAGACGCGTCCGCTTCCAATCAGATATTGCTCGACCGGGCCAACTCTGTAATAGGCGTCGGGCAACTCCTGTACCGTTTTGACTGCACGTTGCAAGCGCAGCGAGGCCCCCTCAAGAATAGCCTGTTCCAGCGTGCGCCCATCAAAGGCGGAGAGCAAAAAACGATAGCTCCCCTCTTCCCCCTGCAGCTCCCGATACCAGACCGTCCGACTCGTTCCCCCGCGCCCTTCCTCCACCAGATCGGACCCCAGGTGCGAGACGTCATCCAGCGAGGTTGCCAGAATCCAGGGACGAAACCGATCTCGTACACAAAGCACCCGCTCGTTTCCCTCCTCATCCCGCACCCTGCGCCAGTACAACACTCTACCCTGGCGATTCGCCCAGACCGAAACAATACCGGGCGTCGGGTCCCATCCAAATACATATTCATCGTGATGGGCCTGCACAGTCTACTCCTTCTCCTGAAAATGAGAACATCTATTCCAGAGCATACCATGTTTCCCGACAACAAACAACCTGGGCCTCACCAGCATCTCCTATAGGGATCTCACTCGTGTATGACAAAGCGGCTATTTGCTTTCAAAACATATCCATATATCAATACAATAGCACTCATACAGATTCTGAGATCATCGCAATGAAGGAAAGCCACAGTAAAAAGAGGGAGATCATATGGTTATTCATCGCAAGCAGTTGCTGTTTCTCGGGAGCGCACTTCTAATTGTGGCTGCCTGCCTTCTGTTACTCTTGCTGGTCGCGCCGATGTTTCCCTACACGGAGCGTCCTCTGTATGCCTTTCCCACGCCCGGACCGACCCCAACCGCAACCCAGTTACCGTTGAAATGCCAGTTCTGCCGATAAACAAAGCAGGCCTGTAGAGAGAGAAGGCCTCCCTACAGACCTAGCCAGCTATTATTGCTGTTGTTGTAAGATATCATATAATACTGCTGCGCTGCTATGCTCTGCATCTTTCGTGGCATAAACCAGCGTGACAGGCTGTTGCTGTATCATTTCCCGCAAACGATTGAGCGCATCATGTGCTGCGCCCTCATGTAACTCGGCTTCGTAGCGCTGCCGAAACTCAGGGAACTTTTCTGGCTCATGGCCATACCAGTGGCGCAGGTCGGTACTGGGCGCAATGTCTTTCAGCCAGAGATCAATATGCGCCTTTGCCTTTGAAACACCTCTGGGCCAGAGCCGTTCTACCAGGACACGCGTGCCATCGCTTTCGTCAGGCGCTTCATATGCTCGCTTTAAACGGATCGGATACATGATTCGCCTCACTCTCCAGGTCTCCAGACAGCAAGCCATTCAGGCTGACAATTTATTGATCCAGAGCCGTATTTCTTCTTCCAGCCGATGCCCACCATTCTCCACATAGCGCAAGCATGTTTTTCCTCGCTCTCGGGCCTCGTCGATTTTGCCACGCGCCTGAGCCACCCGCGCCAGTCCATACCAACCGCCAATATGGAGCCCTTGATCACTCTTCGGCATTTCTTGCAGTGCTTGCTGAAATGCCTGTTCTGCTTCTTCCAACTCGAACTTGTACAGATGGAGTTCTCCATATCCGAGTAAGGCAGCGGCGATCGCCCGGCGGTTCCCGATCTGGCGTGCCAGTTGCAAGCCCTCCCGAAAATAGGGCTCAGCCTCATCAAAATGGCTCTGTCTGATTTTGAGTTCACCTCTATTTATTGTAAGGAGACAGACCCATTCACGCAGATCAATACTCTTTGCGATCGTCAAACCCTCTTCCAAAAACGTGTCAGCATCCTGGTAATTGCCCCCCTCATAGGAAAGTGTTCCGAGGTTGAGCAAAATCATACACAACAGTTCGCGATGTCGCAATTGCCGCGCCGTTTGCAAGCCCTCCCGAAAATAGGGCTCAGCCCGGGCGAAATCTCCGGTCTCTGCATACGTCACCCCGAGATTCATCAGGATATAGCATTCCATATCGCGATAGTCATATTGTCGTGCCAGTTCCAGCCCTTCTTGAAGGTACCCGATAGCGCGATCATACTCACCCTTCGTGCAGGTCAGTGCGCCAAACGCTTTATAGATACGGACAAGGTATTTGTGATAGCCCCCTTCACGGGCAATCGCCAGCCCCTCTTGCAGAAATACCTCAGCCTCCTCATAGGAACCCATGCGCCACGCCAGGCTTCCCAAACTGCTCAGAAAGGCCGAAATGAACAGGCGATTGCTCTGGTCCCGGGCGAGCTGAACGCCCTGAAGATACAGGATATTTGCTCGCGAGAAATCTCCCTTACGCGAAGCGATCTCCCCGCGCCAGTAGATCGCCTCCATCACCTCCTGCTGACTCTGTATCTCCATTGCAGCCTGATGACTTCTGTCGGCAAGCTGCTCGGCCAGCACATATGACCCACGCATCAACAAGAAGGGAAGAAAGGCCATGCTCCCCTGAATAAACTCAGGGAACATGCCGAGCCGAAACGCAGCCTCAAGCGCGACCACGATTGTCGCACTTTCTCTCTCAAACGCGTCATACTCGTGCGCTTGCTCCTGCAAGAATGCAAGCACATAGCGGATCAGGCGCAGAGCAGGCCCCTGCTCAGGAGCAAGCGCCAGCTTCTTGAGCCGAGCACTCGCATAATCAGCTATCGTCTTATGCAGGGTAAAGCGATCAAAATTCCGGCATTCAAGCAGTCCGGCATCAACCAGCATATCCAGGGTATCACTATCACAGTCGGCCACCATAAGTGCGGCCTCTTCTGAAAAGGTATCCGGCTTGGGCGGAAGCACAGATAAGGCGTAAAGCGCCATACGAGCTTGTTCGCATAACTGTTGATCGGTAAGCGCAATCACCGATTGTAACGAAAGTGTACTGGCAGGCAAGCGCAAAGGGTCTTGATCTTCTCCTCGAAGCTGAAGCCGCTGTTCTGTATCCCTCAGCAGCCGCAGGATTGTTTCCAGTTGCTTTTCTTGCGTTTCCCCTATCGCCTGTTGCTTGAGATAATTTCCAATCAGGTTCAAGGCCAGCGGTAGGCCACCTACGGCCTGAACCAGCGCCGAAAGATGCGGCCTTTCCTGTTCGACCAAATGGGGAGCCAGCATCTGTAAGAGCTGCATACCCTGTTCATCATTCAGCTCTTTCAACAGCATCGGGCCGTCAACGGTGAAATGGCTGGCAATGGTCGGGAAGCGTGTGGTAATCAAATGAGAACAGAGTGGTCCACCCAGTTTGAAAGGCATGGCGTCTTCCACGCTCCATGCATCGTCGATGACAAGTAACATGCGTCGAGAACCCAGAATGTGATGAAGCGCCTGGGCCCATTCCTCATAGCTCTTTAATGGCTGTTCTTGTGGATAATCCAGGCCAAGCAGACGACCCCACCGACTGAGCGCCCCACTGATATTGGGAGAAGTGCCCAGCCCGACCCATAAGACGCCATCACAGAAGTGTTCTCTCACCTCAGGATCATGAGCTAGAGCCGCGGCCAGAGAGGTCTTTCCAACACCTGGCAGCCCGTGCAACACCGTCAGGGATGCATTCCCGCCTTCCCAGACTCGCTGTTTGAGCGCTTCCAGATCATCTTCTCTTCCGACTAAGGGCAGGGACGATAGCGGAGGAATCGCAGGATCATAGACCGGTTGTGGCTCAAACCATTCACGGCTAAAAACTATTGCTGTCCGATACACATCAGTTTCTATTTTCGCCATGTGGAGAACTCCTCTGTAGCGGCCCGCTTCTCACATATTGACGCACATATGAGAAGGTCGCCATCCTTGACTTTTTGCACTCGCATCCTCTGCGTTCTTCTTAATTGTACTTCTTTACGGCATCTCACCGACATGCGTTCATACAGCCTAGATTTTCATCTAGTAGAACCGGGGCAGACGAGAAACAGCCCTGCAACATGTCCAACCTATATAACATTCTGATAACCCGGGACAAAGGAGTACGAATGGTCCACAACAGAAGTAGACGCTACAGGCGCCCATTTCTTAAATAAACATCGCCACTCGTCCTTCTGTTTTCCTGCTGATCCGCTTTTCCCCTTTCAAATACCGGCTGACTCCTATCATACCATAAGCTGATGCATTGATGAACAACAAATACACACAGTTCTTTTTCTTGACAGTCCATAACTATTTATTGTGAATGCTTCATTCTTAATGTATTCAACCATTTTCTAGCTTCTTGCGCATTTCTATGCCCGATCGATTCCAGCATAGATACGGCCAATCATCCCCATCGCTGTGCCTCTCCCAGATGACCGCGCGCGCCATAACACGAGCAATTCCATAGTAGGCCAGCGCAAGTAATTCTTGAGCCCCATACGGCGCCAATGTATACATCCCGCGAAAAAGCGCTTCCGCTTCATCGAGCCGGCCCTGACGCAGTTGCATATTGCCATATTCGTAGAAACCAGTGGCAAGAACAAATACATAGCCGAGTTGTCGTGCGTGTTTGATAGCTTCTTGAAAAGAAACCTCTGCCTGTTCACGGTCTTCTTCAAGCATAGCCATCGTTGCCAGATCACTATAAACTCCACAAATCCATTCGCGAAGTCCCAGTTGTTGAGCAAGCACCAATGCATCTTGAAAATATTTTCTGGCCGCTTTATAGTTCTCTAATGCAAGTTCGCATCCACCAAGATTGAGCAAACAATTACATACTTGCTCCTTGTAGCCTATCTGCTCGGCCAATATCAACGCCTTTTGCAAATTTTCTCTCGCCTCCCCATGCCTTCCCTGCTCCCTCAGATTTACGCCTGGATTCGCTATTAAAAGGCACATTAACTCTCGATCATGAAGAAGTTCTGCAAGGGATAACCCCTCCTGTAAACAGGCTTCTGTCTGCTTATAGTTCCCTCTATAAATAGATAAAGTTCCTAAATTTTAAATATAAAACACAAATATCGCTTTTTATACTTACTTGCCATATAAAGTCCGTCCAGTAGATGTCGCTCTGCTTGCTCATATAGTCCTCGCTTTGACTCAATCCATCCTAGATCCGTTAGAGCGCTACAAATATATTCTTCATTATTCATCTGCTGAGCGAGTTCGAGAGCACCACGAAAGCATTCTTCGGCTTGAGCAAGATGTGCCAACTTTTGTAATACCTGTCCCTGATAAAAGAGGGCCCGAACAACAAGTACCGGAGCCTTGTACTCCCAGCCAATCGCCTCAGCGCGTAAAGCAAGCTGTCTGGTAATTTCATAATGAGCAGTGCTCATTAAAAACGGTACATACATCAAAAAGAGTTCCGCAAACTCTTTCCCTTTCCCCACACCGACTATTTGTTCCAGGCAGGCAAGAGTAGTGACGCACTCCTGTTGTAATAGCTCATATTCTTTTTGATACATCTCACCAAACTCCATCAAATAAGCGAGCAAGCGGCAGTACGCCTTCTCAAGTCCACCAACCTCGTGCAAACGCTGCCAGGCATAATCATGTACCGTTTGCTGGATGGTATAGCGTCCCTGAGAACTGAGTTCCAGCAATCCACTATCACGCACGAGATGAAACTGCTCAACAGTACAATTCATTACTGCACATGCCATCTCCTCCGAGAATGTATTTGGCTTGGCAGGGATCGTCTCCAACGCATAAAAAGCTCGCTGCAACTGTTCTGGCAATTGGTGTTCAGAGATTGCAATAACTGCCCGTAAAGAAAGCGGTAGATCAGCGTTCAAGCTGGGATGTTGTTTGGTCGGAGCTTGCGGCTCCTGAATACTCAACCGTTCATCCAAACGCTCAATACGTTCCAGAGCCGCAATAATCCGGCGGGTACGCCCACTATAGGCCTGCTTGCGCACATAATTTCCGAGTAATTCAAGCGCCAGCGGCAAGCCAGCGACCGCTTGAACGAGTTGTTGGGCCTTCTCAGTCATATCCAGCCCAGGAACAAGCATTTGCAACAATTGTACGCCCTCTTCCTGACTCAGTTCCTCAACTTTCACAGCCCCCCCTCACCGGCCAGTGTGGCAGCAACTTCTGAAGAACGCGTCGTAATTAGATACGCGCAGTAGGGGCCACCAATTTGTAAGTTTCGTGCATCCTCGATCCTCCAAGCATCATCAAGGACAATCAGAAAAGCTCTCTCCCCTATCGCCTCCTGCAACAGACGTCTCCACTCATCACTCTTTTGCTTTGCCTGAACAGTGGGAGAAACATCAAGCAATGTGCCCCACCTACTCAAAATAGTGGTCGGCTCAGGCGCTAAGCCTAACCCTGCCCACAAAACGCCATCAAGAAAATCCGCTCTTACTTCGGGGTCATGCGCCAGCGCTGTTTTTCCCACGCCCGGCATCCTATACAGAGCGCCTGTCCCTCCACCATCATTCAATTCATCGTTAGCGGTCCAGATCCACTGCTTGATTGCTTCCAGTACCTCGGCGCGCCCGACCAACGGAAATGGAGGTAACTGGGGGATTGCAGAATCATAGATCGGTTCTCGTTCTTTCTGCACCAGTTCTTTTTTTGTCACCGGATCGACTTCCTTGCAAGCTCCATTGCTGCTTTTTCGAGCATTCTTCCTGATCCCTCTTTTCTGCCTGCGGCCTTTACGCGCCCATACTATTTATCATTACCTATAATAACACAGTTCTTCACCCCTAAAAGGCATAACTTCTGTCAAACTTTTTTCATTCGAGATAATTTAAAACACTCCTCTTTACCTTGTACTAATTATAGCCTGATACAAGTATGAATGCCCAAAAAGAAAATGTCTATCCGAAAAACCGCCGAATTTTCACACGATTTTCACGGAAACTCATTGAAGGCAAAACGGGCTTTATATTATAATGCTGCTTGAAATAGCTTTTCGGCTTCTTGTTTTGATGGCAACAATCCGCTTCCGGGTAGTACTTTTTTGTCGAGAAGACAAAATTTGTTGAAAAACATCGATACATCTTATACTATCTTCAATAGAAAGATAGTACATTAACAGGTATCGTCTGTGCTAGACCAGAAAAGCGGAGGGACAGTATCTACGCCACTGCATTTCCAGATGAGAAGTAGAACTGTGTTTGCCAGCAAATCCCGGCACTAGCAGGCAGTCCAGCATAATAATATATTGTCTGCTTTCTCTTTATACAGGGAGAACCTGGAGGGAGCCAGGGAAACAGACAATTCGCTTTTGCCGTTCATATGAAGCCGAGGGAATGGCTCCACTGAACAAATATAAAGCACCAGGTATTTTAGGGGAAAAGGAACAGAAAAGCTTGAAGTAGTAAACCTGGATATAGTAAGCTAGTACCTGTCCTGTAGATATACGCTGCGTGGGCAGCAAGGGATCGGACGAATTCAGATAAGTTGCCTTATAGTTAAGGCAAAGGCTCGATCCTAGTAACAAATAGAGGTTCCGGATACCACACTACTTTATCTAAAGGCTTTCTGTTCGCTCCCACTTGAAGAAAGGAAGACACGCACATGAACAAAAAGAAACTCATGCTCTGGATTATACCGGCACTGGTTCTGTTGCTGGCGCTTACGCTTGTAGCTATTCAAGTCACAACCGGCGTTCATGCAGCAGGGGCTGGAACACCCAGTGATCCCGGTGTCATTCACCCATTTGCATTCTTCCCAGAATAATATCTAAAAAGCAGGGGCGCTTTTGTGAAGAAGCTCCCCTGCGTCCCAAGCAACCTACAGTGAAGCTAACCAATCCCTCACCTCATGTGCATTACGGTGCCCCATGTTTTCCAGACTTACGGCACTTTCAGAACCAAGCGCTTTTGCTTTCTCTATTTCTCCGCGTGACGCCGCTATCTTTGCAAGCCCATATTGAGCAAGGGCCAGAAGATCAGCAGCCCCTTTAGGGGTAATAGTCAATACATCCTGAAACACTTCTTTTGCTTTCTCTATTTCCTCAAGATCAAGCAACAACGTTCCATATTCACACAGAGCAAGAGCTATCATAAAAGGGTTTCCTATTTTTCTTGCCAATTTCAGGCTATTCTCAAAACTTCGTTTTGCCCTTTCAAATTTCCTCTGTCCTCGAAAGGCTATTCCCTGATTAATAAGTAATGCGCTTAAACGTTCCTTATGTTCGATCTGATAAGCTATCTCAAGACCTTCTTGGCAGCTATTCTCAGCTTGCTGATACTTTCCCAGTTCTATTTCAACCCCACTAAGATTTGTTAATAACGAGCAAATTCGATCCTTCTGCCCAATTTTTCGGGCAAGTGCCAAACCTTCACGGAAATACTGGGCGGCTATAGAAAAATCCCCTCTCTGACCTGCATTCACCCCTAAATTCGACAACATAAAACAGGTTAATTCTTGATCTCCGATCTGCTGAGCCAGCCTCAACCCTTCTTGCAGGTAGGCTTCACTTTTGGCATAATCTCCCAGGTAAATCGAGACCGATCCAAGCACCATCAAAATAGAACTGATACGTTTGAGATCTCCTATCTGGCGGGCAATGGTTAAGCCCTGTTGAAGATAGTCTTCCGCAAGGTCGTATTTCCCCATTTTGGTATTAACCCAACCGAGATCATTGAGAAATGCGCTGATAAGGCTCCGATCTTCGATCTGCCGGGCTACCTCTAATCCATCCTGGAAGGTCGTTTCTGCCTGCACAAAATCGCCCTGCTGCTGCAATACCTGTCCATAATAGAGCTGTAACAACGCTATATCCTGCTTTCGGCTCAGCGCCTGCGCAGCTTCGATCGCATGTTGCAGATGCAGACCAGCCAGCGCATAGGAACCATGCCGCATAAAACGAGGTATAAAGGCAAGGGCACAGCGTACCAGCGTTTCCCATACTTGCAGGTTATAGGCCATCTCCATCGCGGCAAGGATGTTGGTACTTTCCTGCTCCAGTTGTTGATAATCGTCCTTATTTGTTTCAACGAAATCAAGCACAAAGTCCAGCAGGCGCCCCCGCGCCGCCCTCTCAGCCGCGTTATCCAGTTCAAGCTGATAGGCTGCATAGTCACGAATAACCTGATGGATCATATAGCGACTGGTCCCATTGCTTTCCAGAACACCGGAGTCACTTAACATGTCCAGCACTTCAACGTCACAGGCAGCCACCGCCAGCGCCATATCTTCAGAGAACGTATTTGGTTTGGCAGGAATGACCGAGAGGTTATACAGAGCCGCACGAGCCTCTTCCGAGAGTAATTGATCTGTGACAGAAATAACCGAAACAAGCGAGATATGCTGGTTGCTTTCCAGACTTGAATGGCCTTCCACCGGACCATGAGGCTCTTTAACCATTAAACGGGCCTCGGCATCGCTCAGGCGCTCAAGAGCAGCGGCAATTCGGCGGGCATGTCCGCTATAGGACTGTTTCCGCAAATAGTTTCCCATCAACGTCAGGGCCAGCGGCAGACCGCCAACAGCCTGCACAAGATCCAGCGCCTTCTGCGGCTCACGATCAACCACCATCGGGGCCAGAGAGCGTAGTAACGTCATACTCTCTTCTACCCCAAGTTCCTCAATGCGAGTTGCGCCATCCATCGCGATAAACGTCGCAATATCAGAATGGCGTGTCGTCAACAGGTGAGCGCAATTCGGACCGCCAACTTTAAACGCCAGCGCCTCTTCAACGTTCCAGGCATCATCAATAACTAGCAACATCGCGCGACTTCCAATCGCATGATGAATTGCCTTTGCCCATGCCTCACCATCACTCAAACTTGCCATCTCAGAAGGGGCAATTCCTAAAAGCGTTCCCCACCGCCCGAGTAAGCCAAGCACATTGGGTTTCGGGCCAAGTGCAGCCCAGAGAATCCCATCACGAAAATGGGCCCGTACCTCCGCATCGTGCGCAAGCGCAACGGAGAGCGCTGTTTTGCCAACACCGGGAAGCCCATTCAACGCGGTTAGCGCGACATTGCCCCCGGTAAACAAACGCTTCTTGATCAGGGCCATCTCTTTATCACGCCCAACTAGACGGATAGCGGGCTGAAGCGGAATCGCAGAATCATAGATTGGTACACGCTCATGCGGCTTGCTCGCTTCTTCTCTTGCCGCCTGTTGCCGCTCTGCTGCTTGCTGTTCCGCCTTCTGTTCCTCAGGTGAAGGCACCAGATCCAGTTCTTGCGCCGTTTTCCCAAATAGCTGACACAGCTTTCGCCGAAAGTACGGATTGGGCTTGGTAATACCACGCTCCCAACGGCTCACATTCACATGGGTCGTTCCAATCTTTTCTGCGACTTCTTGCTGAGAGAGGGCAAGACTGACGCGAGCTTCAGTGAGCCGTACACGTGGTAATGGCTCATGCTCTGGATGATTGCGCTCCACTATTCTCAAGTCCTTCCTGACTGCATGCATTTGCGTCCCACTGGCGCATACATAGCACTACGCACCCGTAATCTGATTACACATCCTTCTTTCCTTCACTTGTATAAAACGAGAGGAAAAGAAAAAAAGGAACAGCATCGTTACTCGCACGCTCGTGTTCAGTGCATTCATAGTTTCCGTCTGGATCATCCGGGAAAAATGATCAGCTTATTATACCCGCCCGGAGCGGCCCCCACTGTTTATTTTCCAGGGCAAAAGACAGCCAATCCCAAAAATGATAAATATGTTTAAATGAATGATAACATATGATCTTTCCTTTGTGTACGGCTATGGTCCATAATTTTAACAGAAGGTCCGCTAGCCAGAAGTAAAGGAATACAAAGGCAAGAGTGGATACGGTAAGTGGGTCTGGAAGCAGCTTAATCCGAGAGAGGATGTTATTCTCGGTCCATATCAGCAGGGACGACTGATAGTTTGACGGTCAGCAGAACCGGCAGGGATGCCGTGCTGCTCCACCCACCTTACCACCTATTATTGACAAATTTCAATGTAGGATGCCGGTATTGAGCGAGACGGGGCACGCTCTCCAGAGGAGGACGCCAACATATGCAGGATCAACAGACAGGGAACGTCACAAACCGGACTCCCTTCTCGCACTCCGCACAAAACGTCCAGACGGGACTTTCGCCAGATGATATGGCAACCCATCCCGCGAGACACATCACCCGATCGCTACACAGTATGTCTCTCGTCCCAATGGCGCAACAGAAGCGAGCAGCACGTTACCAGCGTCTTCGCACATCACGACGACAGGGAGCCGCCCCGATCACAGAACCATTGCATCGGACGGATATCCTGCCCGGAGGAACGGCCAGACAATATACCAGACAATATACAGATAGCTCCAGATTCACAGCTATTCATGTTCCTCCTCCCATGACGAAGCGGTTACGTGCAAAGCCCGAGGGCCAAGCTCACCCTCGGGTTATGTCCCTTCCCTATCAGGGGGTGGTGCCTGTGGAGACGAGAGCAGCGGCTTCACAGGCAGTACCTTCTGTTATCGCAAGCGCCAGCATGAGAGATGTGCAGAACAGAAGCTTTTACTACCTTCTGGCCCTGCTGACACTCAGCACAATCGGTATTCTCATTTGCGGATATCTTTTCCATATCACAAACTAGAAAACAGGAGAGAGTAGAGCGACAATAACAAAGCCCGGGAGCGGCAAGAGAGGACGGAGCAGCCATGACTTTGCAAAAGATCTATGCGCGTAAAAGTAAAGCTGCGACCAGCGAAGTGAAAAAAGACCCTGAGATTCTCCATTTCTCATTGCAAGATGCGCTCCCGACAGGGCATATTCTGGCGCTGAATACCAAATTCGGTACGCTGTCGTATCTTGCATACGATGGGGACCGGCTTCAGATGATCGCTCAAGAACAGTTCACCGGAACCGAGATGAGCGTCCTGCTGCCGCTATTGGATATGTTCCCGTACTTTTGCCCGTATGAAGCGCTGTACGCCAGCTTCTACAACGGACGCGTGAGTGAAGAGGCTGTGGCTCAGGCCCGACGACACCTGAATCGAGCCCAGGAAGAGAACAGTTGGGATCAGGAAATGCGACCCATACGTGACGCACTCTCACGGACACGCCTAAAACTGAAGCACTTTGGCTTTGACATCTCGTCCATTCTCTCGACCGGTTACATTCTGCTCGTCTCGGCAACACCAATGCCGGTTATACGAGCCTGATAGAGCAACGGACCGTGAAGCAGACATTATCGCACCGTCCCTTTGCTCCCTCACCTTCCCGGTAGCACATCCGTGGGGTTTGCGGTCCCCCACGGATGGCTAGCCGGGCCCCCCATCAACCTGCTTATTTGCCTTCTTGTCCTTCCTATGTTACAATTTCTATCATTTTCCGGGCTCAGCCTGCTTTCCCTTCCTGACTGGCGTGAGCTGTGGCCCATCTCTATGCGAGCAGGTGAAATCAGAGAAGCCGGGTACATCATTCCACATGCCCCTTCTTCCTTCAAGAACTTGATACGTCCCGGAGCAGATGCCGGGGAGACTTCTTACAACCGGCATACTTGCGACATTGTCGCGATGCATTGGCCTGGAAGGGGCACGCAGTCCAGAAGCGTTAGACGAGGGAACCACGTCGGGCAGACGAGAACCGATACGGCACATGGAAAAGAGTGTAATACAGGTGAAACCTCCTATCAAGCGACATTCTTTTTCTCTACTCGGAGAGCGCGGGTACACTATTTATCTCCCGGCCTCAAGGGAGGAGCCTTCTGACGTGTTTCGGTAATAGATGTCCTTGCTCGCTCAAGCATGCCACCAGTATCACCCAAAAGGAGTGGAAGAGAAACTATTCCTGTTCTGGCAAACCATCCCTTTGAAGGATGCCTGTGATTTTGCCATATGCTACAGTAGCAATGTGTCAGGAGGGCGCTTCTGCGCAGCCCCTTCGTTCCATTTTGGTTTCTTGCAAGGATAAGACGATTGTTGACGACACTTACAAGCCAGCCAGATCGGGTGTCGTGACCTTCAGGAGAGAAGGCCTATCATTTCACACGTCTCTTCTCCCTTTGGAGAAGCCGCCAGACCGACTGCAACTGCTCTACGCTATAAACAGGCAGTGCAAACGGCTAAGCAAGCTACAATGGCAAGTGCCGGACACACCTGCTGAAGCGGAAATACTCTTTCCAACGTGTTATAAAGAATCACTCTATTTCGACCCTTGCCGAAATGTCTGAAACGAAAGGAATGCCACAAAATCATGGTTGAGACCTCTCACACTCCGTCGCCCACACATCGCCCTGGTCCAGCTCGCCTCACCGACCTGAAAGACAGCCTGCTGCTCAACGGGCAGGCGCTTTCGATTGGTCAGAACCTTGAAGTGTGTATTTTGGGTCACTGGCTCCCGGGACAGGTTGCCCATGATACAACAGGCTGGTATCTGCTCACTCCGGACCGTATCGGTATTCGGTTACGGGCTGGCGTCCTGGTCCGCCTTCCTGAACAAGAGGCTCGCCACACACCAGAACAACAGAGATCGCGCTTTCATTAGTTTCGTTACTGACTTCTAAAGAAGCGATATTTCTCCTCCACCCGCTGCACATTGCCGTCGGGGCATAGTGCAGTCTGCTTTTTTCGGCTGGTAACAGTCACCCTTTTTCCCTCTCCTTCGTTACACATACAGGTAACTGATAACAGAAGAAGTGATTCTCTACCTGTTCTACTTCTCCAGCTCTTATTTCACAGCTTTTGGGTCCGAAGTAGTTGTTGTCATCTTACAATGGAGGATAGTCATGCGTATAGCACAAATAGCTCCCCCCTGGATCAGCGTACCCCCCAAAAACTATGGCGGTACTGAAGCCGTGATCGCGCATCTGATAGAAGAACAGGTCAGGAGTGGACATGAGGTCACGATGTACGCGCCAGAAGATACGCGCACCTCGGCCCGGCTCATCTCCTTTATTCCCCACCCTCTGCTGGAAGAGGGAAGACCCTGGCACGCGCCCCTTAAAGCATACTACCATCTGGTGAAAGCCATCGAGCATATTCAGGAACAGGCCTACGATGTGGTACATGCCCACCTTTCTTCACCAGCAGATATGTACCTGTACCCGTTGCTTTCATCCCTTTCTACACCACATGTCGTGACATTGCACAGCCCTTTTCCCTTTGACCAATGCGACGACTGGCAGGGAGATGCCGACTCTTTCTTTATGGATTGGTCTCCCTCGGTACCACTGGTCGCCATCAGTGAAAGCGCTCGAAAGCAAGCCCTGCAACAGCTTCCTCAACTCAACTTCGCAGGCGTGGTTCCTAACGGATTATCCACTGACGACTATACACCAATTGGCCACCACCGAGAGAACTTTCTTGTTTGGCTCGGGCGCTTCTCCCCGGAAAAAGGCCCGCATCACGCCATTGAGGCTGCCAGGCGCAGCGGGATCCCGCTGATGCTGGGCGGGACCATTGATCACACCTCCAAAGAGACGCAGGACTACTTCCATCAGACCATTGAGCCACAGATTGATAACCAGCACATCCGCTACCTCGGTGCGGTCAATATGGAACAGAAGCAAAGGCTGCTCAGCCGAGCCCGGGGCTTCCTGAATCCCATTGAATGGGAAGAGCCATTCGGCATGGTCATGATTGAAGCGATGGCCGTTGGCTGTCCTGTTATCACATTCCGACATGGTGCCGCGCCCGAAGTTGTCCATCATGAAGTTAGCGGCTTCGTTGTAAATACACTGGACGAAATGATAGAAATGATACCGCATCTGGACAGCCTTGACCAGACGGACATTCGTGCCCATGTCGAGGAACACTTTTCGGTCCGCGCGATGGCCCGACGCTACGAAACCATTTACCGTTATGTGATTGCACAGAGCAAAATTCCCTCGTTCTCATCACCTGGAAGCTAATACTCATGAGGCGCCAGCGGGGGCTGCAAACGTTGTTTCATACCTGTTGCCGCCCGCACTCGCCTCGGTAATAATAAGCTGCCAACGCTCGTTACGCTCATCAAAGGACTCCTGGAAATAGATGTGCAGCTCTGTTCCATTCTTTCCGGTCAACACCATCGTCGCAATCGCAACATCATTTCCAACAACCAGCGTATAGTTATAGCGCTTTGTCGTTGTGGCACAGTGTAGACAACGAAGCAGGATCTGCACATTGCCTGGTGAGGCTATCACACTCTCTAACAGCAGATCGCTCTTCTCGATCTGACTCATCGGCGTAATGGCTCTACCAGCATGGAAGGTGAGCGGAAAGTTGATCCGAAGCGATGCATCAGCGGGACGTAACAACTCAATTCGATCCCTGTTATCGGTGCGTAACACGGTTACCTGCGAGATCTGTAGACTCGCATTCGCTTTCTGAGGGATCTGTTGCAATGGTAGGCTGAGATAATAAAAGGCGATCTTAAACAGCGCATTTTTAAAGGGGATAGATTGATTTCTCCCCCGCATCTCCGCCTGCAAGGGAATGGTCAGACCGTTGCCCACATGCAGAGACATATGCAACATCACATTATCGTCGGAATCACTGGCCCGAGGATACAGCAGCGAATAGGCCAGCCCGATCATATTGACATCCGCGTATATCTGCTCAACACGCAGCTTATAGGGACCCAGTTCCACACTCTGATTAATATCCTGGTAGAGATGCCTGCTACAAATAGATGACGGCTGATTGACCACCTCGTTAAAATAGCAGCTCAGGCGATCGTGCGCGGGATCAAAGATCCGGGACGGAGGAGTAAGCGGCTCTCCTTTTGGCGCTGGCTGCACAGGTCGATTGAGCCAGAACAAGAGCCCACTTGATGTTAACAGCACCACAAGCAGCACAGGCATCCCGATTCGTGTACATAGTTGTAAAAAGCGCCGCTGGCGAAACGGTCGTGTGCTGGCAAGCAGGAGCGCAGGCCGCCTCTCCTGCCTGCGCTCCATATGCTCGGGGAGGAAAGGGGAGGTCACCGATGGCAGCGGAATCGGCACACCTTGTACCATCTGGCGCAGCTCCTTAAGCGGTAAAAGTGCCTCCACAGAGCGCTCAATGTACTGTGTAACCTGTTTCTCCTGAAGGCCCAGACAATCAGCTATCTGAGACTCCGTGAAGCCCATCAGCAGATGCAGGAGTAGACAGGGGTGCTCAGGCCAGGGAAGCTGACCGACATCCCCCAGTATCCGCGCCATATCAGGAGGTAGCGCCTGCCACTGATAGCGCGAGGTAATGGGGAGCGTTGAGCGCTCGTCATAAGCAAGGTTGGTTGCAATCCGATAGAGCCAGAGGACAAATTGCATCGGATCGTGTAAGCCGGGCAGCGCCTCCCAGATCTGCCAGAAGGTTTCCAGAGTCAGTTCTCTCCCCGCTCCGCTCTCCCCGAGCAGGAGAAGCAGGTATCGATACATATGGGCATGATAGCGCTCAAAGAGGCGTTCCATAGCTGAAAGATCGCCTCCCTGAGCCTGCAGAATCAGCGCGTTCTGATCCTCATCGGGACAGGGCTGTGCGCCCATCTCCGGGCCTCCTCTACTCTTTTCTGGCCTCGAAAGGCCACTTGCAACATCATTGTTGCTTCACCAGTTTTTTACGTACAGTGAAAGGTCCACCATGGTAATGTTAGAGAGGAAGACGCACAAAAAAGGTGCTCCCGTGGCCCGGCTCCGACTCACACCAGATACGCCCATTGTGCCGATCCACGATTTCTTTCGAGATAGCCAGTCCAAGTCCCAGGCCCTTCGCAGAAGAAGCCTGTGCATCTGGATCGCGATAGAATGCCTCAAAAATACGGCTCAACTGATCGGGGGCGATCCCTTTTCCATGATCTTTCACCCAGATCAAAGCGGAAGCCGGGCTATGCTCTTCACGCTTTAACCCGAGCTCAACCGGGCTCCCCTCAGCAGAATACTTCAAGGCATTGCTGACCAGATTCACCAGCACCTGTGCCAGGCGATCCTTGTCAATCAGTACCTTGATAGGCTGCTCGGGCAGGACAAGCTGAATAGGGCGCTCGCTGAGGAGCTGCTGATCCTCAATGACTTCACGACAAACCTCAGCCAGATCACAACAGCGCTTACGGAGCTCCACCTTTCCGGCTCTCAGGCTGCTGACGTCCAGCAGTTCTTCAACCAAAGAGGTCAGACGTTGTGTCTGGTCATTCACTCGCTCCAGAGCCTGTTTCATGCCTTTCATTTCCGGGCTCAATTCGCGCATCTTCTCTAAACGGCGCAGAGCTAGCTGTGCCTGTCCGCGAATCGTCGTGATAGGTGTCTTGAGCTCGTGTGACGCGATCGACATAAAGCGGTCCTTTAACTGGTTGGTATCTTCCAGCTTGTGGTTGATTACTTCCAGTTCCTCAGCATATTCCTGCAATTCCTGTTCGGCGGCAAGTGCTTTGAGCCGTTCACGCTCGCGCAAGGCCGTAATCAGCGCAATAGTCAGGCCAGCCACCACAAAGGGCAAGACTTGAATGGCGCTCTGCCAGTCCAACATGTTAGACCCGTTTTCGCGAAACTGCATCATATGGAGCAGGAGCGCACTGAACAGAACCGTCACCACTGAGGAACCAACCCCCCAGAACAGAGCCACAAACAGCACCGGAAGCAGCAAGAAAGCGCTTAAAAAGTTTGCATCGCTTCGTCCAAGCGCCAGTGAAAGCAATGCATTCCCACCCCACGCGAGGACAATCAAGGGAACACTGAAGAGATAGCCCACCAGAGGACGCCGCCAGCGAGGAATACGGGCAGTATACTGCTTGCGTAATTGCACCCGCTGCTCAAAGCTTAATTTCTTCAGCGGGCGTCCCTGAGCTTCTCTGGGAACTCCGGTCATTGGCTCCTGCCTTTCCCCCAAACTGCGTTCTTTATTCTCTTCTTGCAGTGTAGCATATTCTTTTACCATAGAGCAAAAAGAAGCTGTGATATCCAGATTCTGCGGATTATACAGCTCTCTCCTTTCGTGCCAGCTCGGAACTCATGAACTTTTCCTGCAATTGTGCATCGTGCATACAGATCAGGGGAATTTCGGGGTGTGCATTCGCAAAGAGGTACAACCGCTTGAGGGTATCAAGGGCCTGCTCTTTATCAGTCGTCACCATCGAACCAAACAGGGGGTGAAGGGGAGTTGGACCAAGAATATTCTCAACGATGTGACCTGCATCTCCCACAAGAAACAGCGGCGAGCCATTGGAACGCTGAATCAAAAGACCGGTATTTCCGGGTGTATGGCCGGGCAACGAGATCAACAACAGCGACCCATCACCAAAGAGATCTTGTGCAGCCGAAAAGCCCGCGATGTCTCCCGGTTCCAGATCAAACACCTCAACCGGATTGTTCTGCATCAGACGGAGCGTGAGTTCCTTCTTTTCGTTATCTCTTGATTGAAGCAGGGACTCATACTCAATACGGCTCACACGCAACGGTACACCAGGAATATCTGGAACCCCGCCTACATGATCCCAGTGGAGGTGGGAAAGCAATGCGAAATCAAGCGAGATCCCGCCTAACAGCTCGGACAGCGACTTCTCTTGCGTCAAACGACCAAGGGTGCGCCGAAAGAAAGGTGACTGCTCTGCAATGAAGCGTATGGAAATCGCCTCACAAAGCCCGGTATCATACAGAAAGGTCGCTCGGGGATGGCGGATTAACACAGCACTATGGGCGATGGTGCGCGGTCGCCAGGAGAGTACTCCCTGCTGTAGTAGCCACTCGGGCACCTGTGTGCTTCCACAGCGGAAAAACGAAATATCTATCTCGGGCAGATTGTGCCGCTGCCAGTTTTCTGGCGCGCTCTCTGCTCCTTCCAGCTCGATTGTTGGAGGAATAAAACTTTTGACAATTACTCCCGCACCAACAACACCCAATGATATAGCTCCCAATTGTAGCCAGCGCCTCGCAGGCCAACACCGTCTACTCATCTCTATCCTCACATCTCTTTTTTATCATTCATAAGCCGGGAAAACAGGGAAGCTTTCAGCTACCCCTTACATTGCGTCTTCTCCCTGTGCGTGCTCATACATGCATATAAAAAGCCGCCATCAGGAAAAATGAGCACACAAAGCTCCCTATAGTATTGTACGTTTTTCGCTACGCTTCTGTTCCGTCGGAAAACGAATCATCCCTCATGGCAAAGCACAAAAAAGCGGGTTGAGCTGCTCGCTAAGAACAGCCCAACCCGCTTGTAAAGATTCTTCCGCTATGCTCGTGTACGATTAGTTCTGCACCATTTCAGGGCTAGAGACAACAACTTTGCCGTCCTGAACATCAAGGACAACCTTCTGATCGCTGGCGATCTCACCTGCGAGCAGGGCATCAGCAAGCACGTCATCAACATGCGTCTGGATAGCGCGGCGCAACGGACGAGCGCCAAATTCCTCGTTAAAGCCTTCCTTCAGCAGGAACTCGCGCACAGCGTCAGTCGTTACCAGTTCAATCTTCTGCTCGCGCAGGCGTTCACGCACCTGCTCAAGCATCAGGTCAACAATCTGGTTGAGTTCTTCCTTACCCAGAGAGTGGAAGACAACAATCTGATCGATACGGTTGACGAACTCCGGTCGGAAGACACGGCGCAGACCTTCCAGCGCTTTCGAGCGCATCTCTTCGTGCTTCTCCTCGCGCTCCGAGTCACCCTTCTTGGTCACAAAGCCAAGATGTGCGGCTCGCTTGAGGTCCGAGGTACCGACGTTACTGGTCATAATCACTACGGTGTTCTTGAAGTCGACCGTGCGACCCTGACCATCCGTCAGGCGGCCATCATCCATGATCTGCAACAGCGCGTTAAAGACCTCTGGATGTGCCTTCTCGATCTCATCGAAAAGGATGACACTATACGGGCGCCGGCGAACACGCTCAGTCAACTGACCACCCTCATCATGGCCGACGTAACCCGGAGGGCTACCAAACAGACGCGAGACGGTATGCGGCTCCATGTACTCGGACATATCGAAGCGCAGCATATTGTCTTCGCCACCGAACAGTTCAGCCGCCAGAGCCTTCGCCAGCTCGGTCTTACCAACACCGGTAGGCCCGAGGAACAGGAACGAACCGATAGGTCGCTTCGGATCTTTCAGACCAGCACGTGAACGTCTGATCGCACGCGCCACAGCCGAGATGGCTTCGTTCTGACCGATCACCCGCTTACGCAGATCCTGTTCAAGATTGCGCAGATTCTGGCGCTCGCTCTCCAGCATCTGGCTGACAGGAACGCCGGTCCAGGCTTCGATCACACGGGCAACATGTTCAGGCGTGACGGTCAGCGCCGAATCGTCGTTCATCTGCGCCCGTGCTTTCTCAAGTTTGCTGAGTGTCAACAGTTCTTGCTGACGCATCAGGGCTGCACGCTCATAATCTTCTGCGTTGGCCGCAGCCTCTTTCTTACTCTGGATATCAGCAAGTTCTTTCTCCAGATCTTCGATCAACGTTGGAGTGACAATACCTTTCTCGCTCGCCTCCAAACGCAGGGAAGATCCAGCTTCATCTATAACATCAATTGCCTTGTCAGGCAAGAAACGGTCATTGATATAGCGGTCGGACAGCTTCACAGCCGCCTCAATAGCCTCATCGGTGATTGAGACGCCATGATGTGCCTCGTAGTTCGGACGCACAATCTTCAGCATCTCCTCCGCTTCCTCAACGGTTGGCTCATTGACCATAATTGGCTGGAAACGGCGCTCAAGCGCGGCATCCTTTTCAATGTGCTTGCGATACTCATCCAGCGTGGTTGCGCCAATACAGCGCAGCTCACCACGTGCCAGTGCAGGCTTGATCATATCGCCAGCGCCAACCGCACCCTCCGCAGCACCAGCGCCAACAACGGTATGCAATTCATCAATAAAGACAATCGTGTCTGGATTCTCGCGGAGCTCTTCAAGAATGGACTTGATGCGCTGCTCAAACTGGCCCCGGAACATAGCGCCGGCCACCATACCACCAATGTTCAGCGACACAATGCGCTTGTTGCGCAGATGAGGAGGCACTTTTCCATCCTGGATTCTGCGTGCCAGTCCCTCAACAATAGCTGTTTTACCAACGCCAGGCTCACCAATCAGAACCGGGTTATTCTTCTGGCGGCGCCCCAGAACAGTAACCAGGCGGCGCAATTCTCTTTCTCGTCCAGCCGCCGGATCAAGCTTCCCTTCCGCTGCTTCTGCTGTCAGGTCACGACCATACTGATCGAGCGTCGGCGTCTTGCTATGCTTGCCCTGTCGCTCGGCAGTTGCCGTATTGACGTTTCCAGAGGAGGCGGCTTTTCCACCACCCATATTAAAGCCAAAGGGGAAACCGCCACCCATCGGGCCTACGCCGTCCATACCGCCACCCATCTGCCCCATTGCATTCATAATCTCGTCAACGCAGGATTGACAGAGAAAGTGCGCCTCTCTTCGCCCATCAATAACCTGCTCAACACGTACACGGGCGGGATTTTTATGACAACGCTCACACTTCATAATCTATTATGCTCCTCTTCTTTCTCAGAAAAGTAGATCTCATTCCCATCTTCTTCGTTTAGCAAATCTGCCGAGCGACTGCTAAAAGTATACCACAGGCATAGCCCGCTGTCTAGCACTCTCTCAATATGATTGCTAACTTCACTTACTATAACATAGTGGCTCGATGTATTATTCCATTTATTCGGTTTCGATCTCGTTTTTTCAGTACCTTTTTCACGTTTAGACTCTTTGTTCCGATACGCGAAAGAGGTTTCATCAATAGGAAACAACGTACCATTGAAATCTATTTCCAATTCACAAACAGATGTTCCAGAAGCTCTATTGAAAGTGTCGCGCGTGCCTGCTACAATGCTCATAAAGCAGGCAATAGCACCCCTACCAACTTCAGCCACTGCTCTCCTGACAACCTCTGCACCACATCAGGTAGAGCCAGCGGCTTCCTTATATATTCTAAAAGGAATCTCTAAAGGACAAATACAATGCAAGATCCATTCTTGATGCACACACAAAACGCGGCGGAGCTCTTTCTGATCCGTCACGGCGACGCCATTCCGGGAGCAGACGAACTGATCCCTGGAGGACGCTATGATAATCTCCCTCTGAGTCAGATAGGACGAAAACAGGCGCTTGCCCTGGCAGAACGCCTCAAAAAGATCCATTTTGACGCTGCCTATAGCAGCCCCTTGAAGCGCTGTCAGGAAACCGGTGCGCCCTTGCTAGAACGCCTCGGCTTGCAGGCGCAGCTTGTTGATGGACTCCGCGAAATTAATCTGGATGAACTGGTGCCCATTGCCGAACATAACAATCCGCAGGAGATCGTCAAGGCGTTACAAGAGCGGCAGGACGACATTGTGCGTATTGCGGGCGAATCTGGAACATGGGATTCTTTTCCCAACAGCGAGCGCTCAAAGGACTTTCGCCGACGCGTCGTCACCACCATTGACGAGATTGCCGCCCGCCATATCGGTCAGCGCGTGCTCCTGTTCGCACATGGAGGAGTGATTAACGCCTATGCCGCAGAAGTTCTTCAGCTCGATAAGGAGTTTTTCTTTCCCTGCGTCAACACCAGCATCACCATCGTTCGAGTAAATCAGCAGCGGCGCGTTCTTTATATAATGAATGATATCGCTCATCTGCGTATCTTCTAGCTCAGGTAGACCCCGGCATTTCTTCAGAGATGCCGGTGGCCGAGCATTCCACGAATCAAAGCCGGAACCAATGGAGAGTGTTCGCGGCCATGATAGGCAGTATGGAGGACATATTCAGCAATTCCACTGACCAGGCGCTGTACCCCTTCAGGCATAGGGCGTTCTCGTAGCGCGACTACCAGTGGGCCCCGTTCTGTTTCCACGATGTCGAGGCTGTAGAGATCCAGGTCAAAGACCGCTCCAACTTGTCGAGCCAGTTGAAGCAGTTCTGGCGTAAAGCTCGTCTCATGATAGACGGTCTCTCCATCCTCGTTCTTTCCCCGACGCAGCGCATGCGCTTCATTGCCAATCACACAAATACGAAGATCAGGAACCGTTTTCGCGATCTTGCTCAGAAGCAGATACTCACCCTCGGGCCAGGGCGCGGAAGGCGTTTCGACAACCACAGCCGCCTTCTCGTTGCGCAGCGGGTGCAGCGACACGGGGTACATATCCGCCGCCAGCGGCTTTTCAGTAGAAAAAGGCGGAACTGCTATACCATGTGCCGCAGCATACCGTAACGCCTCCTCCTTCTTCCTGAGCAGGCGCAGCGCTCTCGCAGTATTCATCACCGGAATAGCATGCTCCTCGACTTGTGTTAAAAAAGAAAGAGTGGAATCTTCAGATATAGACCATGCAATATATGCATCATAAGCCTCGATCTGCGGAACCTGTTGGATATCCAGTCGTACGATTGCGCACTGATGCCCCCACTGTTCAAGCTGGTCTACCACAGCTTCGCAGACAAGAAAATCTTCCTCTATAGAATCAAGAAGAAAACAGAAACGCATCGCTCGCGTCCCCTCTCCTGTTGACTATTTCAACCCTACAAGAATGTTTCCAGTATACGTCAGCTGGAGCAAGAAATCTATGAGCTATGCAACAAAACGATCGATCCCGTGAAAGTGAAAGAGCGCTCTTTCACGACCACCGTAAACATGATATAATACTGACATGAGCTGTATGACGCTTTCCATCAACGCCAGCTTCATGCTGGAACAAAGCCATATTCTCTACAATCTACACAAACGTTACCTGCTGACAGCCGGGTAGCGATACCTCCTTTTTGCCCTCATAATAATCTGTATCTTTTTTCTGAACATTTCCCTGTATCCAACGATTATAAACAGAGAGAAGTATTTTCTACCAACTCCGGCATGTCTTTCCAGTGCCAGAATCCCTTCAGGTGTCCGTAGAGTGGTAGAAAGAGAATAAGTGAGAGGAAGAGAAGACAACTATGGATTTAAAGCAGAAACTCGCCGGTCTGGCACAGCGCTATGAAGAGCTGAAAGAGCTTATGGTACAGCCTGATGTCCTGGCCGACGTCTCCCTGCTGCAACGGTACGGCCGTGAACAGGCCGAACTGGCCCCGGTTGTCCAGAAATATACTGAGTTGACCGAGACCGAGCAGCAGTTAAAAGAGGCCCAGGAGCTCTATGAGCTTGAAGAGGGCGAGATGCGTGATCTTGCCTTTGAGGAGATGGAGCAACTGAAAAAGCGCAAAGAGAAGCTCCTTGAAGAGATTCAGATCGCGCTGCTGCCAAAGGATATTATGGACGACAAGAACGCCATTGTCACCATTCAGGGTGGCGCTGGCGGTGAAGAAGCGGCTCTCTTCGCAGCCGACCTCTTCCGCATGTATAGCCGCTATGCTGATAGCCGCCGTTGGAAGATCGAGGTCATGGATATTAACGAGACTGAACAGGGCGGCATTCGTGACGTCACCTTTACCGTCAAGGGCAAAGGCGCATACAGTCGGCTGAAATACGAGGGCGGCACGCATCGCGTTCAACGTGTCCCCACCACAGAGGCGAAAGGCCGTATCCATACTTCGACCGCGAAAGTCATTGTGCTGCCAGAGGCAGATGATGATATCGAGATTGAGATCAAAGACAATGATATCCGCGTAGATGTATATCGCTCCTCCGGTCATGGAGGCCAGAGCGTGAACACCACCGACTCGGCAGTGCGGATCACCCACCTGCCCACTGGTCTGGTGGTTACCTGTCAGGACGAGAAGTCGCAGTTGAAGAACAAGCAAAAAGCGCTCTCGGTGCTGAAAGCACGTCTGTGGGACATGGAGCAAGCTCGTCGCCAGGAAGAGCAGGGCAAAGCTCGCCGCTCCCAGGTCCAGACGGGCGATCGCAGTGAGAAGATTCGCACCTACAACTTCCCACAGGACCGCGTCACCGACCACCGTATTGGCCTGTCGAAGCATAATCTCCCCGGCATCCTGAACGGCAACATCGATGAGTTCATCGATAACCTGATTACCGTTGAGCAGGCCGAAAAGCTGCAAAGCATGTTTGCGGAAGTCTAATTGCCAGCCAGCACAAAAAAGGGCTCTCACTCCGTTCGTGGAATGAGAGCCTTTCTTTTTGACTGCGTTTCTATTTCTGGTCGTTGGTTGCGGCCTGATCTGTTTTCTTCTGAACCTGAATCGGCTTGCCCTCCCCATAGAGGAAACAATGGGTCCAGTGACCATGTCCCAGGTCGGTACGTCCAGGGAAGCGCTCTTTACAGACCGGCATCGCATGCGGACAGCGCGGATGGAAGCGGCATCCAGTCGGAGGTTTAATCAGGCTCGGGATCTCACCACGTGCGGGCAGCTTGGCGAAGCCCTGCCCCTTAATACGGTCGGGATCGGGGGCAGCGGACAACAATAACTGCGTGTATGGATGCTTCGGCGTCTGTGTGACCTCTTCACTTGGGCCACCCTCAACCATCTGGCCTGCATACATCACCAGCGTCTCTTCAGCGAAGTAGCGAGCGCTGGCAATATCGTGTGTGATATAGAGCAGCGCCAGCTTCTCTTCATCCTTCAGGCGACGCAGGAGGTTGAGGATATCCAGGCGGATCGAAACATCCAGCATCGAAACCGGCTCGTCGGCAAGCAGCACCTCCGGCTTGACAGCCAGAGCGCGCGCGATTGCGATACGCTGGCGCTGGCCACCGCTAAGCTGGTGCGGGTATTTCAGAATGAATTGCTCGGCAGGGGTCAGGTTCACACGGCGCAACAGGGCAAGCACCTGCTCGGTCTCCTCACGAGAGTTGCGCACATGGCCATGAATGCGTAGCGGGCGTGAGAGAATATAGCGAATACTATGAATCGGGTTAAGCGAACCAAATGGATCTTGAAAGACCATCTGCACGTGACGGCGATACTGGCGGAGCGCCGCTGCACTGCGCTGCAACTTCACCGGCTCTCCTCGGAAGAGAATCGAGCCTGACGTGGGATCGTACAGACGCGCCAGCATACGCGCAACTGTCGTCTTGCCGCTACCACTCTCACCAACCAGAGCGGTCGCACGCCCGGGATAGAGAGAAAGCGTTGCTTCTTCTACCGCATGCACAGCCTCGGGAGCGCCCCAGAGACGAACCTGACGGAGCGGGAAGTCCTTCTTGAGTTTGATAGCCTCCATGATTGGCTGAACCGATGTATCGAGTTCTGTGCGCATCTCTTGATTGGCAGTACTCATTCGTTACTCCCTTCCGGCCAGAGCTTCATAGCGCTGGGCAAAAACTTCTTTTGTCGGCGTAACGCCCGACTGGTAGCGCTTATCATACAGGTGGCAGGCGACAAGCTGGTTTGGTTTCTCGGGGGTCGCGGGCTGCAACTCGGGAACAACGCTGCGGCACTGATCATATACCAGCGGGCAACGATCCTGGAACGGGCAGCCTGTAGGAATATGGCGCAGGTCGGGAGGGGTGCCAGGAATACCGGCCATCTTGCGCCGTGGACCACGCAGATTCGGGAACGAGTTAAGCAAGCCAAAGCTATACGGGTGCCGGGGGTTGGTATAAATATCAACACTGCTCGACTTTTCAATCATGGTGCCAGCATACATAATCGCGATCTTGTCAGCCAGCTCGATCAGCAGCGAAAGATCATGCGTGATAAAGATCAATGCAGTGGAGAGCTCTTTACAGAGGGAGCTGATCAATTGCAGGATTTCACGCTGTACCACTACATCAAGCGCCGTGGTCGGCTCATCCATAATAATGATTTCGGGGTTTAGAGCCAGTGCAATCGCGATCGCGGCCCTCTGACGCATACCACCACTCAGTTCGTGCGGGTAGCTCTTGAGGCGATCGGGGGCAATACCAACAAGTTCGAGGAGCTCGGCGGCGCGCTTCTTGCGGCGATCGCTTCCCATATCCGGGCGGTGCGTCTTAAGCACATCCATAATCTGGGCACCGATGCTCATGACCGGGTTGAGCGAGTTCATGGCACTCTGGAACACCACGGCAAGGTCATTCCAGCGAAAGGCCCGAAGTTCCGCAGGAGAGAGACGCATAATATCCACCGGCTCACTACCAGTCTTGCGCGAGGAACGCTGAATCGCGTCCTGCTCCTCACGCGAAGCAGGAGGATGATAGATCACCTCACCGCCGGTAATATAGGCGGGAGGACGCAGCAGGCGGGCGACCCCAAAGGCCAGGGTTGACTTTCCGCAGCCACTCTCGCCTGCAAGCCCGAGAATTTCGCCACGATTGAGCGTAAAGCTGACTTCGCGGACCGCGTGCACGGTGCCGCTGGCCGCGAAGTAGTCGACGCTTAGATTTTTGACTTCAAGCAATGTTTCAGTTTTTGTCTGTGTAGCCATTAGACTATCACCTTCCTACGTTTCAGTTCCTTTGGTACAGGCTCACTGCGCAGGCGCGGATCAGCAATCTCATCAATACCGAAGTTGATCAAAGAGAGGCCGGCTCCAAGCAATGCAACACACAGGCCAGGTGGCACAAACCACCACCACTGCTGAAGCATCAATGCATTACTCTTATAAGCCAGTTGCAGCATACCGCCCCAGCTTGCATTCGACGGATCGCCCAGACCCAGAAAGTCCAGAGACGCAGAGAAAACGATCACAAACACGGTGGTGCTGACAAAGCTTGCCGCGATGATTGAAAGCTGATTGGGCAACACCTCAAAGAAAATGATGCGCCAGGTACTCTCACCGCTGGCACGCGCAGCCGTCACAAAGTCACGTCCACGCATTGTCAAAGTGACTGAACGCAACACCCGTGCGCCCCAGGCCCAGTTTGTGAAGGCAATGACCAGCGCAACCGTCAACTCATTGCGCGGGAAATAGGAGGCCAGCACAATTGCCAGAGGCAGAGAGGGCAGCACCAGGAAGACGTTTGTCAGCAGCGTCAACAGGTCATCAACCAGGCCGCCGAAGTAGCCACCAACCACCCCAACCAGAATCGAGAACAGTGTGACCAACGCCCCCGTTGCCAGACTCATAAACACGGAGGTTCGCGTTCCGGCGATGAGCTGCTTGAACAGATCGCGTCCGGTCGCATCGGTCCCGAGCCAATACTGTGCAGAAGGTGCTTGATTAGCGTTATGCGAGACCGCATTCGGATCACCCTGAATCAGCATGGGACCAATCAGGCCGACCAGGATAAAGAAGAAGACAACCACGCATCCAATTGCAACCTTCTTATTTGAGGTACAGGCTCGCCAGAAGGCAGAGAGAGCGCCGCCCAGCCGCTGAAAGAACGAGGGATGAAGCTGTGACTCAATCACAGCTTCAGCTTGAGAAGGAGCCAGCATACCTTTCTCCGTTTTCTGCTGCGAAGTAGCTACTGCGTCATCTGGATAGAAACTGGATTTACCCATATGTTATGCACTCCTCTCCTGACGCACCCTCGGGTCCAGAACCACATAGAGCATATCCGCAAGGAAATTCGCCCCGAGAATCGCCAGCGCGATAATCAGGAAGATGGTCTGAATCAGCGGGTAGTCCTGACCCTGCACCGCCTGCAAGAGCGAATAGCCGATACCGGGATAGGAGAAGATAATCTCAGTCATCAACTGACCGCCAACCACACCGCCGATCGCAATGGCAAAGCCAGAAATGTTCGGCAGGATCGCATTGCGGGCCGCGTAGGCAAACATCACTCGGCGTGAAGACAGTCCTTTCGCTCGGGCCATGAGCACGTAGTCTTCGGAAAGCGTTGTCACCATCGAGTTACGCATAGTGAGCATCCAGCCAGCAATAGAAGAGAGCACAATGGTCAGCGCGGGCAGGATAGAGTGAACGATAACGCTACCGATAAATTCGGGATACAGGCCAATATCCAGATCCAGGTCATAGCCATCAGAGAACGGGAACCACCGCAGGACAAACCCCAGATAGAAGACAATAATCATTGCCAGCCAGAAATAGGGAATCGCCGAGAGGAAGTTCATCAAGGGTACTAAGACCGAGTCACCCAGAGAGCCACGCTTCCAGGCAAGAACTGCACCGATCAAACTCCCGAGTAAGAAGCTCAAGACAACAGCCACGCCGCCCAGAATCAGGGTCCAGATCACACTCTGGCCAATTACATCAGAAACCTGGTTGGGATAGTAGGTATAGGACATCCCAAAGTTGCCACGCAATAGATCACCAAGATAGACGAAATATTGCTGCCAGAGTGGCATGCTGGAATTAATGCCGAAAGCCGCCTCAACCGCTTTCAGCATCTCGGGCGGAACCGGCCCTTTTTGTGCCAATCGAGCGACCAGAGCCTGCGCGGGGTTACCGGGGGCCAGACGCGGAATGAAGAAGTTCAATGTAATGGCAACCCACACGGCTGCCAGGTAGAAAAATATGCGACGGAGCAAGTGACGCATATTATTACTCCTTTGGTGTTACTCCTTGGGCAGATTTGTTGCGTATGCGCTTCTTCCTGAAAGGAGCCGGGATTTTACCGTTCTCCTCCTAAGAATAACCTATAGAGTATTTGGGAAGCAAATGTAACGCAATCTTTTGTGCCTTTCTCATACAATAAAGAATGGCCTGGGCCCTGCCAGGCCATTCCATGTATCGAGGCCACGGGCCTGAAGAGCGTGTGTCTTAGCTCTTCAGCTTCAGGTTGGTCACAACCATCAGGTTATCAGGGAAGGACCAGGTAGGACCAAGCGCGTACGCATTATCCTTATTCGGCCAACCGGTGAAATTCTTGGTGGTGTACTCGAACCAACCGCCAGCGTTGACCAGAGGGATGAACGGAACCTTCTCAACCATGACTTTCTCAAGGCCGTGAATGGCTTTCGTCTGCTCGTCCTTGTTGGCCGAGTTGCTGACATACTGATTGAGCAGCTTGTCAGTTTCGTCATCCTTCCAGGCGGACCAGTTCTGGCCGTTGTGGCCGATGTTGGCGCTGTTCAGGTGGTTGTTGAACTGATAGTAGGGAGAAGGACCGCTGTATGTACCACCGATCGAAAGATCATATTTCTGGTTGTTCAACGCATCGGTCCAGTTCGCCTGCTGCAAGCCATTCACCTGAATGTCGATGCCGATCTCTTTCAGGTTTGCCTGAATGATCGAGGCCATCTTTTCCCAGTCGGTCCAACCGGCAGGCAGGTTCAGCTTGAAGGAGAGCCGCTGACCATTCTTGGTGCGGACACCATCAGAGCCTTTGGTGTAACCGGCCTTGTCAAGAATCTCGTTTGCCTTTTCTTTATTGTACGAAATCTTTTCGAGGGAGCTATCAATGTAGCTGTTCTGGTTCGGGGTCACGAGGCCATACTGATTACCGCCATCAACATACCCACCCTCAGCCTGCTTGGCAAGCTGGTCACGGTCCAGAGCCCAGGCCATCGCCTGACGCAGCGCCACATCGTTCAGCGGCTCTTTGGTCAGATTGATGTACATGGAGAACATCGCGTACGGCGGCATCCAGTAATGATTGTTCTGCGGATCTTTGGACACGAAGGTCTGATCCAGGCTGCCCTCAGGGAAGAAGCTACCCCAGTCGATCTGACCGGCAATCAGTTTCTGCAAGAGGACGTTATTGTCTGTCACCTGCGGGAGGCGCAGTTCCTCAATCTGAACTTTGTCGGCCTGCCAGTAATCCGCGTTCTTCTTGTAAGTGATCATCTGAGGAGTCAGCTTATCAAACTTGAAAGGTCCGGTTCCAACAGGATCTTCGTTGTACGTCACAGGATCTTTGACTTTCTCAAAGATATGCTTTGGAACCATTGGCACCTGTGAAGCAAGGTTATAGAACAGCGGGGTATAGGACTGCTTGAAGGTAATCACAACCGTCTTCGCGTCGGGAGCTTCAGCACTGGTCAAGTAGTTCCACAAACCGCGGGTATCGGTTGCCGGGAACTTCTTCAACAGATTGTAGGTGAAAGCCACGTCTTCGGCGGAGAACGCCTGACCATCGCTCCATTTCACGTTCTCACGGATGGTGAAGGTCAGCTTCTTAAAGTCCTCGCTCCACTGATAGCTCGAAGCCAGCAGCGGCGTTTCTTTCCCGTCAATCTGGTTGACGAAATAGAGCGGCTCATACACAAAACCCAGAATGCCTTCATTCGCACTCGGGTTGAACGGGCTGGTCGCTCGCACATAGGGACCACCAACGTGGGCACCTAGATTGAGGATAGCTTTCTTATTGTTCGGTGTGGTGTTGTTTCCCGTCGCTGGGTTACCACCACCACAGGCCGTCAGTAAAACGGCAAAGAGTATGAGCACAGAGAAGAGTGCCATGCTCATCTTTGCTTTTACTCGCGCGGTCGTTGCGTGAGAGTTGGGAGACACAAGTAACCTCCTAACACTGACTTGGCGGCGCACTATCCCTGCCCGCCGCACAGCACAGCAAATAGATTTAGAATAGGGTCAAAAGAAAGATACCGATGAGTTCTGCCAGATGTGCACTATGTTACCACCATGGTAACGGGTTCACTGTTTATAGAAGCATCTACGCTTTTCGATGTATATTTCTCAGAGTAAAACCAAAGCAGGTATCTTTTGCTCTTCTCTTCCGGGTCTGCTTCTTTCCTCTGTTTTCCCGGTGGCTATCCTCTCCTTTCTGCCTTCCCCTTTTTCAAGGAGAGACATTGTTCAAGGTACAATTACGCTTCATCGCGTTCTGTCTGAAACAAAGTATGTATGTACTGTACCTCTTCTTTATCAAATCGTCAAGTCATCTAGACCACTAGACCATCAATTCCGCGCAATGATCCTGGAACTCGTTAGCAAAAGGTGCAGGGAACTGCTGATCTTTCGACGAGCGGCGTGTCTATTCGTTCGATTATGGCACATTATACTACGCATCAGCTCTAGAAAAGTTCTCAGCGTACGCTCGACTATTTCAAAAAAAGGAGAGCGGTCGATCAAACCACTCTCCTTCAGCTTAGCTCACCGGTTTGAGATTTAAGATGACCATAATGTTGTCAGAGTCAGTAACCTGAGCACTGGCATACGGGTTCTTTTCGTTTGGCCAGCCAGTAAACCGCTTATCGTTGTACTCAAACCACATCGCGGCATAGAGTAGCGGGATAGCCGGCAGCTTCTCCACCATAATACGCTGCAAACCGTTCAGCGCCTGCTGCTGCACTTTGGGGTCAATCGTGCCAGCATATTGATTCAGCAACTCGTTAGTCTCGGCATCACGCCAGCGCTCGTAGTTGGAGACGGCAGCTTCCCCTACGGGCGGCACCTGACTGCTATTGAGCAGCATATCATACATATAGAAAGGATGCGGCGAGGGCGTCGTTGTACCAAGTAGCATATCAAAATCGCCAAGCGAGCGGGCCTCATAATATTTCTGCACCGAGAGGCCATTCAGCTTGACCTCGATGCCAACCGCCTTCAAGTTGTCCTGGATAATCTTACAGACTTCAACCCAGTCACTCCAATCGGCGGGCACAACCAGATTAAACGAGAGCCGGGTTCCCAGTGATGATTGCAGGATACCATCCGCTCCAGCGCGATAGCCTTGAGCTGCCAGCAGCGATTTCGCCTGATCCAGATCACGTGAGAACTTCAGGTTGGCATATTGCGGATCAAGGAACTTTTTATGTCCGGGCAAGACCACCGCCGTTGGACTTGCCACCGGCTCATAGCCGCCCTCCGCATCTTTAAACATCCGCTCGCGATCAAGTGCCAGACTGATCGCCTGACGGATGGGCAGGATATTGAACGGCGCACGCTCATGGTTCACAAAGAGCATCAGATTAGCATAGGGAGCAAACCAGTAGTGGTTATGGGCGGGATCTTTCTTCACATAGGTTGCGTTAATATCACCCGAGGGGAAAATTCCCGACCAGTCATAGCGACCACTTGCGACACCTTCCCACGCCTCATTATTATTTTTGAGTACATGGAACCGAACCTCAGAGATCTGCGCCTTGTCGGCCTGCCAGTAGCGCGTATTCTTGACATACTGCACAAGATATGGATCAAAGCTTTTCAAAAGATATGGGCCTGTCCCCACCGGGCTCTCATTGATAAAGTGGCCCGGGCGCGGATCGGCAACTCTGGAGAAGACATGTTCTGGCACCGGTGTTGTTTTTCCTACCGACCAGAGCAACGGCGGATATGGTCTGGCAAAGGATAAGACCACGGTGTACTGATCTGGTGCCTCTACATTTGCGAGATATGCCCAGAGGTTATTCACGTCCATCGAGGGATACTTTTTGAGCAGTCGGAAGGTAAAAAGAACGTCATTCGCAGTAAAAGGAATACCATCTGACCACATCACCCCCTTGCGTAAGGTCAGGGTCAATGTCCCCAGATCCTTCGAGAAACTATACCCGCTGGCAAGCCAGGGAGTCAGGGAGTTATCCATAATGTTCGTAAATATGAGCGGCTCATAGATCAAACTACTCACGCCCGGATTCGCTGTCGACGAAAAAGGATTCATATCTTTCGTATACTTTTCATCGACGGTTGCAATGCCATTAAGCACATGGGATTTCTGTTCTTTTGGCGTCTCTGCCCCGCCACTACACGCAGTGAGCAGAAAAGAGAGCACCAGCAGCATTAGCAAGAGCAAGGCCCCCGCCCGGCCCCGCTTGCTTGCCCTGTCTGACGTCGGCTTCATACAAACCTCCTGAACCGGAGAACCGCGCCTTAGCATGACGCGTCAATAGAAATAGATGTAGTGAAATGCATGTATTTATAAAATGCATACATCTCTCCCTTTGCTTCTCTCGATACGATAAGAAGTATCCTCTGGCATCACTGGAACGAAAGGGGAACCAGGAGAGCAAGGAAACACGTTCCAGATTTCATCTGGCGGAAATACAGTATACTACAGCTTAACTTCTAAGAAAAAACCTGTAGTCCTCCACTAGCACATTTTGGTATGGAGGACTACAGCGTAAGCGATTCCTCTGGTGAAGGGTACCTTCTCAGATGACAAGGCGTGAAGCGTGCCCGTCTCCCTTAACCAGAAATGCCCTCGTGAATAGCCTGTATCAGCGTACCATCATCGCCATCCATTTCCCAGGCCATAAGCCCGCCCAGGCCCTTACTCTTCAGGTAATTGATCTTATCTTTCAGGGCAACGGGATCATCCAGCGTCCAGAACGTTGACCCGTTAAACAGCCAGTAAGAATGGGTAATCGGATCACGGTAGCTGGTATAGCCCGCAAGCTTCTTCAGCACCTTATAGTCCTCAATGCCCTGTTCGTAGGTGCCCGGAGCTGGCTGCATATTCGGGCTTGTCTGATAGAGACCATTGTTCTGATTGGGCACATTTGTCCAGCCTCTCCCATAGAAGGGCACACCGAGCAAGAGCTTGCCTGCCGGAACCCCACCATTGAGATACTGCTGAATCGCAAAGTCGATGTTGTAGTTCTTCTGCACGCCCGTTGATGGATCATTCGGCGAAGGATACAAAGGCGACTGGAAATTTGTCGGCCCCTGCGCATCCCATGCACCGTGCATATCATAGGTCATAACGTTGACCCAATCAAGGTACTGCGAGAACGAGTTCACCTGAATCTTCTCGATTTTATCAACACCCGACGGAACTGCCGCCGTCAACAGGTAGTGCTTCCCGTTCTGAGCGCCGATCTCATCAAGCTGCTTGCGGAATTCGGCCAGCAAGGCAGTATAGTTCTGCGTGTCTTCCGGACGGTATGTATTGGGCGGAATGCCCCGGCTCGGGTCACCCTCAAAGGCAGGCATCGCCGGATACTCCCAGTCAATATCGATACCGTCAAAGATGCCAGCAGCGGCGCCATTCCCACCAGCAGGATCGCCATCTATCTGCGGCAAATTTCCCTTGATGTACTGGTCAATACAGGACTTAACAAAGGCCGCACGATTGGCGGGCAAAGCAGCATCCGAGAAACGCCCTGACCAGGTCCAGCCACCCAGAGAGATGAGGATCTTTACATTGGGGTACCTGGCCTTGAGTTTCTTCAACTGGTTGAAGTTCCCCTTCAAGGGCTGATCCCAGGTGTCGCCGACGCCATCAACACTCTCACTCGCCTGGAACGAGCGCTGATAATCGGCCCAGGAATCCCCCCACCCGGCGCGATTCTCCTCGTAGCATCGCAGGCTGGTGCTGATATTGCCGAAGGCATAGTTAATCGTCGTGAGAGTGTTCATTGAGCCAGATGTCACAAGATTCTTGACGTAATATTGACGCTCATAAATGCCCCACTGCACGAAGTAGCCCACAACCTGCTTCTTATTACCCGGTGGAGGCGTTGGCGTTACGGTCGGAGTTGTTGGAATCGGGGTCACGGTCGGAGTTGTTGGTGTCGGAGTTGGCGTTGTCGGGGTCGGAGTCGGGCCGGTGTTGCCGCCGGGCTCTACACCCCAGACGAGTTGACCGTTCCGATACAGAGTAACATGATCCCAGTCGACAAATGCCGTCTTGCTGGCATCATACGAGTAGTCGTTACTTTGCGTAAAGGTGCTCCAATCCGACTTATAGATACGGAGTTGAATTTCACCGGTGTTGCTATTCGCGTTCACTGTTCCTGATGAGAAGCCAAGTTCAACATAGGAATCGGCCTGCGGTTTGGGGGAGGCAAGTGTTCCGGTTGTGCGCGTAATCGAGCCACACCCGATCACCGCCCAATCACAGGCCACATTCACAGTTGCATTGGAGTCACGCGTAAACCAATATCGGACCTTCAGTTCGGACAACGAGACGTTGGCACTCCCGGTATTCACGATCCGTAGCCATGGAGTTAATTCCTGTGCAGTTGCGCCCCCGGAGCCCCGGTACTGGACTTTCACATCAGAGGCAGCTCGCGCCCCAAGTGGCTGACAGAGCGCGATCAGGCCAGAGGAGACCAGGACAAAGAGCAGAGGAACAATAAGCATCGGTAGTCGATAGCGTTGTAGCATACAACAATCCTTTCCGGCATCCTGCCAGGAGATTGCACTATCTATTCCGGAGCTACAATGACTTCCTTGTACTACAAGGACTGACGCTACAAACAAGGAAGGGCCACAGGCACACTTTTTGCCCTCTCTTTTCTGATGAAAGCTACAGAGGAATCGCTTCTGCTAAAAACTGTACCTACAAATAACGTATTTGTCAAGACATCTAGACCACTATACTACAGCGTATGGTATAGTAGTGAAAGAAGATCTGACGCTTTTTCTCCATGATGGACTTTCAGCAGGAGGATTCAGATGTCATCGCTGCTTGAACAAGAAATATACAGTCAGCCCCAGGTCATTACAACACTCCTGGAGCAAGAAACACAGCATATCTCCGAGATCGTCGCTCAGTTACCACCCTTCGACTATATCGTTATCGCTGCTCGTGGCTCATCCGACCACGCGGCCACTTACGCCAAGTATGCCTGGTCAACGCTCGGAGGCTATCCTATTGCCCTGGCCGCTCCCTCCCTTCATACGCTCTATAAGCACCCGCCACGCCTCCATAACGCGCTGGTCGTGGGCATCTCGCAATCCGGCCAATCGCCCGATATTGTTTCCGTGCTGGAAGAGGCAAAACGACAGGGACGACCCACCATCGCCATTACTAATGATGCGAACTCACCACTCGCTACTATCGCGGATCACGTCGTTGAACTGCATGCAGGGCTCGAACGAGCAGTAGCCGCCACCAAAACCTACACGGCACAGCTTGCTGTCATGATGCTGTTTGCCGCGGCTCTTAGCGGAGACCAGCAGCGCTTTGAAGAGATCAAGCAGATACCGGAGGCAATGACGCGTACCCTTGAGCGCTCAAAGCAACTGGCACCACTTGCCGAGCGATATCGCTATATGGAACATTGCGTTGTTGTCGGGCGCGGCTATAACTATTCGACCTCGTTCGAGCTCGGACTGAAGCTTAAGGAACTCACCTATGTGATGGCAATCTCCTATTCCTCCGCTGACTTCCGTCACGGGCCGATTGCCACCATCGACAGCGGTACACCAACCATTCTGATTATGCCCCGGGGAGCCGCCTATCAGGACATGATCGAGCTGGCCAAAGATCTCCAGAAGCTTGAAGCCGAGCTCCTGATCATTTCAGACTCAGAGCAGGCGTTAGAACTCGCTCAAACGCCAATGCCCATTGCGGCGGCCCTGCCCGAGTGGCTCAGTCCGATCACTGCCATCTTGCCCGGGCAGGTTCTGGCATTGCATCTTACCCTGGCAAAACGCCTTAACCCGGATGTACCGCGCGGGCTCCAAAAAGTCACACGGACGCTTTAAGAAAGCAAACAACGCACCGAAGCGGCTCATTCGGTGCGTTGTTTTTTGCAAGCCAGAAGACTACAGGAAGCGCTCGCGCCAGTCCTCGGTTGCATATATAATCCGGCCACGACAGATAGTTGCTTGCAGGGTCAATGAGGAATCAAAAAGCAGCAGGTCCGCGTCATAGCCCGTCTTGAGCAGACCTTTGCGGGAATCCACATGAATCGATTGCGCCGGGTTCAGGGTCATCATCGTGATAGCCTCCTGGAGATTGACACCGGTCAGTTCAAGCACATTATGCAACCCCTTATCCAACGTCAGGATACTCCCGGCAAGGGTGCCATCCTTAAAACGGGCAGCGCCACACATAGCATAGACGGTCTGACCAGCAAATTCAAATACAGCATCGGGAATACCAGCGCCAGCCTGAGCGTCGGTGACGATAATCGTGCGGTCCGGACCGAGCAGCTTCACCAGTACACGCATCATGGCCGGGTCCACATGATAGCCATCAGGAATCAGTTCGCCCTTCACATGTTTCGGCGCTTCAAATAGAGCGGGCAGCGGGCCAGGCTCGCGGTGTAGCATCGGACGCATCGCATTGAAGCAGTGGGTTACATGGGTGATACCCTGCGCGAAAGCATCCTTCGCCTGCTGGTAGTCAGCCTCGGTATGCCCCATACTGACCGTAACCTGTGCCTCCACCAGTTGCTTGATCATCTCGGGCGCACCGGGCAGCTCTGGCGCCAGCGTGACCAGCCGTAGATGACCGTTCGTCACGCGTAGCACCTCTTCTGTTTCCTCTGGATCAGGAATACGCAGCCACTCAGGCGGATGAGCCCCACGCTTCTTGACATTGATATACGGGCCCTCAAGATGGATACCGAGCGGTTCTGCTCCGTCCTGCTGGTGCTCAATTGCTTGAACGGCGGTCTCCATTTGAGCGACAGGGACACAATTTGGCGTCCCGACAACCGCGACCAGATAGGAAGTCACACCGGTTGACGCAACCCAGCGCGAGTAAGCATAAATCTGCTCAACCTTAGTTGTATGGAGCTCGAAGCCGCCACCCCCATGTGTATGGACATCAATAAAGCCGGGAGTCACAATCATCCCTGATACATCTATGACCTTCCCGGCTACAGTCAAAGTTGCTCCCACGCTCTGGATCTTCTCACCATCAACAATAATGTCTCCTGCGGGAAGATCGGTTGAAGCATCGACAAGGCGCGCACCTCGTAATGTGAAACCCATGAGTTTTTCTCCTTTGAATTTTTTCACTCCGGTTTGTTTCTGTTCGTCACTAGCTCTTGAGTGTTCATGGAAATAGCACGTATTACCAACGTTCTCTATCGTACCCCGTCTTGCGTCTCTTGACGAGTGTTCAAAATTATGAGATTATTCAAGGAGAAGGTGGTATATACAATTATACCAATTATATCACCTTGATACTTTTACCTCTCATTGTAGCAGGCAGGCATAGGTACAAAATCACACTCTATGGCGCAAGCTGAGAAGAGAGTTCAGGCCGGGCTGATGAGCGCATCAGACAAGCTCGGGAGCTTGTATTCCGGGCATATCTCTCCGACAGGTGAAAAGATAGGACAAGCTTTTGTATGAGTTCTCTTTTTAAAAAAGGTCCCCTCCCCCGCTATTATCAACTCAAAGAGATTATGCGGGAGAAAATAGAAGCCGGGGAATGGAAACCCGGGGACCTGATCCCCTCAGAACGCGAGCTCTGCGAACAGTACGGCATCAGCCGCATGACAGCGAGGCAGGCCATCACAGAACTTGTCAATGAAGGGCTCTTCTTCCGTGAGCAAGGGAGAGGCACGTTTGTCAGTCATCAGAAGATCACACAGCAACTCATACGACTGACCAGCTTTACTGAAGATATCAAAGCGCGAGGACAGCAGCCAGGCACACGGGTCTTACTGGCACAGATGTGCACTCCAGACGAAGCGGCAATTACGCGGTTGCGTATCAAAGCCAATCAACCAGTATTTCACCTGCGCCGCTTGCGTCTCGCCAATGATGAGCCCCTCGCCCTGGAAAGCTCACACCTCAGTTTTATGGGTTGTGAGCGGCTGCTTGAAGAAGATCTGGGGCAATCGCTCTATGCGCTGCTCGAAAAAAAATATGGGCTTCCCCTCGTCGAGGCGGAGCAAGAACTTGAAGCCGGTATTGCCACGACTGAAGAGGCACAATACCTCAAGATACCGATCGGGAGCCCTGTCCTTTATATCCGCCGCACGACCTACACCGAGCGCAATATCCCTGTTGAATTTGCATCCTCGGTCTACTGCGGCCATAAGTACACCTTTTATGTCAATCTCAAGCGAGACCAGTTGCTGAGCAATCCATAGCATTCCTGTACCAGGACCATTATTTCGGCAAAAACCATAGCCAGTGAGACGCGCTATACGATATCCTGTAAAGAAATCTACTCTTTTTGGAGGCAGAGCAAAACATATGGCAACACCGAACCCCTCTCCCACTTCCCTCTATCTGGGTGTCGATGGTGGAGGCACCAAGACACTGGCCGTTATCGTGAATGGACAGGGGGAAGAACTGGCGCGTGGACAAGCTGGCAGCTCTAATATTGCAGCACTGGGCCTTGAAACAGCTACCCGAAATATCTTTCTCGCTGTCGAACAGGCAAAGGCCCTGCTTCAAATTCCTGACCCTATCACCATCAAGAAAGCCTGGCTTGGACTGGCCGGCTTTGAACGAAAGCGCGGCGACCACGAACGGGTTTTCCCTCTGGTCCAGTCGCTTGCTAACGATGTATTGATTACTAACGATTCGGAATTACTGCTGAGCGCACTTGATGGGGCTATTGGAATCGCGCTTGTCGCAGGCACTGGCTCGATCGCGATGGGACGAGATCACAATGGCAAGGTCAGGCGTGCCGGTGGTTGGGGGCATGTGATGGGTGATGAGGGCAGCGGCTTTGAGCTCGGTCGTCAGGCTCTCCACGCCGCTACACGTGCTGCCGACGGGCGAGGCCCGCAGACTCTTCTTCTCGACCTGATTCTGAGGTACTGGAAGCTCGATACGCCGGACGACATTATCTCATTTGTCTATCCGTTCAGCGAAAAGCATATTATTGCCGATCTCTCCCGCTGTGTCTTCGAGGCCGCGGAAGCAGGCGACACCGTTGCACAGCAGATTCTCGCTACCGCTGCCGCTGAGCTCGCTCTGGCAGTAGCGGCCCTGGGGCGACAACTGGACTTTCCAGAGAAACGCCTGCCCCTGGCGCTTGCGGGCAGTCTCCTTGTTCGACAGGAACATTTCCGCGAACAGATGCTGACCCACCTGCGCAAAGAATTTACCATCGGGCCGGTTGCCATTGTCAAGGAGCCCGGTGTGAGTGCAGCACGGGCAACCATTACGATGGGGCCGGCCAGCGATTGGAACGCACTCTAACACTCTCGGACTAGACGAAAGGAAACAGCCAAGATGCATCCTGTCACGGCAAAGCTCGCCGCCGATATGTCCATCGACGAACAAATAGGGCAACTCTTTGTTGTAGGCTTTCATGGGACAACACCTTCACCCGATATTGTCGATCTGATCAAAAACCATCATGTTGGCAATATTATTCTGTTCTCACGGAATGTGCAGGATACCGCACAGGTGCGCGCCCTGACGTACGAGCTTCAGCGCATCGCACATGAGGCCGGACATCGCTATCCTCTACTCATTACCGTGGATCAAGAAAATGGAATGGTCCAGCGCCTGGGCAAAGGATCAACCGCCTTCCCTGGTAATATGGCTCTGGGAGCAACTGGGTCAATACAACTGGTACAGGACGTAGCCTATGCCTGCGGCCAGGAACTCAAGGCTCTGGGCATTAACATGAATCTGGCTCCGGTTGTTGACATCAATAATAACCCGGCCAACCCGGTGATCGGGAACCGCTCCTTTAGTGAGGTGCCTCAGGATGTTGCCCGTATGGGAGTTGCTGCACTGGAGGGCTATGCCCGTGCAGGTGTCATCTCCTGTTTGAAACATTTCCCCGGACACGGTGATACCGCGGTCGACTCTCACCTGTCGCTTCCGGTGATCGCCCATTCGCTCGAACGTCTTGAACAGGTGGAGTTGGTGCCCTTCAAGGCAGGCATCGCAGCCGGAGCCGATAGCATCATGACAGCACACGTGTATTTCCCCACCCTGATCGAGGAAGAGGGCATTCCCGCAACGCTGTCCTCAACCATTATTCGCGGCTTGCTTCGACAGCGGCTCGGCTATCAGGGCGTTGTCATTTCTGACTGTCTGGAAATGAACGCCATTTCAAAGACCTTCGGCTTCACGCGTGGAAGCGTGATGGCGCTGCAAGCAGGCATCGATCTGGTACTGATCTCACATGTGTACGAGCATCAGCTTGAAGGCCTGAACGCCATTCGGGAAGCGGTCGCCAAAGGAGTCATCTCAGAAGAAATAATTCAGGAGGCACTGGAACGTGTTCTTGAACTCAAGGCGCGGCGCCTCTCCTGGGAGGATACGCTTGCCAGGCAAACAAACACTATTGTGAACAGCCCGGAGCATCAGGAACTCAGCACCCAAGCGTATGAGCGCTCAACAACCGTGATCAAAGATGAAGCGGGGCTGCTTCCACTGCGCCTGCAACCGGAACAACGTGTCCTGCTCGTGTATCCACAGAAGGATATCTGGACCAAAGCGACCGACCAGTATCATCAATTCGAGGTGCTGGCACATGCCATACGCGAGCGGCATCCGCAGGTGACAGCCCACGCCTATAAGCCGGTTGAGAATGAAGCCACACCCACAGAACTGCTTCAGGCAGCGAACGAGGCAGATCTGATTATCGCCGTCACCGTCAATGCCAACATCGATCGGGCTCAGGCACAGGTACTCAAAGATCTACAGCGCACCGGTCGCCCCTTGATCGGCATCGCGGGCTACAATCCGTATGACCTGCTGGCCTTCCCTGAGCTGACCACTTATCTGGTCACTTATGAGTATACCGCGCCTGCCTTAACAGCGGCGGCTCGTGTTCTCTTCGGAGAGATCTCCGCTCAGGGTCATCTGCCGGTCAGCCTGCCCGGCCTCTATGAGCACGGACACCATCTCTAGAAACCTGCGCAGGGAAGAGAGAAACAGTCTCTCTCTTCCCTGACACCTGTTATACGGGGCGAATGCGTCCCTCATAGCGCCTGACAATTTCCAGATTTCGTTCTATCCCTCCCGGAACATTTGCCGAGATATAGACCGGTACCTCTTCACCTCGTTCCAGTAACAGACCGATTGTTTCCGCCGTTATCATCTGAGCAATCAATACCCCGGTGATCGAAGAGACCGCACAGGCAGTTCCACCACCAGGCAGCTCCAGCAGAGCATCACCGAACGGACCATGATTATCAATCACCACATCGGCAAATTCATAGAGCTTCTTGCCAGAGGGGTGACGCGAGGACACACGCTGTGTGTGCTGCATCGAGGTTACGACAACCAGAGGATATCCTTTTTCTTTCACCTGCCGGGCCACTTCCACCATCGCAACATTCACGCCTGAATTCGAACAGAAAATAAATGCGTCATGTGGCTCAATGCGATAGCAGGAAAGAAGCTGCTTTCCCGCTTCAGGATCGCGTTCAATGTCCGGATGCACCACGACTTCGTGTGGCCAACCCGCTTTCAATGCCAGGTCCTCCAGATCCATCCGGTTGACCGGGACAAGACCTCCGGCCCGGCCAGCAAGTTCCATCGCAAACGCTCGTGAATGACCGGTGCCATACGCATGAATCACGCCACCCTGTGTGATGCTACTGGCAAAGATTTCAGCCGCTCGTGCAATGACGTCCTTCTGACTTTGAAGAACCCGCTCAACTATGACCGAAGCCTGATTCCAGAAAAGGTCCATACCGAAACGTTGCTGATCGCTCATTTTACAATCCTTCTACTGCTAAAGCAGAAATATACGGTCTGAACTCTCCATCTCATCCCCCGCCTCACAGCTATGTCAAGGCATACACCACTATCTCCTTGCTCCGAACGAGTTCCTTCTTCGGTATCGCGAAAAAGAAGGTGTTCGCTCTGCAAAATGTACCTTCAACGCCATGATATGTCAATTCTCTGTAAGTCAGGCAGCGCTTCTCTTCTCAATCAAGAAGAACGATATAAACGAGAGATGATCCCCTCATACTCGGTCAGGAGCCGCTCAAACTCACGAAGCAAGCGAGCAATCTTATTCATCTGTATAATCATCTCGTCCCGCTTGTGAAACTCCTTGCTCAGACTCTCCTTGAGGAACTCAAGAAAGGCGATCGACTCATTGACGTGAAGCTGAAGCGAGCCATTGCGATTCTTGAGCAGGAGGTGTTTTTCATAGACTCGAAACAGGGGAGCATACGGTTTTTGTAGAGCCTGCGTGGAGGTATCGGCAGCGAACGGCAGTGATGATAGTTCCTCGGTGTCGATTTGAGAGCTGCTGTGCTGTAACACTGCCGCAAGCGCTCGAATAAACTCCAGGAAGATATAGTAGAGATCCGCGAGAAAACCACGTACCCGATGTAGTGCATCTTCAATAGAGAGTGCTCCTGTATAGATCTCATGACTATTTCCATAATTTTCGACATTTCCATAGTTTTCTATGATTTTTTGCACCTCATCGATGGTGGTCATTGATTCATTAAAGCGTCCGACAAAAGAGCCCATCACGCCGCCGCGTTCCATCCCCAGATAGGTTTGATAGACCTTGTAGAGATCCGCCAGCGTGCGCTGATCGACACGTTGTTCGCCCTCGCTCTCCTTCCCCCGTACTGATCTGGCCTCCTGTTGCGTGGCAAACGCTTCATCCAGATCACTGAGAAATTGCAGCGTTTTTTCCAGATCACCGATCAACTCACGTTTCTGCGTCTCTTCCAGTGCCGCTTTATATTTCACCAGACTTAAACAGGCCAGAACCGTTGTGACCGCATGCTCAAGTGGCGACACCTGAAAGGATTCATTCTCACCCATAACGAAAGTGCCCTTCCCCAATCACAACATCTACCGCCGCTCACGTCGGGCCCGATGTCGGGAGCATCCCCAAACACCAGACCCGGCGCCGCCTCACGGCAGTACATTCAACGTTACCGTAACACTTTGTGGACTTCCTCGCACCACCTGTCCCCTTTGATCGACCGCTGTAATAGTAATTGTTCCTTTGTACGTTCCAAGCAACCGGTTTCCAGGATTGACATGAACCGTAATCGTGCTTCCCTGACCGTTGTCAACACCTGAAGAGAGCGAGAGCTGGATCCAGTCCTGTCCCTCAGCATCAATCGTAGCCTGCCACGTTACCGGGTAGGAACAAGCTCCACTAACATTCAACTGAATATCCTGGCCGCCAGGCTTCGGATTGAGCAGCGAGGCTCCAAAGACCAGTTCAGCGGGCGATGCCGTAAAGGAGCACGGTGGAATCACATTCAGCATGACCGTGACCGCCTGGGCTGGTAAATTTGCCGTATTACCCTGCATGTCGGTCACAGAGATCTTGATTAAGGCGCTATAGCTCCCCACCCTCAGATTTGTTGGGTCGACTTCCAGTGTTAGATGATCCGACTTTCCTGCTGCCAGCATACCGCGGTTCTGCGTCAAAGAGAGCCAATCAGCGCCCGCCGAATCAATATGTGCCTCCCATGACAGCTCACCCTGACCGGTATTGGAGACCAGAACCTCCTGCTGTTGCCGCTCGCTCTTTCCCTGCGAGATATTAAACGTCACCAGCGAGGGGAACACAGTATATGAAGCCTCCTTTGCTGTCTCGCTCGCTGTTTCCGTTGGCTGTACAGAAGGCGTGATCTGATTGACGGTTGGCGTTGCGGCCGTCGTCGAAGAAAGATGAAGCTGCACCAGCACTGTTTGTGTCTGCTGCTTGCTTTCCAGAATGATGAAGCCCTGCTGCTCGGCCTCGGTCTGTTTCACCTCGACCTGTAACATGGTCTTGCCGCCGGCTTCCAACCAGCCCGATGCAGGAGATACCGCGAGCCATTTAGCCTGCGTTTTGGCCCTCCAGGAGACGCGACCATTACAGGTCGAGGCCAGATGGATACCAAGCTGTTGCGGCGCAACGTTTGTCTGGCCCTGTGCAGCCTCAAAGCTCAGATTGCGCCGATCGGTTGCCAGCCCACAGGCGGGCAGGACATCAAGCGCGATTGCGACCGACTGAGGTGTGTTCAGGGTTTGCTGCTCCGCACTAAAGGTCACAATGCTCCCGTATACATAGGGCAAAAGGTCACGGCTCTTCACCCTGACATGCACAGTCTGCGTCTTGCCCGGCGCAACCTCTCCTTGAGATGGGCTGATTGTGAGCCAATCGACATCGCTGTGCAAGATCGGGCTTCCAATCAATGAGGGCATCGCAGCTTTTCCCGCGACTTTCCAGCGTAATGGTTGTTTCCCCTCATTCCGCACCGTCAGCGTCTGCTCCTGCCGCTTTTCATCGCCATCACTGGTCGTAAAAGAGAGCCCCGGAGCAACAACGCTCATGACCGAACTACTGGTAGTATGCAACGGGAGCACGACCATCTTGACCTGAATCGTCTCTACTCCCGTGTTCGACGCGATCTGAATTTCTCCTTTGTACTCTCCGGGAGCCATCTTTGCCCGGGAAACGGCCACCGCGATATTCTGACCGCTACTAAATGTGCCCCGGCTCGGAGTCAGGAAGAGCCAGCGCTGATTACTGCTGGCCGTCCACGAGATTGCGCCACCACCACTATTCAAGAGCTGCAAGGGCTGGATGGTGTTTGCCCCTTGAAGGGCGGCGCCCATGTCAAGCATTCGCTGTCGAATCTGAATCCGTGGAGGTTGCACCCGACCGGCCCCGACGACCTCTATCACCGTACTGGCAACATAGTGTGTGTGGACATCCTGCGCCTGAATCGAGTGGCTACCGGCCTTCCAGCTATCATCAATATGCAGCAAGACCTCCGCTTCGCCCTGCTCATTTACCGTGAGAAAGGGCGAAGCGTTCTCAGTACGCACACTTTCCTGAATATCTCGGGTCAGTAATACCTGCGACGAAGACGGAAAATATTTCAACTGGAGCTTGAGCGGCTGCCCCCGTCTGGCAATGCCGGGAACGGCCATGATAATCGGCGAAGCGCTGCTCTGTTCCTGCTTACTGCTCCTGTTCAAAAATACAAAGTAGACCAGTAAGAGATCAACAAGCAGAGCCAGAACGGCAACAACTGTTAGAATCCGAAAACCCGCGCGCAAACGCTTTGCCACAGCCTTGCGCTGACCTGTTGAACTCAGAGCCCCCGTACGAATAGGCTGTTGTTTCTCCCGCTCAACGGTGATGGTTTTCTCTTCCAGGGCCGGTAAAAGCTCATCTACTTCTGGAGGAAATTCCTGCACCTCCGAGAGCAGTGAACGTAAAGCAGGCGAGTTCTCCTGAAGAACTGGCGATAATTCCTTCACAAGTTGGGCATTCTCCCGCAAAACAAGCGTTCCGTGAGAATCCCCTTCGTCCGGAAGGTTCCGCTCTTCCTCCTGATCCGTCTGTGGCCGAACAGGAGGTGCCTGGCGAATGTCTGCTCCCCCTTCTTCCTGCGAACGATTGAGAAGTGAGGCTTGACAGCTTTCGCAAAAAGCTGAAGATGCTACCGTTGCCCTGTTACAGCGTAGACATTGGCGCATATCCTTCTCTTTCTACATGCACATACTGTTTCGTTGCTAGGACAATGCAAACTTAAATACATCAAATACAACCATTACGCATCTTTGCAAAAACTATCAGCATTTTTCTGAATTGTAACTACTACATACTATTTTACATAGAAAAGCAATAATTCAAGCCATATAGCCTATTTGTCATAGTGAAAGTACTATGCTTTACACAAGCCCTCAAGTATATTCACGCATATCAATACACTTTTCCATCTACTATACTTCTTTACCTCTTCCTGACAACCACAGAAGCCTGTGCCTCAGGTTGCGTGCTTGAGGGAAGCGAGCGGTTGGCATGACTCATGTCTGCCGGGGCAAGCCAGCGCCGGGAGAGGTGAGGAAAGGCGGGAAAACGAGCAAGACATCAACTGTACAGGTTTTCCTGGTCAATCATTCAGATACCCATTGCCTGGAAGGCCAGATCACGACAACGATTGCCGGCGCGTCTCATCCTCTCATGTAGCTGACGCACCTCAATCAACTCAATATACGTCCAAATCCTGTCTCCGAACTGACCGAAATCTACACCATCTGCGAGTAACAGCGAGAATGGAAGCAACCAGAACAGGCGTGGCTCCTTGCCCGATAGAGGGCGATAAGGTCGTACAGGATATCGATCCAGAAACGCACGACGGGGACACAATGAGCAAAGTCATTCTGCGCAGAAATCTGTCACGAAGGGATACCCATCCAACAGCAACCGCAAAGGTGTTTCGCAGTGGCAGGTTCTCCCCCGACAATATCGACGCCTGGCACCCGGATGACTCTATCAAGCTGCACGAGCGTGCAAAGAAGATAATTTCTCGGGAAGGAGAACCACAATGACGGTCGAGCAGGTAATGGCTCGTCACCCGATAGTACCAGGATACGCGGTTGTCGCAATCACGCATGAAAACCCTGAGCGAGCGTCCTAAAGCCTGGCTAACAGACAAGCGCCGAAGAAATTATCCTCCTTCTATCACAAACAAATCGCGCAGTTCACGCGTCCTGAAGCAGTCGAGTTCTGCAAGTGTCGTAAACTCTCAACAGAGAAGACACAGAAGTATATGCTGGCGGAAAGGAATGGAGCGGGAACAGTCAGCGTATGCATAGGTAAAATGTCTGGGCTTGCGACGAAACCACACCACAAGCCCAAATCTATCAATACAACGCTCATGTAGAAGGGGGCTCCTGCGGAGACAGAATCGTTCGTTCCAGATTGGCCCGCTCGGCCATTTCCAGCAATTCATTCTCAAAGATTTTCCACATTTCTTGCTCGGCTTGCTTCACTTCAAGTGCTCGCCCCTTTCTTCCCTCTTCCTGCATCAGTTGATTCACGCGCGCACGGAAATGTTTAAAGTGCTCATCTTGCTCTGTATATTTCGGCATCATTTTAAGCTGAATAGCCTGAAGCTCATAAAATTCATGTGCCTCAAATGCCAGTACCAGTAACTCGGCATAATATTCTATAAGCTTCAGTCGCGCAGTCGTGAAATAGTTGGGCTCTGCACAGGACACCAGCAAACAACCTGCCACCCGATCAGCCCGGAAAATAGGATACGCTGCCGCACTTCGCTCCCACTTATCCCATTTCCCGGGTAAAATGCCAGTATACTCTTTGCTGTTTTGAATCATACGCGGATGACATGAACTCACAACATATCCTGCCAGTGACTCTATGCCCAGAAAAACAGCCTGCTGTTCAAGATTATCCTTCCAGGGGGTATACCCATAGCCAACATATTCCCTCAAACTCCGAATACGGCCATGAACGGGAGGCATACATTTTACCAGCGTAACCGCCATACCACGTCGCTGAGGAGCAAGCTGTTTCAATGCATTCTGCAATACGATTTCAATAATACACCAGGATCGTTGAACACGAGGCAACATAACATACTTTGAGAAAACTTCTGCATACACCCTGGAAGGGATAAACAGTGTCTCATCCTTCGCCTCTGTTCCCTCCCCCAGTGGTAAGAAATCCGGGAACTCGGCCTGAAGCAGTTCTAACCAGACAGCACGCTCCTCTGGAACGAGGTCCAACAAGCGCCGCAGATGTTGATAGCGAGGATTTGAGGTGTTCTGAGCCCAACGCAGAAGCGTAACAGCATTCACTTTCAAGGCTTTCGCCAGGCTTTGACGCTCACGTGGGTCCTGTATCTTTTGACTCAGGAGCGATCTCCAGGAGGACGGTCTTTCCACATCTCTACCCTTACTGCATGATATCCAATTCAATACGTCACTATTCAAAATAGTATCAGCAAAGCATGACGTACGTCAATTCATCTGAAAAATTTTTATTTATTTTTAATCTCATCTCACCAACAAAGCAGCGCCTTGCAAACGATGTACTAACCATCTATACTGAGAGCAGGAGTCAGGGCTTCGAAAGATATAACACAGAAGAGGTATTGTATAATGACACTTGCACAGCTCTTATGGCAAGAAAATCGCGATCTCGCTCAACAGGCACTGGATCATCCCTTTATGCATGGGATACGCTATGGCACCCTCCCATACGCGGTTTTTCAGCATTACCTGGCTCAGGATGCATTCTTTCTCAACGCGTACGCCCGGGCGTATGCGCTGGCACTGGTATATGCTCCCGACACGCAGGGCATGCGCGACTTTTATGAATTGCTCTCCGGTGTCTTCGCCGAACTTACGCTCCATGAGCGGAACGCGAAAGGATGGGATATTGATCTTACACAGGTTGTCCCGGATACAGCCACGTTGGCCTACACTGATTTCTTACTGGCAACAGCTACGCTTCGTGATATCGGGGAGATCTGTGCAGCGATGACGCCCTGTATGCGTCTCTATGCCTTTCTGGGGCAGATGCTTGCCTTTCAGGAGGTGACGGAAGCTCACCCCTACCGGGATTGGATTCATACTTACGCAGCACCAGAATTTGAGGCACTCGCGGTCCGGCTTGAAACGCTACTCGATCGCTATGCCAGTGATATACCACCAGTTCATACGACGTACCGCCGCGCCATGCAACTTGAGGTCGCGTTCTTCTCGGCACAAGCAATCCCATCCACATCCTGAGGGATAGGAGACAGAGAAACCTCTACTTCTGCCCTCGCCATGCCCGCTACAACAGCACATCCTGCTTCATAATCCCTGGTTGCTGGAGCCGAGTTCCAATCCGCTCATTGACGTTCTACAATAAAAAAGGCCAGATAGCGTATGCTCTGGTCAAAACAGGGTAATTGTTTGCTTGAGAAGAGCAAGCCACCGCACCGCCATCAATGCCCAATTATGGAGAAACCAACGAGGACGCAGTGGAAAACCGGCGGGCTGTTTTGGGCTTGATATTGTCTTCTATGCCATTCCCCATCACTTGATCTCCAATTTGGAGTGTGATCGCTCGAGATCGCTCTTCCCCTGCAGGCTTTTCCATATGCAGATAAGCTCGAAAAAGGAAGGTCTTTTTGCCTGCAAGCTTATGCAGCGGCTACCATGAATTTGCATGTACAACGACACGAGGAGCGCTTAACACAATAGTGAAGGCTGAATAGCTTTGCCCACCTTCTTGCGCGCAAAATCCGGTATGAGCGGCTGACAACGTCTTCCTATGGGAGCGGTCGCAGAATCGAGCGACAGCTTCTCTTCAAGGAAGGCACAGGTTTCTTCGAGAATCACAGAGGAGTAGCTTATTACAGGCTACTCCTGCGGTAAAAATCGCTTCTGCATCATTCCTCTCCTGATCAATGCACCAGCGTCCAGGTAGCATGTGTTTTCACTTCCAGCAGGGAAGCATCGGCGGTTGTTGCATCTGGATCGACAAAGACGGGCAGGGCCACAGTAAAGGTACTCCCCTTGCCTTCCGTGCTCTCTACCTCGATTTTGCCTCCGTGTCGTTCAACAACCTTCCGAGCGATGAAGAGGCCAAGCCCCAGGCCGGGGCGCTCACCGTTCAAGACGTGCACATCAGGCACACGATAGAACTGATCGAAGATCTTTCCCTGCTCCTCTGGCATAATCCCGATACCCTCATCCTGAACAGAGATCAGGGCATTATAGCCATGCTGCATGATCGTGATCGTAATGGCGGATCCTTTCGGCGAATACTTGCGCGCATTTGACAGCAGATTGAGCAGCACCTGACAGATACGATCGCGATCGGCATCAATCAGTACGGGCTCTCCCCCAACGATCTCGGTTGTCAGCAGAGGGCCAGAGCCGCCTGTATATGTCGAGAGCATTTGCTTGCAGAACGCCACCAGATCGAATGGCTGACGGCGTAGCACAAACATATTGGACTCCATTAAGGAGGTATCCAGCAGATCTTGAATGAGAATGTCCGTTCGGCTCACCGACTGCTCAATATCTTTCAGCCCCTGCAAAAGCACTTCACGATCCTCTCCACTTTCGACCTGGCGCTGAAGCAACTGGACCAGGCCAAGCACACCAGAAAGCGGTATCTTCAGCTCATGCGCCACAATTCGCATCAACTTTTCCTTCATCTCATTGGCGGCGATCAGCTCACTGGTGCGCTTTTGTACCTGCCACTCAAGCGTCTTCGCATGTTGCGCAAGCGCGAGATGCTGTTCTTTAACCTGCCGCCGCAACTGATGAGCTTGAATAGCGCGCTGGAGAGCTGCGACAAACGCATCACGATCGATCGGCTTTAAAATATAATCATAGGCTCCACCCCGTAAGGCGCGAATTGCCAGATCATACTCGCCATGCCCGGTAATCAGCAGGGTCGGGGTATCGGGTCTGAGCTCCTGTATCTTCGACAGCAATTCCAGCCCATCCATACCTGGCATCTTAATATCACTGATAATCGCGTCATAATCATACTTCTGAATGAGCTCTAGAGCCTTATCAGCGGTATCGCTGGTCTCAACCTGAACATCCTTCAGGCGTAGCTGAAGCGTCTGAGGTAAGGCCTGCAACAACGCGACATCGTCATCAACAATCAGGATATGCGGTGTATTCATAGTGGCGCTCTGAACCCTTCTTTCGATTTTATTAAATGATACGCTAATGACGCTTCCGATCGTTTCAAAGGGGCCCATTTGTCTTGTATCCTGTTTCACTATCCCCTGCTCACAAAAGTGTCACAGAAGGCAGGGGTAGAGAATACGGGTTCTAACAGGCAGGGCGAACGAGATAGCATCACCTATTCTACAGAGAAAAAGTAAAGAGCCGGTAAGTGTAACAAAGACACTTGTCGGCAGGAAAGCGCATGAGGAGAGGAGGGAGGCACAGACCGACCGGAATTACAGCTTCCCAGAACGGGCGTGGAAAGTTTGCGTAGTGGGGGGCTATCTTCTATAATAAATAAGGTTGTGCATAGAAACCTGACGCCACCAAAACAAGAGTCTGCCAGACTACGTATAGACAAAACGGTACCTATCTTTTATATAATAGGGTGATTCTTCGTGTTGAATCACAAACCTGTTTTGGGTATGGAAAAGCACGTTTCATAGGCAACATTCCCACTTTCCTGAAGCATACCTGGGTCCTTGAGGCCCTTCATGAGAGAGGGAGCCCAGTAGCAGTCCAGGTGGCTGTACAGGACCGAACAAACACGAAGAGAGCAGAATCCCACAAATAGGATCGGGTGGGCATCCTTCTTTATACGGAAACAAACTGCACTTAGGAGGCGTATTACTCAGTAGACAGGTGACTAAGAATAATCAAGCGCAGCGCTCCCCTCAATGACGAAGGATCCTCGATGGCGAAGGAAAAAAGCGCGCTGTGACCAATTCTCGTGATAAAAGCCTCCTTTTCTTACCCTACTACTACTACTTTTACCAGGAGCCGTCATGAATACGGAACAAAAAAAGCGGTCGAAGGCCTCTGATGCAGCCGAAGCCAACAAGCCCGACGTCGCAAAGCTTGAAAACGAAGACAAAGACACCTTGTTGCAGTACTACACACAGATGGTACTGATCCGTCGTTTCGAGGAAAAATCGGGCGAGATGTATACAAAGGCTCGCATTGGTGGCTACTGTCACCTCAATCTGGGCGAAGAAGCCACAGTTGTCGGGTTCTCTCATGGTCTCGGCCCCGATGACTACGTGTATGCCAACTATCGCGAGCATGGCTACGCGATTTGCCGCGGCATCACACCGAAATCAGTCATGGCTGAACTGTTCGGTAAAGTAACTGGTTGTTCAAAAGGGCGTGGTGGCTCGATGCACCTGGCCGATGTCAGCCGCCATTTCATGGGTGGCTATGGCATTGTCGGAAACCAGATTCCTCTTGCCGTCGGCGCAGCGTTTGCTGTGAAGTACAAAGGGGGCAAAGAAGTTGTCGCCTGCCAGATGGGCGATGGTGCAACCAACGGCGGCCCATTCCATGAGTCCCTGAACATGGCAAAAATTTACAAGCTGCCAGTTGTCTTCTTTGTGGTCAACAACCAGTATGGTATGGGCACCCGCGTTGACGAGGGCTCCGCAGTGGCAGAGCTCTATCGCAAGGGTTGTGCCTATGATATGCATAGCGTGCGCGTTGATGGCACCGATGTGCTGGCAGTCCGCGACGCCATGCAAGAGGCGTGTCGTCTGGCACGCGAGGAGAGCGAGCCCAGCCTGATCGAAGCCGTGAGCTTCCGCTTCCGTGGTCATTCCGTGGTTGATCCAGACCGCTACCGCGATCGTGATGAGGTCCGCCGTCTGCGCGAGCAGTATGACCCCATCATGAAGTTTGAGAGCGTGCTGCGCGAAGCCGGTCTGCTCGACGACGCCAAAATCAATGAGATCGAGAAACAGGTTGAGCGGGAAGTTGAAGAGGCCGTCCAGTTTGCCGAAGAAAGTCCGTTCCCCGCTCTTGACACTCTCTATGATTACATCTATGCGGGCGAAAAATAAGGATCAGGGAAGGGACTAGATTCATGGCAGAAATCACATTCAGACAAGCGCTTAATGATACGTTGCGCGAAGAGATGAAGCGCGACGAAAATGTTTTCCTGCTCGGTGAAGAAATCGGCACCTTTGAGGGTTCATATAAGATTACCGCGGGCTTGCTCAAAGAGTTTGGCCCTCGCCGCGTCGTTGATACCCCGATTGCCGAGAACGGCTTCCTGGGGATGGCCGTTGGCGCAGCCATGCTTGGCCTGCGCCCGGTCGTTGAGATTATGACCATCAACTTTATTTTGATGGGTATTGACGAGATTATTAATCACGCCGCAAAGATACACTATATGTTCGGCGGTCAGTCTGCCGTTCCTATGGTCATTCGCACACCGGGAGGCGGCGGCCAGCAGCTCTCTGCTACCCACTCGCAGAATCTGGAAGTCCTCTTTGCTCATATCCCGGGACTAAAGGTCGTTGCTCCTTCTACCCCGGCAGACGCAAAGGGCCTGCTGAAAGCTTCCATTCGCGATGACAACCCCGTCCTCTTCCTGGAAAACCTGGCCCTCTATAATACAAAGGGTGAGGTCCCCTCGGGCGACTATACCACCCCTATTGGCAAGGCCAAAGTTGCCAAAGAGGGAAAGGATCTGACGGTCATCAGCTACTCGCGCATGACCTCAATTGCCGTCGATGTCGCCCATCGCATGGAAAAAGAAAACGGTCTCAGCATTGAGGTCGTTGACCTGCGTTCCTTACGCCCACTCGATCGCGAAACACTGGTCCAGTCGGTTCAGAAGACGAATCGAGCCATTATCTTTGAAGAAGATTGGCGCTCCTACGGTATCGGTGCAGAAGTCGCCGCGACCTTACAGGAAGAGGCGTTTGATTATCTAGATGCCCCGATCAAGCGCGTTGCCAGCGTGGAAGTGCCACTTCCCTACTCGAAGCCGCTTGAGCTCTCTGCCCTGACTGGAGCCAAACAGTTGATCGAGGCGGTCAACGAACTCGCACCGCGCCGCAGAAGGAGATAAACAACATATGTCCGAAGTAAGCATGCCTCGCCTGAGTGACACGATGCAGGAAGGCACCATCACTCGCTGGCTCAAAAAAGCTGGCGACGAAGTGAAAAAGGGTGATATCCTGGCTGAAGTGGAAACCGACAAGGCAAATATGGAGATCGAAGCCTACGAGAACGGGATTTTGGAGCAAATCCTGATCCAGGAAGGCGAAACCGCCCCGATCGGGCAGGCTATCGCTATTATTGGCGATGGTTCCGGCGCGCAGAAGCCCGCCGCCACAGCCCCGAAAGTAGAGGCAAAAGCCGAAGAGCAGGCTCAGGCACCACAAAATGAGGAACCAGCCAGCCAGCCCGAGGCTCCGCAGGCACCCGCTGCGACAGCCACCCCGGTAGGCACCCGGATCAAGGTCTCACCTCTGGCCCGCCGTATGGCCGAAGAGCATGGCATTGAACTTGCCCAGATCAAGGGTTCTGGCCCGGGTGGTCGCATCGTGCGTGACGATATCGAAGACTATCTTGAGCAACAACGCAAGGCTACACCCACAACTCAGGCACCAGCCGCACAGCCCGCGCCGCCCGCCGCCGCTCCCTCCTTCGCTCAGGCTCCAATCCCTGAGGATTCCGAGGTCGTCCAGATCTCGTCCGTGCAGAAGAAGATCGCTGGCCGCCTGCTTGAGTCGAAGCAGTATGTTCCGCACTTCTATGTCAGCAACGAGGTCGATATGACCGATGCCCTGGCACTCCGCCAGACATTGAATGCTGCCGCTGGCGAGGACGGCGTGAAGATCAGCGTCAATGATATGTTGATCAAGGCGGTCGCTCTGGCCCTGGAGAAGTTTCCCCAGGTCAACGCGTCTTACCGCGACGGTCAGTTCATTCTCCACAAGCATATTAACATCGGTATGGCCGTTGATGTCCCTAATGCGCTGGTCGTCCCGGTGGTGAAAGATGCCAATATTAAAGGCGTTCGCACCATTGCCCGCGAGACCAAAGCCTTGATCGAGAGAGCCCGCAATAACAAGCTCACCATCGCTGATCTGAGCGGCGGTACATTCTCCATTTCAAATCTTGGCATGATGGATGTGACCGGCTTCCAGGCGATCATCAACCCGCCCGAGGCCGCCATTCTGGCCGTTGCCTCCACGCGCAAGACCTTTGTCCCGGTTGATGGACAGCCAGTTCTCCGCGACATTATGCCGCTGACAATCTCTGCTGACCACCGCATTCTGTATGGCGCAATGGTTGCTCGCTTCTTGCAGGAAGTGAAACGTCTGTTGCAGAATCCATACTCACTGCTTGGCTAAACAACGATTGCAGGGGGGCGCTATTCAGGGCGCCCCTTCTGTCCCCTTTCATGACTCCCTCCCCGGCATCCCTCCCGCTCTTGCCTGCTACCGCTTCTACATGTTACAGTGAGGGAAGGACAGCATGCTATTCTCATATTTTGAGCAGGGAAAAGAGAGGACACGCTTTCATACACCGCTGGACATTCTCTTCAGGTCAACGTTTATCTATCCTGGAACGTTTTTTTTCTAACCTTTTCCTTCGGTATAGCGTATTAGACAATGAACACGTGTCTTCGCTTAGAAAAGAGGGTATCTCTATGAGCATACATTCCAATCAAGACCCAAATCAGGACCCTTACGGCTACGGAGGCTATAGCGGCGGATACAGTTCGCCTTCACAGAACCAGTCCAGTTCTCAGGATCCCTACGGGGGATACGCCAATCAGGAGACGGGAGGACAACAGCAGCAGCAACAACAGCAGCAGCGGGTGTATCAGCCACCACGCAGCGTCACAGCGCGTCACCAGGCTTACACCTCATCGGCAAGCGGCATGTCCGGGCGCAAGGCTGCCGTCTGGAGTTATGCGCTTGGCCCCTTCTCCGGAATTTACTTTCTGCTTAAGGAGCGGACAAACCAGTTTGTGCGTTTTGCGGCGGCTCAGTCAACCGTTTTCTCTCTGTCAGTCCTTATCATTTACCTTATCCTGACCCTTATTCCAAGCATTCCAGTACTTGGTTTTCTGCTCGGGCCGTTCCTTGCCTGTGTCACACCGCTCTTCCTGGGCGTTTCGGCGCTCCTGTGGATTCTCTTGATGTTTACATCCTATCGGGGTTCGCAGTTCCGCATTCCCTTCCTGGCCGATTTTGCCGAACGGTTAGCCGGGCGGCGCAGGTGAGGTTATACCAGAAGAAAAGAGGCGAGCCCTTACGAACTCGCCTCCTGTTTTGTTGCGCTAGACGCTGCAATATTGTTGAAAGGTCTTGGCAAACGCCATCACATTGGGGAAACGATCTTGCGGATCTTTTGCCAGTGCCTTTAACAGGACGGAGTTGACATAAGCAGGCACCATCGGATTGAACGCGCTTGGCGGCTGTGGTTGCATGTTCATATGCAGGTGCTTTAAGGTCTGCTCCGAGGTTCCCTGAAACAGAGGGCGCCCGGTCAGCAGCTCATAGATGATAGCCGCCAGCCCATACTGATCTGATGCCGGGGATGTCTGCCCTAGCCAGCGCTCCGGGGCTATATAGGGATACGCGTCGGCACTATGCGAGAAGAAAGAGCCATCCTGCGTGATTGCAAAGTCGGCCAGCAAAATATGCATCTTATCCAGGCTCTCGGCCTGCCCGCGAAGGAGCAAGTTCGACAACTTGAAGTTCTGATACGTCACCTGACGATTATGGACAAATTGTAGCGCATCTGCAAGCTGTAACAGAATCGGCAGAATCTCCTGTGAGGAGAACATGCGATTCTCCCCTCGCTGCCATAACCATTGTTTCAGCGATCCCTCCGCGCACAAAGGCATAGTTTTATAAATAAATGGAACGCCACTGATATAAGATTTGCCTGTATTCAACACGGGCAAAATATGCGGATGCTTTAAGGGATCTAGCAACTCTGCTTCCAACTCAAAAATATTGGACTCTTCTAGTTGCCCCTCCATCATTGCATAAGGAATCGCATTCGTCTGGTATGCCTTCAGCGCAATATCACGTTCCCGCAGGCGATCATAGGTCTGATACACATTTGCCCCTATCAATGTTCTGACACGATAGCGGCCCAGATCCTGCCCCTCAAGCGAGAGCGGCTGTATCTGTTTTGGTTGTGGCAACTGCTGACTATTCTCAAAACCAGAACGAGAGGGAATAGGTGCTGATGGCGTGAAAAGGGGCGCTGCCTCCTGTGTTCCAAGCTGCATGGCATCAGTCGTTACAAATGGCATTTGCTGCGGAAAAAGCGGCTCTGGTGTGGAGGGGGAAGGCGGCGTCAAGATCGGTGACGACTGCACTGGCATTCCATGCGGCTCCTGCGGACGAATCAACGAGATAGCAGGCGAGATCGCATGAAACGAATCCGAGTTCCCTCTGCTGCTTCCCGGTCGAGGTGGGATTGGCACTGTACGTTGAGACCGAAGTGCTGATGGAGGTCCCTGCTTGACCAGCAGGCGAATCAGGGGCACCTTACGATCATACCGCTGCTCGATCTGAGTCAACAAGCGCTGTAAAAAAAAGCGCTCATTCGCTTCGTCCTGACCTACAATCACGGCAAGTGGATTATATCCACCGCGCAAAAAAAGGGTGAAGGCATCGAGCGCCTTCGGGACGAGCACCGGTCGATACCGAGCCATAAATAGAACTCTTTCGATGTAGCGGGCGCGGGAATCCACTGCATCGATCACCAATACATGTTGTGCCACACTTCCCTGTATGCTTCCCGGCATACTCAGCTCTGTCTGCTCTATGCGTTGCAATAGAGAGAGTAAAGGAGTTTGAATGGCTTCAGGTTGCTCAAATGAAAACGGGATCTCGTGCGATTCTAGATTCATCATGGTCCTTTGCTCCTAACGTTCCTTGCTTGCGTCGCAAAATCGTCGGCTCCCCCTGGCTGGCAAATAGATTTGTGTACCCTTTGTCCCTTTCCCTACCTCACCGCACGTACCGCCCTGTTTTCTCTCCTCGCTTCCATCTCTATACATCAATATACGTCCCTTACGAATGCATTTTCCCCGCTCAACTCCACGCGTTTTCCTGTACAGGATGATACAGATAAACACAACATAAAATCAGTATACAATTAAAATCGTGTTTATGCACGTCTATTTATTCAGTTTCCTGATACTTTCTACAAAGTCCAGCTCTTCCCTCACTACCTATTCTAGTGGTTTAGCCCTTTTCTATTCCGCTCTTTCTTCTTCCCAATAATACCATACATTACCCTTAAATATCCATGATCTTATCATCTATAACGAGCTTTTTCCTCTTTAATCACACCCTCTTTTTCATCTACCGGTGCCCGAAAAAGTGGGAGGAGATAGCAAACAGCCATGCACTATCCCCTCGTGCATCTCTAACGGGTACTGATCCAGACTGTCTTGAGCTGGGTATAGGCATCAAGCACAGCATGGCCCATCTCACGACCATATCCGCTTTGTTTGTAGCCGCCAAATGGTGCGGCCGCATCAAACATATTGTACGTGTTCACCCAGACCACACCCGCCTTGAGCGTCGCAGCCATTCGATGCGCGATCTTGATATTGTTTGTCCAGACGCCCGCGGCAAGCCCATACATGCTTTTATTCGCTCGGGCCGCCAGTTCGTCCACACTTTCAAAAGGCAATGCGACAACAACCGGACCAAAAATCTCTTCACGCGCAATCGTCATATCATCATGTACGTGATCAAAAATGGTCGGTTGAAGAAAAAAGCCCTTTAACGTCTCGCTTTGTGGGCACTTGCCACCGGTTAGCAGCGTTGCCCCTTCCTCTTTGCCCCGCTCAATATAGGAGGCGACTCGTTGCCTCTGTTCCTCAGAGACCAACGGACCAAGCTCGGTATCGGGAGAGATGCCAGGCCCGATTTTCATCTGCTGGGCATACGAGCACAGGCCATCAACAACCTGCTCGTAGACCGATTGATGCACAAATAGGCGGCTCCCGGCTGTACAAACCTGCCCTTGATTGAAGAAGACCGCATTCATTGCCCCACGAATAGCATACTTCAAATCGGCATCCTGGAAGATAATGTTTGGCGACTTGCCACCCAGTTCCAGCGTCACCTTTTTCAGGTTACCCGCGCTGGCCTGCACGATCTTTCGCCCGACCTCGGTTGAACCGGTAAAGGCGATTTTATCCACGTCGGGGTGTGCTGCAAGGGCTGACCCGGCTGTTTCGCCAAAGCCCGGCACAATATTGACGACGCCTTCAGGAAAGCCCGCCGCGCAGATCAATTCACCGAGACGGAGCGCGGAAAGCGGCGTCTGTTCTGCCGGTTTTAAGACGCAGGTGTTGCCACAGGCCAGCGCCGGAGCGAGCTTCCATGCCGCCATCTGCAAGGGAAAATTCCAGGGGATAATCTGCCCGATCACGCCAAGCGGCTCACGCAGCGTATAGGTAAACATATTGGGAATAGAGACAGGGATTGTCTCCCCTTCCAGTTTCGTCGCCCACCCGGCAAAATAACGGAAATGATCCACGGCCAGCGGGACATCAACCGCACGAGCATATTTAATCGGTTTGCCGTTGTCCAGGGTTTCCAGCTCTGCAAACTCTTCCGCATGCTGCTCCAGCAGATCAGCCAGTTTCCAGAGCAATGCGCCGCGCTGAGAAGGGGTCATCTTCGGCCAGGCCCCGCTTTCAAAAGCGTTGCGAGCAGCAGCAACTGCACGATTAATATCTTCGCTTTCCCCTTCAGCAACCTCTGCCAGAACCTCACCGGTCGCAGGGTTAAGCGAAGAGAACGTCTTTCCGCTTGCCGCTTCCACCCATTCCCCACCAATCAACATTTTCACTGGCCTCTGTTGAAGAAATGCGTTTAGCACCTTGCTTGTTGTCATAGAAGAACCTCTCTGTTCTACGCTGATATCCCTTTCTCTTTTCCGATCTCCACAGTGGTACGGAACGCCAGAAACATCCTGCTATGCTTATAACAGATTCAGCCGCAAAGAGCAAGCGCCAGATCATTCTATATTGCTTTTGCAGCTCGCTCGACAGGCCAGAGCAGCATTTTTTGTATGCTGCAAAACTAACTACTAGATTTTTCTCACGAATCTAAGTAAAATAGATAATGCAACCTGAACATGAAGGTAGCTCTTTTTTTATGACAACATCTACGCATCGTTATTGCCCGCAATGTGGCGCGGCCAATGAGCCGTCAGCAAGCCACTGCTTCGCTTGCAATCACTCACTCATACAGGAACTGGAACGGCCCGAACAGATCGAAAGTAGCGATCATATTGTGTTGCACCATCTTTTTAAGGATCGCTATTATATTCTTGAACAGCTCGGGACCGGAGGCTTTGGCGCGGTCTATAAGGCCAGAGATACGCAGCAAGATGACAGGCTGGTCGCAATTAAAGAGATCAGGCTGGCAGGACTTTCCCCGCAGGAGGTCATCGATGCGACCGACGCATTCAACCGGGAAGTTCAGATCCTCTCAGACGTGCGGCATCCACAGATTCCCCGTCTCTATGCTCACTTTACCGACCCCTTGAACTGGTATCTTGTCATTGATTTTATTGAAGGGGAAACGATCATTGACCTGCGTAATAAAATCCCGGAGAAAAGACTACCGATCGAGCAGGTAATTCATATTGGTATTCAGGTGTGCTCTATTCTTGAATATTTGCACTCACAACAACCACCGATAATCTATCGCGATATCAAGCCAGATAACCTGATTCAGACGCCCTCAGGGACAATCTTTCTCATTGATTTCGGCGTTGCTCGACGCTACAAGCCCGGTAAGCCTCGTGATACCATCGCCTTCGGCTCTCCCGGCTATGCGGCACCTGAGCAATACGGCAGAGCCCAGACCACAGCCCGCTCTGACCTCTACAGCCTGGGGGCTACCCTGCACACGCTCCTGACCGGCATCGACCCAGAAGCAAACCCATTTCACTTTACATTGCCAGAGCTTCCCACACAATATGCCGAGCTGGCCCACCTGATCGAGCAGCTTGTCTCTCAGGACAGTGAACAGCGCCCCGAAAGCGCGGTAGAGGTAAAAGCGGCGCTGGAAAAACTGGCACAACAGGTACCCGTTCCCGGCCTGCTCACGCTCTCGACGAGGGGGGTGACCACCTGCATCTATCGACAACATCAGGCAGAGGTTCACGTACTCTCCTGGTCTCCTGATAGCAAGTACATCATCTCAGCAGCCAGCGAGGGAGCAGTGCATCTTTGGGAGGCCAACAGTGGGAAGAAGATGTATGAATATAAAGGCCACAGTGATCGCGTTACTGCAATCGCCTGGTCCCCAACCGGGGACTATATCGCTTCGGCCAGCCTTGACTACACGCTGCATATGTGGGCTCCTTACACCTCGTTCGCTACCTCACTTGCCCGAATTCTGGGCCTCAAGCGCTTTGTTCTGGAAAAATGGGAGCCCATTACCTGGGCTCTGGCATGGTCCCCGGACGGGAATCAACTGGCGGCAGGCGGAGAAAGCTGTCAGGTGAAAATCTGGGAGATGTCAGAGCTTAGATTGACCTCAACCTATGAAAAACACGCAGATACCGTGCTGGCTCTCGCGTGGTCCCCGGATCAAAGCTATATCGCCTCCGCAGGCAATGACGATACACTGCGCATCTGGTCTCCACACACCAACACGCAGAAATACACGCTTCGGCGTCCTGGCTCCCACGTTACTGCCCTGGCCTGGTCTCCCAATAGCCGCTTGCTCGCCTTTGGCTGGCAGCATCATCCCATCACCCTCTGTGACCATATCGGGCAGCAGACATATACGCTACCGCATAGCCCTCAGGACGGCGTTAACAGTCTGACCTGGTCGCCTGATGGGCGCTTTCTGGCAGCCAGCACCACGATTGAACGCTTCATTCGGGTGTGGGACATGACCACAATGCAGCTTATCTATACCTATGATCGGCACAATGGCCCGATTCGCGCCCTGGCCTGGTCTCCCGATGGTCGCTTTGTCGCTTCAGGAGGGCAGGATAAGCTAATCCATATCTGGCAGGCACACTGATCTATCACTGCCGGGAGTGGCGGTGACGTCCACTCCCTGTTCAATATGCCTATACAACCAGCTTACCCCCGAGTTGCGCCACCCAGTCCAGCGTATCCTGACAGCTCCATAGCTCAACAATTTGTCCATTCTCAATACGCACAAAATCCATCCCGGTCAGCGTTACCCGACGGCCTGTGGGAGCAAGCCCGGCAAATGATCCCCTATGAAGCGCTTCCAGCCGAAAGCGAAAGGCCACCATATCGCCCTCTCCTATCATATGCTCAACCTGATACCGAATGTCGGAGAAGGCGGCACGAAAAAGGCCAAGCGCATGCTTCACGCCAGCGGGTCCTCTCTCCTGTTCAGGGTGCATATGATCGATGAAATCGGGGGAAATAACAGTATCAACGATCGCCAGATCAGCGCCATTGTAGAGTTTCAAGTATTGCCAGACAAGGGCCTTATTTGCTTCGATGCTCATGTCGGTTATCCTCCCTCATTTCAGAGCTGCTTTCTTCAGCAATTACACGTCCTTGTGATAAAGACATCATAGCGCACTTGCTCCCCCTCTGGCTAGAGGAGCGACCGGGAATAATCGCGCCCGCCCTATTGTTCTCTTCTATGAAAAAGGCAATATATAAACCGGCATCGTCCGGCTTTTTTATGGAAAAAATTATCTTTTCTGGAGGAATATAGAGCATGCAGAAAGGGCAGGAAAAAGCTTCTGAAGAGGTTCTCCCCAAACAGTCTATTCCTCTGCTTTTCCAGCCATTCCAGCTCCGTGATATTCAACTCCGCAATCGCATTATGGTTGCCCCCATGTGCCAGTATTCGTCGGTTGACGGCTTTGCGAACGACTGGCACTTTGTTCATCTAGGAGGCTTCGCTATCGGAGGAGCGGCGCTGGTTATGACCGAAGCAACAGCCGTTGAGCCACGCGGGCGCATCTCGCCTCAGGACCTGGGTATTTACAAAGATGAGCATATTGAAGGGCTCAGTCGCATTACCCGCTTCCTCAAAGAGCAAGGAGCAGTTCCAGCGATTCAGCTTGCGCATGCTGGGCGCAAGGCCAGCACCTACCGCCCCTGGGCCCCGGAATATGGTGCTGTCCCGGAAGGGCAGGGAGGCTGGCAGCCAATCGCCCCAAGTGCTGAAGCCTTCTCAGCCGACCACGCTTATCCGCATGAGCTTACGCGCGAAGAGATTACTGAGATCGTGCAGGCATTCCAGAAAGGGGCACAACGGGCCCTCGCAGCAGGCTTCGAGGTGCTTGAGCTTCATGGAGCGCATGGCTATCTTATTCACGAGTTTCTGTCGCCGCTCTCAAACCACCGTACGGATGAATATGGCGGCAGTCTGGAAAACCGCATGCGCTTCTTGCTTGAAGTGGTTGACGCGACACGTGCGATTATGCCCGAGCGGCTTCCTCTGCTTGTCCGTCTATCCGCGACCGATTGGACAGAGAACGGGCTAACGGTTGAAGAAACCGCCCAGATCTCCAAAGCGCTAAAGCATCATGGCGTCGATCTTGTTGATGTCTCATCTGGCGGCAACGTCGCGACTGCGAAGATACCAACCGCGCCCGGTTATCAGGTTCCGCTCTCTGAGCATGTGCGTCGAGAAGCCGGGATTCCAACGGCAGCGGTCGGCCTGATTACGGAGCCCGAGCAGGCAAACGAGATTCTTGTTCAGGAACAGGCCGATATCATTGCACTGGGCCGCGTGCTATTGCGCGATCCTCATTGGCCACTTCGTGCCGCGCACGCCCTGCATTACGATATCGCATGGCCGAAACAATACGAACGAGCCAAACTTCCCCTTGTCCCTTAACAGTGAAGGAGCCACCTGACGGCAAAGGTGGCTCTTTTTTCTGCCTGGCTCCCTTCCCCCTGGATCACATAGCCAATATGGTGATATTTCTGATAGCGCTGTTCCCGCATCAACAGACACGTCCTTGAGTTCTTTCAGATGTCACAACAATGCCGCTTTCAAGGCCTCAGCAGTCCGCTGCTGATCCGTATATGTCCCGCCGAGGAGTTCCTTCACCAGCTCATCAACAATTCCAGCGTCATACAAACGCTTTGTGCTGCTGCTACATGTCCACCATCACAAGCCGATCCATACACGGACTCCCACTATTTTGCAATCGATGCCGCATTCACCACTCTTTCCGCCTCTTCCAATAGGGCAAATGTCCCTTTTCTTTACGCCACAAACAACGTAATATTGAAACAGTACTATCTCTAGAGAAAAACACAGGGTAGCAGACCGTGAATCAACGCCTATCTATAGCATTTAGCGCCTGGCTCAAAGAGCAACGGAAGAAATACAGGTTGACTCAGACTGAACTTGCCAGACGTATTCATTGTGCATCCATTACTATACGAAAAATAGAGGCAGGAGAGCGCCGCCCTTCGGCACAGCTTACGGAGCTTCTGGCCGACTACTTTGCCATCCCCATGCAGGAACGATACGCCTTTCTGCACTTTGCCCGCACTGATGAGCCACCACACTATTCGCTGCCTGAGCCCCGCTCGCTGCCGTTCTCTGTAGATGCAGCCGCCATCTATTTGATGGAAGCCAATACCGGTAGCGTCCTTGTCAATCAGAACGCACAGGAACCGCTCCCAATTGCCAGCACAACCAAGATCATGACCACACTGATCGCACTGGAACATGGCGATTTAGAGCAATGCATCACGATCCCACAGGAGACGACCGATCGAGTGCAGCGTTGTGGAGGCTACACTATCGGCCTTCGTGCCGGTGATCAACTCTCCCTCAAAGAACTCCTCTATGCCTTGATGCTGGCCTCAGGGGATGAGGTCGCCTTGATTATTGGGGAAGCGGTTGGCGGCACCCTCCCCGCATTTGTACGCCTGATGAACCAGTACGCCCAGCGCCTCGGGCTCAAAAAAACACACTATCTAACACCGGGGCTATCATTCATCCCGCACTGGCAATGAGCGCCGCCGGGGAACAGCACTACTCGACCGCCGAAGACCTGGTCCGACTCGCTCGCCATGCACAAACCAACCCGCTCTTCGCCCAGATCGTACAGTTACAGCGCTATCAGATCCACGAAACGGCCCTTCACCAAGCTTACACCTGGGAAACGACCAATTCTCTTTTAAGCAGTTATCCGGGAGCCACAGGGATTAAAACCGGCCATTCCACCGACGCAGGTTACTGTCTTGTATTCTCGGCAACCAGTGGTAAACATCATCTAATCGGGGCGATATTACAGGCAAGCGCCGGAGAACGCCGTGATCAAGATGCCCGGCGGCTCCTTGATTGGGGATTTCATGTGCTCACACAGCCATAAACTATCCTCTGCTTTACAGCAATGGTATGATAAGGGCAATTTATTTTGTTGTGCCTACAAGTGTAAGAAAGGATAGCAGGTGACAGTAGCATCAACCATCTCCCCTGATGCCCCTATTGATTTCCAACTCCATACTATCCATAGTGATGGCTGGTGGCACCCCGAAGAACTGATTGATTATCTGGTACAGGAAGGCTTTGCCATTGCAGCGATTACCGATCATGACCGTGTGGATACAATCGAGCAGGTTCAATACCTGGGCGCACAGCGAAACCTTCATATCCTGACAGCCGCCGAGTTCAGTGGTGAATGGAAAGGTATTTCGACAGATGTGCTCTGCTTCGGCTTTGACCCGCATAATCCTGCTCTGCGCGAGCTGAGTGATAGCCTACTCCGTCCCCTCTATATGAGGACGCGCCAGGCCTATATGACACTGCTCGAACGCGGCTATCGCTTCCCCCGGGAACAGGAGCTTCTGGCAAAGCGTGGCGGCGAGGTGCGCCTGCCAACTGATCTCGGATTGCTTCTCATCAAGCACGGCTACGTCGCCGATAAAGCGGAAGGGAGACGGCTTCTCGACGAACTGAACTGCGTCTGGAGCACAGTGCCGGTTGAACAGGTGATTGAAACGGTGCATCAGAGTGGCGGAGTTTGCCTGCTTGCACACCCGGGACGTGGTGGTGCATCCTTCTACTTTACCGAGGAGGCGCTTGACGAGCTTCGCGCCATTGCCCCTTTTGACGGGCTGGAAGCATTCTACCCTGCGCATTCCCCAGAAGATACCGCGTTCTTCCTGCGCTACGCTGAAAAGCATCAGCTTCTTGTCAGTGCGGGCTCCGACTCACACAGCCCGGCAGCACAGATGCCTATCAAATATCAGGCCCGACAGGCACGCGCTCTCCTCGAACGTCTTGGCTTCACATTCAATGCTGAATAGCTTCACAGAAAGCAACGGAGCATAAGGGCAAGATACGGTATAATACAAAGACACAAAAAGCCCGGGGATGCTCCCGGGCAAACCAGCATGACAGAAGGAGACCATATCGCCCTATGACACATCATCCCGCAATCGTCAGCGCGTTTCAATTCACCCCTGCCCAACAGGAGCGCATCCGCAAAGCAACAGGTATTGATATTCATTGCTTTGCCGATAACAACGACTATTTGCAAGCCCTGAAAGATGCTGAAATTGCCTGCGGCTTTATGCCCGCTAACGGGCGCGAACTAGCCCCTCGCCTTCGCTGGCTTCAGACGCCGTCGGCTGGTGTTGATTGGCTTCTCAAAAGCCCCCTCGCGGCCCCGGACAGCAACGTCATCATCACCACAGCCGCAGGCATTCACGCACAATGTATCGCCGAATATGTGTTCGGAAGTATGTTGATGTTCAACCGCTCGTGGCCTTCTCTTGTCATAATGCAGCGAGAACATCGCTGGCCGCCCTACGCAGAGGCGAACAAGCTCTTCCGTGGGCAGCAAGGTGGCACACCTGAGCTGGCGGACAGCACGCTTGGTATTATCGGTCTGGGAAGTATTGGTCGCCGTATCGCTCAGCTCGGGCGAGCTTTCGGCATGCATGTGATCGCGCTACGTCATTCTGCGCAACCGGGAACAGAAGATCCCGACGTCGACGAGCTCTATACTGGTGATCAGCTTCATGAGCTGCTCAGCCTCAGCGATTACGTTGTGCTCTCGGTCCCACTGACCCCCCGCACAGAAGGAATGATCGGTGAGCAGGAGCTCCGCGCCATGCGTCCTCATGCCTACCTGGTCAATATCGCTCGTGGCAAGGTCATTGACGAAGCAGCCCTGATTCGCGCGCTCAAAGAGGGCTGGATTGCGGGAGCAGGGCTTGATGTCACTGCACAGGAGCCGCCAGAGAAAGAGAATCCATTGTTTGATCTGCCAAACGTCATCCTGACGCCACATATTGCAGGCTCAACCGATCGCTATGGGGAGCGCCTTGCCTCGCTCTTCACCGATAATATTCATCGCTATCAGAACGGGCTGCCAATGCGCAACCGCTTCCGGCCTGACCGTAAGTACTAGGCTAATCTTCTCAGTCAGCCAGATAGTTCTGCTGGAATTCCAGCACCATGCTACACTGCTTCCAGAAACAGGATTACCCATGCTTTTAGAGCAGGAGAGGAAACCCCATCTCCTGCCCGCTTTATGGCCGCAGCTTTCCAAAACGATACAGGGTATAGAGATCGAAATACCAGAAAACTGACCGCCTGTGTCCGGGGTCTATGCATCACATCAGTGTTGCACACCCACGCGCTTTCTTTTTTCTGATCCCTGGTGAAGGTGGCAGGTACTTTTATTCCAATCTTTACAGGACAAAAGACGGAGTTCAAGAGAAGAGCTGTTCTATGCCTCCCATATCACAGCAAGAACTGGTATCATAGCATCATGCTCCGGCATAGAAACAGCACTGCCGCCACAAGAAGCGTGAAGGAGTTTCACATCATCATGAAATGGTTCTTGGGAAAGAAGTCAACACCAATCGAGAAACGCCCCGATGGAAGAGATCGCCTTCCTCCCGGTCAGCACTTGACACGTAAATGGCCAGTCCTAACCTTCGAGAGCACGCCTTCCAGCCTACCTTCTGACTGGCGCTTTCGAGTTTCAGGTCTGGTTGAAAATCCGCTCGAACTGACATGGGAAGAGTTCCTGCAACTGCCCCATACAACGGTTACCGCCGATTTCCATTGCGTTACCTTATGGAGCCGCTACAATAACACCTGGGAAGGGATTCATATCCGCGAGATCCTCCAACGTGTACGTCCCCTGCCTGAGGCACAGTATGTCATGGCCCACTGCTGGACAGGATATACCACCAATATACCGCTCACAGCCCTTGATGACGACGACGTTTTGATCGCGCTGAAACATGATGGCAAGCCTCTGACGCCTGAACATGGGGGCCCGGTCCGGCTAATTGTACCCAAACTCTACGGCTATAAAAGCGCAAAATGGTTAGACGGATTTGAATTTATGGAGCACGATAAGCCCGGCTTCTGGGAAACCAGAGGCTATCATAACAGTGGCGATCCCTGGAAAGAAGAGCGCTACTGGTAAACATCCGATAGAGGATCGAGGTTCCTTCCCGGAGCAGCGCAACGCTCAAGTCAGCATGCATACAAGCCGTCACGGGGTGATGCCCCATAGCGGCACCTGTCCAGAAGCGTTTAACGAGGGGTACCTGTACATGAAAAGAAGCAAAGCATGGATAGGATCCTCTATCAAGCGGTACTCGCGTTCTCTCCTCAGAGATCGCATATGCTCCTTTTATTCCCGGGTATAAGCTCGGGGCTTTCTGAAACATTTCGAGCAATAGACAACATGATAGACAACAAAGAGAGTCGCTCAGTCGGCAAAAGGAGATAGCATGGAGTATCAGAACGTCGACTTTTTGTCCCGGGGGGATCGCTGTGCCGCACGGCTGTATCTCCCCAACCACACACAACCGCTTCCCTGCGTGATTCTCGGGCATGGGCTTGGAGCGACCAGTGATATGCGCCTTGATGCCTATGCAACACGTTTTGCCACGCTTGGTCTGGCTGCGCTGGTCTTCGACTATCGTGGGTTCGGGGAAAGCGCAGGCTCCCCTCGCCAGATTGTCGACATCAAGGGGCAACTGGCCGATTGGAGAGCCGCCATTCGCTACGCACGCAGCAACCTGGCGCTTGATCCAGAACGCATTATTTTATGGGGAACCTCGTTTTCAGGGGGACATGTCCTGCGCATCGCCGCGGAGGACTCGCGCATTGCCGCCGTCATCAGCCAGATTCCATTCACCGACGGTCTGACAACCCTCACCATGTACAGTCCGCTTCGCTCGCTTCAGTTGCTCGTGGCAGCTCTTCGCGATTATGGTCACCACATTCTAGGTCGGGAACCGCACTATATCACCACAGTTGGCAAGGTGGACGAGCTGGCCATGCTGGCAACCCCGGGTGCATTCGAGCGCTATCAGGAGATGCTACCGGCAGGTTATCGCTATCCCAATCATATCGCGGCCCGTATCAATCTGACCCTGCCGTTTTACCGTCCGATTCAGCAGGCGCAGCATATCCGCTGTCCGGTGCTTCTCTGTATTTGTGAACAGGATCGCATTACTTCGCCACAGGCCGCGATAAAGACCGCACGCCGTATTCCTGCCGCCGAAGTCCGCACCTACCCGGGCGACCATATTGACATCTATCACGAGCCACTTTTCTCACAGGTGCTCAATGATCAATGCGACTTTCTCAGCCGGCATGGGCTGACCACAGCGTAACAGCGAGACAAAAAGAGGCGCAGCCCCTGTTGCCGCGCCTCTCAGACCTCTATTTTTCCAAAGTACTTTTACTGTTTCTCTCGCCATCATAGGACAACAGGATACGCTTGCCATCGAACACCGTCTCCAGGTGCACAGGACGGCCCCACAGATGATAGATATGCTGCAAGGTCTTCTCCGCGTACGGCATATCGAGATCCTGTCCCTCATGCATATGCTTCAGGTAGAGCTCGCGGTTCCCTCGATAGTCCCCATCATCGACCACAATGTAGGGATACCCGAAGTTCGTCATATTGGAAACGATGGTATCGCGAACCTTGCGCCAGTCCTTTTCAACAATCACCCACTCATCGCCCTCTTTCTTGTAGAGGTAGAGGTCCAGATCCTTGACCAGATCCTCGGTCAGGTAATTGCGCAAGAACGAGACATCATTATCCAGTTCACGCACCTCGAAGAGCTTCTCACGCCCCTTGCCGGGCTGGCGACCCAGACGTTCCCGCTCCTCGCGGGTTGGATTATCCCAACGCCGTTCAATATCTTCGAGGATCTTAAAGCCAATATAATAGGGATTCAGCGACGTTCGTGAGGGTGACAGCACCGAAGAATGCAACTGAGCAAACTCGATCGTCTCCGCATCAGAAATCACGTTTTGCTCTCCCAACGCCCGCATAATGCGCGCATGCCAGAAACTATTATGGTGCAACATACCATTTGCAATGTAGCGATGCGACCGCTGTACTGTGATATCATAGACATCTGCCACGGTTCGCTCGATACGCACTACCTCATCAAATGGAGCTTCATCGGGCGCATTGCGCAGATAGGTTTGAACCTCCTGCACGTGCGTTAGCCCGATTGCCTCCGCGAACACGCGAGACGAGTTACCGGTTATGCGCAGTATCGCCCCATCACGCCACGAGAGCGCTCCATAGTTGAGCAGGATGCACTGAAGCGTGCGCGCTGCCTGCTCCGAGGGTGCCGTCAATACAAGCCCTTCAGAAATCTGCCCGGTCAGCGCGAAGCAGGCTTTCAGGAACGCGTTGACTACCAGCCGGGGAGAACGCAGAATGACCTCGGGCACCCCGTTCTGCATCTCAAGCGAGTGTACCAGTTCCAGCGCCTCAGGCGAGCGGAAGACACTATACCAGCGATTGGTCTCCGGTCCCGTGAAATGAATGGTCTCCGGATCAACCGAGAACAGCGTGGTCACCAGTTCCACATAGCGTCTGGCAACTGCTTCATCCTGACAGGTAAAGCAGACCCGCCCCGTTAGCGGATCCACCCTGCCGCCATAGCAGAGATAGCCCAGAAACTCGGCAAACCCGGCAGTAACCGTTGTCGGCAGACCGAGAACAGCGGTCTGTGTGCCTCCTTGCCGAGCGACCAGCCGGGGTGCGCTTCCCGACAGAGCCACCTCTTCCTGTGGCCAGATGTTTTCTCCCACTGCCAGAGGAACACGCTGTCCTACGCGCACCGATTGAAGCGACATCCACTGCTCGGGGCCAACACTCAGCTTATGCTCCTCAGCTCCCTCCAGCACCAGCCCACGGCGTGTATGGAGCCGAATGACCGGGGCATTGCGACGCACATGACGATCAGTGATTCGATCGCAGATGCCCTCACCGCTCGCTACCTGCACCGTTTGCCCCCGAGCGAGGAGCCGATGCAGAGCATCATAGCGCATCAGGCCATACTCTGTCTGGACCAGACTATCTGCCACAAGACAGGCCCACCCCTCATTCATAATCTTGGTCTGCATCTGTGGCACAAAGTACAACATTTCCTGCCGCACGATTTCCAGAATATCGCGCTGCCAGGGCTGCAAGTACGGTGCATGATTGATCAGGAAGAGCATAATATCTTTCTCGGGCTTCTCAGGGAATCTGGGCGGTTTTCCAGGGCGCATACTGCGCTCTTCCTCGGCCCGTTCGGCCCGCTCATCGAGGTTCCAGAGATCATCATACTCGGTAGTCCGCATTACAGCATTGCTCGGCTTTGACTCCCCCCCTTCACGGCGCAGGAGCAGGTTATAGTCAACATGCTCCTGAATCGCTAATGCCGCATCGAGGAAGCGTTCGACCTCTTCGCGTCCATGATCGAACTCATATTTCGCAATCCGTTCAGCATGAATACTGGCCTTATCAATCATGCGCCGTGAGGTATGCTGAAAGTAGACATTATTCTTGAAGAAGTCGGTATGGCCGAACACGTGTGCGGCAACAAAGGTATTTTGCAGGAGATTGTTCATCTCCATCAAGAAGGCATAACTGGGATTGGTGTTTACCACCATCTCATAGATCTTGCTCAAACCGAGGTCATACTGCATCTTCTGACGATAGTATGCCTTCCCGTGTGTCCAGTGACTGAAGCGGCCCGGCAGCCCATAGGATGCAAACTCATACATGATCGAGGCTGGAACCATCTCAAAATGAGTCGGGAACGGATCAAGTCCGAATTTGTGAGCTTGCTCCCAGGCAGCATCGATCGCATCACGCAATCGCTCAAGATCGCTATTGGAATCAAAGCCGATCATAGCATACTCTCCTTACACGATTACCGGGAAGCCTCCCGGAGAGCCAAAAGTACTCTAGCGGGAGGGAACAGGGTCACGTTGAGCAAAGAACTTACGCAAAGCGGGGTAAACATCCTTTTTATCAGAAATGGTTACAGCGATAAACTTCTTGTCGTTTATCTTGCTATAAGCCGACATGAGCGTACTGGGAGAACGATAATGGCCTTCACGAATCTCACCATAGCCAAAGATGTTGCACTGCGCCATCAGGCGCTGCACGAGCTGCACACAGCGGTCATTATCCCAGGGCAGGTTATCCCCATCAGAGAAGTGAAAGGGATAAATGTTCCAGTCCTGCGGGTTATACCGCTCCTGAATGATCTTCAGGGCCAGTTCATACGCCGAGGAAACCTGTGTGCCGCCACTCTCGCCTTTATGGAAAAACTCCTCTTCCGTCACCTCACGCGCCTCGGTATGGTGACTGATAAAGACGATCTGTACATTGTTATACTTTGTGCGCAAAAAGCGGACCATCCAGAAGTAGAAGCTCCGCGCAATGTATTTCTCAAATTCGCCCATTGAGCCCGAAACGTCCATCATCGCCAGCACGACCGCATTGGACTGATAGCGGATGGTTGGCTCCCAGACTTTAAAGCGCAGGTCTTCGGTTTTAATATCTTTAAAGCGTGGCTCGCCTTTTGCGGCATTGCGCTTGATGTTTTCCAGGATCGTGCGTTTTTTATCCAGATTGGGCATCGGGCCTTTTTTACGCACATCAGTGAAGCGAACGGCGTCGGTCTGCATTTCCTGCTGGCGCTTCTCCTCAAGGTTCGGGAGACTCAGATCCTCAAAGATAAGCTGTGCCAGTTCCTCGATAGAGATTTCCGCCTCATAATAGTCATAGCCAGGATCTTTGCCGGCATCGCCCTTTTTCCCCTTGCCCTGTTTTGGTTCCTGGGCAACCACATCGCCAACCTTACTCTTTCCGTTCCCCTGCCCGGCATGCGTCTGGCGGCCAGGATCAAAGCGAAAGCGATATTCTTCAAGGGAGCGAATAGGAATGCGAACTGTTTTCTTGCCGTCCGAGAGGATGATGCTTTCCTCGCTAACAATCTCCCCCAGATTTTTCTTGACTGCCTCGCGGATCTTCTCTTTATGGCGCTCCTGATCTACCTGCCCTTTGCGGTGCAAAGACCAATCATGCTGAGAAACAGACATCGTCTTTCTCCTTCTCAAAAACAAGGAAACGGAGATGAGATGGCATAGCAGATCCCATGCCGAGGCAACATCAGAGCGGTAGGAAATCTACCCTGCGCTACTGGAACGCAGGGCAGAACAACCGTATACGATCACAGAGATGCTATGCACCCACATCTTCGTGCAACTTATCGATTTAAGAGACTACCCACATACTGGAGAATCTCATTTGCGCACACATGACAGTAGCCGTGCTCCGTCATCAGGCGGTTAACCACCTCATTGATCTTGCGCAACTGCTCTTTATCCGGTGTGCGTGTTGATGTGGTGATCTTGACGACATCCCGTAAATCAGCAAACAGCTTTTTCTCGATAGCTTCCTTCAGGCGCTCGTGGCTGGTATAGTCAAAGGTTTGTCCTTTGCGTGCCAGCGACGAAATGCGGATCAGGATCTCTTCACGGAAGGAGCGCTTCGCGTTTTCCGAGACGCCAATCTGCTCTTCAATCGAGCGCATCAGGTGCTCATCAGGCTCCATCTCTTCATCAGTGATCGGATCGCGCAATTTGGTCTTGTTGCAGTACGCCTCGACGTTATCCAGGTAGTTGTTCAACAGCGTTCGTGCCGACTCCTCATAGGAGTAGACAAAGGCTCGCTGAACCTCTTTCTTCGCCATCTCGTCGTACTCTTTGCGTGCCTCATTGATAAAGTTCAGGTAGCGCTCCCGCTCTTCTCGTGTGATGCTGGTATGCTGATCCAGGCCGTCACGCAAGGCACGAAGGGCATCGATCGGGTTAATACAGGTGACATTCTGTTTGACCAGCGCATTTGACAGGCGGTTAATCACATAGCGCGGCGAGATGCCGTCCATGCCTTCGCGAACCGCTTCCTCCTGCAACTCGCGCACATCTTTCTGCTTGAAGTCCTCCATATCCTCGCCGTCATAGAGCTTCAGCTTCTTCATCAGGCTCATCCCGGCTTTCTTGGAAGGCTCAAGGCGGGTCAGCACGGCGAAGATACTGGCAATACGGAGCGTGTACGGTGCGATATGGACGTTCTTCAAAGCGCTTTGCTTGAGAAGCTTTTCGTAGATTTTAACCTCATCGGAGACACGCAGGTTATACGGCACTTTGACCAGAATAATGCGGTCCTGCAATGCCTCTGATTTCTTATTGCCAACAAATGCCTGATACTCATGCTCGTTGGTATGGCTGACAACGACCTCGTCCGCGTAGATCATACTGAAGCGCCCGGTTTTAATGTTCTGCTCCTGACTCAGAGTAAGCAGTACATACAGGAACTTTTCATCACAGTTATGATTGACGATACCATTCGCGATAAAGGTATGTGAACCCGGGACATGGAAATCCCAACACTCAGCTTCACCATCCTCAAGCGCAACAATCTCATCATAAAACAGCGATGGGTTCAGGAGCGCATTCAATCCGGGAGGTGTTTCCACCCATCCGTCTAGCTTCCCGAGCATTTTCCGGGCCATATCACGCGTACAGCTATTTGTACCGGTCCGGAGCATATGGAGATTCCTATAATCTTCACCCAGAATCTGTTGGGCCCCGGTATAATCTACCGCGTGAGAGCTACCAGCGGCCTGCGTTTTTGCAATCGTGACCTGCTGAAGTTCCTGCGAAATGGTAGCCCAGTATCCAGCGGTATTCGGGATCAGATCAGCTCTCCCTGAGCGAGCCACACCATTGGTACGGGTCTCATAGGCAAGCTGTTTGCTCAGCGGACGCAATGGCATCTGCTTTGCCAGCATATCAGCATCCACGCCATCAGCCGCAACCACCCAGTAAGAACCGGGCTCTTTCATCTGGGCAGAGCGAGCCTGGACACGTGTTCGGCGAGCCACCACACCCATGTTGAGCAAGACGACCTGAAGCTGCTTTGCAAGCGTTTCGGAGGCAGTTGTCCATGATAGACGCCCTTTGGCAGTCACTGTTCCGTCTCCGGCAAAGTAGCCCGAGAGGAATTCCACCATACAGGCATGAGACGATTGGAGCACACTCCAGGGAATTTCTTTGTTGCATGCTCCGCTCTGGAACCCGATATAAAGCGCAAAGTCAGCCAGTGAAACCGAATTGAGCTGAATGGTATGACGATTCCGCCGAGGAATAATACCAAAAACCTGTTCAGTCAGAGAGGCAAAATCGTCACGCAGTTCGTCTTCGGAACTGGTAAAACGAACCGTACCATCAGGCCGGATATCACCTTCTGCAACCATATAGCCGAGCCAACGAGCAAGATCAGGGGTCATGCGCTCAGGCACCCGGATCCGCTGTGCAAGTTCGGCTCTCTGAGGAGTCCAGCGCAGTTCGACATCCTGACCCCAGAGGTTCTGGCCCTTTTGCAGCACAAGCCAATCACCGGGCTGGAGTTCATCATGTCTGCGCCAGATCAGAACACCATCCTGATTCACAATCTGAACACGGTGTTCAGGCGTGCCCTCCTGCGTAAACCCTCTTCGTGTGACCAAACGCCGGGTCTTGCTCTTTCCTGCATAGAACAGCTTGGTCGCAGTCTCCACACCGACACTACTTGCCAGGGAAAGCTGAATATCACGCGACATACCAGCAGGCTGATCAGGAGATGCAAATGAGTCCAATCGGCGGATTCCGTTAGAAGTGAAGAGCAGAGTATCACCAGAGAGGCACTTCAAAATCTCAACGAATTCCATAATGCCGCGATTTGCGATATTTAATTCACCGTCGAAACGGTACGCGCGGGGGTCGCTCTCTGAGCCAACTTCACCGATAGTAGAAAGGTCAATGCCGCCGACCAGCTCGCTGATATCCTGCGTTTTGGGGTCCGAAGGCGTAAAGGTCCCGATACCAGTCCGATACTTCTCGCTAAAGGTGATACGCTTGACCGGGACGTCTTCAATTCGCCCCTCATATTTGGTATCAACCATATAGCGACAATGCGGGCAGAGCTCACCTTCTATATACAGTCCAAACTCGCGCTCGACATCTGGTCGCAACTCCATCGGGATCAGGTGGAGCGGCTCTTCATGCATCGGGCAATCCTTGATCGCGTAGACTGCGCCCACAGGTGTGCGGCTATATGCCTCCATTCCACGCTTGAGCAAGGCCACAATGGTTGATTTACCGCCGCCAACAGGTCCCATGAGCAGCAGAATACGCTTGCGCACTTCCAGACGTTGTGCAGCCGAGTGGAAGTAGTCAACGATTTGTTGAAGGGGCTTCTCTATGCCGAAGATCTCCTGACTGAAAAAGTTGTAGCGATGTTCGCCGGTGCGAGTCGTTTCAACGCCCGCATCCATAATCATATGGTAAATGCGTTCGTGCGATAGACGGGCCACTTCAGGCCGCTTCGACGCAATCTCAAAGTATTGCGCAAAGGTGCCTTCCCATAGCAGCTCTCGCTCTCTATCGCGATATTCTTCCAACCGCTTCACCAGATCCATGGCTTACCCTCTCTTTGCTGTACAGATCGATGACGTATGGACGACCTTCTGAAGCAGTCTCATGAAAGAAACTGATCCCCCTTTACTCACGTCACCGATGAGACAAAAACTACAATTGACAGCTAGGGAACCTTCGTACGCGTTCGGGCAAGGACAAAGTTCTACGTTTGTGTGTTTCAAGTTGCAACAGTCTCAATGGACCGCTACACACTCACCCTCAACGAGAGGTGAGAGAAGAGCGCAGGTTTCATCACTCGTTCATAGCCGTTCATCAGAACCCCGGAGGTTGTTGTAGCCCATGAACACGAGTAACGTCACCTTCACACCCTCCTTTCCATTCCCAAACTGCTTGTGATGCTGCGCTGGTAAAGAACGCATCACCTCTCCCCATGCCACAACCTTCGTTCCAGCAGGATACAGAAGACCGAAAGGGCCAGTTTCTCACGCTCAACAAGGCGTGTGAGAACCAGCCCTTTCCAACGTTTCTATTTTTATATGCTTGATTTTCTACTATAAATCCAGCCCTTTTTACAGGTTGGTTGTAATGGGTTAGAGTTGTCAACTGCATCCGTTTGATGCTCCTACAATATTTCAATGTGTCCTTTCTTAATCCATTGTAACCAACCACTGATGTTCTTCAGACGGTTACGAACATCTCTGCCAACTATTTTTTAACCTCATCTAGAACGTTCTTCCCTCCTATGGGGTTTATCTTCATTATAGCATATTTCTCTGCTTACTTCAATTCTAAAATGAAACGATACTGCGCCCTTTAACGCCATTCTACGTACCTTGCCAAACGATCCGGCAACCGTACGATTCGACATCCTCGCACAGGCTACTCAGCATTCTCACCATTCTCCTATAAAAAAAGCCGGTATCCAGTCGATACCGGCCATCCATTCAGTCTACACGGGGAGGTCCCTGTCTGATCCGTCGACGCAAGGTCTCGGGATCGCTCGTCGCCCAATCAGATTCCATCCACCACGTTACACCCGCCTCTTGCCAGGGCCGCACCAGCGCCGCCGCCTTCTCGGGATCATCGCCCGGAGTTGTCCCTTCCCAGACAATCTCAAATGGCGTGTCTGCCACACGATGCTGAACAACATATTCCCTGATCGCTCGCGTGTCATCGGGCGTCATCTCCGCCCGGGGTTTCGTGGGGATGACGCCATCATAGCGTAACGCCCGCTGCATTGACTTATGATATGGCCAGGCCCCGATCACCCAGATGGGAATATGGCTCAAAGGAGTAGGCCGAAAGCGCATCTCATCGAGCTGATAGTGCTTGCCCTGATAGGAAAACGGCTCCCCGCTCCACAGTCCGGTCAGAATCTCCAGACTCTCATCAAGCAGTTCCGCCCGCTCTTTCAGGTCCGTCACCTCACCCACCTTTGAAAAACCGCCATCATCAAGCGCCCCCAACCCAACAGAGAGCGTGAAACGCCCCCGGGAAAGATGATCAAGCGTGAGCGCCTCACGCGCGACCTTCCACGGACGCCGCCTTGAAAGCGGGGTGACAATCGCGCTAAGACGAATGTGCTGCGTACGCAGAGCCATTGCTGCCATCACAATCCAGGGATCATACACATGTTCCGCTTGCTCGATATAGATTCCATCCCAGTAGAAAGCGCCATCCCATCCCGCCTGTTCCGCCTCATATGCCAGCTCAGCGACCGTGTGTACATCCCCACAGGAGATGATAAAGCCGTACTTCATTCCACTCTGCTCCTCTCTAATGCCCATAACAGATTTGCGCTGTTTCCAGCATAGCAGCAGAAGGATGTCATCTCCCGTCATATTTAGCGGGAAAGTGTCAGCTTCAGGGAGGCGCCCCGCTGGATCCCCAGCGTTGCCGCCGCATTCCCATTCTGGATAGCAACCGCAACAAAACCGGAACTATCTCCGTAGATAAAGGGGTGAGCCGCACCTCCGGCCTGAGGGGCCGCAAAGGTCGGCCGATACCCTGTCACCCGTACATCGTGCTCGGTAAAGGTCAACTGAGCGGAACGATCGCCATCCAGTTCCGGGACCATCGTTAACGGGATATTTGTAATAATATTGCCAAAATGATCGATATGGACTACAGAGCCCTCGATTTCGGCTCCCGCGCGCACCGGCTCTACAAACTGCAAGCGCTGCAGGGCTTCTGGGGCCAGGGTAGGTCCGAGCTCGGTCAACGCAACGCCACAGGCAAGCGCTGCCGCAGCCGGAGCAAAGATATCGCGTCCGTGGAAGGTCGAGCTTACCTGCGTGAGCCGATAAGCGGGATTCTCCAGCACAACAGCCTGATGTATGGGCTGCTGAGCCAGGATATAGCTGAACAGTCCATTATCGGGGCCGACAAAATACCAGTCGCCGAGGTGCACCGCAATGGGGTGACGCACACTTCCCACGCCCGGATCAACCACACAGAGGAATACCGTTCCTTTCGGGAAATAGCGATAGCTGTTCGCCAGGATCCAGGCGCCGGCGGGGACATCCTGTGGCGCTATTTCATGGGTGATATCAACCATTTGTGCATGCGGCTCGGTATCAAGCATGACACCTTTCATCACGCCAACATAGCCATCAGCAGTACCGAAATCGGTCAGTAAAGCAATAATCGGTTGTTTCATGTGTATCTCATTCTCTCCTTGATGGTGATTTTCGCTAAACACACAGTATGGGCAAGTATGGCAAAGGTAGAAATAGGATACCTGAGTTTATGCCTTTCTATGACAAGCCCTTCCTACGCATTAAGAAGGGCCTTATATATCATAAGTCATACTTGCTATGACAATGCCAGATAGATGTGCTATACTAGCGGCAATGTAGCCATACTTCAAAGAAACTGCGAATAAACACGCTGTAAATCTGTTGGAAATTTATACAAGACGAGCCAGCGACCGGAGCGATACAGGTTATGAATGTCAGTACTGGTGGACCGCATATTCTACTATTTGAACGAGATCAACAACTGGCGGGATTGCTGACCAGTGAACTTCAGCTTGCAGGCTATGAGTGTCATACGGCACGCACCGCAGTTGAGGTATTTGACACCATTGCACATCAGCCAATTCGTCTGATTCTCGTGAACATATCTCAGGCGGCGGCTGCACGTCGAGAGTTCTGGGTGGCTCTGGATACGCAGCGCCGGGGCCGAGGTATTCAGGTCCTTACATTTAATTGTACAAACATCGCAGGATATGGGGCACGCGAGTTTGAAGATGGCGGTCAATCATCCACCGCAGATCTAGAAGTTGACGGCATGATCGGCATTATGAGCCTGGTCGATGCCGTGCGTTCTCGTGTTCCGAATCAGACAGTGTCTGCCCCCTCTGGTAATTCAACATTGCCACGTGTTCCGAGGGTTCCACCACCACCACCGATGTCGCCTACAACCCCCTCCTCGCCGCGCTCCGTCATGTCAGGTGCGTATACAACCAGTACCAATCAGGCTGGCGGTAATACCGCCCAACGCTTCCCGTCTTCACCAGATTATAACCCATACGCACCCCCACGGAGCAACCAGCCTTTTCCGGGGAATACAGCGGCGTCAGGCAACGATATAGAACATACTGTGCAGACGACCTCTTATACCGACAAAATACGCGCTGTTCTCTATCCCAACCAGCGCAACTGGACAACGCAACAGGGCAATGAGCCCGAAACCGAGCCTGTCGACAACAACAAACCTGCTTATGAGTACCAGACGCCTTCAAAGGCAAACGAATCAACGATTCTTCAGCGTCTGGCAAGCGGGCAGGAGCCCTCTGATCCCGCCAACGAGTCCGGTCTGGCGCAGCTCTCACGGCTGGTCCAGTCGCGTCAGCCTATTCCCAATGAGCCGCCCGTTGCACCGGAACCGAGCACCGTTACCTACAACACAAATACACCCTTCAATCAACCGGTACCACCCGCGTTCACCCAACCCGAGCCACAGCCACAAACGCCTGAAGAGTTTGTGCCATCCGGCTTCCATGCGGTGCAACAACAACAGTCACAGCTTGACCCTTACAATCCTCAGCCCATCGAGGAGCCGCAGCCTGACACCTTCGTGCAATCGGGCATTCACACCACGCTGACAGGGATGCGCATGCTTCAGTCGAGCGCCGAAGGGGTACGCACCATCAAGCCAAACGAAGATAGCATCGCCTCGCAGCCGTTACGCGCTGCCCCGATTCAGGATATTCCGGTTGAACGGCCCGGCTCACAGAATCAGCGACGTACCGAGCCACAGACTCAACCCGCACCGGCAACCAATACGCCGCTGGCTTCGATCGCCTCGGCAACCGTCGCCTCCAGCACACCGCCCCGTACAACTGCGCAATCTCTCAAGGTGGAGACAACCGTCAGAGAGGAAGAGGACAACGAGCAAGAGGAGCAGATCTTCCCGATCAGCAAAAACGAGCCCAATACCGAAACAAAGGGCAACAGCAATCAGGCCCTCGTCGAGCAGATCAAGGCCGAGATCAAAAAGGTTGCCAATGAGCCATTGAACGAGAGTGAGACGTCCAAAGGGCCCAATAATGCTGTGCTGATGAATATCATGCAGAGCCTGCCGCCCATGCCAGCACCAACCGCTCAGGCTCCCCAGCCACAGGTGCTGAACGGACATGCGACGCGCACACTCAATAGTGTGTTACTTGAAGGACATCTGGTGCCTGAGAGTCGCCTTCAGGTCGCGCAGAATATCCAGCGTATGCTTCGTGGCGTTGATCTCAACTACCAGCTTGGCGAAATCCTGTTAATGTTCAAGCTGCTCACACCGGATCAACTGCTTGCCGCTAGCCTGCTCAGTCATGGCCTGATCACCACGGCACAGATCGCTGCTCTTGGCCGCATTCGGCAAGAGCTCCATTCCATCGGCCTTGAATACGATTTGGAGAACCTGCTGATCCTGTTCAGAATCCTCACACCAGAACAGATTCGCGAAGTCAAATCAGAATGGCAGGGATAAAAAGACAGGAGGGAAAGCGCGCCTTCCCTCCCTGTCTCCCGGTTCATCAGTCCTCCGGTGCAATTCGCTCTATCTGTGCTCCAAGCTGCCGTAATTTCCAGTCGAGATGCTCATAACCTCGCTCGATATGCTCGATGCCATACACCTCGGAAACACCTTCCGCACAAAGCGCTGCCAGAATGTAGGAACAGCCCGCCCGGATATCAGGGATCAGCAGACGGGTCCCCTTGAGTGGTGTTGGACCGTTGATCACACAGCTATGCCGATGCTCTTTTGAGCGGAAACGGCAGGGCACCTCACCCAGACATTTGGTAAAGAGGCCGATCTGCGCCCCCATACCAATCAGCGCCTCGGTATAGCCAAAGCGATCTTCGTAGATCGTCTCGTGCACCACAGACATGCCTTTTGCCTGCGTCAACAGCACAGTAAAGGGCTGCTGCCAGTCGGTCATAAACCCCGGGTGCACATCGGTTTCCAGCGCGATTGCAGGCGGCGGCGTCTCACGCCCGATAAAACGAATCCCCTCGTCATCGACCTCGAAGCGAAGCCCCATTTTCGAGAGCGTATTCAGGAAGGTGAGCAGTGTGTCCTGCTGTGCGCGCCGCAAATAGACATCACCCCGCGTCAGGTAGGCAGCGATTGCCAGCGAGACGGCCTCGTTGCGATCACTGAGCAAGGTATGCACCGCGCCATGCAGCCGCTCAACGCCTTCAATGACAATACGCCGATCTACCTTGATTTCAATGATCGCGCCCATTTTTTGCAGCAGCTTGATCAGGTCGATAATCTCGGGCTCAGTCGCAGCATTCTCAATGATGGTCACCCCACGAGCCAGCGAAGCCGAGATCAGGAAGTTCTCCGTTGCCATCACGCTCGGGAAGGGGAGCTTGATTGTGGTACCGCGTAGTCCGTTGGGAGCGGAACAGAAGTAATGGCCGTCCTTCTCAATAATTACAGCCCCCATCTGGCGCAACCCATTGATATGAAAGTCAATCGGGCGTGGTCCGATCCGATCACCTCCGGGAGCCGGAATAGTGACCTCGCCGCGCCGATGGAGCAGGGGACCAAGAGTCAGGACCGCAATACGGTTCAGGCCACCCACCTCCGTTGAAATAACCGTCTTCTGCACATCTGGCGTCCGAATCGAGAGCGTATGGTCCTCTAGCGACAGCTCAGAACCGATATCCTCGCAGAGCTTCATTGTCAGGTACATATCGCCAAGCAAGGGGACATTGCGCAATATACACTGTTCGTCGGTGAGCAGAGAGGCAATAATCATTTTCGTGACGGCATTCTTTGCCCCACTGATGACAACCTCTCCTTCAAGTGCAGTTCCTCCTGTGATCCGATAATACGGCCCACGTTGAGACGATGCAGTAGTGAGTTCCATTCAACAACCTTTCTGTTTCATGCACTTTTTAATACCGACCGGAGTTCCCGGGGGCCTTATAGAGCCAGCGCAACGCATTGAGCTTTGAGCCACGCACCGCCATATGCGACCGGCGCGTACGCGCCCGCTCCCGATCAAGCGAGTCCAGCAGGTCCAGAAAATGGTTGACGCTCTGGGCCACGCCCTCAACCATCAGGTAACCCGAGGGCTTTACTGCATCGCCAACCAGATACAGTCCCTGTACGTGCGTTTTTGGTGAGACATCTTCTCCCTGTGAGAGACGATTTACCGGCCATTCACCCCGATAGGTGCCCATTGTCAGCACCCGGCAGTGCTTCTCAAATGTCTCTCCAAACAGCATGCGGAGATCAGCCAGTGCTAAAGCCTTTTCCTCTTCCACATTGTGACTTTGAATCACCTGATGCGTAATCAACAGATGTTTTCCAGGAGGCGCCAATGAAGGGTCACTGTTTGTCGGCTGCACGATCCCGGCAATACGCTTTGTATCCAGGCAATACATAATCCCACGATGCGGGATCAGCGAGACATCACTGAGCACATGTACTTTCAGGCCAACGGCTTCCCTGATCGTGGGCTCACCTCTCAGTGGCGCCTCCATTGCCGGATTTTTCAGTTCTTTTAACAATGCTGCCTGCGTGATCCGTCGGTTCTCTAGCAGGGCATCCGTGGCGCGTGGGCCAATATCACTGACAACCAGCGGAGCATAGACAGTTCGCTCTTCTCCGCTCGTCTTCTGTAAGAAACGCACCCCGGACACCTTGCCCTCTTCCTGCAGAATCTGGCGCACTTCACAGGAATGCAAGATCTCTCCCCCCTGCTTGATAACATGTTGCTCCAGCCGTTTCGATAGCGCTCCACATCCACCATCCACAATCGCTGGCGCACCAAAGCGAAACATATTCTTTGTCGTCTGGATCACTTCAGCAGTGCTGACCTGATGCAGTTCAAGGCTGAGCGCAAAGCGCGAGATACGCTCGAAAAAGGCGACCAGTTGCGGGTTACGCTTCACGTTGATATGCCGCTCCAGCCAACGATCAAAGGGCAAATCGCGCTCATCTGCGGGCAGAGGACGGAAAAACATCAACCACCCCAGACGCAGGAACCAGCCAAACTGACGCGGTCCGAGAAAGCGCGATACACCCAGGAGCCCGCGCACACGGTGTTGTTTGCCATGAACATGAAAGGAACCAAAAACATCGGCATCAAAAAAGCGATAGGGAACGCGCAACCGACTGAGCATGTGCGCCAGAACGCCACTGCTTCCAAACGGCACCATATGCACGGCCCCTGTGCTTACCTGAACACCCTGAAAGGTTTTGGCGGTAAAGCGGCCCCCACTATGATTCAGGCGTTCCAGCACGAGCACGTGCTTGTTCCGCTGAACCAGATGGGCGGCGGCAAGCAAGCCCCCCAGACCCGCGCCGATGACGATAGCATCATAGCGCTCACTGGCCGGGAGGACTGGTGCGAGATTCTGTGATAGCTGTTCTTGCATGTAACAAGTCCGAATATATATCTGAATTTCTTGATCGAAAAGAGCGTGTGGTTTGTATCTCCAGAGAGGAATTCTAATAGCAAAGAGGAGGCACCCGCAAGAGGGTGCCTCTCAAGGTTGATTGTTCTTTGTATCAGACTGGAAGAATAGAGCGTCTTCCTTAGCCCTGCGACTCATCACCGATCATCTTGCGCAACAGCGAATTGCACTCGGCCATTGTGTTCAACACGGCCTGGTGAATCTGGAAGACCTTGTTCAGCTCACGCGCTTTGCGAGCAAGCTTGGTAACATACTCGATGTCGCGAGGATTGTTCATCACATCTTCCATCAACTGCGAGAGCTCAGCCCATGCCAGCGCCTCACGGCTGCGTGCGACATCAGCAATGGTGTTATCCATCCGCTCCGAAACGCGGCGAATACCGGAACGAAGCTGATTAGCCACACTGGCAACGTCGCTCTCATGCTTGCGCATCGCGTCCTGTGTAGCAACAAACTGATCTTGCAACTCCTTAACCTGACCATCCAGCGAACTCAGGGCAGCGATCACGCTGCTCAGATCCGGCAGTTCCGGCTGAGAGATAGAAGTCAGGCGACCGAAAGTAACATTGGGATCATTATTGAGGATCGGGGTAGGCGGCACAAGATCGAGCTCAGGAGAAGAGGTCTTCTGGGTCTTCTCAACCTGCGGCGTATAAACGGGCTTTTCCGGCTCTTCTTCCTGTATAGTTGGTATGTCTTCAACAGGAACAGCAGGCTCCTCGGTTGCGGGCACCATCCCCTCCTGATCTGTAAAGGAGTAGGAGTCGGAAGACGAGCCATGCAAAGCATTCGCTTCGGGGTCAGACATCGAGAACGTGGCATACTCCTCCGCGTCCTCGGTTGTCGGGATGGTGGCATTCGCGTCGGCATTGGTGCGATACGTATGATCGATACTGGATTCATCAACGCTGACAGTCGGAAAGTCAGCGACATCATCCGCAACTGAGCCGGGAGCGCGGAAGATCAGTTCATGCTCTCCAATGCCGATATGATCGTTCTCGCGCAGCTGATGCACAGCGTTCTCCTCAAGCTGCTGTCCGTTGACAAAGGTGCCATTCGCACTGTGCTCATCTCGCAAGAAATACTGACCATTCTCAAAAGTGACCAGTGCATGCCGGCGTGAGGTCAGCTTATCTTTCGATAACAATATATCACTATTTGGTGCGCGCCCTATTGTAATTTCAGCTTTATCGAGCACGTATTCCTGAATATCGTGTCCATCCTCGGAGCGCAGAATAAAGCGAGCAGGCTCCTCAATTTTCTCCATAGTCGCATTCGCGACCGGCGCTGCCTGATAAGCGGGTTCTTGTTCGGAGTTCCCGGAAACAGTCGGGGCCATTGGATCGGACCAACCACGAGCAGGCACGGTACCCGCCTCCTGTCCAGATGGACTCCATTCATCCTGATTTGCCAGAGTGGGCTCACCTGCGCCCGCAGGGATTGACTGTTGAGGCACGGCAGGGGTTCCATGCAGGCGATTGCCGCAGTTCAAGCAAAAATTATCCTCTGGCCGCGTATCGGCCCCACAAAAGGGACACTTATCCATGATAAAAGTTCCTCCCATTCGTTGCACGCAATGATTTCGCAACGTACGCGCACAAAAACTTCTGTCATTATATCAAAAGTACAAGTTAAGAGTCGAGGGCGACGCGACTGATCCCGCATGAAAACAGCCAACATGACAGACTACAGAGTAGTTCATATCCTTCTAGAGAGTAAAACGAAACATTCGCCCTGTATCGTGAACACACCCCATGAAGGAAGTGGAGGTTCCCATCACCTCGGTCTTTATAGCACTTCTGCTTTTCACTTTCTTGTACGGGTCGACAGGGAGAAAAGAGTACCCCTCTCTTCCCTTCTTCCCACAGAAAAGATTACTATTATGAGCAATGTAGACAAAAGCAGGGAGTACTATTCTCCCCTTTTTGCAAAAAGTATACTCTTTACAAACGGGCCAAACTATGAAATAGTTCTCATCCCGTTCTGATGGCAGGGGACTTTACAGCAGCCAGATTTAATGCTACCATTACAATTCACCAACGACGAAATAGACATGAGAGCCTTTTTTACCTTTCTTGGCACATAAGTGAGGGGGGTGGCGGGGAGGACGACAATACAAACAAGCGCTCAGTTTCAGAAACAACGAGAGAGCCACCCATCTGGTGAACAACAAAGCCAGTATTTTTCTTTTCAAGAGAGATTAGTTGAAGCAAACGAGAAGAGAGGGGCCTTCTGTGCCATAGATATGAATGCAAAACAAATCTGGCAAACAGCAATAGAACGTCTACAAGCAAAAGTACCCCATAATATTTTTACGACGTGGTTTCAGGGTACCACCGGGCTTTCTTTTCAGGATGGCGTCTTTACCGTTGGTGTCTCCACCCCTTTTGCAAAATCACATCTGGAACACCGCTTTGCTGACCCCATCCGTTTCGCGCTCGGCGAAGTGATCGGGAACCCGGTCGAAGTACAAATCGTCGTAGCCAAAGAACGCCCACAGACGGAAGCTACAACCGATATCCTTTTCTCTCCTCCCCGACGGCCTCACCGCCTGGGGAAACATCGTCCGTCCCTGGTACAGCGCGAGAAACATCTTGCTGAGACGGGGGCTAACCCAAAGGGGTTCATTCTTCCGCTCCAGCGCCTGAACAAAGACTCGGTCAACCAGCCTGCTCAGGAGCAGACCTGGGACGATGAGCCGCCTGCCCGCTCGCCGATTCAGATCCCGGCAACCCCTGGACTTAAAACGGTCAAATCGTCAACACCCTATACCGGAGAAAGCCAACTGAACCCACGCTATACCTTCGACGCCTTTATTGTGGGGAAATCAAATCAGCTTGCCCATGCAGCCTCAAAGGCCGCAGCAGAGAAACCCGGGCAGATCTATAATCCACTCTTCCTGTATGGCGGAGTCGGCCTGGGCAAAACTCACCTGCTCCATGCTGTTGGACATGAGGGAGAGTCCAAAGGCCTGACTGTCCTGTATGTTACCTCTGAAAAATTTACCAATGAGATTATTAATGCCATTCGGTATCAGAAAACAGAGGAGTTCCGGGCCAAATACCGCCAGATAGATATCTTGCTGGTCGATGATATTCAGTTCATCGCAGGCAAAGAGTCTACAGAAGAGGAGTTCTTTCATACCTTTAATACCCTGCATAACGCAAACAAGCAGATTGTTGTCACCAGCGACCGTCCCCCTAAAGCGATTCACAGTTTGCAGGATCGCCTGCGCTCACGCTTTGAATGGGGTCTTCTGGCCGATGTCCAACCACCAGAATATGAGCATCGATTGGCAATTCTTCGCTCTAAAACCGAGCTTCTGCATTTCCCCGTCCCAAATGAGGTGATAGAGTATATTGCTCGGCCCGAACGCGCAAATGTGCGTGAGCTGGAGGGCGCTTTGAATCGCGTGATCGCCTACGCCACGCTGCACAACGTCGATATCACAACTCACATCGCCGAAGCTGCGCTGGAAAACCTCTATACGGAACGAAAGCATACTCCCATCAAGCTAACGGTCGAAGAGGTATTGGAGGGCGTCTGTCGCTACTATAATGTCGAGATAGAGCGGATTCGCAGTAAACAACGCGATCGCGAGATTGCCTGGCCCCGGCAGGTGGCAATGTATTTGATGCGCGAAGAGACAACCGCTTCCTTGCAGCAAATCGGCGCGGCTCTTGGCGGACGCGACCATACCACCATTATGCACGGGTGGGAAAAGGTCCAGGCTGAGATCAAAAACAATGAGCGCGTGCGCCACGAGATCGCTGCCGTGCTGGAATCCTTGCAACACAGGCCGTAAGAGCGATAGGGCCTGTGTTGCCCCCCTTTTTCAAGAAGCGCTAAAGTGCGCTGGAACTTGCCTTCCCCTTCAAGCGTAGATGGAGCAGATAGCATTCTCTACTCTTCTAAAAGCTTTCTTGCAGCGGAATACTGTAGCCTTTCCCCTCGCTGGACACTATAATAAGGCTGCAAACCATACCAAATTTTCGGGTAGGAGACTTGTATGCAACAGCAACAACAGCAGCAATATGGAGATTTTGACCTTCTGGCTGTATTTCGCGATGAGAGCCAGGCAAATACAGCCATTGAGAAATTGTATAAAGCTGGCTTCGACAAAGACGAAGTTCATCAGCTCAGTGAAGGATCATATGGAGCAGGCGAGTTTCGCGTCCACGGGCCACAGGATCGAAGCGAAATGTTTCGTCAGGTCACGGTAACACGCCCGAATCCCGTGCTTATTATCGTACTCGCCGTTATCTTTGCCGTGGTCCTCGGGGCGCTGGCCTTTGCCGCTACCTTTGCCCTGCCCTCGATTCCCGCGCCGCTTCTGATTACCATCGGTGTGGTGCTCGGTGTGGTGATTGGTGCGCTTATTGGCTTTACCCGCCGCAAAACCGTTGGCGCAATCGGACAGAAGACAGCACAACCCGCACCGTCCCCAACTCGTGCAAATGGCAAGGCGAAGAACGTCGTTGCCCTGCGCTTCCATGAGCCCGTCAATATCAGCCGCAAGTCGAAGGCCAGAGCCATCCTGTTGAACAGCGAGGGCAAAATAGACCGCAGCGTTGGCCGTCAGGAATGAGCAAACCACGACTCCCCCGCCTGAGAGCAGTCAGGCGGGACTTTTTTTGGTCCGGATAAGGCGTTCGGGCTAGTCCCGGAAAGGGGTTTCAGGGCCATTCCAGGCGCTCAAGCAGCCGCACGAAGCGAAGGAGAGCAGAAGAAAGGCAGTTGAGAGTGAATTTTCCACACTTCTCCTAAGAAAGGGGCCTGCCCACTGGCAAAATAAAAAAGACTTGTTTACAATAGTCTATAGCATGCTTAGTGTTCCAGCTACGTGTTAATCGAGGAAAACGGAGAGTTGTAGCATGCCCCAGGATGTGGGTTTTTCACCCCTCAACTCGCTCAATCCAGAAGAGATAGTGCGGGAAAGAGTACAACTGCTTCCCCCGTACAAGGTTATCCTGTTCAATGATGACCATAACGATATGATGCACGTCGTGTATGCGCTGCTCGAAACCGTCAACTCGTTGACGATGAAAGAGGCAACGCATATTATGCTCACTGCGCATCTCACCGGGCAAGCGGTTGTTGTTGTCTGTCCGAAGGAATTAGCTGAGTTTTATCAAGAACGCTTGATCGATTACGGCTTAACCGCAACGATTGAGCCAGATTAGCTGTAGTGTTCCAGGCGGCCTCTATCGGTCGCCTTTTGCTTTGTACCGATTGCGACGGGCAGTAACGGGAAAGATGTACAACATCTCCATACTTCGAGCGTATAAATAAAGAGGAGAGACGATTAAGACGCTGTAGTCTGGAACAGAGAGGAAAATAATACAGGTGGACTGCTCCATTGACTCAGAGAAGCGCCGGTATTACAATCCTGTAGGACACAAACCCGACAAGCGAGCTTGCTGACATTGCAGGAACTCACTCTACCGGGTAGTCAATGATGCTGTTTTATCATGCTCCACCAGGAGGAAATCTATTATGGTTCACTTATGGGGTTCCCGCGCCAAAGAAGAGACGGTGATGAGCAAATCTGCTCTAGGTGAGGGTGCCACCGGGGATATAGAAGTTGTAATCTGCGGCGATAAACTCGATTACAACCTTGTCTACCTGGCCTGTCAAATGGCGAAAGGAGCCAAACGTAAGGTCCATCTTGTTCATGTGATTGAGGTTCCACGAGCACTGCCCCTGAAAGCTGTTCTCACTGAGGAGTCTGAACGAGCTGACAAACTACTCAATTCTGCAATGGAGATCGCCCAACGCGTGGGATGTGAAGCAATACCCGAGATAGTCCAGGCTCGCGATGCGGGACCGGCTATTGTTGATGAGGCCAGAGACCATCACTGTGCACTGATCCTGATTGGACTGGTACGTAACAGTAATCGTACAGATCTGGGCAAAACGGTTCCCTATGTACTGGCAAATGCGCCCTGCCGCGTCTGGCTGGTGCAGGACCCGGCACCGCAAAAGGTGATGGCTCAGGTCTGATCTCTACATCAAAAAGAGAGGCTCCCCCTCTCTTTTCCCACAATAAAAAAAATGGTAAGAATGGCTCTATGAGCGTTACCACAGAGTCGCTCTTTGTGGTATATTGCATGCTTTTCTTCCCGGACTGAATACGTGTGCTACAATAAAAGCGTGTTACTAGTATCATCGCGCTATTGTTTTCTTGAAAGACACACTTTTCTCAGTCGTCCGGGGAGAGATTGTATGCACACTGACGCCAATACAACTAATGTTCCGCGCCGCTCACATAAAGATTATTACACTGCGCTCTATCAGGCCGCACTGACCTTTACTTCCAGCCTTGAGCTTGATCAAGTGCTGCAAAGTGTTGTGACCAGCATTACTGAAGCCATGCAGGTTGATGCCTGTGTCCTTCGCCTATTTGATCAGGAAACTGGTCAACTGCACTTGAGCGCCGTTTATGGCCTGAGCGGCCAATACCTTGCAAAAGGCCCTGTAGATATCACCCATAGTGCGATTGACAGTGAAGCGCTTGCCGGAGCCCCCGTCTGCATCACTGATGTTCGTGTAGATAAACGCTTCCAGTATCAGCATGCCGCCAGAGACGAAGGGCTTGTCTCGCTCCTCTGCGTTCCCCTGGAGGTTCATGGAGAGGCGATCGGTGTCTTGCGCGTGTATACAAAACACGAGACCGACTTTAATGAGGATGATATCCAGTTCCTTTCTGTCCTGGGCAGTCTGGCCGCGTTGGCTATCGAAAATGCCCGCTTATATGAAGGCGTCAGGAGTTCCTATCAGGGCGTGATCGGTGCCCTCTGGGGAACACCTTTTACCTCTATGTAGTGACATACAGGTATATATGCTATCAGGAAAAGCAATGAGGGGAGCGCTGGCTGTTTCAGTGCTCCCCTCATTGTAAGCCTCACCGAAGCAGCAATTGCGCCGCCTGCTGTCCCTGATTATGCAGGGCAACAATCTGTTCTATCTCGGCAGGCGTACAGGCGAGCAACAGCTTGATCTCGCTATCTCGTTTCAACATATCTACACAACAGAGGAGCGCCGTCACATGTCGCTCCTCCAGACTTCCCACCCAGACGTCAACACCCTGCCCATCACCCGATGTGGTGCCCGCCAGATATCCATAGTCCAGCGGATAGACCATAGAAGCATAGCGCGGATGCTTGCTCCCCTTTGGCCTGTCAATGACCAGTTCCGTTGTCGAAACCAGCTCATCCAGATAGTGCCAGAAACGTTCTTCGCTCATCACTTCTCCTTATATCAGGGCAGTCGTGAGATGGGGCGAACTGAAGCAGGCGCGCTCACCGCGTTGCTTCCCGGGAACAGGAAACAGACGCGCCGAGAGTTGTTTCCGCCAGCGCAGTGCCAGAGCCGCGACATCAAGCAGAATATGCGCGATCTCTTCCTGCGTACAATCACCCGGCAAGGGCACGGTATCAAGCCCGGTTCCACAGACGCTTGAGTAGAGTAACAACGAATGCAGGTGCACTTTCCGCTCGCTCCAACGCCGCCCCAGAAGCGTATCTTCCAGTACCGGCAACATCAGTCCGTTATATCCACATAGCGGCAACTCGATCGATTGCAATGCAGTAGTCATGGCCGCCGTGACCGCCAGCGACCCGGCAGACCCAAGCTCGCCATAGCCACACGCCTCAATCGCCTCCGCAATACTCTCGTCGGCCATCGGCGCTGGTGAAAGGTCAATGCCACCAAAGCGAACACCAGCCTCCTGTGCCAGCTCCTGACCAAGTGTCACCATTGGAGCCGCTGCCGCATAGCAGCTATTGCGTACCAGCTCTGTGATCTGTACAGGAGTCAGCACCCCCTTCGTTTCGGCCTGCGCTCGCTTAATGGCATCCCTGACCAGACCGGCCCCCTGAACGCCAAGCGTGATGTTTGTCGGCCCCGCATGATAGGCCGCAGGAAAGAACGGTCCTCCCGGTTTTACGCAGGCAAGCAACGCAAAGCGGAAGTTCCCAAAACCCTCGTCGGTCTCAAGCGCCAGCCGCCGCATCACATGCGCCGTCAGCATCGCTGCCTGATAGGATAACTCCCGTTCGACAAGCACCGTAGCACTGAGCGCCGTAGTCGTGATCAGCATATCAGCCAGTGTATCAAAGCTGGCGGTCGCTGCTTCCTCGGCACGGAGAGGCCCAATCGAGCAATACTCAATTCCCTCTTTCTCTAACAACCGCTGTAGCTCCTGTGCATACGCTTGAATCTGTGCAATTGACCAGCCTGTAAGATCATCAAAGAGCGGGCGCGTTGAGAACCGCAGCGTCTGTACTGTATAGCCCTGCTCCTGAAACTGTTGCCCGATACGCCGGACTAGCGCCGCGGCACGCTGAATCTGCTGCTCCTTGAGCGGATGAGCCTCTGAAATACCAAGCGTAATAGCACGAATAGGTGGGTATGGCATTGCTTTTTCCTCTTTTCTTTGCTTGCTCTTGAATTACAAGATAGGTACTTACACGCCCTTTGCACGCGATAGGGAAGTCTCCCTTTATCTGCCCAGTATACAGAGGCAGGATTGACGGGCGCAAGCATACCGACTACACTTGAGCTAGAATGCGATGGAGGGGAGTTTTGCTTGAACGTTATGCACACGAATGAACACCTTGCCGATGGACAGCCTGATTGCTTCCTTTGTACCCTGGATAGAAGCAGCCATGCGTTCCATGAAACCCAGATTGAAGGACGGATACTCAGCGCACAGGAAACAAGCTATCAGGGAGAACGTTTCGCAACATTTTTTCTGGACACCGGGAGCCGCTACATTGCCCTTCATCTCTCCCACAGCTACTATCGCAGTCTTGTACAGGCACTGCGTGAGCGACGTGAGGCCATCCGAAAAGCACCACTCAATCTACGTGCCTATCATCTCCCCGCAGAGCCCGAGCCGATAGAACAACAGGGTGTGAGCTGGTATCATTACTTCGGGAATCAATACTCACTGGCGATTCTGGAACCGGACACACTGCTGAACATCACCGACCTGAATCAGGCAGAATATTGCCCACGTCAATATCTTCTGCAACGGCTGCTCCCCTCTCCCTCCTCCATCGAGGCCATACGCGGAAATCTGGTGCATTATTGCTTTAAAGAGCTGCTGAAAGAGCATGACCGCAACCCGGACCCGGGACCGGCCCTGGATATTCTGCAACAGCACCTGGAAGAGGCACTGAAGCTTTACAGTATTGATATCGCTCTGGCACAGTTCACGCCGGATGCGCTCCGTGCCGAGGTACAGCCGCATCTGGAAAGCCTTGCCCGCTGGTATGAGAGTGAACGCACCACCCTGTGGGATCTGGCAACACCCTCCAACGGGCAACAGGTACGCGCTGAAACCTTCCTGCTGGCGCCCGAGATCGGGCTGCGCGGTCGGTTGGACCTGTTCTGGCAACAGGGAGAGCGGCAGCGCCTGCTTGAGTTAAAAACTGGCGGAGCGAATGGAAAGCTCCCGAAGACAGCGCATCGCTGGCAGGTGCTTGGCTATCATGCCCTGCTGGCAGTTCGCCGCGACTCCAAAATGAAGCGCGCTCTCGGTACCCTGCTCTACAGCGGCACACCGGGCCAGGCTCAGACTTTTGGCATTCCCTCAACAATTCGCGAGTTGCAACGCGTTGTAGAGACGCGCAACATCCTTGTCCTGCATCAGATCAGCGCCATTCCCTCACCACCACCCGAGCGCCGCTGCCCGCGCTGTAGCCTGCGCCACGAATGCAACACGATCTCTTCTTTGCTGCAATGGGAACCACCAGATCTCACCGATGATCCGCTTGACGCTGAATCTCCTTTTCCCAACGTTCGAATCAATGAGGAGCGTCCCTTCTTTGCGCACTATTATCACCTGCTCCAACTGGAAGGTAGAGAGGCGGAGAAACAGCAGGCGCAACTCTGGCAGGCTCCCGTTCTGGAACGGATCGAGCGCGGTGTGGCCCTCAGGGGACTGGAACCGCTGGGCGAAGCCAGGGCCGAAAAAGACGGCTGGGAACAGACCTTCCGCTGCATCAATACCTCTGAACTACGCGAGGGCGACGAAATCCTGCTCAGTGACGGCGACCCGATTCGCGGTGAGGTGGTCAGCGGCACGATCCTGAGAATCAGCGCCGAAGAGGTCACGGTCTGGACTCGTGAGCTGATCGCGCATCCGCACCTGATCGACCGCTACTCAAGTGATCTCGTCCATACTCGCACCCTGCAAAATCTAACCCGCTGGCTTCAGGTCGAGCCGCATCTGCGCGATCTGGTTGCCGGAAAGGTTCGGCCCCGCTTCTATGAGCGCCACGTTGAAGGTCGTCCTGAATTCAACATCGAGCAGAACCTTGCGGTGACCCGTGCCCTGCAAATGCGCGACTATCTACTTGTGCATGGTCCTCCAGGAACCGGCAAAACCAGTGTTATTGCGGAGATCGTCAGACGCCTCTGTGCTGAGGGCAAGCGCGTGCTCCTGGCAGCATTTACCAATCAGGCCGTTGACAACATCCTCAAGCGCCTCGAAAAAGAGGGCTTCACCGATTACATTCGCCTGGGGCACGAACGGAGCATCGATCCACAGGTGCAGCATCGCCTGTTGCAAACGCTGGTCGACGATCCTGCAAGCGTACATGAGGTGTTGCAACGCATGCCCGTTATCGCTTCAACCACCGCCACATGGTCATCAGACAAGTATGGTGAAAATGGCCTGCACTTTGATGTGGCCGTCATTGATGAGGCCGGACAACTGACGATTCCCGCAATTCTGGGAGCGCTTCGCTTCGCCAAACGCTTTATCCTTGTTGGGGATGAAAAGCAGCTCCCGCCGCTGGTCCAGAGTCAGGAAGCAGCCGAGCTTGGTTTGAGCGAATCGCTCTTCAGCCAGCTCAAGCGGCTGGATGACGAGTATATGCAACAGGCGCCACAGGCGATCAGCGCTTGCGTGCCGTTACGGGTGCAGTATCGTATGAACAAATGGATCTCTCACTTCGCCTCGCGGGTCTTCTATCAGGACCAGCTTGTAGCAGCACCAGAGATCGCAAACCAGCGCCTCCGCTTCACCAGAAAGCCCGAAAAGCTGTCCGAACCAGAACCAGCCTTTGTCGTCCCGATGCTCGTTCCCGGTCATCCGCTCGTTTTTCTGGATGTGCCGGGCAACGAAGACGAGCACAAAATCAGTACGACAGAGGCACAGGCAGTTAGAGCATTGGTGGGTGGGCTGCTGGCCCGAGGCGTTGCGCCGCAGGATATTGGCATTATCGCCCCCTACCGCGCTCAGGTAGCGCTGCTCAGGCGAACCCTGCTTCAGCCAGATATCAGCTACGAATGGGAGGGAACACCAGACATCAGCATAGATACCGTCGATCGCTTTCAGGGAGGAGAGCGCCCGGTCATTATTATCTCGTTTGCGACCGCACGAGAACCGGCCCGCGACACCCTCCGCCGCGATTTCCTGGTTGATCCGCACCGTCTGAATGTCGCTCTAACCCGGGCACAACAGAAGCTGATGCTGGTTGGCAGCGTAGCAGCACTGGAAAACCTGCCCATTTTCAACCGCCTGATAACCTATTGCCGCAGCATGAAAACGATCACACCCTATCATCCTTCCTGATCTGCAAGCGTTATTGCAAAGATCTATTGCAGCCTGCTACAACTATAGTGTATGCTCAAGAGTATCTACAGAAATGGAGTGTGCGAGCAGAAGATCAAGGGTAAAAGGAGCAGCTCAAACAGAGGAGGATAGAATGAAGCAGGGCTCAATTCTTGTTGCTGGTAGCTTGAATATGGATCAGGTAGTACGCGTTCCTCGCATCCCCGCGCCAGGCGAAACATTGCTCGGGGCCGGTTCCTTGAAACTCATCCCGGGCGGTAAGGGGGCCAATCAGGCTGTTGCAATGGCCCGACTGGGAGGCTCAGTCAGCATGGCCGGACGAGTAGGGAGCGATCCCTTTGGCAAGCAATTGGTAGCAGAGCTTCACAAACACTCGATTGACACTGAATTGATCGTCACAGATCCTATAGAATCAAGCGGCGTTGCGTTCATCTTTCTATTGCCCGAAGGCGAAAATTCGATTGTTGTTGCAGGCGGGGCCAATATGCAGGTCGGACGAGATGAACAGCACTTTGCAGCAATTCAAGAGGCACTTCCTCAGGCAAAGGCCCTCGTACTACAAATGGAAATCCCTATCGAGACGGTCACCCGCCTGATCGAAGCTGCCCATAAGGTTCACGTTCCCGTTATTCTCAATCTGGCCCCGGCGCATTCCCTGCCACGAGAGGTCTTACAAAAGGTCTCTGTGCTGATCCTCAACGAAACCGAGGCCAGCCACCTCAGCGGCCAGCAAGTGAACACGACGGAGGATGCACAGGTTGTCGCCACGGTCCTACAGGGATATGGCATTCAGACGGTTGTTATCACCCTGGGAGGCAGAGGAGCTGTGTTGGTCACCCGAAACGAGGAGCACAAACCACGCTGCGTCTATCAGGCGGCCCCCCGCATCCAGATTGTGGACACAACAGCCGCCGGGGACTGCTTTGTAGGCGCATTGACCGTTGCCCTTGCCGAAGGGAAGCAGGCAGAGGAGGCGCTGCGCTTCGCAGTCTATGCCGGCTCGCTCAAAGTAACGCGGTTTGGCGCTCAATCGGGCATGCCAACACTGGAAGAAGTGCTTGCCTCATATCCCTCACACTGAGCGTCGGTGAGTAGTCTCCAGATCTTCGCACTGGAAACTACTCATGCTCCCTTTGCTAGCGGACCGCCCGATGCAAGAGCTGCACAAAGCGCTCATGGGATGCGGTCAGAACAACCTCTACGTTTGGCTCACGCTGAAGAACATTCCCGATATCCACAATAGTCTGGCCACGAGTTAACGAATCGGTCGCGACATCGACAAAGAAGCGGCCCGTCTCGGTTGCCGTTTCTGGCTCAAGCGCGATCGCCATTGTCAGCGGATCAGCCAGCACAATGCCCCGTTGTAGATTCTTCTGACTGACTTCCCGCGCCACCCGCTGAATATCGACACAGAACGTGGCCAGCGACGTGCCTTGTGCCTGAAGCTGACCTTCTTCCTCGGGAGTCAACATACCATAGCGACTTGAAAGCTGCCAGTCAACCAGCTTGATTGGCATACCCGAAGCGAACACGATTTTCGCTGCCTCAGGATCGACCCAGGCATTATATTCCGCAACCGGGGTTACATTACCACCAGAGACTGAGCCCCCCATCACAATACACTCTCGAACCAGAGACGCCAGTTCCGGTTCAAGCGTGAGAGCAAGCGCTAGATTGGTCAGCGGCCCCAGGGCCACCAGCGTGATCTCAGAGGGATAGCGCCGAATCGTTTCACGCAACACATCAACCGCATGGCGCTCCGCGGGCACTCTTCCGCTCAAGGGCAACCCGATATCTCCCAGACCATCCTGTCCATGATAATCGTGAGCTGCCTCCAATGGCCGCAATAACGGTGCAACCGCCCCGGGATAGACCGGCACCTGCTTGCCACACAACTCAACCGTGTAGAGCGCGTTCTGTACCCCCTGCTCAAGTGGCATATTTCCGCATACCACCGTGATCGCCTCAATCGTCACATCAGGATATGTCAGCGCCATGACCAGCGCGACTGCATCATCACTGGCTGTATCTGTATCGATAATAAAACGCCGCATAGAATACTCCTTACAAAAGCCTTATTATCTATCACCCATATTGATAGTAACAGAATAGAATACTCCTTACAAAAGCCTTATTATCTATCACCCATATTGATAGTAACAGATATAATAAGAGGACGATGCAAGTCGCTTTTGACAATTGCCCGGAAATACAGTATATTACAAGAGTATATTCCGACCTTTTTACTCGGATTAAACAGGAGCAAAATCAAGGAGCCGATGAATGGCACAGATTAACGAAGCAGAAGTACTGGACGCCTTACGCGAATGCTATGATCCAGAGATACCGGTCAATATCGTCGATCTCGGGCTGGTGTACGGCCTTAACATAAACCAGGAAGAAGGGCACGTAGATGTCACCATTACCCTGACAGCTATTGGTTGTCCGATGGCCGGAGAGGTGATGGAGGAGATCGACATGCGTGTACGTCAGGTCGAAAACGTGAAAAGCTGCAAAGTCGACCTCACCTTCGATCCTCCCTGGTCTCCTGAGCGGATGACAGAAGACGCACGGTGGGAACTGGGTCTTGTCTAAGCAGAAAACACAATGGGTGGGCTGGTTCCATGACAGAGCCAGTTCATCCATATTTTCCACCTCTCTTTCTCCTTTCCTCATCCCTCACTCTCTTCTCCACTTTTCCTTCTGAATTTACCCTATCACCTGAGTAAAGTCAATCATAGCAAAGCACTTCCATCCCTCGCTATCGAGCCTCTCGCATGGTATGATAGGGTGCGAGAAGTACTGCGAGACTGCCAACTTGGCACAACCGAGAAAGAATGGTATGCTAGTAGGACCTTATCCTGTACGGCACTTTCTTGCGTTCTATCTGTACTTATCTGGAGTTCTCGGAGTTTTTGCATGCAATATTGTATTAACTGCGGCCAGCCTTTGCGACCAGGGGCCTCGTTCTGCACCAATTGTGGCTATCAGAACCCTGGTACGCCGAGCACACCGGGCTTTAGCAGCAATGACTACTCGGCACAAACGGTAGCCAGCCCGCCGCCGGTTGCTCAGCAAGATTTTCCGGCTCCTCCTCCCCTCTCACAACCGCCTTCTTCTCAGGGCTCAGGAGCCAACCATCAGCCGCTACACGAAACCTATTCAACAATCCCTGCGCCGATTGATTCCAATCAGGCGTATCAGGAAACGGCCTCTTCCTATGCGACCGAGGCAGCATACGGGAGCTCACCCAATTACCCGAATGTTCAGGCTCCCAATCAGTTTGGCTCTGCCGCAAACTACCCGCAGCAGACTCCCAATCACCCTGGCTCTGCCGCGAACTATCCACAGCCAACACCCAGTCAATTTGGCCCTGTCGCCAGCTACCCGCACCATACCCCCGGGCAATTTGGTTCTGCCGCGAACTATCCGCCGCAACAGTTTTCCGGTTCCAGCCCCTACAACGCGCCATCGCAGGGTAGCTTTCCTACCCCCCCACAACCGCCAAAGAAGAAGAGAACCGCACTGATCGCTATTTCAGCAGCGCTTGCTCTGCTACTCATTCTCGGCGCAATTGTAACGTTTGGCGTCATTATTCCGAACCAGGTTCAGGCCGACCAGACCGCGACAGCCCAAAAAACGGTGACAGCCCAGAATCAGGCCACGGGAACTGCAAACGCACAGGTGACAGGAACATCCGTCGCGCAAGCACATGCAACTTCGACTGCTCAAGCACAGGCGACAGCGAACGCTGTTGCCACACAAACGACACTTCAGAGTCTCTATACGCAGGCCACAGGAGGGAAGCCCGTTCTCTCGTCGCCACTGGCAGCAAACGATAGCGCGAACTGGAACGTGGGTAAAACCAATGATGGAGGCGGATGCAACTTTAGCGATGGCCAGTATCATTCGACGCTGAACAAAGAGAAATATTTCCTGACCTGCTATGCCCAGAAAACCGACTACGCCAACTTCGCCATTGAGGTCGAGATGACGATTGTAAAAGGCGATGCAGGTGGTCTGGTTCTGCGCGGCGATGCAAAAGGCGGGAATGCCTATCTCTTCTCGTTTAAGAGCGACGGCACCTATGCAGTCCATGTCGAGAAGAACAGCAGCTTTAAAGGTTCAATCCTGACTAACCATACCGATATGATGCGCACTGGCTCCGGCGAGACAAACACAATCACTGTTATCGCTCAGGGTGACACCATGTATCTCTACATCAACAAACGTTATGTTGATAGCGTGGTCGATAGTACCTACAGCAGCGGACAGGTCGGGGTATTCTGCGACGCGGAGTCACAGCCTACAGACGTTGCGTTCAAAAACTTCAAAGTCTGGAATCTCTAAGCAGCAAAGAGCAGTCTCCCGGGAGGCTGCTCTTCCCCTTTTACCTCATAAGGGTTGACAAAGCGCAAACCCAGTGTTATTCTCGATATATCAGTTCAGCACAACAAAATATCAAGCGATGAACGGGATAAGTACCTGTTGGGTGATCTCAGAGAGCTGCGGGATGGTGCAACGCAGCGATACACCTTCAGCGAAATCCACCCGGGAGCCTGCGCGAACAGCGTTTACGGTTCGTCCCCGTTACCGGACAACAACGAGGTTCACTTACAGGTGAATAAAACAAGGTGGCACCACGATAGAGCATATTCTGCGTCGTCGTCCTGAAAGAAAAGGACACGGCGTTTTTTTATTGTCTGAAAAGAGGAGTTTGACAGATGTTAGATCTTACCTTTATCCGAAACAATCCGGATCTCGTGAAAGAGGCGGCACGACTGAAAAACAACCCGATCGATATCGACGCGCTGCTTGAGCTTGACCGGCAGGTTATCAATATGCAGCAGGAAGTTGACCAGACCCGCGCTCAGCAGAAGCAGCTCTCGAAGCAGATTCAGCAAGCTGCGAAAGAGAAGAATGTGGAGCTGCGCACTCAACTTATTGCCGAAGGGAAACAGCTCTCGGAGCGCCTGAAAGCACTGGAGCCAGAACTGACCCGCTTACAGGACGAGCGCTATCAGATGCTCCTGCTGGTCCCCAATATTCCCGATCCAAGCGCCCCGATTGGCAAAGATGAGGATGACAATGTGCCCATTAAGTACTGGGGCGAAAAACCACAGTTCGACTTCGAGATGCGCGATCATTATGAGCTCATGCAGCATCTTGATCTGATCGATATCGAGCGCGCGGTCAAGGTTGCCGGAACCCGCAGCTACGCCTTGCGGGGCGACGCAGCCCGCCTGGAACTTGCCCTGATTCACTTCGCTCTCGATCGTCTGGCCAAAGAAGGTTTCATGCCGCTTATCGTGCCCTCAATGGCCCGCGATTTCGCCTTTATTGGCAATGGACAATTCCCAAAAGGACGCGATCAGGTATACGAGGTTGAGGACGAGGATCTGTTCCTTGTTGGCACTGCCGAGGTCTCGATCACCGGCATGTATAAAGATGAGATCCTCAAGGCCGAAGAGCTGCCACTGCGCTTTGTTGGCTATAGCCCCTGCTACCGTAAGGAAGCGGGAACGTACGGCAAGGATACACGCGGCGTCTTCCGTGTCCACCAGTTCAATAAGGTCGAGCAGTACATTATCTGCAAAAACGACCATGAGGAATCGGTTCGCTGGCATGAGCAGCTTCTGAGAAACGCGGAAGAGCTGGTGCAGGCGCTTGAGCTCCCCTATCGCGTGGTCAACGTCTGTACCGGAGACATGGGTGATGGCAAGGTCGGCATGTATGATCTTGAATGTTGGGTGCCGAGCGAGAACCGCTACCGAGAGACCCATTCGTGCTCATACCTGCATGACTGGCAAGCCCGTCGCGCTAATATCCGCTATCGCGACGAAGATGGGAAGCTGAAGTTCGTTCACACACTGAATAACACTGCCATTGCCTCGCCACGCATCCTGATCCCGCTGCTGGAAAATCACCAGCAGGCGGACGGAAGCGTACGGATTCCCGAGGCACTCCGCCCGTATATGGGTGGTCAGGAGTACATTCACCCGAAACAATAAAACCCCTGTGCGCGTCTGCCGGGAAGCAGCAGACGCGCCTTTTCTTTGAGTATGGAAGGAGCAAAGACCCCTTATGGACCCCATCAACGTCTTTGATTACGAGAAGCTGGCCCGCGAGAAACTGGATCAGTTAGCCTGGGACTACTACAATGGCGGCAGCGACGACGAAGTGACCCTGCGCGCCAATCGTAGCGCCTTTGAGCGTATTCGCATCCGTCCGCGCATGCTCGTTGATACGAAGAATCTCGATATGCGTACCACCGCACTTGGCACGCCGATCAGCATGCCCGTCATTGTCGCACCTACCGCAGCCCACTCAATGGCTCATCCCGACGCTGAAATTGCCACAGTGCAGGCCACAGGCAACTGTGATACCATTTTTACCGCCAGCACCGCGGCCTCACGAAATGTGGTTGAAATTGCACAAGCCGCTACCGGGCCAATCTGGTTTCAGTTATATACGCATCGCAACCTCGACTTCAGCCGGACGCTGGTTCAGCGGGCCGAGCAGGCAGGCTATCGCGCGATTGTGTTTACCGTCGATATGCCACAACTTGGACATCGCGAACGTGACCTGCGCAACAACTTTGACCAGCTTCAGCAGCTTCCTACCGCAAATTTCCAGCTCTCCGAAGGCTTTCTCAATCCAACCGAACGCCATAAGATTGATACATGGGAAACGGTCGACTGGCTCAAAAGCGTGACCAGCCTGCCCATTCTGTTGAAGGGCATTCTGACCGCTGAAGATGCGCTGCTGGCCCTGGAACATCACGTCGATGGAATCATTGTTTCCAATCATGGCGGTCGTCAGCTTGATGGGGTTATGGCCGGCATTGAGGCACTGCCAGAAGTGGTTGAAGCTGTCGCAGGCCGCTGTGAGGTCTACATGGATGGTGGTATCCGACGCGGCACCGATATCCTCAAGGCGCTGGCGCTTGGCGCTCGCGCTGTACTGGTAGGTCGTCCTGTGCTGTGGGGACTAGCCGCAAACGGAGCTCAAGGTGTACGCGGCGTGCTGGAAATCTTGCGTTCTGAACTGGCACTGGCGATGACACTGGCTGGTTGCCCGAACCTTGCCAGCATCACGCCCTCATTGGTGAAGATTCTATGAGGCAAGCGGAATAATTTCTCCGCGCACCGACAGCGCTTCATCATCGATATACAACATGCCGATACTACAGGTTGGCTGGCGACGACGATCTGTAGCGCTTCCAGGATTAAAGAGCAGCAGCCCATCCTGCTCTTTATTGTAGGGTACATGGCTATGTCCGAAAACGACCACCCGGGCCCGGGGAAATTCTACTAGAGCATTACGTGCATAATATTTTGAATCACCCAGAATATGCACAATGCCAATACGACAAAAGCCAACCTGTATCTCTCGCTTGATGGGAAGCGCCTCTACCACCTCATCATATTCGACATTCCCCTGCACTGCGACAACAGGTGCGATCGTTTCCAACTCCGAGAGCACCGAGAGTACCGAGAGATCACCCGCATGGATAATCTGCTCTACATCAGCAAAATGCTCCCAGAGAGCCTCTGGAAGCCGCTTAAACCTGGGAAGGTGAGTATCAGAAAGAACTCCTACTTTATGGACCATACTATTTCGCTTCCTCCCTGGATGTGCTATTACGCTAGTGGTACGTTGCCGGGCTATACTGAAGAAAGAGCCCCTTTCAATGAGTCCGAGACCGGTACCAAAAAAAACGATGAGAAAACCTACTTCCAGGATACATAACATTTATGCGTATCGCTATTATATCCGACATTCATGGGAATCAGGTAGCGCTTGAAGCAGTGCTGCACGATCTTTCCCAACAGGCGCCAGTCGATCATCTGGTGATTGCTGGTGATCTCTGCCTGAACGGGCCTCGACCCAAAGAGGTCCTGCAACTGATCCAGAGCCTTCAGTGTCCGGTCATCCAGGGAAATGTGGACGTTGACACCATCACAGGAGCTCCCACGAAAAGTCCGAAGAAACGCCGCATCATCGCCTGGACACAGGAACAGATCGGGCAGGAAGGCATCGACTACCTGTCCGCTCTGCCCTTCTCACACCTGATTACCAACCCGCATGGGAGTAACGCCTTGATTGTCCATGCAAGCCCCCGGACACAGAACGAGGCCATTTTCCCCACAGCCTCAGATGAGACGCTGGAAGAGCAACTCGGCTCGCTTAATGCCACTATTGGAGCGCTCGCCTTTGGACACCTCCATATTCCGTATGTTCGACACTGGCGACAGCTCCTGTTAGTCGATGTCGGCAGTTGTGGTCTGCCCCGAGACGAAGATGCACGTGCTTCCTATGGCCTGTTAACATGGCAGGATGGAAGCTGGCATGCCGAGATCCGACGCGTTTCCTATGATATCGAGCAGGTAGTCAGGCAATTGCGCGAGTGTGGCATTCCTCATGCCCGCAGCCGCATCAAGATCCTGACGACCGCGAAATATTGATCTGTTGGCAGACAAAAAAGAAGAAGCCCCGCCGAAGAAGCGGGACTTCTTCCCTCAGCACCCTATCACCAGGACATACAGTTATAATGCTGCATGTTCAAATGGCAGGGACATTCGTACAATGTATCTGCAAGCAGCGGTGACTGAGAGGCTCCGGCCTTCTCCGAAAGCTCGCCAGTCGGCCCGGTTAATTGTTCCAGCGCTGGAAAATCGTCCTCACCATAGAGTTCCTCACCAAAGTAACTGACAGCGTCCCCGATGTCTACTAACTCCAATTCCTCAATAATTGCACGTAATTCGCTTGTAGAAGTCATAGTAGAACCCCCAATAAAAAAACGAAGCGGTCAAATCAGTCCTCCTCCACCTTGCCCCTCGGCCCCAGACCTTGCCTGGACGCCCTGTACAGGATCACTGATCCCCTTTTTCAAAGCGGGTCCGCGTACTGCGCTCAGCCTCCCTTGCAAGACGCCTCACGCAATCTGAGTAAGTGTTAGCAGGACAAAAACAAAAGCATAATGAAAACATAGCTCTATCAGTAGAAACGCCTCACCGGGGCAAGTCGAGCCAGAAAAAGCTTTCAATAGGCCAAAAAGGCCAGTCCTTGTGGATGAGTCTATGATGATAACAGGTAGCGCTGCAACCCCTTCAACCGAAAACTCGACCGCATAGCCCTTGCCTGCTCAAACGTGATATACTGACATGGACAAAAAAGGCTTCCAGCGAGGCGGAGCGTTCAAGCTGCTCTCTCTTACGCTTGAGGAGTACCCGGCAGACAAGTGTACAAGCAGGTCAAACACGCTCCCGTTTACGACTGGCTGACACGAGGAAAGCAATCGAAGCTGTCAGCACACATGCAAATAGATTATTCACTTGCAGGAGTTTTCTTTATGGCAAGCAAAAACTATGATGTAGCAGTGATTGGTGCAGGACCAGGCGGCTACGTCGCCGCTATCCGTGCCGCACAACTTGGTGCCAGTGTCGCGATCGTGGAAAAACAATATCTGGGCGGAACCTGCCTCAATGTCGGTTGTATCCCTTCAAAAGCCATGCTCCACATCGCAGAAGTACTGCACAACATGGAGTCACTGGATGATCTGGGTATTAGCCTTCCCGAGCAACCTACCCTCGATATGCGCAAGGCGGTTGCCTATAAAGATAAAGTGGTAAAGCGCATGACCAGCGGCGTCGGCCAACTGATGAAAGCAAATAAAATCGATGTCTTTGAAGGCAAGGCAAGCGTTGACGCCTCCCGCTCTATCAGCATCGAAAAGAATGATGGCTCTCAGGAAACCATCAGCGCGGACAAGATCATTCTGGCAAATGGCTCCGTCCCCTTGATGCCGCCTATGCCGGGTATCGACGGGCGCAATGTGATCAACAGCGATACCTGCTGGAATCTGCCCGCTGTTCCAAAGAGCCTGATCTGTGTCGGCGGTGGCGTAATCGGCGTCGAGCTGGCCTGCATGTTTAACGCGATCGGCACAAAAGTGACCATTCTGGAAATGCTACCGAATATCCTGGCTCCCGTCGATGACGAGGTACGCAAGCTGCTGGTCCGTATCCTGAACAAGCGTGGAATCGAGATTGTGACCGGCGCAAAGGTTGAGGCAATCGAGGATGATGGCGACCAGAAGAAGGTTATTACCACCACCGACAAGGGTGAACAGTCCTTCAATAGCGAGTACGTACTGATGGCTGTCAGTCGCCGTGCCAATACCACCGGCCTTGAGCAACTGATTGAACAGGGCCTTGATATGGATCGTGGCCGCGTTCGTGTCAACGAGAAGATGGAAACCAACCTCCCCGGCATTTATGCGATTGGTGACCTGACGAAAGGTGCCGGTCTCGCTCACGTAGCCTCAACCGAGGGTGAGGTTGCCGCTGAGAACGCGATGGGCCATCAGACAACAATGGAATACGATGTTGTCCCCAATCCTATCTTCACATTCCCGGAAATTGCCTTCGTCGGCCTGACCGAGGCACAGGCCAAAGAGAAATACGACGAGGTTCATGTGGAGCGCTTCCCCTGGGCAGCAATTGGGAAAGCAGTCGCTATCGGCGAGATGGATGGCTTCACCAAGATTATCACAGGCAAGTATGGTGAGATTCTGGGTGCCCATATTATCGGCCCCGATGCCACAAACCTGATCAGCGAGTTCTCGATTGCTATGCGCGGCGAACTGACAGTTGATGAGATCATCGACACGATTCACCCGCACCCAACCCTGAGCGAGGGCATTCACGAAGCCGCTCTTGCGGTCGAAGGTCGCCCCCTTCATATTGGGCCCAAACGCCAGCCCGTTCGCGCTTAAAAACGCATCGAGCATATCTGAATATCAATCCCCTGGGTCGTTCCGTCAGTATGGGACGGCCCTTCTTCTTTTGAAACGCCTGGTCCCCCCTTTTTTCCTAGCAGAGCTTCTTCCCGCTACAGAAGCCCACCCACTACGTCTCTATATCCAGAAGCTGTAAACACTAGAGAGGTAAGCCACTTATCAGTATACCGTAGCAGTATGCTAAAAGTATACCCATTCTCTTTTGCATTCAGGCTATCAATGCACCTGCTTTTTTTCCAAATATCGACGTGCTTTTCAATCACGTGCAAGTCAGCAAACCAGAAAGAGCACTTCCATGATGTATGACCACAAGACCAGTTTTGAAAGCGCGGGCAGGCAAACCGGTATAGAGAATACTCCGTTCCCGACGGCCTTCCCGGAACTACCAGGACAGAACGAAGAGCTAATACAGGACTTTGTTGCCTATTCGCGTCAGCAACCATTCCAGGTAGAAAGAGCACCTGAAGTTGCTTCCAGGCAACCTGATCCGCCTCCATTCACTCGGCCGACAATACCTCCCGTCATGCACTCACGCAGACGTCCGCTCTGGCTTCCCCTGGTGATCTCATTGATCGCGCTTGTTGTCGTCTTCGGCGGCGTCCTGGGTTATACTGCGACTCTCTCTAATAAAGGAGGGTCAGCCTCCCCGAACACACCACAACTCACCGCACAACAACAGGCGCATAAGGTTGCAGAACAATTTATGACGGCCTTCAAGGCAAAGGACTATCAAAAGCTCTGGTCTCTGCTTCATCCCGAGATTCAAAAACAATGGAAGAATCAGGCGGCCTATGTTGCCTTCCAGCAAGCTCGCTACAATGCCTATACCTTTCATAGCTATACGTTCGGCAAGGAGGAGCAACGAAAAACCTGGATCAATCCCGAAACCATGCAGAGCTACTCGAACGTGTTGCACATACCCGTCTCGCTCAAGCTCGATCTGACCGAGCCACCAGCCGATACAACGCTGCTTGCCGATGACGTTCTGCATCCTTCCCGGATCTTCCAGAATCTGCCTTTGATCATCCAGGAAATGACGCTCAAAGGGAAAGAAAAGCAGTGGCGCGTGCTGGCAGGAGGCCCCGCGGATCCAGAGGCACCTGTACTGCCCCCGTTACAGCCACCAGCACAACAACTCGCAGTGCCAATTCTGATGTATCATCACATTCTTGAGCTTCCCGCAAGCGCAAGCGCTCTTGATCTCAGTCTGGCCGTCTCGCCACAGCAGTTTGAAGAGCAATTGAAATATCTCAAGCAGCGAGGCTACCATGCAATCACCTTCAATCAGCTATTTAACGCGCTCTATTTCGGCGCTTCACTGCCAGAGCACCCGGTGATTCTGACGTTTGACGATGGCTACACAGATGCATACACAAACGCCTATACACTGCTCAAAAAATATGGCTACACAGGAATGTTCTATATTATTACAGAAAAGATTGGCTGGGAGGGTCAGGCAACCTGGAATCAGCTCCGTGAGATGCTCGCCAATGGCATGCAGATAGGCTCTCACAGCGTCCACCATGTCGATATGGGAGTCACCTATCTCTCCTCGCCCGATCAGGCATTCAGGGAGCTTCAGGAATCCCGTGCGACACTAGAAAAGAATCTCAAGGTACCAATTCAGCAGTTCTGTTATCCTGCCGGCGAGCCGTTCCGAAGCGGAGCGCTGAGTACACAGCAGGCCGTCGTCGCACAACTGAACAAGGCTGGCTATGTCGGCTCGACGATTGCCCCGGGTGAAACCGGCATCATTCAGGACAGCCAGCAACCGCAAAAGCTCTTCCGTATTCGGGTAGATGGCCGGTACGGGCTTGATGTCTTTACTGCCAGCATTCCCTGAGCAAAGGCAGAGGTGACGAGAGCGCGTCCCGTCACCTCACTCTGCCCCACTTTTCCCCGGAAAATGGCGAATTTTCAAAAATCCTGGCAAAAGGTCTTTACAACTTCCACAGAGTATGGTATTATCTAATCCGCAAGGGGGTGTAGCTCAGTTGGGAGAGCGCGACAATCGCACTGTCGAGGCCAGGGGTTCGAATCCCCTCATCTCCACCAGGAAGATTGGTTGAATTGATGAGAAAAAGGCTTGCAAATCGCTGACGGATGTGGTATAGTAAATACCGCCAAAGAGGAAGCGATGAGCAGGAGTAGTAGGTTTCTCGTCCAGAGAGTAGCCGGGTGGTGCGAGGCTACATCAGTAAACCGAACTCGCCTGGGAGCTACAAGTGTCAACAGGATATCCTGGTAGCGCTTGTCGGGACGCCCGTTATAGCGTAAAATGAGAGTAAGTTCAAGGTAAGTGTACCAACACGATTTACAGAACATGGGCCTGTAGCGCAGTTGGGAGAGCGTCTCCATGGCATGGAGAAGGTCAGGGGTTCGAGTCCCCTCAGGTCCACCAACAAATTTGCTTACCTGAACTGAAAAATCAGGGTGGTACCACGGAAAGCCTTTCGTCCCTCGCGGATGGAAGGTTTTTTTGTTGTTCCCTTCCCTGCTCTTCGTCATTCCTCGGTTCACGTTTGAGCCAGGAAGCTCAGGCCGTTTCCGCCAGAAACGGCCCTTTTCAGCAGTGTGGCGATGCTCAGAGCTTTTCCTGATTGCTTGAAGTTCTTGTAATTCTGGACCTTATCGCTGTATCCCAGATATGTTTGAGGTTGGTTTCATAAAAGTCTTCACATGCTTTCATGGATTACTCAGCCCGGGGCACTGACGATTATCCATGATAAGAACAATGAAAGCTACAGCCACTGCTCACCTACGCTGGTGAGCCTTACAGCAGTCCTTTGAACTGCTGCGGAAAGAAAGAATTTCGGGGAGGACCGTACATGATTACGCGCACAAAATACGACCCCAAAGAAATAGAACAGCGCTGGCAGGCCAAATGGGAAGCAGATCAAATCTATCATGCGCCGGATGAGTCGCCAAAAGAGAACTTCTATCATCTGGTCATGTTCCCATATCCTTCCGGTGATCTGCATATGGGGCACTGGTACAACTACTCTGCACATGACGCCTTTGGTCGACTCAAACGCATGCAGGGCTATAATGTGATGCAGCCCATTGGCTTCGATGCCTTTGGCCTGCCCGCCGAAAATGCCGCGATCAAGCGCGGCATCCAGGCCCGGGACTGGACACTCGCCAACATTGAACGCATGCGTGATCAGCTCAAAGCAATGGGCGCAGGCTGGGACTGGCAACGCGAAGTAGTCACCTGTCTGCCAGAATACTATAAATGGACACAGTGGCTCTTCCTGCAATTCTACAAGCATAATCTGGCTTATCGCACGAAAGCGCCCGCGAACTGGTGTCCGAGCTGTAACACCACGCTGGCAAATGAGCAGGTGCTGGCTGATGGCACCTGTGAGCGCTGTGGCAGCATCGTCGAACGCCGCGAGATCGACCAATGGCTGCTGAAGATCTCTGCCTACGCCGAGGAGCTGCTAAAGTTCGAGGATATTGACTGGCCTGAAAAAACGGTCACCATGCAGACTAACTGGATCGGTCGCAGTGAGGGCGCAGAGGTCCGTTTCACCGCTGAGATCGAGGGCAAAACCGAAGCAATCTCCGTCTTTACAACACGCCCGGACACGATCTATGGCGTGACCTTCTTCGTTCTGGCACCAGAACACCCCTGGGTTGAGAAGCTCACTACTCCCGACCGGCGCGCCGACGTCGAGGCCTACATTGAACAGGCTCGCCGCGAAAGCGAGATCGAGCGCATGAACACCGAGAAAGAGAAAACCGGTGTCTTCACCGGCGGCTATGTCACCAACCCCGTCAGTGGCGAACCGGTTCCCGTCTGGATTGCCGATTATGTGTTGATGGGCTATGGTACTGGCGCGGTTATGGGCGTGCCCGCTCACGATCAACGCGACTTCGAGTTCGCACGGAAATTCGGTCTGCCTATTCGTCAGGTCATTTGTGCCGAAGACGAAGAGCCCTCCGATCCCGCGACCTGGGATTCAGCAAAGGCAGCCCTGGGCACAATGATCAATTCCGGACCGTTCAACGGAACCCCCGCCAGCGAGTCTAAAGCGCGTGTCATCCGCTACCTGGAGGAAAAGGGAATCGGGAAGGCAACCGTGAGCTACCGCCTGCGCGATTGGCTCATCAGTCGTCAGCGTTACTGGGGTTGTCCGATCCCGATTGTGTACTGTGACTCCTGTGGCATGGTGCCGGTTCCTGAAGATCAACTGCCTGTGCGCCTGCCCGAATATGTCCAGTTCAAGGCAACCGGTGAGTCTCCGTTGCGCTACGAGAAGGATTTCCTGAACACCACCTGCCCGAGCTGTGGCGGCCCGGCAACCCGCGAAGCAGATACAATGGACACCTTTATCTGCTCATCCTGGTACTACATGCGCTATACCGATCCGCACAACAACGAGGAAGCATGGAGCCAGAAACGCATCAAAGAATGGATGCCGGTCGATCAATATGTAGGCGGTATCGAGCATGCGATCCTGCATCTGCTCTACTCGCGCTTCTTTACGAAAGCGCTGCGCGATATGGGTCATCTGCCCTTCGGTGAGCCGTTCAAGCGCCTGTTCCATCAGGGCATGGTCCTCGGTCCCGACGGCCAGAAGATGTCAAAATCACGTGGCAACGTCGAGGCGCCAGACCGTTATGTTGAAAAGTACGGTGCCGATACGGTCCGTAGCTACCTGATGTTCCTCGGACCGTTCGATGCTGGCGGCTCCTTTAAAGCGGAGAATCTGGAAGGCGTCTGGCGCTTCCTGAATCGCTTCTGGACACTGGTCACAGAGAGCTGGAACGATAATCCAACCAATGAACAGAACGCGGAAACCCGCGCGATCGAGCGTCTGCGCCATAAGACAATCAAGCGCGTCACAGAAGATCTGGAGAATTTCCACTTCAATACGGCCCTGGCCGCGCTGATGGAGTGTAACAATGCGCTGATCAAGCAGCAGAAGAGCCCGGTTGCCAATAGCGCCGAGTATCGCAAGGCGTTAGAGACGATGATGCAGCTACTGGCCCCGATGGCCCCTCATATCACTGAGGAGCTCTGGCACCTGACCGGCCATCAAGGAAGCATCCACCTGAGCGAGTGGCCACACTATGATGAGGCCAAGACCCAGGATGAAACCTTTACGTTGGTCATTCAGGTCAACGGCAAAGTCCGTGAGCGCCTTGAGGTTCCCGCTAACATCAATGAAGGCGAGGTTCGCCAACTGGTGCTGGCAACGCCAAAGGTACAATCATTCATCGGCGATGCCACCATTCAGAAGTTCATCTATGTTCCCGGTCGCCTTGCAAACGTTGTTGTTCGCAAGGGATAACAAAACGCGCTTGAAACTACGTGAAAAAAGAGTTCACAAAAACGGCATCCTGGTGTACAATAAACATCGGGATGCTGTTTTGTATGTTTTCTCGTAGTTGCGTTCAGTGTAAAAAAAGACAGGGAAGCCTGTCATACTGTGTGTTACCAACCAAAGCGTTAAACCACCTGCCATAAGCTTTTTTTGATAGTCTGGGATGGAAGAAAAAGGGCAATCTCCTTGTTGTAATTGAGGAATCCCGCAAGCTCGCGCAACAGTATGATGCGATGTGGCGTTGTGGAGAAGAAAGGGTTCGGTTGTGTGTGGGAAAGAGCGGAATTATGTTCGCGACGAGTCATAACCCCGTAGGACGATGGGGGCTCGAAGCCGCCGGAAAAGCCCCATCACACTGGACTAATGGTCCTGGGAACGGAACGTTTTCGCATTCTCAACCGTATATAATCTTAGAGAGCTCATACAGGTCGCTTGCTCTCCCGTATGGAGAAGGGCCTTTTGAGCGGATTTCGCGTAGTCTCTTTCTGGAAAAGTGTGAACTACTTCACAAGAAAAGTGTCAGACTGACTATAGTAACTACGCCGATTTCCGCTTATCCTTAAACTATCAGGAAATATGTAGCAGGGGAGGTGTTAAAGGAGGTGCGTTTTCCAGAAAAATTTGTATTTGAAAAAGTGTTGTGGCGGACGTCTAAATCAATAGAAGACTGATTGGGTCGATTCTTCTTCATTGGTTTGTCCAGAGCAGCACATGAGATTGAGGATGAGTGCAGTGGCGGCTCGCCATAAATCGGCGTAGGTGGAAGGATATACACATGAATACGAATACACGACCTTTGGAAGCGTATAGCGGCGTCGATCATGCAACCTCTGAAACAGACGAATTAACCAGATGCGGCTTCTCAACTGATGAGATTATTTCCCTGCACTGGTTGCGCCAGTGGTATCAGAATGGTGGAAGTGATAGGGTTGAGGTAATTCGTCACCTGGAGTTTCTTAAACTCCTCTATATGAATGGGAAGTTGAATTCGTAGGTATTTTGAGAACTCGTAGTGCAAGAAGGTATGACGATTCATACCTGTGTGCAATGTAGATATATCTTTTGCGAGGAGCCCACTCTCTGGTGGGCTCCTTCGTTTTTCTATGCTCCAACCTTTTTCAAACCAGGGCGGCTTTTCCTACGTACATGTAAGTAAATCAGATCAAGAACTCGACTCTTAAGAGCTAGAGACTGCAAAATAAAGGACTTCTATGCGCATTATTCTTTATCTTGGCAAAGGCGGCGTCGGCAAAACCACCATCTCAGCCGCAACAGCCGCACGCTCTGCCGCTCTGGGAAAACGCACCCTGGTAGTCAGTACAGATCTCGCCCATAGCCTGGCAGACTGTTTTCAAACCACACTGACCAATGAACCCCAGCAGCTAGCGCCCAATCTCTACGCCCAGGAAGTAAACGTGCTCGATGAGATGCGGCGCGGTTGGGGCAAGCTTCAGGAGAAGATGGCAAATGCCCTTCGCAAACAGGGCATGGATGACGTGATCGCTGAAGAACTGGCACTGGTTCCCGGCATGGACGAGATTGTCAGCCTGGTGAACATCTATCGCAATGCCCAACAGGGCAACTTCGAGGTTGTGGTCATCGATGCCGCCCCTACTGGTGAGACGGTTCGCCTGCTCAGTATGCCCGATACATTCCAGTGGTACGTGAACCGTATCTCCGGCCTACAAAGTGTGCAGAATGCATTGAGCTTTGCGCGTCCCTTTATCAAGAAAGTGCTCCCCTCCACCGAAATTATGACCGAGGTACAGCGCCTCAGTGAGCGCGTTCAGATCCTACGCGAGGTACTGAGCAACCCGGACATAAGCTCGTATCGACCCGTCGTCAACCCGGAAAGAATGGTCATCAAAGAAGCGTTACGTGCCGAGACCTATCTTGCGCTCTTTGGCTATCCGATTGATAGCGTGATGTGCAACCGTGTACTTCAGCCTGGCACGTACCAGGACGCCTTCATGCAGGAGATGTTCCAGAGTCAGGAGAAGCTTCGCACGTTTATCCACGATACCTTCTCGCCGCTGCCCGTCTGGGAGGCCCCCTACTACCCACGCGAGATTCTGGGTGTTGACGCACTGACCCAACTGGCACAGGAGATCTTTGGCGAAGAGGATCCCACCCGAGTCTTTCATCGAGGACCAGTTCAGGAGATCGTCCGTCAGGGTGAAAGCTATGTGCTGCGATTGCCCCTCCCTCATATTGAAATGAACAAGGTGGTCATGACAAAGAAGGGCGACGAGATCATTATTGAGATTGGCAACTTCAAACGCGAAATCACGCTCCCGTCCGTCCTTGCTCATCAGGAAGCGACTCGCGCCCGGCTGGCAAACAATGCTCTTGAGATTCACTTCACTGCCCCGGCAGAAGCAAGCGACAAATCAGCGTAAGGAGTTTTCTGAGAGCAGAAGTAGCTCTTTCTGCTCTCATGCTACTCCTGGATGCTTGCCAGACAACGCAACGTTTTCGGCTCAAAGAAAAAGAGCAACTTGCTTGCACTCTTCTGATCGGTCAGGCAGAAACGCAGCGCTGGCAGCCCGTTATACACAACCAGACGCGGCTCGAAACACGAAAAGGGATGATTCAACCAAAACGCGATAATCTCCTGAACAAGGAGCCCAGATATATCGTAGAAGAATTTGCCTTCCGTCGACACACATACTGCAAACAGAGATTCCGACAGATGCCGCTTAACCACGCCTCAAAACGCTCAGGATCTCGAAGCTGATGCAGCCTTCCAGGCCGCAATCAGTGTTTCCTGTACCACATCCTCTGCCTGTTCATCAATTATCCCGAAGGCACGCGTCTGACGCAGCAACCAGGGTCTACTTCTCTGTAACGCCGTATCCAGTTCAGCTTCAGGAACGCATAATATATTCTTTCTTACCATATGATTTGTCTCCTCTTTTCTTACTCTACACCACAGGCTTTCTCTTCTGTAACATGTCGTACCTCTTCGGCAGTATGCAGTGAAACATCACACAGGAAGTATGGAGCAAGCAAGGTGGCAGAGATAAGCACCAATACAGATAGCAGCAGCGCAGGCACGATTCCGAACCTCTCACCGCACCAGCTTCCGTTAACCAGGCTGAGTACATAGACAGCGATTGATGCAACGTTCCCTGCAGCAAAGACTCTCCCTTACTGCTCACCACGTACCCGTTGCTGGATCAAAGTAGAAGAGATAATACCGTGAACAGGGTTAAATAGCCCTTGAATCGTCATCAAACCGACAACAAGAGGCAGAAACGGAAAACAGCATATCAGCACAGTGCAGAACGCCAGACAGAGCGTTGCAGCGGCCATCCAGCTTCCCGGCTTAAGCCAGCCACTGACCTTCGGCATAAATAGCGAACCGATGAGTGCGCCAATGCCAAGCGCGTTCATGATCCAGCCAACCACCAGCGTATCACCATGCAACACTTGCAGCACAAAAGGCAACAGCAAGACATTCTATGCTCCGCTCCCAAGCCGCACCAGCATCAATACAATGATCAAGCCTATAAGCACTCGATCCTCCCGAATCAGGCGTACACCTTGCAGCAACTCTCCGGCTAGCTTCTGGCCTCGCTCAACAGGGACACGCTCGCTCACGGGCACTCGGAACAGTAACAGCATCAAGGCCGAAAAGAGATACCCACCTGACTCAAGCAGCAACACAGGTTGCAAGCCAAGCAGGACAAATAGTGCTCCTCCTACCACTGGATCAATAATACGGATCAGTGCCTCACTGGTCGATACCAGCGAGTTCATTGCCACAAGCTGTTCATTCTCAACCAGTTGCGGGATAAACGCACGTGAGGCGGGGTTAAAAAACAGGCCAGAGAAGGACTGCACCAGATAAACGCCACAGATCAGCCAGATCATTGCACCACCTTGCAGGAACAACAACGACAGCACCGCAGCAGCACTACAGAGCTCACAGCCGATCAGCACTTTTCATCTGTCCAGCCGATCAACCAGTAGGCCTGCCACAGTGCCGACAAGTATTTCAGGTAAGAAGCTGATCAGCATCATCTATCCCATCGACAGCACCGAACCAGTAAGCTGCAAGACCAGAAGGGGCAAAACAATGCCTGAGGTTGAACCTGCCAGATTGGCAACAAAGCGCCCCAGACGAAACAGCAAGACATCACGTCGAAATAAGAGTGAGAACATACTATCTCCTTCGCTCGTTTTCTCACTCTCTAGTGACTCTTATTCGCTTCAGGTTACATAAAAAAATGTGGCTACCATCAGCGACTGGCAGCCACACCTCATTCAGAGTAGAAGACAAACGGGGAAGTTATTCAACGACAGGGACCCTCTCGGCTCCGGATAGAGTTGCCTCCTCTGAGAAACGCGCAGAGCGCAGCAACCACAGCGACACAAGCGCGGCAATAACCGCCAGTGCTCCGTTTGCCGCAATAAGCGGTGCTGGCCCGACCCGATCACCAATGCCACTCGAAGCCAGCAGACCAACCAGCATCGTTAGAGAAATGATCGTTTCAAAAGAGCTAAACACTCTTCCCCGATATCGCTCATCCACGGATATCTGAAGCAAGGTCTGAATCGAAACCATACAACCAGCCAGCAAAACCCCTATAATCGCGATGGCCCCAAGCGCAAGCCATAGATTCGGAAAGAATGCTAACAGCAGCATCGTACAACCAGTTGAGATCAGCCCTAGAGAGACGAGGATAACCGGCTTCACCTTCTTCGTAAGCGTACTCACCAGGAGGGCCCCGAGCAGCGTTCCAGCTCCCTGAGCAGTGAGAAGCCAGCTAAACGCCATCGCATCAGCATGGAGCATCTGTTCAATAAAGGGAACCAACATCACATTCATCAACCCCTGACCAACCATCATAATGCCCATAATCACAAAGATACCCACCACAACCTTACTTTGTTTAATCGCAACCAGCCCCTCAAGCAACTCGCTCCAGAGCCGCTTTAGCGCATTGCCAGAAGCAACAACCGCCTCCTGTCCTTTCGAGGTGCTCTGCACTGCCATCAGCATAATACAGCATGCGGAAAACAGGTAGGTCACGCTATCAGCAATCACGACGCCACTCAGGCCAAGTAAGGCCAGCATCGCCCCACCCAGCGGAGGACCGATGAGCCGCGTCACCGACTCACTAAAGGATGAAAGGGCATTTGCTCCAATCAGTTGCTCTTTTTCGACCAGCATAGGGATAAGCGCCATTGAAGCTGGAACAAACAGTTGCGCCATCACCGCCTGCAAGATAGTCACAACATAAATGATCCAGACGAAATCAGCCGAGCGCACCAGTAACATCAACAGCAGAATAACCGCTCGCAGCAGATCGGTGATCATCATTATTTTGCGCTTATCCCAGCGGTCGAGAAATACGCCGACAACTGGCCCGAGTAGCACCCGCGGTAACAATTCAACAATATACATAATGCCAGTCTGAAGCACCGAACCAGTCAACTGATAAATGTAGAATGGCAGGGCAACGACAAGAAACCAGTCTCCTATCATCGAGACAACCTGACCTAACCACAAGAGTGTATAATTCTTTTTCGCTAAGGCGGCAAACATACGTTCTCTTCCTCCATTAAAAAGTAACTTTTCTCGGTAGAATTTTTCCATCTTTATAGAGAAATTTTTTGCTTCATCGGAAGGATACCATAGATATCAGCAAAAATCAACATGAATTCGCCTGTAAATTGCAAATTAATTGCCAAAATTCTCCAAAAGAAAAACATTTCTTTCTGGCTTCCCCAAAACAGGTCACTGAATCCCGGGTTGGAAACACCTGTTCCGCATCATTCGTACTAGAAAAAGGAGAGTATTCACGCTTCTTTCTGGTGGGCAGGGCCAGGGAACGAAGAGAAGCAAAACACAGGGACATTCCAACCTGCACGAAAGGAACACACATGAAAATAGGCATTGCAGGCTCAACCGGCGTCCTCGGTCGTGCATTACTTCCTCTTCTGCTCCAAAAAGGATACATTGTACGTACAGTGGCACGAACTCCTGAACAAGTTCGCGCCCTTGAATTAGCGGGTGCAGAGGTCATGCAAGGCGACTTACTGGACCCGGGAACCATTGCCAGATTGCCCCAATTGCTGAAAGGGTGTGATGTCGTCATCCATATCGCGGGCGCGGTCCCCCCTGACCCGGGCGCCACTCAGGATCAGATCCAGGTCAGACGCGTGTTAACCGAGAGCACGCGTGCCCTTCTTGAGATCTCGCTTGCGGTCGGAGTTAAGCGCTATTTACAGCAGAGTATAGTGATGGGGTATCAGGACAGTGGGGACAACTGGATTTATGAGGGTGCGCCGTTCGATACTACACCACAACGGCTCTTTATCAGTCAGCCAATCAGTGAAATGGAGGAACGGATTCGCGCCATCCCTCCCGAGAAACTGCACTGGTGCACCCTGCGTGGTGGACAGTTTGTCGGCCCAGAAACAGATCAAGAACAACAGCTCACTCTACTTCGTCAGGGAAGGTTGGCGGTTCCCTGCACAGGACGCCACTTTCTCTCGCCAGTGCACGTCCATGATATGGCAACAGCATTTGTTGCCGCGCTGGAAGCTGCACCAGCCGGCTCAACGTTCAACATTGTTGATGAGCCTATACGATGTGGTGAATACTTTGATCGCCTGGCAGACCTGTTAGAGGTCCCGCATCCGCCCCGACAGCCGATGAAGCCCTGTCCGCCCTCACAACGGTGCAGCAATCTTGCCGCCAGAAAGCTCCTGCACTGGCAGCCAGTCTGTGGCATCTGGCCCACAGAAAGTATGCTCTTACAGGAAAGATAGCCATTATGCGTATCGGCTTCACCCCGATATTACTGATCGGAGCCGCGCTCCTGCTTATCGGGATCCTTGCGACAATCTATATACAGAGCCGCCAGGGAAATCAGCAGGCGATTGCCCTGGCGAATCGTATTCTCGTCCCGATACTGGGCACACTCGGGCTGTTCGTCAACGTTCTCTGGATGGCCCGGCGCGAAGAAACACAATGCCCGGGCCCGGCAGGATACACCCCCTATATCGGCCTGGGCCTTGCGCTCCTCCTGGTTCTCGTTGGCTTGCTTCGCTACTTTTTTCAAGCGCCGCCGCGAGACCGCCGTGTCATCGTTCAGCCTATCTTGCTCGCCCTGATCTTGCTCACGATCGTGTTTCTGATCATCTATCTGGGCGGTTGCCTGACATTTCTCAAATAACAGACAAACGCCGCCACTCAGGCCAGAGCCTGCTCAAGATCAAACAACAAATCATGAATATCTTCAATGCCAACCGAGAGACGAAGCAGCGTATCAACCACGCCACGCGCCTCCCGAATCTCTTGCGGGATGGAGCCATGTGTCATCGTCGCGGGATGACAGACCAGCGACTCCACACCTCCCAGACTCTCCGCCAGCGTAAAGACCTTCAGCCGTCGCAACACGTTATCAACATCGGCCCGTGTTCCCTTCAACTGGAACGAAACCATACCGCCAAAGCCTCGCATCTGCCGCTTTGCCAGCGCATGATCTGGATGTGAAGGCAGGCCGGGATAATAGACACGCTCGACCCGTGCATGTTCATCAAGGAAGCGGGCAACCGAGATCGCGTTCTCTTCATGCTGCTTCATTCGTACCGCCAGCGTCTTAATGCCCCGAAGTGTAAGCCAGACATCAAACGGCCCGGGAACAGCTCCGACTGCATTCTGGTGGAATTTCAGTTCCTCGTAAACCTCCTGATTACTGGTAACCACAACCCCACCGATCACATCGCTATGGCCGTTGATATACTTGGTCGTACTATGCAGCACAATGTCCGCGCCAAGATCCAGCGGATTTTGAAAGTACGGACTGGCAAACGTGTTATCAACGACCAGAAGCAGTCCGTGCTGATGGGCAAGGCGAGCCACCGCCTGAATATCAACCAGATTTAACAACGGATTCGTCGGGGTTTCCAGCCAGATCAGGCGCGTATTCGGGCGGATTGCCTTTTCATACTCCACAAGATTACTGGCAGTCACATAGCTGGCCGAAACGCCATAGCGGCCCATGACACGCTCAAAGAGGCGATACGTTCCCCCATAGAGATCGTCACAGGCTATCAGATGGTCCCCGGCGCGCAGCAGGTTCAGAATCGCATGTTCAGCAGCCAGCCCGGACGCAAAGGCCAGGCCATATTGACCATTTTCCAGCGCCGCAACACATGCTTCCAGCGCGGTACGCGTGGGATTGCCCGTTCGCGCATATTCGTAGCCCTTATGCTCTCCGAGGCCAGTCTGAGCATAGGTTGACGTCTGATAGATCGGGGTCATAACCGCACCGGTCGTCGGGTCCGGCTCCTGCCCCGCGTGAATCACTTTTGTTGAAAACTTCATACAACAAACTCCTCACACAACACAATCAAATCTGACACAGACTGCTTACATATAAACCGACTATATCATCATACGCGGGTAAGCACAATATATCGGTTCTTCTTCCCTATCCCGGTAGGACAAAATTCAAACCAGAACAATACTTTCCCGTATTACCACTATACAGAGCACTTATCAGGAGATGAAAACATGACGGAAGCGCGTAAACCGATCGGAGTTCTCTTTGTGCATGGTCTGAATGGCGGCGTGAACGATTTTGCAGAACTCCCCACCCTGCTGGAGCAACCGAATTGGCTCGTCCGGCTGGTGCTCCTTCCCGGGCATGGTCCAGATGTGCGTTGGCGAGAGCAGATTCGCTACGGCTGGCAAGAATGGGCTGCAAGCGTGCGCGAGGAGCTATATCAGCTTCAACAACACTGCTCAGCCGTCTTTCTCATCGGGCACTCACTCGGTGGAGCGCTTTGCCTGCATATAGCAGCACACAAAACAGTCGCCGGAGTCGTTTCGATGTGTGCGCCTCTCTTTATGCGGCCCTGGATGCTACCGGCAGTACGCTTGAGCAAATATGTTGCACCGCTGCTGCCCTCGCTGCGTGAAGATATCTGTGATCCCGAGGCGCGTAAGCGCTACCCCGGTGATGGCTACCGCTGGACACCAATGAAGCCGGTAGAAAGTATGCTGCTCTATCTCCCTCAATTACGGCAGGAGCTCCCGCGCATCACAGTTCCTACGCTGGTAATCGCTGCCTCACAGGATCATGTTGTCCCGGTGCGGGATGGTTACGAGATCTACAGGCGTCTGGGCTCCCGAGAAAAACATCTGTTGATTGTACGACATTCCTATCATGTGGTTATGAAAGATCATGATCGCGAGGAGGTTTTTGCACGGACCCTTGCCTTCTTACATCGCCACATACCCGGTCAGAAATAGGCAGAATTACAGACCATCTTGCCTGTTTCCTCACCCGTCCAGCCTATAGGAACTATCACCCTTTTCAATAAGAGCTAGCTTCGTGTATACTGATAATCGATTTGTATAATGCGGGGTTGTAGATCACATTGACACAAAAATTAGATAACGTAGCTGATCAAGCACAGAAACCAGACAAGCAATCGCCGCCTGACAAAAGAGCACGCGTCTCACGTCTCAGTATTTACTCGTTTATCACACTTATTGGTTTGATCCTTGTTCTATTTACCGGCCTTTTGTTCGGCAATCTGGTACAAAAAGCGAATACAAAGGAAGCGGCGACGCCCACGACGCTCGCGTCAGCAACGCCGACCGCAACACCTGATCTGGCTTCTGCCTTTCAAATGGCAAAGAATCCCTCGGTTGAGCCACTGACACTACCGAATGGACTCTATGTCCTCTATGCCGGACAGGATAAGATCTACCGTGTTCCAGTCGCTGGCGGAACTCCAGAGGCACTGAATACACCCGGGTATCACTATAATCGAGCGGTACCGCCTGTACTTACTCCTTCTGGCACACTACTCTATACGACGAACACAGGTGTATGGTCCATACCCGCCTTTGATGGTCAGGCCAAACAGCTTGCCTCCCTCAAAGCAGGGGAGACCATTACCTCACTGGTACTCAGCCAGGACGGCTCCCACATCGCCTGGAGCATTGCCCCGGCCAGAGGCACAGGCACAATTCGTATCTATGCGGGCTCGCTTGACGCCCCCGAACTGGTGTACCAAAGCACAAATAAGCAGTGTCCCTGTTTCCGCGCCTTCGCGTTCCTGCATGGGACAGAGCCCACGCTGCTTATCACCGATAACCGGGGCGACAATCGCGCCAACCTGTATGGTTTATGGGCCCTTTCGCTCTCCAAACAGGCCAAAAAGGAGCCTATCAAGCTTCTTGACGCGGAAACGCCAGAGATGCCAATGGGACTCGCCCCCGATATGAATACACTACTCTATTCAGACCATATCGGCATGGCTCCCATTCCAGAGGATAAAAATATCCCCGACGATATTACCGCGCTCAATAACGCCAATAGCCTCTCATTGATGGCTATTGACGGGGCAGCGCTCAAGCCGGGAAGCCCACAGGTTCTTCTCCCGGAGCAGCGGAACATGCCGAATAAGGCAAGTTATCACTGGGTGCATTCCTTCCAGTTCTCGCCTGACGGGAAAAAGCTTACCTATGTGGTCTTCTCAAGCGACGACCGTCCGCCGTTCTTCCGCCATAGCTCGCTCTATACGGTCGAAATAAGCGGTCAGGGCACGCAAATGCATCTCGGGCAGCCACAGCTTCAGGCAACCAGCAATGCCCATCATGTCGAAGTAGGCCCGTGGCTCAACGATCAAGTCGTCACCTGTTATGCAGATGGCGCACTCTACGCCCTTGATCTGCAACATGGCACCAAGACCAGAATCGTGCAGACAGGCCAGTATGCCAGCATCATCGCGATACTCAAACATTAAACACGACAATATCTATGGCCCGGTATCCTGTTACCGGGTCACTCTTTTTCTCAGCACCACGAAGCCGCCGCAGAAAAACAGTCAGCCAGCGAATGCCTTCCCTTTAGATCTTGAGGGCCGGTATCTGTAAAGAAGGAAGAGAGAGCCGAGCAGGGGGGTAAAGGGCATGGATAGGATCAATCCACCTCCAGTGTATCCTGGTGGAACTTTGGAGCATGGACAAGATCTTTTGTGACTCAGCCGGGTCACAGCGAGATTGCAAGCTCGACTCTCTACATTCAGTGTACTGTGGCTTCCAACAAGCAGAGGGTATAAAAAAAGAGAGCCTTGATATTGCAACTAATATCAGGCTCTCCTCAATAATAAGAATTTTATATTCTTCTACTCCGTTGCACTCCCGGCAACAGGATCAACGCAAGCACAAATCCGACGATCAGGCCACCGATATGGGCCATTACAGCAATATTGGAGCCCGGCATAAAGCCAAACAACAGGTTCAAGCCAAGCCAGAAGATCCAGTTTGAGAACGCGGCCCGTCCAAGTTCACCCATTGCTCGGCGATTTGTCAGCAAGAATGCCCCAAGCGCCCCAAAGACGCCGAAGATCGCACCTGAAGCGCCCAGAACCACGACATTAGCGTCACCCGGCATCAGAATGAACAGCAGCCCACCACCCAGACCAGCCAGGAAGTAGATCAGCAAGAAGCGCCATTTCCCGAAGAGGATCTCAACATCACGCCCCATAAACAGCAGAGAAAGCATATTCAGCCCGATATGCAGGATCCCCGAGGGGGGAGGCGCATGCAAGAACATCGACGTGATCAGACGCCAGATCTCACCATCTTGCAAAGATGTAGGGGCAAGCACACCATACCCATAAATGAGTGACGCCAGATCAGGAGCCACAATCATCAAAATGCTGATAAGCAGATAGATCAGGACATTAATACCAATAATCGTATAGGTGACAACAGGAATATAGCGGAGCAAAAAGTTTGTGCGTAGCATTTGCCGCTGCATCTGATTCGGACGCGTCCAGGCAGGAATAGACTCCTGTTGCGGCTTGCGGCTCGGCTCGGTCGTTCCCTGATAGCCTCCGGTATAGGTCGTCGATCGCTCTATTGGTGCAGGAGACGGCTTTGTCATTGGTGGGAAACAATCCTCAAAGCGTCCTCCGAACGAGAGTCGAGCAGCCCGCGCCCGCGCCAGATTCGCATCATAATCCTGACCTTGAATCCGCAGGAGATACGAGCGCAGTGCATGCGCATACGCAATGCCAGGATCTTCACTCAGCACCTTATCCACATTGCTGAGAGCACGTTCATAGCGGCGATCAAGCAGGTCGAGTAGCGCCTGAGCAAGCGTCGCCTCTAACCCGCCCTGCGGCTGTAACTCCTGAACACGGCGGCAGGCCATACGCACAATATCATAGCTTCTTAACGCAAGGTTTGCCTCTGCCAGCCCCAGATGGACCATCGGGTTCTCTGGCTCAGCCTGTGCGGCATGGGCATATGCTAACGCGGCCTCGCGCCCCTGCCCTTGAGCCAGGGCCTGCCTTCCCTGTTCCATATATAGCTGTATATTTGTTTGTGCTTCCACAAGTTTCCTCCAGTAGCACCAGGAAAACGCCACACCGGCAACCTGGCTTCCGCTTTCTATCCCGATAAGAGACAGGGACATAATTGCAAGTAACAGTGTACCCAGGATTGTCAATAGCGTCGCGTGTCAGGCCTTGCCGATCGATCATGATAACGGCGCAGAGGTATGCCTGTTGTGCGGCAAAGACAACCACTGACTAATGCATAATAATCGACTCCTGGTACCAATAAGCCAATACTGAAAATAGAGAATGAACCTCTACCAATCACAAACAGGAAACCGCGCACTCATCCGCAAAGCGAGACGGCTCCTCGCACTGCTCTCCCGGGTCAATCAAATAAAGACGCGCCGATGACCCTGCCAATACCCGAGAACACCAGTTTCTTCAGGAAGCAGATACCTATTGCAGCAAGGGTGGAATCAGACAGCGCCGAACCATCTCCTGCATGCCGGGAATAATCCACTACAACCGCTTCTTCTCAAGAAGATTTTGCCAGTAGAGAACTTCTCTCTATCTGGTAATACGATTGAGGCGCGCGAGAGTCGCAAAGAGAGAAATGCAGAAAGCAAAAAGCAGAGGCCATCTTTTTTAATGCAGGAAGCCAGTCTCCAACGCAAAAGAATGCAGCCCATCCAGCATAAACTGAATAGCCAGCGCCGCCAGCAAAATACCTAAAATACGGGAGACAACCATAATTCCAGTACGGCCCACTTTCTGCATCAGCCAGGAACTTCCGCGCATCGCCAGCCAGGCTAAGAAGAGCGCACAGAGAATAGAGAGCGAGACCGCCAGCAGCTCAAGCGGATGAAACATCGCCCGACCAACATAGAGAATCGTGGTCGCAATAGTTCCCGGACCTGCGATCATCGGGATTGCCAGCGGAAAGACACTGATATCCTCACGGGTCATCGCCTCGTCTTCCTCTTCCTTGGTCTCGCGCGCGCCAGACGGACGCCCGAAGAGCATATCGATTGCGACCAGAAAAAGCAGCACGCCCCCGGCAATATTAAATGCATAGAGAGAGATGCCTAACCTGTCCAGAATAAAGCGTCCAACTACAGCAAAGAACGCAATAATACCCGCGCTGATCACAATCGAGCGCGTGATAATGGTTTTTCGCTGTTCATTGCTCATATGGGAAGTCAACCCAACAACCACAGGAGCCAGCCCAACTGGATCTATAATGGTAATAAAGGTGACAAAAGCACTGATAGTAAACGTCAGAATAGCAGGCACAAAAAAAAACCTCACAAGAGCTTTTTCGACCTCATTATAGCATACAAAGCAGGCAAGCGCTCGGGGGCCAACCTCATCAATTGTGCGTACCGAGATCTTCCTTCGCAACGTGTTACAGTAGGAAGGGACCGGTATTCTCTAGCCATTGCAGTTCATTCAGGAGAGAATGCTTACACGGCCTCTACTCATACGTTATAATGAAACAGAATTACCGAGAAATTGTATTGGAGGCAAATCATGCGGGGAGCAACGAGAACACTGGCGATTACCGCAGGGGTTGTAGTCGTCCTTCTCATCGTCGGCATCGTCCTTGCGGCAGTGTTTCATGTTTTGTTAGAAGCGCTCTACATATTCTTAATGATCTTAGCAGCCCTCTTAGTTCTATCAACACTCCTTCTTGTCTATTGGATTATCATGCTTATTCGCACCATCCAGACAGTGCGCAACGAGGTCACGCCACTGGCAGACTCGATACAGGAGACCATCGGCATTGTCAAAGATACTGCCCAGACGGCGGGAAATACCGTCGGCTCGGTCAGCTCGCTCTCGCGACTGGTCTCTGAAATTATTCTGGCTCCGGGCATTCGCATCGCCGCAGGCCTTGTCGCCGGACAACATATGTTGCGCGTGCTACTTGGTAAAGGGGCAAACAGAAGCCGCTATGAAGAACGCATGCAACAACAAATGGAGCAAATACAGGCGAATGCGGGAGGTGACTGAGCATGGAATTAGCCGTCATTAATCCAATTATTGAGGCTGGAGGACAGATAGCAGCGATCATTATCTGTCTGTTCGCGCTGATCCTGATTATTCTGGCGCTCGCGCTGAACATCGGGTTCTTTTATGCCTTTACCTGGGTTCGCCAAAAAACCGAACTGATCAAAGTGTTGCGCCCCCACGTTGAGAGCATCAATAAAACAACCATGCTTGTCAAGCAGGGAAGCGAACCGGACGAGAGTCAAAACGCCATCGTGCGCACCGTAGCAAAAGTGCCCGCCGGCGTCGATAAGGTTGATCAGAAGGTTACTCAGGCAACCGGGAAAGTCGCGCAGGGAGCAATTGAGGTTCGCGCCCGCATTGAGCAGGGCAAGGCTATTGTCAAAACTTTCTTCAAGCCGCCCCGCAAGCAGAATCTTGAGGAACGCATCAATAAGGAAGGGCTACAATTTACCAGCCCGGGCTATCGGACACTCATGAAAGAAAAAGCGCCTGTATCCACCGCCGAAAGTCCGAGCGGCGAAGGATATGAGCAGACAATCACAGCAAAGCAGTTAAAAGATGTCCCTTCTCGTTGAGTACCTTCAGGCATTCAAACATTTTCAGCGAGATGCACGTCTCTTTCTTATCAGCAACACGCTGAGCGGCGTAACAGTTGGTATCATCCTTGTGCTCTATAACCTCTACCTGATCGCACTGGGCTATGATACCAGCTTCGTCGGTCAGCTTCTCTTTGTAACGACGTTGGGTGCAGGATGTGCTATTTTCCCCGCTGGCCTCTGTGTTGACCGCTTTAGTGGCAAGTGGATCATGATTCTGGGCAGTCTCGCAATTGGCATCGCCGGAGCGGGACAATTTCTTTTGCACCAGCCCCTTCCCCTGCTCATCAGCGGTTTTGCCGCGGGAGTTGGCGGGGCCTTTATTCTGGTCGTGAATGCCCCCTTCCTGACCCATCACAGCACGCCACGCGAGCGCCCGCATCTCTTTAGTGTCAATATCGTGCTCTTACAAGTAACGACCGTCATCGGGGAGCTGCTTGGGGGCGCGCTTCCCCAGTGGATTCAACACTATAGCTGGCTGACCGCCTGGCTTCCCTCCTGGGCAGAGAGCATGCTGGCCCCGGGAGCAGAGGCCCGGGCGTACCAGCTTTCGCTGCTCTTTGCTGGCATTATTGCGGCTCCGAGTTTCATTCCACTGCTGTTGATGCGCGACGCGCCGCCACCACGCCCCCCGCAACAGGACCGCGCCACCCACCGGCCAGCGCAGCGCCCCGGCCTGCATTGGCGCCCGCAAGCCCTGCTGCGTAGCCCACTCACGATCCTGATCGCGATTCAGGTGCTTATCGGCCTGGGAGCGGGACTTTTCATTCCCTACTTCAACATCTACTTTGTGCATACACTGGGGGCCTCTCCCTTTCTCTTCGGGGTGATTGATGGAGGAGCTAACATTGTGTATGCGCTTCTCACATTACTCGCTCCACTGTTGGCCACGGCTCTGGGCAAAATCAATACTATTGTCCTGACCCGGCTCATCAGTCTACCCTTGCTGCTGGCAATCGGGTTGATACACTATCTGCCCCTTGTCTCAATTCTGTATCTCTTCCGGCTTGGGACAATGGATATGGGGAATGGTCTCTTTCAGGTCTTCTCAATGGAGGCCATAGAGCGCAAAAATCGGGGAATGGCTAACAGCCTCTATCAGATCGCATATCAGGGCGCATCGGCCATTTCTACCCCCATAGGAGGGCTTTTAATCGATCAATCAGGCTATAGTGTTGTCTTCATAGGAGCCGCTATCCTGTATCTCTGCTCACTGTTGCTGCTCTGGGGATATTTCGGACGAGGGAAAGGGGAACGTCTGGTCACGGCCATCCGACTCCAGGAGCCGCCACACACACCACAGGTAGAGCAGGAGATGCAACCCTCCTGAACAGAAAGAAGGCGGGAGTGTTCCCGCCCTTCTTTTCGTTATCCCTTTTTTAGCTCAGGGACTTTTTCGACTGTCGCTCAGTAAAGAAGCGTACAAAGAAAATGCTCAACTCATACAAACCTGACATAAAAATGCCAATAATAATCGGGCTGTAGATATCGCCTCCCGGGAGGAAGCAGGAAATCAGCCAGAGAATAAAGTGAGCGAACGGACGCTTCTTTCGGAGTGTCTCTGATGTCACCAGACCGATTTTCGCCATAAAGGTGAGCACCAGCGGCAACTCGAAAATAAGCCCGAAGACAATCAAGAACCAGGCCGCAAAACTGAAGTAGCTCTGCGCCGTTACCAGTTCGGTAAAGTTGTTCTGCGCGAACCGGATCAGGAATTCCAGCGGATATCGCAGAATAAAGTACCCGATCGAAATGCCGATCACAAACAGCACGATCCCGATAAAGACAAACGGCAACGCCGCCTTTTTCTCGTGCGAATAGAGGCCAGGCGCAATAAACGCCCAGGTTTGATAGAGAACGACAGGCAAAGAAGCCAGGAACCCAATAGCGATAGAAACCATCAAGGTTACTGTAAAGCCTTCAGCAATCCCGGTGACGACCAGTTTGCTATGTCCTGTGCCTTTGACCCCGGTCAACACATTCGTGCCATCAGGCAAAGGAGCAGTCAGGAAAGCCATAATATAATCTCGGAAGATGAACGCAACCACGGAAAACACCGCGATGGCGATCAGACACTTGAAGATACGCTGGCGTAACTCTTCCAGATGCTCGACCAGCGTCATCGAAGAGCCAGCCAGCTCATCATCTTCGTCATCATCGTCTCCGAAATCGAAACGGAAATCGTCATCATCTTCGGCCAGCGCTTGCTTGAACCGATCCTGCCGTTCCAGTTCACTGGAAGCCATGAGTTCCCCCTAAGCAGGCTATAGAAACAGTCTTAGCTAACTTTGCCATCCCTGGTGACTTCTTTTTTCTCGCTCTCGGGAGCAACCTTCACCTCAGACTGAGCAGCTTCTTTTGCAGCCAGAGCGGCCTTACGAGCAGCAATCTCGCGCTCAAGCTCGTCCAGCGACATTGACGCGGGGTTCAGAGCCTTTTCTGGAGCGGGGGCCGGTTTGGGCTCAACATACTCTTCCTCGTCTTTCGAGCTGGAGCTATTGCCGATACCCTCTACGCTCTTCTTGAATTCTTTGATCGTGCGACCAATCGCTGAACCCATTTCCGGAAGACGCTTCGGTCCAAAGAACAACAACGCGAGCAAGAACAGAATGAGAAGCTGAGAAGGGTGAAATCCGATAGGCATTTGTTTTGTATCCTTTCTGGTCGTAACAACCTTTGGCAACAACAGAGAACAATTACCAGACATGCTGTGGGTGCGAGACATCCCGACCAAGCAGAGATGCGCTTACCTCGCTAATCCCATCCAGAGCGACTCCTACCACGCCAACCCCGGCTGTACCCAGAGTCACAAAGCGCAGCATCTGGCGGCGACTATAGCGCCGTTTCCGCAAATGCGCTTCCATCTGTTGACGCTGGCGAAGCTGTGCGCCCTCCTGACGGACTGACGCGATCAGACGCTGTTCCAATCCATCTGGTGTGGATGCGGCATGCCCATAATGGCGCAGCAGCAGGGTTTCAAGAGAATCATTTCGCATGAGCTTTTCCTATCTGCCGGGAGGATGAGCCAGGAACGATAAACGACGAGAGAGCGGTTTGACCTGCCCTTCCTCCTCGTCACGGGTCACGCGACGCTGTGGGGAAGAGGTATCGATCAGCATTTCGCCACTTTCATAGCGATAGAGCCGCTGAAATTGCTTTCTGGCTCGCGAGAGCCGTTGCCGGACCGCAGCCTCATTCAGTGAGAGCAGATCGGCGATTTGTGCCGTTGAGAGGCCACCCACGATGGAAAGGAGCAGGCATTCACGCAACTGCTCAGGGAGTTTTGCCAGGGTTCGCTGCACAAGCTCCTGTTCCGCCACCTGCTCAGCAAGATCGCGCGAAGCGACCGGAGCAAAGCCAACGGGTTGCACCGGAACAGCCTGTTCCTCCTGCACAACCTCTGTACCCTCCAGTCTTCCCTCAGCCTTCTGTGGCATCCGCGAGAACGGAATAAAACTGAAGAGTTTGCGGCGCCGACGCTGCATGCGGACAGTGTTAAGCGCGATGCGCAGCAACCAGGCTCTGGCCTGAAAATGCTCGCCACTGGCGGCCCGCGCCGCATCAATCGAGCGCAAGGCCTGATGGAACGTATCCTGCGTAAGATCCTGACTTTCTTCCCAATCGCCGGTCAGGCCGTAAATAGTATGGAAAACCAGCTTATGGTAATCACGTATAAGAGCTTCAACCGCTTCAACGGCTGGCATTTTATCCACAGCGACCACTCTCTATCGTTCACCGCTTCCACAGCGAAGCAGTGTCTCAAATACAGTTACTTAATTACAACGATGCACGACCAGGAGGATTTGTGACAACGAAAAAAATCATTGTCTTACTATTATTACAATACCAGTTCAAACGGAAAGGGGCAAGAGAGGAAAAGGGAGGGGGGAAACAGGGCAGCAAAAAGCCACCCTGTCGTGTATGGATAATAGCGCGAGAGATAAAAATTTAGCTCTGCAAATGCTCTTCGATGTAGTCCAGAGCTTCCTGAACGGTTGTGATCTTCTCAGCATCCTCATCGGAGATCTGAACCCCGAACTTTTCTTCCAGGGACATAATCAGCTCGACCAGATCGAGAGAGTCAGCGTTCAGGTCCTCAACAAAAGAAGCTGTCGGAACAACCTCGTTTTCATCCACACCAAGCTGCTCGACGATAATCTGCTTGAGTTGCTCATAGATGGACGACGACATTTACTTCACCTCACTTTCCGCTTTCGGGATGGGCTGTTGCTGAGCCCGATTAAATATAGTACCCAGGACACCATTAACAAAGCGACTGGATGTGTCACTTCCGAAAATCTTCGCAAGTTCCACGGCTTCATTAATAGCAGCCTTTGCTGGTACAGTATTATTAAACAGAATCTCGTAGATGGCAAGTCGCAGGATATTTTTATCGATGCGAGCCATCTGTTGTAACGGCCACTCACGCGCGGCACTCTGAATATGAGCATCGACCTCCGCCAGGTGGTCGCAGACACCTTGAAGCAGCTCATGGGCATATTCCACCACCTTCGTGTGAAGATTACGCTCTTGAGCATGCCGCTGCAAGACCTCAAAGGGGTCATGGTTGGCCGTATCGTATTCATAAAGCGTTTGCAGAGCGACAATGCGTGCTTGTCTGCGTATCCCTGGCATAGTACCTCGAAAGCTCCTTTCACGATGCCTGAACTGAGAGGTCAGACACAGCGATTCACCCGTTTAGTCTACCTGACCATATAACGAAGGACATGGGCGCAGCGCTGACATCGTGGTATGCAACATTACCATCGGGCCAGATGTGCCTCTCCCGGCACACCACCCGTTCATCTCCAGGATGCTCTGACGAAGCAGAAAGAGAGGTGTCAGTATCACCCGCCCTCTTATGCAACATCCTGAATATAGACATTGACAGCCTCAACCTGCATCCCTACCATCTCTTCAAGGGCTGCGGAAACCTCCTCCTGTACAGCGGACCCGACTGCAAGCATATCAGCATCGGATTCGACAACAATATACAGGTCGGCAGTCACAGTGTTATCCTTAATGGTCAAGGAAACGCCTTGCGGCGGAAGCTCGCGCTTGAGAAGATGGGACCATTGCCCATATCGCTGCGCAGAGCGAACAGGATTTGCCATCCGAACAACACCGGGTATCAGCAACGCACTATGAATGACAATAGTCGAAAGAACCTGCCGTGCCACTCGAACGGTGCCACTGGGCTGTGACGCTATTGTCATAAGACCTTCTTTCTACTACCGATTTGTGGCCGGGGCCACAAGCGGCGCGACCGAAACAACAGCATCTTCGCTTTCCATTGCAAAGATAGGTGCTTTTTTCCGCGCTGTCAAGTAGAAAGCGCCAGGATGGCTTATTTCACCTATCAGAATAGCTGTTAGATGCCAGCTTCACGTAGAGCAGCAGCCACCTTTGCGACGTCGGACGCTTTGCTCACATTCAGCATCGTTACCCCTTTGGCGATACGCTTTACCATACCAGCAAGCGCATTGCCCGGGCCAATCTCAATAAAGGTGGTAACACCAGCAGAGACCAGATATTCTACGGTCTTTGTCCATTGCACAGAGCTTGCCACCTGCTTCGCAAGTTCTTCACGCAGGGCATGGGCATCTGTCAAAGGAGTTGCTGAAATATTGCTGATGATCGGAATAACCGCATCTTTAATCTGTAGTTCGGACAACACCGAATCCAGGGCATCAGCAGCGGGCCGCATGACTGGAGAATGGAACGCGCCACTCACCGCCAGCGGGATCACGCGTTTGGCTCCGCGGGCCTTTGCCAGCTCACACGCCAGCTCCAGTGCTCGCTTCTCACCGGAAATCACAATCTGTCCGGGCGCATTATAGTTCGCGGCAATGACCTTACCCTGTCCGGGATGCACCGGCTCGGAGATCTCGGCCAGAGCTCGTTCGGTTGCCTCCTGGCACACCTGCTCAACAACGTCCGGCTCCATCGCGATAATGGCAGCCATTCCACCGGGGCAGCTTGTTCCCTCCTGCTCCATCAGGCGCCCACGTTCACGCACCCCCTTGATCGTTTCTTCCAGGGACAGGACCGAAGCCGCAGTCAGCTCGGTCCACTCCCCCACACTGTGACCGGCCAGAAAGGCAGGAGTAAGCGGAGAAATCCAGGAAGAATCGTCAGGAGAAAGGGCTTCTTGAAGGGCGGCCAGGAAGGCCAGGCTGACGGTTACAATAGCGGGCTGAGCATTGATTGTTGAGCGCAAGGTATCCTCTGGCCCCTGAAAACAGAGAGAGCTCAGGGGAAAGCCAAGAGCTGTATCAGCGGCCTCAAAGACACGGCGAGCAGCGGGCGACGCCTCATAAATGTCTGCCCCCATGCCTACGGTCTGGCTACCTTGCCCGGGAAAAAGAAAAGCGACTCGTGTCGACATGTTGCTTCACTCTTCAGTAGAAAAGCGGCCTGTGTATCGCTTGTGAGAAGCTACACTGCCGCCTTCTAAATTTATTTCTGATTTTTCGGGATAAAGACCTGACGTCCACGATAGGTACCGCAATGAGGGCAAGCATGGTGTGACAGCCGAGGCTTCTTGCACTGCGGGCAAGCCGCCAGCTGCGGCAACTTCAGATGATGATGAGCTCGCCGCTCACCCTGACGTGAACGAGAAACACGCTGCTTTGGTAGCGCTCCCATGGTTAGTACTCTCCTCTTCCACCGGTTATAAGAACCTGGGTCTTGTCTATTTTTGAATCATACAACACTATACCAAGCGAAGGCCGCCACAGGCAACGTCCCCATCGGGTGGGGGCGCTACCCGCTGGACGACCCGCTGTATTAGCCTTCTTGCTGGAGCAACGCCTTTAACGCACTGAAGCGTGTATCCACCTCAGGCTCACAGGAACAGGGACCTTCATTCAGATCCTTACCGCACTGTGAGCAGAGTCCCTTACACTCCTCTTTACAGAGCGTCACCATCGGAATGTCAAGCAGGATCTGTTGTCGAACCGGCTCCGTCAAATCGAGATGATGGTGGTCATCAATCGGGAAGGCGTCTTCCACATCCTCGGCATGCACAGGCATGCCAGTGAGAATATCAACGGTCGGATAGTACCGCGCTTCGTAGACGACATGCATCGGCTGCTGAAATTCCCTCAGACAGCGTGTGCAGGACAATTCGAGGGTTACATCAACCCATCCGTCGACCAGGACCCCCTGATTGATACGACGCATGCGGACATGTCCATTAAGTGGGCCGACGACCCTGGAAACTTCATCGAATTGAATCTCGTCTTCGTGAAGATCTGCTTTGAATGAAGCCCCAACCTGAGACTTCATGAGTTGCGCCACATTAAAAAGCATAGGAAATCCCCTTCCATAGATCAAACTCCCGGTGGGGAGAACACATGTATCACTATAAATAGCTATGGCGCAGGTATGTAGTTTCCTACGTTCTTAGCTGGCGCTTGCTCATTATAGACAAGCCGTTTGAGGGTGTCAAGCCCTCACAGGACCAGCATAGACAAGGATAGCGGCTCACGCCCATAGCAAGTAGCACCACAAGCACAAGGGCAGAAAGCACAGCGCAAAATTCACAACTGAATCAGCCCTTTACGAAAAAACATTCGGCCCGCCTATAGTATCCGCTGCCAGAGACGAGCGCCGGGGTGTCGGAAGGTCGGAAGGCTCAGGCAACGTGTTCTCTTCCTCTTCAACAACCTCTTCTTCAAGAATCGTTGTTGGTTGATCTTGTAAACTGTCAATTCCGCGCTCAATGCTCAAAATCGTGCGACTGACCTCGGTCTCCACATGTAGCAGATGCTCACGCAGGTTGCGCAACGTTTCCAGCGCGTATCCATCCGCATCAGCCTTAAGCTGTTCGGCATGCTCCTCTGCCCGCCGGATGATATCCTGAGAACGCAGATTTGCGCTCTGGATCATCTCCTGTGAGCGCTCTTCCGCAATGACCAGCAATCCCTCACGGTCAATGGCCCGGTTAGTCTCTTCCTGAGCGCGTGCAAGAAGCGCGGAGGCATCAGCTTGCGCCTGGGCAAGAATACGCTCTTTCTCTTGAATAATGCGGCGAGCCTGCTTCACTTCCTCAGGGATCGAGGTTCTCATCTGATCGATTATGTTGAGGATGTCACCCTCTTTCAGAATCACCTGATTCGTTAGAGGGACGCGCCTGCTACTGGCAATGAGGTTTTCCAGGCGGTCAATGAGATATAATATATCCATTCTTTTCCTCCTTCCCCACTGAGAAACTCCCCAGGCCCGCGCACAGTCAGAAATCCTTTATCATCCATATTTCTGCTGAAGCGCCCGAACAACTACAGGGGGGAGCATGTCTGAGACATCGCCGCCCAGGCGTGCGACTTCTTTGAGTAAGGAAGAACTTGCAACAAGATGCTGTAAGTTTGTAAACAAGCAAACGGTCTCAATCTCTGGTGCCAGTTTGCGATTCATCAAACCCTGTCGAAATTCTGCATCAAAATCATTGGGAGAACGCAGGCCCTTGATAATGGCGATACCATCCACCGAGCGCACATACTCAACAAGCAGTGTCGAAAAGGAGTCAACCCGCACATTGTGTAGCCCCTCTGCTCTCAGTATCTCCTGCCAGAGCGCAACTCGCTCCTCAACCGAGAACAACAGATTCTTCGCGGGAAACGCATAGACCGCAATGATGACGGTATCAAATAGTTTTGCCGCGCGACGCGCAATATCCAGATGCCCGTTTGTTGCCGGGTCAAAGCTCCCAGGATAGACTGCAATCCGTTCCGATTGCGCTGGAGTATTCATGCCCGGTTCCCCCTCATTTGTTCTTTTTAGCACCCCTCGGACGCTTTCTCGTTAAGAGGAATGCTGTTTCCATTAAACCATAACGCGAGACTTTCGGCAATAGGAGGGAGATATGAGCCAGTGCGTTCACTGCTCCTTTTACCCCGATTCCAGATGCCTATAAAAAAAGCAAGGACACAGCCTGTGGACTGTCTCCTCGCCTTGCAGCACCCGCCGCTTAGTCGCGTTTATGGCGAGCGTTCATCATCTCACTCAAACCAATCGCGCCGATACCAAGCAGGGCATGCACAATCTTCGTCACCACATTGCCCGGGCCGATAACAAAAGAATCCTGCGTGAAGCCCACAATCAACAGGACTATACCCCAGACAAAGGCTCCGATTGCGTTTCCCCGGTTTCCGGGTTTGGAGGTCATCAAAATACCGGCGATCACCCAGAGCGCAATGGTGACGATCAGGCCCAGTAATCTATGTGTATCTACGGCCCGTGGCATATAGGTGTAATTCCCGGTCCAGAAGAGAACTCCCATGATAAGAGCCAGGATAAAGCAAACACGCACAACCCAGATTGCAATACGCATAAAAACTCACTCTCCTTTAAAGGTAAAAAAGCGTGCAGACCAGCAACGACCCGCACACTACGCTGCCAATGCAGCGTCATTCCCTTACGTTAAAAGATACCGTAAAAGTGGAAACACTGCAAATCGCAGCTCACCACTTCATATTCTCCGGCTTGTCAGGCCGGACGCTGAATCTTTGCAAGCGATGGGGAAGCAGTCAATACAGCCAGCAACGAAAGCAGCCCACCAACAACAAACGGGATCGCCGGCCCCCCCAGTGCATAGAGCCCGCCTGCAACCAGCGGCCCAAGCACACGCCCCAGGCCCGCGATCCCCTGCGCGAAGCCCTGGGTCTCGCCCTGCACATCTGAAGGCGTGGCAAACGAAAGCAGGGTGGAAACCAGTGGCGAAACCGCTCCATCTCCAATACTCAGAATACCAAGCGCGATAAGCAAGAGTGCAAGCTGATGACTGAACGCCAGTACGAGCAGCCCGAGCGCCAGGCATACCATACCGCCGATCATTACAACGTTCTCACGCCAGCGCCGCACCAGCTGCCCTACCAGCCCACCTTGCATGATCACCACAATGACGCCTATATACGTAAACACATAAGCGTTCTGTGATGCCCCCCATCCAAACTCATGCTGCGTAAAGAGGGCAAAGACTGACTCCATGCCGGTAAAAGCTACGGTATACAACAGATTGACAAGGACAACCGACAGGATCAGCGGGTAATGCACCGCGGTACGCCAGCCAGAAAACAGCACATTGATCCCTCGCTGCTGTGCTTCCTCCTTCACGCTGCTACGCTTACGCGTCTCAGGCAACAGGAATAGCACCAGCACCATATTGAGCAAGGCAACCCCGGCAGCGATCCAGAATGGCAGTGTCTGATTCTGCTGTGCCAGCACTCCGCCAAGCGCAGGACCAACCACAAAGCCAAGACCAATAGAGGCCCCGATGATTCCCATGCCCCTTGCTCGCTCCTTCGGCGCAGTGACATCCGCGACCACAGCCTGCGCAGAACCAATATTTGAAGCGCCCAGACCTCCGATAAAGCGAGCAAGCAACAACACCGGAAGCGACCCTGCCAGGGCCGTCAGAGCAAACGACAACGCCTCGATCACCAACGAGAGCAGAATGATCGGTTTACGCCCGTACCGGTCAGAAAGGCTTCCCAACAGCGGGGTAAACAGGAACTGAGCCAGCGCATACAGGCTTGAAAGCATGCCAACCATGAAAGCATTCGCGCCAAAATGTTCCGCCCAAAAAGGAAGTAACGGGATAATCAGTCCAAAGCCTGTGAAGTCTATCAGCACGGTTAAGGCCATCAAGGAGATAGCCGTGCGTTTCTGCTTTTCCATACTCTAACCTCGTCCTTTTATTAAGTCAGATTTGACTTAACTCATAAAAAAGAGCAAACCTTCTGTCCCTTTCTATGCTTTCGTCTCTGGAAAAAGAGTTACGCTTCGACTTGCTTCCGTTGAGAAGAACAGAGATGATCGATTGCTCGGCGCAGCCAGTTCAGCTCCGCATCCAGCAATGTCAGCTTATGATCATTTACCAGCAAGTGAGCGGGATCTGGAGAAGAGAGTCCTTCCATTTGCTTCACGACCGAGAGGCGGAAACTGTTGACAAGTTGATAACGCTTTTCCAGCAGAGCCCTGGCTTCCTCGGGCGAAAGATAGCGCAGGAAGAACAAACAGGCGTCGATATCTTCCAATCCGGGAGTATAGCGGCTGATCGTATCTCGTAAGAGGCTATAGAAATACTGACGTCCTTTTTCCGTAATATAGTAGACGTCACGCTCGCGCAGCGCAACATCATCGTGGGCAGCACCGGGCCCTGGAGCCTCCACTGACTCTCGGCGAATCTCCAGGTAGCCATCATGCGCCAGACGCTCCAGTTGATAATAGATGGTTGGCTTCTTGATAAAGTTTGCCAGCATCTCGTGATGGTTTTCAATGACCTCTCTGATCTGCTGTCCATACATTGGCTTTTCCAACAGCAGGCCAAGAAGCATCACTTGTTTATACATGGTTACAGCCGCCCTACTCAGTCAAATCTGACCTATTATATCGTTGAAAAAGGCGAGGCGTCAAGGCACGCTTATCGCCCTGCGCTTCGCCTTTTCTGCGCTCCTGTCAGACACGACGCCGTACAATCATGCTCACGTTATCACGCGGACGCAGCGTCAGCGTATTGGAAGGATCGGGAAGAACCTGTTGTCCCGGCACAAACTCAAACGACACGCGCTGTGCCAGCGTCGCCAGTAACAGCGGTCCCTCCATCATAGCAAAATGGTTCCCAAGACAGATACGCGGTCCGGCTCCAAACGGCAGAAACGCATAGCGCGGGATCAGCTTTTCATGTTCTGGCCCAAAACGTTCGGGCTCAAAGCGTTCGGGATCAGGAAAATGTTCAGGATTGCGATGCATCACCCATGGAGCCATCAGCGCAACCGTATTCTTGCGTACGCGGTACCCATCAATCAAAACATCTTTCAGCGCGGTGCGAGTAAACGCATAGGCTGGTGGATACAGACGCAACGCCTCTTTGAAGACCTGAACCGTGTAGGGAAGTTGAGCAAGATCGTCATAGGTCGGCGAACGGCCCTGCAAAACAGTGTCGACCTCCTGACGCATCTTCCGATAGCGCTCGGGATTTTGCGTCAGCAGGTACCAGGCCCAGGTAAGCGCCACGGCAGTCGTTTCATGTCCTGCCCCAAAAAGCGTTAGCGCCTCCGCAATGATCTGATCCTCATCCATCGCGCTCCCATCATCATAGCGGGCACGCAGCAAGAGTGAGAGCACGTCATTGCGCTCATCCAGTGGCCGCATGCGCCGTTCCCGGATCATCTGGCGTAGACGATCCTGGAGCAGTCGGGCAGCAGTACGAACCTGCGCATGGCCGGGAAGAGGCCAGCCAAGCGGCAGATGAATCAGGCGAGTTAGCTCCTTCCCGACATACGAAAACATCACGGTAAAGGCGTTTCCCAACTCATCGGTCTCCTTAAAAACATCCGCATCAAAGAGCACCTTCCCAATAATGCTCATGGTGAGATCGGTCATCGCATGGTTGATCAGGATTTTCTCCCCATCCTGCCACTGCCGTTGAATCTGCTCGCTATATCGCACCATCGTATCAGCATAGCTGACAATATGCCGTGGCTGAAACGGAGGTGCCATAATCTTGCGCTGTCGTCGATGAAACTCCCCTTCGCTGCTAAAGATCCCATCGCCAACGACTGCCCGAAAGATGGTATGTATTGCCACTCCTTTATCAAAATCATAGCCATGCTCTACCAGAATACTGCGTACCTGTTCAGGCGCAAAAAACGCCACGCCCGGGAAGGGCCCAAAGTGAAACCCGACCACATTCCCATGTTCCTGCCACAGCCGCATATAGAAGTTCAAACGGTCTCTATTATGCTCAAGCAGGCTCCCCATCAGGGGATTCTCTTGCTTGAGAAAAGGAATCTCCTTTTCCTGCGTAGAGAGTGCAACCATTGTGTGTTCTCCCGTTTCATCATGCATCACGTTGTTATCTGGAACACTTCACACTATAGCAGCAGCACACTCGGGAATGCATCGAGAAAAAGATGGATCTTTTCCTCCAACCTGCTCCTCCCGATTTCATGCACAAAAGAGATGACAGAAAATGGAGAGCATTACAAGCAAAACGTTCGATATCTTTCGATCCTGCTCCACCTTTTGGGTAACTTTTATCGCGTCGGACATCCACAAAAGAGAGGGAGATTTGCGTTTAGTGTCTCAAAAGCGCATTGAAAAATCAAGTTATTTCGAGGAAGCACGAAACTGTGGTAGCTCACGCAACCACGATCACACTTTCTCGGTCCGGAGAACCCGTCCCTTGCTTACTGCTATAGTGTCATGGTTTTGAAGAACTGTTGAAGGGTGAAAAGGCAGATGATAAAGCTCACATTTAAACACATATTGAAAAAGCATCAGGTCTCTATGACTGAAGTATCCAGATATAGCGGTATCAGCACTTTGCTCATCTGGATGATGGTTCTGGGACAGCCGGTTCAGCGAGAGGACGCTGAGCGAGCGCTGGCAGGCTTAAACCGACTCTGTGGTACGACCTATCGGCTGGAGACGCTCAACATGCCCCTGAGCGAGGCAGAGGAAGCGTGAGAAACAGTTCCCCTGCCCGATTGTTTTTGCTAGTGAGCCATAAAATCGCGCCAGAAGAGGTGCATGCGTTCGCGCAGTGGTGCATGCTCTGGTTTGCGTAAGTAGGGATCGCTTTGCCAGAGTTTAGCAGCTACATCGCGCGTCAATGAGATCAGCGCGGTATCGCTGAGATCAGCAACCTTCATTTCGGGCATACCACTCTGACGCACGCCGACAAAGTCACCGGGGCCACGCAAACGGAGATCTTCTTCAGCCAGCTTAAAGCCATCATCGATCTGCTCAAAGACGCCCAGGCGCTCCTGTGCATTGATACTGGCCTCAGCGCTCAGCACATAACAATACGACTGATGTTGCCCGCGTCCGACCCGGCCTCGAAACTGGTGCAACTGAGATAGACCAAAACGGTCGGCATCTTCGATCACGATAACAGTCGCGTTCGGGATATCGATACCAACTTCAATCACCGAGGTTGCGACCAGCACATCAAGCTCATGGTTTCGAAAACGATGCATGATCTCATCTTTTTCGGCGGGCTTCATCGCGCCATGCAACAGCCCGAGGCGCAGATGCGGGAAGACCTCCCGCTGGAGGCGCTCATACTCGGCTGTTGCCGCTTTCACCTCCTGTAGCGCCTCCGACTCCTCAACCAGCGGACAGATGATAAACGCCTGTCTGCCCTCCTCCACCTGCTTCTCGATCAATTGATAGGCTTCCTTGCGCCGTGCGCCGGTACGCCAGCGCGTAATAATCTTCTGCCGACCGGGCGGAAGCTGATCGATCACCGAAACGTCCAGATCGCCATAGAGGGTCAGAGCCAGCGTGCGCGGGATTGGCGTCGCGGTCATCACCAGCATATGCGGATGGTACCCCTTACGTCGCAAGAGATCGCGCTGTTCCACACCAAAACGATGCTGCTCGTCAACAATGACCAGACCAAGCTTATGAAAGGTGATATCGTCCTGAATCAGCGCGTGAGTACCAATCGCCACCGCGGCCTCTCCACTCGCCAGCATCTCACGATACTGATTGCGCTCACGTTGGCGCAGGCTTCCCGTCAGCAATACCGTCCGAATGCCGAACGGTTCCAGCATCTTCGTGATACTGCGCGCATGCTGTTCCGCCAGAATTTCCGTTGGTGCCATAATTGCGCCCTGGCACCCGTTGAACGCCGCCATCAACAGCGCGGCAGCAGCCACAGCCGTTTTACCGGCACCCACATCACCTTGAAGCAAGCGGCACATCGGCTGACTCTTCGCCATATCCGCGAAAATCTCGCAAATCACCCGCCTCTGTGCCTCAGTAAAGCGGAAAGGGAGGGTTGCCTCAAGCGGCTTATCGGTGGTAAAGACCGACCAGAGTGTTGAGCCAAGCGTAGGTACAGCTTCCTGACGCTCAGGACTCTTGATCTTCGGCAACTCAGAAGAATCAAGAAAGATCTTATCCAGTTCAATAGAGAAAGCGTTCCCCTGTGGAGCCTCGAATTGCCAGCGCGAGCGCCGTTCCTGCATGCCAAGCTGAATCAAAAAGAGCTCGTCAAAGGCCAGCCGTCGATAGGCCGCCTGACGCATGCCCTCATTTTCGGGATAGTGATATTGCGCCACTGCCTGCGAAAGCGTCAGCAGGTTCGCTGCCTGCAACACCGAAGGGGGAAGATGTTCAGGAAGCATCCCGGCATAGCGCTTGACCACATAATCAGTAAAACGTCGCAAGGCCTTCGCATGCAGGCCTTCGGTCAGGCTATAGACCGGAACCAACCGCCCGGTGTTGAGCAGCTCGTTCTGTTCCGGGAGTTCATGACTACGGACATTAAAGTAGACTTTGTTCCCGAGACGCTGCTTGATACCGGTAACAACAATATAGCTTCCCTTCGCCTTTTGTAGTTGCTTTTCCAGATAAGGCTGATTAAACCAGTTTGCATAGAGTTTGCCATATTCGTCGGAAATTTCGGCAATAGTGCGTGTTCGGCCGCCGCTGGTGCGCTTTGTGCTCACCTCCCAGATCAGGCCCTTTGTTGTTGTCAGCTCATCAAATGGAATTTTGTTGATAGGAGTCAGTCTACTATAATCACGATGCTCACGCGGGAAATAAAAGAGAAGATCCCGCACAGTACGAATATTCAGGTGATTCAGGCGCTTCTTCACCGTCGGCCCCACGCCGGGAATAGCGCTCACATCGGCACTCAACAGCGTTAAAGCAGTATGCCCTTGAGACATGCCCGCTTCCAGTTGGATCTGGTTCTGTGGCAACGGTGGGGGCTCCTGCATCTTGCGGATAACCGGCTCCGGTCTGGCATCCTTCGGTTTTGCCTCTTTCTTTACGGGCGCAGCAATCGGCTCCGCTTCTTTCTTCACGGGTGTAGCGACTGGATTTGGACCGGAGTCCAGTTCATGTAATAGGGCCAGCACCGCCCGCAAACTTGATGCACGTTGCTCCGGGTCACGCTGATGATACCCCTGAAGCAACTGGGCAAAACGGCGCACAGGAGCGGGATCTATACCAGCGGCACTACAGGTCTGAACAGCCTCCGAGGTCCAGTGAGAGGCAAACGCTTCAAGCCCACCACCCAGAATGGCCTTATCCCGATACTGTGTGCGCTGTTCCAGTTGCAGCACCTTACGAGCGCGCTCTATATATGGAGATAAAACATGTTGCTTTGACTGTTTTTCCATACAAATCTTCTAACTGCTCAGGGATTCACTCCCCAATAATAGAAGGAGAGCGAGACAAAAGTCAATGTGACATTTGTCTATTCTCCTCCTGACAACAACGTGAAATACATAACAAGGCCAACTACCCTGTTACGCCAGAAACAATCCCTTGCACTTATAATTATCTATCGTTTATTGTATAAAACGGAAACTCTGCTCACCTGGATAAGAAAGAAAGGGCATCCCACAATGAGAGTTGAATCTTTCATAGAGAAATTCAAAGATGGCTGGGAAACCGCAACACATCATCCATTCCTTGACGCAGTGCGGAATGGAACCCTGAACGACCAGGCCTTCAATGCATGGCTTGTTCAGGATTACCACTTTGTCGGCTATGAAATGAAATTCCTGGCCTCTTTTCTCACCCGTGCGCCACGTCCTGCGCATTCAGCGATCATACGTTGTCTTGCCTCACTGGAAGCAGAGCTAACATGGTTCGAGGATCTGGCAAAAGAGCGCCATTTGAATGTGTATGGTCCAGAACATCCGGTCACACAGCAATATGGAGCGCTCTTTAAACGGTATGTTCAGGCACCTCCACCCGTCATTCTCACCATTATCTGGGCCGTGGAACGTGCCTACCTGGACGCCTGGAAAAGCGCCCTTCCGGGAGGACCACAGTTCCGTGAATTTGTCGAGCGCTGGACCTCACCGAGTTTTGAAACATTCGTCGGCGTACTTGATGGCCTTGCCTCAGTCTCGCTGGAACGCGGAGGCTATGTTCAGGAAGCAGAGCAGGCTTTCCTCGATGTAGCCCAGATGGAAAAGGCTTTCTGGGATATGGCCTGGTCGGGCGCAGGCGTCTCTTGAAGCTGCGAGGAGTCATGGTTCGCGCAGTAAGAACCGCCACCACCCAGACCGCACATCCTGCTCGGTACCTGCGCACTCTGAGCAGGTATCCGCAACCAGAACACAAGCGTCGCCCAAACAGGCATGTACTGCGGGGTCTCTGCCTCCTGATAGGACTTCTCTTTCTCTGTATGGTGCTGCTCAGTGCCTTTCCCGGCGATCCGCTGGCCCAACAACAGGCCGAACAGAGCAGCAAAGCGCTCGCGCAGGAGCTCCGATATGCCCGCAGTATCGGGATTCCCGACGCTTACCTTCAGCCAATACTGCGCCGTCAGCAGGTTCTGAACAACACCCATGCGCCGCTCGCCTTCTTTACAAATACACAGGCTGTAACAACCTATTATACCAATCTACAGCAGAGCTACCAACTCCTGCTGATCCAACTCCACGGTATCGAGGAACAGGCCCCACAACGACTGAGCTACCAGGCGAACCGCGACCTACAGGCGCTCAGTAGTCTGCTCAACCAACGCGAGGCACAGGGTTTTCTGGAAACTGAGCGCTTCAAAGAGGTGCTCTCTCAATATCGCCTGCAACTAGAACAGGCCCGGCTTCCCGGCGATTTTGTACAGGTCAGTGCCAGCATGCACGATACGATGCAGGCACTACAGCTACTCGGTCCTGTTCATGACCAGCTCAACCGTCTCCAGACCACCATTACCTTGCTTGCACAGGTTGGTGTGGAAGTCGATACGCTCAAGACTTACGAACAGAGCGACAAAGCCAACCTGCTAAGTGCCCAAACCGCCAGCGATTTCACTCGTCTGTTGCAGCAGCTTCAGAACCATGTTCGCCTGGGCAATGAGCTTACCGCGCAACACATCCAGGCTATCGGGCAGGTGAAGCTTCAGCAGCTTGCCGAGGATCTGGAACGGCTGCAAAGCTACCATGTCGATATCAGCGTCTATCAAAAGCGGCTGGAAGCGAACAGAGAGGCTTTCAAGCGGGCCTCCTCACCCGCCGAATATCTGCAGGTCGCACAGCAAATTGAGCAGGATAGCGCCGCGCTCCGTCTTCCGCTGCTCCGCGGGGAGGCTACCTATCGGCTGAACATCCTGCGCGACGAGGTCCAGCGTTGGGGTCAGACCCACCGGTATCAAAATGCATTTGACAATACTACCTACAGCTATGGATATGAGTACAACGATGCACATGGGTTACTTGCCGAGTTGAGAGCCAGCGTCCAGCGGGCAAAGAACGCGGATGACTATCAGGTTATCATTGATCTGCTGAAAAATGCCCGGGAACACTTTCATGCGATGCAGAACAACGCCAGCAGCAAAGAGCCCTGGAATCAGGTCCATAGCACCGATCTCCACCTGATCCGCTTCTATCATCAGGAGCAGGGACAGGTGATAGTGGTCTCGCTACTCGAACAAACAATGCGCGTTTATCAGGAGGGGAAGCTGCTTCGGGCCTTCCGCGTCACCACAGGGCAATATGAGCGTCCAACGCCACCCGGGTACTGGCCGATCTTTCTGCGCCAATCCCCGACACGCTTCACGTCTCCCGAGCCTCCGGGTTCTGCCTTTTGGTATCCCGACACTCGAATCACATATGCAATGGGATTTCGTGAGGGAGGTTACTTTATTCACGATAGCTGGTGGCGTACCGAGTATGGGCCGGGGACCAATTTTCCGCATGCCGACGCAGGGGGTGAGTTTGCGAGCAATGGCAGTCATGGCTGCATTAACCTGGCAGAAGCGGACGCGGGCTGGCTCTATCAGCATACAGCCTACGGGACACCACTGCTCATTTATTAGAAACGCGTCAGTTCGTAACCACGAGTACGCGTCGTTTGACAGGTGAAAAGGACTTCTGCTATAATCTACGCGCACTCACCCAGTCCGGCAATAACAGACCGGGATTTTTATTGTTGCGATAATCCCTATACTATCTAAAAGAACAGAAGCAAAAAGTCAGGGCAAGAAGTACACCAACAGATAAGCGCATCCCAGGATCCTTGCGGTGATGCCGCTTATATTGCTGATCGAAGCCCCCGTAGTTCGTCAAGGAGTACCATTGTCCGTTCGTTAAAGCCGGTGTCGAGGCAGATATTCGGGGAGGAAATCTTCACATGCCAAACAATAAAGCTGCCGAAAAGCGCATGCGCCAGGAAGAGAAGCGCCGCGCACACAATCGCAGCGTGAAATCAACTGTCAGGACCGAGATCACCAAAGCGCGTCAGGCAATTGCAACGCCTGATCTGGACGCGGCTGCCGCAGAGGCTGCTGTTCGTGAAGCGATCAGCGCACTGGACAAAGCTGCAAAGAAAGGTGTACTGCACAAGAACAACGCAGCACGCCGCAAATCTCGCTTGATGAAGCAACTCAACGCAAGGTAATACCTGCGCCCAATGCACTGCAATCGTGGATTCCGCTGCCCCTCCGGGAAGCAGCGGGAGTTATGCGTGTCTGCGAAAAGCAAAGAGCGCACAGGAGGTTTTAAGGGATGGCTGATAACAAGGTCGTAACGAAGCCAGCAGGGCGGGCGCTATTGGCCGCTGTTGAAAGTGCTCAGTTACGCAAAGACATACCAGAAATTAAATCTGGCGATACAGTTCGCCTGCAGGTCAAAGTTGTTGAAGGGAACCGCGAGCGTCTTCAGCCTTTCGAGGGCGTTGTGATGCGCATTCGTGGTGGCGGCGTCAACCGCAACTTCACCGTTCGTCGTATCACCAATGGTGTTGGTGTTGAGAGAACGTTCCTGATCAACTCGCCTCGTATCGAGAAGATCGAAGTACTGCGCCATGCACGTGTACGCCGCAAGCAACTGTACTATCTGCGTGGCCTCACCGGTAAGGCTGCACGCCTGAAAGAAGTTCGCCCGATGACTGCCGCACAGGCTGCTCAGAAGGCCGCGAAACAGGAAGCACGCACCGAAGCCCAAAGTGAAAACGCCTAAATCGAGCACAACTCGCTCTACTGGAGCGATCACAGCATCATTAGCAGAAGAAATGGCCCTGTTCGAGCAGGGCTATTGCTTTATCGCCGGGCTTGACGAGGCTGGAAGAGGATGCCTCGCGGGCCCGGTGGTAGCCGCCGCTGTTATGCTACCTCTGGAGAAAGGAGCCGAGACCCTCAGCGAGCTCCTGAGGGGTGTGAATGACTCCAAACAACTCAGCGAAGCCACACGCGAAAGCCTCTACGATCGCATCATGCAAGAGGCGCTGGCCGTGGGTGTTGGCATTGGTTCCGTTGAACTGATCGAGCGCTATAACATTCTCCAGGCAACCAAGCGAGCAATGCAGGTCGCACTGGATCAGCTCTCTCCCGCACCACAGGCATTACTCCTTGATGCGTTAACCCTCCCCAATCTTACGCTCCCACAGCGCTCGCTCATTAAAGGGGACGCACGCAGCCTCTCTATAGCTTCGGCCTCCATTATTGCGAAAGTCACCCGCGATCGCCTGATGCGAGAGCTCCACCAGGAATACCCGGAGTACGGCTTTGACCGTCACAAGGGCTACGGCACCGAAGCCCATATCGCGGCCATCAAGCAATATGGTGCAACACCTCACCATCGCAAAACGTTCTCTCCGATTCGCGAGATGCTCTATGGGCTCTTTGCCGATTTTGAGTGATTCCAGCTTGTCCCCCTGCCCGGGAAAGCGGCGCATCTTCTCCTGTCCCAGGCTCGCATTGATAAATTCATGTGGTTACGATATCATAAAACAACACTTTTTTTGCAGGGTGAAGTTTTCAGTTGACGATACATTTTCCGTGGCATATGGTAGATGTATAATCACAGTCAATGCAAATAGAAATACAAAGGAGCATACAGCATGGATGACGGAAACCGCCAGGAGGTCAGGCAGCGAATTGCGCTTCCCGGAACACCGTTCCCCACAATCGAAGGACACCGCCCTTATGGCCGCAGAGAGCCGGTGCGCGTACGCGAGATCCCCTCACTGTTGCTCAAAGAGCGAATCATCTTTGTGCCTCCAGTCATCAATGACGAAATAGCCAATATGCTCATCGGCATGTTGCTCTACCTTGATAGCGAAGATGCCACCCGTGATATTGCTATGTATATTAACTGTCATGGGTCACTTGAGGGGCACCTGTACTATGGACTGGGGGTCTATGACACCATGCAGTACCTCAAGTCCGATATCACAACCGTCGGCGTCGGCGTCGCACGTGGTGCAGCGGCGGCGCTGCTAGCCGCAGGAACCAAAGGAAAGCGTTACATGCTGCCCAACGCAAGCGTGATTCTCCACCAGCCGCTGAGCGCGGTAAAGGGTCAGGCGCGCGATATCGAGATTCAGGCGACCGAACTGGTACGTCAGCGCCGCTCATTCTACGAGATTCTCGCCAAGCATAGCGGTAAAACCTATGATGAGGTGGCTCAGACAGCCGACCGCGTGAACTACCTCACTGCAGAACAGGCTGTTGCTTACGGTCTGGCCGACGAGATCATCAAGCGGGAAGAGACGCAAGCGTAAACGTGAGAAGGAGAAAGCATGGGCACCGTTTTTAATCCAAATGATCCCAAATGGCGGAAAGAGGCTCTAGAGATCATCGAGAAGAGCAGCGCCAACAACCCGATCTACAGGCCGTCGTTTGTTGAGGACGTTATGCGCATCACCAACGAATACTATGGTGGTGAGTCGTATGATGTGTCTATGACGATCGATGATCTGTTGCTCAAAGACCGCATCGTCATGATCGGCAAGCCCATTGACGATATCGTCGCCTACCAGACCATTCAGGTTCTGCTCTACCTACAGAGCGAGGATGCTACCCGTGACGTCAGCATCTACATCAACTCACCAGGAGGAAGCGTAACCGCCGGTCTGGCGATCTATGACACCATGCAGTTCCTTGAGGCCGATGTCTCGACGTTCTGTGTGGGTATGGCGATGAGTATGGGTGCCGTGCTGCTGGCAGCAGGAGCACCGAAGAAACGCTACTGCCTCCCGAACTCCACTGTCCTGATTCACCAGCCGCTCGTTTCTGGCGGCATCGAGGGTCAGGCCAGCGATATCGAGATCGAGGCCCGCGAGATCATTCGCACCCGCGATCGCCTCTATCAGATTCTGGCCCATCATACCGGACAGACCCTGGAGCGAATCGCAGCGGATTCGGACCGCGATAACTATATGACCGCGCAACAGGCCGTAGACTATGGTCTTGTGGACGAGATCCTCGTTCCTTCCTCCAAAGAGGATGAGGAGAAATAAGCAGATCATTCAGGGAAACGAGTCGGGTTACCTCCCTGCTCGTTTCTCTGTCTCCTTAGATGCCCCTTTCACTCCCCCTTTTTGCTACTTGACAGCCGGGATAGCATTGTTGATAGCAAAAAAATGGTTGTAGAGGAGCATAATGGCAGAATATATCTGGGGTCGCAACCCCGTTCTCGAAACCCTGAATTCTGGCAGGGTCATCAAGCGCATCTTGCTGGCAGAAGGTTTGAAGGAAGGAGGCGTTATCTCCCTGATTAAACAGGTCGCGGAGAAAAAGCGCCTGCCCGTTGAGGTTGTGCCACGCTCGCGGCTGGATCATATCAGCAAGGGCGCGGTTCATCAGGGCTGCGTTGCACAGGTAGAAGAGCGGCAGTACGCCCACGTTGACGATATCCTTGAGCACGCCTCCATCAAAAACGAAGCCCCCTTTATCCTGATCCTTGACGCGATTCAGGACGTCAATAACCTGGGCTCTCTTCTGCGCACAGCCGAGGCCGCCGGCGTACACGGCGTCGTGATTCCTGAGCATCGCGCCGCCGAGGTCAATGCGACCGTGGTCAAAACCTCAGCCGGAGCCACAGAACATATTCTGATCGCCAAAGAGACGAATATCACTCGGACGATTGACTATCTGAAAAAGCAAAATGTCTGGGTTGTGGGATTGGCAGGAGAGGCACAAACAGTTTATACTCAGGCTAACCTGACCGGCCCGCTGGCAATTGTCGTCGGCAATGAGGGGAAGGGCATCAGTCGCCTCGTACGCGAGCACTGTGACCTGCTCATCAAGCTACCCATGTACGGCTACATTAACTCGCTCAATGCGGCAGTCGCGGGAAGCATCGCGCTTTATGAAGCGCTCAGGCAGCGAACAGGAAACGAGCAGGGCCGATAAGCAGCCCTGCTACCTCGCGCACCCGGTGAAAAGGTCAAGGATCTGTTACATGATTTTGGCTCCCTACGTCATATCATAATGATCGAGGCTATTTGCTCAGGAGTTATAGAACGTGATAAAGCTATTTCATAAGCGCTTCTTGCTGCTTTTCTTTGGTTGTCTGGTTGGACTCTCTCTCCTGGCCCCACTTCAGCCAACCCCGGCGCATGCAGCGGGCCAGGTCCAGATTACTGCGCCAATGGTTGAGGGTGCCCCCATCGGGCACGTTGGCACACCCGTTACAATCGCTGGTACCGGCTTTGACAATCAACCGCAGGTACTGCTCTTTGTGACCACTAATGCTGACCCCGGTCAATGCAATCCGGGCACTGCACCCGGTATGACCCCCTTCTCGCCATCGACGGCCCCCATACAGGGGGGCGCATTTCTCGTCAATGCAACCTGGCCCGCTAACGCGGCAACCCCCACCACGCCATATTATATCTGTGCGATTGTGGGAACTACAGGCACGCTCTCATCAAACGCCTATACGGTGGCTCAGGATGTCAGTATCACACTTTCCCAGCCCGATATCAAACCAGGCGATCAGGTCACAGTCACCGGCGCGAACTGGGTTCCCAGTCAGGGAGTCAATATCAGCATTCTCAATAGCGGTGGTTCCCCTATTCTCACTCAGACTGCGCAATCATCCAACGATCGAAATGGAGCGTTCAGCGTGACCTTCTCCATTCCATCAACGACAGCGCCCGGAACCTATAGCGTGCTGGCCTACGCTCCCGGCAACCCGAGTGAGCACATGAAAGCAACCGCGCAGCTTACGATTGCAGAGGCATCTCCAACCGCAACAGCCGAGCCCTCCCCAACCATGACAGAGGAGGAAGTGACTCCCACCCCGGAGGCATCCCCGACCGCAGCCGTCACTCCAACTCCGACATCAACGACCTCTTCTTCAGGTGGCACCAGCCCCATCAGCATTCTGATCTATGTTTTTGGTGGCATTGGCATTGTACTGGTCATCGTTGGCGCTATTCTCTATATCGTGTTTTCCAAACAATAGCCCCTATTCCAGCAAAGAACATCGGGTATCGCTCTTCATCTTGAGGATACCCGATTTCGCTTTCTAAGCCTCCCGCTCAAACACTACTTTCAAGGCTTCGGCAACCTCTCGATGAGCCTCCATCGTCTTATCAAACACTGTAAACATACGGAAGAAGCTATGAATCATGCCCTCATAACAGCGATACTGAACGGGAACTCCGGCCTCCTGTAAGCGGTCGGCATAACGTTTCCCATCGTCTCGCACAGGATCATAACCAGCGGTCAACACCAGCGCGGGAGGAAGCCCGCTGAGGTCAGGAGCATGCAGAGGCACAACATAGGGATTCTGCCACTGTGAGGGATCGGGCAGATACTGTTCACAGTACCAGAGCATATCATGCTTCGTCAGGGAATAACCAACCTCGAACTCGCGATAAGAGGCAGAGCCACTTTCCGGGTGATCGGTCACGGGATAGATCAGCACCTGAAAGACAAAGTGGGGCGCTCCCATTTCGCGAGCCATCAGCGTGACTGCCGCCGCCAGATTGCCCCCCGCACTATCTCCACCGATTGCCAGCCGTTTCGAGTCGATATGGAGCGTCTCGGCATGCTCAACTACCCAGACCGCTGCAGCATAACAATCTTCCAGGGCTGCCGGAAAGGGGTGTTCCGGGGCCAGCCGATAATCAACCGCGATCACCACACAATGTGCCAGATTCGCCAGCGAACGGCAAACCTGATCGTGCGTCTCAAGGCTGCCGATCACCCAACCTCCACCATGTAAATAGATCAAGGCCGGCAGTCCCTCCTCATCAGCCGGGGTGTAGATCCGAACAGGCAACGGACCACCAGGGCCGGGAATCACTCGGTCCTCCACCCCGTGAACCGGAAAAGGCTCACCCGCTGTCTGAAGTGCGGATTGCACTGCCGCCAGGCGTATCTCTTCCAGGGTGGGTTCAGGTCCACCACTTGTTTTATCTGGCAGAGCCTGAAGAAAGGTCGCAACCTGTGGATCAAGTGTCATTGCCCGAGAATCCTTTCTGACATGTTAGAATGAGAGATATTTAAAAAGGCGCTCAGGGATAGCGCGAACAATCAGCATGATATAGCGCCAGAACCAGGGAGTATAGACAACCTCTTTGCGCTTTTTCATCGCCCGATACACATCTTCACCCACAGTCGACGGCTTCGCGAAAAGCAGCCCTTTGCGCATATGAGCGGTCATAGGCGTATCCACAAAGCCGGGCTTGATCGTCACTACCGCAACTCCGGCCTTTGCCAGCCGACCGCGCAGCCCCTGCAAAAAGAGGCTGACAGCTCCCTTTGCCGTGCCATAGACATAGTTACTCCTGCGGCCCCGATCACCTGCTACAGAGGAAATGACCGCAATTACGCCCTTGCGGCGCCGCTCAAAATAATTGGAGCTGATTGTAAGCAAAGAAATAACGCTGAGCGCGTTGCGCTTGAGTTCCTCAAACGTCTCCTCAACACTGGCCTCACATGCCCGCTGATTACCCAGTGTCCCGTGGGCAATCAACAGCATATCAAACCCTTTCAGAGTCTCAATAGCGGTATCCAGCATCTCTTGATGGCGCTCAAAATCCAGCACATCCAGCTCAAAGAGCTCGACCCGCTGTGCACCTCGAATCCGTAAATCGGCGGCCAGGATCTCAAGCCGCTCTCTGTTCCGTGCGACCAGAAATAGTTCAGCGCCATCTCTGGCAAAGCATTTCGCGGTCTCCTGTGCAATCGCGGAGGTTGCCCCTACAATGACCAGTTTTGTCATATCTTCTTTTCCCATCCATTCTCCCGCGTCACACGACGCCAGAAGCTCGAAGAAAACTTTGGATCAATATACTGCTCAAACGTCTTCCACTGCGGATAGGCACGCTGAAAATCATCGGCTCGCATGCGGGCATCCTTCGCCGGGTAAATACAGCCACCAGCCTCTCGAACCATCGCATCAAGTCGATCAAGCAGTCGCAAGGTTTTTGTGCCATGATTGGCAAAATCCAGGGCCAACGTCAGCCCGGGGCGCGGAAACGAGAGCATACCGGGAGATTCCACATCCCCGAAAGACTTGAGCACTGTCAGAAACGAGCCCTCACCCGAGCGGCTGATGCAGTTCATGATCGCCTGCATCACCTCGTAGCCCCCCTCAAAGGGCACCACAAATTGATACTGGAAAAAGCCGCGCTTCCCATACATCCGATTCCAGTGATGAATAGCATCCAGCGGATAGAAAAACGAGTCGTAATGCACCGTCTTCCGTACATGCTTCACGGACTGCGCATGATAGTAGAGCCGGTTAAAGGCATGGATGCTCAGGCGATTCAGCGTGAACGACGGGAAATCAAACGGGACTGTCAGAGGGAGCCGCGACCGCCGTCGCTGAACGACGCGTCGGGTAGAGGTATCATGGTTGCCCCGCATAAAGAAGCCACGTCCAACCTCATTCTTGCTTCCCAGACACACAACCCAGGAGACCGTATACTCAAAGTCGCGATCGGAAGCAGTCGCCAGTTCGCGATACTCATCCAGCGAGGAGAAGCGGATACGATCCATCACGATCAGGGGGCTGTGGATCCGCTTCAGCCGAAACTCGGCCCAGAGAATGACGCCGGTCAGCCCAAGCCCGCCAATGGTCGCACGAAAGAACTCGCTGTTCTCGGTTGGCGAACAAATCAGGCGCTGTCCATCGGAGCGCAGCAGCTCAAAACGTGTGACATGACAGCCGAAGGTGCCAGCCTTATGATGGTTCTTGCCGTGTACGTCATTAGCAATCGCCCCGCCAATCGAGACATATTTCGTTCCGGGCGTTACCGGCAAAAACCAGCCCCGAGGCACGATGACATCCAGTACCTCAGCCAGCGTGACTCCCGCCTCACAGCAGAGCAGCCCTTGCTCCTCATCAAAGGAGAGAAAGTGGCGCAGGTTACTGACATCAAGGGTAATGCCATCCTCGTTCAGGCAGCTATCGCCGTAACTTCGACCATATGCGTAGGGCAGCACCGGACGCTCAAACATCGCCAGATCCGGGATCTCATCGCGCCAGTACACTGGAACCACCCGTTCGGGCCTGACCTGCGGAAAACGCCCCCACGATTGAGGATGATTGTTTGCAGCCATCTTATTCTTGTCCATCTCTACTGTCTCAATTGAGAAGATATCCCATTGTACCAATTTGTGAGAAAATAGAGCTACTATTCTAGCCCGAAAGGTATTGAAAGAAAGATGCATGTCGTTGTGTTTGCGGGTGGAACGTTTCGCCCCGGAAGTGCCTGCAACGAAGCTCTCGCCAGCGCAGACCTGATTATTGCCGCCGATAAAGGGGCAGTGACCGCGATCCAGCAAGGCTATCCTCCCGATATTATTGTAGGCGATTTTGATTCTCTTCCTCCTTCGCTGCAAGCACATGCGCCCGAACTCATCCGGGTCGCAGCCGAAAAAGACGAGACCGATACTGAACTTGCGCTAATGACTGCACGCACGCATGGGGCAACCCGCATCACCCTTCTTGGCGGACTGGGTGGAGCGCGCTTCGAGCATACCGTTGGCAACATATTACTCATTGCCGATCCAGATTTCGCGAGTATCGACCTCAGGCTTGCTGATGGTCCCTCGCTCTGCACCGTTGTTCGTGGGCCGGGCGAGCTCCATATTGAAGGGGAACCGGGAGACCTGTTCTCGCTCTTTCCGCTGACCATGAGCGCGGAAGGCGTGCGCACACAGAATCTCTACTACCCGCTGAAAGGCGAAACGCTCACCTTTGGCAAACCCCGCGGTATCAGCAATGTGCTGACAGCGACACAGGCGACCGTGACGCTGGAGGCAGGCATTCTGCTGGCAATTCACACCAGGCAGGCGGAATTACAGGAAAACCCGGAAGCATAAATTGCTCCCGGGTTTCTCCCTATTTCTTCGGAGGCAAGAAGTCATTGGTATAGAGGGTATTGATTTCCAGTCGCTTGACCGGCTTGCCGGAGGCATCCATCACGGCGCCAGCCTGAAGCATAAAGCGCGGATAGCCTAACCAGACTTTCGGCTCCTGCCAGCCCCACGGCTGCCCGGGGTCAGCATAGTACTGACTCTGATATTTCTGGCTGGCAATCACAAAATCAGGATCGGGGAACGCATCCTTGCCACCCAGTTCAATAAGCATCTTCGCAGCATCTTCAGGATGTTCACGAGCATACTCATACCCCTTCGCCGTTGCTGCCATGAACTTACGCAGCACGTCGGGCTTCTCCTTCATCTGCCTGGGGCTGGTAATAAAGGTCGGCGTGTAGTAGTCGGGAATACCGTGATCTTTGATCGGGAAGCGGATCAGCTTCAGTCCCTCGCGATCAGCTCGGACTCCGTCGACCCCCTCAAAGATCCAGGCGAAATCGATCTTCTTCTGCTTCAGAGCATCCATGACATTGGTATTCACGATTACGTTCTTAAAGTCGCCCTTCCCGCCATCCTTCTTGATAATCTCACGCACCACAGCCTCTTCATAGGGAGCGCCAAAACCGCCATATATTTTCCCATCAAGGTCACGAGGGCGCTTGATCCCGGAGTCAGCCAGTGCAACCAGTTCAGACGTATTATGCTGGAAAATAGCGGCAATTGAAGTGACCGGCTGACCGGCTGCGGCATCGGCAACCACACCCTCCATTGAGCTGATCCCGATATCAGCCTTATTGTTGACTACAAGCGTATCTGGCGTGGTATTTGGCGAATAGGGCAGGATTTGTAGATCAATTCCCTGCTCATGATACCAGCCCTGTTTCTGGGCCACATACACGCCGGTATAGTTGGTATTTGGTGTCCAGTCGGGGGCCAGCGTCACCTTGACCATCTCCTGTGGCCCCCCCTGTGTATTACCACGTTGCAGCCAGAAAAAGAGCCCGGCCACGATTGCAATCAACAGCACCGGGATCAAAATACTGGCCAGCAGGCGCATTCGCTTACTCATAACAAAAGAGAACTCCTTACATCAACCACAAACACTAAGCCCTCTCGGGCTGTTGTCCAAACTTACCCGGCAACGTCCGCTGATGCCAGGGCAAAGCAAGCCGCTCAATAAATGAGACGAGTACAAATAGGAAAAGGCTCAAAAGCGACGTAATCACTATAGCGGCAAAGACAGCAGCCGTCGCATGCGCGTTCACCGCTTTGACCATATAGATTCCCAGACCGCGTTCAGCTCCGACATACTCGCCGACAATCGCTCCAGTCACGCTGTAGGTCGCGGCAATCCGGAGCCCGGAAAAGAAGGCGGGCAGCGCCGCGGGCAAACGCACCATCCAGAGAATTTGCCAGTTTGAGGCCCGCATGCTTTGAAGCAGTCGGATCAGGTCAGGGTCCACGCTGAGCAGCGCATCCGCACAGGCAACGGTTATCGGGAAAAAGCAGTACAGTGTGACCAGTACAATCTTCGGCTGGATATCATAGCCAAACCAGATCAACAACAGAGGCGCAAGCGCGACCAGAGGCACTGTCTGCGAAACAACCAGCAACGGATAGAGCGCCTGACGCACTAGCGACGATAACCCGAGCGCCAGCGCCAGCAGCAAGCCTAACACCGTAGCGACCACTATGCCCAGGAGCGTTTCAAGCAACGTCTGCACTGTCTCGGCAAAGAGAGCATCACTTCGATCTACCAGAGCCTGTACCACAGCTAACGGAGACGGCAACACAGACTGAGTGACTATCCCCGAGCGCACATAGACTTCCCAGAGCGCCAGCAGCGCCAGGGCGACGACAAATGCAGGGCCAAAAGCGGCAATACGACGTAGTTTCATACTGGCTGCTCCTTCAGCAAGAGTGAAAGCAACTCCCGTTCAAGCTGTAAGGCTCGTGCCTCCGCCAGATGTTCCTGGCGGCGCGGGCGCGGCAAATCAACGTCCACCACGCGCAAAATCCGCGCAGGCCGCGCGCTGAGCACATAAATGCGGTCAGATAACAGGAGCGCCTCACGCACATCATGGGTGATGAAGAGCACGCTTGACTGGAAACTCTGCCACAGATCGAGCAGCCACATCTGCAAAGAGAGACGCGTCAGGGCATCGAGTGCTCCTAACGGTTCATCCAGCAGCAGGAACGAACGGTTAAACAGCACCGTTCGGAGCAGGGCCACCCGCTGCTTCATGCCACCAGAAAGCGTGGCGGGATACTGCTGTGCGAATTCCGCCAGCCCGAAGCGCTTCATCAGTTCACGCGCTTCCTCCCGGGCCTGCTGGCGAGCCTCACGTCGCACCTCGGGCCCAAGCAGGATATTCTCCTCGACGGTGCGCCAGGGCAACAGCAACGGCTGCTGAAGCATATAGCCGCTTCGTCCGGCACGTGGGCTCTCGGCGTCACCATCGATCGCCACCGTTCCAGAAGAAGGCACATCCAACCCGGCAATGATATTGAACAGCGTGCTTTTTCCGCAGCCACTGGGCCCGATCAGAGTCACAAATGCGCCCTTCCTGACATCCATATCAATTGAGCTCAGCACTTCTACCGTTCGCTTCCCGGAACGAAAGCTCCTGGTCACTCCTCGAAGCGAGAGTTTATAGCCTGGATTCATTGTTTTTCTACAGCTCTTTTCGGGAGATACAAAGGCATGGGGAAAGAATGCAGCAGAAACGAGAATGAGGTAGAGAAAAAGAAGAACTGCCGCTTCCCTCCGCTGGCACTACCCAGATCAGGTTCGTAGGGTCGGGGCCGCTTCCGGCCACCTCTCAGCCTATAGGCTCCCCTAGCAGCGCAATCATGCCCGGCCATCATACGGCCAAACACAATAAATTCACCTCAAGTATATCATAGATAGCAGATATATCAATATAGACAGCCAGTGACGCGCCTCACTGCAATGGCAGCCAGAATGATACCTCACAACCACCTTCGGGACGATTGCGGGCCATAATCTGCCCCCCATGCTTTTCAATCAGCACTCTGCAAACATAGAGACCGAGACCAACCGTTTTCTTCTTGCCTTGCTTCGGCCTGCGAGATCGCGTGTAGTACTTGTCGAAGATAAAAGGAAGTTCCTGCGGGTCAATCCCGCTCCCGGTATCGTGCAGGCTGATACTGAGCACACCAACATTCCAGGCACAGGAAAGCGTGATCTCGCCTCCCTTCGGGGTAAAGCGCAGGGCATTTTCAAACAGGTTATCCAGTACCCGTTCAATCTGCGAGAAATCAAGCAGCGCCTCTTCTGACTCCGCGACACGATAGAGTTCATACCGAAAGCGAATCTCCTGTTCAGCCGCCGCCAGCTCATAATTCTGGGCCTTACGTCGCAGTTCATCGCCCAGATGGACCGCCTGCATCTGAAGCGAGAATTCTGCCTGTTCCAGCGAGGAGATCAGCAAGATCTCTTCCAGGAGACGACCAATGCGCTGCGCGTTCGTTTCCAGCACCGGAAGATAGCGCTCAAGGCGCTCTGCTCGCTTGGCGGGCTGGGCCCGCTGTAGTCCCTCAATATGCCCCTGGATCACGGTCACAGGTGTACGCAGGTCATGCGAGAGAGCGGCCACAAGCTCGCGCATCTGCTCTTCTTTATCCCACTCGCGCAACAGCGAGGATTGTAAGGCCGTACGCAGATCATTGACCGCCCGGCAGAGATCGCCGAGTACATCAGGCTGGTCATAATGGATCGTAAAATCCAGGTCGTGCTGTTTAATCTTCTCGACCGCCCCCATCAGTTCTTCAACCGGCTGGTTCAGCTTTTTGCCCAGACGCGAGGCAAAGATTAGAACAACGACAAACAGCACAACAGGCGGCTCAAGCAGCAACAGCCCCAGAATAAAAGCCCAGGAAATCGACGCCTGTGGAGGAAGGGCGCTGGCAGGATAGGTCAACAGGAGATAGCCATAGACACGGGTATCAGAAACCAGAGGCACGGTATTAACATAGTGGTCATTCTTGAGCAAAATAGTCTGATTCAGCCGCTGAAGCAACAGCGCGGGAGAGGGCAGAGGTGAAAAAGTCTGCCTGTTCCCGGCAAGCGGTTTTCCCTGCGGATCGAGTACCAGATACTCTAAAGCAGGTACAGCTCGCACACGTCGCTCCCAGTCCTGCATGAATCGATTGTCTCGCTCCACAAGCAGTGCCGCATGCTCGCTCCCGAACTGTGCCAGCCGGCCGGCCTCGCCGCTTACCTGAGTCATGCCGAATGGACGCAACAAGAAAGCAGCAAGGCACATTTCCAGAAACACAATAGCTGGAATAGCGATCGCAAGCAGCAAAAACAGATATTTCAGAAAGAGGCGTCGGAAGCCTTCGCTATGGCTTGGTCCCATTTATACCCTACTCCCCAGACCGTCTTGATATATTCGGTATGCGGATCTGCAAGCGCCAGCTTCCGCCGAACTCGCTTGATGTGCTCGGTCACGGTCTCCGAGTAGCTATTCGCATCGTCGCCCCAAACCCGCTCGTAGATTGTCTCGCGCGAAAACACCTGCCGCGGGTGCAACGCCAGCAAGCGAACAATCTCAAATTCTTTGCGCGACAGGGCAAGGAGCTGTTCGCGGTAGCGCACCTCGTAGGTATCGAGGTGAATCGAGAGCGCACCACAAACCAGCCGTACCATCTGGCGCTTTTGCTTGCGCAGCCTGTTCTCGCGGCGGAGATGCGCCCGTACCCGGGCAACCAGTTCCCGAATACTGAACGGCTTCATAATATAATCATCGCCACCGACACTCAATCCCTGGATCCGGTCGGACTCTCCCTGTCTGGCACTGACAAAGAGAATCGGGATATCCAGCTCATCACGCAAAACCTGGCACACACTGAAGCCATCGAGATGCGGCAACATAATGTCCAGCAGCACCAGATCGATGATTTCCACCCGAGCCAGTTCAATAGCCCGGGCTCCATCGTGTGCAATCAGCACCGTAAAGCCTTCGTCCTCAAGGGCATCCTGGACGAACTGTGTAATCTCATCATCATCATCTACAAGCAGAATTTTCCCCTGCAACGTCGCATCATCAAGCATACACAGCAGCTCCTTCCCTGAAAATGGTCGCATATCTGAATCGTACAATGTCCCGTCTACCACTCGCGTCGCCTGAACCAGCGTATACTTACCCACAACACCGTGACCGTCAGAACAACGGTCGCAACCACAGGGAACAGCAACTGTGGCCAGTTCGTGGAGAGCGCGTGCGCCATCATCGGGAAGCGGAAAGGCCACGCCCAGGGAACATACATCCATACCGCATCACCCATTGACGTTGTCCCAAGCAGCGTCCCCACCAGCATGCCGATCCCACCAAGCCCGATGGTCCAACCGAACCCTTTCGCCGTCGCAAGCCATGTGTAAAGCAACAGCATCGGCATCACAAAGAGCGTGGTAGCCAGCGGCGCACCGAGCAAGCTCCCCCAGAGAATCTCGCCCTCAGCATGGAGCAGGAGCCCCGTGATCAGAATCAAGACACTGAACCAGAGCGCATGAAGTAACAAGAGCACAAGCAGCGTCAGATATTTCGCGCCTAGCTGTATCCCCGGCTCAACAGGACGCGCAAGGAGCGCTCGCCAGTTCTGCCCATCCATGTTCGCAGCCAGCGCTGCCTGAAGTGCCGTACCGCCAGCACTCCAGAACACCAGCCAGATGAGAAACGTTTCCTGAAGATTATCCCAGGTCATCCGGTGTGTCGTTGCCAGATACCAGCCAAATGCCAGCATGCAGAGCAACGGAAACAGCACCGTTAACCAGAGTGTCATAGAGCGCCGCAACTTGAGAAACTCGGCCCCCATTCCGCGCAGGAGTGTCATGCCTTCACCTCCTGCCGGGCGAACCAGACCGCCCCCAGGGCTGCGAACAGGATAAACGCGATCAGTGACACCAACACTACTGGAACCATTGGCGTCTGCAACAGCGGGTCGCCAGCCTCAAGCGGTACACCGTTTGGATGCACCCCAACCACCGGGATAACCACGCGCAACGGCCAAGCCCAGGGATTCAACATCCAGGATGATTGTACCGCCATGACTGCGCCACTCAAGGGCCCGACAAGCGAAACGACAACCGGCAATACATAACCGCCAAGCAGCGCAAACCACAACATCAGCGCAACCAGCGGCAGCGCCGTTACCCAGATCAGCAGCGACGCAGTAATGACCGTTCCCCAGGGTGTCGCCCCTTTGAGCAAGAGCACCCCGGACAAAAGCGTCAATGCAATCAGCAACAGAGAGCTGACCAGGAAGTGAATTACCAGTACCAGCAGCTTTCCCAGGTAGAGCAGCGCAGGTGACACGGGACGTGAGCGCAGCCCCCGAAGCAAGGGCTTATCCAGCATCATCGAATGGGCAGCCAGAATCGCGATACCGAAAGGCCCCCAGATCAGCGGCCACCAGTTGAAGAGCATCCAGAGGTAATAGCTCCAGACGGTCGCGTTCGGAGCCAGATAACGCATGATCGTTACCAGCACCACAATGCTCGCCGGGAGCACCGTCAGAAACAACGGTACAAAAGCCCCTTTCAGACGCAACCATTCAGCCCGAAGTACAGCAAACATCTCTCATTCTCCTCCTAGCGATAGTTTCCGCTCTCAACAAGCCGCAGGAAGAGCGTTTCCAGATCATCCTGTACCGTATCGATTTTGGTCACAGCGATGCCATGCTGCGTCAACAACGAGATAATTTGAGCCGTGACCGCACCCGGATTCGGAAGCACCAGCTTTTGACCTTCGACCCGCAAGGCCGGGAACGAGGGCTGAAGCAACCGGTATGCCTGCTGAAGCTGCGGCGTCTCCAACTCAACGCGTTGTTGTCCTTGCGCCAGCAGATCGCGTAGTCGTCCCTGATAGCGAAGCTGCCCCTTGCTGATAATGCCCAGGTGCGTAACGACCTGCTCAATTTCAGCCAGGATATGACTGGAAACCAGAACCGTCATTCCTTGCTGGCAAAAACGATGAATCAGCCCGCGCATCTCGCGAATGCCAGCAGGATCCAACCCATTTGTTGGCTCGTCCAGAATCAGCAATTTGGGCCTGCTCAGCAAGGCCGAAGCAATCCCCAGCCGCTGCTTCATCCCGAGCGAGAACTGAGCCGCCTTCTTGGAACCTACATTGCGCAGATCAACCTGCTCCAGCGCCTCATCAATACGGTTTTTTGGCACACCAAGCAACGTCGCATGCACCGCCAGATTCTCCCAGGCTGTCAGATGGCCATAGAGGGCGGGACCTTCGATCAGTGCACCAATATGCCAGAGGTGTTCTCGCCGCCAGGGCTCACCAAACAACAGCACCTGCCCCTCAGTCGGGCGGAGCAGGCCAACCAGATGCTTGATGAGCGTTGACTTTCCCGCTCCATTTGGCCCGAGCAGGCCATAGATCGTCCCCTGCTCAATCAGCAGATTAACATTCTGTAGCGCGATTTGGTTTCTGTATTTTTTGGTCAGATGGACCGTTTGCACAATAAAGCTCATTATTGGACTCCGAATAGAAACAGGTATACATGTATTTCTCCCAAATCGTACAGCCAGAATCTAAAGAAAAAATAAACAATCCAGGGGAATGGGCGATGAGGAGAGGGCAAGCTGAAAAGCAAAGCGGGGCCCGTACCAGCACGGACCCCGTTTCTTCTTCTGAATAGATGCTTAGTGACCCGCCATCAGGAGACCAGCGGGCAAACTGGTAGCCGACAGGAAGACCTGCGCGACCAGTGTCATCACGACCAGCGCCGCACTCATCAGCACCAGCGATGTGCCGAGGCTGAAGGAAGTGGAGAGGCGACCCTGCTTTGCAGGCTTGTCGAAGAACATCGCCTTCACAATGCGGCCATAGTAGACCAGCGAGATCACGCTGTTGAGCAGTGCCACGACCACCAGCCAGTACTGGCCCATATTCCAGGCAGCCGAGAAGAGATACAGCTTACTGATAAAGCCAGCCATTGGCGGGATACCACCGAGCGACAGCAGACACAGCGCCGTTCCAATGCTCAGCAGCGGCGCGCGATAGAACAGGCCACGGAAATCTTCGATGCGATCGCCACCGGTCAGGTTCGCCAGCCCAATAATACCGGCGAAAGCGCCCAGGTTCGTCACCGCATAGACCAGCAAGTAGAACAGCACCGCGCTATTGCCTTGCGGCTGTCCCGATGCCAGACTTGCGATAAAGCCAACCAGGATATAGCCAGCCTGCGCGATACCGGAATAGGCCATCATGCGTTTCGCGTTGCTCTGAACCGCAGCGACCACGTTACCGACCGTCATGGTCAGAACCGCGACGATCGAAAGAACGACAACCAGATCACCCAGGTTGACCGCGCCCAGATTACCAAGCATAAACACACGAATCATTGCGGCAAAGCCAGCAGCCTTTGAGCCAACCGAGAAGAAGGCCGTTGCAGGAGTAGGTGATCCCTCATAGATGTCAGGGGCCCACATGTGGAACGGTACAGCCGAGATCTTGAAGCCGAAACCGGCAATAATCAGAATATCGGCGACCAGCACAGCCAGGTTCCCCTGTCCGATCTGTCCAAAGGATTTCGCAATGCCAGCCAGATCAGTTGTCCCGGTCAGACCATAGAGCAGAGCAAAGCCATAAAGCAGGATTGCGGACGACATCGCCCCCAGGAGCACATACTTGACGGCTGCCTCAGCAGACTTATCGTTCTCACGAATCAGACCCGCCATCACATACAGCGGGAAGCTGGTCAGCTCCAGCGAGATATAGACCGTGATCAGTTCACTGGTGCTTGCCATCAGCATCATGCCGACGACTGAGAACAGCATCAAGACATAGAACTCGCCCTGGCCTTTCACATAGCGTTCCACATAGTTATATGAGGCCAGGATCATCACTGCCGCGATTACTAAAAAGAGAATCGTGAAAAAGATAGAGTATTGATCGATAATCAACATATCCCAGAACGCTTTATGCGTCCCGGTCAGAGTCATCGCTTGAGAGATCGCAAACCCCGCAGGAACAATCAGACCGACGAGCGAAATCGCGGCGACAACACTGCGGCGTTTTACGAACATATCGACCGCCATCACCACAAGCGCCAATACCATCAGGCTGATCGCTGGCGAGAGCAGGTAGAAATCAAACGCACTGAATTTCATTCTGAACTCCTTAACCCGCCTGGGGGAATATTTCGGCAATATTCCCCCGGTTCGGGTGATCCGAAACCCGAAGAAGAAGAAGCTCTATCGCCTCAACGGGTTCCGGGAGATTCCTACTTAATCAAAGCCTGAGCCGCATCATACAGGACATGATGCAAACTAGGTAGCAGCACATCAATCAAGAACTTGGGATAGATACCAACGATCACGATGAAAGCCGCCAGGATCACCAGCGGAACCATCTCGCGCGGGTTGGCATCCGGCAACCAGCTCCATTTCTTGTTGAAGGGGCCAAAGAAGACGCGCTTCAACATCCAGAGCAGATAGCCAGCGGTCAGGATCATAGTAAAGACCGAAACCACGGTCGCCACAGGCCAGATCTTATAGCTGCTTGTGAAGACCATGTATTCAGCAACGAAACCAGCCAGAGCAGGCAGACCAAGCGAGGCCATACCGGCCAGCGTAAACAGGGTGGCCAGACGCGGCATCTTCTTGGCGACACCACCGAAGTCAGCAATCATACGCGTATGGGCATGGTCGTAGATCACGCCAACGCAGAAGAAGAGCATACCAGAAATCAAGCCGTGGCTGATAAGCTGGAAGGTTGCACCCATCAGCGCCACCTCGCGGAACTGGACGTTGCCGCTACCGGCAGCGGCAGCCACACCAAGCAGGGTAATACCCATATGGCTGATACTGGAATACGCGATAAGCTTCTTCATGTCCTTCTGGACGAGACAGATTGCCGCACCATAGATGATGTTGATCACGGCCAGGCCAGCCATCCAGGGAGCGAACGCGTGAATCCCCTCCGGGAAGAGCGTGAAACAGATACGGATCAGACCGTACGCACCCATCTTCAGGAGGACGCCAGCCAGGATCACACTGACCTCAGTTGGAGCATCGGTGTGCGCATCTGGCAGCCAGGTATGAAATGGGAACATTGGGATCTTTACCGCGAAGGCGACAAAGATCAACAGGAACAGCACCAACTGGGCGCTTGCAGTGATACCAAGAACATTCAGCGTGCCGGAGGGCATATGCGCCGGATCGGCAAAGTACGGCATGCTCGCCGTGATTGTCGCACCCGCGGTTCCTGCATTCATGAAGTAGAGCAGCAGGAAACCGACCAACATAAAGACACTACCGAAGAAGGTGTACAGCAGGAACTTCCAGGCAGAGTAGATACGACCCGGAACCCCGTGCTTAATCTGCTCATTACCCCAGATACCGATCAGCAGGAACATCGGGGCAAGCTCGACCTCCCAGAACAGGAAGAAGAGGAACAGATCCATTGCTGTAAAGACACCCATCACGCCAGCTTCCAGCAGCAGCAGCAAGGCGAAGTAATCTTTTACCCGATTGCGCCGCCAGCCACCAATAATCGCCAGCACCGTGAGCATACCATTCAGCACCACCAGCGGAAGACCCAGGCCATCAACGCCCATGAAGTACTGAACATTAAACGGAATTTTCCCGATAGGAATAGAAATCCAGTCGACGCGAACAGCATTCCAATCGACGCGATTAACAGCGCCAATGGTCTTTAAGCTACCAAATCCATGAGAGAAGCCCTGCCCGAGCAGGTAGAGCGTCACCACGAACACGAGCGCACTGAAAATCAGTGCCACCCAGCGAGAAACCTTTGTAGGCGTCAGATACGCTACCAGTGCGCCGATCACTGGCAGCAGGATAATTAAGGTAAGTGGATGAAACAAAATGTCCATAACTTAATATCCCCTCGTGACCAGCACAATAACCACGATTGCCAACACAGCGACGCCACCAAAGAAACCAACCATGTAAGCCTGCACGCGTCCGGTCTGCAGACGCCGAATACCCTGGCCCAGGCCAGTAATCAGGAAAGCGACACCGTTTACAATACCATCAACAACATAGGTATCAATGGCCTGAGCGACATTGCAGAAGAAGCCAATCACAATGTACTTCACAAAGGCCGCATAGAGGTCATCAATAAACCATCTGTTAAACAGGAAGGCGTGGAGTCCACGTACGAAGGAATTATTCCGTACGAAAGATTCGAGTTTTGCTGGTTCCACGCGACAATACATCACATAGGCGACGGCCAGACCGATAAACGACACCAGCACACCGATCCAGGTATCAGGCAGGGACAGCATGTGCGGGATGTCCAGCGGGTTCGCCTGAGGTTGCACAAAGGGAAAGAAACCAGTCCAGTAGCCGGCGATAATCGAAGGAATCGCCAGAATAATCAACGGGATGGTCATGGTGAACGGAGACTCATGAGGCTCGCCAACACCGCGATAGGTGCCACCCCAGAGGCCACCGAACTTACCATCGCGACCACCAAAGGCCAGGATATATGCACGCAGCATGTAGAAGGCGGTCAGACCGGCCGTCACCAGGGTCAGCACATACAGACCCCACTGATTGGTTTCATAGGCCAGACCAATAATTGTCTCTTTACTATAGAAGCCAGAGGTGAAAGGGAAGCCAGAAATTGCCAGCACGGCAACCAACCAGGTGATCGCCGTAATCGGCATTTTCTTCGCCAGGCCACCCATAAAGCGCATATCCTGCATCTCACGATGGGTCACATGATGCAGGGCATGGATCACGCTACCAGCACCCAGGAAGAGCAGCGCCTTGAAGAAGGCATGCGTGAACAGATGGAACATACCGGCACCAACGCCGTAGTATGGCACATGATGACCGCCCTCGGACAACGCGCCCTGAACAGCGACCAACAGCGCCTCATGCTCGTTGGCGGGTCCATGACCGTTCAACACGGCCAGACCGGCAACACCAAGACCCACAAACATATAACCAAGCTGGCTGATCGTCGAGAAGGCCAGCACACGCTTGAAGTCGCGCTGGACCAGCGCAATGGTCGCTGCGAAGAACGCGGTCAGACCACCAATCCAGGCAACAACAGTGAACGCAGCAGGCTCAGCCGCAGCATACAGCGGGAAGGTACGCGCCACCATATAGACACCAGCAGCAACCATCGTCGCGGCGTGGATCAGCGCGCTAACAGGAGTCGGACCTTCCATAGCGGAAGGCAGCCAGGAATGCAGCGGAACCTGGGCCGACTTACCAATAGCACCACAGAACACACAGATCATCGCGATGGTCAGCAGGGTTTTATCCATATGGCCGGCATTGGCAAAGAGCGTGTGAAAATCGAAGGTGCCAAGAGACGTGAACAGAATCATGATGCCGATGATAAAGCCAACGTCACCGATACGGTTCATCACAAACGCCTGCAACGAAGCGCTTGCGGGAGACGGACGCTGCTCATCAGGCTTGGCAGTCTTATTAATCCAGAAGCCAATCAGCAGATAAGAACTGAGACCGACCAGTTCCCAACCAATGAACATGACCAGGAAGTTAGCGGCAAACACGATCACCAGCATGGAGAACGCGAACAGCGACAGGTACGAATAGAAGCGAGCGTACCCGGCGGAGCGCTCCATGTAGCCCTGAGAGTAGATCATCACCAGGAGAGCGATCGTCGTCACCACCACCATCATCGCGATAGCCAGGCGGTCAATATGGAAAGCGATTTCAAGTTTTAACGGATTGCCAGGGACCGCGAACCACTCATAATGAAAGACCGAGGTGCCCTGATCCGGGAGCACGTTACTGGTAAGAGCATTGATTAACAAAAACCAGGAGAACCCACAGGCGATCACCATAAAGAGCATCGCAACCCAGGCGCTGGCTTTTGCCCAGATGGTCAACTGAGGCACTTTGGGATCTTCATCGTCATCAAGTCCATTATGATGATGACCATGAGACTCCTCACCATGCGCCTCTGTGGCATGTCCATGAGACTCTTCGCTCACCGTGGCTGCACGAGGACGGCTGAACAGATCCAGCATTCGCGTGCCGAAAATAATCACGACGAAAGCGAAGAGCGGAGCAAACAGGATCAGCCAGGAAGATTGATACAATTCCATAACCAAAAAACACAGTGCGCACTGTGTTAACCCTCGAAGACAGGGGGGCGCACAACTCCTTTCTTCACATTAGCGACCTGTCTGAATCAGAACTTCATGATATCAATTTCGCCAACATCCACCGTCTTGCGTCTGCGATAGATCGCAATGACCATCGCCAGAGCAACCGCGGCTTCCGCCGCCGCCACAGTGATAATAAAGATAGCGAAGATTTGACCGGTAAGCAGGCCCCGATAAGCGGGAACCTGATTGAAGAGCGAAAAACCAACCAGAGTCACATTCACCGCATTGAGCATAATTTCAATGCCCATCAGGACAGCAATGGCATTCCGTTTTGCAATGGTGCCATACAGTCCTATACAAAAAAGAATAGCGCCAAGCACCAGGAAATGGTTGAGTGTGAGCGTGGTTAACATATACTAATCCTCCCTGCCGATAACAATTGCGCCGACAATTGCTACCAACAGTACAATAGAGGCAATTTCAAAAGGCAGTACATAGCTATACTGGCTAGGACTATACAGCAGCAAGCCAATGCGTGCTACATTGTTCAGTGGGTCCATCGGGACGCTAGCAGGAAGCGTCTGCGAAACAGCCAGAGGACTACTCAACAGAGCATACAGGATGCTGCCACCAACAAGGAGACAGACCAGCAAGGCAACCGGCCAGGTTCTGTTTGTTGGATTCGTCCGCCGTTGTCCTCCTATACGCGTCAACATGAGCGCGAACAGGATCAAAACGGTAATAGCACCACCATAAATAAGGATCTGTACAATAGCAATGAATTCAGCACGGGCCAGGACATACACACCGGCAGCCAGCGCAAACATGAAAAAGAGCGCCATAGCGCTGTGAACGATGTTGCGCATTGTGACTACCGCTAAGGCCGCCACCACCATGACAATTGCCAGAATCCAGAATAAAAGGGTGGCAAAGTCCATCTTAAACATACCTCCGGGTCGTTTCGGATCATCACAATCTTTTCTTCTGGCAAGAGGAGAACATTAAATCCTTCTATCTTCGCTTCTTTTCATAAAAAGAAGTAACAGGACTCCACGTAGCACAAATGCACTCTTCGCCTCTTGTCTTCTCGCCGTTTCTCTTTCCACAAAAGAGAGACGTTCGCTTGTTTGCTTTCAGCCCTCAACAACCTCAAGGGATTGCCACAAGGCTGCTCTCTCCAGGAGAGAGGCGCGAGGAACGCGCATTGCATTCCTCAAAGAGGTTCTGCCAACGCCCCCGGTCCTCGCGTTCCAGAGAACACGAGTGGTGTCGCCTTTCAAACCTCTTCTGTTCCGTTCTCAAAACCGTTCCGGCTTTCTACACGAGAAAATCGATCTTGTATTTTTCTCCAAACATGGAAACACACTCTTGACATCCCGGATACAAGAGTGATCCATAATCAAGAGCATGCTCGCATGCAGGTATTCAGGAGCCTCTTGAGACACAAGGCAAGCACACACAGACGTCGTTGTGGTGCCAGATTGGTAAGCGAATACATTGGCTCTGAGAAGCCAGCAGGGACCGCAGAGACAGCACTGTCGATCAGCCCCCGGCCCTATGCTTCTGGGGTACTCTTACTCATATTGTATCACTCGCAAGCTTCTCAGGCACTATCCAGAGCAGGAAAAGAGGCCAAGTATCCTTTAGGGATTCTAACAAAACATCCGACATGTGACAAGGGGAAAACATCCCTCTCCATCCTCCTACGACGATACCCTAAATCCACCAATACAACGTATAATAAGAAGACAGAAATCAATGGAGCTTCGTATTGTTCATTCTTTATAGAACAACACTGTCTGTTATCATTTTTTCTTTTCTCTTCTCAAAGCACTTCAGCAGCAGACATCGTGCCATTGAGAAGCTCAACCTGTGTATCCCTTGTCAGGCGGTTGTTTGTCCTATCCTGAAAAAGACGTAGTAGAGGATCTATGAGCGTGACACCGACTATCAATGCACAAAAACAGCCCTCTGGTACCCATTGTCCGCACTGCGAGACCGCGCTACCGCAGAATGCGGTTTTCTGTAGTAGCTGTGGCGCACGCATTGAGCAGAACTCCAATATGCTCTCAAGCGATACGAAAGCGATTGATGAACGCTATCATATAACAGCTCTCGTGCGACGACAACCCGCTGTACAAATCTTTCTGGCAACCGACAACCGGCTTCAACGCCCTGTCGCTATTCGTGATATCGACACCAGTTCGCTGGATCAGAGCACGCAGGCCCGCGCTCTCAAAGCAATCCAACAAGAATATGATCTGCTCCGTCAGGAACACCCGGCCGGTGTTCTGCCAGTGATCGATCTCCGTTCTCTTCGTGGACATGTTTTCGTTATTGCCGGGCAACAGGTCCAGACACAAGAAAAGTCCTCCCTGCACGTACTCCAGCATCAGCTTCAAAGCGGAAACGGGCTCCCCGATACAAAAACAGCGATTCGCTGGACCCTCTCGCTCTGCCGCACGCTCTCTGCACTGCACCGCCATCAGATCTTTTTAGGTGATCTCGATCCTTATACGATCGTTATCCGTGAAAACGATTCAACACCAGAGCTCATCGTTTCCTGGCTAACGCCTGCCGTCCGTCAGCTTCTGCCAGCAAAAAAGGCAAAGATCCCGGCCAGCAAGTTTACCGCGCCCGAGATCCAGCAAAACCCGCCGGACGCGCGCGCAGATCTCTATAGCCTGGGCGCGCTTCTCTACCTTTTCCTGACCGGAGCCGCTCCCGAACGCGACATCGTCAAGAAACAGGAATTTCCCGCCCGCTTCGCGCCGATCCTCCAACGCACGTTGACTATCGAGAGCGCTCAACGTTTCCAGCATGCCGATGAACTGGCCGCTGCCCTTGAGACGCTTGCCTCAAACGATAGCTCTACATCGAAACATACAGATAAACAACAGGGCAAGCACGACCCAGAAGCAACCATCATTGCCAGTGGTCCCTTGCCCTATCAGATGCCAGAAGAGAAGGGTAGCCCGACAAGCGATGACGTGGTGAAGCAGCCCACCCGGAAGCTATCTGAACCGGTTCCCATCGATCAGCAGGAAACCATGCGGATGCAGCCGTTTGCATCTCGACAGCATGAGCCCCCCCCTTCGGGGGCCCCCTCACCGCAGCAATCGTTCCTGCCAGTTCCGGCGCAGCCACAGAAGCCGGCCCTCAGCAGAGAACTGAGCCAGACCATGCACCGTGTCAAACAGCGGCTCACCACGGCCCTGCCTGCAATCATGCGTGTGATCAATCAGCTTCCGATCCCGGCGAGCAAGCCCGGCTTACCGGCTCCTCATAAGGGAACGGTTGTCAAGAGCGTCTGGCTGAAACACCTGCAAAGCTTTGTGCTTGGAACACAACGACGCGATATTCAGGCTGCCGCATTGGTTGAAACCCCGCTACGGATCAGACCGGAGCAGCCCTATCAGGTACGCATTACCATTATGGGTCGCAATCACCCCACCCGGCCTATTGCCGCGCCACCAGGAAGCCCAATCGCTGGCCTGAGCGCCCTCACAGAGGGCGATATAGTCCATCTGGAGGTTCGGTCTGTGCTGGCTCAGGGCAAAGCCTATGTCATCCAACGCGCAGAGGTACAGGTCCCAGGATATGGCTATGCAGCAGAGGTTTTGCTTCCGATGCCTCCGTTTGAAAAAGAGCCCGGGGGACGCCGCGAACGGCTCTACATCAGCATCAAGGATGGAAAAGATCGCTTGCTTTATGAGCAACCATTTGTCGTCGAGCTGTTTATATCCCATCTGGTACAATCAGGAAGAGAGGGACATAACGTTCTCCCCATTCCCATTTAACGCACGCAAAAGGCGGGCAGGTCCTTTTCCCTGCTCGTCTTTTTTTTACCCCGTAACATTTCCGCACTTTCTGCGATTTGTTTGTAGAAGACAATTGAACAGTTTCTTTCCAGCATGACGCTTAGGCTGTCTTGATGACGTTATGTTGTCATTTATACTATGTCAAAGGGGCAATGCAAAAAATGTATATTAAAATGCAATCAATGGAGTTGGAGCAGCGTCAAACGCTCCTTGATCCTCATACACCACTTTTTCAGCAGGCCCGACTCAGTCGCTTCCGACCGGGCAAGATCCTCACGATTCTCATCACAGCCCTGCTTTCTTTCGTCTTTCTCTTGCTTCCCAATTACCTGCTTATCCCTGCTTTCTACAAAATCTGCTCTATCTTCTCGTTACGTGAACAGGTATACGCACTCTATCGAGATACTGATAGTCTGAAGAGCGCCGCTGGCTACATCTGGATCTGTTTTATCTGGCTTGCCGCTGTCGTTCTGCTCCTCTGGCTCCTTATCGTGAAAAGCGTTCTTTTCGCACCCTCGGCCTGAACGTCAAATCATTCACCAGTTCATATGCTCTTGGAATAACTACGGGTTGTCTGCTCATGGGTTCCTCAGTTGGCCTCCTTCTGCTCTCAGGAACAGCCACACTGAGCTCACTCAAGCCCCTGGAGGGGCACATGCGCGATTGGCAAAGCGTGGCGGTCGTTTTTCTGGCCTGGATGCTACAAGGGGGTAAAGAAGAGCTGATCTATCGGGGCTGGCTCTTCCCGCTCCTGGGCGTGAAGCTCTCGCCGGCCGCTGCGCTGTTTGTTTCCTCGCTTCTCTTCTCGCTCGCGCACGGCCTGAACGCCAATTTCAACGTGATTTCCTTCCTGAACCTCTTCCTCTTCGCGATCCTGACCGCGCTCTATGCAGCCTATACGGGGAACATCTGGGGCGTTAGCGGCCTCCATGCCGCCTGGAACTGGATGCAAGGAAATGTCTTCGGTTTGCCAGTCAGCGGGGTTGTCTATCGGGGCTTCTATCCCATTCAAATGCATAGTGTCGGCCCGGAGTGGCTGAATGGGGGAAACTTTGGGCCCGAAGGGGGTATCGTTGTTACGCTTGTCTTGCTCCTTGCGAGCGTCATTCTGGGCTACCTGCACTTTACCCGCTCGGTTCAAAGACGGTAACGTGCGCACACAAAAGAGGCGAGCAGGAGATCCTCCGCTCGCCCTTCGCTTGTTCAGGCACCAAAGGCAAAGACTGTTCCTGCCATCATGCCAAAGAGCAGTATCAGCAAAAGCCCTTCCAGCCAGACCAGTTCGCCATCTTTTGTAATCTCGCTGAAAAGAAAGGTCGTAATGCCAAGCACCGCAAGCTCAACGATACTGAATACCAGATCCAGGCGTTGTGGCATAAACAGGCTGAGCAGCACCAACAGCGGTGCAACCAGCAGCGCGATCTGAATAGAGGAGCCAGCGGACGCCGCCAACACCATACCGATCTTCTTATTCCAGGCCATCGAGATGCAGTTAAAGTATTCGGGCAACGCGCCAATAAATGGCACAAACACCAGACCTATAAACGCCTCATTCCAACCCAGACCCTTCGCCATCGGTTCAATCGAGCCAACCAACACCTCGGAGACCAGCGCGACCCCTACTGTGGCGAGACACAACAGCAACAGAGAACGCCAGAGCGGCGGACGGTGCAGATGGACAGGCTGTTTTGTCGCGGATGCTGCCGCCTGAACCGGGTTGATCTCCCGGGTTGCAGCCGGCTTCTGCTCTTGTTTGAGCATCGTATCCACAGCGACATCTATATGCTTCAATGCTTCGGTCTTACCCGCGATATCGCTCTGTGCCAGACGATAGCGGTACGAGAGCAAGCGCGAGATCGCGTCCATTGAGCGTGCGCCCAGAGTCGGCTCTAGATCCTCATCCTCGTCACCATGATCACGAAACCGAAACACGCTAAAGATAATCGAAGCGATATATCCAAGTAACAGGATGACCGCAATAAAGTCCGAGAGATTATGTTCTACTACCTTCTGTTGCGTCGATACCACATGCAGATTCGCAATGGTTGGCAACATCAAGCCCGCTGAACAGAGCAAAAAGAGCGATGCATACTGACTGGCCGGGCGAGCCTCGAACTTCAGGCGTCCGTGCCTGAAACCACCGACACAGACAGAGATTCCCAGGGCCAGGAGCGCATTACCCAGGATCGCACCAATAATCGAGGCACGAACCACATCGACTAATCCTTCACTCAGCGCAAAAATGCTGATAATCAGTTCGGTGGCATTGCCAAATGTCGCAAAGAGCAAGCCCCCGATGCGTTCACCGGTATATTCAGCGACCCCTTCAACGGATGTGCCAATCAATGCAGCCAGCGGCACAATGCCAAGTGCTGCAAGCCCAAAAATGATGGCGGGTGGCAAAGACACATGTGCGAAATCAAGAACAACGGCTGCAACTGCAAAGATCAGCAGGAAATACAACCAGCGCGGCATGAAAAGAGTCCTCCCCTTCAATTGATTTTCTTCTTTTGCAGGCGGGTTATGCTGTTCTGCAAAAATGTAGAGGTTAAGGCGCTTAACGGGCTGTTTCCGGGTTATTTCTCACATGTATACACTAACACAAAAAAGAACAGCGATAAAGGAGCAAACGCTGTCTTATCGCTGTTCGTCATTTGGTTATGCCAGCTTACGATATGCCTCACAATAGCTGCGCACGGTCATAATATATTCCGCATGGCTCCAGGTTAATGGGGAAACACTCAGCGGCTCGCCGGTAAAGGGATGCATCTGTTCTGCCAGCACGCCACTCGACAGGGTCCGCTTTTTCACCCATTCCAGCAGTGGCAAGGCCCGATGTAGCTCATCCAGGGAGCGGGCCCGAGCGATGCGATATCGCGCCAGCCATAGAGTGCAGATACACCAGGGATTCCCCGGCGCAATGGAGAGATCTTCTGTCACCTGATGATAGCGATCATTCTCATAGCGGGCCATCCCCCCGATCTCTGTTTTCACCCAGAGGGCGCGCTCAACAGCCTGAATGGTACGCTCAACACGAGGATCATCGGCGGGCAGCAACCCGAAGAGGAACAGACCGCACAGGCTGCTATCCAGCGCCGTATCTTTCTCAAGTGAGCCATCCGCTTTCACCTGGATTCGACGCAAGAAGTGGCCCCGTTCCTCATCCCAGAGGTACTGAAGCGCCGCGCTTCTCATCACTTCGGCTTCCCTACCATAGCGCTCCGCCAGCACAGTTTCACCAAACAGATGCGCGAACTGAGCCGCCGCCTTCAATCCCGCATAGACGGTGGCGGTCGTAAAGGTAAAGATACCCCGGCGCTCTTCCCAGAGATCATAGGAGGCCTGGGGCAGTCCCGTTCTCGGATCTCGATAGGAGACCATAAAGTCAGCCGCTCGCACGATCAGCGAGCGAAACAGCGCAGCCACGAACTCGATATCATGAAACCGCTGATAATGTTGCCAGAGACTATAGATCACCAGTGCCGTTTCATCTTCCTGAATCGGCAACTGAGGCTGCCCTTCCCCATCAATCCACGCTTCCCAACTACTCCCCCAGGAATGGTCGGGGTTATACTTCTGAAGCAGATAACCGCCTTCGGTCAGGACATCGTTACAGAAGTGAAAGAACGAGCGGGTCGGCTCGCCATAGCCCGCATGGCTCAGCGCGTTTGCAACCAGCGCCCCATCACGTGGCCACATGTAGGAGTAGCTATCATTGGAGAACTCCTGTACATCGCCATCGTTTGCGGCCAGAATAGCGCCCCCGTGATCGATCTGGCTCTGCACAATCAGCAAGCTGCGCTTATACAGAGCGACCAGTTCAGGCGACAGGTCGGCGAAATCTGGCTCCACTTCCCTGTTCACCCAACGCTTCCAGTAATTCGCGGTACGCTGTAGCAACACTTCGGGACCGCGCTCACGCACCAGCCGATCCAGTTCCACAACGGCAGACCAGTCCCGACCGGCCACAAGCCAGTGATAGCACTCAACAGCAGCGCCGCCAGCAACATTCGGAACATGCAGCGCCAGTGTGCTATCAACCGAGCCCTGCGCAATCGGATTACGGCCCAGGACGCCATCTTCCGCGTCACGCCATGTCCCCTCTGCGCCCTGAAACTGCTTGATCCCGGTAGCCCAGCTACTGACCCCAACGGTGGTCGTTCCGTCCAGGCGCACCAACCCGTTCATCAGGAAGTATGCACGCAACTTATAGGCGATCAGCGCCTGCTGCTCGGGAGCGTAAAATACCGTGTTTGCGTTCCGGTCATTCCAGAGATACCAGTCATAATGGAAGAACAGCCGCACCTCTCGCTCCCGTGTCGCTAGATTGGTGATAATCATGTGGCGGAGAAACACAGGGTGGTGAAAGTCGACCAAATCTTCACAGAGCAAGCGGAGCTGTAAACGAGGATGCTCAAGCAGTACATGGGTGACCAATGTCTCCTCTCTATACTGAATCTGCCTCCGCCACTGGGGATCGTTGAGCCAGGCAAACGAGCCGTCAACCCAGACGCCTGTATAGGAGATATCACCACCAGTATGCAACTCCTGTCCAATATGTGGCCAGTAGATATCACGCACATTGTAGGCCCGATCGAAATTCACCAGTAATCGTCCATTTCCCACCGGAATATCACGAGGCATAACAACAATCCTCCACTTTCCAACTGAACCCAACAGCAAAACAAAACAGGCGAGCAAAGGGTCTCTACTGGTTAAACGATAAGAGAGCTGTCTTTTCCCTTTCGATCTTGTGACATGAAGGCTTTTTTGCTACTGTATGAAGAAAGTTCAAAGATGTAGGTTCGCTTTTCATGAAAAAACGGAATTTACTTTCACGTTTACGCACAAACGGCTGGCTGTATCTGGTCAGCGCACTTATTTTGCTTCTTCTCACGCCGCTCTATCAATTGCTGGTCCTCAATCCGGCTGGCTTCGATGATACACGGCTGGTTGGCAGGATGGATGCCTATTTTCTCTGGATTCAGCAGCACACGCTCCACTTCCTGATCTATCGCGGCCTGCTCTTTCTGGCCTTCGCGCTGCTCTTCACCTTTCCCTATTCACTCTACCGCATTATTGTCGCGCAAGAACTGATGCGTCAGCTTGAAGAGGGTGAAGAGCAGGAGAGCGAGAAACCGCAGGAAGAAGATGAACACCAGGCAGAGGGGATGCCATCTTTTGCCTGGAGAGGAAAGGGGTTCGCGGTCCTTGCCGCCTGGCTTGGCACAATTGGTATTCTGATCTTCCTTCTGGGAACGCTCATCGGCACGATCTATGTCACGCTAACCGCACAGAACCTTCATGGCAGCACCATTGCAGAGGGAACTATCCAGTTTACCAACATCTTTACCATTACCACTAATGCGGTCGCGATCGGGATTCTGGCGCTTTCCAGCCTGTTCTTTGGTGCGATGATTGCTCGAAGCGGGCGCACGCTCTGGCCGACTTCCTGGCTCCTTTTTGGCTACTGTGGGCTGGCCGTTTCCGCACCCTTGAGTGGCAGCGCGGTCGGAGTTGCTTGCAGCCCGGCAACGGGGCAGTCGCCCTTAACCACCTATGCCATTCTGTTCTTTGCCGCGTGGATTCTCTGGTTTAGCATCATGCTGGTTCGGCTGCGAGCAGAGGAATGAGCAAGCGGGCTGCCCGATCGAGACAGCCCGCCTCAAACAAGATGTTGATATACGAGGCCACCTACAAAGAAGATGGGCTATAGCCTTTATTCGCGGAATGCAGTATCGCCCTGTCCACCAGCCTCAGAGGCATGCAACAGTTCATATCCCGAACGCCAGTATTCAAGGGCCCGCTCTTGCTGTCCCTGCGCCTCTAGCGTTTGCGCCAGATGCCGATAGACCTCCGCCAGAGCGAAATCAGTCTGCGTTCCTTTCAGGCACTCAATGGCTCGTTCAAAATAGCCGACCGCTCTGGCAAGGAGCTGCTTCCGCCGCTCTCCACTCTGTTGCATGGCTTCGGCATGGACTACCTCACCGATGATCCGATATGTTACACCTTCCATATAGGGAGAGGCTCCCTTGATCTGCTCGATGATTCCCAGAGCACGTTCACAATACCGCCAGGCCGCATCCGGTCGCCCTTCAGCCAGACGCAATGTAGCCAGATTGGCACAGATCATCATAGAAAGCGCCTGCTGACCGCTCAAGCCGGTACAGATTGAAAGAGCTTCAGTATATAAATCAGCCGCTGTACTATAATCCTTTTGCAAAAAACGAATATATCCGAGGCCGTTCAGCATTCGAGCTTCCAACGTACGATTCGCTTGCTCACGATACAACTTCAGCGCGATCTCTCCATGCTCACCAGCCCGCTCATAGTCGCCCATTGCTCGATAGGTCTCGGTGAGACCATAATGAATATTGGGGACTTCATCCCTGTTTTGATAGTGCTGACACAGGCGTAGTGCCTCCATGTATTCCCGTATCGCGGCCTGATAGAGCCCCCGCATATAGAAAGCGGTAGCCAGAGAGTAGCGCCCTTGAATACGGACTCGCGGTAGGTGAATACGCCGATCGTGCAACAGTTTGAGGCAGGCTTGAAAATGGAGGGATGCATCAACAAACAGAAACAGATTGGAAGCGGCTTTCCCCAGGCAGAGCAAAAAAAACGCGATGCGCTCTCGCTCTAGCACAATCTCACTGCCTTCGGCCCTTGTTGCCTGTTCCAGTAAAGGAGAGAGCACACGCATGGCTTCATCCCACTGGCGTCGTTCCACGTAACACCAGCCAAGCAGATAGGCAAATTCTTGCTGCTGCTTCTCGCTGGCAGCTTGAATCTCCTGCTGTAGCTGTTGCAACTCATGCAAGACAACGTCGGACTGCCCTTCTTCTATTTGCAGACGAGCACGATACAACTGCATCTGCAATTTTGCATTTGATACCACGAACCGCATCTCCTCCTTACATCATATGTAAACATATGCAATTATAACACATCCATAGAAAAATGAGTAGTTTTGGAAGGATAAATAGGAAAGAAGAGAAGAAGTCTTATATGCCAATAGAAGGAGGGTAAAGAAAGTACAACGGAAAATCTTGAACCCTTACCACCGCGCCCACAAAGTGGCAAGGAGATTTCCCGTTATTCACAGTATAACGTAATCTTTTCTTTTACACAAGAACCCAGTACTTACAGGATATGCGCTTTTCCTTGCGAGACAAGTAGCTTCGTGATAGACTGTGCAAGGGGCCAGAGCGCCCACCCTCTCGATACTGTATTATAAAAGCAGGAAGAAAAAAACATTTACCCCTTTGCCCAAAAACAAGCAAAGTGGCTAGATGTGGAAGATGGAGAAACGAAATTGATGCATCTAGAAGAAGGTAATACCATCGAGAACGAGAGTGGATCCAGTAGCAGGAGATTGACAGTGCAAGGAAACCATCGCTTACATGATCGCCTCACTAATCTGCGGGTTGTCACCATCGGTGGAGGTTCGGGAACGTTTTCGGTGCTTTCGCATCTCAAAAAATATCCCCTGAACATTACTGCCATCGTGACTATGTCAGATAGTGGCGGCAGTTCACGCATGCTCATGGACGAGTTCCGTCGCCAGTTACCACTCGGAGACCTTCGCCAATCCCTTGTAGCGCTTGCCCGCAATGGAGCTCTCTGGCGCGAGGTCTTTATGCATCGCTTTGAACGTGACGATGAGGATGAAACAGAGGCAACCATTCGGCAGGGTGTCACCGGGCATAGTCTGGGTAACCTGATCATTAAAGGGCTACAGGACATCAATAACGGCGACCTGCTTCTTGCCATTGAAGACGCACAAGAACTCCTCAATACCGCAGGCAATGTTCTGCCGGTAACCTTAACTCCCACAACGCTCTGTGCAGACCTTGAAGACGGCACGACGATCTGTAGCGAAACCGAGATCGATACACGTGGCAAAAAAGACCGCGGCGACCTTTCCCCTATTCAACGTCTCCATCTTCTCCCGGAGGATGCCGCAGCCTGTCCTCAGGCTATTCGTGCGCTACGCCGGGCAGATATCATCATCATTGGCCCTGGCGACCTGTACACAAGCTTGCTCCCCAATCTGCTGGTGCGCGATGTCGCACGCGCTATTCGTGAGTCAGAGGCCGAAAAGGTATATGTCTGCAATCTGATGACCAAGCATGGTGAAACAGATGGCTACAAAGCATCTGACTTTGTCAATGTAATCCATCGTTATCTTGGAGCCCGCGTCGACCGCGTCATCGTTAATGACGGTCCCTTCTCACCCGATCTCCTCAAGATGTATTCTGAAGAGCGCAGTGAGCCCGTCCTTGTCGATCGCGCCCAGCTCAGTCGTCTGGTGCCCAACGTTGTCATCGAGCACCTCACGCTGGAAGATGACACGCTGGCCCGTCACGATGCCGATAGACTGGTGCAGGCCATCCTGAAAGACTATTTTTAACACAGCATCTGGTCACGCCAGTATTTGGCCCTCACGCGGCCTGAAGAAGCCCTTCTACGCCAAAGGTAGAAGGGCTTGTCATGCTCATCGCAATCCGTGAGCGATCTGTTCAAATTCCTCACGTGGAAAGGCTCTCAGAGTTTGCGTTCTCATGGAACCCTGAGTCATCGTTTCAAGAAGAAGGCGAGCTGCCGTCTGATCGTCGGGAGCCTCGATGATTACCACATAATCAAACTGGCCCATCACTAAATAGAAGCCTACTAACCTGCCACCAACCTCTTTTGCGGCCTCTTCAAAGGCCCTGAGACGCTCTGGCGCATCCCTGACGTCCTTCACGCTCTGCTCCGTCAAATTGACCAGAGTCACGTATGTTGGCATAGACGTTTTCCTCCACATTGAGAAAAAAGACATGCACCGTCTCGCAGAACAACGGCCATATACTCCATTGTATACGCTGGCATGCCGACAACACAAGTACCTTTTCTTTCTAATTCTTTTCTCTCATCTCAGATTTCTAACATCGGAATGGTCCTTTTCTCATTTTACCTCTTCTGGACAAAGAGCCAACCTTCACAGATTCCGGCCAGCGCTCCCGCCAGCAAGAAGATACCGCGATGCGTCATAATGCCACCCTGAAACACAAACAACCCACTGGAAAGCAGAAGATAGGTGAAGAGAGCCAGAACCGCGCCGACAAATGGTCGTGTGAACCACGTGATGACGATAAATAATGGTGGGGGAGCACTTCGATACTGGCTCAGGGTTAACAGACAACTGATACAGCCACCCAACAAACCATACATCAAGACCAGCCAGGGGACTCCCAACAGCGTAAACTCTTCATTCAAGATAGCCCGCGCAAAACCAATGCCATGCAACACTGCAAAGGTGAGTGTTAGCAGGAGCGTAAATACCAGATAGGTCGCAAATAAAGTTAACAGAGAGGAACGCCGACGCGTCGTCGCACGCGGCAACAATGGTTCCTTGCTGGCCTCCTTTTCCTGAAGCTCCTGAAAGGCTGGAAGCGGCTCTGTATCCTGCGGGGCATACTCGATCAGTGCCGTATCCAGCCTGCTTTTCTCCTCGGTGGTTGCTGTATCCTCTTCTTGCATCATATACCTCCCCAGGTACTTCATCGGTAGTTTTTGTTTACGAGCCGCCGCCGCCAGTTGCTGAACAAACGCCGTTCCCCCCGACTCCGATAGCAAAGAAAGGGGCTGCAATTGCTGACGCACGGCCTCGGCTGCAATATAGGTGATACAGGAGATATCGCGAGACCGATAGACCTCGCGCACAACGGCCTGTACGGGGCGAAACAGGGGCCGTGGAGGCGCAGCCGCATGCACCCTATCTAGCAGCGATGCTTCATCATCTACGGGCTTTGTCAGGCGTTGTGGCACACGATAGAGCACCCCCCAGACCTCCGCCTTTGCTTCAGGTCCTGGTTCAATGGTTGCCAGGGTCTTTTGTTCGTTCGGCAGGGTTCCCAATAAAATGCTATAGCCTTTCAGTACTGCGGGACCATAGAGCAGAGCCTGTCCATCCATCCGTTCGACGCTATTCAGCACGGTAGGGTCCATCTCAAGGCCATATTCAAAAAGCCAGGTGAATTGCGGTACTGTCTCAACGGGAGCGGTTGTAACGGTTGATCCCTCCTCAACCGACTCTTCTTCCTCGTCGATTTCTTCGGGCAAAGGGGGGGCAGACGGGGCCTTTGCCGGAAAGGAGGGCTGTATCTCTTCCTCGCTTGCCTCCGGCTCTTCGAGCTGCGATAGATCGTGAAGAGCAAGCTCAGAATGCAGGGTTAACGGTCTGGGAGTATTGCTTCTGATGACAGAGACGCCGGGCGCCACCTCTTCGTTCTCTTGCTCTCCCTCAGCCATGATGTCATCGGAAGCATCCTCTACTCGCTTGTGCTCGTTGCTCTGACTCTCCACTGCTTTCACCTTCTTCCACATGCACCACCTTATTTCAAGAAGTGTCAGACTATTGCTTTCTGTAGTATCAGGATACAAACAACTCCCATTTTCACCAAATCAATAGGCCAAAAGTAGTGTTGTCTCCCGCGTCACTCTCTTTCCCCACCCCTACCGTGCTCTACGGAGCCAGTTGCAACGCGAGCATCGCCTCCCCGATCTTCCGGGCATAGGTGCCAATCTCGTCCCGTTTCAGCGTTCCTTGCTCCGTAATCCAGTGGCGCACCAGGTGGGAAGGTGTCGCATCAAAGTAAAAATTGCGCACTGCAATCCCTTCAGGCGCGTCCGGCCAGACCTCCTCTGGCTCTTTTTCTTCAAGCCAGTGTTCCTCGTCGGGGTTCCAGTGGCGCGGCGTGATCTTCAATGTCTCACAGAGCACATAGAAGGGGATCTGGAGACCGTGAGCCGCCCAGCCTACCAGAGCCGTCCCGGCCTTATTCAGCACCGTGCCATCTTCCAGCACGCTATCAGCACCGACCACCACCGCCTGACAGCGTGGCAGAAAAAGAGCGGCCTGAGCATCGGTAATCAGCGTGATCTTCAGCCCGGCACACTGTAAGATTAGTGCCGTCTCACGCCCCTCAAAGTTCGGGCGCCCTTCCATCACCACCACCTCGCTGATCTGCTGCCGGCAGGCCCGCAACACATCAAGTACGGTATTGGAGATGCTGCATGTCAGCAGGCGCCCGTGCAATAAGGGAGCCGCGTGCTGCGCGATACGGGTGGTCATGCGGTCATAGTCAGAGAGCATCCTTGCAGCGGCCGCTGCGATCTCCGCGGGCGTTTTGCGTCCGACCATTAACAGGCCCATCGCCCCCGAAAGAGCCGCCATTGCCGGACGCGCCTGTGCGATTTCGCGCGCAACTTCTCGCAGCATGTAAATATGCTCTTGCTGTTCGGTAACCTTCTCCTTCGCTGCATCGTGCATAATACAAATTGCCTCACGCACTAACCAGCGTGACCCATGTTCTCTATCTGAGTACAGTTTTTTCACTCTTTGTTCAATTGCATTCATAGTACATCCCTCCTGGCAGCAAATTTATCTTTGCCGTTTTGCAACGTCATAAACAACAAAGAAACAGTTTAACATAGTCTGCGTCAGAGCATCGACTAATCGTACAACCAACAGTTGTACTTTTTCGTGCGTGTGCAGATAGCATTTCTTTTATCGTAACCGTGAGATTTAATATATTCCACAATAACTGCGTCATAAAGGTAGAGAGGGTATTCACGTACAGCATGTTTCGCCATTGGAACAAAGGAGAACACAATGCATCATACATTGTACCGGGATGATGTTCAAGCAAGGCGTGTCACCAGCACAATACAGAGCGCGCTCGCCAGGCAAGGTGTTATACAGGGTATCTCACCAAATGTCCTCGCCAGCACGCTTTGTATCTGGACACAGGCCGCATTCACCTTACGCCAGCGAGCCACCGAGCTGATCGAGAAGCCCTGCCAGGAGCATGGCATTGCGATCCAGTGCCTCGGCGAGTATCCGTTGTTTACTGGCTCAAAGCTGATTCGAGGTGCGCAAACAGATGTAGTGATTCTTCCAGCAGAAGAAGATCCGCTCCTGGCATCAGGAAAGTTCCCTGTGCCGCTTCATGCCGCTCGACGCCTTCAACTCATCAGAGAAGCCGGGGTACCACTCGACCAGATGCGGACCTACATTGCCCACGAGGTGCCACGCAACAGCGTCAGCGAGCATGGACCAATTCCACTGGAAGTCATCGCGCCGCCTGTGCCAAAGGAAGCAGCCGCCACCGCCGAACAGCTAGGCAACATCGCACATATCGCTACTACAATCGTTCTGGGCAAGCTGAAAAAGGCCTTTACTGCCGGTATTAAGGGTGCGGGCATCGCCACCACCGGGGCCGGAATCGCAACCGCAGCACTGCTTGACCCGCTGATCTTTGGCGCGTATGCCGATCAGCATGGCCTGGCCACATGGTTTGTTCTGGCACAATGGTACTGGTAAAGCAGGCTGAGCGGGAGGTATGCTTCCCGGCAGCCTGCATGCCTCCCGGGCGCTTCAATCTGACCGACCAAACTATCCAGGAGTTTTTTATGCTGCCAACACAACGACAGAGACAACAACAGGACAGGGAACCTTCCCCCTTCTCAGGAATCAGCGTACAGGACTTCATAGAGCACACGGTCATTTATGAGCACCAACCGCTTCCCTTTACGACAAAGCTCAAGCAGGGCGCACGGGCAGGAATGTTACTCTCTGTGATCTGTGCGGCCCTTCTGCTGCTTTTCCCACTGATGAAGCAGCCACTACAGAGTATATACTTCCCCTTCTTTCTGGGCTGGTTGAACAATCCGCTAACTGTCTATATGCAATGGATCTCGCAGGCGTTTCCACTCCAACTGCTCAATGGCAGCCTCTTCTGTAGCGGAATAGCGCTACTCGTAATCACCCGTAACCTGCGCCAGGGCCATTTAGGGCTTCAGTGGATTGCTTTTGCGCAGGCACTTGGTGGAAGTTTGAACATGTTGCTTATGCTCCCTTTCTTGCTGCTTCTCGTGGTGAATCTGCTGGCCTGGTTTATCGCAATCGGCCTTGCGATCATCGTCAGCCTGCTGCTGATCCGCCTGCTGGTCGCTCTGGTTGAGCAACTCTCTTGAGCAATTTATGCGATAATAAGAGAAAAGACTATAGACTGTTTTCTAGCAGCAGTCAGGGAGAACATGCTATGTTACAGCCCTCCACGCGCGAGGCCGTGATTGTTGCCGCCCTGCGCACACCGATCGGGAAACGAAATGGAAGCCTGAAAGACTGGCATCCTGTTGATCTCCTTGCTCATGTCCTTTCCGCCCTGATCGAACGCACCAACCTTGACCCAACCCTCGTTGATGACGTCATTGTAGGCTGTGTTGACCAGGTTGGAGAACAGGCATTGAATATCGGACGCAATGCAGTGCTTGCCGCGGGCTTTCCCGAAAGTGTGCCTGCAACCACCGTTGACCGTCAGTGCGGCTCAGGACAGCAGGCGGTTCATTTTGCCGCGCAGGGCATCATCAGCGGAGCATATGACGTCGCCATTGCGGCAGGGGTCGAATCAATGACTCGTGTCCCGATGGGGTCAACCTATGAGCATGGGCCAGGACAGCCATTCGGGCCGCGAATGAGTGCACGCTACACAGAAGGACTTGTCCACCAGGGCATCAGTGCGGAGTTGATCGCAGAAAAATGGGAACTCAGTCGGGCCGAACTGGATGCCTTCAGCCTCGAAAGCCATCGCCGAGCAGCACAGGCTACTGCTGAGGGGCGTTTCCGCTCACAGATTATTCCGGTTCCGCTTCAGGAGACTGGCGTTCTAATGGAACGAGATGAAGGGATTCGTACTGATACCAGTCTCGAAAAGCTGGCCGCGCTTCAGCCAGCGTTCAGGTCAGCAGGACGTATCACGGCAGGAAACTCCTCCCAGATTAGCGATGGAGCTTGCGCTCTGCTGCTAATGGAGCGAGGAGTTGCTGAGCGCCTCGGCCTCAAGCCACGAGCGCGTTTTGTCTCCTTCGCACTTGCCGGAGCTGATCCCGTGTTTATGCTGACTGCGCCCATACCTGCCACGCGCAAGGTCTTAACAAAGGCACGTATGACGCTTGAGCAAATAGACCTGTTCGAGATCAACGAGGCGTTCGCAAGTGTTGTGCTTGCCTGGCAGCATGAACTTGGGGTCGATCAGGCAAAGGTCAATGTCAACGGCGGAGCAATTGCGCTTGGGCATCCATTGGGCGCCTCGGGGGCACGTCTGACCACTGCGCTGCTTTGCGAACTGGAGCGAACGGGGCTCCGCTACGGTCTTCAGACGATCTGTGAGGGCGGAGGTATGGCCAACGCCTTGATTCTTGAACGGCTGGATTAAGCCAAAAAACGTACCCTGAGCGGTTTTCAGGGTACGTATACATTGTTCTCTCTCCTTTCCTGTCCATAGTTCTAATTGCGGTCGGGCTCCTCCTCAACCAGATCGCCAACACTGACCCCTAAGGCTCGTGAGAGCTTGACCAAAGTGCTATACGCTACGTCACGATACGGATCATGAAACAGCGCCTGTACAGTCTTGTAGTTTACATCAGCGATTCTCGATAAACGGGTCATACTGATGCTCTTGCTTTCAGCAATTTCCCTCACCTTGAGACGTATCATGTCTTCCCCCTTGAAAAACGAATATCGGTTTAAGTACGTGTAGTACGGCCTCTTAGTAAATAAAGGTAGTAACGGGAGAAGCCGACAAATGATAGTATACTCTTACTTATTTAACGTCTTAGTATATAATATTTTCCATCTATTTTTCATATTTTAAAGGAAAACATGACCATTCTCCAATATTTGCTCTTTTTACACCGGGAACGGATAAAAAAAAGAAGGGGAGCGGCTCAACAAATTCCAGTGCACCCCCTTGACATTTTTCAGAACTCTTAGGTATACTTAACAACGATACGAAACGCAAGCACCTTTTGACAATAAAATATATGCAGTAGCAATTGCTCTCATCCAGAGAGGTGGAGGGAAACGGCCCGATGAAGCCCGGCAACCCGTGTTGCAAAGTCGCATTACACAGGGTGCCAATTCCGGCGGAATGCATAATCCGCAAGATGAGGGGAGTATGCGTAGTCGCAGCACCCCTGTCAAAAGTCAGGGGTTTTTTGTTGCCCTGAACACTGCATAGAACGGAAATGACCGTGAAGAGGACGAGTAAATGCAACGGGTGGCTACAGCGAGTTGACGGTTGATGAGAAGGTCAGCGTCATACCAGCATTGAAGATGACCTCGGAGTTGCAGACTGAAAAAGCTGTATAGCTAGAGTAGGTTGAGCCGTGTGGCTACGTTACAGGCCAGCAGTGCTGTCACTTCCAGCAGGTAGAGAAAAGAGGAAGGAGAACAGCACTCACTGAGGTTGCACACCGTGAGGTGTCAACAAATCAGGGTGGTACCGCGAAGCCTAATTACCCTCGCCCCTGTGATGGGGGAGGGTTTTTTTTCACCCTTTTCCTCCTCCATAGATATTTCAGGGCGTGTCAATATATATTCGATATCGGTTCACTAGCGTTCTAGAGCCTGAATACGGTACATCCGTCTGTTCGGTTGACATACAGGAGAGCCCTTTTGAGAGGCACGCTACAGTCCAGTCGCGTGAAAGGAGAGTCGAAAACTTATGGTGGCAAAAGTTCAGATCACGCAGCCCATTTCGATCACACCGGAAACACAAAAGAAGACCTTTTCCTTTGATCGGCTATCACTCCAGCAGGGAGGAGTGCTCGGCCCGATTACGCTGGCATATGAGACATGGGGAACACTCAATGCCACAGGCACAAACGCGATTCTGATTACCCATGCGCTGACCGGTGATGCCCACGCCCATGACCCGGCTCGTCCCTATGATCCCAAAGCAGCATGGTGGAATCCATTGATAGGGCCGGGCCGCCCACTGGATACCGACCGGTATTTCATCATCTGCTCGAACGTGCTTGGCGGCTGTTATGGCAGCACCGGAGCCGCATCCATCGACCCTCGGACTGGGCGTCCGTATGGAATGCGCTTCCCGGTTATAACCATCCATGACATGGTGCGAGCACAGCGCAAACTGATCGATCATCTGGGCGTGAAACGGCTCGAACTGGTCATTGGAGGGTCTATCGGCGGTCAGCAAGCGCTCTGCTGGTCAGTACTCTACCCCGAGCTGATCTCAAAAACAGCGGTCATTGCCGCCACAGGAGCGCTGACCGCCCAGGGAATTGCCTTCAATGAAGTCGCCCGCCAGGCCATTATGGCCGATCCCGACTGGCAGTGTGGCGACTATGCACCCGGGAAAGGCCCCGCCACCGGCCTTTCGATTGCACGCATGCTGGCAATGATCACCTATCAAAGCGAGGCGTCAATGGAACACCGCTTCGGGCGCAATACGCTGAGACGCGAGGCCGTTTCTTCGCCGACCAGTCATCCCGATCTGGGTGGCCGCTTCGACGTTGAAAACTACCTCTACTATCAGGGTGAGGCGCTGGTGCGTCGCTTTGATGCGAACTGCTATCTCTATCTCAGCAGGGCAATGGATCTCTTCGACATCAGTGCTGGTTTCCCCTCGTTGGAAGCGGCATTGCGCCGAATCAGCAGCAAAATCCTGTTTGTCGGCATTACCTCGGACTTTCTCTTTCCGGCAGCTCGTGTGCAGGCTCTGGCTGATGCTGTACGCAAGCTGGGCGGTAATGCAATCTATACAGAACTTGACTCGCCTTGTGGTCATGATGCATTCTTAAAAGAATGGCAGCAGATGTCCGCAGTTATCACGCAGCTTGTTTAGCTGGTTTCTCTACTCACTCGATTGAAAAGGAGTTGACTTTCTATGGCGCTCAACAGTAATCGCAGCTATGGATTTGAAACCCTCTCTCTGCATGCAGGACAGGAGACAGCCGATAGCGCAACTAATGCCCGTGCGGTGCCCATCTATCAGACATCATCCTATGTGTTTGATAGCCCGGAACATGCGGCGAATCTCTTTTCTTTGCAGCAAAGTGGCAATATTTACACCCGCATTATGAATCCGACTCAGGATGCATTTGAGCGGCGTATTGCGGCATTAGAGGGCGGCGTTGGCGCACTGGCTACCGCCTCTGGACAGGCTGCTGAGTTGCTGGCGATTCTCAATATCGCCGAGGCGGGCGACGAAATTGTTGCCTCCGCAAGCCTCTACGGCGGGACCTACAATCTGCTGCACTACACCCTTCCCAAGTTCGGCATCACCACACGCATTGTTGATAGCCGCGACCCGGAAAACATTCGTGCTGCGATTACAGAGAAAACAAAAGCTGTCTATGCAGAAACGGTCGGCAATCCACGGCTGGACACGTTGGATATCAGCACGATCGCCGAGATCGCGCATGCCAACAAGATTCCCCTGATTATTGATAACACTATGGCGACGCCGTATCTGGTGCAGCCGCTGAAACACGGAGCGGATATCGTGATTCACTCGGCCACCAAGTTTATCGGTGGTCACGGAACCTCCATCGGTGGGGTTATTGTCGATGGCGGATCCTTCGATTGGGCCACGAGTGGGCGCTTCCCCGGCCTGACCGAGCCAGATCCCTCATATCATGGGCTGCGCTATGTCGAGGCACTGGGTCCACAGGCATACATTACGAAGGCACGTGTCCAGCTTTTACGTGACATGGGCCCGGCTGTCAGCCCGTTTAATGCCTGGCTTTTCCTGCAAGGTCTGGAAACCCTTCCGCTGCGCATGGAGCGGCATAGCCAGAACGCGCAGCGCATTGCAGAGTTTCTGGAAGAGCATCCTGCTGTCTCCTGGGTCAGCTATCCCGGCTTGAAGAGCCATCCGCAGCACGAGTTGGCGAAAAAATACTTCACGCATGGTTATGGCGCTATTCTTGGCTTTGGCATTAAAGGTGGGCTTGAAGCAGGTAAGCAGTTGATTCGCCATATTGAGCTCTTCTCGCATCTGGCAAATATTGGCGATGCCAAATCTCTGATTATTCATCCTGCCAGCACTACGCACTCACAGCTCACGCCAGAGGAGCAAGAGGCAACCGGCGTCACTCCAGACTTCATCCGTCTCTCGGTTGGCCTTGAGACCGTAGAGGATCTGATTGAGGACCTGGATCAGGCGCTCAAAGCTGCTGTAGCCGCCGCAAATGAATCGGTCAACGCGTAACGTGACACGATTCGCTTCATCGAGAGGTATCGCGGCGTATCAGCGATACCTCTTCTTTTTGTTTTCGGTTCATAGGAAAGAGTGTCCGGCAATCCCGGACCATGAAGCATTGTCAAATTGGGGTGACTTAAATGGAACATGCTGTTTGTGTTTTGAAATTCGGCGGTACATCTGTAGGAAGTGGTGAACGTATCCAACAGGTGGCCCGCGTTATCGCACAGGCGCGTCAGGAACAGGACGCTTTTCCAGTTGTCGTTGTATCAGCAATGGCAGGTATCACGGACCAGCTTCTCCGTATTGCCCGCTACGCCTGCGAAGGGCAGCAAGAGGAGATTATACGAGAGTTTAAGGAGCTGCGACAAAAACATCTCGACGCCGCAGAAGTGCTCGTCACTGATCGCAGAGCGCTTTCGGATCTGCTTGCTGAACTGACCAATACCTTTTCATCATTACAACTCGATATTAAGGCTCTGGCGCGGGTTGCCGAGCTGAATCAGGATGTCACGCTTCGTACCGCTGCGGTTGCCGCATATGGCGAGCGGCTTTCGGTCCTGCTGGTTGCCGCCGCGGTCAATGAAATAGGGATTGCTGCCGAACCTATCCGACAGGAAATTATCATTACAAGTCACCCCAAAACTGATACCACTCAGCCTTTCGGTGTGGTCATTGGCGCAAACCCTATTCCTGAAGAGACCCGGGCCAACGCGGCAAAACTGGTTCGCCCGTTGGTCGAGCGTGGGATTGTCCCCATTGCTGCTGGCTTCCTGGGCCGCACCATCACAGGCTTTGTGACCACCCTGGGACGTAACGGCTCGGACTACTCTGCCACGGTTATCGGTGCAGCACTCGACTGCACGGAAGTGACTATCTTTACCGACGTGGATGGTGTCCTTACCGCCGACCCACGCCAGGTGACGAATGCCCGCCTTCTAACACACCTTTCATATGCAGAAGCCGCCCGGCTCTCCTGGTTCGGTGCGAAGGTTCTGCATCCGCGCACGCTGATCCCGATTGCCTCACGCAATATTCCGGTCCGGGTACGCAACACATTCCGCCCGCATCTTCGCGGCACCGTGGTGGGACCGGTTGCCCCGCAGCGGAATAGCGGCGCACGTGCGATCACCGTTAAGCGTAACCTGGCCCTGATCATCATGGAGAGCACGGATATGTTCGGGGCTCAGGAGAATGCCGGTCAGGTCTTTGAGCTGGCGGCACGCGCCGATGCAGCCCCGGTTGCGATCTGTTCAACTTCGGGTCAACACCTTTCATTTCTGGTTGAGGCTGCATCTGCTGACTCGATCCTTGCACTGCTCCAACACGATATGGGACACTGGACAGTACGCTGTCGCCGCAATGTAGCGCTCTGTGCCTGCATTGGCTCCGGTTTTATGGCTGATCCGATGAGCCCGGCCCGCGCCGTCGCAGCCCTGGCACACGAGCGAATCCCGGTTATCGCTCAGGGTTCCTCCGACCTCAATATCACGCTGGTTATTGAGGAGAAGGATAGCGAGCGGGCGCTGCGAAGTCTGCATCGTGATCTGATTGCGCCTGTTATCCCGCTGGTACGCCATTCCACACAGGAAAAACGCCGCGAAGCATAAGGCTGCCAGACAAAATCAATCTTGAGTGAAATGGAGAGAATACGCACTATTATGGCATCACAGTTACAGCAACGTATTCCAGTGGCCGTTCTTGGCGCGACAGGCATGGTCGGTCAACGCTTCATCGAGCTTTTGCACAATCATCCCTGGTTTGAGCTGGTCGGGCTTGCCGCCTCAGAGCAGCATGGTGGCCGCCCCTATGGAGAAGTAGCCCGCTGGCGTCTCCCCGAAAGCGACATGCCCGCTTCTGTCGCCTCCTTGCCGGTCGTTGCCTGTCGTCCCGAAGCGCTCCCGGGCGTACGCGTTGTCTTCTCAGCGCTTCCCGGAGAGGTAGCGGGCGAGATCGAGGAGGCCTTTGCCCGAGCCGGAGTAGCGGTCTTCAGCAATGCAAAAAACCACCGCATGGCACCCGATGTGCCCCTGTTGATTCCAGAAGTCAACGCCGATCATGTCGCGGCCATTCAGGAACAGCGCCAACGCAGAGAATGGCCCGGCTTTATTATCACGAATGCGAACTGTTCGGCGACGCCGCTGGTAATGGCCCTCAAGCCACTCCAGCAGGCCTTTGGCATCAAGAAAGCCATCCTCACCACGCTACAGGCAATCTCCGGGGCAGGTTATCCCGGTCTGCCTTCCTATGACATTGTAGATAATGTGATCCCATATATCGGGGGCGAAGAAGAGAAGCTGGAACGCGAGACGCGTAAAATGCTTGGTACCTGGGAAGAGGGCCGGGGATTTGTTGATGCTCCCCTTGCTGTCAGTGCTCACTGCACCCGCGTTCCTACCCGAGAAGGACACCTGGAATGCGTCAGTATAGAGCTTGAGCGTCAGGCCACCCCCGAGGATATCATTGCAGTCTGGACAAACTATCAGCCAGAGCCACAACAGCTCAAGCTTCCTACGGCTCCCGCGCATCCGCTGATCTATCGTTATGAAGAGGATCGCCCGCAAACGGTTCGCGACCGCAATGCAGGCCGGGGTATGACAGCAACTATCGGACGCCTGCGCCCCTGCCCGATTCTCAGCTACAAGTTTGTGGTCCTGGGTCACAACACCATCCGGGGCGCGGCTGGTGGTTCGGTCCTGAATGCGGAACTCTGTGTGCAAAAAGGTTTGCTCTAGCCTCTTGCGATGAAAGGACGGCGCAAAGCATCAGGCCTTGTGCCGTCCTCTTTCTCTCGACCAGAGACGTCCCGGATACTTCCTAGTTACTTTTGCGGAGATCACCGCCATTGCTACGGGTAAAGATCGAATTCCACATCAAGAGCATCGCAGCAAATGAGCGTGGTGCATCCCCCGAGGTACGAGGCTGATACCAGTCAGGAGCGTTCAAAGCCTCACGCTGCTGAAACGCATAAACCCACGCGGCCAACCAGCCAAACCCGGCAGCATAGGGGAAGTATTGCACAAACGTTTCGGGCCCGGTATCCTTCTTCATTGCCGTGAGCAGCGAGTTCGCGAATTCCCGGCAGCGCTGCGACTGCCTTCGCCCTCGGGGTGAGAGCGTCGAATAAAGCAGGCGCATAAAGAACGCGATGGCACTAATGCCCAATAAGCCAAAGGCCAGGTGGACAACCGAACCGATCCCCTCGGTCGAGCCAACGGTCAGCCCGATCATACACCCGATCAGCGCCAGGATCAGAGAACACACACAAATCAGGCCGAAATGTCCGCGGACATATTGCCTTCGCCGATCCAGAAACCCCTTTTCTTCGAGCTCATGCAACAATGCGTCAGCGAAATATCGATATTGTTTGCTATAGGCTCGCTTCAATTGAGAAGCTTTCAGCGAGGCACCCCGCGTATATCCTTCCGGGAAAAGCATGGCAAGCACTCCCTGCTCATGCTCGCTCAACTGCTCTGGCACCTGAACGATTTCAAGTAGATAATCCGCCTGATCGGGTCGCCAGAGAACCGTTTCCTCAAGTTCCCGCACTCGTAAGATGCCCTGATTGGCCAGATGATAGAGGGCGCTCTGGGCATGATGCCAGGACGGCAACGGCGCACTCATCGCCATGATCCCTGCAATTGCCGGAGCCAGGCACTCCGGTTCCTGTATCTCTGTATCATCCAGATGAGTGCGAGCAAAGCCACCTTCTTTTCTCCAATACCAGAAGAGGGCAGCGGCCCCGAGCAAAAAAAGAAGAATGCCAGCGATGAACACAGCGATCGACCATCCTTTATCTTTTATTTTTCAACTTCCTTCATACTCTAGCGCAAGCGCCCCTGAAACGCAAAAAAAGAGAGCAGCTCACCTCATTCAAGCATGTTGTATTTTGATTAACTCAGGAAGCAGTTTCTCCGCGTTCGGTGTGCCCAGACCGGTAACGGGATCCCATCCTTGCACCGCCGGATAGCCTTCCACATCAGCCTCACGATTGGTATTGTCGCCGGTCGTTATATCATGGAAGCACTGGTTATAGGCGGGAGTCGTAGCCAGTTGATACAGAGCAGGATTGATAAAGCCGAGTGGTTTCCCGGCCATCTGGTTTGCAATGGCGATCAGGCCTGCCCACAGGGGAGCGCTGGCGCTGGTTCCACCTGCCATTGACCAGTTACCCTTGAGATAATAGGCAAGGCCGGTTGCCGGATCAGCATTAGCCGAAACATCGGGCACGCCTCGTCGGTTCTGCAACATCTGTTGTACCTGCGCGGGTAGCTTTTTCTGATATTCGGGAAGCGCGAAAATACTGCTGAAGCCACCACCACTCCCATTCCATGCCCTCTCGGTATAGCCACCAGATTTTTTGGGCAGAACCGTTGTCCCACCGACGGCAAGCCCCCAGGGATTACTGGCTGAAAAAACCGTCGTCGGCTTATCACCCAGACGTGTACTCTCCTGATCGATATAATCGGTAGCCCCGGAATCACCAGACGAGCTAAGGTAGGTAATATGATGCTCAAGTGCCCCTTTTTTCAATAATGCATCCCACTTATTGAGCTCATCGCGGGCAGCTTTATCCTGCAATGTCAGTTCAGATGCCCCCCAGCTCTGTGAGACAATATTTCCAAGCTTATGGTCAAGAATATATTGTTCTAGCTGACGATATTCCGGTAGGCCAAAAGTGCCCTGCGTTTCAGCCACCGGACTGACCAGAATAACGATCTTTGCTTCGGGAGCAATAGAATGCACAATCTGGACATCCAGCGTCGTTTCTTGCATCCAGCCATATTTATCATTATGCGGATCTTTTTCCGGCACATTGAGCGGCGAGATGACCTCTATATCGGCAGGAGGAAGGCCGAAGGTCTTGCTAAAAGCGTCTGTATCTTCTTTGATTGTTGGGCTCCCAAAGGACTCGATCAGCACAACGGTCTGCCCTTTCCCGGTATATCCCTTATCAATCAACGACTGGACACCATACACCTGCCGTAGCGTATAGGGCGTCAGACAGGTTCGCACTTCCTTGAGCCGTGCAGGACAGGAAGTGACAGGCTCAGTCGTTGCAGTTTGTGGTACTGTTGGGGTTACCAGTGGCTGCTTTGTCGGCTGTTCTCCATTGTCCCCACCACCTCCACCACAGGCAGCCAGCAGTAGCGTTAGCAGCAGGCTGAGGGAACACCAATACCGCAAAAACTCTTTTTTCATGCTTCTCCTCTCGTTATACCTGACCCACGCAGGTCATAGCGATGGTACACCAGGTCAGAAATACTCTATTGTTTCTGACCCTGCGCACATTATACCTGTTCCCCTCGTATCTGGTCAGCAGAAACAGGCTCGTTCAGGTGAAATCCCCGGAGAAAAGGAGTGTAGAGCAGCAACCGGTTTATCCTGTTCCGCCTGTTCCTCAGATTACTACTAATTGTGCCCGATTAGCATATATTTCACGTAGCAATGAGTAGCTCTGTATTTTTCCAGGGAGAGGAGTAGCAGCGTACTTTCTTTTTTGGTTAAGATCATGCTGCTCAATGTAGTTCTATAGTCCTATTTAACGGAACATAACTTGACCCCCCCGAGCTCCTTGGGTAAAGTCAGGTATAGGTGATGAAGTGCTGCAAATCGCAAAAGTATTTATTGTAATGCGAGATACTGGAGTGAAGGATATTTCGTATGTCGTCGTTGAATTTCACAAAGAATCCTGAATCACAATTACACACTGATTCTCTCTCCTCGGATGCCACAGAACAGCAAACTCCGGTAGAGCAACTGGCGTTTCCAGGGGCAGAGATGCCACCAGCATCACAGCCGCTTCCCGCTGCACCTTTGAATGCTTCGCAGATGATGGCTCCCAAAGTGACGCGCCAGCTCACTGGAGCACTAGGAGATAATGGGGTCAAACGTGACCCGGTTGTTATTAAAGGCTCCGGGAAGAAAAGTGGCGGCGTCCGCCCTCCAAAAGGTCGGCGTTTCGTTCTGCATATTGCTGCCACTCTGACGCTCGTCCTGATCATCGGCGGCGCACTGGCAACAGTCGTTCCTATCACATCTGACGCAAAGGGAGCGCCAAGCACGCTCCTCAACAGTACGCTGAACAGTTTTAACTCGAAGAATGACAAAGTGACCTTGCTCCCCGAGCAGGCAGCCACGGCGACGGCTGTAACCCAGGACGGTTATGATCCGGGGAATCAGGTCTTTGAAGGTGTTCCGACTCCTCCTCCAGGCGCTTACGGCGACGGCAACCACTTCTTTTACGGTCAATGCACCTACTGGGCGGCAATGCGCTATCACGAATTAACCGGGATCTGGGTTCCCTGGCTCGGTAATGCAGCAGACTGGGTAAGTGGAGCATATGCGTATGGCTGGCATGTCTCACAACAACCTGTCGTCGGTTCTATCCTGGTAATGATGCCGGGTGTACAGGGAGCAGGTGGCTACGGTCACGTTGCGATCGTAGAGAGTATCAATCCTGACGGAACCGTTCATACCAGCAACTGGAACTGGTATGCCGGAGGCGGCGGTTTCGCAACCCTGTCCTACTGGGATTTCTCACCCGGTCCGGGAATGTACTTCGTCTGGCACTAAAGCAAACATATGACAGGGCTACAGGTTAATTGATCTGTAGCCCTTTCTTTTTGCCTCAGTATTTCTCAAAAAGAGGTAAAAACAGAAGAGAAAGCAAGAAAGGGCTCTTCTTCAACAGACAGCGAGAAAAGGGGAGTAGCATCTTGGTCCTGGTATCCGGCTCGTTTGCTTGACGAAGGAGCTCAAAGCTGGTTTAATTCAGCAATGGACGCCTGATGTTTTTGTGAGTACATGTACACGTTTGAATGCAAGCTAGAAGAGAAAAGGGAATTCTGCATGCCGTCCTTTTATTCCACAACATCTGAAACATTCCGTCAGCAACCAGAGAACGAAACAACAGGAACCACATTGTATCAAAATGCCACACCAGAACGTCAACCAGAAGATGAAGTACTACAAAAAGATACAACCTCACTACGTCAGATCGTCATCATTCGCGGTACCGGTCGCAAGCAACCCGGACCACGCTCACCAAAGCGTCTCGTCGTGCATATCGCAGTCTCATCACCATAAAGCAGTGGCGATCAGGAACCGGCCCCCCAACAACGCAACAGATGAGCATAATGTGTCCACATACGCCGATGATAGCGCTGCTCTTGCTCGTCGTGAGCCAGCTCTAATTGTTGCCTATGATAGGCCAGCATAGCTTCAGCTCCCGCGATCGCTTTTGGTGATACCCGCATCTGCCGTACGGCCTCTGGCGGTGCGGGCTCCCACTTGGGGTTATCCCGCCAGTTGATATACGGACAATTCTTACACCGATTGGCGCAACAATAGCCACGGCGAATCAAAAATCCTCTTGTCGCAACATACAGACCATCAGAGGTTATTTCCCAATCTGCATTCTCATTTTGCAGTTTTCGCTTCAAGTTTGCTTCCATCTCCCCATATTCTCAGACAAGTTACTTCATTATGCACCATCGCGAATGGAACAGCCTTGTTTTATTGTAGCGCATTTCACATCACAGAACCACGCCTCCCCAAACGTTATTCAGATATCTCTGCTACAGCAATCCGGTAGGTAGTATACAGAAGTATAGCGAAATATACGAAGCTTTTGCTGACAGGATAGTGATATCAAAGTACTCAGGGCCATTTTGGCTATTTCCTTCTTAATTAGCAGAGCTATATCCTATACTAAGTACAGTGCAATGGATTTATTCGTTGCAACTAGAGAGGGTAGAAGGGCAATTCTACGCAACAGGCAAGTTTTCCCGGAAGTGGTTAAGGAAGATGCTCCTATGGATAAAATTACTCCGATTAATACCGGATCTATTACGTGTGAAGCAGGTGGAAAGGAGTCCATTAAATGAAATGTGAAAAAATCGAGGTGCTAGCAGATACCCCTATTTCCAAAGTAATTCAAATAGATTATAAAGGCGAACTCAGGGTTATAAAATACAACAAAGGGCCCCAATTATATGAAAGTCTGAAAATTTACATCCCCTCCAGAGGACATCACGTTGACAGGACCTATATGTATACCTTTTTCGACAATACAACACTGCTTGAGCGAGGAAAGGATTCAGACCCCGGCAATATCACTGCCGCTCCCGAATTAATCGGGCCTGATGCTAATACCCCTTCTACCTTACGCAACAAATTTCCCGGCAAGGAGTTCAAAATAAACCTTGTAGAGGATGACGGCAGATATACAGGAGAGCCGTTATATAACCGAGCAATAGAACATGGAGATATTGCACTTTATAGTTTGCTAGATGGCTTAAAATTCAACAGAAAAAATGCTCCCATCTATATAGGCGTCGTCCAATTTTACGAAACAGATACTCACATATTACTTGGGAAACATATAGTTCATCCCGATTTCAACAAGTTAAACAATGATGGATATAGATATGCCGTTCTGATGCATTATATCCCAAAAGCCAACTGGCTCAATCACTACTTGAGTCAGGAAAGCTTTGTTTTCGATATGAGCAACCTCTCCATGCTCATTCATCAGATTGCTCGCCATCACCAAGGGCTTGATCCGGCTCCAACACGATTTGGTACAATCTGGCAACTTTATTCCAAATTTCAGTCTAATCTGGGCGCTCTGAGAAGCGCACATCTGCCTATAGATATTGTCAACCCCTCTTCTTTAAATCAAATTGCAGACACAATGGAAAAAGCCCTGCGAGTGTATAAGTCCTCTTTTGAAGAACGCCAAAAGAATGGGCAAATTCGGCGCTGTCATGGGGATCTCAAAGCAAATAACCTGTTTACTCAGAATAATTCTTCAGGTTTTCGGGTATATATTATCGATGCAATTGATTTTAATGAGGACTTTTTCTACATCGATCTCCTCAGTGATCTCGCTATGTTACTGGTTGAGATCTTTTTTTATTATCCTTCATCTAACGAGCGAAGACATCATTGCATTCTTCAACTCATAGCTCAGTATTGTCAGGATAGTGGGGAAATTATGGAAAAAATATTACCCATAATTTTCTACTATCTGGTGGAAAAAGCACTCGTTCGTACATACACGAGCTATAGTTATGATCATCAATCCCCAGACGTAGTACATCGGTATTTTGACATCGCTCAATGGTATACAGGCAAACTTCATTTATATATATAAATCCAATAATTTCAGCGAGAGCGCGGGGCATTTCTCTTACTCAAACCTCAAGCGGTCAGGAAAACGCAAAGAGTAATGCCCTCCATAATGATTAGCAATAAAATCCACGCCACTGTGCTTTCGCAACTTCTTTCGCAAATGGTATAACCGTTGGGAGAGAGTTGAACGCTCTATCATTTTCCCCCAAACCTCTTTCATTAATACCTCGCTACTACAGCGCAGCGGATGCTCCATTAATACCTTGAGCAATCTGTATTCGAGCTCGGTTAATGAGAGCTGCTTTACTGACCGATTCTCCAGTGAAATACTCACACTGAAACTGGCAGTGCGTCCCAATTGTGTGGGATATTCACGGAACTGCTGCTGACGCAAGAAATGACAAAGCAGAGAACCTGGTAAATAAATGGGTTGGAAAGGATCGTAGCGCACAATGCCTTCATTGACTAAAATGTAGCGTATCTTATAATGCAGCGCCTGCCACTCGTGGGCAGAAAGCACCTCCTCTCGTTGTTTCAAGGTCAGAACAAAGTGAGCAAAGGCATCCTTCGCATCCTGCCCGCCGCTTGCCAGCGCTTCAGTAAGGCGTTTCCAGAGTCCTATAAGGAACGTTGCTACGCCGGCATTTACCTGCTCAACTAAATGCGCTCTACTTTCTGGCGGCACCTCTTTCCATTGGCCGTACATATCTGCATAAAGCTGCTTCAAATAAAAAAGCTGATAGCAGAACTGCTGTAAAAGATAGGGGTGAGATCCGGCTTGTTGTAAAATCCATTGCTGCTCTTGTAATGAGAATACCTCTTCTCCTCCTAAGCGCCGAAAAGCTTTGGCCCAAGCAGGACCAAAGCTATCAGCATCTTGAGCCAAAAAAGCCATAGCATCTTTTCTGGTAAAACACTGAAGTGGCATTGTATAAAAACGAGCAAGGTCGGCAGAGATATTTTCAAACTGGCCTTCAATATTCGCAAGAGGAAGACTTTCAATAGAAAGAATCACATTCAAGCAGGCAAACTCATCGATCAAATCAACCAGGATGCGAATAGCACCGCAATGGTTTAATAAAGCAATTCCTCGTTCCTGGGGTGATCTTGCTCCACTGCTCTCTAGCTCAGGGAATGTTATATCAGGTCGATCAAGCTTCTCAATCGAGTCCAACATCACAAAGTAGCGATCATTGGGGTATAAAAGATTCATCGTTCTCAAGAGATCCCGTATGTCTTGCACTTCTATACTCGTCGCATCGTTTGAAATATGGTGAATCTCAGACAAAGAGTTAAAACATTCTGTAACAAATGCAGGAAGCATATCCTGTACATGCTTGCATACTTCCAGAGGGGTTAAATCTATCTGCACAAAATGATATGTATCCAGAGAAAATAGATCCTGCAAAGAAGTAAGCTCTTCTTCGTGACGCCATGACCAGATATTCTCCGGCCTCCCTTGCAGATACCGAATCAGGGATGTTTTCCCGATACGAGGTGCTCCCGTTAAAATAATTGCGCTTTGTTGGGCAACAATCATTTTTTTGATATCGGTTCCTCTCCCTGATATCCTCCGTATCCGTCCTTCAGCACTACTAGAAAACGGATTCAGTAAGCCCAGCCATGTCATGCTTTGATCTACCATCTCTCACCCTTCCCCTTCAACGATAATTGAAGAACCAGCGATTTCGTGCCATCCAGCGACGCACCAACTCTATTTTAAAAGCATAATAAGGGTTTAAACTCCCTTTTTTAGAGATGTATTCATCTAATATCAGACCATTTCGTAAACGCTCAAGACGAGAACGAATGTCTAAAGGTGAAAGCGTAAGAAAACTGGCAAGTTGTTTTACTGTCACCGTCTCCCGTTTGTTCATTTCAGTCAATTCAACAATTGCTTCAAGAATAGTTGCCTCTTTGCTATCCTGCAATTCGCGGCTGTAAAAAATAAAATTTTGTGTTGATTGAGCTCCAATAATATCTCGCACTACATATTCAATATCCTCAGCAACAACATAATTCTTTTCTGTTTCTACATTCAGATAGAAAATCAACTGCAAACCAAGTAATGAAAGATAATAAGGATTCCCTCCAGTTAAATGCATCATGTAACTCAAGGCCTGAGGAGCAAGCCGAACATGTTGCTCACGTAAAGGGTGAACCAATAACTGGCCAGCACTCTCTTGATCAAGAAACGAAACAGGCATTGATTGTGCAAAACTAAAGACATTCGCAAAATCATTTGAAGTCAACATGGTGTGCGCACGAGTAGGGAGAGCAATAAGCAAACTAAGCTGTGGGCAATCATCCATTAATTGTCGCCAGAGATCAAAGAAGTGAGAACTTAACCTTCCATTTTGATAGCTATCCAGCGCTCCCCCAAACTCATCCAGCACCAGGATAAAACGAGAAGCAGGGGCTTGTCGTGTACACTGCTGCACAAATTCTCGAAAAATGGTATACATATCCTTCTGATCAGACCAATCCAGTACGGGAGGAGCCAGATGAAAACAGCAAGAAAATGAACGAGCAATCTCATCAGCGATTCGTCGTAAAACCAGTTCATCAGCCCAACCAACAACATTTTGCAACGAATAGAATGTATACCAATGGGGGGGCATCACATAACGCTCTAAGAAATTTCTACATAATGATGTTTTTCCCGAACGACGAGGACCATACAAAAGAATAGCCTTCCCATATTCTGCATCACAAAGCTCCATTTTCAGACGCCCCATTTCCTTCCCCCGCCCCACAAACATCTTAGCAGTTGCTGGCCTGGAAATATCATACGGATTTTTCAAAACTCTATTTCGTTGTTCTAAGCCGCTATCAGAATTTTCATTCCTGGAGTGCCAGGTACCGCTCTCAACATGATTTTCATCAGCAGAGGAATTGCTTTGCAGGCGTTCCAAACGTTGTGCAACCACCTTTAAAGTGGCTTCCGTATCGATATTTACCCTTACTACCCCATCTACCGCCAATAACCTATTCCACACAATTAACGCTCCCTGATCGTCTGGAACCTCCACTACCAACCAGATTTCAGCATTTCTCCACTTATTCACGGACCTTGCATTCATTCCTAGCAAAAGACCCGGGCACGCCAGCAATCGCTTTGTAATATCATGGATTAGCCCCTGACGATCTTGAGCATAAACCACGAACGCAACTCTCAACGTTGAGTCAGAAAACACCCACTCCATGGGCACATATCTTGTCGGTCCTTTTCCCCCCACCCTCCGAATACAAGGACACAGCAGTGAATGCACTACAATGAACTTACTTCTCCGCCTACAGCCAACAATTTCTTGCGGATACCCTGGTTGACAGATATTGCAGAGACGCATAGGAAGGTGTTGCTTCTCATTAACAGCCCGTGGAATCCACACCTCAATACTGGACTGGAATGTATTGAGCGCCTCTCTCCTTTTGATAATCTGTAACGCAGCCCATTCAGGTGTATATGGAGCGTCTGACCCCATTCTGAAATTCTCTAAGTATCCCTGCCGCGTTCCCAGGTCATACCGCTTCACCAGCCAAAGAAGCTCTTCATCTAGCTCCTCTGTTGAAAGCGTACAATGATAACGCTCCAACTCTCGAACAATTAATATGTATCCTCTGTATCGGTGCAACTGAGCCGTAAGCAAAGCACGCAGGTTGACAAGCGCTTTTTCTGTAATGGCGTATTTTCCTTCCAACCAATCATCTTGCACACGCACTTCTTTATCAGTGATAATCTCAACGACATCCCCGGCATCTAATTCACGGTACAGCGGCACACGGCGATTATTGACATAGGCACTTGCTGTATAATTTCCCACCTGGGGGCCCATTTCGTATGCAAAATCGAGGACAGTAGCGCCTCTGGCAAGTGATAAAGGGTTATGCAGTTTGTCATAAACAACAACGGGCCGGGCATGATGTTCAGATATATGGGTAGTATTTGTAAGAATGGCATGATGAATAGCATAGAAAGCTCGACCAATTGTACTGTTCCAGAACTGAGCGCCTTCTGGCAACCACGCACTTGTATTTGTGGGGGTGGCTTCTGTTGTATAGAGACGATAACATTCAGGGTAAAGGCAGCCATAATAGATCACCGCCAACATAGGAACCGTGGCTATTTGTAATGCACAACTCACACATTCCTGACGCAGCCATTCTAGATCATGCCAATATGGTTGCTGACCATCAAGTATGAGATTATAAGCAAGCAGACTGTATCCATTAGGCTTTGGAGCAGCAATCTGGTCTGCCACTCTATCCTGTATCGTTCCGAGGAAATTGAGCGCACCAAAAGCAAGATAGCAATCTTTTACGGAGGGAACTATTATATGAAAAACGACAAGATCAAAACCTGTAAGCTTTACCTTATTGACAACAGAAGTATATACCTGCGTTTCTCTCCGTTTTAGCCCCGCTACGCCACAGGTAATCATCTCGATTGTAATTGGTTGCCCAACCATCTGTTGGTAATGGGCAATGAGTTTTCTTTGGATTGCTTCCAACTTTGACTGATCCCTATTCAGAATATGATTGTATCTCTCTTCATACTCCTTATATTCCTTATATCTAAGAAGATATTCCAGTACATCCTCTACCTTACGCTTCAAAGACCACATCCCTAAATGAGTACAAATGTGAAGGAGGATTCGCCCGGTGCTCTCAATACGTGGTCGCCGCTTCTGATCGTCTCCAGGCCGCTGCTCGCTTTTGGACAGTTGCACTAACGACTGATAATGGATAGCAACCGCAATCAACAACGCTCCTAGATCACGATGGGGCAGAGAAAGGAGGGGCCCTAATTGCTCTTCTTCAATAGAACGAGAGTACAGCAGCGACTCTTTAAAGTGGCTCATCACCCGCTCTCGATCCAGAAGCTGCCGCCGCTTAATCAACTCCTCATCGTAGATACGCAGGTATCCCGCTGCCACAACCTGCCAGGGCAACCCCCAGTTCTGTAACAGCTTCCCTACTTCCCGGGCATCATACCTGATCACATTCAGCACATAGGCATGGGCCGGACGAGGGCTTCCCACTGTCTCCCGAGCCAGCTCTTCGATCCACATAGCCCATTCAGCGGGTATTGTTGTAGGAACCGGTTTCCAGCATGCAAGCTCTGCCTGCAAACGAGTCTTTCCCATCAGGAAGCACCTTTGCTCTTTTTGCTTGCCTCACAGTTTTACAAACCATATCCTATTTCGTAATAATAATATGTAAAAATGCATAAGTCAAGTCTCTATATCACTTTGTTTAGGAATAAAAATAAAATAAAGAGATGAAAATAAAATTGTTTCTCTTTTGTCTATTATTCCAAAAAATTACGTCAAAAGTTATTGACATTTCCCAATAATTACTGCATATATTACTTAATATAAAAATTTCTGCTCTTTTTATAACTAACATCACAGGAAAGAAAGGGGTACAGTATGACCTATCAGAAACCTCAAGTACCATCTGACTATAGCGCCCCTTCTCTTAACTCGGTTCTCGTAGAGCTAGAACCCGTAATTCGTGTGATGCTGAAGCATGCCAACTGCTCACTGAATGACTGGGAACAGGACGAGATAGCGCAGTGCACGCTGTATAAGCTTGCCAGAGCCCTGGCAAGCCGCGAGATCAGCAATCTCCATGGATACCTCAAACGAACCATCCACAATGAGTTTGTCAGCTATCTCCGCAGCACCAGGCCCTGGCTCTCCCTCCATACCACAGAAGAAGGTGAACCCTGTACCGGAACACCACTCATCTCTTTGAGCCAGGGGTGGGACGATCCCGCCCTTGAATATGAACACCGAGCATCATTTCAGGAACTACTTGACCTTGTTGTAGACGCCATCATGGAATTACCCCCCGTACAGCGGTATGCCACCATCTGCTACTTTAACGATATCGTTGATGATCGACATGTCCTGATCGCGTCTTTTCAACGATATAACCTGGATATCACGCCTTGCCGCTGGCCGCAAGAACGCGCAGATAAGCAGAAACTGCTTGCGTCATTCTATGCAGCACGCAGCACACTTATTCGCCACCTTAGCGCAAATCCGCACTTTAGCTCAGACCATCCGTTCACGTGTTTTCATGTTCGTAGGCGAAGAAAATAGCCAGTGTCCTCTCTTTTTTCTCAGGGGGTAGCAAGGGGGTGGCGGCTATTTTATATAAAGCGATCAGACAACAGGAAAGCGCTCAATCCTCTCCTGCTCTTCACGCGGTACATGGCGAGCTAGAATACGCTGCATTGCCAGACCGATACGTCGAATACCCTCTACAATCTCATCTTCTGAGGCGCTAGCAAAGCTCAAACGAATATGTTGATGGCCACCTCCATCAACATGGAATGGCTCACCCAGAACAAACGTAACCTGTTCTTGAATGGACTCTCGCAAGAGCGCTCGCGCCCGAATACAGCCCGGAAGATGACACCAGAGATGAAAACCGCCATCCGGGACATGAATTCGCACAGGAACCGGCCAATAGCGCTTTATTGCATCAAGCATCAGATCACGTTTGTGGTGATAGAGCGCTCGCGCGGTTTCCAGATGTTTACTCAGTACATTTTGACGTAACATTTCGGATACAAGCCACTGCCCCAAAGCATTCGTATTCAGATCAAAAACCTGCTTGTGCAGGGAAAGCATCTCTATCAACGGTTCCGCTGCCGCCAGCCACGCAACCCGCAAACCGGGAGCCAGGATCTTTGAACAGGTACTCAGGTACAGCACATGGCCCCGCGTATCTAGCGCCTTCAAGGGCTGAGGCACATCATTCTCAAAATAGATCTCACCATAAGGGTCATCTTCCAGAATCGGTACCTGATAGCGCCGGGCCAGAGCCAATAGACGCTTACGCCGCTCAAGCGACATCACCACCCCGGTCGGATTCTGAAAGGTTGGCAACACATAGATCAGGCGCGGTTTCCGCCTGGCAAGCATCGCTTCCAGCAAATCAACACGCATTCCATCCTTATCGACCGGGATCCCGATAATCCGCGCACCCAATGCTCGAAAGGTCTGAATCGCTCCCAGATAAGTCGGTACCTCCACCACAACCTCATCTCCTGGATGCAAGAGAAAACGCCCGATCAAGCCGATTCCCTGCGTCGAACCGGACAACACCAGGATATGCTGAAAGTCAACCGGAACCCCACGCTTCCGCATGTGTGATGCCAGCGCACGCCGCAATGATTGCAATCCCTCAACCGGACAATACCCTAGTGCGCTTTGTCTCCCCTCAGCCAGCCTTTGACTCATAATGGACTGTATCAGTTCAGCCGGTAACATATCAGGTGGTGGGGTTGCTGAAGCCAACGAGATAATATTTTCGCGCTCTCCCATTGAGGCAATATCGCTCAGGACGCGCGCCTGAGGGCCCTCTGACAGATCATCCATAGATGACAAACCAAAAAGCCAGGAAGGACTATCATCAACAAAGGCTTCCTCATCCTCAAAGGCCTGAAAATAGGTTCGCTTAACCACTGTTCCACGACCAACATGTCCCTCTATCAGTCCCTCGGCAGCCAGTTCATTATAGGCGTTCATGATCGTCGTTCGATTGACATTCAGTTCCTGCGCTAGCGCCCTCTCAGTTGGCAAACGTGATCCCTCACCAAGCTCTCCCGAGAGGATCACTTCGCGAATCTGGTCACTGATCTGTTTATAGAGCGGCACACTGGAAGAACGCTCTAAATGAATATAAGTATGCAGCGGGACCACCACAGATCGGGGCGTGCTCTGGTAGAGTGGGGGATGTTTCGCTTTTCGGATAGTTTTCTCTCGCATCTCTATTCCTCCTGCATTGGCTTCCTCCATTCACTGTAAACTGTTCGCCCCCTATGTGACAAGGGCCAATTGACGTATTAAAAAAGCAGCCAATTGATGTTAATTGGCTGCTTTCCTGTATAACAACTATGGAACAAGTGTGGTTTATGCCGACTGGCCGAACCGAATATACCCACGGCGCTGCGGAGGACGTTGCCCGAAAAACAGATAGAGCCAGGTACCAATCACCGGCACCAACCAAATCAGAACCAGCCAGAGCACTTTTCCAGAGGTTGAGTACTCATCTTCAAGCACCATAAAGGTTTCAATAATCTGACCAACAATCACAGGTAGAAACAGAATAGCAAGAAACAAAACACTATTAAAAAAACATCCGCGATTAGACATTTTTATTTCTCCTTTAGATGAAGCGCTTTTTCTATTCAATACAATCACACTACATACTACTCTATTTAAGGTACGTGAGACGAGGTATCCGGGTTGGAAATGCTGGAAAAAGCGGCGATCTTCTCATAGAGTTCTGCTGCGCTAAAAGGCTTCACCAGATAACTCGCTCCACCGTATTCATACCCTTCATCTATCATTGAACGTTGAGAGAACGCCGAGATAAAAATGATCGGAATATGCGCCAGCTCAGGACGCTCTTTCACCATTCTGGCAAGCTGAAAGCCGTCATAATAGGGCATCGAGATATCCGTAAAAATAATATCTGGCCTGACCTGCTCAATCAGAGCCAGCCCTTCACGCCCATCAGCCGCAAGGTAAAGCTCATGTGGTGTTGAGCGAAGCATGACCCGAACCAGCTTCTGAATACGCTCCTCATCCTCACAAAAGACAATCTTCGCCATCTCAATTCCCCCTTCCATTACACGCTTTTTGGGCCATAACGCACTGTAAAATGAAATACAGAGCCTTCTCCGACCGCACTTTCAGCCCAGACCTCGCCGCCGTGCAACTGCACAATCTCTTTAACAATCGGCAGGCCAAGTCCGGTCCCCTGAATAAAACGTGTGCCCATCGTCTCAACGCGAGTATAGCGCTCAAAAATACGCTCTAACTCATCATCGGGAATGCCCAGACCATTATCTTTGACATAGACATGAATCATACTACCCTCAAGAATGCTCCCAATCACGATCTCTCCGCCGCCGGGTGAATACTTGATGGCATTGTTCAGCAGATTGACAACGACCTGCGTCAGCTTATCACGGTCCCCCAGTATAATGGGCAACGCTTTTGCCAGTCGCAAGCGGATATGATGCTTCGGCGCCGATTGACGTAGCCGATTCACAACCTCAATAATAATCGCGTTTAGATCGAGCCAGCCCAGATTCAAGCGCAGACGCCCCGACTCCAGCCGATCGAGATCCAACATATTATTAATCATGCGCACCAGGCGACGTGCATCCGCATGGATATCGGCGGCGTATTCTTTGACCTCCATCGCACTGAGTTCACTATCCCGCATAATCTCGCTGAATCCCTGAATTCCAGTCAGGGCTGTGCGGAACTCATGACTGACAATCGAGACAAAGTTACTCTTCATCCGATTGAGGCGTTCTAGCTCCTCATTGGCATCTCGCAAGGCTTGCAGGGCCTGATCCCTCTCCTGTTGTGCCTTCTCACGCGCGATCAACAACGCAGCAAGACGCCCGATCCCCTGAATAATTGAGAGGTCGTCGGGCTCCAGGCGCACCTTCAACGTGGCATAGCCAATAACCAGCAGGCCAATGAGCTGCTTTCCCTGCATGATCGGTGAAACAACCCTGTAGAGCGAAGAGCCTTTCAAGGCTGATGCACCGGGGCGCAGGCCAATTACCTCACCCTGATATAGCTGTTTCAGCAAGGCTTCGTTGCCCATCACAATGTCATGCAAAGTAATGTCCTGCATGCGATTGCGCCACTGCAATTCTTGCTCCGGGGAAGCCCCCACAATAATCATTGGCTCAAGCGTCTGGGCCTCAGGATCAAGCAACAGAAGCGCTACTCGCTCGCAATCCAACAAATGGTAGGGGATCTCAGCCAGTCGACGACGCACCATATCAACACTTTCAGCATTCTCCCCTTCGGAAAAGGCAGCAATCAACGAGCCCGTGTCATGCCTCTCCTCAACCATCGCCTCAGCCATTGAAAGGATGGCATGCAACGCGTTCTGGGTTCGCTGTTCCAGCATGCGCCGCCGGGTTACATCCATTGAGATCGTCACCGCACCTGTGATGTGCCCATATTGATCAAACAAAGGTGCACCAGTAATACTAAAACGGACATCATGCTTCTCGGCACGCTGCACCACAATATCGACCGCGTTTGCATCCTTGAGTACTTCGCCACGTAGAATACGGGCGGTCGGCCACTGGTCACGGGGAAGCGGCTCTCCATGCTCATCCAGAATGCGGCTCTGGTCCTTTACCAGTATATCCAGACTTTCCGGCAGATTCTCTTCAGGCAGTTCTAATGCCTCACGCAAAACTCGTCCCATATGCAAGATGTGCATATTACAATCGTAGACGGAGACGTGATCGGCGATGACCTCAAAAATGGCCTCCAACTCTTCAAGTCGTGAGCGCGCCTGCGCCTCAGAGGAGCGGAGTATATCTAGATGTTGATGCTCATTGGTACAATCATGAAATACCATAAGCACAAAGTCAGGCCGGGTTGCTCGAGAAGGATGAGAAGGAATCACATTCATCAGTAACCAGCGATATGCTTTTTCTTTGGGATTCAAAACGCCCACCACAATACCGGCTTGAAGTTGTCCACTACGAAGCGAGCGAACCACGGGCAGAGCATCCACAGGGAACGGCGTGCCATCCTCCTGCAACATACGCCAGGCTGGATCGGAGGGCGTACGCTGCATAAGCTGTTCCATCGGAATGCCCAGAATCTGGGCCGCAACGGGATTCGCCATAACTGGCCTCCCCTCGGCGTCATACACGATTACGCCCTGTTCCATGCCCACAAATAGAGAACGATAGATGCGTAACTCATCCTGGCTATGGATCCTGTCAACCTTTTCGATCACCGAGGTCGAGGGTTTACGCCGCTGCTTTTGCTGCTCCCCCGTTTTCTGCTCTCCCGTCTTCCGCGCACCTTCTTTACTCATGCTGTTTGCCCCTGAACAGAAACAATACACTCTCACTCTGTTCAGTGTACAAAGTGCATCCAAAGAGAAGCTATAGACAAAAGAAGAAGAAGAGCAAAGGACTTCTAGCCCTCTTTTGGCAGCTTGTATCGTGAAGGAATCGGAGGCAGAGGAAACCCTTTCTTGCGCACATAATCGAGGAACCAGCGAACCGGCGCCGGGTCTTTTGAGTCGGTGCCACTGTCAGCCAGAAAGAAGCGGATATAGAGGGGTAACGCCGGACCAATTCTGGCAAGCAGGAGGTCGACACGCTCTTGCGCATGCCGCCAGTCGCCCTTAATCGCGCCTAGTCGCCAGCTATTATAAGCCTCGTCATGCAACTCAATCAGGTCTAGCAAGATGGGATCAGAAATATAGCGCTGTGCAAAGCATCGAGCGCGGTAGGCGTGGTGGTTTGAATGAATGCGCGGCCTGTGCTCGTCAACCTGATACTTGAATGTATCATGAAGCAGGGCAATCAAGCGCAACACCCGCCGCTCCTCTGGCTCAGGATGTTGCGCATCAATATTTGCCAGCACGTCTGCAATATGGAATTTCACCGGACCCTCCATGTGACCGGCTCGCGGTTTCCCCCATTCAATCCCGGCCAGCCACTCAGGGTCAGCGGCGATTTTCCGTTCTAATGCAGTTTCCAGGCGAAATGGGATATTTTCTTCCATTGACAGACGTTTCCTTCCTTTCCGATTGGGCTAGAGGAATCGTTCGGCAAGCCTCATCAACCAGGGCTGGTAAACGTGCTGGTAACTCCCTATATACTGTACCACGCGTCCGCCCCAACCGCGTTTGAAGCGATACACACCGGCCATCGCCTCGCCCTCTGCATCGGTATCAGGGATCCCCCAGAAGTCATACGTCGTTGCCCCCTGCTGTTTACACCAGCGAACCGCCTCCCATTGTAACAGATAATTTGGCATCAACTGGCGCTTCTCATTGCCCGAAGCCCCATAAAGATAGATTCCCTGACGTGCAAACAGCCCGACAAAGATTCCTGCCAGAAGCTGGCCCTCGTGCTCCGCGAGCAGCAACCGAAGTCGGTTCTGTGGTGCGAAAAGCTGCCAGACCCGCAGATAATACTCAAGATCATGAATTCCGAAATGATCGCGTTCACTGGTAACACGATAGAGGTTATACCAGGCGCGGACATCAGCCGGTCGCTCGGCCACTCGTATAGTGACGCCACGCCGGGCCGCCAGCCGCACATTATAGCGCCACTTCTCTTTCATGCCAGCAAGGAGCGCCTCTTCAGCAGGGGAAAGGTCCAGCACGATACTGCGCAATGGTTGAACTGGATGCAGCGGCTGCATTTGCCAGCGTCGATACCATTCCGCTACCCACCGTCCACCCTCTGTCTCGGTCTCTTCCGCTGATTCAACCTGAAGGGCCACAGCCCCCTGGCGCTTGAGATGCTCATGCAGTCGGGTAAAGAATGGCTCCCAGAGCTCGGGCTGTCGCCAGTCCAGCACCGGCCCTTTCGGGATATACGCCAGATGCCCCATACGCAAGGGGACATGGGGAGCGGTCCGGCAGAGGACCTGTGCTCCCGCAACAATGCGCAGCTGCTCTCTATCCCATAAAACCAGGCGCTGAGGGAGCCAGCCAGTGGGCGCCTTGAGCTCGCCCCATTCCCATGACTGCAAAAAATGTCCGTTCGGGTGCTCATCAACAAAGCGGTTCCAGACCTCGCGCGCCGCCTCATGAAGCAGATGAAGTGTATAACGCTGATGTAGAGCTTGCATAGGACTCACTTTCTCTCGCATTTATGATAGCTTATCATATCACTGGCCTTCTTCACACTCTTCCACAGGAAAACCATCCTATCACTAAAGACAGACATGCTATAATACCATTGTCATTTCACCTAATCCTAAACGCGGTTGACAACCGACAGGAGGCATTCTGTGAGAATTGTTATTCTCGGCTGTGGTCGGGTAGGTGCCACCCTTGCATCAAATCTCGAAAAGCAGGGTCATCAGGTATCTGTCATTGATATCAATACAGACGCCTTCCAGCGTCTGGACCCCGAGTTCCAGGGAGAGCGCATCACCGGAAATGGAGTGGATGAGGATATCTTGCGCCGGGCTGGAATCGAGCAAGCTGATGCCTTTGCCGCCGTTACCAATGGCGACAACCGCAACATCATGGCAAGCCAGATCGCAAAAGAGATTTTTCACGTCAAGAAGGTCGTTTGCCGTATCTATGACCCGATTCGCCAGGGCACGTATCAGGAACTTGGGATAGAGACAATCAGCCCTACAATTGTAGGAGCAGAACTTCTCTCTCAAGCCATACTGAAAGAAGAAAAGCAATGAGCACTATCAATACATTCCCGGCATACGAGGGAAGGGAGTAGAGAGGCGTATCTATGTATATTATCATCGGAGGTGGTGGCGACGTCGGCTACTACCTGACCAGGAGCTTGCTCAAACGCGGACACGAGGTGCTCCTTCTGGAAAAGTCGGCACAACGTGTTCAAATGCTTGCCGAAGAACTGGGACAGGCCATTCTTAAGGGAGACGCATGCGAGGCCCGCACAATGGAAGAAGCGGGCGTCCGCCGTGCTGAAGTAGTCATTGCTGTCACCGGTGAAGATGAAGACAACCTTGTTATCTGCCAGATGGCAAAGAAACGTTTCAATGTTGCTCGTACTATTGCTCGTTTGAACAATCCCAAGCACGAGGCCCTCTTCTATAAACTGGGAATCGATGTCACGATCAGCCCGACAAAAGCAATCCTCTCGCTGATCGAAAGTGAGTTGCCCGGCCCGCACTTTATCTCTTTGCTGACGTTGAAACGAGCCGGCCTTGAGATTGTCGAAGTAAATGTTCCGGCAATGTCACCGGTTGTTGGCAAGAAGCTAAGCGAAATCAACCTTCCACGCAAATGCACGCTTGCGCTGATTATTCGGAACAACGAAGAGATCTTCCCCAATGCCGATACCGTGCTACAGGCAAACGATATCGTCTATGCGCTCCTCAGTCAGGAGGGAGAAGAAGAGCTGCGCCGCAACTTCGGCACAAGCTAAACGTCAGGACAAGCCAGAAGCAAAAAGAGCACTTCAATCCAGCGATGAAGTGCTCTTCTGCCCTATTTCTCACTCAAAGGAGGCTCTTTCTTCGAGGTTTCCGATTGCTCTTTCTCCTTCTCTTCGCCCTCTTCCTCCGCCTTGCCTTCCTGATCAATCGCATAGATCAGATCACTATACTCAACCTCACCTTCCTGCGCTTCGCTTTCATCTGTACTATTGGGTGGCCTCAGACGAACCCGAAAACGCCCATTTGGACGGCGAATAGTCCACGGCGCTCGCTTACGCGCAAGAATCTGATCGGGCGTCTCGCCTCGAGCCGAGCGATAAATGCTGGAAACAACCACCCACAGCGCCGCCACAATCGGGGTCGCCAGCAGAGCACCAAAAACGCCAAACAGACGCGCACCTACCAGCAAGGCCAGAATAGCAGCCACCGGATGCAGCCCAACCGCGTGCCCGACAATGCGAGGCCCCAGAATGTTACTCTCAATTAACTGAATCGCGACAAAACAACCGGCAACAATAAAGGTACGTGGAAATTGTTGCGGCTCCAGCAGCGATATCACAATAGGTGTAATCGAGGCCAGCGCCGGCCCCACCATCGGAATTGTTTCAAAGAGGAATGCCAGGACCGCACAGATCAGGGCGAACTCGCCCAGAGGTGGGTTAAACACACAGACCAGCCCCGTCATCGCGCCAACGATCAGCGCCAGAGTCAACTGTCCCCGAATATAATTCCCAACTACTCGCGTCAGTGCATCCTCAAACAACAGGACATTCGGCAAAAAGCGCTTGGGAGCCAACCCTACCAGCGAGTCACGAATCCGCTTCCCGTCAAGTGTCAGGTAGAAGCTCATTACCACAACCAGAAAGATATTGAGGAAATACTGCACCGCCAACGTCAGAATGTTGACCGTACTGAGTGGCGCGGAAGAGGCAAAGTTCCAGGCCTGCGTTCTTAACTCGTTAAGGACATTGTCAATATCGCTCTGGGCAATGCCCATCTCTTTCAGCCAGTTAATTGTAGAGTTATAGCGATCCGGTATGCTGACAACGAAGTCATAAACAGTACCGGAGAATTTTCTTCCCTGCTCTGCCACGTTCGCTCCTAACTGGTAGATCAGAAAACCAAGCAGGAACAGAACGCCAATATAGACAATCGCGGTGGAGAGCACACGCGGGATTTTCGCACGCGTTAACAGGTTTACAAGAGGAGTCAGCAGAAAGGCAATCGCCATTGACAGGACAAGAATCACGATCGCCTCGACAAACTGACCCAACAAGGCCCATGATGCGCTGAAAATAAAACCAACGCAGATGATACAGATTAAAATATCACGCGTTCGTTGCCAGTTAATTTGACCCATATTTCTTTTTCCTCGCTGTTAGCAACCGGACGGTGTACCTTTATCTTCACCATTGTGACATGTTTCATAGTCGAAAACAAGTGTTTTCAGCTATTCTTTTTACAATAGATAGTACTCTAACGGACAGTCCTAGCCAAAAGCTTCTATTTGCTTAGACGTTTCATCAGAAGAAAACTAGAATATACCTATATTGAGATCTTTATCCAGATGCTCTTTTCCAGATTATGTCAAAAGAAGAGACTCGCACAGTGAAACTTTCTATGGCTATGTTTCGTCATGTCAATGTGGAGTCCAGGCCCGCCGGAGGCTGTAGAGCTAACCGGCTTGAACGCTATCTCATTCTTTGTTTGAGGGCAATGGGCACCCCTCAGCAGCATGCGATAGCCACTCCTATCAGGTATGAGGAAGATAGCCTATGCGGTCTGTACTTCTCTCTTAGTGAGCGCATCGAGTCTCACATTTTTCCAATTTCGTTTTCTCTGTAACTTGACGTTTCATTATACAGCTTAGAAAGTATCTATCAGAAACCAGCTTGAAAAGAGGATAAAAACAGTGGGCATATCACATCTGACTTCGACATCACAAATCACGCTTCTATGGGTTCTACTGGTTGTCTTGCTGGGGTGGTTCATTACGTTCGCCTTCCTTGCCCTCCGAAATAAAGATCAAGAAGCAGCCAGGCTTTCTCATATACATGTGACTTCGACATCTCAGGTAACGTCACGCGCTATCCTTGCGGCTACCATTCCCGATACACCAGCACCCGTCACCGAGCAGCAGGTTGTACGTGAGCAAGCTGCACTGCAACCCTCCCGCGCGGCACGCTAAAGCGAAAAAAACCCGTCAGAGTCCAGCTCTGGCGGGCTTTTTTCAGGATGCCTCCCGCTTCCCCCGCTGCGTAAATGGGTTCTGTCCTCCTTTAAGCAGATGATAGGAAATCGTACACCATACTTCCTCTTCGTCCTGCTTATAGAGCCGGGACAGTGCCTCACCGGCCAGCCGATGAAGTGATGCCTGTCGCGCCGCCGAAAGCCGCTCATATAAACGCTTGCCAAACAATGGATGCGCAAAGCGATACAGCTCTTGCTCTCCCTGCTTCTCCACAAGTAAGATCCCGGCCTGAAGCGCTTCTTCGAGCATCTGTGATAGCCCCCCCTGTCCTTGCGTCATCAATGCGACAAGCTCAAATGGAAAAGGATGATCCAGTACCGCTACCTTCGAGAGCACCCGCCGGCACTGCTCGCTCAGTTTCTCAAGGCGCAGATCGACCGCCGCCGCGATAGTGCTTGGCAAAGAGCCAAACTTCAGCGTATAGAGAATCTCGTTTTCTCCCTGCTGCTGCTCCATCTCTTGAATGGCATGTATAAACTCGATCGCAAAAAAGGGATTCCCATGCGCGTACTCGAGAATAGAACGCTGAATTGCAGGAGAACAGCGCCGCAACAATCGACCTATCTGCTCAGACGGAAGCGGCTTCAGTTCCAGATGCCAGGCGCGCTGCTCTGCCTGCAAATCTCGAATGAGCATCTGTAGCCCATTCTCCTCCCCGTCTGTGAGCGGATTGCAAGTTCCCAGGAGCAAAACCGGCTGCAACCAGACGCGCCGCACGATAGTTGCAAAGACCTCAATGCTGGCTCGATCAGCATAATGGAGATCATCAAAGACCAGCAGGATCGGCGCTTTCTGTCCTGCCAGATAGAGGCACTCAAGCAGTGTTTCGGTCAGGGAAAAGCGCTCACGGGCAACTCTGGCCGACCAGGAGGGAGCCGAGGAAAGTAACAGCCCCGAGAGCGTCTCTCGCAGCACTCGCTCCATACCTTGAACTTGTTCCAGCCCGCTCAACTGCCGCAATACATCGATCCAGAGACGATAGGATACAGTTTGCTCCTGCTCATAGACTTTGTTCCAGAGGATAGCCCAACCCCGCTCGCTCAGCGCCCGACTGACCTCTTCTGCCAGTCGCGTCTTTCCAATGCCGGGCTCACCAGTGAGAAACAGTGAATGAGGGAAGCCCTCTTTGTCGCTCTGAAGAGCGTCTGCCTGTTCAAGAATACGCTGATACTCATATTCCCGGCCCACAAAATGACAACGCGTTCCTCGCGCCACCGGCAAAGGTAAGCGCGGATGCACCGCTCCTATCTGGCCGCTACTTTGCAGTTGCTCATACAGGGCTCGTGTTTCTGGCAACGGTTCCGCCCCATAGAATTTCCACAGCGTCGCTTCCAGACGTCGATAAGCAAGCAGTGCTTCTGTGCGGCTTCCCTGCAACGCCAGCACGCGCATTAGTCGGCAGGCCGCCGCTTCATGCGCCGGATATGCCTGTAGCAGCTTCTCAAGCAGAGCAAGCGCCTGCACAAAGGCCTCTTTCTCCATATAGCTATCTGCCAGAGCCAGCAACACACCGAACCATTTCCGCTGCAAGGTCTCGCGCCGCACGGTGACCCATGAAGCGATCTGTTCCCCCTGGAGAAAATCACCCCGATACAGGGCCATTGCCTCCTCAAGCAGGCTCTCTCGTTCGGATGGCTCCTGTGTCTGTAACGCCTGCTGAAGTAGCATCTCAAAATGATCGGCATCAAGCCATACTCTCTGCTGTGAGGCAAAGCGAAAAATATCATGTTCCAGACGCAGCAAGCTGGAATTGGCAGGCCGGGCAAGATCCGGCTCTAGAAGTTGGCGCAAGCTATGCACCGTGATATTCAAACGATTGGCCGCCGTCTCCAGATCGGTTTCAGGCCAGAGCGCCTCCATTACTTGCTCTCGTCCAAGCATACGAGAAGGCACGCTCAGCAAGCACCCAAGAAAAGTACGAATCCGTCGCTGTTGCCATGCTGCTTCATGTACCTCCTGCCACTCTGATCTATTCCATCGTTCCAGACGACACTGTCCCAGTAGATAGATACGAATTACGGGAGTATGCCCCTCCAGGCGCTCTCTATCCATATATTCCCTCCTCGTCTTCGATGGGAACCAGACAAGCTACCACGTCTCTCACATATACCTCATATGCTTTCCTGCTTTCTGATCTTGCTCATAGGCCTCCTGGTGCTGTCTCCTCTTCTCTGGTTCTCTCTATATATAGAATCATATATCTGAAGTATAAGTTGCTGCTCAAACAGAATGCAAGGGCATTCCAGCAGGTGCCGCGCTGCTGCTCCCGATGTATCGACTGGCTTCCAGGCAAGCACATGAATGAGTACGTATTTCATGTTATCTGATATAGCTATGGTATAATGAAGATATATCCCCTGTTTCTTCCTTGTTCGTCCATTGTCTGCCAGGGAGGTTGCATGCCAATTTCGTGCAAGAACGCCCGCTGCCTCTATGAGGCACTCAAGGCCTGTGATATCAAACTGATTGCCGCGCTGCCTGAAACATGGTTAGTTCCCCTGCTCAACTCCATTGACGATGACCCGGAAATGACGTTCATCCAGGTTGCGAAGGAAGAAGAGGGGGTGGGCATCGCTGCCGGCGCGTATCTGGCAGGCGTTCGCTCAGCCCTTATCGTGCAGAATCATGGCTTCCTTGCCGCTATCAATCCGATTGTCTCGCTGGCCTTCCTCTACAAAATTCCGCTCTTGCTGCTGATCAGCTATCGTGGCTCATCAGGAGAAACAGATCCGTGGCAGACCCAGGGTGGGCTAAAGACCGAGCCAGTCTTGCGTGCGCTCAACATTCCCTATTCGCTGTTGACCTCACCCGCTGACGCACAGCGCACCCTCGCAGACACACAGACGCTTGCACACGCAGCGCTGCAACCTGTCGCTGTGCTACTGACCCGCCAACTACTCTGGGAGGAGTAAACCATGCTTCGTTCAGACGCCCTTCGAGCAATCTATCCAGAATTGCAATCGCGTATTGTGGTGACAATCATGGGGGCAACGGCCTGTGAGCTCTACGCGCTTGGACACCGACCGAACTTCTTCTATCTGCAACATGCAATGGGTCTCGCCTCCTCTCTGGGTATGGGAATTGCTCTTGCGCTTCCCTCCGAAAAGGTAATCGTCCTTGATGGCGATGGTTCCTTGCTGATGAATCTGGGGACGCTCAGTACAATGGCCCGCTACCAGCCTGGAAACCTGTTACACATCGTCTTTGATAATGAAAATATGGCCTCGATTGGTGGCTTTCCCACGGCGACAGCCACAGGAACCGACCTGGCTGGAATTGCCCGGGAAAGTGGCGTTCCTGCTGTTTTCTTTGCTTCGACGCTTGAGGAGTTTCAAGCGCAGGTTCAGCAAGCACTGATCACCAATACACTGACAACAATTGTCGCGAAAGTGGAGTCCGTCCCACCTCAATCGCTGTTTATGGACATCACATTGCAGGAAAACCGTGACCAGTTTCGGCGCTTCCTTGAGGCACGGGGTCGCTCCTGAACGCCATCCGATTTCAGCCAAAATTCCAGAGGCCGTCCTGGGGCTCGGGTGCTTCCTTCTTGCGTGCCGATGCAGCTCGCTTCTTGCGCCTGGGAGCTGGCTCGGCAGGCTTTTCCATGCTAACCGGGGTCGGCTCACCATCCTGTAGCATGACCGTTGCCTCAAAGATTGAATCATGGGTGATGTGAATAGTCGGTTGCAAGGCAAGCAGAGCCTCTATTGTTGCCTCCTCGCACGGCTGCAACACAGAATATTGCTGCTGGAGAGCGATCACCAGTTCAGACAGGGGAACGGTGCCATGCTCTTTCAGCCAGACAACGGCCTCCGCCAGAAGCTGCTGCTGCCAGGCTACTGCGCACAAACCAATGCCCGGGAGATAGCATATATGCTCGTCGGTCACATGGATCTGCGCCTGCATCAGTTCGGAACGACTATAGCAATGCAGCAGCTCATAGCACTGCTGTTCAGGGATCAATCCGGCCTGAAGCACGCGCTCCCGTACCGACTCAGGTTGGATGTGCAGGATGCGCTCGGAGAAGTTATCATAGTGTTGTCGCAACACCTGAAGCATATCCGTCACGGTAAGTTGCCCATTATAATAGACAATCGGGAAAAACGTCGAGATCACCTGAAACGCCTCTTTCGCTTCCTCAGGGATCGCGAGCACGATGTCATCGCGCCCACGAAGCTGCAAGAGTTTCTGCACCTTCCGCTCTCGATAGGCCGGAGTCCAGAATCCCAGAATTTCCACATACAGGCGCTTCTGCCCGCGCGTCAGGGCAAAATCGGGGATCAAAATACTGCCCTGTACCAGCAGGGGTTCAGGCTCACGTTCCAGCATCCAGCCCTCCACACCCTTACGACTTGCCAGATCCAGAAACGCAGCCGCGAACTGCTCTTCAACACTGCTATCGAAAATGGTGTCCTGATTTTCGTCGTCGTTCCCTTCGCCAGCAGGAAGCAGGCGAAGCAGGTGGGAATCCATCCGGAAGAGATAGCGTCGTTGAAGGAAATGCACAGTCGCGCTTGCCTCAACGATTGCCTGTATCACTGAGCGCTTCTGTCCCTGCTGATAGCGCAACAGCAGGCGGCAAAGTCGCGCCAACCGTAAGCCATACTGTTGCGGTGCTCCGGTTACTTCCTGCGGTCCATAGAGCGTCAGGGAGAGCAGCATATGTTCAGCCTCCCCCTCATAGCTCAGCTCATAATAGACGCCGAGCCGCCGCGCCAGAAAACATAATCGTTTGATTACTGTGCCGATACCTGCCACTGGTCGCGTTTTGCCGCTCGTCTGCCCGCTCGCGAATGCCCGACAATCGAGCACAAACTGCACCTCTGAAGCGCTACACAGAGCGGCTTCAAAGGCCCATTGATTATACAGCGTCGCCACATCCTGAGGAGAAGGAGGCGCCTCCGTCATTCGGATCAACAGAGCCTCCTCATCGCTATCCAGCAACACCAGATATTCCAGTGCCGGAACCGTCAGGTGATAGCGCGCGGCAAACGCTGCCAGCGTGGCATGACGATTCTGCTGTGTCAGGAAGCCGTTCTGCTGCTCATTCACATATTCATAGAGTGCCAACCGGAGCTGTCCCGGGGACGCGAAGTCACGCAGGAAATCCGGGCTTGCCTGCATCTCCCGTACAACAGCTCCCCACTCACGCTGACGCCAGACATACCAGTTGCTTAGCGTCGCGATCAGGCAGGAAGCCAGCCGATAATCACCGATACAACTGCGTGCCTCGTCAAGCGAGAACGAGCGCTGCGTCTGCCCCAGGAGCTGTTCAAAATAGGCAATCAGGCTCTGAATCTCGGTGGTGAGAGTTCCCGGGCGCACAAAATGCAGTGAGACAGATAGCTCTTGTCCCCGGCGCTGGACTGTCTTTTTCACATCCTGTAAACTAAACCGCACACATATTCCTCTCTCAGTAGTCTCTTTCCCATCCAAGTATATAACACAGAATCAGGCGCTCGCGGAACAAAGGCACGCACGCCATTCTCTCCTTCTCTTCTCACGCGGAGAGCAGAAAAAGGAAAGAGCATTCGACAAGGCTGCCATTCCTCTTGAGAAGACGGGATAGGATAAGCATCCTAACATAATTGAAGATGCCGTTTTTTTATGCTATGGTAGCTATGGGCTGTTCTACGATGTTTCTTGTTGTATCTTGAAAACAGTCAGGAGTGCACAGACTGCTCCGGTTTTCCCCGTACAGTTCAGCACGTTTCTGCGTTTTTCACCCTCGTTATCGTCGTCAAAACAAACAGCTATGCCAGTCTGGCGTAGCTTACAACAAAACGCCTTTGCGAAGTGTCACATTGGAGGTCGCAATGAGCACAATCCCGAGGCAACTGGGGAAATACGAGCTGCAACAGCGTATCGGACAGGGCACTATTGGCGAGGTTTGGAAGGGGAGAGATCTTCAGCTCCAGCGTGACATCGCCATAAAAATTCTCCACACCGATTTACAACAGACCGATCCCCGGTTCTTTACGCATTTTCGAGAGAATGGACAAGCTCTGATAACGTTGCAGCACGCCAATCTGGTGCCAGTCACTGATCTAAACGTGTATCGCTCGGTAGAGACAAACACTCTTTTTGCCTATTTGGTGATGGACTATATCCCGGGCATGACGCTCCATGCCTATCTGGGAAAAACATCACATCGTGGCATCTTTCCGCCTGTGCCCCAGATTGTCTATTTATTCGCCTGTATTGGTTCTGCGCTTGATTACGCGCATCGGCGCGGCATTGCGCATGGAAATATTACACCGCGAAATATTTTACTTCACCAACAGAATACAACACATTTTGAGGCAGGTGAACCCTATGTAGCAGATCTAGGCCTGGTTCGCTTGCTCAATATGCCTATTAATGCTCATACACCCTTTTATCTTTCACCCGAGCAAGCACGTGGAGAAGCTCCGAGCGCACGCAGTGACATCTATGCCCTGGGAGCGCTTCTCTATGAGATCTGCACCGGAGTACAGCCCTTCCGTGGAGAAACGCCGACCACGGTTCTCATGCAACATCTACACACACTGCCCACACCGCCAAACCTGATTAACCCGAACATTCCCGGGGCTCTTTCAGAGGTCATCCTTCGCGCCATGTCCAAAGATCCGGCCTCGCGTTACCCAAAGGCTGCCTATTTGGCTGCCGCCATCGCTGAAGCCTGTTCACTGCGGCCAATCTATCCAGTAACCAGAACCGGCGAGATTGAGGCACTGCCTGCGCCCCCAACAGCCAACGAGGGGGGAACACTACTCGGCGTCTCACAGCCGCTCTTCCGACCCTCAACGACACGAACAGGGTCAACACCTTCTCTGCCACCACTACCCGCGGCACAGATGCCATCACAGACACTTCCGGTTGAAAAGGCGCCACAGCAAACGCCTCCTCCGGGATCACTCCCGGCGGCCAGTATTTCCATGCAGCCAACGGCCATCAATCCTGTGCTCAAAAACGAACCCGAGCCAACAAAAGTCGTTAGTGCCAGAACACCCACCACAACCCCGGCTGCGCCGCAGGAACAACTGATGCAGCAATCACCGGTCCTGCCGCCTCCCGTGCCCACGCAGGAACAGCGGACCTCATCACTGCATCCCGTCCCTGCTCACCAGAAGCAACGCGCTCGCACAAATCCTCTGTACCTTATTGCGGCAGTGCTTGTCGTGTTGCTGCTGCTTGGCGGAGGTGCAGCCAGTCTGCTCTTTCTGAATCGTGGTGGTCAAGCGCCAGCCTCGGCAGCGCTCGTCGGACAGGTCTTTTTTCAGGATAATGCACTTGGGCATAATAATGTTATTCGGATTCAACTGAATAACATTGAAGCTCCACCAGATGGGATGGGCTATTTCGCCTGGCTCCAGATGCAGGATATGACACAGCCTGAGCTTCCTCTTGGTCAGATCACATTCAAGGAGAAACAGGGCTCTTTGCTCTATCCCGGCGACAAAAAGAACACGAACTTGCTCTCGCTCTCACCGCGTGGTGTGATCATCACGCTTGAGAACGCTGACCATCCGCCACAACAACCGGGCAATCGAGAGGTGTTCCGAGGGCTCTTCGATCAAGCAGCCTTCCCCTCTATTAAGAATATTCTCTACGCAACGCCCGGCCTGTCAGAGAAGCAGAGCGCTATAACCAGTATGCGAGAAGCGCTTCAATCGATCAATGATAAGGCAGGCAGTATTGTCGACTCGCTTCAGAACACCGGTGATTATCAACTGGCATATCGACAGGCGGTGCGCATCATTGAGCTGATTGATGGCTCCACGATGGCCCACAAAAGCGGAGATCTCCCTGCAAAACAAGCAAGCCTGCTACCGACCGAGACCGGCATTCTGACGATTGATAATACGCAGGGCTATCTCGATTTGCTCTCCACGCAGATCACCCAACTGAAAAGCGTCGCAAGCTCAGATCAGGAGTTAATGAAACATGCAAGCAACGTGGAAAACGCCATCACGAACCTGAAAGACTGGGTCCAGAAGATGCGAACCTACGCAACCCAGCTTATTAAGGCATCGGATATCAAGAGCCCCGAGATGATTAAGGTTGCTCTTCAGTTGAAACAGCTCGCGGCTGACGCTTATGCCGGCCGAACCATTCCACCCAATCAGGGCCCACAGCCGATTCTGGGTTCAGCCGGAGCCTATCAGGCGTATGTCGAGAGCCAGTATCTGGCAACCCTCACCCTGCAAAAAGTCTAGCAGGATCATTCCGAGGCATGGACAGAAACGGATCCATGCCTCTTTTTTTCCGCTCACCATACAGGACTTCATGGTACGCTTTAAGGGCAAAAAGAAGTACTGATTTGGCCAAATAATCAGCACTTTCTGTTTTGAGGGCGTTTTCACGCTTCTACTGCCGGAAATAATGGCTATTTCTGGCAGACAGAATGCTCTCGCAATGGGGGAGGAACTATAGGAAAAGGAGAGAAAGAAGCAAAAGTCCGCTGAACTGTAGAGCTTATTGCCGGCTTTCATTGTCGCAAAATGGGAGATCTGACATTCAGTTCTGAAGAAAAAACCTTACAGAAGTGTGTTTTGATATTTGTTCTATAGGGTTATTTGGCGCCAAGCGCGGGCTAAAATAGAAAAACGCGCCCAGCACCTGCGACATACGGTTTAGAAAACCTGTTTGTAAGCATTCGGCTCTACAAGCTACTTTACAACGTTTTTATTCTGCTCCAGCTAAGGTCAATATCACACCATTACAAAGGGTAGGAGTTCTCCGGGATCGGTACCTGACTCCGCCTCTTTCCTAAATACAACCTCATCTTATGATGAGCGCTCTCTACAGTTCCTGAAATTGCCCAAAATTCGGGCATACATTTGCCGGGACATAAACGCATCCCGGCAAAACAACTGCGGCTCGCTTCAGATGGAAGTACATGAAAAACAGCAAGGCCGTTTATGGCATCCAGAAGAACAGTCCTATTTTTGCAGGAAAGATGCCAGAGACTTAAAGTCGTACGCATCCCAGGCAGTGCGCCACGTTAGATTTTGCCATACAAATTGCTCAGCGGTCGGCCTCTTCAGTGTACAGCCTCCGACCTGTTCCCTTGCCTCTTTACCATATGTATCAATGGTATCCCCTTGTAGAAAAACAATTACACTCTCCAGACCGAGCGGCGGCTGTGCGGTCCACAGCGCCTTCTGCATTCTAAAACAATCCATCTTGACCGAATCGCGAGCTGAGTTGTTATCCCACTGTGCTCCGATATACGTTGTGACCTGAACCGTTTTCTGATCAGGAAAATAAAGCACCTCAGCATCTTTCTTCACGCTGGTCGCAGTCGCTTTCACTCGCTCTTCTAGAGTGAGATTCCTGGTAGGCGTGGGAGTTGGCGCAGCTTGTTGCTGTTTCTGCTGGGTGGGCTGAGTTGTCGCCTGGGCTTGTGTTTGCGCCGTTTTGCTACCAGAGTTAGCAAAAGATCCAAATCCACTACAGGTACAAAGCAAGGCAGCACAGGCAACAATGAATAGTACCTTTCCTCGAACCGACAAACGCTTGAACCAGGCAATAAAAGGGTTGGTCTTCTTCTGGGGGTAAAGTGGTTGATAATTTGGTGGTTGTTGCATTCATATCCTCCACAAGCTTTAATTCAAAGAATCAATAAAAAAGGATCTGATATGCTAAACGTAGCCTCACCGAAATTTCATAGCATTTTTTTACAACTTACTATGATAGAAAGAATTTTGTAATTTTTATATGCTTTTGATTCTTGATTCATTGCGAACTACAGACAGCTTTTTTTGATTAAGGGTCTGATCCCTCCTCTCTAAAGATTTATCATGTCGTTTATACCAAGGTTTTCTCATACGATATATAGTTATGACGAAATTCTTATATTTATAGTATCGTGTTATACGCCCTATACTTACGATATAAGATGTTATATAGCCTTATATGGATATCCTGTATTCATCTCCCTGCAAAGGTTTTTGCTAAAGACAGGTCACAGGAGGCTCTTTAGCTTCTGTAGTCCTTTGGTTCTGTACCTCTGTCTGGAAACTAGATGCATTCATTGTGAAGAGTGGCTTTAAAAGCCTCTAAGTGGCAAAATAAATAAAGGCAGATGGCATAAAATATGACAGAACATAGTGTTATAAATTTGATGTGATCACTTATACTCAGTGGATAGAGTAACGAGCTTCAGTAACGATTTTTAAAAGCCACAGTGGAGGTTTTATGAAATGGAGATAAGGGTATGCAGATTTTTCAGGAATATGGCAAGGGCACAAAAAAAAGAGAAACGGCTTAACAAGCCATCTCTCTTACAAACGCGCCCAGCAGGATTCGAACCTGCGACACACGGTTTAGAAGACCGTTGCTCTATCCACTGAGCTATGGGCGCTTCCATCCGGGAAACCGTTAAAACACTGGATAAACAACGGCAAACCCTTTATCATAATAGCAATGCCTGCCCCATTCTGTCAAGCATCTGCTGACTTTTTGCCCCGGTCGACAGATTCAGCAATACAGACTCGGCTCGCTACCAGAGGATGAGCAGCCACTAGCCCGGCCACCGGACACACCTTGACAAGCAACGCTCAAAGACTTATAATACACCTGAAATCCGAGTAGAGAACTAAGGATTAGGGGAAGCAATCCTTTTCCCATTTTTGATAGAGAAGATTTAAGCCAGCAAGTGGAGAAATCTATGAGTCAGGCATTTGAACTGGAACAGGATACGTATAGTGCTGGTTTCCATGTACCAGAAAACTATGCGTTTAAGTCCGAAAAGGGCCTCAACGAGCGCATCGTTGCACAAATATCTGAGATGAAAGGCGAACCCAGTTGGATGCGGGATTTCCGTCTGAAGAGCCTGAAACTCTTTGAGAGACGGCCGATGCCAACCTGGGGCGCTGACCTGTCCGGTATTAATTTTGACGATATCTATTACTACATTAAGCCTGTGCCCCAGCAGGGTAAGTCCTGGGATGACGTGCCATCCGAAATCAAAGAGACATTCGACCGTCTTGGTATTCCTCAGGCAGAACAGAAATACCTTGCTGGCGTGACCGCACAGTACGAAAGTGAAGCAGTCTATCACAAGGTTCGTGAGGATCTGGAAAAGCTCGGTGTGATCTTCACCGATATGGACACCGCCTTGCGCGAGTATCCTGATCTGGTGAAAGAGCACTTCGGCACTATTGTTCCGCCTTCCGACAACAAATTCGCCTCGCTGAACAGCGCCGTCTGGAGTGGTGGTAGCTTTGTCTACGTGCCCGCCAACGTTCGCGTTGAGATTCCGCTACAGGCGTACTTCCGTATCAACGCCCGCAACATGGGCCAGTTCGAGCGCACACTGATTATCGCCGAACCCGGTTCTTATGTCCACTATGTGGAGGGTTGTACGGCTCCTAACTATACCGATGATAGTCTGCACAGTGCTGTTGTTGAGATCAAGGTGAAAGAGGGCGCACGCGTTCGCTATACCACCATTCAGAACTGGTCGAAGAACGTCTACAACCTAGTGACCAAGCGTGCCGCCGCATACCGTGACGCAACGATGGAATGGGTTGACGGTAACCTCGGCTCAAAAGTTACCATGAAGTATCCTGCTGTCCTGCTGATGGAGCCAGGCGCGCGTGGTGACGTGCTTTCTGTCGCCTTCGCAGGCGATGGGCAGCATCAGGACGCAGGCGCGAAGATCACGCACCTTGCACCGCACACCACTTCGCAGATTCTGTCGAAGTCGGTCTCGAAGGGCTCTGGTCGCTCCTCCTATCGCGGCCTGATCCGCATCAATCCAGGCGCCCATCACACGAAGTCGAGCGTCCGCTGTGATGCGCTGCTGCTTGATGAGCAAGCCCGCACCGACACGTACCCGACCATCCGCGTCGAAGAGAACATGACCGAGATCGGCCACGAGGCCACTGTCTCGAAGGTCGGTGAAGATCAGCTCTTCTATCTGATGAGCCGCGGTCTTGATGAGTCCGAGGCATACTCGCTGATCGTCAACGGTTTCATCGAGCCGATCACCAAAGAGCTGCCGATGGAATACGCCGTTGAGCTGAACCGTCTGATCCAGCTTGAGATGTCCGGTAGTGTGGGCTAGTCCGCAACCAGAACAAACAAAAAAAGGGGACTTCGGTGAAGAGGTCCCCTTTTTTTGTTGCTCCTTGCAGCCCGCAGCCGTCATCCTGTATGCTAAAAGAAACAGGTCTTGCAGTTGGAGACGGCATATGTCAGCGATATACTACATGAAGGGCGATCTCTTTACCTCAACAGCGCAGACGCTTGTTAACCCGGTGAATTGTAAAGGGGTCATGGGGGCAGGGCTTGCTCTCGCCTTCAAACAACGCTACCCGAAGATGTTTCAAGCCTATCAGCGGGATTGTGCGGCGGGCAGGTTGCGTATCGGGCGCCCGGTCCTCTATACCGAAAGCACGCCCTGGATTCTGAATTTTCCGACAAAAAATCACTGGCGCCAACCCTCAACTCTCTCGATCATTGAACAGGGCCTTGCCCACTTCGTCGCCCACTATCGCAAGCAAGGCATCACCAGTATCGCGTTTCCCAAACTCGGCACCCTGCACGGGCGACTCTCCTGGGATACGGTTGGCCCGTTGATGGCCCGCTATTTACGCGCACTTGATATTGATGTTTTTCTCTATATTACTGATGAGGACACACCGTACCCCTGATCAGAGACAAAGCGCGTAACCCGAGTGCCGACCAACCGTAGTAAGATGTAGAGGGAAGGAATCTGACCCCGACCATATCGAAAGCAATCATAGAAGTGGGAGACAATTCTTTGGCCTACTGCCTCAATCCACGCGGGGGACACGAGAACCCGGATACAGCTATCAGTTGCTCACGTTGTGGTTTCCTGGTCCACGGCGCTCATATCGGCACCTATCAGGTGCTCTCATTTATTGGGGCCGGGAGCTATGGCTATGTCTATAAGATCCGCGAGTCGGCTCCACTCAGCCGTGTACTGGCCCTGAAAGTCCTGCGTCTGGATCAGTTTACAGCCAAATCCAGAGCGAACTTCTTTCAGGAGGCTCGACGGATTGCGGCCATGCATCATCCAAATATTCTACCGGTCTATAACTTTGGCCAGCTAGAGGATAGCGAACAACCCTATCTTGTCACTGACTATGCCCCCCGAACCATTCTGGACCTGTTCCGTAACAGTAATGGCGCTCCCCGTCTTGCTTTCGCCGAAGAGCTTGTTCCCTATGTGCAGCAAACCGCAGACGCGCTTCAATATGTACATAATAGCGGAATGGTGCATCAGGACGTCAAACCGGGTAATCTGCTCATCGGGCGCAATGGACAGGTACTCCTCTCCGATTTCGGCACAACGCTCCATCTCGGCACTCAGACACATGCCTCCCTGGGCGAAGTCACTGGAACCGCCGCGTATATGCCCCCGGAACAGTGGCAGGGCACGCCACGACGCGACTCGGATCAATACGCTCTCGCCATCTGCTGCTATGAGCTCCTGACGGGGCGAACACCATTTGTCCATAAAGGGATTGAAGAAATGTGGCTGGCCCACGTCCATACCGCGCCTCCCCCACCACAGCAATGGAATCCGCGCATTCCGGTTGAGGTCTCCGCTGTGTTGCAGCGAGCGATGGCAAAAGATTACCGCCAGCGCTATAGCAGCGTCAGTTTGTTCGCTCGCGCCTATACCGAGGCGGTTGAAACAGCGCTGCTCCGCTATGTTTGTCGTCATTGTGGGCAACAGAATCGCAGTGGCGCTCAACGCTGCGCCTTCTGCGGCACCGAATATGATAACCGCCGCTGTCCCTACTGTGAGACGCCGGTTCGCTTCGGTCAGCGCTGCTGCTCCACCTGTGGCCGCCTGACTATTCCTTCAGCACTGGCACTCTATAGCCCACTGGCAGGAGTCAGCCTGAACCAGGGCCGCTATATCATCAAACACATGCTCAGGCGCTCGGAAGAATCACGCTCAATGGTGGCAATTGCTTTTGATGAGCGAACGCGGCAGAAAGTCATCCTCAAACGGTGGGAGTGCGCCGACACCCCCTTAGCACAACGGGCCAAAGATGTCGCGCATTTCGATAGAGTGACCGAACCCCTCACGCGCCTGCAACATCCGTTGGTACCTCGGGTCCTACAGCGCTTTGCCGAGGGCCAGCACTACTATCTGGTGATGAACTATATTGATGGGGAAAGCATTGAGGAACGCCTGCTGAAATTGCTGCGTCCGATCCCTGAACAGGACGCCATTCAGTATATGTTCTCGATCTTAAATATTCTGATCGCACTGGAAAAGCAGACACCTCCTCTGCGGCACTATGATATCTCGCCTTCTAACATCATTATCGAGAAACAGCGCAATCGAGCCATGCTCACAGGCTTTCAGGTGCCACTTCCGCCCTCGATTCTGGCAGCTCATCCCGGAGGAGGCCCCCGCCGCACCACGCGCAAACTGGCTATCTCCCCCTATCTGCCAATTCAGGACAAGCCATTCGATCAACGAACCTGCATCTTTGCTCTGGCCGCGACTATGCATCATGCAGTAACCAACATCGCGCCGCCACACTACCCAACCTACCCACCGGCGCGCATCCTGAATAAAGCAATCTCGCCAGCGTTTGAAGCAATTCTCAGTAAGGCGCTGGCCGAAGACCCGGGCGTGCGCTATCAGACCTATGAGCAACTCAAGGCGAGTCTGCAAGCCCTGGTAACCAAAAGGTAAAGAAGAAGAGACCGCGCAGTCTCTTCTTCTCGCTCAATTTCGTCTGCACTAGCCACGCTGTTCCAGCGGGACATACTCCGTCACCTTTGGTCCGACATAGTCGGCGCGTGGCCGGATCAGGCGGTTGTTTGCATACTGTTCCAGGATATGAGCAGTCCAGCCTGCTACGCGGCTCGAAGCAAAAATGGGAGTATCCAGATCCACAGGAATGCCCATTGTGTAGTACACCGAGGCAGAATAGAAGTCAACATTGGCGTTCAGCCCTTTATGCTCCTTCATATATGCCTCAATCTTACGCGATATCTCGAACCAGCGAGTTTCGCCCTTGCGCTCACCCAATTCCTTCGACATCTCACGCAGATGCGTTGCTCGGGGGTCCTCCGTCCGATATACACGATGCCCAAAGCCCATAATGCGCTCTTTGCGGGCCAGCGCCTCCTGAATATAGGCCTCTGCCTTTTCAGGCTCGCCGATCTTCAGTAAGGTGCGCATGACCTGCTCGTTCGCGCCACCATGCAGCGGGCCAGAAAGCGCGCTAATAGCCGCAGTGATTGAAGCATACATATCGGCTTTTGTTCCGGCAGTGACACGAGCGGCAAATGTCGAGGCGTTCAACTCATGGTCAGCATGCAAAATCAGGGCAACATCCAGAACCCGAGCGCTATACTCGTCGGGCTTCTCGCCATTCAACATATACAGGAAGTTAGCGGCATGGGAGCCATCGGACAATGGCGCAATCGGTTCACGTCCGTTCCGAATATGGTGCCAGGCCGCGATAATGGTAGGGAAGGCGGCAGTCAGGCGAATCGCCCGTTGCTCGTTGGTATGTGTCGATGTATCATTCAAGCTTGTGTCGAATGCAGCAAGGGCAGAAATGGCCGTGCGCAAGGCGTTCATCGGGGCGGTCTCGGCAGGAAGCAGTTTCATCAGCGCAATAATCTGCTCCGGGATAACACGATGAGCACAAAGCTGCGCTTTTACTTCCTCTAGCTGCGCTTCCGTTGGGAGCGTACCATGCCAGAGAAGATATGCGGTCTCTTCAAAGGTCGAATAGCGTGCGAGATCGTGGATATCCACCCCAAAATAGGTGAGTTTGCCAAGTTTACCATCAAGATCACAAATAGAAGACGTCGTGGCGACGACATCCTCGAGACCTGCTGTAGCAGTGGTCATTCTCAGTCCTCCACAGGATATCGCTTCGTCTCAGGGGAATATATGCGGCATACTTGCTCATCAATGAGCCAGTCTTTCCGCTTCCACAGCGAAGCAGAAACTTTTGTAGACATTGCGCGATAGTTCTAGTGTTATTGTGTACAGGTATTATGACACCAGAGCTTGCAGGTGTCAACGAAGCTAGCTAACACGCTTATCTATCTACATATATCACCTTATATCCCTCTTTTTCAAGTCGTTGTAACTTGGAGATAGCCTTTCATGCCAAAAGCAATAGTCACCGCACGTAAAATATGCTACACTAGCACAAACGGCTTCAAAGTCTGGGGTAATTTGTGTGATGAGCAGGTCAGCAACAGAAGACGAGCGACTCCTGATCGCTCGGAGCCAACGAGGGGACGTACAGGCATTTAACCAGCTTGTGCTGCGCTATCAGCAGTTGATGTATAGCGCAGTTTTTCGCATGCTCGGGAACGCCGAGGTTGCCGCCGATGTCACGCAGGAAGCCTTTCTTTCCGCTTTTCGCGCGATCTCGAGCTTTCGGCCCGGCTCCTCTTTTCGGGCATGGCTGTTACGCATTGGCTCCAACCTGGCCTGCGACCACTGGCGTCGGGTTCAACGCCACCCCGCGAGCTCACTGGACGAACTGACCGAAGAAGATGCGCCCCATGCACCCGAACAATTAGGCCCTCTCATCACCTCCCGGCAAGAGGAGAACCCGGAAGCGCACGTACTCGCACGCGAGCTTCAAGAACTGATTCAACAGGGGCTGGCGCAGCTTCCGCTTGATCAGCGCGTCGCGGTGATTCTCTGTGATATTCAGGGCCTTTCCTATGATGAGATTGCTGAGGCCACACAGGCCACGCTCGGTACCGTTCGTTCCCGCATTGCGCGTGGTCGGAGCAAACTGCGCAGTTATCTTTCGCAACACCGGGAACTTTTACCCGGCACCTATCGTCTAAGCAACGAGTAAATCTTTTCCTGGAGCTTTTGTGTGACACACGATACCCGGCATCTGACAACTGAAGAACTTTCGGCCTACCTTGATGGAGAACTCACCTCCCCCGAACAGGACAAGGCGGAACGCCATATACAATCCTGTGAGGACTGTAGGCAATCGTTGGAGTCGCTCCGGCAAACGGTCGCCTTGCTCCATGACCTTCCGCCGCTGCCCCTGCCACGCTCCTTTACGCTGCCAGTAGAAGAGGGCAGCACTGTCACACCTGTCAGCAAGCATAAGCGGCATTTACCCGGCCCGCTTCGCAGATCGCTACGCCTGATCAGTGGTCTGGCAGCGGTGATCGGCATCTTCTTCCTGCTTTCCGGCTTCCTGATGTTCACACAGCAACATAATAGCGTGATGCTTTCGTCAGGTGAACGGCCTGCGAGTCAGTCCGATTCAAGCCAATCAGCAGAAGCGAACACACCACAGCCGGTCACCACCAATAACAAGCCAACAACGCCAAGCCTGAAGAAAACGCAGGAAACAACGCATCCACCTCAAACACAGGAGCCAGCGCCCGGCTTCTCGCTGCTCTCCTTCTTGAACCTGAATACGCCCGGCATTCAGCTCGGGGTAGGCATTCTTCTTGCGATCCTCGGCGGTATGGGAGTAACCCTCTTCAAACCTCGGACCCGGGGCAGTCCTTAACTTTCGCTCTAGCTCAAACACAGAGGTCTTCCTGCTCCGATTCGCTAAGCATTGTCCTGACAGGCCTTTTTGCATTTCCCCTATCGTTTTTTGTATATTTTGAGAGAATCTTTGAGAAAATCTCAGAGCACTTCTGGAGATTTTGAGATTGTACGCTAACACATAAGGGCTTGTCATGAATACACTCTTGATCTATCTGCCACCTATCATTAACGTGGTAGTGACCGCAATCTTTGCAGGAACCGTCATCAAACAATATCTACAGAAACACCGAGCCAATCAATTGTACTGGTCGATCGGTCTCAGCATGGCAGTGGTTGCGACGCTTGCCTATATTTGTATGCTGCTGGTACAACCGACCAGCGCCACGGGAATGCTACTGTATCGCATCTACTATATCTTTGGTGCAGCAATCATGCCAGCCTGGCTGGGCCTGGGAAGCATTGCGCTGGTTAGCGGTCCGCGCGTTACTCGAACCTGCCTTTTGATTCTCTCGTTCCTGAGCCTGATCTGCATCGCGTTTATTCTAGATGCTACCATCGATGTTACGCATCTGGCAGCAATTGCCGGAACCCCTGGAAGCGGCGTTCTGCGCCCCGGTCCCTGGCTTGTTATGATTATTCTCCTCAATTCACTGGGTGTTGTTGCCGTCGTCGGGGTTGCGATCTACTCCGGCTGGAAACTGATTCGCCACCAAACCAATATTAAAGGGATGCGTACAGCAAATCTGCTCTGGGCGAATCTCCTGATCCTGCTTGGAGACCTGCTAAACGCGGCAGCAGGCAGCCTCGCGCGTTTCGGCATCCAGAGTACCTTCTGGCTGATTATGGCAGTTGGTTGGATTGTCTTCTTCTCTGGCGTCGTGCTTGCCAGTCGGCGTCCTCGCCCGGCCCCAACCGCGCAGGTTTCCCATACCTCCTAAAGCGCAAAAAAGAAGAGAGGATAGGAGCCAGGATTCTCCGTCCCCTCTTCTTCGTTCGGAGAAGAAGCACAGTTAGAACGCACATGCGAGAAATGGTATCTTCAAGTCAAACGCAATGCATGAGCGCTTCTTATTGCGCCTTCAATTCGTCCAGCGTTACCTTGACCGTCAACTGCTGATTACCGCGATAGAGCCCAATCGTCACCTGATCACCTGGTTTCTTGTTCAACAGGTAATTGGTGAGATCTGAGCGACTCTTTACATCTGTATCATCGATCTTCACAATCACATCCCCGTTCCGAATTCCAGCCTTTGCAGCCGCACCACCCTGCGTGACCTCGGCCACCAGCACGCCACGGTCCACCGGAAGGTTATACTGTGCCGCGACAAACGGATCAACGTCAGCAGCCTGAATGTTAAGCGCAGCACGTCCGCTATTGGTGACCTTTCCGGTCTCAATAATCTGCTTGACGACCTGTTGCACCCGGTTTGAGGGAATCGCGAACCCGACACCATTTGCCGGAGTACCAAACTGTGGATCAATCGCCGTCAACGTTGGAATACCAACCACATTCCCCTGAAGATCAGCCAGCGCACCGCCGCTGTTGCCAGGATTAATAGGAGCATCGGTCTGAATCGCGTTCAGGATCGCACCCGAACCATTATCCTCAGAAACCGTTCGGTTGAGTGCGCTTACGATACCTTTGGTTACGGTCTGCTCATTGCCCAGAGGATTACCAATTGCCAACACCTCCTGACCTACTCTGAGCTTTGATGAGTCACCCAGTGTTGCGGGAATAAGCGTCTTCTTGGTCTCCACCTTCAGCACGGCCAGATCGTCAAGTGAATCGGTGCCTACCACCTGCGCGTTCAGCTTGGTACCATCGTTGATCGTTACCTGATAATTGCGTCCACCCTCAATGACATGGTTATTGGTGACAATATAGCCTCGTTTATCCACAATGACCCCTGAGCCAAGACTGGTCCCTTTACTGGTCTCAGCCGTAATCAGAACCACAGATGGGCGAACCTTCTCAACAGCCGCCTCACGCACCTGTTCGATGTTGGTACCTGTTAGAGGCGGTATGGTCGGCTGAGGAGTCACCTGCTCGTTTGCCACCCCCCCACGGGCAACCTGCAAACCGGCAAACAGGCCACCGCCAAAGACAAGCGCCAGAAGCAAAAGGATCAGAAGCGCGAGGCCCCATTTCCGCTTGCGTTTTGGCGGAGGCGCACCATATGCCTGTGGGGCAGTGTACATATTGTATGGGGCTTCCGCGGTCGTCTGTTGCGCGTTTTGCATCGGACTTATCTTTTGATCCATGTGGCTCCCCTGGCTTGCATACAGTCCATAGTCGCCCTGTGGAGTGCTCCCCGCTTCCTGCGGAGCAGAAGAAGATGTCTTTTCCGCTGATTGCGTATTGGGAACAGCATTATATGATTGCAATTCATCCTTGTCCGGTTCAAAAGTAGACATTGGCAGTCTCCTCTTCCCTTTTACAAGTCCAGATATCCTCACTCTCATACCACGTCTATCCCTATCCCCTCTGTAAACTTTCTATACTTACTATACAGGGACCTCATCAGGAAACCTTGTGAAAATTGTAAAGAATCTGTATAGTCATGGCATGTAAAGAAAGGCTTGCTCATACCCGGTATACATGCGATAATGAGTGTTACTATTGTTGAGGGGGGATAGCTTCCCTGATATTCTCGGAAGGGGTTATCTGGAACGGTGAACGAACAGCAGCGCCACACAATGACAGCCCAGGAGTTTGAAGATCTTTCTGCCCAACTTCTCCAACATATCACAGAAGAAGATTGGCAGCTCGCACAAAATTGCCTGGTCAGAATGCTGGAGCAGAACTTTCATGATTATAGAACACAAAGCTATTATACCTATTTCGCGAAAGTTCTGGAGCAGGCAGAACAGTTCGAGCAGCTCTTAGAGCTCTCTCAGCAGTATCTTCGTCTGAAACCGGCATCTCCTGAGGGTCTGGCCTTTAAAGCACGGGCACTGCAAAAACTCGGACGACTTTCTGAAGCCACCGTTGCAAATGATCAGGCGCTGCTGCTTGATAATACTCTTCCGCTAGCATGGATTAACCGGAGTGGCCTGCAACTGCTTCAGCAAAAATATCCAGAGGCCCTGCGCAGCGCACAACGCGCCGTTGAAGTTGGCAAAAATGACCCACGAGCGTGGGCCAATCTGGGCGTTGCCCTGATGAACTTTCAGCGACTGAACGAGGCCCTGAGCGCCTTCAATCAGAGCATTGCGCTTGACCCTGAATATATCTTCCCGCTTCAATTGAAAGGCGAGATTCTCTACAAGCTCGGACGCATGACGGAAGCAGCAGAGGTAGCGCAGGCCATTCTCGCGCTGGAACCGCTCAACACCATTGCCCTGATGAATCTGGCTCAAGCCCTTCGCTCATTGGAGCGCTATCCCGAGTTGCTGGAAATCTCCGGACAGTTGCTTCAGATCATCCCCGATCACGTGTTCGCCTGGGAACATTTTATCCGGGCACTGCGTGGCATGGGCAGCTATGCACAGGCAAGCCAGGTAATTGATAACCTTATCCAGCTTGATCCTACCAATGTGCGCTACTGGACCCTGAAAGCGGATACTCATTACCGCCTTGAACAATATCAGCAGGCCCTCACGGCCTCTGAGCAGGCGCTTGAGATCGATATGCAATATCCGCCTGCGCAGCGGCTTCATGATAAGGCACTGAAAAAGCTTCGCTTGCAGGATCGAGAACCAGCCAGCATTCGCCCGATGCGCCCCGTTTAATCCCGTCCTCTATCACGAAGCGCCCGGCGAATGCGCCTCAGCCAGTGCTCCGGCACATAGAGGTCCTCTCGTCTGTTCTGCTTGTCCAGGAGTTCCAGCGCCTTTTCTTCGGAAACGCGGAGCTCCCCGTACCGGCCCTTGCGCTTCGCCAGCCAGTCCAGCAACAACCCGAGCGAGGCAAAGAGCCACCAGAGCAGCCCGAATCCCAAAGAGCCAAGCCCTAGCGGCCAGCGATTCACCGAATAGCCATCGGGGTGCTGGCGCAGCGTAGCGCTTGTAAAGGTTTCATTCGGGCTCAGCGTCAACTGCACCACCCGGTAGCTCTTCCCGCGTAAACGGCGACCATCCGGTAGCCAGAGCTCAAAATGCTCCGCCCGATCTTCAATCAGCAAGGACACAATCGGTGGCTTGTCCCATTGCTCCGCCTGAATGTGCGGCATAGGCTGAAAATCTCCCACCGCCACACGATAGTAGACGTTCTGTTCGGACTCAGTAGAGAGATAATAGGAGTCACCCGAGACAAGGAGATGATAGGGACCGGACGGACCAGCCTGATAGTGCACTGTATATGATGAGAAGCCATACGCCAGCCCACTTACGACATAGATGATACCCACCACAACCCGTCCGGGTGTGGTTACCACCAGAAAGTGCAGCCAGCGAAAGAGAAGCGCCATGCATCCTGGCCGTCGCTGTTCCTGTCTGTCTGCTGCATTCATGGTCCGACTCCTTTGCTGCTTTCTGCAACAATTACGTCCTATCACTGCCAATCTTCACCAGCAACAAAAAAGCGAGAGCTCCCGGAACCGGACTCTCGCTTTGCGGAAAGCGCTTTAATGGACAGAAGCAACCAGTTGCTCCAACAACGAAAGCACGATATCATCCTTGCGCGCCTGAATCTTCTCGCGCAGATGCGCGGCTACCAGGACGCGAATACGCCGCTGATGCTGCTCATAGCGCGCCAGATCATCCGGTTGCAGACCGGTCACCTCGACCCAGGACATAAGCGGCTTCATCCCGACGGGGGGATGCTCAAAAGAGATATAGAGATCCATTTCCCACTTCTCGGGGCGGGGAATATCGAAGAGGATTTCATAATCGGCGATCTTCATATCCAGCTTCTCAGTGAGCGCAGCAGCCAGTTCCCGTTCAATCCGGCGACGGCGTTCCGCGTCCCAGTAGAGGGCATCCAGCCGATTAAAGAAGCGGCCCGCCTTCCGACTGACTTCCAGCACCACTTTATACGGGCGGCGCTTGTCCAGATCCACGGCTAGCGCCCTTGTACTCTCTGGCATAGTCTCAGCTTGCAGCAGTTCAAGCAGAGAGGCATCATGAAGGCCAACCAGTTCTTCAGCCGTCAGGCACTCCGCCGATAGTGCATCCTGTACCGCCCTGACCAGCATCATCTGGAATGAGCGGCTCGTATGGTGCCAGTAGATATTATCATACATCTCCTGACGCGCATGGAGCAGTGAATGCATCGGGCTAATACCCTTATTCGTTACGACAATGCGCCGCATACCATCGATGGTATGAACGCGCAACGCACTGATCAGCCTGGCAACATCAACGCCTCCGTAGGGAACATTACAGGCTCGCGCATCTCGGGGAAGATAGTCCAGCTTATCAACGTCCAGCGGCCCACTCAGGAGCGCACTCAACAGCTCATCATCCGGATGGCGCTCTCGATTGCGCGGCGGGTCAACAAAGTCAGCGACACGCTCGGGCGATAGATGATAATCGCGTTCGATGATCGTTGCGATTTCGCTCTTCTCAATAATCGAGCGCCCCACCTTTTCATGCAAGAGGATCGGGTGACCCAGTTCCTCAATCGTATGTGAATAGGGATAATGGCCAATATCGTGTAACAATGTCGCCACAACCAGCGCCCGAATGCTGCTGACAGAGATACCATCCAGGCCACCATGCTCCCCCCGATACAACAGCGAGCGCAGCGCCCGCACGACCAGATGATAGCATCCCAGACTATGTTCATAGCGCGTATGCGTCGCACCGGGCCAGACACGATAGACAAAGCCAAGCTGTTTCACCTGCTGCAAACGCAAAAATGGAGTTGTCCCGATCAGTTTTCTTTCACGGGGTCCAAGCGGGATCAAATCGTAGAGGCTATCACGTACCGTGCTAACAGGCTCCATATCGGGAAGAAGCGGACAGCCTTCCGCATCCCGCCAGAAAGAGCGCATCTCGGGGCGGATCACTTCCTCCTGCTTCTGCGCAAGCGGCTGTTCAGTATCGTCACTCATATTTACTGTTTGTTCTTCTCTCGTTCTCATTGTCATCCCTTCAGGGGTTGCTTGAAAAATGCGTGGCGGCCCGAACGATCGTGCTCACAAGCGCGGGCAGCCAGTACTTGTAGGCTTTCTATTGGCCCTCTTCCGTCAGTCCTGCTTATAATGAGAGTAGCTTTCTCATTGTTTTGTTTGTAGAAAAGGGTCTCTGTACATTCGCCCATGAATATGCTACCACAAGATATCCGACTGATAGCAATTGATATTGACGGAACACTCCTCAACCCCCAGAAACAGATCTCCCCACGCACACGCGCTGCGATTCGTGCCGCCCGAGAAGCCGGTATTACCGTCACACTGGCTACGGCACGCCGCTATCTCAGCACGGGAAGCATCGCGACTGAACTCGGGCTTGACATCCCGATTGTGCTCTATGATGGTGCGCTGATTCTGGACCATCCGGATGGTCATGTGCTCCATACCAATCTGCTACAGGCCGAGATCGCACAGCAGGTTGTTGATGTGCTGGTTGAGTACAACGTGCAACCGGTCATTCATCATTTTACCAATCAGGTTGAGGAAACCTGGACCGGACCAGAGGACTTCGATAACGAAGATGTCGCAAAATACTTTGCATACCTTCCCGAAATCAACATCATTCGTCGCTTCCAGCATGCGACCTGTTGCATGGGGCAACCGGACCCCCTGCGCATTGTGGCCTTCACCACAGAAGACCGGGTGATGAAGCTGGTTCCAGCAATCTCATCCCTGCACTGTGCCTGGAACATCACGCCACTGGGTAGCTACCAGACGGCAGAGCTGGCAATTATGCATAAGACCTGCTCGAAAGCCAGCGGCGTTGAAGCGCTGGCCCGCCATCTGGGAATCACCATGCAACAGGTTATGGCTATCGGCGACAACAATAACGATATCGAGATGCTTCAGGCAGCCGGTTGGGGTGTGGCAATGGGGCAGGCCCCGGAAGCGGTAAAGGCGGTTGCCCATGCGGTTACTGCCAGTAACGCCGAGGATGGGGTTGCACTCGCGATTGAGCGCTATGTTCTGGAACGGCAGGCGGCCTCAAATTCACGCAGTCGCTGAACCTGCCGATGGTTTGGCGAGGCCTGCCAGCGTTTTCGCTGCACCAGACTGAGCGCTTCAAATGCGTTCATCCCGCGATAGACCAGCACGGCACAGGTCAGCAAAACGCTGCGTCCGACGCCATGTTCGCAGTGGATCAGCACGCGTCCTCCCTGTTCAAGGCGCTCGCTGACCCACCGTGCCCCTTCCATCAACTGATCTATACTGAGCGGATAGGTATCGGGGGCAGGCAAATGCAGCAGTTCGATATCGACTGCCCGCATAGCCTCTTTATCGTCACAATATTCGGAACGGGTATCTACCACATAATTCACGCCAGCCCGCGCTAACGTCTGAATGTCCTGCGGATGCACGCGTCCACCCACGGAAAGCTGATCCGTGACCCAACTCATGTTCAAGCTGTCAGGCAGAGGAACATGCAGGGCGCGGGCGACTCGCTCGCCCGGTGAGTTCTCCGGAAACAGACGAACCGCCAGCCGTGTCCAGAGCCGATAGAGTACGCGAATCATGCCCGTTGTTCCCCAACGCACAAACGAGAAACGAAGCTTCTGCGGCTCCCGCAACCCCGCAAGCATGGTTTCGCTCTCTACAGGCTCAGGTAAATCATATGGTACAGCAGTATTTTCCTCAGATGTTTGTTTTGGCGCTTGTTCAGATTGCATCGTTCTTAGCTTATCCTTTTCCATCACTTCTCAGTTACGACCCGACGATCATTGACCGGCACCTCATCGTGAGCCGATTCCGCTTCTTTGTCTCTCTGTAATACACGTTCGAGCGCGGCAATTGCGCACTCAATCATACCATCGTCAGGCTCACGCGTCGTTAAGCCTTGCAAGGCCAGAGCAGGCGTCAACAGCCAGCGCACCAGAGGTACATGATAGAAGTTCGCTCCCAGACGCATCACCTCATAGGCGATCCCTGCCACAACAGGAACGAGTAGAATACGCGATAGTATTTTAATCGGCCAGATCGGCGAACCAACCAGTGCGAAGACAAAAATGGAGATTACCGCGACTATCAGGATAAAGCCGGTGCCACAACGAGTATGCAAGCGGGTCGCCTGCCGCACATGCGCAACGTCGAGCGGCTGCCCATGCTCCATTGCATTGATTGCCTTATGTTCGGCTCCATGATAGCCAAACACACGCTGAATATCGGGTATTCGTCCGATGAAATACAGATAGCCAAGCAACAACAACAGGCGAATGCCTCCCTCAACCAGCAAGTTGAGCCAGCCGCCACCAATCAATGGCTGAAGGAGATTCGCTACCAGCATCGGTCCGACAAAGAAGACCGCAACAGCAATCGAGAGAGAGACCAGCAAGGAACCGACCATACCAGCACCGCCAATCATTTCCGGCTTCTCGCCTTTTTCGGTGGTCTCCTTCGGTGCATCAGGGTCCAGCGCGCCCGTCGCAACATTGGCGGAAAGGGTCAGGATCCGAGATCCCAGGCCCAGAACCTCCCACATCAGGATCATGCCACGTAAAAAGGGCAGACGGAAGAGCTTATTCTGATAGATCTTTGGTGTCAGCTTCTCCTCGTAGACATAAATGTTCTGATCCGGTTTTCGAATAGCGACAGCGAGCGAGTTCTGCCCGCGCATCATGACACCTTCAATAACTGCCTGCCCACCATAATAGAATTTAGCCATGCGTTAAAAGCTCCTTCACCCGGCATTGCTCCCTTTTCAAATTGTATCAGGCGCGATGGAAAAGGATAGAGATGCTCTCTCAACAAGCGCCTTTACTTGCGCTTATTTGTTTCCCAGACATCACTGATATCCGATAAATCATGTGTCTGTGTAGAACGGCGTGTCGCAGGGTTCTTTAGAAGAGTGTGAGGGAAACGCGCAGACAAAGGACGCAGGCGCACAGCCGAACGCAAGCGCTCCGTCAGATGCCGCTGCCGTCGTAACCACTGCGGGGACTCCCAGGGGTCCATCTCCTGATTCGCAGGAATATAACTCAGGATGCACCGTGCAATATCAAATGACGCTTCTGGACGGCTCAGGGCCTTCGCGTTCTCCAGGCGCTGCTGTAGCACTTTTGAGCCGGGCTTAATCAACTTGCGCAGTTCATTCACCAGCGTGCGCGGATCAAGCGCCAGGACACCAACCCCATTCTGTACCACAAAATCAACATTCCCCTCTTCCTGCCCGGGCACATAGCCGCTGAGGATCAGGGGCAGATTACAGGCCAGCGCTTCACAGATCGTTCCCGGTCCAGCCTTCGTAATCAGGACATCGGCAGCGTGCATCAGCTCAGGCATATTATCAACAAAGCCAAAGATCTGCGCCGGAACGTGCAAACGCGTGCGCGTGCGCTGTAAATTGGCATACAGACGCTTATTTCGTCCAGTCACGACCAGTAATTGCACGGGAAGACGAGCCTGAGAAATTGCCTTGACCGCAGTTTGCAGTCCTCCCGCACCATCACCACCACCAACAAGCAGAATCACAGGCAACCCCGGCGTCAGGCCAAACTTCTGACGCAGCTCTTCTTTACTTGCAATCGGGCGCGAAAATTTCGGGTCAATAGGCATGCCTAACACATGCATTCGCTTCGGATCAAGCCCACGTTCCAGATAGAGCTTTTTTGCCTCTTCCGTTGGCAGAATATAGCCGTCAGCGCCCTCAGCCAGCCAGAAATGGTGTACAGAAACCAGATCCGTGACCACAGTTAAAAACGGGATCTTCAAGCCAAGCGAACGCAAGGCACGAATTGTCACATGATTAATCATCGGATGGATAGAAACAATGATATCAGGCTGTACACTGATGATAAGCCGCTTCAAGCCGTTCAGCAGTAAGGGCGTCGTCATGGTATTGACTGCGGTTACCGTTCCAACGCGATTGCTTAAATGAAATACATCGCCGTACAGTTTGGGATTATAACGAATCGCAGGCCCATAGAGTTTGACAAACTCACGCAGCGGGAAACGGCTGTATTCCTCAAACACATCAACGATTTCGACGTTGTAATGTGGTGGTGGCGCCTGCTTCTCCTCACTCCCGGCCTCCGCATCAGAGCGTTGCAGCCACTCGTCCTGCTCTTGCTGAGAGATGAGGTGTAAGGCATTTCTGATCGCGTTCGCCGCGCTACGATGTCCCGCGCCCGTATCAGCAATCAGGAATAAGATAGTGCGCTGCTTTGCATTCACCAGAATATTCACCCCCTGTAGTCCCTTATGTATCTCATGGATCTCTCATATCTATCCATTGGGCTCAAACTGAAAAAAGGGATAAAGGAGTGCCTGAGCCATCCTTTATCCCGTTGCATACGCTCAAAAGCCTATTTCTCGTCTTCAAGATTGAAGCGCTTGCGGAAACGCTCAACGCGCCCTGCCGAGTCAAGAATACGCTGCTGCCCGGTGAAGAACGGGTGACAAGCAGAGCAAACATCAACTTTCAGGACGGGCTTAATGCTCATCGTCTTAAAGCTATTTCCACAGGCACAGCTCACTGTGGCTTCAACGTAGTTCGGATGAATTCCCTGTTTCATAGTGATTGGTCTCTCCCAATTTCTAATCAATGATTACTAGGTGTCCGGGAAGGCTGTGCTTTCCGGCAGGTTCCCCCCACACACAACACAGTGACAAGATTGTACATGCATGGTCTTGCTTCGTCAAGATGTGCTTGCGGTTTCCTTTAAGGGGGGGATTGCCCTGACCCGCCGCTCCGGCCTTCCATATCTACATACAGAGGGACCCGCAATTGACGGGTCCCATCCTTTTTTCATTTCTTAGCAGCCCGTCATATTCTATCATAAATAACACGCGACGACACTGTTTTATGCCGACATTACTAACCCACCTGCCTCAGCGCACTATTTCTCACTTCCTGCGGCATACGAGAGCAGTGGTAAGGCAGCAAGGTCCTGCGTCTGTACATATATCTCTACGAAGCCGGGCTGCTTCTGGTTGTTTTTTTCCTCCACACAACCCGTATAGGCATACGAGCCATAGCGGGCAATATCCACAAAGACGCCGGTTGAAGTGAGCTGCTTATCACTCATCTTGACCGCCTGCTTGGCATCATTAAGTATCTGCATCAGCCACTGACGCTGGACCTTCACCTCTTGCCTCAGCGTTGATAGCTTTTCCTGATGTTCCTGAAGCAGGTTAGGTGACTGCCTCATATTCTCAAGATGCTGCTCAAGCAGGCCCAGATAATTCTTTGAACCACTCACCAAACCCAGTTGTGTCGCCTGCTTTTCACTCTCCGAAAGCGTTACCGAGATGGGTGATGCATCCTTTGTTCCCTGCTCATAGCCTTCCAGATAGATCAGCAGCTTTGCCAGTTCCTGGCGCAGAGACGTTGGATCCCAGGATGTTGCCTGAGTGCCATCAAGCTGTACACTATAGATGTGAGTCGAAAGGGCAAAGAGGTTCTGCATATTCTGAAGCATCTGGCCGCTCAGGCCTGCCTCAATGCCATATGTCTTCAATTCAGGTGATTGCACCAGCAGCGCCCGCATCTGTTGGAGCAGCGTTTTATCGTTGCCCACGCTCTGTGGCATCTCAGCATAATAACGCCACTTGCTGGTATCCGTTGTCAGCTTCTGTGGAGGGCTCGGATCCGGTTCCTCAGTCACAACCAGCCGACTCATGCGCAAGAACAGGTTCGTCTGCTGCTTATCCTGATAGAAGAGCGTCGCCTTGCCGTCATCTCCAAGCTGAAGTTTGCCCAGGAGCAGAGCAGATGCCAGGCTCATCCCTTTATCTGGAAGTAACCATGCATAGAAGCTAGAGCCAGCCGCGGGCTGCTTTTCCAGATTAGAGAGCGTGACTGTCATCTGATCATTATTGCCGCGCCCATCCTTTTTCACCTCAAACAGGTGGCTGCTACTAAAGGAAGCGTAGCCGAGCACCTTCGGCTCGGAGCGCATTGAGAGAGTCAGGGTCAGAGTCAACACAATGCCAAGCACCAGTGTCAAAGCCAGCAGAGCGCTCACGGTCACGATCAATTTTTGCTGCCGGCGCTGTCGTTCCTGCCGGGAGGCCAGCATCTCCGAAAGCGCTTGCACCTGATCGCTTTTCTGTGAAACATTCTCGTTACGCCTATGGTCTGCCGGTAGCCCTGATTGACTCCGCACGTCAGATGCTACTGTACGAGCAGGCTGCTGTTCCGGCCTTTTGGGAGCGGGAGTAGCATCGATCACCCGAGGAACGCTTTGAAGCCAACCAGATGTCTGCTTGCCACTCAGCGACGGCGTTGTGTTCTCTGGTAGCGGAACCTGTAGCGCATCTGCCAGCGCCGAGACCAGTTCTGGTGCACTCTGAAAGCGCCTGGAAGCATCTTTTTCCAGACAGTTCATAATCACTGCTTCCAGCCTCTCAGAGATATGCGGATTGATCGCCCGAAGCGGAACCGGGGCTTTATTGGCATGCTGCATCAAGAGCGCGACCGGTCGATTGCCCTGAAATGGCACCGTTCCAGCACAAATCTCATAGAGAATCACACCGAGCGCGTAAATATCACTGCTTGGTCGGCCCGGATTTCCCCATGCCTGCTCTGGCGAGATATACGTCATTGCGGTCAAAGAGAGGCGATGCTGCGCGTTTGCGGGATTGCCGAGTAGTTGCCATGCCCCGAAGTCGGTTACAACCACCTCACCCGAGTAACTTCCGCCGCGTCCGTCAGGCTGACGAAGAAAAATATTAGATGGCTTTAAACCTCCATGAATGATCCGGCTTCGATGTGCATACTCAACAGCCTGAGCGACAGGATAAAAAATCTCGACGATTTCCTGCGCCGAAAAGGTCTCTCTGGCTTGCCGTTTCTGCTGCAGGATGTGCGCCAACGTCTTTCCGGTCACAAACTCTCTGACCATATACGCCCCGGCGTTTTCAAGAATCCCCTCACGCAGCGGGATCACGTTCGGATGATATAAGGCCTTGAGTATGTCGGTTGTCTGCACAAAAGCAGTTGGATTATCAACCTCAGCCTGTAGCTGCTTGACAATGACATGCTGTCTTTTTTGCCCATCGAATGCCTTCCAGGTCTCGCTTGTCCCCCCTTTCCCCAGACTTTCCAATAGCCTGTATTTGCCAATTTGCTGCACATTTGAGCTCACGCTTTACACCTCTTTCATGCTCCCTGAGGCGCTACTGAAACAATATTCAGGTCTCACTTCCCTGCACATCCCATGAGCCATCGATAGAGAGACACGTATCTCTCTTTCACCCCGAAAGAAACACGATTTTTAGAGAAAAAGTGTAAGGATATCTGGCCTCATAGATAAAGCGAGAATATCACAAGGAAGTATGTAACACAAGAATTCTAGGAAGTAGAGGAACGAATAACCAGAGAAACAGGACAAATTGCCTATACCATCCCGGCCAGCGAGGCCCGACCCCCTCGCAGAATCGCGCCCCTCCACGATGGAACAACACGTTCCAGGTGACAATAGTACTAACAAGATGCTACAATCTTATCGGCACACCCTGATTGTGTTGTGCGTTCTGCTGTGATGTGAGCACCCTGGTGTCGCCAGGCAGAACCACTCTCGCGGCTTTTCTCTTTATTGATCTCTACAACCATTGATTGAGGATACACAGAAAGCAATGATCGAGCGTTACTCACTGCCAGAAATGGCAAACCTCTGGACCAACAAACATAAAACCGATAAATGGCTTGAAGTCGAGCTCCTCGTCTGTGAGGGCTGGACCCGTGAAGGTGTCATTCCCCCCGAAGCAATGGAGAAGATCCGGCAAGCACGCTATAATGAAAAGCGCATGCAGGAGATCGAGAAGGAAACACACCACGATGTTATTTCGTTCCTTCGCTCCATTCAAGAGCAGCTCGGGCCCGAAGGTCGCTTTATCCACCTCGGCCTGACCTCTTCCGATGTACTTGATACCGGGCTGGCCGTCCAGATCAAGGAGGCCGGACAGGTCTTGACCGCTGCACTCTCCAAACTGACCGCAGCCGTTGGTGAAGCAGCGAAGAAATATAAATACACCCTGATGGCAGGTCGCACACACGGCATTCACGCCGAGCCCATCACCTTTGGTCTGAAGCTTGCGCTCTGGATGGATGAGCTGCGACGCCATCAAAAGCGTCTGGCCGCTGCTCTGGAACAGGTCAGTGTCGGCAAGATCTCCGGTGCGGTTGGCACACACGCCACGATCCCACCACAGATCGAGGAATTTGTCTGCGAAAAGCTTGGTCTGGGTGTGGCTCCGATCTCCAATCAGGTTGTCCAGCGTGATCGTCACGCCCACTTCCTCACCACGCTAGCCCTGCTTGGCAGTTCGCTGGAAAAAATGGCACAGGAGATCCGACACCTTCAGCGAACCGAGCTCAGCGAAGCCTTCGAGCCCTTCGGCTCCGGTCAGCAGGGGTCCTCTGCAATGCCTCACAAGCGCAATCCTGAACTGTGTGAGCGTATTTGTGGTCTGGCACGTGTTCTGCGAGGCTACTCGGTCACAGCAATGGAAAATGTTGCCCTCTGGCACGAGCGGGATATCAGCCATTCGTCCGCCGAGCGCATTATCATTCCCGATGCCTGTATCCTCCTGCATTATTTGCTGTCCATCTTCACTAACGTGATTGAAGGACTCCAGGTAGACGAAGAGCGCATGAAGGCCAATCTGAATATGACGGGCGGCCTGGTCTTCTCACAGCGCATTCTGCTGGCATTGATTGACAAGGGTGTAGGCAGACAGGAAGCCTATAAAATGGTCCAGCGCAACGCCAAAAAGGTCTGGGCACAGGCAAGCCAGGGCCCGATTCAGGGTCCGGCATTGCTGAACGAGCTCAGCAACGACGCTGAAGTAACGCAGCACCTCAGCCGCGCTGAGCTTGAAGAGCTAACCAACACAGATTTCTATCTCAAATATATCGATACATCCTTCAAACGCGTTGGACTGGAATAGCTTTCTACAACGGTAGCTTCCTGTTATAGAACCTTTCTGCTATTCGACATACTATATAGTGGTAGGATAGTAGGAGGAAGATGGTTCACTCTCGTGAAAGCATGCCCCCGGGTGATGCTTTCAGAGCAGGAAGTTACCGTCTTTTTTCCCCAGTTTTTGATGAAGGATTGCTTTCATTTTGGCTATTTCAGTACAAACTCAAGCAACATCAATGCTTAAAAACAAAAAATCAGGACGTCAGCTCCTTTTCTTTTGCGTGCTGGCGCTTGGTATAGAACTTCTCTGGTTTTTGCTTCTTGCACTGGTTCCCTTCTCCGTGCTGCACCTTCGTGCAACTCCCCTGCTCGAACAGCTTTCCTGGCTTCTAGCTCCCTATCAACAACTCGCAGGACTGTTTCACACAAGCGCCTCATTCCTGCCTTCACTCCTGTTCGGCGGTACTCTTCTCGGGCTGATCTTCCTGTATCTGTTAGCCCTCTCGCTGAGTCGACACGCGGGGGAGATCCTGCGGCATCCGCTGCTCCTGCTATCAGGAAGCACAGCCCTTTTTGGTGTCACTCTGCTCTTTTTGCCGAAGCTGTTCTCGGATGATGTGTTTACATATATGATTGCCGGAAGAATTATCACGGTCTACGGGCTTGATCCCTATAACACGCTTCCGGCCCAATTGCCCTACGATCCCTATATCCATTGGGTGATTTCCGGACGGAATATCGCCAACATTTATGGTCCCCTCTGGTTCTGTATTTCGGCTCTGCTCTCTCTTCTCAGTGACAATCCGGCTGTCAGTCTTTTGCTCTTTAAAGGCTTTGCACTGCTCATGCACCTGCTGAACACACTGCTTGTCTGGACCATTCTTGGCAGGATCATGCCCAGAAGGCAGTTCTCGGGCACGCTTCTCTATGCCTGGAATCCTCTGGTGCTGATCGAGCTAGCAGGGAACGGACATAGTGAGGGACTCCTTTTATTGCTTCTGCTCCTTTCCGTCTATTGCTACACCTATAAAGAGCGCATCGTTCCATGTATAGCGGCCTTTCTCATTTTTGGGCTGGCAATCAGCACGAACCTGATTGCCCTGTTGCTGGCTCCCCTTTTTCTCTGGTTTGATGTCCGACACGAGCGTGTGCTACTACAGGCATTTCTGGCATTCTGCCGCCGCCTGGTGCTCGTTCTTCTTCCGGCATTCTGCCTCTTTCTCCCATTCTGGAAAGGGGCCGTCACCTTTTTTGCCATTACATCGGCGATCGACATGCAGCACTTTGTGCACTCACCAATTGGTGTACTGGCAATCCCGTTGCGTGCGCTCTTCTCTTTTTTTGCTCAAGTGGCGCATATTCCTAAATATATCAACCCGGTCATTTCCGCAGATATGACGCTCCGAGCTTCTGCAACCATTATCTTTGTCTTGATTTATGGCTCGTGCTTTGGGCAGGTACGAGCGGCATATCTCAACAAAGCAGGTATCTTTACCCTGTTCAAGAGCTGGTATACCTCCGCTCTCTGGTATCTTGTACTCGTTTCCGGTTGGTTCTGGCCCTGGTACACCCTCTGGTTTTTCTGGATGCTCCCTTTTCAGAAGCTGGACACCTTTTCCAGTACAATACTGGGGTTGACCTTCACCTCGCTCTTTATTTACGCGTTTATCGGTTTTCAGAGTGATCCGATCGCCCCATATCAGACAGCGCTTATCTTTGGTATTCCGCTTGCCTATCTACTTATCTCGCTCCTCCGTCGCAAGCACAAAGAAAGGATTACACGCTCATGACCGATGAAGTCAAACAGCGCAAATTAGAGCATGTCAAGATTGCACTGGAAGAAGATGTAGCCGTCCCGCAACGCGCCAACTGGAATGATGTGCATTTTGTGCATCAGTCGCTACCAGAGGTGAACCTTGACGCCATTGATATGTCAGTCGAGTTTCTCGGGCAGCGGCTCCGCTACCCTATCTTTATCTCTTCGTTGACCGGCGGCCATCCCGACGTGACCACCATCAACCGCAATCTTGCCAGAGCAGCCGAAGAATACGGCCTGGCGCTAGGAGTTGGCAGCCAGAGAGCCGCCCTTGTCAACGCTGAGGTTGAAGGAAGCTTTGCTATTACCCGGCAACAGGCCCCCCACGCGTTTCTCATTGCCAATATCGGCGCACCACAGCTTATCGCGCAGGAAGGCCATCCGGCTTTTACGCTTGAGCAGATACAACGCGCGATCTCCATGATTGGAGCCAACGCCCTTGCAGTCCATCTGAACAGCCTTCAGGAGGCCACACAGCCCGAGGGAGATCGACGAGCCGTCGGAATCGCCAGCTCACTTCAAGCATTGACCAAACAGCTTCCACAGCCAGTGATCGCCAAAGAAACCGGCGCAGGCATCTGCCGGGAACAGGCGCTCCTGTTCCGCTCCTACGGCATCGCGGCAATCGACGTCGGAGGAGCAGGCGGCAGCAGTATGCCAGCGCTGGAAGCGATGCGGGCCCGCTCACATGGGAACACAGCCGCAATGAATCTCGGGCTGCTCTACCAAAACTGGGGGATCGCGACACCGATTGCCATTGTGGAGGCATCCAGCGCACACGTCCCCTTAATCGCGACCGGGGGCATACGCACCGGACTGGATATGGCGCGAGCGCTGGCACTCGGAGCTACGCTGGTCGGTGTTGGTCTGCCATTCCTGAAGGCAGCCAGCCAGAGCTATGAGGCCGTTCAGGAATTGCTGGAGCGCTTTATTCAGGAGCTCAAAATAGCGATGCAGTTGAGCGGAGCCGCCTCCATCGCCCAAATGCGCGAGGTCGATGTGGTGCTGCTTGGAGAGACGCGTGAGTGGCTCACCGTTCGCGGCTTTGAGAATGAAATCAAGGGGCTGGCACAGCGCCGCTGGCGTCGGTTTCAAGCCACACAGCCAGAAGCATAACCTGTATCAGGAGGGCTGTTGAAGGGCAGCCAACTCTTCAGGAGTGTTCACATTGAGAAACGAACGCAACTGCGGTTCAATCAGTCGCAGTTGCGCTTCTTCTATATAACGGACTCGGGCAAGCGTCAGCAGGGAGCGAGGGTCGCGTCTCCCTTCCTGTAAACGCTGTTCGATCAGGGGAAGAACCGTTCGCGGATACACAGCGAACAAGACCTGCGGGATATTCTTCACAACGGGAACAAGCAAGGTATCATCCTGAGGGAAAGCCAATAAATAGTGAATGATCGCAGGCTGTACCAGCGGCATATCAACTGCCGTTACCAGTGCATGCGTTGCCTGCATGGCCCGTAAGCCACTGTAGAGACCCATCAGTGGCCCAACATCTGGCACCACATCAACGACAGTACGCACATTCGGCATCTGATACAGGCGTGCCTGCTCCCTGTCGCGGGCAACGAGAATCACTTCGCTACACTGAGAGGAGAGGGTCAGGCTGAGGCGTTCAACGAACGTATACTGCTCATTGCCGGGGAGCGGTAAAAGCCCCTTCTCGCGTCCCATTCTCCTGCTTCGTCCGCCTGTGAGAATAATACCCGCAGCGCTGTTCATGCTCTGTTCTACCTGCTACCTGCCTTTGCCTTCTTCCGTTTCCCTGCCGGTATATACTGCTGTCTGCGATTCCATGCCTCCATATTCGCCCGCTCCTTCGGATAGCGCTTGATGAGATAGACAACCCAGACAACAGCCCAGGTAAGCAGGCCAAGCCCCCAGAGATACCGCCAGAAACGCCAGGCGAACAGACTTGAGTCCATCGCGACACGAGCAAAGATAAAGACAAAGCCAACCAGACAGAGCACAGCAAGCCAGCCGAGGAAGCGATCAAGCATGCGCTTTGCAATCGGTTTGCCTTTCACAAAACGTTTCCGGCCCTCAACTGTATAGTAAAACCAGACAAGGAGTCCTAAACCACAAAAAATAACCCAGGGCCAGAGAAAATGGAACGGCTCAGACCCTGATAAACCCGCATCAGCACCGGCTGTAGCAGGGTCCTGGAAGAGCCAGCGCAATAAGTCAAACTGCATGAAAAATCAACTCCTTTAAATACCGTGCATCCACGCCATACGGTTGCAGATAATGATATCATGTCTGCCTGTTAGAGTCCAGTAGGCGCCTGCTCTGTCAGAGCAGGGAAAGCGCATCAGATGCACTCTGCTGTAGATACGATTTTCTGACGCCTTCCCGCTCACGATTTCACAGCTAATAACGGCTGTCTTCAGGACCAAGCCAGACCTCGTCTGTTTCAGACCAACGCCACTTAAAGGCTTCCATATCCAGTGGAGTCCGCACCTTCTTCCCGGGCAACAGACGCGGCCATCCAGCCGCCAGCCGCTCCATGATTTCCGGCCAGCTTCGCACACCACTTAACGCATCTGGCGCCTCAACGCTGCTCGCTCCGACCGCACACGCCGCCGAAAGCGCCGCCACTGGAGACATTCCCCGCAGCAACCCGAGCAAAAAGCCTGCAAGCGCGGTGTCCCCGGCTCCAGTGCTACTTGTCACATCCACCTTAAAACAGGGAGCCCAGATCTCGCGATCCGCCCAATTCACCAGTCCCGAAGGCTGCGCCCGCCCCATCTGTTCCAGCAAAGCAAAGCTGGCCGTACGCAGATAAAAGCCACGATGCCCGAGTTTCAGTCCGACCATCTTTGGGCCCATCTCCATCAAGGTTCGGGCAAGGGTAGAAACCAGTTCAGGCGAAACCCGGTCTACAGGTTTAATCTTATTAGCGCGGGCTGTAAACTTCTCATACAGTGGACGTCGCAACAGAAATAGCAGCGTCTCCACATTTACCAGCACCACATCTACAGACGGTAGAACAGCCGATAACATCTCGTTCCACTCCGGCTTGACCCCGAGGAGCGTGGGGAACGAGAGATCCAGCGAGGTGGTCACGCCACGCTCCTTCGCCTGCTGCATCAGCGCAAGCAGCCCTTCTCCATTGTTTTGATACATGCATGGTAACAGAGCAGGAGTAGCAACATGAAAGAGCGCGATATTTTCCAACAGCCGATAACGAATATCATTGACACTGAATGTCTTATTACAACCAGGTGAATAGATGACCGTGTGCTCTCTCCCGGGCTTCTCCACCACAATTGCACATGAGCTGGCCTCTCCCACCGCAATGATCATGCTCTCGGTCAGAAGCGGGCCATAGGGCTCAAGCGCCTGTAAGAGTATACGCCCGAAATCATCATCACCGACCTTTCCCATTAAACCGGTACCAATGCCAAGCTTTTGCAGTGCCACCCCGGTATGAAAGGCAGAGCCAGCAGCCGTCAAGGCCACCTGTTCGGCCTCGAACATTTTCCTGGATACGCCTGCTTGTTCCCCGAATCGCGGTTGAATATGCAGGCTGATGGGACCTGCAACAATGGCCTCCATCTTTATCGGGTTTTGATCGTCATACGACGAAAAATGCTTCATCGCAGTATCAACTCCGTTGCTGTACTCAGTCAATCCTTTCTGCTCCCTCATATGCTATTCCTTCTAGAAGATTTCTCCCTGATCTCCCCTTTACATAGTACGTGGTTATTTCTATCACGTTTCTCAAACTATACAGATAATCAGCTTCCTTTTTGCAGAAGCGCTTTCCCTCTCGAAGCAAGCAAGCGTACCTCCAATCCTGCATACGAAAAATCAGGCCCTACAAGCCCGTTTTCAGGTTATATAATAAGAGATACTATTTGTCGTTCTGTCAATTCATCCTGAAATGACAGAGCATCTTCGAGTATTGAGAGGTTGGGCTATTATGAGCAGAATCGTTATTCTTGCAGAGGGCTCCTTTCAGTTTCATGCAGCGAAAACAGCAGTAGGTGTCATCCGCTATAGCAAGGATACAGTTGTTGCTGTCATTGACAGCACCAAAGCTGGTCAGGATGTTGCGCAAGCACTGCAAACAAACTTCGGTATAGGGATACCAATTGTTCGAGACATTCGTGAAGCCCTCCCCTATCAGCCAGATACGTTGCTTATCGGTATCGCTCCACGTGGTGGGAATCTGCCGGCAGCATGGCGCTGGCAGTTGCTCACAGCAATCGAGGCGGGAATGAACATCGTCAGCGGGCTCCATTTCTTCCTATCCGATGATGAAGAGCTCCGTCAGGCAGCCGAAAAGCATGGCGTCATGCTCTATGATGTACGCCGCCCACCTGAGAAAAAGGTTGTTGCGAACTATACTCCGCACCGCGCTGGTAGCCATACTATTCTCGCAGTCGGCTCCGATTGCTCAACCGGGAAAATGACCACCATGCTGGAACTCGAGCAAACAGCCCGCCAGCGGGGCCTGAACAGCGCCTTTGTCGCCACAGGCCAGACCGGAATCATGATCTCAGGGAACGGCCTGCCTATCGACCATATCATCTGTGATTTTCTAGCTGGAATGGTCGAAGAAATGGTGCTGGACTTCTGTGAGAAATATGATTGGGTCTTTGTTGAGGGACAGGGGGCCCTCAATCACCCCGGCTATTCCCCGGTTACATTAGGCCTGTTACACGGAACACTTCCCGATGCGATGATCTTCTGCCATATTGCCGGAGCCACAACCATTGACGGCTATCAACATTGTCCGCTCCCATCTCTTCCCGAGATGATTCGGATGAACGAAGACGCTGTCAACTGGCTCCATCCTCACCATAACAGCAAAGTGGTTGGTATTTCATTGCTCACCCATCATCTTTCTGAAGCGGAAGCCCACGCCGAGATACAACGTATTGAGCAGGAAACCGGCCTGCCCACTGTTGATGTTCTCCGCTTTGGTGCAGATCCGCTGGTTGATGCCATTCAGCGCTATTTCAATGCTTGAGTTTGACCGTACCGCCAGCCACGCGCTGGCCCTATGTAAGGAGGGAAACACAAGATGCATATTGACGCCAGGCCCATGAATCTCGATCTAGAAACCCCATTTCGGATTGCACGTTCGGTTCAACTTGTTGCGACAAACGTTGTCGTCCAGATAACTCATAATACCATTACCGGCTATGGTGAAGCGGCCCCCAGTCGCTACTATGGCGAAATTCAGGAAACCGTGCTCGCCTGTGTTGAGCGCTTTGCCGACCATCTGGGCGAAGATCCATTCCTGCTTGATACGATCCTGCAGGATGTTGAGAAAGCGATAGGGCGTAATCCAGCCGCGAAAGCAGCGATTGATATGGCTCTCTATGATCTCATCGGCAAAATACTGAACATCCCGGTCTATCGGCTGCTCGGCCTGAATCCAGAACACACACCGCTGACCTCCTTTACGATTGGCATCGATACCCCCGCTGAGATGGCAAAGAAAGCGCTGGCCGCCAAAGACTATCCCATTCTGAAAATCAAGGTAGGGACAAAGAACGACCTGGACAACCTCCGGGCGATTCGCGAAGTCTCGTCAGCGGTGATCCGCGTTGATGCAAACTGTGGCTGGACCCCAAAAGAGGCCATTGAGAAGATTCAACAATTCGCAGACCTGAATGTTGAATTCGTCGAGCAACCGGTTCCAGCCCACGACCTGAAAGGGCTCAAGCTGATTCGCGACAATGTGCCCCTGCCCATCATTGCCGATGAGAGCTGCGTCACCGTCGATGACATTCCAGTCGTTGCTGATTGTGTTGATGGGATTAACATAAAGTTAATGAAATGTGGCGGTCTGCGCAACGCCCTGAAGATGATTCATACCGCACGAGCACACAACCTGCGGGTCATGATTGGTTGTATGATCGAAAGCTCGCTTTCGATCACGGCAGCCGCTCACCTCACACCGCTGGTTGATTACGCCGATCTGGATGGACATCTCTTGATCAAGAACGATCCCTATAGTGGTGTCAAAGTCGAGCACGGCAAGCTTATCCTCCCGGATGCTCCCGGATTGGGCGTCACCCCACGAAACTGAGAATAACAGAAGAGAGGTTCATTCCTGCAATGCCTCTCTTCTCCCCCACTCATAGAGCTATCCCTAACCTTTATAGCTATCTATGCTCTCGATTCATCTAGATTTAAGATAATCTATGGTACAATTTTCGAGAAAGCACCGGAGAATAATGGTATTTTTACCATCTTTCCCATGAGAAACAACTTATCTGAGTTTGCATCGTCTATAAAATAAAAAAAACTATGCCTTTTTACACTCAATCGCCTTGAACATACACACGTTTCAGCTTAAAGCCCTGACAAAGTGAAAGGATAACTCACTTCATGAGCCAGATCATTGATAGCCTCGTTAAAACATTTGAGGCCCTCGGGTACCCCGGTATAGGCATACTTATGTTTCTGGAGGTGCTCTTTCCACCCATCCCCTCAGAAGTCATCATGCCGTGGGGAGGATCTATCGCCAAGAATCCCCTGGATGCCGTCTTTGTTGCCTTAGCGGGAACAATTGGCTCAATGGCCGGTGCCATTGTCTTCTACTATCTGGGGAAATTCGTCGGTACCGCGCGACTCGTGAAGTTTGCTAATAAATACGGTCGCTGGCTTACTGTCTCCGGGAAGGATATTCGCAAAGCGGATGCCTGGTTCGACAAATATGGCATCTGGGTCGTCTTCTTCTGTCGCTTCATTCCCGGTATTCGCTCTCTGGTCTCACTCCCGGCAGGCGTTGCTGAAGTAAAAATCGTCCCATTTCTGCTCCTGACCCTGCTTGGCACATCTCTCTGGAATATCGGTCTGACTTTTGGCGGCTACGCCCTCAAAGAAAACTACACCCAGATTGACCACATCATGGGAGGATGGGGCAAATACATCCTCGGTGGCTGTGTGGCTATTCTTGCAATTATCTATATCTGGCGTCTCGTTTTGCAGATGCGTGAGAAGCCGGAACCCGAGGAAACCGAGGCACAGGTTACCGCACAGAACTGGTCCCCTGAAGTTCCCGGCACAGAGCAGCCCGCATGGAATGCACAACAGCCTCAGCAGCAGCCCACATGGGGTCAGCAACAACCTCAGCAACAACAACCCGCATGGGGACAACCACAGCAGCAATCTGCATGGGGTCAGGCGGCGTTCTCAGGCGCACCGCAGGGCTCCTCACCAGATGTCACAGTGGTACGCCATTCCACACCGCAACAACCTGCATGGGGTCAACAAGCGCAACCTGCATGGAATGCACAACAGCCTCAGCAGCCCGCATGGGGTCAGCAACCGGTATGGGGACAACCGCAACAGCAGAACGCCGATCCTGATGCGACAGTGATTCGCCGTCCGGGACCTCCTTTCCAGCCACAGTCGGGAGCACCTGTACAACAGCAAGGCAGCATGCCGCAGGTCCAACCACAACAGCAGGGCTTTATGCCGCAGGTCCAACCACAACAGCAAGGCTTTATGCCACACGTGCCGTCAATGCCGGGCATAGGCAATTCGCCCTTTACGCCTCAGCAGCAACAGCCCGCCGCAAACGGGAATGAGGCTACGGTTGTACAGCGTCCCTGGACAGCGCCACAACAGGGACAACAACAAAACCCCTGGAAACCCCTCTAGCCATAAGCCAGATAAGACAGACAGAGAGAGCGAGCCACCCTTTTCACCGGGTGACTCGCTCTTCTCTCTAGTGTGCGCTCGTTATTTCATCTTCATTTTCAGATCCATTGTCAGGACGCATGCCTCTTGCACCCGACAACAGTGACTATCGCTCTAGAACTTCAGCGCGCCGGCTGAAATATTGGCGATAAACTGTCGTGCTCCCAGGAAGAAGATAATAATGAGCGGAATCGTTGACATCAACGTTCCGGCCATGATCATGCTGTAGTCAGTGTCATACACCCCCTTCAGTGAGGTCAGCGAGACCTGTAAGGTGTACATCCTGGGATCATTCAAGACAATCAACGGCCAGAGATAGTCATTCCAGGAGGTAATAAAGGTCAGAATGCCAAAGAAGCCAAGCGCCGGGCGCAACGCTGGCAACGCGACGTGCCAGTAGATCCGCAAATGGCCGCACCCATCGAGACGGGCCGCGTCAATCAGCTCATTTGGAATCGCCGAGAGGGCATACTGACGCATCCAGAAGATCCCAAAGGCGGTCGCCATTCCCGGTATAATTAACGGGAGAAATGTGCCAATCCAGCCAAGATTTGCCATGATCACAAACGAGGCCACAGTTGAACCGGCAGTTGGAATAAGCATTGTGCCCAGGAGCAAGGCAAACAGCACATTCCTCCCCGGGAATTCAAATTTCGCGAAGGTAAATCCTGCAATTGAGCAGAAGAACAACGCCAGAACAGTACATACAAGAGAAACAATCAGCGAGTTCGCAAAGCTCTGAAAGAAATCCATATTCGTCAGGACATTCGTCACATTGGTCCAGAGATTACCACCCGGGATCACTTTTGGCGGTACCCTGTAGATATCGCTGGTGGTGTTGGTCGACATGACGAAGACCCAATAGAACGGGAACACAGAAGCAATCAGTCCAAGCAAGAGCAAACCTTCAACCAGAATGGTCTTGACCCAGTAGCCGGGACCCTTTGCGCTCAAATGGTTTTGTTGCGGTGCTACGCCTATCATCTTTCGGACTCCTTTCCTTTTTACCGATCGCCCCGGTTGACCACTTTCCAGTTAATAAAGGTGAACACCAGCAGGATCAAGAAGATCAGCCAGCTCACCGCGGCACCATAGCCATAGCGGAAGCTCACAAATGCCTGGCCATACTGATAGAGCGACATCGTCAGGCCCTCAGCCGCCGGACCGCCACCGTTGCCCAGCATAACCTGAGGCTCAGTGAAGAGGGTCATACCGCCAATTGTCGAGGAGATCACTGTAAAAAGAATGACCGGGCGTAGCAGTGGAAGCGTAATATGAAAGAAGATGTCTTTCGTACTTGCACCGTCAATGCGGGCTGCCTCATACAGCTCCGTTGGAATGCTTTGCAAACCGGCCATATAGATCAGGGCGTTATAGCCAGTCCAGCGCCAGATGACCATGATCGCAATTGACCATTTTATCCCCCAGGGATCAGAAAGCCATTCTATCCCGGGCAAATGAATGGCGCGTAGTATCACATTAATCAGGCCATACTCTGACCCATAGAAGGAGTTAAAGATCAGGGTAATCGCCACAATCGAGGTCACGTAAGGCAGGAAGAACGCTACCTGATAAAGAAACTTCGATTTTTTCCGCTGGTTCAGCAGGAAGGCCATCAGCAATGCCAGAAAGAGCATCGGTATTGTGGACATGAACCAGATCAGAAAGGTGTTGATGATTGACTTGCCGAACTTGGGATCGGTTAAGGCAAAGATAAAGTTATTCAGCCCGATAAACTTCATCTCGCCGATACCATCCCATTTCTGGAACGACAGGTACAGGGTGAACAGTGATGGTAGAAGGCCAAATACCAGGTACAGGATGAAAAAGGGTGCCACAGATAGGTACATCGGAATATAGCGCTTAAAGTTCTTCCGTGCAGTTGTAGCACCCGCGCTACTCTTGCTCCCACTCATCGTTGTCGCAACCGGACTCAAGCTGCCCATAACTAGCTACTCCTTTTGCGTCTACAATGACGCGTCCTTCAAGTCTCCTGTTTGGAATCGTTACCGCAACAAAACTCTCCGTGCTTCGTTCTGTGCATCTTGCCAGGCCTGTTCGGGATTCTTTCCCTGAAGCTCAATCAGCGTGAGCTGATCGGTAATCGCGGTGCTCACCACACTATCATCAGGGGCAGAATAGCTATTAGGCACATTTACAGCAGCCGCACTAAAAATCTCAGTCGTGCGCTGACCGCCAAAGAATGGCTCAGGCTGAGCAAGCTCGGGTGATTTCAGGGCATCGAGTGCTGAGGGAAAGAGCTGCATGGTTTTGTACGCGGTTAACTGGTTCTGGGGAGATTGGAGCCACTTGATTACTTCAAACGCCTCTTTCGGGTGCTGGCAATATTTGGTGATCGTCAGGAAAGAGCCGCCATTGTTTCCATCACCACCGGGGGCGCGAGCAATACGCCATTTTCCTTTTGTATCGGGCGCGGCATCTGCCAGGATCTGTTTCTCCCAGACAGCGTGAACAAAAGCGCCAATACGCCCGTTGTTCGCGGCCTTGTTCCACTCACTGCTGACAATTTTGCCATCAATGCCCATCTGATACGCCTTCACGGCAAGGTCCCAATTCCGTTTCACATGCTCCTGATCGCCGATATAGTTTCCGTCCCGATCGAAGTAGAGCTTCGGGCTTTGTGACATGAGCTGCGTATACAGGTTGGTCAGGCTGTCCACCACGTAGACCTGTCCGTTCGTTGCCTGCTTGAGCTTCTGGCCCAGTGCGAAGTAATCGTCCCAGGTCTTGATCTGTGCAGAGACTTCTTCAGGATCGCTTGGAAGACCAGCTTTCTCAAAGAGATCTGCCCGGTAGAAGAGGGCCGTCGGGCCTGTATCCATCGGAATAGCGATCTGACGATTCTTCGGAGTCAGACCGTAATTCCATTTCCATTCAAGGTACTGCGACTTGATCTCTTTCGCGCCCAGAGTATTGAGATCATAAAACTGATCTTCGTCCGGGAAATAGATGGAGATGTTGGAGTTAATTGCCAGAATATCGGGGACCCCATTATGAGCCGCCATTGTGGTACGCACCTTTGCGTCATAATCTGACATCTTCTGTGGTTCCAGGACCACATTCGGAAAAACCTTGTTCACCTGTGCAAGCAGGTTATCATCAATGGAGCGGTTCCAGTACCAGAGTTTCAGATGTATCTTCCCATCTCCGCTCGCATTGGCATTCAGCCCACACCCTGCCAGACTCAGCAACACTGCCATAAGCAACAGGATACAGGCCAGGTTACGCATCCTCCCCGATGCAGAAAAGGTCCGTTCCATAATTCCTCCTGTTGGATAATCTTGAGCGCACATCAGGAGAAAACGTTTCCACCAAAGAATACAAACAAAGAGGCAATTCGTATCCCTGGAAGAAAGCTCTAAAAGTTAGATAATTTATAACACATAAAATGAAAAAAAATCAATACTAAAACAAGCAGTCTTTTTTTTCATCGCAATCCAAGTGTAACCGGTTCAGGATAGACAGAGATCACATCTAGAACAGAGAAGATGCAGGCTCTGTCAATGTAGTATTTCTAGAAATGAAGTAACTATCATAAATAACGGATGGCGAAAGCGGACTTCTGGCCCCTTTTTCCGATTGCCCCAACAGCGGGAGGATGCAGAACCATCGGGATGTAGTATAATAGCTTCAATAAAACCGGAAAGACATCATTTTATTTTCTGCTAATTGTAGAGGTTTCCTATGCCAACACGAGAAGATGCCTATCGACTGATGACCAGTCATGTCAAAAACGTGAACCTGCAAAAACATATGCTCTCTGTTGAAGCTGCAATGCGCTTCTATGCCCGGAAATACGGGGAGGACGAGGAACTGTGGGGAATTGCAGGTCTCCTGCATGATTGCGACTATGAAGAATACCCCGATTTAGAGCGCCATACGCAGGTGGCCGCCCACTGGCTGCGCGAAGAAGGATATGACGAGCGCATTATCTATGCGATTCTGGCGCATAACGACCTCAATCAAGAGACCAATCCTCGCAATGACCTGCTCTCACGTGCGCTGTTTGCCTGTGATGAGATCACCGGCATGATTACAGCCACTGCCCTTGTGCGTCCGAATAAAAGCGTGATCGGGCTGGAAGTCTCTTCTGTGCGGAAAAAGATGAAGTCGAAAGGCTTTGCCGCCGGGGTTAACCGTGAAGATCTGGTACGAGGGGCAGAAGAACTGGGTATTCCGCTTGAAGAGCATATCGCGAATGTTATTCAGGCCATGAGTGAGGTTGCAGATCAGCTCGGCTTGCGAGGCACTGCCGCCTAGAGAGGCACTGACGGGATGCGCTATGATTGATAACATCGACAATACGCCTCGTCCACCTCAATCACAGCGACTGTTTACCGCCAGCGAGATTGCGCAGTTCGAGTACTGCCCTCTCTCCTGGTGGTACGAGCACTTCGGCCCCACAGCCCGGGCCGATACAGAAGAGCTTTTTGCCCGTCTGGTCGAGCTTGAGCACGAATACGGCTCGCAGGCTCCATCCCTTCCTGAGTATCAGGTGATCGAGCAACTGCTCCTTCGCCAGAATGCCTTCAATGAGGGTATCCACCAGCATATCAACTATGATCATGGCCCTCAACGTGGTCTAAAAGCGCACTCATCATCAAATGATCTGTTGCACAGATTGACACTGATTGCACTCTGCATGCTTCTCATTGCCATCATCCTGATCGTAGCAGGTCTCTTTTTGGGACGATAAAGAGGGCTTATGGGTTCATTATCGATCGCTTTTGGCCTTGTTCTGCTTATTACATCGGTTGCCCTGCTCCTCCTGCTGAGGAACGAGCGGCAGCACCAGCAACAGCGTCGGGAGACCGCCTACTATCAGGCGTTACGCTTGCCAGAAGGAACATTGGTCTATAAAGATGCCGATGGCCAGGGAACAACGCTCAGTTCCAGCGCATACCCGCTTATCGGCAAGCCTGACTATGTGATTCAGCAACGGGATGGTCGCCTCATGCCGCTTGAACTCAAGCTTTCTACCAAAGGGGCGACACAACCGTATAGCAACCATGTCATCCAGGTAGCGGCGTACTGCTTGATCCTGGAAGACTACGCGAATGAAGCGCCAACACATGGCATACTTCGCTATGCCGACCGAGATTTTACGGTCGAGTATACACCTGCGCTGCGCAAAAAAGTGCTTCGACAACTCAGAGCAATGAGTACCTGCGATGAAAAGGAACAGCCTGTTCTGAAAACCCAGAATGCACGGAAATGCCAGGCTTGTCCCTTTCGAGCAATCTGTCCGATTGGGCAGGAAAAATAAAGTGCCCTCGCGAAAAATTCGAGTACCCATTCTATAGAAAAGCTTTTCTATATATACACTATTTCTATTGTCTTAGAAGAACCTATCTCCTTCTTTTCTGGAATTCCCCTCAAGAGGAGAAGACAGCTCTGTTGAAAGGAAGAAAAGCATGCACCATCTTGCGGATATTGTCTGGCGAACCGAATGGCACATCGCGACAGCAGGCAATCATATCCTTGAGCTTCCGGCGGGTCAGCTTACCTATAATTGCGCCTGGCACGACCAGCACAGCTCTCATCAGCTCTGGATACAACAGCCCGGTCAGGCACTCAGAGACCTCTCACTTCCCTGCCTCCACCCCTTCGAGCTGATCGTACTGGCTCCGGGTGAATGGGCCGACTTCTTTCCAGAGCCTCAACCGCCAACCGTTCGCATGCAGCATGAATGGGGGATGTGGCTGCCAGCTTCCGCCTTTCCTGACATCCATTCCCTGCGTCTGGGGCTCACTCCAGCCCAAAACGAAGCCGATTGGGCAACCATGTTCGCCTATCGCTTCCAGGGAGAGCAAGCGTTCGGCATCACCGATTCTCGCACCATTCGACGCATGATCGAGCATATTCGCTGGCGCCAGCGCCATCTAGAAAGCGCCTGGTATCTTGCGCACGCTGAAGGGGCCATCGTTGGAGGCATCGGTCTGGTATGCTGCAATACGCCCTATGGCAAAGTTGGAAGGCTACAAGATGTCAATATCATCCCGGCCTATCAGGGAAAAGGGTTCGGCAATGAGCTCCTGCACGCCATCTGTCAGCTTGCCACTACAGCAGGACTACAGGGACTATGCCTGCGAGCCGATGCAGCCGATTGGCCTAAAAACTGGTATGCACGATATGGTTTCGAGCATGTCGCGACCTGGACACGCTTTAAAGGGTTCTCTCGGCCTGCATTTTCAGCACATCAGCCAGACGCTTCAATTCCTCTCGTAACTCCGCCGGCTGACGAACATTGATCGGGAAAGGCCACCCCGCCACGATCTGCGCCATCCAATCCAGTTCATTGACATAGCAGCGAAAGCTTACCATCCGCTCATGGTCCGGAACAGGTTCCAGGACTGCCAGTGCAGGTGAGACATAGCGCTGCGCTTCCTCCAGCGAGGTTTCAAGCCAGAGCTCAATGAACCAGCGAGCAGGCGTCATTGGCAGTGATTTCACCACGAACTCCAGACAATCAAAGTTCTCTGGCCGGGTAAAGGTCCCGTCTCGTAGCTCAGCCATTTCCACACGATCCAGTCTGAAATTACGCAGGTCCTTCCGCAAATGGCAATACCCGACCGTGTACCAGTACCCTGCCCGACACACAAGCCCATACGGATCAATCTCGCGTTCTGTCGCCTCCGCGTCATATGCGCCATAGCGTACCCAGACTCTACGGCGCAAACGCGCCCCTGCCGCCAGCGTAGCAATAATCGCACTTTGTGTTAGCGCCTGTACTTCCCGCACATCGACACTGAGCACCTCTTTGAGTCCCTGCACCTGATCACTCAGGCCGCGCGGCAACACTCGTTCCAGCTTGGCAAGCGCTCCCTCCACAGCCGGAGCAGCATCAGCCATCCCCAGTTTACGGACCGTCAGCAAACCGAGCGTCAGGGCAAACGCTTCATCGTTAGTAAACATCAAGGGAGGCAGCTTAAAGCCCGGGCGCAGATAGTAGGCCCCATAGCGTCCCCGCCCACCTTCAACCGGGATCCCCATACTCTGCAACATCATGATATAGCGTCGCACCGTTCGGATATCGACCTCAAGGCGCTCCGCCAGTTCCGGTCCGCTGATCTTTGAGCGTGATTGCAGGAGTTCCAGCACAGTCAGGACACGTGTCGTCGGAAAATACATTCATTCTCCCCTCTCATCTAACTACTTCAGGCGGCTCCTGGTCATGGTGCGAACCGCCATCCTCAACGAGCGGAGGCCACGCAAGTGAAACAGTTCTCCGGTTTGAGAGCAGCAGACAGAACCGCCTTAAACAGGTCAAATTATAACCTGATATGCTGGTATACTCAAGATGAGAAGCAAAAAGAATGCTTCAGCAATTCGGTAAAGGAGTCCAGGCCATGAAGGATCACACCGCGCTTCTTATCATTGATATGCAGGTAGGCTTACTCGAAGGAGCCTATCAATCAGAACAGACCTTGAACACCATCCGCACACTGCTTGATAAAGCCCACGCGAAGCAGCTCCCGGTTCTCTATGTGCAACATGATGGCCCTGCTGGTGACCCGCTGGAGCCTGATACACCGGGCTGGCAGCTTCATCCAGCTATCGCGCCAGCACCAGAGGAGCCGGTTATCCGTAAACAGGCCTGCGATGCCTTCTATGAGACCGAGCTTGAGGCTGAGCTTCAGAAGCGCCACATTACCCACCTGATTGTCACTGGCGGTCAGACCGAGTATTGCGTTGATAGCACCACGCGAAGCGCGACCGCACATCACTATGACGTAACACTTGTCTCCGATGCACATACAACCTCTGATTCGTCATCGTTCTCAGCAGAACAGATCATTCGCCATCATAACGAGCTTTTAAACTGGTTTCAGACGGGCGAATATCGGGTCCGGGTCGTTCCAGCTCATGAAATCCAGTTCTAGCACAGGACATGGTATACTGGCATATATTACGATATACAATATATTACGAAGGAGTAAACATTATGCCTGCCGACCCAATTGCAAAAGCAGAATTGCTTAGAAAAATTCAGGAAGGGCATGACGCCCTTAAAACCTTCCTTGCTCAGTTCGATGAGCAGCAATTACAGGAACCAGGAGTCAATGGTGAATGGTCAATCAAAGATAACATTGCACATTTGAGCGCCTGGCATAAACGCCTGATAGACGATCTAGCAGCGGCGCGGGCGGGTATCACTCCGGAGGATCGTGACCAGGGACTCGACATTGATGGGATCAATGAACGCATCTTTCAGGAGAACAGACACCGTTCTCTGGCTGATGTGCAGCAAGAGCTTGAGGATACCTATGCTCAGACAGTGCAGAGTGTTGAGCAGACGCCCGAAGAGATGTTAAATCGGCCTCCATGCTGGACTGACAAATATCTTCTCTGGGAACTCGTAGACGGAAACACATTCAGCCACTATCAGGAGCATACCGAATACATTCAAAACTGGTTGCAACGCAAGGCAGCCCAATAACTCTTCAATAATATCGCAGGAAACCAGCCTATGACTGTTCATCTCTCTCTACCACAGGCTCGCCAATTTCTGGCGAGCTACCATTTTCAGCCGACAACGTTGCCAGCGATCTTTGAGCAACTGGGCACTGTACAATATGATCCATTGAACCCGGTTGGACGCAATCCGGACCTTGTCTTTCAGGCGCGTATTCCCGGCTATCAGGTGGATGACTGGCAAACAGCGGCCTATCAGGATCGCTTGATCTACGATGCCTGGGATAAACAGGCCTGCCTTGTTCCTGTTAGCGATTGGCCCTTGCGCGCAATTATCCGTGCCCATCACCGCCCTTACCACGATCGTGAGATTCTGGGGCTGCATCCCGATCTACCACGTACCATCATGGCAGCAATTGATTCCCGTGGGCCGCTCTCCTCGCTTGAATTTGAGGAAAGGGCACGCTATGGAGAAAGGAACTCCTGGTACGGTATCACCCAGATCAATCGTGCCCTACGAGCCATGTGGGTCTGCGGCGAGTTGCTTACCCATCATCGCAAAAATGGCCGCCACTATTATGATAGACCGGAGCGCGTCATTCCTGCCAAACATTTCGCGCAGCCTCTCCTGGCCGACCATGACGCCTACCTTCGCTGGATCGTAGCGCGTCGCATTCAGGCTGTTGGTCTCCTGCGTCTGGCAGCCGATCCGGCTATCTGGAGCGTGTGCGGCAAAGCCGAGGGTCGCAAGCGTGTTATTGCCGAGTTGCTCGAAGAGGGAACCATCACGCAGGTCACAATCGAAACGCTCAAGACGCCGTACTATATCCCGACAAGCGCCCTGCCGCTGCTTGATACCACCTCCATACCAGCCGACCGCATGCGGATTCTTGGTCCACTGGACAATCTACTCTGGGATCGCAAAAACCTGCAACAGCTTTTCAACTTCTCGTATATCTGGGAAGTCTACAAACCAGCCTCACAACGCCGTTGGGGCTATTATGTCCTACCTGTCTTCTATAAGAACCGCTTTATCGCCCGACTTGATTCGCGGCTGGAAAAAGGTATCTGGACCATCTCTCAATGGTGGTGGGAAGACGACGTAACCCCCGACGCAGATATGCTTACCGACCTCACGCAGATGGCGCGGGCATTCCTCCATTATCTCCGCGCGGATGGAATCCAGATCCCCGACCATCTGGACCATGCAACAAAGGTTGCCCTTCTTGCAGCGGGCTAAAATAGAATAGAGATCCAATAGTAGAGAATAACGAGAGTATACAGTTCATCTTGACAAAAGCTCCCAAATATTCCGTAAATAAAGGGAGCAACTTTCGTTTCCTTAGGTACACTAAAAAGAATATTCACCTTCGGCCAGAGTGACGAGCGGTCGAAGGTGTTTTTCCCCTTTTATTGGGATAAGCATTGGAGGAATCACAAAAAATGGCACGCTTTCCATTAAAGCTTGGATATAAAGCATCAGCCGAACAATTTGGCCCTCAACATCTGCTTGATCTGGCAATTGAAGCAGAGAACAATGGTTTTGATAGCGTCTGGATCAGCGACCACTTCCAGCCGTGGCGTCACACCGACGGACATGCCCCGTTCGCACCTTCCTGGATGGCCGCTGTTGGCCAGCGCACAAAGCGGATTGTGCTTGGCACCAGCGTTTTAACGCCAACTTTTCGGTATCAACCAGCGGTGGTAGCGCAGGCGTTTGGCACGCTTGGAGTGCTGACCCCCGGTCGTATCATCCTGGGCGTAGGATCAGGTGAAGCGCTCAATGAGATCGCTGTTGCCAATATTGAATGGCCATCGGCGAAAGAACGTCTTGCCCGTCTTGGAGAGTCGGTAGAACTTATTCGCCGCCTCTGGACTGAAGATCTGGTCACATTTGACGGCAAGTATTACCATACACGCAATGCAACCATTTATGATAAGCCTTCACAGCCGATACCTATTTATATGGGTGCCGGGGGACCTGTTGCAGCAAAACTTGCGGGTCGTCTGGGAGATGGCTTCATCTGTACCTCAGGAAAGGGCGATGAGCTCTATCGGGATAAATTGATACCGGGATTAGACGCAGGCGCGAAAGCAGCCGGGAGAGATCCCGAGCAGATCGAGCGCATGATTGAGATAAAGGTTTCCTTCGATACCGACCGGGATCGCGCCCTGAAAGATACCCGTATCTGGGCCGCTCTGGCGCTGCCAGCAGAAGATAAAGTTGCGATTCATGATCCCCGGGAGATGGAGCGCAAAGCCGAAGAGGTTGCAGATCAGGCCCATCGTCGCTGGCTCGTTTCCAATGACCCAGAAGAACATATTGAGCAGATCCGCCCGTATATTGAGCTTGGTTTTACACATCTGGTCTTCCATGCTCCGGGCAATGATCAGTCGCGCTTCCTGAAACTCTATGCGAAAGAAATTTTGCCCAGATTACGTCAGCGCTGGGGCTAAACAGATCATAAATCGGGAGACGGAAGGATCACCCTTCCGCCTTCCCCCTCTTCCTCATTTCCCCGTTCAAGAATGCACCCATCATAGCGGTCATAAAGCCAAAGCAGAACAAAGAAAAACGTATGTGCTAAACTGAGCATCCGTGGTATAATAGGCACGAAATCCATTGCATCACCCGGAGTTTTCATTTCCAACACTATTACCAACAGCACCGATGCCGGTCAGTAGGAGAAAACAGACACTATGCAACTTCTAAGCAAACTACTGGGAGACCCCAATAAACGAGAAATAAAGAGTATTCAGCCTATCATTGATAAGATCAATGCCTTAGAACCGGAACTAAAAAAACTCTCTGATGAGGAACTGGCCGGAAAAACCGCTGAGTTCCGCTCACGGCTTTCTCTCCATCTCAAAGGCGGCCTGGTGCTGGAAGACGAGCTCGTACAGCTCTTCCGTGAGGCACTCGATAAAGTAGAGCCGCTTGCCAGGAAATGTACAGATGACCAACTCCGTGCGGCAATTACCGAGTACCGGCAGAAAATCGACCGCAAAAAAGATGCAGAAACTGAATTAAAAGATCACCTTCAGGATCTCCTTTCGGAAGGCTTTGAGGAGGCTTATACAAAACTCTCTCCTATCCTCAATGAGCTTCGCGTCAATGCTGCAATGGATCTTGCCGAAGAGCGTCAGGAATGGCCCGATGAGGCGTCAGACCCCAAAAAGACCACCTTCGCCCTGCTGACCGAAGTGGAACCACTGCTCAAAGATATTGATGAGGATGAGCGCAATGAAGCTTTCGAGACAGCCTGGTCGGCATACGAGAAAACGCGTTCCTCCGGTCAAATCACTGATGAGAATGCTGACCGCTACATGGAGCTGTTCTTCCTCACCATCCTCAATCACATGCAGGAAGAACTGATTGCGCTGAAGGCCGAAGAGATGGACGCACTGCTCCCGAACATGGTGAAGCGCTATCGTACAGGTGAGACGCTGGACGACCTGCTTCCCGAAGCCTTCGCGGTTGTCCGTGAGACTGGCCGCCGCGTGATTAATATGCGCCACTATGATGTGCAGCTCATCGGTGGCTACGTGCTCCATCAGGGCAAGATCGCCGAGATGCGAACCGGTGAAGGTAAGACGCTGGTCGCAACCGCTCCGGTCTATCTGAACGCGCTGACCGGAAAAGGAGTCCATGTCGTGACGGTCAACGACTACCTTGCACGGCGTGACGCCGAATGGATGGGCAACATTTATCGCTTCCTCGGCCTGACAGTCGGCATTCTGGTAAATGCGATTGAGCCGTACACACCAGAGCGTAAAGCAGCCTATCAGGCGGATATTACCTATGGCACCAACAACGAGTTTGGGTTCGATTATCTGCGTGATAATATGGCAACCTCGCTCGAGCAGACCGTACAGCGTGAACTCAACTTCGCAATTGTTGACGAGGTCGATAATATCCTGATCGACGAAGCACGTACGCCGTTGATCATCTCTGGCCCCGGCGAAGAGCCAACCGAGATGTATGCACAGTTCGCACGCTGGGCCCCACGCCTGAAAGAAGAGCTCGACTACACGGTTGATGAGAAACACCGCGCCGTCATGCTGACAGAAGCAGGCATTGACAAAATTGAGAAGATGGCCGGTATCGACAACATCTATGCTGAAGAGAACCTGGATATGACGCGCTATATGGAGAACGCGCTGAAAGCCGAGATTCTCTATAAGCGTGACCGTGACTATATTGTCAAAGATGGCGAAGTCGTGATCGTCGACGAGTTCACAGGCCGCCAGATGCCGGGACGCCGCTATAGCGAGGGCCTGCATCAGGCAATCGAGGCAAAGGAAGGCGTGAAGGTACAGCGTGAAAACCACACGCTCGCGACCATCACCTTTCAGAACTACTTCCGCCTGTATAACAAGCTGGCTGGTATGACCGGTACCGCTCTCACCGAGGCCGAAGAATTCCACAAGATCTACTCGCTGGACGTCATCGTCATCCCGACGAACAAGCCAATGATCCGCCGCGATATGCCAGACCTGATCTTCCGTAATCAGGAAGCCAAGTACCGCGCGATCGTCAACGAGATTAAAGAACGTCACGAGGCAGGTCAGCCTGTCCTGGTCGGTACAACCTCGGTCGAGATCTCCGAAATGCTCTCCGCCATGCTGGAACGCGAAGGGATTGAGCATAACGTCTTGAACGCCAAACACCACGAACGTGAGGCACATATTGTCGCTCAGGCCGGTCGGAGTGGTGCGGTTACGATCGCCACAAACATGGCCGGTCGTGGTACCGATATCCTGCTTGGCGGCAATCCAGAAGGATACTTTGATACGATCCTGCGCAAACACGCCGAATCGGTCAGCTTTATTCGCGACATGCCCACCCGCTCTGAAGAAGAGCGTGAGGAGAAGGAAGAGGCAATCCGCGATTATATCGCGAATATGAGCGAAGAGGAAAAGCAGGAGCTCTTTCAACAGAAGATCAAGGAGTGCGAGGAAGATCGCAAGCGGGTTATCGAGCTTGGCGGCCTTTATATCATTGGTACCGAACGCCACGAATCGCGCCGTATTGATAACCAGCTTCGTGGTCGTGCCGGACGTCAGGGTGACCCCGGCGAGTCGCGTTTCTTCCTGGCGCTGGATGATGAACTGATGCGCCGCTTCGCCGCCGATCGTGTCTCTGGCCTGATGGAAAAAGCCGGGATGGAAGATATTCCGCTGGAAAGCAAGATCTTCACCCGCTTTATCGAGAACGCACAGCGCCAGGTTGAAGGCTACAACTTTGACCTCCGTAAACATGTGGTGGAATATGACGACGTGATCGCACAGCAGCGTGCCGTCATCTATGCTGATCGCCGCACGATTCTCGAACATGGCGATATGCATGATCGTATCGTGCACATGATCGAAAACGAGGTCGCACAGCTCGTTGAGGCCCACATTCCAGGCCATGCCATCAGCGATGAAGAAGAGCTTGACAGCCTCTTTAAGGCGCTGGAGACCTGGGTCGAGCTTCCCGAAGAGATCGTTCCAGACAATATCCACGCGCTGCAAAAAGATAAGCTGAAAAAGGAGCTCATCGAGCTGGTGGTCAACCACTACGAGCAACGTGCCCAGGAGCTTCGCACGCAGGCAAAAGCACAGGGCCTGACGATTGACCCCATCCGCGAGCTTGAGCGTACCAACCTGCTGCGCATCGTTGATCGCCTGTGGATGGATCATATCGACGCGCTGGACCTGATGCGTGCGGGTATCGGCCTGCGCAGTGTCGGTCAGCGTGATCCTCTGGTCGAGTTTAAGAACGAGGCCTATATGATGTTTGAAGAGCTTAAACGAGCCATTCAACGTCATACCGTCGATAACCTGCTGAAGCTGCTGCGCAATGAGGTCACGATCCAGGTCAATCGACCGGAGCCGCCGCGCCGCATTCCGCGCAATGTACAGACAAACGCCGAGGCCATTGCTGAGGCCAGTGGTCAGGCCAAAAGCGACGAGACAAAGCAGCCCGTAAAAACACGCTCAAACAGCCACCGTCAGAACGGGCAGCGAACGCCTGCTCCAGCTGCACGTAGCCTGCCCAAAGTCGGGCGCAATGATCCCTGTCCCTGTGGCAGCGGAAAAAAATACAAGCGCTGTCACGGCGCATAAGCCAAAAGACAAGACGGGTTCCCACTGAATGAAGAGGGGAACCCGTCTTTTTCTTCGGCTAGCCCGTTTCCAGCTCAATCCCATGAAGAGGATAAACCCCTGCTTCCTACCACGATTGCATGAACGATGTTTTCCAGCTCATCACAGAGATGCAGTGCTTTGATCTCTCGCTCAACCTGTGGGTACAGCTCGCGCTCGCCTTGAGCTGACAAATGCACACTTGCGCTTTTTCACGTTGTCCCTGCCAGGTGCTGGTAAGTGGCTCCGAAACCCAACCAAAGGCCGCCAGCCGCCTCCTTACCAGCACATTCGGTGCGCCCTTCCTTGCATCGACCGCAGTACAGGCGACAATAGAGTCAGATATCCTCTTCCTCTCTGAATATTCGCTTGCTTGTGAGAACTTGCCTCTTCATTTCGTCCGAGGCCTCCTCACAGGGATACGCCTACCCCCCATGCTGCCAATAGTGGTGCTGTAACTTAAACAGTTGCTTCTGGGAAAAGAGCGCAGAAACGAGTATCCAGCGACTTCTCATGCTGAACCGGCCTTTTCTTTTCAGATACATAAGCATTTGGTTATGGATAACCTCAGAATTTGCGAAGTAAAAATATAGACTGCTTGAGCTTCTTCGTGGTACTCTTTTGGTAGAAAACAATCTCTGGGGACAAAGGAGTCTCCGCCAGGATACAAGGGAGACAAAGGGGTCTCCCTTGCGTCATCCTCACGCGTAGACGCTGGTTTCTACTGTTTGTTGTGCAGCGCTTCAAAGTTGAAGCATGTAGAGATGAGGAGCATACATCATGACGACTGACTCCCTGGCACAATCCCTTCAAGAACAATGGACACATGATCCTCGCTGGAAAGGGATCAAACGTCCCTACAGTGCAGAAGATGTTCTGCGCTTACGCGGCTCCATTTCAATCGAGCACACCCTGGCCCGCCTGGGTGCCGAACGATTATGGCACCTGCTGAACACTGAACCTTATATTGCAGCACTCGGCGCGTTGACCGGTAATCAGGCTGTCCAGCAGGTAAAGGCTGGACTTAAAGCAATCTATCTCAGTGGCTGGCAGGTAGCAGCCGATGCCAATCTTGCCGGGCAGATGTATCCGGATCAAAGCCTCTACCCCAGTAACAGCGTTCCCCATGTCGTGAAACGGATCAATCAGGCCCTCCAGCGAGCCGACCAGATTCACCATTCCGAGGGCAAAAATGATATCTACTGGTTTGCTCCCATTGTCGCCGATGCCGAAGCCGGGTTCGGTGGTCCCCTCAATGTCTTTGAGTTGATGAAAGCCATGATTGAAGCCGGGGCTGCAGGCGTTCATTTTGAGGATCAGCTAGCCTCCGAGAAAAAATGCGGGCACCTGGGCGGCAAGGTCCTGATCCCGACCAGAGCCGCGATCAAGAACCTGATCTCTGCCCGTCTTGCCGCTGATGTTATGGGCGTTTCCACCATCTTGATTGCCCGCACCGATGCCAACGCCGCACAGCTTATTACCTCTGATATTGATCCAAACGATCAACCATTTTTAACGGGTGAGCGGACTCCTGAAGGCTTCTTCAGAACACGGGGAGGCCTTGAGGCTGCAATTGCACGCGGTCTGGCTTATGCTCCCTACTGCGACTTGATCTGGTGCGAAACCTCAACGCCTGATCTGGATGAGGCCCGCAGTTTTGCCGATGCCATTCATGCACACTATCCCGGCAAACTGCTTGCCTATAACTGTTCACCTTCTTTCAACTGGCGAAAGCACCTCGACGAGCAAACTATTGCCACCTTTCAGCAGCGTCTCAGTGAAATGGGCTACGTGTTCCAGTTTATCACGCTGGCAGGCTTCCACGCTCTGAATTACAGCATGTTCACGCTGGCCCAGAGCTACAAACAGGAGGGCATGGCCGCCTACTCCCGGCTGCAACAGGCAGAGTTCGAGCTTGAGGCGCAGGGATATACAGCGACCAGGCATCAGCGCGAAGTCGGGACGGGTTATTTCGACGAGGTGGCGCAGGTGATTGCGGGCGGAGAAACCTCTACAGTGGCCCTCACAGGTTCAACTGAAACGACCCAGTTCCAGTAAGACAGACAGTACGCTTCTATGATAAGATGTAGGAGTGTGTATCAGTAGACGTGAATAGCACACTCCTGCGTCTTTCTGTAGTTTGTTCCCGCACAAGTGATAAAGAAGGACGAAAGTATGACCAGTCAGGAAACTGTACGTTTTCCCGCAGGTATCGAGATCACCGCGCCAATTTCGCCCGCATTTGCCGAGATCCTGACACCGGCTGCGATGGAATTTGTGGCTCTGCTCTGTCGCACCTTTGAAGGAAGGAGGGCAGATCTTTTACAGCGCCGCGCCGCTCGACAAGCCGAAATAGATGCCGGAACACTGCCCGACTTTCTTCCCGAAACCGCGCACATTCGCCAGGGCAACTGGACCATTGCGCCCCTGCCCGCAGACCTCCAGGATCGCCGCGTTGAAATCACCGGGCCAGTCGATCGCAAGATGATCATTAACGCGCTCAACTCCGGAGCCAAAGTCTTTATGGCCGATTTTGAGGATGCTCACTCACCCACCTGGGCCGGCACCATTGAGGGACAGATCAACGTTCGAGACGCGGTGCGACGCACCATCAGCTATACCAGTCCAGAGGGCAAACACTATCAGCTCAACGAGCAAACGGCTGTGCTGCTGGTTCGTCCTCGGGGCTGGCACCTGGACGAAAAGCATGTCCTGCTCGATGGGAAACCCATCTCTGGCGGGATCTTTGATTTCGCGCTCTACTTCTTCCACAACGCGCACGCCCTGCTCGAACGTGGCACAGGCCCATACTTTTATCTGCCCAAACTGGAAAGCCACCTCGAAGCGCGGCTCTGGAACGATATCTTTAGCAAGGCACAACAAGAACTGGGCATTCCGCAGGGCACCATCAAGGCCACCGTCCTGATTGAAACCATCCTTGCCACCTTCGAGATGGATGAGATTCTCTACGAGCTTCGCGAGCATTCAGCCGGGCTCAACTGTGGACGATGGGATTACATCTTTAGTGCCATCAAGAAGTTTCGCAATCACCCGGACTTCCTGTATCCCGATCGGGCGCAGGTAACCATGACCACACACTTTATGCGCTCCTATACCCTGTTGACTATCAAGACCTGTCATCGGCGCAACGCTCCTGCTATTGGTGGAATGGCAGCCCAGATTCCGATCAAGCATGATCCTCAGGCCAATGAAGAGGCGCTAGCACGCGTCCGCGAAGACAAGCGCCGTGAGGCAACTGACGGGCACGACGGCACATGGGTAGCACATCCCGGACTGGTTTCTATAGCGCGGGCCGAGTTTGACGCTGTCCTGAAGGGGCCCAATCAAATTGAGCGGAAACGCGAGGATGTACAGGTAACCGCCGCCGATCTGCTCAAGGTGCCAGAGGGAACGATCACCGAGGGCGGAGTGCGCAACAATATCAGTGTCAGCCTGCAATATCTTGAGTCGTGGCTGCGCGGTACTGGCTGCGTGCCGATCAACAATCTGATGGAAGATGCCGCAACGGTTGAGATCTCTCGCGCTCAGCTCTGGCAGTGGCTCCATCACCCACGGGGAATTCTCGGCGATGGGCGCAAGGTAACGGTTGAGCTATTCCACAGCTTTCTGGATGAAGAGCTTGCTCGGCTGAAAGCACTACGCGCCGGGCGTTTCGAGGATGCCGCTCGCATCCTCGATGAGCTGGTTACCTCTGCTACCTTCGTTGAGTTTCTGACACTCCCGGCCTATCGATATCTGGCATAAAAAGAACCGGCATCCTCCTGACTCCTTCAGGAGGATGCCGGAATATCAGACCTTATGCCTCTTCGTCCCAGAGCGCGAGGCTCTTCGTACGTACCAGTTCGGATACCTTGTCGATAAACTGCGACAGAGGCACAGCACCGAGATTCTTGTTCGTGCGCAAACGAACCGCGACGGCCTCGGCTTCGGCCTCTTTATCGCCAACAACAAGCATGTAGGGGATCTTCTGCAACTGCGCATCGCGAACCTTCGCGTTCATGCGCTCGCCGCGAACATCCACATCAACCCGAAGCCCGATGGCTTTCAACAGCTCCTGCACCTTATAGGCGTAGTCAGCGTGACGGTCAGCAATCGGAATCACCATCGCCTGCACCGGGGCAAGCCAGACCGGGAATGCGCCAGCATAGTGCTCGATCAGCATTGCCATAAAGCGCTCTGTCGATCCCGTTACCGCACGGTGGATCATCACCGGACGGTGCGGCTGGCCGTCTTCGCCGATATACTCCAGCTCAAAGTTCTCGGGCTGGTTGAAATCAAGCTGCACCGTTGAGCACTGCCACTCGCGACCAAGCGCGTCACGGACCATAAAGTCAATCTTCGGGCCATAGAACGCGGCTTCACCGATACCAATTTCATACTTCAGGCCTTTCCCCAGCGCAGCATCACGCAAAGCATCCTCTGCGGCCTGCCAGATCTCGTCACTCCCGATATACTCTTCTTTCTTCTCGGGATCACGCAGCGAGAGACGCACCCAATAATCATTCAGACCATACGTCTTGAAGGCCTCTAGCGTTAGATCGATCGCCCGGTTAAACTCTTCTTGAACCTGATCGGGGCGCATAAAGACGTGGGCATCATCCTGCGTCAGGCTGCGCACCCGGGCCAGACCGGAGAGTGTTCCAGCCTTCTCGTATCGGTAGAGCGTGGCGAACTCGGCGTAGCGAATCGGCAGCTCACGATAGCTATGGCGCTGCGATTTATAGAGCGTGATATGGTGCGGGCAGTTCATTGGCTTCAGAATGTAGGCATCATCCTCAAGCTGCTCCTGTTCGCCCTTCATAACCGGGAACATGTTTTCGCGATACGTATACCAGTGGCGCGACGTCTTATACAGGCGCACTTTGCCCAGATGCGACGTCCAGACGTGCTGATAGCCGTGGCGCTCCTGAAGCTCACGCACATAGCCTTCCATCAGGTGACGCAGCATCTCACCATTCGGGAGGAACATTGGCACACCCGCCGGGAGATCATCATGCATCACAAACAGCTTCAACTCGCGCCCGAGCTTGCGGTGATCGCGCTTCTGGGCCTCTTCCAGCCGCCAGAGGTACTGGTCAAGCTCTTCCTGTGAGAACCAGGCCGTACCATAGATGCGCTGCAACATTGGCTTGTTCTCATCGCCACGCCAGTAGGCACCAGCAACCCGCATCAGCTTAAAGGGACCGATTTGTCCCGTATTCTCAACATGCGGACCACGGCAAAGGTCAAGGAAGTTCCCCTGTCGATACATGCCGACCTCTGCATCAGGGAGTCCCTCAATAATCTCAACCTTATATACCTGGCCCTTCTGACGGAAGTATTCGAGCGCCTTTTCACGCGGCCACATCTCATGCACAAACGGATGTTTCGCCTTCACAATGCGCTTCATACGTTTCTCGATTTCCGGCAAATCCTCAGGCGTCAACGGACGTGGAAGATCGATATCGTAGTAGAAACCATCTTCAATGGCTGGACCAATCGCGAACCTGGCATCGGGGAATATCTCTTGAACGGCCTCCGCCATCACGTGTGCAGCCGAATGGCGCATACGCTGAATAGGCGAATAATGCACCGATTGTTTTTCCAGATCTAATTCAGCGGAAGACATCTATTCTCTCCTGGCATCTTCACTGTAGCGGACAGAACAACAAAAAAACCCTTTCATCCCCACTGGGACGAAAAGGGCTCAATACTTTCCGTGGTTCCACCCAGATTCTTTCCGCAATAACGTATCTCCTTGAGCTCTTCCAATCTCTTCAGAACTCAAGTGAGACCATCTCAAGCGCAGAAAGCACTCGTGGTCAAAACCGTTAACGGGGTTTTACCGTGTACCTTACTGTCTCGGTACAGACCTGACAAGGGGTATCTTCTTCTCGGGTTACAGGTACACTTTCAGCCGCCGGTGTATCCTCTCTGAATGTCCTTGAGTAAGAAGACATGTCTTGTGTCCACGGTCACATTATCTCATTTGCCTACCGGTAGAACATACCTATAGCATACCATAGAGAAGCGCAACCTGTAAATAGTTTTTTGTGAGAGAATATCATAGAATTATGACCTTGCAAGCACTTTCAAACGCTGGGGCGAAAGTACTAAGCAAGCGACAAGAAAATTATACAGTGAAGCGTGCAAAGTGCTATAATACAACGATGATGAGATAGACTGCCTACTAGCCAGTCATAAAACCAAGCCCTTTGGCCTCAAAAAGCGAGGGACCTTTCGCACAGTTACCTAGCCAGGAGACTACATGAGTAATCCCATACCCTCCCCCTTTCGCTATCGTGTTGCTGCAATTCAGTATGAACCAACGCTCGGGGAGAAAGAAAAGAATGTCCGCGACTTGCTCCATCTGGCAGAAGAAGCGGCAAAGAACAGGGCCAGTCTGATTGTCCTGCCGGAGATGGGCACAACCGGCTACTGTTGGACATCACGCGAGGAAATTCAACCATTTGTCGAATCGATTCCCGGACCAACAAGCCAGCAATTCCAGGAGTTAGCTGCACGATATCACTGCTCTATCGCGCTCGCACTACCTGAAGTTGACCCCCTTACACAGGTATATTACAACAGTATGGTACTGATCGGGCCAAAAGGGATAACAGGGACGTACCGCAAAATACATTCATATATGTCAGAACCACGTTGGGCACGGGATGGGGATAAAGGAGTACCGGTCTGGGATACAGAGCTCGGTCGTTTGAGCGGCCTGATGTCACAGGATGCCTTCTACTGTGAGTCGGCACGCCTCTCCGCCCTGCACGGCGCAGATGTGTTGCTCCTGCCTTCCAGTCAGGTAGGTGATCAGCAGGTAATGGGCTGGTGGATGGCGCGAGCGCTGGAAAATGGCCTGTACGTGGTTGTCGCCAACCGCTACGGGAACGAACGAGGCGTCCAGTTTAGCGGCGGAAGCTGCATTATTAACCCAGATGGCACCCTGCAAGATTTTCTCAGCAAAGGAGACGGCATTGTCTACGGAGAGATTGACCTGCAAGCAAGTCGCCAGAAGGTCTGGGGACAGGGCGCGGTTAGCCGGGGAGATCGTTTGAAAGATAGGCGACCAGCCGAGTATATTCAGCTTGTTGATAATACCTATCTCTGGGAACCACTCCGTTATCATGGGCTGTATGAACTGGGCAGCCTTCCACCGGGGCAGCTCTCCTGTGTTGGCTTTCTACAGCTCGGTCTGGGCACCTTTACGCGCAGTACTACAAGCAATAACCTGGCAACAATTGAAGCACTCGGGAACCTGATTCGTGCTGTTATTAAAGACAGTGGCCCGGCTTGCCCGGACGTGTTAGTGCTTCCCGAACTGCTCCTACCCGGCCCGCTACCACGCGAACAACAGGGCAACCTGAGTGATGAGGAGTACCGCAACTATATCCAGCGAGGCGCAATTCAAATCCCTGGTCCCGAGACCGCAGCCTTTGCCACACTCGCTGAAGAACTGCAACTCAGCATGGTCCTCGGCGTCGCTGAATATGCCGATGGACACTACTATAATTCCGTTGTGCTGATTGACCCTGAGGGCGTCTATGGCACCTATCGCAAGCTCCATCTCACCGAACGAGATCGCCTCTGGGCAACACCTGGAAATGCCGGACTGCCTACCTTTGATACGCCATCAGGGCGTATTGGACTTACAACGGGATATGATGCGCTCTTCCCTGAAACGATCCGTGTGCTTGCGAGCAAGGGAGCCGATCTGGTCTGTGCGCCCACGCTGCTCGACTTCCCAGACCCTGTGCCTCTGCCCTTTACAGCTCCCACTTTTACCATTCCCAGCATTCTGGGCTTTGAAGAGGAAGAGCCACCACAGCATTATCTCTGGCGCATTCGGGCCGCCGAGCATAATGTCTATCTGGCAGTGACCAACTGGAGCGGACAGCACGCCGATGCCCGGGCGAATGGCCTGAGTGGCATCTTCTCGCCCACTGGAGCCAATGAAGTGATCGCCGATGAGGATGAGCCGGGCTTGATGCTGATGACGATCGATACGCGCGAGCAGCGCACCGGACGCCGCACTACCCATACCCTCGGATACGCGCCGGGAGATATGGCAGGCTCACTGACCGGAGAGCTGGACTATTCCATACAGGACAGCATTCCAGGCAACTCAGTCCGCAGCAAGCCCATGCTACGCAAACGTCAACCATACTGGTATCTGGACCTCGTCAAGCCCAAAATCGATCAGTGACACGCTGTTCACGGAGGGTGGTTCTCTCCGTGAACAGGAGCAACCTCCCACAAAACTCAGCCGGAAATGCCGTTGACTCTTTGTTTGCATGTTAGTATACTTGCATACAAGACCCACGCTCTCAAGGACTGTGATTGCAACGTGCAGAAACGCTAGCAATGTCCGAACACACAACAAAAGCACCATATAGCCTCAAACAACAGAGGTTCACAAAATACATATTTTTGGCTACATGCCTGGCAGTGGTCCTTCTCGTCATTAGCCTGCCCTGGCGTATCAATGATCGAGCGGAAACCACTCTTTTTATCAGTATTGCACAGATGATCGCTGCACTACTGGCGAGCTTCTGGTGCTTTCAAACGGCTATTCTGGCCCGAAAAGGCCCGATACGGCTCCACAGGCGTGATCAATATGCCTGGTTCACTATCGGGGCTTCCATATTGCTGTATGCCCTCTGGTTATTGCTGCATATGTGGTGGCACCAGATGTTGCCCCTGTTACAGGATGTCTCTTTTGCACTGCTCAGTCCGTTACTTCTGTTATTGGGAATTTTTCTTCTATCGTTTCGCACTCGTTTCTCTTTCCAGATGCTCCTTGACGCGATCATCACCACGCTTTCTCTTTTTGGGATCGCCTGGGTGCTCATGCATATACCAGAACGGACGCTTCCCTTCCTCGGTGAGGTCGTCGCTCCATCGCCTTCATTGACGTTACTGTATCTCTGTCCTACTCTGGCTCCCCTGTTCGGGATAGCCTACCTGCTCTATCGCGACGTCCATTCACTGTATAAGCCCTCATCACTGTTACTGATTGGCGGTCTGGGTATCTTTATCATCAGCGATATAATTTCGCTCTATACAGGGGCAATGGATCGTTTGCAAAATTCACTCTGGATAGCAGGATGTCTATTGACCGGCCTCTCCTCCCTTTATAGCTATCGAGAGGTGCTCCTGGAACCAGAAGAGGCCTCCAGCCAGAAAGAGCCTGTTCAGGGAAACGGCAGCATCACCCAGAATTTACTGGTCTACATTCCCATGTTGCTGCTCTTCGTGCTAACAGCATATCGCCATATCCGAATAAATCCTCAGTATGAAGCGATGGTTCTACCGCTGCTGATTCTGAGTATTGGCATCTTGATCGGGGCGCGTTTCTTCGTTGCCAGCCGCGAAAACGAAGGACTGCTGCGCGAAAAGAGCGCCCATCAGGATAAAATGGCCCACCTGCACCAGATCGTGGCCCGGCTGACACAGCATATTGAGCTCAAACCGCTCCGAGAGCAAGCGACCCGCACCTTGATTACGGATCTGGGCTTTGATGCGGCACTCTTGCTTCTCGTAGAAGAGCATCGTGGACCGTACCATATGCCACCCCACCTGCACATTCTTGCAGCAGCACATAAACAGCCACTTCAGAGCTGGTTTTTCCAGGGCGAGAACATTCTACAGCGCACCTATCGTAGTGAGCATGAAACCCTCTTACATTGGAACAGCCACACTCCCGATATCCCGGAGCCGGTGGCCTCGTGGTTTCTGGCGCAACGGATCGCGACAATGACCTTCTTTCCCTTAAGCTATCATGGGCAACGGATCGGGTGTCTGGGTGTCGCGCGCCAATCATCGACAGAGATCAATGAACAGGACCGCTCCCTCCTGGTAGCCTACAGCGAGCAGGTCGCCACACTGCTTCGCCATGCACAGCTCTACCAGGAAACGCAAGAACGTGAGGCATTCGCCCAGGCAATGGCAAATATAGCAACCCGTCTCAATGCCGCCGTTATTGAACCTGAAGAACTCAGCCAGCTTATCTGTGAAGAGGGAGCGCGTGCCCTGCGAGCGGATTTCACAATCTTCTATCTGTTGCAAAAAGGCCAGGGGCTACAGCCACAGGCCGCCTACTCTGGCAGTGACCAGCCCATCCATTGGCCCCCGATCAGCCTGTATGAACCAGATGCTCAGGCACTTGAAGCGTTGCAGCCAACGCTCATCGTGCTGGAAGAGGAAAAGCAGGATAATGTCAATTTTATCGGCAAAAAGCGACAACAACAAGCGCAAGGAGACGAACACAGCACCTATCGTATCGCGACTCAGTCACGACAGGGTTTCCGAGATACGCTGATACAGCAGGGCGTCACCACCGCTATTCTCACACCCTTAATTGAAGGGGGTGAACCTTTTGGCCTGCTTGTGTTTGCACGCTCAAGTTACCGGAGCAGCACTACCACACGGCCTCTGGATCTGCCCGAGCTATCACAGGCACAGGATTTCGGTGAGCAGGCGGGCGTCGCATACACGAATGCACAGCTCTACCAGCGTCTGCAAACAGCACATAGTCGCCTGCAAGAGCTCGATCAAATGAAAGATCAATTTATGGTTACGGCCTCCCATGAGCTCCGCACACCATTGACCGCAGTACAGGGCTATATCGAGCTCCTGGCTCAATATGATGAGATCCTGCCTGCAAATGACCGTCGGGAGTTTCTGGAAAAAGCACGACGTGGATGTGACGAACTGGCAATGCTGCTTTGCAACGTGATGGATGCCAGTCGTCTTGATAAAGAAATGACCATCGGCCCGGCACTGTTCAAAAACGTTTCGGTGCAGGAAGCGATCGAGAGTGTGGTGCTGATGATCGAGCCACAATTAACCAAAGAGCAACGAAACCTTCATCTTCATGTGCCCACCCATCTCATGGTGCGGGCTGATCCGATGCGACTTCGTCAGGTACTGATGAATATCTGTACCAATGCGCTGAAGTATTCACCGCCACAGACCCCGCTCTCGATTGTCGCACGCGTGCGTGAGGAGGAGGGGAGACAGCAGGTGATGATTACCATCAGTGATCGAGGGAAAGGAATCAAACCGGAGGATCATGAGCGGGTTTTTCAGCGCTTCTTCCGCGTGGAAAGTGATGTGAACAGTCCTGTCCGGGGTTCTGGTCTGGGTCTCTATATCTCGCGCCGCCTGATTGAAGCCATGGGTGGAAAGATTCGGATTGAAAGTGAAGGTATACCAGGCAAGGGTACAACAATCTCTATCCTATTGCCCATGGCTTAGGCGGAGAGGCTACTTTTTCGCACTATCCTTATCTTCAGCCGCCTTTGCCTGCTTTTTGACCAGCAAGGGGGCATGTTCTTCACAGAAGAGGAAACGGCGACCACCGGGGAGCAATTGCGCGTAAGCAGCGGGCTCTCCACAGGTATCACAGCGCCCGACGTGCGTTCTAACTGCTTTCATAAGAGATATATCCTCCTTTATTCAGAGAAATCTATAGAGATAAGGGCGACAAACCCGTGTGATTGAAAGGAATGCACCCCTATCATACCATAAATTGAGTAAATGTGTGACACCTGCAATCGGGAAGCGATATTTCTGGCGTAGGGCCAGAAAGCAGAGCGCGCACCACTTCCACGGTCTTATGTAAGACTTCAGAGAAATGAAGAGAAGAAATACACCTCGTCAGAAGACAGGGCAGAGATCTGCCCCCCTCCAGTGGCTTCAGAGGCTTGTACGGCCACTTTTACCCGCTGAAGAGAGGAACAGAGCGAAGCAAAGGGCCAGGGAAGCTGCTCGCGGTATAGTTGTAGGCAAGGGTGGTCGATTGTCGCACGGGTGCCAATAAGCCCGGTTGCATATCCTCAGGAGATCCCTGAAAGCGTGGGTTCCGATAAATCTGGTGTTGAGCAGTGCTCCACAGGGTACAATCGTTGAGCCGCTTACAAGGTTCTCTTCCGTGATCGCAGCAGGGTGAGAGCGAGAATCGCCCACCTCTCTTCTTTAGTATCAGAATAGCATCTATTCCCCTCAAGAGGTGAAAGAGGCGTTTCGAGCGTACCTCTTTCACCTTCTCTTGCGATAGAAGCAAGCTTTTAGCCACCTGTAACATTTCACCGGTCCTTTGCGTGAAAACAATGTGTGGTTCCTCTCAGTAGAAAAGCGGAGACTGTTTGCCCGCACACATATTCACTATCTGCGGTGTATTCATGCCAGGGCTGGCAGAATAGTCCGTCGCACATTCGGGAATGTCGTTGACTGTAACGTCGGCGACATTTCTTTTTTGCCGCAACAAAAAAGGCCCGCTGCGCTCACACCGGGCCTTTCTCTAGCGGAAAGAGGGGTTATGCTTGCTGGGTGGCAGCCTCAGCCGGCTGCTTGCTGGTCACAAGGCCGATCACATCGACGATAATGGCAAGCACCGCAGCAACCAGAAACACAGTTAGCTCAGGAAGAACCGTGGCGAGCCCAAGTGCTCCATCCAGTGCATATGCTCCAGGACCAACCAGACCAAGAATAATACTGATAATACCGAGAATCAAAGGATACTCATAGCCGCCCTTCGTCCCCCAGAAGCCAGCCGACCAGTGGAACTTCAATACAGCCATTAGCATAGCAGCAAACACACCGGCAGCCGCCAGCGGTGTCAATAGACCCAATACCAGCAACAGGCCGCCGCCAAACTCGCCCCCTGCTCCTAACAAGGCCCAGAACCCGGCAGGCTTAAACCCGAGCTTCTGCAACAATTGCGCAGTGCCCTTCAAACCACTACCACTAAACCAGCCCAATAATTTTTGTGCTCCATGTGCTGCAATGATAAGTCCAAAGCAGACGCGCAGCAGAAACAGTCCAGTTTCGATAGACATGGTAATCTCCTCTTAGTTTCCCTCGTTGGTTACTTTAGATAAGTGACTTTCTTCTCCTCAGTAGGATACCTCTTTCACTTTCTTTTGTCAAGTCCCTAATTTTAAATTAGTAACAAACTGAGCAACTCCATTGTAAGCTTCGCTCCGAAGAGCAAGGAGGGCTGAAAACACCCAAAATGTGCATAGTCCACGAGAGGAGAGAAGTGCCCCGCAGCATGAGTTCGCTATCCGTCTGATCTACTAGAGCATGCAGAAGGCTTATAATATTAAGAACATATATTGAAGTGCATGTATTTGAATAGCATATAAATTATATATTATACTTATTTAAGAGTACAATAGATAGAGGCACCTTGTTCTATGAAGAGGAGGGATCAAAAAAAAATGTCATTGCTCACAAAAATTCGCTTTTCTCTTCTCGTAATAAGTATAGCATGTATACTCTTTTTTACTGCCTGTACCAATAACAACACAACGCAACAGAACCCGGCATCAACGCAGCAACCAGCGCTGCCACAACAAAGCCCAACAACCGGGCAGAATCAGCAACCTCAGCAGCCAACAACGGCACAGACCATCGAGTTCACCGGCACCGTGAAACAGGCCAGCAAGGACAGCCTGAGCGTCACAATGCCTAACGGGAAAGAACTGGCCATGCGCGTCACAGAACAGACCAGGCGCGATAAAGTTCCCCCCGATCAGCCGACTGTCGGGCAACTCATCAAAGTCAAAACGATTGCCGATAATCAAGGAAACTTTGTCGCAAATAAGCTTGAGCTCCCCGACGACGAGGATAGACGGGAGCCAGGAATCAAGAAGGTTCATTTTGAGGGTATCACCACCAGCCCGGTTGGAAAGGACAATATATTGCACTTCAAGGTAGGCAACAACACCTATGATCTGCCAATCGATCCTTCACGCACCCGCATTGAAGACTTTGCCAATGCCCAGTCTATCCCAGGCAAGCAGCCTGTCGATGTTGAGGTTATCTATGACGGAACCAGGGGAGCTGTGACAAAGGTTGACAACGGCCTTGACTGATCGCAGAAGCACAGTCGATAGCCCTTTTCATGGATGAATGAAGGGCTATCGACTCTTCTTTCGCCTGTACTTATGAGGTCAACTCGGCATCCAGCGGGATTTCATCCGGAACGCTTGGCGTATGCTCAGGAGAAGACATGATGGTTGAGGTATCGCGCAGGTCAATATTCAGCTTACCATTCACGGCCGAGACACGGACCTCACAATGCTGCGGGACATCGGCCAGAAGAATACGCAAGCTGAGAGGAACTGTCAGCATACGCTCAATCACACGACGCAACGGACGTGCGCCCTGCGTCGTACTGAAGCCCTCCTTACAAAGCAGATCGACAGCGCTATCTTCTACATTCAGCGTCATTCCCTGTTCCAGCAAGCGCCCGGCCAGCTCATGCAACTGTAGCCGGGTGATCGTATGAGCCTGATCGCGATCCAGCGGGTAGAACTGCACGATATCATCAATTCGATTCAGGAACTCGGGGCGGAATGCCTGACGAACTCGTTCCATGATCTGCTCACGCTGCATCTGCTTCTCGTTCTCGCGTGTATAGGCGCGGAAGCCGCCGGGTACCGAGCGCCCAAGCATCTCTGTTCCCAGATTTGAGGTCATAATCCAAATGGCATGCTGAGCATCAACGGTATGCCCCTGTGCATCGGTCAGGCGTCCGGCATCAAACACCTGCAAGAACAGGTCAAACACCTCCGGGTGTGCCTTTTCCAGCTCGTCCAGCAGCACCACACAATGAGGGCGCCGCCGCAGTTTGCCGGTTAGCTGTCCCTCTTGATCGTAGCCTACATAGCCCGGAGGAGCGCCGATCATGCGAGACACAGCATGTTTCTCCATATACTCGGACATATCCACCCGAATCAGGTAATCATCGGAGCCAAACAGCTCCGCCGCCAGTGCACGCGCAAGCTCCGTCTTACCAACACCGGTCGGGCCCACAAACAGGAAAACCCCTACAGGTCGATTGCGCGGCTTCAATCCTGCACGTGCCACCTGAATCGCCTGAGAGACACGCTTCACCGCCTCTTCCTGACCGATCACCCGGGCTTTGAGCCGAGTTTCCAGACCGAGCAAGCGATCTCGCTCCTCACGGCCGGGAGCGCGCACCGGAATGCCTGTTCGGTGGGAGATCACTTCGGCAATCAGCGGAGGCGTAATCACCGGCGTCGGGCGATTATCCACGTTCTCCTGCTCTTCCTCCTGTTCCGCTTCCTCCGCATGTTCCATCCAGGAAATACGCGCCTGTGAACAGGCCTCGTCCAGCACACTACAGGCCTTATCGGGAAGCCTGAGATTTGGGAGATACTGGACCGAAAGATTCACTGCTGCCTGCAACGCATCATCAGTAATCGTCGCATGATGATGCTCTTCATAGAGCGAGCGCATGCCCTTCAGGATAGCGAGCGCCTCATCCGGTGATGGCTCTTCAACCAGAATCGGGCGCAAACGGCGCTCCATTGCCGCGTCTTTCTCGATCAGACGATACTCTTGTGGCGTAGTGGCGCCAATACAGCGTAGCCGTCCCCCGGCAAGAGCCGGCTTAAGAATCCCTGCCGCGTCAATACTTCCATCGGCGGCCCGCCCGGTCCCGATCAGGAGATGCATTTCATCAATAAAGAGGATAATATTGCCACTTCCCTCCGCCTCTTCCAACACCTTCAGCAGGCGTTCCTCAAATTCGCCACGGTATTTTGTTCCAGCAACAAGCGAGCTAGCGGACAGCTCTATCAGGCGTTTTCCTTTCAGTTCGGGCGGTACCTTGCCCTCAATGATGCGCTGTGCCAGACCATATACGATGGTGGTCTTACCAACACCAGAGTCGCCAATCAGGATGGGGTTGTTTCGATCCTTGAGCATCAGAGTTTGCATGAGCAGACGCATCTCTTTCTCGCGCCCGATCAGCGGTGTCAGTTGCTCCTGGCTTGCCTGGCGGGTCAGATCGCGTCCCAGACGCTCAAGCACCGAGTTTCCGCCTTTGGGTGCTCCCTCGGGGGCAAGCACGCCCGGCAGATCATCAGCGCCAATCTCGGGGCCTCCCGCGCTCGCGGACGGGACCAACTCAAGCAGCGCATGGGCGTTACTCTGAGAGATCAGTTCCATCAATTGCGAGGGATTAATACCAAGCTTGGTTAACAGCTCATGGGTCACGCCATCCCCTTCACTCAGAACAGCCTGCGCAATGGCCCGTTCATCAACCAGCGAGCTCCCGGCAGAAGCCGCATTGCGCTCTGCCGTTTGGAGTATCTCTTTACAGCGACGTGTGGGAAGAATGGGCGTATCGATGGACGCCTTCCCTGAGCCAAGCGCCAGCCGGATGACATCACGCACCTGCTTGGGAGAGAAACCAAGCGTCCGTAAAGCATCCTGCGTACAGCCTCCATCCAGCTTTGTGAGCGCAATGAAGAGATGGGGGGTTCCTAAATAGTCCTTGTGCATCCGCCGGGCCTCGGTCAGAGCAAGTTCAAGAACTGCTTTTAAGAAACGTCTATCAGGTGTATGAGAAGATGCGAAAAAGGGTGGCATAAGTTGACTATCATCCAGGTCATCAAATTGTGGCTCAACAGGGCGTTCTTTCCCTGCAAGCGATCCAGTTACCAGACGTTGCGTTGGATCACCATATAAGACAAACGTCATCCAGGCGGTATCATCTGTATAGTGCTGAGCCATATAGGAGCGTGCCCGCCGCAACGCGTCTCCCAGCGTGACGCCATCTGCAATATCCTGGTAGAAGAGCGCCATACATTCGCGCATGCGCAACGGATTCGCAGGCCAGCGAGGCACGACAACCGCACCCGCTCCAGCCTGGAGCAGTGTGGCGGCCAGTTGCTCAACAATCTCATCACGCTCCAATTGTGCTGCCGCACTGCCAGTTGAACGCAGAATTCGTTCATCTTCATAAAAGCTGAGAAATACCAGCGGACTCCTGGGTAATGCCAGGAAAAGCTGCTCAACCGCAGATGCATCTAGACGTGAGTTGCCCGCCAGAGGCAAGACAGGCTTGAGGCCCATGAAGGAAGGAAGAGGGCCGGCATAGTGCACAATCAGAGGATTTTCTGCGTTCAGCCGCATGCGCATTTCTAGTTGATTTGCCTGCTGCCGGTAGAGGATCAGTCGCGCAATGGCTTCGGGCAGACTGGTACACAGAGAGGCAACTTCCTCTTCCGCACTCACAAATTCGCCCGTTGGGTTGACCAGAAAGAGGATCGAAAGCGCTTGCGCGTCACGTTTGGAAAATTTATGAGCTCGATTCACTCGATCCTGTAACCCGGGCCGATAGGAGCGATCACGCACCGCTTGCGGAAGACGAGCAACGCTCACCGTCTGACACAGATATTTCCCCGGTCGGGGGCTCTGTGTTGAGTCAAACATGATCTCCCACGGAATATCAGGGGTGTTTGTCGTAAGCAGGAGAGCACCGTTTAGTGAGCGCAATGCATCATGCAAAACAGGAGGTATAAGCGTATCAAAGAGGAAGCGACCAAGCGCCATGTGCGTATCACTGACGGCAGCCGTCCTGGCCGTTTGTCTCTTTCCATCCAGTGTCCCGACAGAGCGGGTCGCTTGTGCCATTGCTTGCAGCATCCGACGAAGACGGTCATTCTGCTCCGGGCTCAGCTCTACGCTCAGTTCCTGTCCCGCAAGCACCTGACCATCGGGAAGATCAAGACGAAACTGGTATTTTGCATCGGTTCGGTTGATATTTAAAATGGCTGGCTGTTCCATGAATACTTCTCTTCCACAATCTTCCCGTGAATTACGATAACGCACGATCGGTACATTCTGCTACGAATTGTGATAACGCTGTTTCTCTCATTTCTGCGTTGACAGCGCGCCCCATCCTTACCATTGTACCCGCCACAACCTCCGGCGGCAATCACTACGAGCAGATGCCCTCTCTCCAGGCCCCACCGCCACTTTATCGGCCCATACAGACCAATAAGAGCCGCGACCGAGACCATTTCCTACACAGTACAACAAAGCAGTTCCTGATCTATAGCTCGACTATAGACAGCTTCCACAGCAATGTATCGGGTGAACTACCTACCCGCTTTCCCCTTCACCTGAACGGCCTCGGGGACTTCTTTTGCACAACGTAGTATACGCTGTTCGGAATACCACACGGTACAGAATCTGGCTCCCCTCTGTTCTACCACCATTTCCCCTGTTTGCTGATGTCGGGTCGCAGTCTGCTCTACATTATCAAACGCACAGCTATTTGTACAGTATAAGATAGCATATAAGTTCCATAGAGGCAATAGGAAAATTGCCTCTTCGTACTATTGACAGATTCATTAGTATGTTTAAAGATTGGAAATGTACAATAGTGAGAAACTTGTGTAACACTTTCTTTTTTAGGCGAAAAAGGGAAGATTTTCCGCCTGTTTTGTCTATACAGCGACTGCTGGCTTCTCAGGGCAGCTCGCAGCATTCTCGTGCTGTCCTTCATCCAGCTTGAAAAGCATATCTTGAGTCATCACACCATTATAGTATAATCCATCGCGTGGCATTGTTGCACATCCGCTCTCCGCTTTTTGCAGGGTTAGATCCAGCTCCGGAAATGTACCCGCCTGACGCTGCACCAGTAGATCGTATACTCCAGCCTGCTGGCCCTTCTGGGGCGGCACATACCACGCTATAGTAGCAAGCATGGTGCAGTTCTTCGGCACTACCAGATAGCCGCCAAACATAGCCCGCCCGGCAATATCGCTCTTGAAATTATTCGGTGGCCCGATCTTGTTCAGCGGGTGCCATTGCCTGTAATAGGGATCTCCAATCATCGGCGCAGAGGCTCCCGCCTCGTACTGATCAGTTGGGCAAATGAGTTCCTGACCCGGATAGATTCCCTGCGCCGGACAATGACCAAGCGTTCCCCCGCATAAGGGTTCTCCGGTATCAAAGCCATTGCCCCAGAGGAACTTTGCATCGGGCGGCACATAGAGACGAATATAGTCACGATAGGTATCCAGGCCATAGACTGAACCCAACTGGTTATAGGCCAGTCTGATCTGTAACATATGGGTCGCCCCTCCCTGTGCATCCAGGGTGACCGTATCTTTCATCAGCGTACGCACATACTGCGAGGCTTTGCTTGCGCTTACGTTGGTCTGGACCAGGTAAAAGGCATCATGGTCCGTCGAGCGATCAATCTCCGCGGCATAGCCATAACGGCTAAGCAACTGCTGAGCCTGCTCATTGGCGAAATAGATCTGCAAATCCTTTGTCTTCAAATTCTGTAGACCCATCACTCCGAGCACCAGCAATTCATCAAAGGATGCGTTGCGAATACGCGCCATCAATGCCTGCGCAACCAGACTGGTAAAGACCTTGCGAGCCTCCTCATTGTTCTCAATATGCTCGATTGTTTTGATTTTCAGGATGCCCGCGTTATCGAGCTGATAATAATGCAGGCGATCCTCAAGATTCTCAGCAGTCACAGTTTCGTTGTACTTCGGGATGGAAAGCGGCCCAATCACCTGTAACATGTGCTCGATCAGAAATGGCGTAAACATAATCACGCCATCCACATTCTTCTTCAGTTCATCCTTATATGCCTGCATAATAATCTTTGCGGATGCAGGAAAATCGGCTGACAGGTTCGCATCCCGCAGCCCCCAGTTAGCAAACGGCCACCATGAGCGGTATTCTTTCGGTGCATCCTGCTCGCTATTCGGGCTACCAGGCGCATACTCGATCAAGGCCACATTGGTTAACGAGAATGGAGCCACGCGTCCGCCATTGATCTTCAATTCTCCAAACTGGCCGGTAAAGCCTCCGGTCGCCCGCAATTCGCCCCGATCCATAGTCTGCACCAGAAAGGTGCGCGGCGTATCCACACCCAGAAGCCAGCCAGCAACCCCCATCATATTCTCAAGCAATCCGAGCGTCTCTCGCACCTGTGGCAACAGCAGCACATACTGTTGAAGCTGATTCCGCTGCGCAGTATCCAGCGGCAAGGCATCCAGTGAAAGCAGCCTGGCCTGTTGCTCGATCTTGTCCAGACGCGGCATCACCTGTTGAAGCGTCTGTTGCAGGAGCTGCAAGTCTGTCGAGGTAACCAGCGGCTTTTGCTCATTGGCAAGCAAGGGCCCCCGAAAACGAGGAGCAAGCTGTATCCCCGCATCCAGCGCTATCTGAGCGATATCAGTTAACTCAATCCCGATCTGGCTTGCAGCCTTTGCCGAGGTAATCTGTGGCTCAAACTGAGGCAACCACTGCGAAATATGGTGAATCACGGCTGAATCATTCAGCAACCCCTTGAGCGCTTCAAACTCCGCCTTCGCTGCCAATACTTCCTCTTTTGCATCTTTCAATGTACTGGCATCAAGCATGCTGCTCGGGCTTTTGCGGATCATCGATTGCCCATCTGTAGACCCGGAACCAGCAAGCAGCGTCTTCATATTCAGAAGGTGCTGCACCCCATTCTCAGCATGTGTGCGCAGTGAGGTATATGTCACCCAGGCATTTACACCATAGATCACGCCAGCGCAGAGCGGAGCCAGCAGGCAGAATACCAGCGCCAGACGCACCCCAATAGAGAGCCGGCGGCTTAACGGCAGCTTGCGCTGTACAATAGGAGCTTTGGGCCCAGGAACAAGTTCTGCTTCCTCTGGCTTTGTTTCAGGCATCTCCGCTTGCTCGTCCACAACTGCAACAGCCGGAACAGCAGCAGCATCTTGCACTTTCCCTTCCCGGGTTTGCACAGTCTCGGGAAGCGCAACCTCTTTCTTCTCCTCTTCTCCTGAGGATTCCGGCTCTTCCTCTTTCGGCTGTTCTTCCTTCTCTTCCGAGACATACAAAGGCTCCGGCTGCTCTTCTGCCTGTTCCATGACCTCAGGTATAGCTTCTCCCTCTTTCGGCTGCTCCTCTGCCTCTTTCAGGAGTTGCGTGGCCTCATAGGGTATGGCTTCCTCTTTCGGCTGCTCCTCTTCTGAGACATGCAAGGGCTCCGGAAGCGGTTCTGCCTCACCGTTCTCAACCTGGGAGGAAGGGGTAGCCTCTTCCGTGGAAAAAGGAGCTTCTGGTATTGAAGGAGGCACTTCGACCTGTTCCTTTTCGCACTGTGTGTCTCTGTCCATCAGCACCGCCGGTCTTTCTTTGACAGCAGCTCTTGCCTTCCCCTCGGAAACAGCCTCTTCTGTTCCCTCAGGTTGCGCTTCCTCAGGACGTTGCACACACGGAGTTCGCGATTTCTGTTCTCTCTGCACCTCAGATCCACGCATCTGCTTACGTGCATATTGCGAGGAATCTGAGTGACGTTTATTTCGCTTTTTTCGTTTTTTAGACATACTTTTTCTATGATGTATTCAAGTAAGAGCGCATTGCTTCAAAGACCAGAAAAGCCATGTATCTCTTCTGCCCCGCAACTCCCACTCTATAGCTATAACGCATTCGCCGCTCGTATGTTACATCGGCGGGAATACGATAGCATGAAGGAAATAGAAGCGCAGAATTATGCCGACAAACCCGGCTCCTCGTCATAGCTCGTCTGACCAAGCAAGGCGTATGCGCTATCATCATACACAGGCATTAAAATAATGCAAAGAAATATAGCGATTTTGTACTTCAGAACCAGAGAGACATTTCTTAGTCCCTTGACCTTCTCAACATCAGAAAAAAAAGAGGAGCAGAAGATGCTGCTCCTTTTCATGAGGTGCTTCGTTATCGTCCTGATGACTGCAATTTTCGGGTCAAGCGACCACGAGAGCGAGCTGGTGGCGGGTAATATGAAGGGATTGTAGCGATAATATCACCAATTCTGATCTGCACCTGCACATACCGATATGCTGGACGGTGATAGTGAGCAAAGAGCATCAAACTATGGTGGGCAATCACATCGGCGTCATCAGTATGGCGGGCAAGAATCATCTGCCCTCCAATCGACTCATCCGCCTCGCTCACCGCCATTTCTTCACCACTTTCATCCAGCATGAGCTTTCGTGTCTCACGTCGTAGCAACCGGTGCGGCCAGAGAATCAGGGCGATTGATTGACCCTTTAAACGTTGCTCAAGGAGACGTTGACCGAGATAATCCGCCAGTTTCCGAATCGCAGCACAGGTCTCGTCAGCATCCGCGGCATGATGAAAGCGCACCCTGGCATTCTGGCTCAGCGGTGGAACATCCGGCACAACCAGGCTGGAATCTTCTCCCTGTGCGACCTTAAACAGCCAGCTTCCCAGGCGTCCCAGGCGACGGCGGAGCCCTTCTTCAGTCAAGGTTGCGACCTGAGAGAACTCGGTAATACCAAAATCGCGCAAATGGGCAACCATTTCAGCAACTGCAAACGAGTCTATCTGCTCACCTCGACCATCAGCCTCAGGCGGACGAGACAGTGTCCCCCCCCGTTCATCTCCATCGGTGCTCCCGGCACTATTGCCAGCAGCACGCACCTGTAAGAGCAACGACAGAGGCAAGGTCTGCACAAATGATGCCTCGCTCCCCGGAGGAATGTAAAGGACGCCCTGTCTCCCATCACGCCGGCTCATCAGCGCGGCCAGTTCAGCAATTGCCTTACCGCTGGCAACACCGATCTGTGCGGTCAGTTCCATCTCGGCGATCTCAGCACAGAGACGTTCCGCAAGCGCCACAGGCGAGTCAAAAGGAAGTTCGCACCCGCGCAGATCAATATAGGCATCAGCCAGAGGTAGTGACTCGATAATCCGGGAATAGGCTCTATAGCGCTCCCGCAGCTTCTGTAAGATCGGCTGGTAGCGTTCATGAGCTGCGGGCATAAAGCGTGTGCGTGGCGCGATTCGATGCGCTCTCCGTAGTGGCATACCCGGAGTAATGCCCTGGCGTATTGCAGCAGGCGAAGCGTCAATCACACGCCCCGGCTCATTCGGACGTCCATTCCCGGTACCAATCACAAAGCTGGTGCCCTTCAATGAGGGGTCAAAGTGCTCTTCCAGCGTACAGTAGAGATGGTGGATTCGCACATGCATAATACCCTGACGTAAACGGGCGCGTTCGGCCGCTTTCGCTGCCTGTTCCAGATCAGCGGAAGAAATAGTCTGCCCCTCAGATACCAGATGTTCAGTCTGAATATCTCCATCTAATGGAGTATGAAAAGGTTGCTGCATAGTTTCGTTTTCTTGCTTCTGCTATTGCTGCTTTTTATACTGTACGCCAGAAAAGCGCACAGAGAAATGATCTTCCAAACAAGAGGGCTGATAAGCATCTGACAGCTCAAACGCCATTGTATTACATCGCCACGCAAAGCGGCAGACAGATAGGAACGTTGTCCATCTCGCGCAGAATAAAGCCCTCCTTTCTCCCCACACAATACATAAACGATTGCAACAATGCTTTCGGTTTTACAGGCCATCAAAACAGAGCGCAACAGATACAGCACTTCTATTTTCATACGCTCTGAGAGGTGTGTCAAGAAACATTCAGAAAGCCGCATATGCGAAAAGAATCACAGTATTTACAACTTCTCAATACAGTTCACGTACTAGATGTTAGAGTATTTCTGCCTATCAGAGAAGGGGAAAGAATATGGATCGTGACCGCTTTGACAAATTTACAGAACAAGCTCGCAAAGTGCTTTCCTATGCGCAAGAAGAGGCATAGAAGTTCTCACACAATTACATTGGCACCGAACATCTCCTGCTCGGTCTGCTACGTAATCCAGAGAACGTAGCAACAAAAGTACTCCTCGCTCGTGGTATCGCTCTTGAGAAGATTCGGCATGAAATCGAATTCATTATCGGACGCGGTGATCGTATTGTGCTTGGTGCGATCGGCCTGACACCACGCGCCAAAAAGGTCATAGAACTGGCCGTCGATGAAGCCCGGCGGATGAATCACCGTTATATCGGCACCGAACACCTCCTGCTCGCCCTGATGCGTGAGGGCGAAGGCATCGCAGGCGGCGTGTTGAAAAGCCAGGGCCTCTCTCTGGAAGACCTGCGTACCACAACAATACAGCTAGTTGGATCATCCTCAACGCTGCATGCCAGAGAAGAAACCATCAGGCAGCAGATCTTCAGCTCAGGAGTGACGTTCACGATCTTTCCACAGGATATCCCCTATGGGCAACTGAGTCCACTTTCTATCTCAGCACTCACGTTCGCAGGTGGCGAACTTGCCCGCTTAAAGCAATTGCTCCTCACCCCTGAATTATTGCTGCTTGGTCTGCTTCACGAGGGCAGTTCACCAGCAGCGCAGGCGCTTCAGAAGCAAGGAGTCACCATCGACAAGGCTCGCTCGATTATTGAACAAAAGGAACCGGAACAGGAGCCAGATAGCACCCATCCCGGCATCTCTGTTCTGCTCTCAGCGTATCTGCTCATTGCGCATAAAGAGGCTCAAACCCGAGACGAAGAGCTTATCAGTCCTGAACACCTCCTGCTGGCAATGTTGCGTGATGAGCAGGGCCCTCTGGAAAACATTTTGACGGCGCTTGGCACTACCCGCACCAAAGTGAGGGAAACGCTCATACCGCTGCTCTAGATCAGCATGCTTATACCTGACAATTCAGCAGGTCCGGTACAATGGAGAATAAGAGTTGTTGTGTTTTTGTGGATGAGGGAGAGAAGGGAAAAAGACGTGAATCACAACAGCACCCCTGAGAGCGCCATCACAGAACGGCGGCTCCAACCCGGTAGCGGATCTGAACAGCGCTGGTTAGCAACCATGCTCAGGCGGCTTGAGATACACTGCGAACAGCGTGTCTTTGCCGCCGATATCCAGCTTTTCAAGGTCAGCCTGCATCATATTTTTCTCAGTACCTCGAAACTCTATCAGGACATCCTGCCCAGAGTCACGACCACCATTCAGAGTATGCACCTGCCCGTGCGAGGAAGCGAAGAGCTCAAACGCAAACGCAAAATATGGAGTAACCTGCTGGTGGGTCAACGCCAGCTTGAACGCCTTGCCACACTCTTTCAGCTCCTCAATAGCGCAATCAACGGGATGATTGACTCGCTGGATGCCACCGCCGACACCTCACACGTCAGAGAAGAACAGGGGATCAGCCCCGGCTCTGAACGCTTCCAATCGCCCCCAGAAAGCCGCTGGCAGCCCGAAATTCAAGAGCAATGGCGTCGAGCCTTCGCCATCGTCAGTACCCACATTAAGAGCTGGAAAAGCTACCGTGGTACCCTGAGCACCTATGCCTTCCACCTTCAATCAATGCCTCCCGGTTTGGATCGTCTGGACAGCCTTTTTCGTGAACTTCTTGAGAGCACCTGTGCGATCTATGGCGATATTCTGGCAGACTTTCAGGCAGTACTCGCGGAAGACGACGAGATGGTGATGACTCTTTTACTTGATATGATGCAGAAAGCAGATCAAGCCATTTTTACCATAGATGCATTGATGGAACCGTTACAGGCACTGATAGCGCATCACGCATTGAAACAAGAAATGAATTGATCTTAACCATAAATTACAAGACTTAACAGGACTGCAACCGGGTCAAGACTCGAATTCCAGTGTGTTGCGCTATACTTTCCACAACATCTCAAGGATACAACTTTTTCGATATACAAGGAGACGAGTTATGCGCCAGGAGGCAATCTCAGCACCGGGTGGAGCGTTAGAGGTACAGGAACATCACTACAGAATGGTGGAAACAGTGCCAGAGATTGCCAGGATGATAGAGGGTAGCATTTCGCAACTCTCACCCTCTACAGCCCTGGTAACCATTTCACTTCGTTTTCAGGACACTATTCCTGCTGCAACACGTGAAAGAAGTTGCCATTACTATCTTTCACACCTGCGTTTACGCGTCCGCAAAACAGATATCGTGCTGATGCGGCAGCAGCAATTTCATTTTCTCCTGCTCGGAGCCAACCGTCAGGGCGGCCAGCTTGTGCAGGAACGCCTCTGGGATACGCTGCTCTGGCGTATTCATCATACTGCCGAACAGGATATCAGCCAACCCCTGCATGTCAGTATCGGCCACAGTGCGTACCCGCTCCCTGACCCCAGTGGAAGAGAATGTCTGATTACCGCTGGTATGCAGCAACAAAGCGCCTTGATTCACCAGAGCGACAACGGTCCAGCAGCGCACGAACCGGAAGAGCTCTCTCGCCTTGCACGCAAGCTCGGGATACCCTATCTCTCCCTGCTTCCGCGCCAGTTTCCGCGCCGCCTCAAGGGAGTCATCAGCCCGAAACTGGCACAGGAGCTTCACTGCTTCCCTCTTGGTCGTGAGCGCAATACCCTGACGGTCGCAATGTCGGACCCACAGAACAGCCAGGCGCTTGACCGGCTTAAGAAGGAGACAGGCATGCAGATTTATCCGGTTCTTGCCAGTCCACAGGAGCTTCAAGCAGCACTGGAAAAAATGTCCTGAACATCATGCTCACAGAAGGAAAGCCTGGCAATTCGTCAGTAAAGTTGAACTTGCCCGAATTTCTTTCTATAATGCAAGGGGGCGATGTTTGCGTGTTTGTTTAGCGGTCAACTGAGCAAATAAACGCTCGTGGCACAACGCGACCGCCCGGAATAACCTGCAAAAGAAAGGGCTGCTGATGAGAATTCTTGTTACTGGCGGGGCTGGCTTTATCGGCTCACATATCGTAGACCACTATATTGCGGCTGGACACGAGGTCGCAATCATAGATAACATGTGGAATGAGGGCGGCGGGAAGAAGGACAACATTCACCCCAAAGCGACATTCTACAATGCAGATATTCGCGATGAAGAGGCCCTTACACGCATCTTCAGCGAGGTACAACCAGAAATCGTCTGCCATCACGCGGCACAGCATAGCGTTGCAGTCTCCACGCGTGATCCCAGGCTGGATGCACAGGTCAATGTCATGGGCCTGCTCAACGTGCTGGAAAACTGCACCCGCGTCCAAACTCGCAAGATTATCTTCGCATCTTCTGGCGCGACCTATGGGACTCCTGCCCGTCTGCCTCTGGATGAGGATGTACTCCAGCGGCCAGAATCCCCTTACGGGATCACAAAAATGGTCTCCGAACATTATTTGCGGTACTGGCAGCAGGCACACGGCCTGACCTATACCATTCTGCGCTACGGGAACGTCTATGGGCCACGTCAGGACCCGAACGGCGAGGCTGGTGTGATCGCAATCTTTGCGAAACGCTTCCTTGCTCATGAAGCAGTGCGCATTGACTGGGATGGAGAGCAGCGCAAAGATTACGTCTTTGTCGAGGACGTCGCCAGAGCAAACATTCAGGCGTTGAATCGCGGGGATAACGATGTGTTCTGCATCGGCACAGGAAACGCCGTCTCCGTCAACCAGATCTATCGTACCCTGGCAGATCTGACCGGCTATGAACCGGAGATTGTCCGCGCCCCCAAACGCCCGGGAGACCTCTATATGGCCGAGTTCAGTTGTGGCAAGGCAGAGCGGCTGCTTGGCTGGAAACCCGAAGTCTCTTTTGCAGAGGGCGTCAAGAAAACACTCGCATACTTTCAACAGCACTGAGGCATTGCGGTAGCTCTGATGGCGCAGGGCTACCGCTCTCCAATCACGGCCGCCGCTTCCGCCTGTTCAAGCGCATAGGAACGCACCACACCGCGCATATGCCGGGTGATCACATGCGCAAGGATCATATGAGCATCCTCTTCTTGCTCAATATTTCGTCCCGGAGCCAGAACATAGGCATCAACCATACGGCGCAGCTTGCCGCCCCGCGCCCCGAGCAGGGCAATGGTCGCCGCCTGATATTCTTTCGCCAGTTCAGCTGCCCGGATAACGTTCACAGAATTGCCGCTGGTGCTGATCAGGATCGTGACATCTCCCGGCTCGACCAGATTTGCCAGTTGCTCCGCAAAGACATGCTCATAAGCGGTATCGTTGCTCCAGGCCGTGAGTAAGGGAACATGGTCTGTCAGTGAGATCGCTTTCACGCGTGGGGCACCCGGCATAATCGTATTCTTTGCCAGATCAAGCGCGAGATGGGAAGCGGTTGCCGCGCTGCCACCATTGCCCATAATAAAGATGCGTTTTTCTTTGTAATATGCATCTTCAAGGATATCCAGGACATTTTGCAATTGCGGCAACGAGATAGAACGAACCATGCGCTCAACATCATGAAAGTATGCTACAGTTGAATGCAACATGTTTCCCCCTTAGACAAACTCACAACGCTCCGCGAACAACAACAGCCCGCTTACTCGTGTTCATAGGGCTGAACCCGCAGATGATCGTAACCAGACGAAACGTTGAGTATTACCGCTGCCCCCTGCCGATCAAACCGGAAATTCATTCGCTGCAAGCCCTGCTGCTCAAGAGCCAGCGTGACCGCCTCTTGAGCCTCTTCCGGGCAATAGAGCAGCAGAAAGCCACCACCACCGGCACCGGTAATCTTTCCGCCAAGCGCTCCACGCTGAAGCGCCAGTTCGTAACATTCATCAATAAAGCTTGAAGACAGGCCAGGTGCAAGGCAACGCTTCTCCTGCCACGCATAATGGAGCAGGCGAGCAAAGCGTTCAAGATCCCCAGATTCCAGACACTCCTGCATTTGCAGCGCCCCTTCTTTGATATGATGCAGTGCCTGCAACACCATCACATCATTCTGTTCAGTCGATGTACGCTGCTGTTTCAGGATAGAGGTTGACAGCCGGGAACGGCCCGTAAAGAAAAGCAACAGGCGCCTTTCCAGCGTCCAATAGGTTTCACGGGCAATCTGTAAGGGGGTCACGGTGACCCCATCGGCAGTAAAGGAGATTTTATTCAGGCCACCAAAGGCGGAGGCATACTGATCTTGCTTGCCAATTGGCATCCCCATTTTTTCGATCTCGATAGAGGATGCCAGTTCAGCAACCTGCTGTTTGCTCATTGGCAGCTCCAACAGGGTTGAGAACGCGCGCACCAGCGCCACAGCCGCAGAGCTTGACGAACCAAGCCCTGTCCCCGGGGGCACTTCGCCCGCCAGAAAGAGATTCAGACCACCACGTATACCAAAGTGGTGACAGACCGCTTTCGGCAACGCAAGATCACCATCCCAGGAAAGGGCATCAAAAGGCGCATGACGAAAGAGAGAGCGATAATCGGCTGAGATTATTTGTAATTCATCTGTAGCTGCAGCTTCAATAATAGTATAAAAGTATTTATTAATAGCAGTGCTGATCACCACGCCACCAAAGCGGCCATAGTACGCTTCTAGATCCGTCCCTCCACCTCCGAAACTGATTCGCATAGGAGCTCTTACAAGCAACATAGAAACACGATCTCCTCTACCACAAAATAAGGGAGCGCTTCCTTGCCTTTACCACAGGATTTGATAAATCCTATAAACCTTACAAATGCTTTGTGAAGCGCAAGCATAATATCTTCAACCAACTATCTAGTACCACGAAACAGATGCGTATCCTGCTTCAAACAAAGCTTCAACCAGGGAGTAGTATACGCAAGCCGCTCATCACCAGGCGATATAGCGGGATGAAACCAGAACAGAAAGCATGCAGGTGGAATATTTTACCCCGGCAAAAAGGTTAAGATGTTGTAGAGTCCGTGCCGGGCTGCATTCTGCGAGTGAGTCTTTTCCCCCTGAAAGCGACAATGCGCAGCCAGAAGAAGCACGGAGAAAAGGAGAAAAAAGAGAAGTGTCGAAGAAAAAAGTTCGTGTTGCAATTATCGGCGTTGGCAACTGTGCCAGTTCACTGGTGCAGGGAGTGCAATACTACCAGAACGCCAGCGAGGACGATTTCATCCCGGGACTGATGCATGTCAACCTGGGAGGGTATCATATTCGGGATATTGAGTTCACCGCTGCCTTTGATATCGATCAGAACAAAGTCGGCAAGGATCTGAGCGAGGCTATTTTCAGCGCCCCCAACAATACCTACAAGTTTGCTGATGTCCCCTACCTGAACGCCCGCGTTTATCGAGGAATGACACACGATGGTCTGGGTAAATATCTTTCACAAATCATTACCAAAGCCCCAGGCCCGACCGACAACATCGTGCAAATCCTCAAAGATACCGGAACCGATGTCGTCATCAACTATTTGCCTGTCGGCTCCGAGAATGCCACCAAGTGGTATGTTGAACAACTGCTACAGGCAAAGGTCGCCTTCGTCAACTGTGTCCCCGTTTTTATTGCTCGCGAACAATACTGGCAGAACCGCTTCAAAGAAGCCGGCCTCCCGATGATTGGAGATGATATCAAGAGCCAGGTAGGCGCAACCATCGTTCACCGCAAGCTGGCCCGACTCTTCCGTGAGCGCGGCGTCAAGCTGGAACGCACCATGCAGCTCAACGTCGGCGGCAACACCGACTTCTACAACATGCTGGAACGCGACCGCCTTGAGTCCAAGAAGATCAGCAAAACCAACGCGGTGACCAGCCAGCTTGATTATGAACTGGGCGAAGAGAACGTGCACATCGGCCCTTCAGACTATGTGGAGTGGCTCAGTGACCGCAAATGGGCCTATATCCGCCTTGAAGGCCGAACCTTTGGGGATGTTCCGCTCAATGTTGAGCTCAAGCTTGAGGTCTGGGATTCGCCGAACTCCGCAGGTGTGGTGATCGATGCCGTGCGCATGGCGAAACTGGCCCTCGATAACGGAATAAGCGGCACGCTTGAGGGACCGAGCGCGTACCTGATGAAATCGCCTCCCGTTCAACACTCCGATGACGTGGCTCGCGAAATGACCGAGTCCTTTATTGCCGAAATGGCAGGAAAAGGAAACGTCAAAGTGGAGGCAAATGGTCATCAGGTTGAAGCACCAACTGAGTAAGCAGAAAAAAGGGCGGCAGTATATGCCGCCCTCGGGTTTTACCCTGCACTATCTGTAGATGCTATGTATTCACACAGGCAATACATGGCATATCCACGATTGCTCACCGATGCTGTACCGGAGACGTGTTCTGTACCGAAGACGTCTCTGGAACAGAGCGGAGCAACTCTTCGCGCACAATCGAGACATCTGGGGGTGCGCTAATGCCGATCTTTACCCGCTCGCCTTCAACAGCCAATACAGAAATGTTAATTACTCCAGCCAGCACAATGCTTTCGCCAACTTTACGTCGCAATACAAGCATGCAAAGCTCCCTTCACCTTCATCATTTTGAAGCACATTTCAAGCGTCCCTGCGCTGCGACAAACGCCTAAAGGAGCATCTTTCAGCGTAACCGCACCAGTAGACAAAAAACCTGGCATACCATCAAGAGTTACAGACCACACCTATTATGACGTCTGATAGTGCATTTTTGATCCCCTATGACTATCAGACAATCCGCGGTCAGTCTCTCCCTCTGTACAAGGAAGATAGAATACATTCTCTCTTCCGAAAACGTACACCAACCTACCTGAAACAGGTTTCATTTTTAAGTATACAATTGGCAACAACCGTACTCTCTACAGTATACGTACCTGCTTCGATTTGGGCACGTAATTTGTCGACCAAAATGGCTCGATCTTGCTCCCAGGCAATTAAGCTCTCAACAGTTGGTAGATCATAGTACCAGCGAGAATGTGGTACTGGCTCGTAGTTCATCTGATTTCCCGGTTGAAATGTCTGGCCTTGCACTTTATTTCTCTCCCTATGCTGCGCTTGTTCAAAAAACAGAGGTTTACGCGCCGCATTGCTTTTCATCTCTTGACCTCCCGAATGAGAGCCTCCGACAGGCCCTCAACATCCTACACATTACAATCGGCAGCGCGTGAATTTTTGTTAGACATAGGTCACTGAAAAAGAATCCGGTCAGTTCAATCAGTGGATTTTTCTTCGGTCGTGCTTTTCCGTCGTGGACGACCACGGCCACGGCGCTGACCGGCCTCCGCCTTTTTTCTGGGTGTTTTACGAGCCTTCGCTTCTCCGGTCTGATAGGTCTGCATAGAGGCCCGCAAATGCATGATGGCCTGCATCCGAAGCTGGCAGATACGAGACTCGGAAACGTTCATGATCCGGCTGATTTCCTTCATAGTCAGCTCCTCTTTGTAGTACAGAGAGAGCAATAGCTGTTCCCGTTCCGGCAAGCGCTCGATCGCCTCTGCCAGCACTGTAACAAGCTCATGCTGCTCAACTTGCTCCGCGGGCCCTGTCGTCTGCTCATCTTCCAGCAAATCGCTCAGGGAGGTCGCATCGTCTTCCTGTGCCATTGATCCCAGGGGGGCATCAAGCGAGAGCACGGTTGCGCTCATATCCAGCAACATCTGTCGATACTGATCGATGGAAACGCCCATTGCCTCCGCGGCTTCCGTCTCAGTCGCCGGACGCTGCAAACGTTGTTCCAGCGTTGCTAGCGTGTCCTCGACCTGCCGCATGCGCGAAACAGCAGAACGTGGTAACCAGTTCAACTGTCTGATCTGATCAATGACCGCGCCTCGAATCCGGGGTGTCGCAAAGGATTCAAAGCGCACTCCTCGTGATGGATCATAGCGGTCAATTGCGTTTATCAGGCCAATCATACCATAGCCAATGAGGTCTTCAGTATCGAGTAGGCTGGAAGGAGGAATACCCAGACGACCAACAACAAAACGAGCAAGGGGAGCATAATGTGCAATCAGCTCTTCGCGCAGTTCTGGACGGCGAGTATTCATATATTGTGTCCAGATATCATCAACAGAAGTTTTCACCCCGACCCTCATACTAATTACTCTACGCTCCTTTCACCTGCAAAATACAACTCACCGCCCTCCTCTTTTCGTCTCGCTCCTTGACGTACCTACAGTGTAGTTTGGAATTACAGGCAATACCTATTGACTCTGGTCCCTTCTTCTACATACAGAAGTCCCGAAGAAAAGAGAACTATACATTTTGGCAAAGAGGTCGATATAAGTAGATAACCAATCCCTTCCATATGCACTGAAACGCTATTATCTTTCAAGATCCTAAGGAGAGAAACAGGAATGCACAATCTACCCTATCAGCCAGGAGATTCGGAGCAGCCAGAACAAACGCTGCACACCAGTGAGACAGACCAGACAGAGACCACACAACTGGCACTGTACAAAGAGCATACACAGTTAAAAGCATTGCTGGACAGCGGTTTTTCCTGGGGTGAAGCTATTCGCCTCATCGATATGAAAGAGGGTTTCTATAGCAATCCAGAAGTGCGCCAGCGCATGGAGGAAGACAGCCATATTCAATTCGCCCGCTGGTTGTACGAGCAGGGTGAATTAAACGAAAATTAGTGCTTGTCAGAATGCGGAAGTTATGCTATACTTCACGGCGGAGAGGTGTCAGAGTGGTCGAATGTGCCGCTCTCGAAAAGCGGTAGGGTGAACAGCCCTCGCGGGTTCGAATCCCGCCCTCTCCGCTTGCGTGGAGGAGTCTCATAGTGGTCTAGTGAGCACGACTGGAAATCGTGTAGGGTGAATAGCCCTCGTGGGTTCGAATCCCACCTCCTCCGCCCGTCAAGAGGTCAATCGCCGGTTGGTCTCTTTTTTTTGTCCTGTTTCCCTTGTTTTCTCACGCTTCTTCAGGTAAAATTGCGAAGAACCTATACCTTCCCCCGTCCTTGTAAGAATGCATTAACGCATTTTTACCCCCTTTTCCCGATACAATCTAGCTTTTTTTTATGAAAGGGAAACCCGATGGACACCTGTACAATCGGGCTGCTACTTGGTCTGCGCACACCCTTTTTTCTCACGATCCAGAAAGGGGCTGAGACCGAAGCCGCCCGTCAGAACGTCGCACTGCTTGTTGATGCACCCGCCGACTGGGATGCATCCTTACAGATCCCACTGATCGATTCGTTTATTGAGCGTCACGTTGACGCGCTGATTGTCACTCCCTGCGATAGTCAGGCACTGGTTGAACCCTTGCGCCGGGCCCACGAAGCCGGAATCAAGGTGCTAACCGTTGATGCCCACATCGGCGATGGCACCTCTACCAATGGTTTTCCCCTGACATTTATTGGCTCCGACAATACCGCCGGGGGTAGGCTCGCCGGCGAGCTGTTGCTGCGTCTGCTCAATGGTCAGACCAAACCAAAGGTCTATATCCAGAGCCTGCACCCGGGCGTCAGCGCAACTGATCAGCGCGAGGAGGGCTGCATTGAGATCCTGCGCACAAGCGATATCGAACTGCTCGGCATCGAGTATGATGGCGGCTCGATTGATGTCGCGTGTGAGCAGGCCACAGCCATGCTCCAACGCCACCCGGACCTTGCGGCCATTATGAGCACTGGAGATTATAGCTCGAAAGGTGTTGCCCGTGCTCTTAGAGCCACAAACCGGGCGCAGGACATCAGAGTTGTGCGCTTCGATGCTTCAGAACAGGGCATTGATGAGCTTCGTGCCGGAGTCGCAGATGTTGTGATCGCGCAGCGCCCATTTGATATGGGCCAACTCGCGGTAAAATGCGCGGTAAAAGCAGTGAAAGGAGAAGAAAGTACTATTCCCGAACGTATTTCAACCGGTTTTGTCATCATCGATCGGGAGAATGTAGAGACAGAAGAAGCACAGGCAGTTATCTGCAAAGAGCCGGAAATAAATCAATAACGCTGTCATATTACAGAAGAAATACGGGCTGTGGATTCCCTTCCACAGCCTTTTTACCTCTGTAGCTATCCCGCCCCCTATCTATAATTTTCAGAAATTTCTCCCGTTTTTAAATTCAAAACCAAGGATAGTATATATCGTTCTTCTAGCATCTTCCATAGCTTCTATGCCACTTTCCTACCTACAAATAAGAAGTACTTATATGGACTTGCCTGCCTTTATTTGTTATAATATTGCCCGGGAAGGTAAATAAAGATAATACTTTTTTTCGGGTGTATACATGAATAGATAGTAATACCCGGGCAATATATTTTAACTCAATTTATTTTTCTACTTTCGCTGGCAAGATCACCTTATTTTTTACTATATTGCTCCGGAATTTCAATCTACCTGTTCTACCTGTCATTTCTCTGTATACGCCCGTCTTCTCTACGGGGTGTCTCACCCCCGGAGTTCTTCTTCATGGGAACGAGCACCTGTGTTCACGTGCAGAAGTAGCGCTATGCAAATGGGAGATACATTCAACCGGTCACCTTGACGACAGATATAGAGGTAGAATACGAAGGAAAGGCCACCCGGCAGCTTCTCAGGCGTACTACAAGCATCACTAGAGTTATACGCTGGATGGGAGCACTAGACGAATGTTTGAACCAAATGAAACCCAGACCGATGATCTGGGGAGCGTGATAGATACGCTACAGTTAGGACGGAAATCCGGGGTACTTATTGTGAAACGAGAAGATACAATGAAAAAAGAAGTAGGGGTCATTACTTTTGTCAACGGGCAGATTACCCGGGCTACACTGGGCAATCTGGGAACAGCGGAAGCACTCCGGTGGCTCAGCACCTGGAAAAATTGCTTCTTCTCCTTTTCTCCCGGCATCCCACCCGAGACAAGCCCCACCCTTTTTCGTATGAGTGGCCCCCTTCCTCCTCGTCAAACCAGCAGGCAGCGGGCTCTACCACCTGCCACCCCCTCTGTACAGGGCTCTCCGACGTGGTCTGGTATTCGCAGAATTAAACATCCAGCAGAAGCCCTTCAGATTATTGAACAATACGGCCTTTCTCGTACGCATCGCCGTCTCTTCCTGTTACTTGACGCTCAACGAACCATCTCTGAGCTAGCCGTCCTGGTCCGGCGCTCACCCGAGGAAGTTCACCAGATGCTCGGACAACTGGAAACCCTCGGGCTCATTCAGCGATAGCACATCCGTAGAAGGGAGCCTCATGTTACAGCCAGTCCATCGGACACACACCCGACGCTCGCTCTCGCTTTCGCTTAAAGTTGCCTTGCTTCTGGTGATTGTCGCCATCACACCGCTACTCTTCAGTATCGGTATCATTACGCTTGTCACGCGTCCGACCGCAATCGCCCAGGCGAATCGCGAAATAGAGACCGACGCGAAAATCCATACAGAGCTAATTGACAACTTCTTTGCCGAACGCATCCTCGCCGCCGAAGCGCTCAGCCGCCTGGCTCCTCTCCATACCTTTATGGAAGAGCTACAAAAGAATGGCAGCGCAAGTGAAACGACCAAACAACGCGCACTGGACAGCCTTGAAACCGGTCATGGACGCGGCAGCTACTATGAGAACTGGACACTGCTTGACCTGCAAGGAATGCCCAAACTCTCTTATCCAGCCTCGCCCCTGCCACATGGGCAGTATTACATTCTCCCGGCAGATTTAAAGCAGATGCAGCCAGATGGACAGCAACAGAGTAGCGGCGCCAATCAGCCGCCACCATCAGCCAAGAAGACCCTTGTCTCTGGCGTGTTTTATAGCCCGATCACAAAGGAAGCCTATATTGATATCTATACGCCTATTACAACCACAGATTATGTGCAGGTTGGTATCTTACGCACCACGTTCGACATTCACTATATCTGGGATCTGGTGAATAAAGAGCAGGGAACGAATGGAAGCGGCAGCTATGCCTTTATTCTTGATCAGAACGGCGTCATTATTGCCCATAGTAGCCCCAACCCGGACCCATTCAGTGGTGTGCACTCGCAGCATCTTTTTCAAGCCGTGATGCCGCTCTCGGAGAAAACACGCAGTCTGATCGGCGCTGGTGATCTTTACGGTAAAGGGGCAGAGAATGCTGTTGACGTGCTTGACATTCCCGAGCTTGAACAGCTCTATAAGCAGGTCAACCCACCTGTCACGTTACAATTTACGCCTCCCGGACAGAAGGAGGTCCATCAGGCCGCGCGCCAGACAACATATACCGTCCCCTGGACCTATGTCGTGGTAACGCCGCTGAAAACCGCTACCGCGGTCGCTGATGAACAGCTTCTCAGCACCATCATTATCGCCTGTATACTCACCATTTCAGCCACAATCATCGGTGTTCTGCTGGCCCAACGCGTCACGTTCCCGATCCTGGCATCGGTCAACAATTTGCGTAAGAGCAGCGAATCTCTGAAGCAGCTAGCGGAAAAAGAGCAGAAGGCCGCGACCCAGCAGTCCTGGGTGATTGATTCCTGTAACGTCGGTCTGCAATCACTTCAATACTATACCGACGCTGCCAACACCGCTATCAAGCAGGCAAGCGAGGTCGGCACCAGACTAGAACAGCACTGGGAAAACCTGGACGGTGTTACAACCCGCAAAGCTTTGCAGCAGCTTATGAACGCAACTCGCTACGCGGAAAAGGCCATCCGGCTTCAGACGGAAAACAACAAAAAGCTGACCTCGGCTGTCAAGGTTTCAACCCAGGTCGCCGATCAGCTCGTGATGGGAGCGACCTCAGCAACCGACGCCGCTGACCAGCTAGAGCAGGTGGTGAACCAGTTGCGCACCGTCGTTGGCAAATAAGACATTTCTCTTGTGTTGCATAAACACATTCACTCTTTCTCTATTTTCTGTGCATTAAAGGAGTTTATTCATGAGCAAAACAAACAAACCCCTGGACCTTTCGAACGCGCTAAACAGGCGCACATTTCTTGTCAGCATCGCTACTGTTGCTGGTGGTGCGGCCCTGGTTGCCTGCTCCGCCAACAACTCAACCAACGCCTCAAACAATAACAACAATCAAAATACGTCTTCCTCAAAAAAGTACGCTCTGGCGGTCGTAGGCGGTATGGCGGGCGTCCCGTTCTATGAGATGATTAAAAAAGGGGCGGAGGAAGAAGCAAAGGCGCAAGGCATGGATCTGACCTATCAGGCCCCCAAACAGTGGGACCCGGTCGAGCAGACCAAAATTGTTGAGGCCCTGATTGCCAGGAAGGTAAACGCCATTATTATTTCTCCCTGTGACAATCAGGCGCTGGTAGCGCCGCTCCAGAAGGCGCACGATGCTGGCATCACCGTCATTACCGTTGATACCGTTCTGGGCGATGGCGACTACGCCAATGGCTCGGTCAAGTTTCCTATCACCTATATTGGCTCCGACAACACCAAAGGCGGCAAGATTGCCGGTGAGGTGATGATCAAAGCGATCGGGGGCAAAGGCAAGGTGTACATCCAGAGTAATAAGCCCGGCACAAGCTCAACCGACCAGCGCGAGAAGGGCTTTAAGGAGGCCATTGCAGCCACGAATGGCGCGGTCACCATCGTCTCCACCAGCTATGACGAGGGCAGCATGGATAAAGCAACACAGCAAACCTCGGCAGTGCTCCAGGCACACCCTGATATCGCTGGTATCTTCGGCACCACAGCCTTCAGTTCTGAAGGCGCAGCCGCCGCGGTGAAAAATGCCAACAAGAGCAATGCCATTAAGATTATCCACTTCGACTCGTCACAGCAGGGCGTGACCGATCTCCGCAACGGGATCATCGACTTTATCATCGGCCAGAAGCCCCGCGAAATGGGCAAAATCGGTGTGCAGTACGCGATCAAGGCCTTGAACGGCGACAGCTCGCTTCAGAAAAACGTGCAGACTGACTTCGTGGTTATCGATAAGACCAACGTTGATACCCCCGAATCCCAGAATGCGATCTACTAAACCAATTACGACCATCAGAACATGTGCAGTAAGAGAGGCGAGATCAGTACGATCACGTCTCTCTTCTGTCAAACAAAGGAGCAAGTATGGTCAGCGTTAAAACTCGTAACCGCCGGGAGCTATCCTGGAAAGACCTCAGCAAAGCATGGTCATGGATATTTCTGTGTGTTCTCTTCCTGTTCTTTTCTATCAGCGGCAACGGCTTCCTCAGCATTACGAATATCCAGAATATTTTTGCTGATATGTCTTTCATGCTGCTCATGGCACTCGGCCAGACCTTTGTGATTATTCTGGGCGGCCTGGATATCTCCGTAGGCTATACGACTGGCATGGCTTCCGTGATTGTGGCACAGATTATCATTGCCCTCGCTCCACGGCTGCCCCTGCCGCTGGTTGTGGTGATCGCCTTCCTGGTTGGCCTGGCGGTAGGTGTTCTGCCTGGCCTGCTGAACGGCGTCCTGATCACACGTCTCTCTGTGCCTCCCTTTATCGTCACGCTTGGTATGTATGGCATTGCACGAGGAGCCGGCTTTATCATCGAGAATGGCCTGCCGATCAGCATTCCCTTGCAGGATATCGGGCGCATCGGCAATAATAACCTGCTCTATATTCAGCCCACTGGAGCAATCACCTTCTTTCAGCCGCCACAGGGCTTGACTGCCGTGCAGATGAGCAACGTGGTTGGCCTCTTTACGATGCCATTGATCCTCAGCCTGCTCCTGGTGCTCTTCTGCCACTGGTTGCTTACCCGCACCCGCTTCGGTCAACATACCTATGCGATTGGCGGCAACAAAGAGGCCGCTCGACGTGCAGGCATCCCGGTCGCCCGCCACACCGTGCTCGTGTATATTCTCTCCTCCTGTCTGGCCGCGACGGCTGGCGTTCTCTATGTGTTCCGCTTTTCCAGTGGTGCCGCTGAGGCTGGTGATCCCCTGCTGATTGACTCCATCGCGGCGGTGGCAATTGGTGGCGCTTCCTTGTTCGGTGGCGAGGGAACCATTATCGGCACGCTCATCGGTACGCTGATTATCAGTGTGATTCAAAATGGCCTGATCATTCTGGGAATCGACCCATTCTGGCAGTTTATCGCGGTAGGCGTTGTTATCATCATTGCCGTCTTTGTTGACCGCATGCGCACCAGAGCCTGAGGAGGTTATCCATGCCCGAGAAAGAGCCTGTATTGCAACTCGATGGCCTCTCAAAGCATTTCGGGGGCCTGATCGCCGTCAATCAGGTAAGCCTGACTATCTATCCCGGTGAGGTTGTCGGCCTGCTTGGAGACAACGGGGCCGGCAAATCAACCCTCATCAAAATGATCTCCGGCGTCTATCGGCCCGATCAGGGTACTATCAGCATTGCTTCGACACCGGTTCATTTCTCAACGCCGATGGACGCCCGTAAGGCGGGTATTGAGACCATTTATCAGGATCTGGCGCTCTGTGAAAATCTGGATGCCAGTTCAAATCTCTTTCTGGGACGCGAGCCCTTGAAACGTCGCCTGGGCCTGTTCAAAGAGCTCGACCGCAAGCTGATGCAGAGCGAGGCCCACACCTTGCTTGAACAGCTTGATATCCAGATCCCGGATCTGACCCGCCCCATACGTGAGCTCTCCGGAGGCCAGCGGCAGGCAATCGCGATTGCTCGCACTATCTACTGGAACGCCCGTCTGCTCATCATGGACGAGCCAACAGCAGCCCTGGGCGTCCCGGAACAGCGGAAAGTGCTCCAACTGATCAGAACGCTACGCGAACGCGGCACCCCCATCCTGCTGATCAGCCATAATATGCAGGATGTCTTCGAGGTCGCCGATCGCGTCATCGTGCTGCGTCAGGGGCGCAAGGTAGGGGAGCGGCTCATCCAGGAAACAAACCAGAACGAGATCATCAGTCTGATTACCGGCTCCGAGCAAAAAGGATTGCACGCATGACAACAGTAGAAGTTCCTCAGCAGATGGCAGCCCGGACACGCTGGCTTGCGCTGGTTGTGCTCGTATTGGCCGCCTTTATGACAACGCTCGACGACTTCATTGTCTTTGTGGCCGAGCCCGCGCTACAACGCGAGTTGCATATGGATGCAGCGGGCCTGCAATGGGTCATCGCGGGCTACGTTCTGGCCTATGGGGTGCTCGTCGTGACAGGCGGGCGCCTCGGCGATATCTACGGGCGAAAGCGCCTCTTTCTTTACGGGGTCTGGGGCTTTACGCTCACCTCATTTCTCTGTGGGATCGCCCCTGATACGCTTGTCCTGATTATCGCGCGTATTCTGGAAGGAATCACTGCCGCGCTGATGTTTCCGCAGGTATTCTCGTTGCTGAAGGTCACCTTTCCCGAGAAAGAACAGGGAATAGCGCTCGGAATTATCGGAGCAGTTCTGGGAGCCGCCGCGATTGGAGGGCAATTACTCGGGGGCCTGCTACTTGGTGCAAATATCGGGGGTCTGGGTTGGCGACCCATCTTCTTCGTCAATGTGCCTATCGGGCTTCTTGCAGCGCTCGCGGCTCCTTTTCTGCTGCGTGAGTCGCGCTCAACCACAGCAACCCGCGTGGATGGGCCGGGCGTCCTGCTGGCAACAGGAACCCTTTTCCTGCTTGCGTTTCCGCTTGTCGAGGGGCGTGAAATGGGCTGGCCGTGGTGGACCTTGCTCTGTCTGGTGGCCTGTCTGCCTGCAGGCTGGCTCTTTCTGCGCTATGAGCAACGGCGCACCCAGATGCTTGGATCCCCGCTGCTGGATCTCTCCCTGTTCCGCAACACCGTCTTTACACGGAGCATCCTGATCCTGTTACTGGAAACAGCTCTCGGCAGCGCCTTTTTCTTTATTCTGGCCCTCTATCTTCAGAGCGGGCATCACTTCAGCCCCTTTGAAGCGGGGCTGGCCTTTACGCCTATGGCGATCGCCTATACTGTTGGTTCTCTGGCAACCAGCCGCCTGACGCCGAAACTCGGCACTCGTATCCTGCATCTGGGCATCCTTATAGCAGCCTTGGGAACGGTCGTGACCTTTGTGGTGGTCAGTATGACGACAAAACCAACGCTTCTCACTATGCTTCCACTTGCTATACTGGGCTTCGGCAATGCGCTGGTTGCCACGCCTCTGCCGGGCTTTATTCTGACTGTCGCGGGCGATGATGCCGCCGGGGCCGCCTCAGGCTCGATCAGCACGGCGCAACAGGTTGGGCCTGCTCTGGGTATTGCGGTGATCGGGGTTATCTTTTTCAGCCTACTCGGAGAACAGCATTATACCACTGCCTTCTCAATCACAATGCTGTGCTACATTCTGGGAATCTGTATGTTACAGATAGCGCTGGCGCTTGGCCTGCCCCGCCTGCTACATGAACAAGCATAACAGAAAGAAGAGAGGCTTTGCAGCCTCTCTTCTTCTGGTGCTAGTGTGTATGTTTGCGTCGACGAAGCGTGCGGCGCAAAGCCACTGCCTCCCGCCAGAGCCGATATAGTACAGGACGATAGATGTAATCTTGCGTCCAGAGATAGTGAGCAGGGAAGCCGCCAAAGCCCTTCTTGAAGTGATAGACTCCCCACATCTCTGACCCTTCGCGTGGATTGTCAGGAATGGTACGGAAATCAAAGAGGGTGCAGCCCTGCTCCTTTGCCCACAGAAGCGCATGGTATTGCAGAATATGCGATTTCGGCAGGTCGGTTCGATCATCTGTCATGCCGGCAAACATATCCCAGCAACAGTGACCATACCGAATCAACAGTTTTGCGGCAACCGGTTCCCCCTGATATTCAGCGATCAACAGAGCAGCATTGCCGTTCTCAGAGAACTGACGCAGGATCTCTCGATGATAGTCTTTATCATGAATAAAGAAGTCATCACGTTTGCTCGTCAGTTGCAGTAGTCGATAATACGTCTCGAAGTCCTCTTCGCTCTGTGCCACGCGTACGACCGCGCCCATACGCTCGGCCTTTTGAATATTATGTCTCCATGTCTTACGGAACGCCGAACGAAGTATCGGGAGTGCAGGCCGGATATCGAGATGCCAGCTACTCCGCCCATGAACAGCAATCGGATTGATCTTAAAACCCAGAGAGCGAAAAGCATCAAGCCAGCGCTCATACTGAGGATCATCTTCGGTAATGTTAGGCTCAAGACGCAAAATAAGGGCTCGCTCTCGACTCGCAATGGCATGGGCCTCTTCAATCAACGCTTTTAAAGCAGGCGAATCAGGCGCATCAACGGCAGGCCCACGACAACAATACAGCCATTTCAGGCGCAAGCCGGGAAGCGGCACATCAGAAAGAGAGAGCATCATAGCACCGATCATGCACCCGTCCTGAATAGCAGCCAGACGATATACTTTCGCGCCCAGATAACGCAACAGCTCTCCCCACTCATATGACTGAAGCAGGTGACCCTGTGGATGTTCCTGTAAGAAGCCATTCCACTCTTCACGATCTATCTCGGTTTTGATTTCCAACGACAACTTCGTGAAGGGCTTTTCTTCTAGCTGGCTCATCGACTCACTTCCTTTGTCAAGTATGTATTTCAGCGGCATATGACAATACACGCTCCTCCCCTCTCCATACATTTCCGTCATTCGCCTTCATAAGAGCCTTAACCTAGCTACGGAGTAATCACTTTTCTTTATTACGTCTCCGCAGAAGAAGATGTTCCAGCACGATGCACTTTTTCAGCGAACAACTACACACTCATACATCGCTGCAAGGTCGACATATATAACTAGTATACAAAATTTAAGCATTTCTATCCTCCTTTTCATGAAAATCATGCTGCTTCTTCTATGGCTCTCCGAGATACCTTCCCTCGCTGAATTTCTGGAAAGAATACTGCTCTTGCATAAGAAATTGACATATATCTATCATCAAGGTAGACTTGTAGTTGCCTTTCGGTATTCTTTCACATTGTTCATCCTTTTTATTACCTGTAATAAATAGCATTCTTTGTCGCATATAAGGAATTTTATAAATGAAAAGATCTAAATGGCCTCTTGCTTCAACATGGGCGGCAATTTTTGTCCTCACAGGGTGGCGTTTGCGGAAAACAGGACCACTGCTGGCAATCACAGGATTGGGAATGATCGCGGCCTCGTTCGTTATCTGTGCGATCCCCCTCTTGACACAGACTATTTTTCGGCTGGGGTTGCCCGAGGCCACCATTACCCTGCATGCCACCGCAGGAACACTCTCAGCGGCCCGGATGGCCCAGATCCAGCAACAGCTGACCCAACCCCTTCAACGCAATCTAACGGATTGGCTTACGGTGCCCCCGACGCTCTCACTTGAAACGAGCAGTACCAGAGTACTTGCACCATCAACGTCGCACCCGTATACCATGAGCCTGATAGGAGCCTCCGGAGAGCAGGCCAGGCCGCACCTGACGATTCTTGAGGGTCGGCTTCCCCGCATCTCAGCGGACGCACTCGAAGTCGTGCTTCATCCGTCTGTTGCCACTCAGCTTCAACTCAGGCCTGGAGCGACACTGACCTTGCGCTATCTGCTGCTAGTGCCGGGCACACATGTCGGCACTCCAGCGACACTGACCTTGCGCGTCGTCGGAATCTTTCTTCCTGCGGCAAGCGATCCCTATTGGCAAAATACCACGTTCGCCTATCAGCCAGATACCTCCCTGACCGCATTGACCGAGAATACAGCGCTGGCTAACGCGATCGATACGCTGACGCGATCAGGAACAATGACGCTTCCAGAGCCGATTCATCTCTACTGGCGTTATCCGGTTGTGCTCCAGCGCCTTGAGAATACAGAACAGCTCAACGAACTTTTGACGCGCTATCACATAACCGGGGAACAACTGAAAAGCAGCGACAGCAGCCTGACCGAGAAGCCTCCTTTCCTTCAGCAACGTGAGCTACGCTCGGCAGCCTTTGGCACAGCAGGCAAGCCCGGCACCCTCTCAATCTACCGCGATCAACTTCAAGTAGTGCAGCTCCCACTTTTTGTCCTCGCGGTTCAGATAACAGCGCTGATCCTCTTCTTTGTGGCGATCATGACTGAACTGTTACTCGAGCAACAGGACGAGGCGCTCGCGCTGCTGCACAGCCGTGGTGCAACCCGGCTTCAGCTTTTCGGCACGCTCCTGCTTCAGGTCTGTGGCCCCGCGATCCTGGCGCTACTGCTTGGGCCGCTCCTTGCGCTGCTCGCGGTCAGATCGCTTGTACAATGGCTCTTTAGCTCGCAGTTGCGTCTCGGAATAGATACCCTGCTCACGATCGCGCCTTATAACCTTGTCGTGATTCTGCTCACGATGGGGATCATGCTTCTGGTCAGTTCTCGTTCGCTACGGCTGGATATCCTGGTGCTCCGTCGCGAGACCAGTCGTACCAAACAGCGCCCCCTCTGGCAGACCCTCTATCTGGATATTGTCGCCGGGCTGCTTGCCTTCATTATCACCCTCATTTCGCAGTATCTGCACTCGGTCGGCATCTCCAATTCCACCGCAGATGTCTTACTGACAACTCCGCTGACGCTGCTTACCCCTATTTTTCTGGCGCTGGCAGTCCTGCTCTTCGCGTTGCGCCTGTATCCCCTTGTCCTGCGCTTCTGTGCGCAGCTCGCCCAACATGCCACTGGCGCGATCCCTTCGCTGGCCCTGGCTCAACTGGCCCGAGCCCCCGGGCGATTTGTCAGAACATCGCTGTTGCTGGCCTTTGCTATCGCCCTCGGCATCTTTACACAGGTATTTGCAGCGACCCATACCCGGCACAGTAACGACGTCGCTGCCTACCTCAGCAGTTCCTCGATCAGCGGCCCCATCAGCGAGCAGGCAATGCGCAATCAGTGTGCAAATCATCCGCAGACGACACCAGAGACGCTGCAAGCCGTTACGCTACTCTATCGCTCACTCCCAGGAGTACAGGTGGCCTCGGTGGGCTATCGGGAAGAACTCTCGCTACCCTCGGATCTGAACACACCATCAGTCGTGCTTCAGGCAATTGATACGGACACATTTCTCCCTACCGTTCATTGGCCATTGGAGCAACCTGTATCGCTCCTTCAGCAGCAACAGGGACCATTTCTGCCAGCAATTGTCGACCGCCAGCTTCAGCGCAGCCTGCAACTCACCCTGCACCATACGTTTACGCTGACCACCAGTTCCAAAACACGCACCTTCTTCGTGGCCGGCATTGTTGAGCGCATCCCACCCCTCAATGACGGAGACAATGCCACACAGGCCGGGCTGCTCGTTGACTACACTCGCTATGCAACTGGCATCACCTTACAACCAAACTATGTCTGGCTCGCCACAGAGGAGCGCCCGGAGACACTGACACGCATCCGTAGAGCGCTCACAAGCAACCCACAGCTCCAGCTCGACGCGCTCTATGATCGCACTGCGCTTCAAAACGCTCTGCACACCAACCCATTGATCCTCAACCTGCTGGCTTTGCTCGCACTGGGCACACCACTGGCACTCGGGCTGGCGCTCTTCGGCAATCTGGTCGCGGCCAGCCTGAGCGCCCAAAACCGCCTTGTGCATTTCTCTGTTTTGCGAGCGCTAGGGACCTCTACACGCCAGATAACCGCTATGCTGCTCTGGGAACAGACCTTCTTATATGGCACCGGGCTCCTTCCGGGACTCAGCTTCGGGCTCTTCCTCGCCTGGACCATCGCTCCGGCGCTGGCACAGACAATCTTGCTCGATCCCACCAGCACGCGCATAGATCTGTTCACGCTACAACACCTGCTCCCAGCACGTCCTGTCTTTCCCGCGACGCTCTGGCTCTCTGTCTCCCTACTTGTGCCGCTATACATCGCGGCTCTGTTGTTGATGCTTCGACTGACCACCCGAGCCGATATGCCCGCCACGCTCCGATATAATGCAGATTGAAAAGGAAGAAACAGTATGCAACAGAATAAGCGGTTTGAGAAAATGAAGGCCAGCCTGATTCTCGCGAAGTGGCAGCTCCGCCCTTCCCTGCATTCCCTCGCGTTGACGGGTCTGGGAATGCTCTGCGCGATTGTGCTCACCTGTGTGGCACCACTTCTGACCGAAGTGATGCGACTGGCAGTTCTACGGGAGGCGATTCAGGCACAACCTGAAACCCCCTATCTCTCTATTCAAATCGAAACGCAGCGCTACACAAATGAGTGGACAGCTCAGGAACTTCAGGGCCTTGTTTCAAAGGCCTCACAAGGGATCAGCCCGTTTCTGGCATCCACGCCACCCACACCCTTTCTGACAGCTATCAGCAGAAGAGCATCCGGTGCGCCATACAAGCTCATTGGCACCTCTATAACCGAGGCAGCGCCCCATCTGACGCTCTTCGAAGGAAGATTACCTCGTCAAACCACCCGGGGAATCGAAATCGCGCTCCACAAGCAGACAGCGGCACAGCTCGGGCTGCACATTGGAGAGACACTACTGCTTCGTTTTCAGCTTATCCAAAGAGAAAACGCACAACCAGTATCCAGCCAACCCATCAGGCTAACTGTTGTTGGACTGTTCACCGCAGATCCAAATGACGCCTTCTGGCATAATCAGCCCCTCGCCCTCACCCCACCACCACAGCAAGAAGAGCCGTCCTATTACCCTCTGCTCGCCGATCGCCTTGCGCTTGAAAAGGCGCTCTTCACAGCATGTGGACAGAATACCTTCAGCGCCGAATCCTTCTCACTGAACTGGTATTATCGGCTTGACCCTCAACGGATTACCAGCCAGAATACCACTCAATTTGAGCACAGTGTGACACATCTCCCTGAGCACGTCTACACCACCTTTCAGAGCTTTCTAAACGCTGAGGAGGAAAGTTCCTATACCCATCTGCCTACCCGCAGTACAGCAGTGGCAGCCGGAAAGCTTCTGCCTACCACGCAAACACCCGGTCTGCTGCTGCTCTATACACTCCGGCTGCAACAGGCCATTCCTTCAACCACCGCTCTTCTGCTTCAGCTTCTGGTCCTTGCCCTGATCTTTCTTGCTATCACGGTAACGATGCAGGTTGAGCACAAGGCCGAAACAATCGCCCTTCTTCGGAGTCGGGGGGCCAGCCGCTGGCAGATCTTTATCATCTTCGGGACACAAAACGCACCCCTTATCCTGCTCACACTTCTGCTTGGTGTCCCGCTCTCCTTCGGGATCACGGATCTGCTGATACGGCTCGGGATGAGTCAGAACGCTCCGCTTGACGCCGTCTGGACCAACCCACTCAGCACGTTTCTCATACCAGTTCGATGGCTCCTCATCACGATCTGTTTGCTGCTCGGAACCCTGTTCTTCACGCTCTATCGTGCAACCAGCCGTGATATGCTCACGGTGCGTCAAACTGCCAGCCGTCCGAGACAGAAGCCGCTCTGGCAGCGGTTGCATCTGGATATGTCTGCAGGCATTGTGGCGCTGAGCGGCTATGGGATGACATTCTCTCTTCTGCACAGCAATGTGCTTGATCCGGGCACATACTATCTGATCGGGAGGCCCCTGGCCTTGATCGCACCCTATTTTCTGGTTGTGGGCTGCCTGCTCCTTTTTTTGCGTCTCTATCCCTTTCTCCTTCGATGGGGTTCACGACTGGCAATTCGTGGGCGCGGAGCAGAACATATGCTGGCGTTGACCCATATTGCACGCTCACCGGGCCCGTTTCTGCGTATGAGCCTCTTACTGGCTGTTGTAACAGCATTAAGCCTCTTTGGACAGATCGTCACGGCATCGCAGCATCATTACATTGAGCATCAGGCGATGCTAGCAACGGGAGCCGATTTCAGCGGTACAACTGAACTGCATCCGCTTCTCGGGACTTCTCTTCAACAGCTCGGGCAACCTTATCGCGAGATTCCCGGAGTGCAGGCAGTCTCGCTGGCCTTTAAACAGGAATTCCCTTCACAGGAAGCAGGCAACGCACAGCAAACAGATATAACCGTCTTTGCCGTTGATACCGATACCTTCGCACAGACCGTTCAGCTTCCCGACAGCACAAGCCTGATCCAGCAGCTTCGGGCACAGCGCATTCTCCCCGAGCGAGCCCGGAACACACCTCTACCGGTTATCATCAATCAGGCGTTTCAGGACAGAACCCACCTGACCCCCGGCACACCCTTTATGCTAAAGCTCGATAGTGCAACCGGCCTACCCTGTATCGTTCTGGCAGTCATCCCTCGCCTGCCAGAGCTGAACGATCTGCCAGGCACGTCAACAGCCGCTAATGGCCTGCTCACCGACTTTCATAGCCTGGCCGCCATCCTTGCCCGACAGCACAACCGTTCTCTGAGCATCAATCACATCTGGCTCAAAACGGATCATGCGCCGCAGATACTACAGGAAATTCGCACTCGACTATCCAACGGTCCAACCCGGCTCTTTCCGCTAAAGGATCGCATAGCGGAACTGGAAACGCTGCAAAAAGATCCACTCTATATCCAGGTTATCAGCCTGCTGTCGCTCGGAACCCTGGTAATGCTCCTGCTGGCATTTCTCGGGAATGTGCAGGCCGCACAACAACAGGCACGCTCCCGCATGACGCATTTTGCCCTGCTACGGGCCCTGGGCACAGCCCCAGGACAGCTTCTCCGTGTGCTCCTCTGGGAACAGGGCATCCTTTATAGCATAGGGGTGCTGCTTGGCCTCGTGGTTGGTCTCTTTCTGGCATTTACCACCCTGCCCTATCTGCTCCCGGCAGCAATCAATTACGCCTCTTTCACCAACATCAGCACAACGAAGGAGTTCTTCAGCATGCTCAACAGTGGTGCGGCAATCTCAGTCATCATTCCCCCTGAGATCTGGCTTCCTCTGCTGGCTCTACTCGGGATCAGCCTGCTTGTCCTCTTGCTGACTGTCAGCACCATCATCCGCGCCTCGCTCCATACGGTCTTGCGCTTGAACGCTGACTAAAAAGAAGAAGAGAGAGCAAACTCACTCTCTCTTCTACACCTCGCGAGAACAGATATCCTGTCCTCTGGCTCCTAGCGCTCTGGTACCACTATCGTTGGAATCGGTGGTACCGTTGGATCAGCAATAAAAAGGGGGTCCGGCACAGAAGGAATATCTGGTACACGAATGATCGGTCCCGGTTCGGGCTCTTTTTTCTTCTTCCCGGGATCGGGGGCAGGTGGTTTCCGCTCAGGAGTGACGTGTGAAGGTCCCGGCGTCGGCGTCGGGAGCGCGATGGGCGGCCGCTCCTGCTCAACCGGTAGTGTCGCGATTGGCTCAGGAGTCGCGACCGGGAACACCACCTGAGCAGGCGGGGGAACGACCACCTCCGCAGGCGTCGTCGCCACCGCGCGCGGCTGCACAGGAAGCAGCGTCAGTGAGCGCCGCATCTCGCTTTCGTTACGGGGCACAATTTGCAGCTTGCTCTTCTGTTGCGTCATGGTAATGACCTGTATCGGCTCGACGCTTCTGAGCGGAAAGAACATCTGCCAGAAGGTATAGCATATCATCGGCCCAACACACAGACATCCACCAAGCACGGCGTAAAAGAAGCGTTCTTTCAACCCTCCTCGCTGCTTTTCCTGATTCCACAATGCCATTACTGTATCTATCATAGCTCACCCTCAGAATTTGTCCGGTAGCGAACTGAGTCGTCTCACCCGGCGTCCAGCGACCTCATGTTCATCCGTTGAGAGCAGATCACCAGAAAGCGCATCCGTTCTAGGCTGACGCTCTTCTCCAGATGAAAAAGAGAACACCTGACGAACGGAGGTGCCACGCCACGGCGAGAGCCGTTGATTGATATGCTGCACTTGCTGGAAACGCTGTACAATCGTTTCCAGATACATCAGAAATTCTAGCGGGCGCTTCACCGCAAACAGCTCACGCTTTGACCAGTGTTCCGCCGTAAACGCGATGGCCCCCTGAAGCTCCGTTACCTCAACCAGGCGTCCATAACCAAGCACAATCTGACATTTGCGTCCAAAATAAATCAAGCGCTCGCTGGTCAGGATCAGCTTGCCATGATCCCGTGCAGGATAACGCTGTATCTGTGCGTCCGGGGGGATCTCATCACAAAGCGTCACATCAGCGCTATAATGGGCATACTCCCCGGGCAGAAGGCGTACCGGGACGGGAACACGTGGCAAGGTCTCTTGCTGCAAGCGTAACCTCAATTGTTCAACATCAAAGCCATACTCGCGAAGCGAGCGCTCTGACTGTAAACGCTGTTTCCTCCGCTCACGCAACTCTTGATATCGATGCAACCAGTGGGACACCTGAACGGGCCCTCGCTCTTCGGTGGTTGCCGCTTTGCGCATTCGGGAAAAGCTTCGGATCGGCTGATCTGCGGTCGTCACCATTCGCCGCGGGCGAGAGCGATAGACGTTCCGGCGTGACGTCGACACATACCTATGTAAATATTCAGCGATTCGGCGGGCTTCCTCAACCGCAGCGATACCACGCACTATGACCATGGACGAGCGAAAGCGTAGTTCAAGTCGAGCCGAGGCGATACCCAAAATGCGAAAGTAGCGAGCCCGTACCTGAAGTAAATCCGTGAGTGCATAGCGCTTTCCATGTAAATCGAGGTGGTCTTGATAGAGGCTCAAGCGGCGTCCCCATCCATAGTGACAGACGATGAGCGGTACAGAACGCTTGGTCATACTCCCCCTCTCCACATCATCCCAAAAATTCCAGACGTCTCTTAATAGGGAGACGAAAAGAGTCAGCGAACGTAACATACATCAATACATCCGTACATAGGCAAGCACCCGTATAACACACAAAAAAAAGAGGCACATCAATGATATGCCTCTGTCATTTTCTACTTTGTGCGTCTCAGCCACTTCCGCTTGAAAAGCTGCCAGTGGAGATCTCGCAATGCTGAATGTATCTGCTCGGCCTCTTCCGGTCGAGCGGCTCCTTTACCCCAGCGCTCACGCACAAACAGCTCGGTTAAACGCCAGAGATACGGCGCTTTCTGTGGTACCTGCTGCCCCAGCGCCCTACTATACTCATACGGCGTCTGCCAGGGCTTCGGTGCAAAGCCGACCCGACCGGCTAACCAGCAGAGCCGCCAATAGACGCCAGCAATTGGTGAGCTACCCGCATAGAGCCTGCGCCACCAGAGAGAGCACAGCGCGACCACTCCCGCTACCAGAGAAATACCCAGTGTGAGCAGGATCAGCACGGTCAACAGGACGGAGACTGCGGGATTGTCCCTCTCGTCTTGAGACTCTGACGAATTGGGCTTCTCTACTTGCGGTTGCTTGGTTGGCGCCTCTTTCTGCGTGACCTGGGTTGCGGTGGCTATCTGCGTCGGAACGGCCGGCTGCGTTGACTCCGGTGGAGAAATCACAAGCGACTGCGACCCATCACCCGAGAAGCCCGGCGTTGGATCAAAGTTTACCCAACCATACTGCGGGAAATAGGCCTGTACCCAGCTATGGGCATCGCTCCCATTCACAACCCAGGCCTTGCGCTGTGAATCATAGTGGCCGGGGCTAAAACCATTTGCCATCCGCGTCGGGATATGCAGCATACGAGCCATCACAATCATGGCGCTGGCATAGTAGGTACAATACCCGACTCGCGTTTGCAGCAACCAATCAACAACATTGGTATTCGATGGAATAGGTGTATTTTCTATAGAATAGGTAAATTCGTTTCTATCACTTAGATGCTTCTCTATTTGCTTCAGAGCATCATAGGCATTGTGCGCCCCCTCGGTCCACGCTTGCATCTGCCTCTCCACCGCTGGCGAAAGATTGGGCGGAAGCTGGACATAGCCAGTGAGAAGCGCCTGATAGTAGCGATCTTGTTGCCAGAAGGATGAGTTCTGTGAAGGCAAAGGGACCGTTGAGAGGAGACGGGAATCCGAGACAGGCAGGATCGACTCCACTGTGTAACGCTCATCCTTCTGTAAGCGCTCCTCTTTCTCCCATGCGCTCATGGTCACATCAGATCGCACAATTGTAGGGATCGTGAAACGATGAGGTTGAGCAGGGGCAAAGACATAGTACTTCGGTCCAAGCGGCGGATTGAACATGGTGATATTCGTTGCGATGGTTGATGTTGAGCTATCATGCACAATATCGTCGGGTAGGGTCGCCCCCGCCGGGAAGTAGGCCGAAGAGAGCATTCCAGGTTCAATCGTCCAGGTGCGGCCATCGAAAACATTATACGTAAAGCCTTGCAGATATTGTGGCGCATTAGCGGTAGTGGTATAGGAAAGCACCTCACCAGTCGGCAGGCTGACAGAGCCAGTAATGGTCATCCGGTCACTAAAGAAGTTCGCGGGAGTCGCATTGAAGATATCCCCCAGATTCTCTGGCGTGATACGTCCAGAAACCACATTATTCCAGGCCGCATCCAGTCGTGCCCAGAACTCACGTCCCTGGGCAGGCTGAGCAACAATGGGCAGGAACCATGCCCCGAGAACCGCAAGCAGCGTTATTACCGAGGCAAATTGCATCCGACGCAGCGTCATTGCACGGAGCCAGGAACGGTCCGTATAGAGGCCGTCCTGTCTCCAATTGTAAATCTGCGCAGCTAGCTGAACCCGAGCGATCAGTAACGCGAGTGCTCCCGCCAGAATGACAACCAGATAGCTATAATCTGCCTTGACGTAGTTGAGATTTACCAGGATGATCGAGGCATAGACCAGCGCAACCAGCCAGGGCAAGCGGGCCCGATAGATCAGCCAGCTACCAAAGTAACCCAGGAAGTACGCCAGGAAAGCAAGGTAGAAGAAGAACAGACGCTCAATAGCCTCCATTGCCTGAAAGCCACCAATGAACGCCTGACGTGTCGTCTCTATCAAGGTTTGTATCGGTATATGATAGGCCAGCATACACGTCACCAGTACGGCCAATGTATGACCGAACAGGCAAGCCAACAAGTGCAGGACCGATTGCGGCACCTTCGACACTTTTGAGATTACCAATCCAACCAACAGGCCAACCGCCGGACAAATAAAGAGCAAAGTATCATGCCTGACCCAGTTTGCCGCAATGACCGAATACACAACACTATACAACGCAACTGCAAGCAGCACTAACGGAAGCCATCCTTCAGCAGGAGCCCACGAAAAAGAAAAGCGCTGAGGGGCAGGATATGCCGCCACGACAGGTTGAGAAAATAGCTGTGTTGATCGAGGTGGCTTACAATCTTCCGGTGGTATATCAGGTGGTCGTCGGGTGTCAAGCACGCTCAACTTTCCATACTCCTTACCATTGAAACGACAAGTCTATATTGACCAATAGAGATATGCATTGCCATACTATGCAGTATACCTTTTTCAGTGCGTTTCACTATCGCTTATTACAGGTATCAGGACTTTTTCTTTATTTATCAAGAGTAGTAGCAACCTTACCTTACCATATCAACCCAACCTAAAACAATAGCCCCCGAAGAGAGGGAGGAACGCTTCTCTTCAGGGGATAAGAGCTATGAGGATGACACAACCCTCCGCTTTCGCCCGAAGAACAGGAGCAACAGCGTCGCACTCAGGACAAGACATCCCGCGCCATACACAAAGGATGTGGAGAGACTGACGTGTTGCTGTAGCCAGCCCGCAATTGAAGGCCCAACGCTAAAGCCAATACTCCATGTTGTGGAATACAATCCAGCCAGCTTGGAACGATGGCGATTCGACACCTGCTCCATCGCAAAAGTTGCATATACCGGTTCAATAATCGTACGCAAAATCGAGCGGGCATATTCGCCCCCGATTGCTACCAACAGGGAAGGCGCAAAGCCGATCAATACCATCAAGGGCGCGCTGATATACTGCACCAGCGTCACGATGCGTATCTTCTCCCATCTCCTGGTCAGCAAGGGAGCCAACAACGAGAAGATACCACCCGCCAGACCCGAAAAAGTGAAGATCACGCCCAGTTCGCCCGGCAAAAGCTGAAACCGGATCACAAAGTAGATCTGTATCAGGGCAACCACAGCCCCTTCACCCATTGTAAAGAGCAAATCAGGAATCAGCAGCTTAACAAAGAGCCAGACCGGCAGCTTCTCCTGAGATGCTTTCGGTTCTGTAGACGCAACCACGGCCTCAGCAGCCCCTGGCTCCGGCACCGCAACCACCGTCTCAGCCGCTGGCGCCTCATCTACCGGCTTCGACTCCTTCAAGAGCCAGAGCGGCAAACCAAAAAGGAAAGTAAAGAGTGAGGCAGCAATCACACCCCAACGTAGCGGCTCCGGACTATTCGCGGGAACATGCAACAGGCCAGCAACAAACTCCGGGATTGCTCCTCCGAGAAGGTTACCCAGTGAACCAATGCCAAGCATCAGGAAACTGTTCAGAGCAATCACACCCACGCGCTGGTTTGCCGTCGTACTCTCGGTCAACAGAGGGAGATTCGTTACCCAGTATGCAGTTGACACCAAACCCTGAATCAGACTGAAGGCAAGCAACAACGGAGCCGACGTTACCAGACCTATGCAGACCAGAAAAAGCGGAGATAAAATAGCGCTGGCAAGCAGGATCGGCTTGCGCCCAAAACGGTCGGCCAGGAGGCCGGCAGGGAAAGCCCCCAGAAAAGCACCGATCGCTGGCATCGCACTAAAAATCCCGATGAATTCCTGCGTATACCCAAGACTGTATGCATAATAGTTAATTGTAAGTGTTGCGATCGTAAGCTGTAATCCTTTGCCCAGGGTGAATACAAGCAAAAGATACACATTACGAGGCAAATGAAGAAAAGAGGACAGAACTGAAAGAGGTGAAGAGCGGGTAGTGTGCGCCTCTCGACCCTTTATGGTGTGCTCTGTCTCAGGGTCTCTGGACACAGAGGACATACAAGTAATACTCCTGGACTCAGTATGATAACAAATATATGTATACAGTAACACACACGCTTGCACTCATACAATGGACAAAAGGTCAGTTTCTCAGCTCTGCCATCCAGGCAAGCAATAAAATATAACCTCCGACATTGAATCCGCGTATATTGATAACAACAACATAGATAACAACACCCGGGAAACCGGGACACAAACAAGCCCCTATAGCACAAAGAGGAGCAAAGCACACAATGCAATTTCAAGGCATTCACATCGGCGTACTACTCCAACCAGGCGATATTATTGCCTGGTTACTGGTTGGTCTCATCTCTGGATATATTGCCAGCTTGCTCGTCCGAGGTCGAGGTCTGGGTTGTCTGGGTAATACGGTTGTCGGCCTGATCGGTGCGGTAATCGGGGGATACCTGGCCAGTGCCCTGAATATAGGCGGGACCTATCACTTCTGTGGAACCATCTTCATCTCATTCCTGGGAGCCGCCCTTCTGCTCGTCATCTTGAAATTACTGACAGGTGGTAGAAGCTAAAACAGCATGTTCGATACAAAGAGAGGCAAGATAGCGTGAACTATCCTGCCTCTTTCTTGTTTGCTTCCAGCGTTTAGCGTCCGAAGCGCGGTCGCTCGGGGCGGCACTGCGTGGCACGCAGCAGCGTTACCCCGAGTTCTGGCTGTGTGCTTAACGTTGTCCCGAATACCTCATGCTGACCGTGAGGATCGGTCAAGATCCATTGTACCTCGGCAGCAACGTGCCGTGCAGGCAACTGCAACGGTTGAATGTGTTCTAGAATGCGAGCGGCAACCGCACTGACAATCGGGGTGGCGAACGAGGTTCCCGACCAGAATGCCCAACAATGATTGTTCCCCTCATAGGCAGGCTCTGGGGGGTTCTTCGCTTCAAGTGCGGGATATCTGGACCCGGTATACACGCCAATCATCGCATCCGCAATCCCATACTCAATCTCGTTCAGGGTCGGCGAGCCACCGCCATAAGTCGCGATACCATTGCCCTTTGGCGGAATCTGTGGATAGTTTGAGTAGCGTGCCGCCCGCTCACGACGATCAACCGCACCCACCGCGATCACTTCCGGAAAGGCGGCCGGATATCGTGGGCCGATACGGGTCGGGGTGCTATCCGTATTGGAGTCATTGCCTGCTGCCCCGACAATGACCGCGCCAGACTCTACCAGGCGTTGAATTGCATGATGCAGCGGCGCCCGCAAGAGATTGATGTCATACATCATCTGCACATGCTCCTGAGGCGTGCAGGCACCGGCAGCATGCCAGTACTTAAAGAGATCCTCATCTGAAGGCGTCAGCACCAGGCTCAGATTAATGACGACCGGCTTGTTATGCAGATCACCCGGCTGGCCCGTGCGCGGATTAATTGGCTGCATGCGTGCATGAATGGCTTCCAGCGCATTGATAACCGTTAAACTATCACTCACGCCAAAATCGTTCAGTACCCGCACATACTCGATATCAGCATCTGGCGCCAGATCGCGCAGGATGCCAGTCACAAAGAGGCCATGATCTGGCATCGGGAAGCCATAGAGTTTCCCATAGATATCGCGTCCGGTGACGAGCTGATCATCCGCCCCCTCGCCAAGCTCTTCGGAAAGCTGCTGATAGTAGAATTTGATTGAGGGCGATTCCTCGCGGTTCATCTGTGCTGCGATCGTCTGCAAGAGCATATTGGAATCACCTGCACGTTGAGCCGCCTCGCGGATTGCCGCCTGTGGGTCTCCGGCTGTCGCAGGCATGGTATCCAGCACAAAGACCGTTACGCCTTTCCCCGTCTTCGTTTCAAGAGGGGTATTCTTCAATTCAGGCAGAGAAAGCGACCAGCTTCCTGGATGTTCTGGACAGCTATCCTCGACGGGCACCGGAAACGGAGGATAAACCGGGCTTCCATGAGAAATACACCCCTGAGGCGTAGCACCGCCCAACCAGTTTGGAGCCGCTGACACGATAGGAATACGCGCATGCTCACGCAATGCTTGCAGGTTCTGATTCAACATGTTGACCACACGACGAGATGGAGAGGTATCATATCCCGGCCCCTCAACATCCTGCAACTGATGGTGCATCTCCACCTCTTCTACCGCGAAGAAACCCACAACGGTGGTACCGGTTGAAGCAGGAGAACAGAAGAGACACTTTTTCATCGCATGCTTGAGTTCAGTATGTTGTTCATTGATTTGCGTATGGTCATGAGTATGAGTGTGAGAATGAGAAGAGCCCAGAGGGGCCAGTTTAAAACCGCGATTGATTAGAAAAGAGTTTAATTCATCAATATTCAGAGAATCAGCCACAACAGCCGTACCATGTGTATGAGGTACATCCGATTGAAACGTCACCACCAGTTCATGTTCAAACCAGTACATGACAGGAGCACTCCACCAGGGGGTAGACAAATGATAATGTTCTTCAGACATGTATTCCTCCAAATATTTCAATAACATTTTCGTTTAAATAAACGACTATCCCCCTATTTTTTCTCCTATCTTCTCTTCACAAAAAGTGGGAGGACAAAGCCCCCCACCTCACACTGATTGAGACTCCTGCTTCTCTAGCTGGGTCCTCACCGCACTGCCAAGCGGCCCCGGATTACCAACCAGCCGAAAAGCGGCCCAGAAGTACGGGTGCGCGTAGGCCGCAGAGCTCCGCAATAGCTGACATTGAGCAGTACGCAATGCCTGTACTTTACTTTCTCCCTGCAAGATCTGATGGTAAAAATAATGCATAAATAGACCTGTAGAATTATCCTCTACCGACCAGATCGTCATTACCAGGGAGGCAGCGCCCGCCACCAGAAACGCACGTCCTAGTCCTAGCTGTTCGTCACCTCCGCCACTCAACGCAAGTCCCGTTTCACAGCCGCTTAACGTCACCAGTTCACAGCAATGAAGATCCAGGTGGAAAGCATCAAAGGCTGTCAGCAGCCCATCAGCAAGCAGCACCGCGGAAAAATTCGGCGCGTCCAGTCTGCTATGACCGTGGGTTGCCAGATGAATGACCGGCGCACCAGAGGCCAGCATCCGAAGCCTCTCCCCTGTTGCCTCCTGCTCCAAATAGCAGCGGCCACGCAACAGTTCAGCAACTTCCAGAGCCTCACGCCGAGCCGAGGGGAGCTCTCGATTCCCCGAGCAGCCAAAGATGAGCGGCTCGTTCAACGCGCTTTTATGCTCCGCCACCGGCTGCATGGCTCGCGTCAACAGCGTGCTTGCGGGCAAATAGCTGATCTGAAAATCCTCGATCAAAAAGCGCGCGCCATCAAAGAGCGCGTGAAAGGGCAATGAATGCAGCGGCCCATACGGCACAATTGTGATCAGCCCTTCGCGTGGCGGCAAGCACGAAGCCACAGGCTCGATCAGCAGCTTGTGCAGACGGCGCAGTAGCCCACGAAGTCCCTGCTGTGGCGGATTCGCAGGGTCAGACCATCCGGCTGGCTGTAGATGGGCATGCAACAACGGCAGGTAGCGTTCCACCTGAAGCGCTGCTCCCGGCACCTCAAAAACAGCCAATGTATCGGGAGTAAGCGCAAAGATGACCACATCATCGCGACACAAATAATAGGTCAGAACCACCTGATCCGGTTGCAGACAGGCACGCAACTGCGCGATATCGACCGTCCGTACGTTACGGAAAGTCGAGCGCAACGACGAATCTTGATGATCGGGTATTTCGATCTGCTGAACATACAGCCACTCAAAAAGCTCACTGATCTTTGCCTCGCACAGGTTCATCTCCTCTTTGACAGCCTCTCGGTCAACCAGGGCGAGCAGCAGCGGATCATTCGTCGCAAGTTGAGCGCTACATTTACGATAGCGCTCCTGCCATTGCTCAAGTTCGGTCTGCTTCTGCAGGAAGAGTGTACCGCGTTCCTGCCAGACCGTCCCCTGAGCTTGCTGCGCAGTGACCGGAGCAACATTTAAATACTGTCGCAAAGAGATCGAGCGTGCGCGTTCCAGATACCGAAAGGCCTGCTCTTTCTTGCCACGGCGCAATTGCAGCACAATCATATCCTCGTACATGTTCCAGGTTGTACGCAGGAACGAGGGCGAAAGATCGTAGAGCAGATTCCCGAGAATGCGTTCCACCTGGGCAATCGCGCCCCCAAAATAGCGTGCAGCCTGACCCTCATTCCCCCGCAGGAGCGCCAGACGCCCCTGCAAATAGCGGCATTTATACACCAGTTCCTGAAAATTATGCTGTCGGGCTCGCGTGGCACAATGCAGACACAGCTCTGCTGCTTCCTGCAACAGCTTCTGTCGCTGGTCAGCATCAGCAGCACAGCGTTCCGCCTGCGAAATACAGGCATCAGCCAGCACAATTTCAGTACGGAGGAGAAGCTGCTGCAATGTCTGCTGCTGATAGATCTGCCGAAGCTCACGGGCCTCGGTTGCTGCCTCAGCCCAACGCCCCAACTCAAGCAACAACTCGGCCTTCTGGAGCCGAGCAATATTAGAGAAATACATCAGGTTACGGGCATGGAACAGCTCAACAACCTCTTGTAGCGAGTTCAGGGCCTCCTTTGTGCGCCCTACCGCCACCAGGATCAGCGCATACTGATGCAGCATATCACCCGCCTCCCAGGACCCCTCTTTCGGCTCGAACTGTTCCAGAGCCTCAGTGGCAAGCCGATAGGCCTCTTGAGTCCGACCAAGCTTGACCAAACAGAGCGCCATCTGAAGCAAGATACCGGCCAGCAATCGGGCATCGGTCAGCTTATGCTGCTCAAACAAATCGCGTAGCTGATAGAAGCGTTTCAGGGCCGAACCATAATAGCCCTGAGCAAAATCGATATCAGCAAGCGTAATTTCCGTGATCATCACGGGCCAGATATTCCCGAGGGCAAGGAAGCGCTCTCGAGCGCTATAGAGCAGGCTATATGCCTCAGAGAAACGGCCAAGCACTGAGAGATTACTGGCCTTGTTATTTTCCGCAATCGCAATCGAGCGATAGACATTCGGATCGCCGTCCTGAACAAGCTCAGCATAAATAGCCAGCACACGATCATAGAGTTCAATCGCGCTCTGACAAAGGCCGGCCTGCTTATAAATAATCGCGGTGTTGAGATCAACAGCACACATCCAGTAACGATCACCCCGCCGCTCAAACACCGCTCGTACCGTTGCGGCTTCCTGTAACGCTTTCTCAATCTGACCCGCCGACGCGCAGGAGATCAGCCATTTCATTCGGCTTCGCGCCCAAAGATACTCATCTCCGAGGCGTAGAAATTCCTGCCCGGCACGTTCCAGACACTCAAGGGCCGCTTGATGATACCCTAGCGTCGAAAGCGCATCCCCTTTCGCGGAGAGACCGAGACCATAGGCTAAAGGAATCTGTAGCTCCTGTCCGAAAAAGATCAGAAGCTCGCTGTATTTTAAGGAGATAGACGGGTCAGCATACAGTTGTTTTGAAGCCTCCTCTTTAAAAGCCCGGGCCAGCGCCAGCGGGTCTTCAATCGAGCGAGCCTGAGAGAGGATGTATGCTTTTCCTTCCTCAAAATCACGAACAAACACCTCGCGAAAGAATTGTGCGACATCCATAACAACCCCATAACAGCGGATGTGAAGAAAAACAACATTTGCATCTTCCTTAATAATAGTCCATCTACTTTCAGGAAGCAAAAAGCTGTTGCGTTTCTTCCCTTTCGGCTGAAAGCGAAACAATACCGCCGCGCAAGCAGTTTCAGGCACTAGCTTGCGGGAATGGAGAGAGCTGGAATCACTACTTCATTTTCAGGCAAGGTGACCACCATCACATATTCACCAGTTGGCACCGGCTTTAAAACCACGTTCCCAAGATCATCAATGGACGCCTCCAACAGAGGGGGATCAACGGGTATCTCCTGTGCTGAAGGAAAGAGAGCAGCGGTGTAGAGAGAAACAGAGCCTCCCTCAAAGGTTTCGCTACTGACATTTGGATCAACACTGGAAAACAAGCCGAGAATCATCGCTTCCCCATAGCTGGTACGTGAGAGATGCAGAGAGATATTCAGAGAACCGGCCCGATATTGACGAGGCCAGGAACTCTCAGTCGGAGTTTCATGTAGGGCGCTTCGCGTCACAAACTGTGGCTGCCAGGGAACCAGCGTTGCCACGATTCGTTCAACAAAGCCACGCAGGGCTTCTCGCGGTGAAGGAGGCACGGGGAAGGGGTCAAAATCAGCGAGGATCTGGCGGATCTCCTGCACTTCCCTGTTACAAAGCGGACATTCCTTCAGATGTCCTGTAATCTTCATCACCTCATCGACAGGGAGCATATGAGCGCAAAAGAGGTTTAATGCTGTCGCATCGGGGCACTGGCTCCGATACAGCCTCGACACCAGAAACGCATTCGTTTCCTTGTAAAATACCAGTCGCTGACGACAAACCTCACATTGTCTGAGATGCTCCTGTGTCTCAGCGCGCAATGGCTCCTCATCAAGAATAAACCGGAGCAGTTCGTCATCATCAGGTGCCATTGCATGTACACAATCCATCATGAGCGGGTCCTTCAATTTCTCTAAACATTTAGCGCAATTTAGACGGTTGTTTAGGTTGCTGCTGTTTTATAAACGCCGGAGAGCAGATTTTTCGCACTCTATTTTCACCTGAGCGCCATTCTGGAGAACAGGTATAGACTCTTATCCCGCTTCTGAAGAGCGCTCGCACTACATAGATACATGTGCACATAACTATTGTACTCGCCCGGACTAACAGCCAGCAAAGCACAATAGGAAAAGAGAACCGGCGGGTAAAACAAAGGAGAGCGCGGCTTCAGGCCACCTCTCCCTGTAACAGACAATTGCATGGACCTTTTCAGACCACCATCACAGAAGTATAGAGTGTTACCATCAAACGAGATATCTGCCCTCCCAATCAGGCGTCACCGTTCCCGAGTTTCCAGCGAATCTTATCGGCATTGCGTAAAAGGCGTTCCATAATATTGCGCTTTAACCGATAAATCTCGTCTTCACTGTGAAACTCATCCGGGCAATAGCGTACAATCTCGCGCGGTTTGAGATTGCAGTGAAAATGGAGATACGCAACCCGACGCTCCTTTTCACCGGGGAGCAGCGATTGAATGACGTGCCACAATTCGTTCTCATGATAGCGGTCAACCACAAAGGGCTCGTCATGATTCCCCTGATGATAGTCAGGCATTGGCTCGACGGTAGAACGTGAGTAGGCACGCAGGGTATCCATAATTGCGCAGTTCAAACAGAGATGCAGATAACTCAGCGCCCCTCCGAGAGTGGAGAAACGCAGCTTCTGATCACTTACTGCCTGCCAGAAACGTCGGAAGGTATCGTCCATATAGGTCTGCTCATGCTCCAGGCGCAGCGCCGCCTCACGACTGGGATGACGTCCAATCCAGAGACGAATACTTTCACTGAACAGCTTCTGTAATACAAGCCACGCCTCCTCACAACGTTCGACAATTGCACGGCGCAGCACCTCTAAACAATACTGGTCGTTACATGGCTCTTTCCGACGATACTTGCCCATTTCACGTACGCTACATTCCATCAACTCCGTCAGGCTCATTTCGCCAGGTGGTTTATCCATTCTGATCCCCATTTGCTCTTGTCCTACTTCCTCTTCAGTTGTACTGAAGGCCGGATAGTACGTCTCCCCTCCACCGGGTGGACGCACTACGAGAATAAACGCAGCATCTTGCGGTTACTCAAAACCTTCCGCAGGTTCGCTTCTAAAGCCTTTCTTGCGCAATTGCGGTTACGCTCCGGCTTCCCTGGGATCTCCCCTCACTACAACCACTACAGTACACAACGATCATGTACAGAAATCTGTCGCTCCCGAAAAATAGGTTCTTGAAGAAGCTGCCATCTCTCTCAATCGATCTCCGACAAAAATTCAGTGATGATCTATACGCGAGTACAGTATCCCTCTCAGTCCCTTCCCCTGCCTGGTTACTCGCACACTTTACTCTGTCAAATGTACCATTTCTTGCCACAAATGAATAAAGCAGGTATACTTTATATATAAGATTACTCGCAACATGCGATTTGTACAATGTCTTGCGTAACCAAAAAAAAGTGACCAGTCCCACAAAAAGGACTGAGGGACATGAATAAGTCTATCCTGCTTGGTATCGATTCTGAACTTTCTCCGACAGCTCAGTACGCCTTGCAGGCCGTTAGCGAGTTTGTCGAGCGTGCTGCCCCCCAGGTTCGTTTGCTGCTTTTAAACGTCATACCGGTTACGCAGGTCATTCCTGCGCAGCCAGGAATGTATGTCGGGCAGGTCCTTCCCGGCGTCGTCACACCGGCGCAGCGTACCCTGGCAGAAGAAACGCTACAAAAAGCGCGCCTCCTGCTAGAACAGCGCGGAATTGGACTGGAGCGCACCGAGAGCATCATTCGCGAAGGGGTACCAGCAGACGAGATCGTGCGAGCTGCCAGAGAACATAATGCCAGCTTTATCGTTGTTGGCAGACATGCCGATACGCTCAAGCATCGCCTCCGGCGTATGCTGGTTGGTAGTGTCTCTCAGCGCGTCCTGCAGCTTGCTTCGTGCCCCGTTATGGTTGTCGTTACCCCCGAACCAGACCGCGTTGACGATCTGGTCGGCTGGTACAAAGAGGAGGTTAAACGCTACCTCAAAGAGAATAACGCATCTCTGACCATCCTGACACCTCAAAAAGTGGTGCAGTTCTTCACCCCCCCTGGTAAAGATGCCTCTGGCAAAAAGGAACTTGATGCCGCTACAAAGGCGCTTGAACAGCTTACTGAAGGTGGCATGCTGTGCCGCCATCAGGTAGAAGGAGAGCTACGCTACGTTAACGACTAAAGGCAGCCCTCCCTGAAACCGCGTTCTCCTTCTCATGCTAGCATCTGTTCCAGCTCATGTGGAAATGAAACCGGTTGCTGACAGATAAAGTTCTGGCAGACATAGGCGGTTGCCTTTTGCTGGAGCATGGAACGGCCAGCCAGCAATGGTATGGCCGTCAGCACTGCCTTGTTCTCCGGCTGAACACAGGCAAGCACACTGTTCGGTAGATACCGCTGATTGACCACAGCCAGAAGCGCCTGTGTGTCCACTGAGGCCGGATCTCCCAGAATCGAGATTTCACGCGCTGGTGACAGGGCAAAGTCCAGCGCTCCCAGTGCATGTCCGAACGCCTGGGGGTGCTGTACCATCACATCCGCGAGTGCCTGTAGATAGTTCTCTGCTCGCTCCCGATAGCTACTCTCACCGGTAAAGGCAGCCAGCCGCAGCAGCACATCCGCCGCACCGCTGTTCCCCGAAGGCGTTGCGTTGTCCATAATATCCTTTGGCCGGCAGATCAATTCCTCATGATCCTTACCAGTATCGAAGAAACCGCCGTTCTGCTCATCGGCAAAGAGCGCAATTGCCTGCTCCACCAGCTCCTGAGCCGCCTGGAACCAGCGAACGTCAAAGCACGCCTCATAGACAGCCAGCAGACCATCAGCCAGAAACACATAATCTTCCAGATATCCCTGAATATGCGCCCGACCATCCTTGTAGGTGCGTAGAAGACGCCCGTTCTGGCGCATGGTGGATAGCAGGAACTCCGCGTTCTTCAGCGCCACTTGCAGGTAATCCTCACGCTGGAGATGACGCGCCGCCTCCGCGAAACTGCGCAGCATCAGGCCATTCCATGAGGTCAGGATTTTCTCATCACGTCCGGGCTTCACACGCTGCTCCCGGAGCTGGAAGAGCCGCTCTCGTCCACGCCGCAAAGCCTGCTCAATCTCCTCGGGTGAGCGCTGAAACTCAGCCGCAAGCTCGGGCACGCTGGTGACAACATGCAAAATCGTTTTGCCCTCAAAATTGCCCTGACGCGTCACATCATAATAGCGCATAAAGATACGGGCATCCTGCGACTCAAGCGCCTGCTCGATCTCCTCGGGTGTCCAGAGGAAAAACTTGCCCTCAACCCCCTCGCTATCGGCGTCCTGCGTCGAGTAGAAGCCTCCCTCAGGCGAGAGCATCTCGCGCATGACATAGGCCAGCGTCTCTTCAACAATACGCCGATACAACGGCTCTTTTGTTACCAGATAGGTATGCAGATAGACGCGACTGAGTAGCGCGTTATCATACAGCATTTTTTCAAAATGCGGAACCAGCCACTCCGCGTCAACGGAATATCGATGGAAACCGCCCCCCAGTTGATCATAGATCCCACCCTGAGCCATCTGTTGCAGTGAGTGTTCCACCACTTGTAGCTCGGAATAGCGAGGAGGTTGTCCCTCGATCTCGCCCTTTTCCCGGTGCAGGTGGACGCGCAGCAGCAGTTCAAGCGCCATCGTATTCGGAAATTTCGGAGCACTGCCAAAGCCACCATGCTGCGCATCATATTCAGCAATCAGGGCATGGCTGGCTGTGCCTAGCAGATCAAGCGACTCGATGTGCCGAGTTGAGCGCTGTAATAGTGGCGCCTCACTCTGCTGTTGGAGATACTGGGCAAGCTGATTCGCCTGCTCCTCGACCTTTTCCCGCTCCTCTCGATAGGCATGCGCCATACTGAGCAGCACCCGCGGGAAGCCCGGCATCATATATTGACCATAATGACGATCACGGGGCGGATAATAGGTTCCACCAAAGAACGGACGACCATCAGGCGTCAGAAAGACGGTCATCGGCCAGCCTCCCTGTTGCGTCAGGGCCTGAACCGCACGCATATAGATCGCGTCGATATCCGGGCGTTCCTCCCGATCAACCTTGATACAGATAAAGTTCTGGTTCATCAGGGTTGCGATCTCTTCGTTCTCAAACGACTCATGTTCCATGACATGACACCAGTGGCAAGAAGAGTAGCCAACGCTCAGCAGGATAGGCTTATCCTCCTGCCGGGCCCGCTTCAGTGCCTCATCTCCCCACGGATACCAATCCACTGGATTATGAGCATGCTGTAAGAGATACGGGCTGGTCTCATGAATCAAGCGGTTGGTGTGCGTATGTTCACCCTGTCGGGGTGGTTGCTGCTCGGCCATAAGTGTTTCTCCCGAAAAAAGACAGTTTCTCTTGCATTGTACGACATCCAGAAAAGAAGAGAAAATTGAGCAATAACCCCGTACTTGACATTTCCAGGCCGGCGCTCTATACTCAAACTCTGAATATGTGACCAGATACAGCCAAAAAGTCATAACAGAACACCGGCGCGGGAAGGGAGGAACACAATGGCTCGATCACTACAATCCGATTCCACCAGACGACAGGAGCGTGCAGATCGCATTCTGGATGTCGCCGTTGAGTTGATGCTTCGCTGGGGCTATCGCAAGACCACCATTGACGACATCGCCCGACAGGCAGGCGTGGCAAAAGGCACCATCTACCTGCACTGGAAATCACGTGAAGCGCTGTTCCTTGCGGCCATATTCCGTGAACTCCTTCGCGCAGGAGAGGAGATGCTTCACAGGATCGAGGCAGACCCCGAAGGCATCCTGCTTTCCCACCTGACCAGACACTCCCTGTTTGTGACGCTGAACCGCCCGCTGACCAGAGCCCTCTTTCTCAACGATACCGATCTGCTCGGTGACTTTTTGCAACTGGCGAACGTTGGCACGCCTACACTGGCTCAGCAAAAACTGGCAGTTATCGAGAAACTCTTGCTCTTCCTGCGTGAAAGGCAACTGCTTCGTACTGATATGGATGTCCGAACCCAACTGTACTCGGTTAGCGCGATTATGATGGGCTTTTTAATGACTGAGCAGTACTTAGCGGAAGATCAGCGCCTCTCAGCCGAACAGATTGCGGATGAGGCTGCGGCGGTCATTCAGCAACGCTTTGAGTCAGGGCAAGCACCAGCCCCCGAAACCATGCAGGAGGCCCGTGAATACTTCGCGCCACTGCTGCGAACATATATCGGAGCAGCCAGAGAGTGGTTTCAGCGCCCCGAGACCGGGGCCTCACTTCGCCTGTAAAGCCAGATACGGATACAAAAAGCGATCAGAAGAAGTAGAAAGTCATATCCACCAGTATAGGGCTCTCCTGACCATTTTTCCCAGTACTTGCTGACGAAAAGGTTCATATGTCGTACAATAGAGACCTGATCAATAAAGAGAAGTCGCAGCCCAAAAAGAGTATGACAGAACAAGAATCCTTTGCCACATTGCGCATAAAGGCAACAGAGCACCTCAAACAGGTCGATCCAGTCCTGAACCATGCCATTGAGCTGGTGGGGCCTTGCACCATTGAGCCCGAACCCAATCTTTTTGAAGCCCTGGTTGATGCCATCGTTTCGCAGCAGATATCCGTTCAAGCGGCAGATGCGATCATGGCGCGTATCCGACAGGCTGTCCCTGATGGGAAGATCACCCCTGATACGCTTCTTCCTCTGGCCTATGAAGATCTGCGTTCCCTCGGCTTTTCCAATGCAAAGGCCCGCTATGTCCGTAATCTCCTTGAACACATTCTGACCGGACAGCTTGATCTGGAGCGCCTGCCGGAGCTGGACGACGAGACCATTATTCAACAGCTCACCGCTGTGAAGGGAATCGGGCGCTGGACCGCCGAAATGATCCTGATTTTCTCTCTGGCGCGTCCGGATGTGCTTCCAGTTGACGATCTTGGTCTTGTTGAGGGCGTGCGACAGGCATACGGTCTGCCAGAGCGGCCCGGGCGGAAAGAGCTGCTTGCCCTCGGGGAACGCTGGAAACCATATCGCACATTTGCCACGTGGTATATCTGGCGGTGGCGCAGATATACTATGAAGGATGACCGCAAGCGCACGCGTATTGTATCCTTATAGAGAATGCAGATGCGCCATTCGTACAACCTGAACCGATAAGCCAGATAGTTATTATGGACACTCCTGAAAATTACTATGCCATTCTTGGCGTTTCAGAGGATGCGGATAACGAAACACTGAAACGTGCATATCGCCAGCTTGCCAGACAGCATCATCCCGATCTGGCAGGCGAAGGAAGCGCAATTCAAATGAAGCGGATCAATCGGGCATATGCCGTCCTGAGCGATCCCGAAAAGCGACAGCATTACGATGCGATTCGTGGTGGCGTCATCGGCCAGACACGGCCTCGTTCCAGACCCAAACGCTTCAGCGAACAGGAGGACCTGGAATTTGCAGGCCTGAATACTTTTTGCACAAAGGGACCTTTCCGTTCAGGGCCGCGCCTGCATACCGGGCTCGGAGTGATCTCTGCTCTGCGCAGCATCTCCATCGCCAGTGGTCAATTGATCGCCGCAGGCACCCTTGACGGCACAGGCAAGATCTGGCAACTTGTTGACGACCAGCCCTGCAAAGAAATTGCCTTCTCGGCAGCTCCTATCCCGACCGTTGAATCGCTGCGCGAACTGCGCTTCTCAGAAGCTGGAAGCTTGCTAACCGGTTGGGGGCGTCAGGCGGTCCATGTCTGGGACGCATGGAGTGGTCAGCGCCTCTGGAGTTATAATGTCTCAGAAAGAGCCGTCTCTGCTCACTATTCCCTTGATCTCGTGCCCCAGGTGACCGCAAAAGGGAAGCAGGCAGTACGAATGGCCCTTCCACTCCTGCCAGGAGATATCCGGGCACCGCGCTCATGGGGCGTACGTGGCAGCGACATTATCAGCCATATTATGGAGGATGACACCCAGAAACTGATAGACCCTGTGACCTGTGTTGAAGAAAACATTGAAAATCGACAATTTTGGGCTATCCGGCTGCGAGCGCTCTCCGAGGACACTAACCACCTGCTCACCCTCTCCTGCGCCCAGATACCAGGGGAAAAGCAGCAGAAAGTGATCCTCAGACGATGGGATCTGACAGCCAGAGGGCGCTTTGGCGGACCACGCCCCCATATTGATATCTCGCTCGATGTGGGAGATTGCGCTGCGTGTGCGCCTCCCTACGCGGTCACGCCAGATGCTCGTATGGTTGCCTTTGGCTTTGCCGGAAATCAGCTGCGTATCTGCGATAGTACAAACGGAACCTTTAGCGATTTACCCTCGGGTACAATGGGAAGCAGCGCCCGCCTGGCATTCTCGTCAGACGGTCAATGGATCGCGATTGCACGTGAAGATAGCGAGATCAACGAAGGGGTCATTGATTTATGGCATGCTGCAACGGGCCAGCTTGTTCAGAAGTTTTATCACCCCTGGCAGATCAGTTCCCTCTATTTCAGTGAAAGACAACTTTTTGTTGCACTGACGGATGGGACTATATATACATGGAAGTAACTTAACCGTTGCTATTGTCATTCTGAATCGTTCGTGTAATCAGGCAACAGAACTTTTTTCAGGGAACGCCTATAATAAATTCCATATGTAGGAGAGAGGCCTTATTTTATGCGTGTATCAGTAATCGTTCCTGTTTATAATGAAGAACAAACTGTAGCAACCATTCTACAATCATTATCAGAAGTTCCTCTGGATCTGGAAGTCATTGTTGTTGATGATGCCTCAACAGACCGGACCTGGGAAATTTTGCAGGAGCTAAAGCAAAAAGAACCGTTTAATAAATATCTCTATGTCCGCCACGATCATAACCAGGGCAAAGGCGCAGGTCTGCGGACGGGCTTCGGGCTGGTGAACGGCGATCTGGTCACGATTCAAGACGCCGATATGGAATACGATCCACAGGACATCCCTGCATTGGTGCAGAAGTATGAGCAGGGAGTGACCCGCGGTATCAAACGAATCGCGGTCTACGGGTATCGCAACCTCTCACGCCAGAAGTTTACGACCCGTTGGGGCAATCGCTTCCTCACAGCCGTTACCAACCTCCTCTACGGTAGCCGCATCCACGACATGGAGACCTGCTATAAGCTCTTCCCGCGTGCAGTCGCCAAAGCGCTCCCGATGGAAGGCAAACGCTTTGAGATAGAGCCAGAAATCACCTCCTGTCTGCTTCAGGCTGGCTACACGATCCTGGAAGTGCCCATCAGCTACAACCCGCGCACCGCCAAGAAGCTGAATCCCTGGAAAGATGGATGGCCAGCCCTGGCCATGCTGTTACGCCGTCGCTTCCGCGGGTCATTTCATATCCCTGAGGAGAGCAAAGAGCCAGTAGCGCAACATACGGCTTAGAAAGGAGCCCGGTGTCTTGTTGTGCCGGGCCTTCCCTCTTCTGCCGAGAACACTTATGCACACGATAGAACAAAGGGGACAAAAAAAGGAGCCGCTTCCATGATGATTCGGGCTGGAATTCTCCAGGAAAAGGAAGAGGGGAAAACAATGTTCTTTCAGGGAGAAGAACGGGCCTACGTTCGCTGCGTGATCGCGGATCAGATAGAGCCAACACGGCGCTTCGTCTGTCGTATCCTGAATCAGGCTCACTTGCCGTTCCAGATCGGTGAGCATATCACAGTCGGTATTCAGAAAGTCGTCACTGAAAGGCAAAGCGGGACCGTTCGCTTCGACTGTATCCTGCTTGATTCTCCGCAATAAATCGCCGATTTTCAATCTATTTCCAAACGAAAGGGCCTGCCACCCGGAACGGGAAGCAGGCCACTTTTTTTGATCTATCTGCGAAACGGAGAACGACTAGTACTCAGGCATTGCCGGAGCAGCGGGTTTCTCCTTCTCAGGGATATCGGTAATCAGGGCCTCGGTGGTCAGGATCATCGCGGCGATGCTGGCTGCATTCTGTAGAGCAGAGCGCGTCACCTTCGCCGGGTCGATAATACCAGCCTCGACCATGTCGATATAGCTGTCGCTCAGGACGTTATAACCGATGCGGTTGCTGTTGTGCTCTTTCTGAGCGCGGCGGATACCCTCAACAACCACAGAACCATCACGGCCACCGTTTGCGGCGAGCTGGCGCAGAGGCTCCTCAAGCGCGCGGCGCAGGATGCTCACGCCGGTCGCGGCATCACCCTCAAGCTTCAGATCGTCCAGAGCGGCAACAGCGTTAACCAGAGCAACGCCACCACCGGGGACCATACCCTCTTCAACACCGGCCCGAGTCGCGGACAGGGCGTCCTCAACGCGGGTCTGGCGATACTTCAGCTCAACCTCGGTGCCAGCACCAACTTTGATCACGGCAACGCCACCGGAAAGCTTCGCCAGGCGCTCCTGAAGCTTCTCGCGATCATAGTCGCTGGTGGTCGCCTCGATCTGAGCCTTGATCTGGCGGATGCGGGCCTGAATGTCCTCGGGATTGCCATGACCCTCGATGATGGTGGTGTCGTCTTTGTGCGCGACAACCAGGCGAGCAGTCCCCAGATCTTCCAGAGTGGCGCTGTCAAGGCGGCGGCCCATGTCCTCGCTGATGACGGTACCACCGGTCAGTACAGCGATATCCTGCAACATATCCTTACGGCGATCACCGAAGCCAGGGGCCTTGATTGCCAGCACGTTCAGAATACCACGCAGCTTGTTCACAACCAGGGTCGGCAGCGCTTCGCCGTCAACATCCTCGGCAATGATGACGATGTTACGATTGCCCTGCTGGACCATCTTCTCGATCAAAGGCAGGATATCCTGAATGGCACTGATCTTCTTGTCGGTGATCAGGATATACGGGTTCTCGATCGAGGCTTCCATCTTCTCGGTGTTGGTCGCGAAATATGCAGAGATGTAACCTTTATCGATCTGCATACCCTCAACGTAGTCGACCTCGAAGTTGATACCACGGGACTCCTCAACAGTGATGACACCATCTTTACCGACTTTGTCCATCACTTCGGCGATCAGCTCACCGATCTGCTCATCAGCGGCGGAGATCGAGGCGATCTGTGCGATCTCCTTCTTGCTCTCGACGGGGATAGCCATCTTGCGGATGTACTCAACAACAGCCTCGGTACCCTTGTCGATACCATACTTAAGCTGCATGGGGTTGGCGCCGGCGGCCAGGTTCTTCAGACCCTCAGTCACGATAGCCTGAGCCAGCACGGTTGCGGTGGTGGTACCATCACCAGCAACGTCGTTTGTGCGGGTCGCGGCCTCTTTGAGCAACTGAGCGCCCATGTTCTCGAATGGATCCTCGAGCTGAATTTCCTTCGCAACAGTGACGCCATCATGTGTAACGGAAGGAGCGCCGAATTTCTTATCCAGAGCAACGTTGCGGCCCTTAGGACCAAGAGTGGTCTTTACAGCATTGGCAAGTGTATCGATACCACGCTTGAGCGAACGACGAGCCTCATCATTAAATACGAGCTGCTTTGCCATTGTAACCCAGTCCTTTTCCTTCTTTTTTCAATGAGCAACTAACCAATAATGGCGAGAATATCGCTTTCCTTAAGAACGAGGTATTCTTCACCTTCCAGCTTGAATTCTGTGCCGCCATACTTGGCAAACAGAACGCGATCACCCTCTTTGACCTGGATAGGAGCACGATCGCCATTATCGAGCAAGCGACCGCTACCAACTGCAATCACGGTGCCTTCCTGGGGTTTCTCTTTCGCTGTATCAGGGATCACGATACCGCTCTTGGTCACTTCTTCCTTTGCCGCGGGCTTTACTACAACGCGGTCACCAACAGGACGAATATTAGCCACTGCCGTATACTCCTTTTGTTTCACAAAGTCTATGGTTATTGCTCAGGGATCTCCCTATCATCAGGAGCGCCAGTAGTCGCGCCCCCGTTTTCCCGCTCATAATGGATCACCCCGGCAATGTTCACCGAGCGATACTGAGAGTAGTCGCAGGTACAGGGACCACCCGCTGCACATCCCGCACAACAATAGACCTTTCCCTGAACCACCACTGGCCGCCAGAGAATCTCAATGTCGCAGTTCGCACAATAGAGCCTCTGCCGCGACTGCACATGCAACCCGGTTTCGCTCTCAAAAGCCTGCTGATTTGTCTGTTTCTCATTGCGTTCTGCGAACATGGCTCATTTCTCACGGATGGTGGAACAACTACTACTTCATCCGTACATGAGTATGCCACAGAAATTGTTAGAAGCGCATAGGAAGAATGTTAGAGAAGTGTTAGAATTTCCCTGTGGCGTCAGAAGAGCCACGATCCAACGAGCCCCACCGCTGTTGTTACGCCCATCCCCCCTTTCTTCCGCTCTCACAGCGTTCTCAAAGGTATGGTACAATGTTTGCACGAAATGTAAGAACAAGCAAGCTATTATGTGCCAGGAGGAATGCATGTCTTATGGCCTACATTACAACGCTTCATACCAGAAAAGAAAAACCTTCCTATCGTGTTGAGGTTGGCGAAAACGGCCAGAAAAATACGATCACGCTTGATGGCAACGCCTATACCATCGACTGGCAGCAGATCGCGCAACTGGCAAATATCGCACAGGGCGCGGCCCATGCGGAGGGCCATTTTAGCCTTTTGATCGGCAACCTTTCCTATGATATTTTTGCCCGTCGCATCACCAGGCCCGGCCAGAAGGGAAGTGAAACCTATGAATTGTTCATCGGGGGCCAACGCTTTGAAGTCACCGTCGAAGATGAGCGCACCCGCCTATTAAGTGGCCTGATCAAAGGCGCAGCAGGTACAGGCACCGCCGAAGTGACCGCTCCGATGCCTGGACTGGTTGTGGGCCTTCCCGTGGCCGTTGGCGATCATATTGAAGAAGGACAGACCGTTGCGGTTCTGGAAGCGATGAAAATGGAGAATGACCTGACTGCTCCACTTACCGGTAAAGTCACCGAGATCCGCGTCCAGAAAGGGCAGACCGTCGATCAGGGTGACATTCTGGTTGTTATCGCCGGAGAGGACGCCTGAACACGCTCCTCAACGACTTCGGGCAAAGTGGCCCGGTACCATTTTCAATCGCGTACCCGAGATGGGCAAGCTACTGCGAAGAGCTACCTGTTCCGAAACCTGAATGTGGAGGTACCAGGACTCAAGACCCATTGCCAGAGCAGAATGCGGGGGTCATCGCAGAAGGTATGCTATAATGCCAGAGGTATGCAAAGGAGGAATGTTGCGATGCAGCAGCATGTGAGCAAAAGCGCCAGGGAATGGCAGGAAACAACCTACCGGAAGGCGCGTGAGAAGGTAGAAGAGCGCAAGGTCCAATTTACCACCAGTTCAGATATTCCAGTCCAGCCACTGTATACACAGGAGGATCTGGCCCAGTTTCAGCCTCAGGAGCAACTGGGATATCCCGGCGAGTTCCCGTTTACCCGGGGCGTACAGCCGAGCATGTACCGCTCACGCTTCTGGACCATGCGCCAGTATGCCGGTTTTGGCACCGCCGAGGAATCAAATAAACGCTACCATTATCTGCTCTCACAGGGCACCACGGGCCTCTCGGTTGCCTTTGATCTTCCTACCCAGATCGGGTATGACGCAGATCATCCCCTGGCCGCCGGAGAAGTCGGCAAGGTCGGCGTCTCTATTTCCAGCCTGGAAGACATGGAAACGCTGCTTCATGGCCTCCCGCTGGAGCGGATCAGCACGTCAATGACGATCAATGCCACGGCCTCTATTCTGCTAGCGCTCTATATCGCGGTCGCCAAAAAGCAGGGGGCCGATGTCCGCAAACTTTCAGGCACCATTCAAAACGATATCCTGAAGGAGTATGTCGCCAGAGGCACCTACATCTACCCGCCAGAGCACTCAATGCGCCTCATCACCGACATCTTCAAATATTGCGCCGAACATGTGCCGCGTTGGAACACGATCAGCATCAGCGGCTATCACATCCGCGAGGCGGGAGCGACGGCAGCACAGGAAATCGCCTTTACCCTCTCGAATGCCATTGCCTATGTACAGGCGGCCATTGATGCAGGGCTGAACGTGGATAGATTTGCCGGGCAGCTCTCGTTCTTCTTCAACTGCCATAACAACTTCTTTGAAGAGATCTGTAAGTTCCGGGCAGCCCGCCGCATGTGGGCACACATCATGCGCGAGCGCTTCCACGCCCAGGAGAAACGCTCGATGATGCTCCGCTTCCACACGCAGACGGCCGGCTCAACCCTGACGGCACAGCAGCCTGATAACAACATCATTCGTACCGCCTATCAGGCGATGGCCGCCGTCCTGGGAGGCACGCAATCACTGCATACCAACTCCAAAGACGAGGCACTTTCTCTCCCGACCGAAGAATCTGCTCGTATTGCCCTGCGCACACAGCAGATTCTGGCCTACGAAACTGGCGTCGCCGACACCGTTGATCCCCTCGCAGGCTCGTACTTTATCGAAACCCTGACCAATCAGCTTGAAGAGGCTGCCTGGCAGTATATCCACAAGATAGATGAGCTCGGGGGAAGCGTTCGTGCCATCGAAAAGGGCTACCTCCAATCTGAGATAGAACAGGCAGCCTATGACTATCAGCTCTCTTTAGAGCGAGGAACTGCTACTGTTGTGGGCGTCAATCGTTTTACCATAGAGAATGAGGTACAACCGGAAATTCAGCGGGTTGATCCTGAGGTAGGCAAGCGTCAGGCTGCCAAACTTGCGGCATTGCGCCAGCGGCGCGATAACGAGCAGGTACAAAACAGGCTCCAGGCTCTTCAGGACGCAGCACGAGGCAGCAAGAACCTGATGCCGTTTATCATTGAGGCAGTTGAAGCCTACGCCACTCTGGGAGAGATCAGCGATGCGCTGCGACATGTCTTCGGAGAACAAAGAGAGTTCGCCGCTGAACTGTAAGGATCTGTTCATAAGTACAGTTGATGATTTAGACTATGACGCAACAAATACTGAGAAACCAGGAACACACAAGCGAACAGAAAACACGGGGCGACCGCAGAGGTCGCCCATCCGCTCCTATCGGAGTTTTTGATTCCGGGGCGGGTGGCCTGACCATTCTGGCCGATCTACGAAAGCAACTACCCCATGAGCACTTTGTCTTTTTTGGGGATACGCTCAACAATCCATATGGCCCTCGCACCGATGCAGAAGTACGAGAGCTGGCTCAACTTGCCACCCGCTTTCTGCTGGAGCAGGATGTCAAAATGATTGTGGTCGCGTGCAATACGGCCTCACAGGCAGCCCTGGAAACACTTCGGATGGCATTTCCACAGCTTCCTTTTGTCGGTGTAGTGCCAGCCGTCAAGCCAGCCGCACGCCTTTCCCAGAAGCGACGCATCGGTGTTGTGGCAACCAATGGTTCTGTAAAGGCTGCATACCTTCAAAACCTGATTGCTACTCATGCAGCAGGGGTTGAAGTAGCCGTCGCCGCCTGCCCCGAACTGGTGACGCTGGTTGAACAGGGAAGAATCGAGGGTCCCGAGGTTGATGTTATCCTGCGGCAATCACTGCGCCCGGTGCTGGAAAAAGATATCGATGTTCTGGTCCTCGGCTGCACCCATTTTCCAGCTTTGCGACTTGCGATTGAAAAAATCGTCGGCGAGAACGTTCAAGTAATTGATAGCGGAAGTGCAATTGCCCGCCGTACACAATGGGTATTGGAAACGGAAGAGCTGCTCCGGCCTGCTGAACAGGAGGAAAGAGGAACGGTCCAGCTATGGAGTAGTGGGGACGCCACAGCATTTCAACGGACAGCCAGCGTGATTCTGGGCTATCCAGTCACTGTCACACAAGCGAAAAACTATCCACAGGTTTCAGGATAAAGCACCTGAGAGCACCATTCTCGCTTCAATAACACGCGAGAGAAAGAACGAAGGAGGCGCATGAGAGAACAACCACTTACTCTCGATAAGAATACACCACTTGCGACGTCACAATTACCTCATATTCGCATTGCCCGCTATCTTTCAGCTATTCTATCACCGATAGTGATTTCTATTCCGGCAGTCTTTCTGGTGGCGCTTTCACAGGCCGCGAATCAGTACACCGCGCTTGGCTATACCGCGTTAACGCTCTTCTTCCTGAGCGTTGGCCCGATGATCTATATCGCGATCGGCGTCAAAATGGGCAAGCTCAGCGATCTGGACGTCAGCAAGCGCTCACAGCGGACCGGTCCTTTTCTCTTCGGTCTCAGTTCAGCGTTGCTCGGTCTGATCGCGCTGGCCCTGACCCGAGCGCCACGAGCCCTGCAATCCGTATTGCTCGCCACTATTATTATTGGAGTCATTCTTCTGATTATTACTGTGTGGTGGAAAATCAGTATGCACGCGGCCTCGCTCTCAGGGGCGCTCACTATATTAACAATCATCTATGGAGCGATCTGTTTACCGGCCTATGTTCTGCTCCTGCTGGTCTGCTGGTCACGGGTTATCCTTCGGCGTCACACCACCGGTCAGGTCATCGCAGGCTCCATTGCCGGTGTTCTACTTCCGTGGCTCTTGCTGACATGTATAGGCTTCTAAGCTATTCAAAAATGGTGATCTAAAAAAAGAAGAAAGGGTTATCTCTCCTATCAACAAAAACAGGCACTGAGCCGGGCATTGCTCCGGCTCTTTTTTCGGGCAAAAAGAAAAGAGACTACATGCAAAATCTGTAGCCTCTTTTCGCTTCTTCTTTTGCTTAGTGCGAGCCACCACCTGCGACTGAACTGCCCGCTGGGAGCTCAGAGACGCGAGACGGAACCCCGTCACGCAACTGAAGCGCAGGGACAGAGGACGCTCGACGCTGTGCCCGGATCGCGGGAGCCTGAGCGCGACGCGTGGTCGCCACAGTTGCACGACGCACAATCCAGATGAACAGGCCGATCGAAAGCCAGTTGATGACACCAAGCACGATCAAGTAGATCAGGTTGGAGAGACCAAGCGCGTTACAGATCAGGTAGATGCCACCGCTCAGCACAATGTTACAGAGTGTAACAGGCATCAGGATCAGCCATGCGAACTGCATGAGCTGGTCAGCACGCAAGCGTGGCAGAGTTGTGCGAACCCAGATGAAGACCGTACACAGCAGGTAGATCTTCAGCACAAAGTACGCCAACGCCAGGATGTTTCCAAGCAGTCCCCACCAGATATTGCCGAGGCCGGTCAAGAAACCAACGCCAGGGCCAGAGAAACCACCCAGGAAGAGATAGCTTGCGATCGCGGACACGATCGTCATGTTACCGTACTCACCCAGATAGAAGAGAGCCCAGCGCATACCACTGTACTCGGTCACATAACCAGCCACAAGCTCGGACTCCGCTTCTGGCAGGTCGAACGGCGAGCGGTTGGTCTCAGCCAGACCACAGATATAGTAGATCATCAGCATCAGCGGCTGCACCAGGAAGAACCAGCTCCAGGGAGTGAAGCCCTGGAAGAGGAAGTCCAGCACGCCATTGCCAGTCTTTGTCCAGGTATCCTGGTACTGCTGGATATCCCAGAGGGACACCGTACCGATACCATCCTTCGCCAGGACGCTTGTCAGCATCACCACGCTTACCAGCGAGAGCACCAGCGGCAGCTCATAGGAAATCATCTGAGCCGCGGAACGCAGACCACCAATCAATGAATACTTGTTATTCGAGCTCCAACCGGCCATAATCACGCCAACAACGTCAATGGAGCTCATTGCTACATAAAAGACAATACCGGTTGCCAGAGCCGTAAACGGCAGGCGAATATACGGGGAGAACGGGATCACCGCCCAGGATGCCATCACCGGAGCCAGGAAGACAGAAGGCGCAAGCAGGAACATCAGCTTGTCGCTCTTGACCACATGAATGTCTTCCTTCAGCAACAGCTTACCAACGTCAGCGACCGTCTGCAACAAGCCCCACGGCCCGGTATGAATAGGACCCAGACGGTCCTGCATCCAGCCCATCACCTTACGTTCGAGCAGGATCAGGATAACCGCACTGGTCATGATAAAGCCAAAGATCGAGAGGAAGGCAACCACATATTGAAGGGTCTCCCAGGAAAGGAGTCCGCTTACAAACTGAGTCCACCAGGTCCAAAGATCGCTCGATCCGGCCTCAGCCATCACAACGCTAAACATCTTGAATTACTCCAAAACAGCACACATAGAAACAGGCAAGGGGAGCCACCCTGACCTGTTTCAACTCGTACCGTCAAAAACCTCGTGTTATCTATCAACTTCACCAAGCACGATGTCCAGGCTACCCAGAATCGCAATGGTATCGCTCATCTTATGACCACGCAGCAGCTCCGGGAGGATCTGCAAGTTGATGAAGGAAGGTCCGCGCAGTTTCGCTCTCCACGGATATTCACTGCCATCGCTGATAAAGTACACACCAAGCTCACCCTTACTGCTCTCAACAGCGAAATAGGTTTCGCCGCGTGGTGGGCGCAGGGCAATCGGAGTGCGTGTCGAGATCGGACCGCCGGGCATCTTATCGATAGCCTCACGGCACAGGCGAATGCTCTCAAAGATTTCATTGAGGCGGACATAATAGCGAGCAAAACAGTCGCCTTCCTGACGGACCTGAGGATTCACCGGGATCTCACGATAGGCCATATACGGGCGGTTCACACGCAGGTCCCAGTTCACGCCACTGGCGCGCAGCATCGGGCCAGTCAGACCATAAGCCATCGCCTGCTGTGGATCGATATAGCCGACCCCTTGAGTACGAGCCATAAAGATCTCGTTCCCGGTCAGCAGAGTATCCAGTTCTTTGGTGTTCTTCTCCAGCTCATCCAGGAACTTTTCGCACTGCGTAAGCCAACCACTGGGGGTATCATGGAGCACCCCCCCCACACGCATATAGTTCACATTGAAGCGACTGCCGCCGAGGGCCTCAAACAGGTCCAGAATGCCCTCACGGTCGCGGAAGGTCCACAGGATCGGGGTAAAAGCGCCGAGGTCCATGCCGTAGGTTCCCAGAGCCACCAGATGGCTTGCGATACGCTGAAGCTCATTGGTAATCAAGCGAATGTACTGAGCTCGACGCGGGGGCTCGATGCCCATTAACTGCTCAACAGCGCCAACATATGCCGTTTCATTGAGCATCGGAGAAAGATAGTCGGAGTTATCCATATAACGGATACCGGCCATTACCGTGCGGTTCTCTAGAATTTTCTCAATGCCGCGATGCAAATAGCCGATCACTGGAGTACAGTCAAGGACTGTTTCGCCCTCAAGCTTCAGCATCAAGCGCAACACGCCGTGAGTGCTAGGGTGCTGAGGACCCATGTTCAACAGCATTTCCTGTGACTTCGACTCCTCGATAACTCCCCCTTCAGGATGTATTTTCATCTCTTGGTCTGTAGCCATGAGTATCCTCAATCAGAAAATTTCAAATCTTCCACCCCGCGCAACGACTACACAAGAGCCGTCAGGCGGAACAGGAAACACAGAGTATCATGCAACTTTATCTACGATGTATTCTTCGCGGCAGCCTTCGCACACGGGACCAGACAAGGAACAGCCAGATAAACCCCGTGAGCACAGCAATGCCACCAATCACAGCGCGGTTCGGGTCCGTTGAGAACAGGGCATAATAGAAGCCACCACAAAAACAGACAAGCGCGGTAAGAGCAGGAATAAGGACCGTTCTTCTCTGCTGGGTCGGACCGCCGGTTCCACCGCTGTTCCCTCCGTTATCTCTACGATGACGAGCCTGTTCACTCTTGGGTGTGCCTGTTCCCTTTTTGCTCTGTCCAGTATTCCGACGCGCCCTTGCTCTCGGCATAGCACACACTCACATTTCAGTCAGGTAGAGGCTCAAACGCTCACTCCTCCCGGGCAATTCGGCTCACAGGAGAGAGCAAACGACCAGACAACAAACAGAGATCGCTTCCAGTCAGGAGGGAACGCCAGTTCCCGCATTGCATAACTGAACCAGAAGAAACGGGCCTTGCTACTTCTCTGGCGCGCCCTGGGGGGTATCTTCCGGCCCATGAGCAGAATGACCAAACGTCGGTGTCCCGGGGTGCAAGCGCTCCTGCATGCCCTGACCGAGCTTCTTCTGCACAACGCGCTCCAGACGCTGCTGCTGGAATTGACCGGATACAGCCATATTCGGATCAACCTGTGTTGTCGCCCGTGGCTTGACCGTCAGAGGGACCTGATGGAAATCCTTACGCAGCGGGTAGCCCTCAAAATCATCATCAAGAAGCATACGACGCAGATCAGGATGCCCGGCAAAGTGGATCCCATACATGTCGTAGGTTTCGCGCTCCAGCCAGTTCGCTGTAGGCCAGACCGAAACGACACTATCAACAACCGGCTTCTCACGATCAATGCGCACTTTCACCTGAAGCAACTGCCCTCTCACAATGGAGCGAACATGGTAGACCACTTCCATATGATCGAGCATATCGACCCCTGATACACAGCTCAGCAATTCAAAGCCAAGCTGATCACGCAAGAAACGGCACACGGCGACCAGATGTTCCGCATCAACCTCCAGACCCAGGAAGTCTCCCTTCATGGTCTGCGGCTGAACCGGCTTCCCAATAATCTGCGCGATCGGCGCCAGATCACGGGCAAGCGCTGCGTTCTGATCTCGATAGCCAGTTGTTGCACTGGGTATGTTTGTTGAACGTGGTACTAGATCCATCGCGTCACTCCCTTACGCCAGGCATAGACCAGGCCAAGCGTGAGCACAATAATAAAGAAAAGAATTTCCGCAAAGCCAAAGATACTTAGCTGTTTAAAGATCACCGCCCAGGAAATGATAAAAACAATATCAACGTCAAATGCAACGAAGAGCAAGGCGAAGATATAAAAGCCCAGAGGATATTGCACCCAGGCGGAACCGATCGGAGTTTCACCAGACTCGTATGTCTGTAGCTTCTCTTTTGTAGCATTATGGGGTGCAAGCAGATTAGCAACGGCCATTGCAAGTATCACAAAAACAAAGCCCGCCACTAAGAGAATGCCTGCATATAAATACCCAGGATTAAGGGTTGGCACGAGCTTTCCTCCCAATAAAAAGGCCTTTATTATTTCGACAAAGGCTAGAAGATGCTGCACTGATTATAGCACAGGGAGAAAGGAGCGACAATTTATTACGCCCCTTCCCTTTCTACGAATCATGCGCAAAAAGCGGCACAAAAAAGCGGGCGGGATGCGATCCCGCCCGAGAGAAAAAGCCTTATTGCAGGGGTGGTAACTCGATGGTATCCGGCTTTCCCACCACCTGGAAAGAGGGTGCAGTTGGTGGCTGTGCCGCCTCTGCCAGTTCAACAAACACCACACTGACATTGTCTTCACCGCCCCCATCAAACGCGGCCTGAATCAAGTTCTGGACCATCTGTTCTGGTCCCTCAGGCGCTGCCAGGATACTCTCGATCTGGGGATCACGGACCATATCCCAGAGACCATCCGAGCAGAGCAGTATCTTATCGCCCGGCTGAAGTGTGACCTGGAAGCTATCTACCTCTATCATTGGTTTCTCGCCCAGGCTGCGATAGATCTGGTTGCGCTTTGGATGGGTGTAGATGTCGTCAGGCTTGATAATGCCCGCCTCCACCAGACTGGCAACAACCGAGTGATCGTTTGTTATCTTCTTCAGTCCGGTTCCCGGACGATACAGGTAGGTGCGACTATCGCCAACATTGGCGACATAGGCATTCGCCCCCACCAACAACGCCGCAGTCATCGTCGTGCCCATATCAGCACGCTGCTCCATGTTATTCTGGTGTACCGCCTGATTGGCACGCTGCACGCCCTCCACAAGCAACTTCTCCAACGAGTCGCCGTGAGCGATATAGTTTTTGTTCAGGATCGGCAGCATAAAGTTCACGATCGTCTGGATCGCCAGACGGCTTGCAGCGCGTCCAGCTGCATGACCACCCATACCATCAGCAACGATAAACAGGCCAAACGGCACATACGTTGAATTGACATTCCAACTCCCATAGGCCGCAAACAAGCTGTCCTCATTCGGCTTGTGCTTGCGCTTGATGCCCGGATCAGAGGCCGTGCCAGCTCGGTACAGCGGCATGAAATCAGCCATGAAGGAGCGATCAAACGGAACCGTCTTCTCCGTATCGGCAGAGGACGGGGCCACACCGGGTGGAATCGGGCGTGTTGGCTCATCCTGAATCGACTGTTTGGGTGGCATCTCTGCGGTTGGCATCTCCGCGATTTTATCCGCCGGTATCAGATTTGCCGGACGCAGGCTCCCAAGCGGCTGAGACGAGATGCGATAGTGCACACCCGAGGTTGAAGGTGAGAGCACCTGCCGACAGTTTGTACAGAAATTATCGTCTTTCTGAACCGGAGCGCCACAGGCAGGACAGGTCAATTCAGCTCCCTTCCGCTGAGCGGACGAGGCAGCCTGAGCAGGCTGTGTTTCACTGCCAGCAGGGAATGAACCGGGGGCAACTGACGCTTGATTGCCAGCGCCCTGAGATACCTGCACCTTTTGCTGCTCCCAGAGAGGCTGAGATTGCGGGGGCTTTTGCTGATGTTGCATGGCTTGCGCCTCCTCCTCTTGTTTAATTCTTGCTGCGTCGGGCTCTGCCAGGCGCTCAAGTTCTTCCAACTCGGCCTGAAACTTGCGCATACGTGCCTTCTGGCTTCGTGCACGTCCGAAACGCAGGCTAACCCAGATCAGCAGGATCACCAGAATGAGAAATACGGCTGCAACGATCAACAGCCAATATGGAAGATGGAAACCGAATAGAGTGAGCCCTGCGGCTTCGGCCTCCCTCTCCTGATTCTCAGTAGTGGTTGTGTTCTGATGCTGTAGCTCTTGCGCTGCTTCCTGACGCAACAGATCGGCCCCCTGAAACTGAGGATTCTCGGCTACCACACTCTGGAAATCGCTCTGCGCCTGCTCATAGCGCTTCTGGTAAAAATTGGTAACGCCGCTCTTCCAGTGGGCGTTTACAGTGTTTTCATGGGACTTCTGTAGTTCCGGTAGCTGCTGCTTGATAAAAGCATTGATTCTGTCGCCGGAAATCCGGGTGTTTCCCACATAGAGGCCAACCAGATCCCCGACATTATTGACCACAGGCATACCCAGACGGTTCTGACCAAGCTCTTCACCGGGCATCTGCACCGGGGTGCGATAGGTACCCGCCTCCTGTCCATCGCCACCGTCATGCACCGCTTCAGGCATCACAATCGCGTCTTCATTCTTTGCCAGGCCAAGTGTGAACGTTTCCGATGGTGAGTTGCTGACAACAGAAATGAAAGGTAACGAATGCGAATAATTCAGCGAAAAAGCAACCACGCCATCCTTACAGGGGCTGGTCTGGCACTTCAGAGAAGTCAGCTTATCTCCCTTTTCAATATCAAACTGCAAGGGGATGGGAGGCATTTTCTCATTAAACGCCGTACTGAAATAGATAAACAGCCTGGATAATTTGGCATTTGGACGAGAGGAAGCGCAGGTTCGTCCATCATTGGTGACAACATTGCCATCCGTTAGAATCCAGGTATTCAACTCATTGTCAGCAGCCCAACTCGCAAAAATCACTCCCAGGCCGGTACAGGAAAACATAGTGCTGGGAACCACCACTGAAGTAGCCTGGGGAGTCCCTGAGGTTGGCGAAGGGGTCGCGTCAGCTGTATTCTCTTCTACGGTATACGTAGCCACCAGGCGCACCAGCGAAGCACCGGCACGAGCAACACCCAATGGCGGCCTGTTTTCTGCCGCCGCGACAGAGACGGGCGAGAACGCAAGCAGATGCAGAATCAAAGCAACAAGAAGTCCCCCCAATGCACAGACAGACAGCGACCGACCTCGCCATTGCCATCTGGAACTGAGACTATGCGTATTCATTGACATTTTCCCTTCATGCCGGAGTGACAGCGCATAGAAATCTGTCTTTATCGTCCTAAACGTGCGCGTAATCGTTGATACATCTGTGCGACCGCCGGATTCATCGAGCCCAGAGGGCCCAATACATAGGAGCATTCCCTGAAAGCATCTTCCAGCTTCTGTTCAGCTTCATACACCTGACTCAGCAAGAAGCGCGTGTTATGATCGGCTGGATTCGCGATCAAAGCCTGTACAAAACCATGTTCAGCGACAGGATAGCGCTGCATACGCATTGCAAGGCGTCCAAGCATCTGCCCATAATGACCCATCATCTGAGGTGGCTGTTTCGGCACCAGATTTAGCGCTTCCTGATAGGCTTTCAGCGCCGGTTCCAACTGGTTTGTCTTCTCATAACACAACCCCAGACGGAAATGCGTTTCATGATCCCGCGGGTTCAGGCTAACCGAGCGTGTGTAATGTGGAATGGCCTGATAGGGCTGCGGACGAAGATAGAGCCAGATATCCCCCATCAACTTGTGCGTTTCGGCGTCATTCGGGTCCAGCTCAATGGAATGTGCATAGGCCCGGATCGCCTGATCGACCTGAGGGGGGCGTCTCCGCGCAAACACCTGACCGAAGAGCTTATGCACCAGCGCGTTATTGGGTTCTATACCACACGCCTGCATGGTTGCCATATACGCCTCTTCAATTCGCCCCGCCGCCATATGACCAAGCGCCGCCGTAATAAACTGTCCGCCCGGGCCGGTTGTCCCGGTTGTCACCGGACCAGATGAAGGCACATATCCACCCGAGCCGCCACTTGGCGGATTCTGTGGGCCGCTTGGTGTTTGCCTGCCAGCGAAATGCTGTCCGCTGCCCAGAGGAGCAGAAACGACCGGTGTAGCGGTGACCGGCGGCAAGTTCCGTAAAGCCCGCGCCATCTCATCACAGCTCTGCCAGCGCTGATTAGGCGTATATGCCAGAGCCTTCATCAAGATCTGCTCAAAGCCGACAGAGAGATCTGGACGCAAGGAGCGCACAGGCGGGAAAGAAAAGATAGTTGGCTTGTTATTTGCAGCATCATGGCAGGTTAACACACGGTGCAGGGTCGCCCCCAGAGAATAGATATCACTGCGCGGTTCCGGCATGCCGTGCAACTGCTCAGGTGGTGCATAGCCAACCGTCATAATAATGGTCGCCTGCCCCTGAGACTGGAAACTACGAGCAATACCGAAGTCAATCAATTTAATTTCATCCTGCCCGGTGACCATGATGTTGGAAGGTTTCAAGTCACGAAAGATAATCGGAGGGTTCTGGCGATGCAGATATCCCAGTACATCGCACAATTGGATGGCCCAACTTCGAGCACGTGCCTCGGGCACGCCTCGCGCTCCATTGACCCCTATCACAGTGCCTTCTTTTTCAAGAATCTCGGATAGAGTACGTCCCTCGATAAAGTCCATCACCAGATAGTAGCGACCATCTTGCGTAAAAAAGTCGCGCACACGAGGAATACATTGATGACTTAAATCCAGCAACAGAGTCGCTTCACGTCGGAACCACTCAACCGATTGAGCCCGCTCCGCCTCTGCGGTGAAGTCATCCAGCATCTCTTTGACGGCACAAGGACGGTTAAAGCGCTTGTCAATTGCACGATAAACAGCCCCCATGCCGCCAGCCGCAATCAACCGCTCAATCCTGTAGCGCCCGTCTGAGAGCTCCGTATCAGGGAGTAAACGGCGGCGTGCTTGCGCCCCACCATCGGTTGACGGCGTAGGGGATACTGGCCCACTCTGAGGCCCATTCTCACTGCTTACAGATGATATATTTTTGGGATCAGGTGCATTATTATTCATATCTTGCTGTTACCGATCTTCAACTTTTTAGACTCTATCTAGCAACAGGTCAACTGCTGATATACTATCTGATACGTGACCTTTATATATGCCAGCAACAATACTGCGTCAGATCCCCCGGCGTGTGCTACAACGTATTCCCTTTCCTTCTGACAACAAGAGACGCATAGCACCTTGACCTGGCAACTCTGTTTGAAGGGGAGGACACCTTCCCCTGCGCACGGGTCCTCTCACTAGTCTACATTACAAGATGGCCTCTATGTAGGGGGAATTATAACACATCTTGTCTCCACTGGGCAGTAGCCTACTTCACACAATCACACTTTTCCCCCCTCTTCCGCACTAACGCACGCCACTGCTCCATGTAGCATACCATTTTTCAGGATGTACACCGAATACTGGTATCTTTGGGTAGATGGTTCATTCCCCCAACAGTGCTATTTCCTTGCATCAGGGACCGGTCGTTCGGTTACCGCTTGAGCATGAGCCGGGAACCCCTCGAAGGTGGCCAGACGACGTGTGGTCTCACTCAAGGAGGCATAGCCCTCTGCCGTCAGATACGCCACTCCGGTTCGCTTGAGAAAATCGAATACTGAGGTACAGGAAAAGGTATGGGCAAAGCCACCGGTTGGCAGAATCGCATTGGTCCCAACACTATAGTTTCCGGTACAGGTCGGTGTATATGGCCCTAAGAGAATCTCACCTGCATTCTTGAGCTCGCTTAAAAGCGCAAATGGCTCTTGCACATGCACTTCCATATGTTCAGGCGCGTACTCGTTCACGAAGGCGATCGCGTCCTGCATAGTCTTCGTTAGCAGGATGCCACCCGTTCCCTTTTCCCCCGTCAATCCATTGAGACAGAATGACCGCCGCGGCTCAGGCAGCGCCTCAATCTTCGCCGGCAGCAGCGCCGCAACCGCCTGTGCAAGCTTCCGGCTATCAGTCACTACTATACTCGACGAATCGGGACCGTGTTCCGCTTCAATCAGTACATCACGAGCAACCAGCTCAGGATCTGCGCTCTCATCTGCCAGAATGATCGCTTCGCTTGGACCAGCCGGAAGGCCAACATCAACCGTCCCATACAATAAACGCTTGGCCGCGGAAACATACGGATTTCCAGGCCCGGTAATCTTATGGACCCGAGGAATACTCTGTGTGCCATAGGCCAGCGCTGCAATCGCGTGAGGACCGCCAATGCGATAAATCTCATGCACACCGCAGAGATCAGCCGCGACCAGCGAGGCTGGGTCAACCGCTCCATCCGGTCCGGGAGGCGTACAAACAACAATTCGAGGCACACCAGCGATACTGGCCGGAGCCGCAAGCATATACATCACAGAAGGGAAGGCCCCTTTTCCACGCGGCACATAGAGACCGACACTACTAATCGGGGTGATCTTCTCACCTGCCATCACGCCCGGCGCGACCTCGGTAAACCACTGTTCATGGGGCAACTGACGCTGATGAAACGTTCGCACATTGCGAACCGCATGCTCGATTGCGGCATAGACATCTTTCTCTAATGCAGCATGCGCTTGCTCGATCTCTTCTCGACTCACCCGCAGACGATCAGGTGTCAGGTGCACTTTATCAAAGCGGGCCATATACTCAATCACCGCTTCATCTCCACGGTCACGCACATCTCGCACAATCGGGCGCACATACTCGATCAGATCGTCAATCGCGACCTCTGAACGCCGCAACAGTCTTGCTCGCTGTTCCGCGCTCAGTTGTTCCAGTTCATAAAAATGAATCTTTGACAATTCCTCAGAACCTCCCGGCACACAATTCTACTGCTCAATACAATAAGACGAATCAGAAGATTCTACAACTTTTTCTCTCTTCATCATAAGTGACAGTTACCCTCCTTGTCCATACAGAAAGAAGAACCTCCCGCTCGCGGGCAGGAGATTCCTCTTTCGCTCGTATTTTCCGTTGACGCTATCACCCGGAAGGCCTATGACGCGGGCACGATTCTCGCTTCCCTGTCCGCCTGCTCAGCAGCCGCCACATCGTCCTTCATCCAGCGCGCCCCAAAAATTCCAACCAGTCCAGCCAGCACCAGCGCCGGAACGCAAGTATACAGAAATGCCAGAGCCAGTTCGTTGCCCGCCATATTCGCCTGAAAATGAGTCCCATGCGTCGGGTCAAAAGAGGTTGCCAGCATGCCCACCAGAGGCGGCGCAAAGGCATCCCCCAGCAGGTGCGCAACTAACATCGAGACCGCGACCGCGCTCGAACGTAAATAGGAAGGGACAACATCCTGAATCGCCGCGGTGCTCGGCCCGGTATAGAGGGTGAGCAGAATCGCTGTCAGGACAAAGAAAAGTGTGAAGAGTGTCATATCCCGGGTCAGAATGGCCGTTGCAAAGACCGGCGCACAGAGCAGAAAGCCAAGCCCACACACCAGCACACGCGCCCCCGGGTGCCGCCGATTCAGCAGATCCGAAAGATAGCCACCAGTCAGCGTCCCGATCAAGCTGGCAATGACAATCACGCCACCAGAGTACAGGCCAGCTCGATCTGAGGAAAGATCAAATGTGTCCTTCTGCTGGAGAAAGACCGGGAGATAGTAGGCCGCGATGCCAAGCACAAAATAGGCAAAGATCTGCATGACGGTTAATGTGATCATGGTCTTGATCTTTAACAGAGACAGGCATTGCTGTAGAATCGTACCACGTGGAGCATTTGTCAGCTCCACAGGCTCCGATACAGCTCCGCGCTGCTGTTGTTCTTCCTCATCGGCCTGATTGCGTCGGGGCTCTCGCGCCAGCCAGATAAGCAGCGCCAGCAGCAGGCCCGGAATACCGGTCAGCAAAAAGGCCAACCGCCAGCTTCCAAAATAGAGCGTTGCCAGATAACCGCCAAGCGCATAGCCACCGAGCACGCCCACATACTGTCCGATACTCCAGAAGCTCATAATGCGTGAGCGGCGCGAACGACTGAAATAGTCGCTGAGCAGCGCGGTCCCCGCCGGGAAATATCCCGCCTCCCCAACCCCAAGCAACATACGAAACAAAAAGAGAGACAGAAAATTGTTCGCCAGCGCGGTCAGCGCTGTGGCACAGCTCCAGATCGCCACACAGGTGGCAACAACGTTCTTGCGCTTCAGGCGATCACCTAGCATTCCCAGTGGCATCGAACAGAGCGTATAGACGATCAGGAAAGCTGAACCGATCAGGCCAAGCTGCCCGAGGTCAAATTTCAGCTCTTTTGCCATCACGTTTCCTGCACCACTGAGGACATACCGGTCAAGGTAGTTCAGAAAGCTGATACAGAACATGACCCAGAAGACATAAGATGCGGATGCAACAAGTGGGCGACGTCCTTCGCCCTTTCGAGGAACAGGTGCGGTATCTTCCATCATACCTCCAGAGGCGGCTACAATGCAGCACATTCAATTCCTCTTAACCATATCATAGAAAAAGGGTATTTCCTAGCATTGAGGGGGGCGGGAAAAAACTTCTTGCACACGGATGCTCGCTACTCAAAGATGGGGTATACTGGGAGCTATTATGATAGCGACAGGAGCCGATCGAATGGAAGCGAATTTACAGCACGCGATAGAACTCTATACAGCGGGCAAGCTTGAAGAAGCGCGAGAACAACTTTTACAGCTTGTCACTGCCAACCCCAAACACCCGCAGACGCTCTATTATACCGCCTCAGTACATGACTCGCTCGGACTGGAGCACGAGGCAGAGCCCTATTATCGGGCTGCACTGGACAACGGGCTCACGGGTTCAGAACGGGCAGAAGCATTTCTGGGTCTGGGAAGCACCTATCGAGCCCTGGGAGAGTATCAGCAAGCGGTCGAAACTTTACAGCAAGGCGTTCAGGAGTTTCCACAGCAGAGAGCGCTACAGGTCTTTCTGGCAATGGCGCTCTACAACGTGCAACGACACGCAGAGGCAATGGAGCTGGTACTTCGTATCATCGCGGAAACCAGCTCGAATGAGGACATTCAGACCTATAGGCGAGCCATTCTTTTCTACGCCCCTCAACTCAATCAGGTCTGGGAGGCATAAATAAAGAGGGGGAACAATCCTCCTCTTTCATCGCACCTCTACAGGTCCGTGATCGTCACAATGGTTGCCATGCACATGATGCAAGCGACCATTCACCAGATAATCCATATGATCGCCATGCGGGATCTGCTCATGTTGGCAGCTTGTATGACCGCTACACGCGCAGCTCACCTGCTTGCATTCCTCAGGATTCTGGGGGCTGACAGCAATCACGTGCTCATCATAGTGATCGCCATGCGGGTGATGCAGGTGCCCTTCATGCAGGTAATCGAGATGCCCTTCATGCAGAACGGCTGTATGTCCACATTGTGAGCCGTGAGTATGGGCATGTATTTCATGGAAACGATGATCGTTCGCCATACTGGCGCTCCTTCCATTGCTAACAAAAACAGACTCTACTGAGAGCACGCTTTTGTTCACATCACCGTTTCTCAGCCAGAACACCGCATCATGTATTGATTGTATCGGCGCTAGTGCCGGGTCGACATCGCCAGAAATTCCCAGGACTCCGGGTCACGCTCAAGATGCTGGCGTAACAGGCCACGCACTGCATGCTCGATCTCGCCATGCAGCTGCTCATTCAGATGCAGACGCGGCACCTGAGCCCAGGAACTGCGTTGGAGCAGACGCAAGACTTTGAGCGCATTGACCGAGATTTTATGAGACCACAAATGCGAGCACTCGGGACAGAGCGCACCGCCAAGCGTCGGGGTAAAGCCATTCTCCACCGGTTCCAGCTCCGCATCACAGTGAGCACAGGTCCGAAGCAGCGGCTCATAGCCAATCAATGAGAGAAGGTGAATCTCAAAGAAGCGCAATAACAGCAGGCTGCGATCGCGCTCATGGGCGGCATTGAGCGTTCCGGCAGTGCGTTGTTGCTGAAGCTCCTGCGCATCAGCATCCAGCACACGCAAGGCTAGCGTTAGCAGTTCATAGACTTCCGGGTAGGGGTTATCGTCCTCGATCAGCCGGTCAATCAATTCTGCCAGATAGGTACTACAGGTCATATGCCAGAACTCACCCCGCAGATGGAGAAAGCTTTCACTCACCTGAGCCTGCGTAATAATATCGAGATTACGCCCCTGTGCCACGTGCAAACGCGAAAGGCACAGCAGCTCAAGATGGCCCGATTTGCGACTGACCGGGCGACGCGTCCCCTTCGCGATAGCACTGATCTTTCCTTTATAGGGAGTAAAGAGCGTCAAAATGCGGTCGGCCTCGCCATACGGGAAGCGTTTGAGAATGATTGCATTGGTGGAGTATGTACGTGGTTGCGCCATAAAGAGCAATCCAGAAAAAGCATTGGTAGCGTGAACGCCAGAACAACACAAAAAGGCGTGAGGTCTCACACCATCACGCCTGGAGGCGACGAGCGGATTCGAACCGCTGAATGGGGCTTTTGCAGAGCCCTGCCTTACCACTTGGCTACGTCGCCATACAATAAAAAAGAGCGGGAGACGGGATTCGAACCCGCGACATCTTCCTTGGCAAGGAAGCGCTCTACCACTGAGCCACTCCCGCTAGTCTTAGTGCTAGCGCGTCGTCATCACTTTCTTTTTTCTGTGACTCCCGACTGCACGTATAAAATATCATAACTTGGAAGAGTTGTCAACTACTTTCCGAGGAATTTTTTTGAAACTGGGAAAATTCATCTAAAGCGAAGCCTCGTTCCCGTAACAGAGCTCGTAACCGCCCCAGATCGGAGGGGGAAATGCGCACAAAGCGATACTCTGGCTCAAGCGTTGGACCCAGTAAAGCACTCACCTGCTCGTCTCCATGTAGATCCTGTAATACCTGCTCAGGCAAACGCAGTAGCGGGCCCTGCTCAAGATAAATGGACGTGCTGGCACTATAGCCATCACCCCAGAGTTTCAGGCGGGGCAACAGAGAGCCCGGGATCCCATCAAGGCAATACCGTTGCAGAAAACGAATGATCCCTTCCAGCTCCATTCCCTGTTTCAAGGCCTGCCGCACGGAGTCAGGCGTGAGACAGAACCCCCCATGAGTCTTGTGCTGCTCACAGAAGCGCTCAGCCACCGCTGCCACAAAGAGATCAACTACCGGATACAGTGGCTGTAACACCCCATCCTCTAATAACCGCCATTGCGGCCCTCCCGCCTCACCGGCCAGCGGAGAGTGAGCAGGCGCTTCCGTTTGTGCAGGCAAAAGCGCACGTTGCCAGAGCCATTCCCGAATCTCCTGCATCCGTTCTGGAAGCACCTCGACCAGTGTTGAGCTCAAGCGCCGCACATACAGTTCCTCCTGTGCACAGAGCTCATCCAGCACCGCCGGGTCTTCAACTTCCAGCAATATCACCTTGCGCCAGAGCTCGACCCGCCGCGCCTGTCGCTCCCACTCTTTGAGCGAATAAGCGACATTCTGTGGTAATGTGCTATGAGACTCTGTTTCCAGAAAGCGGGTGATCTTCTCAGCATTCAGTCCCTGCTGAATGGCCCGCACCACACTGGCCTTCGAGAGACGATAGCGAGCGACATGCTCAAGGTCAATCCGTTCAGCAAAACGATCCAGAGAGATCAGCAACCCCTCCGAGACGGGAGCAAGAACGACCAGCTCAAAGTTCGGTTGCACAATCAAACGACCCTGGATCTCATCGCCTGTTACAGGTTCACGCTCTGCCATAATCAAAGCCGCCTCTGGCAGAAGACGAAAACGTGTCGGCTTCTCGGCATGATCCAGTTCAGTGATCCCGAGCCAGGTAAGCATCTGGCTAACTACTGTCTGAATAAAGCCGCCCTCGACGGCATACCAACCCTCACGCGGCGTCAGCCAGCCCTTCCGCAACCGGAAATCCCAATTATAGGGGTTACAACCAGTCGAATAGCGCTCCGCTCGCGGCCCATACTGCCGAGGGAAGAGCAGGTAGGGAGCAAAGAGCTTCATATGCGCAATAAAAGCAGGAAATGTAATCCACTCCCCCACTTCCTCGTATTTCAGCCGTTCAATCACAGTCTGCCGAGAGCGCAGTATCTCGCTATGCACCGCCTCAAGGGGCGCGGGACCTGGCCGCACATTCACCTCGGGAAGATAGGGAATCTCGTTCCAGAATGCATCTTCAAGCGCGAGCTGATAACAGCGGCGAGCACGCTCAAGCAGTGGTTGCCGAAAATAGGTTCGAGCCGGAGCAGCCAGCAGTGTCCCCCCCTGGACACGCAATAATCCCAGTTTGAGCAAGAGCAGACGCACAAACAGCAGGTATGGTATATCGGTCTCGCTTCGGATCTGTTCCAGTCGGGTACGGTCATCAACCCGTTCCACAATATAGCGCAAGGCTGAACGCGCCAGCAGGCCATTGTTCAGCAGCGTGAGCCCCTCTCGTGCCGCCATCACCGCTGACCAGTAGAGATACAGCATTCGTTGCAACGCCCGGGCCCCCGCCCCTACATCGTACAATTGCTCCTCAGCAAGGGCAGAGAGCGGTTTCGTGGGGGGCCAGAGCTTCAGCGCCGCCTCTTTCACAGATGCGGGAACGATCAGCATACCATCATGAATCCCGCTGGCATAGTCCAGACTGGCAAATTGTGTCTTCTGGCTCCAGAAGATCAGGCCACGAAGCAGCAACAGATGCAGGGCCATCTCAAACCGCCCGTGCGAATAGGCGGCAGGATATTGAACACTTCCATTCATGCCCGGGCGAGCATCTTCAAGCTCATTTCCCTCTCCGAGCAATCCTGCATATGTGGCATACAGGGCCAGATCACGGCTATTGGCCCGCCCGCCGCACCAGACAAGTTCACAGAGCAGCCGCTTTTCCAGCCCTCGCAGCTCGCTCAGCGCCTCTATCAATGCTCCTGGTTCAAACAGACGAGCCACAATTTGCTCAAGCTCATTCCCCTCATCTTCGTTGCCAGCCGGAACCTTCACACGTCGTGCCCGGAGCATTGCCTGCACGTGATAAGCTGGCACGGTACGCAACAGTTCCAGTTCACTCAACTCCATACTGTCCCTCTGTGTGCAAGAGGGGAGTCTGTCCCCGCCGCTTCAATTCTTCTATTAACTGGTCCACCATCTCATTGCGCACAATCGCCATTGTTGGTTGAATACGCAGCACCTGTTTTTCCTCAAGGTCGACCTGGGCAGTCAGTTCGGCCATAATCCCCGGATCAGCCGTTTCCAGTATCGTCACACCGGTATATAAACGAGCGCGACCATAGCAGTTGAGCCAGTGACGCACCTGTGCCAGCAGCGCACGCAAGCTCTCATCTGCCCGCGTCTCCTGCAAGGCTTCTAGTAGCTCAAGTAGTGGCTCAGGACGCATGCCTCGATCAAGCGCAGCCGCCATTTTGCCGGGAGAGAGCCGATACAGGAGTTTCCCCTGATCAACGCCCGCTGGTTGCAGAAACGACTCCAAACGATCCAGAATAGGCCAGGCCTGCGCACCAGGAGCAACCCTGAGTGTTGTGGTATTCTCTATTTCTACCAGTGGAAGTCCCTCCCGGAAATCTACAAAGGCGGGTTCCGGCAACGCATCAGCAAACAAGAGATGCTTTGCCTGTGGCAGCAAACAGAACGCCTGGACCTGCTGCTCGGCTGAAACGACGGTCGCACAGAGCCCCCACCAGCTCAACGGTCCCCGCAAAAGATACTCCAGATAAACCTTTTCAGCGCGTGACCAATCATTCCACAACTGAGGGCGTAAGGGATGACGATCATCGGTTTCAAGCCACCAGTGAGGCTGCGGATTGAGCCGTTGTCTATGCTGTAAAAACAGAGGATTTAGCCGGTAGACAAAGCGAGCAAAGGGAGCAAACGTGACCCATTGACCAAAAGGGACGCGCGTCAGAAGCGCTATCAACGTCTGGCGGGCCTCACAGTTCTCACTCTCTAACTCACCCGCACGCAACAGGGGCCGATTGAGCGAATCACGGTGAAAGGCAACCCTGATCCCACCTGCCTGCAAGGCCTGTAGCTCATCAAGAGCTGTCTGCTTGAGCCAGAGATCAAACAGAGTACGAGCTGTTTGCATCGAGGATGGACCGAGCAACAGGGCCGTACAGTCCGGGAGCACCCGCAGCCGTTCCTCTTCGCGCAAGACAAAACCGGCTAAACGCAGCAGCCGAACCAGAAAAGAGAGATATTCGGCAGGACGCGACACCACTTGCTGCGCAGTCTGCAACAGCGCTTCAGGCAGGTGATTTGAGAAGACCGGCTGCTCATCACGCGTTGTCTGATCTAACCACTCCCGTTCTTCTGTAGAGAGCAGGTAACCGTCCAGCGCCCGAGCCAGTAGCAGGAGTTCTGACAGCAATTTCTGCAGTTGTTGCTTGCTGACTTCGGGGATATCATGAACCGATAACGCATAATGGCTGATCGGGACGGTGACACGCAGAGCAGCACGAACTTCCTCAGGGACAAACCAGCCATGCTCACGAGATAGACCTTTGCGGAAAAGCAGCCCTTTCGCCTGCAACACCTGCAAAAGATCCTGAAGCTGTCCCGCACGGCTCAATGAGAAGCGTTCATAGAGTCCGCGCAGTTCACCTTCAGACACGGTCCCCCCTGAAAGCGTAATCACGGCCAAAAGCTGGCGGGGGGCTTTCTCCAGCGAGGCCGCCACTCGTCGGATTGCTTCAGGTTGCTGCAACGCCTCAAGCAGTGCCATGATTATCTGCTGTTTGTTCAGGCCGGTTACCGTAAGCTCATATTCCCGGGCAAGAGAGCGCAATTCTTCCTGCCCATACCGCTGTAAGAGCTCTACCACTTTTCCTGCAGGAAGTGTGATTCGCGTCTCATGCTCAGGCGCACGAGCGGGAGCCTGTCCCGTCTCGACGATTGATGGGGCAGCAGGTGCATAGGATTTCGCCTGAGGCCTCGCATATGACTTTAACGACTGCTTTGGCGGTGCAGGCAGTCGTTCCGGTTCCTGCTTTTTTGCGGGTTGGGCAATGGGAACAAAGGCAGTCGGCTCCGCCAGCCAGTAATAAAGCAGAGCCGCGGCATGAGCACAGATCCGCTCGGATCGCTCATTACAGGTACAGATATAATCCCAGGAAGTCGTGCTCTGAATCGTAATGCTGACATCATAGCGGCGCGACTCACCTGCGGAAGCATCTTCATCCAATTCACCGATCAGCGCCAGAGCTACCCGTGAGGACGCATGAGCTACACGCACAGTTCCACTCAGAGATGCGCCCTGTCGCTGTGGCTTCAGCACTGCCCCCATATGGCAATATTCCTGTCCTAGAGAAGCAGTGGTGAGACCAGCCATGTGAATAATATCGGTAGCCTTCAGGCGCAAAAGGACGCCCGGTACAACATTTTCCATAGCACCATTATTGTCCGCAAAAAGCTCGTTTTCCACAGGAACCTTTCTCCGCTGTGGAAACAGAAAAAGCTGTAAGATACTCAGAATACGCTTATATGTCCGGCTATCTTAGCACGAATCACAGGCATGGTCAATGAAGCCCTCGCTCTACGCCGATACACTCTAACTCATACATGATATTCGCTACAGCCGTGATTGCCGCTGTCTCTGCTCGCAGAATGCGCGGCCCGAGCGAGACAACCTGTGCTCCATGCTCCCGCGCAATGCGCGCCTCATCGACCGTTAGTCCGCCTTCAGGACCAATAAACACAACCACCGTGAGTGGCTCCACCGCCGGGGCCTCAGTATAGGCGGTTCGAGCCGCCTTTAGCGTTGTCCGCAGATGGTGTGCTTTTTCTTCTTCCCAGGGCATGAGAACTAATGCCCCCTCAGGCAACTCATCGAACACCCGGGCAAACGGTCGAACCGGTGCCAGTCCCGGGATCCGTGCACGACCACATTGCTCCGCTGCTTCCTGCACAATTCGTTGCCAGCGTTTCAACTTGGAGGAACCAACCTCGCCGAGTCCAGCCGTCGAACGCTGACAGATGGTTGGCACAAAGGTTGTCACTCCTAACTCCGTTCCCTTTTCAAGGATCAGCTCGAAACGGCCTGATGACTTCAACAATCCCTGGCACAAAATGACTTTCACCGTTGAGCCGGTCTTTCCCGGGGAACGCTGCTCAACCTGCACCTCAACACGAGAGCGCGAGAGGTTCATTACCGAGCAGAGCGCCTCATCTCCGCTGTTATCCAGCAGGACAAGGTGCTCCCCTTGCTGCAAACGTAAAACATCCCTCACCTGATGGGCAACGGTATCCGGTAAATCAAGCGTGGAGCCAGGTTGCAAAGGCAACTCTGGCGGGACAAAGAAACGATGCATAGACCCTCACAACCTTACTGATTATGCGGTGCGCTTTCGTAGCACAAGCGCGAGCCAATCTTCCATCATCACTTTTTCGACCAGTTCCAGCCCGGCAGCGTACAACGGCTCCTCGGCATCTTTCCGCCGTTCCTCAATAATGCCGCTGACGATGAGCAGGCCATCAGGAGCAAGCGTCTGTGCGAGTTGCGGGGCCATTCCTCCGATCACGTGGGCAATAATATTTGCCAGCACCAGATCATATTTACCTTCGTGCTGCTTTGCCGTCTGCTCGTCCAGCACCCCAAGCACCACATCGATGCGATCATCCAGATCGTTCATTTTCGCATTTTCGGCGGCGCTCTCGGCGGCAACGCTGCTGTTATCAATGGCATGCACATGAGCTGCTCCGAGCCTGGCGGCGGCAATCGCTAGAATGCCGGAACCAGTGCCCACATCCAGCACCTGCATTCCAGGCTTCACGCGCTTTTCCAGTTGTTCCAGACACATGCGCGTGGTTGGGTGCAGGCCAGTGCCAAACGCCATACCGGGATCAAGCGTCAGCACGACCTCCTCCGGCTTCGGGGTATAGTCACGCCATGAGGGACGAATTACCAGGCGCTTGCCAATCAACGTGACATGATAGTATTCTTTCCAGGCATTGGCCCAATCTTCCTCACTCACCGGGCGCGTTTCCAGATCACCGACCAGATGTGACCCGATCGCAGAGAAATGCCAGAGCGCTTCTCGCACGCGCAAACAGATATCCTCTTCCGTCCCATCAATAGGCACATATGCATGAAGTTTGACCGGCTGACCCTCCAGCACGCGATACGCCTGACCCTCTTCATACAGCTCTATTGGCTGTTCGATCACCACACCATCCGGGCTGTAGCGATTCAAGAGTTCACTGACCGACTCGACTGCATCAGGATGAGAGGTAACCGTAAGTTCTAACCAACGCATAGTATTTCCTGTTCTCCAAGTAGATAATGTTTCCCTTATACAAGGGGTTCCTACCGTGCGTCCGACAACGCCAGCGGTAAGAGATAATATCCATACGTCCGTGTGATACGAAAACCACAGGATTGATAGAGTTGAAGAGCGGGAATATTCGTTGTATTCACCTCAAGCTTGACCTTCCATTGCTCATCATGAGGCAGTGAACGTATCGCTTCTTCGAGCAAGACACGCCCATAGCCACGCCCCCGATACTCGGGTTTTATGATGAGACTGTAGAGCCAGCAGGTCCACTCATTACGATCCCAATCCAGACGAACAACGCCAACCGCTTCCCGACAACTGACAGCACCCTCACCAAAAGTCAGCAGATAATAGGAACAGTGGGGATTAGACCAGCAACTCTCAACTCGCTGGCGAATGTGCGCCGACGACTTTTGAGAAATGTCCGCCAGAACAGAGATCACCTTCTCCATCTCATCGTCTTGTGCAGGTTGAAACGAAAGGCGGTCATCAAAGGCAAAGCGTTCCTGAAACGTCGCGAGCTCCATTTCATGCTCGGCACGAGCAAGCGAAGCGCCAAGTGCGGTCAGAAAGGCCTTGCCACCCGCCGCCCCCTCCTCACAAATGAGCTGCAACTGCGTGGCGCCAGCCGCGCGTAAAACAGCCTGAGCCTGTGCCACCAGTGCCCGGGCGATCCCTCTCCGCCGATAGGCCGGGTGAACCATCACACTCAGCTCCCTCTCCTCAACTCCTTCAGCATACAGATAGCCAGCAAGCCTGCCATCCTCGTACAAGAGAAAATGAGTTTTGAGCTCGGGATCCCGCAGATCCTTTTCAAGCAGGCGCATATGCAAATTTTCATACCTGTTGCACGCATCAGCAAGCTTCAGGATTGCAACGACATCCTCTGCGGTGAGCGAGCGCTTCTCGATTGGGCCATCTATTCTTTCAATCATTGAATCCATCCAATCAAGCCCCCTTTCAAACTCAAACGGCGGGCAGACAAAGGGCGCAAGTCATTGTATCACTGAATGCGTTCAGGTACAAAACCTTGCGCCCGCTAGAAGGGTATGCTCGCATTGAGACGTTCTATTTAGAAAACGGCCGGTTCCATGTATTCTCCGAAGACGGTGCGGAATACATCCATAATCTCGCCTAGAGTTGCATAGGCTTTCACCGCATCCAGAATAAATGGCATGGTATTCTCTGTTCCTTCGGCCGCGCAACGCAACCGGTCCAGAGCCTCTCGAACCGCTCCCTGATCTCGCTCACGACGAATCCGATTCAGGCGCTCAAGGTGTACTTTCTGTCCTTCGTAATCAACATAGAGCGTCGGTACAGGAACCTCTTCATCCATGACATATTCATTGACGCCGACAATGACACGCTTTTTCGCATCAATTTCCTGCTGATACCGATAGGCAGACTCAGCTATTTCACGCTGGAAGAAGCCATTCTGGATACAGGCAAGCACACCACCCAGTGAGTCAATCTGCTCGATATAGGCCAATGCCGCACGCTCGGTTTGATCGGTCAGCTCCTCAAGAAAGTAGGAACCACCAAGCGGATCAACGACGTTCGCCACGCCGCTCTCATGCGCGATAATCTGTTGTGTGCGTAGCGCGATCAAGGCCGCTTTCTCGGTGGGAAGAGCCAGCGCCTCATCAAGTGAATTGGTATGCAGCGATTGTGTACCCCCCAGTACAGCCGCCAGCGCCTGAATAGCGGTCCGCACGATATTGTTTTCCGGTTGCTGTGCGGTCAATGAGACGCCTGCTGTCTGCGCGTGGCAACGCAACATCATTGAGCGCGGATCTTTGGCTCCATAGCGCTCCTTCATTAACCGTGCCCAGAGTCGACGAGCAGCTCGAAACTTGGCAATCTCCTCAAAGAAGTCGTTATGGACATCAAAGAAGAACGAGAGCCTCGGCGCGAACTCATCAATCTTCAGCCCACGCTCAAGGGCGGCATCCACATAGGCCAGCCCATCGGCAAGGGTAAAAGCAAGCTCCTGCACGGCGGTCGCTCCCGCCTCACGGATATGATACCCGCTGATACTGATCGTGTTCCACTTCGGCATAAAGCGCGTGCCGAACTCAATAGTATCAACAACCAGGCGCAGCGAAGGTTCCGGCGGAAACAGAAACTCTTTCTGGGCAATATATTCCTTCAGGATATCGTTCTGTAAGGTACCCCCGAGTGAGGCCATCGGGAAGCCCTGCTTCTCAGCATTCGCGATATACATCGCCCAGAGCACCGGCGCGGGGCTATTAATGGTCATAGAAGTAGTAATCTTATCCAGAGGCAAATCTGCAAAGAGGATCTCCATATCGGCCAGAGAAGAGATCGCGACGCCACATTTACCAAACTCTCCGGCCGCTTTCGGGTGATCGGTATCGTAGCCATAGAGCGTCGCCATATCGAACGCGGTAGAAAGGCCGGTCTGCCCCTGCTGGAGCAGGTACTTGAAGCGCCGGTTCGTATCCTCGGCGGTGCCGAAGCCAGCGAACATACGCATTGTCCAGGGTTTCGCCCGGTACATGGTAGGCTGCACGCCCCGTGTATAGGGGTAAGTGCCCGGGAATCCCAGATCACGGGTATAATCCAGATTTTGATTGTCCAGTGGCGTATAGAGCCGCTGCACCGGTACACTGGATGTCGTCATCAGATTCTTTCGCTCTGGGACCCGCTCGATCGATTTTTGCACGGCCGTCGCTTCCCACTCGGCCTTGTTGACCGTCAGGCGTTCCAGTTCGGCCTTATCAAAAAGGGTTCCCTGTTTCACAGACGGCTCAGTCGGTTTTTGCTCAATCATTGAACGCTCTCTCCTCTGCGAGTTAGCACGGTCAGCAAGGGCACGCGCCCGTTTCTCCAATATTGTATCATAGACCGAATTTTCATTGTATGGTACTGCTCCTATGCAGAAAACACAGCAATAGACGCCTTCTTCTTGTGCTCCCTGTTTTTCTGCCACCGGAATACTGCGGGGAGAGCGCCTTTGAGGAATACACGCCCTCCCTCTCTCATTCTACAGGACTCAGACCTCAACCGTCATCGCGACTGCTCCACCGCCACCCAGACAAAGTGTTGCCAATCCACGTCCACCGCCCCGCCTGCGCAGCTCATAGATCAGCGTCGTCAGAACACGCGATCCGCTGGAACCAATCGGGTGGCCCAGAGCGATCGCGCCACCATTCACGTTCACCCGTGACCAATCCCAATCGAGCTCTTTCCCATTCGCAAGCGTCTGAGCCGCGAACGCCTCGTTCACCTCAATCAAATCAAAATCATTGATCTCTAATCCAGTCCGCTCAAGCACTCGGCGCACGGCTCGTGTTGGAGCGGCGAAGATATAGCGAGGCGTGATCGCAGCCGAGGCATAGCCCGTAATACGCGCCAGCACATTCAGGCCGTGCGCTTTCGCGAACGCCTCATCCACCACAACGGTCGCGGACGCGCCATCACTTAAGCCGGGGGCGTTGCCTGCCGTTACGGTGCCTCCTTCAAGGAAAGCGGGCTTCAGCTTCGCCAGCGCTTCCGCCGAGGTATCGCCACGAATCGGCTCATCCGTATCAACGACGATAGTGCCCTTTTTCTGCTTGATCTCAATGGGGATGATCTCATCCTTAAAGCGTCCGGCCTGGGTCGCGGCCAGGGCTTTCTGATGGCTGCTCAACGCGAACTGGTCCTGTGCCTCGCGTGAAATCCCGAACTTTTCCGCAATGATCTCGGCCTCATTCCCCATATGAATGTCTTCAAAGGCGCACCAGAGGCCGTCATGCACCACCGCATCGATCAGCTTTCCGTCACCCATGCGATAGCCGGTTCGCGCCTTCGGCAACAGATAAGGGGCATTGCTCATGCTCTCCATGCCACCCGCAACAAATGCCTGACCATCTCCGGCGCGAATCGCCTGCGCCGCCAGCATCACTGCCTTTAAGCCGGACCCGCACACCTTATTGATCGTAAAGGCGGGCAGATCCTCAGGTAATCCGGCATGAATGGCCGCCTGCCGGGCGGGCGCCTGTCCCAGGCCCGCGGAGACGACATTACCCATAATCACTTCATCCAGGCTGGCTGGATCGATCCCGGCACGACGTACCGCTTCTTTTATTGCAATAGCGCCCAGATCGATGGCGCTCAAACTTGCAAGACTCCCTAAAAATTTTCCCGTCGGCGTCCTCGCCGCTCCTACAAGAACGGGAATATGTTCTGTCATAAAACCCTCCCTGGGATGCAGAATTCTATCACGACATTGTGACCCGTAACGAAAAACAAAGTACTGCCATTTCTGGCCTGTTTCATTGTATCCCCTTGCATGATACCTGGTCAAATGAGCAACATAGCAAACTGCCGCTCTTCTCGCCGCTCATAGACGCTTCCAGCAAAGAGCAGCGCTCCGGTTTCCTCAGACTCCCTCAACCGCTCTATAGATCAGGCTCATTTCACCCTATTCATATGATGTTACAGTATAGAGCAATGCACTACCGCATAGTTATATATATCCTTTTTATATCTATAGATGCGGAACATGCTGCACTCCTGCACAGGCAGGAGCCAGAGTATCACCGGGTGAAGTCGAAGGGAGGTTAGAAGACCTTATGCCCACATGCCCAAAGAACACGAGCAGAGTGTCTCTGAAAGAGTTGTTTCTACCTGTCAGTATTCTGCTCACCCTCATCGGGACAGCGCTGCTTCAGTGCCTGTATACGCCTCCGCTTCAGGCGCTGACTCCGCTGACTATCCCGGGTTCGCTCTCCCCCCTGCTCCCCGTTAGCCTGCTCAAAGGAGAGAGCCAGAGCACGCAACCACTTACTATTTCCCTCGGTTTTCGTCCGCGCAACGAAGATCTGTTCAACGCCTATATCGAAACTCTGAATGCGGGTGGATCGCCCCCCATGCTGACATCACAGCAGTTCAACGCGCTTTTTGCCCCTAATGAAAGCGCCTATCAGCAAGTTCGGGCCTATCTTGAAAGCGCTGGCTTTCACGTTCAGAACACCTACCAGCACCGATTGCTCCTGACCGCCACAGGTACCGCTGAACAGGCAGAACAAACCTTTGGCGTCAATATTCAGAATTATGCCGCGCCAGATGGCCATCAGTACTACGCAACGAATCGTGAACCCCGCTTGCCAGCACGGTTAGCCTCATTTATCTCCGGTATTACCGGACTCAATAACGCGATTCAATGGGAGCACAGCACCCGTATCACAGCTCGCCCCCTTGAGAAAAGCGCCCGTGGGGCAGAGCTCGGCTGCCCGGGCCCTGGAGAACGCTATTATCTTCCCGAGCAGATCGCCCGGGCCTACGGCTTCGATTCACTATATGAGCGGGGCCTGCGTGGAGAAGGACAGACCATCGCCCTCTTTGAGCTTGATGATTACTCGACCACCGATCTTGATACCTATAGTGCCTGCTATGGAGACAGCCAGACCTCTATTGAACAGGTTCTTGTTGGCAACGGCCCGGAGCGCAGCGGCCCCGGCTTACTGGAAGTCGAGCTTGATGCGGAACAGGTATTGAGTATGGCCCCGGGTCTTCGTACCCTGAAAATCTATGAAGCATCCAATACGCCCGCTGGCGTGCTGGACGCCTGGAGCCGCATTGTTGAAGACCGCGTGCCGGTCGTCAGCAATAGTTGGGGTGTCTGTGAGGATCTGGCAGATCCAGCAATGCTCAAACAGGAAAACACCCTCTTGAAGGCCGCCGCCCTTCAGGGTCAGAGCATTTTTGTTGCCTCGGGCGATAGTGGTAGTTCCGCCTGCGCGCATGCCAATCCAGCGCTGAAGCAGCTCAATGTCAGTGATCCCGCCTCTCAGCCCTTTGTAACAGCAGTGGGAGGAACCAGCCTGGAATTGAACAGCGACTCAACCTATAAAAGCGAATCCGTCTGGAATCATCCGACTGAAAACACGCCCTCACCTCGCATCGGAGCCTCAGGAGGCGGAATCAGCCACTACTGGGCAGCTCCTTCCTGGCAACAAGCGCCCGGAGTGATTAACCCGCATACAAGCGCGGCCCCCTGCCAGGCCGGCAACGGGCGCATCTGCCGTCAGATTCCCGATATCGCCTTGCATGCCGATGCAAGTAAGGGTTACCTGATTTATTGCTCGGTCCCATCAGCAGGCTGCAACAAAATGAAGCCCTGGCTCGCAGTTGGTGGCACCTCGGCAGGCGCTCCTATCTGGGCGGCCTTTACCGCTATTACCAATCAACAGTTACAGAAACATGGGGGAGGTCGTGTCGGCTTCTTGAATCCCCTGCTCTACAGACTGGCCTCCAATCCGGCAAGCTATCAGGCCGCCTTCCACGACATCACAACCGGCAACAACGACTTCAACGGCTGGCATCAGGGAACATATCCAGCCACCCGCAACTATGATCTCGCGACCGGCTTAGGCAGCCTTAAGGCCGATCAGCTCCTCTCCTATCTGGTCCAGTTGCGGCAAACGAGACGATAACACTTGCACAAAACGAAAAAGGGAGCTGCCCCGGCAGGCGCTCCCTCTGTCTTTCTCATTACCAGGTTCATGGCAGTTGCCAGACCTTTGCATCCGTAAACTGGGCGCTGGTAATGGAATCTTCATTGACAACGACAACCCCTACGTGTCCGGTCGTAAAGGTAGAATCGTTTGCCTCGTTGAGCAATTGGCCATTGGTAAACAACTGAATCTTGCTCCCGACAGCGGTCACGCCAAGGCGGATCGGGCCTTGCGCGTCGAAGTTTGCAATGGTGCCTTTCACGATTGTCGTCATGCGATCGGCTTTACTATACTTGCTCAGCGAATAATACCCATCAGTATAGATCATGAAGAGATAATACCGGCTTTCACTTACATTGGAGCGGAATGCAATGCCGCCACCCGCCCCTGTAAGGTTCTTCATCGTGACCTCAAACGAGAAATCCGAGAAATTCTGCTTGGTCGCTGTGCAGGCAGCAAAGGTCTTGGTATTCAGCACATGATCCGTATAAGTACCATTTTGAAAGGCACAATACTCGTCAGTGAGCCACTGATTCCCCTTGTTATTATCCGTCAAGGGATCATCCAGAACCAGGTTTGAGCTAAACGGAAAGTGGGTGGCGAGATAGGTTGCGGTCGCCTGCACCTGTGCGGTTGCGGTCGCCTGCTCATTCTTCGTCTGCGCGGTTGCGGTCGCGTTGATATTATTCTGATTGGTGACATACAGAGCTCCACCGATGGCCGACGCAGAAACAACCAGCAAAATACAGACCGCCACAATAATAAACACAGTGCGTTTGCCCGATGGCCGCTTTGGAGGAGGGCCCATCGGAGGCATCGGAGTATAGGTAGGGCCGGGAGTGGGCACCGGTCCATACTGAGGCGATGATGTCCCCATATGTGAGGGATATGCTGGCTGCGTATACGGGTTATATGGATCAACCGGGTTACCCTCTGGTGACGGTTGACCGCTGCCATAATTGGTCTGCGGCTGATATGGACCTGGTTGCTGGGGGTTCGGCTGATAATTCATAATACACTGCTCCTCGAACGTGAAAAATGTCAATCTCAAGCGAGATAACTAAAATCCTGACTTGCCAGATGGGTCGTTTTCTCCCTTAGAGACGCTTGGTCGCAAGTGAAGAGCAGCGGTGTGCTGTTTCCCCTGGGAAAAACAAGCGTCCTCACCCGCCAGAAAATCTGACATGCCCCCCCACGTTCTCCCCCCCGCAAATTGATCAATATATATGTACAATAGCGTAGAAAGAAACAGAATCATATGAACTACTTCACAGATGAGCAGGAGCGTTCTGGCATTCTGCTTTCGGTGCGCCTCTACACACAAAACGACAGACATCCAACACTTCTATTTATACCTGAGGAGATAGCGGAAAACAACACCGGAGATACACAGGGAGAACTTCTTTCTGAAATAGCGTTTTTTTTTCAGAACACAGGTTATCTCGCAACGAGCTCTACCATAGAGAGAGAGGCGCTTACGCTTCTGTGGCGAATACCAATACCTTCCAGACAAAGGCAAGTTAGCCGATGAAGAGAAAACAGCGCCGTTCTTCCTTAAAAACAAAACACTTCACTTTTCCCACAAAAAGACACAGTTACGTTGTGCTTTCTCTCTTGTATGATATTTTTTCAGATCTCCCATTTCGTCATAGAGGGACTTGAGAATACTATAAAAAGAATGCAGGAGGGAGTCAATTGGAGCAAGCATGAAGTAAACACACAACTATTTCTTCTTAAAGAAACCTGTCACTGCACCATTCATGCTTTATTTTCGCACAAGCAATGTCCATACCATTTTTATTTTTTACTACATCTTTTCCTGACAAAGATCCGAAACTTTATACTAGAGAAGACCCTGGTTGCAGGATTTCAGGAATGCTAGAACAGGAGCAACACCGTGGGCTGTATGGTTGATTTACTGGTCGCCCGACGTCACCCTGGTACCATCAGTCGCCAGAGCATTGAAGCGCTTTTTTCTGCGCTTATAGAGGAGCAGATTGTCACCCTGCCATGCGCACTACTCAGCGGTGACCTTGAAATCAACTCCTCGCTCAGCATCGCTCATTTGAATTTGCACCTCGCACCACAGATTCAAAAACCGATCGTAGCAGAGGGTAAAGAAATCATTGTTCATTATCATGGGAAAGAGCCAACAGCGCTGCTCCATGCCCTGCACGACCTTCCCTATGAAAAAAGCAATCTATGTTTCTGGTTTACAGGCTTTCATCCAGATTTTATAGCACGTCATCCGTCATTCGCCAAAATGACAGATGTTTTATTGTTTGCTCTCACCACTCCGCATATGCTACATTGCATTGACGTCACAACCTTTTATTCCAGCCCAATCTACTATGTGCGCTACGGCCTCAGAGCAATGGGACACAAAAAAGCCGATCTTCAGGGGACCCGGCTTCTCTCATTGTTACAGCAGAGTTTCGGCGCAGAAATAATTGTAGACTACGACGTTTTACCGTAGAGGGTCACCCGCCCGATCGGGGATCGCCAGGCTATCCGACTGGCGATCCTTTTTTCTCTGCCCTTGTCATTCCCCCTACAGAACGCTATACTAACCTTGCCTGACAAACGAAAAGCAAGAGGGAACAGGGTACACGATGAATAGTTACGATCCGATAGCGACTTTTTATGATATAGAGCATGCGCACTTTGTTGAAGATCTGGACATGTATCACAACTACGCTGAACTCGGTGGAGGCTCGATTCTAGAGCTGGCCTGTGGAAGTGGGAGGGTATTGCTTCCGCTGGCCGAAGATGGCTACGAGGTTACCGGCGTCGATACCTCGGCCCAGATGCTAGAACGGGCGCAACAGGCGCTGGCAGAAGCTGGCGTTGCTCAGCGTGTAACCCTTGTTCAACAGGACATCAGTCAACTTACCCTGGGAAAGAAGTTTCATCTGGCGTTTATTGCCCTGGGCTCATTCGCCCATATCACGACGCGCGCCAAACAGCAGCAGACCCTCGCAGCCATTCGAGCGCACCTGAATCCGGGCGGCACCTTTCTCCTTGATTTGAGCAACAGCGATATTCGCTATATGGAGAATATGGGCGGCCAGTTGATTCATCAGGGAACATGGAAGCTGGAAGATGGCTCAATGCTCACCCACTTTGTCAGCCCCGCCGCCTCCACAGATCGACATCTGCTGGAATTGACACATTTCTATGATTGCTATACGCAGGGCGGCCCGATCCAGCGCACAACCACTACAACCTATCACTACCTGTTTGAACGCAGCGAAATTGAGCTTCTGTTAGAGCAGGCAGGCTTCACCATCAAAGAGATACTTGGCGACTATGACTTCAGCCCCTTCCGGCTCGATAGTCCCCGCCTGATCTGCGTCGCGACGACCCGCTAGTATGAGGAAAGAGAGAGATGCAAGAAAGCTTACATAAATGGAACCTGACCCCAGAAGAAGCGATTGCCCTTCAACGTGAGCTGGCTCAACGCGTGATTCTTCAGGATCATGTAGGCGATGTGCGCTTTATCGCTGGTGTGGACATGGCGATTCGGAAAGAAACCGAGATGGCCCGCGCAGCAATCGTTCTGCTTTCCTATCCAGAGCTGGAAATCATCGAGAAACACGTGCACGAAGAGCCGCTACGCATGCCCTACGTTCCCGGTCTGCTCTCTTTTCGCGAAGCACCCAGTCTGCTCGAAGTCTTCAAGAAGCTGCGCCAGCGTCCTGATCTGATCATGGCTGATGGACAGGGCATTGCTCACCCTCGCCGAATCGGCATTGCCTCCCACCTCGGCCTCTGGCTGAACATCCCTACTATCGGTTGTGCCAAGTCGTTGCTTGTCGGAAAATACAATAGCAAGGAGCTTGGGGAAGAAGCCGGATCATGGGTTCCGCTCATTGACCACGGCGAGACAATCGGTGCGGTTGTTCGTACCCGTAGCCGAGTGAAACCCATGTTTATCTCACCAGGCCACCTGGTCAGCCTGGAAACAAGCATCCGCTATGTACTTGCCACGACAAAAGGCTACCGCTTGCCCGAACCAACTCGCCAGGCCGACAAGCTCTCGAAAGAAAAAACCTGGATGGAACCCGCCGAGCCCGAGGAACAGCAAAGCCTCTGGCAGTAGCCCTATCCGCTGCCAACCAAACAGCGATGCAGGGCCTTATGCTTCTGCATCCTGTCCCTTATAGATTGGCACGGTAAAATAGAACGTGGTGCCTTTATCAACGACCGAATCAAAGCTGATAGCGCCTCCATGCTGCTCAACAATTAACTTCGCAATTGGGAGTCCCAGACCATAGCCGCCCATCTTCGACTGCTGACTATGGTTTGATTGATAAAAACGTTCAAATACATGGGGGCGATCCTCCGGCGGGATACCATAGCCGGTATCAATCACGGAGATCATCTGAAAACGATCATCGTGCTTGCGCGTCGTAATCGTGACCGTTCCACCCGGCGGTGTAAACTTGATGGCATTTGTCACCAGATTGTTCAGTACCTGCTTGATTCTCTGTGGATCAATGTAGAGTGGTGGCGTCTCAGGCGAGATATTATGACAGAGAATCACGCTGGCCTTGATTGCCTGCGGCTGCAAGCTCTGGATCACCTGCGAGACCAGCGCACGAAGATGCACCTTCTGCGGCTTGATCTCGAACTGTCCCAGATCCGAGCGCGTCATAAACAGAATATCTTCTACGATCGAGATAAGCTGCTGCACCCCTTCCTGCGTATACCCCAGATAGAGGTGCTGTTCCTCGGTTAACGCGCCCATATGGCCCTGTAACAGTAGCTCGATAAAGCCATGCACCGAGTTGAGCGGTGTGCGTAGCTCATGCGAGACCATCGAAACAAAATTCGCCCGCACCTGATTGGCAACCTTTAACGCGGACAGGTCACGAGCGGTAAAGACAGCCAGCCGAGTCTCTTCATTCAACAGCGGGGTGACGCTGGTCGAGACCTCACACTGTGCCGCAACCTCTGTTCCAAAAATCAGCTCTTCATTGGGAAGTGCCCGCTGCTCCTGCAACACCCGCATCAGGGGACAGCTTGAGGTTCCACAGAGCTCCATGTGGTTCATATTTTTACAGCGCAACACCTCGGTACAGCGTTTGCCAAGCGCATCTGTCCTCGAACAGTGCAGCGTCTTCTCTGCCGTCGGGTTCAGATCGCGCACCAGAAAGTGCTCGTCGAGGATAAAGATGGCATCAGGCGTCAAGCGCATGAATGCCTGCATATCGAAAGGCACATGAGCCAGCATCCGTGGCTCCTCTCTTGCGCAGCTCTCTCTGTTTTCGCTGTCAATGGGGACAACGCACTGCTTATCCCCTTGCTTTGATACTCGCTTCCGCACCCTGACCCCCTATCTCCCAACAAACTTATAGCCGATTCCGCGCACCGAAAGAATATACTGCGGCTTCTCGGCATCTGTTTCAAGTTTCACCCGGAGACGGCGTATATAGACATCAACAATGTTGCTGTTGTTCTCGTTATCGTTCCATACCTCCGCAAGCAATTGCTCACGATTGACCACCTGACCAGCACTACTCATCAATACACGTAGCACGTGCATCTCGGTCGGGGTAAGAGTGACGGCATGCTTTCCCCCGATCACCACCCTGAGTTCAGCAGGGAAGAGTTCTAGCTGTCCGACGCGGATACTTTGATTGCTCCCTTTACCATTCTTTTTGATCCGCCGCATCACCGCCTGCACCCGAGCAACCAGTTCCTGATGATTATACGGCTTACAGATATAATCATCCGCACCAATGTTGAAGCCCTGCAATTTGGCCTCAATAGTGTCCTGGGCGGTCATAAAAATAAGGGGGATCTCGTATCCTTCAGCCCGAAGCTTCGCAGAGAACTCAAACCCGTTAATATAGGGCATGGTCACATCAAGGATCAATAGGTCCGGCTCACGCTTCTGTATCATCTGCAATGCACCACGCGGGTTATCCGCGGTTTCCACCTCATACCCTTCTTTGGTCAGTACAAACTGAACCAGCGTGTTCGCAAAGCGATCGTCGTCAACGACAAGGATGTACACGGTTTTCCCCTCTTCCTGTTCTTCAGGCACTCCACGCCTGTGTGGTTACTTCCGCACTCCTTAACCGACCGATACATAAGACGACCAACATGCACTGGTACAGAGCATTCCTATCTGTACAACGGATTCCAGTCACAGACACTTCCACCTCCATACGCTTGCTTTCCTTTGTTTTTCCACCCACGCCGCCACAACACGCATTACAGCCTCGACGCGAGTGTTGAGAAGAGGTGTGTGGGCTTGCTCCTTCTTTCATGGAATGCTCAGTTGCACGTTCCATGAACGCGAGGAATACGGCCTCCACAACCTCCGTTCCATTCCCCAGACAGTTCTGTGATACAGCACTAGAAATGCATGAATACGCATAGAGCCGGTCGCACGCACGGGGGAACACATGAAACCGTTCTCTGCTCTATTCGTCTATTCTGAGCTCTATGCTTGTGTATGGTACACACAATTTGCGGAAAATGTCAAGAGGACAACTTTAGCGCACGTATTTTCTCGATATACACCATCAATATGGCTATATCAGCCGGGGTCACCCCTTCTACCCGCGACGCCTGTCCCACGGTTCGAGGGCGGGTCTTCAGCAGCTTCTGACGCGCTTCCGTGCGTAAATGTTGTATTTGTTGATAGTCAAGGGCCTCCGGTATCCGCATCTCTTCCAACCGGGAGGTGCGCCTGACCATCTGCTCTTGCTTCTTGACATAGCTCTCATACTTGACCTGTAGTTCCACCTCCTCCGCCGTTTCCGGTTCCAGTTCCGGGAGAGCCTCCGGCCCAACGATTGTCTGTGCGAGCTTCTCAACCTGCTCATAGCGCACATCATGCCGGCGCAGCAGCTCAGTCGCGGTCATCTTCCCACTCAGGGCGGTCAAGCCAAGTTCCTGGGCTTGCTGCTCAACCTGCCTGGATGGCGTAAAGATCAGTTCACTCAAGGAGACCATCGTGCGCCGAATCGTTTCACGCTTCTCGATCACCCGGGCATACCGCTCCTCATCAATCAACCCCAGACGATAGGCATGCTCGCTCAGACGCAGATCGGCGCTATCAGCTCGCAGCAGCAAACGATGCTCGGCCCGCGAGGTGTGCAGGCGATACGGCTCACTCATCTCTTTTGTCACCAGATCGTCGATCAGGACCCCAATATAGGCTTCATGACGACCAAGCACAAACGGCTCTTCATGCCGCGCATATAACGCCGCATTAATGCCCGCCATAATCCCCTGTGCCGCCGCCTCTTCGTAACCTGAGGTGCCATTGATCTGGCCAGCCAGGAAGAGCCCGGCAACCGCCTTTGTCTCCATGGTCGTCTTCAACTGCACAGGGAGTACATAATCATACTCGACCGCATAGCCGACCCGCATCATCTCAACCTTTTCCAGTCCCGGAATGCTGCGCAGCATCTCAAGCTGGACATCTTCGGGCAGACTGGTATTCATCCCCTGCACATACATCTCTCCAGTACGCCAGCCTTCCGGCTCCAGAAAGATCTGATGAGCTGTCTTCTGCGCAAAGCGCACAATCTTATCCTCAATAGAGGGACAATAGCGCGGCCCGATGCCCTCAATAATGCCAGTATACAGCGGAGAACGATGCAGGTTATCGCGAATAATCTGATGGGTACGCTCATTGGTGCGCACCAGATAACAGGGAAGCTGTGGACGCCAGCCGTATAGATCTTCGTCCGTGACGGGGTAGACCGGATTTGGACGTCCGCCGGGAAGCTGGACGTCCTCACGGGCACTGAGATCCCGCGAGAAATACAGCGGCTTGCGGCTCCCGGGCTGCGGCTCGGTCTTGCTAAAATCAACGGTACGCGCATCGATTCGCGGAGGCGTCCCTGTCTTAAAGCGCCGTACTTCCAGCCCCAGAGCACGAAGCGATTCGGAGATACCCACCGCAGGCCCTTCACCCGCACGTCCACCGGGCTGTGTCTTCTCACCCACAACCAGGCGACCATTAATAAAGGTTCCGGTCGTCAACACAATGGAGGGTGCCATATAACACCAGCCTGTATTCGTCACCACGCCGGTCATCACCGGGCGACCATCTGGCCCCGTCTCGCTGAGCAAGCGTGCAATGGTTGCCTGTTTGAGCTCAAGCCCGGGCTGACTTTCAAGCACGTATTTCATTGCCAGTCGATATGCCTGCTTGTCACATTGCGCGCGTAACGCCTGCACAGCCGGGCCTTTGCTGGTATTGAGTAGCCGCATCTGGATAAACGTGCGATCAGTATTGCGTCCGATCTCACCGCCCAGTGCATCGATCTCTTTAATCAGGTGGCCCTTTGCCGGCCCCCCCATAGAAGGATTACAGGGCATTAATGCAACACTATCCAGATTCATGGTCAATAACAGGGTTTTTCGGCCCATACGGGCAGCAGCAAGCGCCGCCTCACAGCCTGCATGTCCGGCCCCTACCACGATCACATCATAGATTCCCCGTACCATCTGTTCAGCAGGGGAATTGACGCTCATTGCACCATTACTCATGCTCATTCTACCTGGTTGTTTCCTTTTATCGATTCCTCTATATGAATGTTTTTTCACTCCTACACGACTCGTATTATGCCCCAGTTACGGGGTTCCGTCAATATATCAAGCAGGAGATAGCATTTTTTGCGTTATCGTTTGAGAGGGAACAATGGGATAAAAAACAGAAGCCGCACTTTCTTGAAAAAAACGATTGACGGAAGGGCCAGAACATGGTACTATCGTAGCAGTAAATCCACATGGGGCGTTGGCGGAATGGTAGACGCACGGGACTTAAAATCCCGGGGCCGCAAGGCCGTGTGGGTTCGAGTCCCACACGCCCCATCACTTCATCACTTCTTCTCCCAGGAAGCGCCTTTTCTTTTTTTATGCCCACACTTTCCCTTTTTTAAGCCCCGGCATTCACTCTCCATCTTGACATGCAACGCGTGCTTTGTTATCTTAAACATAGAAGCATATGAAAGATGTTTTCAGAGATCAATAGATAGATTTTTATCTATGGAGTAATAGCACTGAGTTGCTATATGAGTGGGTAGAAAGGAAGCGAGAGCCAATGACAGGAAGGACCGCACTACTGGTCATCGATGTGCAAAGTGGGCTGATGAACAAGCAATCCTTTCGCCGCGAAGATGTTCTAAACACGATTACGACCCTGCTTCAAGCCGCTCGTACAGCAGATATCCCGGTCATCTATATACAGCATGATGGTCCAGAGGGGAGCGTGTTGGAACCTGAAACACCCGGCTGGCAGATTCACCCCGCGGTCGCACCGGCTCCGGACGAACCCATTCTGCGAAAAAGCGCCCCCGACCCGCTCTATCAGACGCCCTTACAGGCTCTGCTCGACAGCAAAAACATCACGCACCTGGTGATTGTCGGCTGTCGGACGCAATATTGCATTGATACCACCTGCCGGGTCGCGGTCAGCCGGGGCTTTCATGTCACTCTGGTCGCAGATGCTCACAGCACCGTTGATAGCGATGTGTGTTCGGCAGAACAAATCGTTGCCCATCATAATGAGACTCTTGACGATTTCGGGAATAACGAGCATGTTGTCACTGTTCTCTCCAGTGGGGAGATCGACTTTATGACCCGGGAACGCGATACCATAATTTGATTTCTGTCACTATATTTCGTTTTACAAAGTAGAGAAGACTGGCTTTTTCTCATATATACTCATCTCATCACTGAGCGTATGGGTTGGGTATGAGCCCGGAGGGAACAGGTAATGAACAGATTTGAACAGCGTATGCGCAGAATAGCGGTACAACAGCAGACTCTTGTCACTGATGGAGAGTCATGTTACACTGCAAAAAAGATTACAACTTTTTTAAGTCGCGGCTCGTACATGTCTAAAAAGCCTTTTTAAATGTTGAGTTTCTCATTGTAATATTGAAGTTTTCTTAAAGTACGTCTATTCTAGAAGAAATAATGAGCGTAAGGCATGGTTGAATCAACAATAAAAGCAACAGATATGCTCGGGGGGTTAGGCTCAATCGCCAAACCCGCAGCGAAAAAGGGCCGAAGCCGTAGTGCGGCCCGGGTGGAGAGCAGCGTTCAAAGCCGAACAGAGGTATACAGCAGAGCTGATGCACAACTGGAAGCGAAGAGCGATATTGAGATTGTCGAGCTGGTGCTTCAGGGGCGTCAGGAAGTGTTTGCCGTGCTGGTCGAGCGCTACAAGGATGCAGTCCATAATCTCGCTTATCGGATGCTTGGCAACGTCACCGAAGCAGAAGATGTCACACAGGAAGCATTCGTGCGTGCTTATACACAACTCAACACGTACAAACCAGTGCATAAGTTCAGCACCTGGCTGCTTTCAATTGCCTCACACCTTGCCATTGATCAGCTGCGGCGCCGGCGTTTTCTGGCCCTGCCATTAGAGGATGTGCCATTTCTGGAATGGATTGTCGACGTAGGAATCAGCCCTGAACAATCAGCACTTCAGGGAGAACAGCAGGACGAGATTCAGCGTTATTTGCAACTGCTTCCTGCAAAATATCGAGCCGTTATCGTTTTACGCTACTGGTATGATTTCTCCTACGACGAAATCGCCCAGGCACTCCAACTGACCCCGGCACTGGTCAAAGCCCGCCTGCACCGCGCACGCGAGCTTCTGGCGCGCCAGATGAAGAAACATGCCGCCCAACAGGAGGAGGAAAACGCTGATGCGCTGTCGCGACGCTAGAGAATGGCTGGAAGCTCAATCTCAAAAAGAATTCGAGCCCGGTCAGGCAGACGAGCTTCGAGACCATCTGAAGCAGTGTGCCAGTTGTCGCATGCATCAAGAGCAGCTCCAGAAGCTGGACGCGTTGCTCCGTCTCTCCATCCCCCAGATGAAACCGAGCATCTCTCATGTCTCGACAGAACAAATAATGCGCACCATTCAGCAGCGGAGTCAGATTTCGCAGCAGCTTGAAGAGCTTCGCACGCAACAGCGGACCCGCATGAGCCAGATCCAGCCGCTTGGAACGGTGCTTGCAGCAATCATCTTTTTTTCCCTGAGCTGCCTGCCACTCGGGTTACTGGCACTTGTCATTATTCAATCGGATACGGTTGTACAACTGCTCACCGTTGGAAAAGGACTTATTGATATACTGGTGGTACTCTCACAATACCTGCAATCAACCTTACAGTTGGTCACGCAGAATAACTGGTTACTTGCCGCGCTGGCACTGGCCGTTGTCGTCATGTCGGGGATGTGGCTTCGCTTGATGCGCCACCCACAGGAGGCGTAGGCGAGGGTCATGGTCGTTATCCGGGCGATCATGATAGGGAAGAAGGTTCCATATGCATGCAAACACCAAACGTCAACAGCGCATGATTGACAGAGCGCGCTGGCTCGGCCTGGTTTTCGTCCTTCTGCTGTGCGTCCTCTTGCCGACAACATCCGGCACGGCGAGCGCAGCCGCCCGGAGTCCGAGCGAGCAGCACTGTACAGGCGAGTATCATCAGCCATTTTTCGGAAAAACGGTGGTTATCACCAGTGGGGAGGTGATCTGTAGCAATCTTACTGTATTTGGTGGTACGGTTGTTATTCGTGGCATCGTCCGAGGTGATGTTGTTGCGTTTAACAGCTCTGTAGTGATTGATGGAAAGATTGACGGGAAAGTGATGGTGTATGCCGGGGGTGTAACCCTGCAAGACAACGCACATGTGAATGGAGACGTTCACCTCTGCCAGAGTCAGTGGACCAATGACAACGATTCCGAACTGCATGGCTCGTTGTTTGAATGCACCAAAAGTGCAGGAATGGTTCTGCTTGGCGAGGCTAACCCGGCTATCCGTTTCTGGTTTCTCCTGACCTGGCTGGCACTGGGTGCCTTGCTCACGCTACTCATGCCGGAACATGTCGTTCTGGTACGCACCACAATCACCCAGAAGCTGCGCCGGAGTCTGGTTCTGGGCCTGCTCAGCGTTGTGCTTGCCCCGCTCTTTCTTGCCGTCTTATTTGCGTTAATTGTTTCGATTCCTTTAGCTATCATCGTCCTGGTTGTGCTCATTGCCGCCTGGGCACTCGGCACTGTCGCCGTTGGCAGCCTGATCGGCGAATATATAGTGCACAAGCTTTTTCCAGGCTATAACACTCGGTTAACACAGGTCGTAGTGGGATTGACAGTTTTCGTTTTAGCCGGGTCTCTCCCCTACATCGGTTGGCTTATCACACTTGGTGCGGGATTGTTAGGGCTTGGTGCCGTCCTCTTGAGCCGCTTCGGCACACGGCTATACGGCCAGCCAAGACAGCCGCTACCGCTCTAAAATGAAAAGCAACGAATTTTTCTGCTCCGATTGGCCGTGGTGCAGGTTCACATCAGAGAGCGTTTCGACCTACACAGGAACGAATCCTGCGTAAAGGGACGAGACATCCCTTTGGGGCTAAGTAGTAATCGTTTGTTTGTTGTGGATAGTCAGATAAATTTCGCTGGAAGGATGGGACGGACATCAACGACAGAGTACGCGCTTTCCTCATCTTGTAACGGATGAGTAGCGCACCTTCCGAGGGCAACGCCGCCCGCTACGGAAGCATGTCGTCAGGTGACCGCCGAGGTGAACATGAGTATTGATGTTGAACTGACAGACCTTGCCTACGGAGGTGATGCCGTAGGTCGCTATGAAGGACGCGTTCTGTTCGTCCCTGGAGGGATTCCAGGGGAGCGGGTTCGTGTTGAGATCGTTGAAGAGCGGCGTGGGCACGCACGTGCGCAGCTGCTCGAAATTCTTCGTCCTGCTCCAGAACGCATTGAGCCACCTTACCCACTGCTGACTGATTGCGGCTGCCAGTGGCAGCACATTGCCTACCCGGCTCAACTCACGTGGAAGGCCCATATTGTACGTCAGCTGCTGGTTCGCATTGGTAAGCAGCCCGATGCACTGGTCCACCCGACAATTGGCATGCCGCCTCAGGTTCCACCCTGGCATTACCGCAGTATCGCACAGTTCACAGTTGGACCGTCGGGAGAAATCGGACAAAAGATCGCAGACAGCCACGATGTGCAAGATTTACCGAGCTTTCCTTTGTTCCATCCGGCTCTTGACCATATCTATCAACTCGTTCGTGCCAAGCTTATAGCGTATTTTGGTGATGAGCTTGGTCAGATGATTCAGGGCTTTCAGATTCGGGGCGCAATCGGCGCTGTTACCAACAACAATCTGAACAGCTTCGCGACAGCAAAGGCCGTACCCACACTCCTGACCGTTCACGCGCGTCCCGGCTCGGTGATCGAGGACCCACAGGCACTTGCGCAGGAGTTACTCGGCCTCTCGCCCGCAATGGTTGGTGTGATTATCGAGCGTGTCGGCGGACGCTATGGCCGTATTTTTGTGGGTCAGGAGTTCCTGACAGACGTCGTACTTGGTCGCCGCTTCCGCGTCTCCGCTGATTCCTTCTTTCAGGTCAATCTGGTACAGACAGCGGTACTGGTTGAACGGGCCCTGGCAATGCTTGAGCCACAGCGCACAGATGTCGTACTGGACGGCTATAGCGGCGTTGGCCTCTTCTCGTCGTTCCTTGCGCCCCGGGCGGCTCGCGTTATCGCGGTTGAGTCACAGCCAAGCGCGGTAATGGATGCACGCGCCAGCGCAGCGCTCAACAACCAGAACAACATCACATCGATTGAGGGACCTCTTGAGCGCGTGCTAAATACCCTGCACTATCGCCGTGAACGGATTGATCTGGCTCTGCTGGATCCCCCACGTACCGGCTGCCATCCAAAGGCGCTCTGGGCTCTTCAACAGATGGCCCCCCGCGCCATCTGTTATGTCTCCTGTGACCCAAGCACTCTGGCCCGCGATATCGCGACACTCTGTTCTGGTGGACGCTATCGTCTGGTTTCGGCGCAGCCCGTCGATATGTTCCCGCAAACCTATCATATCGAATGTGTGGCTCTGCTGGCCCGCGTTGGCGGCACACGCTAAACGCATAAAAAGGGAAGCCCCGACGAGACTGCCGGGGCTTCCTCACTTCTCTAGGGCTTACTGAGCGTGGCGGCCTTACCGCTGGCACTGAGCACCAATCCGATGGTGCTCCCCTCTTCCATTAAGGTTCCTGCGGGCGGCTCCTGCCTCAATACAAAGCCAGGGGGGACACCCATTCCCGGGTCTGGCTCCTCCGCCAGCACGGAGACATCAAAACCGCACTCCTGCGCGTAGGCGATCGCCGTTAGTATGTCCTTTTCACGTAAATCGGGAGCTCCTCTGCCCCGCGTTCGGGCCTCCAGTTGTCGGAACATGGTTCCAAACCAGAGCTTCATCTTTTCCTTTTCTTCGTTCTCTTTCTTGGCCTTGTCGTAGCGATCCTTGAACCCCTTGATTCCCTGAATCTCATCCATGAGCGAGAAGGGATCATCAACCGTGCGCAACACAATATCGGGATTGTTTCCCGGCGTCTCAATATACAGGTTGCCAACATCCAAAAAGCGCTCTAACAGATTGGAGACCTGCACCTTCAAATTCACGATCTTGGAGTACTCTGTCTCAACACGACGCTCAAACAGCAGCACGAAATGGCGGTTGATGTCGATAATGCGCTTGTTCGTAAGGATATACAAATCATCGACATAGTTCATGTAGATGAGGAGCATGGCGACCAGACAGCCAACAACAAGCATCCCCATGATAAACCACCAGTAGACCTGAATGGACGGTGTAATGATACCACTGGCAGGTGACAAAAAGGCTACTGGCAGCACCAGCAACAGGATCAAAAACGGAATCGCCAGATTTCGCCAGAGCACGTAGCGCGACCGCTGAATATACTTCACGGTATATTCCCCAGAGCTGTAGCGCACACCGGCAGGAATACGAAGAATTCCGCCAAAGGTACGCCGCGGGCCCCGGAAGCGCTCTCCCTCTCCCGGTGGAGGTGGTAAATCCGCGTCTGCATTTTCCAGCGAGGGAACCTCTTTCCCTTTCGAAAGCTCTTCAAGAACAGCCGCCATCACCGGATCTTCTGGCATGGGCTGCTCTTTCTTCGGCGCCCCGGACTTCTTTGCTTTGACGTCTTCACTGATATCATGCAGGGCGTCCCTGACCCGTTTGGGATTGGGGACATCCTCCATAATCAGTTCACCACCATCAAGGTACACATAGACGGTCCCATAGTGGAAGACATGTCCCAGAAGCGAGTTAAAGCCGATTCCAACCTGCTCGATCTTGTCGTTGGAGACCTCTTTGCGCGTTGGTTGAAACAGGCCACGCGTGTTGATAATACGCTTGTTCGTGATAATAAACGACTCAAACCACCAGGCAACCAGATCGCGAGACGCGAACATCACAGCAAAGACAAGAAACACCAGAAACGCTACTCCGCAAAGCGCCCACCAAATCAGTGGATCACCCGGGAGAATAGTACTCATCCAGAGGAGCAGTATCAATACCAGCGCCGAGGCTATCGCGGGCAAAGCAGGACGCACCATAAAACACCAGTGCTTGCGCACCACCATCCGCACCACTTCACCCGGCTGCTGTCCTGAGAAGTACCACTTTCGATCTGCCCCGCGCCGAAAATGGGATATACGCCAGCCAGAACGTTTCCGTTGTCCGCCAGCCGTGTTGTTCCCGGATTTCTCGGCCATTCGTCACCTCAACACTTCACGCTTGCCGACCGCTATACACTCACACTGTTTGCTAACACGGTCATTGAGATTCTACAAAGAATGGAGAATGGTTCTACTTTTTGGCCTGCTTTGCACGTGCGGCAACTAACGCAATGATTACAGCGACAATCGCAATCAAGAAAAGGACAGGAATATAATTTGCTGGATCAGGAGCCTGCACTGCAACGGAAAGAAGAGATTGCCCGCTCGGCGATTTTGGGATCATGCTGCTCAGGTACGCCATCACAAAGGCCCCGGAAATAATCCCGGGAATCACACCGAGAAAGCGCTCCTGAGGGACACCCGGCTTGGGGAAAGCCTTATTCCCGAGGAAATAGCCGAGCAAAACAATCGCCATGAACAGCACAATCGACCCCCACGGGCCGCCAAGAAAGTTGCTTGTTGATGCGTCCGGCTGGGGCGCATTCGCCTGTGAGCCGGTGATAAGAAACGAAAAGATCTGAGGTAAGCGGCTGATAAATTGACTGAAGCCTCTTCCGCTATCCGGCCGAATGAGAAAAACTGCCAGCAGCACGGCAACCAGGGATATCAGTTCACGCTTCCACCCCCTTATAAAGCCTATCACTATAAATGCCAGAATGGCTACAAAAAAACACTGTTGATCCGTAAAAGGCAAAACCATAACGCTCGTCACTCCCTTAGGGCTACAGTATCACGGCCATACTACGCGCCTGTCTGTGTGACAACAAGATGATACTACTCTCCCGCAAATCCCGCTCTTGCATTAAATCATACCACAGGTTATCTTGAAAACATAGGGCAGAACAGGGTGAATTTTGTATCAACTTGTCATGCAGCATTTTAATCCCTAAACATACCATTACCAGAGGGTAAAAACTCGCTTCAATGACCCAAATGTGCTATACTATAGATGTATGCTGGATTCAATATTGATGCTTGTTCAGAGGTGCGATGCATGCGCCCTCTAACTGCAAAAATACAGTATCTTCTTTGTCCCCTCCAGGCCTTCATAAAGCGAAAGAGCACTACAATCCGACGTCGCCGGTGGGCTATGTCTGATTTTTTTTGTGAGGATGTTTTTCAATGGAACTAGGTAACATAAAAACGGTCAATATTGTTGAGCAAATGACGGGTGCCTATCTCGATTACTCGATGAGCGTCATCGTCAGCCGGGCGCTCCCCGACATTCGAGACGGGCTCAAGCCTGTACACCGTCGTATTCTCTACGCAATGGAACAAATGGGCCTGCAATCCACGCGCCAATTTCGTAAATGTGCAGGTACTGTTGGAGAGGTTCTGAAAAGTTACCATCCCCACGGCGACGCGCCCGTGTACGAAGCGCTGGTCCGTATGGCACAGCCCTGGTCTATGCGCTATCCCCTGGTCCTCGGACAGGGAAACTTCGGCTCGCAAGATGATGATCCCCCGGCAGCCATGCGCTACACTGAGGCCAAAATGGCGGCAATTGCCGACGAACTGTTGCGCGATATCGAGAAAGATACCGTCGATTTTCGCGCAAACTACGATAACACAGGGAAAGAACCGACCGTTCTTCCGGCTCGTCTGCCCAATCTGCTCTTGAACGGCTCTACCGGCATTGCTGTCGGTATGGCAACGAATATTCCCCCCCATAACCTGAACGAGGTCTGCGATGGCATCGCTTACCTGATTGATCATCCCGATGCCACCACCGAAGATCTCTCTCGCATTATTCGCGGGCCAGATTTCCCGACCGGCGGCATCATCCAGGGCCGTGAGGGTATCCGCAATATGTACGCAAATGGACGGGGGCGAGTTGTAATTCGCGCCCGTACGCAGATTGAGGAATCTGAACGCGGCCGCATCAGCATTATTGTGACCGAGCTTCCCTATCAGGTCAACAAGGCTGAGCTGGTCAAGAAAATTGCTGAGCTCACACGTGACAAGAAGATCGACGGCATCTCCGAGATTCGCGATGAGTCCGACCGCCGGGGCATGCGTGTGGTCATCGAACTCAAACGTGATGCCAATCCTCACAGCGTCCTGAACTCGCTCTTCAAGTACACCGCAATGCAGAGCTCGTTCCACGCCAATATGCTGGCACTGGTCGATCAGCAGCCACAGACGCTGACGCTCAAGAAGTTCTTGCAGCACTACATCTCGCATCGCGAGTCAGTCATCACACGCCGAACCCAATTCGACCTGAAAAAGGCCGAGGCACGCCGCCACATCCTCGAAGGGCTCAAACTCGCTCTCGACCACCTGGATGCGGTTATCAACACGATTCGCAATTCCAGGCGCGATACCGCAGGTCTGGCCGAAGAACTACAGACAACCTTTGGCTTCTCGAACGAGCAGGCAAGGGCGGTCCTGGATATGCGCCTCTCCAGCCTGGCCGCACTGCAACGGCAGAAAATCGAAGACGAGTTGCAGGAAGTTCAGCGCCATATCCACTACTATCAGATGGTGTTGAGCGATATCAATGAAGTTCGCAAGATCATCAAGCAGGACCTTGAGGATCTGAAAGAGAAGTATGGCGACCCACGGCGCACCGAGATTCAGGAAGCTGAAGTCACCGAGTTCAAGGATGAGGACCTCATTCCGAACGAGGAAGCAGTTGTCACGCTTACTGAGAAGGGCTATATCAAGCGCCTGCCATCCAACACCTATCGCGCACAGCGCCGGGGTGGACGCGGCGTTACAGGTATGGTTACACGCGAGGATGATGCCGTCCGTCACCTGCTTGTCACCCATGCGCATGACAGCCTGCTCTTCTTTACCGATCGTGGGCGCGTCTTCCAGCTTCGCACCTTTGAGCTACCCGATGTCAGCCGCACCGCACGCGGTGAGCATCTCATCAATCTGATCTCGATTGAGCAGCGCGAACGCGTCACAGCGATTGTCTCTGTCCCGAAAGACGTAAGCCGTGACTATATGATTCTGGCAACCCGCAAGGGCGAGGTCAAGAAAACGGCTATGTCCGAATTTGAGGTCGTACGCCGTGCCGGCCTGATCGCAATGAATCTTGAAGATGATGATGAGCTGATCGGCGCCAAGCTTGCTCGCGAAGATGATGACGTGCTACTTGTCACCGCTCATGGCCATGCCACCCGCTTTGCCGTCAACCAGCTTCGGCGGGCTTCCCGCACCAGCGGCGGTGTCCGTGGTATCCGGCTTGAGGATGGCGATCGCGTGGTATCGCTCAACGTGGCCCGGAAAGATAGCGAGGACAGCGAGGTGCTTGCCGTTACTGAGAAAGGCTATGGAAAGCGCACCTCTCTGAGCGAGTACCCGCTGCGTGGACGTGGTGGCACCGGTGTGATCACCTTCCGCATCACCAATAAAACGGGCCCTCTGGCGGCGGCACGTATCATTACTGAGAAGGATAACGATCTGATGATTGTGTCCGCAAACGGAGTGGTAATCCGTACAGATGTTAATCTGGTGAAGCAGTCCAGCCGCATTACGCAGGGCGTGATCCTGATGAATGTTGCCGATGGGGATGCGGTCGTTTCAATCGCGACGACAAATGGCAAACGTCCTCAGGACACCACTGAGGAGTTCGACGAGAACACCGTTTCCGAACAGGAAGCAACAGAACCCGTTACGACAGACTCAACAACAGAAACCGTTGAGGAGCAGGAATAAACTGCCTGCTTTCTCGAAAGAAGCAAAGAAGCCCTGGTCTCTTGTCAGGGCTTCTTTGCTTTAGTTCAACTGAATCGAAATGGCTCTTGTTTCGCGACGCAGGCGTTTGCCTGAACGCACCTGTCTGGCCGCGGTACGATCTTTTTGCGCCTCAACCTTAATCATCGGGAATGGACGATGAAATTCTTCGGCCATTGCCTCGGCCTTTTGCTCCGACAATAGCGCCCGCTGCTCATAGGCACGGGCCAGAATATCCCGCTTTACCTCGTCTGCAACCTCTGTAAGCAGCAGGTAAGCCAGCGTGAATTCTGGTTTTCCCTGCTCAGCATAGGTATCGGCACAGGTCAGGCCGTCAGCTCCTTGCTCAAGCTGCTCATTCGCCAGTCGTAGAAACACATCCTTTAGCGTGTCCCGATAGAGTTCGTTAAATGACCCGTCTGCCATGCCAAAAATACTCCTGTTCTCCTCTTGTCGAATCCTTGTCTATATTAGCTCTCGTCTCAATACTACCACAAATTGCATGCTCTATGCCCCTCACGGCGTTGTCTCATAGAGATAGATCGAGACAGTCCGCGAGGTATACTGCGCGTTCTTGTGGAAATGTTGATCCATCCAGCTCAGCGCCTGCTCCAGACGAGCCGAAGCCGCGTCATCACGCACACGTCCGACAATGAAGAAGATGCGCGCGTGTTTCTGGCCGTATCGCTGTAGTGCCGCCGGATCAACGGCCTCATCCGGTCCAGCGGAACGCAGAGGACCAAACATCTGCCAGGAGAAGGCCCCGGGGCTCTCAGGCTCGAAATGAGCGGGACCAGGATACGCGTGCAGATAGTATTCAACCGCGATCTGACATCCCTGCTGCACTGTATTGTCATAGCATACCAGGCCGTCCTCTGTCCGGGCGCGCTCCTGCATCCAATGCGTGGCCGCATTCCAGTCTTCCACCTGCGCGCTGCGATAATAGTAGCTCGTTCCTGTCAGAGCCAACGCCAGCAACACCAGCAGACAGATCCCCCTGAGCCACACCTGACGCAGTGCCGCGATCCCCACTCCCGCCAGCAACAGGAAGGGAGGCACAACCGTTACCAGATAACGTGCAGAAAAGAGCCGCCAGGGACTCAACGACACCACATAAGCGATCACAATGGGCAGCAGGAACCAGCACAACAGTGCCCAGACGATCGGCACCACCGATCCAGGCACTCCGTATAGCTTGTTGATACGTCCCTTGAACGAGACAAAACGTAGCAACGCCACACTGATGCCAACAAGCGCGATCAGAGCCAGCACCACCAGAAAATACTTTTGATAGCCGCCAATGGTATAGAGCAGGTTTACAATCTCAGCCAGGTGCGGCGCTGGTAGCCAGCCCGTCTTAGCCCCACGCGGAATGAGCAGCGCCAGCGGAATACTCAGTACACCTACGGTCAGCACGCTGATACCAAGCGGCACTTTCTGAGCCATGATGCGCTCTCGCCATTCCTGACTGAGCAAGGCCATGACGAGCAGCCCGACCAGTTGCCCGCATAGAATCAACCAGCTGAACATATGAGCATAGATCGCGCCGATCAGGGCCAGCACATGGCAGATCCACCAGCGTTTCTTCTGTTGGGTCAATCCCTCAAAGAGGGCAGACCAGGCCAGGCAGAGGAGCAAGACTTGCAAGGCATATGCACGCGTTTGCTGTGCATAGGTGAGCTGTAAAAAGTTGCATGCATAGAGGAGAACACCAACCGTCGCGGCCAGCAGGCCGAGATAACGCGAGGCCCAGAAATAAAGGATCAGTCCGCTACAAGCCATGAAGAGAGCAGAAGGAAGCCGAACCACAGCCTCTGTTGGCAAGATCCCGAACCATCCCATGATTTGAAGCCATCCATGCAGCAAGAGATGATACAGGCTCATGTTCGGTTCCGCGTCAGTCACCAGATGCCAGACCTGAGAGAACGGAAGACGCGCAAGTTCAACCGAAAAGGCTTCATCAAACCAGATACTTGGTTGTCCCAGGCGGAAGAGATCCAGCACCAGCATGCCCCCAAAGAGGACCAGACCGATCAGCAGCCGCCAGGAGAGACGGGCACTCACCCCGGAATGCGCTTTCCTGTCCAGTTTATCACTCAATGAGCCTACCGTTCCGCTGCCTGCCACCATATCCCCGCTGTTTTTCTTCTGTATTCTGTGAGAATCCATACTCACCCTTTACTTCTTTGTGATACAGTTTCTTTATGTCACCCGGTCCTCTCCTTCCTCCGAAACCATTTTCCACCTACCGGCTCAACTTCAGCTTACTATACCACCTGGATGCTTTCTTTCTATACTTTGTAGCACAAGGGGCCCATTTTGAGAAAGACAGCGAAGGACGACCCACCAAACTTCATAGCATCTGCACAATGCTCCTCTTCATATTACTCCATCTCTACCATTTAAAAATTGAAAAGCATGATACTATCTTCCATAATTTCTCTTATCCTCCAGAGATAGTGTTACTCGCCTCTTCTTTTTCCGTTTGAATCAACAAGCACAACCATAAGAAAGGAAGAACAGGCAAGGATGCACCATCCAGAAGCATACTTTGTGCCTGCCAGAAACACATATGGGTGCTCCTGAAAGGGGACGCACCTGTTATCGGCAGCTAGTCAGGATAAAGGTTACATGGATCTATCGAACGACGCACACACCCAGAATATTCCTCTGGAGCCAATATTTCCGGCACCACTTCCCATCACCGAATTTCAGCAACAGCTTGCGCCCACCCGCCCGGCTCAGGTCTTTCGCCCCTGGCAAAAAGCGGCTCTGGCTGTCCTTCCACTCTATACTGCAACACATATTGCCTATTTTCTACTCACCTATTTGAGTAGTCTTTTTCATCTGGAAAATTTTACGCAGAAATCCCTGGCATTACCCATGCTCCTCTCATGGTGGGGACGCTGGGACACTGACCATTTTGTATTTATTGCCAGTAAGGGCTATGACGAGGCCTGGCGGACCGCATTTTTTCCGCTCTATCCCCTATTTGAATCTGGCCTGGCCCTCCTCACCCGAAACGCGCTGGTGGCTGGGCTGCTGCTTTCTAACCTGGCCCTCTTCGGTGTCTTTGTCATATTGTATCGTCTGGTTGAGCGTGATTTTGGCACCATCCTGGCCGCCCGAACAACGCTCTATCTGGCACTCTTTCCGACGGCCTTCTTTCTCTCAGCAGCCTACAACGAATCGCTCTTCCTGTTCTTTACCCTGCTCTGCTTTTACCAGATTCGCAAAGGGCGCTGGTGGCTGGCGGGTCTGGTAGGCTTCCTTGCCTGCCTGACGCGCTCCGCTGGAATCCTGCTCTGTCTGCCCTTCTGCTATGACTATCTGCGTCAGCATGGGTGGAACTGGCGGGCGCTGCGGCTGGATGGCCTGAGCGTACTGCTATTACCCACCGGTTTGGGGCTCTTCGCGCTCTATTGCTGGTATCGCTTCGGCGATCCGCTGGCCTTTTCCCATGCACAGGCGGGCTGGAATCGCGTTCTGAGTCTGCCCGGCTATGGTTTCCTGAAGGCGTTCGGCGTGATTCGTCAACAGCCGCTTCTGGGCTTTGCCTCAATCCATAACGTCATTGATCTCAGCACCGGGCTTATCTTGCTTGCGCTCACAGCCCTGACGTTTGTTGGCCCCTGGAAGTTCAGCGCCCGCGAGCGGGTCTACGCGCTCTATGGGCTTGTCGCTTATCTCTTTCTGATCCTCTTTCCCTCATACGATGGCTTTCCGCTCCAATCGCTCTCACGGTTAGTGCTGGAGCTCTTTCCAGCCTTTATCGTCCTGGCAAAGCTTGGGATGCAGAAACAGGTTCACCTGCACTATCTGGTACTGGCAAGCTCCTTGCAAGCCTTTTTTCTACTACAATTTCTGGTTGGCTTCTGGACTGTTTAGTAGAAACGAGCGGGTAGAAGGTGCAATGCATAGGCTGCCCGCTCTAACCCTTCACGGAACTGAGGAGCGGCCACCTCTATCAAGGCGCGTACCCGTTCCGCCAGATTACGCCCATGCAGCTCCGCGATGCCATATTCGGTTACAACGTAATGCACGTGCGCTCGTGATGTCGTAACCGCTGCACCCGGCGTCAAAATGGGAACAATCCGCGAGATATGTCCCTCAACCGGGTCCAGGCGCAGCGCTCCCAGATCCAGATGGGCCAGCGCCTCGGTACGATAGCTCGTTCGTGGCTCTCGGGCAGTAGCAGGAAGCGCGATAATCGGACGACCCCGCGGTGAGAGCGCCGCCCCACGCAGAAAGTCCATCTGCCCGCCCACACCGCTATAGGTATATGGTCCGATTGACTCTGCACAGACCTGACCTGTAAGATCAACCTGCAAGGCGCTATTGACCGCCACCATATGCTCGAATTGGCGAATAATCGCGGTATTATTGGTGTAGGTTGTGGGATGAAGTTCAACGGCAGGATTGTTGTCAATAAAATCAAGGACTCGTTGTGAGCCGAGCACAAAGCTTGAGACAATCTTTCCCTGATCCCGCTTCTTCCGGGCGCCGGTAATCACGCCTTTCTCGACCAGATCCAGCACACCATCAGAAAACATCTCGGTATGCACACCCAGATCTTTGCGGTTATCCAGGGCTCGCAACACCGCATCGGGTATCGCGCCGATCCCAAGCTGAAGCGTCGCACCATCATCAATCAGCCGTGCTACATGCTGACCGATGCTCAGTTGTACCTCATCAGGCGTCTGACGGGCCACCACATACAATGGGGCCTCCCAGTGCACTGCGAAATGCACCCGCGAGAAGGGCAAAAAGCTTTCCCCATGCGTACGCGGTACATTGGGATTCACCAGCGCCACAACGGTACGCGCATGCTGGACCGCCGCCAGCGTCACATCAACCGAGGGACCAAGCGAACAGTAGCCATGCCGATCGGGCGGCGATACCTGAATAAAGGCAACATCAATCGGGAGCTCCCCGCCCGGCTCAAACAACAACGGGATATCTGAGAGAAAGACAGGAGTATAGCTTGCTCTGCCACTATTGGCCGCTTCGCGCACATTTTCGGCCACAAAAAACGAGCGCAAAAAGAAATGGCCTTCCCAACGCTCCTCGGTATAGGGAGTGGGACCATGCGTATGCATATGCACAATCTCGACATTATGCAGCTCTTCGCCCCGTCTGACAAGCGCCTCTGTCAGCGCGGTCGGGGTCGCGGCGGCCCCCTGTACAAACACTCTATCACCAGACTGCACGACACTGACCGCAGTCTCGATATCGCACCAAATCGTTCTTGACACTTTTAGACTCTCCTTCTTCCATCATGTGGGGAGAGATCGCCCCACTTCTATTTAGCACACATTCAGGTCTCACGTTTCAGCATTTTTCAACGTGTTGTACTGGATTGTAAGAAAGTTGTGATATTCTTGTCTGCGATGTCTCTACAGTCATGTAAGAATCTGCTATAATAGCTCTATTCGCAAAGTGCTTGGAGGAGATAAGATCGTTATGCCAGAACAATTTCGAGCATTACAGGGTTTTCGCGATATTCTGCCGGATGAGCAGCCCTACTGGCGCTACTTCGAGCAGGTAGCGACCGAGGTTGCCACGCTTTTTGGATATCGCCGCATTGATACGCCTCTGCTTGAAGAGACAGCCGTCTTTCGCCGCACATCCGGCGAATCGTCCGACATCGTGACGAAAGAGATGTATACCTTTGACGATCGCCCCGACAAAGAGGGACGCCGCCAGAGCATCACACTACGCCCGGAGGCAACGGCCAGCGTGATGCGTGCCTATATTGAGCATGGCATGTTCAAGCTCCCTCAGCCAGTCAAGCTGTTCTATCTTGATATGGCGATGTTCCGTCGTGAACGTCCTCAGGCCGGGCGCTATCGGCAGCACCATCAGTTCGGATGTGAGGCCATCGGAGAAGAAGATCCAGCGCTTGACGCCGAGATCATCGGTCTGCTTCATGAACTCTTTACCCGCCTGGGATTGAAACACATCCGTGCCTCTATCAACAGCATTGGCGATCAGAACTGCCGCCCGCAGTATGTTGAGCTGCTGAAGGAATACTATCGCCCGCTACTGGACGATTGCTGTGATGATTGTAAAGTGCGCTATACCAAGAACCCATTGCGCATGCTTGACTGTAAAGATCCCAGGGACCAGGCGAAAATTGCCGCGGCACCCAAAATCTCCGAGCATCTTTGCGAAGCCTGTCAGGCCCATTTCGACGCCGTGAAACAGTATCTCACCGCCTATGGTGTGCCCTATGTCCACGATCCATTGATCGTCCGTGGTCTGGATTACTATACCCGTACCGTGTTCGAGTTCACCAACGAAAAGGATAAGCTGGCGATCAATGGCGGTGGCCGCTATGATGGCCTTGCCGAACTCCTGGGTGGCCCACATACACCCGGGATTGGCTTTGGGCTTGGGATTGAGCGTATCATCAATGAGATGAAGCGTCAGGGGATTGAGCCGCCCCCAGAGCGCTCTACTGAGGTCTTTGTGGTCTACTTTGACCGCAAGCCAGAACTCAAACAGGCCGCGGTTGAGATCACGGCCCAGTTGCGCCATGCCGGTCTTAAAACCGAGATGAGCTATGGAGACCGCAGCCGGAAAGCGCAGCTCAAGCAGGCCAATAATTCACATGCGTCCTATGCAGTCCTGATCATGGAGGATGAGCTGACGCGCAACGCCGTCATTTTGAAGAACATGCAAGCAGAAGAGTCCGACCTTGAGAGCAAGCAGGTTGAGGTTGATCGCTCTCAATTGGTCGACCATCTCACTCAGACCCTGAATCAGGGACAGTAGTACAGCGTGAGCCGGGGGGGCTTCCTCCCGGCTCCTTTTGCTTTCAGGATACCTTCCAGATCCGAATAGCCAGCGGTTCCTTACTCTTTCCACCTCCCCAGAAGCTTTCACCGACCGCAAAGAAGGAACCATCAGGCGACCAGGCCAGCGCCCCTAAAAACTGGTTCTGTTCCGCCGAGGTATACAACGTTGTCCCATCAACCACATTCCAGATACAAAACTCGCTGCGCAGCCCGGTCGACCTTGTGTTCTGTCCATCCGGCGTTGTGATATACAGGCTCAACCAGGCAGAGGAGAGAAGCCGCGAGCCATCAGGCGACCAGGCAAGGTCCGCAATATCATTCACGTTGCCGTATCCGCTATAGACCAGTTTCTGAGCCCCGGTTTGAGCGTCATAGATAATCACCTGACGATGCTGGTCCCGACCAGGGACCACCAGCGCCAGGGAACGATTATCCGGAGACCAGGCAAACAGCGAAGCCACCGCATCATAAGACGCAACTTTCTCAAGCGTGCTGGCATTCCAGATCATCATCTTGCCGTTCTGCTCGGTTGCTATCCGACTTCTATCAGGAGACCACGCGACGGAGGTCGCAAATCCATTGAGTGACACTACACGCTGTTGCGCACCATCGTCTACATGCCAGATCACAAACATCTGGGTCAACATCTGGCCCTCGACAGATACCAGCGCCTCTATCGACTTTCCATCCGGCAGCCAGCTCAGGTTGAGAATCGAGCCAATCAGCTGATCTGAGCCTGGTAGCTGAGCGCCGAGGACTCTGACGACCTGTCTATTCTCGGCATTCCAGATGACCAATTGACTTCCAGTGCCAGCCGCGATCAAGCGTCCATCTGGCGACCATCTGACATCCGTAATCGCTCCTTGCAGTCTCGGAAGCGGGTATACCTTCTCATCGGACCCGGTCAGCGCGTTCCAGCTTTTGACGGTATCACCAATCACGGCGACAATGTGCTTCCCATCTGGTGACCACTCAAGCGAGTACACCGGTGCCTCCGAAGTCGCATAGGTCTGAACCAGCGTGGGTGTAGCACCTTTTTGAGAGGGCGGTATCTCCGCTGTCCGGGACAGGTGCTGATTCTGCTTCGCCTGATAGAGAGCAAACGCGACACTGCTCACCAGCAGGAGAAGCAAACAGGCGGCCACCAGGATTCCGAACCGCAGGACAGGCACTTTTCTGAGATCTGCAAGCCAGCTTCGGCGCATGCGTTTTGTTCTCTGTATGCGTGATTGTGATACAGGCTGCGCCATTCGGCTCGCGATACGAGACCAGGCCCAATCGACCGAACGCTGATCCTCATCATACGAGGCGAGAATATCCCGGAGATCATACACAAAGCGCTGGTCGACGTCCTCTGACGTTGTTGGTTCTGATGCGGCCCGAAGCAGCTCTTCCACCTGCTCATCTATGTGCTCGGCATCAAATTCTCTGTGTCGTTCTGTCATTGTCCGTTCTCCCTTCTGGCCTCTTGATATAAAGCCCGTAAGAGATTCAGCGCTCGCGAAATCAACATACGCACATTTCCTTCTCTTTTTCCTACAAGCTCAGCGATTTCCCGACAACGCATCCCCTGGACAAAGCGCAATTCAAGCACACGGCGTTGAATGTCAGGCAACTGTCTTATGAGAGCATAGAGCCGTGCATAGTCCTCCCCACGCTCGGCCAGCCGCTCGGGAGCCAGCTCTTCATCTTCATACATCGAGTCAGTGACCGTTTCCAGGGCAACCGCCTGACGTTTCTCTCTCGACCGATAGTAATCGGCCACTTTATTATGAGCGACCCGCCAGAGCCAACGCCGCTGATAGTCTTCACCTAGATCTTTCAATTTTTCATTTTCGAGCGCTGCTAGAAAAATCTCTACCAGCATGTCTTCTGCATCCTCACGTGAGGCAAGATGCAGCCGTAAATATGCAAATAAGTTAACAGAATATTTTTGATAGAGATCAGCGGCTTTCATATCATGAACAGATAACGATTGTTGCATAAAAAAGAGGTTTCCTTACCTTCTCAGGCTTCGCATGCGATAATTCGTTAATAACTATCGTCTTTACAGGCAAAGCGTCACGCGTCCCCCCAAAAATAAGGAGCGGACGCCCATCTCTGGGTATCCGCTCTTCTCGCTGGAAGGTGCAAAACGGTTCGTTTCGCGCCTACTTATAGCGATAAGGATTCTTGCCGCCATGCTCGTCAAAGGTATCCGGGTTGTTGGGATCCTCGGGCGGAACCTCTACCGGAACACGATAGCCGCCGGTCGGGCGATTGCTATCATCAGGATTTGGGACAGTCACCGGGGTTGTCAGATCAGCCGTGATTGCCTTGAAGAGACGTCCGATATTATCCCATCGTGCCGGGAATTGCTCAGCATAGAATTTCTCACTGCCCTCGCTGTCATAGATATACACAACGTAATCATGATCGCCGAAGCGATAAAAGACCCGCGTGTATGGGATACGCGCCAGCTCAATCACCTGAAGCGTGGGGCGAGCCTGTAACTGTGGCTCCGTTCCAGAGCGCTCCCGTCCCTGGCGAGTTTCGGAATCGACCATATTGACGACCGTGCTCCATACCTCAGCAGGGACACCATCTGGCGGAGCAGCGGCATAGAGAGGCTCATTGACCTCGGTATTGAAGACAATATCACCGCCAGCCTTCAGCAACTGCTGTGCGGGTATATCGGTCTGACCGATGATCTCGGTACGGGTGCGCAGGTCAAAACGCCGGGCGATCTCGCGATGTCGCACCAGCTTGCTTGTCCCATTGCAGTTCTTACATAGCATCATCCGTGAGCCTTCGCAGGTCTCACAGACACGCTTGCCATTGCCGCAGGTGCAGGGCATCTCGCCTTTCACACAGTCGGGACAGGGAATCGTCGGTCCCTTCTCCGCGGGATCAGAATCTATCGGATTTGGAATCGGCACACCTTTCTGTCGAATGCCCTCGAAGAGATCGGAGAACTTCCCGGAGATCGATCGAGACACACCTTCAGCCTGCCGCTTGAAGAACGGCTTCTTTGTGCCACCGGGCTCGGTATCAGCAATATAGCCACGACCCCGACAGGTAGTACAGCGCTTTTTCGTTCGTCCTTTACAATCGGGACAGACCACCCACCCGCGCCCGGTGCAATTGGCACAGAGCACATGCCCTGTTCCATTGCAGTTCGTACACGAGACAATCTCATCCATGTTCTCCAGACGAGTGCGTGTCTGAGGCGGCTTCAGCCCCACAACCTGTGGAAGCTCATAATCCCAGACAGGGAGCAACGGCTTTGGGGCACCAACAGTCTGCCCGGTGTAGGGCTCGCTGACAATCTCCATCTGCCGCGATTCCCAGCGCGTCTGTAATGTCGCCTCCCAGACCTCGCCACTATCCCAGGTATGCAACTCCGCATAGGAACCGAGGTCTTTAGCAATACGCCAGTTTTCGTTACTCCACATATTGAGCAGTTGACGCAGGCGCTGCTCTTCTACGGTGTTCGCTTGCCGGGGAGTGGGTTGCTCCTGAATCTTTTGCCAGTAATCGCCAGCTTTATCGACCACCCGCCTGATGCGTTGTTGAGCCTCACTTGCTCCCTGAACAACCATACGTTTAATATCATCTATCGTCTTTTCAATTTCATCTTGCTGCGCTTTATCATCTGGCCAGGAATAGCCTCGATTCTCTGAATTTGAAGCTGAGCCCGCATATGTCTTATCCGCGTTTTTATCATCCGAAGGTGTATGGCCTGAGTTATGCAGATAGGGATCGGTGTTGCGCTCGCTCATAGTCTGGTGCCTCCATCCTGTGGCTTCAACAAAGCCAAACGGTGAACTCTCGATTGATTATATCAACTCACGCTATTATGATGCAGTGTTTATCAATCCTGACTGCTGCTACCTTATATACGCCATACCCAGACGTTGGTTGTATTTTCAGAATGATCGGCATGTCTCCCCATCCAAAACAAAAGAGACCGACATTCCTGACTGGAAGTCGGCCTCTCGTGGGTCTTTATGAGAGAAGCGGCACAATTTCTTCCTGGACAGGAACCCCGGTTACTTCAACATCATTCTTGCCAATAATCAGGTCAATTTCACTGCGCACTCCAAATTCTGGCAGGTAGATGCCCGGCTCAATAGTGCAACAGGTATCAGGCAACAGAGAGCGGCTATCATGTGTCTCATAGTTGTCATTGTTGGCCCCCTCGCCATGCGTGGCCGTGGTCAGACTATGGCCGGTCCGATGCACAAAGTAGTCGCCATACCCCGCTTTGACAATCACGGCACGGCAAACATCGTCAACCTCACACCCCTGGACGCGCTTTCCGGCGGCGATACGCTCCCTGATAAAGGCAACAGCAGTATCACGTGCCTGCTTCACAACCTCGAAGACCTCGCGCTGCTTCCGGGGAATCTCGTCTCTGGTTCCGGCAAAGGCCATCCAGGTATAATCGGCGACAATCGCGCCCTCATCTCGCGTGGTTGCCCAGAAGTCGAACAGGATCAGGTCGCCGCGCTTGATCGGGCTAGAAGTGGTCGCCGTCGGCTCATAGTGGGGGTTACTGGCATTCGCATTCACCGCCACATGGGGCAAGCCCTGCGACAGATTCAGGCCAGCCGCCTCAAGCATCGCGCCAAAGCGCTGCACCACCGTATACTCATCAAGCTCACGCCCCCTGCGCAGATCCTCACCCAGTTCTGCAAAGAGCTTATCCTTTATCGCGATCAGCGTTTTGCCGGCTATACGATGCGTCTCGATCTGCCAGGGATTCAGGCAAGCAACGAAATATTGTGACAGATCAGCAGAACTGACGACCTCCACATCTGCCGAGCGCACCAGTTCGACCGTGCCAGCGTCAACACGGGCAATGTAGGGAATAGCGTTCATGGGCGAATATTCCATTGCAACCTTTTTGGACGATTGCAACGTATCTTTTAGTAGAGCATGCAAATCCTGCCAGGTACGGAAAACACGATGCTCTCCAGGCAAATCGTTCAACACATGCGGCTCAACCGCACTGACAATAGCTGTTGGCGTTCCTTGAGCCGGGACAAAATAAAACCAGCGTCGCGAGTAGAAAGCATTCAATGGGAGCGAAAGGACCCGATAGGCGATCGGGTTTGACTTGCGAAAATCATAAAAGAGCCACCCATCTATCTTCTCATCGCGCAAGGCCTGTTGAATATGTTCAAGATCCATAAGACCATATCCTTTCTCGCTACGAGCCGGGGGACAGCGATACATTGTCATCTATTCAGACCATTGTATCACGGACATCTAAATATGGTACAATCTTCCCATAGCAAACGATTCCTTCTTTAGTATACTCGGCAAAAAGACAGCAGGAGGAGAAAATACGGCAACCCGGCGGAACAAATCACCGCCAGAAGCACTCTCTTCTGATAGATACCTTTTTCTTTTATCTCTGGCCCCCGGACACTTTATACTTTTTTGAGATACTTATCAGGAATGCATGATTTATGACCGATCAAAATACTCAAAACAATCAATCTAGCGAGCCGGTAGAAGAGAAGCCACCTGCCGAGCCACAGTCAACCGAGGGACCCGATACACCACCAGAGACCGCAACCACAACAAAAGAAGAAACAGACAAGCAGAGGCGCGAAGAGCTCTCCCAAACGCCAACCGTCCAGATGCCGGGCACAAAAAAGAAGCGCAAGCGCCGCCCGGTACGCATTGCGTTGACGATCTTTCTCGCGTTTCTGGTCCTCTTCGGCGCCATATTAGGAGTAGGATACTGGTATTATTATCAGAACATTCATGATCCACTCACCAAATTCTATCGACCCATTACTAAGAATAAGCCGGGGCAACAGCAAACGCCAGAACCACAACTCAGCAGCATTCAAGGGCGAGCCTGGAATTTGCTTCTTCTTGGCAGCGATAACGATAGAAAATACACCTTCCCTGCGGTCCTGACACAGGTTATGATGGTTGTACGTATCGATCCCATTCAAAACAAGGTTACGATGCTCTCCATCCCTCGTGATTCCTGGGTTCCGATTCCCAACGACTATGGAATGCATAAGATAGACCAGGCTTTCTTGCTCGGTGCAAACCAGAATAATAGCTTTGAAGATGGCGTGGCTCTGGCACAACAGACAGTTGAAAAGAACTACGGCATTAAAATCGATCGCTACGGATGGATCGGCCTTGATGGGTTTGCCAACGTCATCGACCTGCTTGGAGGCGTCGATATTGTGGTTGAACATCCCATTGTTGACGACACTTATCCGGATGATATGGACAAGCAGGTCCACACGCAAGACAAGAACGCATACAAGCGGCTCTATATCGCACCCGGTCCTCAGCACCTGAACGGGCGTGAGGCACTTGAATATGTGCGCTCGCGGCATGCCGACCTGATCAGCGATATCGGACGCACCTATCGCCAGCAACAGGTACTGACAGCACTCCAAAAGAAGCTCAACGGCCTCGACCTGCTGAACAAGCTTCCAGAGCTTCTTAAAGACCTCGAAGGGAAGGTCTACACCAACGTGAGCGAGCAAGAGATGCTGGACTTTGCCAATTTCGGACGCACGCTCACCGCAGAGAAAATCCAGCGCCTGACGCTTGGCCCGGGCGAAGGGAAAGAGAACTATGGCCACTGGGACAAGGTTATTGATTACAGCATTGGCGGCCTGGAACAGGACGTTGTGATACCGCATTGTGAGAACATCCAGCCGTTGATTAACCGCATTTTTGAACTGGGAGCGGACACCCAGAGCTGCAATGTAGGAACATAACGAAGCTTCAGGAGTGAGGAAATAAGGCTCCGTTCCTCACTCCCTTCTTATGCTACCCATCCTCTATATGCTAGAATAAAATCAAGCATACAGTTTCTCCATTTCGACCACCTTGATAAAGAAGGATACTATCTTGATCGAACAGCACTATCAACAACTCCGGTTCTTGCAATTTCACCATCTTTCCGCGTACCCCGAGCTTGTTCACGGCGTCTTTACCCGTCACGGTGGCACCAGCCCGGCACCTTATCACAGCCTGAATACAACCCATTCTATCTTACGAGAAAAACGTGATGCCGTTGAAAACGTTCTACAGAATCGGCGGCTGGTACTTGAGGCGCTTGATATCGCCGATTCGCCCTGTGTGACGCTCTGGCAGATCCACGGAGCTGATGTTCATGTCTATGAGCCGGACGCACCCTGGCGCTCTGACTGGTCCTCAGCCAGTTATTTCCAGCCCGGTTGGACTCCCGAGACGATCAGAAAAGGAGACGCCATTATCACACAAACCCGGGGCATGGCGCTGACGATGTCCTTTGCCGACTGTACTCCCCTGCTTTTCTATGACCCGGTTCAACACGTCATCGGGATCGCACATGGCGGTTGGCGTGGCACGGCTCGTGGCGTCACCCTGACCACTATTGAGGCGATGCAACAGCGCTTTGGCAGCCACATTGAAGATATTCACGCCGCGATCGGGCCGACGATCGGAGAGTGCTGTTATGAGGTTTCAGAAGAGGTTCGTGCCATTTTTCTGGGACGGGCAAACTTTGACGAGGACCCCATTGCGGAGCGGTTCCGCCCACTTCTTCGGGAAGCTGCTTCCTTTGGGATCGTGCAGGAAAACGGACGCGACAGCTTGCGCCTGAACCTGCAAGAGACTCATCGCCGTCTGCTGCTCCTGGCTGGATTGCGTCCGGAGCATATTGAGGCGGCCAACATCTGTACCGGCTGTAACACGGCTGACTTCTTCTCACATCGCAAGGAGAACGGGCAGACGGGCCGCTTTCCGGTCACGATCATGCTCCGTCCTGCGTGAACAGGGTGGGTCAGAACAGCGCATCCTGACCCACACCCCTTCCTGAACTAGAGCGATCGTAGCTCGCTGCTATCCTTCTCAAAGCGCTCGACCGCTTCTTCGGTATCGGGCTCGGTGACCATTGTCAGTAGAACCTCGGGAGGGACTGTCAGATCATGTGCACCCGCTGCCAGCGCCTGCGCCGCCTCAACCGATGATTTGATACTGGCCGCCAGAATACGCGTCGGCAACTGCTGATCTTGAAAGATCTTCGCCATACAACTGATACGCTCGGCAGGCTGAATACCATTACGCAGCATCCGATTATAGTAGGGAATAATGAACTCAGCACCAAGCAACCCTGCTGCATACGCCTGCGCAACTGAGGTAACAGCCGTAAACGCCAGACGGACCCCCTGCTTTTTCAATCGCATTGCGATCTTCATGCCGGTCTGGGTCAGCGGAATCTTTGGTAAGATGCGCTCTGGTGCGATCTCAATGTAGCCCATTGCTTCACGATAGCCATCCTCTTCGCTGGCAATAGAGGGCTGCATAAAGATATCGCCGCTCACACGCTCTAGAAGCTGCTGCAAGAGCTCCCGCGCTCCAAGATGCTGCCCACGTTTCCACGTATTCAAAAGAATGGTCGGATTCGTCGTCACTCCCGCGATTGGTAGCACAGCGGCAACCTGTTCAATCTCGTCAAGGTAGGCGCCATCTACATAAAGGGCCATGTCTCACGCTCCTGATCTTCAGATTATGCACACACACATTCACTCACCACATCTTTACATATTACCAAAAATGCGACAGAAAGTCCCAGGCTTGAGCTCATGGTGCATCAGCTCCCTCTGGGCAGAGAATACGAATGTCACTTGGTAGTGGACCTCACCTGTGTCAGAATCCTTTTCATGAACAGGTCCCATCAGGCAGACAGGGAACCAACGACTGTACCTCGTCAAAGACTTCTGGACAGGAGGGCATCATGCTATTGCGACGCGCACGGATGCGAGTTGAAAGAAGCATTCCCAACTCTTTCGGCCCGGGGAGTGTCAAAAATACATCCTCCGAAAAAAGATACCGCCGTCTCACGTCCGGCGGTATCTCCAGCAGAGGCATCAGGTGAGCCGCCCCAGGGAACAGGAGGCGTCCACCTACGTGAAGTAGACAGGGAAACTAATGCTGATGCTCAGGGCATGGTTGCTCGACCACCCGGGCAACATGATGCAGCGACGGCCCTCCCTTTTTGTAGAACAGTTGCATCCCCGATGTATCCTGCACCAGCAACAGATAGTGCGTCCGAAAGCGAGCGCTCTTCACATCCAGTGCCTTCATGCCTCCATCATATACGACCCACTCAGCAAAGCGTTCCGGCTCCTGGAGCGCCTGCTTCCACCGCAGGCCCGAGCGCTCATCAAGCAGGTTGCGCCGCTGAATAGTTGAAAGGCGCGGGTCAGGCCGACGTTGTAATATGATGCCTCCGTTGTAGTGCTGCTCCAGGTAGCGATACACCAGGGGCACAGGTTCACACGTCTGACCCTGCTGCCGCTCCTCTAGCACAACGCCCCCGTCAGCCGCAAGCGCCACAGACTGCCCCAGAATCAGCAGCGCAAAGATCACTAACATGATGCGAGAGAAGGGCCGCCAGTGTTCCAGCCTCACACTATCACAGAACAGCGCACAGAACAGCGCCACAGGCACCAGCAGCAGCGAGCCAAATCGCACATTGTGAAACGAGGCATGAGATGTATCGGGCAAGAGGATAAAAAGCTGTCCTGTATAGAGCGCCAGCACCAGAAACACGAAAGGAACAATCCCAAACGTCAGCACCGTCAGCGTGACCGGCGTCAATTTCTGCCGCCTGACATACAGCACGATACCGATACAGGCCAGCATCACAGGTACTATCCCGGCAAAGAACGCAGGTGCGAACGCAGCAATTTTCAATGCTATCCCGATATGGTGAAAGGCCGGAGAGATGCCCTGTGTATGCCACATCTCAACAGGGAATAAAGCCAGGCGAGAGAGCTCAAGCAGCGGATTACGCGCCTGGATTAGATTCCAGCATTCCCAGAGCACCAGCCCCCACACGCCCCACAGACCGAAGAGCAACAGGTTGCTTCCAATACAGGAGAAAGACTGCCGCTGAAGTTTTCCGATCACGACAAGCAAGATTAGTAGCGCCAGAAACACGCCCCACCCAAGAGGATGAGCCATCATTGCCAGCAACGAGCAGGCCCCTGAGAGGATCAGGAGACGCAGCCGCTGCTCCTGCACCCAGGCCAGAAAAAAGAAGAGCGTCGTCGTACAGGTGGCAATACCCACCGCTTCGGCAAGCGGCGTCGCTTGCAGGTACAGCATGTTTGGATTCAGCAGAAACAACAGCGTGCCCAGATAGCTCAGAATGCTTCTGCCCGTCAGGCGCTTGATCGTCAAGTACAAGAAGCAGGCAGTACAGAGATAGCAAAGCATCGAGCCCAGGCTACCTGCAAGTCCCGTTTGCCAGAGATAGGAGTTCCAGATAAAAGGGAGTATCACAACCTGGGGCATCGAAAACCACGTCCCTGCCGGTAACGCCTGCCCGGACGCAATGCTCTCAAAGGCATGGTGCGCCAGCCGCAACTGGATGGTCGCCTCGCTATAAAGCAAAATCTGTCGCCGCCAGAAGAAGTAACCACAACTCGCGATACTCAGCACACTGGCAGTACCAAGCACGACCATGAGCCAGTGATCAGAGCAGCGTCGCTTCTTCACCTCTGCGGCAGGGGCCTGCATCCGCGTAAAGACCGGCAACGGAAACGTTTGTAGCGTCGCATACATCCGGTTCAACATCATTGGCAGTGGATTGACCCGCAGAATCTTATCAGTGACCGGGAGGATAAAATCCGTTCGGCTTCTGGTCAGCTTGAGCGTTGCCGAGGCTCGCTCTTCTGATGGGTAGCCCTGGATACTCTGCCCATCCTTCAGATGCAGACCATGCGTGGTTTTCTGCCAGTAATGCGGACGGAACACCAGTTCACCAAGCGCCAACAACGCGGCCAGACACCCCCCAACCCAGTAGAGGGGAATCAACAGGGCACATGGCATCAGAGCGTACAGCTTCCTTCGGGCACAACCAAGCAGGTACAGATAGACATAGAAAAAGTTTCCAAAAGCAAAGCAGAAAATCCCCAGATAGAAAATTGGCAGAGGGAAAAGCGTATGATAGAAAGGCATCACAAGATCTTTGCAGAAGAGATAGAGCAAAAAGAGCGCCCACATAATCGGATTGATAAACAGCATGCAGGCACCGCTTCCGATAAGCAGATGAAGCGAAAACAGGTTGCGTAGCTCTCTCCGGCCCGGCGTCAGCGGATAGCGCGTATGCACAAAGTAGGTTTGAAAGTAGCCTTTGATCCAGCGTGAGCGCTGTCGGAGCCAGTTCCCCCCCTGCGAAACGGCCTCCTCATAGGTAGTAGAGTCCAGCACAACCGTCTTGAACCCGCAGCGCGACAGCCGCAACCCGAGATCACAATCCTCCGTTACGTTAAAGGCATCCCACCCGCCAAGCGCACGCAGAACCGAAGCCCGAAAATGATTGGAGGTTCCTCCAAGCGGCACCATCAACCCGAGCTTCTGCAAACCAGGCAGGATCAGATCAAACCACATCGAATATTCAGCCGTATACCAGCGCGTCAACAGGTTTTGCTTCGCGTTATAGCAATTCAGTCTGGCCTGCACACAGACCACCTCGGTGTCATGGCGCGCGAAAGCCAGGACCGCCTTCTTCAACTGGAAAGGGTCCGGGACATCTTCCGCATCATAGATGACGATATAGCTTCCCGTCGCATACATCAGGCCATAGTTACAGGCCCGAGGCTTGGTACGCGGCTCTCCGGGAGGTACCGTTACCAGGTGAAAATGTGGTGGCAGGGCTTGCGCCCGAATCACGCTCCGGGTCTGCGTATCATCTTCCTCGGTCAGCAGCAAGATCTGTAATTTGTCTTCAGGGTAGTCCAGTTGCTTGAGCGCCCGCAAGAGCTGCGGCACAACCGTCGCCTCCCGATAGAGTGGACAAAGCACCGTATAGCGCGGCCATTCCACATCCTTGAGTTGCCGAAGCAGGATTTCATCAACCTTTGTGGTCTCCGACGGCCCGGCGACTCGTGCCAGCATCCAGAAACTCAGGAGCAAATGCAGTGCATAGACAATCGTGATCAGCGCAATAGTCGCAACGAGCAAAGTGAGGCCAGAGAAGAAAACACCCGCCAGACCGGCTAGAACGACCATACAAGCGATAACCATCTGCGACCTGCTCCAAACCTGAAAAGCGGAGAGGCCGGGACGAAACGGCACAAATACCTGAACATTCTTATTTCTGACCCTGACAATCCGTGCAGCAGCCCGGCGATATTCCTCGGTTTCCTTGATCGGATCGTGATTTTTCTCCCACTCGGCCTGCTTTGCCAGCCATACTTTATAGTGCTCAAGGGTATTCGAGGTCTGTTTCTTTGGTATCTTGAGCCGAGGGGCTATCATTCGTTGGATCATCATGCTCTTTATCCTTCTCCTGTAGGGCTCCCATTGGAAGGACGCTGTACATCACCCGGCTGACATCGCTGTTTCGCTGCTCTGCAACCGGCAAGACGAAAAGGACCCTCGCTTTCGGATTCAGGCGTTGTGGGAGGAGAGGTAAACCAGTTGCGCAAAACGATGGCTGCGGGCTGATCGCGCAAGCTCATGGCCCCTACCTCATCCCAGGCCCAGAAGAATACCCCCCTGATGCGCGGGTTGCTGCGGGCATACTGAAGCGCGGCCTCACAGGCGCTTGCCTGCAATGCAGGATCCAGCGGAGCCTTGCTATGCACACGCCAGGGATCAGCAAGTGCATCGCTATGCCGACGGTACCCGATCTCTGAAATCAGGACCGGTTTGCCCAGACGACGCGCAAAGGTGTCAAGGGCGGCCCCTTCACGCTGCTTCCAGACCAGTGTGAGATGTGATCGTGGAATCGGTCGGGGTTCCAGCAGAATCGGCATATACGCCGATACACCTATTGTGGTCAGAGCAGGATCTTTCATCCAGGCAGGAGGCTCCTCCTGCAAGCCGGTCCAGTTCATGTCATAGACCAGAGAGCCGGTATAGAGCGCACGCGCACGGCCCAGCAACTGAGTCCAGAGTTGAGCGGGGGCATGGGCCGCCAGCCATTCTAGTTCAGTTCCAAGCGCCAACTGCTCAACCTTCTCCTCCTGCGCCACCTGTACATATGGCTGGATCGCCTGCCAGTAGCTCTCAAACCAGCGGCCTATATCCTGCTTCCGTTGAAAATAAATATCTCCAGCCCAGTCGCTTCTATCTCGCTTCACCGTCAGTAGAAACGTTGTGAAGACACGCAGCCCCTGGGCGTGAGCCGCTCTGACACCCTCTGCGTAGGAATAGAGAGCAGGCGCGTTTGTATCCTGAAACACGTCAGTGGAGATCAATGTTTCCTGCGTCAGGAGAATTGGCATCTGTATCCAGCACGCGCCTGTCTGGGCCTTGAGCAAGGCAAGGCTCTTGCTCCAGTGCTCATCTCCATACCCTGTTACACTCCATTGAGGATACGAGATCCCGGCCTGAAATGGCCGCTGTTCGGTCTCACAGGACGTAGGCCCGGTCATGTGCAGATCTTGCTTTGGTTTTTCGGTCTTCTCCCATCCACCACTGCAAGCAGCCAGCAGTACACAAAGCAACAGGAAAAGCAGCAGGACAGGCAGCTTCTCTCGTGAGGCATCCACCCTTACAACCCTCCTCACCACATAATTCTGAAAGAGGCCTTATCTCATCATACAGTGTACCTTTTTATATCAAGGCGTACAATACCATTTCAAATAATATCAGTATAGCTTCATGGCATCCAGGCGAAAGCGAAGAACGCCAATGACGCCACACAACGCCTGTATCCGATCTCAGGGATCGAATTTGCCAGATAGACAGGAGAAAAGAAAACCAATACAGCGAGCGTTTTTTGAAGAGTACTTTCAAGCTATCATGACCTTTTCTCTTCCCGATATTGACGAATGCGTTGATCTATGCCAGTATGCACAATATATATGTGATATAGAGAAAAGGGCACACAACTCCTGTACCCGATCAAGCGTATTACAACTGATCAGCATCAGCAACGATTACACATTCCGATACATTTTGAGAGTATACTGTGGTAGAACATTCATCATCGTTTCTAGAACCGGAAGAGCTTGCCCACAATATCGAGCAAGTTCGCAATAGAATCGCTGAAGCGGCCCAGAAGGCAAACCGCCCGCTGGAAGAGATCACGCTGATTGCCGTTTCAAAAACTAAGCCGGTTGAACTGGTTCAACTGGCTTTTCAGCAGGGGCTCACCCATTTCGGGGAAAACCGGGTTCAGGAGGCGCTTCCGAAAATAGCGACCTTTCACCCGGAAGGGATTCACTGGCATATGATCGGGCACCTGCAAAGCAACAAGGCTGGAAAAGTGGTCGAAGCATTTGACATGCTTCAAAGCGTTGATAGCCTTCATCTGGCTCAGGTGCTGGAACGTCTGGCAGCATCCAGGGAAAAACACCTGCCTATCCTGCTGGAAATCAATATCGCAGGCGAGGCCTCAAAGGCAGGGATGCGTCCGGAAGAGAGCCTGAGCGTTGCCCGGGAGATCGCTGCATACCCCCATCTGGATATACAGGGCGTGATGACAGTCGCGCCGCTGGTTACGAATCCCGAGGAGGTACGCCCGGTATTTCGAGCGCTCCGCGAGCTTCGTGACCGTCTGCGCGATGCCGTTCCACAGCATTCCTGGCATCACCTCTCGATGGGCATGACAGATGACTATCAGGTCGCAATTGAAGAAGGCGCAACTATGGTACGAATTGGACGAGCGATTTTCGGCGCACGCCCTTCCCGGTAAGCTCTTGTTAGCGGCGATGTCGGTCATTGACAGACAACAGGCATCGTGCAAGGAGGAACAGAATGCAACTCGATGATTTTATGTTTGGCCGTCGTATTCGCCAGAACCATGCACTTGAGCATGCGACCATTACCATTTTAAGTCAACGCGTCCCGAACCTGACAGTGAGCGCCCGTTCCAATACGAACGGCTTCATTATCTTCGGTGATGTGGACCTGGGAGAGCTACGACACGCCCTTGAAGAAGCGTTGCGCCGCCTGCAAGCAGGAGAAGCGGAGCTGGCGATTCATCCCAATTGCGGCACCAATCTGGCCGTCGGAGTCACAATGGTGACCCTCGGGACACTGCTTGGCTTCGCCTCCAGCAATACCCGCACCCGCATTGCAACCGCGGCCGCCTCTACGCTGGCCGGTTGGGCCGCCGCCCGACCAGTTGGTGAATATGTCCAGCGCCACTTTACCACCCTGCCAGATCTCCAGGGCGTGCGCGTTACCGAGATCATCCGCCGCAATTTCTTCGGCCTCACCTTTATTGAGGTTCGAACGGTCCAGGAGTAATGTATGAGCATCTTCTTTCTGATCGTCTACTATATCGCAAACATCGGGCTCAACATCCTGATGATTTGCTTTTTCGTGCGCGCTTTCCTCTCCTGGTTTCAAATCGATGAGCGCTACGCGATTGTGCGCTTTCTTGCGTATGTCACCGACCCGTTTATTGAGCCATTCCGACGCTTTGTTAAGCCAATTGGCTTCTTTGACCTTTCGTTCTTTCTGGCAGCCTTCTCCATTCAGATCATCAGGATCCTGATCCTGCAAGCCCTGCCCATCTAGTGTATGTACATTTCGGTTCGTGTGATCCCCCGAAGCGGGAAAAACAGCCTTGAGTGGGAGCAGGGCACGATTAAGGCCCGCCTGACCGCGCCGCCAGTTGATGGCGCAGCCAACGCGGCGCTGATTGATCTGCTTGCACAGAGCCTCGCGGTGCCCAAACGCTCTATTCAGATCGTGCGAGGAGAAACAGGACGTCAGAAAACGCTGGAGATTGAAGGCGTAACGCTGGACGAAATCCAGGAGCGTATCAAGAATCCGCTCAAAAAGAAGAAGCGGTAGGCTGTTTGGCACTACCGCTTCTTTGTTTTCGCTGGCTATTCACCGACTAACAGCTTGCCAGAACCGAGCTGCGATTCCATCTGAATCTGGCCGCGCTCGTTGACTCGAAGCATCACAATAGGCTTTTCAAGCGGGTTGCCATCTGCCCCGAAGGAAATCTGACCACTTGCGCCCTGAATGGCCTTGTTCCCGGTAATCTGAGTCAGCGCATCTTTGACTATCTCAGGTGTCAGTGTGTTCGTTCCACCCTTAGTAGCGTTCTCACATGCAGACAGCAGAGCCAGCATTGCATCATAGCCCAGGACCACATTGAAGGCCGGACGAGTAAAGCCGTAGGGGCTTCCCTGATGCCGCCGATTAGGGTCAAAGGCGTCTGGATAGTCCTTATAGAAGGACGGCTTCTGACTTCCGTGACCGAGCACATCCCATTCATCTGGATATGCAAATGCGGTAAAGCGCAGCCGATTAAAACCGCTGTTATTTGCCGGATAGCCACCCAGATTGTAGAGCGCATCTCCGCCCAGGATCTGCAAGTTCTGGGTATTCGGCTTCTCAGGCAGATCCTTCAAAAGGACACTCACATCATCGGAGTACCCCGCGAAGTAGATCATATCAGGTGCCGGGCTCAACTGAAGCGCGTCATCTAACGCCTGACTGATAGAGGTCTCGTCCTTCAGCGTATAGGAAACCGGGCCCAGAATCGTGCCCCCCTCCTGCCGAAACTCCTGCATAAAGCTTTCAGCCAGGCTGCGGCTATATGTATTCGCAGGGTCCTGGAAGACAACGACATTCTTCGCGTTCATCTTGCTCTTTGCGTACTTCGCCGCGACCTTCGCCTGTTCCTGATTAGATGGCGCGACCCGGAAGAAGTATGGAGAGACGCCGGTCAGATCATCACTGGAAGCTGTTCCGGTAATCATCGGGACCTGGGCTTTTCCCAGTACGCGAATCGCGGCCTGTGCATGAGCGCTATACGGCCAGCCCATCACGCCCACAACGGTTGGATCATTTTTAGCGAGCTCAACAATTTGATTGGCAACCTGTGGCACAAAGCGATCACTATCGCCGCCATTAGCAATCAACAGGCGAACCAGCTTGCCACCGAGACGCGCCCCATTGTTCTGGTTGAACTCCTTCTGCGCGACATAGGCACCCTGCAACTGATCACGCCCGGCCTGAATGTTATCTGCTGCACCGGTCAGCATCGTACCCACAACAATCGTTACATAGGGCTTGCCAGAATCCAGCACACGCTGATTTTCCAGGTTAATCAACACCTCTGCATCACTGCTATCTTTCCCGAGCGCGGCTCTCCAAAGGGACTGAGCGCTGTTGACATCTCCGGCCTTCAGCTTCTCCGCGGCGGCCTTCTTATCCGGACCACTCGGGCGATTCAGATCAAAGGCCGTCGAGCCATCACTGATCCCGATCAGTTGCCCATCTACCGTCTCTACACCCAGGACGTTCTTTTCGCCGGGGGTTGGAGTCGCGTTAGCGGTGGGTTCGGTCTGCGTGATCGCAGTGGGGGTTGTTCCAGGGCTGGCCCCCTGCTTCGCAGGGAACAGACGCGGGACCCCGATAATCGCAAACAGAATCACGCCGAGCACCACCAGCAACAGCAACGAATTGCGCACCCAATGAGACTCTTTCTTTGGCGGCGGCACAGGTTGCACAGGAGGTGGCGTCACCGGAGGCGGCGTTACAGGCTGTTTGGCCGCTGGACGGGAAGCCTGTCCGCCCTGAGTCGCCGTCCCACGCTGAGGCATGGTATTGCGTCCCATGTTATAGTTCTTGCGCAAGATATCCTGAATATCTTTCCGCATCTCGCCGACACTCTGATAGCGCTTGCTGGCATCGATGGTCAGTGCCTTCTTCAGCATCTTCTCCGTCTCAACCGAGAGCTGTGGATTCAGCGTTCGGGCATCAGGAAAGTTAAACGGCGGATAATTGCGCGGATCGCGATTGGTCAGGAGATGGTGCATGGTTGCCGCAAGCGCATAGAGATCCGAACGGGTGTCTGCATTGCCGCTATATTGTTCGGGCGGGGCATAGCCCTGGGTGCCCAACGCCGACGTCTGCTTCCGCTTGGCATACTTGTTCACATCCGCACGCGCAATACCAAAGTCAACCAGATGTGCTTTTTTGTTGCTCGCACCAATAATGATATTGGCAGGCTTGATATCGCGGTGAATAATGGGCGGGTTCTGTTGTGCCAGATAGTCAATGATATCAAGGACCTGCAAACCATAGGTCAGAACCTCGCGCTCCGGCAATGGCTTCTGCAACCGATCAATATACGCTTCCAGATTCTCACCGGGCACATACTCCTGAATCATGAAGTAGCGCGATCCCTCCTGAAAGCTGTCAGTAACATCAGGGATCGACGGATGATTCAGGCTCGCCAGTGTCGCAACTTCACGGTTGAAGTTGTCAACGTCCTCACTTAATTTTGTGGGATCACTGCTGTCAGTAATCAGCTCTTTCACCACAACGCGTTTATTTGCCACACGCGTATCTCTGGCAAGCGCGGCTGTACCCATCCCCCCCTCACCGAGCACCTTTTCAATAACATAACGCCCATTCTGTAGCGCCATATTTGGTGCAAGTTTTCCCGAGCCGCCCGTCATTCCGGTTATACCGGGCGACGTGGTTGGATAGACTACTGTCGGCCCCGTATTCACCGGAGAGGCACTTTTGACAGGAGTTATGACGGTTGGCGCATTCGCATTTGTAGAATCCAGGGCAAGGCCGCAGTTCCCACAAAAATCTTCGCCAGGCGCATTATCTGTTCCACAGACAGGACATCTCATAGTATGTTAGCCTTATTCCCACTTATGCGTTAACTCGCTCTATAACTGACAACTGACAAAACTGACAGTCCGAACACCACACCGATGACCGCTTCCACAAATACAACAACAGAGACACGCTCACTCATAGAAAATACAGAACCAACGGTTCGGACTGCTCATAGGGGAGACAGCGCCCTCATCTGCCGTTGTTCCCCTTTCGGGACCCTGACTTCTCTGTCACACACTACAAGAAGTATGTCCCGATAATCTTTGGCTCCATCTGAATATGACCATTATCATCAACCCGTAGGATTACAATTGCCTTATTCAGCGGGTCTCCATCCGCGCCGAAAGAGATCTGACCGCTGATTCCCTGAAATGCATTTGCGCCATTTATCTTTCTCAGGCCCACCTGTAGTGCTTCAGGCGTTACCTTCTCCTTACCGTCCTTCAACACGTTAGCGCATCCAAGGAGCAGCGCGGTCATCGCATCATACGAGAGAATGACGTCATTGTTCGCCCTCGTATATCCATAGGCAGGGGCATGCGCTCCGCCGGGATTAAAAGCCGCCGCATAATGACTGAAGAAAGCAGGTCGCGGACGTCCTTTCGCCAGAATATCCCACTCGTCGGGATAGGCCAGCGACGTAAAACGCAACCGGTGAAAATTGGCCCGGGCACTGCTCTGAAAGCCATTTAGCTCATAGAGTGTATCGCCTCCCATGACCGGCATTTCTCCCGGAGGCAGGTTCACCAGCAGGGTACTGACATCTCCCGAATACCCGGCAAAGTAGATCATATCAGGATTGGGCTTCATTGCCTGCTCCATCGCCTCAGAGATCGTCTCAGCTTTATGAATGGTATAGTTGACGGTTGTCACAATAGTGCCACCAAGCCGCTGAAACTCCTGCGCGAAATCGCTGGCAAGGCTCTGGCTGTACGGATCATTCTTATCCTGAAAGAGCGCAACCTTTTTCACGCCAAGTGTCTTGCGGGCATACATCGCGCCAGCCTTCCCCTGAACAGAGCTTGGTGGCGCAATCCGGAAGAAATAGGGTGAGATTCCGGTCAGATCATCGCTGGTGGCTGTCTGCGAGACCATAGGAAGCCTGACCTCTTTGAGTAATCGCGCCGCTTCCAGCGCTCGTCCGCTTAAAGGCCAGCCCATCACCCCGACGATCGTCGGGTCCTGCTTCATCTGCTCCTTGATCCGCTGAACCACCTTTGTTACGTAGCTGTTCTGGCTACCGCTGCTGGCAATCAGCAATTTCACCAGCACACCACCCTTCAGCTTTGCGCCATCATTAAACTCTTTCTGGGCGACGTACGCTCCCTGAAGATCATCGCGTCCCACTCCGACCTCATCATCAGAGCCGGAAAGCATGGTACCAACAACGATTGTCACATGTGGCGCATTTCCAACTCGCTGGTTCTCCAGATAAATCAGGGTTTCCGCGTCGGACGTGTCCTGAGAGGATGCCTGCTTCCAGAGCGAAATAGCTGCCGAAACATCGCCTTTCTGGAAACGCTCCGCTCCCTGCTCCTTCACCACACCGCCGCTTCGCTTGACATCGAACGCAACGCTCCCATCGCTCAGGCCGATCTTCTCGCCATTGATCATCTCGAACCCGATACCGTGGCTCTCCGCAGTCTCCAGTTTCTGCCCGGAATCCGGGCTGATAAAAGAAAAGATGCCAAAAATACTCACGCCTAAGAGCGCCAGAAGCAGCAGGCCAATCAGCAACAGCAGGCCTGTATTCACACGCCTCTTCTTCGTCGGCAGCGCTCCTATAGGAGGCAGCAACGGCGGCTGATCTGTGGGCGGCGGAGGTGGGGCAAAACTGGCATTCGCCACCTGTTCTCTGCGCTGGACCGAAAGCGTTGCTCCCCCCCTCGGGCCACCCACTTCTGCGGTTGTGACAATATGACCAGCAGGGAGAACATCAACTTCAGGGATGTCGCGCACCACGCCAAAGCGAACCCGTAAAATCGTATCGATCTCCTGTTTCATGGCCGCGGCGCTCTGGTACCGCTGCTCTTTATCTCGCAACAGTGCTCGCTCCAATACCTGCTCAAGCTCAGGCGAGAGCTGCGGATTGAGTGACCGCACCGAAGGATAAAGAAAAGGAGGATAATTGCGAGGATCCCGGTTGGTCAGCACATGGTGCATGGTCGCAGCCAGCGCATACAGATCAGAACGCGGATCAGCTTCTCCCTGATAAAGTTCCGGCGGTGCATAGCCGGCAGTGCCAAAACGTTCGGTTCGCTTACGGCGCTCATGTTTATTCTGTTCCGCCCGGGCAATACCGAAATCGACCAGATGCACTCCCTGCTCATCGTCACTGAGAATGATATTGGCGGGCTTGATATCACGATGGATCAGGGGGGTTGGCAACCGGGCCAGGTAGGCCAGCAGATCCAGAATATCGGATACATAGAGCAGGACATCTCGCTCTTGCAGTGGATGTCGCAGGGTTTGCAGGCGCTCCTCAAGCGTTTCGCCCTCAATAAACTCCTGCGCCATGAAATAACGCATCCCCTCCTGAAAGTGATCGGTAACCCCTGGCATCAGCGGATGATCGACATGCGCAAGGAGTGCCACCTCTTGTTTGAAGTGCTTCACTTCTTCCTGCCATTCGGCCACATCCGCCTCATTGGAGAGCAGCTCTTTAATCACCACCTGTTTGTCAAGCCGCACGTCGATTGCAAGCAGCGCCGAGCCAGCGCCTCCATCGCCGAGCACTTTTTTAATACTATATCTGCCCCCTTGCAGGCGCGTTCCCGGAGTCAGGGCCCCCGTAGAAGAGGAAACGCGCCTCTCCTGCCCGATATGCCTCCCGCAACGGCCACAAAAGCGGCTACCATCTCGCATAGGTGCATTACAATAAGGACATACCATCGTTTCAGCCTGCCTTCTAAGACGCAAATAGAGCCCACATCTCTATAGACGTTTCCAGCTCATTATACTTGTTTACCTGATATCCGTCGAGAACCAGCAGATGTTCTTTCCCTTCGCTCATAAACAGGCTCGAATAGTGATAGACTGGCCCTTTATAGATTACGTATTTGCATACAAAAAGTTCAACAAAAGGGGGAAAGTAATGTTTATCTAAATGGACGAAAAATGGCGGGGAGAATCAAAATCCGCCGTTTGGGAAGAGAAAGGCAGACAAAAAAAAGCAGGACACCGGGAACGAAAACTCCCGGTGCCTTTTCCGCTCTACAGATGTGGACAGCGCAACGAAATGATTCCCGGAGCAAAGTGGTTTGCTTTCTGGAGGTATTCCGGCTCGTTCGCTTCTATCATCAGTTTATGCATCAAAACAACATCGCCATCCGGGAGAGGCTCCGCCGGTTGCAAACAGAGTTCCATCACCGCACTCCCCCGCTCGTACACCTTGACCAGACCACCAGAGCCGGGAATTCGATAAATCCTGTCGGCGCTCGAAGGACTGGCAACTTCGAGATATCCATACTTCATCAACTGTTGATATTGTTCGTCGGTCAACATCTCCTGCAAGAGCGCCCTGGCCCGATTCTCAGCCGAGAAGTGTTCACTGACACTCTCACGAAAACGTCCGACACGCCCTTCTGGCGCTTGTGACAGGTAATAGATCGCGAGCAGGAGAAACAACAGCCATATGCCCAGAAACAAACTCAGCGTTTCTAACATAGCTGTATCGCTCCTCACCCACCTACAACACGCGGTACAATAACTATCTGCTCGGCAGTACGATCAAACTTATCGATGCGCTCGGTAGGGCCGGGACTGACTCTAAATGCCGTTGCTCCGCGCATACGAGCCTCTTGAAAGATACGCTCTGCCTCTCTCACTGCGGCCTGAGCCTCAGGATCATTTGCATCGGCTTTCTTCGGGTCCCATGTAATTCGATCGTCTCCCCGACGGGACATAATACGTAGCATTCCCACGGTCCGTCTCCTTCTCTTTACATGCGTGACTACTACCGTGCTCTTCCCGGCTTCCTGGTTTTGACTACACCAAGAAACACTATGAGATATTTTGAGAATAGCATGCGTTTAAAAGTGCGTCAAGGGTTTCTCCTAGAATCTTACACGTACCAGACAAACATTTGGGTGCAGTACGCTTCTCTTATGCTGAAAGCAGTCCTGGAAAGAAGCAAGTGAAGAGGCTCCCTTTGCCGGTCTCACTCTCAACCTCAACTCGCCCCCCATGTGCCTCGACGATCGCTCTGACCGCTGCCAATCCCATTCCCTGGCTGTGACGGTGACCCTCGGGACGACGAATCTGGTAGCCGCGTTCAAAGATACGTTCCCGGTGGCGCGGCTCAATCCCTCTCCCGGTATCCTGCACCTGAAGTAGCAACAGCGATGCATCCCGCTCGTCTGGCGTGGCGCGAATCCAGATCTTTCCTCCCGGCTCGGTATTATCAATCGCGTTACGCACAAGGTTTCGCACCACCTGCTGGAGCCGCAACTGATCGGCATAGAGACGGGGCAACGTTGGTGGCACCGCTATCTGTATTTGAAGCGAGCGGTCCTTCGCGTCCAGCTCCAACTGCTCGACTGCATCAAGCACGACTTCGGCGACATCCAGCAGCGAGCGATACAGTTGCAGCCGCCCATTATCCAGACGCGCCAGCAGCAGCGTATCTTCGATCATTGCATAGAGGTTCTCGCTGCTGGCCCTCGCTCGTTGCACAAATTCAACCTGCTCCCCTTGCAACGGTCCCGCAGACCCGGCCAGCAAGAGTTCAAGATAGCCATTAATTGTGTTCAGGGGCGCACGCAGCTCATGCCCAAAATGAGAAATAAGATGATGTCGTTCTTCCTGTTGTAGGCGCACGGTGTCAAGGTTTTCCAGCAAGGAAGACAGCAGCGGGATCGCATGCCGCAGTGTCTGAATCTCTTCGCGGCGAAAATCTCGGTGTCGTCTGAGTGAGAGAATGCCATAAAGCTTCCCGCGGACGCTCAACGGAGCCGCCAGTTGGGCAGACAAACCCACACGTTCATGTACCAGAGGGGGCCGCGCATGCAGTATATGAGCAACACCAGGATCTCGCTCTTGCAGCTCTGCCGCAGTGTGACGCTCTCCTTCCACGGTCAGACATCCGGCTTCAGTGCGCCACTGCCAGAGGCGCAGTTCATCCGGCTCTAAGGAGCGATAGAGGTACAGGTCCAGTTGCTCGCTCTCGATCAAGCGCCCGATCTCGGCCAGCGTGGCGCGATACAGTACAGTCGGCTCACCCTGCGCAATCATCCACTGTGAGAGCTGTACAAAGAGCTCAAGCTGCGTTGTGGGCTGCGATGGGCAGGAAAAAGAATCTACCTTCTTCATTATCAAGACCTCTTCAACTACACCTAATCTGACTGTACAGGGGCGGATTTTAGCGGCTGTTTGTGTCAGAGTATATCATATATTATATTTCCGCATGGCGCAAACGTTCTTCAGCTTTTTCCTGTTGTTTTCCCTCTGAATCACGGAGTGGCAACGTAAAGCTGATTCGTGCGCCACCCTGTGGTCTATTCTCGGCAGAGACACGCCCCCCATGCGCCTCAATAATGGCCTTCACAATCGCCAATCCCAGCCCACTTCCGGCCTTCTTGCCAGCCTGCGAGCTCCGTGCACTATCAGCACGATAAAAGCGCTCAAAGACCCTGGTCAACGCCTCCTCAGGAATTCCCTGCCCGGTATCGGTGACGCTGAGTCGCAGATAGTTGCCCTCGCGCTCCGCAGAAACGGTCACTGTGCCACCGGATGGCGTATGACTCAGCGCGTTCTCGCAAAGGTTGGAAAAGACACGAAAGAGCATATCACGATCGGCTTGAACGGGTGCCAGATGATACGGAACAGCGTTGATCGGCTCAAGGTTCGTCCGCTCGAATTCGGGTGTCAACACCGCGAACACCTCATCAACCAGCGCAGCCAATCGGACCGGGACATAGCGTGGGTGCAGGGCTCCCTCTTCTACCTTTGCAATCATATGGATATCCTGTACCAGCCGCCTCAGGCGCAGCGTCTCGCGCACGATAATCTGGCCTGTCGCCTCATAATCCTCGCGGCTCTGATTCACACCATCAATCAGCGCCTCACCAAGTCCGGTAATAGCTGTTAAGGGAGTTGCCAGATCATGGGTGATATTCATAATCAGCTCACGCCGCAGCACCTCCTGTCGGCGTAGCTCTTCTACATCGCGCCGCAACTGCGCCGACATTTCGTTAAAGGCATGAGCCAGCTCACCCAATTCGCCCCCCGCCCGCGTCACCACCTGCGCGTGATATTCACCACCTGCCATTTGCCGGGCCGCCTTCGAGAGCTTCGCCAGCGGCCTGGTAATGGTCCGGGTAAAGAGGATCGCGATCACCGCCGCGATCACCGCGATAATCAGCGAGGCAGTCAAGACCACACTTCCCACATTGACAATCAACTGCGGCATGCTTTCATCTATCGCGAAGCGTGTGGTGACAAAGAGCACACCAAGCACTTCACTCGTTCCGTCAGATCGGGTCAGGCGGATAGGTTGCGCCATAAAAGGCTGAGGTAACCAGCTCGGCCCAAAAGTGCCCGCGACCTCCTCACCCATCTGTGCTTGCTGGATCGCACCGCGCAAGAGGGTGAAATCCATCTTCTCTTTTTCGCGCCCGGAGGCCGCAATCAGCTTATCTAAAAATTGCGCTACAGTCGGCGAGAATGGTGCTTTCCAGGATTTGCCTCCATGCTGTTCATCACATTCAAGGTCCGGGGTAGGATAGACCAGGGTGTTTGCAGGAGAAATAACAGCCATCACGTAGGATTGCTCGCCAAGCAGACTCTTTCTGGAGACGTTCGTCAATACCTGCATTACGGCCCGGCAGAGCATCGCTTTGCGCCACTCAGTCTTTTTGTTTCCATTCATATGGCGATAGATCAGGCTGATCTCCTGTACCCTGCTCTCTGTCAGATCCTCCACTCGATGATTCTGTTCACTGACGTAAAAATGGGTCAGCGCTACCAGGGCCGAAACAGCCATTGCGCTCATCGCAAACAGTGAGACAAAGACAGTGACCAGAGCGAATCGCCAATGAAGGCGTTCCCACCAGCGCGGTTTCTTTTGCATAGCCCGCATCCTCTTCTCTCTGCATTCAGGAAGCATGAATATCAAACCGATAGCCAACACGCCAGACCGTCTTGATATAGCGCAGACCGGAACTCCCCTCAATCTTTTTACGCAGGGCGCTCATATGGACATCGATAATGTGCCCATCCCCAAAATAGTCATATCCCCAGATGCGGTTCATCAATATCTCACGAGTAAAGACACGATCAGGCGTCTGAGCCAGCAATGACAACAGGTCAAACTCGGTCGGAGTCAGAGCAACCTCTTTGCTGTTCACCTCAACCCGCCGGGCTGCCAGATCGATCGTCAGGCCAGGGAAACAGAGCAAACGGCGCTCGGTCTCAGGTGGGGCCTCGCCCCCGCTCTCCTGACTCGCCGTTCTGCGCAAAATGGCACGCACCCGGCTGACCAATTCACGCGGGCTGAACGGTTTCACAAGGTAGTCGTCCGCCCCCAGCTCTAACCCATTCACACGATCATCCTCCGACCCACGAGCCGTGAGCATGAGTATCGGCGTTTGAGCCCAGGCACGAATGCGCTTGCATACCTCAAAACCGTCAACAGCAGGAAGCATAATATCAAGAATGACAAGATCGGGTTTCTCTCGGGCATGCAGCGCCAGTCCATCAGCTCCATCTGTGGCCACCAGCGTGATAAAACCGGCATCTTTCAGATAGAGATTGAGCAGGTGTACAATGCCCTCTTCATCTTCAATTATCAATATTTTCTGTGTCATGCTTGTGTGCGGCTCCATCCCACATCCTGTTTATACCGTTGCATCTTTCCGTATCTTATCATAGCTCAGGGTGAATGGCATGGGCCGTTTCTGGTTCCAACGCGAAATCTTGAGAGTTTTTTAAAAGTTACCATACAGTTTCTTCATGTTTTCTCGGTACACTACAGGACAAGACAGAAGTATCTCCCATATCATTTACTCCTGTTCTATGCATTGCATTGCGCCCGAGAGAGTCCGGAGTCCCTTCCGGGCTCTCCTGCCCTCTTGGATGCGATGGAAGCGACGTCCTTTCCAAGAAAGAGACAAGCAACACTCGATACAAAAATGACCCTCCACGGTAGCCAGCTTCCCGTTCAGGCTCGAGCGGGAAGCTTTTTTGCGGCATAACACCGCTCGTATCGGTACCAGAAAGATCTTTTCTACTGCGGCCATAGTGTATAATGATGATAAGTGATGTATACTGCACTTCTCTGCTGCAACCGGATTTGTACTTTCACATGTACGGCACGTCTCTCGAGGAGGTCTGTTGTGGCTCACGTTCTCCAGATAGGCCCGGCTATTAAGCAATACGGGCGTTTCCATCTGCATACCGGCACCTTTTATAAGGGCGACATCGTCGAGAAAACCAACCAGTATCATGTGCTTTTCACCGACGATATCACCCACTGTACGGCTAATCTCGGCACCATTGATATTGATAAAAGCAACCTGGCCGGCCTGATCCAGCATCTTCATGACTGGCTCAAGGAGCAACGCTACCGCTTCGCCAGTATTCAGCATATGCAGCAGCAAACGCCTGATCCTACCGCCAGAGCTGGATTGCAGAGTTTCCTTGAGCGACAGAAACAACTCTATCACCATGTAGAACAGGCGCTACAGGAGATCGAACCGGACTATCATTCAAATCTGCCGAGTATCGATCTTCCCCCCGTCACGCGCCACATCAGCCCAACGGTCGCGCTCCGTTATGGGAACTTCTGTTTACGCGCCATTCATGACTATGCCAATGGGCAACACCTTCCCGTCACCACCTATGAACTCTCCCTCTACACCCCTACAACAAAAACCTTTCTCCGCATCGGCGAAATGCCCACCAGTACAAGCGAGCGCGAGCATGTCATTCAGTTTGTGCACGCCTGGCTCGCACACCAGCAGTCCTTTATGAACATTATCCAGAAACGGCTACATGAATCACAAAGTCCTGAATGGTTGCAGCAACGAAAGGCGATGTTTGCCACAATGGAACAACAGGTAGAGGCTGTCAGGGCAGAACTTGAGAAGCTCGAACGATAGAACCTCTCTCATCGCGAGAATCAGCAAGAACATCAGGAGCGGCGCTTCGGTGCAAAGTGCCGTTCTTTTCTCTCCATTGCTGTGTGACCAGAGGGGAGGGTCGCACCCCATATCAAAAGGGTGAGACTTAACGAGAAATACCACATCGCCCATGCAGAAAGTCATCGAATCCCGTTGCTGCTGATCGAACAAAGGGAAGAGCTTTCATTACCGGGAAGAAACGCAGCGTCTCCTCTCCATCGATCGAGAGCATTCCCCCCACGTATCAAGCACACAAAGACGAATGCGATCGGCTGTGCTTGACCTCCATTGGGATAGTCATCCTTGTAGCGCGTGTAGACTTCCTGGAAATACGCCACTGTGATATGCGCTCCTGTCTCTGCATAGACCTCTCGGATGTCTGCTTCTTCTGCGGATTCTCCCAGCTCAAGCATCTGCCATGCTTATAGCATCTCATTTGCAACAGGATCCCATTTCTCATTAATGCACTATGTTCCATCCCCTTGCACCAGAATCTCCCTCATTGGAACCGGTCCTGCGCTTCTTCGAGCAGCAGGATCGCCGCTGGTTGCGCCGGGCCAATGGTTTCCGCTTCCCTGACCAGTGCTTCGGCATGGTCGGCATCGACCCGAATGAGCGCCTGGTCCGCACCCGTGAAGCGCTCGCCAGTTGTCAGCAGGCTTTGCTTGTCCGGTGTTGAGAGAAGAGCATGGAGGCTCGATGTCGCACGGTACAAAGGGGTTTCGGAAGCCATATGAGACCAAAGCCGCTGCAACAGCGTTGCCCAGGTTGTTGTTTGTTCGTGAGCAAGAATCTCCAGAGACTTTTGGTGTAATCTGCGGCGGCCTGGATACTGCCCCATTCTTTCACGTCGACAGGTTCCCAGGCATCAGTAGAGAGATGCCTTTCAACATGAAACGGTCCCAGGATCCAGATCCGGAACAAGGCGGAGTCGTGATCTTTCAAGTCTCTCGTCTCTTCACCCTGCATCTGCTGCACCTTATACTATAGAGGAGATATGATCCTTTACTCGCTGAAAAGCATGTGACATTTGATATATCGAGAAATATACATAGTATTTAATGTTTCCTGGATTACCGATGTTACCTGTGAAGAACTCATCCTGATGGTATCACAAGCGAACGATGCTTCTTTTCAGGTCGCCTCCGTCTTCATCCTTTACAGGTTTTCGGGAAGCGCCCGAAAGTCCTGGTACTGATGTCCCGGGCAGGCCAGCGAGAGAAATGGCAGTTCTCAGGCGCATGATCCTGCGTGTATGAGCGTGTATCATAGCACTCCGCCCTGTGCCCGTGCTTGCTAGCGACACTTTTCCCGAGATACAATGCCCAAAAAAGAGGTGAAGAAGTTCTTTTCTCATGCAATTAACCATCTACTTTACACCAGCAGAAGTAGCCACAGTCAGGGCAAGCGCCCTTGATGTCTATATTGTGATCGATCTGATTCGTGCCACAACCAGCATGACTACCATCCTTGACCGCGGAGCCAGCCGCATTTATGCCGCGCAGACCATCGAACAGGCTCAGGAGGCGTCACGCTACCTCCCCGGTGCCCTGCTCTGTGGAGAACGCAACGCCTTGCAGCTCCCCGGCTTTGATCTCGGAAACTCGCCGGTCCAGTTCTTACAGGCCGAGCTCATTGGCAAAGAGCTGGTTCTGACCACCACGAACGGAACACGCGCCTTCTTTGCCTGTCCACCCGAGAGCGTACGTCTGGCGGGCTGTTTCTACAATGCCCAGGCTGTGACCAGCTATGCCCTCTCCCAGGCGACCAATCTGGGAAGTAATATCGCCATCGTGTGTGCCGGTGAGTATGGCTATTTCCCGCTGGATGACGCCGTCTGCGCGGGCTATCTGGCACAGATGCTCATCGAACAGACGCCTACACTGGAACTACATGAAAGCGTCTATGCGGCGCTCGCACTCTATCAGACCTACGCGCCTCCAAAATTGCTGGAATACTGTCGCTCAGCACGCTCGGTCATCAATGCAGGTCTTCGAGCCGATCTAGATATATGCGTGACGTACAATGCCAGTTCGAGCATTGCCCGGGTCACGGGAAAGCATCCCCACACTGAACTGCTGATTCTGGAACGGGTCCCCATCGCACTCTAAACGAAGCCTGTTTCCCAGAACACTTGCCTTTTAACCTTTCTCACGCTCCGACGTATACCAATTATATACAGTATTAATAATGGTCACAGAGAAGAAGGTACAACATGGATTACCTGTATCCCTTTATTGGCCAGGAGCTTGAAATTCGCTCGGCTGGCATGTTCAAGAGGGAAAGCCAGCTCTGGGCTGATCAGAACACGCGCATCGCTACATTGCGCTGGAAATCCAGCATCAGTTCACAGACGACGATCCAGATAGGAGAACATACCTGGACCTTCTCTCGTAAGGGCTTTTTCAAGCCAGAGATCCAGATTGAAGGCGCGAATGTGCTTACGCTCCAGCGGCATAGCTCGACGCGCTATACGCTCATTTTGCCAGATGGACAGTATGCCTGGACGAAAGATGGCGTACTCAAGGGCTCCTTTAGCTGGCACGATCAAAGCGGTGCGCCGCTTGTGCAGGTGAGCGGGAAGAAGATTCGCCTGGAGCCAGCAGCCGCGTCCTGCCCATCCCTGAGCTTTCTTACAGCATTCGGCTGGTTCCTGCATCGCCTGTATCAGGAAGAAATGATGAATAGTGCTGCCCTCGGGAGTGCTGCATCCAGCTAATAAAGAAACAGGGCTGCCCGGGAAATCCCGGGAACAGCCCGCTAATCTAGCGTGAGGACAATCTTACCAAAGTTCCGGTTCTCCTCCATTGCCCGATGCGCCTCAGCGATCTTATGAAGGGGGAATGTCGTCTCAACCACCGGTTGAATACGGCTCTTCTCAAAGAGAGGCATCACCTGCGTTGTGAAGAGACGAGTGACAGCAAGCTTCTCTTCCAGCGTTCGCGAGCGCAAAGTACAGCCGCGAATACTGATACGCTTTCCCATCACCTTCGCCAGATTAACCGATGCCTTCGCTCCGCCCATCGTTGCCAGATAGACCAGACGCCCCCACGGACCAAGCGCATCAAGGTTCTGCTCCATATAGGCCGCCCCAATGAAATCGAGCACCAGATGGACCCCTTCACCCTTTGTCATCTGCTGCACCTCTTCGGCGAAACGGTCCGCCCCCAGCCCCACATCTAGCCCGAGCGGCTTGGCTTTTTCCAGCTTTGCAGGTGTCCGAGATGTTCCATACACCGTCGCTCCAACAGCGCGCGCAAGCTGAATAGCCGCCGTACCTACACCGCTTCCCGCCGCATGTACAAGCAGACGCTCACCCATTTTCAGGCCCCCCTGAGTAAAGAGCGCGTCATGAGCCGTCATAAAGACTTCGGGAATCGCCGCCGCCTGCACATAATCAAGGTTCTCCGGGATCTCCACAAGCAGTCCCTCATGGGCAAGCAGAAACTCGGCCTGAGCACCACCGCCCGCGATACCCATTACGCGCTGACCGGGCTTCCAGCGCCGTACCTGAGGCCCGATCTCAGCCACCTCACCAGCAAATTCAAGTCCGGGAATGTTCGCCGGAGCTCCTGGCGGTGCGGGATAATTCCCCATGCGTTGCCCGATATCCGCCCGGTTTAACCCGGCAGCCCGCACGCGCACAAGGACATACTCCCCATAAGGTTGGGGCGGCTCAACATTCTGAATGCTGAGCACTTCGGGCCCGCCTGCCCCGGTAATTAGAACTGCTTTCATCAGATCAGCCCCCTTTCTCAACCGATATATTCTTCTTCTTATTGTACAATGAAGAAAGCAATGCACGTTGCATAGCCCCGGAAAGGAGTTTCATCTATGATCGCCCTTACCAACGCCACCATCATCGATGGTACCGGGCGCGATCCCATTTCAGGCATCAGCATTCTGATCGAAGAGAATCGTATTCGAGCTATCGGCAAAACCATCAAGATTCCCGCGGGCACCCGGACAATTGACCTTCAAGGGGCAACGCTGCTCCCTGGGTTGATTGACACACACGTTCATTTCCTGATGGAATATCCAAATATGGCGCAATACCTGATTACACCGCCCTCCTTGCGCCTGTTTCAGGCCATTCCCCGAATGCGAGCAACCCTTGACGCGGGTGTGACTACCGTTCGTGATGCGGGCGGCACTCCAGCAGGTGTGAAGATGGCCGTCCAGCAGGGAATCATTGAAGGACCTCGCATGCTGATCTCTGTCTCTATTATTTCGCAAACAGGTGGACATGGAGACGGCTACTATCCCTGTGGCTGCGATCTTGGCCTGTTTGGTCTTCAGCTTAGCGATGTTCCACGCGCAGTTGCGGATGGAGAGGACGAGGTGCGCAAGGTGACACGTGAGCTTCTACGCGCCGGAGCCGACTGGATCAAGCTTGCAACGACCGGCGGCGTTCTTTCAACAGCCGATGCTCCCACCTCGGCTCAGCTTACTATTGATGAGATTAAAACAGCGGTCTATGAGGCAGCGGCGCAAGGCAAGCGTTGCATGGCCCACGCACAGGGTGCAGATGGTATAATGAATGCTATAAAAGCAGGAGTCGCTTCCATCGAACATGGCATTTATTTAACGGATGAAGCGATCGAGCTGATGCTGAAAAAAAGTGTGTATCTGGTGCCGACACTTGTTGCTCCACTCGATGTCATCGATTTTTCACATGAGCATCCCGAAATCGTTCCCCCGATGATCGCCGCCAAAGCGCTACAGGTCGTGGAAGCGCATCAGGCAAGTTATCGACGCGCCATCGAGGCCGGAGTAAAAATCGCGATGGGAACCGACTCGGGTGTTGGACGGCATGGAGGCAATGGGCGCGAGCTCTCACTGATGGTCAAACATGGTATGACACCAATGCAATCTATTCAGGCCTCGACGCTTCATGCGGCGCGGCTGCTCCATCTGGATGACCAGCTCGGCACACTGGAAGAAGGCAAACGTGCGGATATGATCGTGCTCTCGGGCAATCCGCTTGATGATATCGACCTTTTTGGTAATCCTGATAACGTGCGTCTCGTCATTAAAGATGGCCGCATTTGTAAGAATCTGCTTGAAGCATAGACGCAAAAAAAGAGCGTTCACCCGCTGTCGGTATCGGGTGAATGCTCTTTTCCACTGAGGAGACAACTGGTATTATCTGCTGATATATCTATTCGGCGGATTTCACAGCCTCTAGCTCAAGCTCAAGTTTAACCTCATCGCCAACCAGCAGACCACCGCTTTCTAGAACAACATGATAGTTGACGCCAAAGTCTTTACGATTGATCTTTGTACGGGCATAGAGACCGGCTTTGACGTTTCCAAAGGGATCTTTCCCCTGACCGCCATACTCAACATCAAACACGACAGGTTTGGTCACGCCACGCAAAGTCAGATCACCGGTCACCTTGTACTCGCCCTCGCCTGCGGGCTCCACTTTGGTGCTCTTAAAGGTGATGGTTGGGTACTCCTCGGCCAGGAAGAACTCACCAGACTTCAAATGGGCATCACGATTGCTATCCCCGGTGTCGATGCTCGCAACATCTACTTCAGCTTCAACCCAGGATGCAGCAGGGTTCTGCTCATCGATATTCAACGTGCCACGGAATGAGTTAAACTGGCCACGCACAGTGCTGATCATCATGTGTTTGACAGAAAAGCCAACGCGGGAGTGAGATGGATCAATCTGCCAGGTCATAAGAATACAACTCCTCTCTCCAACAAAAAGGTAGGTGAGCCCTCCGCAAAGGACGTCCCTACTTATTAATAGTTAGCTGCTAAATAATATCTCACTACTGAGTTGACATTAGTATAACACGAGGTCCTCATCATCGTCAAGTACCTAACATTTTATTAGTCAGGATTGAAAAGGGATAGGAGAGAAGATACAGGACGAAGGGAAGAGGGGAAGGAGAGAATAGGTCATCCATGATATAATTGCACCAAAATAGTATCAGAATGTAGAGGAAGCTGACACTATGTTTACCCTCAACGACATCCTGCAAGGAAACAAAGGCAAGCTAGAAATGGTCTGCGCTCAACAGCCAGACCCAGACCTGACGTTCCATGCAGCACATCACGACAGCCGTCAGATCGGCCCCGGAGATCTCTTTCTTGCGATCAAAGGAGCAAAGGTCGATGGCCATACGTTTATCACAAAAGCCGCTCAAGCGGGCGCAAAGGCGGCGCTCTGCGAACATCCCGTACCAGCCTCCGACGTTCCTGCTGATTTCATTCAGTTTGTCGTTCCCAATGTCGTTGAGGCTCTCCACAACACTGCTCGGATGCGCACCCGCCGGCAGCCCGAGACCACTTATATAGGAATTACCGGCAGCAACGGCAAGACAAGCACCAAAGAAGCCATCGCAACGATCCTGAGCAAGGTAGCACCAACCCTCAAGACGGCAGCCTCCTATAACACTGAGATTGGCTTCCCGATTACACTGCTCAATCTGGAATCACATCATCGGTACGCTGTGCTTGAAATGGGGGCGCAGTGGGTTGGTGAGCTCGCAATGTTGAGCACCATCACGCGCCCTGATTGGTCGGTTATTACCAATGTGGGAGCCTCTCATCTTGGCTATTTTGGATCACAGGAACAGGTCACCATCGCAAAGAGTGAGCTGGTTCAGGTGCTTGAGCCAGATGGTATCGCAATCCTGAACTATGATGACTTGCGCGTTCGTGGCATGCAGGAAAAAACCCGTGCCCGCGTGCTCTTCTATGGCACCGACGAAGCGGCAGACGTACGCGCCACTGATATCGGTGGAGATGCGCTCTTCGGGCTGCACTTCACCTTGCACTATCGGGGCGAACAGGTTCCTGTTCAGCTTCGTCTGCCCGGCGAACATGGCGTCACCATCGCGCTGGCTGCCGCCGCGGTCGGTTGTGCCGCTCAGATTCCCTTGCCAACGATAGCCGAGGCGCTTGAAGAACTGACAGCCTTCAAGCGAAGAGGCGAGCTCAAGCCTGGTCCCAACGGCAGCACCATTGTCGATGACTCCTATAACGCGAACCGCCAGTCGATCATTGCCATTGCCCGCGCCATGAAAGAGGCCAAACAGGTCAGCGGAAAGCGCTGGGCCGTTCTGGGCGACATTCTTGAACTCGGAGAATACTCACGAGACGAGCACTATCAAACCGGCGAGGCGCTTGCTGGCCTGGTAGATTATATTGTTGCGATTGGCGATCACGCCCGATACTTTATTGAAGGGGCCAATGCAGCCGGTTTGCCCGCAGAACAGACCTGGTACTATAGCGCCAACCTTGAGAATACCCCCGAACTGGAAGCGGCCAAACGTGCCACAGCCGATCTGCTGAAATCGCAGGTGCAGGCGGGTGATCTGGTGCTCCTCAAGGGCTCACTCGGTGTTGGTCTGGATAGCCTGTTGCGAATGCTTTCTGAATAACGTCCCGAGCTGATTCCTTGAGCGGAATCAGCTCGGTATTTCCATCTGTAAGGGAAAGGAACACAATCAATGGGACAGAAAAAAAAGATCCGTGTTGGCGTGGTCTTCGGAGGGCGCTCCGGTGAGCATGAGGTTTCGCTTGCTTCTGCTCAATCAGTGATGCGTCAGATCAACCCGGAAAAGTATGATATTGTGCCAATTGGCATCACAAAAGAAGGGGCCTGGGTTCGGGGTGCCGATCCTACCAAACTACTGGAAGCGGGAACACCGGTCGCACTCCCCGAAGGCACCGCAGAAGGCACCGCCCACGTCGTCGCGCTTTCCGGTGATCCCACGCTCCAGAGCCTGATAGCGACCGAGGAGGAAGATCAGAGCGCGATTGATGTTATCTTCCCCGTCACACACGGCACCTTCGGCGAGGATGGAGCACTTCAGGGACTCCTTGAGATGGCGAATGTTGCCTATGTGGGCTGCGGCGTCCTGGGTTCTGCCCTGGGCATGGATAAGGAAAAGATGAAGCTGATCTTCCAACAGGTCGGGCTTCCCGTCGGGCCCTTCACAGTCTTCCGTCGCAATGAATGGGAGCGTGCCCCTGAAACCATTCTGGACAAAATCGAGCAGGAACTTGGCTATCCCACCTTTGTCAAGCCGGCAAACCTGGGATCCAGCGTCGGCATCAATAAGGCCCATAATCGTGAGGAGCTGATCCACGCGATCAAGGTCGCCGCTGAATATGACCGCAAGATTGTTGTTGAGAAGGGCATTAATTGCCGCGAATTTGAGTGCGCCGTTCTGGGCAACGACGAGCCGATTGTCTCGGTGGTAGGTGAGGTGATCCCGAGCAACGAGTTCTATGACTATCGCGCTAAATACATCGACAACAAATCACAGATTGTCATCCCGGCTGATATCCCACAGGAGACCGCCGAGCAGATCCGCAAAATGGCGATTCAGGCGTTTATCGCGCTGGACCTCAGCGGCCTCTCACGCATTGATTTCTTCCTGAATAAGGATACAGGTGAGGTTCTGATTAACGAGGTCAATACGCTGCCCGGCTTTACACAGGTCAGTATGTATGCCATGCTCTGGGAAGCAAGCGGTATTCCCTATCCGGAGCTGATCGATCGGCTGATTGAGCTTGCCCTTGAGCGCCATGAGGATCGCCAGCGCAATCGCACCAGCCTGTAAAAGCATCCCCCACAGTACGAACACGTATCCATAGTTTTCTTTCAGCGCCGAAAGAGAAAAGGTGAAACAGATGACGTCGCGCACTCTCATTACATCGGTAGCGGTCGAACCCTTAAATATCCCGCTGCTGGAGCCGTTTATCATTGCGACTGGAAGCGTCAACGCCGCCCGAAACGTTCTGATTACGGTCACGCTGGCAGATGGCAGTGTAGGTTATGGCGAAAGTTCTCCCTTTCCGCCAAGCACAGGAGAATCACAGGAGACGGCGCTTGCTGCAGCCCGGGCTTGCGCCGAATTGATTCAGGGCGAAGACGCCGCAAACTGGCGTCCCCTGGCCAAGCAAGTGCGCAGCCTGTTCTATGCGCAGGCAAGTGTGTGTGCCGCAATCGAGATGGCTGTGCTTGATGCCCTGACACGCTCGCATCAGATCCCGCTCTATACCTTCTTCGGGGGGGCATCTTCTTCCATCGAAACGGATATGAGCATTCCCATCGTTACACCCGAGCATGCATATGATCTGGCTCAAGATGCTGTTTCTCGGGGTATGCGCGTTATCAAAATCAAGATAGGCGGAGATCTACGCGAAGATGTGGACCGCGTGGAATCGGTTCGTGCGGCAGCACCCAACGCCGCCATTATCCTTGACGCCAATCAGGGCTATACCCCCAATGAAGCGCTGCTCTGTCTGGAAGCGCTGGACGAACGCGACATCCGCCCTATTCTGCTGGAACAACCGGTACACAAGGAAGATTTTGAGGGCCTGCGGTTTGTCACCCAACATACTACGGTACCGGTTGCGGCTGATGAGAGTGCGTATAGCGCGGCGGCAGTTGCCCGCCTGATTAGCATGGGCGCAGTCAATGTGATCAATATCAAGCTGATGAAAACCGGGCTCATTGAATCGCTCGATATCGCGGCTCTTTGCCGGGCAACCAACACCGCCTTGATGGTCGGTGCAATGATCGATTCTCGACTTGCGATCAGCGCGGCGGCGCATCTGGTAGCCGGAGTCGGAGGCTTCCGCTATATCGATCTGGATACTCCAATGTTGATGGCAGAAGATCCCTTTATTGGTGGCTATGAGCAATCTGGAGCCCGCTATGACCTCAGTACCATCACAAGCGGTCTTGGCATAGAACGCCGTTAGCCCGAGTTTCTCCTATTCACTCTGGAAGAGAGTTTGCTTTCTTCCAGAGTTTTTTTGCGCCTTCCATCCATCCATATGGAATTTTCCATACTCTCTAAAATTCATCCCTGTAAAAGGTTGACATTCGCCCCATTCTCTGACTATACTTAGCTAGAAGGTTATTTAGTTGATCTACTTAGTCAACAATAGGCTAAAGGAGAAGATACAGAGATGGCAGAGTATGCTCATCCAGAAGTTCTGGTCAATGTCCAGTGGGTTGCTGATAATCTACAGAACCCGAAGGTCCGTCTGATTGAGGCCGACGAAGACGTCTTGCTCTACGATATCGGGCACATTCCCGGCGCAGTGAAACTTGACTGGAATGTCGACGTACAGAACCCGTTAAGCCGCGACTTCATTGACAAAGAAGGCTTCGAGAAGCTGCTGAGCAAGTGGGGCATCACGAACGACACCACAATCGTTCTCTATGGCGATAAGAATAACTGGTATGCCACCTATGCCTTCTGGCTCTTTAAGCTCTATGGGCATAAGGATCTCCGCATTCTGAACGGCGGACGCGCGGCCTGGGAAGCGGCTGGACAGCCCTACACCAAAGATGTGCCAACCTATCAGGAGACAAACTATCAGGCACAGCCCGCGAACGAGGGTATTCGTGCGTTCCGCGACCAGATTTTTGAGCGTCTGGGAGATCCCGGTCTCGCGCTTGTTGACGTCCGCTCTCCACAGGAATACAGTGGCGAACTTCTCCATATGGTGAACTATCCTCAAGAAGGAGCACAGCGTGCAGGTCATATCCCGGGTGCGAAGAATATTCCCTGGGCAACAGGCGCACGCGAGGACGGAACCTTCAAATCAGCAGACGAACTTCGGAAGCTCTATGAGGAAAAAGGGATCACGCCTGACAAAGATGTCATCACGTATTGCCGCATAGGTGAACGCGCTGCATACTCCTGGTTCATCTTGACACAGCTCCTCGGCTACCAGAACGTCCGTAACTACGACGGCTCCTGGACCGAGTGGGGTAGCCTTGTACGCTCACCCATCGAGCGTTAATCCTTTGGCATTGGGGGTAGGAGCAACCGGGGAAGTGCTCCTACCTTTTTTTCTGTACAGCGCTCCTCTCCTCTGACGACACCTGCTCTTTACCTGCCAGAGGTACCAGTTCCTCAAACCCCTCTTGCACCAACCTGTCACTCCTTCGCTGCTTTAAGAGCTCCATCAGGCGGCTCTCAAAATCGGGAAGGGGTACGGCCTCTCCCGGCTTCGACCGAAAGAGGAGCAGCAATGAGCGGGCTTGCCTCGCTGCCAGATACTCCTGTTGATACTCGGAGCAATGGGCAAGCACCGCTTCCACAGCCTCACGCTGCTCTACTGGTAGATCATCCTCAATGAGTGCGAGCAGCTGCATCCGTACCTCTTTACAGTTCATAGCTATTCCTTTTTTCTTGCTCTTGCTCAACGTACAGTTCAAAGTAGATCCGCCCACAGGGCTCTTGCATGAACAGGCGTTGAAATGCCAGTCGGGCGCGGTGAACCCGCATCTTTGCGGCGCTCAGACTGGTTCCCAGTAAGCGAGCAACTTCTTTATACTCCAGTCCCTCAACATCACGCAGAATGAGCGCCCGTGCCTGCTCTCGCTTCAACTGACTCAAGACATGTTGAATGCAGCTTCGCAACTCAGCACTTATCACCTGCTCATCTGGTTCTGGTATACTGGCCGCCCGTTGATCAAGCGCATTGACGCTCTCCCCTTCCGTCTCGGGGTGAGGATCTCGCTTACACCGTTTCAGAGCGTCAAGCGCTGCATTCATCGCCACTCGATACATCCATCCGGTAAACGCGCCCTGCTGATCAAGCGAGTGAAGATGATAATATAATTTAATGAATACCTCCTGTGTGACATCTTCTGCCTCCTCCACATTGCGGACAAGCCGATAAACCAGCAGATAGATCCTCGGCTTATACCGCTGGACCAGCATTTCAAAGCTCTGCGTTGAATCGGGCAATTCACGTTGACAACGGCTCACAAGTTCTTCATCGGAGAGGTTATTTTTGCTCACAGACTTCTTCCTGCTTTTCCCTGAACCACAGTGCACTCTACTTTCAGCTTAGCGACCCTCTCCAAGAATCCTTAACCTGTGGTCACACCTCACGCCGTCGTCCCTGTAAATCGCTCCAGACATCGGCCAGATTCACCTTGCCTTCCGCGACACCCCCAATCAACCAGCCGATCACACCAAGAATCAACGTTAACACCGCGGGCCAGAAGCCAAGCCACATCCAGACAACCCCCAGGCCAAACCCGAACAGAAGTCCTGCTGTTCTTCCTGACATCATTTCCTCCTTTATCTATTACTGTACTCGTTTTCGCTGGGTATGTTCCAATGAAGCAAGCTGTGTAGAGACACGCACCTCAGAGACAGGGAGCCCGAGATTATTCTGTAAGGCAGAGTGTACCTGTTCCTGCAAGGTACGGGCTACATCTGGCGCTACCACATCGGGAGCAACCGCCGCCCGCACCCACACACGCAACCCTTTATCTCCCTTCTCCACGTCCTCACGAACCTCACGCACTCCCGGCACACTCCCAGCCACTCGCCCGACCAGCTCATCAATGCTGTTCCGTGCGACCGAGACCGTGCCCAGGCCATCGCGTCGAATGACAAACTCACCCCTGCGTCCCGGTAACAGCTCAATCCCCAGAAACACCAGTCCTAAACCAAGCGCTACAATGCTGCTGATAAGTGCTGTCGTGCGCCCGGGCCCGCTGCTCATGCCTATCGAGCTCCATAAGCCATGTAAGAAACCACCAGGGCTGAGCTGCGCCGGTGAAACCAGCCCACCCAGGATCAGCAGTGCCAGGATACCAAACACGATAGCCAGGATACTTAAAATGAGTAGCACTATCCGGTTAAATACATTTCTCATAGCTCTCCTCCATGCTCAGGCAACATCATCAAAGGCCACATCTATTTGCGCGAGGGTAGCGGTACCTGCTACCCGACTCACAGCCTGATGCGCTACCTTCCTAACAGCGTCAGCCAGTTGTAGCAGATATGCGCTCCCCATTGGCTGCTGTGTAAACGCTTGCTGTAGTGCAGCTTCTTTCAGCACCACATGGATCTCTGCTATAAAAACCTCGGGAGCGCTCCGCTGTACCACAACCCCGGTGATACGTTCACCAGGACCATAGGTTGCCGCCTGCACAAAGCGCCCTGGCCCCAGCGATGCGACCTCGGGCATCTGTACAACCGCCCGGGCAATCACCCGAGCGAAGCGAACCTCAGCAGATGGTGCCTCGATCTTGTCAGAATGAAGCTGTGTCATCCCCCCCTCCTTCCACAGAAAGCGGGACAACAGGAGGGCATCTCTTATGGAAGGATGCTCCTCCTGTTGTCAGACTACTGGACACGAGGCTCTTCTTTCTGCTTACGCTCATCTTCGGGGAAGTAGAGATCAGCCACTGAGATATTCACCTCTTTGACAGTGAGTCCAGTCATAGAACTGACACGATTGATAATGTTCTGCCGCACAGCATCGGCGACCTGCCGAATGCTCACACCATACTCAACAATCATATTCACATCAACCGCCGCCTCTTGCTGTCCCACTTCCACACTGACACCCTGAGAGCGCGTATCGCCACCAGTCATGCGCGTTGCCAGTTGACCGATTGCAGCCCCCGTTCCACTCGGAACCAATGAATGCACGCCCTGTACCTCGCGCGCGGCGATACCCGCGATCTTCGCAACCACACCATCAGCAATTGAAGTCTTTCCCTGTTGCGAATACGTTTCGGTTGCACGGGGAATCGTTGCTACACCCGTACGCGCTGCTTCTTGCTGATTCTGGACGTTTTTTCCACCCTGAGTTGTCATACGTTTCCCTTTCCTTGTTACAAAGCTTACATTTTTACCCATTCTCAGCATAGCAACACAGCCGTTTCTTCTAAAAAGAAGAGCTGAACTGTTATTGCCACTATGCTATTAAAGAGACGACAAAGAAAGCAAAAAGTTACACAGAAAAAGCACAGCCAACAGCACTCTACAGAGAATCGCTCAGACAAAATTTCCATTTTTTCGGGACTCATGCCTCAATTTTCAGTGGAAAAATACGCGCCACTTGACGGCCAGAATCTGAATATGGTAGCATACATTTATAGCGCAGAAAACGAATATAGCGCATCTACGGGGCTATGTTGTCGTGGCATAGCTGAAATATGGGGAAAATCCGGTGCAAATCCGGTGCTGTCGCGCAACGGTAAGGGAACCACTCCCGAGCCCGAATGCCCACCCGTACGAACCGTCGAGCAACCCTTCGCGTCAAAGGGGAAGACATCAGGAGCACATCACGCTCTGCAAGTTCTTTGATCTTGCGCCTGTTCCCCCGCCGGACCAGGCTTTTTTTCTCGCTCTCTGTCTTCACGCTGGAGGGGATTGTTATTCTTCAGGACAAGAGAGGACACAATCCAATGGTACTCGCAACAAACCTCGGTTACCCTCGCATCGGGGCCCAACGCCAGTTAAAAAAGGCGCTGGAAGCCTTCTGGTCCGGGAAAATCACTGCGACAGAGCTGCAATCCAGAGCGACCGAACTACGCAAACAGCACTGGCAGCTTCAGCATACACTCGGTCTGCATCATATTCCCGCAAATGATTTCTCCCTCTACGATCATATTCTTGATACAATCGCGCTGGTCGGGGCTATTCCCGAACGCTATGCCTGGTCCGGCACGATGGTTGACCTCTCCACCTATTTTATGATGGCACGCGGCACAAAAGCCGTAACAGCCGAGGATACAGCGCTTCCAGCAATGGAGATGACCAAGTGGTTTGATACCAATTATCACTACATCGTACCCGAATTAACCCCGGATCAGCGCTTCTCACTCTCCTCAACCAAGCCGCTTGATGAGTTTCTGGAAGCGAAGGCCCTCGGTATCTACACACGCCCGGTATTACCCGGCCCGCTTACCTTTTTGCTCCTGAGCAAATCGCATACAGGAACACTTCATCTCCCCTCATTGCTGGAACGGCTACTACCAGTCTATGAAGAGCTACTTCAGCAGTTAGCTGCAGCAGGTGTAGAGTGGGTTCAGCTTGATGAGCCATGTCTTGTCCTTCGCCTTGATGATGAGGTAAGAAAGCTGTACCATGCTATCTATACCCGTTTGAGCAATTTCAGCCCGCGCATCCTTCTGGCCACCTACTTTGGTCACCTGCACGAGAATCTTCAAACCGCACTTAACCTCCCGGTAGCGGCGCTGCATCTTGATCTGGTCCGCGCTCCTGAGCAATTGCAGCAGGCCCTCACAGATATTCCCTCAACACTCTCGCTCTCACTCGGGCTGGTCGATGGACGCAATATCTGGCGCACCGACCTTGATCGCGCTCTGCAATACGCCGAGCGGGCTGTACAGGCGCTTGGATCAGATAGGGTCATGCTTGCCCCCTCCTGTTCGCTGCTGCATGTGCCGATGGATCTGGAACAGGAACCTGATATAGACGCAGAGATTCGCCCCTGGTTGGCCTTCGCCCGGCAAAAGGTGGAAGAGCTGGTTGTGCTTACCCGAGCCCTGAACGAGGGACGCTCCGCTGTTGAAACAGAGCTTGCAACCAGTCGAGAAGCCATCCAACAGCGTCGCGCGTCTTCTCGTGTCTCCAATCCAGCCGTTGCCCGCAGGGTTGCCACCGCACTGCAACAATCGGCCCAGCGCACATCTCCATTCGCGGTGCGCAAAGCCAAACAGCAGGAACGGCTCCAGCTTCCTCTGTTGCCAACAACCACCATCGGCTCTTTTCCACAGACCAGCGAAGTACGCGCGGCACGGCAGGCGCATAAAAAGGGCAAGCTCAACACACAGGATTATGAGACATTCCTGCGCCATCAGATCGAGGAAACGATCCGGTTTCAGGAGGATATCGGGATAGATGTCCTGGTTCATGGCGAGTTTGAGCGCACCGATATGGTCGAGTACTTTGGAGAACACCTGCAAGGGATCCTGATTACCGCCAATGCCTGGGTCCAGAGCTACGGTTCACGGTGTGTCCGTCCCCCGATCATTTATGGCGATGTGGTACATACCAGCCCCATTACTGTTCGCTGGATCACTTATGCTCAGGCGCTGACGGAGAAACCACTGAAAGCCATTCTGACCGGCCCGGTCACTATGCTACAGTGGTCGTTTGTGCGCGACGATCAGCCTCGCGCTGAAACCTGCTACCAGCTTGCCCTCGCGATTCGAGACGAGGTACAGGCGCTTGAGGAGGCGGGTATTCAAATCATTCAAATCGATGAGCCAGCGCTACGCGAGGGAACGCCACTACGGGTAGAGGAACGCGAGCGCTACTTTGAATGGGCAATTCATAGCTTCCGGCTGGCCTCGACCGGCGTCAAAGACGAGACGCAGATTCATAGCCACATGTGCTATTCCGAGTTCAATGATATTCTGGATGCCATTGCCAGCATGGATGTTGATGTTCTCTCCATTGAAGCCTCACGCTCTCAGCTTGAGTTACTCAACGCATTTGCTACCTGCCGCTACCTGAACGACATTGGACCCGGCATCTATGACATTCACTCACCTCGTGTGCCAGAGCAAAAAGAGCTTGACGAAACACTTCAAGCAATCTTACAGGTCTTACCTGCCCACCAGCTCTGGGTGAATCCAGACTGCGGCCTCAAAACGCGCCGCTGGGAAGAGGTGCGCCCATCCCTGACCCGAATGGTAGAGGCAGCCCGGCGCTTCCGGCACACCTCACAGCAGAAAGAGAAACAGGAGTGAACCAACAACCGTTCTTCCCGAATGGCGCGGTTACGGGAGTCGGGAGCCTGCCCCTTACCGACTCCCGGGCGGCAGTTCAATTCGTGGCCGAATACAGTCCGGAGCTTCCTTTCTGGCCGCAATTGCCGCAACGCTCATCTCAGGAGATGCAGCTTGAACAGGCAGTAGGAGAGGCGCTTTCTCTAATCGAGCCGCGCGACGGAACGTACGGCTATCGTATCAAAGCAGGGAAGCGAACTGCCTTGCTGCGCTTTCTGGCAGGTGGTCCAGCAACCCTCACAGAACAAAATGCCAGCGGCTTCTTTGCATTTGAGACAGGATGGTTTGCCGGGCTCTTTCCCCGGGCCAAAGCGGTAAAAGGACAGATGGTCGGCCCCCTCACGCTCGCCAGTTGCCTTTTCGACGGTGAAACGCCACTCATTGCCGACCCGGAGGCTGCCGGATTGCTTACACGCTACCTGGCGCGGCTGGCTCTCTGGCAGATTCGTCGTCTGCAACGGTATCAGCGTCCAACGCTCCTGGTTGTAGACGAACCGTGTCTGGCCCTGGGCGCATCCCATCTACCTCTGCTTGAGTGGCTTCTTGAGCGTATACATGCAACCGGAGCGCTGGCGGGAGTCCATTGCTGTGCTCAGCTTGTTGATTATGCCCTGCTGACACGGCTTCACGCTGATCTGATCTCGTTTGACGCCTATCGCGATCTGGAAACCTTTGCAGCCGATCTTAGCACACAGGAGTTTATACGAGGCGGGGGAATCGTAGCCTATGGGCTGCTTCCAACAGTCACGACACCGCACAAGCTGGATATCTCGACACTTTTTATGCGCTGGCTCCTGACCCAACAACCAGAGCAGCATATCATCCCGAGCCTCAGACACACCATATTTACCGCGACCTGTGGCCTGGGTCTCCTACCGCTTGAAGCTGTACAAGAACATTTTGCACAGGCACAACAGCTCTCACAGCTTGCCCATGACGCCTGTTCCGGAGAGTAGTCCTGCCGGAGAGCAGAAAAAAGAGCGGGAACCTTCACTCTTCCCGCTCTACATAATGGGATCTATCAGAAGGGTCTCTTATTGCTTCTCCTTTTTGAGCTTACGCACTGCTTCACGCATTTCTTCTTTTGCCTGCTCAGGAGAAATCTTCTCAACATCAGCAAGCTCATCCTCTTCACCCTGAGAGGATTTTGCTCCCTGCCCTTCTTTTCGGACACGCTCAGCAGCTTGTTTCATTTCTTTTCTGGCCTGCTCAGGGGATATGGACTCTACCCCTTCCAACTCATCATGTTCTTTCTCTTTCCCCATAAAAAGTCTCCTTCTCTGATAGCAAGAAACAGGTTCTTTTTCAGCGGCCTCCGGGGCTACTACAACCTCATTCTCAAACGAGAAGAAGGTTTCCCATTCTGTATGGCTCTCAGCCCCGGGACCACGCGCCACATAAACGCGAATGAGTCACCGCTAAAACTGCCTGTTCCATCCTCAAAACAGGTTCTTGATTCTACTCTCAAACACGTTCCTTTCAGGAGAAGGGTAACACGAGAGCGCTTCCGCTCAGGCGCTTTTATCACCAGAAACTGAACTGTTCAGGGTAGCGAGCGTGAAAGAACGCGATGTGGTATAGTGTGTGCGTAGCCTATTTCTACAAAAGAACTCAGAGTACAAGCAATCAATGGAGATTCCTCACAATGACCACAAGTGAACGTAGTGCCCAGGATACAACCCATATTAAGAGCACCGCTGAGAAGCTGTCAGAACTGCAAGAGCTCAAAGCACAGTCAAAACTCGGTGGTGGTCAGAAACGCATTGATGCACAGCATAAGAAAGGCAAGCTAACAGCCCGCGAACGCATTGATCTGCTCCTGGACCCTGGTACATTCAATGAACTTGATATGTTTGTCACCAACCGTACCAGCTTTGATGGTCAGACCATCTATGGCGATGGCGTTGTAACGGGCTATGGTCAAGTTGATGGACGCCTTGTCTACGTCTTCTCGCAGGACTTCACCGTCTATGGCGGCTCCCTCGCGGAGGCACATGCAGAGAAGATCTGTAAGGTGCTGGATCTGGCAATGAAGAACGGGGCTCCAGTCATCGGTTTGAATGACTCAGGTGGTGCTCGAATTCAGGAAGGTGTGGTCAGCCTCGGCGGCTACGCTGATATCTTTCTGCGCAATACGCTGGCATCCGGTGTTATTCCCCAGATTTCGGCGATCATGGGACCCTGTGCCGGAGGAGCCGTCTACTCACCAGCCATCACCGACTTTATCTTTATGGTCGAAAACACCAGCTATATGTTTGTGACCGGGCCAAATGTTGTCAAAACCGTGACGCATGAGGATGTTACCTTTGAGCAACTGGGTGGAGCGCGCGTCCATAGCTCGACCAGTGGTGTTTCACACTTCGCCTGCCCGAGCGAGCCCGAATGTATTCGGATGATTCGGCAATTACTCAGCTATCTTCCACTGAACAACATGGAAGATCCGCCACGAATCACGCCGAACGACTCTCCGACTCGCGTGGAAGAGGCGCTTGATTCGATCATTCCCGACAATCCCAACAAGCCCTATGATATGAAAACGATCATTCGACATATTGTTGATGACGGCGAGTTCTTCGAGGTCCAGGAACATTTCGCTCAGAATATCCTCATCGGCTTTGCCCGCCTGAATGGACGCTCCGTCGGTATCGTGGCGCAACAGCCACGCTCTCTCGCTGGTGTCCTGGATATCAATGCATCCGATAAGGCGGCACGCTTTGTTCGCTTCTGTGACTGCTTTAATATCCCGATTGTGACCTTTGTCGATGTCCCGGGATTCCTGCCCGGGATCGCTCAGGAGCATGGCGGCATTATCCGGCATGGGGCAAAGCTGTTGTATGCCTACTGTGAGGCAACCGTTCCCAAAATCACCGTGATTACGCGCAAAGCCTATGGCGGCGCGTATGACGTGATGAGCAGTAAGCATGTACGTGGAGATATCAATTACGCCTGGCCGACGGCCGAAATCGCCGTGATGGGGGCTGAACCTGCGGTCAATGTTCTCTTCAAGGATGAAATCGAAAAGGCAGCCGATCCAGATCAGCGCCGCAAAGAGCTGGTTGAAGAATACATGGCAAAGTATTCAAACCCATATATAGCGGCCGCCCGGGGCTACGTGGATGAGGTTATTGAGCCACACAACACCCGTATTAAGCTCATCAATGCGCTGGAAATGCTCAAGAATAAACGGGATACCAACCCGCCAAAGAAACACGGTAATATTCCGCTCTAGTCCAAACTCAAAGCGCAAAGAACAGAGGAAAGGGGAGTATTACTCCCCTTTTCGTTACGCTTTTTCCAGTAATTCCAGCAAGACGCCGTTCGCGCCCTTTGGATGAATAAAGATAGCCCGCCCCTCGGCCGCGATACGGGGCTGTTCATCCAGGACTGGCACGCCTTGATCCTTCATTTCGGTAAGGGCAGCCTCGATATTCTCAACTTCCAGACAGATATGATGCAGTCCTTCGCCTCTCTTCTCAAGGAACCTGTTCAGGCTGGCATTCTCGGCAGTCGGCTCTATCAGCTCAATTTCGCTGCCCGCAGGTCCCCCTAGAGGCAGAAAAGCGATCCGAACCTGCTCACTCGGTACATCTTTGACCTCGCTCGGTTCGATGCCCAGTGTATCACGATAAAAGCATAGCGCCTGCTCAATGTCCCGCACAATAATCGCAACATGATCGATCCGCTTTGGCTTTGCCATGTACGGCACCTACCTATCACTAATGCCCACAACGCAAGGGTTGTGAGGGAATATCCTGTAACAGATGTGGAACCAGTGTAAACAAGCTAGAGCGCCGATGTACTGCTTGCGTCAACACATCAAGGGCCATCAGAGCACCGATGCGTGTTTCCTCGTCATAGTGTAGCATCTCAGCGGCCTGCTCAAACTCCGCCTGAGTCAGTACCTCATAGGAGAAATCAGGCTTCACCAGCATACTCAAATCCAGATCGGTATAAGAAAGGCGCTCAAGACCAATGGTGGCAGGCTGGATAATAGTCGCATATGTATGGATTAATGCAAGTCCATCATAGAAAGCACTCAGCATATACCAGCGTTCGGGCCAGAAGAATTGCAGACTATGATAGCGTAAGGGACGGGTCCCGGTTGCCCAGTTCATCGGCGTACCAGCGGGAACCCATACACGTACCAGATCCTGCGCATGCTCATTCAACTGTTCATCGCCAAGCAGAGCATCAGCATCCACTCTGCTTCCTCGCCATGAACCACGTATCGCCTTTTCATAACTACGACACTCTACCAAAAAGTCTTGTCGCATGATTTTCTCCTTCCGTTGCCCCATAGTACGTAATCAGGAGAAAATCGTCAAGCACAAAAGGTAATTTCTCCCACCTTTTCTCCTGCCGTTCGAGCCCAACAAAAAAGTGAACTACTTCTCATCAACATACTCATCATCATCCTTTATTTCAAACACAGCAGTGACGAAGAATCGGCTTCATTTCTATGAACGGCCACTCCGCTCATTTTTCGAGCGAGAGAGGCAAGAAGCACAGAGAAGCAGAGCAATATTAACAGGCATCCGTTCGGTGTTGTACAATAATGCAAACGTATAGTCAGCAATCCACCAGTAAAAGACAGGTTCTTATAGATGCGTTGTCCCAATTGTCAGACCTTGAACCCGGCGCAGGCGAAATTTTGTCTTGAGTGCGGCAATCGACTCTTAATCTGTCCGAATTGCGGTACCGCCAATCTTCCCTATGCGAAATTCTGTATGGAATGTGGCACCAGACTCCAGCCAATTGCCGCGGCGCCGGCAGCGACAGGCGCTACCACAGCGCCAATGCCCATCATCACAAGCACCACCAGAACGGAACCACAGGCCCTTCTCCTACCACCAGAAGAGCGGCGTGTGGTGACAATCATGTTTGCCGATATTATCGATTCAACCCGGCTAGGTGATCGGCTTGACCCTGAAGAGCTACGCGCCATTTTAACCGGATACTTCAACCTGATCGCCGAACAGGTGCGCAAACATGAGGGCACGATTGAAAAATATATTGGAGATGCCGTGATGGTCATTTTCGGCGCTCCTATCGCGCATGAAGACGATCCAGACCGTGCCATTCGGACCGCGCTTGACATTCAGGATGCACTCCAACACTTCAATGAACAACGGCTAGCCCTTGATCCAAACGCCAGAAGCCTGCAAATTCGTATCGGCATCAATACCGGAGAGGTGGCTATTCCGAGCACTACCACTCATCAGAGACAGGATTTTCTGGTAACGGGTGATGCGGTCAACGTTGCATCCCGGCTACAGACTGCCGCCGCTCCAGATACGATTCTGGTAGGAGAAAGAACCTATCTCACAACACGCGACGTCTTTCGATTTCGTCCTATCGCGCCACTGCATCTGAAAGGGAAACCCGAACCGATCAATGCCTATGCCGTTGAAGGAGTCATAGATCAAGCCGCGCTTGAGATCACCCAACATCCACGCGGCATCCCGGGCAAACAGGTGCGGATGGTCGGGCGGGCCCTGGAACTGACCCTGCTCCATGCAAACTATGCCCGCGTCCTGGCCGAGCGACATCCGCATCTCATCACGATTCTTGGGTCGCCCGGCATTGGCAAATCCCGGCTGGTCCGCGAGTTTATTGCCCGCGAACAGGAAAAAGTGAAGACCGCCTCTTCTCAGGGCTTACCGATTTCTCCATTGGTCCTTGAAGGGCGCTGCCCTCCCTACGGAGAAGAAATTACCTATCGGCCCCTTATCGAAATCATGCGCGGCCTGCTTAAAGCCAAAGAGAACGAGGATATTCAATCGCTGAAGGCTCGTTTTTGTGACTTTGTGCAGGATATCTTCACACGCACCTACCGTAAGGAGCCAACCGAGGAGATTGTTGAGACAATCTTTCGTAGTCTTGGCCGGGGCCGAGAACACCTCCAAACAGTATCGAGCAGAGAGAAGAGCAAGAGTGAGCTTTCGAGCGTTCATAGCACGAAACAAAGCGGGGTACAGAGCACTCTTTCTCGGGCATGGCGCACATTTCTTGAAGCCCTGGCGGAGCTGCAACCCCTGATTATTGTGGTTGATGACCTGCAATGGGCCGATGAAGCTCTGCTTGAATTGCTTGAATATCTGACAGATCGCATTACCGATGTTCCCATTCTCTTTCTCTGTCCAGCGCGTCCGGATCTATTCGAGCGGCGCCCCGATTGGGGTGGTGGACGGCGCAATTTCACCACGATCGAGCTTGAGTCGCTCTCAAAGGACGAGACCAACGAGCTGATAGACGCGCATTTAAATAATCGGGAACTGCCCGAAGTCCTGCGTACATCCATTCTTTCTCGAGCTGAGGGGAATCCCTTCTTCGTCGAGGAGATCATTCGCATGCTGATCGATCAGCACATTCTTATTCATGAGCAAAATGGACAGCAAAACACCGAAAGCTGGCATATCGGAAATATCCATGATCCACTGCTTGGTGAGCTTCCAACACTCGGAGAGCAGCCCGAGGATGCCCTGATCTCAACACACTATGTCCTACCACTCCCGCATATCCCGGATACCATTCAGGGGGTGCTGGTAGCGCGTGTGGACCTGTTAAACCCGATTGAGAAGCTTGTGCTTCAGCATGCGGCTGTTATCGGGCGTACATTCTGGCTTGCGGCATTGCGTGAACTTGCTCCTGAGATCAGTGTCAACGCTATACTCGAAGCGCTTGACTCACTGACTGAGCGCGATTTTATCCTTGAAACAGAGCGTCCAAGCAGAAACCCGATCAAGGATGACCGCTTCTTTACTTTCAAGCACGTATTGATCCGCGATGTGGTCTATAATAATATTCCTCGTGCTCGACGCTCTCGGGAACATGCTTTATTGGCCCTCTGGCTGGAAGCACAGGTCAAAGACACCCCTGCGCTCTACGCTGAGTTACTGGCCTATCATTATCAGCAGGCACTTGCGAACTGGTCGCTGAATCTCTCGCTTGAGCAACAACAGGGAACGGAAACGCGTATCTCGCGTCCTGAGCTTCGGCGTCGGGCAATCAAGTATCTAATCATTGCAGGCGATCAAGCGCTGCACAGCTACTATACCCTTCGAGCGCTTCAAGCCTATCACGACGCCTTTGATCTGCTTACAGAAGAGCAGATCAAAGACACTCATCTCCAGATCAAGCTGCATATCAAGCTTGGTGATGCCTATTCGCAGCGTGGAGACACCGATCAGGCATGGCAGGACTATCGGAAAGCCGAACAGCTTGCGCTCAGCCAGGAAGAGAAAAACAATACGCTACTGCTGGAAATCTATGAGGATCTGGCCGAACTGGGAACGCGGTGGAGCAACACGTTCCGGAAGCCGCCTACTCCTTCAGAAGTCAAGGCATACATCGATGCTGGTATTGAACTCCTGGGACAGGATACGAAGCTCAGCCCGGAACGAGTGGCATTTCATACCTATCTGGCCTTCTGGTATATTCGCCAGCTTGAAAGCGCCTCATATGCCCAGAAGGCAAGTCTGGCTGAACAGGCACTCACCAGCGGTCAAGAAGCATTGCAGATGGCTGAACAGCTCAATGATCCTCAGGCACTCTCGTTAACGCTGGATTCACTCAGCTTCATCAACATTCAGTACCATAAGTATAAGGAAGCCTATGAGCTTCAAATGCGCCGTCAGAAACTTGAGAGCAAGCTAACCGATCGTGAGGAACTCTATGATCTCTATTACTCGCTTGGCTTTATCAATGAACAGCTTGATGACTATCCGACGGCGCTGATGTGGTTCGGTCGCGCATGGAACAACGCCCAAACAATGGAGAGCCCATCTTCACTTCTGGCCAGCATGAGCGGGCGCATGCGGGTCTGGCGCCAATGGAATCGCTGGGATGAAGCGCAGCAGGTGGCAGAAGAAATTCTACAATTGCTAGAGCAATATCAGCATAAAGATGAGAAGCGGCGGTTCTGGGCACTGGAAACCCTGGCAACCATTGCTTTTCGCCGTGGCCAGCTTGAGGAAGGGGAACAGTATTATCGCCAGTGTAGACGCCTGATCGATCAGGAGGCGCAGCAACTGGGCGAAGATATACAGCAACACCTTGTCCGGCTGCACGCAATCCACCTTGCGCAAGGGGATTGGCAGAAGGCAACCGAGGACTATCGGGCCAAGCTTCAGAACAGCGAGCCACTTCCTTCACCCGAAGTGCTTTCCACCCTGGCTGATCTACTGGTCACCACGCAAGCACCATTCGCTGAACAGGAAAGAATCTGTGAACGCGCGCTTCAGGTTGCAGAGTCATCCGGCTCACGAAAGAGCATGGCGATAGCGATACGTGCCCGCGGCCGAATGTATATGGAGCAGAAGCGCTGGAAGCTGGCCGAAAATGATCTGCGCGAAGCCCTGCATCGATGCGAAGTCCTCGATCTGCCATGGGAACAGGCCAATACACTCTATTCCCTGGGAGTCCTGTACAAGCGGCTTGCCGCAAAAGAGGAAAAAACAAACCGCCGTAGTGCCTATCTGGCACGCTCGCGCTACCACTTTGAACAGGCCATCGGTTTCTTTGAGTCACTCAAAGCACAGCCCGGCGTCGAGCGCACCCGCCAGGCCATGTTACAGGACATCCTGACCTTTTAAGGAGCTAAAAGGACATCTCCCAGAGGGAGCGAGCCGACCAGAGTTGTGTTGAGTCCCAGACACCGCCCATACCCGGCGGAGAGACCGAAATATGCAGGTTTGTCGGATTCGCCCCTGCCTCCTGGATACTGTCTCGTATGCTTTCCAGGGCCAGCGCAGGGGTGTTATTTGTTTTGCTCAGATGCGCAAGCCAGAGCCAGCGCAGGCCATCACTGCGCCAGGTCTTCAGCACAGCCTCCGCAGCCTGCATATTCGAGAGATGCCCGGTCGAGCTGAGGATGCGCGCTTTCAGCCTGCGCGGATAGGGCCCCCGAAGCAGGCGCTCACGATCGTGGTTTGCTTCCAGCACCAGCAAATCAGCCTGACCCATCATTGAGAGCATATCTGATGTGACTTCGCCACTATCTGTGATGACGCAAACGCGACAGCCACCGGCATGCAGCAGAAAACCACAGGGTGCAACTGCATCGTGTGATACCGGGAATGATGTAACTTCGATATCTCCTATCATTCGAGTTGTGCCCACTTTAAGCGCAATGACTTCTGGAATAACCGTTGCCTCTTCCGGATTAATATCCCGGGCGCTGTATATAGCTCGCTTATCAATGTGCTCATATGTACGCGGATCAACATACACTGGAACACTATAGCGCCGGATAAACGATGGCAACCCGGCGACATGATCGCTATGCTCATGGGTAACGAGAATGCCGCATAGCTGTTCGGGCGCGACGCCAATCTTGAGGAGCCGTCCTATCAGTGTGCGCATTGAAATGCCAACATCTACCAGAAGTTTTGTTCTTCCTCGGGGTCCAGCCTCAACCAGAAGAGCGTTTCCACTACTGCCGCTTGCCAATGAAATAACACGCATATTTCAAATCCCTATAGCCGTAAAAGTGTACGGGCATTGCCGCCCAGAATCGCAGCAATGTCGTCCTCGTCCAGGCCAGATTGGGCAATATGTTTGATTACTCGTTTCTGGCGTAACAGACCGTAATCACTGGCAAACAGAATGCGATCTGCGCCCACCATGTGCACGGCTGCCGGAAAGATGTCTGAACGATACAGATAGATAGTTGCAGCCGTATCATACCATACATTGGCCGCTACCCTCTGGATTTCTGGCATTAAAGTATAAAATGGTAATCCCCCACCCCAGTGCGCCGCGACAAAAGGAATATCTGGAAACGCGGTGATAAAAGTAATAATATCCTCGACAGAGACGTTACCTTTGCCAGGATAGAGATGCCCTACTGGTTCGCTACAATGAGAGAGAACAATCATCTGAAAATGTCGCACAATATCCATCAAGGGGGTAAGTAACGCGATATCGCTGAGCCGATAGCCCTGTCCATGCGGCATCAGTTCTCCAAGACCGATCATGCCAGCTTGCGCACAACGCTCCAGCTCCCTGAGCGCCCGCGCTCCTGCCGTGGGTTGCAGAACTGCCATACCCAGAAGTCGCCCGGGATAACGTCGCATAGCATCAAGGACATAACTGTTACATTCTTCAATCAAGCCAGGATCAGTCCATCCAAAGGAGAAAGTAACAGAGACATCGACACCGGAAGCATCCATTTCCGCAATCAAGTCTTCTGCTGTTGCCATTCGAGCCTTCGGATTGGCATAGAGTTCGTTGAACCAGGGGTCACGTTCGCAATATCGTGAGCGCTCGGCACAGATGTGCGGGGGGAAAATATGCGTATGAAAATCAATGAGCATTACAGGCTCCTGCACAATAGACTGTACGAAATACAAAAAGACTCGCGTATACATTATCCCATAATCGCGAGTCTTTTTGTATCACATAATGCTATTGTTCACAACTGAAGAGTAGAAAGCAATCTCTCAAGAGCGATCATTCAATTTTGCCGAACTGTCATCGATGCTGCACCCGCTCGGACACCTTCCTCTGCACCACTTCCCCTCACCTGCGAGGCTCCGATTCAACAAGCCGTTCGACCATTAGTCCCGTTCCGCTTCGCCTGTTACCAGACGTCCACGCACGGTCTATCTACCAGATCTTCTTTCTGGGGTCTTGGCTCCCTCCTCTCGGAGAGAGCGGGAAGACTCTTCTTGGGGTCGGCTTCGCGCTTAGATGCTTTCAGCGCTTCTCCTTTCTTGACGTAGCTACTCAGCTCTGGCCCAGGCAGGCCAACTGACGCACCAGCGGTCAAGCCAT
>NZ_QKUF01000002.1:0-290439 GCF_003253565.1 Thermosporothrix hazakensis
TTGAATATCTTGCAGAAGGCTCTACAGGGTACCGTCGGGCAGACGGGAACCGACGAGGGTGTCTCGTCGAACGCTTCTGGACAGCCTGCCGCTACGCGTCGTCGCTCTGCGACGACGCGCAAGCAGGCTGGATGAAGGAAGAATCCCCGCCCTTCTGGCCTGGGGAGTGTCAACACATTGACCCGAATGCCCCTCGGTAGTTCCGGTGCTACATTGCGCACAAACCCTTCAAGGCCCGCATTCACAAGCCCGCCCATCGCGCTTCCTATCATAGGTTCCCTGAAGACACCACTGGTTAGCGTGATCGAACCACCATCACGCAGATAGCGCACAGCACGCAGAAAAAGCGCGATCTGCCCTAACAACTTTCCATTCAGGCTTTGTTCAACGGCCTCATCCGATAAGGACTCAAGCGGCGTGAGCGCTCCTCTGGCAGCTACACAGACAACCGCATCGATATCATGAATAGTATTGAAGAGAGCATCAATGGATGCTCGATCATATATGTCTACTTTGATAGAGCCACTGCGTGACAGGAGGGATCCCATCATACAGCTCTTCTACTATGCTATATTTTCTTTACCTGGCGCGCCAGAAGACAGGGGCCTTCTGGCAAGGGAATGCATGGCGCAGGAGTCCATCAGAAGGAGGGAGGCTACTCCTCTTGACAGTACACATCCATTTTGCTCTGATATGACAAGCATTTGAGAATAAAACAGGGGCAAGAGATTCTGACCTTCGAATCCAAGCACAATAGCCCGAAGGTAGTCTATGACCGGGGCCGTTCAAAAGATCCAGCAGTACAGCCAATATACCCATCAGGCGTACGAGAATCAGCGCCAGATCAGTAACACCGTAGACACGGAACGCATGACCTTCGCTATCAATCAGTATCTCGTTATCCAGTGTCCCCCTATTCTCCGCTTGTAGAATGCGATCGGTGCGTAAGATTCCATCACAGACATCAGGTAACCGGGGCATGGGCTGTTCACCAAAGGCAAGCAATGTCCAATGCGGGCCCCCTGAAGAGCAGAAACAACGTACTCGGTAATTTCGGCATAGGCGAATAGAGGAACAGACGGCCTATCGGAGCTTCTTTCTCCACTGATTATCAGGATGGACGAGCTGCGATGCTTTCCAGGGCCAGACGCCAGAATGCAAGCACTTTTTGCTCATCAGTCGAATCGATCCCGAGAAGGCGATTGATATGCATATGAACCAGGCTTCCCGCTATATCTTTCTGGTTTCCCCAGAGCTGTTGGCGACTTTCCAGAGTTCGAATAGAATGGGCAACCTGGTGTATCTCAGCCTGATAGGTCAGGACAGCCTGCTGTATTGGCTCACGCATCGGGTGTATCAGCCTCCAGGGGACGAGCAGCTCGCTGAGTTCCTTTTGATGGGTACGGAACTCTTCCTGAAAGGCCTCCGGGACTGTGGTTCGTAGCCACTGGAGCCGGTCATCAAAGGTGAACCCCCAGGTGTCAAACAGGAAGTCAAGCGAACTGACCGCAAGCAGCAGGGGGTCAAGCCGAATGTGCTTGAGCGAGGCTGAGCGCAATAGATGACGGCACAGGTCACTATCAAGCGTAAAGAAGCGCTCTATCTGCTCGATTGCAAGCGGCCCACCATAGCGCTCGATCTCGCGGCTGTACGTGTTCAGCGTTACCTGCTCTAGAATCTCTTTTTCAGCTAATGAGCCGCTCCATTCCAGGGCGTACTGCAACAGGCGCCCCTGGACATCTGCATTGCAAGCATGAAGCCGAAGACGAAGGTGCTGCTCGGGATCTCTGTAACGAACGTAGAACCAGCGATCTATGAATGCAGATTGTCGGAGTGAGTGAACAAAAGCGAAGAGCGTATCAGCAATAAACTCGTTCTGTTGGGACAATGGGAGATAGAGGTGCAGATACACCCAATCATTGCCAGGCAGGATGTTCCGCTCGCGAGCAGAAATGATCGCCGGAGGAGATGGTATACCTTCTTGCGTCACACGCTGTTGCGTCGAGGTGCCTGCATGAGAGCGCAAAGAGACAGGAACAACGATTTCAGAGACGTACGTATGCTTCTCCTCGTCCTGTAACCAGAGATGTTCAAAGTCAGGGTACATCTCTTCAAGCTGGATGCTCTGGGTGGGATCGGTTTTCTGCAATTCAGTACGCAGTTCGGCAACGGTGAGCGCGTTTTCCAGATCAAGCAATAAACGCTGATCTCCATTCACCAGATAGGTATAACGGGGCACATCCCAGGCTGCACGCCAGGCCTGAAGAGCTTCAAAAAAGGAGGCTGCCGGGTCCGTTGGAATGCTCTCCCTACGAAGTAGCCAGCGAGCCGGTCGCAAAACAATCTTGTCTTCATAGACCAGACGAGGAAGGAAAGGGAGATGTTCGGCTGCCCCCCAGTCAAACGGAACCGGCAGTGCAGATCGATCCTCAGACACTTCGATCAGAAAACGGCAGACATTCGGCGCCTTTCGGATGTTGAGCATGCTCGTGTGGCAGACAATCACCTCTTTCTTCAAACGGAGCGAACGCAGATAGAAACGGCCCTGCCGGATCCCAACCACCAGATCATCAAGCTGAATCACGCGCTCAGGAGGCACGGAGGGCATGGTATTGACCGTGATCTCGTATGAGAAAAGCGTTGGATGCACTACAACATTAGCAGAACGCGGATAGAGCGGACGATAACTCAGCTCAGCAAAGAGAATATCCGGGTGCTCATCTTCCTGTCTTTGAATGTATTGCTGAAGCCGCGCGAGATCATCATGCTCATAGAGATGCATAAATCGTCCAAACGTTCGCCCTCCGCTTAATGAGCCGGTATTGGGCGCTAGAACTGCTCGCCATTGACCATAGTCAAGCGCCTCATAGGATGAGGCATGCACCTGCAAATAGACCTCCTGCGATGGAGGATACGAAGGAGTTGCAGAGAGCTGAAGTTGTTCCACAAGCGCTTCGGTGAGCCTGACTTCTCTTTTTCTTTCTCGGAGTGCTGTGGCAGCCAGCTCACATAGTAGAGCATCACGGCGGATGGTAGACTCTGGAGTACTTGCCCCAGCAGAACCGAGTATACCTGGAGGCTCCATATAGGTGGCAGGAGCATCAAGGCCTTTTTCCGGGCTGAGAAGCTCTAGAAGAGGGACTTCTGTATAATGGCCATAGCGTTCAGCGAACTTCCTGTGATACTCTCGCAAGTGAGGATATCCATCTTGATAGAGGCTCAGACGGGTGAGCAGTTCGGCTGTTTTGGCTGCTGCTTGAGCAATATCCTGGTGAAGTTGCTTTGTATGCAGTTGAAGCCGCATATCTACCTGCATAGTCGGTGAGATCTGGCGCGGCAGAAGCCTATGTTGCTTATCACTGAGAGAGTACAGTTTATCCAGTGAGCAACCCGGCCCCTCTCGATCGATATCGGCCATTGCCTGCAATATCTTTTCAAATGCGTTCGCAATGTCACGAAGCCGGGAAGATGGTAGAGCCTGCAAACGCTCAAGAACGATACTGGCGGGATACATCTGCGAGAGGGGAAGTTGAAGTGTGCTGATAAGGATATGGTTGTGCACGGCACTCTGAAGCAACTTCTCAATTTGCTGCAGTGACGCCTGAGGAAAGGCTTCCTGCATTTTTTGGACAAGCTCAGATAGAAGCCGAGGAGTTCGAGCAAGCTGATGCAGGTGCTTGACTACAGAGGTAGCACGCACACTGAGCGACGCCCGTTGAGATTGCTCATAGATATCGGGATAAGGCACAACGAGCCGGCTCCCGGCAAAATAGAGCGTTTGGTTCGCCTGATATGGGATGACTTCCTGATTGACCGGCAGCGTTTCAATAAAGGAGAGCAAGGCATAAAGCCAATACATGTCAGGGCGCGTGTGCGTCTTATGTCTGTGAGATGCGGCCAGCCGAACATTACTCTGATCCGCAAACGTATCAAATGCGATTCCCGCAAAGAGGCCGAATGGCGTGGGGCGCGTGGAAAGGCGAATGAGGTAGCGAAGCAGGCGGGAGAACGCGCGCTGCATCTTCTGTGGTTTCGTCGTTTGCCCGCTTCGGATGAGCTCCAGGCGTTCAAAAAGCGAGGGGCTGGCAACATATAAGGCATGCCTGATAACGGGATGCTCAGCAAGTTGAAGCAATGCCTCGGGAGATGAAACAGAGATCACCTGAAAAAAGGTATGGGCAGGCAAAAGAGGTGCTCTGAGAAGGTAGAAACCTGCTGCCTGGTAAGGGTGTTCCATTGACATGTTCGTCCTCCGTGATAACGCGGCCATAGCAAGAATTCCTCTATACGATCAGAAAAGCGCGAGCCCATGAGGGAAACTGTCCAGTAGCAACAGTCAGCAATGTGAGCAGAATGCCACTCATGCCGGTTAGCAGAGAGGGGTCATCATATGTGTTGCCGTCTCGATCAATATTCTGATACGCAAAGGGAAGCTCCGGTTGAAAGGTATCAAGCAGGTGTTGAGTAAGCTGAAGCAGAGCCTGCGTTTGTGAAAGCATTGCTCCTTCAGCGACAAAACAGCTTCCGAGCAGAAGCAGGCCGCTTATTCCATGACAGAGGATCGGAGCACTGATAAAACGATGAGACGGAGGACGATGCAGGGCAGTATCCATCGCATCCCGGGCAAAGGTTTGCAGATGATTGTCCTCAAGCGCAATTCCTGTGAGCCAGAGAGCACGCGCAATCCCTGGAGCTCCATAACACCAGGCTGCACGTGCTGGTTTTTCAATAGACCCGGGATCGAAAGCGGAAATCTCTGATAGTGGGAGCGCGACGGGCCAGTTCATTCCCCAGGTGTCGCGGCAGTGATAGGCGAGCAGCCACTGAGCCAGATGGTTCATTGCCTCTTGCTGGCCTGGCCGTCGAAACCCTGCTGCCCAGGCGAGAGAAAGCGCGGTGAGTGGACCTGCTATTCCATGCGCATACCCACAGTTGATATAGCCCTGCGCAAATGTATCCCGGTATGTGGAAGGGTCCGCTGTAAAAAATGGCGGTGTGATAGACCAACGCGGAAGATCCGACGGTTCGGCAAGCCAGATGAGATACTCTAGCAGCTTATTGATGATCTCAATAAGCTGCTCAGAGGGATTCGGCACCGAGACAAGGTATGCCAGAATGCCCGCTGCTCCGCGAACAATGTCGTAGTCCGCTTCAGCAACGCCGAATGTGTCTCGTTTCCATGTTCTTTCCTGTACTTGAAGCAGGAGTTTCTCTTGAACGCGCTGGACGGTTCGAGCATAACGAGGCTCCACATCATAAAGAGTAGAAATGGTAAAAGCAAGACCTGCCGTACCATCACAAAGGCCAGAGGATGAAAGTGGCTCATGACGGGTGCAGGCCACCGCCTGGGAAAAGTAGCGATGCGCCAGCTCAAGCCACTGGCTTTCCTGAAAAATCGAGAAGAGCGTATATGCCGTCAGGGAGATCCCGCTTAACCCCCAGGCAAGCGAAGGGGCCTTCTGAGTAGACCTCTTGAGCAGTGCTTCCTGGACCTTCTCTCTTTCTTGCAGCCGTTCAGCCAGTTCATGAACCACATCGAGCGTTTTTTGCCGCATGGAAGAGTGAAGAAGCGGCTCACTCTTCCAACGACTCTCTGTAAGCAAGGTTGAAGCCACGGGAAATGTGGGCATTTCAGTCATAGGATGTCAGTCCTTTTCTTGCTGCTTTTGAGCGGTTGCAAACTCGATGCTCTCTTTTTCCTGCTCACGCGCCCAGATTGCCTGTATCTCTTCATTGGTCTGAAGCAGATTGTCCAGCGTCCCTATCGCGTCAATGGTGCCCTGCTTCAGCACGATAATGGTATCTGCTGCACGTAAGACTGCTGGACGGTGCGAAACCACTAAACAGGTTCTGTCCGGATTCGCTCGGAGACGCTGAAGTAAGAGCTGTTCTGTCGCGCCATCAAGTGAACTGGATAGATCATCAAGCGCCAGCAATTCAGCATCGCGGGCAAGCATCCGGGCAACAGCCGTCCGCTGAAGCTGTCCACCAGAAAGGTTCCTTGCACGCGCCCCAATAAGCGTGTCTATCTGCCTCTCAAACTGGATAACATCCTGCTCAAGCACAGCATCATGCAGAATTTTTCCCATATCGACGGCTGTTTCAGGTAATCCAAGTAAGATGTTGTCCTTCAACGAAAGGCTGAAGAGATGAGGAATCTGGGGCGTATAGGCACATCGAGGCGGCCCAAAAAAGGATTGCGGATCCTCAATACGCTTACCATTCCAGAAGAGCTGCCCCTGATCCTGAGGCAAGAGGCCAAGCAATGAACGTAATAATGTTGTCTTTCCTGCACCTACACGTCCGGTAATCACAGTGAAAGAACCCCTCCGTACAGAGAAGTTGATATGCTCAATACCTGCTCCATTGGCGTAATGATAGGAGAGATCTTGCACAACCAGTTCCTCAAGGCGATCTGTTTCCTGTCGAGCAGGATATGTGCAGGGCGGCAACTCCTCTTGAAGATAGGTCGGGACGTGCTCAACAAGGGTATCGTCTGGCTTGTTCTGCCAGAAATCGAGAAGGCGATTGAGTGAAACCTTCATCCGAGCATAGCGTGATGTCCATCCGCCAGATAGGCCAAGTATCTTGGAAAACCAGCTCATATAGGAGATAAATAGGGCCAGATCACCAATGCCAATATGCTCGTTTGGTCCAAGCAGCGCGATAGCGATCAGGACCAGCGCGACCCCGATGTCAGACATTTGCGCAACAATGGTACTGAGAAGCTGTCCGAGGATCGTATCCTGTAACAACGCTTTTCGGCGAGTATCGTTTACTTTCTGGAGATGTCGGGCTATCGCCTGCTCACTACCATAGACCTTCAGCAAAGGAGCAGCAGCAAAGATATCTTGCAACGTCTGGGAGACGTCCCCTGTCGCCTTCTGATGCGCCTGCCGCACTTTCTGAAGGTGAGCGCTGAGCCTTTTGGCCAGTACGAAAAAGACAAGCAGGGGGAGAAACGTAACAACGGTAATCAAGGGAGAAGTTGAAAGAAGAATCCCCAGTCCGATTACCACAGTAATGAGCTGGCCAATTGGATCGCTGATCCAGCGAGCGAAGTCGATCACCCAGTTAATATCATCCCGAAGACGCGTGATGGCTTCACCAGAGGAAGAGGGGAGCGCCTGTACAGCGGGAAGCCTGAAGAGCTGGACGAAAATATTCTTCCGAAGCAGGGCTTCAAAGATGAAATTCTGGGTTGCTTGCCACATGTTGGCGATGTAGACCGTGCCAAAGCGGCCAACAGCAATGGCCGTCAAGACCAGCAGGGAAATCCAGATAGGCCCTGCATTGGCTGTCTTTTGGGCGAGCGTATCAAACAACTGCTGTAACATGAGACCGCTAATGAGCGGAAGCAGATAATAGAGACCATTGTTAATCAAGGCACTCCCAAAATACAGCCCGGGACGATAGCGTATCAGTTGCCAGATATACCATAAGGGCTTTCTCATTGTCTTACCTCCCCTGCTGCCAGCCGATACATGGTTGCAAATGCGGAATCGGGTTGCTGTAAGAGCGCTTCACGCTCTCCAAATTCACGACATCGACCATTTTCCAGAACAAGAATCAGGTCTGTTTGCATCACCGTTTGCAAACGATGCGCGATAATGATGGCGGTGCGCCCCTGCAAGAGCTGCTTGAGCGCCTGATCCAGTAATTGTTCAGTGGCGGGATCGATTCGTGAGGAGGCTTCGTCTAAGATAATCACCTGAGGATTGCGTAAGAAAAGGCGCGCCAATGAGAGCAATTGGGCCTCGCCCGCAGAAAGTGCCTGTTCTCGCGAGGAGAGCACGGTATCCAACCCCTCCGGAAGCCTCTTGAGCCAGTCCGTCAGTTTGAGCTGCTCAAGAGCCTGGACGATGACATCGTCAGAGATGGAATCGTCGAACAGAGTCAGATTATCGCGAACGGTGGCGTTAAAAATATGCACCTCTTGTGTGATAATGCCAATGGCTCGGCGCAGGTCCGCAAGGGCATAGTCCTGAATAGGATGTCCGTTGAGCAAAATAGTACCCGATTGAGGCTGATAGAGCCGGGTGAGAAGCCTTGCGACAGTGCTCTTACCACTACCAGTCTGCCCCAATAAGCCGAGGGTCTTTCCCGCAGGAAGCACAAATGAGAGGTCCTGAAGCGCGTAGGTATCTTCTATATACTGAAACGAGACCCGCTCAAAAGCCACCTCTAGCGCTTCGCTGGCAAGTGGCCTGTCGCCTCCGTGAATGGTACTCTTTTCCGCAAGGAGCTCGTGAATGTTTGCAATACTACCGCTTCCCTGTTGCAGGCTACGCCACTGTTCCACAATTTGCTCGACAGGAACCTGTAGAAGGGTGGTGTAATAAAAGAGGGTATAGACGCGCTCAAGGGGGATCGCATGTCCCCAAAAAAGAAGGACACCAAGAAGCAGCGCAACCACTGTACCAAGATCAAAGAACATACGAAGCAGGTTACGCGTTCGCATGATGGCCTGAAAGCCGCGCAAAAATGTACGGAGGATGGCACGTGATTGAGATGCCAGTTCGCGCAGGACATACGATTGTGCTCCAGAGGAGGTAAGGTCTTCCAGACCCGAGAGCCGCTCTTCCGTGAAGCTTATCATCTCGGCGCGCTGCTTTCGGGCCTCTTTCCAGAGCGGGAGCGCCTTCGAGTGCAGCATGTAAACGATCACGATAGAGAATATGGTGAAGAGTGCCAGCACCAACCCTACCAGAGCATGAATCGTGAAGGCGATCATTCCGATAATTCCGATCAGAAGAACTCCATTGCTGATGAGCGACAACACCAGGCGCGAGAACAGGTTATTGAGCGTTGCGACCTGCCCGTCTACGCGCTCTACCAGCTCCCCCGGGGTATGTTGTGTATGGAAACGCAGATCTAATGCAAGGCAATGAAGCGTTAAGTCAACACGAAGCTCATTTGTTGCAAGCAGGCTGATATTATCCCCTAGATATGCCTCCCAGAGCGACAGGATGGGACGCGCAACCGCAAGCAGGAGAAAGAGAAGAGCGAGCGGGAGAAGAAGCCCGGTTGCGAACTGCATCCGAATGTTTTTTAGAAATGCTTCCAATATGAGAGGGGTGATAATCAGAAGAACAGTACTGCCCAGAATCAGAATGAAAAGGAGGATCAGAAGCGGGATACGTTTTCTGAGATATTTTAGAAAGGGGATGTAAAGTTTGACTGTCGAAAACATTGTGATGTTTTTCACCTCCTATTTCCCACGTGCTTATTCGCCTTTTTCAACCAGAGAAGATGGAATATTGAATCAAGTGGTCAGACACCAGGGATTTATGCTTGATGTCTGACCATAGAAGCGGAACGATGAGAGATTACTTCTTCTCCCGTGTTGGTGGGCGCAGGCCTCCTGAACAGCTACAACTATCGTCTATACCGGTCGATTGCTCAGGGAGGATGCGGTTATGTATGGTTACTTCAATATCAAGATCAAAGTCACTGAAGGGTGAAGCCAGTATTGCGTTCTCTGTTCGTGTGCTGTTCTCCAAAACGATACTCCTTTCTCATTCAGCAAATACTTCATAGCTTTAAGCCCGTAAAGTGCTGCTGACTTGTAGGACATTCAGTAACCTTATTGCATCTGCTGATGAATGTAACATGAATAGAAAAATTTGTCAATACATTTCAATGAAACACGGGTAAGAAATATCTCTCATACGAACGTTCTGCATTTGTCATAACAAATTCTGAAATAGAGGAGACAGGGATTGTAGACGACACAGGAAGAGACAGGATTTCCTCTCGCATTGGCGCATAAAGTGCAGGCACATGTTCATATGGATCCTTTTGCTGTCGCCGGTCAGGCTGATCATGCCACTCTCATTTTGAGATGTGCATATATCGCCCCGGGTGGCATTCAATCCGCCCACAAATCGCTGCGAAGAAGAGCGGCCTCCATTTGCTTCTCTGCAATACTGAACCCGATCAACAGGATATGACAGGGAGAATGGTTGAGAAGCCATTTTAGAGGAAAAAGAGCAATGAATAGAGTATCACTTGTACTATCTCTGCCAGCAGAATAGTATGATGAGGCCAACCGCGCATACAACAGTCGTCGCCTCCCCCACGTAGCCCTTGCTCCATAAGCAATGGGACGATCTTACATACCGCTATCTTACCATCCAGGCAAATGGCCCCTTTTGCATTGCCCGAACCGACTGACGACGGGTATAAAGATAATCCAGTTGCGGCTGAGCCCTTTATTACCGGAAAGAGCCGGAAACATTTCTGCAACGGCTGCAGCCAGTGCAGCAGGCCAGGAGAACGATGCTTCAGGCTCTCCGGTATGCTGCTTCTCGATGCCGCAGCTTGTTTTTTCATTCGTGATGCCTCGGGTTGCATCTAGAAGATCTTTCGGAACACCCACACCACTCCAACACCTACCACGATTGCCAGGAACATCTTTTTTGTACGAGCCGCAACCAGGACTGTTGCCAGTGCTGCCAGCGTCTCAGCCGGACCACTTGCCAATACGGTCGGTGCAACCAGCGAGACGAGCACTGCACCGGGGATGGTCTTTAACCATGCCTCCACTCCTGGGGACAGCTTCACGAATCCCATCAACCACATCCCTCCAGCTCGTACCATGTATGTTACCAGGGCCATGCCCAATATAGCGATCAGCGTATTACTTGACATGCTTATCACTTTTTATCGCTCCTACCAGACTGCCTGCCAGACCTCCAAGTAAAATGTACCAGGATCCTGGCAGCAAACGGGCGGCTCCTACTGCAACTATTGCGGCAACAGCCCACGGCAAAAGATCTGATTTCCCCTTCCACATCCCTACCAACAAGGTGAGAAAGACCGCTGTGAAGACAAAATCCAGCCCCCATTGCACCGGATCACTGATCGCCAGTCCCACCATCTTCCCAATGACGGTTGAACCCACCCAGGCAACAAAGAGCAGCAGACCACCCCCCAAAAAAAATGCAGTGTCGCGCCTCCCCTCCATAAACTCGCGCATGGTCAATGCCCAGTTCTCGTCACTCATGAAAAAGAGCGAGAGATAGGTACGCATAGGATGCAGACGGGCAAACCAGGGACGCAGTGCCGCCCCCAACAACAGATAGCGCAGGTTGACTATCAACGTTGTGACGATGATCGGGAGAATACTTCCCGCCGCCAATGGGACACTCCACAGCGTGATAGCAAGGAACTGCGCCGATCCAGCATAGACCAGCCCACTCATCAGCAGCACTTCTATCAGACTCAGGCCCGCTTGATGTGCCAGCACTCCCCAGACAATGCCATCTGTCAGGCCACCCAAAGCGAGAGGAACCATACTCCGCATGCCACGTATCAACCCCGCCCATGACCACGTGACCTGATCGTTCGTCGTGCACCCATGTGCATCCTGCTCAATCATACGCACTTACTCCTTGAAATCCATTTCTACCATAATTTCTCTCTATCAAAGCGTACTCGCTCTTTTCCTTTTGCAGTTAGCCAATAGATGCAGAGCAGTCAGGCTGTATGGGGACGCGTAACCATTTGTCCCGGGGAAAAGCGCTCTTTCTCTGGCCTGAACCGTCGCTACTCATTGCTTGCTCTATTCTATCTTCTAATGAGGGCAAGATTGATCCTCTTTTATAGATTGTTCTCTTGTTCTTGTAGATCATTTTTGCCAGGTTCTCATGCGCACTTTCTACCCAACTCGACACAGTACCCGAATCTGTACCCTTGTAGGTAAGGCAAATTTTTGATCGGTGAAACGTGATAGCCGGCTTGTCGCAACAGACCTACGCATCCACTGGACACAAAACATGCCGAAATCATAAAAGAGAAGCTACACCCCGGCTCCTGCTCGAAGCCTGAGTGCAGCCAACCCTCTGCTGATTGCCTCAAAAACGCAACGTGTAATGCTTTCTCGACACCAGGGAGTTATGCAACAGACTGTCGCAAAACGCGCACTCTATGCCGGGGTTTGCTCCTTTTCTGAAGTAGTCACCTCTTCTTCTACCGGTTTGGTCAGCTCAAGGTCGATAAGCAATGTAATTTCATCACCGACAACCAGACCACCACCGGCTAGAAGCATATTCCAATTGAGGTCCCAATCTTTGCGATTGAGCTTTCCTCGATGCTAGAAACCCGCGCTATAGGTGTTCCAGGGAGTACGGGCGACCCCGCTATACTCACCATTCAGCGCCACCTCTTTTGTGACGCCACGAATCGTCAGGTCTCCGATTAACTTCCCATACCGCTCATCCAGCATAATTACCTGCTTGCTTTTGAATACAATAAGCGGATAATTCTCTACATCAAAAAAATCTGCTGAACGGAAGTGCTCATCACGCTGAACATTATGAGTGTTCACACTTGCCGCCTCGATGTGGATTTCTGCCTTTGTGCGAGTCAGGTCATGTTCATCGAATTCGACGGAGCCATCAAACTTCTCGAATTCCCCTCGTACAGTTGCGACCATCATATAACGACCTGTAAAAGCGATGTGGGTATGTCCGGAATCAAACTGCCAGCTCATCTGGATTCTTCCTTTCCGCTTTGCATCACCTGTTTCAAGCAAGCTTTTAGCACTAAACGACATTTCTTTTGAGAAGAGCATAATGACATAAGATTGCCACCTTATGAAGAGCTTCTGCCTGTTCTCTTCTGCCACTGAGCCAGAAGCGCGGAAGATTGGCGAAAGTGAACATCATCGTGGGCCAGATTTCCCTTTGCATTGACCCGGCTAGATTCCTGCCAGGGCACATAACCCAGATCCAGGTGTGGCTGATCAGGCCACATCTCCAAACTGGCAAGCTGCATACGTCGACTCTCTACCAGCTTTGCACGACATGCAGCGACCGTGGTTATCTGCCTCCAGGGCATTTCATAGCGAGGCCTGCCATGAAAAGGCACTCCTCGAGCCAGCTCAGCCGCTACCGAGGCATATTCTTCGGCAGAAGCTGTCATATGGGCGATAGCATGAGCCAGTATCCAGGGTGCATGCCGCTCTGCCGGGTCGTATTCGCACTGTCGAGTTTGATGGCCCCCCCGCGAACCGGAAGGCGCCGGTCACTGCAGCCGAGATGGAGGCCAGCCTGCGACTCGTCAGCGGCGTTGATGTCCGCGTGACCGAGGTCATCAGTGGCTCACGCTACACAGACCACGCGCGGCAGGTGACGACCTACCGGCGCGTCGCGTGCTCCTCTGCGGCGACTCTGCTCATGTACACGCGTCATTCAGCGGCCAGGGCCTGAATCTGGGGATAGGCGACGCGGTCAATCTGGGCAGAAAGCTCGCTGCTACCGTGGAGGGCTGGGCACCCGATGGTCTGCTTGACACCTATACCAGCGAACGACACCCGACCGGCGCCTGGGTGCTCGATTGGACGCGTGCGCAGGTGGCCGTGATGCGCGGGGACACCTACAGCCGTGCCTTCAGGAGCGTGGTCACCGATTTCCTGGGCACACGGGACGGGGCAACCTACTTCGTGAAGGGGATCTCCAGTCTGTGGCAGCTCTATGACCTGGGGAGCGAGTATCCGTTAGTCGGTGCAACAATGCCTAACCTTTGGCTGAACGATGAGACACGGATCTCCGACTATGCCCATGAAGGCCGGTCTTTGCTCGTCGATCTTGCCAGGGACGATCGGCTAGCAGCTCTGGCCAGGCCCTACGCCGGGCGTCTGAAGCTGGTGCGAGGGCGGTCAGATGGTGCCAGTGTGAGCAGCTTGTTGGTGCGTCCTGACGGGTTCGTGGCGTGGACAACAACTGAAGGCATCAGCGATCTTGCTGGTCTGGAAGCCGTCCTGACGCGCTGGTTAGGGAGACAACACAAATCGCGCTAACTCATCTCCCGGAGATCTACGCGGGCACATAGATGCAGTGATGCTCCTGGTGCCCGCAGGGTCCCCGAAAGCCAGGCGGCTATCAGCGGCATCCTGACAACCACGCGCAAACCAGGTTGAGAACCCGAGCAAGACAAAGCTTGAGAGGCCCTATTATTTACTTGATGGCAAGCTGTCGCCTGTCCTCTAAAACGCATTGACATCTTCCAAGCCATAACAGCCAGCTCATATCAATGTGCCCTTCCGCCTGATCGCTCACGAAAGCACAGCCAGGCGGCTTGTGAGGCCTGCGATAGACCAGGCGGATCAGGAAGCACGAAAAGCGGCTTTCACTCCTCCTGAGGTCCCCTGACCCGTTGCAACAGGGTCCCGCGCGCTCTCCGCCGAAGAGAAACAGCGAACAGGCTCAGCAGGAGCACCATCACGCCTCCCAGAATCGCCAGCCCAATCTTATCCAGCGGGGTGAAGGTCAGAAACAGGATGCCGAAAATGGTATGCGCGATCAGTGCGCCGCTTCCAAGTGCCAGCCAATCAAGGTCGCTCCACCCGGAGGCGCGCGTCCATATACGTAGCAACCAGCACACAAGTGCGGCCATCCCAAGAGCAACCAGCAAGGGAACCAGTACCAGTGGCCCTTGTGTCAAAGCAGGGAAGAATGCTCTGAACAGGATCAGGATCGCCTGCCACAGGAAACCACAAACCAGCCCGAGAAGCGCAACCACCCAGCCGGGAGGCGCTTGCACCACAGACGTAGCAACAGGGGCAGCGGGAGGAAGCACGCGCAGCGCAATCCATGCCAGCAGGAGCACAACCAGCACTGTTCCCCCGAGCAGCAGGGGCGAGGCCCAATATCCCGGAGCAATCCCAACCCGTGCAATAAACCCGATCAGGACCACCCCGAACAGAAAACCAATCCCGGTAATGATGAGCCCCGTACGCCCCAGGTAAGGCACATCACGCTGCTCTGGAAACAGCAGATCTGTAAGTAGAATCGGCAATGCCACGCTCCAGATAGCATGATAGCCAATTGCCCATACAGTGTAGACTCCATTGATTCCCAGAACACGTCCTCCCCAATCGCTTATATTAAGCAGTGTCGGATGGAAGAGAAATTGTAAAGCAAGCCCTTCTTCGATAAGCGCATACGCTCCCCCTAACAGAAGAATGCTGATCCAGCCGCGCTGCCGATGGCGCACCAGTTCCCGAATCAGCAAAGCCCCACAGCCATACATCGGGATTTGCAAAAGGAGCAGCGTAACCCCGCTAAGCGGAGTAGAGCCCCACAGCAGTTCCGCAACTGTCGGCGCCATCAAAACAAGGACAAGAACCGGCAGAAATCGACGCATTTGCTTACAACTCCTGACGTATATCTAATCAACAATCTCCCCACAAAGAAGAACGCTTAGCTATCGTTTCTCTAAAATGAGAGAATAAAGCTCGATATACATCAAATACTCTTTATATAAAATATAAAAAATCAAATAAAGGAATATTTTCATGAATTCCTTCTTCTTTACTCATTTACCTGTCTTAACGACGATATAAACCCTTGCTGACTCCACAGTGTTTGACGCCAACAGAGCTCGCTCAACTTCCATTTTCATGCATCGAGAGCTGTGTGCAACTGTCTATGATGAGAGTACCTGGCTACCCCTACGTCCTTTGCCCCTTAAAGCATAAGATGCACATGTGATTCTCCTTTCTCCCTCACATCAGATGTGGCTACTAGCATCTATCTATGCCTTTCTTTGGCTATAGACCTGGAGAAAAAGAAAGTCAGTCTGGCCGCTACCTGGGAAAGAAGATATATCTTTCTATCTTTTTTTCTTTTCTCTGGTATAATAAGTCGCAAACACCCGTTTGTCCTTTCCCGTCCCGGGAGAGGCTTCTGATTACAAAGTTGGGAGAAGACACATTCACTTCTTCCAACCGTGAAACAAGAAGAGGTCAGCTCTATGGAAATGTATCCCTACGGACATCATCAGCATCATGAGATTGATGAACTCTTTTATCATGGCCACATTGTATATGCTGTTCAGCCATATGCAGAAAATGGAGAAGAAGTCTATCACTACCTTGAGCACGCGCATGCCATTCTGGCTGAGCTACGTGAGCATGGACGGCTTGTCGGTTTTCTGCTCGATCCGCACGTACATTTAGAGCATATGACTATTGAGCATGCACATCCGGTCTACGAGTGGCCCAATGTGCATCTGGGAGTTGCCTGCTTCCATCATCATCATCATGGATATTATGAAAGCAAACATCACAGTGGAGATCTTCTGCACGAGATCGGTGATATGATTCTGGGAAGGCATCATCACGAAGGCCACCATTATGAGGAGCACCATCACCACCACCATTATCATCATCATCATGAAGATGAACACCACTGGTAAAACCAATTTTTCCACAGAGCAAAGACACGGTCATTGGCTGTGAGAGAAAGGCATACCTCGTCCAGAGGAGATCTTCTTCTCTGGACGAACAGCCGTTCGGATGATTTTTCAAAACAGAGAGCGTATAAGAGTGAAAAACGGTCGTTGAGCAGGTCTCAATCTCCCAATCTACGGGTTCATCAGTCACATTCCCGCCGAGTGCCACATCACGTGCTTGTGCCAACGCCTGTACCGCCTGCAAAAGGGATTGCTCCATCGTGTTTCTCCTGATAAGAACCCTGCGGCATTGATGCAGGGTTGCGTGGCCAGATCTGTAGTCAACCCGAGCAGGATGGGCTGATCAATGACATCATGACTATGGAAGCTCAGGATCCGTAAGACGCTTCATCTTTCGGAAAGCAGTTGGGCGCTTTTCGCTGGTACGATAAACCTGTATCTGCTTCATCCAACGGGATATATACAGTCACCATGAGATCCAGGGCACCAAACACCTGAAACGTGACACGTTCAAACACGAGATAGCCCAATTGTAGATGCTTGAACGTTTTATGGCTTCCTGACGCAATGGATATCCTGATAATCAGGCTCCCGGGCCCGAACCTCGAAGCTAACCCCCATCAGATCAATGCCCATCTCGTTACAGGATTCCTTTCAGTATACCCTTTCGATGTGTCGAAAACAACGCCCGAAGACAAGGGACGATATCGATACTTCTTCGATGAACGCTTGTTGAAAGGCGTGATGGAGGCCGCATTGCTTGCTGAATTGCGCATCCATATCAGTCTATACAACTGGACATATATTTTACCCGACTTGACGTGCACAGCCACACAGTCAACCTCCTAACGCCACGTCTCTTAGCCGCCAGGCCTTATCTTGAACGCAAGCGAGATGTGTAACGAATTGTATCGCCGGTAGATCAAGAGTAGGGGACTCATGAACATCCATCCCTCTTCCTTTCTCCTTGCAGTGCAGAGGCTCCTTGATCGGAATGATTTGAAGCGCAGCAGCTTCCCGCTCTTTGTATAGGAGGACACGGTTTATCTGCATAGGAACAGAATACACAGCAATCCCCTTGTTGGTGTTTATGTGTCAGAGAACACTTTTCACAAGTATAGTACAACTGACAAAACGTCGTCGGCATAACAGCGCGTTGTTGATGTCTACAGGTTGGGTTGGGACAGGTAAGCGTCGCAAGGAGTGTAATATCGTTCATGTTTCCTCCATTTCTGCTGTTTGATCAAGCGCGTCAAGCAGAGGGCAGCGGCTGTTGAGGTTTTGTCCTTGACAAAGAGCTGTTACCTGGAGCAAAGCTTGCCGCATACGCTGAAGTTCGATGATCTTCTGTTCTACCGCAGCAATCTTTGCCTCGGCGCGCTCTTTGACCTGCAAGCAATCGGTCTGCCTCTCCACTCGGAGCGCGAGCAGTTCCCGAATCTCTTTGAGGGAAAAACCCAGGCGTTGGGCGCGTTTAATAAAGCGGATCTGTCTCACCGTCTCCTCTGTGTACTGTCGGTAGCCTGAAGCGCTACGAGTTGGCTCTGAGAGCAATCCCTTTCGCTCATAGAAACGGATAGTTTCAACACCAATACCAGTGCGACGCGCAACGTGCCCGATTGAAAAGCTCTCCATACATATCACTCCTGTCCGAGAAAATGATACACCCTGTAGCATACTACAGAGTCAAGAGAAAAGCGCTGAAAGTTCCATTGCTCGGAAGCATTTTGAAACTTCCTCATAATTCCTCATTTTCTTACCTTTTCTTCTCAGCTTCCCCGATTTACGCTATCAAGCCAGGGCCAGAAAAATACCACCGCTGTTTTTCTTAACACTTCTTCTCATATTTTCACACAAAAATGCTATCAAATTTTATCTATTACTCCATAGCGTCCAATAGCTCGATTAACGTTACTATCGGCACCTCCCTGCTCTCGTACAAGCTCATTAGTGCAACGGAGAGCAGCACCCAGGGCATTCAATCAGGAACACAACCTGCTTGTTGAACAGCCCTTTAAGTATATTCCTCTTGAGCACCATGTACAGGTTCGTTCCCTGCTAGAGCCATTCCACCATGCGCTGTTGCTTCTGACAAGCAAAACAACTCTACCAGAAGGAAACAGATGCAAGGGAAATACATAACGGTAGCGAAGACAGCTCAGATACAACATAGCACTATAGGAAACACTGGTTGTGATCAGCAGTATCTATCATAGAACCTGCTTCACCTTCTCATGCATTTGTTTTCTCTTCCGTTATTTCCTGTTTATTCAGAACCATGCTGACCCTTCTACCTATATATAGCTGAGTGGCAGTCAGCGTAAGGTGCGTTGCAGAAAGCCTCCCACTACTACCAGCAAGCCCTATCCATAGACCAGAAGATGTCCCGACAGGCAATTTCTGGCGACAGGGGAAATGGGCCCGTTCTTCACCTCCTGGGCCTATCAGAACCTTGCTCAGATTGCTTATGAGCAGAATGAACTCGCAAAGGCGCAACACTCTCTTTCACAAACGCTCGCGTTGAGGGCCGAGCCAGAGGAAGGCGTTCACGTGTTTAGCTCGGGTGCGCTTATCCATGCTCGCCTGTTGCACGCCTGTGGAGAGACACAGAAGGCTCAGGAGATGCCCATGCAATGGGAGCAATCTACCCACTTTTCCTGGCCATTGAGTACCATTCAGGTCTTGCTGGCACGCTTACACCTGGCTCTGGGCAATCTGCCCGCAGTAGAGCAATGGGCACAATACGCCTTCGGCCCCCAAACGTCTACCCAGGAGCGCAGCCTGCCACTGCTGTACCAGCACAAGGAAGCGCTACTCCTGGCACGGTTACACATAGCGCAAAAGCTGGGAGAAATCGCCTTGCAAGTGTTGACTCCCTGGAAAGAGAAGGCTCAAGGCGCGGGCGTAACGTGCTGGAAATTCAGATGCTGGAAGCACTGGCCCATGCTACCTGTCAGGAGCAGAGCCAGGCCCAGACCCCACTTCTTCAGGCAGTAAAGCTGGCTCAACCGGAGAACTATCAACGCCTCTTTCTCGATGAAGGCCCGATGATGGAATCCCTGCTCAAAACGATATTGCCAGAGCTTCGTAACCCCTCTCTGCTCTCCTTTGTGCGAACCCTCCTGCTGGCATTTGCTCGGGAGCGAGACGTCCTCTCTCCCTGAGAGGAAACCCCTTCTCGGGTTTCGATGGCGTTGAGGCTCCGCAGAAGGAATTCGTCCTGATCAACAAGGCAGGCCGTCTTGTGGTATTTGCCCACCGGAACAATTCCTTTATGAGCTGCTGCAACGGATGCGTCCGCTCGTGCTCCAGCAGGTCGTAAATGCACACTAATTGAAGAGTTTTAAGTATTCGATTATATAAATTGAAAGGGCCTTCGATGTATAGATATACAGGTAAACGGCGTTAATTACTGGAGCGTCATCGGACACTGGAGAAATCTTTACGCATGTGCTTTCAGTACGTGAAATACAGATTATTCTCGTTTCATATACTGAAACACGTCTACACGCGTTTGCGCGGAAACTTGCACGCTTATATAGAGTGCAGGCTGTGGGAATTGCCGCAGGGCGACGTCCGTAGCATGATTTAGCAGGTATCTTCGGCCACGTAACGCACTGACGCAGAGAGTCGCATCATCAAGCCGTAGCATTTGGACAAGTGCTCGGCTGTTTTGTGGTAGTGGAGGCGTCTGGCTCATGCCTGATGCCTTCTCCAAATGCAACCAGGTGCGGCAGCACATCCCGAGCAATGCCCCGCATGCAGTTGCGCGATCCTCGTGCTCACGATGACAGCGCCTCTGGCTCGCGCAAAAATCTCAAGAAGAGGGAGAATCCTCCCACACCAGGAGAAAGGCTCCTCCTGGCCCAACTGATGCAGGGCAGGGAGAAACAAGAACCAAAATCAAGTATCCTCAAAGAGGTTCGCGCAGAGGGCATTGCAGGCGGCTGCTGAATACTCTCTCAGCAAGACCACGGTTGCAGCGGCTCTTCGGGATTGCTGATGGTGCAATCCTCAGTTCAATATCCCTCCGGAGACCTGGGCAGAAAACTCGGTCACTTTCTCTGGCAGAAAGTGCAGTGCCACGGGAGCCCGCTGCATCAGGCTTTCCACCACTTTCGGTCGGGCTTCTGCCTCCTTCACATAGTGCTCAATCAGACGCTCGATATCCTGTCGGACAATGGCTTAATCTTCAATGATAGAAACCCGCCCATAAAGGCTGACAGAGCAACCCGCGGCACCAACACAAAGCGCGATACGAGGATCACGGCGCAGATTCCTGATTTTCTGGCTGCGGCTCGGAGTCGTTATAATCAGCGTTCCATCATCCGCCAATAGATACCAGACGGTTGTTACATGAGCACTCCCATCTCTGTTTAACGTACTGATTACTGCTTCACGATCTTCTTGAAGAAATTCCCTGGCCCATTTAGAAAGCATATTTGTCATAGATATTCTCCTCACGATGATATTTTATCTATTTTAAAGACAACATATCCAGATCAACCATCCTGTTGCTCCAGGGTGGTTAGAACCAGTGTAAAGGAAGCTCTCCACCATCAGCAAGCAGGCTCAATTGTTGGGTAAGCAACATTCAAGGAGAAGTGTTGCCCCTGTGACATAATCACAGGGACGCAGCATAGACGGACAAAAAAGCGGAACTACACCCAGAGAACAGTAACACCTGCTCAATACGCTCTGCTTGCAGACTCTCACGTACTACTGTACTGAATACCCGTTACATTTTAATAACTTGACAAGTCTTTTTCATACATATAAAAATACATCTATCAATTTCATATATTTTTCTTTATATCTTCAACAACGAGATATCTGAAGAAATAAGCTCAAGTAAGAAAGCGAATAAGACACAGGGTGGCTAAAGGATGTCACTCTCAAAGTGGTTGTTAAGACCGGTCATGTTCGCCTTATTTTCCTGTTTTCCAATGTAAATAGAAGCACTTCTCAATACAGAGAAGCATATAAATAAATACTGCCTTCTTGAAGAAGAAGCCAAGAGAAACGATTCAAATTATGACCATTCAATCAACCGCCTTGCCAGATGAGAAACAGACCTATTTTCTCCCTGCCGGCAAACGAAAATTCAGTTGAATGATAAATGCCAGTCCCTCTTTGCGCATGGGAAACGTTCGGTATCTCAAGTCCTGGCAGCTCATGTGATTCACCCTTCCCGACCTGCCCTGCAATACATACACTCCTGCTACCCTCATCCCCACGCTCAGAGTATTTCCCCTGCTAAGACTGCTGCTCAATTTCTTCGCCCCCGAGGACCGAAGAAGGATACCCTTCTTCAGCCCTCCCCGAGAAGGCATTCTGCTTCGCCAGGTATCACCTGTCGGCATCCAGCATCCACTAAGGCAATGGACCGTAAAAGCATGCTCGGTCGACAGACGAGGGATCGTCAGTCATCGAGGAGCGCAAGGTGTAGCTGGCTCAGATGGGCAGGATCCGTGATTCCGGTGATCCCAGTAATCTTGCCTTCCTTAATCGTGAAATCGAGAACACCAAACAATCGACCGTATGGAGCTATAACAATTCCCACAGAGCCGTTCACCAGCACAACACGACATGCCTGCGCAACCTGACCACGCTTCACAATTAATCCTGCCAGAGCTGTTGCCCCGTGAATCTCATTAGGCACATCTGCATGTACGACCGGGGAATCGAGCCGGAACACTACCTCTGGATCAAGGACGGTAAGTAACGCTTCAAAATTCCCGGTACGCGTTGCAGAGAGAAAAGCGTCAACTACTTCCCGGTTTGCGGTCAGATTCGCATCCCGCATATGAGCTTTTCCCCGCACGCGACGCCGGGCGCGGCTGGCAAGCTGCCTTGTTGCCGCCGGGGAGCGCTCTACTATTGGAGCAATCTCTTCAAAGGGCACGGCGAAAATGTCATGCAGCACGAAGGCAAGGCGCTCAGCGGGGGCAAGCTGCTCAAGTACCACCAGTAGCGCCAGACCCACCGAATCAGCAAGCTCCATCTCTTGTTCGGGGTCAATCCCCCCTTCACCACCTCTCTCGGCTTCAAATACCGACGCTTCCAGGGATTCCTCACGCCGCGATTTACGTGCACGTAGCATGTTGAGGCAGACTCGCGCTATCACTGTTGTCAGCCATCCTCCCAGATTCTCAATGCTGCCGGCGTCAGACCCGCTGAGGCGTAGCCAGGATTCCTGGACAGCATCCTCTGCCTCAGAAAGCGAACCAAGCATCCGGTAGGCCATCGCCAGTAAACGAGGACGCTCCAGCTCAAATTGTTGTGCCAACAGAGAGGGTGTATTCATCGGTCACATTTCCTCATTTCGTTTTGTCATACTCATATACAGGAAATCTGGCCGATGGGGTTGGGACAGCTCAGATGGAACCAGATAGCATCCATTGCCCTGTCAAAGGGGGGATGCAGTAGGTCATCGAACATCTCCAACTGCATAGCTCGCCAGTTGTGTATTTCCATCGGTCACATTTCCTCGTTTTATTGTGTCATATAAATGACAAAGGAAATCTGGCTGATGTGACAGGAGACGTACGTCCGCTTGCAAGGCTCTGTCCGAGTACCCGTCAATCAGAAAAGATATCGACGGATGGACTTTTGTCTTTACGTTAATACATCCTGATATAGAGATAAAATAACGAGGGAGATAAAACAGCACATGATCAGCCCTTCAAAGCTTCTTCCTGTAACCGCAGAGAGCTTGCAGGAGAGCTCAAAGGCTATCGGTGTTGTCACTGTCCTCCAGGGACAGCATGTCATATATACTACCTGTAGACCTTACAGGAAGACAAGATAAGAGGGAGTTTGCTATGTCAATTCTTTTTCACATTCTGAAATGGGTAGGGCCCCTTTCCGGAGTAGGAGCAATCACACTCGGACTGTTGCACTGGTTTTTCCATATAAGCTTTCTTGAGCTTCACATGCTCTTTGGTTTTCTAGTCACTCTTTCCCTCCTACTCTCAGGCATTCTTGCCCTGCTCACCAGAGGGATACGCGTCCTGGGGGCCATTGCCCTTGTCTTCGTCCTTATTGTCCCAGTGTTTGGTCTGACTCAGATGCTGATCTTCATAGGAGATTTCCACTGGCTGATTCAGATAGCTCATCTGTTGGTCGGAGTAGCCGCGGTGCAGATCATCGAGAAAATATGCAAGCATGCCCTACAGAACAAACAGAAGCCGGTCATAGGCAAAAAAGCAGTGAGTGTCTCTTAAAGCGATCACGTTCTATTCAATCAGAAAAAGATAGAAAGCTGGAGGAATGAAATGATAAAAACGAGAAACCTATCCAGGGCGCGTCTGGACCGTCTGCACAAATACATAGCAGGCTCTGTTGAGCGCGGTGAAATACCTGGCATCGTCACGCTGGTGAGCCGACATGGCGAAGTCCATGTTGATACCGTAGGAAACAAGTCGCTTGCTGGTTCTGATCCGATACAGCGCGACACGATCTTCCGCATTGCCTCTATGAGCAAGCCCATCACAGCGGCGGCAACAATGATTCTGGCAGAGGAAGGTAAGCTGCGCCTGGGCGATGCCGTTGAGAAGTGGCTTCCCGAACTGGCAGACCGCAAGGTCCTCAAGCGCATTGACGCGCCACTCGATGAGACGGTACCCGCGCACCGCCCGATCACCGTGCGCGACCTGCTCACCTTTACGATGGGCTTCGGCTTGCTGTTTACACCTGCTGGAGCGTATCCGATCCTCAAGGCCGCCAACGAGCTTCAGATTGGCATGGCGCTGGCAGGGGCTCAACTTCAGGAAAAGCCCGATCCTGATGAGTGGATCCGCCGGCTGGGCACGCTGCCGCTCATGTACCAGCCCGGCGAACAGTGGCTCTACGGGATAGGATCCGAAGTATTGAGTGTGCTGATCGCCCGCGTCTCCGGCCAGCCGTTTGAGACATTCCTGCGCGAACGGATCTTTGAGCCGCTTGGGATGAAGGACACTGGCTTCAGCGTTCCGCCTGACAAGCTCCATCGGCTGGCAAGCTGCTACATTGCCGACCCGGCAACTGGAACCCTCAAACTCTTTGATGGTGTGCAAGAGAGCCGGTGGAGCCGCCCGCCAATCTTCCCGTCTGGAGCTACCGGGCTGGTCTCGACCATTGATGACTATCTGGCCTTCGGACAGATGCTGTTGAATAAGGGCAGGTATGGGAGCGAACGCATTCTCTCGCGCCCCTCGGTTGAGGCAATGATCACAGACCAGTTAACGCCAGCACAGAAAGCGGCATCGAGCCTGCCTCTGTTTCCCGGCTTTTTTGAGTCAAATGGTTGGGGCTTTGGCGTCTCAATGGTGACCAGACGCGATGATATTGCCTCGGTTCCAGGCCGCTTCGGCTGGCTTGGCAGCATGGGCACCTCCTGGTTCTCCGACCCCAAAGAGGATCTGGTCGGGATTCTGCTCACGCAGCGCTCCCTCCCGCTCAACCTCTACTACGATTTCTGGACCCTGGTCTACCAGACCATCGACGATTGAGATAACCGTTTCGTCTCTAAAGTTCATCAGGTCCTATGCCTGGTGAACTTTCACCCTTCCTCCGCAGGCAGGTGACGCTTGAGATTGCCAGGAGACATAAAGCGAAACTGCGGATTAGCCAGGCTATCTCAGGTTCTCTGACTTCCCGGCAGCATAAATGCTATGCCTACCGGTCCACTTTCCAGGTCAGGATAACCCTGCCTACTCATTGTAGACAGATCACTCTCCCCCACGTCTCGCGATGATCCATACTGCGCCTGATACAGGGATTCAGCAGAATCATTATAGTAGACAAGATCAAGGACCTCAGAGCTATTTTCGTTCCAGAATTCGCAGATAAACAGGAGAATAATAAAAGTCGTGGTAAACTATATTCGTCTTTATAGAAAATGAAGCAGAGAAAAACATATCATGCGAGTACTTATGCTCTCGAAAGCTCTTGTCGCAGGCACCTCGCAACGCAAACTGGAAGAGCTGGCGAAATTCCCCGATGTACAGCTTACACTGGTCACACCCCCTTACTGGCAACATGATAACGGCACGAGACAGATACTGGAAAAGCTCTACACTACAGGGTACCGCATGATCGTTACCCCATGTCCTGCAATGGGAACTACCACCTGCACTACTATCCTCACCTGGGACAAATCATGCAAGAGGTACAGCCAGAAATCGTACACATAGACGAAGAACCATACAAGCTTGCAACGTTTCAGGCGATGCGTCTGGCCCGCCGTCACAAAGCCCGCACGCTCTTCTTCACCTGGCAGAAGCTCTATCGCAAGTATCCTCCACCATTCCGCCAGATGGAACGTTACAATTATCAACACGCTGACACCGCTCTGGCGGGCAATCAGGAAGCCGTTGAGGTTCTGCGTCGCAGGGGCTATCAGAAAGCGATATATGTGATTCCGCAGTTTGGCTTTGATATGGAGGTCTACAAGCGTGGTACATCCCTTCCTCCACACAAACCAGGCGCACCCTTTATGCTGGGTTTCCTGGGCCGCCTGGTAAAAACCAAAGGTCTGACCCCTATCTTTGAGGTCTATCAGTCTCTTCTGACATCCACTTTCAGGATGGTGAAGGACAGGTAATCGCGAAACTGGAAGGATAGAACCTCAGCTTTTCTAGCACCGTTTCGAGGCCCTTTCTTCGTACAAAAGGAGGTGAGAGACAGCATAACGCGGAAGACACCTTTTCCACTATGCGATCAGCCCGACGAACATACAAGAGAGCGACACACCCTGCACACGTTTCGGAGCAAGTCGTAGCAAGATAGAAGAAGTTTTGTGTCAAACAACCATGCTATGATTCTTGTGCATTGTTTGTGCACAATATCGAACGTGAAGAGATTTTTTAGGCAAGGAGCAACCAATTGTGATTACTCCATATACTGTAACTATTCCCCAGGCAGACTTAGATGATCTTCAGATGCGGCTCTCCCGTGTTCGTTGGGCGAACGAGTTACCGGATGCAGGTAGCGACTATGGAGTTCCCCTTGCGCCGCTCAAGAGGCTTGTCAAGTACTGGCAGCAGGGGTATGATTGGCGAAAATGGGAAGCCAGGCTCAATACCTATCCGCAGTTTCGTACCACCATCGATGGAGAAAACATTCACTTTCTGCATGTTCGCTCCCCATTCGATGATGCTTTGCCGTTGATCTTAACACACGGTTGGCCAACCTCGGTGTTTGACTACCTTGATCTGATTGATCCGCTCACCGATCCAATCTCCTATGGAGGCAAAGAGACCCAGGCCTTTCATCTGGTCATCCCTTCGCTTCCCGGTTATGGCCTGTCAGGGCCCACCCGTCAGAGAGGTTGGAATAGCTATCGTATAGCGAAGGCCTGGGCTGAACTGATGCATCGTCTTGGCTATGAGCGCTATGGTGCAGCGGGGTCTGATGCTGGCTCGGTCATTTCCCCGGAGGTAGGACGCGCTGACCCTGAGCACGTCATAGGAGTCCATGTTACCGAGATTTTCTCTATGCCCTCTGGCGATCCTGCTGAGATGGAAGCCCTTTCCGAGAAGGAAAAAGAGCAATGGCAAAAGTTCCAGGAGTGGGTTTCTCATAAGGGAGCCTACCATCACTTACAGTCTACGGTCCCTCAGACGCTGGCTCATGCGCTGGCCGACTCTCCAGTAGGTCAACTTGCCTGGAACTATCAGATCTATGGAGATGAGGTAAGCGACGACTATATCCTGACCAATGTGACGCTCTACTGGCTCACAAACACGGCTGCCTCGTCAGCGCGTTCTTATTATGAGGATGCTCATGCGGAGCAAATCCCGACAGAACCAACTACTGTCCCGCTTGGTTTATGCAACTTTGCCGACGTCTTTCAGTCAATACGACGCTTTGCAGAACGCGATCATCAGAACATTGTCTCCTGGAATTTCTATGACAGAGGAAACCATTTCGCTACCCAGACGGCGCCCGATCTGCTCGTCAACGACATGCGGACCTTCTTTGAGATGCTACGAGAGCGCTCATGAGAAGGGCCCTGCATGGAGAGGGGAGTTATTCCCCTCTCGTCTTTTTCGTCACCCGACGCTTGCTTTAGGTCACCTCTTTCTCGCTCAATGAAGGGGCTTTCAACGACTGCTTGCGAGCAATGAACCATATGTCGAGAGTCCTCCACGAAAGGGAGACACATAACAAATCGCTGCAAATAGCTCTGCACTCTCTTTCTTTCCATTGGTACCCTTACGTCAATTTCTTCTTACCACGTCTTTACTTCACAGCATCACTTTTTGGCTCTTCAGTCTTAACCACCTCGTGAAAGAGGGCTGCTCGAAAACACGCGCCTTCCCCATAGAAGAGAGGAATGAGAACCGTTCTTACCTGAAATACTGTCGTTGCCTGTGCAGAAAAGCTTCTCGATTCTACTTGACAAATTTACCTTGATGATCAATATAATTATATATAAAGATTTTAATGGAGCAAGGTTTATGGCAACAGATCAATTGATTGATAGCGTTATGGCGCTCTATCACCTGATTCGCAAGACATCTCACCCGGTCAGTCGCGCCGAAATGACTCCTGAACAGTACTGGCTACTTCGGCACCTCAGCCACAAAGGCGCGGTCAGCATCGGAGAACTTGCCGAAGCGCTTGGCGTCACTGGTAGTTCAGTCACGACAGCCTGCAAGCGGCTGGAGAAGGCAGGGCTTGTGCTACGCCAGCGCCAGAGCACTGATGAGCGTATGGTCCACGTCGTGCTCACAGAGGAAGGTCGGAAGCAGGTGGAGACATGGAAACAGCGCAAACGTGAGCTACTACAGGATCTGTTGTCTCCCCTGGATTCCGAGCAACAGGACACATTACAGCATCTACTGGCACAGGTCTTAAAAAGAGCAGAGGAATCAGGCTACCCCGTTCAACTCAAAGGAAGTGATGCATGCAACACAGACAAAGCATGATTGAGGTCGTTGATCTCGTCAAGCAGTTTGGCGATTATACTGCCGTCGATGCCGTCTCGTTTCAGGTTGCTGAGGGTGAGGTGTTTGGCCTGCTTGGTCCCAACGGCGCGGGCAAAAGCACTACTATCAAGATGCTCACAACACTGCTCCCTCCAACCGGAGGACAGGCAACCGTCGTCGGCTATGACATCCTGCGACACGCAAACGCTGTTCGTCGCCACATTGGCTACGTTCCACAGGCGCTCTCGGCTGATGGCAGTCTGACTGGACGAGAAAACCTTCTGGTGTTCGCATCTCTCTATGACCTACCTCGTGCGACACGAAAAGCAAAGGCACAGGAGGTACTGACGTTCATGGGTTTGACCGATGTGGCAGACCGATTGGTACGCACCTACTCCGGAGGCATGATTCGCCGCCTGGAGATCGCGCAGGCTATGCTTCACAATCCGCAGGTGCTTTTTCTCGATGAACCCACTGTCGGCCTTGATCCGGTTGCCCGCAAAGCCGTCTGGGAGCACCTGGAGCAGATACGCACTCAAACGGGTATGACCATTTTCCTGACCACGCACTATATGGAAGAAGCAGACAATCTGTGTGATCATGTTGCAATTATGCATCAAGGGAAAATCGTTGCACTTGACACACCCAACGCATTAAAAGCACAACTAAAGACACCGAACGCAACACTCGATGATGTCTTTGCCCATTATACCGGTAATACATTAGAGTCAGGAGGTAGCTACCGTGACACAGCCCGTACACGCCGCACAGCCCGGCGACTTGGTTGAACCCATCCCGCAACGGCATCCCTCACATGAGCCGTCATTCTGGTCCTCTTTTTTAAGCTTCTTTGAGAAAACCTTTACCCTTGTAGGGCTGGAAGTGCGCAAGATGCGTCACGATCCGACGGACCTGATTACCCGAGCCGTTCAGCCTGCTCTCTGGCTGCTGATCTTCGGCAACGTCTTCACCCATCTACGCGCCATCCCCACTGGAGGGAAGCCCTACCTCGACTTCATGGCTCCCGGCATTCTGGCACAGAGTGTGCTCTTCATCTCCATCTTTGCCGGTATTGCAATTATCTGGGAACGTGATCTCGGTGTCATACACAAGTTCCTGGCAAGCCCCACTCCCCGCATCGCGCTGGTTCTGGGAAAAGCCCTCGGAGCCGGAATCCGTAGCCTTGTGCAGGCTTTCTTCATCTACCTGCTGGCGCTTATCATGGGGGTACAGATGAACTGGAATCCTCTGGCCCTTCTCGGGGTCATCGTGATCGTGCTCATGGGGGCCTCATGCTTCTCAACGTTCTCGCTTATCATCGCCTGCCTGGTAAGATCACGTGAGCGCTTTATGGGCTTCGGTCAGGTGCTCACAATGCCGCTTTTCTTTGCCAGTAACGCCATTTACCCTGTTGCAATTATGCCACCCTGGCTTCAGGTAATCGCCCATAGCAACCCGCTCAGCTACGAGGTAGACGCGTTGCGCGGGCTGATGCTGGCAGGCGGTGATCTATCTATGGTATGGCTCGATTTCCTCGTTCTCTTCGTGGTAATGGCCGCGCTCGTGCTCATAGGTGCCGCGCTGTACCCGCGCGTCGCTCAATAGCATTGTTTCGCCTTCACCCGAACTTGATCGAACGATCACCTTTTCAGGGCGCTCTGCTCCTGCCTTTCGTGGAAGCATCGAACAGGAGCAGAGACACTCCTATCCTTCTCGAAGTATCAGCAGGAGAAACCATTTCGCTTGCAGGTTCCAGCAACAGACCAATACCGCGTACTGTCGCTTTTCACCTGAGAGCAGCAGTGCTCTGGCCGCTAAGGAACGCGCCATTCATCTCCATGTCTGAAGCCCAGGGGTCTTCTGGCGCGCTCAAGTAAAGACGAGATCTTCAATACCAGCATGGTCATATACACTCAAGGCGCGTGAAACTCCGCAATGACCTCTATTTTGCCAACGATATTCCGATTGAATTCGTCAAGCTCTTCGGCAGGAATCCAGTATTCTTGATGAATGGCGCTCCCAACTGTATGGATCTCATAGCGCTGAAGGAAGCCCGTCTTGACAGCAAACCGCGTCACATAACCAGCGTTGCCATCCCTTGCATTCCAATCACGCGCAATCCGGGTTGCATACTCTTCAGAAAGAACCGGGTAGAAAATAGGCTGCCAGAAGAGGCGAGGGGGAAAAGCTGCATAGCCACTCTCGCGAATCAGCTTTAATTCTTCCGAGCCAACCGGTCGAAAGAGAACAGTCGTGTCATCCATCTCTCTTCTTCTCCCTCCTGAGCTCTCTGAAATGCGAAGATAGCAAGCCACTCATCATGCATGACCCCCTTGCACCTTCGCGGATCACCTCCCACACTCAAACACTTTCGTTCTGACCGGTGACCTCACAAAAGCGCAGGTAAGCATCGTTCCAGCGCTCATTCATGATCGGCTCATAGACCTGCGCCGGAAACGAGCGATGCACGATCTGACGTGCCTGCTGCCAATCACTGATATAGCCCAATGCCTGATACTGGGTCAGGAGATTCCCGATCGCCGCCGCCTCCTGTGGCCCGGCCCAAACAGGACGCCCAAGCGCAGAGGCAAGACAGCGACAGAAAGCGACATGCTCAGCGCCTCCACCCACGATATGCAAGCGCTCAAAATAGTTCCCGGTTAACCGCTCAATACGCTCCAGCACAAAACGGCAGCGAAACGCCAGACTTTCAACAATACAACGCAGAATTTCACCCTCTGTCGTTGGAACGGGTTGGCCGCTCATCTGACAATAGAGCTGAATCTGTTGTGGCATATGGAGCGGTTGGTTGAACATCGCATCATCGGGATTAATAAAAGAGCGCAGTTCCGCCGCCTGCTCAATGAACCGCAGCTCTTCAGGGTACGAGATCAGCTTTCCTTCACGTCTCCACGCTCGCTTACACTCTTGAATCAGCCAGAAGCCAGTCAGGTTCTTCAACAAGGTCGTCGTGTGTGCGACCCCACCTTCATTAGTAATGTTCCATGTATAGGCGTTATCATTTATCGCTGGCTCTTTCAGTTCGGTGCCAAGCAGGGAAAGGGTGCCACTGCTCAAATAGGCAAAATCGGGTTGCAGAGTTGGAACTGCCGCGATCGCCGACGCTGTATCATGCTCGGCCACCGCGATGACCGGCACTTCAGAAAAACCAACCTCGCGAGCGATCTCAGGAAGCAGAGGACCGGCTACAGTCCCCGGCTGTACCGGTTCCAGAAAGAGGTGGGGAGGAAAGCCAAGCCGTTGAATCAGCTCACGATCCCAGGTACGGGTATAGGGATTACCAAGCTGTGTGGTTGAAGCAATAGTCCACTCGCTCTGGCGCGTTCCGGTCAAAAAATAACGCAACAGCTCAGGCATCATCAGGAGCGTTTCGGCCTGTTCAAGCTGGAGTGGAGCCTTACTTTTCAGGGCATACAACTGATAGAGCGTATTCATCGAGAGAAACTGAATACCCGTCCGGGTGATAAATCTCCTCGCGAGGAATCCGCTGCCAGACCTCTTCCATCATGCCCTGAGTACGGGTATCGCGATAGTGATAGGGCATCCCGAGCAGCTCACCGTGTTCATCGATCAGGCCGAAGTCCAGCCCCCAGGTATCAACTCCGATGCTCTGTACATCACCATGTCCCTGTAAACGCGCTGCGATCAAGCCCTGTTTCATCTCATGGAACAGGCGCAACACATCCCAGTACAGCCGCTGATGGACTCGTACAGGTTCATTCGGGAAACGGTACACCTCGGTAGCAGTCAGCAGCTCGCCATCAAATTGCCCGACAACGACACGCCCGCTACTCGCACCCAGGTCAAAAGCCAGAGCCTTTACGCTCATTACACAACCAGCTCCTTTCTCAGCACGAAGCCCTGAAGATATACCACCATTATAAAGCTTTTTTCAGCCAATTGACAGTGGTTGAGCTTGCTTCAAGAATCTCGCAGGGCTTCTACCCAAGGAGCAGATATTTCCTGGTGGCCAGAGCACTGAAGCCACCAGGAACAATTAGCGAGGTTGCGCAGCGCGCTGGAAGAGAGGAGCCAGCGCACGATAGGTTTCTTTGTAGAGCTCATATCCCTCAGTATAGAGCGCGTACCGGGAAAGATCCGGCTCGATCGTTCGGCTTGGGTGCACCATTGATTGACTGGCTTCCTGGAAATCCGCGAAGATCCCCGCGCCAACGGCAGCACACATTGCACTCCCGAGCGAAACCGCGTCAGAAACCTTTGTCAGGGTAATGGGGAGCCCGGCAACATCAGCCAGAATCTGGAGCCACAGAGTACTGCGGGTGCCACCACCACAGGCCACAATGTTCTGTGTTGGCACCCCGAGTGCATGCAGCTTTTCCAGAATATGACGGTTCCCGTAGGCAGTCCCTTCATAGATAGCACGTAGCAGGTGACCAGGTCCATGATGAGGCGTCAGCCCCCAGATAGTCCCGCGTGCATGCGGATCTTTGATCGGTGTGCGACTTCCCTGCCAGAAATCAAGCACAGTCAGCCCTTCGGCTCCGGGAGCCACCGCCGCCGCCGCGTCATCCGCCGCTATATAGCGCTCGCTCCCCTGCGGAAGCTTCTCGCCAAAGAGATCAAGCAGCCAACGTACCGATCCGCCGGTACTGGTCTGTCCGGCTTCCAGCGTCCAGTCTCCCTGCACCACCGCATCCTCAAACGGGCCCCACAATCCAGGATCGAACACCGCCTGCCGGGATTGGACAAGTTGACAGGTCGAGGTGCCAGTCACCAGCGCCAGGGTTCCGGGCGTCACCACACCCATGCCAACCATACCGGCATAGGCATCAATGCCGCTCATCGAGACCGCGATACCTTCGCGCAACCCTAGAAGCTGTGCGCTCTCCGCGTTCAGCTCACCAACTTTGCCGCCCATTGGAACCACCGTGCTGAAAAGCTTCTCGGGTAGATCTTCCAGTCCCACGGCATGCATCAGGGAGCGAGGCCAGCCCGCCGGTACATCCTCCGTCGCGTTCACACGATAGTGCCATTTTGCCACAGCACTGTTCTGAGGAACGGCCTGACTTCCTGTGAGCTTCCAGGCAAGCCAGCTCATCTGCTCCACAAGATAGGTTGCCTGCTGCCAGAGTTCAGCATTGTTCTCCTTGAGCCAGAGTGCCTTAGGCAGTGGCCATTCAGCAGGAACATCCATCCCGCAATAGCGCAGGACTGCATCCTGTGTCTCCGTCAACCGCTTCGCCTGGGAGGCTCCGCGCAAGTCCATCCAGATCAGACTATTGGTGAGAGGAGTTCCCTTCTCATCGGTCAGGAGAATATTACAGGGAGCATCGATCGCCAGTCCAATCACCCGCTCTCGCGCCCCAATGTTGGAAGCAAGACAACCCTGTACCGCCGTGACCAGCGCATTCCACCAGTCCTGTGGGCGCTGCTCTGCCCAGGCCGGTGAGGGATAAAGCGTCTCATAACTTTGATCGTAGAAACTGACCGCTTCCCCTTCCAGGGTAAAGAGGCCCGCACGGATTCCTCCTGTACCGGCATCAATCCCCATAACCAGATCACCGCTGAACATAAAAATACATCCCTCCTTAGCGACGTCGCCCGTACCAGGCATGCGACACTGCACTTTTTTATCGTGAAGCACACAGAAGCGACCTGCACAGGCAGCCAACATGCGCTACAGACAAAATGGACCGCAGGCACCCTTCACCCGCTTCAGCGCGAGGCTGCGGGAACACCCGAGATATCCACCGTCATCACATTCACATTGCAACGCTCTAACGCTTCCTTATCTCGCGCCGCAATGCCTGTATCGGTAATTAGAAGATCAATCTCATCCAGAGTAGCGAAGTGAGCGAGCGCCACCTGTCCCATTTTTGAGCTATCCACACACAGGATCACCTGGCTTGAGGAACGGATCATCGCCTGCTTGATCTCAGCATCAAAAAGATACGTTGAAGAAAGGCCATCAGGAATCTGCAAACCTCCTGTCGCCAGAAAGAGTTTTGTGATCCGTAGATCACGTAACGCCGAGAGTACCTGTGGCCCACTGAACGAACAGGTGTCGTGGTGAAGCATTCCCCCGAGCAAGAAGAGATGATAACGGGGATTATTCGCCACTTCGTTCGCGGCAGCCAGCGAATAAGTCACAATCGTGAGCGGTATATCTGGCAGGTTGCGCACCACCTCTATTACAGTGCTTCCCCCATCGATACCGATCACATCTCCTGGCTTGATCAGGCTGGCAGCATATCTCCCGATCGCCTGCTTGGCAGGCAGATTCTCACGAGCACGTATATTAAAATCAGGCTCGACACGTCGAATTTGCGAGAGTCTGGCACCTCCGTGTGTCACCTGCACAATTTGCTTTTCCGCCAGTTGATGTAAATCACGCCGAATGGTCATTGTCGAAACTTCTAGCTTCTGACTCAGCTCCGAGACAGAGCAGTAGCCATGCTCTTTGAGCAGTGCGACCAGACGAGCCTGTCTTTCGGTCGCATCATACTTGCGGCCCTCTTCCATTAGCCTTTTTCTCCGTTGTTCTGTGATGTAGCGAGTCGCTTTTATTGTACACTTTTTTCTGCGCCCAATACATTGAACCCTGCCAGCATTCCATGCACCCCATGCGACCATTCTCCCTACCACTGGAAAACCCGCCTGTACCTCTTGTCACAAGATAGCTTTCTCTCCAAAGAATAGCAAGCCTCTTCTTCCAGGTACACGGTCTGTTCACAACAGAACATCAAGCAGAGTGTTAGCCGCTAGTTGAGCTTAATAGTAACATAAATTTGTGCGAATAACAACATATTCAAACAAAAACATGTTGAAAACAAACAATTCTTGTGTTAATATTGGTTCCAACCACTTCAGCAAGCATACAGCGAAGTGTCGACACAACAGAGAGCGAGCTGTCCCGTTCAGGAAACAAAAAACCTGCCTGATTGCGGTAATGACGCCGAAGCGAAGATCAGGAAACATGTTTTTGCTGATTCACTCCACCGTTGGAGTACAGAAAGGAACCTATTTAGTATGGCTCACAGAAGTTTGAAAAGACTATCTGCGCTATTCGTTACAAGCCTGCTGGTAACGATGCTGCTGGTAGCGTGCGGACCAAGCGAAGCCTCCTCCACCAACGACGGGGGGAAAAAAGTGATCGCTTTCGTCCCAAAGATCATCAACATCAGCTATTTTAACGCGATGAAAGCAGGTGGGGAAGCCGCCGCTAAAGACCTCGGCGTGACCTTTGAATACCAGGGACCAACCACTGCTGACGCGAACGAGCAGGTAAAGATCATCAAGCAGTTGATCGCCAAACATGTTGATGCGATCGCCGTTGCTCCAGACGATCCAGCCGTTGTTGGCCCGGCCTTAAAAGAGGCAGAGGCACAGGGGATTAAGGTCTTCACCACCGATACCGATGCTCCCAATTCAGTACGCAGCGTCTTCGTCAACCAGGCATTGACGTCTGAAATCGGTAACGCCACGATGGACACGCTTGCCAAAGCAATGGGTGAAGAGGGCGAGTGGGCCATTGTTTCGTGCAGCCCCGCCGCGCAAAACCTGAACGAGTGGATCAAAATCGAGCAGGCCCGCGCCACTGAGAAGTATCCAAAACTCAAGTTCGTGACAACCGTCTACTCTGGTGAAGACATCGCCAAAGCGGTCTCTGATACAAAAGACCTGATTACCAGCCATCCCAACCTGAAAGGGATCATCGGTCAGTGCACCACTTCAGCCCCGGGTGTGGCAAAGGCAATCACTGACATGCATAAGAACGGCTCCGTCTTCGCAACCGGTATTGGCCTGCCAAGCGACATGAAGCCGTATATCGAAAATGGCGCCTCGAAGGGCTTCGTCCTGTGGGACCCCTCCAAGCTCGGCTATCTGACGGTCTGGGCCGGTTTGCAACTGGTAAACGGCAAGAACTTCAGCGAGAAGAATGAAGTCTCCAATGTCGGCACCGTCACCTATGACGCCGCGCAAAAGATGCTTGTCCTGGGTCCGCCTCTCGTTTTCGACAAGGACAACATCAACAAATACAACTTCTAAGCTGCTTGAAACCAGCTCTTTTCAATGAAGCGAAGGGGAAGGAAGCTGTTTCCTTCCCCTCCTACCACAGGAGATTTTCACATGTCCACACCAACCGCTGTACCTGCATCGACAGATACCGTTCTGGTTATGGAGGGGATAACCAAAACGTTTAGCGGCGTTCGCGCTCTAAAAGGCGTTTCGATCGATCTACGAGCAGGCGAAGTCCACGCCCTGCTCGGGCAGAACGGCGCGGGAAAATCGACCCTGATTAAAGTACTCTCCGGCGCTCACGCCCCCGATAGCGGCTCCATCACGATGGAGGGCAAAACCGTTTCCTTTGGCTCTCCCGCAGATGCGCTTCGGGCGGGCATTGGAACAGTCTATCAGGATCCCCTCGTCTATCCCGAACTCTCCGTCACCGAGAATATCTTTATGGGCCGCGAGCTACGAGACCGCTTCGGCAATATTGACATGCGGGCCCAGGTAAAGCGAGTTCGGGAACTGCTGCGTGATCTGGAAACTGACCCGAACATCGCGACGTTACCCGTCGGCACCCTGAGCGTCGCGGTTCGCCAGCTTGTGCTGATTGCGAAAGTGCTGAGTTGGGAACCCAAAGTGCTCATCTTTGACGAGCCGACCGCTATCCTGACGCAGCGCGAGGCTGATATCCTCTTCGGTATCATCCGGAAGCTACGCACGCGTGGCGTCGGGATTATCTATATCAGCCATCGCATGGAAGAGATTTTCGCCCTGGCCGATCGCGTCACCGTGCTCAAAGATGGCGAGAGCAAAGGCACCTGGCCCATTCAAGGCCCTGAAGCGCTTTCCTATGATCGGCTTATTGAGCTGATGGCCGGGCAGGTCCTTCAAGAGGGCATCGAGACACAAGGCCCGCTTTCCGATAAGCCGCTGCTCTCGGTCCGCCATCTGAGCCATGCGAAGACGTATCAGGATATTAGCTTCGACATCCGCCCCGGCGAGATTGTGGGTCTCTTCGGTCTGGTCGGCGCGGGACGCAGTGAGGTTGCTCGGGCCATTTTCGGCGAGGAACCGGCTCAGTCAGGTGAGATACAGCTTGATGGCGAGGTTTTGCGCCTGCGCTCTCCGCAACAGGCGGTACGCAAGGGCATCGCCTATCTTCCTGAAGATCGCAAAGAACAGGGTATTTTCGGGAATCTCTCGATCACCTATAATGCGACTATTACGATTGCGAAGCGCCTGGCGAAGCTTGGCTTTATCACCAATCCACGCCAGGAAGAGCAGGTAACACAGCAGTACGTCAAAGATCTGGCCATTAAAACCCCCGATACGCAGACCAAAATCGCGAACCTCTCGGGCGGAAATCAGCAGAAAGTAGTGTTGGCCAAATGGCTGGCAGCCAAACCCCGACTCCTGATACTTGATGAGCCGACGGCTGGCATCGACATTGCCGCGAAACAGGAGATTCATAACCTGATCGCTCGTCTGGCAAGCGAAGGGGTCGCTATTCTGGTAATCTCTTCAGAGCTTCCCGAAATCCTCAAGCTCAGCGATCGCATTATCACCATGCGCGAGGGTCGCCAGACCGGCGAGTTTCAACGCGGAGCTTCTCCTGAAGCGGTCCTCAGCGCGGCCATGCAAGGGAAAGCCTCGATAGAGCAGCCAGGCGAACAAAAGCCGGAGCAGGCCGCAAAAGAGACAAACACAACGCCTATCTCGCGGCTGATGCAGCATGCTGCTGCGTATAATCGTGAGCTCATTCTGATCGCCATTCTGATTATTGGAAGTCTGATTTTTCAATTGTTCTTCCCGACGTTCCTGACCTGGAATAACATAGCTTCTATTCTTTCAAATGTCGCGGTTGTCTCCATTATTGCGATTGGAATGACGATGGTGATTGTCACCGGAGGGATTGATGTGTCAATCGGGTCCGTAGTGGCAATCTGTATGCTGATATCAGCGAAGGTGATGGTCGCAGGCGGTGATAACATCTTTATCGCGCTGCTGGTCTCGCTTGGTGTTGGTCTACTGGCTGGCGCACTCAACGGTACAATTGTTGCCTTTGGCCGCATCCACCCGATCATTGTCACACTGGGCACCATGAATATTATTCGCGCCCTGCATATTGACCTGCTTGGCCCCAAATGGCTGACGCCTCCGCCTGTGGCGCGAACTCTGGCACTGGGGAACGTGTTCGGTATTCCTATTCCCTGGCTGCTGGTCATCGTGCTCGGGGTAGTGGTGGGCCTGTTCTTGAGCCGGCGCCCGCTGGGTCGTGCCATCTATGCCATTGGAGGGAATCCAGAGGCGGCCCGTCTGGCAGGCATCCGTACGCGCTGGGTCACGATTTTTGTCTATGCGGCAATCGGTATGCTTATCGGTCTGGCAGCACTTATCCAGCTCGGCCAGAGCGGCACCGTTCAGCCGAACACAGCAAATGGCCTTGAGCTCCAGATCATCGCAGCAACAGTCATCGGTGGTACCAACATCCTGGGTGGACGCGGTTCTATTCTGGGGAGCCTGCTAGGCGCTCTGCTGGTGGCGGCCATCCATAACGCGCTTATCACGCTTGGAACCATCTCTCTGCTGGAAGGGCTGGTTATCGGCGCACTCATTATTGTCGCCGTTGGTATTGATATGTTGCAGAAAAGAAAGGCCATAAAAGCATGAAAACTGTTGCGACTCGCAAAAAGGGAGAGATGCCCACGCGGAAGGAACGCTCTCTGCCACGCATGATGGCCTCGTCGCGAAATCTCTTGCTGACCTTGCTGTTTGTGGTCATCTTTTCCTTTTTCTCCAATACCGTCCTGCATTTCTTCAATGGCTATAACATCTATCAGGTGTCACAACAGGGCGTCATCATTGGCTTGCTGGCTATTGGGGAAGCGCTGGTGATTATCTCAGGCGGCGGCGCAATCGACCTTTCCGTTGGCTCAATGTTGAGTCTTTCGGGGATGATTCTTGGCTACTTGCATATCGTCCTCGGGGTCAATATCTGGGTCTCGGTGATTTGTGCCGTTCTCGTTGGCGGCCTGCTCGGGGCGATCAATGGCTTTCTGGTCAGTAAGCTGCGCATTCCTCCCTTGATTGTCACATTGGCGACCTTCTATGGTTACGCGGCGCTTGCACTGCAAATTACCGGTACGCGTCCACTTCCCGATGCGACACAACGGAATCTGCCACAGTCGTTCCCGGATGCCTTTGTGATGCTCGGAAATGGCAATGTGCAGGACATTCCCTGGCTTTCCTGGATTCCGCGTATCGGCGGACAAGCTATTCCATTTCAGGTGCTCCTGATCTTCCTGCCGGTTGTCCTGATTACGCTTTTCTGCCTGCGCAAGACAATCGCTGGTCGCTACCTCTATGGCGTCGGGACGAATGCTCTGGCTGCTCGCTTCGCGGCTATTCATGTCTGGAATGTGCGCTTCTGGGCGTATGTTGCTTCTGGCCTGCTCGCTGGCATTGCCGCTGTCATTCAGACCGCTCTGAGTGCCAGCGCTACCCCGAATGTTGGCGATGGTATGAACCTGCAAGCAATCACAATCGCGGTCCTGGGTGGCGTCAGTATCGCAGGTGGCGAAGGCGGCATTCTCGGGATAGTGCTTGCCACGCTGATCGTCATTTTCCTGAACAACGGGCTAGGCCTGCAATTCGGTGATGCTGCGGGTGTCTGGCAGCTTGCGGCTCTGGGCCTGCTGCTCATCGGAAGCGTGCTCTTCAATGAGTTCCTTCGCCGTCGCCTTGCGCTCAAGTCCTGAGCAAGCTGAAGGCTCATGTATACTACTGGAAAAGAAAAGTGTATACGTGAGCCTCGCTCTCACTACCCTATCACATCCCTCTCTATGCACAGGTCATCCTCTCTCGACAGAACAGTCACCTACCCGGGTAATCAAACAGATCCTGTCCCTGACGCGATCAGGAGTGAAACTGCCCTCAAAACACACCTTCATACACCTCATCCACAACAAGCTCTCGATCAAGCTGATCGAGATGAATTGTCTGGCCAGAGCTATAGCGCTCCTGCTTCCAATTGGTTGAGCGCCGATAGACCTCAATGTATGGTTCATCTTGACTGACCAGGAGATAGACTTCCAATGTTGGACACTGAGTGTAGCGAAGAAATTTCTCGGTGCGGTCATATTTCTCTGTACTGAGAGAAAGCACCTCAACAATGATGAGCGGCGATCGCACCCTGAATGGGCGAGCCCGCTTGTCTTTCTCTCGATCTCCCAGGTCACAGGTAACGACTACATCGGGAACAGAAGACGGTTGACCAGGAATCTCTACATATTGCTCTTGATACACTCGGCATGGTCCCCGCTTGCCCAACTGCATTTTGAAGGCCTCGGTCACGTTATAGGAGAGCTCTGCATGCTCGGGGCTCAATCCTGTCATATCAAGAACGGTACCCTGATCTAAAACCGGATCATAGTCCACTAACTCATAGCGATAAGGACTCTCGTCACTTAAAAGCCGCTCAAAAGCGACACGCGTCATTGGAATCCCATGTTGAGGAACCGGAGAGGAATGCTGTTGCGTCACTGCTCTCACCTCCAATCATGAACGGAAACCACTTCCACACGCAAATCTCTTTCCAGTATACCTTTTTCTGTCATTGTATAGCCTGTTTGCCTTGTGTATGCTGCTTGACATCTGGGGTTTGTCGGGCGGTATGCATATAGTGGGATAAGGACGGAACACGAGTCAATGAAGAAGAACATGACACCGTTTGAGGTCTGCCCGCTATTGTTCTAGAAAGACAAATAAACTCTATGTGATAGATGGCCTATTTTCATTCATATATTTGAAGCCTGACCTGTTTTATAATATATACATGAAAAAGAGCACTCGAAAGGATTTTCCCATGCGCAGAAGACTTTTGTATTTCTATAGTCTCCCTCTCTTTATGCTCCTCTCTCTTCTCGTCGCATGCATCAACATATTCTGGAAAATTCCAGGTTCCTACAATCCTGCAAGCAACCAGGTGCTCTATACCTCTCCGTTAGATCCTGCCGCAATCATCACGATAGTGCTTATGGGTGGACTCTTTCTGCTGTGCTACCTCAAAGCGGCTCCGCTGGATGTACCGAAGCCTCCATGTGTATGTATGGGGAATTGGCTTGCTGCTCTGTTATACCCAGAGCGGAAACCGCCCGCACGTATTGTGATGGCCTCTTACTGCCTCTACCCGAGCGATCGGTAACAGGCGTTCTCGTTGCCATTTTCCTGTCTGTCCTCTTGCTTCTTTTTCAAAGGCCGCTTCTCAGGCTGCTTGCAGTCCTCACGAGGCGAGAGGAGCACATGAGCAGCGACATCAAGCCACTCCAATATAGCGGCATCACGCACGTGCCTTCCGGAGAGCGATTCTACGATCAATATGAGGTGCAGCAGGCAAACTACGAGCCAACTGCGCCACAGCAACAACAGCAATGATTTTCAATCCCTTCCTCGGTTTCAGTCCCTTCCCCTCGGGGCATACCCTTTTCGACGGCACGAGCATGTGATTGTCATGCAGCATCTAGAAAGTTTCAATCCCTTCCTCGGGATATACCTTTTTCGACTGCCGGAGCTCCCGCGCTGCTTCTGGAGGTATCTTACAGACTGGTTTGCGGGAACCTCCGCTTCAAGCCTCTTTATTGGGGCCTCAAAAAGGGCCTTTTTTGAGGTTAAGAATGCTGTTAACCAGCTTGCCAGGCTCTGCGGAAACCTCTGCGCGAGAACGTGGGAGCACCAGGTTCCCGCGAGATATATCATTGTGTGTCAGAGCCTCGAATAAGCTGCTTCGAGCATAATGCATATCGAGATAGAAATCAATCATCCTTTAAGAAGATACCCGTAGGGAAGCGGGTACCTCCTGCGGGGTACACTATAAGGGAATAGCCACCGGATATCAACCAGATCAGCTACACCGCTGGACTTTTCCCTCTACAGGCGTCCTCAATCCTGCGAGCACTCCATCCCAAGATTGCGCTTGTAGTGTGCCAGCGCCTGCTGTAGAAACGCCTTTTCCTCTTCCGTAGAGTGATACAGCGGGAAAGGCTTCTCCTCCAGAGGAAGCCTCTCATAGTTCTCCCACCATCGCATCGCGCTGGCCGCAATATCCGCATCGCCCAGGGTCAGTTGCTGAATCAGCTCACAGTGCTGTTTCGCCAGCGCCTGGCCTTCCACGCCGGTTGGATCTTTCCCCTCTGCAACCAGCCTCTTCAGCTCCACAAACACAGTATCCCATTGCTGCCTCGCCCGGTGCTGATCTTCTTCAGTCCAGTTCTCGGCACGGGCCGCCAGCTTTCGCGTCGCTTTAGGGCTATACGATTTCCGCGCTATTTCCTCCAGTTTTTGTCGTTGCTCCTCAGTGAGATATTTCTTCATCCATGCATTCTTCTGTTCCAGTTGTATCACCTGGATCACATCGACAAGAATCGTTTCCAGATCACCCTGGTCCCTTTTCAACCAGACTTCAGCTTGCTCAAGAGCCTGAAGGACAGCATCCAACTGGCTACGCTTCTCCCGTATGATCTCCTTCTGCATGGCGAGTGTCTCTTGCAAACGCTCCGGCTGCTTTTGCAGACACACTTTGATCTCTTCAAGCGAGAGTCCCAGGTATTTCAACGCCAGAATCTGCTGTAAACTCCACAGGTCTTTATCCGTGTATAAGCGATGTCCCGCTTCAGTATATGCAGAAGGGGAGAGCAGTCCCACTTTGTCGTAAAAGCGCAGCGTTCGTGCTGTCACCGCGGCCTTCTGTGCAAACTGGCTGGTTGTATAGCGTTGACGCTCCACACGTTTTCTCCTTTCACTCAACAGTATCTGATATGACGTTACGTCATAGACAACACTTCAACTAACCCGTAGGACCATTGGGCACGCCACTCTGTAACGTTGCCGAGCCACCGCACGGTATCATTTCCCGGCTCCGGACAGAGCAAAGTCGCGATGAAAACAAAGAAGGGCTTGCATATGACGTAACGTCATGGGTTAGACTCTTCTCAGTATCATCGCGAAAGGACAAACTGAATGAAACTGCATATCATTGATGCCGAGTCTATCTATCAGCGTTTGCTTGCCACTGCCAGCGCACAGGAACGCGAGGCAATCTACCGACAGGAACTGCTGGCTCCGTTTGAAGAAATGATGCATATCTACGGCGGAGGCAATGACCCCCTCGCCTGGGCGAAAATGTGGGGCTTCTATACCCCGGACGATTTCGACAGCGACCAGCGCCCTATCATTGAGGGCATGGTCAAACGTTTGAGCGATGCGGGAGGTTGGCAGCAATCCTCTATCGCGCTTGAACGAGGGCTTGCTGCATTCGCTCCCTACGCAGATCGTATTGATCTGGGCACTATCAACTGTGTGGTCATCCTCACCAAACATAATAGCAGTATGCCAGGTCGGGGCTATGCTGGATTTGGCGTGCCGGGTTATCTCATGGTCTCACTCAGCCTGACCGATGACTATACGCTTCCCCGTATCGGGCCAGCATCGGTCCATGAGCTCAACCACAACGTTCGTTTCAAGCTCGTCCCTTTTCTGCCCATGAGCATCACGGTCGCTGATTACATCATCGCCGAAGGGCTGGCGGAAGCGTTCGCCGCCGAACTCTTTGGCGAAGAGCTGGTTGGCTACTACGTTACCGATTTCAACGAGGAAGAGCTTACCACAGCCCGGCGTGTCATCGGCGGAGCGCTTGAGGTGAGCGGCTTCCACGCGGTGCACAGCTACATCTTCGGTGACACACTTGCTGAAGCTTCGGGACATCCCAGAGCTGGCGTGCCTGATTTCGCTGGATACGCCATCGGCTATCGGATTGTCCGGCAGTATCTTCAGCGTACCAGGCGCTCCGTTGCTGAAGCGACCTTCCTTCCCTCCCGGGAAATCATCGAGGAGTCCGGCTTTTTCGCATAGGAAGTGCGAAGAACCCGGCTTGAAGTAAAGAAGAGGTCTCGGGATGACGAAGCGGCTCGCGCTTGTTCTCAAGCAGGCGAACCCCGAAGGTTGGCGGGGTTCGCCTGAACCAAAAGCGAGGGAAGCTGCGCAGTCATTCCGAGTGAAGCCCCTTCTGAAGTCGCACAACGCCTGATCGTTGCGATTGGCACGAGCCCTGCTGTAGGCAGTGATGGTCTTATTTGCATGACGGCCCACAGCAGCTTCACGCCTTCCTACCGGGAGATGGCGGCTCGTCAATCGCACTGTATCCGGCCACTCATCCCTCACTTGCTGTACCGAACACATCACCGGCCAAGCGGTTCTGCATCTGGCATAGAGAGTACTGAAGCTGCCGGCGTCCTGATGGATCTTCCAGCGTTTCAGGAGGCTGAGCCGTAGTCCAGGCACGCATTGGTAAAGGGGTGCCTGGCAGAAAAGCGCGAAGGGAATCCAGGTAAAGAGCTGGTTAATCCTGATAGATCACGTGCCCTGCCCGAGGGAAATACAGCAGGGTAGAGTTCGTTGACACTCCCCGGGCTTGTGCCCGGGGGAGTGTCAAGCTATGCGTGCTGCTCATCAAGCCAGAGCTTGCGCATCTCGTCACTGGTTGCGAGCAGTTCGTCCAGCTTCCCTTCAGCCTCGATCCGACCATCTTTGAGTACAATGATATGGTCGGCACGTTGCAGGGTCGCGCGTCGATGTGTCACCACCAGACAGGTCGTGCCCTCACGCTCAAAGATGCGATCCCAGAGGGTACGTTCCGTCTCCACATCCAGTGCACTCGACAGATCATCAATGACCAGCAGCTCAGCATCACGAACAAGCATGCGAGCCGCCGCCGTCCGCTGCACCTGCCCGCCAGAAAGCTTGACGCCACGTGTTCCCACAGGAGTCTCTAAGCCTGCCTCTAGCGCCTGCACATCCCGTTCCATCACAGCGCTGCGCACCGCTGCCGCCAGAGCTACAGGATCTTCAGGCTGCCCGAGCAGAATATTCTGCTTGAGTGTCTCACTGAACAGGCGCGGCACCTGCGCTGTATAGGCCGCACGCGGTGGAACAAAGAAGGATGCCGCATCTTGCACAACCTGTCCGTTCCAGCGAATCTCACCAGCCTCTCGCGGTAAGAGACCAAGCACTGTCTGCAAAAGCGTTGTCTTGCCTGAGCCAACGCGCCCCGTCACTACCGTCAACGAGCCACGCGGCAAACACAGATCCACATCGACAATACCACGCTCCGACGAGGCATGACGATAGGTCAGCCCCTGCGCCTCCACCAGCAGCAAACGATCGCTCTCGTGGCGCTCAACAGGCGGCACCTCTGGCAAGGGACCTTGCAAATGCAGTGGTGTATGCTCAACCAACGCCATTGGAGGCTCATCACCAAGCAGTGTGTTCATCCGTTTGAAGGCCACACCCGTCTGACGATAGTGAGCCAGGAAACGGCCCAGAGAGGACGTAAAGTCAGCGATAAAGTCCAGATACGAGACAAACAGGGCGAACGCACCAACGGTCAAATGACCGCTTCGCAGACTTCCAGCAGCAAGCAGCATAATCAGTCCAGTGCCAATGCTCACCATATTGGCCGTCAGAGAATCAATTCCCTGCGATGCCAGGCGATCAATTAGCATCGCGGAACGACGCCGCTCGTTGAGCTTGCGGAACCGTTCAACCGTTCGTGCCTCGGCTCCGGTCGCCTGCACCGTTTGCACTGCGGCCAGTATATCACCGATTGCTCCTGTTACCTGGCTGGTCGCCTCGCTGCTGGCCTCACGATAGCGGCTCAACGCCGTACTTGCCCATCTTGTAATGATCGTTACGGCAATCAGTGGCAACACGGTAACGAACGCCATGACCGCGTCAATGGATAGCAGCACGATAAATGCAATCAAGGCACTTATACCCTGCCCGACGATCTCATCACTCCAGTCAACGCCATCTTCAGCTTGATAGGCGTCATCACGAAAACGGCTGATAGTCTCACCTACCGAATAGGGCAGGGCACGTGCTCCCGGACGCTTCAGCAGCGCACGCAGCAGGTTCAGCCGTACCAGGCCGCTCATCGTAAAGCGCATCAGGATCTCGACAAAACCACCACCGAGCCACAAGGCCACCCGTCCCACTGTCAGCAACACCATCATCACAAGTAGTCCTGGTATCCCCCCGGGCAGATGTGCCTGACCGGTCAGCGTATCCAGAAATGCACTGGCAAGCCATCCCGTGAGCAGGGACGACAGATCAAACGAGCTCCAGAACGCCGCGTGCAGAAAGTAGAGCCCGAGCCGATAGCGGATCATTTCCAGCAGATACCGCCAGGTTGGAAGCACTTTCATAGCGTGACCTCCTCTGTCGCAACCCGAAGCAATTCAGCAAAGCGTGAGTTCGGGTCAGCCATCAGGGCGCGGCGTGGTCCATGCTCACGCACCTGTCCATCTTCCATCACAAGAATCTCATCGGCATAGGTCAGCGTTGCCAGCCGATGCGCGATAATAATCCCGGTACGCCCTTCAAGCATTCGACCAAGTGCGGTATGCACCAGCCGATCAGTAAGCGGATCAAGCCGCGAAGAGGCTTCATCCAGAATCACCAGGTCAGGATCATGCAACATGATGCGTGCACATGCGATAACCTGTGCCTGTCCGGCAGAAAGCCCGGCCCCATCGGATAAAAGCACGGTATCTAATCCCTGCGGCAGCTCCTGTAGCCAGTCTGCCAGACCCAGCGTTTCCAGTATCTCGCGAATGCGCTCATCCGAGAAACCTGCTTCAAAGAGCGTCAGGTTATCGCGCACACTCGCACGGAAAAGATGCACTTCCTGCGTTACCATCCCGATACGTGAGCGAATGGCTGCTAGCTTCACATCACGCAGATCCACCCCGTTCAGGCGCACTGTCCCAACTTGAGGATCATAAGAGCGTAACAGCAGTCGTGTCAGTGTTGTCTTACCACTTCCGGTACGTCCTACTACGCCTAGCACACGACCCGGCACAAGCGAGAACGAGACATTCCGCAAAACCGGAGCGTCTTCCGCATAGGCGAACGAGACATTTTCCAGTTCAATCGCCAGCGGTCCTGAAGGCAACGACGAGACCGGCCCGTCGACAATGCGCGGCTGTATTCTCAAGAGCGCCTCAATACGACTGATACTGGCATCCGCCTGTTGCAAATCCTGAATCTCGTCTCGTATCTGCTCAACCGGCTCACGCAGCATCCTGGTATAGCGAAAAACCAGGTAGACCACACCAATGGTCAACAGCCCCGACTGGTACAGCAGCGCACACAGGGCAAAGGAGGCAGCCGTTCCAAGCGAAAACAACCCCATACTGACCGCCGTCATACCATACCCCCACATCTGTGCCTTGCGAGTGATCGGCAGCCATGAACGCAGTACCTCGGCAAACCGCCGCAGCACAAACGCACTCGCACCACTGGAGCGGATATCCTGCAAGCCAGCCAGATATTCACTCAGGAAGCCAAAGAAATCAGCATTTGCCTGACGATCGGCTGCCCACAGAGGGGTGGCCGCCGCCCGAATGCGCAAAATGATGATCAGCGCTACTACTACAAAACCACTCATCACCAGGCCAACGCGCCAATCAATGTGATAGAGTAGCCCGAGGACACCAAGCATCAGAATACCGTTCCCGAGCACATAGACCACAAATCGCGAGAAGAAGCGGGCCAGCGTCGCCACATCACCGTCTACGCGCTCAATCAACTCACCGGGCGTATGTGCAGTATGAAATGAGGCATCCAGCCGCAGCAAATGAGTCAGCAGGTCCGCTCGCAGCGTATTGGTCGCCGTCCAGCTAACCATCTCGGCGATCCCGGTTTCGGCAATTGCCATTCCCTGTTGTAACAGCGCCAGAGCAATGGTGGCCAGCGCCAACACCATCAGGTCGCTTAATTCGCCACCAGAGATCGCGCGATCAATAAAGGCACTCGTAACCAGTGGCGTCGCCACCTGTACCCCGATCGTACAGCACAAAATCAATGCCAGCAGACCTATTCTCCACCACTGAGGACGCAGGTAGCGGGAGAGAAGATGCCAGTAACGGCTTAGCGCGCGCAAGAAGTGCATGCCGCCCTCCTTCCAGCGCTCCAAACACACCATGCGAAAATGGACAGCATATCCTGTCTCTTGCGGAAAAACTGAAGAGCTATCAAAGCGTGAATTCTTCCTTTTCTCTTATCATTGCATCAAAAGATCGTAGAGCATGAACAAAAAAGGCATAGAGAAGCCGCGTCATTCGCTGTTCATGCGGAATCAATCTGGTGAGGAAAAGGTGATGCTAGAAGAAAAGGGAGAGACTGCCTGAGTAGCAGCCAAAAAAGAACCCTTGAGGCAAAGTGGGCTGAGGGTGAGAGAAAAAAAGATCAGAAGAAAGGAAACACTATAGACAGGTTTCCCTTTTGCACAAAGGATGGCCGTCGTCCTCCTCGCTCAATCAAGCGCTATGCAGGATACACGACCAGACCACTACAGCACACTTAGCGTAGCAACACCTTTGTAGTCGTTGCGGGCATGATAAAAATTACCTCCATGAAAAACAAGATGGTGTTATCATAATTGATCCTGAACAAAAAGTCAAGACCGAATTCCTCGCTTTTTTGAACAGCGACAGCGAGAATAACCACAGCAACGCTTGACGTATGTTCCTTCTGTAGCGTATAAAGAATGCGGTATCTGCGTGGCAAGCTATCAGACGAAAGAGGAACAGCATATGTTGACACTCCGCCGCTACACTCCCACCGATCAAGCAGCCGTTGAGGCGCTGCATGTGTTCGCACTCCAGCAGACCGGGGCTTATCTTGGTCGAGGACCCTGGGACGACGATATCTACGCAATTGAGGATGTGTATCTCAACAATCAGGGCGAATTTCTCATTGGCGAATGTGACGGTCGCCTTGTCGCAATGGGTGCGTTACGACGTACCGACGCAGAGCGAGCCGAGATCAAACGCATGCGTGTTCACCCCGACTATCAAGGGCGCGGCTACGGTCAGCTACTTCTCCATACCCTTGAACAGCGTGCTCGTGAGCTTGGCTACCGCATCCTGCATCTGGATACCTCCCTGCTGCAACTTCCGGCTCGCAAGCTTTATGAGAAGAACGGCTTTCGCGAAGTCGGCAGAGACTACTTCCAACAGCAAACAGGTGCGGACACCTACCAGCCGCTAGAGGTTATCCTGTACGAAAAACCCATCGCATAAACAGACAACGACACAAGCTGCTCCTCAATACAGACCACAGAGAAGTGCACCCGGGGCCTCAGACAGAGAAGCCAGCTTGATGAGCAGCAGGATACACTTGAGCGACCAGAGCGAGCAGGTCAGTCAGGCCGGGATACACCCTCCAGATACAGAGATCAGCAACCAGCCCTGTACAACCCGCAAGAACAGTGATTTTACAAGAAGCATATCATCTCGCCTATCCCCTTCAATCAATTTCAACAACCATAATGAAACCCTGAATTGCTGCTTCTTTCCTGCAAAGAGATAAGTCATTCCTCCGGTTAAATAGTACCAAGAACTCATTGCAATGATACACAAATAGGGTTATAGTATCATAAACAGAGTATTTTCCGTAACCGACAGAAGAGATATATTTCTCATACACTAAAGCTTCCAACCCTCACAGAAGCTCTAACCCGTAAAGCGCGCCCATACTGAACGAACGCGCGTACCGCATCTCTACTCTATCTCTTTCAGCATTTCTGAAGAGCAACACAAAACAGGGGGATAACGGGTGCTTCTTGCCTGCCAGAAATGAGGGTGTCTCACGGGAGAACAACACCTTATCGGAGAGCGTAATGACCAATCCTACCGATCTTTCCGGGCGCATCGTCAGCGACTATATTATCGAAGAGAAGATAGGACAGGGCGGGTTTGGTGCAGTCTACCGGGCCCGCCATCGCCACCTGAAAAGAGTTGCCTGTGTAAAAGTCGTCCATAAAAATAGCCAGGCAAAGGATCTCGCCGAATTCCTCAAGCGTGAAGCGCACGTCCTCAACGAGCTGGATCACCGCAATATTGTCCGCCTGCAAACCTTCACAATCGAAGAGGAGCAGATTTATCTTGTTATGGACTACATCGATGGAGGTGATCTGAACTCCCTGCTGAAGAAAACAACCGGACCGCTTCCCATCGAGGAGGTTGATGATATCATCGGACAGATAGCAACAGGGCTCCATTATGCACATCAACGCCAGGTTATTCACCGTGACCTCAAACCACACAACATCTTACGCGACAAGCAGGGACGCATCGTCATCGGTGATTTTGGTCTGGCGAAATTTCTTGATGTCGCGCTCCATCATACCTTTCAGGCAGCCCCGGACGACAACGCGGGCACCCCGCTCTACATGGCTCCCGAGCACTTCAACGGTCAACCCGACTACAGCAGTGACCTCTATAGTCTGGGGGTCATCGCCTATCAACTCCTTACCCGGCATCTTCCTTTTACCGGGAACAATTGGTTCCAGCTAAGAGATGCCCATTGTAACAAGCAGCCACCACCACTGCGCAGCTTCAACCCGGCTCTGAGCGAAGAAGTGGAACAGGTCGTGCTCAAAATGCTGGAAAAGGAGCCAGAGAAGCGCTACCAGAGCCCGATTGATTTCAAGCGTGCCTTGCATAGCGCTATCGAAAAAATGCGTGTCAACACCCGGGTCAATCCCGACACCATTGCGGGCGTGCTTCCATACCTCCCTGATAATCTCACGGTGCAACTGGACCCGGGCGACTATCGCGGTCCGTTCACCATCTCGAAACGGCTCCGCCTGATCGGTGCCGGGGCAGCCACCAGGCTTTACACCGTTGATGAACCGCTCTTGCATATTCAGGTTCCCGGTGTGCGGCTGGAAAACATGCTCCTGCAACGCTCGCGCGAAAGCTATGACGAACCGCTGATTCAGGCCGCAGGGCATCCCTACGAACTCCGCTACGTCACCGTGCTTGGTGGGGCTGCGGAAGGTGCAACCTGGCTTGACGCGGAGTGGCAACTACCCGTGAACGGTATCGATTTCGGCCCCGTACCCGCCGAGAGCCAGCAGACACGCACCGTCCAGATCGAGGTCAAAGAGCAGTGTACGCTCTCGACGACCGTTCCGGGACTGAGCGTGTTCCCGATCCGCATTGCTCCCGGCTCCCATACACTATCGCTCTCCTTTGAGACGCACGGGAAGCCGCCCGGCACCATTCTCAATGGCGCAATCCGGCTACAGGGCGAGACCGAGACAAAGACGATTCCGATCAGCGGGCAGATTCAGCCACCGCTTCCCACACCAGTCCCCATGCCTCTGGCTGCGGAACCACCAACGCACCATATGGAATGGCTCTATCAGCTCTGGGATGAGGCTGCTCGTGATATCCTTCGTCTGCTTGGTAGTGACAGCGAGAAGGAGCTTGTCCACCAGTGGAAACAGAATCAGCGCACGCCAGAGCTTCGGACCAAAATTCACACGCTCGGAGAAAAAATGCTGGTACGGCTCGTCGGACAGAAAGCGTATAAGTGGTATGTACGCCGCACTCAGGAGAGCAAGCAAGCGGAGCATGAGGCCTGGGAGCTGACACTTGCAACTGATAGTGACAACTTTCCTGAGGCTCTGGGTAAAAGGACCCTTCGCCTCTTTGTCAACGTAGTCGGTACAACGAAGCACAGGCTGCAAATTCGTAAGATCACGCTCCCCCGGGAGGAGGAGGGAGTCCAGAATCATGCCTCATTGCCTGCTCTTGTTCAGCTTGTTCCCTCCTTGCCCGACTATCGAGGGATTGATACAGCATTCCTCGCACGCCTCCGTGCCCTCCCCATTCGAGAGCGCCCGGAGCTCGATGTGAACCAGCTTCAGGGATGGGAAGCACTGCTGAATTTCCAGAAAGAGCTGATCAAAAAGCGACATTATAGCGTTGCATATACCAACCACACCTATCGAGACGGTTCGTCGCGTGTGACCTTCTTTCTGGATGCCGCCAGCGCCGTCGACAGTAGTGGGACCAGCCTTGATCCTGCTGAGTTTGTCATGCGCATTCGGAACTCGCGCAAAGAGCGCCTCAAGCGGCTTGACTCGCTTCCCAATACCCCGAGCCCTCGCAAACATTATGGCCAGGATCTCGGGACCATTGAGCAATTCAAGGCAGACGAGAACGCACTTGTCATCAGCCTTGATCCCTCGCTTGTTCGCCGCTTGCAAAAAGGCTCCTATGCGTTGCCCCCAAATGGGTATCTCTATTTCGATGCCCGTGGCGATATGCAACAGATCAGCCGCCAGCAGGAAGCGCTTGAGGATCTCAAACAGGGGAAAACCGTCAATCCGCGCCTGGCTGACTTCTTCTTCAATGCGCGCGAGGCCGGAGATATCCCGGCAATTCAGCGCTTGCTTCCTTCCGACCTGCTCTCGGGGACCTGCAACAGCGGGCAACGAACCGCGATCGAGATGGCTCTTGCAACACCTGATCTCTTGCTCATCCAGGGACCACCAGGAACCGGCAAAACGACCGTAATCGCCGAAATTTGCTATCAGGAGGCGCTACGCGGCGGGCGCACGCTGATCGCCTCACAATCGAATCTGGCAGTAGATAACGCGCTCGGTCGTATCAGCCATCACCCCAGCATTCGCGCTCTACGCAAGGGCAACCCGGATTCAGTTGAAGACGAGGGACGGGATTTCACCGAGGAACAGGTCATCACCACCTGGCTTCACAACACGGCCAGCGATTGCCAGACGAAGCAGGAGAAGCGCAAGCAGAACATCGCCCTTTTCAAACGGCTCCTGAGCGGGCATAAGCGCTTCACTCGCTATTATCAGGAAGAGGAGCGATATCAGAAACAGTACCAGAAATGGCGCTCGCAGTATGAGAAGGTCAAACAGGAGTTGAAAGCGACTTCATTCCTGATTGAGGAAGAAGTTGAGGCGGAACGAAACGCACAAGCTGTCCAGCAAGCGCTTGCCTCTCTCCTTGCGGGCAGATATGTACAGGATCTTGCCAGCATTTCCCGCAACGCACTCCCTTATATCGCTCGCACGGGAAGCAAGCAGCATTTTATCCAGAGCGTCAACGAGGGGATGCAGCTCCTACAGCGGCTCATGCCCATGCCTCCCGTCACCAGCCTGCTACAGAGCGTCATTCAGCTCCGACAGCACGTTTTTGTCCAGCGCGATGCATGGGAAGAAAGCCGCTCGCTCCTCAGCGCGATCGATGCAATTATCACGCGCTGGCAGCTCACCGACAACCAGCGGGAACAGGTAACTGCCACAATCCAGCAATTCGAGACCAAAATCCAACAATTGAATGAGCAGATCCAAAAGAGCCAGCAAACCTTGCAACAACACAGGCGTCCCCTCAATGAGATGCAGCAGGCGCTACAGGAACTGCACCTCTTTTCGCGCTATTCACTCGAAACAGCTATTCAAACCTACATTGCAAACGAGACACAGCCACGTGTCCCCTCTTCTGGCCTGCTCAACATCCCGTCGCTCTTCCCGGGACGGCTCATAGCGACCATGAAGAAATATGATAGCAAGCCTCTGTTTGCGAAATGGCAGAGCGCCGCGCAGACAATCCAGCGCCGAATTCAAGCCCTTCTACGAGATCAACAACACTGTGAGCAGGCTTACTATGCTCAATTAGATTATCAGAACCACTATCACCGCTTGCTTGCTACCGACCCCGAAATCAGCCTGGCGCTTCTGTATAGCCCGCCCGTCGTGACGACCAGCGCACCGCCGAAAAGTACAGACCTGCCCATACTTGTGCAGCAGCTTGCGCAGACGCTTCACGTGATACAGGAGACGATCATGAACCCGGGCCTCTTCTCGGGTATGTTCAAAAAGCGACATCAGCAGAAGCTCTTTGACCTGTTTCGGCAAATGCGAGACCAGCTCTTCACACTTGAGCACGGTATCAAGCTGATTCACACCACCAACTATGAGGCCACACAGCACTTTTGCAGGAACATCGCTAACCACATCTATGATACTCTGCAAGGGCAGATACAGCAGCGCATCTCTCAGATACGTTCACAGCTTGAGCAAGCCAATCAACAAAAAAGAGAGCTGGAACAGCAGGTGCAGCAGCTCCGAAGCGAACAACAGACACAGCGTGAGTTGCTTCCCGTGCTGGCTCAAACGCTCCAACACATCCATAGCGAGCTTGCGGAGCACCTTCGCCAGTTGAGTCTTCGATCAGATATTTCAAAGGAGCTACTCACGCTGGCCCGTGACCAACTCCAAACTCGCGATACTACGCCCGACTTTGTGCAACGCTACCGTAGCGTGTCACAGCGCTGGCTTGCCGATACCAGACAGGCAGAGCAACTTGTACACACCCTCTGGGAGCAGCTACAGAAAACGCATGATCTTCTGCCCCAGCAGCTTCTTCAGCTTCGGGACGACCTCAAACAGCATCAGAAGCAGCAAGAGATTCTTCAGCGTGAGCTGGTGCGCCTTGAGCAGACAGCAGGCAGCAAACCCGCTGGTCTCCAGATCGAGCGGCAATGGTGGCGCTCCTTCTGGGAGTCAATTCCGGCTGAAGTCCGGCCCGCAGCGCCTTCAGAGGGCATCTTTGCCCTGCCCTTTCTTCAGAGCATGCAGCACCAGTTTACTAGCTGGCAACAGGAGCTCGACAACGAAGAACGCTTCTCGCAGCGCTACGATCGTCTGATTACGGACTGGGTCGCCGAGCTTCAGAACATTTCGGCCTATGACCGGCAAGAGCTTCAGCAGACCTACATCAAAAATGCCAATGTTGTCGGCATCACCTGCGGGCAGGCTCCCAGACTCTCATCACGGGAATTCAGCGCTATCTCCACATTCGATACCGTTATTATTGACGAGGTCAGTAAAGCGACCCCACCCGAAATCCTGCTCCCGGCCATTCGCGGCAAAAAGCTTATCCTCATTGGAGATCAGCACCAGCTGCCACCAATGATCGATGATAAAACGCTGGATCAGATGGCCGAAGAAAACGGGCTGAATCCACAAACATACCACCAGCTTAATCAATCTTATTTTGCCAGGCTCTATCGTGATGCCCCTGCCAGCAAGAAATGCATGCTTCACATTCAATATCGCATGCATCCTGACATTATGGCAGCCATCAATCAGTTCTATGAACGTCCGCTGGAATGTGGCCTCAATCAGCCAGATCTCGAACGTGACCATCAGCTTGAGGTGCCACTTGTCGACAAAAACAAACATCTTGTCTGGGTCACGACTCCGCTGACCTCTGTACAGGAGCGCACGGGACAGCAGTTGATAGCACGCAACCAGAGCAGCAAAGAGGTCGTATTCACCTGCCCGAGCAAGTATCATAGTTTCAGCGAAGAGCGGGTAGGAACATCCTACATCAATCAGCGAGAGGTCGAGATTATCACCGCAATCTGCCAGCAATTCCAGCAGGCCTGGGCCCCAAAACTAGCCACCGGTGCTCCACCGAAAGAGATCGGGGTCATCACCTTCTATGCCGCACAAAGCAGCCTCCTGCGTGAGAGCCTGGGGGTTTCTCAGGGGGGCAAGAGCGCACGGTTTAGCGCTCTCAACATCCGCGTCGGCACGGTTGATCGCTTCCAGGGAATCGAGCGGGCGGTTGTTATCGTTAGCATGGTGCGCAACAACAGTCGGGGTGATATCGGCTTCGCGAGAAAGGATGAGCGTATCAATGTGGCCTTCTCGCGGGCGCAGGAACTTCTTGTGATCGTCGGGTGCCATGATCTCTTCTGTAGCACCTCACACGCCGATACCGCTGTCGAGCGCTATCGCAACGTCGCCAGTATAGTGAAACATCGGGGGGCTTTCATTGACACCACTGCAATCTAACCTGCAACCACTGATCGCGCCAGCCTTGCAAGATGAGGCGAAAGAAATCGAGAAACGGTCGCCCGGGATCACCGTCCTGGGCGCACGCGAGTTTCGCTATCCCGTACAGCAGCTTCAGTGCCGCGTTGCCTATGAAATACACAGTAAATTGAACTTGCTGCAACGGTTTGTCCTTCGCGCCTATGAAGAGCTCGGGCCGCCGCCTTCACCCGAGGAGCTAGCCGCGGCCCTGGGTCTTGACCCTATCTTTATCATAACTACCTTGAACGATCTACTGACCTGGCAGCTTCTCAGCAAGCATACAGGCGGTATCACCCTGACTGAAGAAGGCAGAAAGACCCTGCTGCTGGAGACTCGGGCCCAGGAGAGCCATGAGGCTATTCGTTATATGCTTCAGGATGCGCTCCTCGATACGCTCACTTTCGAGCCACACCCGTTTGTCTCTCCTGAAGAGCCGCTGGAAAACCTGGAAACCTTTGTCCAGCAGAACCTTCAGCAGTTCACGGAATGGAATGTGAGTCCTGAGCTGCTCGAAGAAGTCAGCCTTGATCTCCATCGGCCAGAAGAGGGGCAAGTGGTCACCGAGATCGAGCCGCTCTCTCCTCCACACCTGTGCTGGAAGCGCATCGGCATCTTTGTGCTTCGTGATGAGCACAGCAACGACCCCACAGAGGCGCTTTCGTTTCTTGCTCGCTCAGAAGGCGTCTCTATCCCGATTGTGGCAACCTGGCTTCTTGAACGCAAGGCACAGGCACTCAAAGAGCTCTGCGGGCTGGAGGAGCAGCCAACCGTTGCCGAAGAAGCAAGCAGTCCACCGGAGGCAGAAGAGATGCCCCGGCGCAATCTGCCCCGCTTTCAGAAGAAGGTCCGCACACCAGGACAGGAGCTTCCTCCGGTGCAGCATTGGCGTGGCGCTGAGATCCGCCCCGCCTTCCTGCAAGCGCTACGGCAGGCCCGCGAAGAGATCATTATCTACTCTCCCTGGATCAATGAGCATGTCGTTGATGACGAGTTTCTCACGCTGATCGAGCGTCTGGTGAAGAAGGGGGTACATTTTCTGATTGGCTATGGCATCGGGCGAGAGGAGCAGAAAGAGTCTCGCCCGATCCCCCCCGGCCTGCAACAGCGCTTGCGTGCTATCACTACGCTCAAAGGTGCACCCGGGGTTATTGTCGAGTGGCTCGGGAACTCGCACGCGAAAGAGGTCATCATTGATCGCAAGCTCCATATCAGTGGCTCACACAATTGGCTCTCCTATCGCGGCGACTTCGCTCCGCGCGACGAGATCGTGTATCGGGTCGCGGTTCCCACGGAGGTTGAACGGGCACATGCACATATCCGGCAGCGCTTCCTTGAGCGGGCACAATACCTCTGGTCTCGCAAGGACGACACATCGCGAACCATCGCGTTAAGCCTGCTTGGGTATCTTGGCTATGAACAGATGTCACTGGACCTGCTTGAGCGCGAGCGCTGTCACCAATACATTCCCTTATGGATCACGCTGGTGCATCATGCCGTTCTGAAAGGACACGATACACGTATCATCGAACCGCTTAAGCGGCTGCTGACTGGCTGCTATCACGCAATCGCACCAGACGATCCACTCAAAGCAGAGATAAACGAGAAATTGCAACAGCTAGGCAGCAATATGAAGCGGAAATACTGGCCGCTCCTGACCGAGCATGCACCGATTGAGCTCACTGATGCCTGAGCATAAAAAAAGAAACAATTTTGTTTTGTAATAGTCGCTTTGTTTTCTCTAGAGGATGTGCATTGTTTTTTTGTAGAGAATTTTGTTTTTTCTCTTCTGAATAGTTTTTTGGGCTTAATCTTTTCACCGAAACAACATCTCTTTAAGTAGAAGCAACATTCTCTACCTGCTTTTGAAGACTGGCCGAATGGTCTCAATAATGCTTTTCGCTCTCGCCTGCCAAGCATCGACGAAGGGCATTGTTGCACTGCTCACTCAATGGCCAGTCTTTTTTCTTTTCCGTCACATGGTGCCCTGACCTCTGCCCTATCGCTCGGAGGCACCCGGTGCGCCTCCCTCAAGCGATAAGCTATTCATATTGTGAAATTCCTGTTAAAAATAACACTGGGTCTTCAATTCAAGACAAAAAAGTGTTGCATATCCTTGTCTAAATGCATAACATTGATTTATACTGTTATTAGATCAGAGTGAGCAAAGTACAAGTTATTGAGTATCGATGCTTGGCAGGCGAGAGAACTCATAACTTGTAAGACCATGAGTGATACACGAGGAACGAGTATTCTTTTCTCAGACGATCTCCATGCAAGCTCCCCCTGGTCTCCTGACACATGTACACGGCAGTTACACGTGACAAGGAGGCAGCATATGGACATGCTCCAGCTTATCACCGTCTTGCCTCCATTCTGGCAGATCTTCTGGGTCAGTTGCTTTCTACTGATCATGCTTCTGGCCCTGCTTCTCAAGACCTTGCCAGACTTGCGACGCACCTTCTTCTTGCAGCAGCAGAAGAAGCGCAAACCGAAGAGCGTGCCTCTGAAGGGGCTTCCCGGCAAGTGGCACGACATCTTGCCCTTTCGCCAGAAGAAGGGACGCAAGACCGCCTTCGGTGTGAATGTGCACTTCCTCTTCTTCTCTGGTCGTCAGAAGAAGAGCAGTCAATTGAAAAAGCGGTAACGTAGGCTGTTTCTAGCAGGAGAGAACGATACATATGGTATCGTTTCTTCTCCTGACTCCAGGGAAAGATGCATTATGCTTGCAAGAAGCAGAACAGACTGCCTGGACGATCAATTGACGTCATACATGGCATTCATTCGCAGAACCCTCTATCAGAGCTCGTTCCGCTTGCCTGCACCAGATGTAGAGGACATCGCGCAGGAAGTGCTGATCAAGCTCTGGCTCACCCTCAGGCAAAACCATAGCATTCAGCGCCTTGAGCCCTACATCCGGCGGATGGTGCACAATGAGGTGATACAACACCTCCGCAGGCGAAAGCTGGTCTACGCCCTTCCGCTTGACGAGCAAGGCGAGCTATGCGATGGAGAGCTGCTCTCAGCAGCGGGTGAGCTGGCAACCGATCCAGCCGAATGCGTCGAGCGGCAACAACTGCTTGACGACATCATGCAGGCTGTGAAGACCCTACCACCCATGCAAAAGAGGGCCATACAGCAAGCGATCAGGGAAGTGCTGGTCCCCCACCTACCCGGACAACCGGAACTGACACCACCCACCACTGCGGAACGTATCAGGCTCCGGGCCTCCCAGAGCATCGCTCGCAAGCGGCTGAGAAGGATCGTACATGTCACTACGGCAGAGCGTCTCGCTCCCTGTCTGTAGCAGTCACAAAAGGCAGGTAGAGAAATCATGGCAAACTCACAAACGCAGATCTCGAAACCGTTCTGTTGTTGTCCATCATGTCCACTTCGGAAAGGGAGGTCACAACAGCACTGGCTTAAACCGGAATATATCGAACGCCTGAACGAGCTTGAAGAGCCGTATCGTACCGTACTCAAGCACCATGATGTTCTACGAATCCCCTACGGCAGTATCGCGCTGAAATTCAAGTGTCCGCCCGGCACCATCAAAGCGCAGGTCTCACGCGGGCGGAAAAAGCTGAAAGATATCCTCGATATTAAAGAGACAATCTGCCCTCCCGATTGTCCTATGAGCAAGCTTCAATAGCCTGCTCACACAGCTTCAGGAAGCCGCCGTCTTTCCTGGACGACGGCCTCTTTTCCTTTCAAAAAGGGAGGAGAAAGCATCACCCGTATCTCCTCTCACACAGCAACAAAAAGCGATCATGGTTCTCATTTCTCTATTCAACAGACAGAGAACTGGCATCGGGCTACATATCCGCCAGCAAGACGCCTTTTCGATCAAAGATACGACCACGGAGCGGCACATTGGTTTCCAGGCAGAGGCGCATATTCCGGGGATTGGAAACCACCTTTCCCGCAACATCAACCTGCCAGTACACCAGTGTACCACTCATGATCACAAAGAGGACCACAATCAGGATTGACAGATGATCTACTCGACGCCCTATCTCCATAGTTCAGCCTCCTTTCCCTCTGAGCATAGCAGGCAAAACAGCCCAGGTGGGGAAAAAGGAGATACAGAGGGAGATACAAAATGCTCGATATTGCCTATCCAGTACTGGCACCGGCAATCCGCAACGCCTCCTCAATACTCCCGATATCCTCATACAGACGAAGCAGCTCATGGGCAGGGGTAATCTTGCGCTGCACCTGCTCATGCAGCCGAGCCAGCAAACTCACGTCGGGATCAGCAACACGCTCAAGGGCAATGGTTGCTGCCCGCACAACCGCTCGGGCACCCTCTTCGATCTCTGGATGTTGAAAGCCTGAACGCGCTGCAAGCTGATGCATGCCCGGATCGGGCACTGTCATCCGGCCCTCAAGCGTCTCATCGATGAGCAAGCCCTTGAGCAGCGCAAGCAAGGAAGCATAGAGCGAAAAGTCAGCACTACTATCACACGCCTTGAACTCAATACGCCCGACCTCACGCGGAAGCCGCGCAAGCTGTGTCAATGATGGGTCGCTGTCGATGAGCTCATGTGTATGCTCTACAAAAACAAGCGTGGCCGGACGCATACCGGTCCGCTTCAGGGTGCGTATCGAGAGCCCTCCCCACGGCCTGCCTTGAAAAAAGGGAGAGCTAAAGCTGAACGGGACGATATACGGGCTGTAGAACGTCAACTTGCGCCCCCGGTCAAGCACCTCTTCAGGAGTAAGCTCAGGACACGAGATATTCAAATCGGGGCCATAGGTCAGCATCGTGATAGCAGATGAACGCATTTCAGGCGATTTATTATACAATCCCTGCTCAAACGCGTTCATTGGTGGGTCTGGGAAGAACGTATCTTTATAGGGGTGAAAACTTGTCAGGGCAGGAACAAATCCGATATCTCGTGTATGCTGCATCAACAGCGTGAAGCTCATTCTCAGCTCATTGATTGCTCCCTGAATCGTGGGGTGAATCGTTGTCCGTATCTCGATTCCCTTCGGTCGAAAATCGATAAATTGTCCGTCCGGGCTGAAACGCCGCTGCCCTTCCAGGTACCAGCGCTTCCGCTTGATGCCACTCTTCCCGTTCACAAGCTGTTCGATATCATCATCATACACGGGCAAACGGGCAATAATCGCAGCTACTTCTGCAAAGGACGTGTTCGCATGATCAGCAAAATGGCCTGCTGGATTGAGAAAGGCGACCTCATGCTCACAACCAAAACCAAAACGGGTGAACGCTCTACTCATCGCCTTGCAGCCTCCTGAGTGTCCGATCAGCGCGCATACAAGAACATCAGAGAAGGACACGCGTTTCAATGCTGGATCTCTTATCCGCATCAAAAGCGCGAGTTCATGGAGTTCCCTCGGCTCACCAAACGGACGATGCTATGACAGCTCAACAGTATTACCCTCGATCCAGAAGCCGTCCAGTCCAACCTCTGGATGAGTACAAGCCCCCCGTGACACCTGCTCATCAACAGGATGAGCAGCTCGGACCATCATTTCTTTTTAGTATACTGTCAGTTCAGAGCTCATCGACAGCGATATGTCCCCGCTTTAGAGCGGAAGAGTCATTCTCTTTTCCAACAAAAAAGAAAGCGGGAGGCAGTGAGCCTCTCCGCTGCACATTCATCTATTTCTTGATACCAAAGCAAGCAGCAGCTACCTGTTGCCCGACCTGTGATGCCTGTTCGAGTGAGAGCAACACCGCGTTCGGATGAGTTGCAAGATAGGGCGTCGCCGCACGCTCTGACGAGAAGAAGAGCGCATTTTCGCAGAACGTCTGACGAACGCGGTTCTGATCGAAGGCAATAAGCAGCGCAAGAATGCTTGTGGTGGGCGAAAGATCGCGAATTGCTCCCGAGGGTGAGGCCACAAAACTGATCGGCTCGCCCGTCGTGGGGCAATGTGATAGAACATGTGCCTCCTGACCCAGGCAAGGCGGAAAGAGCACCGTATCAAAGGCACACCATGTATAGAGTTGCTTCCCGTTCACCTGAAAGTGATGTCGCGTCGGGACCAGTGTCACGCCCCATCCGACCACATCGCCATTCTCGTTATACTCGGTGTCCGGCAATTGATGCAACCGCTTCTCAAGCCCATCCTCGCTGATATGAAGCTCGCTGGCAAGTTGGGCTTTCGATACTGGCCCCCCCTGACTGATCCGTCGCAGAATCAGCAGACGCAGCTCCTTCTGCTCAGACTGGAGTTGCTCAATCAAACCTGTCGTTATCGCTTCAAGAGATGGTACTGACATTCCTTTCCTCTCTTCTACATGAAACTTGTTCTATTCTTGATGAAATACTGTATCCAGTATCATACAACAGAGCAAGCAGAAGAGAGCAGGCACCAACCCTTACAAAGACTCGATCACATTGATAGGTTGGAAGTGAAGTGAGATGCGATCTTGCCGACCGAATATCTCTCTATATTGTTGACGTGTCTCCTCCCTATCAATATAACGTGCGATCAGTCGGGCAAGCTCATCCTGGACCCTGGCTCGATCCTGGGAGATCTCGACTATTCCGTTGATAGTGACATAGCGCATTCCGTCCTGTATACAAAGCGCGACGCGTGCATCACGAAACATATTCTTCGCCTTCCGTAAATGCTTCTGCGTATTCAGTATAATTGTTCCATCATCTTCGAGTAGATACCAGACCGGAGTGAGCTGTGAGCTTCCATCTTCGTTGAGTGTGCTTAATACCGCAATATTGGGCTCCTGAAGATACGCTTGTGCTCGTTCTGAGAACTGTGCAGTCATAAGTCAATTCCTCTTTCCACTTGGAATTATTGCTGAAAAGCAAGTTTCATTTTTCATGGGGTAGTATAAACTATGACACTGATGGCATAGTCAAGAGGTCTGGCCATGCTCTGACACTACAGGGAAGTTACCAGGAGGTCTTTATTGATGCGCATCAGCGAGCTTTCTCGTTTCACCGGCGCAAGCATTCGTTCGCTCCGCCATTATGAACACAAGGGACTGATTCACCCCGCACGATTGGAAAACGGCTACCGTGACTACGAAGAACGGGTTATTGAGCAGGTCAGGCTGATCCAGCTCTATCTGAAACTGGGGCTGAACATCGACGAAATAAGTATTCTTGTTTCCTGCACCGGCTTGACCGAGGACGCCACCAACGAAGATAAGCAAAGCGCTATTACCGGGCTCCTCAAGCTCTATAAACAGAAGGTTCAGCGACTTGATAGCCAGATTCAGGAACTCAGCACGACAAAGAGCCGTCTGCTTGAACGTATCCAATCAATCGAAGAGAAAAAGATCCTCAACGAAGAAGAGATCAGGATTTTGTGGGGCAAATAACAGAAAAGCAGATTGCCCTTCAAAAAAAGAGGAAGGGCCCCCCGAAAGGGGAGCCCCATGAGGGCATGAGGCAGTCACCTCACTTGCGCTTCTTCCTGAAGATGCCGCCGCGCCGCTCCTCAGGCTTCTCTTCCATCCTCAGGACACGGCCCGTCCTCTGACGGCAGCTCGGGCAGGTGTCGCAGCAACAGCCCCTTGCGCAGCCGCACCCCGACCTTGAACGCTTCGAGGACCTCATTCTCTTTTCCTTCCGTACGAACTGAGCACTCCAGCGGTTTGCTGAAGATATTGCCCTCCGGAATGATTCCGAAGAACAACACCTGCGACAAACAGTACGGAATGATCTTCATCGCCCTCATATCCTCTCTACGTTCCCAAAACGCGCTTCTCTTGAGAAGCCCGGTTCTGCGAACCATATGGTGCGATCCGGTTGGGCAACGAGACAGGAAAAATGAAAATGTGCTTTCAGGATACTCTCTACGTGTACTTCACACAAGAGGAAAAGAGGGAAAAAATGCTACACGCATTCACAAATCGGGAGAAGCACGAGTGGTTGGAGCTTCCTGCTACGAAAGCGCCGGCCGCGTCCTGTGGGGCAAAGAGCAATGACCACATCTCTCAACTCCTATTGCCCTCAAAAAGAGGGAGGGGGCTCCCCCAAAAGGAAGCCCCCTGAAGGTGCAAGGTGACATACCTCCTCTTCTGGCTCACGGCCTTCAGCGCCGATAAGTGACCTGATTGGCCATCCACAGCAGCTTCTTGAGCTGAACGAGGAACGCAAGGTCCTCTTCCGTGGCCTGTCCGGACGCGAAGCGGCACTTCTGACAGGCCGCACAGGTGCAGCCGTGCGGGCAGCGGCAGCGCACGTTCGGGTCGAGCTGCCACATCATCCGCTGGAGCGCATCCCGCGTCGAGCGCAGCGCTTCCCTCATGAGTTCCTGCGTGTATTGCCGCTCGACCCGGCGGATATCCCCTTCCGCCTGGGTGTACTCCGGGCTGTTGAGCCAGACATCCAGCTCACAGCGTGCACAGGTGCCCGCACCGTTGCACGTGCAGTTCGGCACAGGCTCTTCAGGCGCCAGTCGCCAGAGCGGGCTCTTTCCTGTCCGCCGGACGAACTTGCGGTAGGCCGACCAGATGCGGTCCTCCTTCCACTGCGGCAGATCGTTCGTCTCCAGGTAGATCTCGATGAGCGTACGCGCTTCCGCCTTACAGGCATCACACGTACACCCCGGCAGATGGAAAGCTTTGTGTTCCATCAGATCCCCTCTCTCGGTCGCTTGCTTGCAGGTGATGTTGCCCTCCGGAAAACATGCTCCGAAGAACAAAACCAGCGACAAACAGCGAATGCGATGAGATCGGTTGCCAGTGTTGCAGGTACTGCCTTGCTTCTCCTCCTTCGTGGTTGCTGCTCCCATTCCTTCAAGCTCCCTGTGACGACAGAGGCGAGAGAACCGGGCTGTCCTGTACCCTCGATTCTGCGAACCGTTTCCGGTGCGATTCGAGCGTAACACGACATTGAGCAGATGTAGTTATAAACGATAGAGATAGCATAAAGAATTTTTTGCGCTCTCTACAAGAGGAAAAGAGGGAAAGAATGGTATGCTTCATGGCTGAGCGAATCGCTTATCACTTCCATCAGAAGGATGCTGTGTCCCATCAAAACTGCTCGCAGCATCGGACGGGAAAAACACCTTGCCAGCCCCAAAACAAAAGGGAGGGGCTCCCTGTATGGGGAGCCCCGTGAAGGGGAGAGGTGGCGTCCTCTAGCTGCTGATCAGCCTGAGAGCCTCCTGCACCAGCACTCTCAACTGGACGAGAATCAAGAGATCCTCTTTTGTTGCACGCCGGTATTTGATCCGGCAGCGCCAGCACTCGGAGCCTTTCTGTGAACACGAACACCTGAAGTCCTCGTGCACATTGAGCTGCTCTGCCAGCCGCTGGACCTCCATTTGCGCAGCGGAAGCCTCTCGGACGGTGAAGCCCTGGTCGGCCTCCTGAATCGCCTTGTCGACTGCCGCTTTCACCCCGGCGTACTCCTCACTGGCGAGCCAGATGGCCCGCTTACACCGCGCACAGGTGCCGGCCCCGCCGCAGGAGCAGTCCGACAGAACCTCGTCCGGCTCCAGCAGCCGAAGAGGGTTCATCCCCGTCCGCCTGGTGAAGTTTTCACAGGCCCGAATGAACCTGTCATCTGCCCACAGCGGAATATTGAACCTCTCCTGGTTTTCCTCCAGGATCTCGCATATTCTCTTTGTGCAGTCCTTGCATGTACATCCCAACGGGAACTGTTTGTTGTGTCCCATTTGATCCTCTCTCTCGCTTGCTTGCAGGTGATGTTGCCCTCCGGAAAACGTGCTCCGAAGAACAAAACCAGCGACAAACATGCCATGAGAAGGGATTGGTTGCCAGTGTTTCAGGAAGTGTCTTGTCTCTCCTCCTTCTTGATTGGCTGCTCTGTTCACTCAAGCTCCCTGTGGCAACAGAGGCGAGAGAACCGGGCTGTCCTGCACCCTCGATTCTGCGAACCGCTTCCGGTGCGATTCGAGCGCGTCACGACATTGAGCAGAAGTGGTTAAGCATGCGTATAGCATAAAGAACTTTCTGCTCCTTCTACAAGAGGGAAAGCGGGAAAAAACATTGCACTCGAGGACTGTCGATCATCTCTACCACACCTCTCATCGACGACGCTTGCAGCATCGAGCTGGAAAAGCATCTTGCCGGCCGCAAAACAAAAGGGAGGGGCCCCCCATACGGAGAGCCCCATGAAGGTGAGAGTGACGTACCTCCTCTGCTGACTTACGGCTTTTCCTCACGCCTGAAGCCCAGGATCCGCCTCCCGAGCTCCTTCACTGCCTGTCCACCCTGGACGAAGAGCCGTACGTCCGTCTCCGTCAGTTGCAGAGAACCCATGCGGCACTTCAGGCACCTCATGCAGGAACAGCCGCGAGGGCAGTTGCACGAGACATCCGGGTCGATCACATCCGCCAGTTGGCGAAATACGCTCACCAGCGCCCTCGCCTCCCTGACGCCACACCAATGGGTGTCGACGCGGATGATTTCGTCAGCCTCCGCTTGCGCCTCGGCTCGCTCCGGGCTGTTGAGCCAGGCGACCCGCTCACACTGTGCGCAGGTACCGGCCCCGCCGCAGGAGCACTTCGACGGAATCTCGTCCGACTCCAGCAGTTGGAGCAGGTTGATCTCCGTCCTCCGGGCGAACCTGCTGTAGGCCTGAAGGAACTCGTCGAGTGCCGCAGTCACCACCCTGGTGGTGAACCACTGAGCGTTCAGCCGGGCGAGTGCACGCACCTTCGCTTTTGCCGCGGCTCGCTCCGGACTCCTGATCCAGGAGTCCAGCCTGCACTGCGCGCAGATGCCAGCACTGCGGCAGGAGCAGTCCGACAGAACCTCGTCCGACTCCAGCAGATGAAGCGGGTTGGTCCTCGTCCGGTAGACGAACGCGTTGTAGGCCCGAATGAACCTGTCATCCACCAACTGCTGAACCCTGAACGATTCCTGGCTCTGCTGAAGAAGAGCCTCCACCTTTGCGGCGCAGTCCTTGCACGTGCATCCCAGGGGAACCTGCTTGTTGTGTCCCATTTGATCCTCTCTCGGTCGCTTGCTTGCAGGTGATGTTGCCCTCCGGAAAACATGCTCCGAAGAACAAAACCAGCGACAAACATGCCATGAGAAGGGATTGATTGCCAGTGTTTCAGGAAGTGTCTTGTCTCTCCTCCTTCTTGATTGGCTGCTCTGTTCACTCAAGCTCCCTGTGGCAACAGAGGCGAGAGAACCGGGCTGTCCTGCACCCTCGATTCTGCGAACCGCTTCCGGTGCGATTCGAGCGCGTCACGACATTGAGCAGTGTAGTTGTAAAGAATATATCTAGCATACAAAATCTCCCCTGTTCATACAAGGGGAAAAGAGGGAAAGAACGCTATACGCGCTCGATCACCGGGAGAATCAGGCGTGAAGGGTACTCCCTACCATGATAGACACGCTGCATGGCGGTCACGAAATCGTCCTCTCGCTCGGTTGCAATAACACCACCTGTATTCGAGTTGCGATCAAAGCGCAGGAAATTGCTGCTTGACACTTCCAGCCGTACCCGATGCCCCGGCTGAAACAGGTTCGAGATCAAGCCGTAGCTCATAGACGCGTTCCGACTCCAGGAACGTCGGATGCGAGAATGATTTCCGATAGCGATCGCGAAGAATGCCATCAGTAAGCAGCACAGCACGTCCATCGGGATAGATATCGACTAGCTTCCCGGTATAATCGGTATCGCGTGCAGAAGATGAGACATAGACCACCAGTTCAACCGAGCCTGTAACTTCAAGTGGCTGCTCAAGCGGGGGCGTGGTATAGCAGAGCACATCATCTCGCTCCTCAACCGCCCGCTGATCATAGGGACCGGGATCGCCCCAGATGATCCCACTTGCCGTTGGGACCGGGTTATGTAGATCATAGCAGTAGGTATCGAAAGCTGCATGCTCAGACACACACGGAGAGAGCAGGCCATCCCCATCGGCAGTATTCGCATGTCCCTGACTCTGCAAATAGTAGGGGCGATACTGTGTATCGGGCAACGGCCATGCCTCCTCATCGCGCCACTGATCGACCCCCATGACAAAGAGATGGACCGGTTTTTCCCGCTCAATTCCATGCGCTGGTCAGTCTGGTAGCAGCAGGTATCGGTATCTCAATTCTGCCCGCCTGGCCCCGCATCCCGCTGGATAGCGTGGTGTGTCGCCCGCTACAAGGCCTTTCTCTGATAGCCAACCTCCAGATGATATGGAGCGCCAACGAGCCAACAACAACGCTTCAACAGTTCCTTCAGGTGGCACGAGAGGTAAGCACCCAGGCTCTTCAAACAGAGACCTCTTCCCTGCCAGCCTGACAATCGTTCTCGCATGCCTGATTCTCGCGCCCTTTCGCTTCGACTTTACGATTATGACTGCAAAAAGCATGAGCTTGCATCGAGCGATACAATAGGGGATAAGATCATTTATCAACTTGCATACATACTCATTGTCTTTTTTCTGTGGGGGTCTCCGGGCTCTGGCAGAGAGACGGTACAGAACGAAAGGAGAAGCGCCAATGTCAGATGTACAGGAACTCAATGAGCAAAACTTTGAGGACGAGGTGCTGCATTCATCCGAGCCAGTCCTTGTTGAGTTTACAGCGAACTGGTGTGGTCCCTGTAAATCGTTCGCACCTATTACAGAAAAAGTCGCATCCGACTATCATGATAAAGTAAAGGTCGCACGGGTGGATATCGATCAAAACCCGAATGTTGTGCAAAAGTACGGCGTTCGCTCCCTTCCCTATGCAATGGTTTTCAAGGATGGCCATAAGGTCGATCAGCTGGCAGGTATGACCAATTACGAACACCTTGTCCACATGCTAGGTGTCTGAGGTGCATTCTGGCGCATCTCATTCCACTGGTGTGGACGATGCGCCAGAACACCCTTTTATCCTCCCTGTCACAACATGGGCTCTGTTCCCGATTTCACAGCCATGCGCCTCCCACCCGTCACGCGCCTGACAGAACGCATGCAACCGGTCAGACGCAGCAAAAGCCCTTCCTACCCTCTTCTCTGAAGCGAGAACACGATCCGATCAAAAGACCTCCCCGACCTGATAGTGAGGAGGCCCAAACACCTGATACGCAAACAAACTTTCCATTACACAAACTTTAAACAAACAGGGTGCGAAAGCGCCAGCGCCTCGCCCGTCGCGCCCAGATGCCCGGTATCTGGATCGAGCGAGAATACGATCACTGAATTTGAATCCTGATTGGCAACCAGCAAGAAACGACCATTCGGAGTAATACTGAAATTACGTGGAGTCTTGCCCTGCACGGATGCTCGCTCAATGAAGCTCAGCAGGCCTGTTTGTGGATCAATGCGGAAGGCAACAATACTATCATCACCACGGTTTGAACCATAGAGAAGCTCCCCGGACGGATGCACACAAATTTCCGCACCGGTATTTTCGCCCTCGAAACCTTCGGGCAGCGTCGAGACAGTCTGCAACGGCTGTAGCGCCCCATTCTCGAGCTCATAGCGATACGCCACAATGGTCGAGTTGAGTTCATTGATCACATAGACGAACTTGCCCGACGGATGGAACGCCAGATGACGCGGACCTGCCCCCGGCTCAGCCTTCGTCTCGGTGCACAGTTCCAGGTGACATGTCTTTCGATCTAATGTATAACTGGAAATGGTATCGATTCCTAGATCACAGAGCAGCACATGTTGTCCACCGGGTGAAAGAAACGCGGAATGCACATGCGGACCTTCCTGCCTGCTTGGGTTCACGCCATGCCCTTCATGCTGGACAAGTTGCGCTATTTGCCCGATCTTCCCATCGCTCAGCAAGGGAAACACGCTGGCACTTCCACCGGTATAGTTCGCAACAATCAGACATGATCCGCTGCGGTCCGCGACCAGATGGCAGGGCCCCCGCCCGAGGGTCGCTTCCCGATTCAAAAAGGTCAGCGTCCCCTGCTGCGGATCAATGGCAAAGGCCGCGACCGAACCACCTGGCTTGCCCTCATACGTGTCTGTCTCACTCACCGCATACAGAAATCGTCCATCATGACTCGGCGTCAGGAACGAGGGATTCTCAATACCAGAAAAGCCCTCTATTAGCCTGAACTGCCCGTCCTCCTCGTCGAACTCATAAATATAGATCCCGGGGTCCTGCGCTGGCGCATATGTGCCTATATAGAGAAATCGTTTTGGAGCCATCTCCGTTTTTTTCCTTCCAGACAAATTACGTTTACTCTCGCTTCACCAAAGGAGAGCCTCTATCTTCTACTATTATTGTAGCGCAAGCCAAGCCCATGCGAGAACGCCCTTATCCCCTCTTTCTTTCCTGCTCGCTTTACTTCCCTTCTTATTGCCATGGAACCCGTTCTTCCCTTCTATACCACCATCCATCCTATGCAGGACGCAGGCCACCTTTGTGGCTCGCCTTGTTCCTGTTTGTACACTGGTAGTATGACCCATCGACATATATAAGAGGATATGGTCTCGTTCCCGTCCATAAGCCGCAGCAAGCGTTGCTTCAATGCGCTGCCGAAAGGAGATCTATACTGTTATGAATGTTGAGATCACGCTTCGAGTAAATGGCACAAGCCATCGGCTTACGCTTGACACACGTACGACGCTGCTGGATGCGTTACGCGAGCATCTCGGATTGACCGGTGCGAAAAAAGGATGCGACCACGGCCAATGCGGAGCCTGTACCGTTCTCCTCAACGGGCGGCGCGTCAACAGTTGTCTGATGCTTGCCGTCGCTCATCAAGATGTCGATATTGTAACCATTGAGGGTCTCGGTGATCAGGAGCATCTGCACCCGCTTCAGCAGGCATTTATCACACATGACGCTCTGCAATGCGGCTACTGCACACCTGGTCAGATCTGCTCGGCTGCTGGAATGCTGCAAGAGGCTGAGAATGGATGGCCGAGTTTTGCCAGTTCCGACCTCAAGGCGCAGCAGATCGTCCTGGACGAGGATGAGATCAAAGAGCGCATGAGTGGAAACCTCTGCCGTTGTGCAGCCTACGCCAATATCGTTGAGGCAATCAAGGAGGTGCGTTCATGAATCCTTTCCGCTACGAACGCGCCAGCGACACATCTACGGCTATTGCCCTGCTGACACGCTTCCCGGAAGCCGCGCTCCTGGCCGGGGGAACAAACCTTGTTGATCATATGAAGCTTGGCATTGCCCAACCGCACACTGTGATCGATATCACGCAGCTTCCCTATCAACAGATCGAACAGCTTCCAGATGGCAGCCTGCGCATTGGAGCGATGGTGCGCAATAGCGATCTTGCCGCTGATACCACCATACGTCAGCGTTACCCGGCGCTGGCTCAAGCCCTGCTCTCGGGTGCATCCGGACAACTGCGCAATCTTGCCACCACTGGCGGGAATCTGCTTCAGCGCACGCGTTGCGTCTATTTTCAGGACGTCTCAAAGCCTTGCAACAAACGCGTACCCGGAAGCGGCTGCCCCGCACGTCAGGGCTACCATCGCAACCTTGCCATTCTTGGCGTCTCGGAACACTGCATTGCCAGCCACCCATCTGATATGGCGGTCGCAATGATGGCGTTTGATGCCACCGTTCATATCGTGGGTCCACAGGGAGAACGAACCCTCCCGCTGCTGCTGCTCTATCGTCAACCTGGCAACGAGCCGGAGCGTGATACCGTGCTCAAACCAGGTGAGATGATTACGGCTGTTGATCTCCCACCACTTCCGATGGCCGCTCACTCGCGCTATCTGAAAGTACGTGATCGGGCTTCCTACGCCTTCGCCCTGGTCTCAATAGCCGCCGCACTTGATGTGGAAGACAACACGATTCGTGATATACGCCTTGCGCTTGGCGGCGTTGGCTCTATGCCGTGGCGCGCGCTGAAAGCCGAAAATGTGCTCCGTGGCTCCCCTGCAACCGAGGAGATGTTCCTTCAAGCAGCCAACGCAGAGCTAGCCGATGCCTACCCGCTGCCTGGCAACGCGTTCAAAATCGACCTTGTACGCCGGGTCCTGCCACCATTCCTACTTGAGCTGACGGAGGAGAGCAAGCGATGAAGACACAACTCGTGACACGCGTCGTCGGCACCTCCCTGGATCGCGTTGATGCCGCAGCAAAGGTCACCGGAACGGCCCGTTACGCCAGCGAATATCCGGTTGAAAACATCACATACCTCTACCCGGTCCTGAGTACCATCGCGAAAGGGCGCGTCACCAGCATCGACGCAGAGACAGCGAAGCAGATACCCGGGGTGCTCAGCGTGCTGTGGCATCAGAACACGCCACGTATTGAGCCGCTTGCCAACGGAGATCTTGAGGTGCTGCAACATGATCAAGTCCATTACCGGGGGCAGATCGTCGCCGCAGTAGTTGCCGACTCGCTCGAGACCGCTCGCCATGCTGCCGAACAGGTCGTTGTCTTCTACGAAGAGCAGCCCCATACGGTTGAGCTTCGAGTGATAGCAATACACTCTATACGCCCTCCGAGGACGCTGTAGGCGCACCGGCTGACTCGCTTAAAGGCAATGTAGAGAACGCGCTTGCCCACGCCGAGTTCTCGCTTGACGCGGTCTATACCACGCCCACCGAACATAATAATCCAATGGAGCCCCATGCCACAATAGCGCACTGGGAAGGCGATACCCTGATGCTCTATGACTCGACACAGGGTGCTCACACCTCACAAGAAATGATCACCAGGGCGTTCAATATTCCTCCCGAAAATGTGCATATCGTCTCGCAATACATCGGCGGCGGCTTCGGCTCAAAGGGGACACCCCATCCAAACGTGATCCTTGCCGCGCTGGCTGCCCGAGCCACAAAGCGCCCGGTCAAATTCGCGATCACTCGCCAGCAGATCTTCTCGCTTGGAGGCTATCGCGCCCCGACGATCCAGCACATTCGTCTGGGAGCCAGAGGCGATGGCCGGCTGACAGCAATCTCCCACGACGTCATTACCTCAACAGCAACAATCAATGAATACGTTGAGCAGGCCGCCCTGGCGACACGGATACTCTACTCTGCCGAGAATCGACGCACCACCCATCGCGTCGAACAGCTCGATCTGCCTGCGAACTCCTGGATGCGCGCCCCGGGCTGGTGTCCGGGCGTGTATGCACTTGAGACAGGGATAGACGAACTGGCGATCAAGTGCGACATCGACCCGATCGACTTCCGGCTGCGTAATATCCCGTCGGTTGACCCTGAGAGCGGGCTTCCCTTCAGCAGTCATGGTCTGGCAGCCTGTCTGGAAAAGGGGGAGCAGCTCTTTCACTGGCAACAGCGCGACCCGAATCCCGGCATCTGCATCGAGGGCCGCTGGCGCATCGGGAGCGGCGTCGCAGCCTCAACCTACCCGGTTGAGATATTCCCCTCGACAGCTCGCATCGAAGCCAGACCCCCGAATCGCTATGCTGTCTTCATCGATGCAACCGATATCGGCACCGGGGCCCGCACCGTCCTGACGCAGATCGCCGCCGACGCGTTGGCTGTCCCGATTGAGCAGGTTCATCTTGAGATCGGTGATAGCACGCTACCACAGGCAAGCGTAGCAGGCGGCTCAAGCGGTTCTATGTCATGGGGATCGGCCATTTTCGACGCTGCAACCAGACTACGTACAGTTCTGCAAAAGAAGCACGGCGGGATCATTCCACCCGAAGGAGTGGCCGTCACCGGTTCGATCAACTCGAATCCGCTTACCAAACGCTATGCGATGCATGCCTTCGGCGCAATCTTTGCCGAAGTTCGCGTCCATATGGACACCTGCGAAATACGCGTCCCGAGGCTTCTGGGCGTCTTTGCGGCGGGGCGTATTCTGAACCCGAAGACTGCTCGCTCGCAATTCATCGGTGGCATGACAATGGGACTCTCAATGGCGCTGCACGAGGAGAGCATCCTTGATCCCGCCTTCGGTGATTACGTCAACCACGACCTTGCCGAATACCATATCGCAACCTGTGCAGATGTGGGGAATATCGAGGCAACCTGGATTGACGAGCAGGACATGTACGTTAACCCACTTGGGGCAAAAGGCATCGGTGAAATCGGGATTGTGGGGACAGCCGCAGCCATTACCAACGCTATCTTTCATGCGACAGGTATTCGTGTCCGCGAGCTTCCTATCACGCTTGATAAGTTGCTTCAGGTTTCCTGAGCCCGCCTCTCAAAGCGGCAGGCGTTGCTGATCGTCCTTCGATCAAAGGCGCCTGCTTGCTTTTCAGGCATGGAACTGATAAAAAATGAAGGAGTTTCTCGGGGTACAAAGTCTATTTCCCTTCAGTTTGTATTCAATTGCTCCATTTCTATTGCACTTTCCCTCCGACTATGGTACATCTTCAAGAGAGAGATGTTGCGTCTGTCCCCCCTGAACTGACGCAATGCGAACCTGACAGAAAATCTCTCGGACTCACAGGCGGGGAGCAGAAAATCTGCTCCTCGTCTTTTTTAGCGCCTCATTGCTTCTGAAGCCGCGCAACCGCCTCCTGAATAAAGGTCTCGGTCAGCTCGTGGGCAACAGTATCAGGATGTTGCACCGGTGGCGATTTCATCAGGTAGGCACTTGGCCCCTCCAATGTCCCGCTGATTCCGCAATCCCGCGCCAGCTTGACAAGCCGCACGGCATCAATCACCACGCCTGCCGAGTTCGGCGAGTCCCAGACTTCCAGCTTCAACTCAACGTTGAGCGGCACATCCCCGAACGTGCGCCCTTCCAGCCGGATATAAGACCACTTGCGATCAGCCAACCAGGCAACATAATCCGACGGCCCGATGTGTACATTCTCCTCCCCAAGCTCATAATCGAGCTGGCTCGTCACTGCATTCGTTTTGCTGATCTTCTTCGATTCCAGCCGCTCGCGTTCCAGCATATTGTAAAAATCCATATTTCCGCCGACATTGAGCTGCATTGTTCGCTCAAGTTTGACGCCACGCTCCAGGAAGAGACGAGCAAGCATGCGATGAAGAATCGTTGCCCCCACCTGACTCTTAATATCATCACCAATCATTGGCAGCCCCGCTTCGGTGAAGAGCTTCTGCCAGTACGCTTCCCGCGCAATAAAGACGGGAATACAGTTCACAAATCCGACACCAGCCTGCAAAATCCGCTCAACATACCATTTCGTCGCCGCCTCCGAGCCGACCGGCAGATAGTTGACCACGACATCGGTGCCCGTATCCTTGAGAATCTGCACGACATCGCTTGCCTCACCCGAGGCGCTGGTCACCACCTGTGAGAGATAGGTACCCAGACTATCGTTTGTCATCCCACGATAGACCTTCGCCTGAAGGTGCGGCACAGTGGCAAAGCGATAGGTATTATTCGGGGCTTCATAAATAGCCTCGCTCAGATCTTTCCCTACCTTCCGCTGATCGATGTCAAAAGCCGCTGAAAACTCGATATCCCGCACATGGTAACCGCCAAGCTCAACATGCATGAGCCCGGGAATAAAGGCATCAGGCAAGGCGTCACGATAATAATGCACTCCCTGGACAAGCGAGCTGGCGCAATTTCCTACGCCGATAATAGCGACACGTACCTTTTTTGGACCATTCATAAAACAAATATCCCTTTCTATCCATTTTCGTTTCTCCAGCAATCGCACCTCGTCTGATCCATCAAAAGAAGAACCGGGCAAGCGTCCGATGAAAGGGTCAATCTATTCATAGAATACAGTGAACCTGTATTGATAGATATGATATATGCAAATAAATTGCATATACTACAGAGAAAATCTATCCACGCTTCTGCAAAATGTTCTTCCTGAGCTCTTTTTATATACCTCTTTTCCTATACAGTGAGGAAAGGGAGCGTTTCTGTGATAGAAGTAGAGTGTGGGCAATGTTTCCCGCCAAATCATAAAACAGAGAGGACAAACATGTTCATCATACTTGCGCTTCTGATCCTTTTTCTTCTACTTTTACTTGAACTCTGCTGGTATTTCGCGCATCAAGTTCTCAGGCGCAAAAGCGACATGAAGAAGAGATTTGTTCGTATTCATAAAATAGAGGAGGGAAAAGATATCACATTACAGAACACCCGGGAGACCAGAAGGCCGGGCATCTTCGGACTGGAAGGAAGTGAGGGACAGGCGATTGTTGGCCCGGTCTTCGCATCTGATGCCCAGAGCGTCACGCGCCAGCTCATCCATGTGGAAGGGAAGATCTCCCCCCGGACAGCAGGCATCTGGAATACCACTATTTATGGCGGTAAGATGCAGGCACAACTGAATCTCCCTATTGAGGAGGTGGCTGTACCAACACCACTCGGTGATATGCCTGCATGGTTTGTGCCGGGAGGTTCGTGTTGGGCGATTCTGGTACACGGCGCAACGGCCAATCGCGAGCAGGGTTTACGCGTCCTGCCGACGCTTGCGGAATGTGGGCTCTCGACCCTCACCATCACCTTTCGCAACGATGCAGAAGCACCGGCAAGCCCCGACGGCCTGAGCCATCTGGGAGCCAGCGAATGGGAGGACCTGGAAGCAGGCGTTCGCTACGCGCTGGATCATGGTGCAGAGCAGCTTATCCTCTATGGCTGGTCGATGGGAGGCACGATTGTGGAACTCTTTTTGCGTCAGTCTGCACTCGCTTCGCATGTTCGAGCGGTTGTGCTCGATTCACCTATCCTGAACTGGCGGGCCAGCCTGGAAAGCATCGCGAAAAAGAATGGCCTGCCAGCCTTCTTTGTTCGCCTTGTCGAGCCAATCATCTTACTGCGTACCGGCATTCGCCTCTCCACCCTCGACCTGACAACGCGCAGCCAGGGAAACAGTGCGATCCTTTTGTTTCATGGCACCGAGGATACCATCGCCCCTATTGCTCTCAGCGACCGCTTTGCCAGCACGCACGCTGACATCATTACCTATCATCGCGTTCCGAATGCCGAACATACCCAGTGCTGGAACGCCAACGGGGAAAAATACGAGGCCATCCTGCATGCATTTCTGCACAACATCCTGAAGAAAGACGCTCACTAAACCGGCTCAGAGAGGGAAAGCGTACAGCGTTCCCTCTCTCATTATCCTATCCTTTGATACCGGTTCCAGCGATACCCTGCACGATTTGCCTCTGAAAGAAGAGGAAGACGATCAGCGCGGGCAGCGCTCCCAGAACCGCCGAGGCCATCACCTGAGCATAGTGGATACCATAGGCTGTCTGCACAGTTGCCAGCCCAACCGGCACCGTCATCATATCGACGCCCGTGACTACGATATATGGCCAGAGGAAGTTATTCCAGGCAGAAACAAAGGTGAAGATGGCCACAGCGGCGACAGCGGAACGCGAGAGCGGCAGCCAGACTTGCCAGTACAGCCGCCAGCGCCCGGCGCCATCGATAACCGCCGCCTCTTCCAGCTCATGCGGCAATGAGTCAAAGAATTGCTTGAAGATAAACACCGCGATCGGCGAGGCAATCTGCACCACGATCACGCCTGCATAGGTGTTCACCAATCCAAAAAGCTGCATTAACGAGAACAGCGGCACAATCAGAATCTGGCCAGGGACCATCAAGCCCGCCAGAATGACCCAGAAGACAAACTTACTGCCGCGAAACGGGATACGCGACAGGGCATATGCGGCCAGGCTGGCAAAGAACACCGCCAGCATCGTAATCAGAATCGAGGTCAGGAAGCTATTGAAATACCAGCGCAGCAGGTTCCCGGCATTCAACACATTTTCATAGGCCGCTCCGGTAAAATGCGTGGGAATCCAGGAGACAGGAATAACGGTTGTCTCTCCTTCGGGTTTGAAAGACGTATCAACTGCCCACAACAATGGGATTGCCCACAGAACCATCAAGAAGAGCAGCAGGAGAAAGGCGACCACCTGTGAGATATGCGGGCGGCGGAATCTCCTCTCAGGCGCATTGACAACAACACTGCTCATGCTTCGCCTCCCTTCTTACGATAGAACAGGAAAAACTGGATACCAGAGATAAGCATAATCAGAATGAAGAACAGGTAGGACATTGCCGAAGCCAGACCAATGCGGAACGAGGAGAAACCCGTCTCATAAACATACTGCATTAGCGGACGCGTCACATAGTTCGGGCCACCGCCGGTCAACAGGAAGATCTGCGCGAACACCTGAAGCGAAGAGATCACCTGCAAAATCATGACGAGCAGCGTCGTATTCTTCAGCAAAGGAAGCGTAATATGCAACAATTTGTTCCAGGAGTTGGCTCCATCAATTGAGGCCGACTCATACACTTCCTGCGGGATCTGCTGTAATCCAGCCAGATACAGCACAAAGTTAAAGCCAACCGTCCACCAGATCGTTACGATAACCGTGGACACCATTGCCACGTTTGGATCACTCAACCACCCGACCTCTTTGAGGCCAATCGCGGTCAACATGCCGTTAATCAGACCAAAACCAGGCTGATACAGCCAGTTCCAGACCAGCACCACAGCCGAAACTGGCAGAATGTAAGGAGCAAAAACAACCGTGCGGAACAGCCAGCGTCCCGGGATCTTCATATTTGCCAGTAATGCCAGCACCAGTCCGAACACCATTAACAGCGGCGTACTGATGACCGTAAAGAGCACCGTATTCCCCAGTGAGCCCCAGAAACTCGGGTCTGTCAGCGCTTCCTGATAGTTCTGGAGCCCCAGGAATTGATCTTTTCCCGTCCCGGCCAGACTCCAGTTAAAGAAGCTCATCCCAAATCCCAGAATGATCGGAAGGAATACAAAGAGAGCGTATGCAATCAAAAAAGGGGCAACAAATGCATAACCTATTACGTCATTCTTCCAGCGAGCAGAACGCTTACCCGGTTTCTCAGCCGCCTGCACCTGCTCTGAAATCAGCATATTTGCCATATTCTCTCCTTTCACCGTTACCCCTCATCAGGGAAACAGTTTGGCGATGACGCACATGTCAGCGTCCTTGCAGGGGTTAAAAAGGCCTGGGAACACGCAGCAGCTTTTCCATCGAGCGACGGAACTGCTGTACTCCCTGCTTTGGCGTGAGCTGCTTCGCCATTGCAGCCGCAAACGCCGCTCCTGCCTGATTTTCCATGTCAGAGGCCGCGCCACTGAACCAGGCAGGCGGATCAAGCACCAGGTTGGCCGCTGCACCGGCATAGTGTGCCTGCGGTACCAGGTTTTTATACTCAGCGCTATTGGCCACACCGAGATAGGCGGGAATATGGCCGCCCTGCGCCCAGATCAGACTATTTTTCAACATGGTACTGATAAAGAGGAGCGAGGCTGCCCGACGTTGCGGATCTGGAGCCATCTGATGAGGAAGGACAAACGCGTGAGAATCGGCCCAGGTGTGATAATTGCCAAATATATTCGGGAAAAGGGTCGCATCAAACGGAATCTTCTGATTCTGGAAGGTGGTCACTTCCCATTCCCCATTCCAGAGTAGGCCAGCCTTCTGATTACTAAAGTAGGCCACTGCCGCCGCTGCATCGATACTCGGGTAGGCACCCTCGGCCACGACTTCGGTGAGAAATTCTACCACCTGCTCAGCCTTTGCATTGTCAAGAATCAATTCTGTGCCATCGGGAGAAAATATCTGGCCGCCAAGCTGGCTATAGAGCGCGACAAAGAGCCTCCAGGGATTCACTCCTACTGCCTCCATCACCAGGCCATATTTTCCGGTCACTTTTTTCACGGCCCGGATTGCATCCATCATTTGCTCAGGCCCTTGCAACTGCTTCAAGCGCCCATTCCTATCAAGTAGCCCGGCCTTGCCGCAGATATCGGTGTTATAAAACATAACCAGGGGATGCGTGTCGAGCGGAATTGCATAGAGTTTCTGGTTGCGGTGCGCGTTCGCCCAGACGGGCGGCAGAAATGAATCATTGGTAATCCCATACTTTGCCAGTTCGGCGGGATCAAATGGATCAATCAGGCCTCCAGCGGCAAACGTTGCCAGACGCGACATATGAATAATACCAACGTCAGGAGCGCGTCCGCCCGCTGCCGCCATTGCCAGCTTGGTATAGTACGGGCCTCCCCATTGCAGGGTCACAGCTTCAAGCTGTACTTCCGGATGCTGCTGCTTGAATACATTCTGCATCTGGACCATACGCTCTCCATCTCCTCCACCAAACAGGTTCCAGAACGTGATTGCAGCCGTACCTCCTCCCGAAAGGCCACACGAACTGAGCAGCGGCACCAGAAGACCACTCCCAAGCCCAAGCGCTGCGGTCTGACCCAAAAAGCGACGACGCGTGAACAGGCGACGTTCATCACGCTTCATGTGGACATACTGCTGTCCTGAATTCATACTGACCCTCCCTCATCTCGTAATAGATCCGCCCATAGAATCGCTATTACTGATGAACTTGAAGCCTCCTCACAAAAAACGAGGAGAAGCCAGGAAAAGGAGCCGGGAAACATGCACGAAAAGCGAAGCAGAGGGGGCACCTTCGTGATCTCGCCTCCATGCAGCATCTCGACATCGAGCACTTTTACAACGTTGTAAAAAGAATTCCAACGTTGTAAGCGATTGTAGCATAACTATTTTCTCTTTGTCAATTCACAAAAGCGCAAATTCTCCATGAAGCAGCCCGAGATAGTCGAAAGCTGCATCCATGCAAGATTGACAAAGCTCTTCTCACGATGTTATAGTTTCCGTTGCAAACCTGGGAAGAAAAATAGAGGGATAAAAAGCGTGCCTACTACATTGAAAGACGTTGCTTTACGTGCAGGAGTCTCTATTAAAACCGTCTCAAACGTTATTCATGGCAACATTCATGTAAAAGAGGAAAAGCGGCAGCGAGTCTTACAGGCACTGAAAGAACTGAACTATCAGCCAAACCTTCCGGCACGTTATCTACGCAAAGGACGTGTAGGGATTCTCTCACTGGTCATTCCCGAGTTACGCAACCCCTACTTTGCAGAAATCGCTGAAGCGGTTATTGACGCCGCCGCCGAGCAATCATATCGTGTCATGCTTGATTTTACCAGCGGCACCTATGAGCATGAGCGTCAGGCCATCGAAAAGCTGCATTCAAACCTGATAGATGGTATTATTCTCAACTCGCTGATGTTGAAAGCCGAGGATCTGCATATCCAGGGCAACGAGAAACTCCCTATCGTTCTGCTCGGTGAACACTCGCTCGATATGGAATATGACCATGTCACCTTTGATAACGTGGCAGCAGCCTATGCAGCAACCACCCATCTGCTCCAACTCGGGCGACGGCAGATTGCTGTCATCGGCTTCTCGCGACAGATGCAACGTGAGACAACTCTATTACGCTTTCGAGGCTACGCCCAGGCGCTTGCTGATGCTGGACTCTCCCTGCAAGAATCGCTACTTGTGTATACGCCCACAGCCTACGATCGAGAGAGTGGGGCGCAGGCTGTACACACGCTGCTTGAGCGCCAACAGCCTTTTGACGCCCTCTTCTGTTTTAACGATCTGATGGCCTTTGGTGCTATGCGAGCGCTCTATGAGCGGGGTCTTCATGTTCCAGAAGATATTGCGGTCGTTGGCTTCGATGATCTGGAAGAGGCTCGCTTCTCTGTTCCGTCGCTCACCACAGTAGCACCCGATAAACGCCAGATAGGAACCACCGCCGTGACGCGGCTGCTTCAGTGCATTAATGGCCCGGAGACACACGTTCCCGGAACGGTCACGGTCCCCTTCCGCCTGACTATGCGCGAGAGTACCGGATTTACCCCTCAATGAACTGCTGCAATACTCGTACGCGTGCAACGCAACTACGCCTGCACGCCGAGTATCTCTCTCAGTTGTGCTAAAACGGTGGCCTCTTGCTCATCGATCCGCTTTGCACCAATGCCCAGAAAGCCACCGCCCTTTGAGACACCTGCAATCCGTTCCGCGCTCTGATACAGCCACTGCTTGTATGCCTCGACCTCTTCAGGTGTGGTCTTGCTTTCGAGAAGCGTTAACGCAGCCCGACACCGCTCAAATGTAAGCAGGATAAGCTGTTCCTTCTCACTGATCGTCTCTTTACGGGTCTCTTTCACCTGCACCTCACCCCCTGTGAAGAGCTCCTGAATAAGCGGGACAGCAGCAAACTTCTGTGTGGTTTCCCGCACTTTGGAATACAACGAGAGCGCCTCTCTGGTCTTCCCGATGGCCCCACTTTTCGAGACAGCAACCAGTGTCGCACCGATCATATACGGCAAAGACGCCAGTATATTCCATTCTTCCGTGGTATAGTCTGCCTTTGTTGACATAGAGCCTTTCCCTTTCGCTCGTTTCCCTTCCTCTTACAGGGTAGAAAGAAGTGCTATTTCTTGCATAGCCTCTTCCAATCACTCAAAAATGTACGAGGATCTTTTTCTATTTTACACACTAGACTCATCTTTATCAATGCTTTTCCTCTCATACCAGTATTTCCTTTATCACTCTATGGAACCAGCGATTACATGTCCTTCTTCTCTCCCCTTCTTACACCAGCCCAGGCTGTTGAGCAAGGAGAATCAAATGAGCTCTATCGCGGGCACCAAGTTTGGAAAACTGGCGCAATTGTTCCTGCACCTCCTGCAACCGAACGACCAGAAAATAACGCGATCGCTGCACTCCACCACCCCAGATCAAGAGCAATGCAAGCAGTAGTGTTTCACTCATATTCGCCAGATCCGACCACTGGAATGCAGCCTGCATATGAGAGCCACCATTCCCGAGCAGCAGCGCTACCATCCCGATCAGCGCAAATGGTGCAGCCCAACAAGCCGGAAAGCGATAGAACAGGAGACTGCACAGGGCATAGAAGCCATAATCACCCCGGCTCCACCACCTTGAGCACAATACGACAGAGCAGGCAGGCACCATACATCAAGAAGACCGCGGGAAAGCGCGTCATAGACCGCGAGATGACCAGCAGACCAATACGAGCAAAAAGAAAAACTCCACGCGCACCAGCGCCCACCACGTAGTGCAGTCTCACATCGCTTTGCGCAACAATACCCTGCTTACACGCCATTGTTCTGGCACCACTCAGTCAGGGAACACGGAGTGCCAACGAGAAAGCCTGCTGGTGAGGTTCCACACCTCTAAAACTACAGAGGTTGCACCCGCTCTGGGCCACAAGGAGTGAGCAAGGGAAACAAGGGTATGCTCCCCTGCTCATCTCAGCCTATTCCTCGACAAGCTTGTTTTGCCACAAAGCCTGCATCTCATCAGAGCATTTCAGCAAAGAGTCGAGTGTTCCCTGCGCCGCAAGCTTGCCGTCCTTCAACACAATGATGTGATCGGCCTGCCGCAACACTGCCCGCCGATGTGAGACGACAAGATAGGTCTGCTCCCGGCTGGCAAAGAGCCGCTGCCAGAGCTTGCTTTCCGTCTCCACATCCAGCGCACTGGAAAGATCGTCCAGCACGAGCAATTCCGCCGGGCGAGCAAACATCCGGGCAGTAGCGGTACGTTGCGCCTGCCCGCCCGAAAGCTTCATACCGCGAGTACCTATCTCCGTCCGGACACCTTCAGGAAAGCCCATCACATCTTGATCCAGAACAGCCTGATAGAGCGCACGCTGAATACTGGCCTGATCCTCGGGCCGACCGAGCAGAATATTCGCCTGCAACGTATCGCTGAAGAGGTGGGCAATCTGCGGCGTATAGGCGGATCGCGGCGGCACAAAAAAGGTCGCAGCATCGGTGACAGGTGTTTCATTCCACCAGATCTCACCCCGTTCCTTCGGCAACAGGCCTAACAGCGTGCGTACCAGCGTTGTCTTACCCGAGCCGACGCGTCCTACCACTGCCGTCAGCGTTCCTCGTCGAAGTTCGAGAGAAACGCCCTCAATCCCACCACCTGGATAATGGTATGTCAGGTCGGTAGCCCTGAGACGCTCTAATGGCTCTGGTAGCGCTTCTAGAGCCTCTTCACCTGAAGAGACACTTTGCAGCTCCAGGGAATGCCGTTCAACCAGTTGGTACGCCTTCTCTTTTCCTTGCATCAGCGAGAGCAGCCGCCCGAAGGAAACCCGGGCCCTGGCATAGCTCCCCAGAATCGCCCCCACACCGGCAATAGTCCCCGACAGCGATTCGATATAGTAGATAAACAGGGCAATATCACCAATGCTCAGACGTGCCGAATGCGCCTGAAGAGCCGCAAGAAACAAGATAAGGCCAGTTCCAAGCCCCACCGTATTACCGGACAAAGCATTGAGCATCTCTGTTTGCAGGCGCTCACGCAACATCTGCGCTAACCGATGCTGGCTTAATTGGCGGAAGTACGCCATAACTCGATGCTCGGCCCCGGCAACCTGGATCGCCTGCGCTGCACCCAAAATCTCCCCGATCATGCCTGTCACCTGCCCGGTCGCGTCTCTGCTCGCCTCGCGGTACTTCTCTACCCGCTTCATCCACATCTGCGTGATCACAACCACAAGCGTCAGGGGCACAAGTGACAACAGTGTCAGCAAAGGATCAATACGCAAGAGAATGACGATAGAGACAATCGCAAAAAGCCAATCGCCAAGCAAGCTGATACCCGGCGTGTCGGCGATGATCTCTGTATCATCACGTAACGTATTGAGTGCCTCACCCGAGGAGACCGTGAGCGCTCTGGCTCCGGGCAGCCGGAACATATGCGCGATCACGTTGCGGCACAGCAACCCGCGCACTGGATAATGCACCTTCAAGGTGTTGTCAAAGCCGACAAACTGCACAATCATCTGTACCAGAATAAGCGCGAAGAGAGCCAGCAGCAACAGCAGCAGAGCGGAATCAACGTGAGGCCTCTGTGAGACCGTATCGAAAAGGCGCTGAAGCAAGAGGCCAAATGCCACCGTTGCCCCCGACTGAGCAAGGAGCCAATCAGTGCCCGCATCTCGTAGAAAAAGCGATAGCGAATCAGTGCCCCGCGTAGTCTATATACTTTATAACCCTTCATGCAACTATTGCTCCATCAGCAGTCCGTAACAGGTGCGAGAAACGAGAATTCGGGTCGTTTGCCAGATCCTCACGTCGTCCCGCCTCCACAACTGTTCCATGCTCAAGCACGAGAATATCGTCAACGTGCTGAAGTGTCTCTAACCGATGCGCGATGATGATGCCGCTCCGCCCGGTAAAGAGTCTCTCCATGCCTCGCTCTAACAGCTTCTCCGTGAGCGGGTCCAGTCGGGATGAGGCCTCATCAAGCACAACAAGATCAGGGTTGGTAAGAAAGACGCGGGCAAACGCCAGCAGTTGCGCTTCGCCAGCCGAAAGGCCCTCTCCTCCTGCACCAAGCATGGTATCCAGCCCCTGCGGGAGCGCCTGATACCACGGCAACAGGCCGATCTCTTCCAGCACCTGCAAAACACGCTCATCCGAAACCTCGCGATCGAAGAAGGTCAGATTATCGCGCACCGTCGCCCTAAAAAGATCGACATCCTGCGTTATCAGCCCGATACGCCGCCGCAGGTCCTGTAACTTCATCTCGGTATGCGCAACCCCGTTTAGCCGAATGACACCAGAATGAGGGTCATACATACGAAACAGCAGGCGTGTCATGGTTGTTTTGCCCCCTCCACTCTGCCCGACAATCCCCAGAAGCCGACCCGCAGGCAGGTGAAACGAGATATGCTGAAGCACCGGTTCAGCATCGTCATAGCCAAAAGAGACATCCTCAAACGTCACCGCAAGCGGCCCCGCTGCTGGCTGCGTCCCTTTGCCATCTTTCATCGAAGAGCGCGTGCCCAGCAGCGCCTCAATCCGCCGAATACAGGATGTAGACTGATTGAGATCCTGTAACTGCCACTGAATCTTGTCCAACGGCTGCATCAGCAGGGAGCTATACACGAAGATCAGGTAGACCGTACCCGCAGAGGCTAACCCGATACTCCAGAGGTATGCACCCAGAACCAGCCCGAGGACGCGTCCCAGAGCAAAGAGCGCCTGAGAGATAATCCAGGGGGTCGCTCCCGACCAACCCGCATGACAGGTTGTGGTATACCAGCGCGAGAAGCGCTGAAAGAAGTGCCGCCAGATATAGCCCATTCCGCCGTTCGCGCGCACATCCTCCGTTGCCGAGAGATATTCACCCAGGAAACCAAAGAAGCTCGAACTGGCTTCGCGCGCCACAACCCAACGCTCTACCGAAGGGCGGCGCATCCAGGTGAGCACCCCTACAACAATCAGACAGTAAAGCCCCATGCAGACGCCCAAGCGCCAGTCAATCCAGCTCAGCACAACCAGCATCCCCACCAGGAGAACAAGGTGAAAAAGCATATGCACGATAAGCTCTGAGAAGAAGTTCGAGAGGTCATTGACGTCCCCGTCAATACGCTCGATCAACTCACCATGAGTATGGCTCTTGTGGAAGGCTCGATCAAGGCTCAACACATGGGTGAGGAGGTCAGCACGCAAGTCATTGGTCGCTTTCCAGGCCACTTGCTCGCACAGATATGCGGAGGCAACCGAGGCCCCCTGATTCAGAAATGAGACGAGCAAATACAAAAGCGCCAACCAGAGCAGCGATTGCGACAGTCCCTGCTCGCGTGTTGTATCGATAAAGATCCCGAGCACTTTCGGGTTAGCCAATTGTAAACCAATGCTGACAAGCAGTAGTACCGACATAAGTATTACGCTTCCCAGTTGCGGCCTGAGATAGCGCGCCAGCAAGGCAAAGTAGCGGGTAAACGGTTGCTTGCTCACTCTCACCATCCTTTCCGGTACCAGATCCGGAAGGGAGAGAAGCAAAGAGGCTCACAAGGCATCTTTCTTTCTCCTTGTCTGTGTAGCTGTTTTCCAAAACCCAGGCGACAAACCAAACGCATAAACCACACCATACCGGGGGGCATGCATAGGCAACAGAGACAAAGAGAAAGTTGTTGCTGAGTCTGCGAAGAGAGAAAAAGTGGAGAGGAAAGAGCGCCTCACACTCATGTCTCACCAACACTATACATGCACTCGAAGCAAGAAATGGTTTTCTCCTGCTGGCGCCATTCCAAACAAAAGGGAAACAGCCAGCGCTTGAGAGAAAAATGATGCTTGCTTCTCACCAGAATGGTGGTCAGAGCATGTATTAGTACTGGTCAGGCATACGTGCTTTTCGACTCCTTGAAGATTTATCTATCGAGACAAGCATAAAGCATGTTTGCTCTTTTGTCAAGTGTTTCTCATGTGCAGCACCTTGAAAGCAGAGTCACACGGACACCTCACAGGCAGCGAACAGTGTAGCCACAGGGCAATAGAAGCCGCATTTCGAGAAAGCGAGAGGGCCAGCCTTATGTGCTTGCGCCCATAAAATAGTTACCCCTCTCTATACATAAAATTACCTCAATATGATGTATTGCTAGAAAAGGATAAAATCCTGAGAGAGGGAAAGCTTTTCAAGCAGGCCTGCTTGTCATGTGCCATCGGGGTAAAACATGGGCAAATGAGGAGAAGAAGGACGCACCCGCTTTTATCGTCATTCAGAATGCATGTCACGATGCAAGCGGGTGACGTCCAGGCGAAAGTAGAGGTCACATGCTTTCGTTCGCGAATTCGGCTTGCAGAGGCGCTATCACTTCCCTGACAAGTAGTTGGATACAGTCGCGCTGAAGAGGTGGGCGCAGCTCAAGAACCAGATGCGTCGCTCCAATGGCAATGTACTCACGCAGCTCATCGCGCGTCTCAGCCGGGTTCTCCTGATTCAGCACCAGTTGCACCGAGCGTTCCACTGTACGCGGATCACGCCCGATCGCTATACAGTGCTCATCAAGTACCTGGCTCCGATGGCGGTAGAGCTCTACAGAATCCCCGGGAGAGTTCCAGATGTCCGCCTGCTCAGCCACAACACGCAACATCAGTTTCTCTCCACGGCCACCAAGCAATAGCGGCGGCGCAGGCTGCTGAAGCGGCTTCGGCTCACAACGCGCCTGGTGCAACTGGTAATATTTCCCCTCGAAATCCACAACCGGCTCTTTCCAGAGACGCCGTATCATCACACAGGCTTCTTGCAGACGACGAATCCGTTCACCGGGAGGATAGAGCGGGATACCATACGCATGATGCTCTCGTTCATACCAGCCCGCTCCTAACCCCACATCAAGCCGCCCACCAGAAATAATATCAACAGTAGCCGCCATATTCGCCAATACCGCGGGGTGGCGGTATGTGTTCCCCGTTACCAGTAACCCCAGACGCAAGCGCCTTGTTTGCGCTGCCAGGGCTGCAAGGAGCGTCCAGCCCTCAAGACAGGGTCCCTCGGGATGAGCACCAAGCGGCATAAAATGATCAAAAATCCATGCATGCTCTATCGCAGGCGCTGCATCCGCCTGCTGCCAGAGTGCCAGAATCTCAGGATAGGAAAGATGTTGTTGAGCCGTCTTTATACCAAAACGAAGCGACATATATACTTCCATTCTCCTCTTCATCGTACTATCCCTACAATATCAGGAGACACATAGAGTCAACAACGCCCGCATGGCCAGATCTCCACCCTGTTCTTTTGGCCAGCACGAGGCAAGCAGCGTTTCTCTTTGTGTAAAGCCGTCCAACGACCATACGCATTGCTCAGTGATTACTGACAGACAAAACGACAAGGCCAGGAGCCATATGCGTGGCAACCCGGCCTTGTCCCCTACCTCGCTTCTTTTGCCCTTTCAAGCAGTTCGTCAATCTGACGCATTTGATCTTCTGGTAACGGCCCATAATGCAGCGCAGCCACATTCTCTTCTACCTGCTCGACAGTCTTGAAACCGGGAATTGGAATCGTCATCGAGCTTCTCGCCCAGATCCAGGCCAGCGCACCCTGTACAAGCGTCCGACCATCTGCGGTTAGCACTTCTCGCAAGGCATCAACCAGTGCAGCCCATCGATGAATCTGATCTGCTTGAAAGTATGCGCACCATGAGGGAGCCCGCCGCCGAAAATCGTCTTCTGCTAAACCGGCATTGCTCCGATATTTGCCGGTCAGCATCCCCATAGCAAGCGGAGAGCGACAGAGAGCCGCTAACCCCTGTGCCTCACAGAACGCCAATACCTCATCATTCCCATCGAAGACATTGCGCTGCTGCTGAATCACCGTACAATGAGGTCCCTGTGCGAAAAGCGCCGCCAGTTCAGGATCATCGGTACTGGCTCCGTAAAAGCGAATCTTACCCGCGTGTACCAACTCCTCAAGCGTCGTGATGACCTCTTCCCCCTCGGCACGCGAGGAGATCCCACAATGCAACTGATAGAGGTCAATATAGTCAGTTCCGAGTCGGCGCAAACTCGCCTCACAGGCCGAGCGAATATACTCGGAGCTGACATTGCTTCCCGTCGCCTGCCGGGTTGCCTCATCAAAGAGAAAGCCAAACTTGGTCGCTATGATAACCTCATGTCGCCGGGACGCGACCGCTCGACCCAGAACGCGTTCACTATGCCCACAACCATAGACATCAGCAGTATCAAATAACGTGACACCCAGGTCCAGGCTCCGCTGAATCGCGCGTATCGATTCTTTATCGTCCACGGCCCCCCACCCATCCGGCTGACCATCAAGAGTGAATTTGCCGCCAATAGCCCAACATCCCAGGCCGATCGCACTGACCTCTAATCCACTTCGCCCCAATGTACGCTTCATGACCGTATTCATTCCCTGTTCCTCTCCTTTCTTTTTGAGCAAGAGCTTCTCGGATCTGCATGTATGATAGTACACATGCGAATTTCCCACATCCACTCAAAGCAGGATTTTCTGAAAAACCCTCACGCCCCGAGCAAGACGCTTCACCTGGCTTCAGGAGAGGAACCACAAAGATGAACAGCCTTTCGCAGCAGTTGTACCAAACATACCCAACGGGAGCAGCTTTTGCTCGTCTCATCACACACCCCGATTGCTACCCGGTTCGAGCAGGATCTTATTATGCATCATCACAGCGAAGAGTACAGCAACGTTCAGCCCTCAAGGTGCTTCACTGGCAGAGAAAAAATGACTATAGCCGCTTTTTTGCCCTTCACCTGCTTAATGATCTGCTCGAAACTGGATCGAATACATCCGCACTTCCTCCGCGAAATCGTGCTGAATCTGTTGAAGAATGTCCTTGAGCTGATACCCTCTTGCCAGGCTCCCCTGCGAGATACGAAGCGGCGCGCCCGTTTTTTCCAGCATCCGCCGCATGCGCCACGCCTTCAGCCCGCCAATGCGGGAAAGATAAAGCTGCACATACCTCATCTGAATGGCAAGATGCGGCCCAAATACTCCCGATTGAAGCGAGAGACATTCAATATAGGACCAGGGAACAACCGTGCGCCGAAAAAACGGTGGGCTGGCAAGCGTGATCCCTTCCTCGTTGATCTTTAGCACCGGAAAACGGTAATACGCAAAGAGAAACCAGCCATTTATCAGCAAAACGACAGCGATAAAAAGACCAGACGAGAAATAGGTAAAGAAATATATTTTTCTGGTTGTATCCTCAATGGCAACTGCCGAGAGCGTCTCTAACGGATAAAGCTGAAACAGGATAAAGGAGACCAGATTCATCAGCAGGGCCGCGATCATGATACCCCCGAGCAGAATAAGGCCATTCCAGATCCGCAACAGCCTGCCATTGAGCCTCACGCGAATTTCCCGCGCTGGCAATGTGTATGGAAAGCGTGGTTCGTGCAAGCGAGAGTCCATAATAAGCAATATTTCCTTTTCTATTCTCTGAAGCGGTCAGTCTTCCGGGCGCTCAAGCCCTGTCCGTACCTGGATCGAGTATTCGGAGCTCTTCTGCATAGTGATCCTGTATATCGCGCACAATATTGGGCAGAGGATGCCGCAAGTCAAGTAACTCCTGAGAGATAACGAGCGGTGCCCCTGTTTTCGCCAGCATACGACGCATTCGCCACGCCTTCGGTCCGTTGAAACGAGACAAATAGACTTCCGCGTCCCGGGGATAGATCGCAAGATATACTCCGCCTCGCTCTAGCTGAAGCTCCAGACGCTCTATTTCTGTCCAGGCAATGAATATTCGCAGGAACAGGGCAAGCATGATCCCCTCAGGCGTCACCTGAAGAACTGGGATACGAAAATAGGCATAGACAAGCCAGCCCATACCCAGAAACAAAACTCCGCTATAAAGTACCGGCGATAGCAAGGAGAGCCGATCCATCCACGCCGCCTCAAGCTGGAACATCCGGAGAAGAATGGAGATCAGCCGGACACCGCCATATATGAGAAGGGAGCCTCCACATGCAACCAGCATTCCCCATAGTTGCAAGGTCATCTTTCTGAGCTTCCAGCGGCACTCGCGATGAAGCGCCTGAAACGGATCTGCTGCCCGCCCATAGTGAGAGAAAGGGTTCATCGTATCTCCTGCAATACGTTATCACGAGTAGTATATCTCTTTTTATCGATACCTCTCTATGAGATAGCTCACAAGCACTCCCTGCAACGCCTGTGACACCTTCCGCTTTCTCATAGCGTGTCTTCTACAAACATGCCGGTTGAAAACAAAGGAGAGGGAAAGCATGGAACAGGAAGAGCGCTATAAACAGCTTGAAGATACACTTGTGAATAGTCTGCGTTTTCTGCAAAAGAAGCATCCCGGCGTTCGTATCGAGATCAACAACGAGGTTCTACGCCCGCAGCATATCCAGCTTCAGGACAGCACCATTCCAGAGCTTCAGACGCAATTACAGCGGAACGCGCCATCACTTCTTGAGCGCACTGTCCATACGCTGGAAAGCGAGCACTCGGGCGAGATATTAGATGTTGCCGAGGATGAGCACGTTTTCAGCTATCACTTTTAGAGAGGTACTGCCTGCATTGTCCACAAGCAGTACCCCGGCGCTTTCTCAGGCAACGCGCACAATCCAGTTGCTATTATTGGCTACACGCTGGAAGGTAAGCGTTGAACACCAATAATCGCTCGGGTTGGGGCTGGTTGAGGGGCTCCAATAGGAGTTCGATGCATCGGCCAGCTTCCAGGTACCACCCGAGCGAAGCTGGAAATTGCTGCTCTCAAACACGGTATTCTTCGCCTCGGTACAGTACCAGGCCTGCCCGGTCTGCGGGTTCCGTGTCGCATAGATCTCGAAGATATTCCAGCCATAGCTTAACTGTGCCCTGTCTGTACCAGAGCTCGTGTAGAAGGTGTCCCAGGTTCGGTTCTGATAGTTATACAGATACGCGGTCCAGGAATTCCCGCCACTCGCATTCTTCACGATCTGGACGGTATAGGCAGAGCGCCCATTCACAACCGTCGTGTAGAGCCGCAAGAAGTTCTGATCCATCATGATCTCTTTTTGTGGACCACTCCCTGAGCCAGCCGAGCCGCCACACCAATCCCAGGCCCATATCAAATCACCGACCGCCCGAGAATAAACCGTCGTGACTTCCATGCAAGCATTGTACGGCTTCATCGTCGGCGTATAGGTATAGTCGCTGGTGCTGCCCCGCACCACGTAGGACGGATCAACGCTCTGAGTTGCCATCATGCCATCATGCGTCCCCTGACTGGCGAACACGCCCCAGAACTGATGCAGCGTCTGTTGCACCAGGCTCCCGGATGCCTGTTTCCGGGAATTCCTGAAATCCTGAAGGCGCTGGTGCTGCTGCTTCTGTATTTTAGTAACCATTGCCGCACGACCCGAGTCGCGTAACAGGGTAGGGGTCACATCATGTGCGCCAATGACCACACCACCACGCGGCGCATTGGGATCGGGAGAAGACGTCGCATGCGTGGCCTGAGCGAACTGTCCACTCAAGGCAAACGTGAGGCAGAAAGCAAGGAAGAGACCAATACAGGCGCGTTGCACCCTTCTCTTCATAGCGAGACTCCTTTCTCTTCTGCTTCCCTGACATCCTTGTCAGGGAAAACAATCAGCGTAGAAAATGGGTAACGCAAGCAAAAAGTGGCAAGAGGCTAGAGAATTTATGGCACCATATACAATAAGAATACACTATTCTGCACGTTCCGTAAAGAGGGACATTCCACTCAGATGAAACACCCGTTTTTCTGTTTTTCGCCTCGTACAAGTATCTTTTTCTTTTCTTTCCGTATACTATTCACTGTTGAACGGCCCCAAAAATGCAAGGAGGCATTACAATGATTACACTTCGTCCATCCCAGCCTGACGACTCTCCAGCGCTCCTCACCCTGTTTCAGGCTCAAGAGCAGCGACAACATCAGTAAGATCAGCGACTCGCGCTTCATACGCCACAACAAATTCGCACATTCCTTGAACAGGAGCCCGGCTTTGTTGCCCTCAACTCAGCAGGCCAGATTCGAGGATACGTGCAACCCGCTATCTGGGAAGTCGCTCCCAATAGCATCTTGCAGGCTTTCCTCACCCCTCAAAATGGAACAGTGCGCCTCGTCCTCCTCGGGATGCGGAAGCACGATGCGCTTGAGGTGCTTCAACGTTGTCTGGAACAGGCCGAACAATACTGGCAAGCACACCATACGACTGGTGATCTGGTACGCTGGCCCTCTACCGACCCCTGGATCTTTCCCGCGCTTACGCCATTCGGCTTTCAGCTTAGTAGTATCTGTGCTATGCACAATCCCACAACAGTTACCGCAGCGCCGAAACCGGCAACTGTGCGCATCAGGAAGGCCCGGCCTACCGATGAAAAACTACTCCTGCAGCAGCTTGAAGAAGAGCTACGCTATCACGCCCTTCGTCCGTTACTGTGAGGCGGCCCATATCTCCTTTCGACAGGCCCTGCGTCGTCTCTGGACAGGAGAGCCAGATGCACCGATCGTTTTTGTTGCCGAAACGCAAGATCCAATCATCGGTATGGCAGAAAATAGCCTGCTTCCCCTCACAACAGAGGACACCCCGGGCTTTGTCCCGGCCGGCATCCACTGGAGCATTGATAATATCTGCGTGCTTTCTTCCCAGCGTGGTAGAGGCATAGGCAGTCAACTGCTCACAGCGGTTTTTGAGAAGTATCAGCATATGTCGCCGCTACACAGCATGCTCCTCTGGTATAATCCCGACAACCCGCAGGCTGCTCATTTTTGGCAGACGACTGGCTTCCGCCCCCTCTGGACAACCTATCAGCGAATACACAAATAAAGGACGAGTGTTGACCGTTATTCATGTTACACTGCGGGAGAACACGACGAAAAGCCAGTTAATCAGAAGGAGCATCCAGGATATGGAACAGGATAACGATCTGCTTTTACGCATACGCTGGTGGAGCTACCAGCGACAGCGGCTCGGGCAAGCTGCAGCAAGCATGGAAGAGGTCTTACAGGATGTGGTCGGCGTCTATAGCTCTCATCCAAGCGCGCCGCTCTCCCTCCTTGCGCGCACTGCAGCTTTCTCTCCTGAAGCGTTTCGAGCGCTTGATCTGGAGAAAAAGGCAGTTCGTATTCCTGCAATGCGTCGCGCGATCTATCTGCTTCTGACGGAGGACGCGGCTTTTGTATTTGCTGCTACACGCGAGAACAATGAACGACTGATAAAACACCTTGACTATGCGGCTCGCTATCGCAAACATGAACATCTATCCCGAGAAACCTATCCACAGCTCAAGGCAGCGCTACTGGCTGCGGCACAAGAGCCATTGACCCCGAAACAACTCGGACAGGCGCTCAATCAAGCCAAAGGAACTGCCATGATAGCTCATTTTCTGGGCTATGAGGGAGCCATGCTCAGAATCGGAGCTCATAGCCTGCGCTCGAATAGCCTGCGCTACGTCAGCACTGAGGCATGGGGCATCGAGCTTCAGTGCGAGCTTTCTCCTGAGGAAGCGCGACGACAGCTCGCCTATCGCTACTTCCGTGCTTTTGGTCCGGCCAGCGTCAGAGATTTTCGGTGGTGGGCAGGCATTCCCGCCAATGCGGCAGCAGCAGCCGTCGCTCAACTTGAGACTGTGGCGCTTCCGAACGGCCTTCTGCTCCTTGCGGAAGACCTTGCCGCCTTTGAACAGGTTACACCGCCACCTGCCGACGCAATCGACATTTTGCCCATCTGGGATAGCTACACAATGGGTTATGCTCCCAGCGGGCATGCACGACAGATTGAGCCAGCAATGCAGGCTCACGTCTATAACAACCCGACAAGAGAGGGCGGTGACGGCATCGGCTCCGTTCTGCTAGCCGGAAAGATGGTTGCCTCATGGAGCAGCACGTTCACGGGCAATCATTTCAACGTCACCCTTGATCTGTTCGATCCCACTGCGGAGGCACATATGTCCACCATACAGGCACGCTTCGAGGAGATCGCCACGGCACTCGGTGGCACAACCTGTACCATCACCCCACATGATCCCTCGGCACTGCCATTAGCGGTCGCGAAAAACCGCATGCATCCCGCAGCGTCTTGCAAGCAGCAGTAGCCAATAAACAATGGTCGAAGGCCATCCCTTATTCACCCCCTCATGCTTATGGCAGGGGGTATCGATCAGGGTCGGGCCGCTTGCTCCTTTACCGCGAACCAGTTTCGACCGCCCTGAATCATTTCAGGTTCATCTTTGCCCGGATAGCTGCTTCATTTCCTATCCGGGCTCACCCCCACTGTTGGGGAACGCCACACCTCAGCAGCAGTACGCTGAGCACGTTTCCCAACAGGCCAAAGCCGCTCATACAGACAATCATCTCTCCAGACGATGCCCACCCCCTCCCTCCCGCTGTACTCTGTCATCAGGAAGATTGAGTAGAAAGGATAACATCCTATGAGCAATGGAAATGAAGCTATCATTGCGGAATTTCGAGCGAATGGAGGCAAGGTCGGCGGCCCATTTGAAGGCGCTCCGATGCTTCTGCTGACCACGATCGGAGCAAAGAGCGGTCGGCCCCATACTACCCCCCTGATTTATCTGGCCGATGGTAACCGCCTGCTTGTCTTTGCAAGCAATGCCGGAGCACCAACCCATCCAGCCTGGTTCCATAATCTGCAAGCAAGCCCTGATGTCATCGTCGAAGTGGGTACTGACACCTTCCCGGCCACAGCCACTAGAATTACCGGCGAGGAACGGGATCGCCTGTACGCCAGACAGGCCACGATCTTCCCGGCTTTCGCTGATTATGAAACCAGAACATCCCGTCTGATCCCGGTTGTCGCCTTACAGCGTAAACAGGGATAGAAACGGATGCACATATCAGGATTAACCAGAATGGCCCGCCGTATGTGGCGGGCCTCTCCTTTGCTCTCATCACTTTTGCGCTTCGGCAACGGTATCATCTGAGCATTCTGTAAATGACAGATAAAGCTAAACAAAACACCCCGGTACAGCACAGGAAGGATAGAATGAAGCCCCCAACTGGAGAGATTGCCATGATATCTTAAAAGGAAGGCCACGAAAAAGCATGACGATCCCAAGCAGAAAACCGAGGACGATGATAGACAGAGAGAAGCGGTCGGCTTTTTTCCAAACTTTCGCAAGCGCTATAATTTCTCTATCTGGCCGATCGGTATCGAAATGAACAGGGACGTTATCAACACGTCAAGTTGAAAAAGGATCTCTAACATATATTCTCCTAATTTCTCCTTCTACAGCTTAAGGATATATTTTATCTATTTTATCCCTGCATTTCCTTCTCAAACCATATTCTGCTATACAGAGCATACAATCATCCATAAACAGGATATTATCGATATGGAGCACATAATACTTGAAGAACAGGAAACGAACAATCAGCATGAAGACAGAAGCAGCAGAAATGCGTACGCACGGAAACAGTTGTATCTATACCCTCTCCTGTTATTGCTATAGAATACACATACTTCTCACGATATGCTGTATCCAATCATTTCACCTGATACAATGGAAGCAGCCCAACTGGACAAAGCAACAAAAAAGGAACCGGTACAATCGTACCGGTTCCGATAGCAGCACCTCTGATTTATGGAGCATAAGAAGCATCCAGGCCGTGCGCCAGCAGTTCAAGCCCCGCCGATATCATCTCTGCCAGCGCCGCATGAATCTCATCAGCAGACTGGCCGCTCTCGCATCGGGCATCGTATTCGGTGAAAAGCTTCCCATAAAGAGCCAGTATCAGGTGAGCGACAAGGTGAGGCACAATCTCGGGTGCATGCATCTCTTCGGCCAGCACGCGCTCAACCTCTCTCTCACCCATCTGCATCATGCGCAGGCTATACGCTTGCAGGGATGGGGTGCTCTGTATCATTTGAATGACTTGCCGACGCTCTGTGCCCTCCTCAACAGGCATAGCCCGAAGCCGTTCCAGGCTGAAACGAAGATCCTCACGCAAAAAGGCCAGCAGCGTTTGTCCCTGCTGGCGCTGCTGAATGCGCTTCGCTAATTCCGTCTCCATTGGCCGATGAAGCCCGAAAAAGAGCTCTTCCTTCGTCGGGAAATAGTTATAGACCGTATTTGCCGAGACGTCGGCAATGTCCGCTACTTCGGTCACAGTCACCTGGTCAAAGCCCCGCTCAAGAAAGAGCCGAAGCGCCACAGAAGCTATATGCTGCCGTGTCTGCTGCTTTTTTCGTTCGCGTCGTCCTGATGGCTGTCTCATAGGTGCAAGTATAGCCTCTTCTTCAAGAGACTGCAAGTCTGGGGGTTGACATTTTTTTAGCATGCTTTATAATTGCAGTAACTTAAAAAATTAAGTTACTGCAAAAATTTGTACAACTCAAAAATATGGTAACTACAGAATGGAGATCTGTTTCATGGAACACGAGACTACATCCGTATTGATTGTCGGGGGAAGCCTGGTCGGGCTCTCCGCTGCTGTGTTTCTGACATCGAGGGGCATACCAACCGTGGTTGTTGAGCGGCATAGCGGTAGCTCGCTTCACCCTCGTGCGATTGGCTTCACTCCAAGAACAATAGAGCTGTTCCGGACGGTTGGCCTGGAAGCGCGTATCCCCCAGGCTCCCCCGAGTGTCAGATTACGACGAGCCCGCATTGAGAGCCTTGCCGGAGCATGGTTCGAGGAAACTGATTGGACCCCTCAACGCAAGGAAACACCCACGATTGTCTATTCTCCGTGCACAGGTGCGGCTATCGCTCAGGATAAACTCGAACCGATCCTGCGAGAACGGGCGTATGAGCTTGGCGCGGACATTCGCCTTTCGACAGAGCTTGTTCACTTTGAGCAGGACACGGGCGGTGTGACTGCGACCCTCTGCACGCGCGATGGACACACCTCGACACTGCGTGCCGCGTACCTGATCGCCGCCGACGGCTCTCGAAGCTCAATCCGTGAGACGCTTGGCATCGGTCGAAAGGGACGAGGGCTCATCAGAATAATGCGAAGCGTGCTCTTTGAGGCTCCCCTTGATGCGTACCTTGCGCGGGGAGTATCGCAATTCGAGATAGAGCAGCCAGACATGGACGCCTTCCTTACCACCTACGGAGACGGGCGCTGGGTTCTGATGTTTTCCGATGACATCGAACGAGACGAGGATACCCTGCGCACCCTGATACAAAAAGCCATCGGTCGATCAGACCTCCCTATCAAGATCATCACAACCGGGCGATGGGAGCTCAGTGCTCTGATAGCCGATCGTTTCGCCTCGGGAAGGGTGTTTCTGGCTGGCGATGCCGCCCACACCTTGCCGCCAAGCCGGGGCGGATATGGCGCGAATACCGGGATCGAGGATGCCCATAATCTCGCCTGGAAACTGGCTTCGGTCCTCTCGGGGCAAGCCACGCCACGTTTGCTTGATACCTATGATGCAGAGCGCCGACCAATCGCCTGGCTTCGCCATCAGCAAATCTTCGCCCGCCCTGACTATCAGGAGGCCGCTACCCCGGCAGACGCAGCGACACCCATCCTGGATGATGCCGCAATGGAATTCGGGCAACTGTATCGATCAGCCGCAGTGCTTGGGGCAGGAGATGAGCTGCCACCCGCGCAACGGCCGGAGCAGTGGGCAGGGCAACCCGGCACCCGAGCACCACATATGTGGGTCTTCGTCGGGAATGAGAAACGCTCAACACTCGATCTATTCCAGCAGACCTGGGTACTGCTCTCAGAGGAAAAACGCTGGCACGCGGTCGCCACAGCCGTCGCCGAGGAACTGGGCATCACATTGAAATTCATCCATATCGGGGAAGCTATACGGTCAGTAAACGGGGAAAGCTATCAGACAGCCCTGGGATTACAGCAGGGAGGCGCCTCGCTCATCCGCCCGGATGGCTACATCGCCTGGCGCTCTCTCGACTGGCCCGAGGATGCTCAGAGAACCTTGCGTGACGCGCTGCGAGCGGTTGCAGCAACGACGCGCTAGCCTGGTATCCGCAAAAAGGATGGGAGTACCCGCAACATGTCAGATACTCCCATATAAAGCAAGCACGTGATGGAACCGGGCGTATAGTTTTCGCTCGTGGACGGATCACCAGCGCCCGGTGCTTCCCGTCTGGCGAACAGAGCCTTACGGGTGATAAATGAGATCGTTATAATAAGAGGTAAAAAGGCAGAAAAAACAAAAAAACCAGCCCACTAGCAGCAGCTTCATGAAAGAATACCTGCTTTCAGCGATACAGATACATACGATGCACAGAAGGTATGCATCCTCCTCACTGCCTTTTTTTGATAGCCAGCCAGGAGATGTGCATACCTTCTGTATCGCAGCTACACGCTCAGATGGTGGAACGCTTCCGCATACGCCAGCCTGTGTTCTGCACCCGCAAGCATCGCTCTCCGCTTGACTCGTTCCCGCACACTAGACCCCTTCACCTGGCTGGCATGACATTGGAGCGCTGCTATTTTCTTCTCCAGGACCGGGCTAATATCAACCCAGTGGTTTGGTTTATCGGTCGGGAACAGATACACCTGCCGGATTTTGTGGGGTGTCACGCCTTCGGTGAGCTGCTCCGGGAAGTACAGCCGTCCTCGGGCGCTTGCCAGTGCATCCAACGCGCAGAAGCCAACCGCCCGATGATCGGGGTGGATCTCGCCACGCCGCCAGGGGTCAAGTGTAAAGAGCACATCAGGCTTCCAGCGCCGAATCACATGAGCGATCTCACGCCGAAGCTGCATCGTTGGCTCGACCTCTCCATCAAAATAGCCATCTAAAAACGTCACAGTCTCTACACCAAGCACCTGCGCTGCCTCTCGCTGCTCGCGCTCCCTGATCCTCGCTACCTCTTCGGGAGTCAGATCACCATCATCATCACCTTTATCACCACGCGTAACCAGCAGATAGTGAACATGGCAGCCCTCCTCTACAAGTCGAGCGACCGTGCCAGCCGCCAGAAACTCCGCATCATCCGGGTGTGCCAGCACAAAGAGAATCCGCTGTCCACCCGGCGGCAATAAAATAGAAGAAGCCATTTCTTTTCCTCTTTTCCAGTATAAATAGCGTTATAGAGCACACCTGATTGTCATAAGACTCTATCGATAGAGTGACGCGCCCCTATCCGGTTCGTGAATCTCTATCTTGCCTCTCTATTATGGCACAGGTTGACGCTTCCTTTTATCACTATCGAACAGATCACGTCAATTTAATAGAGGAGTTCTTTTCACCGAGATGAGGAAAGACGAAAGAGTGTATAATCATAGCGGTGATAGAGAATACCTGCTTCTACAGGTTTGTTTGGGTGTAAAGGGGTCGTATCCATTCTTCCGATGGGAGCTCTGGTGATAGAGGAATATCCATTTTTTCTTCTCATACAGCTTCTTGCCTATTGAAAAACAGCTCACACCAGATTATTAAGAAAACAGGAAAAGTAGAAAGAGTGATGCTGTGCGACAATTGCTGTTCGCACTGGTCCTTGCTCTCCTGACGCCACGCACCTGAAACCAGTTCAGCATCTTGCATCTTTTTCCAGGTCCTTTTCTTTCATCTCCTCCAAAATAGGGATCAACAAACGCATATGAGAGCGCTCAGGGATTGCGCACTATCAGATACCATTGTCAATCCCGTCATCCCTCTGGCATTTGAAACGATTCAAGCAACTATTTTAAACATATGTTTGAATTATACGTATGTATGATATACTTTGTCAAGACTCTATCTTGAAAGGATTGCACAAAACTCTATGGGCACAAAAGAGCTCATCATTGAAGCAGCGGAACGCCTCTTTGCTCAACACGGCATTACCAGCACGTCCTTGCGCCAGATCACAGCCGCGGCACGCGTAAATCTGGCCGCGGTCAACTACCACTTCGGGACAAAAGCTGCACTTGTTCATGTGGTCTTGAAGCGGCTACTGCTTCCACTGTCCGAGCAACGCCTTCAGAATTTTGCCAGCATTATGGCAAAAGACACGCTACCGACGCTTGAAGAGGTCCTCCACGCGTATTATTTCCCGTGGTTTGAGCGCTTCAACCAACAAACTGAAGCGGGACGACTCAATACCCAGCTCTTCAACAAGCTTATCTACGAGACGGATGAGGAGATCAGGAAGAGCGTCAGCGAGATCGTGGCCCCGGTAACGGAGAAGTATCTGTCGCTCTTTCAGCAGTTGTTCCCCGAGCTTCCAGAAGCTGAACTGATCTGGCGTTTCAAGGTAATGCACGGTGTTGTAACCACACACTATATCAGCGAGCTGGTGCCTCTCCGGGTGAGCGAGAACACCCCTTCTGAAGCCCAAAGTCTCGCCTGGGTTATGACCTATCTCACAGCAACATGGCAGGCCCCGGCAACACCTGTAGTCAGCGAGACACGCAGCACGCTGCGCGAAGAGCAAAAGAACAGGTAGGCTTCCCTTCATCCAGAAGAGGCCGGCAGAGAGGCGAGAGCAAGCCACGGTATCGCTTCTCTGCCCCCTTACAGGCCAGCCGACTGAGCTTCGCCCTTCTCATCAGAGGGAGCCACCTCCCTGAGATCATGACTCCCTTCATGTCCTATATCGATAAAACTTCATTTATATCTGCGCGTAAAAAAAATGAAGACCAAAACGAAGGGAGGAACCCCTATGACACGCAAACAGATAAGCACCCTGCTTCTGGCCGGGCTTGGAACCGCTGCCGTCGGAGCGGCGATCTTCGATCAAATGCGACGGCCAGCAGAACAGCGGACCTGGCACGGCTCGCTTGGGCCTATCCCATACGATTTCCGTTGGCCAACGTCTGAACGGCTACGCGAAAAGCTCTGGAACAAAGAGACCTCTCGTGTTCTCATGCCACACGTTTTCGGAGTTGGATGGACCCTGAATTTCTATCCACTACTCCACCCCGATCGTCTGTCGTAGGGACAGAAAACAGGCTCCTCTCGCGCGAGAGGAGCTTTCCCTCGCGAGCGTACAAGCACCCCATAGAAGCCCTTTCACATGTACTCCCGTTGAGCTTGATATGCTTCTCGTTCAGCTTGTACCCTATCGAAAAGAGGAAGAAGACTATGAGTCAGCAGGAATATGCCGGCACGCTCCGCATCCTGACACTGAACCTCCGGACGGCGCATGGATGGATCGTCGTTCGGTGCTTCGCAAGGGATTCCACATCTTACAGCCCGATCTGCTCGCACTACAGGAAGTTATCAAGACTGCCGAGTACGATCAGGCCGCTGATCTCCTCGAACCGGAATGGCAGATTGTGCATCAACAAAACCGCAATATGCAGGGGACGGGAATCTCAATTGCAAGCTGCTGGCCGCTTCGCAACATACAAGAACTGGATCTGCATGTCACGCCTCGTACAGGTGACTTTCCCTGTGGAACGCCCATTGCTGAGATCATGGCCCCCGAACCGATTGGACCGATCCTGTTCGTCAATCACTTCCCGAACTGGCAACTTCAATTCGAGCCTGAACGCGAGCTACAAGCCGTGGTCGTCGCTCGTGTTATTGAGGAAAGCGTGCAGCGACAATCCGTGTATGTCGTACTTGCCGGTGATCTGGACACTGACCCCGCTGCAGCAGCATCCGCTTCTGGTGCGGCTATCACGCATTGAACACTATGAGCATCTGCTATCGCGACGCCTGGAACAGTATTCATCCGCATGAGGAGGGCCATACGTTTACGCCTGATAACTCGCTCATGGCTCAAGCAAACTGGGTCTGGCCTTTTCGACGGCTTGACTCTATCTTTGTGCGCTGCGGTGAGCATGGAGGACCTACCCTTAAGATCACAGACTGTCAACGAGTCTTCGATCAGCCAGAAGGAGACATCTGGGCCAGTGACCATTTCGGACTGATCGCTGATCTCACAAACCCGCTTGAACAGTGATCTGCCGTACTTTCAGCCTCACAAAAGCCCTGGCGCTTCTTCCCGTTCCGACGTATCATACACGCAGCAAAAAGAACTCGACCAATGCCGAACAGTCCGTATACAATTACGGTGAGACCACATACAGGGGAGAATAGAGAGATGGGAACAGGAGCCAGTCGTCAGGAATTCAGTGGTAAGCGCGTCATATACTGGGAACCGGGTACCGCACTCACCGATACCAGGAATACACTCTATTGCATTCGTATCAACACTGGCAACGATCCCTATTCCAGTTGGGCCGAGAAATTCGACGCCTTTCTGCAAACACCGGGAGTTGCAGACATCAGCGGGCTGGTGGTCGGAAACGGCAGCCATGACGATGAAGGAGCCTGTTATTATCGCGCAATTGTGACGCTTGTCGCTGCACGCCAGCATTTATCCGGGCTCACCACGCTCCGCTTCGGTGATGGAGACATCAGGCAGGCAGAAGAAGAGCCGTTCTGGATCGAGCCCGGCACGCTTTCCTCGCTGCTTGCCGCCTATCCAGCCCTCGACATGCTGTGTATCAGCGGCACCAATGGTATACGAGCAGGCTTACTCTCCCATGAACGTCTGAGAACGCTGATTATCGAAAGCAGCGGTCTGGATGCCCGCATTGTCCACGAGGTCCAGCACGCTCACCTGCCCGCTCTCGAACATCTTGAACTCTGGACGGGCCTGAAAGATTGGGGATGTACAACCACGCTGGCCGATCTGGCGCCACTACTTTCCGCCCGGATCTTCCCTCATCTCCGCTCATTGGGCCTGCGTGCCTGCTCCTTTGCCGACGATGTAGCCTGTATGCTCGCACAATCTCCCCTGCTAGCACAGCTTCACAGGCTTGACCTCTCATTGGGCACGCTCGGAGATCGGGGAGCAGAAGCGCTCTTACGCAGTCCCATGATCCATACGCTCAAAGAACTCGATATCCATCATCATTTCTGCTCACAGGAGCTGGTAACACGCCTGCAACGCGCTGGCATGAGCGTTGATAGCAGTGAGCCACAGCCCGCAGACAAAGCTCGCTTCATCGGCCTTTATGTTTAACACTTCCCCTGGCTGCTGCCATCGGATTCTTCAACCGGTGAACTACAATTCACGCTTCCGGCTCCTCTATAACGGGCGTGTAGTAGAGACGTCTCCTCTTCAGAGATGGCACGGTTGTTGGGACACCGGCTCACCCGGGGACAGGTTTTCCTTGAGCACAGTATGCTATAATGGCTTCATTGAATTGATAAGAGAAATGACAGACTATTTCACTTTCACAATACCTTTCATTTTCATGAACTTTACCTTATTTAGTGAGATAAGTCGACCTGGAGGAATGGAGAGTATCAAGCGGTTCGCAGAAGAAACCGGGAGAACACCCGGAGATGTACAGAGAGTTTGTCCGGGAGCTACAACACAGCTACGAGCTCGGTACAACCTTCTATAGAGCAGTCGCCAGCCGCAGCGGCATGACCGTTACAGACCTGGAAGTGATCGCGATTCTCAAGCATACTGGCCCGACAACCGCGGGGCGGCTCGCTGAGCACACAGGCCTCACCACCGGAGCCATTACCGGAATGCTCAACCGCCTGGAAGAAACAGGGCTGCTACGCCGAGAGCGTGACCCCAATGATGGGCGCCGGGTTATCGTTCGTCTCATTCCAGATAAGGAAGAGATGAAAACAATCAGCGACCTCTTCAATGCACTTGGCGATGAATGGAGAGAGCTGGCAACACATTATACAGATGAGCAACTGACGCTTCTGCTGGATTTCCTGAAGCGCAGTAATACGATCTCACAGAAATATATAGCTCATTTACGTGAGATGCCAACCAGCAACGAGGGGACCTACTCTGCGCCACTTGGCACTGTCAGGAGCGCTAAACTTGCCATGCCCTCCGGCATCACACAACTCTACCTGCACACCGACAACGATAGAGAGACGCTCTACAAGGCACGCTTTGAAGGCCCACAACCCGATGTCAGAGTAAAGGATGGAGTAATCACGATCCGCTATCCCCGTCGTCTGTGGTCCATTACCACGAACAAGCGCGTTGCAGATGTCACGCTCAATACTATTATCCCGTGGCGCATCACGCTTAATGGAGGTGTATCGGAGATTGTCGCTGATCTGATGAAGCTCAAGCTGGCCTCTCTGGAGATCAAGGGCGGCATGAATAGCATCAACCTGGAACTTCCTCTCCCCATTGGCACTGTGCCTGTACGTCTCAGTGGAGGCACGTCGGAAATGCAGATTCATCGCCCGAAAGGGGCCGCTGTGCGTGTCCACTTCAAAGGATGGGCGTCTCATTTCATCTTTGACGATCAGATCTTCAGTGACCTGGGCAATGATATCCGCTTGCAAAGCCCTGATTACGAAACAGCAGAGCATCGCTACGACATTGAAGTACAGAACAGCGTGGGCAATGTCACAATCACGCCACGCTAGCCACTTGAGGGCTCCTGTCACGCAGGAGCTCTCTAACATTATTTATGAGCAGCATGCATAAGCTTATGTGAGATATGATTTGTGTTCATCCTGCAATGGGTGTATACTCTCTCTCAAAAGAGAACGAAAGGAATACTCGAACAGCATGTCACACATTCCAGCATCTCATCTCGACATCTTGCAAGCACCCGCTCTGGCCTATATGGCAACCCTGGGCCCAAAGGGCGACCCTCAGGTCAGCGCTGTCTGGCTTCTGTGGGATGGAACGCACCTTCTTTTCGCATTCCAGAAGAAACGGCAGAAGTACCGCAATCTTCTGCGTGATCCCCGCGTCTCGATTGCACTCACCGATCCCGCCAACCCGTACCGTGCGCTGGAGATCAGAGGAAGAGTCGTCCGTATGGATGGTGATCCTGACTTCCAGTTTATCGATGCAGCTTCACAAAAATATCTCGGACGGGCAAGCACACCAGAAGAGAGAGGACCAGCAGAGGAGCGCGTGGTTATCGTCGTCAAGCCAGAACGCGTCATTGCCTTTCCGCCAGAGGACAAATAGGACTCTTGACAACATGGAGGGAAGTCCCGTAATCGAGTGCAGGGGCGACCTATCCCCTGCATCTCCCTGTTCTTCAGAAAAGGGTCATCTCCCCTTGAGCGGTTTGCCCCAGACGATCTCAGCCTGAACCGCAAATTGCAGTTGCCCATCGCGGCTATACGGCTCAACCAGCGCGCATAACTCCGCATCAAAAGCCTCTGCATCCTCCTGCGTCATCCTTTCACGCGAGAACGAGGCACGCCCATGAAAGGACTCAATATAGTCCTCAATCGATTGCATACAGGGAATGGGAGTCGTCCGATAAACGCCTGCCTGCTGAAACAGGCCATATTCTTCTCACAGAGCATAGATGTTGATCTCTCTGTAGCTTTTATTCGTTGAAAATCGGGAAATAAGCTGCCTCAACACATCCTGCCAGGGAGGCGGCAGATGACCGACCGTCAGCGAGGCAAGGAAACCGCGTAGGGTCAGCAGCGACGCAAAGCGTGGCATCACCACAGACCACTCAAACCAATGCAGACAATCACCCACGACAATCAGCGCATAGGGGGGCTGAAGCGCTGCATGTTCAGCATCTCCGATAAGCCAGCGCAAACGCGGATGTTGTCCACCCGGGAGCCCGCGCCCTTCCTCAATCATCGCCTCTGAACGATCGAGCGCGTCAAGGCGGTCCACTCGCTCAACCAGTGAACGCGCCAGAAAGCCGGTTCCACAGCCAACATCCAGCACATGACGGGGCTGATCCACAATCAAACCATCCAGCCAGTCAAACACCTCATCAGGATACGAGGGACGATAGCGGTACGCCTGCACAACGCTTGCTTCCTCAAACGCAGAGGCAACTTCAGGGCCATAGGAATCAGGTCGCTGATCCATAGAAATCTTCCTTTCTGCTTCTAGCTGTATTATGGCTCCAATCCCTCATACGTTATGACCTCTGCTATAACGACTATGAGAAGGTTCCACTTCATCCAAAAGGGGAAATAAAGGGACACTATACTATCTATCGCTCAAGAGCCTGTCCAAAAAAGAAAAAGCGGGATGGAGTCATTTCCATCCCACTCAATTCATCGGGATTCGGTGGAAAAAAGATGGTACACGATCTAGTGGCCGGTCCAGCGCGGCTTACGCTTCTCAGTAAATGCTTTGGGTCCCTCCACAAAATCCTGAGATGCAAACAGGCGCTTCAGGAGGACACGATCATCCTGCATTGCCTCTTCAATCGGCTTGTTGAGGCCAGAGAGCACCCCTTCTTTCGTGAGCTGGATACTGAGCGGCGAGCATTCCAGAATGGTATTCGCCCACTGCTCGGCCTTTGCCATCAGCTCTGGGCCGGGCACGACCTCATTTACCAGACCAAACCGATAGGCTTCCTGAGCAGTAATCTGTCTACCAGTCAAAAGCATGCTCATAGCCTGCTTCAGCGGGATCTGTGCGGCCAGACGATGCATCCCACCGGCTCCGGCAATAAAGCCTACCCGGGGCTCGGGCAACGCGAAGCGGGCATGCTCCGCCGCGATAATAATATCTGAGGCCAACGCGATCTCGAAACCACCTCCTAACGCCACCCCATTGACCGCGGCGATAATCGGCTTATAGCAGGTAAACCCGCTGGTGATGCCTCCAAATGGGGCGTTTTTGCCAACTGGCTGCTCACCTCGGGAGGTCGCGGCTGCGGTTGCCTTGAGATCATTTCCGGCACAAAACGCTTTCTCCCCGGCTCCGGTGATGATGGCAACCCAGGCATTTTCATCCTGCTGAAAATCCTGAAATACAGCGGCAAGTTCTGCATTCGCCTCAGGATGCAGCGCATTCATCACCTCGGGACGATTGATGGTCACATAGGCTATATGCCCTTTTTTCTCATAGATGCTATACTGGTATTCCATCGCTCCCTCTTCTTTCTCTTTTCAGTGGACATCCTCATCCTCATGCAACATATGGCAGATCAAAAGAGACGCGGCATGCACATCTTCTTTACATTCTTCCTCACTGCGCTCGACCAGAGCATCAACCAGGTGGGCAATAATCGACATCAGTACCCAGGCACACGTTTCGCACCGAATATCCTGCCGAATAAGGCCAGCCTTCTGTGATACCTCAAGATCTCTCTTGAGTCGTTCATAGCGGCGCTGGACAAGCTCACGCTCATTTTGATCAAACTCAGGATTGATGAGGCGGAGTTCCTGACGCACCCGCTGTAAGCCACTTCTCTGATGAAGCGTCTTCCAGATCAGTGCCTCCGTTTTCTCGACGGTCAGTTTCTCTTTGGGTAGCGAAAAGATCGTGTTCTCTTGCGTGTCTCGTTCCTGCTCAAACAGGGCAAGCAATACCTGTTGCTTTGAGGCAAAGTAGCTGTAGAAGACGCCAACGCTCACCCCGCTGCGCTGGACAATCGCGTCTACCGTGGTTTCTGTATAGCCATGTTCTCGAAACAATTCCAGAGCAGCTTCAAGGATCTGATGAAATTTTGCCCGACTTCTTGCCTGCCGGGGAACTCTCGGAGCCATAAGCGATTCACTAACTTTCTTCAAAACATAGATGTTCGTTCTCGTTTTCAGTGTAACAGATCACTCTTCTGCTCACAAGTCACACTGGCATCTCTATGCTACCCAGCGAAGTCGGGACGACGCGTTATTCGTTGCTCTTTTCGCCGGTCCCCTTTGATGCTGCAAGCGCAGCCAGTGATCGCACAATCGCGATTTCTTTCTGATCCCGTTCAGTCTCAAGCGCTTCATAGGGCACTGCCCCAAACGAGTTCTCAACCTGATCTGTTACCAGTCTGACAAACTCATCGTCCAGATGCACCATCTCTTCGCTCTGCGACTCCCAGCGCTTTTCGAGACCGGGGCCAAGATGCTTGATAAAGGCAGGCAGCCCGCCAGGGCCTCCCCCCAGATGGAACGAGAGGAATGGACCCCCCGTCGCCCAACGCAGGCCAATCGAGTTCGTCACGATATCGTCCAGCTCATCGAGCGTTACCACACCTTCACTCACCAGATAGACGCACTCCCGAAACAGCGCCGCTTGCAGTCGATTGGCAACGAAGCCGGGAATCTCTTTTCGCAGCACACGCGGCTTCTTGCCAAGCGCCGCATAGAACGCAACCGCTTCATCCACCGCACGCCTGTCAGTCTGTTCACGCGGAGTCCAGACACAAGCTTCTTCCAGAGGACATTTATCACTTCCATGTTACACATATTGCGGGCCGGCTTCGTCTACCTCTCCAGCCTCCAGAGGCCGATAGGGCCCACAAGTCAGCCTACAGAGCTTATCTACCAGAAAAAGGCTGCTCTTTTCCGTTTAGGTAACATATCGGGGATTCGCGATAGTATGGAGAGTTGAAAATGACTTCACCCCTCGTTCATAGATCAGATAACCGGCTCCTCCCAGAACAGAGAGCACAGTCACCCCACCCACGGCATATTTCAGCATGACTCTACGTTGTAGCTTTTTCAATCGCTCTGGCTTGTAAAGCGGTTCCACAGGCATATCTGTAACAAGAGACTCTCCACAAGGTGCGCAGCGGAGCATACTCAGCCCGTTTGCAGCGCCACACACAGAACAGACAAGCATAAGAGATGACATAGACCTGCTCCCTCCCTTGATGCATAACCTTCTCTATCGTGACTTATAGATATACACCACACAAAGCTAAATGCTTACCCAAACAGGCTTTTCTATCGTTACGCTCCCTTCCATATCAGGATAATATAAAAAGGCTCTATCCTGAGTGTAGCGCTTTTAGTAAGGACAGGGACATGTAACAGCAGTTCATTCAGTATGCTTATGGGCCATGCACATAATACATCAAGCACTCCTATTCTCCTGCCAATTTCCTCTTCATGAAAAGAGTTTCTGGTCAGGGCATATATAGCGAAATACATATTTACTTGTACATCGCAAAGAAAAGCGGACAAACAATCGTGAGAGAAAGCACTATTAAGTACTGGATCATATACATGAAGCAGTACGACATAGCTATTTCCCTGTAAGATGAGCACATATGCTCGATGTCACCAGCCGTAACTTGAAGCATGCTCGATTGTCATTTCAAGGTCACAGTCGCGACAAAGAGGTTCTTCATCCACTACAGCCATATGTTCCTGACAGAAGGAACGCTGGCAAGAGCTGCAAATAAAGTGCGCTTCCTGGTCACAGTTCAGATCAGCGCAGGAGGGGTTCTTTTTTTGCCTGAAAGAAAAGGCAACTGGCATTACTACTTCTTTCATTGCTCTTTCCTGTTGCGGTCAGTAAAGTATGGAATACTTTCATTCATCATATTACTATGAATACGACTATTTAGCAATTATTAAAAATCGTTACACGAAGTCTCCTTATTAAAGGTACAGGGCACAGATGAAATCTCCTGTCAGGCATGTTCGCCTTCTCTGGCTCAGGGAGCGCATTCATCCTCTGACTCAAACCGGGGCTTTCTAACACCACTTCGAGTGAGACAGGAAACCACTGACCTTCTTCCTACAAGTGCAGCACCTACCATGCATGCACTTTGTCTTTCCAATCACCCGAAAATATGTATCATCCATCCAGTGACCGGACAAACGCATTTATCTAATTAAAAAGTCATTTTAAGCTCCATATGCATCATATATTCGACATTTCCTTTTTCTCCCTGGGAAGTGGGGAATCTGGGACCATTGGCGGGCACACTTTTCCCGCACAAAGTGGCCTCACTGTTCTTCAGAGCATCCCTGAAACTAGCCCACAGAAAGGAACGCTCCGCGCCCATCTCTGCTATACTGGCTGCAAATGAGGAGGAGGTTGAAGATGCAGTTCGCGCATTTACATGTTCATACTGGCTACTCCCTGCTTGATGGCTTATCTCATATCCCCTCGCTTGTTCGCCAGACGAAAGCGCTTGGCATGCAGCACCTCGCGATCACCGATCACGGCGTGATGTATGGAGCACTTGAATTGTACCTCGAATGCCGTAATGCAGGCATACACCCCGTCATAGGCATGGAAGCCTACCTTGTCGACGATATCCACCATAAGCCGAAGAAAAACAACGCCTACTGGCACCTGCTTCTACTTGCCGCCACACAGCAAGGCTATCGGAACCTGCTTCAGCTCACGACGCTTGGTTTCACAGAAGGTCTCTATTATGGCAAGCCACGCATCGACAAGCAGATGCTCATGCAGCACGCCGACGGGCTAATCGCGACCTCGTCCTGCCTGAGCGGCGAAATTCCAGAACTGATCGCCAGGCGGCAGGATATGGAAGGCGCACGACGAGCTCTTCGCTGGTATCTGGATCTCTTCGGCGACCGCTTCTACCTTGAGTTTCAGCAGCATTACGGCAAAGGCTCTCTGCAAGACCGCTGTAACGAAGGGCTATACGCGCTCTATCGCGAGACGGGCGTCCCTCCGATTCTGACCAACGACCTCCACTATGTGTCCAGAGAGCAGGCAAGCACCCATGACCTGTTTCTCTGCATCCAGATGAATAACCGCTACGACGACCCCGCGCGCTTCCGCTTCGACTCCGAACACTATTTTCTCAAGTCGCCGCAGGAAATGGCGCAACTACTTCCCGAGCTGCCGGAAGCACTGACAAATACTGTTGTACTGGCGGAGCGCTGTCAGGTTGATCCAACGGTCGATAAAACCGGGCTGCCCGCCTTTGACATTCCGCCCGGCTTTGCCTCCGCTGATGACTACCTTTATCACCTCTGTCTGGAAGGAGCCCGATGGCGCTTCGGCGAGATCAGCACCCGCGTGCAGGAACAGCTCGACTATGAGTTCGCGATTATTCGGCAGAAGGGCTTCGCCTCATACTTCTTGATTCAGCAGGATATCACAACCTTTGCCCGCTCGCGCGGGATCACCTGCCTGGCCCGAGGCTCGGCGGCGGGCAGTTTGATCGCGTACTGTCTGGGAATCACCAACGTTGATCCCCTGCGCTACAAGCTGCTGTTCGAGCGCTTTATGAACCCCGAACGCAACGACATGCCTGACATCGACATGGATTACCCCGACGACCGACGTGATGAGGTCATCGCCTACACGATACAGCGCTACGGCTTGCAGCATACCGCCCAGATGATTACATTCAACACGCTTGGGGCCAAACAATCTATCAAGGATACGGCCAGAGCACTTGGTAAGCCGGATCTTGGTGAACGCCTCTCTCGCCTGATTCCAGGAGGGAAAGGATCGCTTCAGGCAGCTCTGGCAGAGGTACCGGAGCTTCAGGCGCTCTATGAGCAGAATACAGAAGCACGCGAGTTGATGACGCTGGCCCAAGAGATCGAGGGCTATCCTCGCTCCACAGGCGTGCATGCCGCCGGGGTCATCCTCTCTGAGCGTCCGCTGCAAGAGATCGTGCCGCTTGCCCGCAAAGATCCAAAAGATCCCTCATCCCCGCTGGTCTGTGGCTATGAGCATAAGTGGCTCGAAGCACATCTCGGCCTGATTAAGTACGACTTCCTCAGTCTTGCGAACCTCTCAATTCTGCGTGAAGCGCTCACCTTCCTCTCCAGGACACGCGGTGAAGAACTGTTGCTCGAACAGATTCCGGTCGATCCCACGCCGAACCCACTGCTCAGCAAGATGCGTGAGAACGCCTTTCAGATGCTCTCTCGGGGAGACGCTATCGCAGTCTTTCAGCTTGAAAGCGCAAAGATGCGCGAGTACCTCAAGCAGCTCAAGCCAACCTGCATCGAGGATATCATGGCAATGGTCGCGCTCTATCGCCCCGGCCCGATGGATAGTATCCCCGACTTTATCGCCTGCAAACATGGTCAGAAGAAAGTTGAGTACCTTGATCCACGCCTGCAAGAATGGCTGGAAGAATCCTACGGGGTTATCGTCTATCAGGATCAGGTGTTGCAGATCGTCAATAATCTGGCAGGCTTTCCCTGGGGCAAGGTCAACATGTTCCGCAAAGCGCTGAGCAAGAAAAAGAAGGAAGAAATCGAGGGCTACAAAGAAGACTTCATTCAGGGCTGCGTACAGAATGGGATGAAGGCCGACGCCGCCGCAAAGCTCTTTGATTTGATCCTGCCATTCGGAGGCTATGGCTTCAACAAGGCACATGCAGCAAGCTATGGAGTGGTTGCCTACTACACAGCGTATCTCAAAGCCAACTACCCGGCCGAATATATGGCCGCTGCACTGACCACGAATGCCGGAAACACGAAGAAGATCAGCCTGTTCATTGCTGAAGCGGACAAGCTGGGAGTCAGAGTCCTGGGGCCCGACGTGAATGCCAGCGAGCGCGGTTTCTCTATCGAGAACGGCGCGATCCGTTTTGGTCTGCTGGCAATCAAGGGAATCGGTGAGAGCCCTATTCAAGCCATTCTCCAGGCGCGAGCAGAGGGAGGCCCCTTTCGTTCGCTTGCCGACTTCTGTACACGCGTCGATGTCGGTAAAGGGGTAATCGAGGCGCTGATCAAAGTGGGCGCAATGGATTCGCTGGCTGCTCGCTATGTGCTCCTTGCCTCCGTTGAACGGGCGATGCACTTCGGCAAACGCGAACGCTCCGCAAAAGAGCGCGGCCTGATCAGCCTGTTCGGTGAGATGGAAACAGCCGACATATCGCTTGAGTTCACCCTATCCGTTGATGTTGCCGAAATTCCTCGCAAGCAACTGCTGGATTGGGAGAAAGAGCTCCTCGGCTGTTACCTTTCACCCCATCCGCTGTCGTTTCTCGCGCATCTGTTTCGCGGGCGTGTGACCCACTCAACAGCGGAGCTGCTCGAAGAGGGTTCTGCGCTCCCTCGCACGTCGGTTGTTCTGGGTGGACTCATCACCTCCGTTCGGCACTTTCAGACGCGCAGAGGCGAGGCGATGTGCGGTTTCCAGCTTGAGGATGCCGAAGGAAGTATCGGGGTTATCGTCTTCCCGCGTGCCCTGAACGAGCTCCAGGAGCAGATTGAGGAGGGACGCATTGTCATGCTTTCTGGCGAGGCCTGCTATCGAGAACAGCGCGACGAGGTTGTGATTCAGTGTGCCACCATCGAGCCTGTACAGGCCGTCGAAACAGAGATGAATCGTCAACGCTCGCTGGTCTGGTTCACGCTCCACTCCTGCCCTGAAAGCGATAGCGTGGCACTTTCCAACACGCTGTCACAGGTACAGGACCTGCACACCTGCCTGCACAACGCCGAGAAGGGCTACGATTGCTACGAGATTCAGGTTATCAGCACGGAATGGAGCGTACGCCTTACGCCTCCCGATAACACCTTTCACTTTACCGACGAGCTGCGGCAGCGGCTTGCCGCCATTGTGGGAGAAGAGAACATTTATGTCCAGCCTCTCTGAATCAGGAAATCAGGTGAAGCTCCCGAGCTCTGACAACTGCCTGCATCCGGTTCGTCACCGCCAGCTTGCCCAGAATATGCTTGACGTGCTGCTTGACCGTATGCGGGCTGATTACCAGATACTCGGCTATCTGTTGATTTGAGGCTCCCGTTGTCAGCAGTGCCAGCACTTCACGCTCCCGCTCGCTCAGCGGCTCAACAAGCGGGAGCACTTCTTTCTCCGCGTGCAGATGTACTGCCGCCTGCAAGCGCTGGATATATCCCGCCGAGGCTGCCGTCCAGGGGCCAATTCGCGTCAGCAAAGAGGCCATCGGCTGTCCCTCATCGAGCCAGATATACCAGGCCTCGGTCTCGGGCAGCAGCGCCCACAGAGCGACGGTTGCTTTTTCCTGAAAGCGATATGCCTGCATCTTTGGCTGCCAGCAGGGATGATAGTTTGCCTGACGAGGCATATCTTTCCTTTCCACCCGAAGAGTGGCTGCAATTAGATGCTCACAGCCGGTTGTATAACACACTTCCGCTCAGAAAACGAACCACACGTCAACGCTCGTCTAACAGCGGATTAAAGGGTGAATAGCTGACATCATAGGCGCGGTATGGAAAGGCATTTCGTTTCTCAATAACCTCTTCAAGAGAGAAGACGACCAACCGTTCAGCTCCGGGAAAAGCCGCGACATGCCGTTCATCCCAGATGATGTGAGCCTTTCCGGTCAACTGGAGCATGTGCCCCCGCTCAAAATCAATCAACAGCAGGCCGGTGGCGGAGTTGATTGTGATGTTACCAAGCGTCTGGAACATCATATTCCCGGCATAATCAGGGAAGATCAGCGTTGAGGCATCGGGCACATGCACAAACCCCGGGTTCCCGCCGCGATGGGATGCATCCGCGCCCCGCTCTGGATGCGCTGTCGCGATAAAGAAGGTATCCGTTGAGGTGATCCAGCGCTCCTGTGCAGCGCTCAGCGATGAAGAGCGATAGACCTCTTGCTTGCTCGCATCATAGACCTGTTCCAGTTCTCGCACCTGAATATGCTTCCGGCAGTTGCCGTATACCTGCTGTGTCTCCATCAGCACATGACGACGCTCCACACCTTGCGCCACTCCATTGATACGTATGCGCCGCCGGGTTGACAGATCAATTGCCAGTAAGCCAATACCGAATACGCTTCCCCGGGCGAAGCGCTCATAAAGCGGGTCCGCCGAATCAGGAAAAGCGGCCATATCAAGAATATGTTCCGAGAGTGGTTGCAGAAATCCCGGAGCGCCAAACAGCACCGAAGCCCACACCTTCCCCCGTGGATCCGTTGCCCCGAGCACCACCATCGGTAGCCCGAGCAGAAACAGTTGCAGCGCCGGCGGCATGGTCGACCAGATACCCTGGCCCATTCGCTGCGCCCTGTCATAGACGCCTGCACGCTGCTGAACCGCGATTTCTCCTTCATGATAGAAAGCGTTCATCTGTTCTGTCCTTTCTGTACAAACCCACCTGTAGCGCTCCTTGGAGCGCTACAAATGAGAAAGGCCAACATGAAGAGCGTTCATACGCATGTCATTGTTCTACTATGTCTGTCTTCCGCTCAATCCTGATGCTGAGCAGCAGCAGCAGCAACGCCATCAGAACGCCTGCCCCACCAATCCAGACAAGCTGTGTGACATCAACTATACGCAGTGACAGCCCACCAACCGCCGAGCCCGTCGCTATGCCCAGATAATACATCGAGTTATTCAATGCGAGCATGATCTGCGCATGCTGTGGAGCCAACCGCAAGAGACGTTCCTGCTGTGGCACAAAGACCACTGAAACCAGAAATCCCCAGATGAGCAGAGCCAGGAGCGCAACCATGAGGTTCCCGGCTGTCGCCAGCGCCAACAATACCTCAACCACGATGAGGACAGACAGGAAGAGCATCAATAGCCGGTTCACCCGGAAACGGTCAACGAGCCTTCCCGCGGCGATTGTGCCAAACATTGCCCCCAATCCGAATAACACCAGCAGCCCACTCACATCCACTCCCGGCAGATTCAGGTGCAACAGCGGGGCGATGTAGGTATAGACGGCGTAGACGCCAATATTACAGAAGAACATCGGCACGAGTGCCAGCACCAGACGAGGCTTCAACATCGGCTCCAGACGCGTGCGCAAGGACACAGAAGGCGCTGCTGCTGCTTTGGGCAATCTTCCCATAATCAGCCCCAGAGAAGCCAGCCCCGAAAGCACAACCACCAGGAAAAACGATTGACGCCAGCCAAAATGTTCGCCGATCCAGGTTCCAAACGGGGAACCAAGCGCTGTGGCAATGGTTATTCCGATCACAACCAGCGCAATCGCCTGACCGCGCTTCCCTTCAGGGGCAAGTGAGCCGGCGGTAGCATAGGCCAGCGGCACATAGGTACAGGCAAAGATACCCGCCAGAATGCGGCTGAACATAAGCATGACAAATGATGGCGCGATCGCCGACAGGACATTTGCCAGACAGAAAAGCAGAAGTGAGCCAACTAATACATAATTGCGCGACCAGCGACTTGTAAGTGCTGCTGTCAGGGGAGCTGCAATTCCATATGTCAGGGAGAAAGCCGTCACGAGCTGGCCTGCAACTCCCTCCGTTATCCCCACATCATGCGCAATGGCAGGGAGCACACCCGCGACGACAAACGCGTCTGTCCCCAGGGCAAACGTGCCTAGCGTCAGCAGGAAAATACGCGGATCAATCGAACGACGCCGCTCTATTGAGAGCGTTTCTACGTGAGACATGAAAAGGAGGTCTCCTTTCAAGGTTTCATTGTAACTATTTTTGTTACAATAGTCGGTAAAAAAAAAGAGCCGACATCCTCACACAACCCCATTGTCACTATTTTTATTACAATGGGTAGCAAAAAAAAGAAGCAGGGTGCGAGTTCGTGCGCCCCTCATTCAGGTCGCGGCGGATTGCGCTGCAATCGGATGTTCGTCTGTATATTTCAGGGTGCGCTGTAAGATATCGGCAATCGTGATCTGTGTCAGTTGTTCCTCGACCGAGTTCTGTACATCTCTGTACACTTCTTCCAGCACCGGTCCGATCCCATGACCAATGCGGCACTTTGGATTCGGCGGCGTATGATGCATGGCAAAGAGAGGAGAGGGCCGCGATGCACGATACACGTCGAGTAGCGTGATCTCCTCCGGCTTGCGGGCAAGCGTCCAGCCAGCATTGTTCCCGCGCTGAACCCGCACCAGGCCATATTTTGCCATCTCGCCTAACAGACCCCGCAAGATCACCGGATTGGTATTCACGCTTTGCGCAATTCGCTCCGAGGTCGCGATATAATGATTATCTGCGTTATTGGCAATCCAGGTCAGTGTATGGATAGCCAGCGTCAAGCGACTATTGGCGCTCATAAGAATGTCCCTCCTCTCCGCAGCATGCGATGTAATAAAGTTTATTACATCGACTGGATAGTAGTAATATACTCGCCATCGTACCAGGTTGTCAAGGGCAGATCCGAAAACGCCGCAAGCGTTCGCTTCAACAAGAACCCGACACGCAGGTCTGATACACCAGCCACACAAGGGGGCTGTACAAACGCCATACAGCCCCTCGTCTTATACTCGTCGATAGGTCTCCGTCTCATCGGGCCAGGTTCCAGCGACCAGCGCAAAGTATTTCTCAACATAGGCGGCTATCTGTTCGAGCGCCAGCCGTCCTTCTGGCACCATATCTGCGAACGCCGTCCAGCCGTGAAACATGTTTCCCCACGGCACGCACTGCGCTCGTCCACCGGCAGCCCGGATTCGATCTCTTAACCGGAACGCATCATCAAGGAGAAACTCATGCTCGCCCACAACCACAATGATCGGGGGTAAACCATGCAGATCTGCATACAGCGGTGAGGCCAGCGGCGTCGCTGCATCTTCCGGGTGGGCATAGAGCTTCGCCGCATATTCCAGCAGTACCCGACTGAGAATCCCGTCTGATTGCCCCTGTGACGGCGGATTCGCCAGCGTCAGATCAACCCAGGGAGAAATACAGGCTGCCACTACCGGCAACGGGAGCCCCTGATCTCGTGCCCGCAGGAGCGTCGCCAGCAGAATACCACCTCCGGCAGCCGCGCCTACCAGCGCGATCTGTTCAGCAGTATAGCCCTGTTGCAGCAGCCACGTGTAGGCGGTAAGCCCATCCTCTACCGGAGCCGGAAACATACATTCAGGGGCAAGCCGATACGCGATCTGAAGAACCTTCGTACGGCACGCGTTCGCCAGCATGCTGATTGCAGTACGATCCGTTTCCAGCGATCCATTGATATAGATCCCGCTATGGAAATAGAGCAAGACACGCACTGCAATGGCATCAGCCGGGATGATCCACTCAGCCGCGAGCGTCCCAAGCTGGAAGGGTTCCACCGTTACCTGATACGTACGGGAATCAAAGGGTATTGTCTCCTCAAAAGCGGTGCGGCAACTTTCAAGGGAGAGCTTTTCAGGAGTGGAGTTATACACGCACTGCAATTTGTTGTGTAGCCGTTCCTCGATGAGATGGGCATCGTCAGTCATTGGCTCACCTCTTCCTTGCAACAGGAAAATACAGGTAAAATAAGAGATACCTGTATTATAATGCAGTGTCATTCTGGAGGTCAAGGAAATGGTACAGGTACTCTACGCGCAGTGCCTGTACCATTCGCTGTTCTCCTTTTTGGAGAGGGGGGCAATTTTGTCGATGCGGTTGGTCCAGATCCACCCGTTATAGTCGGATGGGAGCCGCTTCATATCATCTGGCGTATCGAAGCCGCTAGAGAACTCGCTACCGTCGCCACCAACAATAATCACGCGGGTGTTATTGCTTTCCATACGCTCAAGAAAACGCCCGGGCCAACCCCAGAACCAGTGAGCCAGAGCCTCGGGAATATGCAGCTCGGTGTTCTGGCAGGCCGGCGGGACATAACCGCTCCAACCAAGTACCAGATACGGGATCAGACAGCTTTTCATGGTCTCCTTTGACATCACACGAATGCCAGGAAGCTGTTCATGAAAAGAGGCAACCGGCAGATCGCCACCATAGACGGTCAGCAGGCATTGCTGTGCCGCTGAAAGCCGTGAGAGCACCTGAGCAAGCTGTCTGCCCTCTTCTGGATCATTGCTCTTGACGTGGATCAAGAACGCCTTGTCCGGGAATGTCTGCAACACCTCATCAAGCGAGGGCATCATATGCAGTCCCTTCCCGCGGAGCGGGTAGGTTTTCCCACCATCGGCAGTGTAGCCATAGCCGACATCGAGCTGTTTTAATTCAGCCAGCGTATGTTCACGCGTCACGCCCTTCCCATTGGTGCGACAATCAAGCGTCCAGTCGTGGAACACCACAAACTTGCCATCTCTGGTCGGCTGCACGTCAAACTCGACCATGTCAGCGCCCAGACGAAACGCCTCTTGCATCGAGGGGATCGTGTTCTCGATAAACGAGTGTTCCGGAGGATAAATGCGCTCGGCGGTACAGGTATCATTTTGGAGTCCATGCGTATCAAAGGTCTGGGCAACACCGCGATGAGCCAGTAGAAACGGCCTACCCGTTCGCTGTTTTACAAACAATGGCCCATTATTGATAGAGAGGAATGCGACGAAAAGCAGCATTACAATGCACCCTATAAGCAAAGCTCGCAGGCAACCACTTCTTTTTTTCTCCATAGAGTGAATAGCGATTCCTTTCAAAACAGAAAATAAGCTCAAACATCCATATATCTGCTAGCATACTGAATGGTAGAGGTCGCTGTCTACCTTTATGGAATAATGCTCAATATATGGCTGTTTTTTACTATAACCAATGCAAATAGATACTGATGTAAAGAAGAAAAGGGGAATTGCGGAATGAGAGCAATTCGTTTCACAAGAAAAGATATACCAGGAATTCGATATGAAGAGGCGCCAGAGCCTTCCCTTGCCGGTAAGAAAGAGGTGCTGGTTCGTGTCTATGCGACCTCTGTGATGTGGCAGGAACCGCAATGGGTTGAAACCTGGAAAACCACAGCGGGAACCGAGCGCACCCACCCCATTCCGGGCCATGACCTTTCCGGCGTTGTAGTCGCAGTTGGTGATGAAGTAACTGGCGTCAAGGCAGGCGATGCCGTCTACGCGTTGACCGAGTTCGATCGCGATGGAGCCGCCGCCGAATATACTATCGCACATGAAAGCGAACTGGCTCCCAAGCCGCGCTCACTGACCCATGTGCAGGCCGCCGCGATACCCCTTGTTGGTCTGACAGCCTGGCAGGCTCTCTTCCAGCATGGCAAGCTAGAGGCAGGACAGACGATTCTGATTCATGGTGCGGCGGGAGGCGTGGGAAGCATTGCCGTCCAACTGGCACATTGGGCGGGGGCTCATGTCATTGCGACAGCCAGCGCGAAAAACCATGCCTTCTTGCGTGAACTTGGCGCTGACGAGGTCATCGATTATCGAACTACTCGCTTCGAGGAACAGGTGCAGGCTGTTGATCTGGTCCTTGACACGGTTGGTGGTGCAACAGTAGACCGCTCATGGAGCGTGCTGAAAAAAGGGGGCAGACTTATTTCGGTCTTCGCTCCAATCTCCGAGGAGAAAGCCAACGAACATGGTGTCCACAGCGCCTTTTTCGTCGTCCGTCCAAGCCGGGAAGAGCTGATACAGCTTGGTAAGCGTATTGATGAGGGCCACATTCAACCGATCATTGAGCAGGTCTTCCCGCTTGAGGAAGCGCCGGCCGCGTTTGCACAGGCCTCCCGAGGACATACACGCGGAAAGCTGATCCTTCAAGTGCGTGAAGACGAAAGCTCAATCACTCATTGATATATACCATTTCAGGCACACGATACAGTAAGAACAGAGAACCCCACAAACCACCATTTCTCCACCACCGAAGCCTTTATGTGAGCAAAGAGAAGAGAAAAGGGTATCTGCCCTCTCTCTTCTCTTTCTCGCTTTCAGGCCAGGCACTCACTCAGCCGACGCCGTGCCACGAGAGGCCTGCGAATGCACCCGGCGAGACAGATCAATAAGAAGCTGCTGTGCCCGACAACGTACCTCTGCAAGCAAGGCGAAATCCGCCTATAGGTCGTGAGCCCTCTATTTCCGGTTGGCTACTCTATTTCTTTACGTGTTGCTTCCAGCTTCTGCCGATCACATCCCGCAACAGAACGCTTGCTCCCTGCCGAGCGTGGTTGCCTTACCCGGGTCTGTCACCAACACCGTTTGTTGTTTCAATGGTTCCACCGTCTTCTTTTCCTATGGGAACCTGTCAAACTGGTCTCTTCATTTCGGCTTTGCTATAATAACGATACGCTTTGTATCATTATTGTTTCATACTATACACCACGGATCGTTTCTGTCAAGGGAGGAATCATGGTCCAACAAAAGCAGCAGACTCCGGGCCGTCCACGCAGTGAGGCATCACATCAGGCCATCTTGCAGGCCACTATTGACGTGCTGAAACAGCAGGGATATCGAGCAACCACCATCGAGGCTATCGCGGCGGAAGCGGGAGTCGGGAAAAAGACTATCTACCGCTGGTGGTCCTCAAAGGCCGAGGTTGCCCTTGAAGCGCTCACCACCCACAGCAATACACATGTCCCCTTTCTCGATACTGGCTCGTTACAGAGCGATCTCTTAAGCTACTTTGAACGCTCATTTGAGAGTTTGCGCGGAGAATCGGGGATGCTGCTCCGGGGCATCGTCGCCGAGGCGCTGCTTGACCCTGCATTCGCCGCAACCTTTCAGCGTGTCTTTATCGTGCCACGCAGGGCATCGCTGGTTGAGTTGCTGCAACGTGCTCAGGCCCGGGGAGAGCTCACAGCCGAGACCAATATAGAGGTGCTCGCGGACATGATCTTTGGCGCGAAATGGTATCGCTTCCTGCTCTATCCCGCCCCGCTGGATACAACGTTTGCGCAGGAGATCGTCGCGCTGGTATCGCGTCACAGAGCATAAGGCCGCGCTGAATCTTCATTTTCAATTGTTCAGCTTGACTTCTGATATCGATGAGTGTATCTTTTTTATAACAAACGTTTGATATAAAAAGTGAGTACCAGAAATGCCGAAAGTTGTTGATCACGTCAGCTATCGCAAACAGCTCCTCTCTCGCTGTCTCGACCTGTTTGCCCAATCGGGGTATAGTGCCCTGACGATGCGCCAGATCGCCGAAGCGCTTCAGGTTTCGACGGGCACACTCTATCACTACTTCCCGACGAAAGAGGCCCTGTTTCAGCAGCTTGTCGAAGAGGTCACCGCCCGGACCACGGAGATGATAACGTCCTTCGTTCAGCAAGATATGCCACCGGAACAGCGCCTGACGATGCTGTTTCGCTTTCTTGAGCAGCACGAAAGCTTTCTGAACAAGCAGTTGATGGTCACACTCAACTACTACCAGCATCGCGACCTCTACGGCGAAGATGCGGGCCTTCTCTTACAACAGGGCGGACTACGCTATCAGCAGCTCCTCATGCAACTGCTAGAGATTCAGGACGAACCGTTCCTCTTTCTCCTTCAGAGCCAAATCAACGGGTTGCTCTTTTCACGCATGATACATCATGTGACAGTTCCTCTAGTGGAACAGGCACAGCCCCTGATTGTGATGCTGAGCATGTATCTTCAACAATTCAGGCAGAACAAGAGCGTCGAATAAGGAGGTTCATCACCATGACGACCATTCCCAGGCACACCTACACTACCCTTCAACGCAGCCTGCGCCACGATATCCCGCCCATGCGGCTCTATCACAAGGCAAAGAAGCTCGGCACCTGGGACCCGCGGGCCATTGATCTGACGAAGGACCGTCAGGATTGGCTCAATATGCCTCAGAAGAAGCGTGAGGCCCTGCGCAACTTGCTCGTTGGCTTTCAGGCCGGTGAAGAGGCCGTCACGCTCGACCTGCTCCCGCTGCTCATGACGGTCGCACGTGAGGGACGACTTGAAGAGGAGATGTATCTGACTACCTTTCTCTGGGAAGAAGCCAAGCACACCGAATTCTTCCGTCGCATCTTTGATGAAGTGCTTGAGGAACCAGGGGCGCTTGTCGAACAGAAGGCAAGCAGCGATACTGGAGGACGCAACCTGTTCACCGAAGACCTGACGCACGATATGCACATCTTGCTGACAGATCCCTCACCGGTCAACCAGGTACGCGCCTCCATCATCTACAACATGATTATCGAGGGTGTCTTTGCCGAGACAGGCTACTACAGCTTCTCACGCATGCTCAGCCAGGAAAAGATCATGCCCGGCCTGATGGAGGGCATCCAGCTTATCAAGCGCGATGAGTCCCGCCATATCGCTTATGGGGTCTTCTTTATCTCCCGCCACGTTGCGCAGGACAAATCGCTCTGGCCTGTCGTTGAGGCACGTATGCACGAGCTCTACGATCGCGCTCGCAACAACCGATCGGATCAACCCCCGACTCCCGAGCAAGAGGAGATTCGCAACTTCGCCTATCAGCAGTTCCAGAAACGCCTGAATCGCATCGCCAAAGCACGTGAACAAACGCTGGAAGATGTCTACCAGATTGCGAACATTGAAGAAGAAGCAAACTAGCAGAGAGAATGAAACAGGGATCGATTATGCAAACGACAGTAGAAACCCGTTATGGCAAAATACGCGGAACCGAACTGAGCAAAAGCATCGTCTGGAAAGGCATTCCCTACGCTCAACCCCTTGCAGGACCGCTTCGCTTTCAGCCACCACAGCCACCTGAGCCCTGGACGGGGACCCGTGACGCAACCGAGTTCAGCCCGATTGCTCCCCAGCCAATCCTTCAGGAACAGCGACTCAGTCAGATCTTTACAGGCAAGCAGGGGAAGCCTCCTGTTATCGGCGAGGACTGCCTGACACTCAACATCTGGGCTCCACAGGACCGCAGCCAGAAACATCCGGTCATGGTCTGGATTCATGGTGGCGCGTTTGTCTCCGGCTCAGGCTCGACCCCACTCTATGATGGTGAGAGCCTGGCAACTGAGGGCGATGTGGTGGTTGTCACCATCAACTATCGGCTTGGTGCCCCTGGCTTCCTCTATCTGGAAAATGAGGGACAGCCCCAGTGCAACCGGGGTCTCTTGGATCAGATTGCAGCCCTGCGCTGGGTTCAGGAGAACATCGCAGCATTTGGTGGTGATCCCGACAATGTGACCGTGTTTGGCGAGTCGGCTGGCGCGATGAGCATTGGCACCCTGCTCGCGATGCCCGCGGCAAGGGGGCTCTTCCATCAGGCCATACTCCAGAGCGGCGCGTCCCATGCTGTTTCCACAAAGGAGCAGGCAGAACAGCAGGCAGGAGACTTCTGGAAGGCGCTCGGCAAGGAGCAGCCTGACCTGAACGCTCTGGCGGAACTCCCGTTTGAAGAGATCATCCAGGCACAGGTGCGCTCCGCCGAGGGCAAAACACAAATGAGCTACCAGCCCGTAATTGATGGCGTCACGCTTCCACAGGCACCCATCGATGCCGTTGCCTCGGGCTCCGCACGGGAAGTATCGCTCCTCATCGGCACCAACCGCGATGAATGGAAGCTCTTTGAAGCGATGCAGACGATGAAAGTTCCCTTCAATGAGGAGATCTTTGCAAAAGCCTTTGGCCCGGCGGCTCCAGCGGTGCAAGCAGCCTATACAGCAGATCAACGTGGTGAGACCCCGGCTGAGGTCTGGTCCAGCGTGCAAACGGATCGCATTTTCCGCATACCCGCGATCCGTCTGGCAGAGCGACAGATACAGCACTCCCCGGTCTGGATGTATCGCTTTGACTGGGTATCTCCAGTGCTATACGGTCGCCTGGGAGCCTGTCACGGTCTGGAAATACCTTTTGTCTGGAACACCATTGAGAAGGCCGCCGCCTTGACAGGCAACACATCCGACAGCCATGCTCTGGGGAGGCGCATGCGGGCCGCCTGGATCGCCTTCGCACATACCGGCTCCCCTGAAGCCGAGGACCTGCCTCACTGGCCGCGCTACGATCTCGAACGCCGTGCAACTATGATCTTCAATACCTCATGTGCCGTGATAGACGATCCCGAACCCCACACGCGCGCCCTCTGGGAACGCTTGATGTAGCCACACAACGGAGAGGGAAGGAGAGACACCGCTTTCTCCTGCCTCTCCGGTTTTTCCCGCCCTCCCTCGGCTTTACAATGCCATCATCTTCACGTCTATCTCCTTAGAAAGCAGAATCGATCACTATCAATCGTAAAGAGCGAGGAACAAAGAACCACATAGATGTCTTCCAGGAAGAGAAGAAAGGATCATCTCCATATGCGTGTCATTCGCCTGCTCATTGCGACCGTCCTGCTCTTGGTCGGCATTGTAGCGCTCTATTTCCTGGGCCTCACGCCCTTCGGTCACGCCATCTGGATGGCGCTTTTCTTTCGCGGTTTCGGCTTCTGGCTGATCGCTGCCGGGATCGCGGGCCTGTTTCTGATCCCTGCCGCGATTCTCAAGTTCACGCGCGGGTATTCCCCGGGCTTGCGCTTCTTGCTGACACTGGGGGTTGTTGAGTTGCTCGCCTTCTTTCTCTTTCTCTTTCTCAACAACCAGTTCTATCACAAGTACCTGGCACAGCAATCGTTTGAAACGATCACCAGTCTCCCGAATACCACGCAAATACGCTATCTGCCGAAAGAAGTCAGCAAAACCTTCGGCAGCAACCGCTATCAGGACTCCCAGACAGCCCCGGGCGACTTCCACTCGATTCAGATCGGGGAGAACATCGAGTGGGTCGCGGCACGGGTGCCCAACGGCTTTATCAATAAGCTATCAAACGCAGGGCATCCTGATCGTACAGTCAGATGGCAGCCTGAAAAGCGTTGATGCGCCGATGACCTTTGGCGAGGGCATGGCCTTCAACCGCAGCATCGAGTGGCAAACCTATTCACGGCGCTTTAACAGCGATATCGACACACCCTATTACATACTCACCTCCACTAACGAGGTGCTGACGCTGGTCCCCTCCATCGGCTATCACTTCCAGTTTCCGGCTATGGTTCCTTTTTGGGAAAGCACCTATGTGATTCATCCCGATGGCACGATTGAGAATCTGAGCCCCGAACGCATCCAGCAAGATCCCCGCTTCCAGGGGCAACGCCTGTTCCCTGAAGGGCTTGCCCGCGAGATTGGCAACTCCTGGGGTTATCGGGACGGCATCTGGAACGCGCTCTTCATCCACAGGAATCAGGTAGAGCCCGTTTCCTTTGAGCATGACGAAAATCAGATGCCCTATCTGCTTCCCGCCACGGACAGCCCCATCTGGGCGATTGCTTGCAGCCCGGTCAGCCAGGCACACGGCATTAACACCCTGCTCCTCTGGAACGCGCACAGTGGCAAAATGCAGGTCTACACTGTGCCGAAGACAGCGAGTCTGCTTGGCCCGAACAAGGCAATGGAATATGTACGAGCTGCTTATCCGCTCTATAACTGGACAAAAGACGAAACGGGCTCCGTGGTGACGCTGGAACCACGCCCGGTGATTCGCGATAGCAAACTGTACTGGATGGTCTCTGTCACCAACACCAACTATGCAGGCGTCTCGCTACAAACGCTGGTCAACGCCGAGGATGGCAGCGTCCGAGCCTTCCATAGTCCAGACGAGATACAGGCGTTTCTGCATGGGACGTACGAGGGAGAAAAGCCGCCCACCTCTGCCGATACGCAATCACAGCAGCAAACAGATATCTCAAAAATGAGTGATGATCAACTGTTCAAGTTGATTGATAATGCGCTTAACGAGCTCAAGAAACGCCGCGAAAAGAAATGAGGCAGATCCAAATATTGGTGTCTCTCCTGTTCCTCCCCTGCCGTGTGGCACGCCATTCCCACGCCTGCACACAGCCACGAACAGGACCAGAAAGAAACGGAGCAGCACCGTCAATCGTACTACAGATATGGATAAGCTCGGTGAGCTATGGTTCACTTTGCTTTTCTCAGCAGAAATGATAACCTGGTAGAAATACCGACATGGGAAGTCAGGAACACTCAAATTCATGACAACAACTTCAAGCAATTCATCATCTTCTCAAAAAGCACGGAAACTCAAAAAGCACCCTTCACAGACCTATATCGAGGAGAGTCAAAATATCATACTGTTGCTGAATCGCCAGGGCCACATTACGTATGCCAGCCCGGCACTCACGCAACTGATGGGCTATGTTCCTGAAGAGCTGCTCGGACGCGCACTTGATTCTCTCGCTCCCCGGGACGAAGCCCGTATTCTCCGCATCATCCTGAAAGAGGTACAGCCTTCCCCTGGCAGAACCCTGAAAGCCGAGGTAGTGCTTCGTTGTAAGGACAATACCACGCGCCGCTTTGAGGGAAGTTTGACGAATCTGCTTGAGGTGCCGGGAATCGAAGCCCTTCTCTATACCCTGAGTCCCGTGCGGGAAGGGCGCCTTGCTCCCTCCACTGGCTGGCATAACATGGGAGCAACAGATCACTTTGTTCAGTTTTATGAGCATGATGACTTTCTTCTGCACTCATTGAGCGGCTATGTGGCAGCCGGGCTCGCCGCCAATGAAGGCTGTATTGTGATTGCCAGCGCCGAGCATCTTCGCAAGCTGAACGAACTCCTGCAAACGCAGGGATGGGATATTGACGCCGCCAGCAAAGAGGGAACGTATGTGACCGCTGAGGCTACCGAGGCGCTGTCCTGGTTTGTCAAAGGGGAAAAGCTGGATGAAAAGCGCTTCTCCCGCATCTTTGGCGGCCTGATTGAAAAAACTGCTATCAATCGACCACATGTGCGCGTCTATGGCGAGATGGTCGCACTCCTGTGGGCGGAGGGCAAGCAGACCACTGCGATTCAGCTAGAAGACTGCTGGAACAACTTACAGCACTCAATCTGCCCGTTCTCGCTCTTCTGTGCGTATCCTATACGCAGCTTTCAGGGAGATATGCATAGCCCTTCATTTGAAACCATCTGCCATCAGCACTCGCAGGTAATCCCCGAGGAAAGCTATACCTCGCTCCAGAGTCCAGACGAGCGACTTCGCGCCATCACGCACTTGCAGCAACAGGCGCTTTCCCTGTGGGGCGAGATTGCCGAACGCAAGCAAGCAGAAGAAAAGCTTCGCATCTCAGAGGTGCGCTATCGTCGCCTGTTTGAGGCTTCAAAAGATGGTATCCTGATTCTTCATCCGCGTTCGGGCTCAATTACCGACGCCAACCCGGCTATCGCCCAACTGCTTGGTCGCTCACAGGAGGAGCTGATAGGACAGGATATACGGCAGGTGCTCCTCTCTCGTGAAAGCACAAAAGCTGAAACATTTCTGGAAGAACTGCAACAGAAGCGCTTTCTCCATTATGATTCGCTCTTCCTGCCCCATCCGGATGGCACGCCTCAGTATCTGGAGTGCGTGTGCAACCTCTATAAGGTCGATGAGCACGAGCTCATCCAGTGCAATATACGTGATATCACCGAACGGAAGCAGGCTGAAAAGGCGCTCCGTAAGGCGGAAGCGCGTCTACGCTTTCTTGCAGAGTCGATGCCGCAAAAGGTCTTTATTGCCAGGCCTGACGGCTCCATTGATTACGTCAACCCCCAGTGGTATGACTTTACTGGCCTCCCGGCTGAAGAACTTCTGGGATGGAGCTGGCTGCAATGCCTGCATCCCGATGATAAGGAAGCGACACTTCAGAGCTGGCTCCATTCCCTCAAGAGTGGAGAGCCGCTTGAAATCGAACATCGCTTCCGGCGCGCCAATGGAGTCTACTGCTGGCATATCAGCCGAGCCATTCCCATACGCGATGACACGGGCCAGATCACTACATGGATCGGCTCGACAACGGATATTGATGAGCAAAAGCAGCTTGAAGAGCGTAAGAATGCCTTTATCAGTATGGCAAGTCACGAGCTCAAGACCCCGGTGACGAGCCTCAAGGGCTTCACGCAAATCCTACAGCGTCGTCTGGGCAAAAATGCCGATAGCCAGACTCTGATGTTCCTCAACAGAATGGATTCGCAGCTCAAGAAGCTCACAGCCCTCATTACTGATCTGCTGGACATCTCGAAAATCGAAATTGGCAAGCTCTCGTTCCATAAAGAACCGCTCGACCTCGACACGCTGGTTCAGGAAACCGTGCAGAACGTTCAGGAGATCAGCAGCACACATCACATTCAGTTACAGGGCAGCACAAACGCCCGCATCTATGGCGACAGGGATCGATTGGAGCAGGTCCTTATCAATCTGCTGACCAATGCCATGAAATATTCTCCCCATGCCGATACAGTCATTATACGACTGGATCGACAGGACAATAAGGCACGCATTGCCGTACAGGATTTTGGTATTGGCATTGCGCCAGAGCATCACCACAATATCTTTGACCGCTTCTATCGCGTCATTGATTCGGAGGAACAAACCTATCCAGGCCTCGGTATCGGCCTCTATATTACTCGCACCATTATTGAGCGGCATGAAGGCCAGCTCTGGCTGGAAAGCCAAAAAGACAAAGGGAGCACATTCTATGTCACCTTGCCACTCTATGACTAATCCCCACCCTTCAGACTTTGTGAAAGGAGATGGGAGACAATGACATCTACCGGTAAAAAGGTACTGATCGTTGACGATGACCCCGATATCACGCTTGCACTTGCAGCAATGCTGGAAGATGAGGGGTATGATGTCACAACCATCGACAGAGGTGAATATCTGGAGCAGCTTCCAGAACAGAATATGCCCGATGTCATTCTGCTGGACATGCTGCTTTCGGGCGTGGATGGTCGCGAGATTGCCAGACGCCTGAAACAGCAACCTGCCACGCGTCATATTCCCATCTTGATGCTCTCAGCGCATCCCAATGCGGCTCAAGAGGCGGAAAAGGCCGGAGCAGATGACTTTCTGGCCAAGCCCTTTGAGCTTGATGAGCTGCTCAACAAAGTCGCGCTACACCTGCATTCATCCGCCTGAATATGCTCTTCTATACTCTTTCTTCTCGCTATGCAAACAGAAACGCTTTATGGCGCTCTCATCCGTCATAGCTCCGATGCCTCATGCGCTCGTTGTTGCACGAGTGCTGCCGTCTGCTCCTGAAGGGGGAGCCGGGAGCGCCGATCATATTCCTCACGGGCCCGCTCCACCTCCTCAATGTGCTCCTCCGACCAGTCGCGAAACGCCCAGATCGGTTCAATGATGGTCTCCCCCAATGGAGTCAGCGAATACTCGACCATTGGCGGTATCACCGGATAGACCACGCGTTTGATCAACCCGTTGCGCTCCAGATCACGCAGGGTTTGCGTCAGCATCTTCTTTGAGATCCCTTCAATGATAGTCTGAAGCTCGCTGAAGCGTAGCGTTCCTTTATGCAGCGCACCCAGGACAAGCAACGTCCACTGATTGGAGAGCAGGGACAGGCCGCGTCGCGTGGGACAGAGTACGTCTATTGTTGGTTTTGAATCGTTGAAGGTAACCATGAGGTGACTATATCACTTTTTGGTTCCTTCTTACAAGAGCTGCGTCCATCACGTATAATCAAGACACATTCAAAAAAACAACGAACTTGAGAAGCGTGGCAAGATCAAGAGGGAAAGACGACAATATTGCAGCGAATGCACTTTCTGACGTACGTCCGGTCGGCCTGTTGATAGGTTTTACCTGGGCAAAGGCAGAATCCCTCAAAGTTCTTACCCGGGAGAAAGGAAAGCAACTTAATGAAAGCAATCGCAATCAATGCATTTGGTGGTCCAGAGGTATTGCAGCTTCAGGAGATGCCCAAGCCAGTTCCCGGCCCGGGAGAAGTTGCTATTCGCGTCGCGTATGCCGGGGTCAACTTCGCCGAGTCGATGCTGCGCCGGGGAGGCCACCATACCGTTCACCTCCCCACCATTCCCGGGCTTGAGGTCTCGGGACACATCGCGGCACTTGGGAAGGGCGTCGAGGGGCTACGCGTCGGACAGCCGGTTGCCGCTTTCACACGAGAAGGAGGCTACGCGGAAGTTGCCATTGCACAGGCCGCTCTGACCTTTCCTCTCGACACCCTGAGCAAGTCCATTGATCTGGCAACCGCCGCCGGATTTCCAACGATCGTCCCAACGGCACATGATCTGCTCGTCCGCGTTGCACGACTGCAACAGGGTGAATCGGTGCTGATTCATGCGGCTGCCGGCGGCGTTGGCACGCTGGCCGGTCAGATAGCACGGTTGTTGGGCGCAGGCCGGGTCATCGGGACCGTCAGTACGCAGGAGAAGGCACGCTATGCGGCACAGTTTGGCTATGATACTGTGCTTCTGCGCGACAACTTTGTCCAGCAGGTCCAGGAGCTAACGCAGGGGCGTGGTGTAGATATCGTGCTCGACTCCATTGGAGAGCCTGTTCGTAGCCAGAGCCTCGCAGTTCTTGCACCGCTAGGACGGCTCGTCATCTTTGGCGGAGCCAACGAAGATGTCAAGAAAGCGCTCGACCTTCCGAAGATGCCAGGCAACATGCTTGCCGAGAACAAGGCTATCATGGGCTATAGCATCGGTATATTGGGCTCCAGTGCGCCCGCGCTCCTTCAGGAGACTGCCGCGCGCACCCTTGAGTGGCTTGCACAGGAGCGCATTCGGATCGACATTACCGAGATCCTGCCGCTGAAAGAAGTCGCAACAGCTCATGCTCGGCTGGAATCGAGAGCGTCAACCGGGAAATATATTCTCCGGGTCAACGGCTGAGTATGAAGAAAGGGAAGGGGCAGTACCGCAATACTGCCCTCTTCCCATGCTGGTATTTGCGTTGTTGTTGTGGGATCTATCACAGGAAGTTCTATGTCTCTTATCTCTATTATACCTGCATGGCAATATCACTGTTCCTGCTGCACATACACACTGCGTATCTCGTCATAGGAGCTATCCGTTACGGGCGCGAAACAGTGCAGACAGCTCTCCTGCAAGATCCGGGCATGCTCCCTCTCGGTATGCATACTCAGCAGTGCCTCGCGTAATGCCTCCTTGAGTCCGCGATCCAGGCGGGAAGCCGCGATCACCGGCGGGCTTGTTGCCGGACCAATCGAGGCAATAATACGTATCTGTTGACTGAGCTCAGGTCGTGCGACCAACAACAGGTCAAGCACATGCGAATCAAGCGCCGTGGCGTCGGCCATGCCATCGAGCACCATCTGTAGTGAGCGCTCATGCGACCCCGAAGCCAGACAGCGCCCAAAATACGCGCAGGTTTCGCCTTGCAAGGAAAGCGCCCGGGCAACCGCTACATAGCCGGAATAGGACACCTGCTCGTTATACACCCAGGTCGCGCCACGTAAATCGGCAAAACGGGTAAAGCGGCTATCCTGCCGCACCACCACATCCGAGAAGTACACCGGACGCGCACAATAGCGCATGGCAACCGCGACCGGTGCCGCCAATAACTCAACCGACTCGGGCTGACAGGCCGTGAGCCGCACATAATCCAGTCCGCAGACAAAGCCGAGGTCAGCGGCTCCTGCGGCAAACGCATCAAATGATGTGCCAACCTCAAGCTCGATGGGCTGCCCTACTCGTCGGGCCAGATACGCCACTATCGCCTGATAGGTTGGAAAGAAGACCGGGGCAAGAAAGGTTACACAGCGAAGCATCATACTCCTTTCGCTTACACACTCAAAGCTCGACAACAACATGCTCAGGGCGCGGATAGGAATACTCGTAGATTCTGGCCTGCGCGTTCATATATGTATACGTTCTGGTCAGCGAACCGGAGCGCATTGCTGCCTCCCGACCCTCATCCCCGAAGAGATAGAACTTCGTCGACACGATGACCAGTTGACCGGGTGTAAAGCCTTCGAGCAATATTCCCCGATGCAAGCGAATCCACTCGTAGTACTGTGGGGCAAGCTGGTGCGCGGCCAGCATATGCATCTGATGCTGCGTGACCGTCTCTTTTGCTTCTTGCTTCCGAAACACTACCAGATTGCACCAGTTGCCATCATGCAGTTCAACGGAAGAATAGCTCAAGATATCCGGAGCCTTTGCCAGTTCCATAATGAGGGTTTTATCCACCTCCGTCAGCGCTTCCACAACCGCCGCCTCCGGGTCCAGGCGCTTCTTGCCCAGAAAGCCAACAAAAAAGAGCGGGCCCCGCTCAAACGTATCCCTGTTCTGGTACAGTACGATACGATGCGCATAGCTATACTCATCACGTGTCTGCGCCAGAAAGGGCAGCGCCCCGGGAGCAAGCGGCCAGCGCAATGCCTCCTGTACATGGGCCGCCAGATGACGCAACATCACCAGATCAAAGGTGCTGGCATAGACGTCAGCCAGGGTAAAATGCTGTAATTCAGGATAGAGAATCATACTATACTCTCCTTCACAAGAGGATAGGGTAATACAAACACAAAAAGAGTCAAAGAGAAAAACGGGTGGAGAAAAAAAAGCAGGAGTTAACAACAACACATACAGCAGGAGAAGAAACAGGGGACGAAGAGGCGGCCTACAACCGTAACAGGGAACTCAGATCGCTCGGTTCTGTATCGATACATTTCTTCTCTCTCTTTACAATACAATAACGATACTTCCTGAGAATCATTATATGGATGAGCGCAAACAATGTCAACCACGGAGCAGAAAAATGAGAGGCCAGTTTTCTGGCCCCTCACCAGTACCCCATGTCGTGTACCACACGAGAAGCACCCTGGGGATACTCTCACGCTGACAGTCGAGAAGTGAGTAAATCTCAGAGGAGTTGCAATCAGTCTGTCTGCTCTGTGACTGCCGCGCTCTTCTGTTGTGCCTCGATATAGTTCGCATACCACAGCCCGCTCTGCTTGATAATCCGCTTCTGAGAGGGATAATCGACATAGACCAGGCCAAAGCGCTTGCTATATCCTTCGGCCCATTCATAGTTGTCCATCAGCGACCAGGCAAAATGGCCCTGCACCGGAATGCCCTCGGCGACCGCCGCTTCAATCGAGGCCAGATGGGAGCGCATATACTCGACCCGCTCGGGATCATGAACCAGATCTCCACCATCCCAGATATCGTTGAAGGCAGCCCCGTTCTCGGTAATGACGATTGCGGGCGGAGCGTAGTCCTGCTGGACCTGGCGCAGCGCTTCCAGTAAGCCCTGCGGGTAAATCTCCCACCCCATCACGGTACGTGGTGCGTCCTCGGGAACTGGCAGCGCCTCAAGCGCATTACTCTCTCGCGAGGTGCGCCAGCGCGAATAGTAGTTGACGCCCAGAAAATCCAGCGGAGCCGCGATGCGCGCCATGTCATCAGGCTGAATATCGGGTGCAACACAGCCCAGATCTTCAAACAGCCCGTCAGGATAGCATCCCCGGAAGAGCGGATCAAGGAACCAGCGATTGCGGAAACGGTCCAGTCGCTCCGCCTGTTGTCTGGCCTCATCGCTCTCATCCATAGCATAAACCGGATAGGGATCGACCGTGAAGCCGATTTTCGCTCCGGGCTGTAAGAGGGCCCGCAGGCGCGGCAGGACCAGCCCATGCGCCAGAAGCACGTGGTGTCCGGCATTCAACGCGTCCTGCTTGTTTGCCAGACCCGGCGCATGCACTCCCACACCATGCCCGAGATAGGCGATACACCACGGCTCATTAAAGGTGATCCACCAGTTTACCCGATCACGCAGACGCCGGGCCACAATCTCGGCGTAATCAGCAAATGCCTGTGCAGTCTCTCGTCGGAGCCAGCCGCCCCGCTCCTGAAGCGCATAGGGGAGATCCCAGTGATACAGCTTAACAAGCGGTGTAATGCCCTGAGCCAGCAGCTCATCAACCAGCCGATCATAGAAATCCAGTCCCTTTTCATTGACGGTTCCTGTCCCCTCGGGGATGATGCGCGGCCAGGCAATAGAAAAGCAATAGGCATTAAAATGCAGCTTTTTCATTAATGCGATATCTTCTTGAAAACGATAATAATGCTCAAGAGCCACATCACCTGTATCACCCTGATAGACCTTGCCTGGTGTCGCCGCGAACCGATCCCAGATGGACTCACCGCGCCCGTCTACGCGAGTCGCGCCCTCTATCTGGTAGGCCGATGTAGACGCGCCCCAGAGAAAATGGGAGGGAAAACGATCCGAATGCACAGCACCCTCCGTCGCCGTTTTCTGGCTCATGCGTCAATTACTCCTTAGATGCTATTTCGTTAGAGAGAGAACGTGAACGGCCCATTGGCGTGGTATCATGCTTCTGTGCCCCATACAGAAAACAGGACGTCCAATGTCCGTGACCGAATTCGGTGCGTTCCGGGAAACGCTCTTTACAGACCGGCATCGCATGTGGACAACGAGTATGGAAGCGACACCCTGTCGGAGGCTGGATCAGGCTTGGCACCTCGCCGCGAGCCTCTAGCGGTGTCCTGCGCTGTCCTTTCAGTCTCATGCGCTCTGGAGCAGGCGTCGCTGAGAGCAAAAGCTGCGTATAGGGATGTTTTGCCTGCTGAATCACCTGCTCACTCGGTCCCCCTTCCACCATCTGACCGGCATAGAGGACCAGTGTCTCATCAGCAAAATAGCGAGCGCTTGCCAGATCATGCGTGATAAAGAGAATCGCAATCCGCTCTTCCTCTTTGAGCTGCGCCAGCAGATTCAGAATATCCAGGCGGATCGAGACATCCAGCATTGACACCGGCTCATCAGCAAGAATCACTTCTGGACGCACAGCCAGCGCCCGGGCAATCGCCACACGTTGCCGCTGACCGCCGCTGAGCTGATGCGGATACTTTTCAATAAACTGCTCGGCAGGCGTCAGGCTCACACGCCGCAATAGAGCAAGAATCTGCTCCGTCTCTTCCTCCGCATTCTTCGCAAAGCCATAGATGCGCAGCGGGCGGCTGAGGTGATAGCGCACATTATGCACCGGGTTAAGCGAAGCAAAGGGATCCTGAAAGACCATCTGCACGCTGCGGCGATAGGTGGTCAGTGTGGCCGCGTTCGCCTTGCCAAGCGGCTTGCCATGAAAGCGAATCTCGCCACCAGTCGGGTCATAGAGCCGCGCCAGCAAACGCGCAATCGTTGATTTGCCGCTGCCGCTTTCGCCAACCAGCGCCGTCACCCTGCCCGGATAGAGTGCCAGCGAGGCCCTTTCCAGCGCGTGGACCGCCTGTTTACCCCCGAATGGATTCCACTGACGCAGCGGAAACTCTTTCTGCAAATTCATGATTTCCAGTATAGCCTGTTGGCTCATTGCGTTCATCTGCGTCGTTTCCTTTCTGCAAGCTCCGAGTAGCTACGCGCAATCTGAGCGGTCGAGGGCGGCTGATTCAAGAAGCGCGGATTATACAAATGGCAGGCAACCAGTTGCTCGGTCGGTCCGCTCGGCTCAAGCGGAGGAACCACCCCACGACACGCCTCAAAAGCCATCGGGCAGCGCGGATGGAAGGCGCAACCGGTCGGCATCGCCCGCAGATCAGGAGGCGAGCCAGGAATACCGATCATCTGCAAACGTGGTCCATGCAGCGTCGGGAAAGCGTTCAACAGGCCATAGCTATAGGGATGGCGCGGCTGCCGATAGAGCTGCTCGCTAGTAGCCTGCTCGACAATATTGCCCGCATACATAATCGCGATCCGGTCCGAGAGTTCCAGCAACAGCGAGAGATCGTGCGTGATAAAGATCAGCGCCGTATTAAACTCACGGCACAGCCCGGCGATCAGATCCAGAATCTCGCGTTGCACCACCACATCCAGTGCCGTCGTTGGCTCATCCATAATAATCAGTTCGGGACGCAGCGCAAGGGCGATCGCGATCGCCACACGTTGCCGCATGCCGCCGCTCAACTCATGCGGGTAGCTTCTCAGACGATCAGCGGCAATACCGACCAGATCCAGCAACTCAACCGCTCGCTTGTGATAATAGTCCTTCCCCTTGCCGGGCCAGTGCGTATGCAACACATCAATAATCTGATCGCCGATGCTCAGCACGGGATTCAACGCGTTCATCGCACTTTGAAAAACAACCGCCAGCTCTTTCCAGCGAAACGAACGCAGTTGCGCCATTGACAGCTTCATAATATCAATGCCGTTGTTCGCGTCCAGTCGATCCAGCAGCGCGGGCGGGGTCTCCTTCTCTGGATCGGGATAATAGATCACCTGTCCACTGGTAATCATTGCCGGAGGGCGGAGCAGGCGAGCAATCGCAAAAGCCAGCGTTGATTTACCGCACCCGCTCTCGCCAGCGAGGCCCAGGACTTCGCCGCGATGCAGCGTCAGGTCGACGCTCTTCACCGCGTGGACTGCCCCATCCATCGCCTCATAATCAACGCTGAGCGATTTCACTTCGAGTAATGCGTCCATCTTACGCCACTTTCTTCTTTCTTCGGGCAAGCCGCCGCTCGTTGCGCAGCGTCGGGTTTGCCAGCTCATCAATGCCGAAGTTGATAAAGGTCAGACCGGCACAGAGCAGCGCCACACAGAGGCCTGGCGGGACAAACTGCCACCATCCACCTGTCATCAGTGCACCATCCGTCTGCGCCCAGTACAGGATCACGCCCCAGGATGGCTCAGAAACATCACCCAGTCCCAGGAATTCCAGGGCCACTTCAGAGAGCGCCGCGAAGATAAACGTCCCGACAAAGCTTGAGGCCACAATTGCGATCTCATTTGGCAGAATCTCAAAGAGAATAATACGCCAGGGCTTTTCACCAAGCGTGCGAGCAGCGGTGACAAACTCGCGCTGCCGCATCGAGAGCGTCTGCGCGCGCAACACACGCGCACCCCAGGGCCAGCTTGTAAACAAGAGCACCAGAATAATCGTCCAGGCTCCCTTCACGGCAAACGACGCGACTACGATTGCCAGCGGCATGCCGGGCAGCACCAGGAAGATATTCGTGATAAACGACAGCACATCGTCGACCCAACCGCCACTGTAGCCCGCGAGCAGGCCGATCAGCACCGAGAGCAGCGTTGAGCCAGCCGCAGCCGTAAAGCTGATTAACAGCGAGACACGAGTTCCGTAGACCAGACGCGCAAAGATATCCTCACCCTTCTGCGTGGTCCCGAGCCAGTGCGTCGCCGATGGTGCCTGAAACAGATCGTTCGTCAGGGTATGCGGATCATATCGCGCAAACAGCGGGCCGACCAGCCCTACCAGGATAAAGAACAGCAGTATCCCGATCCCGATCATCATACGCGTGTTTGAGGTAATCTGGGAAAGCTGTGCCTTCCACTGGCTCTGCACCTTGCCTGTTGTTCCCGCGACGTTCCCCGGCAGGACCACAGGCGCAACCTGCGCAGGGGACGACGCTTCTTGCACGTTCGGAGTGCTATTATTGGTCTCTTGCTGCATCAATTATCCCCTTTCGTGTCGCACCCGTGGATCAAGGAGCGCATAGACGATATCCGACAGAAAGTTCGCAGTCAGCATCGCGATCGCGATCATCAGGAAGATTCCCTGAATCAGGCTGTAGTCGAAGCCGCGAATAGCCGTCAGCAGGTCAAAACCGATGCCCGGATACGAGAAGACCATCTCTGTCAGCAGCGCACCACCAACCACAAAGCCAAGCGACATCCCCAGACCGGTGATGTTGGGCAGAATGGCGTTTCGAGCGGCATAGGTAAACATCACGCGCCGCTCGGGCAGGCCTTTTGCTCGCGCCAGCAACACATAGTCTTCCGAAAGCGTTGTGACCATTGCATTACGCATGCCAAGCACCCACCCGGAGATAGAGCTGATCACCACTGTCAACGCGGGCAGGATCGCATGCAAGAGCACACTCAGAATAAAGTCCAGGTTCCAGCCGGGGTAGATATCGCTCAAGGCATCATAGCCACCACCGAGCGGGAAAATCCCCATATTAAAGGAAAAGATATACAACAATCCCAGGGCCAGCCAGAAATAGGGAATCGCCGAGAAGAAGGTCAACAGCGGTGTGACCACGGTATCAACCCATGAATTGCGCTTCCAGGACACCACCACACCAAGCAGCGTACCGAGCAAGAAGCTGATAATAGACGCCACTCCCACCAGGCCAATCGTCCAGGGCAGGTCAGTCGCGATGACCTGAACCACCGGCGTTGGAAAATGCGAGGTAGCAATACCAAGCTCACCACGCAGCAGATTCCCCAGGTAGTGAAAGTACTGTATCCACAGCGGATCGTTGCTCACGCCTAATTGCAATCGAATCGCGTCGAGCGTTGCCTGCGTAATTGTGCCCTGTCCACGCAAGCGGTTCACATACGCCTGCACAGGATCACCAGGCATCAGACGCGGAAGAATGAAGTTAATGGTGACCGAGGCCCACAGGGCCGCCAGATAAAACGCGATACGGCGGAGTAGATGACGCATCCTTCTTTCTTTTCTCCTTTCAGCTTGGGTTCGCGCAAGAGGCAGGGATAAGAACGGGCCTTATCCCTGCCCGCCACCCGCTTATGCAGCAGGTTTCAAGCGGAGAACGATTTGCGTGCAGTCGGGAGCGTCAAACGGTGATCCATAGGCGTACGGGTTGTCCTTGTCAGGCCAGCCGGTCGCGTTCTTGGTGCTGTACTCAAACCAGCTCACATTGTAGTACAGAGGAATCGAAGGCAATTTCTCGACGACGATCTTCTGAATACCATAGAGCGCCTTTTTCTGAGCTTCCTTATCGGAGGTTGTGCGATACTGGTGCAACAGGTTGTCCGTCTCGGAGTCTTTCCAGTGCTGCCAGTTGGTTGCACCACCATTGGCGGCCTTGCCCTGATCCCAGGTATTGGAGCTCAGCAGCCAGTCGTTCAGGAAGAAGAACGGCGAAGGCCCTTTGTTCGTCCAGGAGATAGCCGTGTCATAGTTGCCGGTGTTCAACGCATTCGAGTAGATTTCGGGCGAAGCCATCGCGTTCGGTTTGGCCTCAATACCCGCAGCCTTCAGGTTGTCAGAGATAACGGCAAGCGCACTCTGCCAGTCAGCCCAACCATTGGGTACGTTCATATTGAAGGAAAGCCTCTTGCCGTCCTTCTGGTAAATACCATCGCTGCCTTTGGTGAAGCCAGCCTTCTCCAGAAGCTGAGTCGCCTTTGCAGTATCATGGGTGAACGAAGCATTCTGATACTCCGGTGCGATCCAATCTTTATGGGCTGGCAGCAAACCAGTCGGATTGGCAGGAACGCCGTAGGGAGCCGCCTTCTGCTTGATCTCTTCGCGGTTGATCGCGGTGCTGATCGCCTGACGCACCTCAGGGATGTCGAAGGGGAACTTGGTCAGGTTCAGATACAGCATCACAGTGTTATTGCTCTCGAACCAGTGATGATAGTTCTTCGGGTCCTTGTTGACGAAATTGGCATCAAACTTCGGATCCCAGCCAACACCGGCCCAGTCGATTTCACCACGAGAGAGACGCAACATCGCCGCGGTGTTATCGTTGGTCGCGATATAGCGAAGCTGTGCGATCTCCGGCTTACCAGACTCCCAGTAGTTGGGGTTCTTCACCAGTGTATAAGCCGAAGGGGAGAACTCTTTGAGGGTGTAGGGTCCGGTACCAACCGGCTTCTCGTTCTTGTCGGTTGCCGGGTTGGACTTCGCTTCCCAGATATGCTTCGGCACAATATAGGTCTGACTGAAAAGCCAGGTTGCCGTTGCATCGGCATTCTTGAAGTTCACCTTGATGGTATTGGCATCGGGCTGTGCGTAATCCTGGATCAGGGTTGTCCACAGACCGGAGGTGTCAGTTGCAGGATATTTCTTCAGCATATCCAGCGTGAACTTCACGTCATCGGCGCTGAAGGGCTGTCCATCGCTCCACTTCACGCCCTGTCTGATGGTAAAGGTGATACTCTTTACATCATCAGAAAGCTTGTAATCGGAGGCCAGGATAGGCTTGATCTCACCGTTGTAGCGGTTCACATAGATCAGGGTCTCATAGATCATGCCCTGTGCACCGTACATGCCACCAGCATTCGGGCTGATGTACGGGTTAAAGTTCGCGGAGGAGAAATTTCCCGCGGGCGATGCCAGGATATTGAGCGTCGTCTGTTTGTTCTGTTGCTGAGGATTTTGCCCCTGCGACCCGCCACTTTGACAGGCCGACAGAACAACCAGAAGAGCCAGCAGTGAAAGCAGTGTTAACTGTACTTTCCCCTTGACTCTGGAGAACGGTCGTAGAGCCATTGAAAAAACCTCCTGACGACAAACGAAAAATCACACGTTGATTCCCATGCACTCATTGCATGTAACAGCTACTTCGATAAAGAGAGAGGGGTACAGAGTTGCTTACATGATGCTCTTACAACAACATGCGTCTTATGTGTGATAAATACCGATCTGGAAAGGTTCCGTTCAGATACCGACCACTTCCACTCATAGGGCAACGAAGGCGTCTCGATCATGCGCAGCAACAGCTCGATAGCACTTCTCCCCATCTCATCCAGCGGCTGCCGGACCGTGGTCAGGGGAGGCTGCATCAGCGAGGCGAACAGCACATCATCAAAGCCAACCACCGTCACCTCTTCAGGAACCCGCAAACCAAGCGATTGCGCCGCAAAATAGACACCCTGCGCCATCAGATCGTTCGCGGCAAATATAGCGGTCGGGCGCTGATCCAGCGTCAAAAGACGTTCGGCGCAGAGCTGACCACTGCTCAGGGTGAAATCACCGGTCTCGATCAGTTGAGGCTCAACCATGATCTGAGCCTCGGCGAGCGCGTCGCAATATCCCCGAAAGCGATCGTGCGACACCTGATATTCAAGCGGCCCACGAATATGTGCGATCCGCCTGTGTCCGAGACGCACCAGATACCGCGTCGCTTCATATGCACCGTTGCGCTGATCGGCGGACACCCAGGGAATGCGCTCAGAAGGGGTTGCTTGATCGTCAAGGATCACCACAGGAAACCCCTGACGTTGCAGCTTCTCCAGATACTCGGTCGATTGCCCTGGATAGATTGCCAGCAAGCCAGCAACAAGCTTACGCTCCAGGATACGTTCAAGAATCTCGCTGCGGTCCTTCTGATGATTGCGATCATTGACGCTATACAGCACAAGCTCATAGTCGGTCTGCGCAATCACCTCAGCCACGCCATGCATAATCTCCGGGATAAGAGGCCAGGTCAGTTCCGGAATGAGAGCGCCAATCAAACGACTCCTTCCGGCAAGCGTCGAAGCTGCGACACTGGGAACAAACCCGTGCTCTTCCACCACCTTCATCACCCGCTCCCGGGTCTCTGCGTCTACATCTGGTCGATTATTGAGCACACGAGAAACGGTCGTTTTGCTCACACCCGCCAGTGCGGCAATGTCCCGTATCGTCATCCTCTTTGCCATGCGGTTTTGTCCTCTTCACAATCAAATAGGTGCGGGCCCGTTTCCGGGAACGGTTGCGGGAACGGTACAGGAACCGCTTCCAGGAGTTAGTGTACGCGGGATTGAAACAAAAAACAGGTAGCAAAAGTGGTATTTTCGGGGTTTATTTTTGATACCAGCGAGCAAGCAGGGGCACGATATAGGTACCAACCAGCTACATAGGTCTGATCTATGGTCCCGGAATACTTGACTATTTCTGGCGTTTTGAGGTATCTTGGTAGAAAACAAGCTGCGCAATAAGCTGGTTCCCGAGAAAACAAACAGAGAAACCGCAGACACAATGTAGTGGCATAAGGGCTTATAGAAACAGGAAGCAATGACACGCTCACATCCTACGGTCCACGGACAGACCTTAGTGTATCGACTCGACGACCGGGAAATTCAAGTGCAGGTTGATTCCCCCGAATGGTTCGAGTGGCTGACAGAGGCAATGACGTTTGCTTTCCACTCTGCGGAAGGCTCCTTTACCGCGCGTAAGGAGCGTACCAGCAATGGTCGTGGCGGCTGGTACTGGAAAGCCTATCAGCGCCGTAAAGGGAAACTCTATCACGCGTACCTCGGCAAAACCGAAACCCTGACACTGCAACGCCTGCTGAGCATCGCCGGACAGCTTTCCCGAGATGGAGCACAACAACCTGAGGAACCAATTGACCAGGAACCGTTTTTCCTGCACATCGGGCCCCTGATTGGCCGCGAGCAGGAAATAGCCACGGCGCTGGAACTGCTAAAGCGCCCGGATATCCGCCTGCTGACCATTACCGGACCGGCAGGGGTCGGCAAAACACGTCTCGGTGTCCAGCTCACGCAGATGCTTTCCGCTGAGTTTGCCGATGGCTCGCAGAGCGTTTCGCTGGCAACAGTACGTGATGCCTCGCTGGTGCTGCCTACGATCGCCTACCGGCTAGGCTTTGTTGAGGCAGGCGAGGAGTCACTGCTACAACGTGTAAAGACCTATCTTGCCCACAAACAGATGTTGCTGCTGCTTGATAACTTCGAGCAGATCGTCATCGCTGCACCTCTGCTTGCTGAACTGCTCTCGGCCTGCCCGCAGATCAAGTTCCTGGTCACCAGCCGCGAGGCTCTCCATATCCGCTCAGAGTATGAGCTGAACATTGCGCCGCTCCCGCTTCCTGACCTGCGCCGCCTTCCCGATCTCAATGAACTGGCCCAGAATGCTGCGGTCTCGCTCTTTGTCCAGCGGGCCGCCTCGGTGAAGGTTGGCTTTCGATTGACCGCCAATAACGCCCGCCCGATTGCCGAGATTTGTACGCAGCTTGACGGGCTCCCGCTCGCGATCGAGCTGGCAGCCGCCCGGGTGAAGTTCTTCCCACCCCAGATGCTACTTGCACGTCTGGGAAGCCGCCTTCAGATCCTCACGGGAGGAGCGCGGGATCTGCCCCCACGTCAGCAAACATTGCGCGATACGCTCCATTGGAGCTACGAGCTGCTGACCGAACAAGAACAACGGCTGTTCCGTCGTCTGGCCGTCTTTGTCAATGGCTGCATGATTGACGCGGTTGATCCGGTCTGTGGCACGGCCGATGAGAGCGATACGCTAGAACTCATCACCTCATTGATCGATAAGAATCTTGTACAGAGTATCGAGCAGGCAGACGACCAGATTCGCCTGATGATGCTGGAGACGGTGCGCGAGTATGGGCTTGAGTGCCTGCAAGAATATGATGAGATCGAAACGGTACGTCAGGCGCACGCTGCCTACTATCTTGAACTGGCGCTAGAGGCCGAAGCGCACCTGAAGGGAGCCGATCAGGTCGCATGGCTGAACCGACTTGAGCAGGAATACGACAATCTGCGCACTGCCTGTCACTGGCTCCTTGAGCGTCAGCAATATGAGGCCACGCTTCAGCTCTGTAGTAGCCTCTGGTGCTTCTTTCTGATTAGAAGCCACCAGAGCGAGGCGCTCCACTGGCTGGAACAGGCGTTAACCTATCATCACACGACAATCTCTCCATCCTTACGCGCAAAAGGCTACTATACCGCCGGACTGCTCGCGGGAAGTCAGGGCCTCCATCCGCAAAGCCTGCTCTATCTTGAAAAGAGTCTGGAACTCTCGACCGATAAGCACAACAACGCAGCAGCCCTGAATCAGCTCGGGCATATTCGCGCCCGGTCATCACCTTTGGAGGCACACAAGCTCTATCAGCAAAGCTTTGAGCTGGCGAAAGAGGTACAGGACTCGCACTGCATGGCCGATGCCCTGATCTCGCTGGCAGATGAGGCGCTGGCGTTGGGTGATCTGCCTCGATCACGTACCCTCTTCACGGAGAGCCTGCGCATCTCTGAGGAGCTACATGACAAGCGAAACATCGCCTGTAGCCTGGGCGGACTGGGTCAGGTCTACGCGCAGGAAGGGCGCTTCTCCGAGGCCCAATCATTCCTGCTGCGCAGCCTCAGCATTTTCCGCGAGATCGGCGATCGTACCAACCTGGCTTATATGCTGATCCCGCTTGGCATGGTGACCCTCTATCTGGGCGACTATCCAACCGCGCAGGCGCTCTTTCAGGAAAGCCTGACCGTGTCGCGTAGCCTGGGCAATCAGAACCATATCGCGAACTATCTGGGCATTCTGGGAGAAGTTGCCCTGCACAAGAAAGGCGAGGAAACTGCGGCCCGCATCTTGCTTGAAGAGAGTCTCTCTATCTTTCGCGAGACAGACAACGAGGAGGGCATTGCTTCACGCCTGCTTGTGCTTGGCAATCTGGAACTGGCGCAGGGACATTTGCAGACAGCAGAGCCACTGCTACAGGAAAGTCTGCTGATCTTCCGCAAGCTTGCAAACCGAGCCATGACTGCGACCGCGCTCTATATGCTCTCTCATACCGCGGCCCATCTGGGGAACTATAGCGCCGCACGCGCCTACATGGCTGAGAGCCTGACGATCACTCGCGAGATCGGTGACAAATGGCAGATGCCCTCGCGTTTGAGCCACCTCGGATTGATCGCGCTCAATCAGGGAGAGCTTGAGGTGGCACGTCCGCTCATTGAGGAAAGCATTGTGCTTGCACGCCAGTCGGGGGATCTGCGCTATCTCTCCGATGCGCTTGGAATCATGGGCCTGCTCTTGATGAACGAGGGCAATTATGCAGGTGCACAAACCCAGTTACAGGAGAGCCTGAGCATCTCGCAACAGATCAAGGACTCCATAGCCAGTGCCTATCGTCTGGCCGATCTCGGCACGCTGGCCTTCTATCAAAAAGACTACGCACATGCTCGCCCCCTGATCGAGGAAAGCCTGATGATCTGTCTGGACGCGGGCAACCGCTGGTTTATCGCGTCATGTCTGGAACGCCTGGGAGAAATCGCGATTGAGGAGCAGCAGACGGTTCGTGCCGTACAACTCTGGGGAGCCGCCGCCACGATTCGGGAAACTATTCAGGCCCCGATTCCGCCCATTGAGCTCAAGCCCTATCAGGAGGCCGTCGCAAAGGCCCGACAGCAGCTCGGTGATGAGCAGTTTGAAAGTATCTGGGCTTCGGGACAGAAGAAGACGCCCGCCGAGCTCCTCTCACTCACCCATACCGAGCCGCTTGAGGAGAAAAGCGTTCTGTCCACTCCGGGCACCGGACTGACGACCCGCGAGCGTGAGGTTCTGGAACTGGTCACACAAGGGCTGACCAACGCGCAAATTGCCGAGCGGCTGATTATCAGCCCGCGCACCGTGCAGACACACCTGACCTCGATCTACAGCAAAATCGGCGTCACCTCGCGGAGCGCCGCCACACGCTACGCTATTGAGCAAAAGCTGATTGAGAGCTCCGCAGAATGGCGTAATCTCGCGTAATCTCTCCATTCCAGCATGTTTCCCACCAGAAATACGCACTCTTGCCGATGTGGATACCCACGCTATAGGGCTATGCTTGAAGGAAAGGACGAAGAAGCAATGAAGCATACTACAAAGAGAGAAGGCACCCTATGGCACGAACCACTCTACCGCACGTCATTGATGACTGCCTGCACTTGCAGGAAACACCCCCTTCTACCATCACTATAGGTTCAGCGGGCTGGTTTCGCTGGCTCGAAGAGAACACCTCATTTTCTTTCCGGCATCCGCTGGGCACGTTCACCGGGCGTCGTGAGCTGCATCAGCAGAAGCCGTACTGGTATGCCTATCACAAACGCGAGGGCAAAACGTTGAAAGCATATCTTGGCAAAGCAGAGGACCTCACAGCAGAGCGCCTTCTTGCAGTTGCCACCCTGTTATTTACCAGAACGACACTGCGTCAGCCAGCTTCAGAGGCCACATCAAGCCATATAGTAGCGCGTCCCTATCTCTTTCAACACTGCCTGCGCTCGTTGCACAAAAAGCTGATCCTGCTCTCTGCACCCGCCGGTTGGGGCAAGAGCACGATACTCCAGGAGTGGCAGCGTCTGCTTCAACAACAGAAAGTGCAAACTCTTGTCCTGACGCCGCACGAGGCCGGCTTTCAGGCCTCGCTCAATGCCGCCCTGACAGAGCATGCTGAGATAGCCATTCACTCACACGAGCAGGCGCTAGAAACGCTGCGTCGCCTGCAACGCGTGGTGCTGTTCCTCGATCAGAATGAGATCACCTGCGCTGACGAGATTATACACTTTCTGCAACAGGCCCCGGCAGGCTGTCACCTTATCCTGGCGACGCGTCACCCGTCAACGCTGGCGCGGCTCTCCGTTCAGAACCTCATAAGCGAACTGTCTCTTGAACAGCTTGCGTTTCGTCCGGAGGATATCCGCACGCTTGTGCAGCAGCTTACTGGCACAGAGCCCACAGAGGAAACCGTCAACCAGCTTGCAGAGCTTACCGGGGGCTGGCCCCTGGGAATTCGCTGGCTCCTGACACACTGTCCCTTCCCGATCACCAATGATGAGCTTGCAACCGTGCTGGAACACGATCGCTCGCTACAGCACTTTGTAGACGAGGAGATCCTGCAACCACTCCCAAAGCCCTGGCGGGACTTCCTCCTTCAGATCTCCATTCTGGATGAGCTCGACGAGCAGCGCTGCAATGCCGTGCGCGAGCGCACCGACAGCCATACACTGCTTGCCTCGCTGGCACAGGCACACCTTTTCCTCCAATCGACCGAGCATGGAACCCTTCGGCTGATCCCGCTTCTTGCCCGGGTGCTCCGCCAGCAGACCGATACAGCACCGCTTCACGCTCGTGCGAGCCGCTGGTACAGACAGCGCGGGCAATTGCAACAGGCCCTGTTCCATGCCCATCAAAGTGCTGATGAGCAACTGGTCCAGCGCCTGCAGCTTCACTCGGCCCTGCTCCATCTGTTCAAGGGACAGGACGTACCGGCACATACCTCACCCCTGCTTGCGGCCCTCGCTGTGCAGCGCTTTGACGAGGCAGAGCGCCAGCTTGCCACCCTTGAAGATACCGACCTGATCAGTCTGGTACAGCTCTATCTGGCAGGGCAGACCGGGAAACGCTATCCCATCGAATACGTATCCGAGCAGCCAGACGTCCGGGCCTGGTGCGCTACGCTTGCCCCGATCATGACCGGCGATGTTGCAGAATATCCTGTTCGGGAACTTCTGGCATCCAATGGGCACCAAACATCGCTTGCGCTCGGAGCGCTGGCCTTTCTCTTGCTTCAGCAGGGAAAGCTTCAACAGGCAGCCTCGACACTCGAACAGCTCAGGGAGCGGCTTGAGGCTGAAACAGATTCGCTGCTCTATGCCCTGGGAATGAGTGAACTCGCGCTGGAACGCCATGACCTCCCCACGGCGGCGCACTTCCTGCTACAAGGCCAGCAGCTTTTGCACGCCACACACTACTGTCATGCCGCACTCTCATTGCGCCATACCATTGCGTATACGCGGTTCTATCTGGCCCAAAGCCAGTATACGCGGGCGCTTCAGCTCGCCAGCACGATCGAGGAGCAGGCAACATGGCCACAGCTTGCCCATCAGCTTGCAGCCGCACAGCGGGCCTGGGTTTTCCTGTCACAGGAGCAATTCGACAAGGCGGAATACTGGCTGACCATCTGCAAAAACAATAGCGTGGCGCTCCCTGAGCTGCTTCAGACATGGATCGCACAGCTTGAAATTCGGCTCCACCCCCAGAGCGCATATCGGCATCTGCCCTTGCTCAAGCAGGCCGCCCAGGCACATCAGCGCTGGACCGATCTGCTGACGTACGAGCTCTTTCAGGCGCACCTGTTCTATACTACTGGAGCTCAGGCAGCGGCACAGGCCACGCTCGAACGGGCAGTGCTGCGAGCGCGTCCCGAACAGCATATTCGTCCGTTCCTTGAAGGGGGACAAACCATCTATCGGCTCTTGAGGCTTCTCCAACGGGGCGCGGTTGCTCCGGCCTTTGTGCGTACACTTATCACGCATTTTCATAAGGTTGAGCCCCGCCAGAGCAGCGCCCTTTCTCGGGAGGCGTCCACACTGACCCGACGAGAGCATGATGTGCTGCAATTACTGGTTAAAGGAGCCTCCAACCGCACCATTGCCCGTGAGCTGGTCATCAGCGAGGGAACCGTCAAAAAGCATGTCTTTAACATCTGCTCCAAGCTCAACGCCCAAAATCGAGCCCAGGTTATCGCACAGATTCTACAGGAGCAGCAATTCAGATACACGGAAGCGTCGTAAAGGGACCGAGCGGGGACAGGCAGTGTTTCCTGTCCCCGCTTTTTCATGCGGTCGCTCGCCGCAAAATCTGCTCCACAACGCCAGTCTTGGCATCTGCATAGTTCTGCACATATTTCCAGTTTCGGGCCGCAAGCGTGCGCTTGGTCTCTTCATAGAGCTCGCGATCCTCCGGATGCGTGCGCAGCCAATCGCGGAAACGCAGCATCCGAGCAACTTCCGGGCACCCGGGCGAGAAGACATGCAGGTTGCACATCGGCTCGGTTCTCTTGAGCACCCGATGCTCATACCACTCTGGCTCACGAATCCGCAGGGTGTAACCAGCGGCTTCCAGCGCTGGCACATAGGACGCCTCATCCGCCGCATCTGGCACAACAAGCACGATATCGATAATCGGCTTGGCGGCCAGACCCGGAACCGAGGTTGAACCCACATGCTCTAGCTGGCATACTTGACCATTCAGGGCAGCCCGAATGTGCTCCGCCTGACGCTCAAAAAGATGAGGCCATTGTGGATCATAGTCAACGAACTCAATCGGTTTATGTAGCGGAACAAGCTCTCCAATTGTGACGGCTTGAAGCTGTTCCTCCGTTGTTTCTCTGATCTGTTCTTCATGCTCAGACACAGAACACCTCTTTTGTCAGAATCCAAAACACACCAATCTATCTATCATAGCATAGGAAGCGCTCTGTGAGAACTTAGCCTTTCAGGCCGCTCTGCTTGTATCCCTCCACGATATAGCGCTGAAGCAAGAAGAACAGCACCATCAGCGGCAGAATCGCGACCGCGGCGCCGATAAAGAGTTCGTGTAAATTCAACACCTGAGCGTTGAGGAAATTGGATAGCACCACCTGCACCGTCCAGGCCGTCCGATCCTGCCCGACCACAAACGGCCACAGGAAGGCGTTCCAGCTCTGGATAAAGGTAATCACGCTCAACGCGGCAATGATACCATACGAGTTCGGAACCACAATCCGCCAGAACGTGCCCCAGTAGCCCAGACCGTCCACACGCCCCGCCTCTTCCAGCTCACGCGGGAAACTCAGGAAGAACTGCCGAAACAGAAACGTGGTGAAGCCGCTGAAGATACCCGGCACAACCAGCCCCTGTAGCGTGCTAAGCCAGCCCAGATAGGAGACGACCACATAGGTTGGCACATAGATCACCGCCGAGGGAATCATCAGCGTGAGCAGGATCGTATAGAATACCTGGTTGGCATAGCGATACGGCACCCGCGCCAGACCATAGCCCGCCAGCAACGAAATAAGGATCTGCCCCACCGTCTGCAAGAAGGCGATCAAAGCCGAGTTCACCATTCCATCCGAAAAAGGAACCTCCGAATCCGAGAAGAGTTCGCCAATATTTTCAAAGTGCAGCGCAGAGGGGAAGAAGGTCCAGTTCGGTGAGGTGATTTCCTGTTCCGTAGCAAGCCCGTTACGCACGATCAGATAAAATGGTAAGAGAAAGAGCAGCGCCAGTACAATCAACACACCATAATGCAGCGTGTTCAGGAGCGCCTTCTTCAGCGTGACACGCGGCGCTGGTCGCACAACAGAAGTTGACATACATTCTCCCTTTGCATACTGTATCTTAATTGGAGCGCCCGAAGCCAAGCAAACGGCCCTGTAGCAAGGTAAAGAAGATGATAATGATGGTAAGAATCATCGCTCCGGCACTTCCGAGCCCATAATCCTGGCTACCAAGCGCGACATTGTACAGATACATCAGTGGCGTGCGCAGCAGACTTTGATTGCCGCCCGACATGATATTCCAGAACTCGTCAAATGCCTGATAGGCCGCGATAATGTTCAGCAACAGGATCGCAATAGAGGTATTGCGTAGTTGTGGCACGGTGATATACCAGAACGTCTGCCAGCCTCGTTTTGCGCCATCAACCAGCGCGGCCTCATACAGCTCACGCGGGATCTCCTGAAGCCCGGCAATAAAGATGATCATATACATGCCAAGCTGGAGCCAGAGGCGCACCGTTACCAGTACCAGCCAGTACCAGGGAGGATTAGGCGAGGAGATCCACTGCACCGGGTCCAGGTTGAACAGATGGAGAATCGCATTTGCCAGCCCATAGCGCGTCCCGTTGAAGATACTCATTTTCCAGACAATCGAGGCCAGCACATATGAGCAGGCTGTTGGCAGAAAGAAAACCGAGCGAAAGAACCCCTGTGCGAACTTCGCGCTGTTGACCAGCAGGGCCAGCCCGAGCGCACAGAGAAACGTGGTCGGTACAATAAAAAAGGCAAAGATCGTAAAGGTCAGCAGGGATGAGGTAAACTGCTGATCCTGAAGGAGATCACGATAGTTCCGCAAGCCCGCAAAGCCTGTCGGGAGAATCACCGCCCGAGCCTCCGAAAAGCTCAAGACAATGCTCCAGATAATCGGAACAAAGAAAAACAGGATCAGGCCAAGCATTAAGGGAGCCACAAAAGACCAGAAGATCAGCGTCGTCTTGATGGAACTGCGTCGCACGCGCCGCGCGCTCTCTCGCTCGCCAATAGACGGCATCAGCGCCGCAGCCGGGGTCTCTGGAGAGCTCATCCGATTTTCCCTCCTTGCGTTGAACTACAAACGGTATGGAGGAAGAAAGCGCTCCATACCGTTCAACATGGCCTAGCTCAAGAGCTTCTGCAACTCTTTATCGCACTTGTCCGCGGCCTTCTTCAGCTCGGACATTGCGTCAGCATTGTGCTTGACAATGTTGCTGACGGCATCGGTCAGCGCGAGTTGCATGGCGTTATCCCAGTACGGCGTATTGGAATGTCCATACGCATTCAGGAACTCCACTGCCTTCGCGGCAAGACCTTTCGTCAGCTTGTCCGTTTTCGCGGCGATGCTCTTGCGAGGAGGAACATGGAAGCCATAACCGACATTCCAGTCAATCTGTATGTCGGTGTTATCGATCCAGAGCCACTTGACATACTCCTTCGCGGCATCGATATGCTTGCTCTTCGCCGAGATCATCTCAGCCCAACCACCAAAGCCAACCGCAGGCTTGCTCTGCGCATCCAGCGCCGGGAAGGGGAACACGCCGAAATCGTCACCAAGCGCCGCCTGAATCTCCGGCATGGCCCAGAGTCCACACCACTGCATGGCACACATACCCTGCTTGAACGGCTCGGAACTCCACCAGAAGACAGGCGCATCAGGCAGCAATCCCCCGGATGCATTCAGCTCACGCAGCTTCTCATAGGCACCCGCCACGCGCTCGTTCACAAACGTAATCTTGTTATCCTCGGTAAGAAACTCGGAGCCAGCCGCCCACCCCAGAATATAGAGAAGAGCATCAATACCGCCGTCAGAGCCGATATAGAGCCCCTTCATATCCTTATTCGAGAGTTTCTTTGCCGCTGAAATAAGCTCGTCTATGGTCTGAGGCTCTTTCTCAATGCCTGCCTTCTGGAACAGGCCCTTGCGATAGTAGACCATCGACATGTCATTCAACATTTTGATCGCGTAGATTTTGCCGTTGATCCGGAGGGGTTTCAGGGCGTTCTCGTTGAAGTCGTTAAGGACCGGGGAAATAATATCATCGAGCGGCACAACCAGACCGGCTTTCACCTGATCAACAGTCGGGTTGGGAAGCTCAAAGACATCGGGAGGATTGGAACCAAGCAGAGAGGTACGTACTTTATCGGGATACTCATTTCCGGTGCCCGGCACCCAGTTAACTGTGACTTTCGCCTTTGTGTACTGTTTGGCGTAGCGTTGTACCGCCTCATGGGTGCCTTTTTCGCCATACTGATGATACCAGTGCGTCAATGCAGGCAGATCTGAATTGCTTCCTCCTCCGCCACCGGTACCCGCACAGGCTGCCAGTAATCCCCCACTGAGAGCCAGCGAAGCAGAATAGCGCAAGAAATGCCGTCGAGACTGAGTCGATCCGTGAGCCATATACCAAGCCTCCTACATGGTAATAAAACCGCACAACAATTGGTCATAGGAATTCTTACGGCCCATCGCTCTTTCTCCACCCCACATGAAATGAGAATCCGCATAAGCCAGCGATATGCGAATTCACGGGTGCACGCTTTCTATCGGTTTTGCCTGCCCTCTTCCTTGAAGAGCTTTCAACCGATCATCGGGGTTGCCACAAACGTTCTAGAAGAAGAAACGCTGTTTCCTTGCTGGGATACTGGAATCGGATTTTTCCTCATGGTCTCTTTGTTAAACTAATGTTATAAAAATCATACCATTCACATTTTTCTTTGTCAATGATACAAGCGAGCAAGATATTTCAGTTACACGATAGAAGAAGAAATCCTCGCCCTCCCTTCGCTCCTCTACTCTATAAATAGTCTTTTCAGGTAGAGCCTCTGTTACCAGGAAAGGACCGGTAACAGAGGGAGTACATCAATTGGCATAGGTGTGGACAAAGGTCAGAATACGCTTCAATAGATCCTGCCAGTGCTCTTCATAGAAGAGGTCGGTGCCGTGGGCGGACCCACTATAGATGTGCATTTCCTTCGGAGCATTCGCCACCTGATAGAGCTTCTCCGTATCCTCGTGATAGGTGTCATCCTCACTGTTGATGATCAACTGTGGAGCAGTTATCTTCCTGACCGTCTGCTCATCCACCCAGCTAATAAAGGGAGCCGAGAGGGTAATCACCCCTGCCACCTTCGTCTGCGCGGCAGTCAGCAGCGATGTCGTGCCGCCAATACTGGCCCCGATCAACACGATCTTATTCGCCCCCTGCTGCTGCATAAAGGTAATCGCGCCAAGCAGATCAAGCTCATACTTGCTGGTATTATCATCACCCTCCGAATCGCCATTGCCCCGATAGTCGTATGCCAGCACCCGAAGCCCCTGCTGAGCCAGCCAGGGAGCCAGCATCTCCCATTCCTGCTTGGAGCCTCGGCGCATATGGGAGCAAATAACAGCCGTCTGCCCCGAGGCGCCATACAACCACCCGGTCAGCTTGATTCCATCGCGCGAGGAGAACTGCACCGTTCGCTTCGGGACCGCCGGTGGCGTCGGTGAAGGAGTGGGAGCCGGAGGTGTTGGCGTTGGTGATGCTGTACCCTCTTGAGGGGACGACGCACAGGCCGTCAGCAGCAACAACAGGCACAAAATCACGAGTTGACGAACAGACTGTCTCATCCTTCTCTCCTTGTAAAATCTCATACATCGATATGTCACACAATACATACGTCAGTGGAGACATACTTTTTCTCATTCCTGGCTCAGCCGTACGCGGTGTAACGTGACGAGGCTGTGATATCGTCTTATCTATACGTGAGGGGGCTGTGAGGTCACTGCGATATACTACACACAGAACGAAGAAGAGATATCCGCTTCCCCCCGAAGCCGAGGCGGCAACAAAGGAGAGATTGTTATGGCTTTCCAGAAAGATGCCCTCTACGCTCGCTTGCAGCCACACTTTCACGAGCGAATTCGCCGTGATGAGCCGCTGTCGGAGCATTGCGCCTTTGGGATTGGAGGTCCCGCAGATCTCTGGCTTGATCTGGTATCAAAAGAAGAACTCTTCAGGCTGGTGCAGCTCTGTGGAGAGCACCGTGTCCCGCTCTTGTTGATCGGAAATGGAACGAACATTCTGTTTGCCGACCAGGGTGTGCGCGGCATCGTTGCCCATCTTCACGAGAAAGAGTTCGAGGTGGAGAATGAGGGAGATTCTGCACTGCTCCTTGCCGATGCCGGGTTAAGCTGGCCTTCTCTCGTCAACCAACTGGCCTCGATGGGATGGAGCGGGCTTCAATTCACAGCCGGGATTCCCGGTACCCTGGGTGGCGGGGTCATGAGCAACGCCGGCGCCCACAATAAGCATTTGGGACAGGTGCTTGAGTGGATTGAGGTGCTTGACGCACGCGGGGTGAATGCGGGGGAGCCTGGTGCGATAGCAGTACCACAGATACGCCGCTATTCCCGTGATGAACTGGATCTTCGGTATCATCACAGCCGCTTGCGCGAACAGCGATATGTCCGTTGGAGCGAAGATGGGTCGTTGCTTCCGGCTCCACATGCCTTGATCGAGCCGCCAGAAATGGTGTTACGACTCGCCCTGCGGCTCTATCCTGACCAACCGGAGCACATACGCGAGGAAATCGGTGCGTATGAGGCAATTCGACGCGCTGAGCTTCCGCGGGAAAAACGATCGGGCCCGGTCTTTCTTGATCCTGAGGGACAGCGGGCAGGCGAGCTCATCAAGCGGGCGGGACTGCGCGGTCGGGTCTTTGGCAATCTACAAGTCTCACCACGCAATGCGAACTATCTCATTAACCGTGGAGGTGCCAGCGCAAATGATGTCGTTGCGCTGATCTCATATATTCGTGGCGAGGTACTTGCTCGTTGTGGCGTTGATCTGGCAGTTGACCTCGAATTACAGGGCGAGTGGCAACCCGTCAAGACGCATACAATGATCTCTGCCTATGCGCGAAGAGAAGCGTATGCACGCAAGGAAAGGAGGCGATAAGATCTGTTCAAGCCGGTATAGGACTCCTCCTATACCTGACCTTCCCGATACACAACCATCCTGAAAAGAGTGAGTTGATTGAGCTTTCCACAATGCCGTTAAGCTCAAGCCTTCTCAAAAATACTGTAGTAAGATCGTGCCTTTCAATAACGTCGTCGTGCTGCCCGGGATCAGCTCCGGGCGGCATTTTTTGCCCCCTGAAGGACACAGCACACCACCCACAGAGAACGCATCCTCGTGCTTCCATGCGGCTGAGACACCTTCTCTCGCCTCTCAACGTGTCTCTTACAGTTGCGCCTGCTCGCCGGCAGGCAACACAAGCTATTGTAGCAGAAAGGGCCTCACAACCATGCAACAAGAACAGGAAAAGACCCGGGGACATCTAGCTGCACGACCGAAACCGACCGGGGAATCTTCAGCTCCCGTCGGCCTGCACCCGCTGGAGCTGGACATACAGCGCGATGGCTTCCTGTATGTACCTCAGGGCTATCAGCCCACACACCCGATGCCGCTTGTGCTGATGTTGCATGGCGCAGGCGGGACCGCTCATGGCACGCTTAGCTACTTTCTTCCAAGCATCGAGCAGATCGATTTTCTCCTGCTCGTTCCCCAATCGCGTCAGCAGACGTGGGACGCGATTGAACATGGCACAGGTGTCTATAATGCCGATGTTTCCTTTATTGAGCGTGCACTGGAACAAACCTTCAGCCGCTACGCTGTCGATGCGTCACTGCTCGCGATAGGCGGCTTTTCCGATGGCGCTTCCTACGCGCTCTCGCTCGGTCTGATGAATGGAGACTTGTTCAATCATATCATCGCGTTCTCGCCGGGTTTCCTCTCGCCCCTTTATACTGAGGGCAAGCCACGCATCTTTATCTCACACGGCAGGCAGGACCCTGTACTCCCGATTGATCGATGCAGCCGCAAAATTGTACCACTGCTTCAGCACAACAACTACGATATCCACTATCATGAGTTCGATGGGATGCACGCGGTCCCGCTCGACATCATTCACGAAGCCTGGCGCTGGTTCCTGGATGGCTATATACCGATTTGATTCCGCGTCACTTTCCCCGTCTATCAGAGTAGAGACGCATGTTCGTAGACTTTCTTTTATCAGGAGAATCATACTTTGGTAGACTTCCAACAGGGCTTCATTAAACTCTCGCCAATCCCACCACAGCAAGTGATGTCGCTTGTTGGGCCTATGCTGGTCGCAGATGAGCAGATCATAGCAGCGTTCAAATCAATTCGCGACTCCGTGGTTTTTACCAATAAGCGGATTCTGGCAATCAACGTGCAGGGCATTACAGGGAAGAAGATCGATTATACCTCATTGCCCTATAGCAAGGTCCAGGCTTTTTCAATCGAGACCGCAGGCGTGCTCGACCGTGATTGTGAGCTGGAACTGTACTACAGTGCGGTCGGGAAAGTCAAATTTGAGATCAGAGGAAGCTTTGATATTGTCGGCTTCAACAGAATACTGAGTCAATACGTGCTCTAGTGAGGAAGAGAAGAAGGGCAGATGTTCTCTTTCTGCCCTTTAAATAGCTTATGCCTCAAACTCATAATCCAGATGGAACAAGGCCGCCTGCTCGGTATGCTCAAATGAACAGCGCCCCTTCAAGCCACGCAGTTCATCGGTTCCCGAGCCCGGCACTATATAGCCGAAGGTCTCAACGAGCTTATCACCCTCCATCGCGCCTCCATGCTGCACTACAAAACTCCCGAAGCGCTCTCCCAACCGTCCCGTTATTCGTTCCGTCGCGACATAGCCCTTGCCATCCTCACTCTCGCAACTCAGCATGCAGACCGTGCTCTCTGCCTCAAGCTCTCCGGAAAAGACCTTTTTCAGATCGGTCCGATACAGAGTCGCCCCCTTCTCTGGCTCATCATAGGGCTGTGGCTCCCAGGAGATTACCTTGAAATTCGATGTACAACGCTTACCCATATGTAAACTGTCCTTTCTGTTTCATGCTGATCTCAGTGTACGTCCTATTCCGGACAGAATCGTTCCTGATCTCAGACATAGAAATAGTGCAACCGACAGCAGCGACGGAACATCCTGCTCACATCCAGGGGACAGCAGCAGACGAGCAGAGGACACCTCGCCCTCCCGAGCGGGGTACGGAAGGCCACAAAGCCGGTCAGAAGAAGCGTTTGCAACCACTATAAACAAATTTTCTATCATAAATAGTATTTTCTTGTCGATGCAAAATTGCATATTCAGTTTTGTAATGCATATATACTGAAAATAGAGTGTAGTGGAACCGGTCAGAGTGACGAGGCCGCTGACCGCTTCGCGTTCACTCACTGTTTGGTGGGGATGAGTGCAGAGCTGAACAGGGTTCTGAGCTTTTCCTGCACTACAGAGCTCAAGAAGAGAAAGGGAACAAAGCACGCGGTCTGATGGTTTGCTTCGAGCTGTAGTTTGTATGATTTGTTCTGCTCCTCTGTTTGGCTCTCACTCGGTAGGCGCTCACCGTGTTGACAGCATCAGATGAAAGGAGACTGATAATGGACAAACCCATGTCGACTACCAATGTCATGTATGATGGTGATGAGATCCGTCAGATCCAAATGCTGCTTGTCCTGCTCTCGCACCTGCCACCAGACAGTATGCTACGCGAGATCTTTGAACATGCTATGGCGCTTCCCCATGATCCCTGGGCAGCGCGCGTCACCCCCGTTACTGATACCAGTTTCTACGGCCTCAAAACCTGGCTGGAATCCCTCTGGGCCCGCGACGGCCTGAGTGCTGATGAACAGCGGCTGGTCGACTGGCAGCGATCGGGCAAGAATATCGAGATCGCTGTGCGCGAACTCAAGGCAATCCAGCAACTGACAGGCTTTAAATTCGGCATCGTAGCACTGAACCCCGGACAGCAATCGCCAATGGTCTCCCAGTAGGAGGTTTCCCCATGCCTGCACTACCATGCGCAGATGAACAGTTGCTCTATCAAGCCGCCGTTGATCACACATTTCGCAGCGCTCTGATGGAGCAGCCGACCGCGTTTGGCATCGACCGCAACGCCGTGCGGATCCCCGATGCAGTCGAACCACAGGATCAGGCGACGCTCAACTTCTGGCGCGAAGCCATTGCCGCCATTGAGGTCTATGGTTGTGTACAGTCCTGTAGCTTCGGACCAATCACAGCCATCTGCGACGGAAACACCAAATAGCCTGATGCTCGCATCCTCAATGACGCGGATGTAGTGGCCCGACTGTTCGGGCGCTCAGGCAACATCCTCACGGTGGGGGATCAGCGCTCTTCAGCCTGACCTGCTCTGGATCATATCGGGATCACTCCTGATCGGGGGCTGTTTGCCCACACACCTGGCATGTTCGAGCGAGGATACCACCCGCCGCCGAGGATATCCTGAATCTTTACAGACTGATTGCAAGGAGAGTGCGCGATGTTTCCTCTGGATATTGCCTGTCGCGCCAGCAACCTGACAGAACGCGAGCAGCTTGTTACAGCGTTGACCGCCAGGTATGCCACGCCGACATGCACCCTCAGCGCCTTTGATCGCTGGAAAATCGACTCGCTGGCCGAAAAGCTCGCCGGATACATGGAGCCACAGCGCAAGGCCGAGCTCGTCGCCCTCCTCTCGACATACAAACGTTTTGAACTGGGGCTACCCGCTCTGGAAGAGCCTGCACACGCCCTCTTTGTCGAAACACACCGGGCGTGGCTTCCCACCTATCAGCAGGCCCTTGAGATTTATGATCACGCCTCGGTGCAGCAACGCGACCCCGATATTGCCTATGGACGCTTCGCCAGGGCATGCGAACCCTTCCTGCACTACCTTCACCGTGAGCTGGCGTCAGCACGTCATCGAGCGAACACCCTCAGCGGCTGCGAGTTCTTCTCTTCCCAACTGCTCGACGACCTGCAACTTCACCTGCTTGGTCGCTTTGAACTTCCGCTTGCCTGGGCCATCGAGACAGATGCAAAGGTCTATTGCGCCCGCTCTGGCATCAACCGCACCAGCACCACCGCCGACGACTATATCAGCTACCTGAATGTCACCTTCTCGGATCGGGACGCCTACCACCGCTTCTATCTTCGCTTTCCAACCCTCGGGCGCTGGCTGGCACAGATCACACGCTTTGTGCTCGATAACGGCTGCATGCTCATCGAGCGCCTCACTCGTGATCGGGAAGCACTCTCGGCCTGCTTCTCAGGCACACCGATTCGCCGTATCCTGAGCGTTCAGCCGGGCAAGTCCGATTACCATAACGGTGGGCAGAGCGTCACCACTGTTCACGTTGAACTGGAAGATGGAACCCCGGGAACCCTGCTTTACAAGCCGCGTTGTGTCCGCTCCGAGGTCGCGCTTGCGGAGCTTCAGCAGCATCTGGCAACACGTGGCGTGATCCCGTTCGCGACCTACCTGACCATCGCCCGAGACGGGTACGGATTCGCCGCCATGATCCCGCCCCATCGCAACCATGTTACCTCACTGGAACAGGCCGCGCAGATCTATGAGGAAACTGGCGGCTATCTGGGGCTCTTCCATATTCTGGGAGGCAGTGATATTCATCTGGAAAACCTGCTTGTGGCCGATGGCCATGCCTTTATCTGCGATGGTGAAACAATCCTGGGCGTGCTTCCCTGCGGGCAGGAGCAACCGGCTGGCAGTCTGCTCGACTCGGTGTATAAAACGGGGCTGCTCGAATGGCCTCGCACCGATAGTACGGATATGAAACTCAGCGGTGTCGCGGGTGGCAAGCCCTTTCAACTGCCCTACGCGCAACCTCGTATCAGCACACAACGCCTCTCGCTGGCGCTCTCCGTGAGCAGTGAAGTCGGGCTACATGTCGATCCAACCGCCGCAAATCGAGTGTATTTCGAGGGGCAGCTTGTCGAGCCCGAAGCCTTTCAGGAGAGCATCCTGCGCGGCTTTGATCGCGTCCATACCTGGTTTCAGCAGCATCCTGAGGAGGCAACCCGTGTCCTCACGCGCCTCTTCGCTGATGCCTCGGTGCGCTTCATAAGCTGGAGTACGCAGATCTATATGCAATTATTGCTCGCCGCCTCTCATCCCTCCTGCCTGATGGAACCTCTGGAAGTGGATCTGATCTTCGCAAGCCTGCGGTACCACCCGCGCAAATGGGATCATGGCGGCGCTATGGCTGACCGCGAACAGGCATCACTCTGGCGGCTGGATATCCCCATCTTTACTGTCAGGGCGCAGGAGCGCACGCTTGTACATGATCAGCAAACGCCTCTGCCACAGCCGCTTGAGCTCTCGCCGCTTGAATATGCCACGCAGCGCATCAAACACCTGACCCCGGAAAACCGGCTCCGCCAGCGCCACTATATTCGAGCGAGCCTCTCCACGGCAGAGGTTCAGAATCCATCTTTTGTGGCTTCGGCGCTCGACTACGCCCGGCAGATCGGCGAGCAGCTCTGCATGCATCTGCGCCCACCCACGGCCTCCGCCCCGTGGACATCGTACCGGCTGACTCGCGAGGGCCTGGCCGAGGTTGACATCAGCACCGAGCTCTACAATGGCTCCGCTGGCATCGCGCTATTCCTGGCCTATCTCGATGCGATCGAGCCTCGGCCCGCCTTTCGTGCAGCAGCAGAACGGGCACTCGATCACGCGATCACCCGGCGCGACCCGTCACAACCTGGCGCATTCCAGGGAATCGGTGGTCTGATCTATCTCCTCACGCATCTGGCACATCTCTGGCAGCGCCCGGACCTCCTGGTGCTGGCGACCAGACTCAGCCGAGAGCTGGCCACCTTGATCGAGCAGGATCGAGCATTTGATGTGCTTGGCGGTACCGCAGGCCTGATTCCCGTCCTGATCGGGCTGGCACAGGCAACCACCGACGAGCCGCTGAAACTGGTTCAGCACTGCGTGCGTCATCTGCTTCAACATGCTGAACACCAGGGCGACACGCTGAGCTGGCCTTCACCGCATCCCGAAGAGGCAAAGGCAAATCTGACCGGCTTTGCCCACGGAGCCAGCGGCATCGGTTGGGCACTGATTCTCGCGGGCTGTGCTATCGGGCAGCCTGAGGCAATCGAGGCCGGACGGCAGGCCTTCGCGTATGAGGCGCTGCACTTCGACCCCGAAGAACAGGACTGGTACGACCTGCGTACCCGCGGCATCACGCCAAACAAGAAGGGTCTGCATTTCGCCAATGCCTGGTGTAACGGAGCGGCGGGCATCGGCCTGAGCCGTATTGCCTGCTGGTCGCTGCTCGGCGATGACCACCTGCTCCATGAGGCTTCGCTTGCGCTGGCGGCCACATTGCGCAATTTTCATAAGCTCAGCAATGACACGCTCTGTCATGGGCGATCGGGCAATGCTGAACTCTTCCTCCGCTTCGCCTGTCTGAAGCAGGAGCCCGCCTTCAGGGTAGAGGCCAACGTCCAGGCACAGAGTCAATGGCGCTCCTTTGAGAAGGCGCGAAGCTGGCTCTTCGGCGGCGCAAATGTCGATGTCTTCCCTGGCCTGATGCTCGGGCTGGCAGGCTTCGGCATGCACTTCCTGCGGCTGGCCTATCCCGAGCGTGTTCCTTCACCGTTACTTCTGGATTCTCCGCAGTTAGAAAGGAAATAAGCAGCTATGTCTATCCAAACCTGCACCACTTTTCTTCACGAGATCCTCTCTTCAACTGAGCTCAGGCAGCAAATGAAGGCAGTAACGGATACCAGAGAAATTATTGAGCTCGGGCGCAAATATGGCTACATCTTCGATATGCAGGACCTGATCGCCGCCTCATCCTCATTCAACCAGGAAAGCGCTCCACACCAGCCGCCACCCACCGAGCAGAAGCCCGCCTTCTATCACTATGAATATGATATGGAACAGATTCGGGGCTTCGAGGAGATCGTCAAAGAGCTGGAGAACCTGAAAATCAAGCCACCCACTGTTGATATGGAGCGCTACGAGCAGAGTTTCCGCACGGATGACTTTCAGTTTCTCTCCCTGTCGCCTGCGGACCCCGCTTTCGAGGGACGGTACAAAGAGATCATGCAAGCGCACTGGGAGCCTTCCGCCGAAGCGCACGAGTTTTCGCGCCGCGACTTCCATCTTGTCAATCTCGATCAGCACATCAACCACCCGGGGTATGAAGCCTACCTGGAAGCCAAAACGCGCATGATCTCCCTGCTGGAAGCATTCTTCGGCTGCGAGATCCGCTTTTCGGGCAGTATGTGGTATCCGCCCTTTGCCTACCGCCTCTGGCATACGAACGAATCCCAGGCGGGTTGGCGCATGTACCTGATCGACTTTGACACGCCTTCCGGTGGCGGGCGTTCCTTCTTCCGCTACATGAATCCGGAAAACAAGGAGATTGTCACGCTGGAAGAGCGCCCGAAGATAGCCCGCTTCTTCAAAATTGAGCAGGCAAAGGAAAAGCTCTTCTGGCACTGTATTGCCAATGCCAGCATGCGAAACCGCTGGAGCTTTGGCTTCATCGTTCCTGATAACTGGCTTGAGCGCTTCCCACAGCAAGACAACCCGATCTGATTCCTCTACCCGTTATCCAACCGCTTCCAACACGAAGGCAACATGGTTTCCTCAACCATGTTGCCTTTTATCATGCTGACTCACCACACAAACGATCAGGGTCCGCGGACCATGCACCCCTTCAACGCGGCAGAACTCAATATCACTGGTGGCAGAGGGGCCGGAAATAAAGGTGATAGGCCGCATGGCATGCTCGGCCAACTTCGCGATGGCTTCGGGGACCAGCCCAACCACCTGACGCTCGAAGACCACACAGCAATGCAGGTCGGGAATCAGCGAGAGAGCCCGCCGCCCCTGTGTCTCGCCGGCATTCAGCACGATTGTGCCCGTTTGGGCAATCGCCAGCGCACAGCCTGTCATCACATTGGAGAACTCGTTCAGTTCGCGGGTGCTCAAAGGGGGCACATCTCGACGCACCTCCACGCCATCAGGCAGCCAGGAGCGCGGGAGATCTGCCGGTATCACCAGCCGTTTCACATGAAAGCGTTGACAAACAGCCGTGACCTCCTGCGACAGATTATCCTCGGAGGTACGAATAACATGCGCCTTATAGTCGCGCAGACACGCTACGAACTCATTCAGGATGGTTTCGCGATCACGCTCGTCACGCTGCCGGTACGAGCGCTCGACTTCGGGCGGCTCCTCAATTGTGGCATTCGCCCACCAGATCCGGGTGAGCATTTTGTACTTCGCATTCTGCAAGGTCATCGCTTCGCTCCTTTTTGGCGCTCACGCCACCACTCACGAAAGCTCTGGTTGGGGACGGGGTGCAGATCGCGAGCTGCCGTCCAGCCTGCCAGCATGCCCGGCAAAGAGGTAATGGTCCCCTGATGGATAAAAGGAATCTGCCCCTGTCGCGCTAGCCGTTGCGCCTGCTCGTAGCGCCAGGGATCCGCGAAGATCTGGCCCATCACCCGCATCGCGGCCACCTCAGGATTGAGCAGCGATTCCTGACGCGTGACCTTGCTCCGCAGATGAAGCAGCACTTCAGGGATATTGATGCGAACCGGACAGACTTCATAGCAGGCTCCGCACAGGCTCGACGCATAGGGAAGCGTCGCCGCGTGCTTCTCGCCCACCAGTTGCGGCGTGAGAATTGCCCCGATGGGCCCGGGATAGACCGACCCGTAGGCATGGCCACCAGTGCGCGCGTAGACGGGACAGAAGTTGAGGCAGGCGCTACAACGAATGCAGTGCAATGCCTGTCGCCCGATCGCGTCGGCAAGCACACGCGTGCGCCCGTTGTCGAGCAGCACCAGATGAAACGCCTGTGGTCCATCTCCCGGGGTGACACCCGTCCACATGCTGGTGTAAGGGTTCATTCTTTCGCCGGTCGCGCTACGCGGCAAGAGCTGGAGAAAGACCCCCAGATCCTCAAAGGTGGGAATAATCTTTTCAATACCCATCACCGTAATCAGCGTCTCAGGCAGCGTCAGGCACATGCGCCCGTTGCCCTCGCTCTCGACCACGCCGATGGTTCCAGTCTCGGCAATGGCGAAATTCGCCCCGCTGATCGCCACGCGCACTGTAAGGAACAGTTCACGCAGATAGTGCCGGGACGCCTCCGCAAGCTGGCGGGGGTCATCCGAGAGTTCCTGCCCACGAGCAATGGTGTTCATGAACAGCTCCCGAATCTCCTGGCGGTTCTTGTGAATGGCAGGCACCACGATATGCGAGGGTGTGTCATGCGAGAGCTGGATAATAAGCTCGGCCAGATCGGTTTCAATCGCGTGAATGCCCGCCGCTGCGAGCGCCTTATTTAACTGGATCTCTTCGGTGGTCAGCGACTTGACCTTGAGCACCTGACTGACGCCGGTCTGCTCTACAAGCCGGGTCACAATACGGTTCGCTTCATCGGCATCGTGTGCCCAATGGACGTGACCGCCCGCCCTCTGCACAGCCTCTTCAAGCTGCAACACATAGTCATCCAGGTGACGCATCACTCGTGCCTTGAGCGCCGCACCAGCCGCACGGAGTTCTTCCCAGTCGGGCAACTCGGAGACCACCGCATTGCGCTTCGCTCGAATCGTGGTCGTGGCATGCTCCAGATTGTGGCGAAGCTGGCTGTTGCTCAGCTCTTTGCGAGCCGCTTTCGGAAACATCGGCAGGGTCCGTGTCTTCATGATCGGGCCTCGCTTTCCGTCTGGACCAGTATCTCGGCAAGATGCATTGTCTTCACGCCTGCCCGGAGCCGGTGCAAACCGCCACCAATATGCATCAGACAGGAGGTGTCGCCAGCACAAAGCACCTCGGCTTCCGTGTCGAGCACATGTCGCATCTTATCGCCAAGCATCGCCATTGAGGTATCAGCATTCTTGATGGCAAAGGTGCCACCAAAGCCACAGCACTCATGTGAGTCGGGCAGCTCAACCAGATTGATTCCCTTGACCGCCCGCAACAACTGCAATGGCGCGTCACCAACATGCAGGATGCGCAGGCTATGACAGGTGGGATGATAGGTCACGCGATGGGGAAAATACGCGCCGACATCCCGCACACCAAGCCGCTTGACCAGAAATTCCGAGAGCTCATACACGCGGGGTCGAAGCTCCTCGACAGCTTCACAGAGCCGTCCATCACCAGATTTTCGGGCAACAACGGGATAATATTCGCGCACCATACCAACGCAGGAGGCGGAAGGGGCAACCACAATCTCCGCATCCCCGAACACCTGAACAAAGCGACGAACCAGCGGGAGCGTCTCCCGTTGATAGCCTGTGTTGAAATGCATCTGACCGCAGCAGGTCTGCGCCTCTGAGAACTCGACAGTATGACCGAGACGCTCAAGCAGACGCGTGGTAGCAATACCCACGTGAGGAAATAACGTATCATTAAAGCAGGTAATAAAGAGGGCAACTCGCATAAAGCATCCATCCTCTCACAGGCGGCGTTCTGATTTCCGATTTCTCTTTCTACTATACCGATTACAGAGAAATGCCCGGCCATCCTGTGGAGGTGGAAGAGAGAGCAGGGGCAGCCCTGCACTCTTTTCAAGGTCTCAGGTCGTCTGCAACTCCAGCATCTTCTGATGGAGCGGTGTACCCGTCTGCAACCGAATCTGACCGGTTTCACGGCCCAGAATGGCGGAAAGCACCCAGTTCAGCGTGAGTTGCAGGCGCTTGGTCATCGAGGGAATCCGAAGCAAGTACACGAGGTGCCAGACAACCCAGGCGGGCAGTCCGGTCAGCGTCACATCGCCAATCCTTGCCACGCCAGTTTGACGACCGAGCAGCACCAGATGACCAAGCATCTTGAACTCATATGGCTCTGGCTGCCCGCCACGAATCACCGTCGCAATCGCCTTGCCAAGATAGTTCCCCTGATGCAGGGCAGCCTGTGCGGTTGCCGGAATCGGGTTTCCTGTGGCCGAGTCATACGCCCAGGCCGAATCTCCCAACACATAGACGTCTGGATGCGTGGGAATGCGCAGGTATTGATCGACAAAGACCGCGCCATTGTGCGCATGATGCACGGGCAATTCTTTCACCACGTGCGGGGCTGTCGTTCCGGCGGCCCAGAAGAGCGTATGTGATGGAATCGTGCCGTGAGACGTCTCGACCGTAGTCGCGGTCACTGCCTTGACCGATGTCCCGGTGTGGATCTCAATGCCCTCGCTCTCAAGCACCTGCCGCGTCTTCTGCGCGATCCCGGGGTTACTTGTGGGCAGAATCCGATCCGCACGACCAGCCACAATCACCCGTACCGGATGATTCACCAGCCACGGATATTCTCTCGCGAGTCCACTGGTCACATAATCATGGATAATAGCTGCAAGCTCAACACCGGTATCACCCGCCCCACCAACCACAAACGTCAGGAAAGCCTGCTTCTCCTCTGGATCAGAGGTGCGATGTGCAGCCTCAATGCAGTCTATCAGCCGGTTGCGCAATTCCAGCGCATCGGCAGGGGTATGGAACGGGAATGCATATTCTTCCAGGCCCGGCAAATGCGGCATCGTGGTATGACTGCCCAGCGCGATGACCAGGATGTCATAGGAGCGCATGCCAGCCGAGGTGTGCACCCGCTTGTTCTCAAGATCAATCCCGACGACCTCAGCATGCAACACGTGGAAGTGCCGTCCTCGCTGGAAGGCCCGAATAGGGATCAGAATGTTGTCTGGATCTGCTCGCCCGCTGGCAACCGTCCAGAGAAGCGGCGTAAACAACATATCATTGTTTCGATCCACCACCAGGATGCTGACATTATCCGATGGTCCAAATTGCTGGTCGAGCTTCAAAGCGGTAGAGAGACCTCCGAAGCCAGCCCCCAGGATCAGGATACGCGTTCCTGACTGGTGATACGATTCCTCCGACTGGCTGACATGCGCCTCTTCTTCCCGCCTGTGCTGCCACCATTTTCGTCCGAGAAGCACGCCCCCTGCGGCGGCCAATCCCAACAACGCCATTCGTTTTCGCATGCGCTTCTCCTCCTTTCCCTGATTGCAAAACAGAGCAGAACCGGTCTGCCTTCTGGGTATACACGATAGAAAGCCAACCCGGTGTAACAGCAAAGCCTGGCTTCTCTCGCCTACCTCACCCATATTGACAGCACATGCTACGCTGGATAACACATCCATTTGCTGAAGGAGATCCTTTATCTATGCGTCTTTTCCTTTCCTCGTTCCGGCTTGGCAGGCAACCAGAGCAACTGGCCCATCTGGTCAAAGAGAACAGGCGAGCGGCAATCATCCTGAACGCCTGTGACACGCTCACAGAAACAGACCGGCAGCTACGCCTGCAACAGGAGATGACAGCGCTTACCGAGCTTGGTCTGACACCGGTTGAGCTCGACCTGCGCCACTACTTCAACAAAACCGAGGAGCTTGCGGCCCTGCTTCCTGCTTTCGGTTTGATCTGGGTACGGGGAGGCAACTCGTTCGTATTGCGCCGAGCCATGCGTACCAGCGGCTTTGATACGCTCCTGCCCGATCTGCTACGACATGATGCACTTGCCTACGGGGGCTATAGCGCGGGTGCTGTTGTGCTGACCCCATCATTGCGGGGCGTGGAACTGGTTGATGATGTAGAAGCATGCCCCGCTGGCTACGCTCCTGAGCCGGTCTGGGAGGGGTTGAACCTTGTTCCCTATGCGCTGGCTCCGCATTATCGCTCTGAGCATCCTGAGTCAGCAGCGGTCGAGCAACTGGTTCAATACTATATTGACCATCATATCTCTTTTAAAGCATTGCGGGACGGGGAGGTCATCCTGATAGATGGCGAGCAGGAAACGGTGCTCTCCTGAGATTCGGGAGGCGGCCCTTGCACCAGGCCGCCAATCCCTAGCCGCCAATCTGCTGGAGCATGGAGGGAAGATCTATCAGGCCACGATGCGAGACAATCTTTCCCGCCCGAAGCTTGAAGAAACGATAGCCCCCGATCGCAAACGTCTTACCTGTCGCAGGAATGCCACGAAACGGCTCCCCCGTATGTGTGCCTTTCAGCGTCAGGCAGACGGCGACAGTATCCCCTTGCCCGACGATCTCTTCAATAATGGTTTCATGATCAGGATAGGCCGCCTGCATCAGCGCAAGCGCACGTTCATGCCCCTCGCGGTTGCGCGGCTCATACGTGAAATCGTAATACGCGGGATCAAGAAAGTCGTCAAGCGCATCTGTCCGCTTGTTGTTCCAGACCTCGGTAAGAAAGCGCGTCACCACGGCACAGTTATCTGAAACGGTCATCCGGTATCCTCCATCGTGTTCAAATCGTTCTTTCTCTATGAAAGCGTTTTCGCTCTCAAATAGTCAAGCAACCTGACTACCTCAAGGAGTATACTCTATACAGAGAAAATAGTCAAGCAACCTGACCATTACATGAGAAAAAGGAACGGAATTGATGGAACCGACACCTACCTATGACCTGACCATCCTGCTCGGGCTCGGCTTCCGCAGCATCATTGACGCGCTGCACGAGCATCTGACAGCCCGGGGCTATGGTGACGTGCGCCCGGCGCATGGCTTTGCCTTTACCCGCCTGGCTCCGGCTGGCGCGACCGGAAACGAGCTCGCCGAATTCCTGGATATCACCAAGCAGGCAGCCAGCGAAATGATCGACTACCTTGAGCGGAGAGGCTATGTGGCACGGCAGCCGCACCCCCAGGACAGGCGCGGCAAGCTTGTCACCCTGACAGAACGAGGCTGGAGCTGCATTCGCGAGACTGAAGCATTTCTCTCGCACCTGGAAAGGCAACTAACAGCAGAGCTTGGAGCCGAGCGGATGCACACCCTGCGCACAGATCTGCGTCACCTGGTCATGCTGGTCAATGGGGGCACGCTGCCCCAGAAGTTCCGCCCGACCTGGTAAATGAGCACCGTCGCGTCCGGATGCATCAGCACCCCTCCAGGGACGCCAGAAGTGCAGGAACTTGCATCCTCTCCCTTCAGGGGTTATACTCTTCTCATACATGTTGGGGAACAGTCGTTCATTTTTTTCAGGAATTTAGGAGACGAATGGCAAAGGCAACGCTTGTCTGGTCGCAGGATGCACAGCGCTATCTCTGGCGCGACACACAGGAGAGCGGTATTGTAGAGCCGGAAACATGGAAACAGCGGCTCTCAGCATATACCTCATTCTCATTTCAGGGCAGAGAAGGACAGCTCACGCTGCTCAAAGAGATGCGCCCACGCGGCAACGACGGCTACTGGTATGCCTATCGTCGGCGGGGCAAGCGAACAGTCAAGCGCTACGTCGGGCGCACAGGAGACCTGGACTTCGATCGCCTTGAACAGATCGCGCGAACCCTCATGGAGCAGCCCGCCCCCTCCAAACCAGACGAGCGACCTGTTGACCTGCTGCTCTCGAAAACACGGCTCCCCAGGCTACATTCTGCGCTGCTCGTCCGAGATCACTTGCTGCGTCAGCTTGATCGAAGCCTGGAACAGAAGCTCACCCTGATTTCCGCGCCCGCCGGTTCAGGAAAAACCACTCTGGTGCGGCAGTGGATCGCCGCACGACAGGAGTCCATGCCGCCGGTTGCCTGGGTCTCACTGGATGCCGACGACAACGATGCAAGCCGTTTCTGGCGCTATGTGATGACCGCCTGCCTGCATTTCCAGAGCGGGATACAGGACGCCCTGACGCTCCTTCAAACGAAGGCGCAACCACCCTTCGAGCCATCAATCATCGAGACAGCACTGACTCTGTTCCTGAACGAGCTGGCGCAATCCAGGCATGGGGGTGTGCTGGTGCTGGATGATTACCACGTTATTACCTCCAAGCGTATCCAGGAAAACATGACATTCTTCCTCGACTACCTCCCCGAGGACATGCACGTCATCATCACGACACGAAGTGATCCGGCATTCCCGCTGGCTCGCCTGCGTGCCCGGAACGAGCTCTATGAGATCCAGTCCGCGGCGCTGCGCTTTACGCAAGCGGAAACCCGGCGCCTGCTCCAACAGGAAACGGGAGCGTCCGTTCTCCCTGAGGTCGCACAACAGATCACGACGCACTTCGAAGGATGGGCCGCCGGGCTGCGTCTGCTCCTGTACACATTGCAAGCACACGCAGCCTTCCCGGAAATGAACACCATCCTGCACACCTTCGCGAGCCGTCAGGACTCGTTGCAGGACTATTTTGTCACGGAGGTGCTGAACACACAGCCTGAGCCCATGCAACGGTTTCTGTTGCAGACAAGCGTGCTCGGTCGCCTGAACGCTTCCCTCTGTGATGCACTGACCGGCAGCCATGACAGTCAGCACATCCTTGCTGAGCTGGCCCGGCTGAACCTATTCCTTGAGCCGCTCGGCGCGGGTGAATGGTACCGCTATCATGGACTCTTTGCCGAGGCTATGCAGCAGGAAGCCCGGCAGCGGTTGGGAGCAGAGACGCTCTCAGCTCTCTCTTCACAGGCAAGTCTCTGGTATGAACAGCACGGCTTCTACACGGAAGCAATCGAGGCGGCGCTGCACGCCCGCAACTATCCGCGTGCCATTGTTTTGATTGAACGCTTGCTTGCGCTCTCGCCACACGAAAACCAGCAACGCGACTACCACGCCCTGTATCACTGGTTAAGCCAGCTTCCCACCGAGCAGCTCACACAGCACCCGGCGCTTTGCCTGGCATACGCGATCGCCCGGTTGTTTACCGTCGTCACCTGGCAGCCCTCCGGGGAACATCTGGAAAGCATCGAAGGGTTCCTGCGTATCGCGGAGGAGCACTTTCAGGCCGAGAACAATCATCCGCGCCTGGGTGAAATCTACGCATTTCGCGCCCTGCTTGCCTGGCGGCAGGATGACTCCGAGCTGGCCGGGAAATATGCCCGACACGCCCTGACCTTGCTCTCGCCCGAACAACTCTCCTGGCGCTGCCTGAGCCTGAGCATGGCAGGAAAAGCTGCATTACTGCATCTGGGAGAGGTCACGACCTCGCGTCAGCTCCTCGAAGAGGCCTACGCGCTCTGTCAGGAGGTCGATAATCACTACTTCAAACGGACGACCGCGAACATGCTGGCCCGCACCTATACGGAGCAGGGCGAACTGCATCGCGCCGCCGACTACTATCAGCGCGCGCTGGACGAGGCGAGGGCCCATATCTATAGCAATGATATCGCGCACGCCCTGCTCGGCCTTGCACACATCTCGTATGAGTGGAACGAGCTCGCTACCGCCCAACAGCAGATACAGGAAGCGCTGGCCATCAATGAGCAGCTTGGCTACACGCTTCATCAGGTACAGGGAACCTTGCAGCTTGCTCGCATCAGTCACGCCCGAGGAGAAAGTCAGCAGGCCATTCACCGGCTGCACATGCTGGCAAACAGCATGAAAGGCCTTTCTGGCTCCCTTCCTGTGACGCTCATTCGTGAGATACAGGCGCTACAGGCACAGCAAGCACTGGCAGCGGGAGATCTGGCAACCGTACAGCGCTGGATCCATAGCACGCGTGATGAGGCGGTACAGCCCTTCACTGCCGAACGTGAGGCGCTGGTACTTGCTCGCTGGCTTCACAGACAGCACCGCGATGACGAGGCACTCGACCTCTTGCAACGCCTGCGGTGCGAGGCTGAGGCATCGGGCCATATGCGCAGTGTCTATGAGATACAGGCCCTGCTCGCCCTGCTCTATGCCGCACAGAAGCAGTACGCCCGCGCACAACAGACGCTTCGTTCCCTGCTTGAACAGACCTATGTCGAGGGCTATATGCGCCTGTTTCTGGATGAGGGCAAAGCAATGATGGACCTGCTACACTCCCTGCTTCCATCGCGGACGTCCTCTCTGGCTGGCTACATCCAGCGCCTGCTACATGCCTCACCGGAAGAGCCCCAACCTGCACCTGCCCTGCTGGAGCCACTCAGTCCACAAGAGCAACGTGTGCTCTATCAGCTTTCACTCGGTCGCTCCAATGCCGACATCGCACAACAGTTGATTGTCTCTGTCAACACGGTGCGCACGCAGGTGCAGAGCATCTATCGCAAGCTGAACGTGCATAACCGCGCCTCCGCCATCAAGGTCGCGCATCGTCTGGGTCTTCTCAATCCCGTTCCCCAACAGGCGAACGAGTATCATACACCCTATCGTCATTCGGGATGATGTGCGCCACTCTCCCCGAATGCTACCCTATCGACGTACTCACACACACTGATCTATGATGGAGGAAAAAAACATGCGTCGATGGGGCGTTGTTCTCGCGGTCGGACTCTCAATCATCATGTTCTCTGTTGATATGAATGTGGTTGCGCTGGCACTCCCGGTGATGGGGCGTGCCTTTCACCAGACAGACGCAGCTATGTCCGCCGTGATGATGGTATATTCTGTCCCCTTAACCCTGCTGATGCTGCCCGCCGGGCTCCTTATCACCCGCTGGTCACCACTTACCACCTTTCTTGTCGGCGTGCTTGGCTTCGGTATAGCCAGCATGATCTGCGCTTTTGCGCCCTCATTCTCTGTGCTGCTGATCGGACGTGCGGTACAGGGCGCATTTGGAGCACTGATCGGCTCACAGGGAATGGCGATTGCCACTGCCGCGATTGAGCCACACGAGCGCGGGCGAGCAATGGGAATTCTCGGTTCAATGGGACCATTAGGAGCCATTGCCGGGCCAGCGCTTGGGGGGCTCATACTCTCCGTATGGGAATGGCCCGCCGTGTTCCTGGTCAATATCCCGGTTGTGCTGATCGCGACAGTGCTGGCGCTGCTCTGCTTGCCCGGCGTCACGTTTGGTACTGTCACCCGGAGCGGTTTCGGGCAGATGGGCTACCTGCTGCGTCAGCCCCGCTTTCTCGGTTCGCTGGTTATCCTGCTTGCCTTTAGTTCAGCCAGTGGAGCGCTCTCGTACCTGATGCCATTCGTGCTGCAAGACGTGCATCATCTCGATCTGGCGGCCTCCGGCTTTATCCTGCTGATTCCATCACTCAGCATGCTGATTATAGGTCCTCCCGGAGGCTTCCTGACCGACCGCCTGGGCGTGCGGCTGATGATGCCTCTCGGCTGGACGATCTCACTGATCGGGCTACTGATGCTCCTTCTGACCATCGCCACCCCGACCAGCGCCCTTGATCTGGACTGGCGTCTCTTGCTCTTTGGCCTGGGCAATGGCCTCGCTTACGGCCCGCTTCTCACCTTTATGATGAGCATCGGCCCACGTGAAACGCTCGGAGCCGCAAGCGCGCTTTCCAACACCGCGCGACAGTTTGGCTTTCTCTGCGGTCCGGCACTGGTCAGTCTGCTCTGGTCCTGGCAAGCAACCGCCAGTATGGCAACCCGCGCGACCAGCAGCGTGCTTGTCATGCTCGGGCTCGGGATCATCGCACTGATCTGTACGTTCCTCTCGGTGCGCGGTCTGCCCCGCACGCTGACCGAGGAGCCACAAGAAACAGTCCTGGAACCGGTTCATGAGTAGACCTTTAATGAGGCCCGGCAACGATCGGGCCTCTTGACAAGTCCTGCCTTTATCGGGTAAAGTCATACGTATGACGTACCCGGAGAGGAATGTATGCAGGAGAAACAGCCACGCCCAACCAGTTTCGATGTAGCGCGTCGCGCCGGGGTCTCGCAATCAGCCGTGTCACTTGTCTTTGGCGGAAAAGCGGAGGGCCGCGTAGGGAAGCGCACACAGGAAGCCATCCTTCAAGCCGCGCGTGAACTTGGCTACCACCCGAACAGAGCCGCACGCACGCTTCGTTCTGGACGCTCCCGAATTGTTGCACTCGTCGTTCCCGATGTCAGTAACCCCTACTTTGCCGCCGTGCTTCAGGGTGCTGAAGAAGCCGCACGCACATCGGGCTACTCTGTACTGCTTGCTCAATTGCACGAGGAACAGGACTGGCAACACGTTGTTCTGGACGCACTGACCTCTCGCGCCGTGGACGGTTTCCTGTTCTGCACCCTGCAACCGCCCAGCGAGAGCATAGCGCAGGTCTTGCAGGGGAAAGCGATCATTGTCGATGAAACCTATCAGGGCCTCCCATCACTTCAACTGGACGTGGAGACAGGCATGCAGGCAGCAATGGAACATCTCATTCACCTGGGGCACAGGCGCATTGCTCATCTGGGTGCCGCTGTCGATGCCACCTCGTTCCATCAGCGACATCATGCCTATCAGGCAGCGCTACATCAGGCCGGGCTCTCATTTCCAGCAGACTATCTGGCGCGTGCCGCTTTTACCAGTGCCGATGCATCGCGAGCTGCCCATCAGCTTCTGACCTGCCCTGAGCCGCCATCAGCGATTGTCTGTGATAGCGATGTGCTGGCGGTTGGGGTCTACAAAGCAGCTCGGGCGCTGCACCGCTCAATTCCGCGTGATCTCTCGGTTGTCAGCTTCGATGACAGCATTATCGCCAGCATGCTTGACCCCGAGTTGACCACCGTTGCCATTCCAGCTCGCACGATTGGTGCGCAGGCGCTTGCGTTGCTCTTGCAGGCGCTTGAAGAAGGGACAGCCCCCGCGTCACTGACCATCCCTCTCACATTGATGATTCGGGCCTCGACGGCGCAACCGGCAGGCTAGGCAGTCAAGAAAGGATTCAGCATGCGCTATCATCTCATTTTTGATGCAGATGACACACTCTGGCAAAATAACATATACTTCGAGCAGGCCATTCACAATTTTATCACCTTCCTCAACCACTCACAATTGAGCGCCGAAGAGGTACGGGCTACGCTTGACGAGGTCGAGCGCCTGATGGGCTATGGAACCGTGAACTTCACCCGAAGCCTGGTCGAGACCTATTGCCGTCTGGCCGAGAAAGATCCACAGGAAGAGGAACTTCAGCAGGTGCGTAGCTTTGGCGAACAGATTCGCATGCAGCCGCTGGAGCTGCTTGATGGCGTTCAAGATACGCTGGAGTATCTCTATCCTCGACATGATCTCTTCCTGTTGACAAAAGGAGATCTTGAGGAGCAAAAACTGAAGATCGAGCGCTCAAATATCGAGCACTACTTTCAGAAGGCGCTTATCGTGCATGAAAAAGATGTCCCGACCTATCACCGGATCGTTGAGGAGCTGCATCTTGACCCGCGCCATACCTGGATGATTGGCAACTCTCCCCGGTCTGATATCAATCCCGCGCTTGCGGCCGGGCTGAACGCGGTCTTTCTTCCGCATCCGCACACGTGGCGTTTGGAGCATGAAGATGTAGTGCATCAGGGAGAAGGGCAGCTCCTCACGCTCTCCGCTTTTCACGAACTTCGCTCTCATTTTTAAGTAGAAAGAAGAGGTATCCTATGGCACAGCTACCCGCACATCCAACCCTGCCCGACCTTCAGCGCTATATGGATGAGATCTGTAAGGAACGCGGCTGGACAAAAGATAGTTACGCCGAAAAGTTCCTGCTCTTCACCGAAGAGATCGGTGAACTGGCAAAGGCAATTCGGAACGCTCAGGGACTCTATCAGGAGCAGGCAAAACAGAAGCGGTGGGAGCTAGAGGAAGAGTTCGCCGATGTGTTCAGCTACCTGCTCGATCTGGCAAATGCCTTTCAGGTCGATCTGGAAACCGCGTTCCGCAAAAAGGAGGAGATCAACGCGGGCCGAACCTGGAATTAAGGAGGGCAGCTTTCCCCTCCTTTTTAAGGGGATACAACCCAATCCCCCGGCACCGGAAGCCGTCTGACGACTTGCCATGTGCGACATGGGCGTTCATCTCACAATGAGAGAGGCTGATAGCAAGGAGCGCCACCAGTCTCTTCTGTTGGCTTACAGGATCTTCTTCGCTCCGGGGATGGCCCGCAGCGCCCCCGCAAGCAGAAAACATACCGGGACCATGAGCAGCGCGGCTACCACGAACTTTACCAGCGGGTAGAGCGGCACCCAATGCAGGAGAAACGCACCCGCGACGATGACCATTGGATGAATGATAGAGACTGTGTACGACTGCGCTGCCATCCCCTTCAGCACGCTTCCCTGGCGGTTCAAACGCTGCCGAAACAACAACAACCCGATACAGACATGCGTGCACATGATCGCTTCCCAGAGCGCATAGGTAGCGGCCTGCCAATGCAGCCCCCACGAACGCACCATCAAATCCAACCAGCACCGAAAGCGGAAAGAGGATGGCCGATGCAGCCGCTACACCCCACAGCGCTTTTCTCCCAAGAGATATCGGGAGCTGCTGGAACCTGTTGCAGCGATAGGCGATCAGGCCCACAATAAACATACAGATGTACTGTGGAAAGCTACCAGGCTGAAACCCGACCCAGGGAATGAACAGCCCCAGAGGAAACACCAGCCGCACCAGAAACGTCATCGCCGCGATCAGCAGCGTGAATAGCAGGGCCATGCGATAGGTCGGCACGTTCGGCAGGCGAGAAAGATCCAACTCCGGCCCCCAGCGACGATACAGCGCGTAGCCCGCAGTAAACAGCAGCAGCGCCGCTACAAACCAGAGCACGCCGGCCCGATCTGCTCCCAGTATGACCCCCTGGCACCGGTCACATAGCTGAGCAGCGGATTGAGCAGAAAGGAGACAACCAGTAACGGCACTCCAAGCCTCAGCAGACGCTCTTTCCAGAAACGGGCTCCACCCTTGCGGTCATATGCTCCCGGCACAAAATAGGCTGATATCAGAAAAAGAAGCTCATAAAGTAGGACTGATTTATAAACACAAAGGCTGCAAGCACAAGTACAGTAACTATATCGAGCTGAGAACTCGTGTCATAATAATATCAGAGCGCCAGCATAGCATACGTAACAGCAAGATGAACCAGCACAACCGGAATAGTAAGCAGGATACGAATATTGTCAATAAAGTGCAGACGCGTTGGTGCTACCCCCGGGACCGGCTCCGTCGCAGGATTTCCCTTTTTTTCTCGTAATAACATAGAATGTATCTCCTTTAGCAGTAGTTACTCTATCCAGAACGATCTTCTGCTAAAAGGATACCAGCCACACGAGGCAACCACACCACCCACCCGGGTAGTGCTGGTTATCGAGTCCGTTCAGGTATGCGTGGATAGAAAGGGGACCCAGGGAGAAGCACGTTTATGGGAATCTGAAGGTATGGAGGTTAGGGAATAAAACGCGGGAGAAGGAGAGCATGACACCACCCTCCTTCTCGAGGAACACTACCAGGTGACAGGGAGATGGGCCGGACCGTATGTCAGCGTCTCATCTGGCCTCCAGGGCACTTCCTCGGGAGGCACAGCCAGGCGAATCGTCGGCAGGCGCTTCAAAAGCGTGCTCCAGAGCGTCTGAAGTTCCATCCGCGCAATCTGCTGACCGAGGCAGGCATGAATGCCCCGACCAAAGCTCATCACCGGGCCACCCGTGCGGTCAAAGTCGACCTTCTCCGGGTCCGGGAAACGCTCCTCATCATAGTTGGCCGAGAGCGTGGACAGGAAAATGACTTCTCCGCTCGGGATCGTCTTGTCACCGAACGCCACTGCGTCGCGGGTAATTCTTGGACGACCATTGCCAACAGGCGTGATACGCAGAATCTCTTCCACAGCCGAGGCCATGCGTTCAGGGTCGTCGACTCGCTCCTTAAGCTGTTCCAGGAGGTCAGGACGCTGGAGCAAGATGAAAGCAGAGTTGGTAAAGGTCGTGCTGACTGTCTCAAACCCGGCGACAATCAACCCGAGTGCGAACGAGTACATCTCTCCCTCGGTGAGGACCTCGTCGCCGCCCTCGTCATGTGCCTTCACCAGCACGCTGATGATTGTATTGCGCGGGTTTTGCCTCTCCTGCTCAATAATATCTTTCAGGTACAGCGCAACCTTCTGCCACTGTGCCTGCCGCTGTTCAACGCTCACCGTCTTGGAAATAGCAGTGCGGCCCCACTCGCGCCAGAGCTTTTCATCCTTGCGCGGAATGCCAAGCAGCTCACAGAGCACGGTCATCGGTGTCTGAATCGCGTAATCCTCAAACAGGTCCGCCGGTGGCCCAGAGCGCTCCATTGCATCGATCAGCTCGTTGGTAACTTCGACTACACGTGCGCGAAGCGTGTTCGCATGCTGGACGGTAAACAGTTGTGTTACCAGACGACGGATCTTGTTATGTCGCTTGTCCGAGACGCTGAAGAGCGATTCATTGGAGGAGCTGGCCCCTACAACGTCGCCCGCCTCAATACGCGGCACATCGCCATCCGAACGCTGAATCATGCCACAACGAGGGTCCTGAAATGCCTTCGCGACATCTGCATAGCGCGTCAACAGGTAAGCATCGCCACCATACGGCATATGGACGCGGGCAACCGGGCATTCCTGCCGTAAGCGCTTGTACTCGGCAGGGCACTGAAGGCGATTCTCAGTAGGAAACGGGTAATTGAGTATTTCGTCCGCTGTTTGTACGTGCTGTTCTTCACTCATCATTTCACTCTCCTGAGAGACTCTATAGATACACTACACCATACCTGCTAGAGCGAAAACCAACTGCCTCTACAAAAAAACGATAGCAAAACAACGTGACCCCACAATCTACGCCTGTTCGCTATCGTCCTCTACAACAATCAGTTCCGACGTGTTCTCTTCATCCTCAACGGTAAACACCTGAGCCGGGCAGGCAAAAGCGGCATTTTTCACCTTCTCCAACAATTCCAGTGGAGGGCGCTCCTGCAAGACACGAACCACGCCATCTGTTTCCCGCTGATCGAAGACCTGCGGGCAGGCCAGCACGCAGGAACCGCTGGCAATACATCTGTCCGTAAAAGCTGTGACTTTCATTGATGCTGTTCCTTTCTACCTATCAACCGGAACCCTCAATTTGAGCAAGTGACTGGACAAAACAGCGTATACTGATGACATGCATCATCACTATCAAATATAATGTCAGTGAGTGACATTTGTCAACCTCGGAAAAAGGGCAGAGAATGACCATATCGAAGGAGCAAAAGGGCATGAAGAGAGAACTGAACCTCAGGGAGCGCAAGAAAATGATGGCTCGTATTGCCATCGAAGAAGCCGCACTGCGCCTCTTCCTCGAAAAGGGGTACGAGAACACATCGATCGAAGATATTACCAATGCCGTTGTCCTGTCCCCTCGCACCTTCTTCCGCTATTTCGCCTCAAAGGAAGATGTTGTTTTTGCGAGCTGGCGCGACTTCCACGACACTGCCAGAAGCGCCTTCGAGCAGCAGCCGGCCGGGATCACGCTGTACGACGCGCTTGAGGATATCTTTACACAACTGGGAGAGCTCCATCAGCGCCGACGCGACCATTTTTATCTGCTCTCTCGCGTCATCCTCACCACGCCAGAACTGCAACCGGGCTACCTGTATCGCATGGTCAGCATTGAGCCACTTCTGCGCGAGTTCATCAGCAAGCACTGGGGCGAACAGTACGACCCGCTACAGATCCGCTTTATTGCCGCGACTACTCTGACCGCGTTTCGCGTCGCGCTGCAATGCTGGCTGGAAGAGGAAACACACACCGACCTTCCCGCTATCATTCAGGCGTACATGGCACAACTCAAGAAGGGACTCTTCCTGGAGCAAACATCATCCTGACGACAGAAAAGAGAGAGGACCGTTATGCACCAGTACCTGGACGCCTGGTCAATCAGACCTGTGCATATTTCACCGCTGACAAGCGGAACTAACAATACAAGCTGGCTCGTTCAGACCGAGGAGGGAGAAGAGTATGTCTTGCGCATCACCCCGGGAAGACATAACGTATCTCGTATCCTCTACGAGATCCAATTGCTCATTAAACTTGCAAAGCAGCAACTCTCGTTCTCACTTCCAGTACCGTTATCGACGCATACAGGAGAACATCTACTCCATGATGGCACGGCGCTTGTCGCGCTCATGCGTCGCCTGCCGGGCAAGGGGAGCGGAGCACCAACCGAACGGCATCATCTCCCGCTGGTTCGTGCAGCCGGGGTCGCACTCGCACAGCTTGACAGCGCCCTCGCGACGCTTGATCTCCCTGCACCTGAGCAGACAGCCTTTGGTGACTTCGCGCACGCCTATCCATTGGTCCCCGATCCACTCGCTGCACTCAAGCGCCTGCCGCTAGAGCCTGAACAGAGCAACCGGCTCCGCGCCTTGCTTACGGATATTATGGAACGGACGCCGGGCCTCTATCAGCGACTCCCGCAACAATTGCTCCATCGCGACTATGACCCGGCGAACATTCTGGTACAGGGCAATCAGGTCACAGCCGTGCTTGATTTCGAGTTCGCCGGAACGGATCTGCGGGTGCTGGACCTCTGCGTTGCGTTAAGCTGGTGGCCGGTGTACCTGATGGGCAGCGAGCAGGAGTGGGAGGTTATCGATGCATTTGGACGTGCATATACCGCCCATCTTCCCCTGCACAAAGATGAGCTGCTCGTGCCGCCCGATGTCTTGCGTTTGCGAGATGCGGCCTCGCTCATTCACCGAATCGGGCGCTATCTTGCCGGGCTGTGATGCCCGCATGCAGAATCGGGTCCAGCATACCTTCTGGAGCGAGGAATGGCTGATCCACAATCGGAAGAAGCTGCTTCAGCACGTGTTGGCCTGGCAGGCTGCCCCGGAGCTCTCAGCCTGACCGAGCAAAGAGGCCGCATCACCTCGAACGCGGCCTCAAGAAGCGCTACCCTTCCTCAATGCTTTGTTGTAGCTCGTCTAGCTCCTGAAGCCAGAGCGCTGCGCTTGCATCACTGGGCATACGCCAATCCCCGCGCGGTGACAGGGCAACCGAACCGACCTTCGGCCCATCGGGCATCGCTGACCGCTTGAATTGTGCATGGAAGAAACGCTGATAGAAGACGCGCAGCCAGCGCACCAGTTCCGCAGGCGTATGATGCGCCGCGAAGACCTGACGGGCCAGCCGGAAAATCTTGTCCGGTGTAAAAGCATGCCGCACCACATAGTACAGAAAGAAATCATGCAATACATAGGGCCCTATAGTCGCCTCCGTCTCCTGAACCAGCTTGCCCTGCGCATCGGGCGGCAAGAGTTCCGGGCTGATTGGCGTCGCATTGATATCGCGTAGCACCTCGCTGGTTTCGCCGGTATAGACGCTCTCAGCGCACCACTCGATCAAGTAGCGCACCAGGGTCTTCGGCACCCCGGCATTCACATGATACATGGACATATGATCGGCGTTATAGGTGCACCAGCCAAGCGCCAGCTCCGAGAGGTCTCCAGTACCGACCATCATTCCGCCGATCTGGTTCGCCACATCCATCAAAATCTGAGTCCGCTCGCGAGCCTGTGCATTCTCATACGTGATGTCATGCGTATTGGGATCATGGTCAATATCGCGGAAATGCTGCAACACCGCGTCACGAATCGGGATCTGTCGAAGCGTGATCCCGAGCGATTTTGCCAGCCTTTCGGCATTGGTAAGCGTGCGGCTTGTGGTGCCAAACCCGGGCATGGTAATCGCGACAATGCCATCACTGCTCAACGAGAGCTTCTGAAACGCCTGCTGCACGACCAGCAAGGCCAGAGTCGAATCAAGCCCGCCCGAGAGCCCGAGTGTCACCCGCTTCATGCCTGTGTGCTTGAGCCGCTTCGCCAGCCCGATCGCCTGAAGCTGAAAGATCTCCCGACAGTGCTGCGCCCGCAGTGCAGGGTTCGCCGGCACAAACGGCGTCGGTGTCAGGTCAGGCCGGATCAGGGTTTCGCGCTCCACAAGACCAGCAGGGATGGTCACTTCGATCTTCCTGAACGCCTGCTGAGGCAGAGCTGACGAGAAGCTGCTATTGCGCAGGCGCTCATGGTTGAGTCGTTGCACATCCACATCCGCAACTGCTATCTGTGTCGAGAACTGAAAGCGCTCCGTTTCAGCCAGAATCAGACCATTCTCACAGATGACCGAGTGTCCATCGAAGACCACATCCGTGGTCGATTCGCCAGGTCCGGCAGCGGCATAGATATAGGCCGCCAGACAGCGGGCCGCCTGCTGCTGAATCAGCGCCCTGCGATACCCATCTTTCCCCAGGATCTCATCACTGGCTGAGGGATTCAACAGGACAGTCGCTCCGGCCAACGCCATACGCCCGCTTGGCGGCTCGACAGCCCATAGATCCTCACAGATCTCGATTCCGAGCACACAGCCCGGGAAGTTCGTCGCTGTAAAGAGCAGATCGGTACCAAAAGGAATCGCTTTCCCGGCAAGCTGAATCGTATCAACAGGACAATCTCTGGAAGAACTGAACCATCGCTCCTCATAGTATTCGTTGGTATTGGGCAAATAGGTCTTAGGAACGATGCCCAGAACGCCCTGTCCACTGACCAGAGCAGCACAGTTATACAGCTTTCCCTCTACCTCCATCGGCAAACCGACCAGCGCCACAAGCTGATAGTCTGCCGCCGCCTGCGCAATCTCCTGTAGTGCCTCACTTGCTCGCTGCAACAACAGTTGCTGATAGAAGAGATCGGCACAGGTATACCCTGTAATGCATAGTTCCGGAAAAAGCGCCACCTGACACCCCTGAGCCGCCGCCTGGCGCAAGGCTTCAATAATCGCCTGTGTGTTGTAGTGCACATCCGCAACGCGCAACTCAGGTGTAATGGCCGCAACACGGAGAAAATCCGGTGAGAATTGCTTCACGTTCTCCCTCGCTCCCTTCTCAAGTCTTCCTGATTATAGCATATGTATCAGGCGGGCAGAAATGTTGACAGCGCCTCGAAACCGATGCTATGTTCATAACCATTACTGACAAGAAAGGTACTTCTTTTTATGGAGAACTATTTCCTCGGGCTTGACTGTGGTGGGAGCAAAACCTACGCGGTGATTGTTGACGCAACAGGGCAGGAGGTCGGGCGCGGGCAGGGAGGCTCTGCCAACTTCACACAGGTGGGGCTGGAAGCAGCCATTCAACAGATGCAGAGTGCAATTGAGGATGCCGCTCGAAACGCGGGATGCTCGTTGCCGCTTCAGAAGGGCTGGCTTGGCATCGCCGGGATCGCCCGTCAGGAGGATATTGACGCTATCCTTCCCTCACTCTCGAAATACGCTGCTATCCTCCATATTACCAACGATGCAGAGCTTGGCCTGTGTGCGCTTGAACAGCGAGTCGGTGTGACCATCATCGCAGGAACCGGCTCAATCGCGCTCGGACGCAACGCACAGGGACAAAAGGCCCGCGCTGGCGGTTGGGGTTATCTGCTTGGCAACGAGGGAAGCGGCTATACAATCGGTCAGAATGCGCTGGTAGCCGCACTACAGTACGCAGATGGACGCGGCGCAGAAACCGTGCTTCTTGATCGAATCATGCAGGAATGGCAGCTCCGCCGCGTTGAAGAGGTGATCGGGCAGGTCTACGCACCAACTGGTCGCGCTATTGTCGCCCGCCTCTCGCGCCTTGTCTTTGAGGCTGCTCGCTCGGGTGATGTTATCGCTCAGGAGATCGTGGAGCGCAACGCCTACGAGCTGGCTCGCACCTGTACCGCGCTGGCCAATCGCCTTCACTTCCCGCGCGAGGGCTTCCCTCTGGCATTGGTCGGCGGCTTGCTGGTCCATGAGGCAGACTACCGTGAGCGTGTCCTGTCCCATATTCGCGAAACATATTCGATTGGACAACTTGAAATCGTTGCTCACCCGGCTCTGAGTGCGGCACGAGCGGCTCATACTCTGCCGCTGGAAGAACGACTTGCTGACGCCGGAAACTGAATTTTTCCCTTCTGAAAATAAGTTGATCTAAACAGGGCTTGAGGGTGACGTTACGTCATCCTGTATGCTTCTTTCAGCGACTCTATCAGATGAAGCACAGAAAGGAAGAAGCAACCAATGAATACGCCAAACGATTGGGTAAACAACTACCTGACCCCGGAAGAGCAGCAAAAGATGGCCGAGCTGTCGCGTCAATCCTACAGCTCGGCAGCCGCACAAAAAATCGCACAATGGGGCCAGAACTGGACAGAGGAAGATCAGCAGCGGGTCAGTCAACAATGGAACGCCGTTTTTGCTGAGTTAAAGCGGCTGGCCGTCGAGGGGAAAGATCCCGCCAGCCCCGAGGTACAAGCACTCGCCAGACAGCACCAGGAGCTTGTTCAGCAGTTCACCCGGGGTGATGCCGAAGTCGAGGCAGGCCTGAACCAGTGGTGGCAGAATTACAGCCAGCTCCCGGAGAACGAGAAGCCCATTCCTCAGTACAGTACCAGCCCGGAAGAAGCCGCATTCTTGAATCAGGCACTCAAGCACTATCATCAGGGCTAAAAGCGCACAGGCAGGGAGGGGGGAATCTCTCCCTTTCCCCCTGCTAGCGATGCAGGATCACAACCGGAATCTGTCGGGTCGTCTTCCGCTGATACTCAGCGAATCCGGGGTAGACTTGCAGCATCTTCGCCCAGAGGCGCTCTCGTTCCGCTCCAGTCGCGACCGTAGCCGTCATCTTCACTGTCTCGGTTCCTGTCTCCACCTGCACCTCGGGATGGGCCAGCAAGTTGTGATACCAGGCAGGATTATGCGGTGCTCCCGCATAAGAGGCGATCACAATGAATCGATCATCATCAGCGATACAGGCCAGTGGTGTGGTGTGCTGTTTGCCGGTTTTCGCCCCGGTGGTCGTGAGAAGCAACATTCCCTGACCTTCAGTCTGTCCCTCGATTTTGCCACCATTCGCCCGAAACTGCTCAATAATCTGTCTATTCCAATCTTGCATTGTCTCTCCCATTCTTTCACATAATCATTCAAAAAGATAGCTTCATAAAGAATAGCACGTTTCTCCATCGCATGTCAAAAAGCTCCAGAGTCAGTGGAAATCACGCATCTGAAATCGAGCGAGAGGGACATTTTCATGAAAAAGACGTTGCATCTGAAGCCGCTCGGCACAATACTCGCATATTCCCTCTCTTCCTGAAACATGATCGCTATATAAAACGTAACCCGTATAGTATAGAGAGAATCAGACCGGCAGGGAAGGCATCTCTTTTCGATATATGATCGAGGTGAAGGAGCGTATACAATGAGAATTGTTGTTGATCTGAACCGTTGCCAGAGCTATGGACAATGCGTCTTCGCGGCATCGGGCGTCTTCCATATGCATGGTGAAGAAGCCCTTGAGTTCGACTATGCACCTGATGATTCCATGCGCTTGCAGGTTGAACGGGCCGCCGCAGCCTGTCCGGTACGCGCTATCAGTATCGAGCGGACAAGCGAGCCAATCCCGGTGACGAAGCAGCCACGAGCCCGAACGCAGAAAAAGGACGGTGCATCATGACGCAACGTCAGGTAGATGGACATATCGTTATTGTTGGCGCTTCCCTGGCGGGCCTGCGAGCAGCGGAAACGCTCCGCGACGAGGGGTTCAACGGGCAACTGACGATCATCGGCGATGAGCCCTACGCGCCATATGACCGCCCTCCGCTGTCAAAAACCGTGCTGACAGGCTGGCTCCCGGTCGAGCATACAACACTTCCACGCCTGCGCGACATTCAGGCGGACTGGCTGCTTGGTGTGCCAGCAGTGCGACTGGACCCACGCAAGAAGCAGGTCACGATTGAGGGCGGACAGCAGGTCGATTTCGATCGCCTGCTGATCACGACCGGCACCCGCGCTCGTCCCTGGCCCGATCAGCAGCAAGCGGACCTTGACGGCGTCTATACCATTCGCACGCTCGACGACGCCGCCGGACTCCATGCTCGCCTGGCAAGCAGACCAAAGCGTGTCCTGATTATTGGAGCCGGTTTCATTGGCTCAGAGGTTGCCTCTGTCTGCCGGGAGCTGGACCTTCCCGTCACCGTCGTTGAGCGCGGCCCGACGCCGCTGGCCGGGGCGCTCGGTCAGGCCGCCGGTTCGGTTGCCGCCCGCTTGCAGCGCCGCTGTGGTGTCGATCTGCGCTGCAACACCACTGTCATGGAGCTGATCGGAGACGAGCAGGGACATCTTCGACAGGCCAGACTCTCCGACGGCGACACGCTTGATATCGATGTAGCGGTCGTCGCGCTTGGCTCGATTCGCAATACGGAATGGCTTGAGGGATCGGGGCTGGCCGCTGATAGACGAGGCATCGCGTGTGATTCCTCCTGCCGCGTCTTCAGCGAGGATGGCATGGTGCTGGATGATATCTTTGTAGCCGGTGATGTCGCGCGCTGGCCGCATCCGGTCTATAGCGGCGAATTGATCGCGGTTGAGCACTGGGGCAATGCCGTCGACCAGGCCCAGATTGCGGCCCATAATATGATCTGCCCACCCTCCGAGCGCCGCCCGCATAAAGCGCTGCCCGCGTTCTGGTCCAACCAATTCAACGTCAACCTCAAACTGGTCGGGCTTCCCTCTATTGCAGATGAGGTTGTGGTCACGCAGGGTAGTGTCGCGGATCTCCACTTTGTTGCCGCCTACGGTCAGAAGGGTCGCATTGTCGCAGCGGTCGCCATTAATCAGCCGCGCTGGCTTCCTGCCTATGAAGCAATGATTGAGCAGCGCGCGCCATTCCCGCCAATGCTGCACGCCGCGGACGGGCCCCCGGAGCTGCACCCGGTGCCTGCCGGAGTGCCACTTGAAGACCTGCCTACCCATAGTGCTGATGCCACTGCCACCGGTCCCTGGCCCGGCCCCGCGGAGATCTCGGCCTCAGCCATGCGTGATCCACGCATTCCACCCGGAACGCCGTTATTGTAGTCGAGATGGAGAAAGCCATGACACAAACCATCAACAAGGCAAAACTCTATGCACAGATACTCAATCCGGCCAGCCGGGCCAATCCATACCCGCTCTATGCGCAGTTGCGAGAAACCCCGGTGTCGCGTCAGGAAGACGGGACCTACGTTGTCAGCACCTACAAAGAGATCTCCGCACTGCTGCATGACCCGCGTATCAGTTCCGATGAGCGCAAAAGCACGCATGGAGCCGGCTCATTGGTCGCTTCAGCAAAGCTTGCGCCGGAGGGACAGGAAAGCCATCCACCGTTCATTTTCCTCGATCCACCAGAGCATGACCGGCTTCGTCGGTTGGTCATGCATCAGTTTACGCCCGAGCGCATTGAAGGGATGCGTCCGCAGGTCGTGCAACTGGTAAATCGCCTGCTTGAGGAACAGAGCGACAGGGCACAGCTCGATATCGTCGATCACCTCGCCTACCCGCTCCCTGTGACTGTGATCTGTCACCTGCTCGGCGTCCCTCGCGAAGATGAACCACGCTTCCACGCCTGGGCAACAATTCTCGCTCGGGGCCTCGATCCAGCACAGAGTATGACCGAGGAAGAGATTCAGCAGGCCGGGCAGGCTGTAGCTCAACTGGGTGAATATATGGATGGCCTGATAGCGGAACGTCGTGAGCACCCGCGAGACGATTTACTCTCCGGTCTGGCTGTCGGAAGCGACCCGGCAGGCCAGATGAGTGAACGCGATCTGGTCGTCACCATGATGCTGCTTTTGATCGCCGGTCATGAAACCACCGTGAACCTGATTACGAATGGCATGCTGACGCTGCTTCGCTACCCGGAGCACCTTGCACGCCTTCGCGAACAGCCCGAATATGTGATCGACGTGATTGAGGAGCTGCTTCGCTTCGAGCCGCCGGTTCACTTCCGTACGCGGACCACGCTGACCGACATCGATATTGCGGGCGTGACCATCCCGAAAGGGGCCACAGTCGCGTTGATGCTGGCCTCGGGGAGCCGCGACCCGGCTCGCTTCGATCATCCTGATATCTTTGACCCTATACGCCCGGACAACGAGCATTTCGGCTTCGGTGGAGGAATTCATTTCTGCGTTGGCGCTCCCCTCGCCCGAGTTGAGGCCCAGGAAGCTCTGCGGATCATGGCACGACGCCTGAAGAACCCGCGCCTGGTTACCGATCCGCCACCCTATCGTGAGAATGCTTCCCTGCGCGGACCGAAGCACTTGCTTGTCGCCTTCGATGCACTTGAGCCATAAAGAGAACGGGGATAGTATTTTGCCGAGGAAAGATACTATCCCCCTTTCTACCTCAAAAGAGGAGAACGAAGCCAATTACCGATCTAATATGTTCTGGTGTTCGTTACTGTCTCCCCCTTTTTTTCTAAGTTATGCGAAAGGCGCTCCTTCTTCTGATTGTTACGATCCATAACCGGCAATAAATAAAAGACTACGATACAGCTACAAAGCACGAGGCCCGGCACTCCCTGCCAGAACAACGAACAGATCACGCCCGCCCCTGAGGTAAGCGGCCCCAACAGATAGAGCCGGCTCACTCGCTTCAACTCGGTAGGGCTGACAAGCGGATCGCGTAGCCGGGGCGTACGCACAATATACCACCAGATCAGATTGAAACAAATAGATCCAAGAAACCAGACGCAGCTATAGACCAGAATGGCCGTCTGTTGCTCGCTTGTCCCGATATAGGAAGCGATGAGGGCCGCCGGGTATGGAAGCAGCACAACATCAAGAAGCAACAAAAGATTGAGCACATTCAATACATGATTCGTCTTTTTTACATAGCTCAACAGGGAATGGTGATTCAGCCAAACAACCCCCACCAGCGCAAAACTCAGCAAGAAGCTGGTATAGTTGGGCCATTGTGTCAGAAGCTCTGCCATGAGAGAACGCTGACAGCGCCCTTGCATGCAGGAGATCTCAGGGATGTGAATATTCAGCACCAGCAATGTGATCGCAATCGCGCACACGCCGTCAAAGAATGCGGAGAGACGCGCAGGCTCCAATTCCGTGCTGTGCTGCTTCTCGTCTTCGGTTACAGACATACTGGATAAGGACAATCCTTTCATTTTCTCTATGGTAAAACGATAGAATGATTATACAATAACAGGAGTATTCTTTCTTGCCTGCTGCAAAAAAAGCGAGCGCTTGCAGCCATTGCAAACGCCCGCTCCATGAATACGGAAAAGCTCACGGATTTCGTTTCGGTAGGTTGGGAATAGTCTGGTTACAATCGCCCACGAGCGGCAGGTTGCGACAGACATACTGTCCGGCGCTGTTCTCGGTCGCCGCGCCTGCTGGAGCTGGCTGATGCACACGCTGCTTCCAGAGCTGCCAGAGCATGAAGCCATCGAAGGCGCGTCCCTTGTTCTTGATATATTTGACCAGCGTCTCCACGTTGTAATATTGCGACGCAATGTTGTTCTGCCCGGTCAACATATCGGCATCATACACAGTTCCCGGGGGAGCATCGACTTTCAGAACCGCGCCCCCGGAGCCCTCTGGCGCAATCTCCATCCCCACATTGATCGGGCCACTATAAATCGCGCGATACGACTCGTAGCCCTCACGTGGATCATAGTAGTCGCCTCCGTCGTAGCTCATCAGGTTAATCATGTCGATCATGCTGCCCTTATCCTTCACGACGCGATACATGACGCCTCCAAAGGGCGAGCCCCACTGCACCTTTCCCTCTTCAAATGGCGTTCCAGCCACATAATACGCGCCTGTCGACCAGCCAACAACAGAGATCTTCAGGTTGGCATTCCGTGTGTGAATCTCGTTGTAGAGGTTGGTGATAATCCCGATGATCTCGCCATCTTTCGTGCAACTGAACTGAGCAGCGGGCTGCTTGTTACAGGAATCTCCCTCTGCCTCCCAATCGATATCGATGCCAGATGCGCCAAGATCAAGGGCCAGATCAACCACATGAGCAGCATTGAAGCGGCTCCACTGGCTTCCCTGACTGTAGGACCAGCCGCCAACCGAGACCCAGACCGATGTATTACGCGCCTTGAGCTGAGCAATGATATTGCGGAGATCCTGTGCCTGCTGTGCTGTCAGCTTCTTCTGCCCGTTATTGGTCGTTGCACCTTCAATAAACTCGAAGCCAGCAACCGCCTGATCGAACTCGAATGAGCCGCGCTGATAGGCTGTATCCGGTCGGGCAAACGCAAGGTTCACATCAGTGATATAGTTGGGGATATTCTCGGGGACCAGATCGTACAGGCTGGTATTCCAGGTGCTTGCATAGGTGACGTAATGCCGCGTCACCTCATGCGAATCGCCGGGCGCGGTCTTCGCGCTGACCGCACTGCTGGCCGCCGAAACATTCCCGGCAGCATCTTTCGCCCGTACCGTGAACGTATAGGTCGTGTCAGAAGCCAGCCCGGTGACAACCGCGGAGGTTCCCGTTACGCTGGCGGCCAGCGTCGTGCCGCGGTACACATCATAGCCGGTCACACCAACATTATCAGTGGAGGCATTCCAGTTCAGGGAGACACTGGAAGCGGTGACCCCCATCACTTTCAAGCCATCCGGCACCGAAGGCGCTTCCTTGTCCTCTGTGCCGCTGCCACAATCGCTTACATATTTCCAGACACCCCATTGTCCGCTCAGGTCGGGCTGCTCGCCTTGAGTCCACCATTTGGCCTCATACACCTTGCCGTTATAGGAAACACGTGCTCCTGCTGTATAGACAGCCGTAGCGCTCCAGGCCGGTTCCTGACAGGCAGCCAGCTTCGCTGCATGCGCCCGGGGAGCGCCAAATGCCAGAACCGAAGAGAGACTTAAGAGAAAAAGGGTAATGAACGTCATGTTCACTAAGCGCTGCTTTGCCTCTTTGCTCAACATCATTACTACCCCTCCTTAGGTAGTCATCTGCATCGATACACGAACAAAAAATATCTGATAACGTGTTCTCTTTCTATTGTACTCAAAATTGGTAAAGTTGTCTATACCACCAGACAGCAAAAAAGCAGGTCTCGAATTTTTTGCTATCGATTTCGCTCTTGTGATCCCATCGTGAGAAAAGAAGGCGTTTCTGAGAGCCATTTGAGAGCCAGCAGCCCTATACTCAGAGCAGGTCGGAAAAATCGGTACAGCGAACTCAGGAAAGCGAGACGAGGGCTTTCGCCTGAAGATAGGGTGCAATGTAAGTATAGTGGCAGTCTGTATACTGTGCGAAGTTGTTTCCCGGAGCCACCCGCGTTCTTCAGGCGCAAAGCCCACTCTCACTCACCCTACCCCCTGATCTCCCATCAAATGTGATATGCTTTAGGAAGAGAAGCGCCCACACACGCTTCGAGCAGCAGAAGCAATCTACCAGGGACTCCATACGGAATAGCTTGCAGCCCACCAGTGAAGCATATCATCTCTAGCATGCTTCAGGTTTTTTCATGTCTGGGCGATTGATTGGCAAAACAGGTACCATTGTTACAGGATGAGTATTTTGAAGGGAGAAAGAGCAATGAAACGAGTGGTTGTTACCGGTATAGGGTTAATCACCTCTGTTGGTCATACCACCGAAGAAACCTGGAAAGCGCTCTGTCAGGGACAATCCGGCATCAGGCCTATCACCAACTTTGATGCAAGCAACTATCCTGTTCGTTTTGCTGGCGAAGTGCGGGACTTTGATCCCTCCCCCTACATGGACCGTAAGGAAATTCGCCGCAATGATCCATTCACCCACCTGGCGGTAGGCGCAGCGAAACAGGCACTGGAACAGGCACACCTCACCATCACCGACGAGATTGCCCCTCAGGTCGGCGTCTGTGTTGGCAGTGGCGTCGGCGGACTGATGACCCTGCACGAGCAGTTCGAGGTGCTGCATACAAAGGGCCCGGCTCGCGTCAGCCCATTCCTGATCCCCATGATGATGATTAACTCGGCTGCCGGAGCCGTTTCGTTGCTCACCGGAGCAAAAGGGCCGACCTGGGCTGCTGTATCCGCATGTGCAACCAGCGGCAACGCGCTCGGTGAAGCCTGGGAGACCATTCGTCGGGGCGCCGCAAAGGCGATGCTCGCGGGCGGTTCGGAGCGTGGCATTACCCCGCTCGGGATCGCTTCATTTGCGAATATGCATGCCCTCTCGCGCCGCAACGATGACCCTCAGGGTGCAAGCCGTCCCTTTGATGCCGAACGCGACGGCTTTGTGATGGGCGAAGGCGCAGGTATCCTCTTACTGGAAGAACTGGACTTCGCGTTAGAGCGCGGCGCACCGATCCTTGCAGAAATGGTCGGCTATGGCGCAACCGCCGACGCCTACCACATTACCGAGCCTGCTCCGGGAGGCGAAGGGCTGGTCCGCGCCATGCAGATCGCGCTTGAGACGGCCAACCTGCGTCCCGAGGAGGTCGACTATATCAACGCGCACGGAACCAGTACCCGCTTCAATGACGCAACCGAGACCCAGGCCATTAAAACATGCTTCGGCGATCACGCCTACAAACTGGCGATCAGTTCCACCAAGTCGATGCTCGGCCATACCTTCGGAGGCGCGGGCGCAATCGAGGCTGCTGTCTGCGTGCTCAGCATTGTGTCCAACATGATGCACCCGACGATCAACCTCCACACACCCGACCCGGAATGCGATCTCGACTACATTCCCAATGTGGCCCGCGAAGGCAAAGTACACGTCGCCCTCTCCAACTCAATGGGATTCGGCGGACATAACTCCTCACTGATTTTCCGTCGCTATGCCTGAGCGCCGGGTGCATACTGGCTGTCTGCTCAGTCAGTATGCAGCGGGAGGCAGAATCTCGATATCGTACTTTTGAGCAATCTGGCGCAGCCGCTGAAGGTCTGGCTTCTCAGGCTCCGGCAGCGTCAGTTGTTCCGCCGGTCTCCCGAGCTCCTGCACAAAGGCATCGAACCCTTTCGGTCCCCCGGGTGACGTGATCACCAGCATTTTGAGCTGCTCGCTCTCAATGGTGAAGGAATGCGGCACCCCGCGCGGCATACACACAAAAGCGCCTGATTCAGCGTGCCACGTGTCGTCTCCACAGTGGATCGACATCGTTCCCTCGATGATATAGAACCACTCATCCTGATGATAGTGGATATGACGCGGCGGTTCCTGCCCTCGTGTGGCAGTGATTACCTGCAAGGCAAAGGCGTTCTCACTCTGTCCGCTGGATGCCTTTGTGAGGACCAGCGCGTTCAAAAACCAATACGCCTGTCCTTCATTTTCACGCAGCATATAGCCTCGCTTCTCCTGTGTCATCATCTTCTCCTGTTCCAGAGCAACAGCTTTCTTCTACACCTGACGTACAATATGGCTTGTTCGTGCACAGTTTCTCAAGAAGTGAACTTGCTCATTCTCTCTCAAGGCAAAATCTGATATGCTACAAAACAACTACTGACAGACTCATCAAAAACAGGTATGCTATGGATGCTATGAATACAGACAACACAGCATTACAACCCGGGCAACGTCTGGGCGAATACCGCCTGCTTCGGCAGATCGGGAAGGGGGGCTTCAGCGACGTCTATGAGGGCGAACATCTGCACACAGGACAGCGAGTTGCAGTCAAGGTGCTCCACGCCCGCCTGACAGACGCCGAGGACATCAAATCCTTTATTCGCGAAGCGCGTATCATGCGCCTGAATCATCCCCATATTCTTCAGATTTTTGATTTTGATGTCACAGCCGAAAACATCCCTATCATCATCATGCAATATGCCGCAAACGGCACCTTACGCCAGCGTTATCGGCCCGGGACACGAGTTCCCTTGCACGATATCGTCTCCTCTATTTCACAGGTTGCCTCGGCGCTGCAATATGCCCATGACCGCCGTTTGATCCATCGCGATGTCAAGCCAGAAAATATGTTGCTTGACGAGGCAAACAATGTATTGCTCAGCGACTTCGGTATTGTCACAACCGCTCATAGCACTCGCTCAACCAACATCCGCGACAACATGGCCGGAACCATCTCGTATATGGCTCCCGAACAGATTGAGGGGAAACCATCACCCGCCAGCGATCAATATGCACTGGCAATCACTGCCTATGAGTGGCTCTGTGGACGTCGCCCATTTCAGGGCACTATTACCGAAGTCATCACACAGCAGCGGGTTGCACCGCCACCGCCACCGCGCGACCTGGTGCCAGACCTGCCCGAAGCTGTCGAACAGGTACTCCTCAAAGCGCTGGCCAAAGCACCCGAAGAACGCTTTTCACGCATTGAGAACTTCGCACAGGCACTCGCACAGGCGGCCAGCTCAACAGGTACGCTGCTGATAAGTTCGTCGGGGTCCACACCTCACTTTACGGAACAGCCCATTACCACTCACCCATCAATACATACGCTGCCTACGGAGCGCTACCCCATCACACCGCAGCCCGTTCCGCAAAAGCAATCACGCCGCCTCTTCCTGCTTGGTGGGATCGGCGCGGCAGTGATCGTGGGAGGTGGGGCCGCAGCCCTCTGGGCAAGCAACACGCTCGGTCAGCAAGCACGGGTTCAGCCCACCCGGACGCCGCTATCCCCGACGCCATCACCAACCCAAAAAGCAACGACACAATATCCTATCCCCTACTCTCGGCATCGCGACCGGGTGAAGTCAATTGCCTGGCTCCCCGACAGCAAGCATATTGTCTCGGCAAGTAATGACAAAACGGTCCAGGTCTGGGATTTCAATTATAAAAAGACCGAAGAGCGCCCCATCACCCACAGGGGCGGTGATGCCTGGATGTGGGCCGTCTCCCTCTCGCCCGATGGCAAACAGATTGCCGCCGCCGACTTTGAAGGCGTCATCTGGATCTGGAAAACGGAGGAAGAGACCGCCCCTCTGCGCACGATCCACACACAGCCCGCCAGTTGGCTTCGCGCTCTGGCCTGGTCACCCGATGGGCGCCTTCTGCTTGCGGGCGGCAACGACAAACAGATACGCCTCTGGGATCCCAAAACTGGCAAACGAGAACGCGTCTATGCCGAACACAAGCAGGAGGTTTTTTCCGCTGTCTGGTCGCCTGATGGCTCGCTCATCGCCTCAACTGGCAAGGAGGGCAGCATCAGAATATGGGAAGCCCGCACGGGCAAGACCCGGCATGTTTTCACAGGCCATAAAGGTCCGGTCGAGTGCGTCTCCTGGTCGCATGATGGCACTCGGCTTGTCACGGCAGGCGATGATAAAACCATCAAAATCTGGAATGCATCAACCGGTAAGGTGTTGCGCACCATCACGGGTCATACCGGCCTTGTCACGTCGGTTGCATGGTCGCCAGACGGCACGCGGATCGTCTCGGGCAGCTACGACAACTCTACCCGCGTATGGGAAGCCTCAACCGGTCAGAAGCTCGCCAATCACTACCTTGCGCACACCAAACCCGTTCTTACGGTCGCATGGTCGCCAGACGGGAACTATATCGCGTCCGGTGGTATCGATCAACTGGTCTACGTCTGGGCCGCTCCCTGAGGGGGACTTTCATTGTAGCATGAAACAGGTGCGCCTGGCATCTGCGAAAAGGACAATGTGCTTTTCTGCAAACTCTGGCATACTACGGGTCAGATTGAAAGGGAAAGGATGAACGTTATTCTATGCGTATCGGATTGATCGGCGAATATAAGCCAGGAGTCCTCGCGCACCAGGCGCTCACATTAGCCGCTCATGATCTCGGCTACACCTGCGAGCCCGAATGGGTGCCCACGTCTCAACTTGAAGACGACACGGCACAACAACTGGCATCCTATCAGGCGCTCTGGTTCGTGCCAAATACGCCCTACGCCAGCATGGCAGGCGCACTCAAAGGAATCACCTGGGCCCGCGAGCAGCGCATCCCAACGCTTGGCACCTGTGGCGGCTGTCAGCATATGCTGATCGAGTTCGCCCGCAATGTGGCCGGGCTGCACAACGCGGACCACGCGGAAGAGCACCCGGACGCAGAACTGCTACTGATTACGCCCCTGGTCTGTTCAAACACCAACATTGTCACAACCTGCCTGCTGGCTTCCGGCTCGCGTGTGGCGACGATCTATGGCGCACCCGAGGTGACAGAAGAATACGGCACCTGCAACTATGGGCCCAATGCGCAGTTCTGGCCCAATCTTCAGCAATATGATATGCTCATATCAGGCAAAGATCCCGAAGGCGAGGCGCGTATTATCGAGCTGCCAGAGCATCCCTTTTTCATCGGGACCCTCTTTCAGCCAGAACGCTCGGCATTCCAGCAGCGCGTTCACCCGCTCATCCGCGCCTTGCTGCAAGCGCCTCTCTCAGAAACGAAGGAGTAACCCATGCACACCGTCCCATACATTCCGCTGACGATGATCCGCAAAGACCTGGACAATCTCCCCTCATTTTCCTGTCCTGATGGCTTCGCCCTTCGTTATTTTCGGCCTGGCGAGCAGCACCATTGGGCCCGCATCGAGCACCTGGCCGACGAGTTTCCCGATAAGGGGCAGGCCCTGTACCATTTCGAGGAGGAGTTTGGCAACCACCTGGAAAGCATGACGGAGCGCTGTTTCTTCCTCGTCAATGCCAGGGATGAACCCATTGGCACCGCAACCGCCTGGTATGGGGAGCTCAATGGCGAGGCATATGGGCGTGTTCACTGGGTTGCAATCGAGCCCGAGTATCAGGGAAGAAAGCTGGCAAAGCCCTTGTTAAGCGCCGTACTGGCACGTCTGTCCCGGGACCACCAGCGGGCACTGCTCGATACGCAGACAACCAGCTATCGCGCCGTCAATCTCTACCTCAATTTCGGCTTCGAGCCCTACCCTGTTCGCGACTCATGCCGGGAAGGGTGGGAACTCATGGAACAGGTCCTCAAGCGCAAGATTTTGTAGCGCCTTGAGATCAGGAAACATGGCCCCATAGGCGCGCGATCTATGGGGCCTGCCATAGCAGTGAGATCAAGCCACCAGCGGCACGAATCGCCTGTCCGGTAATCCAGCGAGACTGCTCGCTTGCCAGATACGCAACAATATATGCGATATCTTGTGACTGCGCCATTCGTCCGAGCGGTGTGGACGCAACTCTTCAGGCGGCCCTTCCGTCTCGACCAGTCCCGGCAACACCGCGTTCACGGTAATCCCCCGCGCTCCAAGCTCACGCGCCAGCACATAAGTGCATCTTTTCGTGCAAGTGCAGGACCGTATCTCGATGACCCTGAGATCAGCGCCTTTATCATAAAACTGAAGCGCGTCAGCCCGGTTTTCCGCGCTTAATGGGAGGAGCAGAAGGTTGCGGGCAAATGCGCGGACCACCGCACGTTTCAGCATCCTCTGATCGGTCATCTGACACTGGAACTTGCCAGCCTCAATATCAGTGGCGATCCCGATATCAAATGCTGTATCTATTCGGCCCTGCCCGGTTCGGAGGAAGAACAGAAGCCTGGACGACTGCTTAGCACGCTACAGGAGCACGTTCCAACCTTGAAGTAGCACGCTCAAAAAGGGGGAAATACCGCGCTTCCCCCTTCCCGCATATGAGGCGGATCTTACCCCTGAAGATAGGGCTGAATAAGGTGCATTTCCTGGAGCAGTCCCCCCCACTCGTCGGGGTCTGCATCGTCGTAAATCAGCGTGTAGGGGCCAGAGAAGCCTGCTTCTTGTAGCAACTCAAGGCAGGCAAGATAGTCATCATGATCAATGCCAGTCTCCGAGAAGTAGGCTTTAGCATGGCATGACTCCGCATAGGGAGCAATCGAGCGAAGATCCGCGTACTTGGTTTCGCCGTGCCAGTTGCCAAAATCAAGACACAGCCCTACATGCCCGTTCAGCCGCTCAAAGAGAGCATGCACTGCTTCAGGCGTGCTCAGCAGCTCTTTCCAGTTCTCAGTCATCAGGCGCAGGCCAGAACGCTCGGCCCGCCCCGCAAGCGTTAGCAGGTTTTGAGCGCTGCGAGCAAGTGTCTCTGAGTCGGAAGCGACCATTCCCGCCGCAACCCGAGCACAACGTGCACCCAGTTCCGCCGCAATGTCCAGCCAGCGTGTGAGCCAGTCAAGGTCGCGATCTGCCGTTGCCGCATTGGCAATATCTCCACTATCAATCAGCACCGAAAAGAGCTCTACTTCCCTTCGTTGAAGCTCTGCCCGCAGCTCCGCCAGATAGCCAGAATCAAGCGAAGGCAGATGAAAATGACAGATCTCCACTGTTCTGATGCCGTGCACGACAAGCTGTTCTGGCAGTTCCAGCAGCGTGTGCGTGCCCTTGCCATGTGTTTCAAGCGGGATCTGAAAGCCCTGCTCAACTCCATAGAGAGCGGGATTGCCAAGCACTCGCTTGACGCTCCATGTCGAGACCGAGAAGCGAGACGGCGTGCGCCGCGCGTGAGGTACAGTCATAAGCCGAGGATCCTTTCCAACTGAAAAAGCGAATTATGGCTATCATATCATATTCCCACGAACAAAGAGCGCCCTTTGCCCTCGTGAAGCAACCCCTTACATAGAGGTATACATATATATCATTTCTTATTCTATACTGTATATTTTTCTCTTTTTAACCGTTAGTATAAGTAGACGAACAGCGAGTAAAAAGGGCCGCTACGGCCTGCATTCTCTTGGAGAAAGGAGACACACGACTCTTTATGCCTGCACAACGCAAACATGCCATAGTCATCGGTGGCGGGATGGCCGGACTCCTTGCCGCGCGTGTCCTGCTCAACCATTATGAGGGAGTCACGCTGATTGAGCGTGATCGTTATCCCGCTATCCCGACCTTTCGTCCGGGTACCCCCCAGGGCCGTCATGTTCATGTGCTCCTGCTGGGTGGGCAACAGGCAATAGAAAAGCTCTTTCCCGGTTTTACTGCGAAGCTCTGCGCTCATGGGGCGGTCGAGCGCGACATTATCAATGATACGATTTTCTGCTATGGCGCACGCAGCCCCCGTCGACCATCGCATTTACGTGGCTACACCTGCACACGGCAACTCATCGAGTGGCAGGTGCTTCAGGAGCTCCGCAAGTTCCCACGCCTGACCTTGCTGGAAGGTCATGAGGTGAGAGAGCTTCTGTATGAAGACGGGGTGGTCCGGGGCGTTCGCTTGCATCAGCGGAATCATCAACCGCCGGCGCAGAAACAGCTTGAAGAGCGTGGGGCTGATCTGGTCGTCGATGCCAGTGGTCGCTACTCGCGCACCCCCCAATGGCTTGATAAGCTCGGCTATTCTCCCCCACGCGAAACGGCCATCAATGCGTATCTGGGCTACGTTACACGCTTTTACGCACCTCCTCCCAATTTTCAAGAAACCTGGAAATTGGTCGCGATTCAGGCAGTAGGTTCCCAACAGCGCGGAGGGGCGATTCTCTGTGTAGAGGGCGATAAGGAGCACCCTGAGCGTTGGATGGTTGTGCTGGTTGGCATGGGCAAGGATTATCCGCCAACGGACGAGGCATCGTTTCTTGAGTTCGCGCGTAGCCTGGCCGACCCGAGCCTGTATGAAGCGATCAAGCAGGCAAAACCGCTCTCTCCCATCTACGCTTATCGTCAGCATGAGAACTATCTGCGCCATTTCGAGCAACTTCGGCACTTTCCAACGGGGCTTCTTGTGCTTGGAGACGCGGTATGTACGTTTAACCCTATCTATGGTCAGGGAATGACAGTCGCGGCGCTTGAAGCTTTGCTCCTGGATCGCTTCCTGAGTACTACCAGAGGCACGCCCGCAGAAAAATTGCCGCTGCTCTTTCAGAAAAAGCTCGCTCGCCTGATAGACTTTCCCTGGCAAATGGCAAGCGCCGCAGACTATCGCGTCATCAAGGGAGCAAGCGCCCGGGGACTACAGCGTCTGACACATCTCTACTTCGAGCGGCTGATTCCCTTAATCGCAGTCGATCACTCCATCTCAGTAACATTTCAGGAGGTACTGAATATGGTGCGTCCGCCCACTGCACTCTTTCATCCCGCCATTATGGCCCGTGTGCTGACCTATCGCCATGAAAACGGAGCATAAAAAAAAGCCTGCCAATTCATCTCTGGGTGGCAGGCTTTCGGTATTGGGAGAGAAAAGGAGGGTAAACAAAGCTATGTGAGCATGAGGGACGCTCAGCAATGTCTGGTGTATAGAAACACCTGGAGTGATAACCGTCCATTGAAGGCTTCTACCTGCTCAAAGGATTGCCTTTTCTCTACATCTATGGAAATAAGCATACCTGAAATGGGGCGATTTTGCTGTTAGAGAGGTCACAGAGAGACTGTGAGGTATCACACAGAGAGGCAAAATACAAAGAAGTTTTCCGGGGGACGCCTGACTCGGTCCCCCGGTTCCGACCTAGCTGTTCTGAACGCTCGTTGGTTCGTCTTCCAGCGCCTGATGTGCGTCAGCTTTCAACTGCTCAAGCGCCTGCTTTTCAGCCGGGGTAGAGAGAGAGAGGTCATAGCGATCCTGTCGAATGGCATCGGTATAGGTCTGAATATCATCACGCTGACATCCCAGATAGAGCAGGGTTTGTCGCGTGATATTCAAGCCGCCTTCGAGCTCGGGGTGGATCACCGCGCTTGCACCCCGGGCAAACAGATCCTGAATGCCGCCCTGCGTTGCCGCGCGTACCACAATCGGCACCTCTGCTGCACGCTCGCGAACCGCCTGGACAATTAACTGAGCTGAGATCTCATCGGGCACCGTCACTACCACAGCGCGAGCCCGCTCCACATGCGCATGCTTCAGAATCTCCGAACTGGCCGCATCCCCGTAGAGCGCGGGGACCCCATGCTGTTCAAGCGCCTGCACAACACGCAAATCCATATCAACGACCAGACGGGGTAATCTGAGATAACCAAGAACCCTGACAATATGTTCACCGACTCGACCATAGCCAATCACCACCACATGCTCTTTCAAGAGCTCTGGCTCCAGTTCTGGCACACGCTGTTTCCCCTCAAGGAGCGACCAGAGGAACGGAACACGCTGTAATTGCCGCTCCAACCAGGGCATCAGCCGGAAAAGGAACGGGTTCACCATGATCGAGATCATTGCACCCGCCAGCAAGAGCGAGTAATGTTCCTGTGTCAACACGCCAAGCGAGACACCCATGCTCCCAAGCAGAAACGAGAACTCACCGATCTGGCTTCGTCCTGCCGCCAGCACCAGCGACGTTTTGGCCGAACGTGCCAGAATGGCCGTGAGCACAAGGGTTATCAGGAACTTGCCAAGCAGTATCAGCGCCGTAATCAACAACACGCCACCAAGCGAGTTTAAGAGGTGCAGCGGGTTAACCTGCATGCCAACCGAGACAAAGAACACCACCGTGAAGAGCTCCCGAAACGGTGAGATCTCCGCCTCTACCTGATAGCTTAATGATGACTCGCTGACCACAACCCCGGCCAGGAACGCGCCCAGAGCCAGCGAAACCCCGAAGAATTGCGATGCCGCCAGCGCCGTTCCAATCGTCAGTACGACAATTGCCACAATAAACAGCTCACGCGACTGCACCAGCGCCAGCTTGTTGAGCAACCAGGGTATCAGTCGCGTGCCAGCAACCAGCATGATCGCGGCAAAGACCAGCGCCTTTACCATTGCCAGCCCGACCGTTTGCCACAGCGGCTCTGTACTTCTCGAGGTCATCGTGGGAAGCAGGACAAGCACCAGTACCGTAATCAGGTCTTCCAACACCAGCCAGCCCACAGCAACTTTTCCATGCGGGGTATTAAGCAACCCCTCATCCATCATATTGCGCAACATCACCACGGTACTGGCAATAGAGAGAGCCAACCCGATCAGGATTCCTGCCTGCGTCGACCAGCCCATCAAAGGAGAGATGCCCACAACAACCAGCGTTAGAATGCCGATCTGGAGCAGCGCACCAGGAATCGCGATCCGACGCACAGCCCACAGGTCGGAGAGAGAGAAATGCAGCCCGACCCCGAACATCAGAAAAATAATCCCAAGCTCAGCAAGCTGCTGAATCATCGATAAGTCACCAACGTAGCCAGGAGTAAATGGACCAATTGCCACACCGCCAAGCAGATACCCGACCATCGTTGGTAATTTGAGGAGACGGGCGATATGTGCCCCAATCAGGGCGACAATGAGGGCCATTACGATATTCAACAGCAACGGTAAATCATGTATCATTGTTGTTTCCCCCATTACTTCCTGTATTCACAGTCATCGCGAATACTGCTATTGCATCAAAGTAGATGCTTTCTCGACTAGAAACGATAGAGATTCTCCTTTGTTCTTTATTCATGAATAGATATCTCTCTATGTTCAAACAGGTTCAAAAAGTGAGGATAGAAAAAAGGGAGCCCGGGCCGGTCCCCGGGACTACCGGATGACGTTCCTTCAATGAGGCGCTCCCATACAGCAGATGGCGAGCAGTTCAAGCAGTTCCTCTTCGAGAAAGTGACCCCATCGTCCCATGAAGCGTGATAGAGCATAGATAGACAACAATATATTGGCTAGAAAACCACTCACCCCCCTTGCAAGCATCACAAGCCAGAATATAAGACAAAGCGAGATCTCTGTTCACGCTGTGACTCACAATTTCATTCCATGACTGACAGTCATTATTTTACTATCGCGTCACTCTACTGTCAAGTATGTCCTTCCCTTCTTCTTCATTCTCATCCATTGAAATACAACAATAGAGCAGAATATCTGTTTTTCTGTTCCGGTAGCCTATAGAGAAAACCACCTTCTAACCATAACTTAGCAGCTTTTTATTATTCACAAAATATTATACCTCAAACAAATGTGGTATTGACAGATAAGCGCCGACAGTGTACATGAAATAGAAGTGACTGAACGAGGGTTTCACCCTTTGACAGTCAAGGTGCCAGATTGTTCCCCATGTGATGCAGGACGCAGTGAAACAGACCACTGCACAGGCATGTGCAAGGAGCGCCGTGCCGTAGATCGGTATGCCTGCTGTATCGCATGGGCAAAAAAGTCAGGAGTGAATATGGTTCTATTCAAAACCGAAACAACCCCATTAACCAACGTGACCACTCTTTTCTTACGGTTGGCGCTGGCAGCCGTGATGTTCCCTCATGGGGCGCAAAAGCTGCTCGGGTGGTTTGGCGGACATGGATTTGAGGGAGCAATGCTTCAATTCACGCAGGGATTGCATATACCGGCGATTCTGGCATTTCTTGCAATCATTGCGGAGTTCTTCGGAGCGCTTGGCGTTCTGACGGGGCTTTTGACGCGCGTTGCCGCCTTTGGCATCGGGAGCGTGATGACGACCGCAATGGTGTTGATCCACCTGAAGCATGGCTTTTTCATGAACTGGTCCGGGCAGGCAACAGGAGAAGGCGTCGAGTATTTCCTGCTTGCCATTGCCATCTCGCTCTCGCTGGTCGTTCTAGGCGGCGGGGGCTGGTCTCTCGATCAGTTGTTCTTCGGGCGTCTTGCGAAAACAGTGCGTGTGCCGGAGGGGGCAACCTCTGCCTGAGCAGCGGGCCTCTGGAGCGATCCGGGGGCCTTTACCTCTTCTCTAGCCTGGTACATACTTTCATTCATTTCCCGGGGTAGTACTGGTAAACTTGAAATTCTCTATTTTTTCGTGTATTCTATAGACACATGTACAGAGGTGCCAACCAAAAGCCTGAACACGTTCGCTCGTCACATACTCCCATGAAATGCTATTCACTGTTCCTGTACATGTCGCACGGATCAACCGTGTGAAGCGCGGTATCTCTACGGTTCCACGGTCTTCATCATGCAAGCATGGATGTTTTGCATGCGGAGTTCTCTATCCGTGTGAGGCACCGGCCGATAATTGATCCCTGGAGAAAGGAGTCTCACTATGCACAGGGAAAAACGGATGTTCATCATTGGTGGCCTGTTCCTCTCCTTGAGCCTTGCTCTGCTTCTGGTGCTACAGGGCTATCAACCCGCGCAGGCAGCCAAACCGAACAAACATCATTCGGTTATCTCGCACTCGCCAGACAAGTTGCTCCGTTCGATGTCCAACTACTGGACACCCGCCCGCATGAAAGCGGCGAAGCCGATTCAGACCCTGATTATCGGGAATGAAAAGAACCAGAAGAAGCAGGACGGGGTGATGCGTCCCTTTGCGGCGGCGGTCCCGGTCAGCTCGTACAGCCAGTTCCCCTACTCAACCATCGGCAAGATCTTCTTCACCGATAGCCGCACCGGCGAAGATTACCAGTGCTCTGGCACGTCAACCCAGAGCCAGAACGGCAGCGTCGTTGACACCGCCGGTCACTGCGTGGTTGAAGGTGGCTCCGCCGGCAACTGGTACACCAACTGGATCTTCTGCCCTCAATACCGCGACGGAAGCTGTCCAAAGGGGCAGTGGTCTCAACGCACCGCCTATACCAGCTCCGACTGGTACTACAACGGCTCCTTTGGCTCTGACCTGGCTGACGTGGTGGTCAACACCAATGGCAGCACGCTAAACGCAACGGTAGGTGCGGTTCGGTTCGCCTACAATCTCTCGCAGAATCAGCAATTCCTCTCGCTTGGCTATCCGGCAGCCCCGCCATTCAACGGACAGCGTATGTATTCCTGCTCATCCGGCGTGGTCTCACAGGATCCTCAGTATGGCGGCATCGGCATTTCCTGCAATATGACCGGCGGCTGTAGCGGCGGGGGCTGGCTTATCCGGCAGGGCAACACCTGGGCCGTCAACGGACATAACGACTATGGTCGGGGTGATGGCATTATGTATTCGCCTTACTATGGCGACGATGCATACGAGATCTTTAACGCAGCACAAACAGCCTGATCACCTTCCTCCTCACTGGTAATGACACGGAAGATCCCGGGGCGCTGGCCTCTGGATCTTCCTGCATTTCACTCTCTTGCACCGCTCCTTTCTCGTTATTGATATATCGATACCTATTGACAATAGCTCTGCCAATACCGTATTATTTAGGTTGCCAAATAAATTACTTACCTAACTAATTCCCTGTGATGGAGGTACAAGAAAGCATGGACGACTCGCTCAGTCCAACAGCGCAGAAACTCTTGCAGGCGTTCAGTCAGTTTTCTAAAGAGGCCTGGAAGAAGCATTACTCGGCAGTGGGGCAATATAAGCCGAGTGAAGTACGGATACTCTATCTTCTCAAAGGGTGTGAGGAGCATGGGCACGCTGAGGGCATGCGCGTCTCCGATATCAGCAAACTGCTGCTTGTTACACCTCCAACCGTCACACAGGTACTCAAAGGACTTGAACAGGATGAATTGATTGAGAGGCACACCAATCCTAAAGACCGCCGTGCCACGTTTATTCGGCTTACAGAAAAGGGGCACTCTATTATTCAGCGAGCATTTGATAGCTTCTCAGATGTGTTCCAGGGGCTGATTGAATATCTAGGAGAAGATCAAAGCAACCAGCTTGCTGAGCTCTTAACAAAGGCGTTTCTCTATCTGGAGAAAGGCCACAGGAACGGAGAAGAAGAAAAAATATGATATCCTTGTTCCGCTTCTTAAAACCCTATAGAGTTTTTCTCACACTTGTGCTTGTACTGGTTTTCCTACAAACACTTTCAGACCTTTACCTCCCAACACTCATGGCAGATATCGTCGACACCGGGATTGTCAAAGGCGACACAGCCTATATTCTGACCATTGGCAGTTTTATGCTGCTGGTCGCGCTTGGTGGCACCATCTGTTCTATCGGGGTCAGCTTCTTTTCAGCAAAGGTAGCTGTCGGTTTCGGTAAACTGCTTCGGCATAAGCTCTTCACGCATGTTGAAAGCTTCTCGCTTCACGAGTTTGATACGGTCGGGACGGCCTCGCTGATCACGCGCACGACCAACGACACCAACCAGGTTCAGCAGGTGCTCGTTATTATCCTGCGGATGATGATCAGCGCTCCTATCATGTGCATCGGCGGTATTATTATGGCACTCTCTCAGGATGTACAGCTCTCCTGGGTGCTGGTCGCGATTATTCCGCTGCTCGTGATCACGATCCTGCTTATTATGGGTCAGGCAATGCCCCTCTTCACGATCATGCAGAAGAAAATCGACCGTCTGAACCTGGTTCTAGACGAGGGGTTAACCGGTATTCGTGTCATCCGTGCATTTAATCGACTCAAGCATGAGAGACAGCGCTTCCATGATGCAAACCTGGATCTGACCAATACAGCAATTAAAGCGAACCGCATCGTTGCGGCCTCCATGCCAGTCATGATGCTGATCATGAACATCTCGACGATTGCCATCATCTGGTTTGGCAGTATCCGCATTAATAACGGTGACATGCAAGTTGGCGCATTAATGGCGTTCCTGCAATATGCGATGCAGATTCTTTTCTCGCTGCTGATGTTCTCGATGCTGTTTATCATGCTACCACGCGCCTCGGCATCCGCTGCCCGTATCAATGAGATTCTGAAGATGCGGCCCGAGATCACCGATACTACGGAGGCACAGCCAGTCGAGACAGAGCAGGGCATTGTGGAGTTCCGTGACGTGACCTTCAGCTATCCCGGCGCCGAGGAACCCGCGCTCTCGCACATCTCCTTTAAGGCCGAGCCAGGCAAGGTCACGGCTATCATCGGCGGCACCGGCTCCGGTAAATCGACGCTGGTCAACCTGATTCCGCGCTTCTACGATATTGATAGCGGCACGATCTTGATCGATGGTGTGGATATTCGCACCATGTCATTGGAGAGCCTGCGGGCAAAGTGCGGCTTTGTGCCACAGAAAGCCGTGCTCTTCTCCGGGAGCGTTGCCGAGAACATCCGCTATGGCAAAGAGGACGCCACCGACGAGGAGATACGCTATGCCGCCGAGATCGCACAGGCAGCGGAGTTCATCAGCGAGATGAAGGACGGCTACGATACCATGATTGCTCAAGGCGGCGTCAACGTTTCGGGTGGTCAGAAACAGCGTCTCTCGATCGCTCGGGCCCTGGTGCGCAAGCCCGACATCTATGTGTTTGACGACAGCTTCTCCGCGCTGGACTTCAAGACAGACGCGAAGCTTCGGGCCGCTCTGAAAGACGAGATCGCAAATGCTACCGTCTTTATCGTCGCGCAGCGCGTCAGCACCATCATGGACGCCGACCAGATCCTTGTACTGGATCAAGGTCGAATCGCCGGAATGGGGACACACCATGAACTGATGCAGTCTTCTCAGGTCTATCGTGAAATTGTCGCCTCGCAGCTCTCACTGGAGGAAATAAAATGAGCGAGCAAAAACCACAGCGCCAACAGCGGCAAGGGCATGGAGGTCCCTGGGGCGGCATGGGTATGCCTGTCCAGAAGGCAAAGGATTTCAAAGGGACGGTCAAGCGACTCTCACGCTACCTCTTGCCGCAGAAGTACCTCTTGCTGGTCGTGATCCTTGCAGCGATCATCAGCACCGTCTTTCAGATCGTTGGCCCGAAGATTCTGGGTATGGCAACCACCAAGCTGTTTGAGGGCCTGATCCTGAAGGTGAAGGGAGTGCCGGGTGCATCGGTTGACTTTGACGGCATCTTCCGCATCCTGCTGACGCTTGGCATCCTGTATGTAATCAGTTCGCTGTTCAACTACATTCAGCAGTTTATCATGGCAGGCATGGCACAAAAGATTGTGTTCACGCTGCGCCAGGAGGTCGAGGCGAAGCTTGCCCGGCTGCCATTACGCTTTTTTGATTCGCGTTCACATGGTGAGATCCTCAGCCGTGCCGTGAACGATATTGATAATATCAGCACAACGCTACAGCAGAGCCTGACACAGCTTATCACCTCAGCAGTCACTCTGATCGGTATCGTGGTCATGATGCTGCTGATCAGCCCGCTGCTCTCGCTGGTCGTGGTGCTGACGTTCCCGCTCAGTATGGTGGTCACAACCATCGTGGCGAAACGCTCACAGCGCTACTTTGGTGGTCAACAGAAGGCGCTTGGTGACCTGAACGGGCACGTCGAAGAGATGTACAACGGGCACAAGATCGTCAAAGCCTTTGGTCTTGAGCGTCGCTCAATCGATGAATTCAATGTTTTGAATGAAGAGCTCTATAGCCACGGTTGGAAAGCGCAGTTTGTCAGCGGCATTATTATGCCCTTGATGAACCTGATCGGCAATCTGGGCTATGTGTTTGTAAGCGTTATCGGTGGTATTCAGGTGATGCATAACGCCATCTCAATCGGAGATGTGCAGGCCTTTATCCAGTATGCCCGCCAGTTCACACAACCGATTACGCAGCTTGCCAACATCGCCAATATCATTCAGTCAACCATCGCTTCAGCAGAGCGCGTCTTCGAGCTCCTTGACGAGCAAGAAGAGGTTCCTGAAGCCAGCCCGGCCAAAGTGATCGAGTTCCCGCGTGGCTCCGTTACCTTCGAGCATGTGGACTTCCGCTACAAAGAGGACACACCGCTGATCGAGGATATGAACATCGATGTCCGCCCGGGCCAGACGATCGCAATTGTCGGACCGACCGGCGCCGGAAAAACAACGCTGGTTAACCTGCTGATGCGCTTCTATGAGCTCAATGGCGGCAGAATCACTGTTGACGGCACCGACATCACTGAGCTGAAGCGGGGCGACCTGCGACGCATGTTCGGTATGGTGCTTCAGGATACATGGCTCTTTAACGGCACGATTCGCGAGAATATTGCCTATGGACGCGAGAACGCCACCGAGGAAGAGATCATCCAGGCGGCGAAAGCAGCCCACGCCGATCATTTCATCCGCACACTGCCCGATGGCTACGACACCATTATCAATCAGGAGGGCTCCAACCTCTCGCAAGGCCAGAAGCAGCTTCTGACGATTGCCCGGGCCATCCTGGCAAATCCAACCATCCTGATTCTCGACGAGGCAACCAGTAGCGTGGATACCCGCACCGAGATCCTGATCCAGCGGGCCATGCAGGAATTGATGAAGGGACGCACCAGCTTTGTGATCGCGCACCGCCTCTCGACGATTCGCGATGCCGACCTGATCCTTGTAATGAACCACGGACGCATTATCGAGCAGGGAACCCATGAAGGGCTGCTGGCAAAGGGCGGTTTCTATGCCGATCTCTACAACAGCCAGTTCACCGGTTCCACCCTGCAAAAGAAGGCGATCTAAGCACCTCACGCTACCGCATTTCACGCTTCTCCGTCTCTCGTGGGCGGAGAAGCACTTTCTTTTTCGGGTTGAAACTCTTTCCTTCCGTTAATCGTGGCAGTAAAGAGGGGAATTTTGGTAATGACCGAAACACAATGAAGCAACCCGATGAAACAGGCATTCTTCCATACTCAGAATGAGCGGGTTTTCCTTGAAAGAACCATTCTTATTATCGAGGAAGACCTTGACCGGGGATATCAACTGGCACGCACTCTGAGAGCTGAAACGCCGTATCGAGTTCTATATGCAACGAACTATTTCCAGGCAGAGAAAATGATGCAGTGCCAGTCCCCCGATGTTTTGATTGCGAACGTCCATGTAGCAGAGAAAGTAGAGGGTGAGTGGATGACGTCCTTGCAAATTTTTGTAGGTGGAGTAGAAGGACCCCTGAGCATGATGCATATCTGTGCAAATGGGAGCGGGCTTGTTGCCCAACACCTTACCAAGATGCGCAGACCGTATATGATCCCCGAAGTTGTTGCATTAGTGAAGTCTCTTTTAGTATGAAACCAGATCATTCACAAGCAGCGGCCCAGGAAGCCCCCGGCTTTCAAGCGTGGATGAGTTCCGCCATGTGTTCAATTGAACAGTTGGTAGATCACTGCCGACTCACCGACTGAAGCAATATGATCTCTGTATCCATTGTCTGGCTGCCTCTCTTCCGGCTAAGAGGGAGAAAAGGCAGCTCAGACAACACGCTGTTTCAAATACACAATCTATAACGCTTCCTGAATATGGTTCCTCTTGCACTCTTGATATATAGAAAGGAAGCAATGGAGGGTTATGGTATTTTCTTCAACCGAGAATCATTCTGGAAATCGAGATTCAAGGCTGGAACGCTTAACCTCTCGTCAGCAGAGTGAACAGCTTCTTTTACAGGGACAGCCTCTCTATGACGGCATGTTCATTGAGATTCGCATTTTTGGCCACTGGTTGCCCGGTCATGTCGCGCTTGATAGCACAGGCTGGTATCTCCTGACGCTTGATAATGTGGGCATCCGGCTTCGCGCGGGTATCCCGGCTCGCTTCCCGGTTTCGCGGCGCTGGTCGAACGGCACAGATAAACAGCATCCTCCATCCTGAGTTTCTGCCGCCCAGCCAACCAGAGAGAATGTTCCTCCCCGATCCCCTGTACCTGCGACAAGGGGTTGAGTCCGGGTGTGCTCTCCACCTTCTTCGTTGAAAAGTGCGCTCGTTCCCCCTTTCGTGCCAGCCTACAACTGTTTCTGCCAACTGGCGCGTGTCATACATAAGCATCTGGAAGGAGGGAACAACATGCCAACGCGCTTCGATCACCTTGTAATAGCAGTTCGAGACCTTGACGCCGCCATTCGACAGTATCGACAGCTTGGTTTCGAGGTCCGGTACGGAGGACGCCACACCGGACGGGGCACGCATAACGCAATCATCCGTTTCGGGCTTGATTATATCGAACTCCTCTCCGTTTACAATAAAGCTGAAGCACTCGCCAGCGGCCATCGCGGCAGCAGGCTCCTGGAGATTCTTGAAAAGCATGAAGAGATTTTGCTTGGCTTTGCCCTGGCCACCAATGACATTACCCGGGAAGCCGAGCAGTTCCGCAAGACAGAGCTCTTCGCGGGCGAGCCGTTTCCAATGGAACGCCTCCTGCCCGATGGGCATCTGCTCGCCTGGCGTCTCTTTATTCCTGGTGGCACAGCATGGCGGCGTCCCTGGCCGTTCCTCTTCCAATGGGACACTTCCGACACCCAGCGGCTGCAACTCGAACAGCCGACCGCCCAACCCAATGGCGCAAGCCACTGGTCCCGCGTCGCCGTGGCAGTCGCCACAGGTCAGCCAACCATAGACCTCTATCGGCAACAACTGGGGTTGAAACAACTGGAAAGCATCGATGTCACCCAGCAGGTCGCAAGCTGCACGACGTTTCGCAGTGGGACAGGCAATATCGATCTGCTGATCTCCCGGGGAGAAGGCCCGCTACACCATATGCTTGACCGCTGTGGTGAAGGGCCTGTCGCCTTCAGCCTGACCGTCGATGATCTGGCCTACACCCGCCACTTTCTGACACAGTCCAATATTCCTTTCGAGCACGATGCAACCGGGGCCCATGTGATTCGCCTGACGCCGCAGGCCGGAGTGCCATTCTACCTCTATCTGGCGGGCCCCGATGCTGATTTTGCGCACCACGCGGTGTTTCAGCCCCTCGCCTACTAGAGAAGGGAGCTTCTGCTATGGTGCAGAAGTCCCCTTTTTTGAGTTGGCCTCAGCTCCCGGCAAAAAGCAGCTTCAAGGCATCCAACGAGGGCGCGAAGAAGTAGCCGCCACCGGTCGGAATGACCCATTCCTGTGCTGTCACCAGCGAGACAACTCCACCCTTGAGCGGCACCCGCGCCTGTCGCAGACGCTCACCGTTTGGACCGTTGTGCTGCCCGATCACCAGATCTAGCCCCTCACCCTTCTCCGGGAAATCGGGGTTGTTAAACCAGAAATGCGTGAGAAACTCAAATTGCCCGATAATAGAGGTTTGGTAGCAGACAAACAGGAGACCTCGGTCAGCGGGGCGGGCCAGATTGACCGGTTCATCATGCAGATCACGCAGCGGGTGCTCGAGCGTTGAAGGCGAGACAGGACCATAGGGCAGCCCGCGCCGCAGAATACGGCGTCTCTGGGTGTCGCGCTCGCTCACCGCGCTCTTCTCCTCATCGCTACAGTTCGGGCACAGGTCATGCCCGGCCTTCGTCAACGAGTCGCGGGGATAGCCCTTGCGAATATGGCTGATAAACGGGCAGAGATCTCCCTGACGGTCAGCGGGGGCTGGCTCGAATATACCGGGGGCGGCGCATCCTCCACATCGGGGCGCGAGCGTATCAGGTGGCTGTGCACCACCGGTCAGCACGGGGTCAGCGTGAAAGAAGCGGAAGTCGTTATTTGCGCATTCGTTCTTTGCCAGGTCAGGCGCATCCTCGTTCGCAGAGCGCGAGAGCGGCGCACCACTGAGCCAGCGTCCCACGACCTTCGCTCCCATCAATGCGGGTGAAATCCCCTGCTGTCGTGCTTGCTCATTCAAGAAGGCATGGAAACGCCCGACATCCTGCCGTAAGCGCCGAAAGACCAGAAATGAGCCATTGCGCCCCCAGGAGGGCCCGGCCTCAGAGATCGCGCCCCGGTGCACCGGTAGCTGCTCTCGCTCATTGCGCGGATTGGCCGTTGTAGTGCTGCTGGCGCTATCGGAAGGCTCGTTCACCGGCTTTGCAGGGTCCTGATAGGGATAGCCGAACACAAATTCACCCGGCCAGATCAACTGTTGCCCGGGCTTGCCGTGATTGGGGTCACGCGGATCCTGACGCGGAGTAATTACATCATCGGGATGCGCCGAAGCACGGCCTCTGACACCAGGTTGTGAGACGCCATCCAGAAACTTGAAGTGCTCGTGCCCGGCCAGCTCCTGCGGTAGATTGGCACCATATTGCGTCAACATGACAGTCACTCCTGCCAGACGGCTCTTGATCGAGATGACCGTCTCCCGCAGCGCCTCCGCCGAATCGCTTTGAATAATCAGGAGAATCTCGGCCTCGTTTCCGGGGCCTCCGATCAACCAGCGAGCCGGGTTGCCCTCAGCATCGGGTATTAGTGGATCACCAAGCACATCGGCGCGGCTCGCCATCCCCTCCCGAAACGCCGGATCAAGGAAGTCGTTTCCGTCCCGCAACTCCGCGGGCGTCCCGGCGGTCAATCGTTGCAGGGCCCCATATGAGAACGCAATGTTCACCCATGTCGCCTGCACTGTCGCGTAACCACGTCTGGTCCGAAGCGCCTTATAGAGCCGATTGAAGCTCAACACCTCCTCGGCAGTAGCAATCAGAGGCGTGATCTCTTTGAGCCAGCGCTTACAATGTGAGACATCCACAATTCTGAGGAAGAGCAGCGTTTCATGGCTCTTTGAGAATCCCGGAATCACGTTTCCCTGGATCTGATCGAGTTCAAGCACTGGTTCCCGCGTGGCATCGATTCCAGTAGTGGAGCGCAAAGCATGCGGAAAAGGAACCTCGCGTGCATGATGTATTGTTTGCTCTTGCATCGTGTTGTCCTTTCGTCATTGGTTTGGCTGATCCGGCATGTCATCGGGAGATTCGTATGTTTTGATCTGACTATGGATTCCCTTTTTTCGCGTAAAAATGTGTCTTCAACGCATCATCTGACCATCCAAAGGCGACAGGAAGTTCAATCATTCCGAGTATAGAGAGAGCTCAATTGCAGTATTCAGCAACAGGAAGCTTCCATCACAAAGAACGCTGGTATTCCAGTTTTTTTGCAGCGCAACCTGTACTCTTCCCTCGGGCTCTTCCAGGGCCGAGAGAATGTACACAGTTCCTGAGAGGGGGTTCTATTTCAATTGTTCATTGAAGTGCCATTGCATCTTTACTCGAACTGCGAGGAGCCGAGCGGAGGAGAAGCGTGAAGGTCGTTCCTTTGCCAGGCGTGCTTTCTACCTGGATAGAGCCTTTTTGTGCCTCAATCAACTCTTTTGCGATTGCCAGACCGAGCCCGTTTCCGCTTCCCTGGCGGAAAGGACGACTACGTGAAGGATCAACGCGATAGAGGCGATCAAAGATAAAGGGCAGCGCCTCCGCTGGAATACCCTGCCCGGTATCTCGCACGGCAATCACAACCTCGCCCTGTTTGCCCGGAGCGGCGGTAAGCTCTACCTGCCCATCCGACGGCGTAAACTTCAGCGCGTTATCCACGATATTGAGCAAGACCTGTTGCAGCCTGTCGCGGTCCGCATAGACCCGCGGTGTATCGGGAGCGATCGAGCAGCGAATCTCGTGCCCTGTCGCGAGCTGTTGCGCTTGCTGAAAGATCCTGCTGAAAACCGTTTGTAGCTCAAACGCCTCAAGTCGTAGTTTCAGCTTCTTTGCATCCAGCCGGGTGAGCGAAAGCAGATCTTCAACCAACCGGTGCATGCGCTGGACCTCGACGTACATGCCCTTCGCCAGCCGCCGTGTTGCGCCAATATCGCCCCGATCGGCTCCGATCAGCAGCATCTCCAGACTACCGCTGAGCGCTGTCAGGGGGGTGCGCAATTCATGAGAGACATCCGAGACGAACTGCTTCTGTCGCTGAAAGGCGTTTTCCAGTTGCACCACCATCTGGTTAAAAGAATGGGCCAACCGCCCGATCTCATCGCGGGATTTCGGGGTATCAATACGCAATGAGAGCTCTCCAGCAGCGATGCGACGGCTCTTCCGCTCCATCTCAAGCAACGGGCGCAACGTGGCATCAACAAGGGGGAATAGCAGCACCAGCGCACAGCATAAAGCGCCCAGATAGCAAACAAGCAGCAGAATATGGAACGTCGTGAGGAAGTCGTCAATAGATGCGATCGGCGTTCCCACCTGGAGCAGTGCCACGGTCCTTTCAGCGGAGACCAGAGGCACCAGGATGACCAGTTGCCGCTGACCTTGCGCGGTCTTCCCGAGCTTATAGGCATCTCCCTGAAGCCCATCTTCAAGCAATCGGGTGACATCGCTTTGTCCAAGCACAATGGGAGGAGGAGCCAGCGAGGTCGCCTGTCCGGGATAGAGCACCGAGCCGTCCGGTCGCAGGATGGTCATATTGACGCCCAGGCTCGTCAGGCGTTGCCGCAAGATCGCTACCGAGGCATCAAAGCCACGCGGCAGCTCTCCTTTGCGCTCTTCAGGTGCCCATGAGAGAGTAAAGGAGCGTCCGGGAATGCCCTTCGCGGTCAGGATCACTTCCCGACGGAGCGAAGACGCGGTATTATTTAACAGCGCCTGCTCGGTAACAAGCGAGAGTAACAGGCCTGCTCCCCCTAACAAAGCGGTCATCAAGCCAAGCACAACCAGCGTTAAACGCCAGCGCAGAGACAGGGAGGCAAGCCAGTTGCGAAACATGTGCCATATTCGCATCACGATTTGCTATCCTTTTGGTACGCCCGCCATGAGAGGCAGGGCTTCATCTCAATACGCGTTCCCGGTGCTATCCGCGTAAACTATAACCAACACCTCGCACCGTTTGAAGCAGACGCGGAGGCATATCGTGCAGCTTCTCACGCAGATGTCGCACATACACCTCGATGATGTTATCATCACCGGTATAGTCATAGCCCCAGACTCGCGACAGGATGATATCCCGCGTGAGAACCTGATTGGGATGCATCATAAAGAGTTCCAGCAGATCGAACTCGCGGGGTGTCAGCTCAATAACCTCCGAATCGACTGACACAAGCCGCGTGCTGCGGTTCAGCGAAATATGCTGGAAGGTCAGCTCATCGCCAACCACTTTCCCATGTCGGCGCAACACCGCACGCACCCGCGCCATCAGTTCCTTGAAGACAAACGGCTTGGTGACATAATCGTCCGCGCCCACGTCGAGCCCCTCCACCATATCGTCAACCTCATCCTTTGCCGTCAGCATGATAATAGCGCTATCGTGCGTGCGCCGCGCCAGCCGGGTCACGGTCAGACCGTCGAAGCCCGGCAACATAATATCCAGAATCACAATGTCGGGCTGATGCTCGGTAATCATATGAAGCGCATCAGGTCCATTGGTTGCCACAAGGACGTGAAACCCCTCATAGGAAAAACCCATTTGCAGAAACTCAACTATCTGTGGCTCATCATCAACAAGCAAAACGGTACATTGCTTATTCACTTGCTTACTCACTTCAGCTACCCTTTTCCTTTTGCTTCTGCTCTGGTGTGTTCTCTGTTTTTCAAAGCCCATCTTCTCTCTATCAGAAAAAGCTGAAAATTCGCTGAAGAGCCATGATTTTCAGCGAATTTTCAGCAAACTTCGGGGCTTTTTCAGGTCGCCCTGCCACAATACCAGATGTGAACACAAGCTCAAGCGAACGATAAGTGACGGTCGCTCACCGCCGCTGTACATATTCGCCGAAGCAGCGCCCCCGATGTACAGCATGTCTGCATCCAGCAGCAACGACGCTGTGTGAGTTGACCATACTGAAAGGACATATTGTGCAAAGAGAGCAGACAAAAAGACAGCCGCATGTACGCGAGTTAGATTTACTGCGTCTCTGTACGGCTTCCAGTGTCGTGACTATTCACGTCCTCTCATTCACTGCCGTCTTGAATCATGCGGAGTGGGGAGTACAACTACAGAACGCCTTTGTCACGGCCCTGCACTACTCGCGTGAGATCTTCCTGTTCGTTACCGCCTTCGCGCTGGTCTACGTCTACTACCACGCGTATGAGAACAGGCCTTTCCCGCTCAAAAAGTTCTGGATGAAGCGCGGCATGGGCATCTTGCTCCCGTATACCATCTGGAGCCTTTTCTACACCTGGCTTGGACAGGGAACAGACAACTATCTACAGAAAGCACTCTATAATCTGTTAACTGGAAGCGGCTTCTATCATCTCTACTATATCATTCTGACACTTCAATTCTATCTTTTGTTGCCATTGTTTCTGCTATTTCTGCGTCGATTCGGTCGGCATCCCTGGAAAATTCTGGCTGTCAGCTTTACCTTCCAGATAGTACTTCTGGTGTTTGATTACTATATCATGCAACATGACGGTATCTCTTCTCCCTTCTGGGACGCCATCGGGCCATATAAGGCGCGCTTCTTCCTGTTCTATCAGTTCTACTTTGTGCTTGGTGGCATTACTGCCCTCTACTTCCGGCAGATGCGAGATTTTGTCCTCAAACATAGCAGGCTTATCACCGGCTGTCTGATCGGGACGTTGGCTCTGCTCTGGGCGCACTACGTCCTTCAGATCCACGTCTTTGGGAAGTCTATCAACTATGCATCGTCCGTGCTCCAGCCGCTCATGGCGCTCTATGTCACCGCGGCGCTGCTGTTCGCCTTCTGGCTTGCCTGCCGTTGGGTTCAGAAGAGCCCACCGGGACAGCCTCCAAAGGGCGCGAACTTTGTACATCTGATTGCCAAAAGCTCCTTCGGCATCTACCTGCTTCACCCGCTTGTCCTCAACGAAGTGCAGCGCTGGATCATGCCATATATCCCGGCAGATTTCCCGGTCGCGATCAGCGTGATCCTGATTGGCATTTTCACGCTCTGCACCTCGACGGCGCTCAGCATCCTCCTGCTGCATACGCCGCTTGCCTGCCGTCTGATTGGCCGTGATACACCAGCACCTCGTTCAGGCAAGGCCATCCAGGCAGTTCCGGCCTCTCAGCGTTCCGCCTGAACTGTTGCCCGTGAAGTGTGCCCCACAGTGGTTGAGGCACACTTCATTTTCTGCTGCATCACGCGTTTCGACGCTGTGCAAAGAGCCAGGGGAAAAAGCCCTCTGCCTCCTTCGCGGGCTCCAATGTATAGACATCACCCCAGATCGGGTGCTTGCGATTGGGAAAGATCGTGACATGACCCTCACCACCCGCCTGCTGAAGCGCCTGAATCATCAAGGTCGAGGCTGAAGCCGGGATCGTTGTATCATTCGCCCCATGAAACGCCCAGACCGGCACATCCCGAAAGCGCTCAACGGTGGACGGATCGCCCGCGCCCGAGACCGGAGCCGCCGCCGCAAAATAATCAGGCCAGCGAGCAAGAGCATCCCAGGTTCCCGTAGCGCCAAGCGAGATCCCGGTGATATACAGCCTGTTGGCATCGATACCACTATAGTCCTGCTGTAAGCGATCAAGCAACTGTTTCGCCAGCAAGAGCGAAGTGCTCGGTTGCGCTGGCTGTGTATAAGAACCCTTATGCGCATCGACCTGCACCCAGGTCTGCGACGGCTCTAGCTGTGGCACGACCACAAAGCACGGCCACTGTTCCTGAACGGAGGGTTTATCTTTCTCGTCAGGCGTTCCCCAGAAGTAGACAAACGACTGACCCAGAATCTGATTCTGATTTTGAATCGGCGTGAAGTGCTGGCGCTTCCGTTCACCTACACCATGCAACAGCAATACCAGGGGATAACGCTTTGTTTTATCATAGTTTTGAGGTACATAAAGATAATACGTCAGTTTCTGATTCTTTTCATTCACAAAGGTATGCGTTGTGAAGCCATGAGTTGGAATAGGAGTCTTAGGGGGGCCGGGCTCAAGGGTCGGTGTTGGTTTGGGCATTATAGCAGGGACAATCGACCCGTCTTGATACCATTCTCGCCCCAGAATACCAGCGACAACAAGCAGGGCCAGCAACGCCCCCGCACCAAAGAAAACTCTTCTTTTCATATCTTCTCCGCAATGTTTGACGCACCATCAGAAGGCATGCCAATCTTCCCTATTCAAGAGAGAACAAATAGGGCTTTTTCTTTGCAGAGAACACATCGGAGCGGGCTTTTCTGGATAGCTTTATGATCTGTATTATGGGGGTGAAGCAGGCAACCTGTCAAGCATCCAGCCTGGAGAGGCTATGAAAGAGGCCGTCCCGAAACAGAAACAGCCTCTCGAACCGGTTTTAGCGCGTGGCCCACAGCATGCCGCGCTTCATGATCTCCAATGCTTCCGGCACATCAAAATCCCGGCGCACATGCCCGAGTGACGAATAAAAGACCCGACCCTCGCCGTAGCGCTTCTTCCAGACCACAGGCATCACCGCGCCCTCAATCCAGGGAGCATGCTCCCCACTAAAGGTCGTGGTCGCCAGCACCTCATTCATCGGATCGACATGCATATAGTATTGCTCGGAATGCATATGAAAGTCGGAAAGTCCCGCCATAATGGGATCATCGTGTTTCACGATATGCACATCGTAATCGATAATATCACCGGGATGAGCCACCCACTGACCCCCGATCATAAATTGATAGGCTGGATTGTTGCGGAAAGCGTCGGCCGCTCCACCATGCCAGCCAGCGAGCCCCGTCCCATTCTGAACAGCGGTTAACAGGCCGCTCTCCTGCTCAGGGCTGATCGTCCCCATTGTCCAGATCGGCACGATCAGATCTGTTGCCTGCAATTTCGCGGCATCAAGAAAGACATCAAGCGTTGTAGCAACCTCAACCGTATAGCCCTGTTCACGCAACACACCCGCGAACAGGTTCGCACACGCTTCCGGCTCATGGCCGGGCCAGCCACCCCATACAATCAATGCAGTCTTCATGAAAAAGCATTCCTCCTCATGCCTGTCAATAGAATCGTATAGTTTTTAGTGTATCACCTGCACACCCGAGGAATCGAGCCTCTTGACCGGCGCATTTGTCCCTGTTAGAATGAGTGTTCAAGCGCATCAGAGAGGATTTGCAATGGAACTCACGCTGAAACAGGCAAAAAGCATACTGACCCCACAACGCCACGGCTTCCTTGCAGCCGGTCCGTATCCCTTCACACATGCGCTCTCAGCCTATACGGGCTGCGGCTTCGGCAAGACAACCTGTGGTATGTACTGCTATGCCCAATTTCTGCCGAATTGGCGCGTAGGACACGCTCACGCCGCCTGGGGAGAGGCAGTAGAGGTCAAAGCCAATGCCGCTGAGCTGCTTCACAAAACACTTGCCCGGATGAAGCCTACGGCGCGCGCCCGCCTGCGCATCTTTATGAGCAGCACCACCGACCCCTATCAACCTGCCGAGCACCGCTACCAGATTACCCGTTCCTGCCTGGAAACCTTCGCACGCTATCCCGATCTGGACCTGCTCGTCATCCAGACCCGCTCACCGCTGGCGCTACGAGACCTTTCGCTCCTGGCCGATATTCCCTATGCCTGGCTCTCTGTCACTATCGAAACAGACGATCAGGCATATTTGAAAGGGTTACGAGGTGGACCGCCGCTGGAAAAGCGCTGGCAACTGGTTCGGGCAGCGAGTGATGCAGATATCCCGACACAGGTGACGGTCAGCCCTTGCCTGCCCTATAGCGATATCGAGCGGTTTGCCCACCGGCTGCTCACAAGCGGAGCGAGGCGCATTATCGTCGATACAACAGTTGATGGCGACGGCTCCGCAGGGGAACGCACCGCACAAACGCCCTTTGCCCATGCCGAACCCACATGGGCCGAGACCGAGCGCGCTCACCGGCTCTATCGCCTCCTCTGCGAACAAGCTGATGGACTCTCGATCGGGTGGAGCAACGCCGGTTTTTGTGGCATCGAGCCTCGCTCATGAAAACCACTCACCATGAAAGAGAGGCACACAAGCAACCTTCTGATGATGCTCATCCCGCTTCCTCGTGCGGGGATACAACTCTATTCCGAATAATGGTACCGTCTATGGACCCTCCTTTGCTCCTGTTCATTGAGCCTCACTCTGGGGCTTCAGAGTCCTATTTGATAGAGGCCACCATACAGCAACCAGCAAAGTATCACCCTCCAAACTTCCACTTTTTTCCCACTTTTTCGCCTCTCTTCTCCCACACTGACAGACCTACCCATTGCTGTTTTTCCCCTTCTTTCACCCGATTTTGCATTCACACAAGGGGAGAGGCTGGTTCTTTCTTCTCCTCTATTTCAACAGTCGTGTTGCAAAGATGTCATTTTTCTCTCACAAAAGACGACATTCTTGCTATATTTTGTGTAACATCTAACACGTCTAGAGCTTTCACTATGCTATAGTATATAGTAGAAACTGCCAGGAACTGGCATCGTATAGTTGAAGAGGAGAATATGACGTGAAGAATCACCAGGGATGGTCAGGGATTACAGAAGGAATCTTAACCATACATATCGGTACCTCGATGCTCGGGGCAGTACTGTATGCCACTAACCTGCTTATTGCCCATCTAAAAAACAAGAAGCAGCTTTCCGAGGTTGAGGACAGATTATTGAAAGATCTGGAAGCATTTACCATCACCATTGACCCATTCGTCAGTCAGAAACAGGGAGACCCAGAACAATGACCATGCGGCTTTCACTCCATAGCATCCTACTCGATACTGGACTGACCCCTCAGCAGATCGACTGTGGAAAAACCTGGACTATTACCAAGATGCTCTTAGGGCTACGTGTCAAACGAAGTGAAGCGGAAAAGATTATTGCCGCCCTGAATCGCTACACAGGGAGACAGTATCAGGTCGAAGACTTCCTTGACGATTTCCTGACCGAGCTTCCACAGGAAGTCATTGACGCAAAACTTGCCGAACTGAATGAGCTCCATCGTCAGTGGCAGGAAGCCCGGGGCACTGAACAGGGCCCACAGCTTGCCCGACGCATCATCGAACTCAAGCAATGGCTCAAAAAGCACGATGTCTTCATTCAGTTCTATGAAGCCCTCAATTGTTATGCATCCTACGAATGGTGAAACAGGTTTCTTCTACAAGCAGGAAAGCGAGACAATGCCGTGTTTCCTTTCCCGCTTGTGCCCTCGCACTTCAAGCCAGCCCGTGATACACTGTGCATACAAGCAGACAACAACTGGCAAGGAGAAAACAGCATGACTTTTCAGAGGGCATATCCACCCGCCGTCCCCGCCTCTGGACCCGCATACTGGCTACCGTTCAGACAAGGCAAACTGCTCACACAGCATGGCCTCATTCAAGCCAGTAGCGACCTCCCCGAGGGCATTCACCCGCTCTACATCGGTACCCTCGATGGCATCCCCTGCCTCGCCTGGGAGCTGGATGACAATGCCACCATTCCCGAGAGCTGGCAACCAACCGCGGTCCGCGCCCTCTTTGGCACTATCGATGAGGCCGCCTACAGCGCTGTTGGCTACGCGATGCACCTGCTCTACTGGGTGAGAACGCATCGCTATTGCCCTACCTGCGCTCAGCCGCTTGGTCCACTCTCCGAACAATGGTCGCGCCAATGCCCAGCCTGCGGCTATATCGGCTATCCACCGGTATCACCTGCAATCCTGGTGCTGATACATGATGGTGACCGTGTGCTCCTCACCCATAAGCCGGGCTGGAACGCACGCTACAGCGTCATCGCCGGCTTTGTTGAGCCCGGGGAGTCGCTGGAAGAATGCGTCAGGCGCGAGGTGATGGAAGAAGTCGGCGTGGAAATCACCGATATCGTCTACAAAAGCAGCCAACCGTGGCCCTACCCGCAGCAGCTTATGGTCGCGTATACTGCCCGCTACGTCAGCGGGGATATCAGGCTTGACGAGGCCGAACTTGATGACGCCCGCTGGTTCCGCTACGACAACCTGCCAGAGATTCCCGCACCTCTGAGCCTCTCTTATCACCTGATCGCCGATTGGGCTCGCGAGCGTAGCGAACAGCAGCAGCACTGAACAGCGAAAAAGTGGAGTGCAACGATACACTCCACTCTCAGAGCATTCAAGCAAATAGTTGTTCTTGCCCTATGCCTGTTGCTCGATTGCTGCCGTACGCTGCTGAATCGAGCGCAAACGCTCCATATCGAACTTCACCCGCCGATCGAAGGTGTAGATCCCATTCTGCTCCTGGTAAACATCGGTAAGCTGCGTGTAACAATACCCGAACATATGCGGATTATCGAGCAGCACGTTACAGAGACCCTCGAAGCGCTGGTAGAATTCCTCAATCGAGCGAGGAGCGGTGCCATAACCCCAGCTTGTGGTGTCGTCGCCCGGCTCCCGCTCGGAGTTCCACCAGATACCACCGAACTCGCTCACAAAATAAGGCTGTCCGCGATAGGGCAATGAGATCGCGCGCCCGTTATGTTCGTTCACAAAGGGCTTGCCCTCCGCCAGTCCTGCATGATTGCTGGCAAAGCGCACCGGATCCTGTTCATAGTCATGGCTATCATAGATGTCACTTGCGTCAACGCGATGGCTATAGCCGGAAGCATCCAGAATCGGACGCGTGGAGTCAAATGCTCGCGCCGCAAGGAATAGCGCCCGCGTCATGTCATCAAGCACAGTGATGGTATCGGTGAGGGGCTGCCAGGTCTCATTGAGTGCGCACCAACCAACAATGGCGGGATGCGAGTAATCACGCTCAAGCGCCTCAAGCCACTGCGAGACATAGCTGACATCCGGCTTCTGATGATCTTCCACAGGTCCATAGCCGCCACATCCCCAGTCAGGCAACTCACCCCAGACAAGATACCCCAGGCGATCCGCATGATACAGGAAACGCTCCTCAAATACCTTCTGATGCAGACGTGCCCCGTTAAAGCCAGCCTCTATACTCAGTTCGATATCGCGACGCAGTGCCTCATCACTGGGAGCCGTCATAATGCCATCGGGATAGTAGCCCTGATCAAGCACCAACCGCTGAAAGATGGTCTTGCCGTTGATCTTCACTGCCTGCCCCTCAATCGTCACGCTGCGCAGGCCCGCATAGCTGCTCGCCTGATCGATGACCGTTTCTCCCTCAAGAAGCTGAATGTCCAGATCATAGAGATAGGGAGCGCCCGGCGCCCAGAGGTGACGACGCTCGGCGGGAATCGGCAACGTAAGCTGTGGCGCGAAATCCTGATCGGCGGGACAACGTACAGTGCAGACGACTCCCTCCTGATCGCGCAGCGTTGCCTGGACAGTCATTCCAGTGCGTGGGCCGCTCAACGGTTGCACCAGATGGAAGCAGCTATTCGCGACATCGGGCGTAATCCGCGGACGACCGAGCGCGGTCGGCGGCACAGGCTCCATCCAGACAGTCTGCCAGATGCCCGTAGTACGAGTGTAGAGACAGCCATAGTTGCCATAGCGCTGCGACTGCTTGCCCCGGGCCTTCGGTGAGCGAGCATCATCACGAGCGCGCACAACTAATGTGATCTCGCTTCCGGCCAGTGTTGCAGGCAACTCAACGCTGAACGGGGTAAAGCCTCCCCGATGGCGCCCCAGCTCCTGCCCATTCACCCAGACGGTCGCGTCATAGTCGACAGCCTGAAAATGCAGCAGGATGCGCTGCCCGGCCCACTCGGCAGGGATACTCACCTGCCGCCGATACCAGACAGCGGGCATGAAATCAGTGTTCCCGATGCCTGAAAGCTCGGACTCCGGACAGAACGGCACCTGAATGCGCTCGCTTAATTCACGCTCCAGCAGCCCACGCTCAAGACCGCTATCTCCTGCATCAATCTCAAATTGCCACTCTCCGTTCAAACACTGCCACGAAGAGCGCACAAACTGCGGACGCGGGTACTCAGCACGGGGTTGTACCATAACGTTTCCTCCTTGATATCTGCGACATTGCCAGTTTCTTTGAAAAAAGCACAGGCTTGTATGGTATAGTATCTGGAAAAAAGGCAAAAATCCATGAGTGAGACCCAAGCAGACCTTCGTGAAACCCACATTGTTGGCGCTGATACAGATGAACAGATGGTCGGGAAACAGGCCTGTCCGGCGCTTGGCTTTTATCGGATTCAGCTTACGGGCATTTCAAAGGCGCTTCCCCCCTTCCGCTTCGTGCGCGTGCGACCCTCGATGAGTCAGATTCTTGTCTGTCTCTCCGGATGCGGCTCCGTCTTGATTGACGGCCAGTGGACTCCCTGCACGCGCGGCATGGCCTATGTCACGCCTCCCGACTGCCTGCATGCCTATCATGCGGAAAGCGCCTGGGAAATCTGCTGGATCACCTATAACGAAGATCCTCCGGGACAGCCAATGGTGGCAGTCAAGCGCCCCACGCTGCTGGAAATCGACCCGTATCCGCTCGCCGCCTCTATAGAAGGACTCTATCGCGAATATATCGGAGCAGCAGAGCAGGCAGTGATGCAGCAATGGACACAGCTTATCCATATTCATGCACAGCGGATTGTCGGTCCGGTCCATATGGAGCGCCGTCTTCAGCAGCTCTGGGAGCGCGTCAACGCCGACATCGCCGCCCCGTGGACAAATGAGCGGCTGGCAGCAAAGATCGGGATCAGCAGCGAACAATTACGCCGTCTCTGTCAGCACTATCTGGGACGCAGCCCGATGAAGCATGTCACGTTATTGCGCATGAGGCGGGCAATCACCCTGCTGGCAAGCGAATACTATACCATTGAGGAGATTTCCGAGCGCGTCGGCTATGAAAACCCTTTTGCCTTCAGCACGGCCTTCAAGCGGCTGATGGGTATCTCTCCCTCGCAGTATCGCCGCCAGCTTCATCAATAAAAAAAGAGAGGCCGTCCAGACACTGGGACGACCTCTCCCCGGGACGAAGAGCCTATCCATCTTTGAGCTGCCCCGGGCCTCTCTACACGCTTCACCCCTTCATCTCTCCACGCATTCAGTTCACCGCAACCTGAGCACAAATACCAGCAACAGCAACCGTTTCCCGCCTGCCATACAAGCTGTGCTGGCTACTCTCGCCTCTGCCGGCGCTCAAAGCGTGGTAGCTGCTGCGCCCTCCTGACACCGCAGCAACGTGTCGCTCTCTGATCCCTCAAACAGAGCAATAGTGTTCAACTCAAAAGAAAATAGATTATTCATTGTAGAAACTGTAATTCTCACTTTAGCGGTAGAACATATTGCTTCTAAGATCAAGTATAAGCATGTATCATCATATGTCAATAAAACAAACGTTCTTTTCACGATGTTTTCACATTCCACAGGAAAAAGGAAGTACAGAGAAGAGCAAGCAAGGATCCAGGTGACAAACATTGGAGTGAAGCCTGTGCAACTCACTTCAACTCAAAACACACAACACCACACGACAACCAGGAAGAGGACCGATCTCTATTGGCTTCATACCTGCCCTCAGTAGAGTCATAGCAGTGCAAAGCGTGTCAATTTTTTGCATGTATTTGGAACCTGAAAAAAAAGATGTACCGCCCGATACACGACGGTACATGCACTCGTTTGTGATGCTCACTTCCCCACCTGTGTATGTGCCAGGCGCCGATGAATGCCGTCAAAATGCTCAACCATCGCCGCCGCCGCTGCGCTGCCATCTCCCGCCGCCAGCGCATCCAGAATACGGCGGTGCGCCTCGACGGTCGCCAGAGGGTGCTCAGAGAGCCCCGGCAGCTCAGAACGAACCACATGAAATATATCCCAGAATGCCTGTAGCAGCTTCACAATCAGGGTATTTCCGAGCGGACGATACAGGACCTCATGAAACGCACGATCCTCTTCCGGGAAGAGCTCACCCCGCGTTGCGCGCGCCTCCATTCCCGCGACAAGTACCCGCAGATCAGCCAGGTGAGCAGGGGTTGTCACCTCGGGCAAGCGGGTAACAAGCTCACATTCCAGAATCTGGCGCACTTCTAGCAGTTCACGCAATGTCTGAAGATCCTGCGGAGCCTCAAACAGTACCCGGAACGATAGCCCTGTAACCAGCGCCTGAAGCGAGAGGTTGCCAACAAACGTCCCCTGCCCGTGCCGTGTCTCAACAATGCCAACCGTCTGCAATACTTTGATCGCCTCGCGCACGGCATTGCGGCTGACCTGAAGTTCGGCTGCAAGCTCCGTCTCTCCGGGCAAGGGCGAACCCGGCGTCAAATGATGTTCAATAATATACCGTTTGATATACTCCTGTATATTCTGTTGCAATGCTTCATTTCGTGGTGAAGATCTGGCAACCATCGCCACTTGACTCCTTCTCAAGTTGTGTTGTACACTGCCTTTATCAACTTGTAGGACAACTATATTGAGAGTTAGAATGTCTCTCAAAAAGATATGACATCCTACAAGCTGGCTTTTCACCATTATACCATAAAGGAGGGATCGTTAACGCATCATCTGATACGGGCAGGATACAGCATGGTATCACTGTCTATACAGGAAGCGAAAAAGACGTACATATTTCCTTCAACGGTTGAAGCAATTGCAACGAACGCACGCATCACAAACTGATGATCTGACGAGCGCCTGTATTTACTGTATAAGTGAAAGGGAGTAGAACCTATGGCAATGGCTGCCAGACCCTGGTATAAAGATCTTAGCGGCCAGCACTGGCGCGCCTTCTGGGCCGCCTGGATTGGCTATGCACTGGATGGTTTCGACTTTGTCCTTATCACCTATGTTTTGACGAATATTGCAGACGAATTCCACCTCGACCTCGTGACTGCCAGTACCCTGATCAGTGCCTCCTTCATCACCCGCTGGCTTGGGGGCGCAGTTGTCGGCAGTATCGCCGATCGTATCGGGCGTAAAAACGCCATGATTGCCGGTATCTGGCTCTACGCGCTTGGGACCTTCCTCTGTGGCTTCGCCTGGAACTACTGGTCACTGTTTGCCTTTCGCCTGATCGTGGGCCTGGGTATGGCTGGTGAGTATAGCGCCAGTTCGCTCTATGTGCTTGAGAGTTGGCCCAAACACGTACGCAATAAGGCGAGTGGCTTCCTGATTTCTGGCTATAATGTCGGAAGTCTGGTCGTCGCTTTTATTTACCCCTTTATTACCGCTCATTTCGGGTGGAGAGTGCTCTTCTATATTGGCATCGTGCCCGTTATTCTGACACTCTACATGCGCAAGAACCTGCCCGAGCATACCGAATGGCAACAGACATCTACCGAAAAAGCGGGCGGCATCTCGTTCTTTAAGCTCTTCTCACCGCGCATCCTGCCAGTGTTTATCGCGATCACGCTCTTTATCTTTGCCGCGTTTCTCTATAGCTGGCCCGTACAATCGCTGTTGCCGACCTACCTGAAATCGATTGGCTACGATGCAACTGGCGTCTCACAGGTGATGTTCGCGGCAAACTTCGGGACACTGCTTGGCTGCATCTTTGCGGGCTTCCTGGGCGATCGCGTCGGAACCAGGCGAGCGTATATCTATTCGCTGCTGATCTCATTGGTGCTGATTCTCCCCTTCTTCATCATTGGCAAAGCGAACATCTGGCTGCTTGGTCTGTTGATCTTCGTGCTGCTCTTTGTCAGCCAGGGGATTGCGGGACTGCATCCGAAGTTTATGTCAATGTACTTCGCGCCTGAGGTGCGAGGCTCCGGCGTTGGCGTGGCCTACAATCTCGGCTCACTTGGTGGTGCAATTGCGCCGATCTGGGGAGCCTTTTTCGCGAACCTGATGGGTCTGGGGACTGCCTTAGCCGTGCTTATGTTTTTCTGGACTTTTGTCGTTGTTGCGCTCGTTGTCTTTGATGTTCCGGGGCGCCTGTTACAACGCACAGCCGGGATCAGATCCTATGAGGTCCAGAATACCACACCTGAAGGAACAGTAGAGCCATCACAGGTATAATACGTAGAAATAAGGAGAGAAGAAGATGCAAGCAGCTCGCTTGAGTGGCATTGTGCCACCACTCAGCACACCGATGACCGAAACCTTCGAGATTGATATTCCCTCGCTGGAAAAGCTGATTACCTTTCAACTGGACGCAGGTGTGCATGGCCTGTTCGCGCTCGGCTCCACAAGCGAGGTCGCATTTCTGACCGATGCGCAACGAGCGACCGTGCTGGATGTCGTGGTGCGTTGTGTGGCCGGTCAGGTTCCCGTCCTGGCTGGAACTATCGATATGACGACCACTCGCGTGATTGAACATGCTCGCGCCGCTGAAAAAGCAAGGGCAGATGCGTTGGTTGTCACTGCGCCATTCTATACACGCATCGGTCAGGCCGAAATCAAAGCGCATTTCCGACAGGTGCATGAAGCAGTCGACCTGCCGATCTTTGCCTACGATATCCCGGTTGCGGTCCACAGCAAGCTTGAGCGCTCGACCGTGCTCGAACTGGCTGAGCAGCAGATTATTAGCGGTCTTAAGGATAGTAGCGGAGATGAAGCGAACTTCCGGGGACTGGTCATGGCACAGGCAGCCCATCCTGATTTCAGCGTCTTCACCGGCTCGGAGTTGCTTGCCGACGTAGCCCTGTTCATGGGTGCGAGTGGTGTGGTGCCGGGTCTGGGCAACGTCGATCCCGTCGGCTATGTGCGACTCTATGAAGCAGCGCATCGGGGCGATTGGGTAGCCGCTCGCCAGGAGCAGGAGCGCCTGTACCGCCTCTTCGATATCGTGAATGTGGGGCTTCGCCGTATGGCAATCGGATCGTCCGCGATGGGGGCATTCAAAACCGCGCTTCAGCTTCGTGGCATCATCGCGACAAACGTTGTGGGTCGGCCTCAGCTCCGGCTCAACGATGATGAGGTTGCACAGGTGCGCCGCGCGCTTGTTGCAGCCAACCTCCTCTAAACAGGAAAGCGAGGGGCCTGCCCTACAAGGCTCCTCTTCCGCTTCTATTGACCCAGACGGCGCACATTCAAACCGAGGCTGTACTTATCCCCGCAGTAGAGCGACTCGACATACTCAAATGGCCCTCGGTCCTTCGCGCTGGTCAGCCGTCGAATCCGCAACAGAGCACTCCCGGGAGCAACCCGAAGCAGGCGCGCCACCTCCTCGCTTGCGTTGACCGCCTCAACCACTTCCTCCGCGTAATCCGCTGAGAGGTTATATTCTCGCTCCAGCACCTCGTACAGCGAGACCCGATCAAGATCGGTTCGCCTGACCAGCCCGGGACAGAGCGCGGCGGGAAGGAAGACTGTCTCAAGCGCCATTGGCACATCATTCGCGAGTCGCAAACGCCGCAGACAGACGGCCCCTTCATGGGCTGCGACCTTGAGCATCTGCGCCTGCTCCTCTTCCAGAAAAACAAGCTCCTGACGTAAAACGATCGAGCCGGGAGTCAGGCCGCGCTGTCGCATATCCTCGCTGAAGCTGGCGAGCCCGCGCACGTTCTTGCGAATCAACCGCTCGGCCACAAAGGTGCCTGAGCCGCGCCGCCGCACCAGCAAGCCCGCCTCTTCCAGATCAGCCAGAGCGCGACGCACTGTCAGGCGACTATAGCCATAGCGCTCACTCAGCGCCCGCTCGGAAGCCAGACGCGTTCCCGCCGCCAGACGTCCCGACGTAATCTCCGCGGCCAGATGGTCGCGCAACCGGGTATAGAGCGGCCCATCAGTCGGCTGCCTGACCTCGTCTTCCATCCTCTGTTCTCTCCTTTGCAAGCAAGGAAGCACCGATAAGCACCGCATCATGAACCAGCTCCATACGCCGCACCGTACAGGAACGCCGCATCACTGGAAGCGCCTGCATCTGTAACCCGTATTCCAGCGCGGGAAGATAGAGCTCCTCGACCTGCAACACGCCACCGCCAAGCACAATCGCCTCCGGGCCCAACGTGTTGACCAGGCCACCAAGCGTCAGGCCCAGAGCCCGTCCGGCCTGAGTCAGCACCTCACGAGCCAGCGTTTCCCCATCTCTGGCACGCTTCGCGATGGTCGCGACGTCAATCGACCGCCCGCTTTCTTCGGCGTAGATCTCCATAATCGCCCGCCCGGATGCATAGCCCTCGATGCACCCTCTGCGCCCACAGGGACAGAGCCGCCCCTGCTCAGGGCGAAAAAGCAGATGGCCGAGCTCACCCGCCACCCCGGACGCTCCTCGATATACCTTCCCATCGAGCACAAGGGCCCCGCCGATGCCGGTTCCCACCATGACCAGCAACATCTGACGAACGCCACGCCCCGCACCAAGCTGTGCCTCAGCCAGCGCCGCTGCCTTGACGTCGTTCTCCACGGCTACAGGAAGCTGTAGGAGCTCCTCCAGACGCTCCCGCAAGGGCAGGCCACGAAAACCCGGGAGATTCTCGTTTGCGTCAACGACAATGCCGCTCTCGTGATCGACCTGTCCGGCACTGCCCACGCCTACCGCGCTGACCGGGCCATGTAAGCGTAACAGGCCCTGCACCAGCTCAGCAGCAGTCGTCACAATCGCCTCGGCCCCGCGAGTGACCGGCGTCGAGGCCTGAATGCGCTCAAGCACCCTGCCGTCAGCATCGACAACACCGGCGGCAATCTTCGTGCCACCAATATCAACCCCGATCAGCATGTCTCAGCCTCCGTTAATGCATCAACAAAGCCACGTGTGACAAGGTGCGGGCGCGTAATCGCGGAACCGACCACCACAGCATAGGCCCCACATGCAAGTGCTTTACGAGCCGCGGCGGGCGTGTTGATCTTGCCCTCAGCCACAACCGGAACCTGAATGCGCCGCGTCAATTCGCGCACTAGCTGCTCATCGGGCCCCTCATCAAGCGTCGTGTAGGGCGTGTACCCGGCCAGCGTTGTCGCGACCAGATCAGCGCCTGCTTCCACTGCGGCAACCCCTTCTTCCACCGTTGAGATATCCGCCATCACCAGGCAACCAAGCTCGGCATGAATTTGCGCGATCAGTTCAGCAGCGGTCGGATACTTTCCTTGACAGACCTGCTCACGAATCTGCGTGGCGTCGAGCGCGATAATATCAGCACCCGCCTCAACGAGCTCCCGGGCTTGCGAAAAGTCCGGCGTAATCACCGTGCGCCCGGCAACCGTGGTTTTCTGAATCCCGATAATGGGCACATCGGTAATAGCACGAATGGCGGCAACATCGTCTTTTCCGTTGGTGCGAATGCCCTTTGCTCCACCATTCAGGACCGCAGCCGCCATAGCAGCCATATGACCAAATAGCGGTTCTCCCTCAAACGCCTGACACGAAACGATCAGCGCTCCCCGTAACGACGTTATATCCTTCAACGTGTGCCTCCTTCAAGTGGTACGTACCAATTTTGAAGTATACCGTACCACTTGCGGAACAGCTTTGTCAACGGGATGAAGCAGGCTCGTTATCCTTCTCGGACTTCTCATACAGACGGGTCAGCCAGGTATCGGCCAGCTTTGAGGGATGCAGCTTCTCGCTCAGACCGAAGAACTCGCAGAAGCTCATAATCAGGGGATTCCACTTTTCGGGATCGATATGCTGCTTCTCGCCCGGCTTGAGCAGGCGTTCATCGATATGAACCCGCACAATACGCGTCTCGATCGCGACAAGGTGCGAGTCGTCGCCATCAACCGCATGCATCTGCTTCACGACCGCCTCAAGCTGAACCGGGCACTCGGCTACCCGGGGAGCAGCAACCAGTTCCGAAGGCTCGGGAGTGAGGCCCGCCACCCGAAACTTCTCCGGCTCGTAGGTATAGCCCAACTTCGCTTTACTCTCGGGAACGGGATTCTTTCCGGTCAGCATCGCCAGCCGATTGACTGCGGAAACAAGGTCCGCCGAGGGCAGATTCAGCACGCATTCGCGCTCACGGCGAAGGTTCTCAACGGTCCTGGAGCGCGTGCCCAGACCAAGCATACAGGATTGATTCAGCCACCATGCTGAAGACATCGGCGCCAGGTTCGAGGTTCCGTCCTCATTGACTGTGCTGATCAGCACAACGGGGGTACCAAAGTAAAGAATTGTGGGTTGAATTGTTCTATGCATCGATAGGCACTCCTGTCATTGTGTACTACGCCATTCAGTGTAGACGCAAATAGAGAGAACTGCCTATCCAATTCTTGCGTTCACAGTGCCAAAAAATGAAAGGCCCCTCAATTATGTTGAGGAGCGTCGAATGAGTTCCACCGTTAGCGGTTGCGTCAATGTCTCGGGGATCGGTTCTCCCTGAATCAGCTTCGCGGCGATTTCGGTGGCATGCTCACCAATCGCGGCATTGTTAAAGCGAATGGTGGTCAGAGCAGGACGCACAAAGCGGCTGAAAAAGACATCATCCGTGCCGACAAGCGCAACATCCTGCGGTATCCGAAAGCCGCGATCAAGCAGCGCCGCAAGTAACGGAAGCGCATATTCATCATTAAAAGTATAGATCCCTGTCGGGCGGTCCTCCTGCTGAAAGCGCGTATCAATCAAGTCATGCGCCTCCTGCATCTCCATATGGAGTGAAAACACCTCAAGCGAGATTCCCTCTTTCCCAGATTCAGCAATGGCCCGCTTCATGCCCTCTAAACGGTGCTCAAAAGCCGGTATGTGGCGCTCCTGAAATGGCTTGACGATCGCCAGACGACGATGTCCGAGCTCCAGCAAGTGACGTCCCGCAAGATAACCCATCTCACGAGTTGGCAGGCTGACCGTTGGCAACCTGAATGTATCTTTCCCGATCTCTTCGGCCGTCAGCAACACGATATGCTGGATGCCCATGCGACGCGCCTGCTCAATCCCATCCTCGGTAATACAGCCCGGCATGACAAAAAGCGCTGCCGGTCGCCGCGCACAGATCTGTAGTAGCAGCTCCTTCCGCCGCTCTTCAGAGAGCCCGCCCATATAGTAGTGCACCGGAACATAGCCCATACGCTGAATATTCTGCTGCATATAGAACTGAATCTCAGCGTCATTTACCGACGTTTGCAGGTCATGCATAATGCAAATCTCATTGCTATAGCCCTTCCGCAGCGCCTGCGCCGAGCTATGCAACTGATAGCCAAGCTCCTGAGCGACACGCAACACCTTTGCCCGTGTCTCCTCACTGACATGGTTGTTCTGGACATTATTCAAGACATATGAAACGGTGGCCCGCGAAACTCCCGCTTTTCGAGCCACATCGGCACTGGTAAGCGGCTTTTTCACGGGAGTCTGTTGTTTTTTCTCCATGACACCCTTTCCAAACAGACCATTATGCCCTGATAACTGAAATACACCCCTGTTTTCAACAGGGATTATGACATAACTATTGAGCTCCGTCAATCAAAGAACGGCGATTTTTCTCCTCTATTCAGATGTCGCTCTTCGCACCAGCAATATCCCTGCCTGGCCCTTCCATGCCCTCTATGCTACACAAAATATATCAGATATTGCGACGTGGTACCCCATCCCACATCCTGCTGACACCCGAAAAGCAGAATCCCACCCTCTCCAAAATTGAGACATGATTCCTCTTGACACAGCAATAACTATGGTTGTATACTTCCGACAATCTACGTTACACGTGTAACGCAGATGTCACAAAAAAGGACAGCGTGTTGTCCGGTCTGTTATGAAACCATTCATTGTTGATGGTATCCGTATTTTTCCGGTTTATGACAAAGGGAGTCATTCTACTATGGAAAACGTCGCATTTCCCACGAAGGCCGCATCCATCCACCCGAACGGCCAGCCCGAAGCCCTTGCGATCCCAACCAAACGTGTCAGCATTGGATTTCTGATCGCGCTCACACTGGCGCAAATGTCGCTCTTTCTCTGCTATGGTGGTATCGGCAGTATTCTATTGCCCATGCAAATTGGCGAACTCGACCCGGTGAACAAAGTCAGCAGTCTGGGTCTTGTTACAGGCGTTGCAGTGTTGCTCGCCTTGATAGGAAATCCGCTGGCAGGAGCCCTGAGCGACCGCACTTCCTCTCGTTTTGGTCGCCGCCGCCCCTGGATCTTCTTTGGCGCAATCGTCAGTGCACTCGCCCTGGCCCTCATGATGATGGCGAAAAACGTCGCCATGATCTTCATTGGCTGGTCTGCCTTCCAGCTCTGTTCAAACTTCATTCTGGCAGCCTTGAGCGCTATCATTCCCGATCAGGTTCCCGAAGAGCAGCGCGGCACCGCATCCGGCATTATTGGCCTCTCCGCCTCTATTGGCATGGTGCTTGGTTCCGTGATGGTCGGAATGATTATCCGCAATGCCCAAACCAGTTATCTGGTCATGCTCATTACCTTACTTATTGTACTGATCCCCTTCGCCCTCTTGATGAAGGATAAGCACCTGCCGAAAGAGTATGTGCAGTCGTTCAGCCTGATTGGCTTCCTCAAAAACTTCTGGATCAACCCGCGCAAGCACCCCGATTTCGCCTGGGCCTGGTTGACCCGCTTCATTCCCTTCTTTGGCTACTTCCTGACTGCCAACTACATGTTCTACTTCTTGCAGGACGCCGTCCACTATGACAAGCTCTTCCCCGGGCAGGGAGTTGAGCAGGGCGCCTCACAGCTCCAAATCGTCATGATGGTTACCTCGCTGGTCTTCACCGTGCTTGGTGGCATCCTCTCGGACCGCTTCCGTAGCCGCAAGCTCTTCATCGTCATTGGTTGTGCTATTATGGCGGTTCCTCTGGTGGTCCTGGGCACTATCCCTTCGTGGACCGTTATTATGATTATGATGGGGTTGGTAGGAGTTGGCTTCGGTATGTACACCTCGGTTGATGGAGCCCTTGTGACGCAGGTTCTGCCAAGTGCAGAAAACCGGGGTAAAGATATGGGTATCATCAATATTGCAAACACGTTGCCCCAATCTCTGGCACCGGCTTTTGCATCGATCATTATCAATGCAACCCATAGCTACTTCATGCTCTTCCTGGTTGGTGCGGTAATCGCGCTGCTTGGCACGCTAACCGTACGACCGATTAAGAGCGTTCGCTAAGCCTGCTCGCAAACAACTGGAAAGAAGGTATTTCATTATGACTGCATGGTCTAAAGGAACCGTTCAAGTCAACGATCTCACTATTCACTATCATCGAACCGGTGGGGAGCACAAACCAAAAATGCTGCTTCTGCACGGCGTGATGGACAACGGTCTCTGCTGGACACCTGTTGCACGCGACCTGCAAGATCAGTTTGATATCATTATGCCCGACGCCCGGGGGCACGGCGAGACGCAGGGCTCCATTGAGAACGCCTCCTTCACAACGCTGGCGAATGATGTAGCCGGGCTCGTTCAGGCACTTAATCTGGAAAAGCCCTATCTCTTCGGCCACTCGATGGGCGCAATGACCGCCCTGGCCGTCGCGGCGCTCTATCCCGAGCTACCACATGCGATCCTGCTGGAAGATCCTCCTTTCTGGACAGAGCAGGCAGCCCGGAGCGCGGATGTCGATAATGAAACTGCGAACTTTATGAAAACGTTCGTGTCTCTGCGCGAACTCCCCTGGGATGTGCTGCTCGCCAAAGCGCGTGAATTCAACCCCAAATGGGACGAAGTCGAGCTTGAGCCCTGGGCCCAATCCAAGCGCCAGTTTGCCCCGGATATTATGGAGAAACTGACCTTTGATCTTGATTGGCAAGAGCTCCTTCCACGTGTGGCCTGCCCGATTTTGCTGCTCACCGGTGACGTAGAAGAGCACGCGATTACGACTCCCGAGGGCCACAAAAGGCATCCCAACTCTGGAAGAATGGCACTCTGGCGCATATTCCCGGAGCCGGACACTGCATCCATCGCGATTGCTATGCTGCGTCGATGACTGCGGTCCGCGCCTTCCTCAAAGACCACTAGCGCATAGCCTCCTTCATCTGGCCCCACTCTATGGTAGTGGGGCTCCTTCTTTCCTCTCGGCCAAAACAGGAAACGGGCTATCCTCATTTTCTGCTACACTGGACGGAAAACCTGCGGAGAAAATACCATGCAGTATCACGCACTCCTTGACCGCTGGCACTCTCAGAGCCTGCTCTACTTCCCTGATTTGCCGGGTTGTCAGGTCACAGCCGGCACTCCAGAGGAGGCGCTTGCCCTGGCGCCAGAGGTTGTCAGCCAGCATCTTTCCTGGCTTCACACCCAGCATCTCCTTGCCGAACCACCCACGGCACCGATTGACATCGCATTGCTTGAAGATAGCGTTCCGAGCGCCAATGGGGCGGGGGCACCCTTTCAGACTGATCTCCAGACCCCACCGCATGACTATATGCAGAACGCTCTTCAGATTGCCGACCTGACGCGGGCAGATTTAATTACCCTCTCCCGGTCATTGCCACCTGAGAGCGTCTTTCCTTTCGCGCTTGGCGACACAGCCACATGTACCGTGGAGGGGCTCCTTCAACATATCGCTGAACTGGATCTCTGGTATATTGCCAGCCTGTTCGCCCAAAAGCCCACCCTCCGCCTTCCTGACGATCCTGTTGAAGCGCTGGAGGCAAGCGCCAGAGCAGTCGCGGATGGCCTGCGCAGCCTTTCTACTGAGCGTCTGCAACAGGTTGTTATCTTCGAGGGAGAGGCCTGGACCCCGATGAAACTTCTTCGCCGTCGAACCGGGCATCTCCGTGAGCACATCCCCCACTTGCAGCGGCTCTCTCCCCTTGACGCACTCAAAATACGCGGCATAGAATGAAACAGGAACAGTTTTGCAACTTTTCACGTGAAAGGCGCATTGACATGCATGCCTCTGGCTAGAAGGGAAACAGGCTGAATGATAGATCCTTTCTCCACGGCAACCACGCTGCTACAGTTGTTACAGCAAAGGCGTGTCTCTTCTGTAGAGCTTTTGCAATTCTATCTTGAACGAATCAAACGCTACAATACAAAGATTAACGCTATCGTCATTCCAAACGAGGAGCAGGCATATCAGCAGGCAACCGCCGCCGATCAGGCCTACGCTCGCGACGAGAAAAGTGGCGCCCTGCAAGGCCTTCCACTGACGCTCAAGGACTGCATCGAGGTTGCAGGTATGCGCACCACAGCGGGCGATCTCGACAAGGAGCAGTATGTCTCGACACAGACGGGTCCCGCTGCACAGCGTATTCTCGATGCCGGGGCCGTCCTCCTGGGCAAGACGAACGTTCCTCCCGGGCTTTCTGACTGGCAAGCAAACAATATGCTTTTTGGGCGCTCTAACAATCCCTGGGATCAGAACCGCACACCGGGAGGCAGCACCGGAGGCGGAGCGGCTGCTGTTGCTGCTGGACTGACACCACTCGAATTTGGCACAGACATCGCGGGCTCAATTCGCGTTCCAGCCGCATTCTGTGGACTCTACGGGCATCGTCCAAGCGAAACAGCCGTCCCGCGTTATGGCCGTAAGCCCGGCATCCCGCTGCCGAACCCGGCGTCCGTCTTTGGCGTTCAGGGGCCGCTCGCTCGTAGTGCGGCTGATCTTCAACTGGCACTTGATGTCATCGCTGCGCCTGTCATCGGGGAAGACGTCGCCTGGAAGCTCTCTCTTCCGGCCGCACGTCAGAACAGGCTGGCTGACTTCCGGGTCGCAATTCTACCCTTTGTCGATTGGCTTCCGGTTGATGAGCACATTGTGACAGCGCTTGCAGAGCTGGAAGAGCGCCTCCGTCAGCAAGGGGCAATGGTTCGCCGCGTTCAGCCCGATGGCTTCAACCTGCGCGAATATACGGAAACGTATATTACGATGCTTTCCGTCTTTATGTATGCCGAGAAGGAACAGGAGCAACGAGAGCACATCATAGCGCAGATGCGGCAGAGCACTGACCCCTTCACCGCGGCCAAGCTTGCCGGTATTCAGGCAACAGCGGGCCAGTTCCTCGCGCTCCACACGCGCCGCGAACAGTATCGGGCGCTCTTCCGCGATTTCTTCCAGCAGTGGGACATCCTCTTGACGCCCGTCACGATCGTGCCTGCCTTTAAGCATCAGGGCATCGAAACTCCACCATATCTACGCACGCTCCCGGTTAATCGGGAGACCGTGCCCTATGAGTTTCTTGAGATCTACCCCGGAGTTGCGACCCTGATCGGCCACCCGGCGACGGCCTTCCCCTATGGCAAGACGCCGCACGGGCTTCCCATCGGCTTGCAGGCCATCGGTCCCTATCTGGAAGATCGCACAGCTATCACCTTTGCCTCACTGCTAGAGCAGGCTTTTGGCGGCTTTACTGCGCCTCCTGGCTTTCTTGATTGAGAAGAGCAAGGGGAACGTGTGCAGGCGTTCCCCTTTTTCAGATTCGCTTCAGTTCGGCGGGCTATGCTGTCTCTGAACCAGTATGCGTTACTGCAAAGAAAGGAGACGGCAATGCATAAAAACAGGTACCGGTTAGCGTCTCGTCCCTGTATCTCGTTCCTCTTTCTGGCTATCTTTCCTGTTGCCTGTTCTGGTACGTCGACAAGCCACACGCTTCAACCATCCGTCGCCACAACACCGGCGCTCACCTCATCCCCTGCACAGCCAGATGCTCCACTGTCACCCGTCCCCGCAACGTGTGCGCCCTCCAGGTTCCTTCCTGGACACGAAACGCAGGCGCAAGGTGTGAACGCTGAAGTCTGGGCGCTCTTCTTTGCCGATCCCCAAACAATCAAAGTTGGTGATGAGGTCAAAATTGTCTGGCGCATGACGGGAAATGGACCCTTCCAGGCGATCGCTCGACACGCCGGCAATGTTGAACTCAAGCCGGTCTGGGGGCCAGAAAAACATCTCGGCTCGAACTGGAAACATCCCGGTGAGGAGTGGGGCACAGGCTTCCGTTTCACGGCTCCCGGCTGCTGGAATCTGCATGTGACCCGCGATCATGCAGCGGGCGATCTCTGGATCAGCGTTCAGGAAGCAGGAAAAGGAGCATATTCTATGGTATACTAAACTCTATCAATAGAAATGACAAGGAAGAGAAACGATGCACGTTCCATATCTGGCTCAGACGCCTCCTCCTGCTATCTCCTTCGCGTAACCGGGAGATAGAGGAGACAACAACATAGACCTCATCAAAAAGGAGTACTGTGTGCGTGGTACTCCTGCCTCATTGTGCCTCTATCCTCCCTCGCTTGTTCTTCAGTGATTCAGCAATTCAGGAGGCTCTTGTATGAGGCATTCACGTGCTTCTCTTCGTTCGCTTGCTTCTGGTGGAGCAATCTCTATTCTACTGGGCTCTTTTTTTCTGGGAACTGCCGGGATCGCCTCGGCGCTGCTCAATCGTGTTCAGGACGTCTCACCGCTGACCATCGCCTTCTTACGAGTAGGGATCGCAACCCCATTTCTGTTCCTGCTTGCCTGGCCTTCCATGCGAAAGCAGCGTATACACTTACCCGATCTCTTCCTGCTGACGCTCATCGGAGGGGCGTTGGGGGGTTCCCATACGCTATTCTTCCTGTCGATCCCGCTGATCGGCGTCACCCTGGCCGTCGTCATCTCGCTCTGCACGGCGCCGCTGGTTGTTGCTCTTGTCTCAGCATGGCTGTTCCATGAACGCCCGGGCGTGCGTTTGCTGATCGCGCTGCTTCTGGCGCTGGCTGGCACGCTCCTTCTAACACTGAGCGGGGAGAATGCGACCGGAATCGGGTTGACAACGCAGACACTCAATGGAACGCTGATCGCCTTCGGCTCTGGCTGCTTCTATGCGGTCTTCATGCTGTTCTCGAAAATCGTTGCGCAGCGCTCCAGGAGCAGCAGTAGCCAGATCACAGCCTGGACGTTTTTGATGGCGACCCTGCTTCTGTTCCTGCTTGCTCTTGTCAGCGGCAACCTGCATCTGGCGCTCTCGCTGACCGGCTGGACGATCGCTGCCTATATGGGCATTGTGCCGACAGGACTGGCCTACTTCCTGATTCAATGGGGGTTGAGATCGGCATCCGCAACGGTTGCCTCTATCATTACACTGCTGGAATCGGGGATTGCGGCGCTGCTCTCCTGGCTCTTCCTTCACGAGCAGATGGGAGCTCTGCGGCTCATTGGGGGCGGATTGCTGCTGTTCAGTGTCTGGCTCATCTCATCGAAGCGGAACAAGACAGCGTAATGCTGTAATAAAAAACGGGAAGAGATCTTCTATAGTGGAAGATTTCTTCCCTGTCCATCAGTTCGATGAGATCGCCGTTCCAACGATAAGCGCGATCGGAATCGTGAAGTGTATCTCATCCCCGTCTGGCTCGATATGGAGAGCCGTGCGAATCTGCTCAGAGGCGGTAGAGAAGAGCTCTCGCAGCCGCTGCACATTCTCGGCAGAGGTACGCTGACGCTGTGTCCAGTTCAAGAAATCAAGCGAAATATCAAAAGAGCGCTCCTCATGTGCCTCAATGCCAGCTTCTTTCAATATTACGAGCCATTCAGACACCCGATGATTTCGGACATGCGAGGGATCACGCAACGCTTCAATCTCGTTCAAAAATCCGTCCAACGTCTCATCTTCAGGTGCAATTGAATCCAGAAGAACCAGCTTCCCACCGGACTTGAGCACTCGTGCCCATTCCTGTGCCGCCTGTGAGACATCGATAAAATGGTGCGCAGCATAACGACAGGTCACCACGTCCACGTTGTTCTCTGGCAGTGGAAGCGCATGTGCATCGCCCCTGATAAACTCCACGTTTGTGATTCCCCGCTCACGAGCCAGGTGTCTGCCACCTTCCAGCATCGACTCGGTTAAATCAACGGCCACCACTTCATGCGCAAAAGGAGCCAGCGCAAGCGCGGTGTGGCCGGTCCCGGTCGCCACATCAACAACGCGCTCGCTTCCTGTCAGGGCTGCCGCTTCTACCAGCCAGGGGAGGTCCGGACCTGCCGCATGCACCGTACTGGTCACATAGTCCTTTGCTGCTGCCCCAAATTGCTGTTGAATCTGCTGTCTCTTTTTCTCTTCATTACTATCCTGACTCATTATACTTTTCCTCTCTGTCTTCTCTACTGCGCTTTTCGTTTGCGCTTTACCGAAAGTATACAGGCAAAGAGCGATACTGTCCAATGCTTCTTTCTCTCAAAGTTGATAACAAAGCAGCATCATGTGCACCGGATGGGCGTGCCTTGACGTCGAAGCCATATCACCTTCGCAAAGGAGTATGCAGCTTTCCTCACTCCCTGGAAATTCGTTGTCCCCTTTTTTGAAGAGCTTCGTATAGATATATAAAGATTCTTTTTCTTCAACAGGAGTACTGAACATGGAATGGTATAACCAACCATCAAGATGGGAAGTGCGAGGCAGTTCCATCACCATTCAAACCGAGCCGAACACAGACTACTGGCGACAGACCAGTTATGGCTTTACCTATGATAGCGGCCATTTCTACTACCAGACGTGGCAGGGGAACTTTCAAGCTGAGGTCCAATTCAGCGGAGCCTACCAGCACCTGTACGATCAGGCCGGGCTTATGGTACGCGTCGATGCAGAAAACTGGATCAAATGTGGCATAGAATATCTTGATGGCGTTCAGCATATCAGCGCTGTCGTTACGCGGGTCTACTCTGATTGGTCCATTGGCGTCGCGCTTCCTGACAATCCCCCTTCTCTCTGGCTCCGTCTCAAGCGAGAGGGCGATGCGGTAGAAGTGCAATACGCGCTCGATAGGCAGACGTATCGGCTGCTCCGCTTAGCCTATTTCCCGCCAGTTGACGAAGTGCAGGTCGGGCTGATGTGCGCTGCACCTCAAGGACCGGGCTTCCCTGTCACCTTTACCGATTTTCGGGTTGGTTCGATACCGACACTCATGGAGGAATAGCACGCCTCTACTGCACCATAGGAGTATAGCGCAACTCTGGTAGCAAGAAGCTGTCCCTGTATAGAGAGACAGTTTCTGGTACTCCATGTTACCTTTTACAACGCCATTCGATCTATATGATAGGGAGCCACTTTCTCTACCGGAGAAGGCCCACTCTCTTTCATTGGATGGAGAGATATAAGCGTTTGTCCCACTCAAACGAAGGAAGGAACCAGCATGAAACGACTCCGTACATTGCTCATTATGATCCCTGTCGCTGCCCTGCTTGCAGGTCTGCTTGTTTTACAGCCCACTCAGCAGGCAAGTGCACACACACAGACAGTGCAGAAGGTAGCTGCCGCAGCAGAGGAGCCAGTTAACGAGGGCGATGTTCTCAACTGGGCGAGTGTACGTACCGGCCCCGCAACAACCTACTCAATTGTGACGACGTATCCACCACGCAAGCACGTCCTCATTTATGAAGAGGTAGTGGGAGAAAATGTCTGGGGCACAACTCCTATCTGGTATCGCGTTTCACCACACGATCAACCACCCCTGTTCATTTATGGTGGCCTTGTAGCTGTCGTGAAATAAATTGATATGCAAGGTCATGGTAGCGGTGCCAGAAAACATCGCTACCAGCCCGCTCAGGACACTATCAGACACGCTCAGGTACCTGAAGGAAGGTCACATCTGGTTCGTCTTCCAGAATGCCTTTATATTGTTTTCGCTCCTTCTGCTCCGAATACCCTGGCATCCTTTTTCGTCTGGGCTGTAGAAGCACACCTTTGAGCCCGCCCACCTCTCCCCCGGTCAGTACTCCCCTCTGGTAGAGATACAAAAGTTAGCATATACTATGTTTGGTTCTTAAAACAACAGGATTTTCTAGCAGAAAAAAGAGAGGCTCCTTTCATGCCAGTAGCGCTACTGATTATCGCCATTATTCTCGTCATCCTTCTTCTTGCCCTTCTTCTCTCCTGTTTCTACTTCTATCATACTGCCATTTCACGTCGCGAAAAAACCTTTCTGGCAGAAGACCCGAGCTTACAGGAAGTGAACCGCACATCCGCCGACGAGACACCCTGGATCGAGCAACAGTCGTTCGAGATAATCGATATTCGCTCCTATGACGGACTGCGACTGCGCGGCTATTTTCTCCGGGCTCCCGAGCCCACAACAAAGACAGTGATCCTTGCGCATGGCTATGGCGGCGAGGCAAAAAAGGATATGGGCGGGTTTGCACACCTGTATTACGAGACCCTCGGCTTCAACGTCCTCCTGCCCGACGCCCGGGGTCATGGCCAGAGCGAGGGCAACTATATCGGGTTTGGTTGGCATGAGCGCAAAGATTACGTTCAGTGGATTCACACACTCATCCAGCGTCTCGGCGAAAACATAGAGATCGTCCTGCATGGCGTCTCAATGGGCGGCGCAACGGTGCTGATGACCAGTGGCGAAAACCTGCCGCCCCAGGTTAAGTGCATCATTTCTGACTGCGCCTATACATCTGTCGTCGACATTTTAAGCTACCAGGCGAAGCGCATGTATCATCTGCCACCATTCCCGTTCGTCCCGGTGACCAGCCTGATCTGTCGGCTGCTCGCTGGCTACTCGTTTGAGGAGGCATCGGCGCTCAAGCAGGTTGCAAAGGCCAAAATCCCGATTCTCTTTATTCATGGAGATACAGATACATTCGTGCCCACGGCAATGGTCTATCCGCTCTATGAGCAGTGCAAGAGCAGTCCTAAAGAGCTGTATCTTGTGCCCGGAGCCGAGCACGCAATGGCCTATACTGTCGACCCTGTCACCTATACCAGCAGAATTTCACAATTTATTGATCACTGCCTGCAACCGGCTCAGCCAATCCCTACCATCTGATTTCGATCCCTCCACAGGCCGCTGACATGATTTTCAGCGGCCTGTTTTTTTCTGCCCACTTGACGGCCTTTTCTCCCATACGTTATACTGAAACCATATTTCCACATATTGAATTTCATTCCATATATTGGAATAGAAAGGATAAGACAGGACAGTGACAGCAAACACACAGCGACTTTCGCGCCCGCTGCAATTCCTGATTGGTGGCTCATTTCTCAACAAACTGGGGGAATTCGTTATTCCCTTTCTCACTATTTATCTGACCTCGGCCCGGGGTCTCTCAGCCGGTCAGGCCTCGTTCATTGTTTCACTCTATGGGCTTGGCCTGTTACTTGCCAGCCTGGTCGGGGGTTTCCTCACCGACCTGATCGGGAGACGCTCAACCATGACGCTCAGCATGATACTCTCATCGATAACGATGGTCATACTTGGGAGCGTGCGTCATCTCGTCCTGATTACAGGTCTGGTTTTTCTGCTCAGTCTCTTTACCGGAATGCTTCGTCCCGCCGCCTCAGCAGCAATCGCAGACCTTACCAGAACGCCTGCTGAACGCATGAGAGTCTATAGCCTGCGCTACTGGGCGAACAACGTCGGGGCCTCCGTTGGGCCGTTGCTCGCAGGCTTCCTTGCCCATTTCTCGTATTTCATCATGTTTCTTGGTGATGCCTTCAGCTCATTTATCTTCGGTGCGCTGATCTGGTTTGGTGTTCCCGAAACACGACCCCGAGGAAGTCGAAAAAAGCAGGCTGGCAACGGGAAACGCGGTCTGCTTGCCGCCCTCGCGAATCCGCTCTTGCTGTGCTACGCTACATTGATCCTGCTCAATGGAACCATCTACCGCCAGTACTCGGTAGCCCTGCCGCTGGATATGGAAGCGCATGGTCTGGGAGAACAGTATTACGGAATGGTGCTGGCCGTCAATGGAGTGGTCATCGTGCTCGCCAGTATTCCAGTCAACCGTTTCTTTGAACGCTTTTCCGCAAATTCGACTCTGGCTCTGGCAGCCGTTCTGCTCGGGTGTGGCTTTGGCATGATCGCGCTGCTACAGAGCTTTCCCTGGTATCTTGTCTCAGTAGTCGTCTGGACACTTGGAGAGCTGCTCAGTACACCCGTTGAAAATGCCGTAATCGCCGACATTGCTCCCGCTCACCTGAATGGATCCTATCAGGGTGTTCATAGCGCGGCCCGCAGCTTCGCCACCTTTACCGCTCCCCTGATCGGTGGCCTGGTATTCGAGCATCTGGGCCCTGCCTATCTCTGGATCGGCTGTCTGGGGATGGGATTGCTTGTCGCCTGCTGCTACCTGTTTTTGCGGGCACTCCGAGCCAGACAACAGTCTCACTCTCTGCTCGAAGCGCATGCAGGCGACTGATCCACTCCGGGTAGAAACGCTTTTCTGCTCTGGTACTATGTTCATAGAGGCATGCAACCACCCGGGGGCCGAGACAAGCTCAGCCCCTTTTTCTTGCCTCACCCTACCTGGTGTACCATTCTTCCTTCTCATTCTGGCAGAAAGGAGTACTCACCTTGAACAGGATATGAAGAACAGCTACTATAGAAGAATTACGTCCCTTATAGTATTAGCATTCCTCTGTGGTCTATGTATTATCGGGCTGATGACTCCCGCACTGCCAGTCACAAAAGAGGCTCATTCACAATCTACAGGCGCACAAAAGCCTCTTGCGTCTACTGAGTTAACAATGGTTATGAAGCAGCGCGCACAGCGGAAATTGCAGATGCTGGAAAGCAGCGTTCAGCTTCTGGGACAACGCGCCACCAGAGCCCGACAGCAGCTACAGCAAACCCGTGCTCAGTACGCCACCCTGACCACAAAGCAGGATTACCTGCACTTTTTCATCCAGACCGGCACCTATCTGACCGGGCTACAAAAGGAGCTCGCGCAGCAAAACCCCGCACAGATGCTCGCTCTGTATCTGCATTATGTCCAGCAATGGGGCGATGCGCATCGCTATTATGACGCCTTCGATGGCAAGGACTACTATCTCAATTCCAGCTATCTCACGATGGATGGCAAGAATGGGACACTCTATGGAGCAGGCGCCCTCTTACGCGAGATGGTCCAGCAGCACACTTCAGACGCCTTGCAGCATATCCAGGATACCTATTTTCTCCATTCCATGCTAGAAGCCAATGTCGAGGATATGACACCTTTCAATCGACCCCATGCGGTTGATAGCCGGCTTCTTTCCTATTTCAAGCTTGAGAAGGAACACGTTTTAGTTCTCTCGCTAACCGAGCAGGCAGTCCGGATCTATCGTCATGGCGCGCTGGAACGTAGCTTTCTGGTGACAACCGGGCGGCATCATCGCCCCACACCGCCGGGCCTGTTCCGCCTGGGCCAGCACCAGAAGAATATTGTGCTTCATTCCTATGACGCGCCCTCTTCGCCCGATTACTACTCGCCCACCACGGTGCAACACGCTATCCAGTTCTGGGAGAACGGCTATCTGCTTCATAGCTCACCCTGGCGCCAGGATTATGGCCCGTTCACCCAGTTTCCTCATCGCGATTCTGGTGGCAATCCTGAGGGGAACAACGGGAGTCATGGCTGTATCAATGTGCCCCCGGCAACGCTGGCACAGCTTGAACCATCACTGACCGAACAGACCCGGCTCCTCATCTTCTAAGTCGGAGAAGCGAGTTTCGCGCCACTCGCTTCTCTGCCGTTTCTTCTATCAGCGCGTCCAGATCTACTATAGAGGAATCCTGCTTAGAACCCTTCGTCGTCAGAGTCAAACCCGCTACTCCCAAAACTCTCATCCTCCGCATCGATATCCTCGTACACGCTGCCTCCAACCAGATCTTCCTGATTCTCAGCCTCATGCTGTGCCTGCTGACTGCCAAGTGCATAGCCAACCAACCCGCCCGCTACAGCGCCAATACCACCGGCAACCAGCGGATTCATTCCCCCCTGCTGTGGAGCCTCGTCATATACAGGTTGTCTGTAATAGTCATAATTCGGCGCCTCTGGCTGGTGCATCGGGGTAAATCCAGTGGCTTCATGCGGCTGTGCCTCGTTCTGGCGCCGTTTCAGGAACAGGAACAACGCAATACCACCAATGACCAGCACTCCCAGAATCAATACAGGGACCAGCCAACCGCCACCGCTCTGTTGTGGAAGCTTCTCAAGCGCCGCCAGAACGGCTTCAGTATAGTTCCCCTTGCGCTCATATGTATTTTCAAGCGCGTCTACTGCTTCTTTTACCTGATTTCCGGAAAGCTTCACATCCTTTCCGTAGGCAAGGGCAATATCTTTTGTTCCGGTATTCAGCGCAAGCACAATCTGATTTTTGGCGGTGATCTCCTTTTCAGCCGCCCGTACAAAGCTATCTGATGAACCACGAAAGCTCTTCATCGTGTAAATCTTGATCGGGTACTCAAGCTTCTTCGCGGCCTCCTCAACCCGCCCGATATTTAAGACCCCGGCTCGATCGAAGATCTTCACCTCCGCGGCCCGGGCAACTGAGGCTGTCCATACAAATAGGCTCAATGCGCCCAACAACGCAAGTAACAGGCCAGACAAGCGGCTTCTGAGCAATGGTTCCTCCGCTATCCTCATAGACCTTTCTCCATTCTAGGCAACTTTCATACCAGATGCAGGTAGGTCAGAAAGCCATCTCTCGACTGTGCAGGAGCTTCCTGACTGGAATGCATTATAAACCTTTAGTATGAGAAGAGTCTGAGAGAATCGATGCACGCAGAAATACTGCTTGCTTGCATTATGCTCCCTCGCTTGACCGCCGCTTGAACCAAATAACCATATCTGCTATAGTCAATTCTAGAGAACCTTTGAGAGAGACAAAGAGATTGCTTTGAGAAGGTATCATGCCAAAAGTCGTGAGCGATGCGCTCTTCTGGAATGCTGAACAGCAAACGTATATCTTTCGGACCGCCAATCAAGCCCATTTGATTCCCATTGCTGATACACATTGGACCCGGCTGCTTGCTCCTCTGAAGACCTTCAGCTTTCATGGGCAATACGGTCATTTAACGGTGAGAAGAGAAGTACGCTCGACACGAGAAGATTACTGGTACGCCTATCGAAGTCAGAAAAAACGCACCTTTAAGCGCTACGTCGGGCGCTCCGCTGAGCTCTCGGTTGCCCAACTGGAAAATATTGCCCGTGCCCTCTCGATTGATATTCAGAACGCTTCGGCGCTCTCCAACTCGGCCAGAAGCCTGATCCAGTACCAGCCGACGCCGCTTCCCACCGACAGCACACAGGAACATATACCGCTCCTCGAAGCAAAGCTACACTTCCCTCGTCTGGCTCTTGCGCTTGTCTCTCGCCCGCGCCTGCTTGCCTTGCTGGATCAGGGACGCACCAGCCCACTTACACTGTTAAGCGCTCCGGCAGGCACAGGCAAAACAACGCTTGTACGCCAGTGGATTGAGGATCGCCATATTCCCAATATTGCCTGGATTTCGCTTGATGCAGGGGATAATGACCCTGCACGTTTCTGGCGCTACCTGATTACCGCCTGCCAGAGCTTCCAGCCCGATCTCGGACATGAGGCCCTCTCTCAGCTCATGCTCTATCCGCCACTGAAGCCCTTCACCCTGGAAGCTACACTCACGACCTTCCTCAATGAGCTTGTCGCACTGCCGGTCAACTGTATTCTCGTTCTGGAAGATTATCACCAGCTCAATGAGCCACGTATCCATGAGACTGTCACCTTCTTCCTCGAACATCTGCCGCGCTCCTTGCATGTATTGCTCCTTTCTCGCACGGAACCCCCGCTGCCTCTTGCCCGCCTGCGCGCAAAAGGAGAACTCTTCGAGATCACAGCAAACGATCTGCGTTTCTCGACCGAGGAGGCACAGAGCTTTCTGCAACAGATCACCCCTCATCCACTTGCGCTGGAAGAGGTGCAACAGCTCAATATACGGCTGGAAGGATGGGCCACCGGGTTACGCCTTTTCGCGCTCGCCCTTCAGCGCTGCACAACTCGGGAGGAGATCTCCCGCTGCCTGGCAACCTTCACAGGGAATCACCGACCATTGCAGGACTATTTCGTCAGTGAGGTGCTGGAAGCGCTCCCTGAGCCATTGCAGGCTTTTTTGCTCAGTACCAGCATACTTGAGCAAGCTACCAGTTCCCTCTGTGACGCTGTCACCGATCGCACCGACAGCGCCCAGATCCTGGACCAGTTCACGCGCTATGGCCTCTTTCTTGAACGCCTCGACGAACAATGGTACCGCTATCATGCTCTATTCGCGGAAACCATGCGGACCGAGGCTCAAAAGCGCCTGGGAAGCGAGACAATACGCTCTCTGTTGATAAAAGCCGGAGACTGGTATGAACGACATGGGCTCTATGAAGAAGCGATCACGCTGGCATTGCGCATCGGACAGATGGAACGTGCTGCCCGGTTAATTACCCAAAAATTGGAAGCAAGACAATTTCAAGAAACAAATGAGTTTCACACCCTGCTCCACTGGCTTGAGCAGCTTCCTGAGACTCTCGTCCGGTCACAACCCCTCCTGAGCTTTGGTCACGCGCTTGCTTTGTTCTTTACCGCAACACCCCATCCGCTTTCGCCGACCAGCGCGGCCCACATTGAGGCACTGCTACAGGCGGCAGAACGGGGATGGAGCCAGAATACAGCCGCGCTTGGCAAGGTCTTCGCCTGCCGTGCTCTGCTCATTCATCGTCAGGGCCGAAGCAGAGAGGCAGCCGCTTATGCCCGACAGGCGCTCCTCTGGCTGTCTCCAGAAGATCTGCTGTGGCGAAGCAGCAGCATGGGCATTGCAGGACTGGGCGAGACACTCGAAGGGCAATATAACCGGGCTCGTCTAACACTTCAAGCTGCCTACGAATTGAGCGTCTCTACCGGCAATCATATATACACTCGGGCAGCCGCAGGACGTCTGGCAGCGCTCTGCTTTGAACAGGGAGAACTGCATCAGGCCGCGACCATCCTGCGCCGTATGCTTGCTGAAGCGCAGGAACAACAGGATATCGACGATATCGCGCACGCACAGCTCGGGTTGGCTCGCATCTATTATGAGTGGAACCGACTTGAGAAGGCACAGGAAGCCGTTCGGGAGGTACTTCGTCTGACACCGCTGCCTGCGATCCACCGGATACAGGCAACACTGCTTCAGGCACGCCTCATCTTCGCCTGTGGGCAGGCTGAAGCCGCGCTACAACAGCTCTCATCTCTTTCAGATGATGTCGTCGGTTCTGTCTCCCTGCTGCGTCTGATCGAGGCTGAAAAGGCATTCTACTATGTGCAATTACACAACGGGACAGCCGCACGGCAAGTGCTTCAGGGATATCTCTGGCAGGGGAACGAGCTCCCCTTGCTTTCTCATGAGCGCCGAGAACTCTTGCTTGCCCGCCTTTTGATAGCGGAAGACAATGCTCAAGAAGCCCTACCACTGCTGAAGCGGCTCCTGGACCCCGCGCAACGTGCCGGGCGCATTCGGCATACTTTCGAGATCCAGGTGCTGCTTGCCCTCGCCTATGCCGCCTGTCGACAGACGCATGAGGCACGCCGCCAGCTTCTCACACTGCTCTCGCTCACCAGCGCGGAGGGCTATCAGCGCCTCTTTCTCGATGAAGGAGAGCCGCTGCTTGCACTCTTGCGGGCCTGCATGACGGTTATTCGTGCACGACCATTGCTCGGCTCTGTGCTCGCTATTCTGCATGGCGCTACAGGCGAGCAGACACTGACCCGGGCCCCGCTGGAGCCCCTCTCGGCACAAGAATTACGTGTCCTTCGCCTGCTTGCCAGCGGCTACTCAAACCCGGAGATTGCCCGAGCGCTTGTTGTCTCAGTGAACACGATCCGCTCGCAGGTACAGAGCATTTATCGCAAGCTGGATGTTCACAATCGGGTGGCCGCTGGAGAGGTTGCCCGCCAGCTTCGGCTATTTGCCGGAATTCATGCACCACATCATCCAGATAGATGATGTGCACCCGCCCTGCCAGCACCTATACTGCCCATAGAGAAAAACAACATACCCGAAAAGGAGTACATCATCTTATGACAAACTGGCAGGGCTTTCACCATGTCGCACTCTACACACCCGATCTGGACGCAACCATAGCCTTTTATGGCGACGTTCTTGGTATGCAGGTTGGCGAAATCAGTGTTCACCCGGCGAATCAGAGCCGCCACTGCTTTATCACCCCGGGCGGTCCCGGGCTGCACTTCTTTGAATTTCCCGGCATCTCATTGCCTTCGTTTGAGCACATTCCAACGCTACAAGACGCTACCCGCGTTGAAGGCTTTTTGAACCACATCGCTTTCAGGCTCCCCGATGAAGCTGCCGGGCTTGCGCTACGCGAACGGCTTCTCAAGCTCGATCGTGAGGTGTCAGAGATCAGCCACATAGCCAATCTTCATAACTTCATCTTTCTTGATAACAATGGCCTGCTGCTTGAAGCAATCTGGACTGCTGCATAAAAAAGGGAACCATCATCAACCGTGTCGATGGTGGTTCCCCTTCTTCTGGCTACTTGCTTCCAACAGGCTCCGAAACGGGCTTGCGCAATGGCTCAAACTTCAGACAGATAGGCACCTGCTCTTCTATGACCACATGGGCCTCGACCTGAAACGTTTCCCGCAACACCTCGGGCGTAATCACATCTACAGGAGAGCCACTGGCGATAATCGAGCCTTCTTTCATCGCAATAATCGCGTCGCAGAAGCGGGCCGCATGATTGATATCGTGCAACACCATCAGAATAGTGCGCTTTTCCTCACGGTTGAGCTTCTGAATCGTGTAGAGGACGTCCAGTTGATGCGCGATATCCAGGTAGGTCGTCGGCTCATCCAGCAAGAGGATATCCGTCTCCTGAGCCAGTGCCAGCGCCAGCCAGACCTTCTGACGCTGCCCACCCGACAGGCTCCCGATCTCCCGTTCGCGAAATGGCAGCACTCCGGCGGTCTCCATTGCCCACTCGATCACCTGACGATCATGTGTCGTTTGGCGCTGGAAACGCCCCCGATGCGGATGTCTACCATAGGCAACCAGCTCTTCAACCGTCAGCTCTAATGGAGCCGAGGGAGACTGCGGCAGGATCGCCAGCCGTTTGGCAATCTCTTTCGACTGCATCGTCTGCAACGCCTTCCCATCCAGGTAGACCAGCCCCTGAGACTGCTTCAGAATGCGTCCCATCGTCTTCAACAGGGTCGATTTCCCGCAGCCATTAGGGCCAATAATGCCGGTAATGGAACCGGGTTCTACGTTGAGGTTGAGATGACTGAAGACGGTATATTTTTCGTACGCTACTTCCAGATCCTCGACCGCAAGCATGACTTTCTCTCTCCTTATTTATAGGTACGATAGAGCAGATAGAGAAAATAGGGAACACCAATCAACGAAATCAACATGCCAACCGGAATCTCTGTCGGTTGCAAGATAGTTCGTGCCAGAAAATCCGAGATCATCACTAATGCCGTGCCCACCAGCGCCGCAACCGGCACCAGCCGTTGAAAGGACATGCCAACCAGCCGCCGTGCAATATGGGGAGCGACCAGGCCCACAAAACCAATGCCTCCCGAAGCTGCCACACACAGGCTTACCAGCGCGATGCTACCCAGTAAAAAGCCCATGCGCAGCCTGTCCGGCAACACCCCCAGACTCTTGATGCTGTTCTCATCGAGATGGAAGATGTTCAACATATGCGCACTGATAAACAAAACAGGTAAAATCAGCAGCAGACCACACAGCATCACAAGAATATAGTCGAAGTTCGCGTTCCAGATACTCCCGGCTGTCCAGGTCACTACCATCTCGAAGTCTTGCGTGTTCATCTTCAAGGTGAGATAGACGGAAATCGCGCTCAAGCCGCTGCCAACCGCGATCCCGGAGAGAATCAACCGCTCAACGGGAAGCGTCCCGTTTTTGTAGGAGAAGAGATAGATCAGCACCGCCGCCAGAATGCCGCCAAGCAGGCCAAAAAATGGCATGGCGAACTGTTCAAACATGCCCAGATTCGACAGATTCCCCCGCAGAAAGAAGATGAAAAGCGCAATTGCTGTACTTGCCCCGGCATTGATACCGAGAATTCCAGGGTCTGCCAGATCGTTTCGCGTCACTCCCTGAATGATCGCTCCCGCCACTGCCAGCCCGGTTCCCACCAGCGCCGCCATAATAATGCGCGGGAGCCGAAATTCTGTCAGCACCAGCACCTTATCAGCGTTGTCATTCATTCCAAGCATCGTCTGGATCAGGTCCCACGGGCTGATATCATAGACGCCATTCGTCAGGCTGATGTAGATAGTCAGCAGGATGAGCAGCGCGAACCCGAGCACCACAAGCGGGAACGCATATCGTGCCTTAGACATGTCGCTTGCCTCCTCTCGTGTAGACCAGATACAGGAAGAACGGCACCCCGAACAGCGAGGTCAGCACACCAATCGGCGTCTCAAACGGGAAGTTTACCAGCCGGGCCAGGATATCGCAGAAGGCCAGGAAAATGCCCCCAAAGATCGCCGAACAGGGCACGATATGGCGGTAGTCGACGCCGATGAGATAGCGCACAATATGCGGAATAATCAGCCCGATAAAGCTTATTTTGCCAGCCAGCGCCACCGATAACCCGGTCAGCACGATCACGCTCAACATTGCCAACCCTTTCACCACAATCGTCTTCTGTCCCAGGCTGATCGATACCTCTTCCCCCAGAGCCAGAATCGTGACCGAGCCGGCCACCGAGAACGCCAGCACAACCCCGAGCACAAAGAAGGGAAGCGTGGGCCCCAGAAATTCCAGGCTGATCTGATCCAGACGGGCATTGAACCAGAAACTGATATCCTGTGACGCCTGAAAGTAGGTAGCTATAATTGAGGAGAGACTACTGAAAAAGGTACCGATAATCAAACCAATGATACCCAGCCGAGCCGGTGAAAAACCATTGGGGATCAGGCTGGCCATACCAAACACAATCGCCGTTCCAAGCGCCGAACCAATCAGCGAGAACAGGATCAGCCCCCAACTGGAAAGCCCCGAGAAGAAAATATAGCCAATCGTCACCAGCAACGCCGAACCATCCAGCACCCCGGTGATTGAGGGAGAGGCCAGATAGTTTCTGGTCACTCCCTGCATCAATGCGCCCGAAAGCGCCAGACTGGCCCCGATAAGCAGAGCACCAAGCACACGCGGCAAACGCGACAACACGATCGTATGGCTGAGGTTTTCCTTGTCAAAGTGGAAGAGCGCCTCAAAGACCGTCTGAAGTGATATCTGCTGCACGCCAATCATCAACGAGGCAAGCATGACGGCAACGATCAGGATTGGCGAGAGCAGCAGAAGCCAGGTTAAGCGCCTCTGACGCTTTGATTGTACAGGTATCACCGAATCCATCACTTATTCACAATTTCCTTCTCAATCATGTCCAGCGCTGCCTTTTGCCCATACGCCGTATTCCCCTGAATCAGCGGATGCACCTTGTTCAGCAGCACCCTGTTATTCTTGACGGCCTTCACACCCTGCCAGATCGGGTTTTTCTGCAGGTCCTCAAGTGCCTGAGGCTTGTCCGCATTCTCGAACGGCGAAAAGCCCACAATCATGATATCGGGGTTGATCTGTGCCAGTCGCTCAAGCGGAAGTTTCTCCTGTGCCTTCACCCGCGCCATATCGGACGTCATCTTAAAGCCAAGCTCATTATAGAGAATATCGTTGATATAGAACGTCGGAGGAAAGACCGAAATACCTCCGGCCCGAATCTTCATGGTCAGCACCACCAGCTCCTTCTTGTCGGACCGCTGAAGCGCCGCTTTGGCGTCCGCAACCTGCGTATCATACGCGGCGAGGATCTGCTTGACCTGCGCCTGCTTGTTAAAAATATCGCCAAGGAGCGTGAAGTTCTCGCGCCATTTTGCCTGTTTCGAGAACTGAACAGTTGGTGCGATCTTTTGCAGCTTCTTGATCGTCTCGGGGGTCGTTCGCTCGTGCGCAACGATCAGATCAGGCTTCAGGCTAATCACGGTTTCGTAGTTCGTCTCGGTTCGGTTGCCGACGCTCTTCATATTCTTGAGATGATCGGCCAGATATTCCGCCGGCCCGTTCGGGTATGTTGGACCACCAACCGGCTCAATGCCAAGCAGCACCATATCTTCTAGCGTGGAATAGCCCACAGCGACGGTTCGATCAATTTTTGCAGGTATCTGAATCTCTTTTCCGAGATAGGTTACTGTCCGTTTTTGCTCCTCTTTGGGGGTAGGTTGCGCTGCTGTCGAGCCACCACATGCGGAGAACAGTACGCCCAGACAACAAATCAAGAGGAGCCACGTCTTTTTCTGTATCATTGACCCTTTCATCTCCCTACCGGAAACACATCCCGGTTACAGTGTGAAAATAGAACATCAGCTATAGCAGACAGGCGCTCGAAAAGATGACTGTTATAAAGTGACAGAGCTATGCCACAGAACTGCCTGCATGCACAATATCAGAGTAGCGAGGTAAGATATTAGCACGCCCTAATATCTTACTGATTTAGTAGGATATTAGCATGAGCCGTTTCAGAAAGTCAAGAGGAAAAGGAGCGAAAACGACGCCCTCCAGTGAGAAGACGACGGGCAAAAGAGAACAAACGCTTCACAGGCCGGAGAAGCAGCAACGTGCCAACATGGATCACCAGCCTATGCACTTTAGAGCAATCCCTCTGTGCTTCACAGTCCACAACTTCGCTCCAGAATCGAGCAGGTACATCATTTCTTGAACAGGAGACCGAGGGTAGCCGGAAGGAACACAGTCTGCCTTTCAGTGTACAGCGGCTCCACAAAAAGTGAAGAATTCAGCGTAAAGGAAGCAGCAGGGCGAAATTGTTCAGTATAGATGGTCAAAAGGGTAGTAATGCCGCTTGACATGGGACGCGAGCAATCTCTATCATCATCTGCCGAAAGCAGACATGCGGTTCATTGAACCTGTACAAATTTTGGCGTTACTGACCAATTTTGTATTGTACAATCCCCTCCCTTCATGGGCATGCTACTTGACTTTTTCAGAAGCGCCCGCTACTATTACAATGCAAAGAAGTTTCATTATTCATTACAGGGGTTGGGTATCGTGCGAGAAGCAGAAAACGACTCACAGGCAAAGACGCTCTCCTCGCGCTTGCTGCTCGAATTCCGTGAGCGCATTCTTTCAGGAGAGCTGGCAGAAGGCACACGCTTACCACCAGAGCTTGAAATTGCTCGCACACATGGTGTCAGCCGGGGAACCGTGCGTCAGGTACTCGGAACACTGGTCAACGAGGGACTCCTTGAACGCATTCGTGGGAGCGGAACTTTTGTACGTCATGCCGCGCCGCCCTCTACGATACAGGAATCAAAGAGCCAGCCATATCATCATCTGCATAAAAGCGTCGGGCTGATTCTCAGTCAGGCAAGTGATGAGCTGAATATGGGTATTCTGGTTGGCGTTGAACAAGCTATCAAGCCGCGTGGCTATCAGCTCAGCTTTGCATATGCCGAGGATAACCCGGCACACCTCGCGATGGAGATTGAGCGCCTCCAGACCACCACAGACGGCCTGGTCATCTTTCCCGTCGGCGGAGCGCACCACAACCGCCCAATCCTGCAACAGCTTCGCGAAAAAGGGGTGCCTTTTGTCCTGGTTGACCGCTATGTTTCCGGCGTGGACTGTGACTACGTGACCTCCGATAACCTCGGTGGAGGCTACCGGGCAACCGAGCATCTGCTGATCCTCGGCTATAGCCGTATCGCCTTTGTGACCGAGGAGGGACTTGATGTCGCCTCCGTACAGGAACGCTGGCTCGGATATCGCAAGGCCCTGCAAGAGTATCAACAGCCATTTGATGAGTCGCTGACCTATGTTCCACCACCTGAGAGACACCATTTCTATGATTCGCTGGTGACCGGTCCCAACCGTCCTGACGCTATTTTCGCCGTCAATGACAGCATCGCTCTGGAAATAATGCGTACGGCCCAACGCCACGGACTGCGCGTCCCTGAAGATGTGGCTGTGGTCGGTTTTGATAATCGCAGCTTTGCCGCTCTGCTCAGCACGCCCCTGACGACCGTCGCTCAACAATATGAAGAGATGGGAAACCGCGCCGGAACCCTGCTCATCAACCGCATTGAAGGGCTGGTGGCCGGAGCCCCGAAACACATCGAGCTGCCGGTGAACCTCGTTATTCGTCAGTCGTGCGGTGCTCGCCTGCGCGTCTCCCGGATCAAATCAACATAACACAACATCAGACTCCCCCCTTGTATAGAGCCCCCGTCCTGTTTCCGGGGGCTCTTATTTACCCGGTTATATAGTCCCTCAAGCCTTCAATTGTGCAGAATTTGTATTATAATTTGTATATACAATGCTGTCTGTAGAGATGGACAACCGATGCCCTCCCTTCGTGCGAGACGAAGGGAGCCAGCAGATACCCTGTACACTATTTCGGTAATACCCATCATCTCTTATCATACTCTCATTGAGAATTCGGTTTGAGAGAGCCATTAGCGCTCACTCTCTAGAAGGAATCGTGACACCTTGCCGTATCATCACAAAAGAACAAAAGAGTGGCTCAAGGGAACGCTCGCAGCAATTGAGCAGGCGATCTACCAACCACTGACCAATCTTGAGGTTGAGGCCTGGGTGACTCCCGAACCCGTCCCGTTTGCCGAGCGCCAGAGCGGAACCTATCAGAAAGTGCAGATCGGGCAGAGCTGGGGCAAGCTCTGGGATTGCGCCTGGTTCCACTTCACCGGGACTATTCCTGAAACTGCCGCCGGACAGGCCGTGTCGCTCCTGATCGACCTGAGCGGCGAAGCCTACATCGCAGATGCGGAGGGCTGCCCCGTGCTTGGCCTGACTACTGTCTCCTCTGATTTTGATTTTCGCCTGGGGCGACCCGGCAAGCGCGTGGTCCCGATCACAAAGCAGGCACAGGGCGGCGAAACCATTGATCTCTGGGCAGATGCTGGCTGTAACGATCTCTTTGGCAAATATCAGGATAGCGGCACGCTCAAAGAGGCCTCGATTGCACTCTTCAACGAAGAGATGCACCACCTCTACTATGATTTCGAGGTCCTTCATGAGCTGATGGAGCAGCTTCCACCCGAGAAAGCCCGCTATCAACGCATCCTGGCGGCATTGCAGAAAGCTGCCAATCTGCTGACCAACTACACCACCGAAGAGGCCAGAGAGGCCCGCGCAATCCTGGCTGTCGAACTGGCAAAGAAGGGCGGCGACCCCTCGCTGAAAATCAGCGCTATCGGACACGCCCATATCGACCTTGCATGGCTCTGGCCGATCCGTGAAACCATCCGCAAAGGTGCCCGCAGTTTCTCCACTGTGCTTGCGTTGATGGAGCGCTACCCCGACTACGTCTTCGGTGCCAGTCAGCCGCAGCTCTATCAATGGATGAAAGAGTATTACCCGGCGCTCTATGAGAAAATCAAGGCCAAAGTAGCTGAGGGCCGCTGGGAAACCCAGGGAGCCATGTGGATTGAGCCCGACACCAATATCTCTGGCGGCGAGGCTCTGGTCCGGCAGGTTATCTATGGCAAGCGCTTCTTCCGCGACGAATTCGGCACAAATCCGCGTATGCTCTGGCTTCCCGACGTCTTCGGCTACAATGCGGCTCTTCCTCAGATCCTGAAAAAGGCCGGAGTGGACTATTTCCTGACAATCAAGCTTTCCTGGAATGAGTTCAACGTCTTCCCGCACCATACCTTCTTCTGGCAGGGTATCGACGGCTCACGCGTGCTGGTTCACATGCCGCCCGAGGGCACCTACAATAGCTCGGCGGCTCCCCGCGCCCTGATCGCTGCCGAGCACACCTTCGCGGATAAAACGGTCTCTGATGAATGCGTTGTGCTGTACGGGATCGGCGATGGCGGCGGTGGCCCCGGCGTTGAGCACCTTGAACGCCTTGCACGCGAGAAAGACCTGAACGGCCTTGCCCCGGTCACACAGGAGCCGATAGAGGCCTTCTTTGATCGTATCGCGGCACAGAGCACAGACTATAAGACCTGGGTCGGCGAACTCTATCTGGAGAAGCACCAGGGAACCTATACAACACAGGCACGCAACAAGCGCTTTAACCGTAAGGTTGAGCTGGCACTGCGTGACCTGGAATTCCTTGCGGCTCTGGCGCACCACACAGCCGGGTATCGCTATCCCTCACAGGAGCTTGATACCATCTGGCAGGAAGTGCTGCTGTACCAGTTTCACGATATCCTGCCCGGCTCATCGATCACCCGTGTGTACGAGGAATCGCTGGCTCGCTATCAGCAGATCTGGGACAAGATTCAGCAATTGAAGCAGGAGGCACAGGCCGCGTTGCTCGCGCCGCAACAAGCACTAACGGTTGTCAATACGCTCTCCTGGGAGCGCAGCGAATGGCTGAACCACCAGGGAACATGGCGACAGGTCACCGTTCCGCCGTTGAGTATGCTGACGCTCGATCCCGCGCCCGCTGACGAGTTGCCAGCACTTACCGCCTCCACAGAGACGCTGGAAAACGAGCTCCTGCGGGTTCGCTTTGCGCCCGATGGCTCGATTGCCTCCATTTTCGATAAGGAGCATCAACGCGAGGTGCTCGCTCAGGGCGAAAACGCAAACCGGCTTGCCGTCTACCACGATCTGGGTGACGCCTGGGATATCTCAATTGCCTACGATGAACGCCCACCTCAATACTTCCAGCTTGAAGAGGCCACGGCACGCGTCGAGGGCCCGCAGGCCATTGTGGAACAGCGCTATCACTTCAACAAGTCCACGCTTCAGCAGCGCATCGTCCTGACCGCAGGCAGCCGCCGCCTTGACTTTATCACCGAGGTCGATTGGCACGAGCGCCTCAAGATGCTACGTACCAGCTTCCCTGTATCGGTCCGTGCGAATGAAGCAACCTGTGACATTCAGTTCGGAACCTTACAGCGCCCAACCCATCGCAACACCAGTATTGACATGGCTCGATTCGAGATCTGCGCTCATAAATGGGTAGATCTATCGCAATGGGATTATGGCGTTGCACTGCTCAATGATTGCAAATACGGGCATAAGGTCGCCGAAAATGTGCTTGATCTCAACCTGTTGCGTAGCCCTGGGTGGCCCGATTCCGTCGCCGATGAGGCACAACACCAGTTCACCTATGCCCTCTATCCGCACGCGGGCAACCACATTACCGGCAAAGTCATGCGGGCAGGCTATGAGCTGAATGTCCCGCTTCAGATAGTGGAAGGCTCCGTGTTAGCTTCAAGCAACGCAACACCATTTGTGCAGGTTGAAGCCGAGAATATCATTGTCGAGGCAGTGAAAAAGGCTGAGGCAAGCGATGATCTGGTAATCCGCCTGTACGAGGCCGCCGGCGCAACAACCAGTACGACCCTGACCTTCAGTGAGGAGATTGCCGCTATCTGGCAAACCAACCTCCTCGAAGAGCAGGAGCAGCCGCTAGAGCCGCAGGGGCATCAGGTAACCATCACCGCGAACCCGTTCGAGATTCTTACCCTTCGTGTTCGTCTGTCCCGCTAGCAACCGAGGGATGCTTGCTCGCTTCTGAGTGAGCGTCCCTTTTTGGTTGGGAACGGGCGATATCCAGCAAGCACTCGGCAAGGCGTTCAGGAGCCGACAGAAACGGTGAATGGCTGGTCGGCAACGAATAGACCTTTTGACATGGCAGGCTGGTATACATCTTTCTCTGCATGGATGGGCCAAGCGCCTTATCTTGCAAGCATTCGATATAATAGCGCGGAAGTGCCTCACTCTCCCGTACGGAAAGCCTGGAAGCCGCTTCTTCCACCCGGGGTCGCAGAGGCTCAGGCACAAGCAACGAGATCGCTCGGGCTACATCCTCTTCGCTACAATCGGCATAAAAGACAGTGCGAGCCGCTTCCTTCCTTACCCTGACCTGCTTCCGCTCCTCATCCACTTCCAGTGAGGCTCCGAGTATCGATTCTGTATCCTTTCGCATGAGCATCGGTGGCAGCACGCCCGGAGGCAGCAAAAACGCCGAGAGATACACAAGTCCCCGAACCTTCCAGGGGTGCCGTCGAGCCAGCCGAGCAAAGTGCTCAATGTAGGCTTGAACACGAGGTTCTTCCCGCACTGCTGTCCTGAATCGGTATCACATGGCTCAGGCTACCGGAGCAGGAGCCCCTGCTGTTCTCTTACCATCACAGCAGAGGCATTTCTGTCAGATGCGTGCTCGCTCTGTCAGCAGGATATAGATAGCGCTTGCCAGCTCATCGATGATTGTGACATGCGTTGAGAAATGACGCGGATCAAGCGCATTCACCGACATTTGTTGCATACCGATAGCGCGTAAACGGCGTAACAGCAGTTCTGCCGCCAGCATGACCTGTCGATGGGGGCCCTTGCTCTCTTGCTTCAAAAGATAGAACTGCTTCAATTGAGCGTTTAAGAACGTGGCCTGTTCCTGCAAGGGATGTCCCGGAGGCAGCATCACAAGCCCTTCCTGCCCATTTGCCAGAAAACGTAAGGCACGAATGGTGCTCTGAACAAACACCTCGATTTCCTCTGCCCGGCGCGCTTCAGCTTGCTTCATCTCGTGCTCCAGCATGCGCAGGTCTTCAGCCCGATCAGCGCGCCGAACCGCCTCATCCATGCCACGCACCCAGAGAAAGGCTACCACGGCTACCAGCACGTGCAGCGCCACCGGACGGCCAGCCAGCACCGCAAGCCCATACAGATCAATGGCCTGCTGCAAATCTGCTGCCTTTGGCTGCAAGATGAGATCCGCATAAATAAGGATAATATTGATCGCACCAATAATAAAAGCAGCCCAGCGCGGAAGCAGCGAGGCCCCCACCACGACCGCAACCACCATAAAATCATAGGCAGGCAGATAGACAAGGGTGATCTGCCCACCAGGAGCCATCAGCACAACACCTAGCGTTGCCAGACACATCAAGGCAACCAGCATCGAACCGGCAATCAACACCTGACCCATCCGATTACACACAGCAACCAGAAGCAGGAAGAGGAACGCGACAACAACCAGAATCGCAGAGGGCACATCACGGGCCATTGCAGGAATAAAGAGCAACAGCGCAACCAGCGATCCAAGCAGAATCCACGAGGTCAGGCGGCTTCTGCGTGTCAATTCACGGCGCGCAATTGTATCCTGTGGCTTGTCCCAACCTGAACTTGTTAAACGCAACCACCAGTTCGTACGTCCCGGTACTTGCGAAGGGATTTTCTGTTCAGAAGTCTTCATAGCGGCATCCTTACCTTTTCCAGTTAGTATTTCTTCGCGAGCGAATGTTCGTGCTGGATATGTCGCCGTTATCTTCTTCTTGTAACCGACAGCTACTCAGCGCTCTTCTGTTCGGTACCGTTCCCGGTCTCAAGAACCCTTTTCATATTTGCCAGCATCTGCCAGTGAGCCTGTTTCCCTTGATCTCTCACCACCTGAAGCAGCAGCCTGGGCGCATCAATATCGACCTGTTCTGTAACCCGGGTACCTGATGGATGGGGAAGAAAGCGTGTGGTGTTAAAAAGATAGATACGTGGGGACTGAAACGTTTCAAAAACAAGATCTCCCTCTGCATTTTCCAGCATCTGCACACGATAGGTAAAGGTCAGCAGCAAAGGACCAAGCCGCATCCTATCGCGTACCCGATAGTGCTGAACCGGTACCTGATCCTCCGTGCAGGTCGTTTTCACATATTGAACGTTCAGGATCAGAGGATGAATAAGAGGCAAGTTTTCCATCCGGGCAAAAAAGGAACGCACCTTCTGCGGTGGGGCAGCTATGAGTATATCCTGAGAAAACGCAGTCTGTGCCATACCTGCATACGTCCTTTCAACAAAAAGATAGGCGCTGGAGCAAAATCCCTGTGCAGGGCCTTACTGTATCAGAGACACCAATAGCCAGAAATGAGTATCTCCCGCCCTGAGTATATATTGCCAATTCGACATGTACTCTGTTCTGTGATCCAATGAACAAATGCACACCCACCACATGCCAGCTCCCTGTTACATAACTCAACACATAACAGATATAGAATCGACATATAACAGATATATAACTATACTCGCATCTTCTCTTTGTTGTCAATAATTCTGCCCCTTTCCTGACCATTTCATCTCATAAAAAGCTCCTATTGACAAAAGTGCCAGATAAAAGAAAAAAGCCATCCGACTGCCTGGACGGATGGCTTCGATACACAACCTGACTTGTTGTGTTTTAGCAAATAGTACTCGTTGCTTTGTGGAACGCACTCAGTATAACAGAGATCTCGGGAAAAGCTATTAAAATTTCATTAAGATTTTTATCTGGTACCGTCGTGTCCACACATTTGCCGCCGAACGAACGGCCCTTGACAACCACTGCTATAATGCTTCAGCGAGTATTTCTAGTGCAGTATCAATGGAGCATGGAACGGAGGTTGTGGAGGCGCCCCACCTTTATGAAGCCTGACAGCGTCTCGCTTTATAAAACCAGAAGGAGCCCACACCTCTGCTTCATCTCCCCTCCAAAGCAGCGACACGGGCCAAACCCTCTCTCCTCACCATCTGGTCCCCCCTATAGCTTTTTCCGCCTCAAAAGAGTACACTAAAGGGCAGGAGCATCAATATCATGTTTGTCATCTAGAGGAGTTCTATCATGGTCAGTTTTGAGCACGATATCAAGCCATTGTTCCGTGAAGATGATAGAGATGCCATGGATTTCGTCTTTGACCTCTGGAATTATGACGATGTACGCGCAAACGCAGACAATATTCTTGAGCGCATCAAAGATGGATCTATGCCCTGTGACGAGGAGTGGCCTCAGGAGCGCATCGAGCTCCTGGAACGCTGGATACAGGAAGGCATGCCCGCATAAAAGGGAACGGACAGGGAAGCAAGGCTTCCCTGTCTGGCTGCTTACTCGTTCGGGGTGACCACAGCGCGACCACGCAACATCCCCTGATCGAGAGCTTTATAGGCTTCTTCAATCCGGCTAAAAGGATAGATATCAATCTCACTACGAATCAGGCCCGCCTCGGCGAGCGCGATCACCTCATGCGCATCCGCGATTGACGAGCCCTGGAAACAGAAGATTTCCGCCCCCTTCGGCAGGGCGTTAAACCATGGCTGCTGGAGGGTGCCACCACCCGCGCCAACCAGCGCAAACGCGCCAAGCTTTCGCACTATCGCTATTCCGGCTGCAATGGTCGCGTCAATGCCCACGAAATCAAGCACCACATCAACACCACGCCCGTTCGTGAGTTCCTGAAGCTCTTTCACGGTCGTTTCGGTGACACCGGTCAGCACATCATGCGCGCCAAGCTCACGAGCAAAATCCAGCCGGCCTTGATTGGTATCTATGGCAATCACACGAGCCGGGCTGAGCACCCGCAACAACTGAATTGCGAAGCTTCCCAGGCCTCCCGCACCAATCACCACGGCGGTCGAGCCAGGAATCAGCTTCGGCAGCACGCGCTTCACAGCATGATAGGAGGTTGCACCCGCGTCGGTCAGGGGTGCCGCAACTTTTGGATCGAGTGTCTTCAATTTAATCAGGTCGCGAGGAGCGCGTGCGATCACATATTGCGCCAGGCCACCATCACGCCCATACCCACGGCCATACGCGCTTTGCACACAGGCCTCATCCTGTCCGCGCAGGCAGTACTCACAGGTACCACAGGAATGCGGCGAGATCAGCGCAACCGGATCACCAATAAAGAACCCCTCGACGCCCTCTCCTATTTCTTCAATCCAGCCACCGACCTCGTGGCCGAGCGTGAAGGGCACGCGCCAACCAATCATTTCACCATACACTTGCGGAATCTGCATCATGCCGATATCAGAGTGACACAGACCGTTTCCGGCAACCTTCACCAGCACCTCACCCGGGCCCGGCCTCGGCACATCAATTTCGACCACCTGTGGGGGCTGCTGCCAATCAAGCATGCGATATGCAAGCATCTTGCCATCCATGTATCTCTCAACTACCTCCTTTAGTATTGTGTTTATTTCTCTCATTGTAGAACACCGATCGGAAATTTTCTACTTTTTCACAACAGACGCATTCTAAAAGAAGGAGTAAAGATCGTATGATTCCTTTTTCGCTTGAAATAAAGGGCCGGGAGTCAGCGAGCCATCCCCAGACGACGGGCAAGAGAGGCACTCACGGGGTAGACACGTTCTCGGGGGAGCAGATCTTTCGCCTTGCGCATCTGTCCCTGCTGCAACAGGGCGTAGATCTTCCGCACACGAGGAGTATAATCATCTATAGCAAGCGTCCAATTCTGGACATAGCGCTCGATAATGTGGCGGCTCAGCCCAACCTGAATACTCTTGCAGGCGAGGCTTTTCCCCTGTATCGTCCGCTCGGGGTCCCACTGGACATATACTGAAGCATGCTGGAATTGCTGTTCCCAGTCATCATACCTGTGATAGACACGCGGCTCATACGTCGTCAACACAGCCTGCGAAAGCGCTTCCTCCCACCCCTGCCGCGTGATACGAACCGCGAGGATCATTTCCTGCCCCGACTTCAGCCCCCAGTTGCTTCGTTCCATCAGCCAGAGAAACGAGGGCTTGATCCAGGTCATTCTGTGCAACGAAAATGGAGGCACAAAACGGTGATGCGCTAAGGCTGGAAGCGCAATCACCTTACTGTATGCCTGATACACTACAATCGAACGTGCATCATAGTCAGCACGAATCTCATATTCCTGCATGTTCACCGGAAGAAGAAATAACAGGCTGCCTTCTTTCTACAACGTATTGTCCCGGTTTTCACAGCCTGTAATGCACAGAAAAACCTTTACTTCTCCTGCTCTTGCATCTTTCGTTCTAAAGCCGACTTCCCTCGAAAGAGCGAAAGCCAGAACTCCTGACGCGCCAGCCGCATCTGCTGCCGATCTGCCTTCGCCTCCTGAAACTCGATCGAGAGACGACGATAGAGATTTTCCCAGGTCTCAAGCACACGCTCGCGGTCATGCACCTGCACTTTTTGCAGGCTCCGCTGACCCATCTCCACACACAGGGATGGATTCGACAGCAGGGTATCCATATGCTGCGCCAGCTCGGTGCTGTTGCCCGGCGCAAACAGAAAGCCATTTGTCCCATGATCGACCAGTTCCGCCAGCGCATACGAATTCGCAGCAATCACAGGCAGACCGCAGGCCATTGCCTCCAACGTCGAGATACTCTGCAAATCGGCTTCGGAAGGGATCACAAACAGATCTGCGGAACGACGTAAGGGTAATAGATCCTCATCGCTCACGAAGCCGAGGAAGCTCACCTTATCTCCAAGATTCAAGCGGGCAGCCTGCTCACGCAGCTCGGCCTCCGCCGGACCGGTGCCCACAATGGCAACGTGCGCGTTCGTCTTCAGCTTCGCGATCGCGTCAACCAGCACATCGACCTTCTTTTCGTGGAAGAGGCGGTTGACATGCAGCGCTATCGGTCGATCAGCAGGTAGACCCAGACGCTGCAAAAGCTGAGGGTCGCGCTGTCCGGGACCAAACTTCTGCATATCGATCCCATTAGAAATAGGGGTAGCAGGAATGCGTAAACCATGATCGTACAGAAGATTGAGCGCGGTACGCGTAGGGGCTGTGACATAATCACAGAAGTTATAAAAAAAGACCAGATAGGAGTAGACAATCTTACTGAATGGCTTCCCAAAAAGGGGATGCGTCGCCAGTGAACGGCTCATATTAATGGGGAGAAAGTGGTTCGTTGCTATCACCGGCAAACCAAGTGGATGAGCAAGCAACTGCGCGATATTCCCCAGAACGACCGGCGAATGCACATGCACCACATCAGGATTCATCTCCTTGATGATCTTATAGAAGCGCCGAAAGGGCGTAAAGACAATGCGCTGATCTTTATAGGTCGGCCATTCAAAAGAGGCAAAGCGATAGACGTGCACCCCATCTTCTACCCGATATGCATCACGCACACAATAGCCAGGAGCAATCACGCAGACATGATGACCACGCCTGACAAGATCAACAGCCAGTTTATGGGTTGTCGCGGGCACACCTCCTACCATTGGTGGGTATTGGTCGGTTACAAGCAAAATACGCATTCTCAAATCCTCACTTCTACGAAGTCGATAAGCCACCAGCCAGCAGCAATAACGCCGTGCGTCTCCTCTCAGAAGCACAGGGAACCATCGAGACCTCTACAAGATGACCTCCTTGTAGTAGAGCATAAGGGAAAAGAGGCAAGAAATGGCTTTTCCGCAGCCAATGTAACAGGCGTCATAGAAGCAATATGGGAGGCTCTTTCTTTTTGTTTCTTACAACCATAACAACAGGGGGGCATCAATGCTCCTCAGCTCTTGTCTGAATCTGGCCGAACACGTTGGCATATCAGAAAGTATACCATATGAGATCTACGTGTACGCACAGAGATCAGCGAGCTTTTTCTTTGCTCCGTAGAAAAAGAGGATCAGCACACCAGCATTTTAGGAGTCGCTTTTCTGCTGCGAGACTGGCTCAGGCAAGCGATCAAGCTCCTGATCGGCCCAGGAAACAGGGTCATCATAGGGCTCCAGATGCGTGAAGATGGTGCTTTCAGGCAGCGCCTCTCGCAGCTCGTGCTCGATCTCTTCGCAGGCAGTATGACCCTCGGCAACCGTCCAGCTTCCCGGAACCAGCACATGAAACGAGACAAAGCGCCGCGCTCCTGAGCGCCGTGTGCGCAACGCGTGGAAAGCCAGTCCCTGTTTCTGATAGCGTTCTAGAATCTCCTGGATCTGGCGTTGATCCTCCGCTGGAAGCGCCGTATCCAGCAGGCCAAGCGCCGTCTCGCGCAAGAGTCCGATACTCGCCAGCACAATATTGATCGCCACCACAATCGCTATCAATGGGTCCAGTATCAGCCAGCCAGTCAACGGAACCAGGATCACACCTACCAGCACGCCCACAGTTGTCAGCACGTCGGTGAAGAGGTGGCGCGCATCAGCCTGCAACGCGATTGAACGCATGCGCTTCCCGGCTCGCCACATCACCCAGGCCAGACCACCATTCACCAGCGCCCCGATGACCGAAAACAGCAGGCCAAAACCCACATTCTCTAATGGCTGCGGATGCATCAGGCGCGGGATTGCCTCTATAATGATCATCAGAGCAGCGACCAGAATCAATGCGCCCTCAACACCGCTGGAAAAGTATTCCGCTTTGGTATGACCATAGGCATGATCTTTGTCAGCGGGCCGGGCCGCCAACGCAAGGGCCCACAATGCCACCAGCGCCGCAATCAAGTTGACGACCGATTCCGCCGCATCGGAAAAGAGGCCGACCGAGCCCGTCACCAGGAACCCGGTAAATTTGACGCCCATCGTCACCAGCGCCGCCAGCACTGATAAAAGGATATATGTTTGCTTGGTGGAATGCTTCATCTCTACTCCCCGGCAAAACCCGGAATCGTGCACTCACGTTTTCGGTTCTTCGGGCATTACTATAGCATTTCTCGATTTTCTTTGTCAACAATCATTACACCATAAAAACATAACAACACTCAAAGAAAATCAATTTTTAATATGGACAAAATTGTGTTTTTATCTCAGGCTCGAAGCCAGCTTTTTACGTCCCAAAAAAAACAGGACAGCACCCGGTTTCTTTCCTGCTCATTCTCCTCTTGCTTGACAGGACAAAGAAATGCCGATTATACTCTTAAAAAAGATACTGCTTTCTTCATTCCCGTCTTTCACCGTATCAGATATATCAATACTCCTTCTTACACTCTAGCAAAGCACTTGCCGCATGTATTCAGACCCACCAGAGAGGATACTATTCATGAACGAGGGAACAATTGAACAACTCTCACGACTCGATACCAGCCACAAACAGCAGGTAGTGCAGCTCTTCGTCGATGGCTTCTATCAACATCTCAGTGCACTTACCCCCGACAGAAGAAGCCTGTGCAATGCCTTCCGGGATGCCTTTGTCAGCGAGCAGGTCTATGTCTATCTGCTTGAAAACAGGGTTCTGGGCATGCTCGCCTACTCAACACAGCACAGCTCGGCGCTGCAACTCAACAGGCACGCGCTTCAGCAGGAGCTTGGTTTCTTCAAGGGGCTGATGGTCTCCTTCACGCTCGGACAGAAGCCGATTCCAATCGAAGCGCATCAGGCGTATATCGAAGATGTGGTCACGCATCAGGAAGCAAGAGGCAAGGGCATCGCCTCTCAGCTCATTCAACACCTGATCCACACACTCCCGTATACAGAATATACGCTTGAGGTGGTAGATACGAATACGAAAGCAGTCAGGCTGTATGAAAAGCTTGGCTTTGTGCTCTTCAAAAAGAAGAAGCAACTTCTCTTTCAAAAGCAAGTGGGCTTCAACGAGAGGTTCTATATGAAGAAAACGGTGCAACGCCCTGTGCAAGAAGAAGAGCATCCACACTGAAACGAGTCAATGACCACCCACTGAAGGGAGAGGCTTGTGTCTGCACTCCACCGCACCTCAGCGTATCGGTGCAGGCGCTCTGCTTTGGCTTCTTTGTCCGATACAGCAGGGACAACTCCTCTCATAGCGCGACTCCAGCCGCTTGTTTCCCTCTCTTCTCGATAATGTTGACAAAGTTGATAAAGATTGTTAAGATTAGCCCAGAAGCAAGCGGCCATAATCCCTTTTTCGGATACCCGGCAGAAGGCGGTTCATCTGAGCTAGCCTTCTTATTGTATCATAATTTTCAAGTATAGCTGGATAACGGCGCGCCGATTTTTTCTGTAGCTTCAATTCATGCTTTACAAGAGAGGCATTTATGCGCATCGTGAAATTATCTTTCCTGTCATATTGGGCTCTTCCGCTGCTGATCCTCTCGCTTCTTCTGGCGGCCTGTGGTGGAAGTAGCGCTCAGAGCAATGGACCTCTCAAGGTCGGAGCTTCGGTCACACCACATGCCGAAATTCTCAAGTATATTAAGGATAACCTTGCAGCAAAAGAGGGGCTGGATCTTCAAATAGTCGAGTTCTCGGACTACGTGCAGCCAAATCTGGCGCTCAAAGACGGCCAGCTTGACGCGAACTTCTTCCAGCACGTCCCCTACATGGAGGACTTCGGCAAGAAGCGCGGCATTGAGATGACTGCTGTGACGAAGGTCTTTATTTCGCCTCTGGGCATCTACTCAAAAAAGATCAAGTCGCTGAACGAGGTCGGTAATGGGGCTGTGGTTGCGATTCCAAACGATGTGACAAACGGCGGTCGCGCCCTTCACCTGCTTGCTGATAACGGCTTCATTACGCTGAAAGACCCGCAGAAGCTCGATGTCACCGTACGCGATATCGCCACCAACCCGAAAAACATTCAGATCAAAGAGCTGGAAGCCGCACAGCTCCCGCGCTCACTGGATGATACAACATTCTCTATCATCAATATGAACTTCGCGCTCTCCAGCGGCATGAAACCGAACAAGGATGCGCTGGTGCTGGAAAAAGCCGCGAACAACCCGTATGCAAACGTACTGACGGTGCTCAAGGGGCATGAGAACGATCCGCGCGTTCAAAAGCTTGCCAAACTCCTGACCACACCAGAGGTCAAGAAGTTTATCGAGGAGAAGTATCAGGGGGCGGTTCTTCCGGTCTTCTAAGCAAACAATCTCCATTCTGTGCACCCGGGCCAGCAAAGCCTTTTTGCTGACCCGGCTTTTTTTACTTTCAGGCTTGAATATGCACATTGGCATGGAGTGAATTATAACCAGTCGCAGGCTCCCAGGTATCTGAATTGGCGAGCTGAATCGAGTAGGCGGGGAGATCGTGCAGCGTCGGGCGCGGATCTGGCAGATTCAACAATACCGCATAATCGCCGGCCTCCATCTGCCCGGGAAGCTGCACCTTGATCTGAAGCTGCTGTTGCTCGCCCGGAAACCAGCGCCGAGGGTCCTCCTGCAACGGAAAGGTATACTTGACACCGGTTCCCGTATGGCGCAGAAGCAATTCTACCTTGCGCGGATTATACGGGCTGGCCCAACCGTCATTCTTCAAGCTGATATGCAGCGTCAGGGTTTTGCCCTTGTCCGCTTGCTTGGGGATCTCTGCCTGCGTCAGCGTGAAGCGATACCCGAGCCGCCGCTGAATCTCAGAGAAGCACCCCTGTTCCTGCCAGCGTTTCAGCACACCGGGCTCATAGCCGCCATTGAGGGCGCTCCAATGCTGGTAGGCAAACTCTTTCAGTGCGTTATCGCAGGCGATATAGGGTGTAGCCTCTTCTCCCGCATTACAGGTCTCTCCTGACTGAGGAACATAGAGATTCTCGTTGTGCAGGTATTCTTTCTGCTTTCTCAGGCTATCGTCGTCATCAGGCCAGTAGGTCCCGAAATCATCCTTTGAGGCAAGAAAGCAATCGTTGTGGGTCCCCACACGTGCCCGAGGTTGACCACTAAACGCCTGCTCGCCGGTCAGCGGTTGGTTACCGAACACATCCTGTTTATGGCGGAAGCTTCGCAAGAGCACCATACGATCCTCAGGTAGCACCTCAAGCCACTTCATCAGCACAGCCTTCGAGCTTTCATTCACGTTGCCAATCGAGTCGAACAGGCCATTGGTGCTGTTATGCCATTCACCCCACACACCAATAAAGCCAGCTTCCACAAAGGCAAGCACGTCGCTGTTTTGCTGAAGAGCATCCTTCAACTGGTCAAGGTGCTCCAGAATGCGTTCTTTCGGCGCGTCAGGATCAACTTTCCCTTCGTTCCAGTGTTCGCCATTATTATACTGAAAACGCAATATGGCCTTGAACCCGGCGTGCCGCACCGTCTCTAAATCATGCTGGACGCCCTGCAAAAAGGCTTCCGAGAGGGGCTGCTTGATAAAATCGGAGAGCACATAGTTGAGCTGAACAAGCGTTATTGCTTCCTTCGCCTGTACTTCCTTCAATTCCTCTTCATCAATGCCTACATCTGCATGACCAGGATAATACCCGTACAGAACATGATACAGGCCTCGTTCGGGATTCGGAATGACGGCATCACTCGCCTGATACTGCACAATCATGGTGGGAGCGAGCAACCACTGAAGCAGATTCACCGCCACAATAGCTACAGCGAGAAGCACGAGCAGCCCCGACAGCAACCACCAGAGATGCTTGCGACCTTTCATCATTCCTGTTCACCCATTATCACAATACCTATCAAAGCACACCTCAAGCTGCTTTAGCGCTCCTTCCATTGCGCCGCAAGCAGATGTTTTTGCACTTTTCCCAGGGCATTACGGGGCAACTCGGCAACACATACTACCTGACGCGGCTTCTTATAACTGGCAAGCTGTTCACGGCAGAAGGCAATAATGGCGGCTTCATCGATCGTTGCGCCTGGCTTCGGTACCACAGCGGCTACTACCTGCTCACCCATATCGGGATCAGGGACGCCAAAAACGGCCACTTCTGCAATTGCCGGGTGCGTCGCCAGCACCTCTTCTACCTCACGGGGATAAATATTATAGCCACCGCTGATAATCAGCTCACGAGCGCGCCCGGTAATCGTATAGTAGCCATCGGCACTGCACCAGCCCAGATCACCTGTCTTAAACCAGCCATCCGCGCTCAACACCTCTGCGGTCGCCTCGGGAAGGTTCCAGTACCCGACAAACACATGTGGCCCGCGCACCTCAATCTCACCAATCTCTCCGGGAGGGAGCACGGCACGGGTTTTCATATCAACAATGCGAGCCTCCTGGCCGGGAAAGGGCTTCCCGACGGTTCCAGCACGTCGTTCGCCATAGTAGGGGTTCGTCAGGTTCATAATCGTTTCGGTCATGCCGTAGCGCTCAAGGATACGCTGCCCAAAAAGCTGCTCGAACTCGGTGAAAAGCTGCGCGCTCAACGGGGCCGAGCCAGACACATACAACCGTAACGGGTGCGGCACGCGTCCGCGCTGTCTTGCCTCCGCAAGCAGGCGACTATACATGGTCGGCACCCCGAAGAACATCGTGATGCTCTCATCCTGTTCCAGCCTGTCGAGGATCTCGGCGGCCCGAAACGAGCGATAGAGCACCGCGCTGGCACCGGTATACAGCGTTCCATGAATGCCAACCATCAGACCATGCGCATGAAATAACGGCAGCGCCAGCAACAGGCGATCACGCTCTGACCACTGCCAGGCCGTTGTTACCGCCTGTACGTTCGCCAGCAGGTTGCGCTGACAGAGCAGCGCCCCTTTCGCACGCCCGGTCGTTCCCGAGGTATAGCCAATCACAGCAGGCGCCTCAGCGGTCGGCAGCGTCAGCGATGCAGTTCCATGTGGCAGCGCATCGGTATCAATGCGAATCACCTGACTGAGCGTCGGGACAGAGAGGCTCCGAAGCGCTTCCTCTCCCGTCTCGTTCGTCACGCAGAAGCGGACCCCGGCATCATTCAGAATGTGACTCAACTCGCGCTGGCGATACTGGGTGTTCACCAGCACAACGATTCCGCCCGCAAGGTGCGTTCCAAGATATGCCACCACGAATTCAGGACAGGTTTCAAGGAACAGGGCAACCCTATCCCCCGGCTCTAAGCCCAGAGCGCTCAAACCTCGCGCAAAATGAGCGCTCTCCTGAAAGAGCTGCGCATACGTGATGACACGGTCATGAAAGAAAAGGGCCAGGCGTTCCGGCTGCTGTTGCGCATGATGTGCTACCACCTCGACAAGTGATTGCATCCTCCGCTCCTCACAGTGCCTGCCGCTCAGAATACAAGCAGGCAACGCTTCGCTTTACTCATCGATCAATTGCGTGCGCTCCGGTCGAAACGCGGGTATGCACAGTGACCAGTATTCACACTCCTCATCGGCCTTCGCGTTGCTATAGGTAACTAATGTTCCCTCACCAACCAGACAGGTTTCACCCGGAGCAACCTCTATCTGCTCGCCCTCGGCGCTGATCGCCAGCACACCACGCACCACAATCACCAGCTCATCAAAAGCCGCGATCTGGGCAGGCTCCCGCCATCCCGCCGGAGCGATCATATGAGCCAGGCTGAAATCATCCTGCCTGGTGCTGATTACGCCAAAATGTTCGTCTATCATTTTTCCATCTTCACGCGGGAAAATCGTCCCGCTGGTTACTTTACGAATCATATGCTCAGTCCCTGTTCTTTGCTTTTCGCTGCATATCGGAATGAAGCAAAGCCGACGGGAATCGGCCCGCTATTTCGTTATCCTACCCCGATCATTTTAAATCTGTCAATATATCCTCACTCTCTCATAGCCGTTTTTTCGCACGCCGCTGATCCTTGCCAGCGCATTTCCCCCTCTTCGCACGCGTGCCGCACTCTTTCTTCACCTTACCAAAATAGGGTATACTGGCTACGTACTTTTTCTACAGGGAGGTAATATGTATCAGCCACCGCAGAAAACAGGCTCAGCGGGCATCATCCTGCTATGTGGGAGTATCGCGGGCCTTGTCACAGCGATCGTCTCTGATGTGCTTCAGCGCATCATCGGTCCCCTTCTTCTCACAATCGAGCTCAGTCGGTCGGCTGCACTGAGCAGCTTTATGGGGCAAATGGTCAATGCAGGCGTCGATCTTGTGCTGATCTTCATTGGCGCATTTGTCGCTGCCATTCTGGCTTCAGGCAGAACGCAGAAAACAAGCACCGGACTGCTGACCGGACTTTGTACGGGCATAGTCTATTTCCTGATAAGCCTTCTTATTACGCTCTTTTTCTTCTTCACGCAGACGCTACCGCTGCTTTCAAATATCCCGAGCGGGATCACCACACAACTCCTCATCAACATAGCTGTCGGGCTACTCATCACCGCGGTCATTGCCCTGTTGTTTGGCTCGCTTTTCGGCCTGCTTGGAGGTGTCATCGGGGGAAAAAAGAAGCCTCAATATCCGCCTGTCTCTCATCCAAACCAGCCGCCCTATCAACCGCCTCGCTAAGGTATCTCGCTACATACAACAGCCGTTCCCCCGTTTTTCGGCCAGGGGAACGGCTTTCTGTAGCCTAGTATTCGCCATCCTTCACATAGGGATAGCTCCATAATGCGACCTGTAACAATACCGATTTCATCCACGCCTCATACATTTTCTCAACGTCGGCAGGGGAGTGACCCTTGCGCGCCAGAAACGGCTTGAGCGTTGAAACGATCGGGTATACGGTCGGAATCAGATAGCGAAAACTGACATACTCCACCGCATCGACGTGGTCTGTCTCGTTCTTGGCTTCTTTGCAGTGACGCCGCCCGATCTCATATTGATAGTCAAGCCACTCCTGATCGTACTCAGCGCGGGCGGTATCGAGAATCCAGCGTCCAAAACGCTTACGCACCGCGGCGAGATACTTGGGTTCTGGCTTGCCCGTCCCCTTCTGATCAAAGGCATGACGCAACTGTGGCTGTGCAGCAAAGAAGTTATACCAGACATCAAGAATTGCCTCAACCTGATCGGACAGTACGTCATACGACATTTTGAGATAGCGTATGTCCTCATCGGTGAACATGGCTGCCGCTTTCATCTCCTGAAAGTCCTGCAAGCTCACGGGCGACCGCAACACGGTGCCAGTTCCATACGTATACCCCGGGATCTGCGATTGTGTCATCTCTTCCCTCCTTGTCTGGCCCTTAAACAGAGCCTTCAAGTAGCTTACTATGAGGAATACCGATTATCAGTATACCGAAGGGAAGAAGCCACAAGCGAGCACATAGAAATAGAGGAATACGACTCTCAACAAAAAAGCGGCCCCGCCCGAAGGCAGAAGCCGCGCTTTCATTCCGAACAGGCTACTTCACCAGATAGGTGTACAGATCGTCAATAATCTTATTCGCTGCACCCATGCTCATGCCAAGCGCCCAGATGTCGTCAGAGACCTCATACACACGTCCGTTCTTCACGGCGTTGAGCTCTTTCCACTGTGGCTGGCTGGTCAGTTCCTTGAGCTTCTGATCACTGCCATAATGCATGGTGAAGATCACATCGCCATCCATATCTTTGATACGCTCAAATGAGGTCATCTCGATAAACTTTTTGGGGCTGTCCTGAATCTTTGTCCGTGGAAGTCCGGCATCTTTTAGCACAATACCCAGGAAAACGCCATTGAGATACAGACGCACACGGTCGGGCATTGTACGCACCACCGACACATGCGTCTTCTCAAGCTTATCGCCCATCTTCTGCTTGAAATCAGCCAGACGCTTATTGTAGGCATCCATCAGCTTGTTGTACTCATCCATGCGGTTCAAAGCGTCGGCGAAGAGCTTGAGGTTCTCTTTCCAGGTTGGGCCGACGTTCTCCGAGAAGACGGTTGGCGCGATCTGTGAAAGCTGATCGTACAGCTTCTCGTGGCGGAACTTGTTGCTCAAAATAAGATCGGGGTTCAGGGACATAATCTTCTCAAGGTTTGGCTGAGAAAGCGTGCCCACGCTGGTAATACCTTTTGTCTGATCACCCAGATAGGAAAGGAAGGTCTGATCTTTTGATTGCGGGGATGTCACAGCGCCAACCGGCTTGATACCCAGCGAAATAGCGGCGTCCAGCTCGCCCGTGTCCAGCACAACCACACGCTTCGGATGCGCCGGAACCTTCGTCTCTCCCATTGCATGCTTGATGACACGTGTACCGCCATCATCATTCGCGGTCTTGTTCGTATTGGTTGAAGCACTCTGTCCTCCACAGGCGCTCAACACCACAGTAAAAAGCAGCAACAACAGCAATCCCGCGCCCAGGCGAGAGCGTCTCCGTATCTGTTTTGTCGCAACACGTTCTAACATGCCATTCTCCCAGATAACAAAATTTCGATGTTCTATGCGTTCACTACATGTCGTACGTCCATTGCATGCAGCCTGTCCCATGCTCTTTCCTCACTTCACGGCACCGCTTGACAGGTACATTCAAGAGTACAACCGGTCATAGAGCATTCTCTTTCAGAACATGAGAGAGTTGCCCATGACGCACCGTCCTGTTCTCCCTGCAACTCTCTCCCACTACATGTATCAACAGGCCCTACAGGCAGGCTTACAGGAGAACCAGCAGCTTCGTGCTGACTTCCACCTAAACCCTACTGTTGCACTCGGATATTAGCACAACCTAAGCACTTCGTCAAGATAACCCCGTCTCGTTTTTCCCGAGGAACTGCTACCCAAAAATAAGAAGGCATTGCCACCTTGTGCCGTCACACACAAGAGCAATGCCTTCCCCAAGAAACGCTACAGCGCCAAAAGCCAGTTATCGATGAAATAACCAGAAAAAATCCGTAAGCAGAAGTGAGCGTGCCCGCAGTATCAGATTGTTGATATTGTTGATTGACTTAGTCATCTTTCTCTCTCTATTATGTACCATAAAAACAAACGCTTTGTCAATGGGAGAAAAGCTGAATTTCTCAATTATGAGAGAGATTCAAAATGTTCAAACCGGGTTGAACGGGCCTCTACATAGGCCCGCATCAATTTTTCCGTGGGGCGCCAATCTGCGTCAGCAAAAACCTCGCGCTGGTGCGCATCGCGATAATGCGTCACAGGTTGCTCTGGTGCCACAAACAGCAGCGCACCACAAAACTCACACTCGTGTAGCATCAGTCGCCGGCTCTGATAGGCATCATAGATCACGTAAGCTCCGACATTACCGGCAAAGATATAGACAGGGGAGCGGCTTTCTTCAGCCAGCAGCCGGGCCTTCAGCTTCTCCTTCGGCTTTGGCTTATCCGGCTTGATCTCCACCCAGATTTCATAATCAGGCAGCCAGAAATCAGGCTTGTAGAGCATACCATTCTTCAGCGTAAAACCGCCCATCTCGTAGCGATAGCGAATCCCCACCAGATCAAAGAACAGAGCCCAACGCGCCTCCAGACGGCTCCGAAAGCTATTCCCCTTATACTCTGTTTCTCTCGGCTGCATCGAGTACTTCATTTCCTGTCTCCTCAAAAAAGCCGCATACCGACAGCCCGACTACACAAGCATAGCGGGTACAAAAAAGCAGGCCGAGCAAGCGCCCGGCCCGCCGACGCTTTATGCAAGCACTTCGCATTCATAGTAGGAGACCAGATCGTGGCCGTGGCCTTTCGACTCGGTCCCTTCGTGATGCCGCTTGAAGAGCTCATCATTCAGATATTCGTCGAGAGCCTCTTTTGTAGTCCAGCGCGAGACCGCCTGAATGCTGCCATCAGGGGACTTCCACAATTCCAGACCCAGGAAGCCACTGAAGCGCTTCATGCCCGGCAGCGCCTTCTTAAAGCCCTCCGCAACCGCCTGCTCATGCCCGGCAGGCACAGGGATCTTATTCACTGCAATATACATTGTTGTTCTTCCCTTTCATGTGAGATTCGTTGAACCTGACGAATCGGGCCCAACATCCTCTTATATGATAGCACTATTTGGGCCAGTACATCCGCCGGTACTTCTTTTCTTCTCTTTACGTGTACGTATACGATTACGTGTACGTGTACGTCAACGTCGACAGAATGGCGTACCCTCGATGTAGAAAGCGCTCCACTGTCAGCCGATCATAGAAGCGAATCGACCAATCAACCTGACGCAGAATCATATGCGCCACATAGACGCTGAGCGCCGGGACCGATAAACGCTCAAGCAGCACCCGCCACAGCAGCGCCCGGAGCCGCTCATCATCATAGAGAAAGAAGAGCAACGTGACCAGATCAAACGCCGCATCTCCGATACAGGCACCATCCCAGTCGATCACGCCACTGATCTCAAGGCCGGGTGAAAGTCAAAATGCACAATATCGTTTTTCACGGGAGTAGAAATAGCGCCCTGATGTTGCCTGACAAGCCGCTGGAGCTGTCTCAGCAGAGCAGCGGTTTCCTCCAAGTGGTGCAATAAAGAAGCATGCTCACAATAGCCCTGCCCACCAAAGAGCACCGTCTGCACAACCTCCCGAGGCCAATCGCGCGCCCCTTCAGGAGCACGACCAACCTGCAACGTGTTCAATTCCAGCAAACTGAGTAGCTGCGCTGCCGTTAAGGTCGCTGATGGGGCTCCGGGAAGCGCTCGCTGTATCAGATATGCGCCCTCATCTGTCTCCCCCCAGACCTCATACGCAGGAACCGGATAGCCCGTTGACCGCAACCGTTCAAGCAATTCGCGTCGAGCAAGCACCTGTACAAGGCGGTCACGTGTTGCGTACCACTTCAGCACAAATGCATCACCAGCGGCATCGACCAGGGCATAGGCTCCCTGTTGATAGCGGGTTTTCAGCCTGAAGGTTCGCCGCTGTCTCTCATTGAGCACCTGGAGAAGCGATTCAAGTCGCACAAACACCTCCTTTCAAGGGTTCTCACCAGTTCTTCGTATACGCGTCCGGACAGAAAAAAGCGAGGCAACCCGAAGGTCGCCTCACCTGGCAGGTTACCTCGGCAGAACCTGCATCATACCGTACGCGCAGCCATTGGAGGTTCAAGCAGCAATACCGAAGGGATCTGTTCTGTTCTGGCAAGGCGCAACAGGCCATAGCCGATCCCGGCAAGCCCGGTCATCAGGCCTGGCGTCTCGATACCCTGCGGCACTCCCGTGAGCGGCCCAAGCGCCTCCATATTGGCGAGAATACGGGCAACAGCGCGGTCCAGTATCTTCCGATAGCGAGGCTCACGGAACTGCTGAGCGGCCATCAGCAGCAGCTCGACGTTCCCTATCGCCCCATGACAGAGCGAGTGATTGAAGTTCATCCCCTCTCTGCTCGTCGTCTGGATTGCCGCCTCGATCTCTTGTTGAAGCTGCACATCATTGCTGTACGCCAGCATCGCCATGCGTCCCAGGCCGATTCCCGGAGCGCCATGACACCAGGCAACCATACAGGTGGGTTCATCACGCTGCCCGTTTGCCATATCGCGCACATCTGCCCAGTTCTGTCGCTGCGGCACAAACAGGCTTCGCTCATATGCAAGCGCCTCCTGAGCCGCTTCAGCAAAACGGGACTCTCCGCTCCAGGCGGCCAGCTTCAGCAGACTGAGTGCAATTCCAGCCGTTCCATGTGCAAAGCCGCTCAAGGGTCTCGAATGCCCGCGTGTCAGCCAGCCAATCCCCTGATCCTGTGGCTGAGCCAGCGTCAGCAGCCGCTCACCACACTGTACCGCGAGGTCACGCAAAGCAGGCTCCGACACAACCGCGTTGAGCGCGTACAGCGTCATCAGCGTGCCTGCAATCCCGTTCGTCAGATCGGCCTGATCTTCCTTCTCAAGGATCTGGGGAAGCAGCGCCGCAAGTTCAAGAGCCTCCTGGAACAGCTTCGGCTCATTCCAGAGCATACCCAGATGGGCATACAGGTAGATCGGCGAGCCAAGCCCGTTGAATGCTCCCAGACCGAGCAGGCGCAGATACTTTCGCCCATGCTCAAGCTGACGGTGCATCATCCCGATTGCCAGTTCTGCCATCTCGGTATAGCGCTCATTGCCTGTCAGCGCGCCCAGATAGCCGAGATAGAGCGCGACGCCGCTGAGGCCATCATACAGACCGATATCAGACGGCACCACGTTCCAGACGCCCTCACCAAGCATACTGATATTCAGCCAGTGCGCCTGATCCTTGCCGCAGATTACCAGCTCACAGATTCGCTCAGCAAGCTCGTTGCTCAGCTCGAGCAAACGCTCCGGCTCAATCTGCCGTTGCTGTTCGGGCTCGGCAAATGGCACCCCGAGCATATGTTCAGAGGCCATGTGCAGCGTCGCCAGCGAGGCCCGCACAATCCAGCTTTGCTTGTGCAGATCCCGCTCACCCATGTGCTCCAGATGCTGCCGCACCAGCGAGAGCGCCGTATCTTCAAAGAAGTTCGGGAACTCCTCGCCATCCGCCGAAAAGATGCTCCGGCTCGCGGGCGTTGTTGTGAACATTGGCACGTCACTCCGAAACAGATCACGTCGTTCCGCCGGAATCACATGCAACAGTTCGGGACGTAACTCGGCTTCCAGCCAGAGTCGCGCGAAGTAGCGCTCACGCACCAGCGCATCCCGAAGCAGGTCAGGATGATAGCTTTCAGCCAGCAAGCGTGCATACGTCTCGGTCTGACGAAGCAGCACCCGAATAGTATCGTTCGCGAACCGCGGCAACCATGCAGTAATCAGCTCTTCGCGCAACGAACAGAGCAACTGATACATCCGCGTGAAGCCTCTCAGGATCGCGTCACGATACGCCAGCGCATCGACCGGCTTACCACCGTTCAGCGAGGGACGATTCTGACTACCGGGCATCTCGACCCGCTGATGCACCACGCGCATCTGATCGGTTCCAGCTCCCTCCCAGGTGACAATAGGCCGAGGCGAAAGCTGACCCTCGGGCGTGCCAAGCCCGCTGATATCAACACCGATTGAATTCTTAGTTGACCAGGTGCGATTGGGCAACAGGCCCACGTTCAACACCGAGTACAGGGTGCGATCATTGCCCGATGCATCGCTAAACTCTCCCTGCACGACCGGCCTGAAGAGCGCTTCCAGATCAATCAGCATCGGGTGCTCGCCAACGGCAATCACGTTCTCCGCATGGAAATCGGTCGCGGTCAGGCTGTAGAGCAGCGCAAGGAAGCCACCCTGCCGCTCATAGAAGCGCTGTATCTCTGCCTCGGAAGCACAGGGACCGGCCTGCATAAACTCGGTCCAGCCATAGGAGCCACGATCGAGAATAGTGAAGGAACGAAATGCGGGAGAAGCTCCCCGCTCGTTGAACCACTCAAGCAGTTGCTGAAAGTGCTCGTCAACCGCCAGCGATTTCGGCTTATAGATCAGCTTAAAATCGGTCGAGAATTCGAGTTTTAAAACGCTTCGTCCCTCCCGGTGCATGTCGCCCGCGCCGATCTGTAGCCGCATCAACTTGCCTGGATCGCGCCCCGGAGTAAAGGTCGCACAGATCTGCTCCCAGTCCTTGCACAAATGATTCAGGAATTCCCCGATATAGCGTGACTGCTGTTGAAGCGTCACCAACATCAAACGGGCAAGCACCGGATACTCTTCAAGCAGCGTCAGCAGGCGCTCTCGTGTGCTGAGGCGACGAATAAAATCGGCGTAGCGCTCCTCGGCGGTTGCGCCCTTCAACAGGCCCTGCATGCGCTCTACATGCATTTCCAGCACGAAGACTTTATTGAACTGCGCAAACAGGCGCTCCGAGACTGAGCGGAAAAAGGAGCGTAACATACCTTCGGGATCGAAGGGCAGGGCCGCATAGCGCGGACGCAGCTCGTTCTCGACAACCGCTTCAATCTGCCTCAAACCGTACTCCAGCAGCGGATTGAGACCGAGCAGCAATCCGGCAGGTGGATAGAGGGCCGCGATTTCCTGTGACCACTGGCTCACACGCTCGGTTGCCGGGACCGTATCCAGCACCTCAAGCAGGTCATGCAGCCATTGCGGTTCGGTCTCACTCCGCTTATAGAGCTCCTCTACAGGCTCTGCAAGGAGATAGAGGAACTCATCTTCGGAGATGTGGTGTTGCGCCAGCCATTGTGTAAAATAAGAATCACGGTCAAAAGGGCGAGTTGTTTTCCAGGCTTGCAGGCGGCGGAGCGCTCGCTTCTGTGCTTCCGGGGAGTCGGGGAGCGACCGGTTTTGGGGGAGGGGTAAACGTTCTTCTAACAGGTATGCCTGCGCCCAGGTCGGACATTCACGGCTCTGCTGCACCTTTGACTGCGGCGGTTGAATCACACTTTCACTCATACGAAACAAAAACCTCGCTTCTTTCTTCGATGGAAAAGAGGGAGTTGAGGTGCCCTCAGACACCCCAACCGTAGAATGCTTGCTAGCAATCCCAATCACACCCCCAATCATCCCAGCGATACCAATGGTCATAACAACAGTGACAGGAGCGGTGGTAATAACGACCGCCACCACACCAGCCACCGCCGATCCAGATGAAGCCGTTACCAGTGACCTCATCCAGCTCGTCATCAGACAGCTCTTTGGCATCACCTATAGGATTCTCGGGTAATGCAGCCTGCTCTTCCGGTGACAGGCTTGCACGATAGTCTGCATCTTTCCATGCACGAATAACATCGAACCTCACTTTTTTGCTCCTTTCTTGAACAAATGGGCATCTAATAACCTGCGGGAGTCAGCCAATGGAAGAAATGCATCCCTGCATTTTATCCTGGTTTCCTACCACCAATAGTCCCAGCCGTCCCACGAATCGCAGCTACAGTAACTGGAACTATAGTGAGAATGGCTGCTCCAGTAGCTACTGCTACCGCCGACTACTTCATGCAATTCCTCTTCTGTCAGCTCTTTCGCCTCACCAACCGGATTCTCCGGCAGGGCAGCCAGGGCTTCCGGAGAGAGATCTGCACGATAGTCTGCATCTTTCCATGCGCGGATAACGTCAAGTTTCATGTTGTACTCCTTTCGGAACAAGTGAACTCTTTCAAGGCATTCGAGATGCTGCAACCCCGAGGTATGCAGCGTAACCTCCACAACCACAGTAAAGGCTTTCTCTTAGCAGCCGCAGCCGCCGCCCCACCAGGGACCGCCACCCCACCAGGGGCCGCCGCCCCACCAGGGGCCACCGCCCCACCAGGGACCGCCACCCCACCAGGGGCCGCCGCCCCAACCACCGATTCCGATGAAGAGGGTTCCACCTGCAACTTCGTGCAGTTCCTCTTCTGCTAATTCCCTCACATCGCCAATCGGATTCGCGGGCAACTGAGCTAACTCTTCAGGTGAGAGGCTGGCGCGATACTCGGTGTCTTTCCACGCTCGGATGATATCGAACGTCATTTCTCCTCCTCGATAAGACTGATAGTAATTAGCAGCCCCAGTCACAGCCGCCACAGCCACAACCACCACCCCACCAGCCGCCGCCGCCGCCCCACCAGCCGCCACCCCACCAGGTGCCACCCCAACCGCCGACGCCGATGAAGATAGTGCCGCCAGAGACTTCGTGCAGCTCCTCTTCCGCCAGCTCTCTTACTCCGCCGATAGGACTTGCGGGTAAGGAGGCGAGCTGTTCTGGCGTCAGGCTCTCTCGATACTCGGTATCTTTCCATGCTCGGATAATATCGAATGTCATTACGGTGTTCTCCTTTCACATCTGAGTGAGATCCTTCGGGTCTTGAGATGTATAAACAACACGCATACATCTTGCTTTCTTCTGGTTGACAACAACCGTGCCCGTTGAAAGCCTGCCGAACGCTCGACAGTATGTATGCACGTGCTGTCGGCATGTTTAGACTTCCCTGAAAGTATCCCCTCCCTGATCCCCCAACATTCCACGGCCGGTATCTTCCATAATTTCACCGGTTGCAAGCTGGTGACGTATCAGGCGCGTATACACACCTCCACGCTGTAACAGCTCATTATGCGTTCCATACTCCATGATACGTCCTCGTTCAAGCACAAGTATAATGTCTGCATCTTTGACGGTGCTCAAGCGATGAGCGATGATAAACTTGGTACAGGGCAGCTTGCTAATATTTCGCGCAACCCGGCGCTCAGTCCCGACATCTAGCGAACTGGTCGCCTCATCCAGAAGCAACAGGGCCGGTTGATGGGCCAGTGCTCGCGCAATCGCAAGACGCTGTCGCTGTCCGCCAGAAAGGACACTTCCACCCTCTGCCACTGGCGTCTCATAGCCCATTGGCAGGTTCACGATGTCCTCATGCAGGGCCGCCAGATGCGCCGCCCAGACCACCTGATCCATGTTCATATCAGGGTTGTTGAACGAGATATTCTGTCTTACAGAACCGCTGAAAATAACGGCATCCTGCATCACTGCTCCAAACTGCGCCCGTACGGCCTGATAGTTCATCCGCTGCAACGGGATCCCGTCGTAGAGAATCTCGCCTTTGGTCGGCTGATACAGCCCCAGGAGCAGTTTGCCAAAGGTGCTCTTCCCTGACCCGGTTCGCCCCACGATTGCCACAGTCTGCCCGGGCTGAATTTCCAGGTTGATATCTTTCAGCACGTCCTCTGAGGCCACGTCATAGCGAAAACTCACATGTTGCAATGTCACGCGTCCACTCAGTTTGGGCGGAAGAAAGACTTCCTGTTCATCTTGCTCCGGCTTCTCGCGCATCACGTCGGCGATACGCTCAAGGTGCGAATAAACGAGCTGGATGGTCTGGCCGCTCACCATCAACGATGAGAGTGGAGTCAGAAACGCCACGGTCAACGAATTGAGCGCTAACATCGTTCCCACCTGCATCGAGCCATGCAGCACAAGCATGGTTCCGGTCCAGAGCAGGGCCAGCGGCGCCAGGGTCGTTGTCAGGGAGCGCACCATCTCCGAGACAGACGAGAGCAGATTGCGCCGAATGGAGGCGTTCAACTCCTGAAAGAAGCTGTTCGACCAGCGCTGCAACGCCTGTTGTTCCGCTCCAGCGGCTTTCAACGACTCAATACCAGTCAAGGTCTCGGCAGCATATCCGTATGTTTTTCCCTGGGCAGCCAGCTCACAGGACGAAAGGTAGTGCAGTCGTCGTCTTGTCAGCATGAAAATCAGCATTTGTAACGCGCCGATCCCCAGACCCAGCACACCAAATATGGGCGACTGCCAGAACAGGATGAACAGATATCCTGTCACCATGCTTCCATCAAGAATGGTAGAGATGAGCTGCTTGCTCAGCGTATCGCGCACAACGGTATTACTATTTAAACGTGCAATAATATCACCACTTGAACGTTGCTGGAAAAAGCGCAGTGGAAGCTGCAACAGATGCTCGAAAAAGCCTACCATCATTTGTATATCCACACGCGCCTGTAAGTAGACCAGCACGAGCGCCCGCAGCGTCGTCGTGACCAACTGAGCAAGGAACAGCACCAGAATGCCGGCAGCCATCCAGACCATCACAGACTGCTGCTGCAACGGGATGACACGGTCAACCATCAGCTTGGTCAACGCGGGCACACTCAAGCCAAGCACCTGCACCAGAAACGACGCCAGCAAGACCTGAACCAGCATCCCCGGCGCTTTCCGGGCAAGATTCGCGATATACGAGCGAAGCTTGATCTGACCCACGCCAGGCGTACGGTCAAAGTGCACTCCGGGCTCAAGCAACAGCACAACTCCGGTGAATCCCTCATCGAATTCCTCCTGAGTCATCCGGCTACGCCCGACCGCAGGATCAACCACATCGACATAACGCGGCGTCCAGCGTTCCAGCACCAGGAAATGGTTGAAATTCCAGTGTACGATAGCAGGGAGCGGGAGGTAGCGAAAGTCACTCTTCTGCAAGGAGAGCGCTCGTACCCGTAAGTTGTAGCTCTGTGCAGCCTTCACCAGGGTATGGGCCGAAGCACCTCCCCGCCCGATGCCGCATCGCTCCCGGATCTCCATGACGCTTGTCTTGCGCCCATAGTAACTCAGAATCATTGCCAGACAGGCCGCGCCACACTCGACTGTGCTCAACTGCAAGATTTCTGGCACTCTCCGTCTGAATGGCAACTTTCCTGAAAAGGTCCGCAGAGCGTGTTGAATACCTTTCTGTTGCTCAACAGGCAAACGGGCTTGTTTTGACCCTTCGTCTCCTCTGGTTGCCTGCTCCTGATCTACTTTTCGCATTGCTTACCCCCCAAGCAAAGCATGAATCTCTTGCGTTATCAGAAACAGCCCCAGAAGTAGCAGGGCCAGCGCTACCCAGAGAAACTTGAACACCAGCGGGATCATCAGGCGTGGTAATACCTGCTTCTCCTGTCGCTGGAGATAGCGCTGCAAGGCTACCTCGCGGAAAATGATGCGTTTTGACTTTTCCATGAACACCCCTCTATACCAGCTTCATTTCATCCCTGCACGAAGCAAAATGGGAAAAAGTTACACATACAGATCCATTCCCATTCTATACGCGTTCCTTGCTCTTGCTTGTGTCTCGAACCCATAGCAACTGAACTGGTACTGCTATGAATTCTTTTCCTTACGCAACTCAACATGTATTCTTTCTGCTGCGTGAACTCCAGATTCAACGACTTTATGAAATAGCTTGAGCGTACTTGATCGAACTTACCTCATTCGATCTTCACCATCGCTCGATTAAAATATATCATGTACAAAAAGCTCTACCAGTACCACACCCGAAACCATCTCCATCGGCTCTAGAGCTTGTATGAGCGCGTCGGAGAACTCTCACATGAGTCCGTTCACGCTACATTGCAATTTCGGCATGATTAGATTCATTCCCTGAAGAAAGAACTGGCAAACTCTTTTCACTTTTCCCTGAGCCAGAAGAGGTATTCCCTCTGCTCAGTGGCATCTCTATAACTATTTCTACCATAACCACAAAAGGGGCATACTCAACGGATCGCCTCTTCTCCTTCCCATCCTTGAGGTGTGCTTCTCTATATATGCAGGGCTCTACAATAAATGCAGGTATGACTTCACGGTTGCAACACCTGCTACAAATGCATAAGATTGCTTCATTTTTTTGCGTTTTGAGAGACATACAAGCGCTCAACCGGCCACAAAAGCCGCTCCGGCAACACCTCCCATTCGTCTCAAGCGGTGCGCTCGCAGCATCTCCCGGGAGGCAAGACCGCCCGGGCCCGTATTCGTGCCACCTCCGAGCCAGGTGGATGCACCGATCATAGAGAGCCCACGCACCGATATACGATAGCGCGGCTGGCGATAGACATGCGATAGACATATTTCTGAAAAAAGATGCACCGAAAGGAACAGAGGAATAGAGTGCAATCGATAAAAAGAGCCGTTGCTGGACAGAGCGTATCATTTTTCCTTCTCGACCAAACCTCATCTCTGATTTCACTTTTTCTTCAGTTTGACCACGCTGAAAGCCTATTCGGAATAAACACTCCATCTTTTCCGTTTCTAAGAAAGAGGAGATTGTATCCTGTAATACTCGTTTATCTCCTCTGTTCTGCTGGAAAGGAAAGAAGCATTACAATGGTACAAATAGGGGTTGTTTTCCCACAGACCGAGAGTGGAACAGACACCGGCACGATTCGTGCCTATACACAGGCTGCGAACGATCTGGGCTTTCAGCATATGGTCGCCTATGATCACGTGGTAACTACCGGGCCAAGCCATCCCGATACCTATGCCTATGGGCGCCAGCTCTTTCATGAGCCATTCGTCCTGTTTGGCTATCTGGCAGCGCTAACCGAGATGGAGCTTGTACCCGCGGTGATTATCCTGCCGCAGCGACAAACAGCGCTGGTCGCCAAGCAAGCGGCAGAGATAGATATTCTGACAAAGGGAAAGTTCCGCCTGGGCATCGGCGTGGGCTGGATTCCCGCCGAATTTGAGGCGCTCGGCGTCAACTTCAACGAGCGTGGGCGCATCATGAACGAGCAAATGGAGGCGCTCCGTCTGCTCTGGACACAGGAAACCGTGACCTATCATGGCAAATATATCACGTTAAACGACGTCGGTTTAAATCCCATGCCGCTCACTCGCCCTATCCCGCTCTGGCTTGGCGGCAGCGCTGAACCGGTTCTCCGTCGTCTTGCCCGCCTGGGTGATGGATGGTTCCCACAGGGCACGCCCGAGCAGAACAAGCCCACCCTGGAGCGCCTGCGTCGCTATTTTCAGGAGGCTGGCCGTGATCCCTCTACGCTTGGCATCGAGGGCCGCATCAACGCCACCGACGGCACTCCCGATACGTGGCGACGCCTCGCGGAAGGCTGGCGCGACGCCGGAGCCACCCACCTGTGCTTTAGCACGATGAACGCCGGATATACCTCAATCGATCAGCATATAGAGGCAATTCGGCGCTTTAAAGAGGCCGTCAGCGACCTGTAAGCGCTGCTACACTTCCAGCTCCTGCTGCTCAGCGGACAGGAGCTTTTTGTCTGGTTTTTTCTCCACACAGGTACACTATATCTAGATAGAGACCGGACCGAGGGAACAGTATACCCGGCGTAGAAAGGAGTATGACCTGTGGCATCACCCTACTACCTTGCGATCAAAGGGGACTTTGTGATCAAGGGGAAAAAACCGGATGGCGATTCTCTCCGCTTCATTGCCCACAATCTGGAGCTCTACAGGCTGTTGCAACGTGCCTATCGCATCAAGGTCTCTCGGGATGGAAGCGTGCAGCTCCGCCTCGAAGGGGTGGACGCGCCCGAGCTCCATTATGGCACACATATGCAGCCGCTTGGCGAGTGGTCTCGTGATACGCTCCTGGCATGGCTTGGCTTCCAGAATATCGTTTACGAGCAGCATCGCGTGACCGATTCCACCCCGCTGCACATTCCAGGCGCGATTCTGACGCAGGCCGCAGAGGTCAATGGCCGTCCGATCTCCTATATCCTGATAGGTCCGCTTGCAGACGGCCTTCAGGATGGTACATGGACTCTACTTGACCCCACACTGCTTCAACAAACACTCAACTTCACTCTGTTGAGAGAGGGGACCGCCTATTATACAACCTACACCTCCACGTATATTGAGCACCGCCGCCTGCTCCGTGACGCCGCAGTTCAGGCCCGTTCAGACCTTAAGGGCGTCTGGCGCGAGGATCAGACAAACAGTTTTCAACTGGTCAATCAGGACTCCATCGGTCCCCAGGGACAGCTTCTTCTCCCCAAGCTCTTTCGCCGCTGTACCGACTATCTGAAAGATGTTGAGAACGGCTATGATGGCAATCTGCCAGACTGGTTGGTCTGGATATCGCAATCATCACGCGATGAGAATGATATGGTGGTCATCCAGGATGCGCTGGAAATTCCGCTCAGTGATCTGATCCTGCAACAGAATCAAACGGTTCGTTTTCAGGTCGATCTTCTCGATATTGTTTTTGTCGAGAAATAAGAGAAAAAGCGCCAGGGAGGGAAGATAGATCCCTCTCTGACGCTCCGTGTCACACAACGAATCGGGCGCACACTATTTGTATGGAGGATGCCGCATTTCCAGGCTGGTCGGGCGTACGAACTTGAAGCGCTTCATCTCGCGCCTGTGGCTCCATACCCAGAGCAGACGCCTATCTTTGCCGCGCATGGTGTTGCCCTCAATCGAGGTAAAGGTACCTCTGCTGGCCTGTACTGAGACCACAAAGCCCGCATGTGAAGCTCGCTTATTCCTGATCAGGAAGATGTCACCCGGGCGTGGTGCCTCCACCAGACTGCGATGCTTCTTGCCCCATGCGTAGATGCTTGTCACCAGGGAAGGATTATCCCAGGGCAGTTGCTTATTCTGATGTCCGGCGGCATCAAGCGCCCAGGAAACAAAGTCCGCACACCAGGGCTGACATCTGTGCCCGAAGTAGCGCGAGAACTTATTACAGTCGGGACCTCCCTGTTCCCGATACCCCTTCTGCCGTATCGCCAGTCGCACCGCTCGCTCGCCGATGGTTTTGCCCCTGACCGGCATCGGCATCGCCATATAGAGGTCATCCTTGTAGGCATCCTCACCCACGCTATCATCAATCAACTCGTCATCCACGATCCCGACACGGATGAGCTCTTCGAGGTCCAGTTCATCGAACCGGGGAATATCAGAGATGTGATCGGGCTCCGTCCAGAACTCGCTGTCCAGTTCCCTCGTCTTGCTTGCTTCCAGGCCGCATTCAGAGATTTCCAGCGAGTTCATCTCAATTTCCAGCTCATTCATCCTCATCTCTTCATGTAAACTCATGGCCTTTTCCTCTTCTTTCTTCAAGCACGCCTGGTCAATAAATGCTATAGAAAGCATACTGAATTCCATAAAAAGAGGAAAGGTCGTTCTGATAGCAACCTTACAATTACTATGGGGCAGCAACGGAACAGCCAAACCACAGGCAACCATCCAGAAGCACGAGAACGTGAAAAGTAGCCCATCTGAGACATTTTGAGTGAGATAGGCGTGCTACTTTCTATAACCTATGTTCTCAGCACAGGGAAAAGGAAGGAGCAATGCAAACCGCAGAGATTCTACAATCAGTTGAGCATCGACCGTTTCCGCTGCATTCAGGTGCGTGGATTATGACGCAGCGATGGAAGGATGTTCTCTTCGCACACTGGTCACTGACGCCCGAGGAGCTCCGGCCCTTTGTCCCTTCCGCGCTCTCACTTGACACGTTCGAGGATCAATGCTGGCTGACGATCACTCCATTCTCCATGTCACATGTTGCGCCACGGGGCTTCCCGCCAATACCTGCGCTCTCCGATAGCTACGAGCTCAACGTCAGAACCTATGTGATTGCCAATGGAATACCCGGTATCTATTTTTTCAGTCTGGATGCAAGCAATCCACTGATGGTACTGCTGGCGCGGCATGTCTACTCTTTGCCCTATTTCAAGGCACGAATGCATAGCGAACAGAGAGGGAACTTGTTCTTTTACAGCAGCGTGCGCACTGATCCAAAGGGACTCCCGGCTACCTTTATCGCCCGCTATCAACCACACCCGGCAATCTTTCAGGCAGAACGTGGCACGCTAGACTACTGGCTGCTTGAGCGCTATTGCCTCTATACCGTGATCGGACGCCAGAAAATCCTGCGGGCTCATATCCATCATCGCCCCTGGGAGTTACAGAAGGCGCGAATGGAGATCCTCTATAACTCGATGACGCTTGCGGCTCGCTTTCCACTCCCGGAGCAAGCGCCACTGCTGCATTACTCGCAAGTACAGGATGTGCTGGTCTGGCCGATCTTCCCGACTACCTGAACTATGAAAAGAGAGGGAACTTCAGCTCCCGATCCGCAGTGAACATAAAAAGAGAGGGAGAGCCAGTCTTTGTCTCTCCCTCCCCGATCCGCAGTGAACATAAAAAGAGAGGGAGAGCCAGT
>NZ_QKUF01000002.1:290449-332543 GCF_003253565.1 Thermosporothrix hazakensis
GGAGAGCCAGTCTTTGTCTCTCCCTCCCCGATCCGCAGTGAACATAAAAAGAGAGGGAGAGCCAGTCTTTGTCTCTCCCTCCCCGATCCGCAGTGTAAAATGGCTGACGACCGGTTCGAATGATGCCCACGTCAGTGAGGTTTCCTCTTTCACTATACTGTGCATTGAAACAGAAAAGTATAGATTCATCAATTCTATGATATGGCATAATAGATTACCCGGGAGAGATACTGACAATATAGAGAGATGAGCTGAAATAAAAATTCGGCACCTGCTTCCAGAGTGGAAAACAGGTGCCGCCACAACAAACGGGAGTAGAAGGAGCTATGCCCTTCCCTGAGACATCTGCTGGCAGGTCTGTGCGCAGCGATGGCAGTGCTCAGCACAGGCTTTCATCTGAGCATCGTTCGGATCTACCTTCTCGCAGGACTCGGCACAGCGGAGACAGATCTGAGCGCAAAGCGTGCACAGTGCCGCATACAAGGGCGACTGCCGCAGCATGAAATCCTCACACATCTGACACATCTGGCTACAATCCTGCATCAGCCGAATGTGGTCAAGTTCGACATGCTTCCCACCTTGCTGAATACAGTATTGAAGGGTCTGGAGACAGCTTGCATGACACTCATGACACTCCTGAATACATTGCTGAAGCGTCTTCTGGGTTGTCGTTGTACGCTGCATGTTTTCCTCCTTTTATTGAGCGGTTACGACTATTACGTGAGAAACGAGACTTTGCCCTTTGCCGGCAAAGTACTCGACTGATAGAACTATTGAACAGGGCCACTTTGCCCTATTTCAACTCACCACTTGTATTCTACTCCTACGCTAAATACGCGCTTCTGAATAAACGACACGCTCCGCTATTGTTTCTCACGAACGAAGCTCAAAAAGGTGACAATGGGGCGGAAACATGCGCGGCGCATGCCCTTCCCGGCTCTCTCCGGCCCACAAATAAAGCGTGTTCACCCCGAAACACAAAATACAGGCAATACCGTCTATTACGGCAGAGCATGTAACATCACACCCCGCTCTATACGTGTGAACAGAGGATCACTGTCGTGTTCAGTTGAGGAGATATCGTTTTATGAGTGAACAACCCGCCACCTATCTTCCAATCGAAGATCATGCACTCATCGGAGATCTGCATACTGTGGCACTGGTTGGCATTGATGGATCCATTGACTGGTGCTGTCTACCTCGCTTTGACTCACCCGCCGTTTTCTGTTCCCTGCTTGACGCAAACAAGGGCGGCTTCTTTCGCATCTCGCCTACCGAGCAGGTCAAATGCAGGCAGCTCTATCTTCCCGAAACAAACATTCTGCTGACGCGCTTTCTCAGCACAGAGGGCGTCGCAGAACTGACGGACTTCATGCCAATCAAAGAAGCGGAATCGACGGAGCTTCAACACTTCCTGGTACGTGCTCTGAGTATCATTCATGGCTCGCTGACCTTTACCATTCATTGTCGGCCCACGTTCGATTATGCGCGTATGAGACACAAGGTCCACCTGGTCGATACCGGAGCCATCTTTGAGAGCAAGCAGATAACGATGGGCCTCGCCTCGCCGATCCCGCTGGAAGAAGATGGGCACGGAGGTGTAAAGGCAACGCTGACGCTACACGATGGCGATACCATTCGCTTCGTCCTGTCGAGCGATCATAGAGACGGGAGTTCGCCCCGCCCTCTGGATGAGCAGGAGTATAATCAGTCCTTTCGGAACACGGCCATGTACTGGCATAGCTGGCTTTCCCAATGCCTCTATCAGGGGCGCTGGCGCGATGTGGTACAGCGTTCGGCTCTGGTATTGAAGTTACTCACCTATGCTCCTACAGGCGCTCTGCTGGCGGCTGCAACTACCAGCCTGCCCGAATCAGTCGGCGGCGCACGCAACTGGGATTATCGCTATACCTGGATACGCGACGCCTCTTTTACGCTCGATAGCCTGCTTTCGCTTGGCTTTACGCAGGAGGCCGAAGCGTTTATGAAATGGCTTGATAACCGCTGTCATGAGCTCAAAGAGGGGGGCACGCTTCAGCCCATGTATGGCATTAACGGTCAACAGACGCTGACCGAGATCACCCTTGACCACCTGGAAGGCTACCGCAAGAGCCGCCCTGTGCGTATCGGAAATGGAGCCTATACCCAGAAACAGCTTGACATCTATGGCGAGATGCTGGACGCATTGTATATTTACAATCGCTATGACGCCATTTCATACGATCTCTGGAGTAATCTGCTCTTGCTGCTTGAATGGCTGGAAAAGCACTGGGAGGACCCTGATGAAGGCATCTGGGAGGTACGTGGCGGCCCAAAACAATTTGTCCATTCACGCCTGATGAGTTGGGTGGCCTTCGATCGCGCTACCCGCATCGCCCGCTTGCGCGGTTGGCCTGCCCCTATTAATCGCTGGATCAAAATGCGCTCCAGGATCTATCAGCAGATCATGCAACGTGGCTGGAGTCAGGAGAAGCAGAGCTTCGTGCAATACTACGGAAGCGAGGCGATTGATGCAAGCTCACTGCTGCTGATGCTCACTCATTTTACCGGGACGAAAGAGCCGCGCGTGCTCTCTACCCTTCGGCGCCTGAAAAACGAGCTTGCCAGCGGAGCACTGGTCCGGCGCTATCTGCCACAGTATGCCGCAGATGATGGCCTGGGCTCACAGGAGGGGACCTTTAGCGCCTGTAGCTTCTGGTTTGTGCAAAATCTGGCCCTTGCCGGGCACCTGGAGGAGGCACGCCTGCTGCTGGAAAAGCTACTCTCCTACAGCAACCACGTCGGCCTGTATGCCGAAGAGATCAACCCGACGGGTGAGGCGCTCGGGAACTTTCCGCAGGCCTTTACGCATCTATCACTGATTAGCGCCTGTACTACGATGGATAAGATGTTGAACCGACATCACAGACAATTACAGCTCACACTCAGACCACTCTATGGAGATTATAGACAAGAAATAATGAGATTACCATAAGCAAGGAGCAAAACATGACATCACTTGAAAAGGCAGCGATTGATGCCATCAAGGTGACAGCATGTACTATTCCGACCGACTTCCCTGAGTCGGATGGATCCTATACCTGGGATAAGACAACGATTGTGCTTGTAGAGGCGCACGCGGGCCATCGCTGTGGCCTCGGGTACACCTATGCCGATGAGGCCACGGCACACCTGATTCAGCGCTTGCTTGCGGGCATCGTCACCGGTCAGAACGCGCTGGACGTGCCCGGCTGCTGGCGAGCGATGGTTGCGGCTATCCGCAATCTGGGACGACCTGGCATCAGCTCAATGGCGATCGCTGCCGTTGATGCGGCCCTCTGGGATCTCAAGGCTCGCCTGTTTGATGTCGCCCTGGTCACGCTGCTTGGTGCCTCACGCGAGTGCGCACCCGTGTATGGCAGCGGTGGCTTTACCTCGTATTCACGTGAGCAGTTACAGCGGCAGCTAGGAGACTGGGCCGCACAGGGCATCCCGCGCGTAAAAATGAAGATCGGTAGAGAGCCCGACCACGATATAGAGCGCGTTCGTGAGGCACGTGAGGCCATCGGTCCACACTGTGCACTCTTTGTCGATGCCAATGGCGCGTACAGCCGCAAGCAGGCGCTGGCTCAGGCTGAGCGCTTTACCGAGCAGGGCGTGAGCTGGTTTGAGGAGCCCGTTTCTTCGGATGATCTGGCAGGCCTGCGCCTCATTCGGGATCGGGCGCCCGCTGGCATGGATATTGCTGCCGGGGAATACGGGTATGATCTCTGGTACTTTCGTCGCATGCTGGACGCCGGGGCTGTTGATGTGCTTCAGGCCGATGCCACACGCTGCGCGGGAATTACCGGATTCCTGCGTGTAGCAGCCCTCTGCGAAGCGCACGGCCTGCCACTCTCCTCACACTGTGGCCCGGCACTCCATGTGCATGCCTGCTGTGCCGTCCCTAATTTCCGCCATATGGAATACTTTCACGATCATGTACGCATTGAACATCTGCTGTTTGACGGCGTGCTGACGCCCCACAAAGGTGCACTGTATCCAGACCGCTCACGTCCGGGTATGGGGCTTGAGCTCAAACGCGCCGACGTCGCACGCTATGCGATTTGAGAGCGAAAGGGAACACAACTCTATGAAAGCCAAACCACCCATGCACGTTGTCCAGACGTGGCCTTTACCCGCAAAGTGGCTTCAGCGCCTGCTTCCTGCACCGCTGGCACAGGAGGAGCGCACGATTATTCTGCATATCCGTGAGGGACGCTTCCAGCGCAGTCTTGCTGTGATTACGGCCTGCGCCAGCCTGTTGAGCGGGCTCGAAGTCGCCTACGAACACTATATCGGGAGCTACAGCCAGAAGATCATGTATACACCGGTCATTCTTTGCTGCGGTCATATTCTCAGCAGCATCGGCGCGATCTTCAACCGCTGGATTGCTCGCATCCTGTTGCCCGTTATGTCGCTGCTGCTGGCGCTGGATGGCGTGGTCGGTTTCTTTCTGCACATCCGCGGTGTCCAGCGCAAGCCCGGCGGGTGGCGGCTCCCGATCTTCAATATTGTGATGGGACCACCGCTCTTTGCGCCGCTGCTGATTGCAACCAGCGGTTTTCTGGGCCTGATTACCAGTTTTCTGCGCAGTGAGAACGCCCTTCCTCCAGAGCTCTTTGAACACGTGAAAGGCGTCAGGAGGCGGTTCCCGCTCTGGATGGACCTGATGCCCAAAGCCCCGGTCAGAGAGCTCCTCTCAACAGAACAGGATATCCGCGAGGGACGCTTTCAGGGCTTGATGGGCGGAGCCACGGCCCTCTCAGCCTTCTTCAGTGGAGCCGAGGCCCTGTACTCGCACTATAAGAACAACTTCACCTATAAGATCGAGTGGACGCCTATTCTGCTTTCGCCGCTGGTCATGATCGCTGGTATCGGCACCATCTGGAGCCGCACGATTGCTCGCACGCTGCTGCCGATTACCTCGCTGCTGGCCGCCATCAACGGTATGCTCGGGCTCTATTACCATTTGCGCGGCATTTCCCGCCGCCCCGGAGGCTTCAAGAAGTTTCTCTATAACCTGCTCTATGGCCCGCCCATCTTCGCGCCGTTACTCTTCGCCTCGACCGGCTTTCTGGGACTGCTTGCAAGTCTTTTGAGGAGGACTCGACCATGAAGCATTCAACCGACCGTCTGCCTGTCGATCCACACACCGGGCAACCCATTCCACCGCGCGCGCAACCCGGCTACTATCCTGGCTTCCACACGCTCGATCAGCAGGCGTTCTGGGATGAGGCAACTCGTAAGGTCGTCCTGGATCGCGTCGAACATGTGCCGCCGATCCGCTTCTTTACGCCTGAAGAGGCTGAGCTAGCGAAAGCTATCTTTGATCGCTTGCTCCCGCAGGACGATCGGGACGAAGAGCATACCATTCCCATTGTGAACTTTGTGGACGAGCGCCTCTATCACAAGCGCATCGATGGCTACCGCTACGAATCGATGCCACCCGATGACGAGGCCTACCGTCTCGGTTTGCGGGCGATTGATGAGATCGCTCAGCATCTGTTTCAACAGCCATTTGTGCAGCTTGGCCCCCACGAGCAGGATCAGGTATTGCTCACCCTGCATTCCGCCGAGCCACCCGCCGCACACGAGATCTGGCAGAAAATGCAGGTGCATTACTTCTGGCTCCTGATCCTTCAGGATGCGGTCGGAGTCTATTATGCGCACCCCTACGCCTGGGATGAAATCGGCTTCGGAGGACCTGCCTATCCACGTGGCTATATGCGCCTGACAGGCGGTGCGCCTGAGCCCTGGGAGGTCGAGGAACAACGCTATGAGTGGCAGGGGCCCCCTACCTCCCTCTCCGATATATACAAGCAGCCGGGCGGCCCCGGTGGACACGGTCAACAGCCTCCCGGACAGGGCGGCACCCATTAGCGAAGGGAGGAATGACACGCGATGAAAAAACCGCTTTTCGGAGCCTTCAGAAAGCCAGAGGACAAAGTCCATCACCTCGGCCCGATGCAGAAGATCGAGACGCCTATGCGCCGCTTCGATCCTGATGAGGAGGTCGATTTCTGTATTGTCGGCGTCGGCTCTGGCGGTGGGGTGCTGCTTCAACGGCTGGCACGGGCTGGCTTCAAGGTCGTTGGCATTGAGGCAGGCCCGTTCTGGGATACCGAACGCGATTGGGTCAGCGATGAGGCGGGCTCACACCAGCTCTACTGGAACGACCTGCGCATCACGGGCGGCAGCGATCCAATCACGCTCGGCGCGAATAATAGCGGCAAGGGCGTCGGGGGCGGGTCTGTGCACTGGGCGGGCTTCACGCCGCGTTTCCATCCCTCGGACTTCCGCGTCTATTCCGAAGACGGCGTCGGGATCGATTGGCCGATCTCCTATGAAGCGCTCAAGCCCTATTACGAGCTGCTTGAGCTGGAAATTCCGGTTGCCGGTCCGGCCTATTATCCCTGGGGTGACCCGCACGGCTACCCGTTTGGGCCACATCCGCCCGCTGGCGTGCCCGACGTCCTTTCCCGGGGCTGTAGCAAACTTGGCATCCCGGTCAGCAGTGGCGGCCCGGTCGCAATTCTGGAAGGATCACGCAATGATCGCCCGCACTGCATCTATCGCGGTTTCTGCCTTCAGGGCTGCAAAGTCGGCGCGAAGCAGAGTACCCTGGTCAGTCACGTTCCAGACGCCATTCATCATGGGGCCGAGATCCGTGCAAACTGCATGGTGGCCCGCATTAACATGAAGAACGGGCGGACTACCGGCGTCACCTACTTCGATCCGGACAAGCGGGAACGTGAGCTCAGGGCAAAGGTGGTCGTGGTCTGTGGGTACGCGATCGAGACGCCGCGCCTGTTGCTGAACTCGGCCTGCCCGGGCTTCGAACACGGACTCGCCAATTCCAGCGGCACGCTCGGTCGCTATCTGATGGTGCAGATTGGCAATGTCGTTCTGGGGCGCTTTGAGGACCCAATCCGCATGTATAAGGGCCCACCCGCCCACTCGCTTACCGAGGAGTTCTACGAAACCAATCCCAAAAATGACTTCGCACGCGGCTTTGCCATTCAAACAGTCGCACCGTTGCCGATCGCCTTTGCCAAACAAATGCTGATGGCAAAGGGAGCCTGGGGTTGGGGCCTGCGCCGCGTGATGATGGACTACAACCACTGGGCACCGCTTGGCGTCCTGGGTGAGATTCTCCCCTGGGAAGATAACCGCGTTGAACTGGCCGAGGAGAAAGATCAGTACGGCCTTCCCGTCGCGAAAATCACGTTCGGGCTCCATGACAACGATCGCAAAATTGCGAAAGCAGGCGTACAGAAGACAACGGAGATTCTGGATGCTGCGGGAGCACAGGAGGTCGTTGAGGAGGCTCGCTATGCGCATCTGGTCGGGGGAGCGCGTATGGGCAACGACCCCCGGACCTCGGTCACAAACAGCTTTGGCCTGACACATGACATCCCGAACCTGTTTATCTGTGACGGGAGCCTGCTTCCCACGCAGGGCTCAGCCAATCCCGGGCTGACCATTCAGGCGCTGGCCGCTCGCAATGCTGACTATATGATCTCCAACGCCGCCGACATCTTCGCAGGGCGGTCTCCCTCCGTAGAGCAGCCGCCAGTGCGGAAACAGCTTTCACCTCCTGGCATAAAGGGGAAAGGCACTCCCAGAATCAGGTAATCCAAAGGGCTCCTCTTTTTTAAGCAGAGGAGCCCTTTTTTTTTGCTATTTCGCACGGCGCAAAACTTTTTATGACGGGTTAAAAACGACTTTCCAGCGTCAGCAACAACCTTTCGTCCAGGCGCAAAAACCGCTATACTGTAAGGGCCATATCCAGGCTCCGACGGGGCTTTTTCTACATCAGGAGGTTTTTCTTTTGCTGGCTGACAGATTTGACGCATTCTTTCTTGATCTTGATGGTGTCGTCTATGTTGGGCGTCAGGCGCTTCCCCATACAGTTCCGTCTCTGCAACGACTCCGGGCCGCTGGAAAGCAGATTCGCTTTCTGACCAATGCCACCTGTGCAACCCGGGAACAACTGGTTGAACGCCTGCGCAACCTGGGCATTGAGGCACACAAAGAGGAAATACTGAGCGCTTTCTGGGCAACCTGCCTCTATTTACGCGAACAGGGCATTCGCACCGTCTACTCGATTGGCAGCCCGAGCGTTGTTCAGGAGTTCAACGAAGTGGGCATCAGCATCGATGAGGAGCACCCCGAGGCTGTTGTTGTGGGCTGCGAGGAATTCTTTACCTATAACGAACTTAAACAGGCATCCTTCCATATCCGAAGAGGGGCACACTTTATCGCCACAATGGTTGACGCGACCTTCCCGACGCCTCTGGGGCCCGCTCCTACCACCGGCGCGATCGTCTCCGCCTTGCAAACCGCCACCGGGCAGTATCCGACCGTCATCGGCAAGCCATCGCCCACCATGTTTCTTGAGGCGCAGAAGAGCCTCGATGGCGTTGATGCCTCCCGCATTGTGATGATCGGTGATACGCCTGCGAGCGACATTCTTGGCGCTCATCAGGCGGGTCTCAGTGCTCTGCTTATTTCAAAAGCGGCTCCCAGCACACGCCTGTTTACCGGAGCCCGCGACCTGCGCGAACCGGATGGCATTATTCCGGATCTGGCCGCGCTCTTCGATGAAGAGTACACGATTCAGCCTCACAAGCCGCTTGGTTATCGCTGGCCGCAGAGCATACAGCCGGGCGTTGCCGCTGTTGTGCTCAATGCGGAGGGACAGGTGCTGCTGGTTCAGCGAAGCGATACCGGCCTGTGGAGCCTGCCCACGGGTCATGTTGAGGCGGGGGAAACGGTCGAGGAAGCGATCACCCGCGAGATACAGGAGGAGACAGGGCTACAGATCCGCGTTGAGCGGCTCAGCGGTGTCTACTCCGACCCCACCACCCAGGTCTTCTCATATCCTTCCGGGGAGGTCATTCACTTTATCACGACCTGCTTCCGGTGCACGGTAACAGGCGGCACGCTCCGCAGCGACCGACAGGAGACGATCGAAGCGCGTTTCGTCGACTCCAAGCATCTGCCTGATCCCTTCCTGCCACTACAACGCCGCTGGCTTGCCGATGCGCTGACAGAGACCGAGCGAGCGTTTATTCGCTAGCCTGCACGAGCGATAAGGGCAGCCTCTAGCGGTTGCCCCTGCTCCACTGCGCACCAGCCGGTAAGCGAATCCCGAAGTAGGAACGAAGCGCATCGCGGAACATCGTCTCATCCGCCAGTTCCATTGTATGGCTCTCGCCGTTCACATGGCGAATCTTCAACTCCATATTATTGAGTATCACCCGGGCGTCGGGAGCCGCGATTGCGCAAATAGGGTTATGTATAAAAGGCGAGTCAGGCGAGTGCGAGGTGTAAAAATTCATCATCCGGTAATCGGCGGGATAGTATGGTTCAAGCGTGAAGCCATAGAGCGGCCTCCATTCGTCCCTGACTTTATGTTGCAGGATGTAGCCAAAATCGGGATCGGTGACCAGCCGAAGCACCTCGAGCCGCTGATCGACCTCAACACCCGGCTCCAGAGGCAGGGGAGCAACCGGACAATTACCGCCGAATCCGACATCAACGAGCCAGCGCCGCCCGTTCAGCTCGATCAGCATCAATTTATGTGACTTCTGCTGCACAACGCCACCAATCATCACTCGCGCCGCCAGCGTCGTCACCTGAAAGCCGAGCTGACGCAATACCTGCTCAAGCAGCCCGTTCAGCTCGAAGCAATAGCCGCCCCGCTGGCTCTGAACCAGCTTCTGAAACAGGCTGGCCGGGTCAAGCGCGATCGGCTCGCCCATCAGTACACTGAAGTTTTCAAACGGAATATGCATGATCTGCCCGTTGTGAAGCTGAAACAGCGTCTCTTCTGTGGGGGTTGCTGGCCCCTGATACTCGATTCGTTCAAAATAGGCATCCAGTTGAAGCTGATCCTCAAACATATTTCTCTATCCTTATTTGTATTGAGCTTGCATCTACTCTGTACTTGCTATAACAGTGCTCTTCAGCTCCAGCATTCCCCTGATTTGAGGAAAGGATATACTGAAAATGATCCATGTTATGCTGTCCTCAGGTAGAATATGCGTAAGGAGCACTTGTGATGACACAAACAACTCTCAATATTACCACACTGCGACAGGCAATCGAACAGGAAAATGTTGATGTACTTGCCACGCTCTACGCCGACGACGCCTGCCTGACCATCGTTGATACGCTGCATCCGCCCTCCGCGCCGTTGGAGCTGAAGGGGAAAGAGGCCATCTGCGACTTTTACACCGACAATACGACCCGTCACCTTGCCTGTACGATTGTCGATGAGGTCATCAGCAAGGAGAAGCTGGCCTTCACCGAACTCTGCCAGTATCCCGGCGGTCAGCCGATGCTCGCGGCCACCTTTCTCGATCTTCGAGACGGCCTGATAACACGCCAGTTCACCATTCAGGTCTGGGACGAATAGGAGACAGCTCAATCGAACGGAACAAACGCCCCGACACGGTTGTTTTCTCTTAGAGAAGGAAGCCAAAAAGAAAGGAAGGTCTTCACCGTGGCAAAAGCAAAAGCAACGTTCGGCGCGGGCTGTTTCTGGGGCGTCGAAGAAGTATTCCGTACACAAAAGGGCGTCCTCTCGACCACTGTTGGTTATGAGGGCGGGCATCTGGAAAACCCGACGTACGAGGATGTTTGCACCGACAAAACCGGCCATGCGGAGGTGGTCGAGATCGAATACGATCCGGAGCAGATCAGCTATGACGAGCTGCTCACCCTGTTCTGGGACAATCATAATCCGACGACGCCCAATCGTCAGGGGCCCGATATCGGGACACAGTATCGCTCGGTCATTTTCTACCACACGCCAGAACAAAAGGCGGCTGCGCTCGCTTCCAAAGAGCGTCAGGAGCAATCGGGCAAATATCACCGCCCGATCGTAACCGAGATTGTTCCGGCATCAACGTTCTACAAAGCAGAAGACTATCATCAGCAGTATCTGGCAAAACGCGGCATCTCGCATTGCCACTTTGCCTGATCGTCGGCCAGTGGCAGCAGTTCAACAAGCTGCCCTGGCCCGCCTGCATACATTATTCTTCTCCCTGCAACTCCCCTTGCAATCTTCTCCCGGGCATGCTACACTAATAACCACTACAGGGGTTATGATGTATCAGTTCGCGACGAATATGATACAATAACTCGGACAAGAAACGCCACGTATTTGTGCTATCGGATGACCGGGCTTCGCACGAAGCAACAGTAAGGCGCGTCTCTCAGAGAGCATCAATCATCGTCCTGTATCCTGCAACTCGCCTGCGGTCCTCACCCCGGACGATCCTCTAGGATACCTGCCAGGAACATGCGCTATCATGTTCTCTTTTCTTATGCCTTCATTCTGTCTGTTTCGTCCATACGTCGATATCTATCTATTCACGAAAGGATAAGCTAAAGCATATGCCACCGACAGATCATACTGCCGGAGTGCGAGATGTTCAGCCACAACACGCAATCGCAGCCAGAACGCCGAACGTCCGTCCCTGGTTAGCGCTTCTCTCCATGATGTTCGGCCTCTTTATGGTGCTTATGGACGTCACCATTGTGAATGTCGCGCTTAACGAGATCCAGACCAGGCTTCAAACCGATCTGACAACCGTCAGTTGGGTGCTGAACGCCTACAACCTGGGATTTGCCGTCCTGCTGGTGACGATGGGCCGTCTGGCCGACCTGTTCGGGCGGAAACGTATGTTCCTTTTTGGCATGATCATGTTCAGCCTGGGCTCGCTCCTATGCGGTCTGGCCCCGAATATTGGTTTTTTGATCGCGGCCCGCGCGCTCCAATCCATCGGCGCGGCAGCCATTAACCCGATCAGTCTGGCGATTATTACCCATATTTTCCCGCCCCAGATTCGTGGACGTGCCATCGGCATCTGGGGTGCCGCCATTGGCGCGGCGGCGGCAGCAGGCCCGCTTCTGGGGGGTATTCTGGTTGAGATGCTCAACTGGCGCTGGATCTTCTTTGTCAATCTGCCCTTCTGCGTTGCTGGTATCATCATGGTGCTGCTCTTCGTTCCTGAGAGCCGGGATCAGGAGGCAAGCAGGCGCGTCGATATTCCGGGCGTAGTGGTCCTGACAGCATCGCTCTTCTGTCTGGTACTGGCAATCATCCAGGGGAGTGAGTGGGGCCTGACCTCTCTGCCGATTCTGGGCTTGCTGATCGCGTTCGCGGTTGGCCTGATCGCCTTCGTACTGATCGAGAAGCGCCAGGCCGAGCCGATTGTTCGCTTCTCGCTCTTCAAGATTCGGAGCTTTGCCATAACGAACGTCAACATGTTCCTTGCCAATCTGGCAGCACAGGGCGCGTTCCTGCTGCTGGTGCTGTTCTATACAAAAGCGCTTGGCTTTGATCCGATGCATGCAGCCCTTTTCACCATCGGGCTTCCATTGGCGGAACTGATCGCGGCAAGCCTGTCCAATACGCTCGGGCGCCTGATCGGTCCGGCGCGAACGGCGGCGCTTGGCATGGCTCTGATCTCAATTGGCATGCTGCTCCTGTTACTCCTGCCCTCAAATCCCACAGCCTTTGAGGCGGTCTGGCATGCCGCGGTGATCGGTGCGGGCGTGGGACTGGCCTTCTCCAGTTTCTCCAATCTGTCGCTCATGGATGTGCCACCCACACAACTCGGCATGGGAAGCGGCATCTACAATACGTTTATGCAGGTTGGGGCCACGATGGGCGTGACGATCCTGATCAGCCTCTTTACGCTCCAGTCGCACGTCAACATCGCGCAAGCACAGCAGCAGGTAAACACCGCCATTCAGGCCGAATCCCGCCTGCCCCAACCCTCACGCACCGAGATTGTACAGCTCGTCAACGAGCAAACAACTCACGGCGACCAGACCGTGATTACAAACTGGCAGCTTGATACAAAAGCACTCGCGCAGAAGCAAACCAGCAGCGAGGCAAAAGCCGCCATTGACGCGGCACAACAGACTATCACGCAGACCTTCAAGGATGCGCTGGTATCGGCCTTCAAGAATGTCTGGGTTATCGCGAGTATCATTGGCCTGGTGAACGTGGCCCTGATCCTGCTGAACCGATCGGGCAAGAAAGTGCTTCGCTAGGCTTTTCGGTTGAAGGACAGAGCGGCGTCTGCGGGCGTACGCTCTGCTTTTTGTTGCTCCTCTTGTTGTGTGGCCGGAATATGAGATAAAATAATATATTCGTTGCTTGATTTTGAAATGCCGTTTTCACTGGAAAAGGACGGTGTTCATCGCCCTGTGCGGTGCTCATATGAAAAGAGGACACACGCATGCAGCTTGAGAACAGGCTTCTGGACCAACGCTACCGGATCACTCAAGAGATTGGCAAAGGAGGCATGGGCACCGTCTACCGGGCACGCGACATCAGACATCAGCGCCTTGTTGCGATCAAGGTGATTGCGCTTGACGCCTCAAACAGCTTTTCCGCAGAACAGCTTCGGCGGGATCTCAAGCGCGAGATCGATATCATCGCCCACCTCACCCATACGCTGATTGTGCCGTTGTACGACTCCGGGACGATCGAGGATCAGGAGCCGGGCCTTGCCGCGTACTTCGTGATGCCTTACTATCAGGCAGGCTCGTTGCACGACTGGTTACGCCGCAGGGAGCAACCGTTGCCGCTTTCAACTCCGGCTGTAATCTTCTTTATCAATCAGGCAGCCGACGCGCTATCCTATGTACATCAAAACGCGATCGTGCACTGCGACGTGAAGCCGTCAAACTTCCTGCTCGATACTCAGAGCGCCACCGGTCTTCCCTATCTGCACCTCGCTGACTTCGGGATCGCGCGCATTCTGACGACAACAACCAGCACGAAACATGAGGGGGTCGGCAGCCTACCATATATGGCACCCGAGCAGATCAAGGGGAAACCCGTCTTTGCCAGCGATCAATATGCCCTGGCAGTCATGGCATATGAGATGCTGACCGGGAAACCACCCTTTCAGGGGAGTGACGAGCAGGTCCTGTACCAGCATTTACATCGCTCACCCAGACCGGCCAGCGAATTGAACAAACGTCTCTCACAGGCAGTTGATACCGTGCTGGGAAAGGCGCTCGCGAAAGATCCCGAGGAGCGTTTTGGCTCGGTGCTGCGGTTTGCTCAAACGCTGGAAAAGGCGCTGATAAGCCCGCGCACCTATACCGACGAGACGATCATACAGAAGTTTGTGCCTCCGCCACAGCAGAAACCACCGTCACAGCAGGCCCAGAAACAACCGGAAAAGCAGCCTCCAACCCGAGTCGAGCCACAGCGCAAGCGCGGTTGTCACCCCATCCTGCTGATCCTGGCGCTCTGTATGCTCGTCCCGGTAGGCTTTCTCTGCCTGCTTCTACAGGCGCATTTCAGCGGCCTTCAGCACAAATCACCACAGAAAATAGAGCAGACAACCACGTCACCATTTCTCCAACAGGTGCAGGGAGCGCCGACCGTCTTTCCCTTCGAGCAGAACAGCCCGGCCTTCCAATGGGAGCAGACCAGCGATCAGGCAGGCTCATGCATGATACAAGATCATGCCTATGCGGTCAGCCAGAAACAGCAAAACCTGTTCACAACCTGCATTGCCACCGCAAGCGACTTCCAGAACTTTGGCTACTCGGCGGAGGTTACAATTGTTGAAGGCGACACGGCGGGCATTCTGTTTCACGCGCAGGGGGCCAGCCTGTTCTACGTCTTTCAAATCGAGCTCTCGGGGCGCTACAGGCTGATACGCTACACCGAGAACAGGCGTCAGGGGGCGCAAATCCTGGCCGAGGGAAGCAGCGCGGCAATCCACACAAAGCCCAACGAGGCCAACACGCTCGGGATCATCGTGCGCGATACAACGATACAGCTCTACGTCAACGGGCAACTTCTGAAACAGAGCTCCATCGCCGCCGAACATGGACAGATCGGGACCTTTGTCGATGCGCTCAATCAGCCCACAACCGCCCTGTTCCGCAACGTCCGGCTCTGGAAGCTCTAGCGTCTCCCCATCTGAAGAAGAGAGGGCTGCACTGATCACTTCACCATCGATCTCTATGGTGATTGGGCCGCATCCTCCCTCGAAACAGGTAATAGCGAGTATGGAGGGCAGCTTTCGTTCACAAGAGATGAAGCCAGAAAGAGAGCTGTTCCCGCTTCATCAGCCCCATCAGAAAGCTATCTCATCCCTGAGAAACAAGCATGTTTCCCGATGCATTATCATCAAAACGGGGAGGGCCTCCCGAAACCGTCCTCGTCATATGAAGCACTCCCTGTATGCCCTTTTTCAGAAGAAGAGAGACCGATATCAATGCACTCCTTGCAATTCGTTTCTTTCAGCAGATCACCATTTTCATACCAGGCTATCAACCTGTGCCTCTCTTCCTATCGCCGCTACACAACAGCCAGCCAGGCGTATTCTCCCCTTTCTTCTCAACATATGCCCGGAAATGAAGGGAATACTGCTCACCTTATCAACGATTCATAGGCAAATAGCAGAGAGAGCTATTGATTTATTGAAGAGAAGGTGCTACAATACTACCAGTCGTAGGAAGCAGCCTGCGGTTTCTGATGGTGTGGTATGACCACGTTAGATGATATTGATCTCAAGATCCTGGAACTGCTGAATGAGGATGGTCGCCTCTCGCATGCGGCTATCGGCAAGGAGATCGGCATGACCGGGCCATCTGTCTATGCGCGTGTCCAGCGCCTGGAGCGGGATGGCATCATCCAGAAATATTCGGCGCATCTGTCTGCCGAGAAAATGGGCCTCGGTCTCACTGCCTTTATTCGCGTCAATATGCAATCGACGCCCGATGAGGATCTGATCTTTGAGCAGTTTGTGCGCTCGGATCCGCGTATCCTCGAATGCCACGAGGTGGATGGCGAAGCCACGTACTGGCTCAAGGTGCAGACGGGTTCCGCCCGCGATCTGCGCCACCTGATCACGGCGTTGCGGCGGCTCCCCGGATCTGTGTACACAACCACAAATATCTCTCTGGGTACGATTAAGGAGCAACAAACAACCGTTGCCCTGTATCGCAAAATTCACGGCCAACCAGAGGAAAGCGACGCGGACCGCTCCTGGTAACTCGGGTGCGGCGCTCTCTCAACCGCAGAGAAGGGGCTCTCTGTGGTGATTTTTGACGCCCTCGTTTGGGCATGCAGTAGAGTAGAATACCGGCAGAAGAGCAAGCGAGATCAAGTAAAAAGCAAGTTGCATTGCAGTGCTATGGTACACTGGCAATGCTTCCCATGAGAGAGCACAGCGATGTTGAAAGGATTGAGCAGGGATGATGATTGCCGAAACGGAGCGGCTACGCGTTCGCTATCTGCGAGATGACGACTTTCAGGAGATGCATGCCCTGTGCAGCGACCCGCTTGCCATGCGCTTTATGGGCGATGGCAGTACGCTGACAGCAGAGCAAGTCACTACCTGGATTGAGAAATCTCAATGGAACTATCAGGATCACCGGTTCGGTTGCTTTGCGGTGGAAACCCGGGCCGAGAGACAGTTCGTCGGCTTCTGCGGGCTGGTCTATCCACACGAGCATCAGAACCATGTCGAGATTATTTACGCCTTCTCCCAACCACATTGGGGCAAGGGGTACGCCACAGAAGCCGCCAGAGCCGTTCTCGACTATGGCTTCACGCGGTGCAACCTGCCGCGCATCGTCGCGACCATCGTTCCGGCAAACACGGCATCCCGGCGGATCGCGGAGAAGCTCGGCATGCGCTTTGTCGGGATAGTTCAAGACGCTGGTGAGGACGTTGCTTTCTACGAACTGCTGAACCCGCAACAGCACTAAAGCAAGCCGTTTGCGGACAGTATCACACAAGAGCATCGGGCAAAGAGCGCCCCTCTTTCCCCGGTGCTCTCTTATGGCCTGAAAATCCTGTCTTAAAGCAAAGCAAGTCTTGCATCCAGGCTTGCAGCTTACACATGCATAAAAAACCAGCATAGTAGAGAGAATAAAAAATATTCAAAAACGCTATTCAGGAGGACCGAAATGCCAGACATCACAACCTTACTTCTCTTTCTGACCTCTGCAATGACGCTGCTCCTGATTCCCGGGCCTGCGATGCTCTACATCGTTACACGGAGCGCCGCCCAGGGAAGACAGATCGGGCAAATCTCGGCGCTCGGCATTGCTCTGGGTGATATCGTGCAGGTGCTTGCCGCCACTTTCGGTCTCTCGGCGTTGTTGGTCTCCTCAAGCCTGGCCTTCTCACTGGTCAAATATCTGGGAGCGGCCTACCTGCTCTTCCTCGGCCTCAGCACGCTGATCAAGCGCGGGAAAGTAGAACAGCAGAGCATTCAACCGGTCAAAAGATCGCGAGCCTTCCTACAAGGGCTCGTTGTGGAAATTCTGAATCCGAAGTCGGCACTCTTCTTTCTGGCCTTCCTGCCTCAGTTCGTCAACCCGGCTCGGGGCTCGATCATTTTGCAGATGCTCTTCTTCGGCAGCCTCTTTGTGGCGCTCTCGTTTAGCTGTGACAACATCTATGCCTCGCTGGCAGGCCTGTTGAGCGGCAAACTGAAGGAGAGCAAGGGCTTTCTCTCCTCACAGCGCTACGTCGTCGGTGCCATCTATATTCTGCTCGGGCTCATCACGGCGTTTACCGGCATCCAGACAGAGGGCTAGCAAGACAACCATCCGTCCATCTCCACAGCGAAAGAGGCGGGAGCAGGCCCCACTCCTGCCCTCGCCTCCTCTATTGAGGAGAACATAACACAGAATAGTTGCATCCCGCTTCGAGAGAACAGGCAAAACGCTTCTCTAGCTTGATCTCTCTTTTAGCACAGGGACGCTTCAAACTCTTCTGCAGGCGACACTCGATCGCGAGTACATGCCAGCAGCAACGGGCAGAAGACGCCCTTGCATTGACATGACACGCGCCTTTACGCTACACTGATTCAGTGCTTCTTTGCACAAACACTACGGTGAGGGGCCGGTTTCCCGGAAGGAGTGATGTCATTGGATAACATCAAAAACTACCTGATCGATATGGATGGGGTCATTGTTCGCGGCGCAACGCTCATCCCCGGTGCCGCGGAATTTATACACAAACTACGTGAAAAAGAAGTTCCTTTTCTGATCTTCACCAATAACTCTCTATACACCCCACGTGACTTGCAGATGCGCTTGCACTATATGGGCCTCGAAGTGCCACCCAACGCCATCTTCACGTCAGCGCTGGCGACCGCGCAATTTCTGCATTCACAGCATCCGGGCGGGCGCGCCTATGTTATCGGTGAATCTGGCCTGACAACCGCTCTTCACGATATCGGCTATATTCTGACCGATCAAGATCCAGAATATGTTGTGATCGGTGAAACCACTACTTACAGCTTCGAGCGCATTTCGCGGGCAATTCGCTTTGTCAATGCTGGCGCCCGATTGATCGCGACAAACCCGGACGTCATGGGCCCCGGCGAAGGCGGGATCGTCCCGGCAACCGGCGCATTGGCCGCGCTCATCAACGCGGCAACTGGCACCAAGCCCTATTTTATCGGGAAACCAAATCCGCTGATGATGCGCATGGCCTTGCGCACCCTGAACGCTCACTCTGAGGAGTCGGTAATGATCGGCGACACCATGAGCACCGATATTGTGGCCGGCATCGAAAGCGGCCTGCGTACCATCCTGGTGCTGACTGGCGTTACCTCCCGTGAACAGGTAGAGCGCTTCCCCTATCGCCCGACCTGGATTCTCAACTCGGTCGCGGATATCGAGGTCTGATCACCTTGTTCTTTCTATACTATATATATAAAGGAATACAAAAAGCCAGGGAGGGCTGCTAGAACAGCCTTCCCTGCACTCTTGTTCTTCGTTCAGCTTCGGCGGCACATCATTGACGATCACGTGCCAACCATCGCGGCAGCGCCGTGCTTCCCGCTTGCTTAGAGGTGATCTCTTTCCAGATTCAGCCAGCGCACTTCATCCGGCGTCAGCTCGATCTCAAGCGCCTCAAACGAGGTTCGGGTCTCCTCAAGCGCCCGTGGCCCGATCAGCGGGAAGGTCGGGAACGGCTGCGAGAGCACGTAGGCCAGCGCGATCGAGATCGGCAGCACCTGCTTCTCGCGGGCCATCTGGTTCACCCGCTCCAGGCGCTGGAAATTGTCCTCGCTGTACCAGCAGCGCACCAGCTCAGGATCAGAGTGATCGTCGGGACGCGCCCGACCGGTGAAGAAGCCACGCGCCTGGCTTGACCAGGGCATCAGGGCCATTTGCCGCTCTTCTAACCAGGCCCGGGATTGTGAGTCGGAAGCCGCGATACAGCCCGCCCAGACCGGATCAACCATACGAGCAAGGCTGAAGTTGTTGCTGACCGCCACAAAACCGGACAGGCCATGCTCGGCAGCCCAACGGTTCGCCTCTTCAACACGCGCAAGCGACCAGTTGGAGGCGCCAAACGCACGAATGCGTCCGGCCTGCTTGTGCTCGTTCAGCACCGTGATAAACTCGCTGACCGGAATCTCGGGGTTATCACGATGCAACATGTAGATGTCGAGATAGTCGGTTTGCAGGCGCTCAAGACTGATCAGAAGCTGCTTCGTCAGCCACTCCGGCGTACAGAACGGCGTGTGCGCTCCCTTGCCCAGAATCACCACCTGCTCGCGAACGCCCCGGTTCTTGATCCACTGACCGAGCACCGTTTCACAGCGGCCACCACCGTAGATAAAGGCCGTATCAAAGCAGTTGCCGCCACGCTCAAAGTAGTCATCAAACATGACGGAAGCATGCGGCCACTCAGTCTGGTTGTCAACGCCCATCACCAGCCGCGCCACCTGCTTCTCGACGCCCGGCAGCGTGCCATACTTCATCTTGCTCCCGGGACGCACAGCAAGCGGACGACCACTGACGGTCAGCGTTTTTCCCTCTGGCTTCTCGGCCTCGTAGACAACACCGATGGCCTGCCGCCAGAGATCCAGCGTCCGCATATTGCCAAGCGAGTCACGCCAGGACATCGCCGCCGCCTCCCGCTGCTCAAGCGAGTTCGCGACCGTATCGGCTTCAAGCCCATAGAGATACTCGGTACACTCAACCTCGATCTCCTCCGGCTGCTCCTTCCCATATTGATAAAGAATGATCTTTGTATTCTGCGCATCGGGCGGCGTCCAGGGATCGGGCAACAACAGTGAGCCCTTGCTTCCCATGACGCGCACCACGTTCTCGGTTCGCAGGCGCACTCCGGTGGTCAGTTGCGCCAGAATCCCCCCTGGAAAGGCCAGAGAAGCGGTGGTATACTCATCAATGCCCGTCTCGCCAACAACGCCAGTCGCCACGACGGACAGCGGGTCCTCAAAGGGCTTGCCATTCGCTACCCCGGCAATCAGGCGAGCCATCGAGACGGGATAACCACCAACATCGAGAATGCCACCACCACCGAGCGCGTTGTTCATCAGGCGGCTCTCGGGATTGGGAGAGGTCTGGAAGCTGAAGGATGCCTGAATCAGCTTCACCTCGCCAATTGCTCCATCTCGAATCAAAGAGAGCAATGTATCAATCTGCGGGTGACAGCGATACATGTAGGCTTCCATCAGAAAGACATTGTTGCGCTGTGCCGCCTCCACGATCGCCATAGCTTCCGCATGATTAAGCGCTAGCGGCTTCTCACAGAGCACATGCTTCCCGGCCTCAGCGGCCTGGATAGCCCAACGAGCATGAAAGGGGTGAGGCGTTGCGATATAAATAGCCTGAACATCCTTGTCCTGTAACAGCGCCTCATAACTGCCATATCGATGTGAAATAGACCACTGCTCGCCAAAGCGCTCGGCTGCTTCCTGTGTGCGGCTCCCAACCGCATATAATGTCCCGGTTCGAGAATGGGTGACACCACGAGCGAACTTCCCGGCAATTGAACCTGTTCCCAGAATGCCCCATCGGAGCTTTTCGATCATCCTGACCTCCTGTCTGCTTCACTGCAAGTGACGAATGCACAATACGCTCTTGCCGACACACAAAATCTTCTGCGCGACGAAGCAAGCGGTTTTTTCTTTTATATCACCTGTAAAACAGCCAGGTCAAGTGTTGAAAGCGGTCCCGCCCTCGCTTTTCCTTCTTTCAGGGCATGCATATTCCACTATTTCATGAATATTGCCTCGCTTATTTCACCAGAAGAGGATCTCTTTTCCGCCTATCTGTCAAAGATCGATATATTTCTTTTCTGAAGCATGCTATAATTTTAATAGAAGTCGGGAGGCACCGGGCGGAGTCTATTTTTTCGGTTGTGTTCTCCTGCACGCTACGAAGCAAAGATCCAGGTCATCTGCTTGCTTCCCTATTCCTTTCTCTCACTCACGCTGCGGCTTCTCTCTGCTAACTGGTCCATTTCAGAAGGCAACCTCTTCCTGAGTCATACCCGGGAAGAGGTTTTGACCTTATCAACACTCAATGCGCCACCCATGCGGGACGAGTCGCAATCAGGACAGCCTCAGCAGTGATATCAGTCCAGATCTCGACGCGGAATCCCGCTTCTTTCAACCACTGATAGAGCCTTTGTGACGTACAGGACGGCTGGCTGACTGCGAAGAGATCCTGCACCGCTTCCCGGTAGCTCTCCAGCACAACCATGCAGGCACCTGGCTTGAGCGCCTGATAACACTGCCAGATCAGCGCCTGTGCTCCCTCAGGCATGCGGGCAAGATGTCCGGCAAAAATAAGATCAAAAGCCTCGCCGGGCAACTCAAGGGCAGCCAGATCGGTCGCACAGCATTCCAGGCGTTCACTCACACCATACTCCTGTGCGGAGCGCTGAGCCTGAAAAAGCGCCTCCGCGAAATCAAACGCGACTCCATGCGCCTGCGCGTCCAGTTCCAGCGCGGCAATCGCTCCAACACCAGAACCCAGATCTGCAATCCGCTGCGCGTGCCTGCTGCGGCCCACACCCAGACGATCCATGATACATCGTGCGACGGGATACATCAACAGGAATAGCGGATCAAGCGCCAGATCGGACAAAGGGGTTTCGAGCAGTAGCTTTTCCAGAGAGCAGAGAGAGAGCGCGCCGTCTGACTCCCAGAGCCGCACCTTGCATCGAAGCTCAAGCATCAGGTCGCCCAGGTAGTGGCTCCGATCAGCCACAAGATACCGCTCACTGATCGGCGTTAGCGCGTAGCCGCTGGCTGTACAACGCAGAAAGCGAAGCGCACAGAGCGCTCCGAACAGGCGGCTGAGTGCGGCTTCCGAAAGGGGCACCAGGAACGCCAGGCGGGCCGGGGTATCCACGCCACGAGCAACCCAGGTAAAGAGATCGAGCTTGACCGCGATCCAGAGCGGGTCACTTTGAGCGAAGGCAAAAGCAATATCAGTCATCTGAGCTGGCGGTATACACACATGCTCACCCAATCGTGCGATCGTTCCATTCTCCATGCAGGCATTGCTCCTCTACGAACTCTTGACCATCCCAACGCCAGTAGCTTACTCGGCAACGGTCGCGCCAACTGCCACAGCTTCCTGATGCTCCTGCGAGGCCGCGGCACGGGCCAGAAACAGCGCCACTCCCGCACTAACCGAGCGCTGTTCCAGCTCCGAGAATCCCGCCTCCTGGCACCAACCGCTGTAGGTCTCCGCCGCATAGATTCCGCCTTCCCGGGCCAGCGTTGCCTGAAACAGCGCATGCAGCGCGGGCAGTAGCGTCCCCATCTGATCGGCGCAGTAGTCAGCCAGCACCAGATGACCACCCGGACGCAGATATTGAGCACATGCCGTAAGAATGCGCTGATTGTCTGCCGCGCTACAACCATTACAGACGTAGCCCAGGTAGATAACATCATAAGGCGGTTCACCCCACGTCTCGGTCTGAAGCAGATCGCCGTCTGTAAAGCGAAACTGCGATAGCACCTTACAGCGCTTCGCAAAGGCGCGTGTGCTCTCCAGGACTGCCGGAACGTCAAGCGCATCAACGCGAATATCCCGCTTCTTGCGGGCCAGCGCGATACTCCAGACGCCTGAACCGGTGCCCAGATCAAGGACACGCTTCACCTCGCCCCGCTTGAACAGCGTATCGGCAACCTGCTGAGCCTCTTCCTGATGCAGCGGATAAAGCAGGCTGACGAGCGACTTGAGCACCTCGGGCTTCTGACTCGTCTCCGTTTGCCCGGTCTTCAGCAGAGACTCAAGTCTTGTAATAATATGGAGTAACACTTTTCGCATGGAACACACGTATTGCCCGAGGTAACATTCCTGATTGGGCACAAAATAGCGCCGCCCGGCCTCGGTCAGCACAAGCCGCTCATCCTCGCGTCGGGCAATCCCGAGCCAGATGAGCGTTTCTGAGGCATGAGCAGGCAGCGCCCCATCTTCGGACACAGCCGCGAACAGGCCATCCTCAATGCTCTGCTGTAAGGTCTGCAAGGCCAGCGCTATTTGATGAAACACGTCGGGAACGGAATGCATACGCTGGATGTAACGCCCGTCACGGAGCTCAAGCACGCCAGCCGCAAGCAAGACCTGCAAAATACAACGGGTACAACGGGGGTCGAAATGGGACTGCTCTATCAGTTCGTCTACGCTCTCAAAGGGAAGACGCAATCGGGAAAACAGACCTGTGCGCTCGGCAACCTGAAAGGCTGGCTCGACAAGCAGCGAGAGCAGCCATTCTTCCACTCGATGAGCCTGACTACCCGATCCATCAGCGTCCAGAAACGCTTTACTTGATGACCTGAAATAATGGGGATACTCTTGTAGTGATCTCAGCATTGCTTCTTCTCCTCCCTCAACCACCAGGCCCCACAAAACAACAACCGCTTACCCTCGGCGCAGTTCTGCCGTTGAATGACGCCGATCTTTTTTGCTTCCACTCGTGCGCTTCAATGCATCTTTGAGCTTTTCACCCGTTAACTCTTTTTATATTATAAACCCGCGATCAACCATAAAATGTACCTATCCATATACAGGTATATTTTATAATCATACAGCATCCAGATCTTATCCATTTACTTCAGATATACAATATAAGCAGAGCAATAGTAACCCGGTTTACTCCACCTATTACACACAAGAGATGCACGGTTCCTTCGGTCTTCCGTGCATCCCTCCTTTGCAGCAACTATCATTCAGCAGGAGAAATACGACATCCCTCTTTGCTAAGGAAGAGATGCGGTTCAAGTATGGGCGCATCTCTTCTCATCTTCAGACATTCTGAAGATCAACCCAGGCATCATAGGTCGCCTGCCCGCCAGGAATATCGGCAATGATATCGTTGGCCACAAGCGGCACAGTCTGTTGTCCGCTGGTGACTCGATTCACGCCAGACCAACCATCACGCATCCAGACAACACCCTGCAAAATTCCCTCGGTCACAAGGGCTTTTGCCTCAAAGTGGCCATGTCCGTTCGAGATCAGCACCCGGTTCCCTGTCTCAATTTTACGAGGGCGGGCGTCATTTGGATGCAACCAGATCTCCGGCTCAGGATTCGCCTTCGCCAGCGTGGGAAGCACCTTCCCCTCATCGTAGAAGGAATGGAACGCCGTGAGCGTCCGTCCCTGACAGAAGCGCAACGGATAGCGCGTGGCCTCCTCCTCAACAGCCGGGGTGAAGGAAGGCAGTGGCGACAGACCAGCCTGTAATGCGCGCTCGCTCCAGAACTCGACCTTCTTTGAGGGCGTATCGAAGCGTCGATCAGGATAGGCAACCTCTGAAAGGGCGGTTTTCTGCCAGTATCCGCCCTGCTTCCTCAGTTCGGCAACCGTCAGGGCCTCGCCTGAAGGAAGCTTCTGTGTGCTCAGGAGCGCATTGATATATGCTTCATCGTCCTGCCAGGGGAAGACGTCGGGAATGTCCAGCCGCTCCGCAAGCTCGCGCAGCACCCTGCTTAACGGACGAACCTCACCGACGGGCTGGAGCGCCGGTTCCATCAGATAGAGATGTGTGGCGGTTTGCTTCAGCCCCAGTTCTTCAAGCCAGATCGTGCCGGGCAACACGAGATCAGCCACGCGCCGAATCGTCTCATTCATAAAGATGTCATAGGAGACGATCAGCCCGACCTTCTCAAGCCCTCGTTCAACTGTGTTACTATCGGCAAAACCGGACAGGAAGTTCGCTCCGAGCAGCAGCAGCACATCAAGGGAACCAGAGGTCAGCGCCTCGGTAATCGAGGCCATATGACTCGGGATGTAGGAGCCCTGAGGCCGCACCACATCAGCCGTCACATCCGCGAGCCCGTTGGCCTGAGCGGTCGCCCCATGTCTCGGCCCCAGACCACCACCGGCTATCCCCAGTTGTCCGGTCAGTGCTGGCAGGCAGGCAATGGCTCGACTGGCCTCCCAGCCATGTTGGTGCTTGTACATCGAGCTTCCGCCAAGCACAATCATAGCAGGCGTCCGGGTGGCGTAGAGACGTGCCAGATGGCGAATCTGCTCGGGGTCGATGCCAGTCTGTCGAGCGCCCCACTCCGGTGTATACTGTCGCAGATGGTCGGCAAACTCCGCGAACCCGAGCGTGTATTCCTGCACAAACGCCTGATCGGTCAGTCCTTCCTCAACGATCACATGTGCCATCGCCAGGGCCAGTGCCGCATCAGTCCCCGGGCGGATCAAGACAACCTCATCAGCATGGCGCGAGGCCTCCGTTCGCCGCGTATCGATATGTACTACATACGCGCCGCGCTTGCGAGCTGCGACCAGATAAGGAGAGGTCCCGGGCTGGCTGGCAAGCGTCGCCCCCCAGAAAAAGACCATGCGTGAATGGGCCGCCATATCCACTTTGGTGTTAGTCTTAAGCACGCCCGTCAGGCCCAGGCCATAGCCACCAAGCGCCCAACAAACAATAGCAGAGACCCAGTGCTGAAAGCCGCCAAGAGAGCCAAAACGGGTTATAAGCGGGGTGTTTATCCCCGTCGAGCCGACCCCATGTCCGCGCCAGAGACCGACGCGATCGCGCTGTGTTCGCTCAATTGCTTCAACAATCATGGTATAGGCGTCATCCCACGAACAGGGCTCCCAGGCGTCTTCACCGCGTCTCTTGCGACGAATCGGAGTCAGCAGGCGAGCGGGATTATGGGGGATCTCACGAGTCGCGCGCCCCCGAATGCACAAAAAGCCTCGGCTTTCCGGGTGCTGTTCGTCTCCCTTCACAGAGAGAAGCTGATTCCCCTCTACCTCAACGCGCATGCCGCACTGGGTGGGCAAACAGTTCATCGGACACATGGTCCTGATCAGGCGTTTCTCAGACATACGCTCTTCTCTTTTCTCACTGTTCTCAGTCAATACTCCAAAATAGGTACGCACAGTTCTATCGTATTCGAGTATAACTCCTCCTGTAAAGAGCCAATATGCCTTCACAAAACCTGCCAGAACAGGCCATTCCTCCGCCGCCTTATATCCCGGTACTTTTCTGCTGCTTTTCAGTGATTTTTCGCGCATCTCTTCCATTTGATGCGCATATACGATATACTGATCTCATCAGAGTGAATAGATGCGTATACGCTTGAGTATCCTTGCAAGCATAGAATGCTGTTCTATCATAGAGAAACACATCAATCTCTTTTTCTGCAAGGCTGTTCTCTGGCGTCGTCCAGGCCCGCGCTGAACTAACCAACGGCTTCCGGGGGAGAGGTAGCAGGGAAGCGCCACGGGAGGGTTTGCCATACTCACAAACTCGCAACAATCAAGAAAGGAGCAGAGAATTTCAGATTCTCAAAAGAAGACGCTGTGACTTTCTTTGAACGTTTTGCGTTCAGCAGTCGCTTTCTGTATCAGGGATGGGAGCCCCCCCGGGCAACGCTCCGTTCCAAAGCACCCGCTGATGTGCTGGCAGTAGCACAGAGCACGCCTATGTATCGCAGCGCCGCAGAAAGATCGGGCAGGCACTTCAGTTCGGAACGCCGGTGCAGGTGAAGCCCTATCAGCAAACGGGCAAATTCGCCACGTACCGGGTTATCCCGGTGCTGAACGAACGACAGATGCCACTGTTCACCTTCCTGTATGACACAGAGGCAAAGCGGCTCCGCGCCTCTGAGTTTGCTGCTGTGGCGAATCAGACGTTTTATGCCACGCATCCATTTCCTGCCCTGAAGCGGAACAGGTCGCGCAACACCTTTACGCTCAGAGACATGTCCGGGCGGCTCACCAGGCCATGACGCAGGGAGAAAAAAACTGGTCGGGAGGTGGCGGGTCCGCGATTGATTCCATCTGGCAGGTTCGAGGCGTCGATGGACATACGTACTATGTGGATCGAACCGGCACAGTGTATACAGAACAACAGATCCCACTTGATCCCGCCTTTCCTACCTTTTCATAGCACCAGAGGGAGCGGTCAGCCCGCCTCCCTCTGGATCCCTATTCGGGCAACCGCTTGCCGAGCAGCGTTCCGTCAAATGCGAAAGGCTCCGTTCGCAACGCCTGCGCATATTTCGGCCAGAGATCCCGCGCCAGACTGCCGCCATGCATCGGATGAACCCATTGCAAGCCAAGCCGCTCAAGACGCTGAAGTACACGCAAAACCGGCTCACTGGCAGCAAAAATGCCAATCTCCCGATAGAGCTCACACATCTGCTTGCCCAGATCTTCGCGCACAATCGCGGGCTGCTCCCCGGGCTGCACAAACAGGTCAGCAGGAAACAGGCTCCCGGTCGTCTCCTCAACGAGCATCAACGAGTCCCAGTGATGCACATGGGGCGTTTCCAGAAACCGCAGGCTATGCATGCCCAGATCCAGTGTGTCGCCATCCTGCACGCCAAGCACCGGGCCACTGTAGTCCCACTGTGACAGGTTGATCGCTGCGCCCGTGCGACTACAGACCAGCACCGCATCAGGAGCAGCCTCAAGCAAGCGTCCCATGCAGCCGCATTCGTCACTCTCGAAATGCAGCACGACGACATACCGCAAGCGGGCGGGATCAAGCACCTGCGCGATTGCTTTCCGCACATCGTCATACATGGGATACATGCCGGTATGGATCAGGGTTGGCGCATCATCAGCGATCAGGAACTGATTCACGGTGATATTCCACACGGGAACAAAGGATGAGATACGATAAATTCCCATCGCGATCATATCAATTGTTGCCATCAAAGAGCCTCCAACAAGCCCCACAGGAGCACACTCGACACCTATCAATACGATATCAGCCAAACACGTACTCTCTTTTGAGTATACTCGCACTTGCTGTATGCGCTCTTTTCAGGGCAGAATCACCGGGCAACATCAGACAGGCACAATCATACTGGTGTTTGCAAACTCCTCACGCTGCGCCGCCTGGTATGCCTCTCGCCAGCAATCAATTGCCTGCACGTGCTCGCCCTGCGCTTCCAGCACGCCTGCCCACTCGGTATACAACAGCGCAAGATCTACATCGCTTTGCACCAGAGACAGGCAGTGAACAGCCCGCTTGTACAGATCAGAAGCCGCTCTCAGGAAGATCATGCGGACCCCTTTCTCTGAAGAACGCAGCGCCTGCTTATATCGCGTCTTGCCGATCGCTCGATAGGCACGTGCACAGAGATGCATATACTCTTTTCGCTTCTCCCAGCGCTCTACAAGCGGCAACAGATACTGACACTTCGCCCACGCCTGTTCCAGCTCATCTAGAGAAAGGAAAAGGGTGATCTGCGAGGAACAGATCATTAACGTGATCAGGGGAGCATTGGTTGTCTCCTGGTTCAGTTGCAAAGCCTCCTCAAGCATTGCTGTGGCCCGCTCATACTGCTTCAGCTCACGATAGGTGCGCCCGAGCAGATAGAGCGACCAGGCTTCTAGCTGCTTATCATCCCGCTCACGATAGAGCTGAAGCGCCTCCTGACCATGCTTCAAAGCCTCCTCATACTCCTTGCGCAATTGGTGGGTCAGACAGAGTCCATAATGCACATGGGGCACTTCCTCCTGATCGTGATAGAAACGGCAAAGCTGAAGCGCCCTTGTATACTTCTCGATTGCAAGCTGAAGTCGCCCACAACCCACAGAGGCCAGCCCCCAGAGATAATGGGCCTTGATTCGCACAGAAGGAAGTGGGATACGCCGCGTACGCAATAAGCACAGACAGCCAGCAAAGTGATAGGAGGCATCACTATACAGCGAAAGGTTCAGCGCCGCAATCCCCAGATAGAGCAAGAAATAAGCAATCTTTTCGCGCTCAAGGTGTATCTCACGCACCTCCTCTATGTCAACATGGCCTGGATGCGCCAGGTTCTGCTGCACAAAAGGAGAGAGCGCCTGGATCGCTGCTTCCCAATCCTGAAGCAGGACATAATACCAGCCATAGAGATAAGCGATCTCGCGCTTTCGCTGCTCATCATCGGGAACGATACTTTGAAGATAAGCCAGCGCCTGCGAGAGCTGTCTATCTTCCAGTGCCAGTCGAACACGCTGTACCTGTGTTGAATAATAGATCGGTTCTGTCATCTTTTCCCCCTCAACTGGTAAACGATATATAAAGACAAAAAGCCAGCACTTTAAGCTTTGTTTCTTTCTCTCTCTGCTTTCCATCGTGCACCCATTCGCTCTACTCTACAAGTGTCTATATAGAATGAACGCGACTCATAATCTCTCTTCAATCCAGTATAAATTGTATTTCAGAAATATGTCAGAAACGTAATACTGCTCCAAATAGTAGAAACATCCATAGAAAGATAGGAAAAAATCTGCTCGCTTTTTTACTGACGCGTCCTGTACCCAAAGGAAAAAGTCATATTCAGTGTAGCATAATCTCATATATCAATACTGCTATAAGCAGCGAGCAATGGTACTTCTGGATAAGCGGCAGCGACAGTATTACATTACTGGAAACTCTATTCTGAGATGAGGAGAACGTGACCGCCATTCCACCTCTTCCGCTTTTTTCTCTACAAAAACTGGAATTGCTCTCAAAGCAGCTTGCCCATCAGTGCCAGAAGCTCCCGTCCCTCCTCACGCCGCACACCCGGCACCAGCTCTACAGGCCCACGGATTAACAATGGATTCAACTGTTCAAGCGTTATCCCGCGCGCGATCGCTATTTCTTCCTTCCCATCCTCATTGAGCGCCGCATAGACGACACCTCCCACAAAGGAAAGCGCAGCAAAGCACATCAGGCAGGGTTCGAGCGTGCAGTATAAGACCAGCTCCCCGCGCTCATCGCCCCAAGCTGTCGGGCGGCCTGCCGAAAGACCACTATTTCAGCGTGCGCCGTCATATCACCGGTCTCTTCATACTCGTTATGCCCGAGCGCAAGGATCCGGTCGCGCCAGAGCAGCAGCGCCGCCGTGCCCGCTTTCCCATGTTCGATAGCCTGACGCGCCTCGGCCAGCGCCTTCCCCATCATCTGGTAATCTTTCTCGGTTGGTTGACCCATTTCACCCTCTCAACGCGCAAGGACGGCTCACAGGAGCCGTCCCGTTGTTGCACTATCTGCATTTTGCGAAGGCCTGATCGAGCACAGAGAGCGCGTGTGCAAGCTGTTCCTGCCCGATCACCAGCGGTGGCTGAATGCGCAATACATTGCCATCCTGGCCACCCGTCCCGATCAGAACACCACCCTCAAGACACATCTCCCGAATCAGTGTTGCCTCCCGGGTCGCTGGCTCCTTCGTCTTGCGATCACGCACCAGCTCAACCCCGATCATCAGCCCTTGCCCGCGCACATCGCCGATCAAGGCATAGCGCTCCTGAAGCTTGTGGAGTTCCTGCAAAGCATACGCGCCGAGCGTTGCCGAGCGCTCTATCAACCCCTCATCCCGCAACACCTCAATGTTTGCTTGCGCCGCAGCACAGGACACCGGATTTCCTCCAAAGGTGCTCAGATGCTCGCCCGGATGGAAGCTATCAGCGATGGCGTCAGGCGCGATAAAGGCCCCGAGCGGGAAGCCATCAGCGATCCCTTTGGCCATCATCATAATGTCGGGATCCACGCCCGGATGATGCTCAACCCCAAACATCTTGCCGGTCCGCCCAAAGCCGGTTTGCACCTCATCCACCAGCAGCAAAATATTATGGTGACGGATGATCTCCTGCACGCGCTGAAGATAGCCCTCTGGAAGCGGGATCAGCCCACCTTCGCCCAGAACCGGTTCAACGATGAACGCCGCGACATCACCGCTCGTCTGGTAGCGAATCACGTCCTCGACCGCGTTGGCGCAGGCCAGACCGCAGGCGTCAGGCTTCAGGTTCAAAGGACAACGATAACAATAGGGTGCAGGCGCAAAGGCCACACCGGGCATATACGGGCCTCCTCGCGTCTTGCGCGTCTGGTTTCCCGTCACCGACAGCGCGCCATAGGTGCGCCCATGAAACGACTGCTGAAGCGCGATCACCTCACGTTTACGTGTTACGATCTTCGCCAGCCGCAGCGCACCCTCCACGGCTTCCGCACCAGAATTGCAAAAGAAGGTTTTCGTCAGGGCTCCCGGCGTGATATGAGCCAGCAACTCCGCCAGATCAGCCACCGCAGGGACATAATAGACATAGGAGGCCGCATGGATCAGCTTCTCTATCTGCCCTTTCGCCGCTTCAGCCACCCGTGGGTGCACATGCCCGGCATTGACGACCGCAATCCCGGCAAAGCAATCAACATAGTGCCTCCCATCAGCAGCAACAATCTCCGCTCCGGAAGCCCGCTCAACAACAATAGGCTCAACACGCTTGACGAAACTCGTATTGACGTATCGGGCGTACTTCTCCATTGTATCCATTATGTACCTCTGCTTTCATTACTGAAACGAAAAACACACTCTATCGAGAACGTACACGAAAGAATTGCATCTGTCAATAAATACGGCCGGACAAAAAGGAAACGCGGGACGCTCTGCTATTAGTTCAAATATAGCGTTCTCTACCAAAGAGCAAACAGCTAAAGAGAAGTCAAAAAAATGGGAATAAGATCAAGGCATCAGGTGTTTTCTCTAATAAAGACAGTCATCGGGTTTTGTGGCACAGTTATCAGAGATGACGCGCCTGAGATCACACTGAAGAGGCCTGCACCGGTTCGAGAACGCATCTCGCTCAAAGCATTCCCTCTGCTCTCACCCGCCTGATAGTCCAGCAAACGACTTCGCTCCTTCTCTGGAAGCAGGTTTTCCCGAGAAGCAGAACCTTATTGAGATATTGTCTCATTGACAAATGACGTTTTCTGGGGTATCCTTGAAGAAGGCAACATTCTTCGTCGCGGGCCTTTTTGAGAGAATATGGAGTCTCAACCCGCTGTCGATGCACAGAAAGAATGTTGTTCTGAAAGGAAAGACTGTACAATGAAGATTTATGTCGGGAACCTCTCGTATCAGACAGACAGCCAGAATTTGTCATCGCTATTTGAGCGAATGGGGCAGGTAGACAGCGCTCAAGTGGTCACTGATCGAGATACCGGGCGCAGCCGTGGCTTTGGCTTTGTGGAAATGGCAAACGACCAGGAAGCATATGAGGCCATCCAGAATCTGAACGGGACAGAGTTTGAGGGTCGTCGCATCACGGTGAGCGAGGCACGAAGCCGCAACACTCAGGGTGGCTACGGTGAGCGCCGCTACAACAACGGTCCCCGCAGAGAAAGACGCTACTAAACCCGTCAAACACATAACGACCAGCAGGAAACAGACGTTTCTTTCTGGTCGTCTGCTTTTTTGGATAGTCTGAACAGGACAATAAAAAAAACGCCCGTTACACATTCACGCATAACGGGCGCCGGAAAGAAGTGCCGCCGATGGTCTCAGACTACTCCAGCTTAGAACGCGCTCGCCTGATTGAGCGTCTCAAGCGCAGCCGCATCGAGTTTCAGTTCTGTGGCTTTCAACAGGTCTTGCAACTGGGTGACGCTGGTTGCGCTGGCAATCGGAGCCACCACACCCGGACGCGAGAGCAGCCACGCAAGCGCCACCTGGGCAGGGGTCGCCTGATACTGAGTCGCCACCTGATCGAGTGCCTCCAGAATACGGAAATTCCGCTCGTTCAGATACTTTTCCACCAGCGGACCACGTTTGGACACCCGCAGATCCTCCGGTGAGCGATATTTACCGCTCAGGAAGCCGTTCGCGAGCGAATGGTATGGAACCACCCCGATCTGCTGTTCGACTGCAAGCTGCATCAGCCCGCTTTCATAGCCCGCACGATCAACCAGGTTGTATTCTGGCTGCAATGTCTCGTAGCGTGGCAGGTTGCTTTCCTGGCTCACCCGAAGCGCCTGCGCCAGCCGTTCAGCGCTATGGTTGGAGGCGCCTATCACGCGCACCTTTCCCTGCTGAATCAGGTCGGCATAGGTTGAAAGTGTCTCCTCAAACGGCGTCTCCTGATCGTCCACATGAGACTGATAGAGGTCAATATAGTCCGTCTGCAAGCGGCGTAGCGACTCCTCAACTGCCTGCTGAATGTAGGCACGCGACAGTCCTTTCTTCTTCGGATCCTTGTGTGCCCAACCCACCTTTGTCGCGATAATCAAAGCATCGCGGTTGCCACGCGCCTTCAGCCACTTTCCGAGAATCGTTTCAGATTCGCCGCCCATGTTGCCGGGCACCCAGTTCGAGTACACATCGGCGGTATCAATAAAGTTGCCGCCTGCCTCAACGTAGGCATCAAGCACCGCGAATGACTCCTTCTCATCGGCGGTCCAGCCAAACACATTCCCCCCTAGCATAAACGGGACAACTTCCAGTCCTGAGCGACCAAGTGTACGCTTTTCCATTGTTACTCTCTCCTTCTCTATTTTGAATGATCGTTACAGAATTTTTGCAGAAAAAAAGGGAATGACTATCAGTGAAAGAGGGAAAGTGCCGTTGTAGCAATCTCCTGAAGCATCTTCCGATCTGGATTGGCACGCGCAAGGGTCCGAATGCCCAGATGGGTATTGAGCAGAAAACGAGCCAGTTGATGCGGGTCCGCCTCCCACGAGAGTTCACCTGAGGCCTGTGCCTGTATCAGCATATAATAGAAGAGCTCTTCTACCTCTCTGAAGGCGCTTTTGACCTTACCGGCAATCTCTGGATCATGTGGAGCCACTTCCAGCGCCGTATTGACCATCAAACAACCACGGTGCGTATCGGCTTCGAGCGCTTCCGCGATGCTCTCCTGAAAAAACGCCTTCAGCATCTCGAGCAGAGGGCCTGTTTTCTCTCGAAAGATCTTCCTGCGTTCCCTGTTCTGCTGCTCATAGTGGTCAAGGGCCGCAAGATAGAGCGAGCGCTTGTCACCAAAGGTGGCATACAGGCTACCACGTCCTAACCCGGTACACTGAACCAGATCCTCTACTGAAGCCCCTTCGTACCCTTTTTCCCAGAACAGGTACATCGCTTTTTCCACAACCTGCACTGGATTGAATTCTTTCTGTCGGGCCATCAGTAACCTCCTGCCTTTCTCTGGTATATACTATACACTATTCTGGAATAAGAAGTCAAGAAAAAAGCCATGCTCTCCACAAAAGAAAAGCATGGCTGTGATAAGCGGATACTCAGGCTTGCATGGCCTGCTGTAACGCGATAAAATAGCGCGACTCACCTGTTTTATAGAGCATGTACCACGCTTCCAGCGCGTCTTCAGAGAATAGTTCGAGCATCTGGAAAATCTCGCGGGCAAATTCCAGAGGTGAGACGCCTCCCGCCGTAATCAGCTTGCCATCAGCAACCGCCCGCTCTGCCTGATAGAGCGCCTCCCCACGATACGCACCAATTTTCACAAACTCGGGCGCGTTGCTTGTATGCTTCCGCTCGTTCAGCAGGCCAACGGAAGCCAGCCCGGCAGTCGCGCCACAGATCGCCGCAACAGGCACTCCAGCCGCCAGAAAGCGTTGTGCCATCTCCAGCGCATCGCCATACATGCCCGTTTCCCATCCCTCACCACCGGGGAGAATGAGCATAGAGCTCTCTTCAGGCGTCAGCTCTGCAAGGGTCATATCGGGCACGATCGTCACTCCGCCAAGCGAGACCACCGGTTCCCTGCTCATTCCTACCGTTTTCACCTGATAGCGTCCGCCCGAAAAGGTGTTGAGCCCCGCGACTGCATAGCCGTATTCCCAATCCGCCAGCGTAGGATAGACAAAAAGATGTACTACCTTCATTTTTTGCTCCTGCTTTCTTGTTTCTGTCTCATAACTGATCCACTACCATCACTCTATCACGGATAGAGGACATTTTCTGTCCTGTTATCTCTATCAGTTTCAAATGATGGACTTTCGATCGGCCTCACGAGTATGGATCGGGCAACACGGGCTCTGATAGAAACCAATCGGGTTGCTTTTATGCTCAGTTCGGCCAGATGATAACCGCGAGGCGTATCGGCCATGAGGGCGCGCCGACACCACTCATGACGCGTTGCCACAAACGGCATATGCGCACCTTTCTTATCCATAGAGCTGATAGTCCAGCCTCCAGTTGCTCACCACACCACGCGGCCCGTCAGAGCGAGAAAGCTGTATTTACTCTATATAGATGTAGGAAGGTCCCTTCTTGAAGGATAAGCACCTATAGACATATAAGATGAATCTTCCGTCAAGTCGGGACGTTTATCTACAGGATATGCGCCTCGCGAAGTAACGAACGGTCAATGCAAGAAACAGCAGGACAGCCGGAGAGCATCATTGCATACTCTAGCTCTTCGCGTAGAATTGCGAATACATCTGCTACCCCCTGTGCTCCATTTACCGCCAGTCCCCAGATCAGTGGCCTGCCCACAAAGACAGCGCGAGCACCCAGAGCCAGCGCCTTGAAGACATCCGTGCCGGTCCGAATACCGCTATCAAAGTAGACCTCTATCTGCCCATTCACAGCCTCAACCACTTCAGGCAATGCCAGCAACGAAGGAAGAGCAGCGTCTAGCTGCCTGCCACCATGTGTGGAAACAATGATGCCATCCACACCGTGCGCGAGCGCTTTTCTGGCATCTTCGGCAGTCAACACCCCTTTGAGCAGGATGGGGAGCCGCGTCAGGGAGCGAAGCCAGTCAATCACCTCCCACCCGTATTGACTGCCAACCATGCCACTTGCATGCTCGTCCAGATTGGCCTTCAGCAACGTGCCGGGCATGCTATAATTGCCGCGTGCGAAACGCTCTTTTCGGCCATACCAGGGAGTGTCTACCGTCACCACAATCGCCCGATAGCCAGCCGCCTCGGCCCGCTGCACAAGCTCCGCCGAGACGTCGCGCTCCTCAAAAAGGTACAGTTGAAACCACAGCGGACCGGTTGCCGCCGTCGCGATATCTTCCAGGCGAGTCGTTGCGCTGGAACTGGCAACATAGAGCGTCTGCGCCTGGCCGGTTCCCTGAGCTGATGCCCGCTCGCCCTCAGGATGAAACCAGCGCTGAAAGCCAATTGGTGCGGCCAGAATCGGCATACTGACCGGGCTGCCAAGCACTGTCGTGTTCAGGTCAGGAGCCTGCATCGGTACAAAGACGCGTGGACGTATCCAGTACTGCTCAAAGATCTTGATATTTGCGCGAAGCGTCTGCTCGGTTCCGCAGCCACTCTCAAGGTAACACCAGGCAGCTTCATCAACTTTTTGACGAGCCGCCTCTTCAAATTGACTGGTCTGGATAAAATGCATAGAATGCTCCTCAGCACTTTTCAGAAAAGCGGGATTGAAAAAGGGGAAGAGAATACCAGAGTGCAGCGAACAGAACAAAAGAAGCCTGCACCCATTCAGCAGGTTGATACTTACCCTATTACGCTGCCATCTCTGGCTAGCAAGCAGAGAAAATGAGTAGCATCCGTTGCATGAAGGTCCTCAAAGTAGTAATCGCGCTGATAGTTGTAGTTGAAATCATTCCCAGTATACCAGCAGAACGCTCCGGTAACAAGCCTCTACAACACAGAACGAAGCGTCTCCAGGCTGATATTGGCACCACAAAGCACTACAACCGTCGTTTTCGCCTGAAAACGGGTAGGCTGCTTCAGCAGCGCTGCCAGCGCCACACCAGCCGCGCCCTCAATCAGCATATGATGCTGCTCAATATGCTGTCTCATGGCCTGCCGAATCTCAGCTTCGCTCACCAACACGTAGTCATCGACAAGTTGCTGACAGAGCGGAAACGTAATGGCATCTGGCTCGATACCGCCAGCCGTGCCGTCCGAGAGCGTTGGCAGCGAGGGAATATCCAGAATGCGCTGGGCCTCAACTGACTTTGCCATAACCGCGGAGTTCTCAGGCAAGCACCCGATCACCTGCGCATGGGGGAACACCGCCTTGAGGTACGTTGCAAGCCCGCTGATCAGTCCACCGCCTCCCACAGCTACATAAGCCGCATCAACCCTCTCAACCTGTCTGCATATCTCGACCGCGATCGTCCCCTGACCGCCAATCACACGAAGGTCGTTATAAGGAGGGATATAGAGCATAGCATGCGTTTCAGCATAGGAGCGAGCATACTGTTCCGTCTCCACTGAATCAGTGCCCCATGTTTGCACGCGCGCCCCATAGCTCTGAATAGCCGCGACTTTCACCGGAGAAGCACCTTCCGGCACGAAGATTATGCCCTGCATTCCAAGCTTCTGCATGCCATACGCGACAGCACACCCATGATTGCCTGAAGAGGCCGTCACGACTCCCTGCAAACGCTGTTCCTCATTCAGAGAGAGCAACGCGTTCAGCGCGCCCCGCACCTTGAACGAGCCGGTATATTGGAGATTTTCCAGCTTCAACAACACGTGCCCGCCCGTCAGCTTGCTTAACGGCTGAGAATAGAGCAGTGGTGTTTCATAGATGTGCGGACGTATTCGTTGTTCTGCCCGAAGGATTTCCTGCAATACATTCATTAAAGATCATCCCACAGAAGCGAGCAACAAAGGAGCAGCCTTCCCCCTTGAACACCGCTCCCCTGCTGCACTCGTCTGTTTGCCTATGCTTGCGAGCGGTTGATAGCGCTCAGAACCGCATTGATAGACGCGACCTTGATATCGGTGCCGATTGCCGCGCCAAAGCAGTTGCGACCATCGCCCATCTGAATCTGGATATAGGCGACGGCTCGAGCCTCCGCACCTTCATCCAGTGAATGTTCGGAATAGGAAACGAGCTTGAAGTCTGCAAGCTTCGCTTCATTGATTGCTCGCACGAACGCATCGATAGGACCATTGCCCTGGCCGCGAATCTCGCGATCATTCCCATCCACCGAGATACGAGCGATACACTCAACAGTGGTGTTACCGGCTCCATCGGTGATCTCCTCAGAGTGGAAGCCTTCCAGCTTGAAGGGCGAGGTACGCTGCAAATACTCGCGCTCGAAAGCCTGGTAGATCTCCTGCGGTTGCAGCTCTTCACCGCGCTCATCGGCAATGGCATTGATCGCCTTACCAAACTCAATGCGCATCTCTTTCGGCAACTGGAAGCCGTATTCCGACTCCATGATGTAGGCCACGCCGCCCTTACCCGACTGCGAGTTAATACGAATAATCGCCTCGTAGGAACAGCCAATATCTTTCGGGTCAATCGGCAGATACGGCACCTCCCAGAGCGCTCCCGGTGTCGGATCAAGCGCCGCCATACCCTTATTAATCGCGTCCTGATGCGAGCCAGAGAAAGCGGTGAAGACCAGCGAACCAGCGTACGGGTGACGGTCATGAATGTCCATACGAGTGCAGCGTTTGTAGACCTCTGCGACCTCTTTAATATTGCTGAAGTCCAGTTTCGGATCAACACCCTGCATATACATATTCAGCGCAAGCGTTACGATATCAACGTTACCGGTACGTTCGCCGTTGCCGAACAGGGTGCCCTCAACGCGCTCTGCGCCGGCCATCAAGCTCAACTCGGACGAAGCAACACCAGTGCCCCGATCATTGTGTGTATGCACGCTCATAATGACCGATTCCCGATTCTTCATGTTGCGCAGGAACCACTCAATCTGGTCGGCATAGACGTTCGGCGTGGAGATCTGAACGGTTTCGGGCAGGTTCAGAATCATCTTCTTGTCCGGCGTCGGCTGCCAGACATCCATGACGGCCTCACAGATTTCGAGCGCGTAATCAAGCTCGGTCAGGACAAAGCTTTCAGGGGAATACTGATAAATAATCTCGGTCTCAGGAACGGTTGCAACGAGATCTTTGACGATCCGGGTACCACGCGTTGCAATTCCGGTAATTCCGGCCTTATCCAGACCGAACACAAGGCGGCGCTGTGCAGGAGAAGTAGAGTTGTACAGATGGAGGATCACGCGTTTCGCGCCTCGAATCGCCTCAAAGGTGCGTGTAATCAGCTCTTCTCTGGCCTGCGTGATGACCTGAATGGTCACATCATCGGGAATCAAGTTCTCATCAATCAGGCGACGGATAAAGTCAAATTCGATCTGCGACGCCGAGGGAAAGCCTACCTCGATCTCCTTAAAGCCAATGTTGACCAGCAGCTTGAACATTTCCAGCTTCTCTTTGATACCCATTGGCGTTGGTAGAGCCTGATTACCGTCGCGCAGATCCACGCTACACCAGATCGGAGCAGATACAATCGAGCGTGAAGGCCACTGGCGATCGGGCAAATCTACCAGAGGATACGGCTTATACTTGGTGATATTGCCCTTCTGCATGCCGCCTTGAGCCTGTGCAAACTTCTTGACCATATTACTCATAACTCGTCCTATCTCCTTTTTGCAACTGAACCAAAACAGGGAGTAAAAACAGAACAAGCCGTGGAAGGAGATCTCCACGGCTACAACACATCAAGAAAGCCGTGGGACCAACTGTCGCCCACGGCTTCTTTTTCATCTCTGCGATTTTCTTATCTCAGGAACTTACGAGCAAATCACAGGGCTGTGGGCGACGCATGTAAGGAGGAGCCCAAGCCCAAGAAGGCTATTATGTCGCATTTTAGGTAAGGAATGATTTGCCCTTCTCTTCTCCATCAAGAAGAAAGTTCCTTTCGCATGTACTGACTGATGACTGTCTTGTTATACATGACTATACCACTCTTTGCCATCGTTGTCAAATGAGCAAGCCAAATTGTACCGAAAGGGGGACAACCTATGCCGATCGCCTTGCCTGTGCCAGTTCATACTTGTTCACAAACATCCGATCACCACAATAGATGTTTCGGCGCACAAACGGCTCTGGTGTTGTCCGCATCAGGCGCTCACGCACCTTTGGCTTATGCGCACCAAGCGAATAATACCACGGTTCAGACAACTGATAGACCGGATCATACACCCACGCCGGGCAGGGCAGCCCATACTTCTGACAGAGGTACTCAACGGACGCAGCACAGAACGTGGCCCAGCGCAAATGCTCCTCGGAAGGCTCTTCGGGCAGGCGTATCGGCTCTTCTACCAGCTCTTCACGCTGGTCTGGAAAGTTCCCGAAGAAATCGTTCATAAAGTTGCCAAGCGGAATCCAGGGATCCTCACCCGCGCACATCTCCTGATATGAAACGCTCATTGTCTGCAATTTTTCACATGTTTGCATGGAATATCCACCTTTTCCCATTTCTGCTGTTCAAGATAGTGCAGCGCCTTTCCTATCAGCGCATCAGCTTCACTGCCCTCTCCCCTTCAAATTGTAACATGAGACAGACAAAAAGCGAAAGCAACCCCGCATCCTGCCCTAATCGAACAGAGTGTCCAGCGTCTCTTCAAGCAGATACTCTTCCTGCCAGCGTGGGTCCGGCACAAAGCGATCCACAATAGCCTGTGCCTGCTCACGGGTTGTCACATCGAGTTCCTGTAGCAGCGCCTCCACATCGCTCATATCTTTCTGCCGAAAGACCATCAGCTTGAGCGCCAGAATATACTCTTTTGCTGGCAGATAGATATGCAGCTTGCCATACTTGCGCCAGAGCGTTGCCTGAGGATCAGGCGCCATATCACGAATAAAGTAGGCCACATCATCATTCAACCAGCGTCGCTTGAGCTTGAACCGACCTGCGACCGCACGTACAGCCGCCTTAAATGCTTTCGCCTCGGGTGTCGGGTTCGTCGTATCTGGAAGATCCATCAAAACAACATCGACATCCTCGGTCGATTTTCGATTCTTGACGATCAGCAGCATATAGCCGCCACCCACAACCAGTACCCGCACCGGCTCCTGAAGCGGGCTTCGTTCAAGTTCTTCGCCTAATGCTATGAAATATCGCTCGATGTCCTGACTTTCCATAGTCCGTTCTCCAATACTTAGACATTTAGGACAGAGCCTAAATGCTGGTTGGTTCCTACTTCAACGTGGGAAGTTTCGCTTGTTGGCATTCCAACAAGCCAGAGCTTCCCACTCCATAGGCGTGACTTCCCGACGAACTGCCGGTAGTTCTCAGTGCTTCTTGCAAGATGTTGATGGCGGCATTCAGATCACGATCAAGGACGAGTCCGCATTCATGGCAAGTGAAGAGACGATCTGCAAGTGTTTGCTCGTCATCTTGCCAGCCACAAGCAGAACACCTCTTGCTTGATGGATAGAAGCGATCAATCTTTACCAGATGAACGCCGTGCCAGACAGCTTTGTATTCCAGTTGCCGCCGTATCTCGCCAAAGTTGCTGTCACTGACGGCTTGGGCGAGCTTGTGATTGTTCAGCATCCCCGCAACATGCAAGTCCTCAATCGCTACCAATGCGTGGTTTTTGCAGAGGGAGGTGGTGAGTTTGTGGGCGGCATCCTTGCGGATACGTGCAATGCGGGCGTGCTGCTTTGCCAGTTTGCGGCAGGTCTTCTTGCGGTTCTTACTGCCCAACTTCCGCCGTGACTTTTGCCGCTCTAAGTGTCTCAATCTCTTCTGAGCGTGCTTTAAGGCACGTGGATTTTCAAACGTGACACCATCAGAGAGCGTGGCAAGCGTCTTGATACCCAGGTCTACCCCGATAGCCGTTGTTGCTGGAGGAGTGAGCTGTTCCTGTTCTTCCTCTACCTGGATACTGACAAACCAACGTCCAGCTTCTTCTGAGACGGTAGCAGAAAGTATCCTGGCAGTCGTTGGAATGAAATCATGCTCATGCAAGCGCATGCGGCCCAAACGCGGCAATTGCACGGCATCTCTCAAGACTTTGATGGAGCCAGTCAAGCGGAATGAGCCGATGCCTTTGCTTTTCTTCTTGAAGGTGGGAAAGCCGAGCTTGCCTTTCCACTTGCCTTGTTTCTTCAGTTCGACTCTGCGGAAGAAGTTTTTATATGCTTTCTCCAGGTCTCTCAGTGCCTCTTGCATGGCGCACTTGGACACCTCATACATCCAGGGATAGTCCGTCTTTTTCAGGGCATTGAGTTCTTTGTGCAAGTCAATAGCAGTCGGACGTTTGCCGGTGGCACGGTAGGCTTCTTGAGAAC
>NZ_QKUF01000003.1 GCF_003253565.1 Thermosporothrix hazakensis
TCCTCACTATCTTCGTGTATTCTCGCACAACGATTGTATTCTGTCAAGCGAAGGGGAACGTTCTGACTCTGATGGCTTCCTGCGCCATCCATCCCCCTGGCTTCAGCCAGGGGCCTTCTGCCGCTTTTTGGTAAACCCTTGTGAGCATGGTGGTTGACCGCCATGCTCGTTTTTTTGCCTGCGGGATATACATGCAAGTATCCAGGAGGACAGGCGCAATGAAGAAAGCAGTAGAAAGAGCGGGCCTCTAGAAAACGTGCTACTCTATGCCATAGACGAGTTACCTAATACATGGTAAAATGGCTGTTGTGTAACTTGTGAGAGAACGGATATTTGGTGAGGTTCTGGTTGTGGCGCGAGTACCGTCAGTGATCGGGGGCTTTTTACAGCTACAGGTATCTGCTCAAAACTCCTTGCAATGCATCGAGCTAGGATCGCCTGCCTGGTTTGAGTGGTTGGAAGATGAGTGCAATCGTTCGTTCTCCTTCAAAGATGGAACAGTCTCCTATACTGCGAGAAGAGAGCGCCAGCGCAACGGCTGGTACTGGTATGCATACCGCAAACAGTCAGGCAAGCTGCGCAAGGTCTACCTCGGAAAGAGTCCCGAACTTTCTGCTGAACGACTGCTTCAGGTAGCTACTCGCCTGGTTGAATCAAAAGAAGAGCAAGTATCCCCTGTCCCGGACGAGCATCATGAACCGGTAGGCCGTACTATCGAACATGATACCGAGTTCCTGATGGCTCATTTGACGCCTCTTCTGGGACGAGAAAAAGAACTCCAGACCCTTTGTGCGCTGTTACGGCGGCCTTCCGTGCGCTTGCTCACACTTGCCGGAATGGGAGGAATTGGCAAGACGCGTCTGGCGATACAGCTTGTGTCACGCTTGCGGGAAGAATACCCGGATGGCGCATATTTTATCCCACTCTCAACCATTACCGACGGCGTACAAGTGATCCTGGCAATCGCCGATGTGCTCGGATTGCGGGATGTTGGTGCCGAGCCTTTTTTAGAGTACCTCGCTCGTTCGCTGGAAAAAAAGCGCCTGCTCTTGCTCCTCGACAATTTTGAGCAGGTGATTACTGCTGCCCCGCTTCTGGTCGAACTGCTGGCACGTTGCCCTTATCTCAAGGTGGTAGTGACAAGCCGGATGGTTTTGCGAGTGAGGGGCGAATATGAGTTTCTGGTGCAGGCGCTGGCTGTGCCTACTGATGAGCAACTACATGATATCGAGCATGTGCTGACATACGGAGCGGTGGCGCTGTTTGTGCAGCGGGCTCGGGCTGTAAAAGTGGACTTTGCCCTGACTCCTGAAAATCTGCCGGCTGTTGTTGCGATCTGTCGGCGGCTTGAGGGGGTGCCGCTGGCGCTGGAACTGGCAGCGGCGCGCTGTAAGCTCTTATCTCCTCAGGCGCTACTGGCTCGTTTAAGTGGACATCATCGTATTCCGCACGGCACGACAGACGCTATCCTTCCCTATCAACAAACCCTGCACCTGCTTTCTCGCCCTGCGCAGGACTTGCCCGAACGTCAGCAAACCCTTCGCAATACTCTGGATTGGAGTTATAACCTGCTGACAGAGCGAGAACAGCGGCTATTCCGTTTGCTTTCACTGTTCGCGGGTGGTGGCTCCCTGGAAATGATTGAGCAAGTGTATCGCGCTATCGATGCGACGACGTCCATTCTTGACGATATCACCTCACTTGTCGACAAGAGTTTGCTCTATCTGATCGAGCAGGATGACTTTGAGCCCCGCTTCTCGATGCTCGAAATTGTGCGTGAGTACGGATTGGAACGGTTACATGAGACAGGAGAAATAGCCGTTACCCAACGGATGTTCGCTTATTATTGGCTGGATTTTACGTTGAGTGCCGAAGCACATATGACGGATGAGCAATTGCACTGGCTGAACAGGTTAAAGATGGAACATAAGAATATTCGTGCTGCTCTGCTGTGGTTTGCCTCGCAAAAAGATTGGGAGCATGCGCTTCAGATGGCTACGGCGCTCACCTGGTTCTGGTGGGCGAAGGGGTATCTGGGTGAGGGACGTCGGGTGCTGGAATGGCTGCTTTCAAGCTGCGAACAGGTGACGCCTCACACCAGAGCAAAGGCGCTGCTGGCTGCTGGCACACTCAGTGGGTTGCAGGGCGAATACAGGCATGCGGAAACGCTCTGTCTTGAGGCACTGTCTTTTTTTGTATCACATGGAGATCGGCGCGACCATGCCAATGCACTCTGGATGCTCGGGCATATGTCCATTATGAAGAGTGATTACCCGAGAGCGCAAGCCTATCTCCACGAAGCACACGGGCTTTTTGAAGAGCTGCATCACATCTGGGGGGTGGCCTCAACGCTTGAGCGGTTGGCCTCGCTGGAGCGTGACCGGGGCGATTATGGGCGAGCGCGTGAGCTGGCTGAGCAGAGTGTGGCGCTCTTTCAGCAACTCTCGGCTCCCTGGGGGCTGGCGCGGGCGTTCTGGATTCTGGGATTGATTTTGTTCTCGCTTGGTGATTTTGCCTTCGCCTCAGTACAGCTTGAGCACTGTTTGAAGCAGGCTCAACTTGTTGGTGATCGCAATACTCTGATCTTTGCCCAGGCACTTTCTGGCTGTATACAGATGTTTCAGGGTGAGGTACAGGCCGGTGAGGAGCGTGTGCGGATGGGGAAGCAGACGGCGCGAGAGGTCGGAAATAAGCGGGGGATTGTCTGGACTGTGACTATTCTCGGGTTGGGGGCTGTGCTTCAGGGTGACTATCAGCGAGCCCGAGAGCTGTTTGAGGAAAGCCTTTCGGTCCTTGCGCAGCTCAGCTTCGAGTATAAAATCTTTACAGCGCTGGGCTTGCGTGGGCTTGCAATGGTGATCGCGAGCCAGGGCCACGCGCTCTGGGCGGCGCGGCTGGCAGGTGCGGCTGCGTCCATTCAGCAGACGATCGGTGCGCCGGTGACACCTCCAATGGTTGAGGCAGTCATTGAGCGTTTTCTACTCCAGGCGCGGTTGCAGGTTGGCGAAGAGACCTTTTTGCAGGCTTATGCTGAGGGCTGTGCCATGCAACCGGCACAGGCATTGATCGCCAATGATGCTCAGTTGCGCCAACCTGCGGTTAGCACCCCAAAGGAAGCGGTTGCGCACACTGCCCTGACCACGCGCGAGATCGAAGTTCTGCGCCTGCTTGCGCTCGGGCTCACCAGTCCCCAGATTGCCGAGAAACTGGTGATCTCGGTACTGACTGTAAATACCCATGTACGCTCTATTTACAGTAAGCTCGGAGTGTCTTCACGGAGTGCAGCAACGCGCTATGCAATAGAGCACAAGCTGTTTAAGCTATCCTGATATCTCGACAAAGAAAAGCTCTTCTCCTCACTTCTACGGAGCCTCTCTCTCGATTGTCTTTTTGCTCGTGAGCGAAATTACCTTATTCTGGGGACGTAAAAGTTTCTGCTATCAGGTATATTTCTTGCATGTGCTAGAAACGCAGCAGTGGAAAAGCAAACAGGAATGTAAATGGCTGATTGCATAGAAAGAAGACACGGTGCATATCGAAATACCGAGTGTCTGACTGTCGTCGGGCGGATGTTGCAGGTGGGCGACTTCGTGCCAGATTGTACCCTGGAATATCTGGATCTCATTGATATGGTGGTACGCCAGACGCGCCTGACCGACTCACAAGGGATGATTCGACTGCTCTCGATTGTCAATTCGCTTGAACGTCAGCCCTGTCATGATGAGACGTTGCATTGGGAAAAATTGCGAGACAAGCTGCCGGCAGGAGCATGTATTTTTACTGTCAGCATGGATTTGCCTTACTCACAGGCCCGCTGGCAGGCTATGCATGGCGTGATTCATCAGACGCTCTCTGCCTGGAGAAATGAACAATTCGGCCATGCGTTCGGTGTGTGGCTGAAAGAATGGCGACTCCTACAGCGGGCTGTTCTGGTGATCGACCAGGAAAATCGTGTTGTCTACACCGAATATATTCGCGATCAGATGAAGGAACCTGATTATCAAGCGGCACTGGATGCAGTTCTCGGTGTTGTTTTTGCGAAGAGCGAATCGTTTGGTAGTGTAAAGGATATATAGATGCAAGAGACAACATCTCCGCAATCTGTTTCCCGCGTCTCTAAGCTTGCAGCAAACTGCAAGAAGGAGCTTGAAGATGCAGACTATCGATGCGCCAGAGGCAACCAGCTGGCGACCGTAGCCCTGTTGCGACTGGCGACCCATGAGCAGGATGAGCAGGCGTGGGGGGCACTTGAGCAGTGCTTCAAGCCGCTAATGCGTGCATGGCTGAGGCGGCATCCCCATGTGCAAGGAGCCTTGAATGTGCGCGATGAGGAGGAGACTATCATCACTGCTTTTGCCGAGTTTCGGCGCGTGACGCTTGAACGGCGTCTGGTGTTTTCGTCTCTGGAAGCTATTTCGCGCTGTCTGGGGGCCTGTTTGAATGCTGTGATCGGGGCGTTGGCACGATCGCGGCCCGTGGCTGAAGTGTATCTGCCCGAACAGCTCTATCAACGCCTGGCGGAACGAGAACGGCGGATCGCCTATCTGCTCTTTCACTGTGGCTTGAAGCCAGCAGACATTATGCAGGCGTGTTCATCAGAGTTCCCCGATGTGAATGAGATCTACAGGCTTGGCGCTGCGGTCATGCGACAATTTCATACCATCACCCATACATCCTAGAAATAAGCAACGAGGATCACAGCGCCGTGGTCCTCTTTCAATGCCTCGGTTCGACAGTGCTCCTCAGAACAGGTTATAATGTGCGCAAACGTACGCAGGGATTCCTGCTGTGTGTGGAAAACGGACGGGCGGCTTCTGGTCCCGTTCGGGTGCAGATTGTTGAAATATAGTGTGATATTGCGGTGATGGAGTTTTGCGACAATGCCTACCTCTGCTAACAGGGTTCGTTCGTTTGCGACGACGATTTTCACGGAGATAAACAATCTGGCTGAACAGCATCAGGCGTTAAACCTGGGTCAGGGGAAGCCTGACTTTGATACGCCCCCGGATATTGTTCAGCATGTGGTGCAGGCGCTCGAAAGTGGACACTTGAATCAATATGCGCCTGGTTTCGGTACGCCCGCTCTCTGTCAGGCAGTTGCTGACCATGCGGCCCGCTTCTATCAAATGGATATTGACCCCCGCCGAGGTGTGGTGGTCACGTCGGGAGCGACTGAAGGCTTGTTGGCCTCGATTCTTGGTCTGGTCGATCCCGGCGATGAAGTGATTGTGATCGAGCCTTTTTATGATTCGTATGTGCCAGATATTATCATGGCGAATGCCGTGCCGGTCTACGTCCCGTTGCATCCACCAACCTGGACCATTGATCCCGACGAACTCCGGGCGGCCTTTAACAAGAAGACTAGAGCCCTGCTGCTCAATACGCCGCATAACCCGAGCGGACGTGTATTGACATATGAGGAACTCTCGTTGATCGCACAGCTCTGTATCGAGCATGATGTGCTGGTCATTGCCGATGAGGTCTATGAGCACCTGACTTTCGACAACAAGAAGCATATTCCTATTGCCAGCCTGCCCGGTATGTTTGAGCGGACCGTTACCGTGAGCAGCGCCGGAAAGCTTTTTAGCGCTACTGGCTGGAAAATCGGGTGGGTTTATGGGCACCCGGATCTGATAACCGGCGTCTGGCGGGCACACCAGTTTATCACCTTCTCAGTCCATCATCCGACACAGGAAGCTATCGCCTACGCGTTGAATCTGCCCGATACATACTATCAGGGACTCCAGACAATGTATACAGCCAAGCGCGATCTGCTGTTGTCCTCATTGACTGCCTGTGGCTTAAAGTGTGCTGTTCCCGAGGGAACCTATTTTGTCATGGCGGACTATCGCGATGTATTTGAGGGAACGCCAGTCGAGTTTACGCGCTATCTGATCGAACAGGTCGGCGTGGCCTGTATACCTCCCGAGAGCTTCTATAGCGCTGAACATGCCTCCATCGCGCAGGGATTGGTACGCTTTGCCTTCTGTAAAACTGATCCAGTGCTTGAGGCGGTAAAGGAGCGACTGAGTAAGCTAAACGGGTGATGGCAGCGCGGATCAGGGGGATGAGGATAGCTCATCCCCGGCAGTGGGTTGCATCGATTGCCCGCCCTAAATACCGCGACCGCGCACCGGTAACACGATGCCGTTGACGCCATCTCCGGCCGATGAGACCAGAAAAAGCGCGGCTTCAACAATCTGCTCCCTTGAGACCCAACGGTTGCGGAACTCTTCTTCTGAGGGGGCTAACTCGTCCAGATTGGATTGAGTAGCAACAAGTCCCGGACCGAGTGCATTTACCAGAATGTTGTGCGGCTTGCCCTCTCTGGCAAGGGTGGCAGTGAGCGCATCAACGCCCGCTTTTGCACAGTTGTAGGCAAGGATGTTGGGGCCTGAGGCCAGTGCGTCGCCCGCCCGGCTAAAATTGAGTATTTTGCCTCCGCCCTGCTGTTTCATCAGCGGCCAGACGGCGCGGCTGCACAGGAACGTGGTGCGCAGGTTGTTGTTCAGTTCTTGCTCCCAGTCTCCAAGCGTGAGCTCTTCAAAGGGTCCATAGGTGGTCAGGCCGCCCGCGAGATTCACCAGAATATCGACTCGACCATAGGCCTCAAGCGTGCGCTGGATCAATGTCTGTGCGCCTGCTTCTGTTGTCAGGTCGGCTGCTACTCCGAGAACAGTTGCGCCGGATACCTGCAATTCGTGGGCGCGTGCGGCAACGCGTTCAGCGCTGCGCGAACTGATCGTCAGACGTGCACCTTCTCGGGCAAAAGTGGAGGCGAGGGCAAAGCCGACCTGCCCCGATTGGCTGACCCCGGTAATAATAGCTACTTTTCCTGCCAGTTGCATAGGCTGCTTCCTTTCTGCTTAGCGTGAGAAGGCGTAGCGCAAGAAAAGGTGGCTCTCGCTGCGTTTGAGCGAAACAAGTGTGCCCCAGAGAGGTGCATCTGGCGCGAAGTGGTGTCCGCTGACCAGTCCGGGGCGACCGTCTCCGTCTTCACGTCCGGCAATCTGAGGTGCCAGTGTGAGGAAGAGTTCGTCCAGACAGCGAGCAACAAGAAAATCATTCAGGAGATGTGCACCGCCTTCTATCAAGAACAGTGTACCGGGCTGATGAAGCCGAACAGCAGAGATCATCTCATGTGGATCGAGAGGGCCGCGTTCCTTGAGAGCGGCGATGCTGACCGTGTGGGGAAAAGAGTGTTTGCGCAGGCGCTGTTCCCCTTCCTGAGTGGTCAGGAACAGCACCGGTATTTTCCCCTCGTGCAGAACCGGGGCAGTTGGATCAATATCGCCGTGAGCCGTAATGAACACATTCAGCGGATAGCGGGGCTTCTGCAAGCGCTCGCGGAGCTGAGCGAAGCTGTCCGCATACTCAGGACAGGATTCCTCAGCTGCCAACCCTGTCAGGTTCTCCGCACGGAGTGTGCCCGCTCCAAGAATAACCGCGTCAGCCAGCGAGCGCAGGACGCCCATTAGCAGACGATCTTGCGCGTTAAAGCCGCTGATGTCGCCCCCTCCCATGTGCCCGGGTGCGTTGAGCGAGACGACGCCATCCAGGGTTGTCACAAAATTGGCAATCAGGGCAGGAGAGTGATTCGAGGCAGGCAGCGTGAAGCTCCCGACCAGCGAATCAAGAGGAGGGGGAAATGATACGGCTGCTCCTTGCGTGACATCAAACAGCGTTTCAAATGGTGTGAAGTGCTTCATGATCGAATCTGACAGGCAGAGAAGAACTCGGAGCGGAGTTCTGGATTGGCTTCATATTCGCCGCGCCAGCTTGTGGTACGAGTCAGTGCCGATGTTTCTCGTACGCCACGCATTGCCATGCAGAGGTGATTTGCTTCCAGATAGACAGCGACACCATGTGGCTGTAGGATCGTTTCAAGCGTGCTGGCAATTTGCTGTGTCAGACGTTCCTGAACTGAGAAGCGCTTGGCGAAGACGCGTACCAGGCGAGTCAGCTTGGAAAGTCCGATAATATGTTGATTGGCGATATAGCCAACGTACGCATGACCGAAGAAGGGAAACGCGTGGTGTTCACAGAGCGAGAAGAAGGGAATTGGTCCCTCTATCACCTGGCTGCGGCGGCCATCAACACCATCAGGATACTCCGCATCAAAGACTTTAATCAGCTTGGGATCACCATCATAACCCTCAGTTGCGTCAAACATCGCCTTGAGGAAGCGCTGTGGTGTCTCGCGAGTGCTTGGGGTATTGACGTCCATCCCCATAGCGGCAAAAATCTCTGCAATATACCCCTCGAATTTCTGCATGTCTTCAACAGAGATATGACGATGCTTGAGATGGATGGCTTCTTGAAAGTCCAGATCGTCAAGATCTATATTCAGTGTCATTGTTTTCCTCTCCTGGCCGAAGATTCCCCCCTCTCTGGTCGCGACAATCTCCACTTTCTGGTATCGGCCTGATTGACAATATCTGAGTTTAATTCAGTGTATGAAAAATGAGGGGCATTGTCAAGAAAGTCAAGTAGTTCTTTGACTTTCTTGAGACCTGTACAATAAGAAGGACGATACCCTTGCTCACCTGTACTCGGTTAGAACGAGATGAAGCAAGCACCCGAATAGTGGCACGTTTTGGAATGAAAACTCGTGTCAACGATGAATAATGCGATAAAAGGATTGCTTGCTCGACTTGGAAAGGAGTAGAAAGGTATGGGCGATGTAGCGTCTATTGAGTCTTTCCTTATCTTTGTCGGGATGGTGGTTCTGGTTGCGGTGCTGTTTACAGTTGGTCAGTGGCAGTGGTTCCGCTGGCAGCGTGTACGTGATGTACGGCGTACAACGAGGCACGCAAAGCGGAGTGCCCGCCCGATGAATATGATTGAGCCACAGTTCGTTGATCCCTATACAGTGAGCGATCCGTTTCAGTACAGGTATCGTCGGCTCGATGACGATTCGTTTTATAGCGATGATACCGTTCCGGTTCCAATTCCTTCGCAATATTCTCGTTATTGCAGATATGAATGAAAGCAAATCAACTGCTTGTAGAGATGGTTCCTCTCTTGATCTTCCTTCGTTGCACTATCAGGAAATAGGCGCTTCTTTGTGATAAAGAAGGAAGCGAGAAATTTCCTGATAGTGTTCTCTGTACAAGCCCTGCCTTGAAATGGTAGAATGCTTGTAAGGAGCATATCCCCGGGAGACAAGGCGGCCTCCCTGAATGTTCCCCGTACCCAGAAGCCTCTACTCTGTTGTTTGTTTTGAAGTCAGGAATAGCAGGGATTGTTCTTTTGGGAATGTGGTATAGCCAACCGCATGTGCGTATCTTCACGCGGTTGGGTTTCTACGATGAATGAAGTATTGGTGTATGCCGATACACTTTCTGCAATTGAGAGGAACTAGTATGGCTCGTATTAAATTCGCGTACATTGGTGGTGGAAGTACACGCGCTGCTGGAACAATGGCGTCCTTCATGGAGCAGGGGGAGAACTTCAATGGTTCTGAAGTTGTGCTGATCGATCTCAATGAAGACACGCTTAAGGTTGTGCAGAAGATCAGCGAGAAACTTGCTCGCGCGAAGGGTCTGGATATAAAGGTCTCAATTACAACGGATCGCCGTGAGGGCTTGAAGGATTGTGATGCGGTGCTGACCAGCTATCGCCCTGGTGGCTTCGAGGCGCGTTATCTGGATGAGAGTATCCCGCTGAAACACGGTATTATTGGGCAGGAGACCCAGGGCCCGGGCGGTTTCTTTATGGCGCTGCGCTCTCTGCATATCATGAAGGGGATTATTCAGGATATGGAGGAGGTCTGTCCGAACGCCCGCCTCTTCAACTATACAAACCCCATTAACCTGATCTCACAGGCGGTGACAAAGCATAGCAGTATTCCAACTATCTCTTTCTGTGAGGGCCCGATTGTGACTAACGCGGGCTATGCCAGTTGGGCTGGATTGGACCCCGAGAAACTCGATGCAGTCTCCATCGGCCTGAATCATGGCTCCTGGACGGTTCGTCACCTGTATGAGGGACAGGACTTTATCCCCATGCTGGCCGAAGCATATGAGCGCAAGCGCCAGAACGGGGAGCTGGAACAAACATCACCCTGGATGCGGCGTCTGGTAGAACTGGCAATTCAGGCCGAGTCGCTGCCGAGCCATTATTTCCAGTATTACTACTTTACCAACGAGATCTATCAGGAATTGCTGAACAAGCCAACGACACGCGCACAGGATATTATGGCCTCCGTGCCTGATTACTGGGCTCACTATCGTGAGGAGGCGGAGAAAGAGGTTCCGCACCTTGACCCGGCTCGTTCTCGTGGCGGTATCCATGAACTGGAGCTGGCACTTGACGTGATGGATGCAATCTACAACGATCGTAAGGAAGTCTGGTATGTCAATGTGCCGAACAATGGCGCAATCAAAGAACTCCCCGATGATCTGGTTGTTGAGCTTGTAGGCTTTGTTGATAAGAACGGCGTACAGCCATTGCAACAGGGAGCTCTGCCGCGTCATTTGAGTGGTCTGGTGAAAGAGCTTGGTGAATACCAGTATCTCACGGCTGAGGCTGCATGGGCCGGTACCCGTAAGGATGCGATCAAGGCGCTTGCCAGTAACCCGCTGGTTCGCTCCTTCGCGAAGGCTGAGGCTCTGTATGACGAAATGGCTGCTGCGCACAAAGCTTACTTGCCCGAGCGTTTATTGCACTAAACCTTTGGAGGGGTTGAGGCATGAAGTGCGTACTGGCAGTTGATGGCGGCAATACCAAGACCATTGCACTGGTTGCTGCCCTTGACGGTACAATTCTTGGCTATGGCCGTGGAGGTTGTGGCGACATCTATAACAGCGGTGGCGACATCAAGGAGTCGTTGGCGAACATTGACTATGCGGTGACAACAGCGCTGCGGATGGCTCAAGCAGAGCCAGCAGATCTGGTAAGTGGTGTCTTTAATATGGCAGGCGCTGACTGGCCCGAAGATTTCGCTGTCTTGCAGGCCGCGATGAGTGAGCGCCTGTACGGACGCGAGATCCTGATCCAGAACGACGCCCTGGGTATTCTACACGCAGGAACCACCGGTAATGTCGGGGTATCTGTGGTTTGTGGAACTGGTGCGGCGACGGGGGCTCGCGGTCCTGATGGGCGTGTCTGGCATAGCAGTTTCTGGCAGATTCAGGCTGAGGGAAGCGTTCAGTTGAGTCGTAAGGCGCTGGAACGGGTCTTCCTGGCCGAACTCGGGCTGGAAATCCCTACCAGCCTGACTGCTCGAGTGCTGGACACATTTGCCGTTTCCTCCATCGAAGAACTGCTGCGTCAGATGACCAGTCGGGATTTTCGAGGCAAGCGGCCACGTAGTGAGAGCCTGACACCGGTGCTGCTGGATGAGGCTGAAGCCGGGGATGAGCTGGCCTATCGGCTGGTGCGGGATCACGGCTATGCGCTTGGTGATATCGCGAATGTCGCTGCTCGAAAGGTGGGCATTGAGGGAACTGCATTCCCGCTGGTGCTGGGCGGTGGCGTGTTTCGCCATCCTTCGTCTCTGTTAGAACGTGCCATCGTAGAGCGAGTACGCACTGTTTCTCCAGAGGCATGCCCGGTGCGAGCACGCTATGAGCCGGTTATAGGGGTGCTCTTCTCGGCTCTGGAGCTGGCCGGGATTGCCCTTGATCAGGAGCTTATTGCGCGGCTGGAACCGACAATTCCAGATCATTCCCTGTTCGATACCGTGAACGGGCGCTTATAGAGCCATAGAAAAGCAACAGAGAGTGCAACACTAATCTTGCGCTCTCTGTTTTTCTTTGCCTCATTTCAGAGTGATTTGTCCGATCAGGACACAGTGGTCACTCCCCCGCGAGGAACAGTCTGTTTTCAGGCTGAGAGGCTGGATATTCGGGCTGGCAAACATATAATCGATGCGGAGCAAGGCCCAGAAGCGGTTGAGTTGTCGAAGCCCCCAGGAATGCCCGCTTCCGTTGCCTACCAGTCGATGCATATCTTGCAGCCCGTTCGAGAGATCTTTGTATGCCACCTCACGGTCTGTCGTATTCATATCACCGAGCAGCAGCACATGCTCTCCCTGTTTCAGGTGTGACTGGATAAATTTTTGTAGCTCCTGAATCTGGCTATCCCGGCGCTTTGGGCAGAAGGTACAACCGTAGACAGTATTGACGGCAGAAATCGGGTGGGCATTCACCACGAAGAGCGTGCGCCCCTGGCCGAGATCGAGTCGTGCCCAGAGAATGCGGGGAATGTCCCAGATAGCTCGCGAGCCGTCGGGGGCCTCAACTTCTCCGTAGTCGAGGATCGGATATGTGCTCAGCAGAACTTCACCCGGAGGCACTCCCTGATCAGGCCGATAGAGGTGGTAGGGATAGCGTGTGAGCACATCGTCTGCCATATCGATGCCCCGCCAATCTGCTTCTTGAAGCGCAACAATTTGCGGCTGTTCTGTATTGAGCACGTGGCGAAGTGACCCACTACGCGCGTTATTACCAAGAAAATTCCAGGTCAGAACGGTAATAGGCTTCTCACCTGCTGCTCCGGCCCCGAAAGCGAGGTGAGGGCTATAGAGCAGTCCAAAGACCAGTATGGCGAGCAGAAACACGATGCGCAAAAAGGCGGTTTGTCTGAAAAAGAGAAAAGGGAAAAGAAGTAGAAAGGGAATAAACAGGTAAGGCGCAAAGATAGAGAAAAGGGCAAGTACTCCATCTCGTTGCTGTAAGATAGATTGTAAAAGCAAGAGAAGGATCAGGAGACCAAAGTACACATACGTTGCGATTGTAAATGCTTTAAAGCGATGTTTTTGAAGAAGGGTTGTGAATAGAGTCATAGAAGAGACATCCTTTTAGGGATAGAGCTTTTTTCTGTCTCGCAGTGATTCTCCATCTGGTAACGTATGTTATTCCTCACGGTTTGTCAAGATGGTTCCGCATAATATCCATCTCTCCTGCTCTGTCTGTTTACCCTTGTCTGCTCGCCATCCAACAGGACTGCTCAGGCCTTAATTGCCTGAGTGCCCGTCAGTCAATTTCAGGAAGATTTTCTCAAGATCCTGCTCTGCCTGATATACTTCATCAGGGATAAGTCCTTGCTGACTCAAGAACAGGTAAAGATCACGGCCACGCCCGTTAGGGGCCTGGGTGACGATCTCCCCCTTTTCGTTGTTGTAGGCTCCCTGACCCCATGACTGCGCGCGGATTGAGGCGAGCGCCTGCGGCATTGGGTCGATCTTGACGATGAACTCCCCATGTCCGCGGGTCAGTTTCTCAACTGCGGTCTCAGTAATCAGTTTGCCAAAGCTGATGATCGCGACATGGCTACAGATTTGCTGTACTTCTGAGAGCAGGTGACTGGACATCAGAATCGTTTTGCCCTCTGAGGCGAGCCGATGCAGGAAATCGCGCATTTCGACGATACCAGCAGGGTCAAGGCCGTTGGTTGGCTCGTCCAGAATCAACAGGGCAGGATCATTCAGCAGGGCGATAGCAATGCCCAGGCGTTGCCGCATACCAAGCGAATAGGTTTTGACTTTGTCTTTCTGCCGGTCGGCAAGGCCGACAAGTTCAAGGATCTCATCAATGCGTCGAGCAGGGACGCCTCCCAATGCCTTTGCAAAGACCTGAAGGTTGTCGCGAGCAGACATATAGCGGTATAATGCGGGCGTCTCAATCAAAGCTCCTACGCGGGGTAGTACTTTCGACCTATTTTCTCGAGCATCCTGTCCAAGAATTTCAACTCCGCCCGAAGTAGGTGTAATAAGGCCTAAAATCATACGAATGGTGGTCGTTTTGCCCGCACCGTTTGGGCCCAAAAAGCCGTAAATCTCGCCTCTTCTAATATCAAGATTGAGCTTGTCAACGACGACGCGTTGCTTGTACTGTTTATAAAGGTCTTTGGTGCGCAGAACAACGTCAGAAGAGCGCATAGACGGGGATGCAGAGGTCGCAATGACCGTTGATTGGTGATATTGTTGCATCATGTTGTAACAGAATCCTTTCTTTTCTCTAAGGATTATTTCAGAGTGATCTCAGGGTCGTGGGGTAGAATAACTTCTGTCCCTTTGATCTCGCTTTTTGCGTTTCTTTGGCGCTAATGTGCCCCTGCAAATAGGATAGGGGAGCGGTGTCGCAGAGGTATCACATATTTGTCTCAAAATTGTCTCAACGGGAGTTGAGTGGGAGCAGGATTATTCTGACATCTTGTCAGCTCATATGAGAATTTGATAAAACAATTAGGAGTCGATTATTCTATATGTGACTATAAAATGATAGATAGTAACACTGTATTTGTGACCAAGCAGCCTGTTCTATCGTTTTCGTTGTTGGTATCATTGCTTCATACACTCTTTGTTGCTCTGTATCTTTCAGGGGGTTACAGCCCTCTTCTTTTGTTGCTCTTGAAACGAGGCTGGAGCCTGCTAGCAAGACTTTTATCCTATTTGCTGTTCATTCCGAGCAGTTTTCTTTTTGTCTGAAAGTATATAAATTGGTGGATAGGAATATTTCGATATACTGGAATAGTCGCTACTGTGCTATGTGTTGTAATGTTGTGTATCTAAATGCTTTGTTTCCGTATAATGGATAGCGTTAATAACGTAATTTCTCTAGTAAGTAATGCTGATGTTCATGCCTATACTAATGGACGACTTGACAAAAGCTTAAATCACTGGTAAAGTATCCTTAGAGGAGAAGATGCAGTTATGTAACGTGCCGTCTGGCGTACTGAATAATGTCTGTACGATTCTTCGACGGTGGCTCTTTTTCCTTTACGCTTAGTATAAGTACCTGCCCTTCCTTCTATCTTGGAAAGGTTTCAGGTGCAGAACATTCTAAGCATGAGGAAATGTGGATGAGTGTGGATAGTAGCCATTTTTCCTCTATCTGGTACTCATTCTGACTATGCTCCTTTACAAGTTTCTTACAATGTTATACAATGCATACACAATGTTTTCTTGTGTATGTTTTCTGGCAATTTTTACCGCGCATGCTTGTCGCAACAGCGATAGCAGTGGTGCATGTGCGGGATACAAACCTTAAAGGAAGTGAGTAGATAACAATGAGTGAGCTTTTAACTGTTTCAGAAGTGGCCCGCATTCTTCGTGTTGACGATACTACCGTTCGCCGTTGGGTGAAGCAGGGAGCCCTTGAGGCCGTCGTTCTGCCTCATGTGAATGCACGTCAGGCATATCGCATTAAGCGTGAGACCCTGAACAAGGTGCTCGGTTCCAGCACCTCCACCACGGCAACCGCCTGAGTTGCAGGAAGAGGGCGCTAACGGGAACTCTCCCGGGCGCATGTGGGCATTGGCTACGGGGAGAGTAGCCGGATGTCTGACTCTTTAAGCTCGTAATTTGTGAGCGTCTTGTACGCTCATCGCCTATACAACTTTTTCGCTGTTTCTTGCAACGAGGTCTGGGTGGTCGAAGAGGGGCTCTCTCTAGAGGCATCCCCTCTCGCCTGTTTTCTATCCGGGTATGGGAGTGATAGGTCTAAATGTGCAAATATGGTAACACTTCGCGAGCAAAGCGTTCGATTTGGACTTTACGCTCCGGCCAGCGAGGGGCCATAAATTGCAGGGCCAGATGTGCTACCCCGATATCCCGGTACATACGGAGCATTTCGACCAGTTGTTCTGGACTTCCGCGTAAGACCTCCGGATCCTGGGGGACCGCCTGAGACGTTACTTCTATCGGGCGACAGCAAGCAAAACAAATATGGGCAGGATCGCGACCAGCCTCGGCGCTCAAGTGCTGTACAGTTGCGAATCCTGCCTGTAGCTTTTCTGGCGTAATTCTGACAAAATAGGGAAACCAGGCATCCCCAAAGCGGGCGGCTCTGCGCTGTGCGTGGATCCCTTCCCCGCCAACCCACAACGGCACCCCTTGCATCGGTTTGGGGAAAAATGCAATATCCCGCACCTGATAGTAGCTCCCCTCAAAGTTGATATGCTCCTTCGTCCAGAGTTGCCGCACAAGCTCTAGCTGTTCATCGGTCATCCTGCCTCGCTCGTTGAAAGGAACACCGAGTGCCGCGAACTCCTCGCGCATCCAGCCAACTCCTACCCCCATAATCAGCCTGCCATGTGAGAGACAATCGATAGAGGCGGCCACACGCGCCCAGTAGAGCGGGTGACGATAGGGAAGCACCAGGACACTGATCCCCAGGCGAATATGGTGCGTATGTCCGGCCAGAAATGCCAGGCAGGTCAGCGAGTCCAGAAATGGTTTATCTGGTGGAACGATAAAATGCCGATTCTCGCTGTATGGATAGGCGGTGGTGATCTCCCAGGGCGTGACAACCCTATCTGCCGACCAGATCGCGGCAAACCCCAGGGCTTCGGCGCTCTGTGCTGCTTCAATCAGTGTTTCTGGTCCGGTTGCGCGTCCCGAAATTGGAAGAAAAACGCCAAGTTCCATGTCTCCAGACTCCTTTCTTGTGACAGGTCTGCAAGGGGCTTTCTATCTATGTTTTACTACTGAGAGAACTCTTTTCTGTCTGGTTTCTTGCCTTTTTGCCGCTTGCCTGTAGTAAAGTCTTTCTGTTGAGAAAGCGCCATTCTCTTTTCTTTCTGTCTTGAAATATAGCATTCTAACGGGAGTTGGCAGGCATAAAAACAGGGTTATGCAAAGAGACTCGGAAAAACGTTTTCTATCGCCCCTAAAAGGCCAAAAATGGTTGTGTTTGTTCGGCTTCGGTACTGCTACACCCCTTTCCTCTTTTTCTGGCAATTTGAGGCTCTACGGGCCATTCTGAGAGGGAACCCCTGAAACGGTGAATATTGACCGGATAGGGAAACGGAGATCCGATCGTTCTGAACGTCCTCTATCTCTCATTCGCGGCGCCTCTCCTTCGGGAGTGGCATTGTTGCACTTCTGTTTCTAGCATAGCATAGAAATGCTGTTCTCTTCAGATGGGGTGATAGAAAAAGAAAAAGCCGCGTTATCGAGAAAATGGATAACGCGGCTTGAGGTTGTGAGGGTCAGGATTGAGCGAGCAGGTTGTTCAGCCGATTGACAAAGCCGACCGGGTCTTCCAGTGGCTCGCCACTGCTGAGCTGTGATTGCTCAAAGAGCACATGCGCCCAATCTTGAAAACGCTGTTCATCTGTTTCTTGCTTGATCTTCTGAATAATGGCATGTTGCGGGTTAATTTCCAGAATCTGCTTGTCCTGAGGAAGCCGTTGCCCGTTGGCCTCAAGCAGGCGTTTCAGGCTTGGATCAATGCCATACTGATCAACGACAAGACAGGCCGGGGAACTCGTCAGGCGGTTCGTGGTGCGTACATCTTTGACTTTATCGCCCAGAACTGTCTTGAGCCGCTCAATCAGGTCTTTCGCTTCGGAGGCGGTCTTCTGCTGCTCTTCCTTCTCTTTTTCGTCAGTAAACTTGCTCAGATCAATCTCGCCTTTTGAGACTGATTGGAGCTGTTTACCGTCAAATTCGCGCAACTCGGTCTCAATAAAGTGATCGATCGGATCGGTGAATAGCAGGACCTCGATACCCTTCTGTTTGAAGATTTCCAGCAGCGGGCTGCTCTTGGCCGCGGTGTAGCTCTCGGCGATCAGATAGTAGATCTTGTCCTGCCCCTCTTTCATGCGTTTCACGTAGGTTTCGAGTGAGACATCCTGCTTGTCGCTCTCAGAGAAGGTGCTGGAGAAGCGCAGGAGTTTGGCCAGCGTATCGCGATTGCTATGATCCTCAATGATACCCTCTTTGAGCACGCGTCCGAACTCTCGCCAGAAGGTCTCGTACTTCTCCGGCTCTTTGGTTGCCATATCGTTCAGCAGGCCCAGGATCTTCTTGGTGGCATTAGAGCGCATCAAATCGATCAGGCGGTTCTGCTGCAAGATCTCACGCGAAACGTTCAAAGGTAGATCGTTTGAGTCGATGACACCACGTATAAAGCGCAGGTAGCGGGGCATCAGCTTTTCAGCGTCGTCCATAATGAAGACGCGGCGTACATAGAGCTTGACGCCATGATGATGTTCGCGGGTCCAAAGATCGAACGGAGCCTGCCCGGGAACATAGAGCAGCATTGTGTATTCCTGTGTGCCCTCCATCTTGCTATGCAGATAGGTGAGAGGGTCACTGAAATCGTGTGAGATATGTTTGTAGAACTCTTTGTATTCCTGATCACTGATCTCGCTTTTTGAGCGGGTCCAGAGCGCAGACGCCTTGTTGACGACCTCTTCTTCGCCCTGTTTCTCTTTGTCCTCAACGGGCATATAGATCGGGAGCTGAATATGATCGGAATACTTGCGAATAATGGAGCGAAGCCTGTAACCATCGAGGAACTCGCTCTCGTCCTCGCGCAGATGTAACGTGACCTCAGTACCACGGGTCGGTTTCTCGACGGTTTCGAGGCTATATTCGCCTTTTCCATCTGACTCCCAGCGCACGCCTTCGCTGGCAGGTGTACCGGCTCGCCGGGTGGTCAGGGTGACTTTGTCTGCCACAACAAAGGAGGAATAGAAGCCTACGCCGAACTGGCCGATCAGATTTGCATCCTTCTGTTTATCGCCGGTGAGCGACTTGAAGAACTCTTTTGTGCCAGAGCGGGCGATGGTGCCAATGTGTTCGATTACCTCATTGCGGCTCATGCCGATACCGTTATCACAGATAGTGATCGTGCGGGCCTCTTTATCATACGAGACGCGGATCTTGAAATCGGCATCCCGCTCATAGAGCGAGGGATCAGAAAGCGCATCAAAACGCAACCGGTCGATTGCATCCGAGGCATTTGAAATGAGCTCGCGCAAAAAGATCTCTTTATGGCTGTAGAGAGAGTGGATCATCAGATCCAGCAGTTGCTTGACCTCAGCCTGAAAGCCAAGCGTTTCCTTTTGAGCCTCTACCGTCATGTACAATACCTCCACCGTAGCTTTGAGAGCTGTATTTTTCGATGTCTTTATGTAGGGTCAGGGTGAACTGTGGAATGAACAATGTGACCCCTACAGATGCACAGGGCATCTGCGCGGGGCCACGTGCGTCTGATCCGACGGTTTCTGAACCGGTAGCTAGTATGTCAAAGGTTCTGGGTTTAGTATTCGGGCATGCCTGCGGCAGCCGCGGGCTTCTCTTTTTCTGGAATATCAGTAACCAGCGCCTCGGTGGTCAGGATCATCGCGGCGATGCTGGTTGCGTTCTGTAGAGCAGAGCGAGTCACCTTGGCCGGGTCGATGATACCAGCTTCGACCATATCCACATAGGTATCATGGAGGACATTATAGCCGAAGCGCTCATTGGAGTGCTCGCGCTGGTAACGATGGACACCTTCAACAATGACCGAGCCGTCTTTACCGCCATTCACAGCAAGCTGACGCAGAGGCTCTTCAAGGGCGCGACGCAGAATGTTCACGCCGGTTGCAGCATCACCCTCAAGCTGTAACGTATCCAGCGCCCGAATTGCGTTCAACAGGGCGACTCCGCCTCCGGGGACCAGACCTTCTTCAACAGCAGCGCGGGTCGCGGACAGGGCATCCTCAACGCGCGTCTTGCGGTATTTCAGCTCAACCTCGGAGCCTGCGCCAACCTTGATAATGGCAACACCACCGGCCAGCTTTGCCAGACGCTCCTGTAGCTTCTCGCGGTCATAGTCGCTGGTGGTCGCCTCGATCTGGGCCTTGATCTGGCGCACGCGGGCCTGAATGTCTTCTGTCTTGCCGTGGCCCTCGACAATGGTCGTCTCCTCTTTGTGGGCAACGACGCGGCGAGCCTGCCCGAGATCGTTGATGGTGGCGCTGTCGAGGCGGCGGCCCATGTCCTCGCTGATGACGGTTCCGCCAGTCAACACTGCGATATCCTGAAGCATGTCCTTGCGGCGATCACCGAAGCCGGGCGCCTTGACGGCCAGCACGTTGAGAATACCGCGCAGTTTGTTGACAACCAGGGTTGCCAGAGCTTCACCGTCGACATCTTCCGCAATGATGACGATATCGCGTCTGCCACTCTGCGTCAGTTGTTCCAGCAGGGGCAGGATATCCTGAATGGCGCTGATTTTCTTGTCGGTAATCAGGATGGCGGGATTCTCAATCACGGCCTCCATCTTCTCCGTGTTGGTGACGAAGTAGGGAGAGATGTAGCCACGATCAATCTGCATGCCTTCTACGTACTCGGTCTCGAAGTGGGTACTGCGAGACTCTTCGACAGTAATCACGCCATCTTTGCCGACTTTATCCATGACCTCGGCGATCAGCTCACCGATTTGCTCATCAGCGGCGGAGATAGAGGCGATCTGCGCGATCTCTTTCTTGCTCTCGACAGGGATCGCCATCTTATGAATGTACTCTACAACGGCTTCGGTGCCCCTGTCGATACCATATTTGAGCTGCATGGGGTTGGCACCGGCTGCCAGATTCTTCAGACCCTCGGTGACGATAGCCTGCGCCAGTACGGTTGCGGTGGTGGTGCCGTCTCCGGCGACATCGTTGGTACGGGTGGCAGCTTCTTTGAGCAACTGGGCACCCATGTTCTCAAACGGCTCTTCAAGCTGAATCTCTTTTGCGACAGTGACACCATCATGCGTAACGGAGGGAGCGCCGAATTTCTTATCCAGAGCAACATTACGGCCTTTCGGGCCAAGCGTCACCTTAACTGCTTCGGCCAGGATGTCGATGCCCTTTTTCAGTGATCGACGGGCTTCATCGTTGAAGACGAGTTGCTTCGCCATAAATAGTTATTCCTCCTGAACACGACGTTCTAAACAGAGCATTGCGCTTGTCAGTATGACGACGTGCTAAACACAAACAACTTCTACCTTATCCCAGAACTGCCAGGATATCGCTCTCCCTCATTACAAGGTACTCTTCGTTCTCGATCTTGACTTCTGTTCCACTATATTTCGCGAACAGTACCTGATCCCCTTCCTTGACTTCCATCGTAACGCGAGTCCCATTCTCCAGCAGTTTCCCGCTGCCCACTGCAACGACTGTACCCTGCTGGGGTTTCTCTTTCGCGGTATCAGGAAGAACGATACCACTGCGGGTGACTTCTTCTTTGGCCGCAGGTTTCACTAAGACGCGATCACCTACAGGACGAATAGTAGGCATGAATTCCTCCTTTTGCTTCAATCGATGTTGAAGCGTGCCTCAATTTTCTTCTCTATCTTCATTGTAAAGGAGAAGGTGAGGAGGCAACCGGTTTAGTTATGGATCTGGTGAATACTTTCAGCGTTCCTGATCGACAGACGGCATCACTTCGAGGATGCCTGCTGTTCCGCAATACTATATAGCATATGGAATATTAGAAAGCCGTAAGAGAAATATTAGAATAATGTTGGAATTTCTTCTCCCGGGAAATACTCCGCTTCAAGCTCCCTGACTATAGTCCTGTGCTCACTGAGAATTTCTAGCCAGGAAGCATGACCGGGCCCCAAAGATTTGTTATGCTTACCGGGGGCTCGTTGACGCAGATAAATACTGTGATGTTTCCGCCTCCACCATGACGTATTTTGCTGGTATGTAGAACGTAAAGAAACATATTGAACTGATAACACGTGTACAGATCAAACAGGGGAGTCTTTTTGTATGTCTGGTGTACGTGAGAATATAGCCGCTAAGGGTGTACTGGCGTATAATAGCGAGACAAATCGGCTGGAGCTGGATGGATATGAGTTGCAGCGGGGCGAATCTATCGAGATTCATGTTTTGGGATCCTGGATCCCGGGACAAATCGCTCTGGATTCGGGCGGCTGGTATCTATTTACGCTTGACCATGTGGGGATTCGGTTGCATAGTGGCTTGCCTGCACGCTTTTGTGACTCGCGGCGCTCGCTGGTAACAAAGAATGATAGCCTCCAACCCTCCTTTACTCCGCCTCCCTATGTGCTGATAGTCGATGATGACCCGGGCCTGCTGGATGCTTTGCCGCGCACCGTCTCTCTGCGTATTCCGGGCATTCGTATCGATATTGCCTCATCCTCGACCGAGGCTTTACGCCTGATACATGATAATCGTTACGATGCGATCATCAGTGATATCAAGATGCCGGGGATGGATGGCTTCGAGCTGCTGGAGCAGGCACGTAAGGTACGACCTGAGGTCCCTGTGCTGCTGATTACCGGTCATGGTGAGCATGATCTGGCGATTCGAGCGCTACGCGGTGGTGCATATGATTATATCCCCAAGCCCGTTGATCGTGATACGCTGATCGCGGCATTGTTGCGAGCAATTCAGGCATGTCAGTTACGGCGGCGGGTGGAAGAGCAACAGTTAGCGCTGGAAATCCATGCTCGCTCGCTTGAGTTGCAGGTACAACAGCGAACCCATGAGCTGTTTGAAGCCAATGCTACCAAAGATAAGGTTATCAGTCTGGTCAGCAGTGATTTGAAGGTGCCGCTTGCACGCTTAAAAGAGATGACCCAATTGATTCGACGCAAGCTCAGCAATGCGGACGTCGCCGAACTGGTCAGCCGGGGGTTTGCAGATATTGAGAGTCATCTTGAGCGGACCGAGGAGCTGGTCCAGGAGCTTCTGAACACATCTCGCATTGATGCAGGAAAGTTTATCGTTCACCGAGTACGTCAGAATCTGGTTGAGCTTTGTCGTACCTTCCTTGAGGAGTTCTGCACTGAGCAAAATGCATGTGTGACCTGTCAGTTTCTGGGTATGGAACTGGAAGCGGATGTAGATGCCGATCGCATCGCGCAGGTGTTACGCACGCTGCTCTCGAATGCATGTAAGCATGCCTCGAAGGAAGCTCCCATTACGATCACACTTCAGCAGTCGGGAGACGAGGCGATTATCAGCATCCGGAATGTGAGGAACGTGGAGGGGCCTGGCTCAGGGCTCTATGTTGCCCGGAAGATCATCGAGCGCCATGAAGGGCATCTGGAGATTCAGAGCTTTCCCCATGATCGCTGTGCCTTCTTCCTGATCCTGCCTTTACCTGCTGACGTACCGATGGCGCAACAGCAAGCTTCCCCGATGTTGCCGCGCACGCTTGCGGTCTGGACACTATCCGAACAGCTTCATGAGGAGGCATCTGGAACAAAACCTTCTCAACCGCCTGTATAACACGTCCCTCCTGGAAACAATTCATCTTTGTCTGTAGAAAGCCTCCGGCTGTGAGGAGGTTGAATATATCTGTCTTTTTTTTCCTTTCTTTCCTCACTTCCTGCCCCTCTTCTGAATTGCATCGGTGTATTTATGTCTATTAAAATTGCAATGCCCTGCTATTGCTTTGTGATGTTCTTTCTTTGCAAAGAAAGTAGATCAGTTCATTGCATTTTCTATCAATTTATGCTACAAAGTAGGGTATTATTATATGCATGGCGGTAAGGCATCTGCTTTACGCCCTGGACGGTTTGTTTCCGTTGAAATTGTGGAGGTTCTCCTATGGACGATGCCGTCTCTCGAAGCGAACGTCCTGTCACAGCCGCTACACAGGACTGGCAAGCGATCGAGCAGGACAATGATTTTCGTGCACTGGTCCGGACAAAACGCAATTTTATTCTCCCCGCAACCGTTTTCTTCCTGGTCTATTACTTCGCTTTTTTGATTATTGTTGGCTACGTTCCTGAATTCGCGAATGCGTCAGTACTGGGCAATATTAATGTTGCCTATCTGTTTGCCCTCTCGCAGTTTATTGTGACCTGGCTCTTAATGGGACTCTACGTCTGGCGTGCCGGGAAATTCGATGCGATGGCGCAGCGTATTCTTGAGAAAGTACGTGGAGGGCAGGCATGACAAAAGAGATGCAGACCCTGCTGATGTTTGGGGTCATTGTTGTGATCACACTGGTTGTCACGTACTGGGCCTCTCGCCGTATGCGTACGACCACCGACTTCTATGCAGCCGGGCGGCGCATTGGTGGGCTGCAAAATGGTTTGGCCGTTGCTGGTGACTATATGTCCGCCGCGTCGTTTCTAGGAATCGCCGGGTTGATTGCTTTCTTCGGATATGACGGCTTTATGTACTCGGTAGGCTTCCTGGTTGCCTACCTGACCGTGCTGTTTCTGGTCGCGGAGCCGCTGCGCAACACTGGAAAGTTTACGATGGCCGATGTGCTTTCCTTCCGTCTACGTCAGCGCTCAGTGCGCACTGTGGCGGCGCTCTCAACGCTTGCGGTTACGTTGATCTATATGATCGCGCAGATGGTAGGAGCGGGTTCACTGGTTAATATTCTGGTGCCGACGCTTGACTATAACCTTGCCATTATCATCGTTGGCGTCCTGATGATCTGTTATGTGGTCTTCGGCGGTATGCTTGCGACGACATGGGTGCAGATTATCAAGGCCGTGTTGCTGATGGGAGGAACGTTCCTGCTCTCATTACTGGTGTTGTCGCATTATAACTTCTCTATTTCGGCCTTTTTTGATGCGATCAACCATGTGACGGGTCAGTATTGTACCGCTGGTGGTGTATTGAAGAATGGTCAATGCACGGTGGGCGTGCCTGTGACCAAAACGTTCTTGCAGCCGGGACTGAAATATCACGGCACCTTTGGCCAACTTGACCTGATCTCTCTGGGTCTGGCGCTGGTGCTTGGCACTGCGGGCCTGCCTCACATACTGATGCGCTTCTATACTGTGCCCAATGCACGCACGGCTCGCTCGTCTGTGGTCTGGGCAACTGTCTTAATCGGCATTTTCTACATCTTAACGACATTTCTGGGATTTGGTGCGGCCCTGCTGGTGGGAAAGGAGCACATCAAAAATCAGAACCTTGCGGCACCGTTGCTGGCTGAAAGCGTTGGTGGACCGATTTTCCTGGCCTTTATTGCGGCAGTTGCGTTCGCGACGATTCTGGCCGTGGTGGCCGGTCTGACCATTGCGGGCTCTTCGGCTTTTGCACATGATATCTGGGTCAACGTGATTAAGGGTGGCAAAGAGAACGAGCGCGAACAGGTGCTTGTCGCGAAGGTCACGGCGGTGGTGATCGGTTTGGTCTCCATCGGGCTGGCGCTGCTCTTGCGCAATAGCAATGTCGCTTTCCTGGTAGGGCTGGCGTTTGCGGTTGCCGCAAGTGCGAATGTGCCGGCGATTGTGCTCACCCTGTTCTGGCGGCGCTTTAATACTGCCGGGATGATAGCCGGGATGCTGGCTGGACTGATTTCCTCTATCCTGCTGATCGTGGTCAGTCCGGCAATTATGGGGATTGATCCTCCTGGTACGCCTGCCAGTGCTGCGCACCTGATTCAGGCTCCGGCCCTGTTCCCGCTGGAAAATCCCGGCCTGATCTCGATCCCGCTTGGTTTCCTTGTCGCTATTGTTGTTTCTCTACTGACACGTGACGAAGCGGCTCGGGAGGCCTTTAGCGAGACGAATGTGCGAGCAAATCTTGGCATTAATGCTGAGGAGTAGAGCGCCAGAGGCTCTTCTATGTACCGGCCTGTCCTACCCGGCAGGTCGGTTTTGCTCTTTTTCCTATAGAAATATGCTCGTTTGCTCGGTAGAATGTGATACTATTATCAGTAGCGCTCCTGTTTTTGCGATTTTAATCCTTGACAGATAACCTTTTATCTTGTGAGAGCGGTAGAAAGGAGTTACCACATTCTATGGTTTCTTCCCACACAGAAGTAACGAGCGATCAGTATAAGCCTCGCAAAGAAGATCGGTTTAGTTTTGGCCTCTGGACAGTAGGGAATCGCGGGCGTGATCCCTTTGGTGATTTTGTGCGTCCCGAGCTTGCCCCGGTGAAAACAGTACAGAAGCTTGCCGAATTGGGAGCCTGGGGGGTCAGCTTCCATGACAACGACCTTGTTCCATTTGGAGCATCTGCACAGGAGCGTGACCGCATTGTCCGTGAGTTCAAGAAAGCACTCGCAGACAATGATATGGTGGTGCCGATGGCGACCACAAACCTCTTTTTCCATCCGATATTTAAGGACGGGGCCTTTACTGCGGTTGATCCTGCCGTGCGGGCCTTTGCTTTGCAGAAGACAATGGCGGCGATCGATCTCGGTGCTGAAGTTGGCGCGAAAACCTATGTCTTCTGGGGCGGGCGCGAGGGCGTCGATGCGGAGGCCTCAAAAGATCCGGTGGAGTCGGTTAAGCGGATGCGTGAGGCGCTTAATTTCCTGATCCAGTATGTGAAGGATCAGGGCTATGAGATGCGCTTTGCTCTTGAACCCAAGCCCAATGAGCCGCGTTCGGATACTTATTTGCCAACCATCGGACATATGCTGGCCTTTATCAACACGCTGGATGATCCCTCTATGGTTGGCGTGAATCCGGAAGTGGCTCATGAACATATGGCTGGCTTGAACTTTGTGCATGGCGTCGCTCAGGCACTGGACGCGGGCAAATTGTTCCATATTGACCTGAACGATCAGAAGGGCCCGCGCTATGATCAGGATTTCCGCTTTGGTAGTGAAAATATCAAGAGTATGTTCTTCCTGGTCAAGCTGCTTGAGGAGAAGGGCTACACGGGCGCACGCCACTTTGATGCGCACGCCTATCGCACCGAGGACGAGCAGGGAGTCTGGGATTTCGCGCTCGGTTGTATGCGAACGTACAATATGTTAAAAGAGAAGGTGCGCCGTTTTAACGCTGATCCTGAGATCAAGGCCCTGCTACAGCAGTTGCATGGTGGCGATCAGACATATGGTGGCCTGTTAGGGGAATACAGCAAAGAGAAAGCGCAGAAACTGAAGGGGACTCAGTTCGATGTTGATGTGCTGGCAAATCGCGGGTATCAGTATGAGAAGCTCGATCAACTCACGATTGAAATTCTTCTGGGTACTCGCTAGCAGGTAGGCGCTTCCTGACAGTATTGTATTTTCCTGCGAGAAGGCGTCCAAGAGCGAGGCTGGACGTCTTCTTTCTCTCATCATCGGTCGAGATATTGCATAATAAACAGCAAAATGAGATGATACAGCATAGAAGCAGGCGTCTTTGTCAGGGAGGTATCTTTTGTTATGGTAGTGCCATCAGATGAGCAGATAAGACGGGAGGAACAGGCCGCCGATATGCCTTCAACCCCTACATATTCAATTGTTGCCCCTGTTTTTGATGAGGAGGAGACGTTACCCCATTTTTATCAGACAGTGGTGAACGTGATGGAGGAGGTTGGAGAGCCGTTTGAGCTGGTGCTGATAAATGATGGAAGCCGTGACGGGTCGTATGAGATTATGCGTCAGCTCCATGCGCGTGATGGGCGGGTTCGGGTGATTAACTTCTCCCGCAACTTCGGACACCAGATCGCGATCTCTGCCGGGCTGGATTATGCCCGAGGCAAAGCTGTGGTAATTATCGACTCGGATTTGCAGGATCCGCCTGAAGTTATCCCTGAACTGATCGAGCGCTGGAAGGAAGGAGCTCAGGTCGTCTATGCGCAGCGAAGCCATAGACGCGGTGAGACGTTTTTTAAGCTCTGGACGGCGGCGCTCTTTTACCGTTTGATTGAACGCATTACCTCTGTTCGGATTCCTCGTGATACCGGTGATTTTCGCTTGCTTGATCGGCATGTCGTTGATGTCCTGGTCCAGATGCGGGAACAGCATCGCTTTATGCGTGGGCTTTCTGTCTGGGTTGGATTTCGTCAGGTCATGGTGCCCTATGAGCGGCATGAGCGCTTTGCTGGAACTACCAAGTATCCTCTGCGCAAGATGGTTAAGTTCTCGCTTGACGCGATTACCAGTTTCAGTCATTTGCCTTTGAAGCTGGCGACCACTTTTGGCTTTATTCTGGCAATTATCAGTCTGCTTGGTATTCTGGTGGCGGCTGCTATTCGCCTGTTTACCGGGCAGATTGTGGGTCAGGCGTCAACTCTGATCCTGGTCCTCTTTATGGGGGGCATTCAGCTCATCTTCCTGGGCATTATTGGTGAGTATCTCGGGCGTATTTATGATGAGGTTCGCAGGCGTCCGCTCTATATTGTGAGCGAGGTACTTGATTCAGAAGAAGGGAAGAAATAAGGATGTGGGAGAGCCAGTAGAACAGCTCTCCCAATTGTTTACCTTTCCTCACGGTTGATTGCTCCAATGGCCTTACTGACATCGGAAGGCTTATTGTAGTTTTGCTCAGGAAGCCGTTCCAGCACATCGCAAACATTCTCATCTGCCTTGTTCTTTTTGGCGCAATCAACGAGATCCTTTTTACTGGCCGGATAATTGACCCCTTTCAGAAATTTCTCGGCCTGAATCGGGTTTATCTTTGCCATATCGGTTTCTCCTTTTCTGCTCTTCAACAACTGACACGGTTCTCCTTTTTCCTGTCACGATCCCGTGTAGAAGAGCGTAACAGGGAGAACTCATGCAGTTGGTAGAGAGATGCCAAAGTGCTGAAGTAGCGCCTGATGATAGGCATTTCGATCTGCTATCGAGTATTCGATCCGCTCTGTTCCTCTGGTGACAATGAGGCGGTCGTCACGCAGCGTAATGCGCCCATCAGGCGTGACACGAGAACAGACAGCTCGCTGAGTGAAGTGAGATTGTGGGGAGGTCTGTTGATACTGACACATCTCGTTAAACGCTTCCAGCGGCTGTGGTTCTAACGTGAAGCGATGTTCAATGTTCCAGTCCTTGCCGAGCGGACGCCGATACAGCACATAGTATGGCGTTTCTCCCTGCTCGATACGATAGCTGCCGTTTGCCTGTTCCTGTTCCTCGTCGAGGACAAAGCGAAGCGGCTCAAGGAAGCAGTCTCCAAAGCCAACATCAGCCAGCCAGTCTTCAGGGCTATCAACACAGCGAACTCGCAGCAGCATATGGTCAAAATCGGGGCCAAAGGAGCCCTCTCCATTGCTCACCCCGGCGGAAAGTCGATCTACTTCAAATCCAAGCGTACTTAATAACTGCGCGAACAGACCATTGAGCTCATAGCAGAAGCCGCCCCGTTGCTGCTGGACGATTTTCTGATACAGCGCCGTTTCATCCAGCACGATGGGCCTCTTGATGTGGATATCCAGATTTTCAAATGGAACTGTTTCCAGATGCTTCCGATGTAGTTCGCGGAGCACGGCAGTTGTGGGCTCAAGCGAGCCCGTATAGCCGATACGTTGACAGTATGCAGTGATATCAAGAGACATATATTGACTTTCCTTCCTGAATACAAAGAATTCTGCTCACACTATATCAGAGAAAAAATCCTGTTCCTACGGACAAAAGGACAGAGATGCATCTTTGTTTACGCCATCAATGTGAGTGCAGAATTATCAAAAATGATAGTAAAATAAGAGTATATGAAGCGAGGTAAAGGGATGTAAGAAGGGAAGATGCCATGAACGAGCCAGAATGCTATTGTCAGATCTGTGGAGCTGCCAATGCTGCAAATGTTGAAAGATGTTTTGCCTGCGCTCAATTGCTGCGAGGAGAGGCAGAGAGACTGCTACAGCAGCGCTATCGCTTGCTCGAACAGATCGGGAGTGGTGGGTTTGGGGCTGTGTATAAGGTTGCGGATACTCGTATGCATGGGACTATCCGTGCGCTCAAGCAGGTCAATTTACGAGGCCTGACCCCGGAGCAGGCAATTGAGGCCACAGATGCATTTCATCGAGAAGTGCAAATTCTTTCTCTGTTGCGGCATCCGCATGTACCCCGTCTCTATGACCACTTTTATGATGCCGAACACTGGTATCTTGTGCTTGAGTATATTCAAGGGGAGACGCTCGAACACTATCTCGAACGCAAGCGCCCCCTTCAGGCCTTTGCCCCATTCCTTCCGCTTCCCGAGATTCTGGATATAGCGCTTCAGGTTTGCGAAGTGCTGGAATACCTGCATGCGCGGCAACCGGCCATTGTGTATCGTGACCTCAAACCCTCGAATATCATGCTGACCCGAGATGGTCACCTCTATCTGATCGATTTCGGGATTGCCCGTCGGTATAGGCCTGGGCAGGAAAAAGATACCATCCCGTTTGGCTCTCCAGGCTATGCCGCGCCCGAACAATATGGCAAAGTCCAGACGACACCGGCTTCGGACATCTACAGTCTGGGGGCTCTGCTCCATTTTCTGCTTTCTGGCGATGACCCGGCGGAACATCCCTTTCAGTTTACCCCGTTGCGGCTGGAACAGATGCAGAGGCTGGCGTCTCTGGTGATGCAGATGGTTGAGCTTGAAGTGCAGCGTCGCCCTCAACAGATTGCCGATGTTCGGGCACAATTGCTCTATTGCAGTGACCATGCACTTTTCGCATTGCCTTCACAGCGGCGGGCCCTCCTGTCAGGGTCATTCTCATCGCCGATTGGATCGGGGAAGCAGGTGCAGCAACTTGTCTATCCATCGGCACTGGCAGCGAGCACACAGGCGAAAATAAAAGTGCTGTGCCGTCGGCTTATCATTCGGGGTGTGCTTGCTGGAACAGCAGTCGCCTTGCTGGCAAGCTCTCTGGGCTCATCCTGGTTTCAGCTACCGATAATTCCTCAGCAGAACGACGCTGGAAAAACGCTCTACCTCAACATGGCGCTCGCGCCCGGCGGAAGCTATCTTGCATATAGTACGGACATGGGCGAAGTGATACTGAAGGATTTCAGGAGCGAGTGGGAGCATGTGCTGTTTGCCGAGCGTTATTTTCTTCTTTCGGCGTTGAACTGGTCCGCAGATGGGAGGTCCCTTGCTTCAGCAAACACAGGTGGCTATGTCTCGATCTGGGAGGCGGCCACCGGTAGACAGCTTGCTTACTATCAGGCGCGTGTAGATGGAAGATCTGAGGAGATGCGGACACTGCTAGCCTGGGCTCCCGAGAATACCATGCTTGCGGCTGCCCATCTGCTGGATAAAAGCCTCAAGCTCTGTGTGTGGAATATCAAGCGGCAGGAGGTGACGGTGCTGCTTGAGGGGACAGAAGCAAGTGAGTTAGTGGCGCTTGATTGGTCCCCTGATAGCTCACAATTGGCGCTTGGCTATCGCAATGGTCTGGTGCGGCTGCTTGACGTTGCCAGCAAGACAATCGTTGCCTCCTGGCATACCATTAATGATCCAGCCTCTCAAAGTGTGTTACGAGCCATTCGCTGGTCTCCTGAGGGCAGATATCTGGCTGTGATGGGACCGGAGCAGGCATTAGCGCTCTGGAATGTTCATACAGGGGTGCGGAGTCTGGGGATTATGCCCGGTGTGATAGATGGTTCTCTGCTGTTGTGGTCTGCAAATGGGCGCTACCTTGCGGCGGTCTTTCTACCCGACTATCTGCTGCTCTGGGATACCGCTTCGGGGTTGACCTTCCAGACGCGACGGGTGCCGGGACTGCAAGCCATTGCCCTGGGCAAGGGGACGGATGAACTTCTGCTGATGTATAAGACATTGCAGCTTGAACGCTGGAAATATGTTTGAAGGTCAGGCAGGGAAAAGGGACCTCCTTTCCCTGCCGCTTTGCGGGTTATGCCTGAAGGAAACTATCGCCATGCTCTTCATAGAGGTGCTGCGCATTGACCGGCTCAAAATCGCCTTCCTCGGTGCGCGTGTACTCGGCGCGGATCTCGCCGCGAGAGATCGCCAGCAGGCCTGAGGCCAGACGGTCAACATCATCTTTGGTGTTGCTCAGGCTGAAGCTGGCACGTACCATGCCGGGAAGATCGACCGGAAGCCCGGCAATAAGGCGGTCTCGTGCTTCTGCTGCGTCCTCCTCGGAGATACCAAGCAGGTGAGCCACATAGAGATGAGCACAGAAGCAGCCGCTGCGTACGCCAACACCCCATTCGTTTGCCAGAATAGCCGCGACCTCTCCATAATGGCGCCCTTCCATGTTGAAGCAGATCACACCAAGTCTGTCTTCTGCCCCGCTCAAAAAATGCTCCCAGGAAGGGCCATAGAGCTTGAGCCCGGGAATCGCTTGCAGTCGCCGAATAGCGTATTCTGTTAGCTCACGCTCGTGTTCCGCGACGCGATCCATGCCATAACGCATGAGCTCTTCGAGTGCAGCCGCCATTGCGACCACACCAATGACGTTCGGAGACCCCGCCTCTTCCAGATCGGGGCCGGTTGCCCATTTGATGCCCGAGTTGGTGACAAGACAGGCGGTGCCGCCTCCAACAAGCATCGGTTCCCCATCAACAAAGAGTGTTGCTGGAACAACCAGCGCACCAGTGCCATAGGGCGCATAGAGCTTATGTCCTGAGAAGGCCACAATATCGATGGCATCGGCAGTGCCCGGAGTGCCCATATCCAGGGTGCGGTGGGGTGCAAGCTGTGCGGCATCGACGGCGATCAATGCGCCATGTGCGTGAGCAAGCCGCGCGGCGCGCCGAATATCGGTGATCAGGCCGCTGACATTGGATGCTGCGGTAATAGTGACAAGACGTACCTTGCCATTATGATGCTGAAGCCGCTGTTCCAGGGCCTCCATATCAAGACGCCCTTCCGCTGTGACATCAATGATCTCGTGGGCGCGACGGAACCAGGGAAGCAGGTTCGAGTGATGTTCCATACGAGTGCTCAGGACCAGCTCATCCGGTTCAAGCTGGATGCGATGGGCAAGCAGATTGATCGCTTCGGTTGTATTGCGCACAAATATTACGACATGTGTCGCAGGGGTAGCTCCAACAAAGCGCATCACTGCATCTCGAGCCTTTTCGTAAAGGTGAGTGGAGAGGCGGGATTTATAGCCAGAGCCGCGATGGACGCTGGAATACCAGGGAAGAAAATCATCTACCGCCTGCCGAACTTTGATCAGTGGTGAGGTGCTGGCAGCGCTATCGAGATTGACATAACGTACTCGTTCGCCGTTGTAAAGAGGAACTTCTGTCTTCACGCCTACCACGCGTGGTCGCTGTGCATTGGGTCGTTTGGTTTGCCGGGTATCCGCTGTCATTGTCATTGGTGCGTTTCCTTCCAAAATATACTTGTTCCTTCTTTTGGGGGGAGGGAATGCTTCCTTGTATCGAAGTATACTCTATCCAGTATTGAAATATCAAGTATCACTTCTATGTGAATTGCATAGGAAGTAGAGTTGATAGAGTTGATAATGTAAGTCAGCTTTTGCCTGTCCGTCCCTGCCTCTGATTCGAGAAAAGGTAGAGGCAGAAAAAAAGACACAGGAACAAGCGATTTTCCTGTGTCTTTTGCTCGTCTTTGCAAGTTGCAGGCTATGCCTGCTTGAGCGTCGCCTTTAAGCGGATATCGACGGCGGCCAGCGCTTTTGAAACCGGGCAGTTCTTCTTTGCATCTTCGGCGATTTCCTGGAATTTTGCCTCGTCGATGCCCGGGACAACAGCAACGGTTTCCAGCTCAATGGGGTTGATTGCGAAGCCCCCATCTTTTGGCGTGAAATGGACGTTGGCAGTCGTCTGGACGCTGGTTGGATTGTAGCCAGCCTTGCCCAGAGCCGCGTTCAAGGCCATTGAGTAGCAGCCTGCGTGCGCTGCCGCGATAAGCTCTTCGGGATTTGTGATGCTGGTATCATCACCCATGCGTGAACGGAAGGAATAGTCGCCCTCGAAGACACCGCTTCCGAGCTTCATATGTCCCTTTCCGTCTTGCAGGGAACCTTTCCATTCAGCGGTTGCTTTACGAATTGCCATAGTGCAAAATCTCCTTCACTATTAAGCTGATATATCAATAGGAGAGTTCAGGCATAACTACTGTATCTACTATATCACGTCATGAGTTGGAACAGCTATGGCATCCACCGAATGGGAGAGGCGCTAGTGCTGGGTGTCCTCCCGGAGCGCCAGCAGGCCTAGTGTATAGGTCAGGCCGTCTTCAAGCAATCCCGCAATGGGATCGGGAATGTGTGTCTTTTTCGCCAGAAATGAGCGAGCATGGGTTCCCGCATACGCGCCCAGACCTGCACCCAGCGCTCCTAATAGCGCCGAGGGCAGCCGCAACTGCCCGGTGCCTCGACCGAGACTGTATCCTCCGAGAGCACCAAATCCCAGTCGCGCGAGCAAGGGCAGCCCTTTTGTACGTGGGGGCAGGATAGGCAACTTATCACCGATGAGCTCGCCCGAGGCAAGTAAGGTTGTCAGGTTGCGGGTAAAACGAGAAGTAAGTAAGGTGATGAGCTGATTGTCCGATTGAATCTTCCGGGCTTTTGTCCATTCCAGAAGGACGGGACCCGCCATTGAACGAAGTCCGATAGCGAAGCCAAGCAACGCAGACCGTAGCAGTGTCTTTTGCGGCGTGAAATGTGCATATGAGGCCTGTTTCTTCATACTCTCCCCTTCCTGTTCTTGAGATCAGCTGCTGATTTTCTCCTGTCAGGGGCTAACACGTCGCTCAAGGTGTTGCTGTTTCTGTGATTCTAAAAATAGAAACTCGCTCTCCAATTGAGAAATACGTGCTGCATTTGTTGAAACGTATGTGCGTTAATCGGAAAAGACGAAAAGAGATAGACAGAAACATTGACAAAAAGGCCTCTCTGGTGTATTTAAACCATATTGGGTGTATGAGCTACATGTATCTCTCTTTCTTTGCGAAATGAATATATTTGTATTGATGAGCTTTGTGAAATTTTTCTCTGTAATATCGTATTAGGTAAAGTTAGACTTGCTTTTGGAACAGGAGGTAAGAGAAGAAGCAGAGAAGATGAAAGGATTTCATTAACATACTGCAGGGATAATGCAATCTGGCGGGCTGAAAGCCGCAGTGTTTCCGAAGGAGGATAGAATGCTTCAAACGCCCGGACGACGTGTCCCCATTGTCTCCTTTTTCTCTTTTATTGCTGTTGTACTTCTGTTTACAGGCTGCGCTCCACAAGGAACACCCACCACAAACAAGCCCGGCGGCCCGGTACAAAAGGGAGGAACCTGGGTCGTAGACCTGTTTAACGAGCCCGATTCCTTAATTCCGAATGCCTCTTCACAGACCTTTGCCTATCTGGTGGATCAATCCCTCTATGCCCCCTTGTTTGTGGGTGATACCGAAGGCCATATCCAGCCGGGAATTGCAACCGAGCTGCCGACAACCGAGAATGGTGGGATCAGTTCCGATCTCAAAACCTGGACCTTCAAACTACGTCCTGGTCTGAAATGGTCGGATGGGCAGCCTCTGACCGCTGAGGATGTTGATTTCACCTGGCGATTGTGGATGAATCCGAAATTCGCCGCCGCTGATACAGTTGCGTTCCGTCTGATCGAGTCCACACAGATTTCATCTGACAAGCTCTCGATTACCTTTAAGCTCAAAGAGCCATACGCGCCGTTTATTGCGTCCTGGACTGATGGCTATCATGCTCCCATGCCGAAACATCATTTTGAGAGTATGGATCCCTCAGAGATCAAGAAAGCGGAAGGCCTCAATCCGAAGGTAGTCAGTGGGCCCTTCAAGATGAAGGAGAGCAAGCCCGGCGTTCAGTATGTAGTGGTGCGCAACGAGAACTATTATCGGGCAAGCGAAGGATATCCCTATCTGGATAGTGTGGTCTTTCGAGCTGTCCCGAACCAGGATACGATTTTGAAAGACCTGCAAGCGGGCACCGCTGATTCAGCCTGGTTCCTGGATGTGACCAAGCTGGATGCATATAAGGCATTACAGGACTATGAGGTTGTGCAGTACCAGTCCTCGTACTATGAGGCGATTCACTTCAACTTTAATAATCCCGCACTGAAGGATGTCAACGTGCGTAAAGCGATCAATATGGCGATTGATCGTGATGAGCTGGTCAAAACGGCGCGCCTCGGGCAGGGAAAGCCGCTCTGTGTTGATCATGGTCCGGCCTATGATCCTGGCTATCAGCCTGACATTCAGTGCCCGAAGTTTGATATTGATGGGGCAAACAAGCTGCTCGATCAGGCAGGATGGGTCAAGGGAAGCGATGGGGTCCGGCAGAAGAACGGGCTCCGGCTGGAATTCCAGTATTCCACCACGGCTAAGAATCGCTGGCGTGAGCGTGACCAGTTAATTAACCAGGACAACTTCAAGAAGATTGGCATCAAGGTGAACATCTCGAACTATCCGGCGAATACCTTCTTTGGCTCGCTCCTGCCTGAAGGCAAGCCTGGCAAATACGATCTCGCCGAGTGGGGTTCTAGCTATAGCAATGACCCTAATAACTCGTCAATGTACGCCTGTAGCCAGATTCCGCCGAAAGGCCAGAACTACAACTTCTATTGTGATCCTGAGTTTGATAAATTACTTGCTCAGCAGGTAGCGACGGCTGACAAGGAGAAGCGGCAGCAGATCTTTAACCAGCTTCATCAGAAGATGATTGATGACGCCGTTATCGCGTCGATGTTTGCCCTGGTTGATCTGGCCGTCCATAAGAAAGGGACAAATAACTATAAACCCAGTCCATTTGGGCCTTCTGAAACCATTAACGTCTGGGAATGGTGGTGTGATGGCGGTAAGTGTCCACATTCCTGAGTGTACGATTTGAATTTCCTGCTGTTTCCTCAACCCGTTGTGTCTCCGGTCGGTGCCATCCGCCCGGGGGCACACTCTAGTATCGAATCGTAAACCTGTTCATGGGAATGGTCAGAAGCGATTTTCACCCGTATTCATGGCCTCTTTGCCCTTAATGGGCGGTAGGAGCGTGTGACAACGCTTCGCATTCCTTCCACTCCTCTCTCATCGAGGAGGAGGCTTGCGACAGTCCTCAAAGACTGCTGAGGGTTGAAACTGGGAGTAAAAAAGTATGGGCCGATATATCATCAGGCGTTTGTTACAGGCAATTCCTCTGTTGTTACTGCTTTCCATCTTTATGTTTGCGCTGATTCACCTGTTGCCCGGTGGACCCGAGGCTATTCTGGTGAACCCGAATATGGATGCAGAGGGACGCAAGGCGCTGCGTGCCAGTCTTGGGCTTGACGACCCACTTCCTATCCAGTATTTGAAATGGCTTGCGAACGCGGTGCGGGGTGATTTTGGCTTCTCTTTCTTCACCAATCAGCCCGTTTCGACGGTTATCGCGGAGCGCTTCCCCCCGACAATAGAGCTGTTTCTGCTGGCGCTGTTGCTCTCGCTAATCCTGGCGATTGTGCTTGGTACCATTTCCGCGTATCGGCAGGGTCGCTTTATCGATTATGCGATTACAACAGTGGCCTATTTTGGCATCTCCATGCCAATTTTCTTGCTTGGTCTGCTGATGCAGGAAATCTTCTCTCGCCGCTTGCAGTGGCTTCCCCCTTCGGGCATTACGACGGCTGGAATGTCCTATGATGCATTTAACGGCTTTCTGGACCATATGCTTCATGTCGCAATGCCGATGCTGGTTCTGGCGATCACCTTTACGGCCCGGTGGAGTCGCTATATGCGCTCAAGTATGCTGGATGTGATCAAGCAAGACTACATGCGTACAGCTCGTGCAAAAGGTCTGGCAACAACGCCGCTGCTGGTTCGACACGCGTTACGCAACGCGGTCATCCCGCTTATCACGGTGGTTGCCATTGATTTTGGCAGTGTGGCCGGGGGGGCGACGATTACGGAGGGCGTGTTTGCCTGGCCCGGGATGGGTCAGCTCTTTCTCCGCTCATTGGATCAGCGTGACTTCCCGGTGTTGCTGGCGATTCTCATGCTGAGCGCTTTCTTCGTCATCCTTTCCAATCTGCTCGCTGATATCCTTTATGCAATTATGGATCCCCGCATTCGCTACTCGTGAGGAAGGTTCGCCCAGGTACGATGAGAGGAGAAGGTATGATGGATACTCCAATAGAGAAAGAAAGAGAAGACGAACTGGAAGCCCTGTTAGAGGTTACTCCTGCTCTGGCACAGAAGCGCAGAAGCCAGGCCAGAATTATTCTCGATCGCTTCCTACGCAATCGTACAGCAACGATCGGGGCGTCTTTTCTGATCCTGCTCTTTCTGTTTTGTTTTATCGGCCCTTTCCTGACCGGTCACACAAATCCGAATCAGCCCAATCTGTTGACTCCTGACGCGGCGCCAAGCCTGGCCTATCCCTTTGGGGCAGACGACGTCGGGCGTGATCTGCTGGCACGGGCCGCAGTAGGTGGGCAGGTGTCCTTGCTGGTCGGACTTGCTTCAATGCTGGTTGCGATTCTGCTAGGAACGGCAATCGGCGCAATTGCGGGCTATTATGGCAAACTGCTGGATAATATTCTGATGCGCATCACTGATGTGTTCCTGGCGGTGCCGACGTACCTGTTGCTGTTTGTGCTCTCTGCCTCGTTTACGAACGGGTCGGTCTATAGCATCATCGTGCTAATCTCCATTTTCGGTTGGACAACGGCGGCACGTCTGGTGCGCGGCGAGTTTCTGGCCCTGAAGGAGCGTGAATATGTGATGGCGGCACGAACAGTAGGCGCGAAAGACTTTCGGCTGATGTTCCGTCATATTCTGCCCAACGCCATTGGCCCAATCATTGTCAATGCAACGCTTCTGGTCGGTCAGAATATTATTCTTGAGTCGGTCCTGAGCTACTTTGGCTTCGGGGTACAGGCTCCTTTCCCGAGCTGGGGTAGCCTTATCAGTGATGGACAGGGGCAGATTAACACAGATCCCAAGCTCGTCTTCATTCCCGGTATCCTCATTTTCCTGACTGTGTTGAGCTGTAATCTGGTTGGCGATGGCTTGCGCGATGCCTTTGACCCGCATATGACAGAGCGTTAGGAGCGAGAGGTGAGAACATGGGCAAATATCTGCTTGAGGTACAGGACCTCAAAACATACTTCAAGGTGAAGCAGGGATATGTGCGGGCTGTTGATGGGGTCAGTTTCGCGATCGCACCGGGGGAACGCGTGGCGATTGTTGGCGAGAGCGGTTGTGGGAAAAGTGTCACGGCGCTCTCGATTATGCGGCTGGTGGCGCAACCTCCTGGAGAGTATAAGGGGGGGAGCATTCTGTTTGAGGATATGGATCTGCTGGACCAGCCCGAGAGCGTGATCTGTAAGATTCGCGGGGCGAAGATTGGTATGATCTTTCAGGATCCGATGACCTGCTTGAATCCAACAATGACGGTAGGCAAGCAGATCGCGGAGGGGCTGCGTCTGCATCTGAAAATTCGTCCTGATGAGGCGCGGAAACGAGCAATTACCCTGCTGGAACAGGTAGGGATCCCGGCGGCAGCAGAGCGTTATCACTCCTACCCGCATCAGTTCAGTGGGGGCATGCGGCAGCGTGTGATGATCGCGATCGCGCTGGCGTGTAACCCGAAACTCCTGATTGCCGATGAGCCGACCACAGCTCTGGATGTTACCGTCCAGGCCCAGATTCTGGAATTGATGAACGGGATCTGCCGCGAGTTCGGCACCGCTTTGATGTTGATTACGCATGACCTGGGCGTGGTCGCGGGTATGACGGATCGCGTAGTTGTGATGTATGCCGGGAAGGTCGTTGAAGAGGCTCCCACAGAGGAACTGTTTGCCAATCCACGGCACCCCTATACGCTCGGGTTGCTGGAATCAGTGCCACGTCTGGATCAGGTGAGGGACGAAGAGCTTCGCACGATTGAGGGTGCGCCTCCCGACCTGCTTGCGCCTCCGCCTGGTTGCCCGTTTATGCCGCGCTGTGCTTTTGCCCGAAAGCAGTGTCTGACTATGCCTCCACTGGATCCTCTCCCCAAAAACGAGCAGCATCGTAAGGCCTGCTGGTTTGATATCACGGATCCAAAAGTGCGGGAGTATGCTGAGCGGCGACGGGCAGCTATGGAAGCGCTCAAGGCGAAAGCGCTGGAAACGACCGGGAACAAAACGGTGACGAGCTAAAGAAGGAGCGTGTATGATGGCTGATACGCTGGTTGAGAAGCAAACGCTACTGCAGGTGGAGAACCTGAAATTATACTTTCCGCTCTATCGTGGACTGATTTTGCAGCGCGTCACCGGGCATGTGCGGGCCATTGATGGCGTCAGCTTCAGTATTGAGCGCGGCCAGACGCTCGGGCTGGTCGGCGAGAGTGGTTCGGGCAAGACGAGCGTGGCGCGAGCGCTTGTGCGCCTCTATAAGCCGACTGAGGGCCGGATCTATTTTGATGGCAAGGATCTGGCTACACTTGAGGGCGAGGCTTTACGCAACATGCGGCAACGCATCCAGATGATCTTTCAGGATCCCTACGCGTCGTTGAACCCGCGCTTCACGATTGCCTCATTGATCGCGGAGCCAATGGTTATCTACAGGTACGGCTCGAAGCAAGAAATACAGGATCGTGTGCTAGAGCTCTTGCGGGTTGTGGGGCTGCGTCCCGAGTACGCTGATCGCTATCCTCATGAGTTTAGCGGCGGACAGCGGCAACGCATTGCGATTGCTCGGGCGCTGGCTATTCAACCCGAAGTTGTGATCGCTGACGAACCGGTGTCGGCGCTGGATGTCTCGGTTCGTGCTCAGGTCTTGAATCTGCTGCGCCAGTTACAGCGGCAATTCTCCCTGACCTACCTGTTTATCTCGCATGACTTGAGTGTGGTGCGTCATTTCGCTGATCGTATCGCTGTGATGTATCTCGGTAAAATAGTTGAGCTTGCTGACCGTGACGAGCTTTATGCCGTACCCAGGCATCCGTATACGAAGGCGCTCCTTTCGGCGGTGCCGATCCCCGATCCGAAGGTAGAGAAGCGAAGAAGCCGGATTATCCTGTCCGGCGATCTACCGAGTCCGATCAATATTCCATCGGGGTGCCGCTTCCATACACGGTGCCCGATGGCACAGGAGATTTGCCGTAAGGAGGAGCCGCGTTTTGAGCCGAAGGGAAATGGGACGCATTACGCCGCCTGCCATTTCTCCGATAAGGTTTCAGGTACTGAAGATGCATAAAAAAGGGCTGGCATATTGCCAGCCCGCTACTGTACTTTGACCGTTCCGAGTGGATAACTTCCGTCGTTCTGGCGCCCCTGATTTGCCAGCTCAAGCGGCGCATAGTACTGGTTGGGGTCAACAACTTGAACAGTAACGGTATAGTCTCCTTTTGCCAGATTTGCAGGCAGCATGAACTGATCGCTCGCGCTGAGTGGCTCACCCGGAAAGACCGAGCGAAGATCGACCTGTGAACTTTGTTGCCAGGCGACAACTCCACTTGCGTTGCGCAACTGGAGCAAAACCTGCCAGGGATGATAGGTCGGAGCGATGTTGGTATTTATCCATTGTGCTGTGACGGTGAATGGTTGCCCAACAAGCAGCATTCCGGGCAAGCTGATGCTCTTGAGAGACAGCCGGTAGCCCGAGACTCGGTAGATCTCTGTCAGCAGCGCCTTTTGTTGCGCGTTCAGTCCGTCAAAGCCTGAGATGTTGCCGCCGCCATCGCCAATAATCGAAGCGTGATAGGTTTTGACATCCTGAAGTGCCTGCGTGAAGTCGGCATCCGGGCAGAACTCGAAGTACAGGGGCGCTGTCTGCCAGCGAGCGCCTGCCAGCGGGTTCCCGTCCAGCACTTCTTTACCTCCACCAATACCGGGTGTGCCCAGACAGTCAATACGAATGCCGATCGGGTATGCTCTTTGCAGGCTAAGCGCGTAATTGAGCGAGTCCTGATGGCTGACCATCATAAAGAAGCGCTTGTTCGAGAAGGCCTGCACCTGAATATCGATCAGTGCCTGTCGGTTTTCCGGGGTCATTGTCTCCCCGCCACAGGCCTCATTCCATTCTCCCCAACAGCCATACAGGCTCATATCCAGCCAGCTCAGGCGTGGATCGGTATTGTAGCGTTGTGCCAGCGCTGTAAAAAGGGCGCGAGCACTTTCAAGGTACCGCTGGTCATTATAACTCACGCCTTTCATGTAGTCCGGGAGGCAGTCGTGTCCGGGAAAATTGGGCATAATGCGGAAACCGAAGGTATAGCCTGCGGCGGCGGCTGTTGCCAGTGCCTGATCGATCAGACCGTAGTTGATCTGACCCTTTTGAGGCTCCACTTCACGCCAGCACCAGCGTGAATAGCGATCGGTGAGCGGCCAGCCGGGTGGGGGAGCCTCTCCGCCGAAGTACTGAGGGCCGCGCATGGGATTGCTCAATTCCGTGCTGGCTCCTAGCAGTGGCGGTGTAAAGGAGACCGTAGGGCCAACCGTCGACTGTGGCTCTTCTTCTGGCTGGTGCCCTTCGACAGTCAGGCCAAAGGTCGTGATCTTCGGTGCACAGGAAGGCTGACAGGTTGCTGTTGCTGTGACACTCGCGGCGGGGTGAGAGGGTTTGGTTGGTTGTCCGAGAAGTTGTAGCGCGATTCCCCCTCCGACTAATAAGACCGCAACGAGAACAAGTGCAGTACAGATGAGAAGTAGCGGTCTGGTTTTGCTGCGTCGTGCTGCCGTTTGCTGTTGCTTACGCCCCTTCATGGCGATCCCCCTTACAGCGTGAAAAATCCCTTATCCCTACATAGGATACCCGCCAATTGATGTATTTAAATGCCTTTCCAGGTGAATTAGTACTAAAAGGCACTTCAATGGGGAGGATGCCAGAAGAAGAGACGCGCGAGAGGCCGCGCGTCTCCAGAAGGCTTGTTTGCTGTTTTAGTGAGGCAGGAAAATCAGCAGGAGCAAGAACAGAACGGCGAAGATGTATACCAGCGGGTGGATCTGACGCCATTTGCCCTGTGCCAGCTTTAGCACTGGATAGAAGACAAAGCCAAGCGCAATACCATTTGCGATGCTATTGGTCAGCGGCATGGTCAGGATGACCAGGAACGCGGGGAAGGCTTCATCAAAATCACTCCAGTTGATATGCTGAACATGTCCAACCATCAACGAGCCAACGATCACCAGCGCCGGGGCGGTGATGGCCGGAACTGAAGAGACCGCCTGCACAACCGGGAAGAAGAACATTGAGATGATAAAGAGCACGGCAACCGTCAATGCGGTCCAGCCACTGCGGCCACCGGCTGCGATACCGGCTGCGGACTCAACGTAGGCAGAGGTCGGCGTGGTACCGAAGATGGAGCCAACCAGCGTTGCGATTGAGTCGGCGACAAAGGCGCGACCCGCACGCGGCAGGTTGCTGCCATCTTTCATCAGGCCCGCCTGTTTTGCCAGGCCAAGTACAGTCCCGGTCGTGTCAAAGATCGTGACCAGCACGAAGGTGAAGACGGCGGCATAGAGTCCGTACTGAATGATATCGCCGATCGCGCTGACCGGGTTCCAGACGACCAGTTCAGGGGTAGGTGGCAGCTTGACGACTCCATCAAAGTGGAGGTTCCCCAGAAAGAATGAGATGATACCGATAATAACCATGCCAATAAAGAGAGCGCCATGCACGCGGAATGCCATGAGCGCAACGGTAACCAGCAGACCGAGCAGCGCCAACAGGACGGCCTCGCTATGCAGGTTGCCCAGGCGCACCAGGTTAGTGGGATCAGCGGCGATAATCCCGGCCTGACGCAGACCGATAAAGGCAATAAAAAGCCCGATACCTGCGGTGATTGCATGCTTCAGGTTATCGGGTATGGCGTTAATCAGATGAGTACGTAATGGTGTAAGTGAAAGGATCACGAACAGGATACTGGCTATAAAGACCGTGGCAAAAGCAATATGATAGTCTAATGGCTTTCCCTGATGCGTCGCAACGGTAAAGGCAAAATAAGCGTTCATACCCATACCGGGGGCCACTGCAATCGGATAGTTGGCATAGAAAGCCATCAACAGACAACCGACGATAGAGGCTGCAATTGTCGCGATAAAGACAATATCGAAGGGAACGCCAGCCTGTTTAAGCAGCGTGGGGTTCACGACGATGATGTAGGCCATCGTTACAAAGGTGGTCACACCTGCGAGAATCTCGCGCTTGAGTGAAACTTCTCCGTTCTTGAGAGATTGAAACATCGACACAGTTATGAATCCTTACCAAAATAATAAACTCTCCTCCTATCTCGACGCTGATAAGAGGAGGGTACACCTTTTCTCAACAGCAAGATTCTATCGCATAGCGCTATAGAAAATCAAGGGAAGGGAGCGGCCAGCCCGGGTGAGCGAGCTGCATGCTCTTCGCATGAATGCGAACTCTGGAAGGGGGTGAAATTGCATGCAAGGAGTCCCCCAAATGGATGGCTTGCGGTATCAGGAAGATGTGGGCGGTCGTCTGGCTCCAGAGGCGTGTTGAGCAATATGGATAGAGTGAGAGAGGGAAAAGAAAAAAGCCTGGATCCCATTCTATCCAGGCTTGTGGCGGAACCGACGGGATTCGAACCCGCGATCTCCTGCGTGACAGGCAGGCGTGTTAGGCCTCTACACCACGGCTCCATGCTTACTCTTTTGTCTGAGCGGCGTTTTTTCTTCGCGTCGCCTTGACGGGGATAATAATAACAGACTACTCTGGCCTTGTCAAGCGTTTTTCACAAGATCTTTGAAAAATTTTCCACGATTTGCCCCGGTCTTCTTCAGCTAATTCCTGTTGCGCCTCCGTATACTGATATAGATACCTGTCAATTTTGTTTCTGCACTGCATCTTAAAAAGGACTGTGTTTCTCTCGGAGGACATATGAATACTCGCACTGCTTCTCAGGATATCACGCTGCGTGTTGTTTGCCCTATCTGTGCGGCTCTCTATGTTCCTGCCGCTCTTTCTCCTGTTGATCAGTTACTGGCGACTCCTGAGAACATGGCGGCCTCGTTGCTCAGTATTTCCTCTTTTTGCTATCGCTGTCGTCGTCCTGCCTGTCCCTGTTGTTGGGTTGAGCCACTCCAGCTATGTGCTGCCTGCGTATGTGAGACGGACCCACGCTACATGCTGCCACCAATTCCGGATGTCTCAATGCCCTTTGCCTCTGTGCCGTTATCTCTCTTCTGTGTGGAGGCAGGGCGTTTTGTTGAGCTGCATTTTGATGAGTCTATGCCGATAGAACAGAGTGAGGAAGAAGAGCGCATCAGCACTTTGCCCTATACAACGGTAGAGTTGCGGCAGGCCATTCAGCGGGCAAAGAGAAAAGAGCCTGATGCGCTGGAAGAGCAAACGACGGTTGTTGTGCGTCGGCGCCACTCATATCGTTTCTTCTGGCTGTTTTTTATAGGTGTATTTGCAGTTATAATAGGACTAATTGTTGCTTCTCTTCTTCGAGTGGAAGTTAATTCGTTTGTGAATCATGTGCTTCATATGAATGTGCGAGAACTCATAGCCGCGCTCTGGCTATGGGTAATACAGTATTTTCGTTAGAAAGGAAGTCTTTATGCATTATGGGATATGATATTCTTGTTGATGGATATAATGTTATTAAAAATAATGAAATGTATCGCCAGCTTGAGCTGAAGAGGCTCGCTCTGGCACGAGAAACCTTGATTCGTAACCTGAAGAACCGGTACCTTCACTATGATGGGCGGGTCACCGTCGTATTTGATGGAAGTGATAAAAGGGAACAGGTAACGCACGAAGAGCATATTTGTGTTATTTATACCCGCTATGGTGAGACTGCAGATAGTGTGATCGTTCGTCTGGCTGCGGAAGCCAGAGCCGCTGGACGGAAAGTGATGATGTACAGTGATGATGCAGAGGTGAAAGAAGCCGTCACCGAGCAGGGAGGCAAGTCACATAGTACGGGCACCCTGACAAACCACCTGAGCGCTCCCCCCCGTGATCTGGCGCGGCGTGTTGCTCACCGCCAGAAGGTTCGCCGCATGTATGGCCTTGATCCCCATTGGAAGTATATTGAGGATGATGAGGAAGAAAATCGTTCCCCTCAGCGAAAGAAGAAAAAGAAACGGCGATGAGCGCAAAAGGGTGGCCCAGGAAACCATTGTCCCTGGGCCTGTTGCTTTTATTTGGTGCCTGCCGAGGTAATTTCTTTGGTTTGGGTTCCGGGGGCGGTAGCAAGCTGATTTCTGGGGGCGCTGGAATTGGATTTCCCCAGGCGGGTACGAGTTACCCAGGTGAAGGCCTCAAACACAATCTTCTTTGACATCTTCGATTTACCAACGCGACGATCCATAAAGACAATTGGCGTCTCAACGATCTTAAAGCCATGCTTCATGACACGGTAAGCCAGCTCAATCTGGAATGCGTAGCCCTGCGACTCGACAGTGTCGAGATCAATCGTTTCCAGTACGCGCCGCCGATAGCAGCGGTAGCCTGCGGTGCAGTCCTTTACCGGGATACCAAGCATGAAGCGTGCAAAGATGTTGCCACAGCCGCTGATCATCCGTCGCACAAATGACCAGTTCGGGGTGTCGCCGCCCGGGATGTAACGTGAGCCGATGACAAGATCGGCGTCTTTGATTTCGCGCAGGAAGTTTGGCAGGTATTTGGGGTCATGCGAGAAGTCGGCGTCCATCTCAAACGCTGCGTCATACTCATGCTCGATCGCATACTTGAACCCGGCGATATAAGCGGTCCCCAGACCAAGCTTTCCGGCCCGATGTAGCACGTGCACGCGAGGATCTTCTTTGCTGATCTCATCAGCCAGTTTACCGGTACCATCAGGGGAATTGTCGTCCACGACAAGAATATCGGTTTTGGGAGCATATGAGAAAATAGAATCCAGCAAAGACCGTAAGTTGTCGTATTCGTTATAGGTTGGAATAATAATCAGTGTCTTCATAAAAATCTTCTCTCCGCTACTGACCGTGCCGATTGTTGTTCGGCTGCCGGTAATTTGCATTATTTTGTATGAGTTACCTCTGCTAGCCCGTTCTTTGTATTTCCCGCCTGCGTTGTTCGATACAGGATGAGTGCTATTACACCCAGAAAGAGCCCGAACCAGAGGGTACAGAACCGGATCAGGATCGTTGCTGCTCCTGCGATTGTCGCTGATGCTGTCACCAGAAACTGGGTAAGCCCCACTATACTACCATCGGTAGTCCCTAGCCCTCCTGGGAGCGTAGAAGCGGAACCAACGAGCGAGGAGACCGCAAGGATAAAGATAGATTTCAACAGGAGGTCTCCACCCGTGCTGACTCCTGATCCGAGATAAACGAAATAAAGTGCCAGACATTCCCCGGTCCACGAGATGACGCCGAGCAGAACTGCGAGGCAGAGTGGCTGCCAGCGTAGCAGAAGAAATGCGCTTTCATAAAAATCTCGTAACCAGTGAACGATAGGCGAGACAAGCGGTATCCTCTCTCCGTGACGCAGAAGCGCAAGAGAAAGTTTTCTGTTTTGAATAATAATAATACCTCCGAGCCCGCCAATAAAGAGAATCAGTAATATTTGCCATCCGAACCGGTACTGCATCAATCCTACTCCAGCAAGAAGGAGCATTGCAATACCATCGGTGAGCCGCTCAGCAACGATGATTGGCGCTGTCTTGCGGATTGCCGTCCCTGTACGCTCTTTTAAAAGATAGGACTTCAGGAGTTCTCCCACTTTGCCGGGCGTAATTGCCATTGAGAGTCCGGCAAGGAAAATCAGCAGGCTGGGCCAGAGCTTGAGCGGAATCGCAAGCAGATGGAGGTAAAAATGCCATTTAACGAAACGAAGCGCATAGTTGCAGAGCGTCAACCCCAGGATCAGCGGTAGTATCTCCCAGTGAAAATGAAGGAGTGCCTGTAGCAGGCGGGAGGCATCCGCATAAAGGAGAATGGTGACTACAACGGCAAAAGCCAGAAGCAGCGAAACCAGTATTCCAGATCTGAGCTTCTTATCTCTGAACAAAATGGGCTCCGTTTTTAGCCTGGTATCACATACAGGATACCGATTATGAGAATGGTACAGATCAAGACGGTTAATAACAAATGTCGGTCACGAAGAAGGACTTCCTCTGGACTTCCTCCCTCCTGCTTCATATAAACGAGATAAAGGTACCGAAAGATACCATATAGGACCAGCGGTATAGTTACTGTGAGTCGCTGGTTCCCGGTCGGGCCCTGGACGGTATAGAGGCTGTAGGCCATGATCGTGCAGGTGACGACAATGGTAATCATCTGGTCCAGCATCGGAATGCTGTATTCTTTCAAGATTTTGCGGTGGTTGCTCGCGTTCCCCTCAAGCAGTACCAACTCATTGCGGCGCTTGCTGAGCGCCAGGAAGAGCGATAGCAGACAGGTGACCATGACGAGCCAGGGAGAGATATGCACCGGGGTTGCGAAGGCACCGCCAAGGATACGCAGCACGAAGCCGCTGGCAATGATAAAGATATCGATCAGGACTACCTGCTTGAGCCAGAAGTTATAGAGCACCATCACGGCCAGATAGGCGGCAAGCGTTAGCACAAAGAGCAGATTGGCCCCGCCGATGCTTTGATAGCTGTCGTGACGTGGTGGATAGGGAATAAACAGGAGCAGCCCGGCAAAGAGCATTCCACCCAGAAAGAGCCCACTGAGTGCGGCGAGCGCCCAGGGAATAGAGACTTGCCCGGAGGCAAGCGGGCGTTTTCGTTTGGTCGGGTGATGACGGTCATTTTCGATATCACAGATATCGTTCAGTATGTAGATACAACTGGAAATACAGCAGAAAGTCAGAAAGGCCAGACAGGTTCTTTCAAACTCGGCCAGGTTGAAAAGGCGCTGCGCAAAAACAATACCGATAAAAACGGTGATATTCTTTGTCCATTGTCTGGGACGTATCAGGAGAAGCAAGGCCCACAGTCGTTGACGCAATGCAATGTGCTCTGATTGTGGCAGAAGGCACCGGGTGTCTTGAGTGTCTTTTGTCCGTTGCTTTGTTGTCTTGTTCAAGAATTCCAGAGCCTCCGACAAGATATGCTTTGATGAATGGTGGTGGTACCAGGAAAAGGGGGTGACGCTGCATCGAGACACCTTTATTTGTGTTCAGTATATCGAATTAAGGAAGAGACCACTTGCCCGGCTGGACATGGCCTCTTGTCAGAACGTGTGGCAGTTGTATGGCATCTCGTGACGTATCGCGTGCTAGTAGATACGGCGCTTCAGGTCCGCGAGCCGATGAAGCGTGATCCGATGTTTGTCTGTGCTGATGAATTGTTTGTCGGTAAAGTAGCCAAGCACTTTATTGACGCTTTCGCGGGAGGCACCGACCATTGAGGCCAGTTCCTGCTGTGTCAGGCGCACATCGATACGAATGCCTGTTTCGACTTTCACACCGTGGGTATTGGCGAGTTCAAGCAGTTTTTTCGCGACACGCCCATAGACATCAAGGAAGATCAGGTCTTCTACCTGCTGGTCTGTGTTGCGCAGACGTTTGGAGAGGACTTCTAATACCTTGATTGCTATCAGAGGGTTCTTCATGATGGCTTTGTGAAAGTCGGAGCGTTGGAGGGTATAGCATTCTACTTTCTCCAAAGCAATTGCATCAGTGGAACGACCTAACCCGTCAAGTAGAGCCAGTTCGCCGAAATACTCGCCTTTGCCAAACACAACAAGCGAGATTTCCTGCCCCTCTGGACTGATCAGGCAGATTTTGACTTTTCCTTCCTTGATGATATAGAGGACCTGTCCTGGATCATCCCTGTGAAAAATGACTTCACCTGAACGGAATGTCCGTTTCCGAGCGACGTTTGATAACTCCTGTATATCTGCGTCACTAAGTCCCGCAAAGAGGTCTACTTGCTTGAGGTAGGTGATTTCGCTTTCTGCCTCCATCGCTTTTTCCTTCTCTCCGTAGAACTTGATCTCTTCTCTCCGTGCAGCCATGATAGCATAACAATTGCCGACATGCAATTAGGGAGATATCGCCTGTTGCTCCGTTCCCCGGAGGAAGGGGTCTCTGTGGTAGTGACCCTGGATGTGTGCTATAATAATCAGAGTTAATAGGTAGGAATTACATCTTTTCTTCGTTATCCATTCATCTTACGAGAAGGAGAGCAGCACTGAGCATGCAAAAGCCAGAAGTGCTGCTATGAGGATAAGCAATGCCCGAGACTCTACAAACAATTACTCCAGACATGGTGATCCATGATGTGGTAACGAAATATCCTGCCACTGTAAAGATCTTTCATGGACATGGGCTGCCCTGTACTGCCTGTTCCGTTGGCGCTCGTGAAAGTATTGCCGGTGGCGCACGTACCCATCGCTTCTCTCCTGAGAAGCTGGATCTCCTTGTAAAAGATCTGAATGCCGTGATTAAGGGTGAGCCTGTTTCTGTCGCTCCAAAGAAGGCACCTGTTGGCCGCGGTATTCCTATCAACGTGCTTGGTGGTGGCGATGCCAATCGTCCGATCAAGCAGGTGATCGCGATTATGAGCGGTAAGGGCGGCGTCGGCAAGTCGCTTGTGACCGGCCTGCTGGCTGTCTCGCTGCGTCGTCAGGGACAGCGCGTCGGTATTCTGGACGGTGATATTACTGGCCCGAGCATCGCGCGTATGTTTGGCACCACCGGTCACCCCACAAAGACCGCGAACGGCGGCATTGAGCCGTTGAAGAGTAAAGGCGGGGTCAAGGTCATGTCAATGAACATGTTCCTTGAGAATGAGAGCGACCCCGTGGTCTGGCGTGGCCCTATGGTCTCCAGCGCGATCAAACAGTTCTATAGCGACGTCGATTGGGGACAGCTTGATTATTTGCTGGTCGACCTCCCACCTGGAACCTCCGACGCGCCGATGACCGTCATGCAGGCACTGCCGGTTGACGGTGTGGTGATTGTGTCCTCGCCGCAGATGCTGGCGACGATGGTCGTTATGAAGTGTGTTCACATGGTGCGCCATCTCAAGGGAACCATTGTCGGCGTCGTTGAGAACATGTCCTACTTCGAGACTCCAAACAACGAGCGCTATGAGATCTTTGGGCCGAGCAATGCAACCGAGCTCGTATCTGTGACCGGTGCGCCGCTTCTTGGTCAGTTGCCGATCGACCCTGCGCTGACCTCTCTGTGTGACTCTGGCCGAGTTGAAGAATACTACTCGGAGGCCTATGAGGCACTGGCAGCGAATTTCGTCAATACACTGAAGATTAAGCGGTAATGAAGCATACTCTCCATGTGAGAGCGATTCTCGAAAATGAAGAGTCGCTCTTTCGCATGGAGAGCAACAATCCCCGGAGGCACTATGTTGTAACACAAGCGATACCTTTATCTCTATCTGCTTTGCCTGTCTGAAGCCCGGTTCTGGCGCTTCGGTATCTTTTCCTCTGCCTTTTTTCTCCGCCCCCGTGCTCCTCCTGTCTTTCTCTCTATCTGGTTGTGTTAAGAAGAAGAAAAGAGAGAAGAAGGAGAGATGCATGATACTCAAACAGCTTGTCGACATTCATACTGAACATATCCCGCAGCTTCAGCTCTTGATTAACTCCCATCTGGGGACGCTGGTCCCTGGTTGGGCGCTTCCTGTTTCCTTTATTGCTTCCCGGCTGGAACGCGATCCGTGGCAAATTGTGCTTGATCCCTGGGTCCAGGAACGGAGAACGCTTGGCGTGCTGGTACAGGATCGTGTCGTTGCGGCTGCCCATCTGCTCAGATACCGTGATGATGAGACGGTTCCTGAGAGTTATCGCAATGTCGGTGACGTGGCCTGGCTTCTTTTCTGGCCGGGTGCTGCGGACGCGGCCAGAATGCTCCTTGATGCGGCACATCAACAGATGGAGGCGTGGCGAGTGCGCTTTTGCTATGCATGGGGCCAGGGGCTTCCCATAGGACCATTCGCGGGCATCCCTGATGTCTGGGGGCATATTGAGGCCCTTTTCCGAGGTGCTGGCTATCAGGGAGGCGAGGACCATGACACGAACCTGATTCTCTATGCCGGTCCTGTTGGGGTATATGATGCAGATCCCGATGTGCGTCGAGAGGTAGGACGAATTGAGGGAACCTGTTTTCAAATGGTGAAAGAGGAACAGGTGATAGGGCATTGTGAGTTTATCTCTGACCTGTCGCGCGGTGGCCTGTTACCTGCGTTGCGCGGTTGGGGAGAACTGGCTGAAATCGAGATCAGTGAGCAGTGGCGTAATCAGGGATTGGGGGCCCGATTACTACAAACTGCTCTGGTCTGGCATCGATTAGGTGGCGGTCAGCGCGTGATTATTGCTACCACCTGGAATGAGCACGCGGCTGGTTCCGGGCGGTTCTATCGGCGGTTTGGCCTGCACCTGCTCGCTCAGACACGCGTTGGCTGGAAGCGAGGGTAACCCTGCTTTTCAGGATGATGGCGGATTCTTTGCCTGCTCTGGCGCTTTTGTCGGGCCCCAGAGCGGGTAGGGAATCCCTGCCAGTCGGTTGATAAGAAAGGCTTGAATCGTGATCAGAATAACAGCTATCATGATGATAACAAGCTGATAAGGCGTTTTCAGGATGCCCAGTGAGACAATCAGGGTTGTCGCGCCCGCGGGAGGATGAGGCACTTTACACAGAACCATTGCTCCGGCGGTTAGACCAAGTGACAGCGCGGCTGCAATAATGCGAGGCCATGTTACTCCAACTGATAAGGCAGGACCAGCATCTGTAAGCCCTGTAACGACCAGGCTCAGATAGCCCGCGATCAGTCCAATGGCATGCCCACAGATGGTATTACGGGGAGAGGCCGGGGGAGCCATTGGGGTATAAAAAAAGAGAAAGGCTGTGGGGCCAAGCGAAGGAAAGATAAAGGGTGTCTTGGTAATATCAGCTACCGCGCTCATAATGGCAATGCTGATACAGCCGTTGACAAAGCTGAAGAGTGACAGCACGCCTATGTTTGAGTAGCGCTTAAGCAGCCAGGGGACGCGCATGCGATTCAGCAGACCGCGCACGATATCGGACATTTGCCCGCCGATAGGGTGTTCCTTATCTATCGAAGCGTTCGGCTGTGGCTGCTTTCGTATAGGATCATTCTCACGCATGGATCACCATTCTGAATTTTCAAAGAGTTATCGCTATCTCTTTTTAGTATAGTCACAGTCGATAATACTGGAATGCTTCAGACAGAAGCAAGAAAGGAGCGAGATGTGAGTCTGAATTGGAATGCTCGTGCCCTTCCGCAAGGGGCGATTATCCTGACCACACTGGATACGCATACTGCCGGAGAGCCATTGCGCATCCTGATTGATGGGCTGCCTGAGTTACCAGGCGAGACGCTGTTAGCGAAACGCGCCTATTTTGCCAGGACTTACGATCATCTGCGCCGTATGTTGATGTGGGAGCCCCGTGGGCATCATGAGATGTATGGGTGCGTGCTCACTCCTCCTTCGACCGCTGAAGCGGATCTGGGAGTCTTTTTCCTGCACAATGAGGGCTATAGTACCATGTGTGGTCATGGCGTGATCGGGTTGGTCACGGCTCTGCTGGAAACTGGTGCACTGGAACCGAAGGGGCCTAAGACACCAGTGACGTTGGAAACTCCTGCGGGGCTGGTCTATGCGACAGCTCATCTTACAGCAGATGGGCTTGTTGAGCGGGTCTCGTTCTTAAATGTCCCCTCATTCCTCTATGCGCGTGATCTGACAATTGAGCTTCCCGAAATCGGGGAGATAACGCTTGATGTGGCCTTTGGAGGGGCTTTCTATGCTATTTTGCCTGCCGAACGTGTCGGCTTGCGTGTTGTGCCTGATATGGTAACGCAATTGGCGGCAGCCGGAGAGGCGATCAAGAAAGCGGTGAATACACGTTTGAAGATCACGCATCCCACCGAAGAGGCGTTAAGCTTTCTCTATGGTACCATCTTTACTGATAGCCCTGAGGACCCCACACACCATAGTCGCAATGTTTGCATATTTGCTAACGCTGAGGTAGATCGTTCACCAACCGGGACCGGTGTGTCAGCTCGTCTGGCAGCGCTGGATGCTCGGAGAGAAATCACGGATGGTGAGCGCATTACCATTGAAAGTATTCTTGGGGCTCAGAGCACCTTTCAGGGGCGTGTCGCTGAGAGAACGACGTTTGGCACATATCAGGCTGTTGTACCTGAGGTCTCTGGAAGTGCTTTTGTCACAGGGCGACATGAGTTTTGGCTTGATCCACGAGATACCCTGGGACGTGGCTTTCTGTTCTGAGGGCAAAAAGAAGAGACCTCATAGTGTTGAGGTCTCTTTGGGCTAGATCTTCTGTACCTGCAAAAAATCCACCTTCACGTTTTTTTTCCCGATGAGGGTGGGTAGACTTACTGTAACCTGGTGGTTTCGTTCATCTACGCGGATAACTGTGCCCTGGTGAAAGGAGAGCGGCCCATAGGTTACACGAACCCGGTCACCTGGCTTGAGATTGGTCATTTTCCGAAGCATCTGTGTACATCACCCTCTCTATTGTATAAAGCGTCAAAACAGGGCTCTTTGAGAGGTAATACGATCTACAACAGATTCGGGTTGTGCCCTCAGATATTCTGTGCGAAAGAACCAAGCACTTTGCAGAAGATTGAGTGTTCCGCCAGGAAGGTCAGCGCTCTGCGTACAGCGGGGTCCTCACGATGTCCGGCTATATCCAGGAAGAAGACATATTCCCAGGGACGCTGACGTGTGGGGCGTGACTCAAGTTTGAGCAGGTTAATTTTCTCTTCCGCGAGGCCGCCGAGGCACTGATAGAGCGAACCGGGCTGGTGAGCGGTAATCATCAAGAGCATGGTTTTTGCTGCTGTGGTGGGGCGTGGGGCCGGTTCCCGTCCAAGCGCGATAAAGCGGGTGTAGTTATCTTTAATGGTCTGAATGTTACTTGCCAGAATCTCCAGCCCATAGAGTTCAGCGGCGCTGGCGCTGGCAACGGCTGCAACCCCTTCAAGTTTCTCCTCGCTCACCATCTTGGCGCTTCCAGCTGTATCATAGGTGGCGACAATCTCAACGTCCAGAGATCGCAAAAAGGCATCGGATTGTGCCAGTGCTTGCGGATGAGAGATCACTCGTTTGATATCACTGATTTTCTGTCCTGGAAGGGCCAACAGGCAATGATGCACCGGGTGACTGATTTCGCCGATGACAAAGAGATCATGCTGTCGAAGCAGATCATAGGTATCATTAATGCTTCCTGCCTGCGAATTCTCAACCGGAACAAGGCCATAATCGACATCGCCGGTTGCTACTGCGCGAAAGACCTCAGCAAAACTGCGGTAAGGGGTGGGCTCTACCGGGCGATTCTGCTGCTTGCCGAAATAAATCTGAGTGGCTTCATAGCCAAAGGCGCCGCGCTCTCCCTGGAATGCAACGCGTAGCGGTTTGACGTTGTGCTGTTCCTGCTTCTCTTCTCGTTGCCCCGATGCTTTCTCTGTTACTTGTGCCATGCCTGAAAAACTCCTTCTAAAAGCAAGCAAGCCCCATAGAGGGGCTTGTGCTTACTGCTCTTTTTCTATATTGAAAGAAATTGAGAGCGGAGCGGATTAACCGACTTTGTAATGCTCTTTGTGGTAATACTTCATTCCAACGCCCACCACCTTTACCGGCTGAAGGTCAGCAAGCATGATGCGCTCACCACAGGAGGCGCAAACACGGTTGGTCAGGTGGTTGAGCTGCTCTCTATTCGCCAGTGAGGCACGAGCTGTTTTTGAAAGTTCACCCTTCTTTGGCATGGTGTCTATTCCCCTTTCGCCTTAGCATTGTCTCTACTAACATTGTCTCTCTTAAAGAGAACAACCAAACTATAACAAATCTTCCCGGAGCGCTGCAAGCTCCCATTTCTTCTCTCGTGGCCTGCATGATGGCCTTTGTGAGCAGGGCAGGAGAAATTTGTTATTTCGTGAGAACGTGTCTGTCAGATTCGTTCAACAGTATATCATAGAGACACTGTACAGACAATCTCTGACCATGTTTCCCATACTGAAACCTCTTTTTCCCAAAACGGGCCAGAAGGTCTTTGGCTTCAGGTGCGGCGAGTGTCAAGGAACTACGTGATCTGTTTTGTTATGCGACACTTTCTGAAAAGTGTCTCTTTGTGCTACTTGATGATATGCTCTATGAAGCGGTTCACAGGACCCTGCTGGAAGGGGAGAAGAACGCGTGTCAGATGCAGAGAAACCCCGATGGCGGAAAACGCTACCGGGGTTTCTGGCTATCAGGCGGGATTGAAAGTACCCGAATGTGGCTCTCATCCGGGGTATGCTGTGAGAGCCTTACATCACGCCAATTCCTTTGAGAAACATCTGAATGGCAGTAATCAGGATTACCGGTAAGAAGATGTAGCGCAGCGTCTTGCTGCTGAGCTTCATCAACAGGCGCGAACCGATGAATGCGCCCGCGAGAATACCCAGTGCGACCGGAGCAGCAACCAGCGGCAGAATGTCGCCACGCGCGAAGTAAATGGCTGCGCTGGCCGCTGCTGTGACGCCGATCATAAAGTTACTGGTGGTGGTTGAAACCTTCATCGGCAGACGCATCACCAGATCCATCGCGGTGACCTTGAATACGCCGCTACCGATACCGAGCAGGCCGGAGAGCGTTCCGGCAATGTACATAATCAGCAGTCCAATCGGTGTACGTGTCACCTGATAGGAGATCTCCCGTTTCAGATAGCGGTCGGGATAGGAAGATGAGAGCTTCAACCAGTTGGCCCAGCGGTCATTTTTGACCCCCTGTGGCACTTCTTCGCCAATCTTGAAGATCATCGGAATAGCGGTGATAATCAGAATGATCGCGAAGAGGATCGAGAGAATACCAGGTGCCAGTAGCGTCGCAAGGAAAGCGCCACTGATTGCGCCAATGGTTGTGCCAAGCTCAAGGAACATCCCGATACGCATATTGGTGACACGATCCCGGACATAGGCAGCAGCGGCTCCACTGGAAGTGGCGATTACCGAGATAATGCTGGCGCCGATGGCGTATTGAATCGGAAGCTTAAAGATCAGGGTGAGCATCGGCACGATCAGAATGCCGCCTCCCAGACCAAGCAGGGAGCCAAGCACCCCGGCAAGAATCGCTCCGAGAAAAATAAAGGCCGAGAAGCTTAGCGAGAAATTATGTGTCAGTGCTGTTGTTGGCGCGGAACTCGAACTTCCCTCTGCATTGCCTGTCAACATGCTGAAGAGCAGAATTGCCAGGACAATACATGTGATGATGACATACTGAAGGTCATGTTCCAGCGCAAAGATGATGATAGAGGCTGTCACACGAATAACCGGTGTCAGGATCAGGATAAAGAGTCCCAGGGCAATGATTGATTGCGACTGAAGAGAGAGAAGCCCGGTTAGTAGTTGCCCGAAGCTTGATGGAAAGTCAAGTAAATTGCCCCCGGCAAGACCACCTGTCCCTAGAAACAGCCCTAAGCCAAGTATGATAATCGCTGCACTGAGAAGGACCCCACCCTGCAATATCCATCCAATAATATCGTTCGCCAGCAGTCGCTTATTTTCGATGGGCGATGCGGTATCCTTTCCTGTGATTGCATCCTGCGGTGGTGTTTGTGTTGTTTTCATCTGTCTATCCTCTGGCATTGTTGCAGTAGCATACTTTCATAATATTTATTTATGATTAGAATTCGGTGAACATGGGACTTTGGCTACTGCTTTCTCTTAATGAAGACACGTTTTTGGCTCTTTCTTTGTTCTATCAATAAGTGTATTTCATTTTTTCAATAAAATCCAATAGTTATTTAGCATAGAATTCATAACCAGAAGGAATAAATAATCAAATTTGTTCGTTGTTCGTCGGAGGAGTATACTGAGCTGAAAGAGAAGAGAGATATGCTCGCAAGGTTTGAAGAAGAAGTGGAATATACAAGGAGAGGGGCATAAATGAGCATAGACTCGACGTTATACTAAGTGGTTTGAAACAGAAGTTATAAGCAATCTTGTTTCTTCTTAGAAAGGTTGATCTCTTTCTATGGCTATTTTTCAACAGAAAAGAAGTGTTCGTCGTTCACTGAAAAAGCTTGCTCTGGGAGGACTTGTGGGAGGAAGTGTCGGGATTGTAGGCAGCATATTCGCTGTATCGATGTATATAGTTGATACTCTCATCCGTCCAAAGCGCCTGACCAGCTTTTATGAACTCTATACATTTACTCCGTTTGAGCTTGATCTTCCCGCTGAGGAGATTACATTTCCCCCTGTTGAGGGAGATCATCAGGTGACTGGCTGGTATATCCCCTATCCCGGGGCAACGACTACCATTATTGTCTGTCCGGGCTATCGAGGACGCCGTGCTGATGTGCTTGGAACCAGTGCCCATCTCTGGAAAGCCGGGCATAATGTGCTTGCCTTTGAATATTATGGTCATGGTTCGGTGGTGGGCAGTCCGGTGACGCTTGGGTATCGTGAGCTCAACGATTTTCTTGGAGCGATAGAATACGCGAAGCAGCGTGCTCCACAGACGCGACTGGGGGCGATTGGCTATTCGATGGGAGCTGCAATTGCGCTGATGGCGGCTGCACGCCGACCGGAAGTCGAAGCGGTAATCGCTGACAGTCCTTTTGCCACGCACAAGAGCGCGGTCGAGTATGCTGTGCGGCGAACCTTGCATATCCCGTTTGTGGTCTTTGATCGCATCACTGATACCCTGTTATGGTGGCGTGCCGGGTATCATTTCAATCAGGTTGAGCCAATTCGGGAGATTGGAAAGATCGCGCCGCGACCGGTGCTGCTCATTCATGGATTGAAAGATTCGATTGTGGATCCTGAGGATGCGCCGAAGCTGTATGAAGCCGCGGGCGATCCTAAAGAGCTCTGGCTGGTGCCCGATGCCGAACATTGTGGCGTCTATTTTGTCGATCGTGAGGCATATGTGGAGAAGATGCTGAACTTCTTTGACCTGCATCTCCGAAAATCGCGCCCCCCCATTCAGTTACAGGGGCGAAAAGAGGCATCTTCAGCGGAACAGGGCGGGACGCGACCGTTCGGTGTAGGTCAAGAAGTATAGTTGAGCGTAATAATCATTCCGTCTTTCCCGGTGCGGGTGTTTGGAAATACACTGCGTGCCAGTTTTTCGGCCTGGGACGTATTCTGCACTTTCGGACTGAAGTGGGTCAGAACAAGCTGACGGGCGTGTGCGGCTTTCGCCAGGCCCGCGGCTTCGTTCGCGACCATGTGTGCATTCGCCTTTGCGAGTGGAAGATCCTCGATCGTATCGTACATACTTTCGCAGATCAGCAGATCAACATCGTGTGCAAACTGGCTGAGCGACTCTGCCGGGCGTGAATCGGTAATAATCGCGAACGAGATACCACGACGTGGTGCTCCTAAAACCTGCTCTGGTCGAAATGTCTGTCCTTCATATTCGATGACCTCGCCCTGCTGAAGCGGCTTCCAGTATTGAACAGGGAGCCCCAGACTTTTCGCTTTCTCGACTTCAAAAACCGGCTTCCGTTCAAGCTCGACACGATAGGCCAGGCAGGGAACGCCGTGGACCGCGTCAATGCATGATGCTTTGAGACCGCCAGGGAGCTCAAAATGCTGCTCACCTCTTAATTCATGGATGTGGATTGGAAAGGGAAGCTCGGGGGCAAGCCTCCGTAAGCCATCAATGATATAGGTTGTTCCTGTTGGTCCATAAATATCGAGAGGATCTGTTTTCCCTGCATGAGCAAGCATAAAGAGGATGCCGGGGAGGCCTGCCACGTGATCGGCGTGCATATGTGAAAAACAGATAGCTCCTAACTGGCGAAATCCCCAACCAAGCGATTTCCAGGGAATCTGTGTCCCTTCACCACAATCAAACAGAGTCAGTGTGGAGCCGAAGCGGACAAGCGTACTTGAGAGCCAGCGCCCGGGTAATGGCATCATCCCGCAGGTGCCGAGTAAACAGATATCAAGCATACGAGGTGGCGTCTTTCTTCACTTGGATCTACATTCAATTCTCTGACCTCAAACTGACTATATAGTATAGCAGATTCTGTCCAGGCCAGAGCTCATGAATGCTATGATATGATAAGGGGCAAGGAGTATAAGAGAATGTTACAGGTAATTGACCGTTATCACCCACAGAGACGACGTCAGCTTCAGGAAGCCGTTGACGCCGGCAGATTTGAGACATGTGACGAACTGGAATTGTTAGGAGAGGAACAGCTTTTGCCTCTGGCGCGACAGAGTCTCTTCCTGTTGATTGCGGGAGGGGTGGCACTGGCCGTCTTGAACATGCTGACGTATTTCTGGCACTACGGGCAGTGGTTTCCTTCGCTCTCATGGGGCTCTGTTTTCCTCTGGGTTGTTGTCAGTATTAGTAGCTATATTATCATTCTACCTGTTCATGAGGCCATTCATGCACTGGCTATCCTGTTCTGGGGAGGACGCCCGCATTTCGGGCTGAAATTGCCGCTGGCGCTGTTCTGTGGGGCACGTGCACAACTGTTTCGGCGTGACCAGTATCGCATGATTGCCCTTGCTCCGCTGGTGGTGTTGACCGTGGCTGGCCTGCTTGTGCTCTTCTGGCAGCCAGGACTTGCGGGCTATCTCTGGTTCGCACTGGCCGGGAATATCTCGGGAGCCGCAGGGGATATTCTGGTTGCGCAGAGAGTGAGGCGCTTTCCGGCGGAGACGCTCTTTGAAGATACTGAGACCGGCTATCGAGCGTTGCGGGTACACCCTGAAACGATATAGCTATCTGCATTGACGTTGGTCAGATGTTCGTGCTAGCATACTTCGGAATTGTACAGGCACGAGCCTGTATCATGGAATAGATGAAAAACAGGAAAGAAGTGGTATATGCCTGAACTACCTGAGGTTGAATATACAGCGCGTCAATTGCGCTCTGCGCTCGTCGGGGCGACGATCCGGGAAGTGCATCTCTTCTGGGAGCGCACGATTGGCTACCCGGATGTCCCGACTTTTCTTGCAGAGATTGCGGGAAGAACAATTGAGGGGATTCGTCGCAGAGGAAAGTATCTGATTCTCGATTTAAGCGGCAATCTGTTTTTGAGTATCCATAGACGTATGACCGGAAATCTGCTACTCTTGCCCGCTGGCTGGACGTTGGATACCAGCTTGCGCGAGCGAGACCCCGCTGTATGGAACACCAAAGGGCCAACTTTTAGGCTTGATCCAGCCAGCGGACTCTCATATAGTCATGAGCTGAACTACTGCCGGGCCTGCCTGGTGTTTGAGGATGGACGCTGTTTACTCTATACTGATTTGCGCAAATTTGGCCGTTTTGAGCTCTGGGAGCGTGAACGCGAGGCTGAGGCCTTTGCTCAGCTTGGTCCGGAGCCCCTGAATGGAGAGTTCACGGTGGAGGGATTTGCCTCAGCGCTGGCAAAGCGCAAAGGGCCAATCAAGCAGGTGTTGCTTGATCAGCTTGTGGTGGCAGGGGTCGGCAACATTTATGCCGATGAAGCGCTGTTTTATGCCGGAATCCACCCTTTGCGCAGTGCTGCCTCGCTGAATACGGATGAAGTGAAGGCATTGCATACCGGTATTGTGACGGTACTGACACAGAGCATCGAGCATGGGGGTACTTCATTCAGCGATTACCGTGACCTGTGGGGCGAAGCAGGAGACAACTACAACCACGTACAGGTGTACAAGCAGGACGGAAAGCCCTGCTCGCGTTGCGGTTCGCTTATCGAACGCATGATCGTTGCTCAGCGCAGCACGCATTACTGTCCGAGCTGCCAGAAACCTACTGGGGTGTAAAGAACGCCGAACATGTGACTTTCTGATTGCCCGCAGTAAAGGTGATATCAACCGTCGCAGGGGTTAAACGGGGCTGACGACCACCAAGTGCAATGACAAACGAAACATAACCACCCTCATCACTTGTCTGAGGGTCTCCCAGTGGCTCACTCCAGCCATCAAAATTGACCGTCCCGGTGGCTGTTAGCCCTTTCACTCCCTTGTTGTCTTTTGTAATGCGTGCATAAATAGTGACATTTCCATAGGCGGGCGGGCCATAGTTGGAAGCCCATGCTCCACAACGATATGGAGGTACGGTCGGGACTGGTGAAAGCTGCGACTGAAAAGAAGGGTCAATAGTAGCAGTCGCTCGCGGTTTTGCTGGACTGGCAGCAGAAGGTCCTGAACATCCCACGATCAGGAGCAGGACCGTACACAGAAGAATGAGTTTTAGGCTGAATTGGTAGAGATGTTTCATATTTCTTAGCTTAAAGAATACTCACCTGATTTATATTTATCACTGTACACAACTGTTGATGTGTATAAGTATACCATGACCGCGCCCGGGAGGAAGAGAAAAGGGGAATGAAGTCACGAGATCAGCTCCTCCGTCCCTGCCCGACCTCAAAAAGAGATACCGTTCCTTGTGTATGTCGCTGTTTTCCTCCTGGTATCTCAGGCAAAACAATGGAACACCAGTTAACACTAACAGCAAAGCTCCTCTCTGTCAACTTCTGAGGCAAATATACTACCCTTTTTGAACTCTGGCTTTTCAGTACTAGAATTGCCGTTTTTATCTTTTATGGACAGGAATGTGCTACCGTTGGCTTGCTGATTGTGTTAGACTATGTTACACTGTGACTGTTGCAAGATGCTCTGTTGAGCAATGTTTGTGTAATGGTCTATCTACGATTGTAGGACTCTTCAACGAATTCGCGGAGAAACAATCGTAAGCCAGTTGTGTGCCAGGAGTCGAAAAGGGCTCTACAGGCAAGCCGAAAATGGTGATTGGTTCCGCAGGGGTGCTGTGGCGAATGTGTGGAATGTGGAGGTAGGCATAGAATATGCCTGGCTGCTACAATAGTTCGTATGTGTAGTTGATCCTTGAGAAGTCAGGAGAAAGGGCAGTGCCTGTTGAAATGGTGAAGCCCCGCTGACGAAGTATCACCTGCTGAATCTAGCCATTTGAGGTGGAATGAGTGAATCGGGATACTGAACATCAACTGGAACTTTTGGGCCAAATGCTCGGGTCAAATGCTCCCGGGCAAGAGGCAACATTGAGGCATGGTAACGTAGTACAGCGGGATGCACAGGACCCTGTACAAGGTGAAGGAACATCTATTGTGGAAATTCGCCCTGATACCACTCGTGAGCTTCGCAAAGGAGCTCCAGAGGTTATCTTTGCTGAGACAAAGACCGGTGAGCAAACGATTCGTATGGCTCAAACGTTGCTTGCCGGGACAGGGCGGGCGATTATCAGTCGAGTACCTGCTGAAACCATGACGGCTCTTCAAGCAACGTTTGCGGAATATGAGACGCAGGTGCGAGAGGCGGCCCATGCAATGGTCATTTATCAACCCGGCTATGTCAGGAAGCGCAGCGGTGGGCATGTGGGCGTGATCAGTGCGGGAACCTCAGATGTTCCTGTGGCTGATGAAGCGGCGCTTCTGGCGGAAGAGATGGGCTGTCAGGTGACTCGCATCTATGATGTTGGTGTTGCGGGTTTGCATCGCTTGATCGAGCCTCTCCAGAAGCTACTGGCCGATGGTGTGGATGTGCTTATTGTTGCCGCGGGTATGGATGGAGCGTTGCCCTCGGTTGTTGCTGGTCTGGTGCCGGTTCCTGTTATTGGCTTACCTACCTCCGTTGGGTATGGCATTGGAGGTGGGGGGGTAGCTGCTCTCCTGTCAATGCTACAGACATGTGCTCCTGGTCTGTCGGTTGTCAATATTGACAATGGAGTGGGAGCAGGGATCACGGCTGGTTTAATCGCTAATCGGGTTGCGCAGGCGCGAAAACAGCATTAATCGTTCTGGGTTGTCGTCTGGGTCCTTTAGATGTCTCACCATGTTGTGGCGGGTCGCTGGCGAATCGCAATTGTTGGGAAAGAAGTAAAGAGAGGCGGGACTATCTATGGCGAACAACAAACGTGGACCTGAACCCGGATCGCAGAAGGCCAAACATGGCGGACAGGCAGTGCGGGCAAAGTATGGCGCTGAGTTCTATTCGCGCATCGGAAAAAAAGGCGGCGAGACGGTTAAGGAGAAACGCGGCCCACAATTCTATGCTGAGATTGGAAAGAAAGGCGGTGAGTCAACCAAACGACAGCAGGGATCAGAATTCTACTCGCGAATTGGCCGAAAAGGTGGTGAGAAAGGTCGTTCTCCAAGCAAGGAAGCTGTGAAACAGGTTGAGATAGAGTCATAACGTGCTTCCCGAAGAGCTCACATGCTTTTCAGCCTCTTTACCGGGGTGAAAAGGTATGCAAACGAAGAGACCCGCTAGCAATGCGATAAGAGGCAGGTTGGCTACCGGGTCTCTTTTTGCTTATTCATAGCGCTTCAGGAAGGGAGGAACATCAATAATGTCGTCCTCTCCGGCTCCCTGCTGCTTCACAGTACGACCGCGTGGGTCCTGAAAGTTGCGCTGTGGTCGTGGTGCATATGGGGTCCGCTGTGGCGTCTGTGGCGGCCGCTGATTGGGCCATCGTTGTGGGGTCGCTGGCGGACTCGGGTTGGTCTGCATGGGTCGGGCCGGGCGTGTCTGGTCTAGCTTGATCGCCTCAATTCTGGCTGTCGGTACTTCTTCCATACCGGCGGCAATCAGTGTCACGCGAATAGTATCATGCAGCGTTGGATCGACGACAGCGCCAAAAGTGATATCAGCAGCATCGTCAATGGCAACGCCGATGCGCTCGGCAACCTCGTTAATCTCAAAGAGCGTCATGTCTTCGCCGCCGCTGATATTAAAGAGGACACGCTTTGCCCCTCGGATCGTCACGTTCAGGAAGCCGCCTGCTATTGCCTCTTCGGCTGCCAGTTGAGCACGGTTGCGTCCGACCCCCTGTCCAATGCTCATCAGTGCGGTACCCGCGTTATGTAGGACATTGCGCACATCAGCGAAATCAACATTGACCATGCCCGGAACGTTAATCACCTCTGCGATACCCTGAACGCCCTGACGTAAGACATCGTCGGCGACTTTGAATGCGTCGTTCAAACTAAAATCGCGTGCGACTGTGGTGAGCAGGCGATCATTGGGGACCGTAATCAGCGCGTCGACTTCGGAACTGAGTTCTGATAACCCCTGTTCAGCAGCGCGACGGCGTCGCGTTCCCTCAAAGGTGAAGGGCAGGGTGACAATACCGATGGTTAGTGCTCCGAGCTTTTTGGCGAGAGATGCAATAACCGGAGCCGCGCCTGTGCCTGTTCCGCCGCCCATACCTGCCGCAATAAATACCATGTCGGCCTTGCCCAGTGCAGCGCGAATCTCAGGCGTGCTTTCGGTCGCGGCACGCATGCCCACTGCCGCAATGCCTCCCGCTCCCAGCCCTTTGGTGTGATGCTCTCCCAGACAGATACGGGTGGGAGCCTGAGAAAGACCAAGCACCTGGGCATCCGTGTTCATCGCGACGTAGCGAACGCCACGCACATTTGTATTAATCATGCGATTGACGGCATTCATGCCGCCGCCTCCAACTCCAACCACAACAATATCTACGTTATGGGGCGACTGTACTTCCTGATTGTTGGACCCCGGGCTTTCCTCTGTATCTCGTATCTCCCAGTCTGCCCGAACGCGCTCTCCCTGCCGTTGCATAGTTTCATCCTCCACCTCGTGTCGGAGTACGGCCCACTGGTCCTCTGGCTCCTCATATACGTCTGGCTGAGCGTAAGCATTCTCCGCCCACTGCTTCGGGACGATATTTCGTCTCTGCGAGTTGTGGTGTATTGGCTGCATGCACTCCCCCATTTCCTCTCATCGGAACTACGGCACGGGACCCTCGCCTTGAGGCATAGTGAGCAAGTGCCGACATTTTCTGAGCGTTTTCACAGAGGCCGGTCAGGTTCTCAGCCTGCTCTCCTCAGGCTTCTACCACTTTGGTGGATACCCTGACTGATAAAAAGCATTCCATTCGCATTGTAACAAGAGTGTCAAGTCATGCGATTACGTGCCAATGTGGGTTGCTTGCCTCTATATAAAATAACGTATGAAATGGTCGAAAGTGATATAGAGATTCCTTAGATGCTTTCTTTTTTACTGCAATTTGCCCCTGAATTGCTCAAAAAAAAGAAACTCTGGCGGGAAGTGCTCTCTCCTCCATTCTGCCAGAGTTCTCTTTCTGCTTCCTTCTATTTATACTGCTCGTGCAACATTCTTTCTTCGTAGCTTGCCATCGCATGGGTGATCATGCGAAGCACATTCCCGATATCCATTGGCTTCTTGAGCTGATAAATGCCCCTCTGCTCAAGATCTCGCACCGGCAGGGTTGCGCTCATCATAATGGTGGGTATGCTCCGCATTTCTTCACGCTCTTGCAAGCGATCGTAAAGCTCCAGCCCATTAATACCCGGCAGTCGGTAATCAAGGAGTAAAAGACATGGGTGGATCTTAGGAGCCTCTTCTAGTGCGGTCAGGCCATTATCGATCAGCCTGGTATTATAGATCGTCTCGTCTTCGATAAGCTGCTGTAAGAACTGCCCTATATCGGCGTCGTCCTCGACGATTAAAATGGTGGTATTCCGTGGCCCCTGTGCTGCTGGCGGAATAACTTCCCCTGGCATGTTACACTCCTTTAATTGTGCATCAATAGTACCGTTGGTTCACGTTCTTTAAAACGTACAGGAGAGGAGATCGGTGACGTTTTCTCCGGGCTTCTTTGACTGAATGGAGAAAGCTTGCTGACGGCACCGTGCTCTCTTTTCCTCTATCGGCAACTGGATAGTATCCCGATAGCTGCCAATGATCTCCCCTTCATTGGTGAATGACCATACTGTATCACATGAATTCCTATCTGCTCTATTATGCTCATGCCGGCAATAGCAAGGCTAGCAGATAGGGATGGTTGCTGTAATTGTTCCTGCTGAACGGAAAGGCTGTCAACTGCATAGGATTTTTGATCAGACACAGGCTCTCACGCAAGAAAACAATTGACAATATAGCTCGGATATGGTAACGTAAGAGACGAAGTGTCCGACCGCCTGTGTACGGCAAGGATCGCTTCTGTTGTTCCCGATTTTTGCGCCTGTAGCTCAACGGATAGAGCACTTGACTTCGGATCAAGCGGTTGGGGGTTCGAATCCCTCCAGGCGCGTCACTGAGAAGGTGGCTCATAGAGCCACCTCTTTTTTTTGGGAGTTGTGCAAAAATCTGGCAGGTCAAACAGTATTCGAACACGATCAAACGGTCTATAGGCTTGAAATCAAGTGGTTTCCCACCTCCGAAATCCAGTGTTTTGCCTTGCACAGAACTCCCGTCCTTTCTTTTTAGAAGAACTGATCCTTCATTACCATAGAGAGTGTAGAATAACCTCTTGATTAAAAAGGGCACTGCCACCAATTCCAGTGTCGCCTGAGAAGGAATAATGGACCCACTTTTTACGCCATTTTCACAGCGAAAACGGGGAGAAAGAGACAGAGTTCCGATTATGGGGATATATCAGTACTTGAAAAAGAGGTCCCTGCCACCGAAGCTGGTGTGTCGGCGACAGGGAATTGCAGGCAAAAAGAAAAGACCTCGGGTAAATACCCGAGGTCTTGAAGTGCCGAAGGTGGGATTCGAACCCACACACCCTTGCGAGTACAACGCCCTGAACGTTGCGTGTCTACCAGTTTCACCACTTCGGCGTCTGTCTTTTGTGTTCCTTTGAACACGGTGTATAATACAGGATCTTCTCAGCTTTGTCAATAGGTTTCCTGGCACATTTTCAGATCCCTCAAGATAATTGCTCGGTTGGAAAGACTTTTCAGCCCGATGCTATAATTAATCCATCTTTATTGCTTCGCATGAAGCCTCTATTCTCGAAAGAAGGGATATCTGATGTATGTTGGAGCAGAACTCCCCTGTACGAGCGGCAATTGATGTCGGTAGCAATACTATTCATATTGTTGTGGCTGCATGTACTCCGAATGACCTACAGATCCTGGTTGATGAAGATGAGGTAGTGCGAATAGGCGAGAGCGTCAATACCTCAGGAAGCATTTCTGCGCAGAAACAAAAGGCGGCGATCGCGGTGTTGCAGCGCTATAAGGCGTTGGCTGAGCAGCATGGTGCAGTGCAGATTCTGGTGGTTGCGACGGAAGCCATTCGTAAGGCTCGAAACAGCCTGGCTTTTTGCGAGGCTGTTTCCCGTGAAACCGGTCTGACCGTTCAGCTTATCGGAGGAGAGACCGAGGCGCTTTTGACCTTCTATGGTGCCACCTATGAGGCTGTACGCTCTAACACGGTTCCCGAACTGATCGGCGTGATGGATCTTGGCGGTGGAAGTACAGAACTGGTCACTGCGCATCATATGCGGATAAACTGGCGGGTATCAGTTCCCCTCGGGTCGGGCTGGCTGCATGATCGCTATCTATTGGCTGATCCTCCGTCGCAAGAGCAGATGGAGGTCGCTCAGGCGTTTTTGCAGACCTACTTTGAGGGAATGCAGATCCCTTATCGTCCTGAAACATTGATTGCCACCGGCGGCAGTGCCAGAACGCTCCTCTGGCTCGTACAGGAGGCTTTCCCTGTGCCTGAACGTGGCGCGTCCCTTTCGCTGGCTGATCTACGTCAGTGCGAGGACTTGCTTCAGGAGTGGCCGGCGGCAACTATCACAGAACGCTATGGTATTCCAGAGGTGCGGGCACGGCTCCTACCTGCGGGAGCCCTGATCATTCATGCACTGATGGAGCAGCTCGGCCTTTCAACGATTCAGGTGAGCTCACATGGTATTCGTGAGGGAACCCTGCTGGTTTATGAGCGCTATGGAACGCGCTGGCTTGAACTGCTTGAGCAGGAAGAGGAACTCCTGAACGCTGAGCAGCAGGGCGAGGCTGAACGGATGCTTTCTGAATCCTTTGGCGAAACGGGTCGCCGCCTTCTGCGAGAGTGGGCCTTGAAGGTGGAAGCGTGGCGGGAAAAAGTTGAGGCAAACGAGGATAGCGAAGCGGTCCATAAGATGCGTGTGGCGACGCGGCGCTTGCGGGCAGTGATGGGTGCCTATCATGATGTCAGCCGACCCCGGAAGTGGAAGAAGGCTTTGCGGCGTGTGAAAGAGCTTGCCCGTATGCTCGGGAATGCCAGAGATAGTGATGTGATCAGTAAGCATATCGCGCAATATCAGGTGGAGGCATCGCCTGCGCAGGAGGCAGGAATTCACTGGCTGAAGGGGCGGCTTGAGCACTATCGCCAGACCTATCAACAGCTACTGGTTGATTACTTGCAAGATTTTGATACGCGCAAACTCTATACGCTCCTTCAGGCCAGCATTCCCGAGCCTGCGAAAGCCCCACAGGCCAGTCTCGAACGTCTGACTGCCTCAACAGAACAGTGCGTCCGCTCAGTGGTTCAAGAACACCTTGAGAAAATGTATCGCTGGAGTGCGTATGTAGAAACAGAGAATGGTCCGGTCCATGAGCTGCATAAAATGCGGATTGCCGCTAAACGACTACGCTATAGTCTTGAGCTTTTTCAGGATGTTTTGCCGCCTCTCTGTCGGAAGCTGGCGAAAGAAGTGGAGCAGATACAGAGTGAACTGGGCCAGCTTCATGATAGTGATGTATTGATTGCTTTGATACAACTCTGCCTGGCCGTACAGGCACATGAAGAGGGACTGGCGCGTCTGGATCCGGAACTACTTGCCTATCTGACGGAGGCAAGGACCGATCTTTCTCCGCTTGAAGCGCAAGGGTTGCGTGAATTACTTGCTCGTGTTGAAGGGCGGCGTAAAGAACAATACCGTGTGTTTCGACAGCATTGGAAAAAGCTGCAAGAGCGAGATTTTAGAGGTGAAATTCTGGCGGTCTTGTGTGCATAATGAGGGAGAGATACATGTTACTCTTTATCAATCTATCCGTTCTAAACAAGCGGCCAATACTGGTGATGTATGAGCCCCAGACAGAGCAGCCGGTGTTTAAGCCGGAAAGATAGGGAGGATTCTTATGACGAAGCCGAGTTCGGTAGAGGAATTACAATGGTGGCAAGAGGCCCAACCGACCGCAGAGGAACTATGGATGAGTGGAGGATTGCTTGTGGAAGATTGGCCGCATGCTCGGCATGTGAAACGCCTCTCCCTGGAACTTTTTGATGCAACACAATCGCTTCATAAGCTTGATGACCATGCACGACGTTTATTAGATCGAGCGGCCTTCTTGCATAATACGGGGATGATCGTAGAGCAGCGTCAACATCATAAGCACTCATTTCGTCTGATCAGCAATACCAGGTTACCTGATTTTACCGATGAGGAGCGTCACGAGATTGCCTGTATTGCACGCTATCATCGGCGGGCCCTCCCAAGCGAGGACCATGAGGAGTACGCTGTGTTAGGTCCTCAGGCGCGAAAGCGTGTATCCGCTCTCTCTGCTATTCTTCGCGTTGCTGATGCACTGGACTTCAATCATGATGGCCGGGTCCTGTCGCTGATGGCTGATCCTGAGGGGTGCAACTCGAAGGTCTGGACTATCCAGCTCAAGGCTCGTCCATTGGCAGATCTGGATGAAGAGTTGCAGCATGCATACGAAAAGGCCGATTTGTTTGAGAAAGTATTTCGGCGCAAGCTTCGTCTGACCGTTCAAGAAGCGTAAACTCTCTACGAGGGGCAGATATGCTGCCCGCTCGTCTCTTGTTATTGCTGATACAGGATAATCGTGGCTCCGCAGGCATGGGCGGAGTGAATCCAGAGCAGTGGACGCGGTTTAGCCTGATAGGTATAAGGGACGTGGTGCGAGTCAAGATAATGCCGTGCCTCTGTCAGGTCAGCGACTTCCAGGGTCATATAGCAAATGCTTTCGCCGAGGCGTTGAAGATAACCGGCCAGCGCTCCTGGCATTGGAAGATGTGCGGGGGCATCTTCTGGTTCCAGGGTTGTTGATAGAGGCGCTATCAGGAAAATACGTTGCCTGCTCTCGCTGAAGGAGAAAGAGACGTAATTGGCATCTACCCCGAATTCCTGTCCGGAAAATGGTTCCGATGGATTAAGGCCGAAAATGCGTTGGTATCGGGCGGTTGCCTCTTCAAGGTCTTGCACCACAACTGCCACGCTATATACTCTGGTTGCGCCGAGAGGATGTGCCGGGGGCGTTTGCCAGCCAGCCAGACGGAACCGTCGCTCTTCTCCAGTGCTATCATGCTGAATCAGGAATGGATAGCGCTGTACCAGATCTGAGCGTTCAATATCAGTACGCATCCAGCCGCGATACTTGCCATCCGAGCTTTTCAGCTCTCCTGCATATGGGCCGATGACCGAGATTCCTCGCTGTTGGATGGCCTCACTGTCGCTATGAATTCGATTTGAGGCAATGACATAATTGAAGTAGCCGTTTCCTTTCGCCATCCGCTCAAGCATGCTTTGCTGAGCTTCTTCGGGCTTGCGCACTGTGATCAGTTCCAGATAGGTATCACCAATGACAATGATCCGGTTCGCGGTTCCTCCTGTGGGATGTTCGCCTCCTCCACTTACGGCCAGCCCAAGTGAGTCGTTAAAGATGCTTGTCGCTCGCTCCAGATCATCTACGCCGATAATGATATGATCCAATCCTGTTAACATGTAGAAGCTCCTCTTTGAAAAGGAATAGGGAGAACAAAAAGAAAAAGCGCCAACTGACATTTATTTTAATAAACTCTGTCAATTGGCGCGTTTTTCGTTGGACTCAAGCCTTAGCCACGTGAGCGAGCAAGCTCACGATCGCTCACATGTGAGCGTTTGCCCGAAGGCTCCTCATTTCCTTTTCTGCGTAGCCATTTCAGACCCAGTTCGCCCTTTTCCCAGACGACCAGCAGCATACTGGCGTTAAAGATGGAGGAGTAGGTACCGCAGAAGATACCAATCAGCAGACACAGCGTGAAGGTATGCACGCTGCCGCTTCCTCCGAAGAGCGTGAGGGACAGCATCGTAAAGAGCACTGTCAGCGAGGTGTTCAGCGAGCGAGCCATTGTCTGTACAAGGCTGGCGTCAACCACCTGCTCGAAGGTCTCTGTTGTGCTGATGCGCATGTTTTCACGGATACGGTCAAACACCACAATCGTATCATGGACCGAGAAACCGATAACCGTGAGCAGCGCTGTGATAAAGAGCGAGTCAATCTGGATACCGAAGAAGTGACCCAGAATAGAGAAGATGCCAATCACGATCAGGACGTCATGCAGCATGGCGATGATCGCACATGCGCCATAGCGCCACGGACGCGGGATCTTCCGGAAGGCAAACCAGATGTAGAGCAGGATCATGGCCGAGGCGGCTGCGACTGCGTAGACCGCATACCAGCGGGTCTGTTCCGCCACAGAAGCGCCAATGTGGCTACTGCTCTGAAGCTGAGTATAGATGCCATGTTTCAGGAACTCGTTCTGAATGCTTCCGACCGGGCCTTTGCCTTCAAAGCTCGTGCTGGTCATCAGGCTGATGGTCTGGCCCTTCTGACCGGGGTCACCGGTGGTGATGTTCACGATATTGACGGGAATGGTGCCCTCTTCCGGCTTCGATGTCGCGGTCGGCTGAGCTGTGGCCGTTGCGCTTGGCGTGCTTGTCGCCTGAGCGGTCGCGGTCGGCTGGGCGCTGGCTTCGTTATTGGTTACCTCAGAGGACTTGGGCAGGGTGCCCAGAACCTGCTTTAGTTCGTCTGTCGACGGAATCGGGTTCAAACCGTTGACGGCAACCACACTGAAGCTCTTGCCGTTGGTATCGGTATAGGTATCGATACCAAGCTGAATCTGGGACTTTGGATATTTCTTTTGCAGGGTATTGGTGATGTAATCGGTGACGTTCTTGCTGACCTGCGTATTGAGCTGAATCCAGACCTTTTTACTTGGCTGGAGCGCCTCGTTCGTCGAGAAGACAACCTGTAAGTCGTGCAGATTCAGCGGTTTCAGCATGTCGCGAACATCTTCGGTGTTAGCGATCGTCTTCTGCGGTACAAGCTCAACACTGGAACCGCCTTTGAAGTCGATACCGACGTTGAGACCCCAGGCGAACAGCGAGATGATGCCCGGGATAATCACCAGCAGGGAGACACCCAGGAACCAGTAACGATGCTTCGCCAGATGGAAGATGTGCGCGTTTTCATCTGTGTGTGTCTCTTTGGTGCGGGTGGTACCGGTCGTGCCAAAGGGCAGACCGAAGAGCGCCGGATGGTTGATCACGCCAGTCGGGACCAGCAGATTCAGGAAGGTGCGGGTAACCACGATAGCGGTGAACATACTGATCACAACACCCAGGAACAGGGTAGTTGCAAAGCCGACAATGATGGTCGCACCAAAGGTCGTACCAAAGATATAGAGTACTGCACAGGTGATGGTGGTCGAGATATTCGAGTCACGGATTGAAGGCCATGCGCGGGACCAACCATGGTCGATCGCCTGTGCCAGCAACCTCCCTTCTCGTAGCTCCTCTTTGACGCGCTCAAATATCAGCACGTTTGCGTCAACGGCCATACCGATTGAGAGGACAAAGCCAGCAATCCCGGCCAGTGACATCGTAACGCCGATCATCTTAAAGATCGCGAAGGTCAAAAGAGAGTAGAGAATCAAGGCAATGTCTGCCAGCAGACCCGGGAGACGGTAGTAAATGAGCATGAAGAGGATAATGATCGCCAGACCAATCGCACCGGCATAGATGCTTTTTATGATCGAGTCGTGACCGAGCGTCGGGCCGATGGTATCCATACTGGCAATCTTAAAGGAAATTGGCAGTGCACCAATCTTCAGCATCTGGACAAGCTGCTGTGCCTCTTGTAGCGTAAAATTACCGCTGATCTCACCTTTGCCCGGAAGCTGATCTTGAATCACGGCAGAAGAAATGACTTTTCTATCCAGGGTGATTGTCATATAGCTGCCACGATTATTTGCGGTGAACTTGCTTAGCCGATCGACCGCACTGCCCTTCATCGCGAACTGGATCACGTACTGACCGGTTTGCGGGTTCTGGCCGACGGTAAGGTCCGGGGAGTTAAGGTCATCGCCTTTGAAAAGTGGTTCGGTTGAATTATTGTTGTACTGCTTGAACTGTTCCGGATCAAACATGGTATCGTTCTGTAGCGGCGTCGGGCCGGTGTTCCAGAACTCCAACTTACCGGTTTTCAGCAGCGTTTCGATCTCTTCTTGCTGGTTACCGGTGTTGTAGCCCGGAAGCTCTACCACGATACTCTGCTGTCCATCGAGCGACTTCTGCGTACGCACAACTGGTTCGTTGACCCCGAGGCCTTTGTTGACGCGCTGCTCAATCAGGGTACGAGCGGTGTTCATGTTCTCGTCAGAAGGTTGTTTCGTCTCGTTGGGTATCAGAAGAGCGCGTACGCCGCCTTGCAGGTCCAGACCAAGCGTGACCTGAAACGGGTTGTTTATACCATATAGGGGCTTCCCGCCTTGCTGGCTGGCGTTGGGCCAGAAGACGACGAATGATGCGCCCATGGCTAATAAGATAATGAGAATGAGGAGTGTGAGTGTTGATCCTCGGCGCATATGTACTGTTTCCTCTCACTCAAAGAGTCTGGTTGATTTGAAGGGTGTACAATCTGACTGCCCGTCTTCCCTGAGCGCAACAAAAAACGTCCCTTGATGCGGCTTCTGGAGCCAAATTGTGTCGCCTTTCTATGACACTGATTCTGCTATGATACATACCGCTTGCGTTAGTTTTAAGGACGCGGATGCGCGTATATATGAATTACAGTGCAGTATAGCATAGTTGATTGTCATTGCCTATACCACTATCCGGCATGTGTTATCTCTTTTTGCACTATTCCTATCCTGAAAAGGAGTGATGCGGTCGATATATTCTCAGGTATTTTCTCCGAGAGAAGTGCAGGCACCTTCGGCTTCAATGCGATCAAATACACCACATGAATCGTATACTATGCGAACCAGTACTCTTTAACAGGTCGGCAGTTTGCCTATCTAATACAACGGTTTTCTTTCCCGTTTCGTTTGCCTGTTCAGTACCAATGGTTCGGAGAAGAGATGGCATGCTTGCTCTCAGGCTGTCCGCTCTCCTTGCTGTTCCCGCACATCGCTGCGGCTATTCTCTGGTTAACGATATATCGTGTTATAATCAGAAAGAGGAATCTGATTGCTGTTTATTAAAGGAGCGAAGGACCTTTATGGATTCAACCGTACAAAGTGTAGAACAGGCCCAAATAACAACACAGCAGGTTGTGATGGATGTTCGCAATATTACGAAAAGCCTCCCCTTTGGAAGAGAACGTATAGAGATTTTGAAAGGTATTCGTTTTCAGATTGCCCGAGGCGAATTTGTCGCTATTGTGGGCCCTTCTGGCTCAGGAAAAAGTACCCTTCTGGGCATTATTGCCGGTCTGGATAATCCGACTGGCGGTCAGGTGTTGATTGATGGGGTGGATATCGCTCGGATGAATGAAGGACAACTGGCAACGGTCCGGAATCAGAAGATTGGTATGGTGTTTCAGGCATACAATTTGATCCCTACTCTCACAGCGCAGGAAAACGTCGAGGTTCCGCTCTACGTCGGAAAACATAAAGGCTCTCCCTCCGCTCGGGCCCGGGAATTGCTGGAACTGGTCGGGCTCTCTCACAGACTCTCGCATCGTCCCAGTCAGCTCTCAGGAGGAGAACAGCAGCGCGTGGCGATTGCACGGGCTTTGGCAACCGATCCCGCCATTGTGATTGCCGACGAGCCGACTGGCAACCTGGATGCACGCAACGGCGAAAATATTCTCAATTTGATTGCGAATTTGCGCGAGCAGACCGGGAAAACGTTTGTTATCGCGACGCATGATCCAAATGTAGCGGCGCATGCGGATAGAGCTATTCGCATTGTTGATGGACAGATTGCCGAGCTTGATGCCTCTGGCGGGAGAATTACACAGTGAAGGCTTCGATGTACTTCAACTATACGACGCGCTCTCTGGCCAGGGGTGGCCAGCGCACGTTGCTGGCGATTTTCTGTGTCGCCGTCGGCGTCATGGCGATTGTGGCGTTGCAGCTTGTCGGCTTTATGATTGATAACGCGTTTACGAGCAATGTGCGCGATGCCAACGGGGGCGATGTTCGAGTTGTTTCGCGAAATCAGCCATTCCAGAAAGAGGATCTCGACGAGGTTGAGCGTCTGAAGAAGGATGGGGTGATTGTCTCATATACACCTGTGCTGAACGCGCAGGGATCGACCGGGGCGGCCAGTTCTTCATTGCGTGAGACATTTACTGTGCGCGTTGTTGATCCGGCGGTGTATCCTCTGGTAACACCTCCGACCTTTACCGAGCCGCAGAATGGCAAGATTGCCGACCTGCTGAAAGAGAAGCAGATCATTGTCTCCACGCCATTCGTCGAGCAATATAAGAAGAAGATCGGTGATACGTTTGATTTGCGAATTGGCTCACAGCGTGCCGGTGAGGCGCGAGTAATAAAAGTCAAGGTCGCTGGGATTGTGACGGATAGTGGAGTGCTGGCGCAGGCTGGAAGCGTGGTTCTGCTCTCGGCCAACGACTACAAGGCAGCGCTGTCAAACAAAGAGATCACCTACGATACCATCAATATTGCTACAGCCAGTAAAGAGAAGGCCAACGAGGCTGCCAAGCAGTTGCGTAGCGCGTTGCCTGTGGCGACAGTGCAGACGGTGGATGATGCCGTTGCAAGCCAGAAAGAGACGCTTGACAATATCCGCAAGTTTCTAGAGATTTCTGGCCTGCTTGCTCTGTTGATTGGTGGCGTCGGTATTGTGAATACCATGCAGGTCTTGCTCTCGCGGCGCAAGATGGAAATTGCCATGCTAAAGACAACCGGATATCGGCGCTTTGACCTCTACCTGCTCTTTGGACTGGAAACCGGTTTGCTCGGCTTGATCGGCGGTATCATCGGCGCGGGAGCCTCGATCGCGGTAAGTTATGTGGTGCGTGGCCTTGTCGAGCACACGTTTCAACTGAATATTCCGTTTGTGATCGATCCAGTGATTGTGTCCGGCGGGGTGGCAATCGGCCTGGTCACTGCTCTGATCTTTGGTTTGTTGCCCATCGTTCAGGCTGCTAATATCAGACCGCTGAATGTTATTCGTGAGCTCCCAGAGGGGCAGGGAGCTGGTAGCCGCCTGCTGACAGTCGGGCTGGTATTATTGCTGTCGGTGCTTTTCTGTGTGCTGGCAATTATCATTCTGCAGAATGATATCCTGCTTGGTGTGGTGTCTGTCTATGGCACCTTTGTGTTGTTACTGATCTTGAGTCTCTTCTTCAGCCTGCTGGCGCTACTGATCAGCAAGCTGCCCGTCCCCGAGCGGCTGACTTTGCCCTATACCCTGCTGGTGGTTCTGGGAATTGCCTGCTCGGCTGGCATTGCGCTACTGTTGCCGCCCTTTGGTCTGTTACTCCTGTTTGTCTCGCTATTGGGACTTGTGGTCGTTTTCTTGCCGCGTACCTGGAAGGCGAATATCATGATGGCGCTGCGGAATCTCGGACGGCAGCGCGTGCGTACGACTACAACGATGCTGGCGCTCTTTGTGGGTATCTTCACCATCGGCCTGATTCTGGTGCTCGGGCAGAACCTCCGGCAACAGGTCAACGATGTGCTTGCGAAGGCGCTGAGCTTCAATGTGATCTCGATTACCAGTGGCGATGATACAAAGAAGCTTCAGGATACGCTGCCTTCGCTGCCCGGCCTCACGCTCTCGCAGCAGCATACCCTGGCTTCAACGATGCCTGTGGCGGTGAATAAGAAACCGATCAGGGAGCTGTTGCCCTCAGGTGAGAAGGATCGACCCTCTACCTCGTCGCTTGGCCGAAGTGGCACGCTCTACTATCTGAGTGGCATTGAGGGGTACGATGTGGGCAACAATCAGATCCCCGTGATGGGAAAAGAGACCACCATTACAGCGGGGCGTAATCTGGGGCCGCAAGATGCCGGAACTGATAACGTGCTGGTTTCCTGGCAGCTTGCCAGCCTTGATCCGCTGCATCTCAAAGTAGGGGATACGATCACGCTCGGCGGGAATGACCGTAAGAGCATGAAAACGGTGACCGTCGTCGGGATCTACTCGCAGACGGGCTTTGGCACCAACTTCTACCCCATCATCGGAACCCGAGACACCGTCAAGGCGCTCTCGCCGGGTGGCGTCGAGCAGTCGATCTTCTTTCTGAAGATTAACCCTGAGAAGCTGAACGCGGCGGTTGATAAGGTTGGGAAAGTGGTGCCCAATGCCCTGGTGATGAACCTTGCCAATCTTGGAGACTTCATAAACCAGATGTTGAATAATATCCTGCTGACTTTGACCACCATCGCCTCTCTCTCGCTAATTGCCGGGGTGATTATCATCGCGAATGCTGTTGCGCTGGCGATGCTTGAGCGGCGGCGCGAGCTTGGTATTCTGAAAGCGGTGGGCTATACCAGTAGCTCGATTCTCGGTGAGGTGATGCTAGAAAATGGCGTGATCGGTGGGGCCGGTGCGCTTGTCGCGATGTTGTTGGTGACGCTCTCAACATCGTTGCTAGGCTCGCTGGTGTTTCAATCGAGCTTTGGTGTCAGTAGCGTTATCGCGCTGGGCCTGATCCTCGGTTCCGCGCTGCTTGCAATGCTGACGGCGGCGCTGGTAGCCTGGGGGGCAGTCCGGGTGCGCCCGCTGGAAGTGCTTCGATACGAGTAGGATACGAAGGGGGGAAGCGATTGGTTTCCCCTCTTGTTCTTTTTAGAGAGTGCATCCCTCTGCATATGGGAAAACGAGGAAAAAACAGGTACGTCTTGCGAGTTAGCCGGGATGGTAATGAGCGCTTCCGTGAAGGTGGAGTGTTGGAAGCTGGTGCCTGGATGCCATGCAGAAAAACGTTCAGGGTATCTCGTTCATGCATTCGCCAAAGAGGTGCAGTGCTTCTCGACATCGCATAGAGAAGCTTTCACCTCTGACCGTGGCGGCTACAATGGTGTTGAGCTGATCCTGCTCTTTTTCAGCATGGACAAGCAGATCAAGGTGGGCCAGTCGCTCAACCAGATGCTCGGCAGTGGAGATACCTGTACCAAGCTGTCGAGCAACATGGCCAACGGTGCAGGGTCTCACTCAACAGAGAGAAAGAGTGCCCGGATCTGTGATAGTGAGAGGTTACCTGTCAGATCAGGTCGCGTTCCCGGCTGAGAAGGTGTCGTATGTAGCTGTATTGCCGCCATGCGCTCCGCTCAAGCCTTTTTATGCGATTCGTGCATACTATCTTCTTCGCTTTCCTGCTTTAGGAGAGCATACTGTAGATGATTGATGCCGTCAAATCATTCGCTTCTCATCTGTTCCGGCTGGCTATAATGGAAGCAGAATTAACGGTATTTCCATCTCGTCAGGGGTTAATCCTCCATGATGGCCTTGAAAATGCATCTCAAATTTTCCCTCTTCATACCACCAGACAGTCTCATATTTGTAGGGCAGGATGACAACGTTGCCTAACCGTTCGAGCAATTGGGGTGAGGGTGGTTGTGTGCCGAAAAAGCCCTGTTCCAGCAGTTCACTGGTGGCATAGACCTCCGCTTTGTCCGAAAGGTGCTCTTGTAAAGTGGCGATGACCTCATCAACTGCTTTTTCTTGAATATAGAGGAACATATCCCGCGGAGAACCCGCGGGGACAATCAGGTTTCCCTGACGATTGGTCTTGATATAGCGTGTCAGGGAGGGTAGTTGCAGATTCAAATAGAAGGTTTTCTGTGGATCGACCGGTACATGGCCATGATCGGCAGTGATGATCAGCAGCGTATTGCCTCCCTTACCCTGAAGGGAACGGTAGAACTGGTCCATCGTGTTCAAAAAATAGTCGATGGTGTTTTCTGTCATCCGGGAATAGGGACCATGGTTGTGGCTGATGGTATCGATCCGGTCAAAGTAGAGAAAATAATAGGTCGGTCCTGTGAACGGTTGTCGTAATTGCTCACTCAGCAGGTCAAGCGCATTGGTAAAGGTATCGTAGGGGTGGACATTGGCCCCCTGAAAAACGATGTCAGAATAGGTTGATGGCGTATATGCCTGATATTGAAAGACATGCGATGTTACCCCGTGTGTCTGCAATCTCTGGTAGAACGTTTGCTGAGGGAAGAAGTCGGCAGGAGGAATAGAGGACCGTTTCAGGGTATCGCGCTCGATCTTATCTCGGGCATAGGAAAAAAGCAGCGGCGAGATAATCTCGTCTACTAGCGGTTCGTAATAGTTCCATTCATAGATACCACTTTGTCCGACGTTCAAGCCGGTATGAATACAGGTGACATGGGCGGAAGTTGTTGACGGAAACTGAGACGTGATCTTCGAGATAGTCCCCTCTCTTTGTGCCAGTTGCAGGAATGGGTATTTATCCTGATTCCGGGTATAGTGGTTCCAGCCAAACGCATCAATATAGAAGAAAACCACTCTATCGTAACGCGTTGGTAGATCTGCAAATGCTTCTGCTGGGATATCGGGCTGTGCGGGTGTACCTGTAAGCAGGTGTGTAATTGTCGAGGGGAGGTTGGCGAAGCAGTACGAATCGTAACACGGCCGGACAAAACGTTGTGAGAACTTTGCCCGGTTGACTGTCTTCAGAGAAGCCACGTTTAACATCTTAGTCGTGCTCCCTCTATAGGGCAGAGATTAAGCATGCATTCTGCCTTTTCTTGAAATGTACTCTGTCTTTGAATCATAACACGAATAATGAGCAATGATACTGATAGAAGCTCAGCTATATATGCGAATACTGGGTACGTTTTGTATGGGTGCATTATAACATCATCAAGTTGCTTGTGTACTTCATCTAGGTATTTTTTCTGAACGTAGCTCTTCATGTGCCAGAGAGAGTATCCTTTTTTCTCCTGTATGCATCCTGATATTCCTTGATCTATCGCTCTGATATGTACATTTTGCCCATAGCGCTCGGCTATTTGTTCACAAAGGTTGAGGTTTTTCTGGCAGGATGTGAGATTCTCCTTTTTTCCGTGGCTGCTCGGCCTGGCAGTTCGTCGCTAGTACATGGGACCTGCAAGATTCGCTTGCCTGCGCGGCTATGACGGGCGAGCGGTCTTCTAGATGAGATATCTGGTTTGTTTGCTTATTGGGAATGGAAATGAATTAAAGGGGCGAAGAAGTGAAGGCGTATAAGGCTGAACTGGCGGTATTTGGTGCCAGTCTGTTGTGGGGCCTGAATTATTGTACGGTCAAAATTGTCTTGAATTATGTGCCACCGATGATCGCAGGAACGCTGCGTTTTCTGCTGGCTGGTCTGTTTATTCTCTTTATTCTGAAACGTGTAGAAGGAACTATCAAGCTTTCGCGGACGCTGCTACTACGGGTTCTACTCGCGGGGATCGTGGGGTTTGGGCTACAGCAGGTCTTCTTTCTCTACGGTTCTGCGCTGGTTGACGCCACGATGGGAGCGCTGATCACTGCTTTTACTACAGCGGTGATGACTATTGTTGCCTCGCTACTGATGCGTGAAAAGCTGACCGGTATTATGCTCGGAGGGATTCTGATTGCCTGTGCGGGCATGGTGATGGTGGTGTTGGGTAAGGGGGCAATGGTAGCGCTGACAGCCGGGAGCGGGCTCGGCATCCTGCTGCTGTTTATTGCTGGCATCCTTAATGGCCTGTTGCCGATGTTGAATAAGCGCACGCTTGAGCGCTATTCGGCGCTGCGCGTGACGACCTGGACGATCTTTGCGGGAGCGTTTTCACTGTTCCCGTTGGGGGCTGCTGATGTGCAGAACGTACACTGGACAGGGCTTCCCTGGGGAGTCTGGGGCTCCCTTTTCTTTACTGCTGTGGGGGCAACAGTGCTGACAAATCTGCTCTGGAATTATGGGTTAACAAAAGTAGGAGTGGTGCGGCTCACAATTTATAGTTACCTTCCCTCCATTTTCGGGGTGCTGCTGGCAGCGCTCCTGCTGCGAGAGACGCTCTCATCGCTTCAATGGCTTGGTGCGGTGCTGACATTGGGCGGAGTGCTGCTTTCTCAGTTGAAGCATCTCGATCTCAAGAAACTTCTGTTGAAGAAGATCTGGGAACGGAAGGAGCCTGTGAGACAGAGGGCAGTCAATGATGTCGCGATCTGAAATAGACAATACTTTGTACAAAAGAACCGGGGTGGAAAAACCGCCCCGGCCTTTGCGTTTGCTTACTCGCCTTTTTTGTGATGACTCTCTTTGTGATGCTTCAGAACGGTGCGTGCTGCCACCTCTTCCGCACGATCTCCATAGCGCCCGCTCTTTTCGGCTGACTCTTTAATGTGTTCGTACTCGCGCTGTTCCTTTGGGCCTACGCCCTTTACATGCTCTTTTGGCTGTTTCTTCTCTTTTGCCATAAGTGCTTTTCACCCCTTCCATGTGCTATTCAGTGATCGGCGTGTGATGTCGGGTATGATAACGACGACGATAGAAACCATACGTTATCAGATGCCAGAGGCCGACAAACAGAATCGCGCCGATTAACGCCCGAAAGACGGGGATATTCTGGATATAGTAATCTCCGATCCCGCCGATAACGATAACCTTTGTCAACAGCCACATACCAACTAACGCGGCCACAATGGCGCCAATAATACCAAAGGGCACACGCCAGCCTACAATATACTCAGCAATCAGCCCGAGAACGGCGGCTACTACCAGATAGATGATAAGATCAAGCCCTATAGTCCACACGTTGCCACCCACTTTGATGGTGACATCACTGGCAAAAACCATAAACGAAGTCATAATGTCAACCCTCCATTTGGTCATCTATATTCCTGTACTTATAAATGCCATTGTTATGCTTACCTGTATTACGGTTTGCGTCTGCTTATCAGTTTCAAGCCGGTGAATTTCCAGTTTTCTTGTTGCGAATATGGGGAAGAAGGATAGCATAATCTGCTTTTCAGCGTTATACTTTGTACGGATAACACAAGCCTTCGGGCTACCATACTTTTGAAGATGATGAAGGATATTCCATGACCGACGATATGAAACATGGTTTGATTGCAAGGCAGGGGTTAACGCTGGAAGAGGTTGACGAGATCGCAGCTCTGGCTGAACTCTGTAATCAGCATGAAGGGCTGAACATGCGGTTGAACCTGCAAGTCTTGCGCCGCAGACCTGTTGATGAGATAAATGATTTTCTCTATTATGAACATGGTAGTCTGATAGGCTATCTAGCGCTCTTCTGTTTTAACAATGTTGAGGCGGAGATCAGTGGCATGGTGCATCCCGAATTTCGGAGGCGGGGCATCTTTACCCGTTTATCTCAGGAGGCCGAGGCCGAATGTCAGCGGCGCGGCGTCTCTCAGATGCTCTTTATTGTTGAGCGTGCCTCTCAAGCCGGACAACAATTCGTCCAGAAGATCGGAGCCGAGCTACATCACTCCGAGTATAAAATGGATCTGGCAACGCCTGTATTGATATCGGCTGAGTCAAGCGAGCTTTCTATCAGAGCCGCCCGTGACGAAGATGGGCCGATTTTGAATAAGCTGACTCAGGAGGGATTTGAAGTCCCATATGAAGTTAACTGGTACGGCGAAGGGAAAGCAGACCCTTCTCGCCCGGTCTATGTTGCGGAGCGGGGGCAGACCATTGTTGGCAAGATTGATATCAACTTGCAGGATACATCGGCGATGATTTATGGCTTTGTTGTCGCCCGGGAATATCGCGGGAAGGGCTACGGACGGTATATTCTTTCCCGGGTAGTCCAGCACCTCTGGAACAGTGGATATCGTGCGATTGCACTGGAAGTGATCCCGGAGAATAGCCGGGCTTTGAATCTCTATCGCTCATGTGGTTTCCGCGAGACAGCTCACTATGACTATTATGGGAAAGCAGTGAAGGGAAGATAACAGCATGAACGGGCGACTCATATGCAAAGGATGCGGGCAGCCGGTGCAGGCTCGTGTGCTCTGGGCACTTGGTGCGCCCTGGCATCCAGAACACTTTCTCTGTGCCGCGTGTGGTCGCCCGATTACTGAGGCTTCTTTTAATGAGTATCAGGATGCTCCCTATCATACAGAATGCTATATGCAGACGGTGCTACCGCGCTGTGCATACTGTGGCAAGCCGCTGGTCGGGGAATATGTAGTTGATCCGCGTGGGCGGAAGCTCTGTAGAGAAGATGCGGAACAATGTACTCCCTGTCAGTTCTGTGGTAGCCTGATCTCTCCTGAGGAGCAGGAGCGAGGAACTGGCTTGTACCGTTGCTCTGCCTGCCGGGCAACGGCGATCGAGACCGCCGAAGATGCAAAGCCCTTTTACCGGCAAGTGGTTCAGTGGATCGGTCAGGAAGGGCTGCGGTACTACAATTTGCCGCTGAGTCTGGAACTCTGTAGTCGGGAGAAACTGGCTTCCTATATGGCTCACCGGGTAACCGCAAAGGGAGGGCGTGAGGCCGACTCACTGGGAGTGACACGCAGTACCACATATACACAGAATGGACAGGTTATCCGCCGCACGATTGATGGCGTGGCGATACTGGAAGGACTCCCCGCGGCGGTCTTTCAAGGGGTAGTTGCGCATGAACTCGGTCATGTCTGGTTGGCTGTACACGCGATCGCGACGCCTTCACCCCGGGAAGAAGAGGGATTTTGTGAATTGCTGGCCTATCGCTTGTATCATCATCAGGCTACGGCTGAGGCTCGTCTACAGATAGTGCGCATGGAGCGGAATCCCGACCCTATCTATGGTGAAGGGTTTCGTCAGGTTCGGGCGTTGAGTGAGCGCCTGGGGTTCCAGCAGTTGCTTACAGCATTGCTGCAAGCACGGCGCTGGCCCGGGGGGCATCCATAGCAAGCGAGTTGGCCTGCTATGGATATGCGCTTTTATTATGCCACGTCGTCGCGGCGGGTGGTGGTGAGATATGGCATAGAGGCGATGCCCAGATGTTGGGCCGGAGCCTCAGGGCTTTGCAACGCGACGGTTGCGGGCAACTTGGCCTGAAGAGCCGGGATGGGGTCCGCCTTACAAACATTGGCGGGTTGGTTATCGGTCAGGGTACAGATAGCGGCGGTCAGATAGTTGGCTGAACCGATAATGCCCTTCGCCACGTCTGAATGAGGGTCAGAAAGATGTTGTGCAATTTCTTTCTGGTTCAGTGTGCCAAGCACCGTTGAGCTATAATTTGAGCCGGACAGAAAGTAGCGGTTGCCAATGCTGGTCAAAGGATAGCCGGGCGCATCAACATATGGTGGCGCATTATAGGTATCCAGCAGTTTCTGCTGTTCCGGTGTTGCCTTTTCCAGCGGGGGCCGGGAGATGGCGTTATTTCCCACTTCCTCAAGCGAGACAAAGTCAATGTACTGGCTGCTGTACTTATGCTGATAGAATGACAGGGTTGCGTACTTGCCTTCATCCGAGACGATGTCATGGAGCTGGGTAAAGGTGCCAAACCGGCTTAAAGCAACCACTGTTGCCCAGCGTTGGGCGGCACAGATCGGGCAAAATTCGGCACTGTAGAAAAAGAACTCTGGCTTGCCGTTCGGGCCTTTGAGCAAGGGGGGATTATCTCGCGGCGTGAAGAATCCCATTGAGACCCCACCATCGCCAATCTCCTTAAACATCTCCGGGCTGACATGTGAGATCTTGTCAAGCACTTCTGGCTCTGTTGGCGTGCTGGCGCTTCCGCTTGCATTGCGGGAGATGGCAACAAAAATACCGACGACAGCGACAACAACAACTAGAATGCCTATAATTGTGATCAATGCCCAGGGAGGCCGTTTCTGCGCACGACGGCGGTTCTTTCCCTGCTGGACCGGGCGTCTGGGTTGTTGTTGCACTGGTCCTTTGGTGGGTTGATTCGCTTTCTTTGTTTTTGCCATATGCTTTTTGCCTTTCGTTGGTCGGTCAATCTGTAGCACCTATCATAGCATGCTGTCAGGTGAATCGAAAAGAGTATATAAGAGAATGGAAGAAACGGCAAGGAAGACAGTGCGTATTTGAAGCAATACCCCGTTCTTGAAGAAATTGAACCGCTTATTGCAAGACAGGCCCCCAGGATGTGACCCGTTCCGGTATCAGCATAATCACCGGCTGCTCTTCCAGTGCCATTGTGCGGTACTGAATGTAGCGCATGCGCAGCAGACGAAGCGCGTGGGGATGTACCTCTTCATTGGGTGTTATCAGTTGGGCTTGACCCCGGATCATCAGATACCCGAGATGGGCCCAGTTTTCCTCATAGTGGTCAAGCAGAAAGGCTACGGTCGGGTGCGCCAGAATATTGCGAACGCGCTGCAAGTGGATAGGTGAGACCCGTTTCGGTTTCTCATCCAGTGGAGTATAAATATAGTGCCCATCAAATGCATAACAGACAGGAACAAGATGCGGGTTCCCTTCCGGGGTGACGGTTGCCAGACGGGCCACGCGCTGTTTATAAAGAAAGCGGAGCTCCGCTTCTCTGAACTGGACTTTCTGGTTCATGTGTCTCTCACTTCTCGCTGAAAAACAGGATAGGAGCGTCTGCAAAAGCGCTCTTTTTTAGTATAGCGTACAGAATTATAGTGAGAGAAGCAGGGGCGCACAAGGGCAAAAAAAGATCCGGCCTTTCCCTGAAAAGCCGGATCGTCGCACGCTATGGCTTTAGAGGAGTCCCTTGCTCTGAAGGAACTCGCGAGCTACTGTGCGGATAGCCTGACTCTTTGACATGCCTTCTTTCGACTTGGCATCAACCTTTGTTTGCAGGTCAATGCTGGCTTCGGTGGTGAGGTGCTGAGCCATCGGGTTCAGGATCGAGGGGATATCAGAGTACTTTTTCAGGATATCCTCGCGAACGACCGGACCCGGATTAAAGGCCGGGAAGCCATTCTTGTCGTCTTTCAGGAAGATCATGCCACTCTTCTGCACGGTCGCATCGGTACCATAGCAGACCGTTACCTGAGACTTGTTGCTCTCAACAGACTGGAAACCGATCGCGTAGTCAACCGTCTTCAGCTCTTTAAAGTCTTTGGTGGACAGCGTCTTATAGGTTTTTGCCAGACTATCAATAAACTCGATGCTATCCGATGGCGCGGTCAGAATCAGATCCTTTGTTTTTCCGGCCAGATCCGAAAGTGTACTGATGCCGAGTTTCGCAGCGGTGTCTTTCCCCATGCAGAGTGCATAGCCATCGTTCAGCGGTGCAGCCTCAAGCCAATCGAGCTTGTACTGATCCTTGAAGCCCTTCTTTACTGTCTCATAATCCTTTTTGGGATCATAGCTGGATGGAATATTGAGTTTGTTCAATCCAGTGGCGGTAAATTCCGGGTAGATATCGATCTTGTTGCTGGTGATCGCCTCGAAGATGATCGCGCTGTTGCCTAGAGCCGGTTTCTCTTCAACCGTATAGCCTGCCTTTTGCAAGAGCTGCGTATACATTGAGGCCATCAATTGTGCCTCAACATCGAGCTTACTGGCAACGATCAACTTGCCTTTATTTCCCTCCCCTCCGCTATTCCCGTTGGCGCCACAGGCGGCAAGAATGAGCAGCGGAACCAGAAGAAATACCATCCCTGCTTTGACTTTCAGAGAACGGATTGAAAACATGTAAAACTCCTTTTTACTCTTCTGTCGTATGGGCATCAGAGAGCCTGCTGTTATTGTTCCTGAATGACGCTTTCTACCGTCCGGGAAGTGCGCAGACCGGCAGGTGTCAATGCTGTTTGCAGCCAGCCCATCAGGACCTCGATGAGCAGTGCCAGAATTGCTACAGGAATAGCCCCGGCAAGGATCTCTGTATTATTTAATTTATACAGTCCATCGACAATATAGATACCATAGCCATCGGCACCAATAAAGGCGGCCAGTGTTGCGGTCGCAACAATTTGAATGGCTGCGGTGCGGACGCCCGCAGCAAGAACTGGCATGACCAGCGGCGCTTGAATACGACTGATGATCTGCAAAGTTGTCATGCCCATTCCCTTTGCAGCGTCAATAATAGCGGGATCAATGCCTCTGAGTCCTGTATAGGTGTTCAAGAGAACGGGGGGGATGCCCAGAATAATCAGGGCAATCGCGGCGGGCAAAAAGCCCAGACCCAGATAGGGAAGAACCGCGATCAGGAAGGCAATCACCGGGATGGCACGCATCAGGCCGCTGAGGTTAATGGCGATAAAGCCGAGAAATGCATTTCGCGAAACGGCTATTCCGAGCACAACGCCCAGGGCAACCGAGATCAAGATAGAGAAGCCGCAGAGTTGCAAGTATGCTATCGTCTGGTGCCAGAAACGATTCTCCGGTGCCAGAATAAACTGAAGAATATCCATCGTTTCCCTCCTTTTTCTAGGCTACCGAGAAGCCACCGCGCCCTCGATTCAATAGCGCTTGAATGCCCAGTAGAATCAGATCGGAAACGATTGCGAACAGGCTGAGAAGGATCGCCCCTGCAATAACCGCTTCAGTATCGTGACTGGTAATGTTTTTAAAGATCAGATCGCCAAGCCCGCCTTCTCCCACCAGAGAGGCCAGGGCCGCAATTCCGATAGTGGTCACAGTCGCAACACGCACGCCCGCGATAATGATCGGAAGCGCAAGCGGCAATGTTACCCGGAAAAGGAGCTGTCCGGCATTCATCCCCATTGCTTTTGCGGTCTCGATCAATAAGGGATCGATACTCGTGATCGCAGCAGCTGTGTTACGGATCAACACTAACTGAGTATAGAGGATCAAGGGAATAATTGCAGTTGCGAAACTTAACCCCGTGATTGTAATCAGAATGCCGAGTAAGGCGATGCCAGGAATAGTATATAACACATCTGCAAGTGTGATGACCGGCAGATAGAGCTTACGCCGACGTGCTACGATGATTCCAACCGGAATTGCTATGCATAATGAGATAAGCATGCTGACACCAACCAGAAAGGCGTGTTGCCAGAGAAGGTTGGGAATGCTGCCGGGGTCGGAGAGATCGTAGTTATATGGGTTGAGTAAGTATTTCATCTGACTCCTTTCACGTTATCCGAGGTAGGGTATAACCGTGAAGGTGGTTCTGCTTGTGCAATAAATCTGGTTACAGCGCATTCTTTTCAGCGAGATCGATGTTCTCTGCATTGTTGCGACGGGCCTGTACAAGCTCCCGATTGATGCTGTCCAATGTAACGGTCCCCAGGTGACTATGATTTTCTTTATCCTGCACCGAGAGCGCTGGCGCATTGCTTTCAAAGAGTTTAAGCATTGCTTCCAGCAGTGGTGTATCGGATGAAATCTTCTTGCCATCAGGGGTATTAGTGGCCTGTTCCGTCAACGCGGCTGAGACAGGAACATACTGCAATTGACGAAGAATGTTATCTGAGCCAACCAGTTGTCTGACAAAATCGTTTGCAGGCCGTGTGAGCAAGTCAACCGGGGTTCCAATCTGGACTAGTTGCCCTTCTGAAAGAACCGCGATCTGATCGCCCAGTTTAAAGGCCTCATCGATATCATGGGAAACGAAGAGAATAGTTTTATGAACATCGCGCTGAATGCGCTTGAGCTCATCCTGCATGCGTGCGCGGGTGATTGCGTCTAATGCGCCGAAAGGCTCATCCATCAGCAGAATGGCAGGATCGTTTGCCAGGGCGCGGGCCATACCCACACGTTGCTGTTGTCCTCCCGAAAGCTGACGTGGGTAGCGCTTGCGATATTCTGCCGGAGGAAGACCGACCAACTCAAGCAGTTCATCGACTCGATTCGCCAGTTGACGCTTATTCCAGCCGCCCGCGATCTCCGCGGTGACCTGAATGTTTTCGGCAACCGTCATATGTGGGAAGAGCCCAACCTGCTGAATGACGTAGCCGATGTGTCGTCGAAGTTGAATCGGGTCCTCGTCTATCACATTTTTCCCGTCGATAAGAATTGCGCCGGAGCTCGGTTCTATTAACCGATTCACCATACGCAATAATGTCGTTTTGCCCGAGCCCGAAGTACCGACAAGCATACAGATGCTGCCCTCTGGAACCTCGAAGGAGATTGAGTCGACAGCAGGGGCACTGGCACCGCGGTATTGCTTCGTAATCTCTCGAAAGGCAATTGTAGCCATTGAACTGTACATCCTCTCAGTTTGGTCGTTACGTAACACTATATGCCGAGATTGGACGAAATAGCAAGCGCCCTTGCTTGCATAGCGCCTTCACACACACAAAACTCTTCTATAGAAGTTATACGTTCTGCACGAAGAAACAGAGACAAAGAAGAGAGGAGCTGCCTTCTCTCCTCGCTCTGTGGTTCCTTATCCAGTAGGTGCACGATCCAGTAAGTGCCTGAGTACACGTTCGGCCTCTCGTACATTAGGGATCCCACTGAAACGGCCCCGAGTCAGGTTGCTATTGCCATTGCTCGCTGTATAGCCATATGGAGTCCTGGCAAAGATCAGGTCACCAGAACCATCCGGTCGTTCAATAAATGTTACCGGACCGATATCACGCCAGCTATATGAGTGCACCGTCAGCGTTCTCCCTCTGTTGATGATAAGCACTCGCTTGCTGGTGATGGCGTAGTGCACCGCCCTGGGAACAACTTTTATGACCGCGCCCAGAATGCCAAAAAGGATGGCTAAAAAGGCGAAGGTGACCCCCAGGGCATAGAAGGGAATAAGGGCTTCCATAGGGAGGGTGATGAGAAGAGCAAATCCCAGGGCCAGCATGAGCAAGGCGACAATCCCGAATGAGCCTGCCATGATCAAAAGGCCGGGTGTATTCGGGGAGTACTGGCTGCTATGCTGTCCGGGGCGTCCAGACCAGAGGACGGATTCTTCCTCATCGAGCAGATCCTGAAGCATAGCATAGGTCTCGTTAGACTCAGCAATCTTTTCCTGGTACTGGCGTTGCATATGCCCTTTGCCTGTTATTCGAGAATCCTTGAACACAATGAAAGAGAAATACGCTTCTGAAAGAAATACGAAGCAAGGAAGGAGAAGTTGCATAAATGATGCAGGGAGAAAAAAAACTGGCGGCCCTTGCGGACCGCCTGGCTGCTACCTGTTTCTACTTTACGATGACCGTGAGATTCATGTTCACATGGATTGGACAGTAGAGCTGGAATGTACCTGCCGTATTGAACGGGCCAATGGTCTGGGTATCATTCGCGCCCACGTTGATATTGATTTTTGGGGCGCCAGCTTCCTGTTTGGGTTTTGCAGTTCCGTTATCCCACGTCCCGTTTGAGATGATATGCGTCACAACCACATCATTCACCAGTTTGATGCTTTCGCCTTTTTTGATGGTGATAGTGGTGGGCGAGAATTGCAGATCGCTCATATGGACGGTATTTGGCTCAGTGGGTTGGTTGGGTTTGCTGCTCGCGCTGGTGTTACTGCCACAGGCAACGATCAGGAGGGAAAGCGCACTCAGGCACAGCAAAACAGCGATGAATTTTTTCTTCATAGTATCGAAATTGATCTCCATATAGTGCTAATCAACAGCAGTGCCTACCTTGCTGTTTTTGTTCAGCGTTAGAGAAGAACTCACGAACCTATTATAGCGTCTATGTCAGAAATTTCCACCCAACATATGAAACGATGGGGCAGTAATGAGCAATACCTTATCGCATCCCCATCATACTCAAAATGGTGTGAGGTGTAGCCTTTTCTGACATCCAAACAGTGTAGCGGAGCGGAAATGGTGGGGCATTTATCAAGGGAGAATGTATCAACTGGGGCCTTGCTGAACCTCCTTATGAGTGGTGGCAGGACGAAGAGCCATGAGAAAAGAAATGACTCTTCGTCTGAGGCTAGAAGACAATCCAACCGCCCATTTTTAGTTCGGTACCATCACTGATATCGGCGAAGTAGTCAAGGTCTGTGCCGTCCAGCCTGCCGAAGTACATCTTATAGTTTGTACTGTTTGGATCATGTTCCTGTATAGCGTAGAATGTCCCATCCCGCGAGAGGTTCGACCAGGTATACTGTGTGAACTCACAGAGGGTCTGGCCTCCTGTCAAATCGGTACTGAGACGCAAGAGATTTGAGCCATCGATATTGACACGCCATACGCCATTCTGATCAGGGGTGGCCGCGTCCTTGACCAGAAGCAGAAGTGTTTGTGCGGTGATGGCGCGTACCATTGTTACTGCTACAGGAACTGACGTTAGCGTGGTTGCAGCGCTCCCATCGAGATTGCGCACGGTGATACGACTTGGTCCGGCCAGCATACCGGAATTAGTATTGCATTCACTGATGAGCAGCCGTTTTGAATCAAAGGTCGGGTCAAAGCTACAGATAGACGATGCAATCCGCTTGAGGCTGCTTTCTTGTTGGTTCTCCCCCTTCCTGACATCAAGCGAGTAGAGATCAAGCGGCGCGCTCCCGCCCTTCGGGACTTTCAAGAGCAGATGGTTGTTATCCTGCCAGGTAGCTGGAATATAGCGTGTACCTGATTGGAGTGTGAGCAGAGTGTGAATACTGCCAGACCCGGGCTCAAGCAGCTTAAGCGTGCTACCTGTCATAAAGGTAATGCGCTGCTGATCGTATGTCCACTGGACGCCAAAAAGGTCTTCAGGGCCAGTAGTGCAATAGAGGGTCTGCTGTATCTGCCCATCGACTCGTAGCAGGCGAAGCTGTTTCTGGTTATCGAGTTTGAGGACAAAGAGGATCCAGAGCCCGTCCTGCGATACCTGTATCTCGTTGATATACGCGCCAGGTGTATTGAAGATGATGTCCGCCTTTACGGTATCATTGGCGTCACGGCGCTTGATGACGGCAGCGCTGGGATTGCCCGGAGTTCCTTCATTCACGGCATAGATCAGCCGCTGGTGTGAACCCACTGAGAGGGGAGGATAGGTCGCCGCGTTCGCCTGTCCTGAGGCCGGGCAGTTCATGGTTCCCCGGACGACTTGTGGAAGCAGGGTCGGCTGACTGGTTGGTGTGCTCTTGCTTGTAGTGGTACTTTGAGCCTGCTTTGTTGACTGGATGGTTTGGGGCGTAGTTGTGAGTGGCTGTCTGGCTTGATAGATCGTAAAGGCACTGGTTGCGATGGTTGCGAGGAGCAGAACAACAGCCACAATGACCAGTATCTTGGCATTGCGTTCCAGTCGTGAGGGCTGTTGTGGCACGATGTTATAGGGAGTACTGGGCCAGGGGCCTGGATTACTGATAGGAGGAGGTGTAACCACCTGGTGCTCGGGACCCGTTTGCTGTGCAAGAACAGTCTGCTCGCTGATCTGTGTCGGTGCTGAAGCAGGCTCTTCCGTTGGTGGTGTCACGATAGCAAGGGTGTTTTCCTCATGTGGTATGGGAAGAGGACCGCCCTTTTCGTGAGGGCGGGGAGGCGATGACTGAGCCAGATTACTGGCGTGTAGCGCCTCAAGCATCTCATTGGGATGCTTGAAACGAGCTTCAGGGTGCTTGGCAAGAGCACGCAGTACGACCGACTCAAGTTCTGGTGGAATAGTAGGTTGCAGGCTCCGAGGAGAAACCGGTTCGGTTTGAAGATGTTGAACCAGCATGCCCATGACATCTTGCGCCTTAAATGGTCGCTCGCCGGTCAGCATCTCATAGAGAATAATACCAACGGCATAGAGATCGGAAGCAGGGCCGGGCTTCCCTTGAATCTGTTCCGGGGCCATATAATCGGGGGTTCCTTTGAGCGCGACCGAATGGGTAACGGTAATATCGGTCGGGAGGGAGATTCCATCCGCTTCGGGCAGCAGCTTGGCAAGCCCGAAGTCCGCTAGCATCAACGTGCCGTCACCTTTAAAAAGAATATTGCCTGGCTTCATGTCGCGATGGATCAGGCCCCGATCATGGGCATATGCAAGGGCATCGAGAACCTGGCTTATCAGTGAAAGCGCGTGTTCGGGGGCCAGCGGGGCATGTTTGTGTAGATAGTCTCGCAGGGAGCCGCCTGCCATATAGGGCATGACCAGATACGCCTGATCATCGTGTTCGCCGTAATCATAGACCGGGAGAATATGTCGGTGGTCAAGTTGAGCGAGAACGCGAGCTTCCCGATTAAAGTGGCTGAGAAATACCTGTTTCTCGCTTCCTTCAGGTTGAAAGACCTTAACAGCGACGGATCGTTGCAGTCGTGTATCTGTTGCCAGATATACATGTGCACTGCCTCCTTTCCCGAGAAGCTGATGCAGGTGATAACGGTCTGATATGGTCATCCCTACCAGGTTCTCATCTTTCATAAGAGGGTCTCCTTTGATGTGTTTGATCAAGAGTGATAATAGCAGACTGAAAAGTATTGGAATATATTGAAACACATTTTACATTTTGAAAGACATTGAGGTATCGAACCTATTGTATCTGCAATATCGAGGATAGTCCAGTCTTACAATGTGAAGTTGCTCATCTTTTGCGCTCTTAATGCTGGCTTGACATTGCCCAATGCATCGTGTATTCTGAGTGTACTTGAAATCAAGCAACAGAAGAGAACACGTCGACCAGGATCAGTAGATTGGAACACCATCAGACAGCGAGCCGGGATAGTGGAAGCCGGTTGAAAGGCTCGGATCGAACCCACCTGGGAGTGTCAGCGAGAAGTTGACCGGAGCCCTTCACCGTTATCTGGAAGGAACGGTTCACTGAGACCGTTATGAGTGGAATGATGTGGTAACTGCATCATTCAAGGAAGGTGGTACCACGGGTAGATCTCGTCCTTTGTTGAGGGCGAGTTTTTTATTTGTGTTTTTATCTGATCTTTGCTCGAAGAAAGAGGGAATTATGGACGAAAAGGAAAAGTATGTAGAAGAGCTGGTAGATCTCGAAGACGATTATTCAAAATGGTACAATCAGGTCGTCCGAAAGGCCGAGCTTGCAGACTATGCGCCTGTTCGTGGCTGTATGATTATTCGTCCCTACGGCTACGCCATCTGGGAAAACATTCAGGGGTTGTTGGACCGGCGCTTCAAAGAGACGGGCGTTGTAAATGCCTACTTCCCGTTGTTTATTCCTCGTAGCTTCCTGGAGAAAGAGGCAGAGCACGTCGAGGGCTTTGCGCCTGAGGTCGCCTGGGTGACGCGTGGCGGTGGTGAGGAGCTGGAAGAGCCGCTTGCTGTGCGCCCGACCAGCGAAACGATTATTGGTCATAGCTATGCGAAGTGGGTGCAGAGCTATCGTGACCTGCCGTTGCTGATTAACCAGTGGAATAACGTGGTGCGTTGGGAAAAACGTACCGCACTCTTCTTGCGCACCTCTGAGTTCCTCTGGCAGGAGGGCCATACCGCTCACCGTACGCTGGAAGAGGCAGAAGAGCGTACACAGATGATGCTGGAAGTCTATCGCTCCTTTGCCGAGGAAGATGCTGCTATTCCGGTGATCGCGGGCCGAAAGAGCGAGAACGAGAAGTTCGCCGGAGCGCTGCGCACCTACTCGATTGAGGCGTTGATGGGCGACGGTAAGGCGCTTCAAGCCGGTACAAGCCATAACCTGGCTCATAACTTCGCAAAAGGCTTTGACATTCAGTTCCTTGACTCAGACGGCCAGCGGAAGTATTGTGCTACGACCAGTTGGGGTATGAGCACGCGTATGATTGGTGCGTTAATTATGGTCCACGGTGACAAATCTGGTCTGATGCTGCCTCCGCGTATTGCTCCCTATCAGGCCGTGATTGTGCCTATCTGGCGGAAGGACAAGGACAAAGAGGTTGTCATGGGTGCCCTCGAGCGCCTTGAGAAGATCCTGAAAGGAAAAGTGCGCTTCAAGACCGATGTCAGCGAGAACACCCCGGGTTGGAAGTTTAACGAGTGGGAGATGCGTGGGGTTCCTGTACGTATCGAGATTGGCCCTCGCGATGTTCAGAATAACAGTGTGGTGCTTGTCCGTCGCGATAATCGTGCCAAAGAGATCGTCTCGATCGATGCACTGGAAACTCGGTTGCCTGAGCTGCTGGAAGAGGTACAACAGGCGATGTATCAGCGTGCGGTTGAGTTCCGAGAGAAAAACACCTACTATACCGAGGACTATGAGGAGTTCAAGCAAATCATCGCCGAGAAGCGTGGCTTTGTCCGGGTGAAGTGGGCCGAGGATAGCGAGGCTGAGAAAGCAATCAAGGAAGAGACAAAGGCAACCTTGCGGGTGATTCCCTTCGATCAGCCTGAGGGAGGCGTCAAGGGCAAATGTATCTACACCGGTAAGCCTGCGACCTGTGAGGCAGTCTTTGCCCGCGCATACTAAAGCGCTTCATAAAGAAAGAATGAGTCATCCCATTACAGGATGACTCATCTTTTTTGTATCTGGCTTTACTTGATTGAGAATGTGACGTTTGTGCCAGAAAGGTTCTTACCAGAGGCAAACACCAGCGTGTAGGTGTCGGAAGGCGGAACCTGGAAGATCAGGGTGCCCTTGACATTGCTCGCGCCTGCGCTGAGGTCGTTCAGGTCATCATCATCTGAGGTATATTCGGGGGCAGCGGTTGTGTCGCCTGATTTCAGGCGGATATAGTCGTAGCCCCAGAAGTCCGAGCTAGAAGGGTTGCTGGCTGTCAATGAGACAATGACAAACACTTTGCCTTTCTTGGCCTGGGCGCCGGGCGCATCGTAGCGCTGGATCGCCGTGTTCAGCGTCCATTTCATCGGACCATAGTTGAAGGCCTTGTTCAGATCGGCCTGCTTGGGGAGATACTCACTGAGATCCGCGTTGCTCTTCAGCGGGAACTCCATCTGTGCCTCTTCCGCAGTCCCGAGACGCAGGACAAGGCTGTTGAGATCGACGGGCTTCTTGGTCTCAAAGTCAACCCAGTTCTCGCGCTGTTCTCCCTCCTTAGGGCCGCTGAATTCGCCCGCGTTCAGTGCTTTGATCGTGGTCTTATCAGGGAGAATCAAGCTGAATGCCGAGCTATAGGAGAAGTAAGCAGATCTCCCTCCCTCCTGCTTCTCTTTCATATGGATGCGGACAAAGTTGCTCTTCTTCTCATAAGAGTACGTCTTGGTATATGTGTCATCTGGAAACTGGTCTGCCTGCTCGATAGAAGTGAAGGTAATCTGATCCGTTGCATAGCTGATCGCCAGATTGGTCAGTGTAACCGATTTTGTGGCAGTATCATTACTGTTGTCACCATTGTTGTTATTGTCCGTTGTTGTCTGTGTTTTGTTATCAGTACTCTTCTTGGAAAAGAGCTGAGTGATGCCGTAGAGAGAGCCGCCACAGACAGCCAGCACAAGCACAACCACGACTGCCCCGATGATCCAGGGAAGCGAGTTTTTCTTCTTGGGCGGGATCGGTGGCATTGAGTACATACCCGGTCCCGGTGGCGGTGGCGGAGCGTAGGGATCATTCGGTGTCGGAGTCCCGCCGGGATAGCCGTTATAGGAAGGTGGAGGCGGGGGGGTATACGCTCCCGATGCATACTGACTATATGGCTGCTGGTGGTTGGCAGGATCCTCGGCAGCCATCGTCGGCGGCAGATTGGGATTGCTATTCCCAACCGGGGGGAGATTCGGGTTACTGCCAGCGGCCATCGTAGGTGGCAGACCCTCATTGCTATTTGCGGCCATCGTTGGGGGGAGGCTGGAATTGCTAGCTGCTACCGTTGGTATAACACCCTCTCCCGTACTTGAGATCTGTTTCCCGCAATTCGGACAAAAGCGTTGGCCGGGGGTAAAAGGTGCATGACATTGCGGACAAGTCGCTTGAGACACTGTGTTTCTCCTCTTAGTACCAATAAAAATAGATCATACCAGGCTGATTATAGCTAGATGATTACTTATTTGTCTAGAAAATGGCCTGTGTAACGTCTTTCTCCGTAAAATCCGCTAAATAGTGGTCTGCTCTATTATCAGACCGATAAAAATGGCTAGAACGAGAGTGCGGCTCTCTCCTATGTGATTGGTTCGGCTACTTCTCTTTATAGCATATTTTAAGGAGGCTCTGCTGTTGAATAGCTCACAGCTTCGTTGTATGATGCAGCATAATAGTATGGTATTGAATGGAAAAGAGGTAATAGTGTGATCTCCTACACCGATTTTGAGAAAGTAGATATTCGTGTTGGTAGAATCGTTCAGGTGGATGATTTTCCTGAAGCCAGAAAACCAGCTTACAAACTGCTGATTGATTTTGGCGCGGAAATAGGTGTCAAGAAATCATCGGCACAGATTACAAAGCATTATACGAAAGAGGCGTTACTGGGCCGAGAGGTGCTTGCGGTCGTGAATTTCCCGCCTAAAAGGATCGGGCCCTTTATTTCCGAGGTGCTCACACTTGGGGTTCCTGATGGTGAAGGTGGAGTTGTGTTGCTGCAACCAACACAGGATGTGCCTGTTGGCGGGCGCATGTATTAAAGATGCATTGAGGAGGAAGCAATAATGCAGACGCTTATTCAGGATGGGGCAACCGTCTTATTTCAGGGAGACAGTATTACCGATGCAGGCCGCATCCGAGAAGATAAGTTCAATCTGGGAGCAGGTTATGCTATGATGGCGGCAGCCTGGTTTCAGATGTGCTATCCAGAGAAGCGCGTTACTTTTTTGAATCGGGGCATTGGCGGAGATCTCAGCGTTGATTTGACGCGTCGTTGGGACCGTGATTGTCTGGCGTTGCGTCCAGACTGGGTTTCTATTTTAGTCGGGATCAATGATGTCTGGCGACGCTATACCGAGAGCCGTCTAACGACAGTCGAAACCTATGAACAGAACTATCGAACGCTGCTGGACCCGCTACGCCAGATGGGGACACGGCTGATCCTGTGCGAGCCCTTTGTGCTGCATACGCCCTCTGATCGGGAGCAGTGGCGCGAAGATCTGAACCCGAAGATTGAGGTTGTACGGAAGCTGGCGCGGGAATATGATGCTGTGCTGGTTCCCTTTGATGAGGTATTTGCTCAGGCTGTGCAGCGCCGTGAACCGCAGTTCTGGGCATATGATGGGGTGCATCCAACCGAGGCCGGACATGCGTTGATGGCGCGTACATGGCTCAGGGCCATTCATGCATTGGAATAGAAGGATTTCTCAATCCGAAAAGCCGTACCCCCCACATGAGAAGTACGGCTTTTCGGCTGCTTTATTTGACGACAATGACAATTGGCAGTGCGACATTAGCATCGATTTCGACCTTTTGCTGTTCTCCGTGAACATACAATCCGGTAGATGAACCGCCATCCAGATTTAAAGCCGTCTGAATGGAAAGGTCGGATGCGACAAGTAGATCTGCCATTTCGTCAAGCGTAAAGGCCAGCATAGAGCTGACAATGAACAGAAGATTCCCTTCTTTATCAAGCGCAACCACAGTGCGGCGTTGTACATCGGCATTTGCATTGAACTCAGCACGTTTCCCATCGATGACCAGCATCGGTGCTGATTGCGTCGCTTGCTGCACGCTTTCGCTGGATGGATCGTATGGCTGCTGGTTCAGTGAGCGCAGGCCGATCGTCCCCTGTGCATCGACGGAGAGCATTCCACCAAAGCCTTCATAGGAGTTCCCGAACGGTTGGCCGTTGCTTACCAGCAATGCGGTTGGCCTGTTCTGTGCATCAAAGTAGCCACCATTGATGATCGCCCGGGCTCCTGTTTTCTGCATCCACTCCTTGACGGTCAGCGGCTCAGTGGGCTGATATGCGACACTGAGCTTGATACTCTGGGGCTTCATGCGCACAATAGTGATAAGATCCTCATTGTTGCCTGCACCCTTCCAACGCTCATAGCGTACCTCTATTCCCGAGGAGGAAGGGAGCCATTTATTGAGTATCTGGCCGTTCGCTTGATTCCCCGAATTGTCCGTACCGATGCTCAAGCCGGGCAATGAACACGAAGACAAGATAATGCTGAGCAAAAGTAACAACAACAGAAAAGGTGTGCGTTTTTGATGCATGAGAATTCGTTTTCTGTCCTTGCTATCTCTTCCAGTGTGTTGCCTCAATCGCAGAGACCGTTCCTTTGTAGGCTTCCGCAAGTTTAAGTGCGGCGTTGTGGGCGGCGCTCTCGATGGTGTCGTCCAGAGGCGTGAGTTCAACCTTGCCGTAGCGGCGCTCAAGGGCACGCTGGATCAGGAAATCAGTAAACCAGGGATTTTTTGGCAGCAATGGACCATGCAGGTAGGTGCCGAAGACATTCTTGTATACTGCGCCTTCGCCGCCATCCTTGCCATTATTGCCCCAACCGGAGAGGACGCGCCCGAGCGGCTTTGCTTTTGGGCCGAGATAGGTACGTCCACTATGATTCTCATAGCCAACCAGAATCTGTTTGCCTGAGCCGAAGTCACATTCGAGCGCCATATGCGTCATAAAGCGCTCAGAACTGCCCTCTGTATGCATGTCGAGCAGGCCTACGCCTTTAAGCTCTGGACCCTCGAAGGGTTTGTAGGAATGGCCGAGAAGCTGATAGCCCGCGCATACGCTCAGGAAGACGGTTCCGGCCTCTGCCGCTTCACGCAGTGAGGGCGCTTTCGCCTGAATATCTTGCGAAGCGATCTCCATCTCGCGGTCAGCGCCACCGTGGAAAAGGATCAGGTCATATTGAGTAAAATCCGGCGTCTGCTTGACATAAATGGGATCAACCTCGGTTGCGATTCCGCGCCATTTACAGCGCTTCTCGATAGAGAAGAGGTTTCCTCTATCGGCTGCCACACACATCAACGTCGGGTAAAGGTGGGCAATTTTCAGCACTAAGCGCCCGCCGTTCTCTTGCTGGCTCATGTTATTCCTCCCAGTAGTGTTTGACCCAACCGCGCTTCTGCATAATCTTGCGCAGTTCCTGTGTTGGTGTATAGCCGCTGAGAATATAGAGCGTGCCACCGGGTTCTACATTGCGCAGAGCGGCATCAAGTGCGGCTTCACGATCATGAATCATCTTGATTTTGTCTGTAGAGACTTCGGCATATTTCAGACGCATTGCCAGTTCCTCGGCCTTGTTGCCACAACAGATGGCGTCAAGGATATCTGGCACAATCTCCTCAATATCGGCATCCCAGAGCCAGGCAAAATCTTCGCCATCAACGACCGTGTTACTCATCGCGAGCAACAGATGCTTTTTCCCTTGATGCTGTGCGATCAAGCGCATTATCAAGTTAAATGAGGTTGGATTCTTGACGAATGACAGGTAGATGGTTTTGTCACCAGCCTGAATCTTCTCCAGGCGTCCGAAGGCCGGGCGAATGTGGCTGAGCGCGGCGTCCGATTTTGTGATGTCGAAGTCAGCAGCCATCGATGCAGCGATTGCTGCCGCGGCGTTGTAGACGTTATGCAATCCGGGCAAGGGAATTGTCAGTTCGATATCTCCCTGTGGGGTACGGATCGTGGTGTGCGTCGGGCCCTCACCATCGGAGGCAAGCTGTACCGAGGTGGCCGCGAAATCCAGCTTGGGCAGCGTGTAGCCACAGTTGGGGCAGCTATACAGGCCGAGATGCGAGAGGTATGCAACTTTGTATTCAAGGTCATGATTACAATGAATACAGCGAATGATATCTGCTGACTGCTCAGGAACCGGTGTCCCGACCTCCATTGTTTCAAGGCCAAAGTAAACACGGCGGGCTCGGGCGTTCTGACCGAAGTTTGCAACCTGAGGATCATTGCCGTTAAGCACGATGGTGGCCGTCTCTGGCAGGCTTTCCAGCATCTTATCAAGGGCCTTTGCCACGGAATAGAGCTCACCATAGCGGTCAAGCTGATCGCGGAAGATATTGGTGATAACCACCACATCCGGCTGAATCTCCGGCACGGCATGCGGGATCGTGCCTTCGTCGATCTCGAAGAGCAGCACATCACAGTCAAGGTTGCCAAAGATGCTGGCGGCGTTGACCGCGACGGAAGTTACGCCCTGAAGCAGGTTGGAACCGGTTCGGTTCTGTGAGACCCGGAAGCGGTTCGCGTCAGCGATCGCTGCGGTCATACGCGCGGTAGTGGTCTTGCCGTTACTGCCAGTGATAACGATCTTTCTGGCTTTGCTTGCACCAACGACGGACTTTAAAACATTAGGATCAATTCTGCGGGCAATCATTCCCGGAAGGCTGGTGCCACCTCCTATGCGAAGAAGTCGACCGGAGGCACTGGCGAGTTTTCCAGCAGAGATAGCCAGCGCAAGGCGAGCACGGTCAATGCCGCTTGGTGATTCTGCAGCCGGAAGTGTCGGCTGTGGCCTGGCTTGTTCTTTATGTTCGCTTTTTACATCCTTTGTCTGCATATGCTCTTTTACTTTCGTCCTGAAAAATGAATCAATTCAGAGAAGATCAGGTTATTTCTATAGGTTGTTTGCAGTATAACAGACCGCGCGAGAATGGGGCAAGCTTGCTAGTCACAATGTCAGTGTTGTATTTGCATACTTTCTTTTTAGATGATGTGGAAAGAGACAACCTGTTTCTTGCTGAGAGGGAGACCACCCTGAAAGGGTGATCTTCCCTCTGCTATACCTTCTTGCATGCTTTGCGAGAAAGGTCGCATTGAATTGAACTACGATCGAATTGTTGTGTAATGAACGAGCCGTTTCCAGCTTTTGGCTGACTCTTCGGGAAACCGAAGGTGTTCAGACCGCCATTTTTGTCAAAGTAATTCATAATCGGTCCAGAAATACTATATCCGGTATAGACATAGTAGCGGCCTTTATCGGCTGTCGGAATCGTAAGTTCCTTCTGGTCTTTCTCAAAGAAATTCCAGTCGGCATCGTATGGAATGGGGTGCTCTTTATCTACTTCAGCAGGAGAGATCCATGTATAAGAGTTGAAGCCCCAGTTCATCAGGCTGCGCATATCAGTCCACCAGTCCTTTGTGTGGATCGCGACGCCGATCAGATGCTTGCCATTGCGTGTACAGGAAACGACCTGCACAAAATTCTTCTCGCCATCCCATCCCGGTTTTCCTCCGTCGACGCCCGGATACCACCAGAGAAACTGATTGCCGTTGATCAGAGTGAACTCGGGATGCTCTTTTGTCTTCGGGATATCATATTCTTTCGTGGAGGAGATCGCTTTTACCAGCTTGTTGCTCAGGCTCTCCTTCCCTAGAATTGCCAGATCATGAGAGCTGGAATAATGCTCTTTTTCCAGCAAGCCATGAGGATTCATAAAATGTGTATCCCGCAGACCCAGTTGTTGCGCTCGCTGGTTCATCAGAGAGACAAATGTGTTGAGATTGCCGCTAACACTATCGGCGATCGCAACCGCTGCATCGTTGCCCGAGACCAGCATCAGGCCATAGAGCAGATCTTTCAGCGTATAGGTTTCACCCTTTTTGATCCCCATAACCGAACTGTCTTCCGAAAGCTCACTGATATCCTTCCAGATTTGCCCCTCGATTTTGATCTTTTGATCCAGCTTCCCATGCTCAACGGCAAGGAGGGCCGTCATCAGTTTGGTAGTACTGAGGATCGGGAGCCGGGTAAAGGGATTATGCGCATATAGTGTTTCGCCGGTATCCGCATCCAGCAGGTAGGCAGCCTGAGCGAAGACCGGGGGTGAGGGATGGTCGGTACTGGGTGGATGAATTACCAGTTGATGCGGGTCTTCTGTTGGTTCAGTCTTTGGTGTGGCCGTCGTATGCTCCGTTGTGCTTTGTAGCGGCGTGATGATCTGCTGAGGCTGTGGACGAATCGCGCTAACCGCCAGCGGCGTAATGAGCAACAGCGCCACGATAGCCGTAATGAGCACTGTCAGAGAGCGCTGCCGCGGCATTGTTTGCAGGTAAGCCAGAAAGGAACGTGGTTGCTGCTTTTTGGTGCTCCAACGTCGGTTGGTGGCCGAGTATGGCTGATAGACCGCTTTGCGGGTACGCGGTTTCAGAGATACTTTTGACGGCGTGTTGAGCGGCGTCAGTGCGGCCATGTCCTCGTCTGCCTCTGCATCTGACTCGCGTAATACCCTGGTTGCACGTTCCTGCGGGGTAGGAGGGGCAAGCCGTGCGCGTGAGCGTCTGGGCATACGAGAATGAGGCCGGAGGATCTCCGTGCTTGGCGACAGTTTATCGGTTGGACTGGTCATATCCTCCAGTGTAGGCTCATCCTCATCCATGTATTCCGTTGCCCGGCTTCCTCTGCGTGTTGTGCGTCTTTGAGCCGGAGGACTATAGGCCGAAGTATCCATGACATTACGCCACTTCCTGGGTCTGGCTGTTTCCTGGGAGGTCTCTGTTGCTAATGAATAGTCTTCTTCGTGCGGTGGCTGTGTAGCCATGCTCCGGTTTCTCCTTAAAGGGCTTGTTTGCCATTTCTAAAGGTATGAATATAGTCACGATAATGTAACAGGGTATTACATTCTTTTAAGATCGTTCTTTTGCAGAGTTACGCAGCAATGCTTATATTACCCGGTTCTTATCGCTCTTTCAACCCTTTCCTGTCTATATAGACGGGGTTTAGGGGGTTTTTGGTTGCAATGAATCCCTGCTCTGCGGCGCTCTATTTCGCTTGGAATGGGTCAGTAGTATAGATATAGCGGCGGAAATGAGGTGTGTGTTCGGAAGGATATTTTCTATGTTGTCTAAGAAGGAGTATCCCAGGGACTTTCAGGCTATATCCGGGAAGAGGAAGGTTCATTTTCCTCTCTCTTTGTTTGCTCCCCGTCGTCTGTCGCCGGCTGTTTTCATGCTCATCTGTCTCTTTTGTCTCTCGACTGTCCTATCGGTCCCCTTGCTTCTGATAGCGCAACAGCGAGAGCAAGCACAATTTTCACCTGTACAGGCGACTGAGGTTGCCTGTACCCGGCTCCAGATTCATCAGGAAGAGGGCACATTGGTGGCGCTACAGGCCGCAGTACTGAAGCTACAGACCGGATCGGGGCGGGTGCTGGACATCGCCTATAACGAAGATACTCGCTTTCTTGAACGAGCGCCGCTGCGCGCCTCTGGCCTGCGGGAGGGCGTACCGGTTGAGGTAGTGGTTTCGCGTAAAGATACTGTCTCCACTGCCTCCGATGATATCTATACCGCTCAGACCGTTTTTGTGTTGAATACCAGGCTTGATCCAGTACCGATACGGCTACAGCAACTCTGTCCCTTCGCCCGGACACAAGAGCAGGAGCTTCGCGGCACGGTGAGTAAGCGCACGCGTGATATGCTGCTTGTGAGGGCACTGGATCAAAGCGGAGTTCCATCTGAGTTCAAGGTGGCGCTCACGAACAAAACCGGTCTGTTTGCGCTGAACGAGGGCTCTGTTGTCAGCTTGCGTGAGGGCAACATACTTTCTCTACTGGTGATGGCCGATGTTCAGCATGAAATGATGGCGCTGAGTGTGCTGCAAGAGAAATAGCGGAGAAACCTGCTTGGAGGAAATGTTATGGTGGAGAAGACCGCTATAGAACCGGAGATAGAAGATATTGAGGCGCATTTTGGTCTGGCGCCGCGTCGGCCTTTCTGGAAACGGTTTCCCCGGTCGATATTGATAGGATCGCTTTTTCTGGCACTGATACTCATTGTCTCTCCCTGGCTGATTTCGCTGGCTGTGCGGCCTCCCTATGCCCTGGCAAGCACTGTTGCGGGCAATATCGCCGTGAAGCTGTCGGCTCCGGGCGTGTTAAAAGCGCGAGCTCTCTACAACATGCAGTTCCGTGAGACGGGACAGGTAAGTGAGATCAGTGTCTATGTTGGGCAGAGGGTCAGACAGGGGCAGGTACTGGCAAAGCTGACAGTCGACGATACATTATTACGGGCTGACGTTAGCAAACAGCAGGAGGCGGTCGATGCGGCGCAGGCGGCTGTAGATACCGCTCGAACCAATCTGAATGCGGCTCAGCAACACCTCAATTATATTCAGTCCACGAATGCCGCGACGCTGGCAAGCGCACAGCAGGAGCTCCAACAGCAGCTAGCTGTCTGTACCACTGAGGTGTGCAGGAAGCAGGCCCGAAATACCTTTACCCGTGTCCAGAATCAGCTTAACGTCGATAACACAGCAGCGCAGAATCAGCTTAATGCCGCGAACGCTCAGGTGGAGAGCGCACAGGGAACGTTGCAGATCGCTCAGGTCCAACTGGCCGAAGCGCAAAAGAAGCTGGACGAGGTGCTCACCGGAGCGCTATTAACAGCTCCAGTCAACGCAACAGTTGCCGCGATTCATGGTACTGTGGGTCAGATTATCTCGGGAGAACAGCACACCGAGCAGCCATTTATCGTGCTTGCTGACACCGATTCGTACACCATTGCGGCACAGGTCAATGAAACTGATATCGGACGTGTCCGACGCGGACAGCCAGCGCTGTTTACAGTACAGCCCTATCCAGGACAGACGTTTCGTGCCACGGTCTCCACAGTAGAGACGGTTGGCGAAACGATCAACAAAAAGGTGATGTATACGGTGCATTTACAGGTGGATCAGCAGAGTATCAAGGATGCACAGCTCTATTCAGGGATGTCGACACAGGTAACGATCACTACCGATCAGCGGATAGGAGCGCTCTTGATTCCCACCTCGGCCCTGGAATTCGCGGAGAAGGCGCTTCAGGCCGGAAAGGTCGAACAGAGTCGTGTTGCCTCGCTGTTGCCGCTGGTGCAACAGGGGAGAAAGCGGCATATTGTCCTTCAGTGGCGTGATGGTGTGCTGGAACCGCTAGTCATTGATGTCGGGTTGAATACGGGAAAGTATGTTGAGGTACTTTCCGGGCTTCAGAATGGGGATCAGGTGGTGATCGGTGAGTAAGGGAGAGCAGAATGTGGCATAATGGAGCTAAAAGGACGATACTATCAATGCTGTCTGGCGAGGTGAAAATACTATGAGCACACTCATTGCGGTTGCGCAACTACAGTCACATGTTCAACCCGAAGAGAACCTGCCGAAAGCTGTTGCAGCAATCAACAAAGCGGCCTCTCGTGGCGCTCAACTGGTGGTGTTACCAGAGATCTTTATGGCATGGCTCTCGCACGAGAACTTTAATGCTGCTACAGCGCGACAACTTGCGCAGCCCCTTGATGGGCCCTTTGTGACCGGGTTACGTCAGGCTGCTCGGGAGGCGAATATCTGGGTGGTGTGTGGCACATTGGAGACGGCAGAGGGAACGGTTGACAAGTCATATAATACGACCGTCGTTATTGATAATAGCGGAAACCTTGTCACCTGTTATCGCAAGACACACCTGTTTGATGCTTTTGGCTATCTTGAATCGAACGTGTTTGCTCGTGGAGAGCAGCTTTTCCAGCCAATCGAAACGCCATTTGGGCGGATGGGGCTGTTCGTCTGCTATGAGTTGCGTTTCCCGGAGGTCGCCCGGGCTCAGGCCGCTCAGGGAGCTGATTTGATCGTCGTTCCAGCCGGATGGGTCAACGGCTCGATGAAGGAGGTGCACTGGCGGAACCTGGTGACAGCGCGCGCGATTGAGAATACAACCTATGTTGTTGCCTGCAATCAGGTGGGTCATCAGTTTCTGGGCCGCTCGTTGATTGTTGATCCGATGGGGGTTGCGCTGGCCGAGGGCCCCGAAGTGGAAAGTATGCTATATGCTGAGATCGATAGCCAGCGGCTCGCTCAGGTGCGCTCAACCGTTCCTTCCGTTTCACATCGCCGCCCCGAATTGTACCACCTGTTGCATTGCTGATGCATTCAGGTTATCATGTTCGGAAATAGAGCCAGGGCAAAAGCGCGTATAGAGAAGGATAACACAACAGGCAAGCGTTTTTGCCCTGGTGCTTGTATTGCCGATTTTAAGTATTTAAATGGCGGCGCGGCAAAGCAGCTACAGATATTCTCTGAAGAAAGGAATGCATACCAGATGGAGCTTGCCGAGATCAAAAGGCTTATCGAGGAAGGGGAGATCGAATTTATCAAGCTCGGTACTCCCGACATTGAAGGAGTCTTTCGGGGGAAGAGGGTAGCAGCACAATTTTTTCTGGACTCCCTGGAGGAGGGATTTGCACAGTCAGACGTTATTTTCGGTTGGGATATTGCTGAGAACGTTCTACCAAACCTGGATATTAGCAACTGGGAACGCGGCTTCACCGATTTTGTGATGAAGCCTGATCTCTCGACCTTTGCGCTTGTCCCCTGGGAGCAGCGGGTTGCTTCCTGCATCTGTGATATGTGGACAGAACATGGTGATCCCATTCTCGTTGCGCCGCGCTATGTATTACAGAAGGTGATCGAGCGTGGGCGTGAGATGGGGTTTGAGGCAATGGCAGCGGCTGAGCTCGAAGTGCGCTATTTCCGTGAGACACAGATCTCTTTACGCGAGAAAGATTTCAGCACCAATCTGGTTCCGCTCAATCCAGGGACAAATTGCTATGTAATCAGCCATGCCACCACGGACGAACCGTTGATCGGGCATATTGCGCGAATGATGCGCGATTATGGCATCGAGATTGAGGGCTACACACGAGAACACGGCCCTGGCATGTACGAGATGAATATGCGCTATACCGATATCCTGTCGGCTGCTGACCGCACCATGCTATTTAAGAACGGTGTGAAGGAGCTGAGTCACCAGCTTGGCTATGTCGCGACCTTTATGGCAAAGTGGAACGACAAAGAGGACGGCAGTAGCGGCCATACCCATCTCAGCTTGTGGGATCGCAACCGTGAGCGTAATGTCTTCTGGGATACAGACGCCGAGGGCCACATGTCCGAAACCATGCGGCACTTTGTGGCGGGTGTACTGGCGAAAATGCCGGAGTTGCAGGTCCTGTACGCGCCCGTGATTAACTCCTACAAACGCTATATTGAAGGATCCTGGGCTCCGCTGAATACCTCATGGGGCATGGATAACCGTACCTGCGCTGTGCGTGTCATCAACAGCGGTAAGCGCGCTATTCGTATTGAGAACCGGGTACCGGGCTGTGATGCGAACTTCTATCTGGTGCTGGCAGCTATGCTGGCAAGCGGCCTCTATGGGATTGAGCATAAGCTTGAGCTGCCAGGCCGCCTTGAGGGTAATGCATATAGCCGTGCTGCGCTTCAGAAGGCAATGCAGGAGGGCGCGATTCAGCCGCTTGCACGTAACCTGACCGAGGCGACCGATAGATTTGAACAGAGCGAGATGGCCCGGGAGTATCTGGGTTCCTACTTTGTGGATCACTTTGTTGCTACGCGCCGCTGGGAGGTGCAGGAGTTTGAACGCGCTGTCACTGACTGGGAGCGTCGTCGCTATTTCGAGCTGATCTAAGCACCTGGGAGGGGTGGTCTCTGCCAACGAGACCACCTTTTTTCGGCTCTGGCTTCGGCCATCAGCGTGATGCTATCTTCCCTTTCTCGCTTGTTGTATTTCCAGATGAAGCAGAGAATAGACATGATTGATGCGCCTCTCACTCTCTATAAAGTTACAGCCTTTGCAACGCGCAAGAATGGCTCAGAGCTGCTCGTATTTCACCATCCCACAGCGGGTGTACAGGTGCCTGCCGGAACCGTTGAAACAGGCGAAACGCTGGAGGAAGCGCTTGTCCGTGAGTTGTTTGAAGAGACAGGACTGCATGCAACCGGAGGTATCAAGCACCTGGGAACACAAGTTTCCTGCTTGAGCGAGGAACGAGGTGTTCTGCTGCGCTCGGTATTGTTGCGAACCGAACCGATGGAAGCAGCAGCAGTTGTGCCCGAGACCGATATTTTGCGCGCGGAACTCGGTAGAGGATGGGCGGTCCGAGTACTGGAGCGTACCGATTCCTGGGCTCGCGTTCTGTATGAGGAATATGATCTCTCCGTTCAACCATCGCTGGTGCGGGCGAGCCTTGAGGGATGGATTCCGGCCCGGTTTCTGGCCTCGCGTCTGGAGCGCAGCTTTTTCCATGTGCCAATGCTGGATGCGACACCGGATACCTGGGACTGGCAGCCAAAGGGTGGCTTTCAGGAGCAAATGCTCCTCTTTCGGCTCTTCTGGACCCCCCTCGTGCCGCGTCCGCGCCTTGTTGCTGGCCAGGATGAGTGGCTTGCGAGCATGTATACCCGGCTGCTGGACGAGGCGACTAAGCCTTTTTCTGGATAAGACATCGATAAACCTGCTCGCCATAGCCTTCCCAGACGCGCTGAAAGTGGGAGCGAACAGGCAGGTCAGAACCTGTCAGATAGCGCTCACTATGGCATTTCTGAAAACGGGTATCCTGTTCAATGATTGCGAGCATGTCGAAAAAGAAATCGCATACATCGGTCATCACGCTGAGTGTGCCTTCCGGCTTCAGGGCTCGATGCATCTGTTCAAGGAACTCGGCGTTCAGTAGGCGACGCTTCTGGTGTCTCGGACGCAGATGCGGATCGGGAAAGTGAAGATAGACGCTTTTCAGCGTATCGGGCATCAGCAGCGGATACATCTGCCGGAAGTCAGCATTGATGAACTTGAGATTAGGTAGACGATACCTCACAGCCTGCTCTACCGCTTTATCCAGCATTTTCCGGGAGATGTCCACGCCTACAAAGTTTGTGTGTGGACGCTCACGGGCCAGGAAGAGGAGCAATTCGCCGCTACCGCAACCTATTTCGAGTTCTAAGGGCTGCTCATTCTCAAAGAGTGCGGCTGAAGTCAGAGGCGGGAACTGTTGCCAGTTGTGAAAGAGCGCTTCGGGTGAGTAGCAGCGTAGATAGTGTTGCTGTTCGTGCTGATCGATCTGCTGAGCGCGTGTGAAGCGCAAGAATGTACGCCGTGGCATGTCGCGTCGTCTCCTTTCTCCTGTATGATAGCCGCCCTTTTGCACGGATGCAAGGTTTTTCTCTGCCGTGCTATGATGTAGAGGTTGTGGTTTATGGGTGGTGTGCGGATCTCTTCTGTTCTGTAAGGAATGAAAGGAAGGCGTTATGTTGCGAAGGATTTGTGTCTATTGTGGCTCTAGCTCTGGTTTTCGGAAGGAGTATCGGGAGGCGGCTGAGGCACTTGGGCGTGAGCTGGCTGAACGAAAACTAGGTCTGGTCTATGGTGGTGCCTCTGTTGGCTTGATGGGAACGGTTGCTGATAGCGTACTGGCGGCGGGAGGTGAGGCGATCGGGGTCTTACCACGCGCCCTGTTCGGTATTGAGCTGATGCATAAAGGGCTGACGCAACTGCATGAGGTGGGCAGTATGCATGAGCGCAAACAGCTTATGGCCGATCTCTCAGATGGCTTTATCGCGCTGCCCGGTGGCTTTGGCACTTTCGATGAGCTCTTTGAGATTATCACCTGGGCGCAACTGGGCATCCATCAGAAGCCAGTCGGATTGTTGAATGTTGCTGGCTACTTTCAACCGCTGCTGGCGATGGTTGATCATGCCATTCAAGAAGGCTTTGTCAAGGAGGAATATCGCTCATTCCTGCTGGTTCATGAGCACCCTGCTGCCTTGCTGGAGAGCATTGCTAACTTTACGCCTCGGACCGATATCCTCAAGTGGATTGATGAAGAAAAGATAGAGCCATAAAGTCGCCCCGGGAATCGTTCTCCTGCCTGGGTCTTTCAGGTAGGAGAAAGTCGCTTCCCTGTGATGATGCATGATATAATGAGAGGCGAGTTCTATTGTTTTTGTAGCATTATCAGGATTGCAGAGATGAGGAATGTGCGTGGTGCTGCTGAGAAGACAAAAGGTGTCATTCTCCTGGTAGAGGACGATGCGCAGCATGCCGAATTGTTAGTCCAGGCAATTGCTCAAAGGCGTCCTTATCGCGTTTTCCATGCATCTGATGGGCCAACAACACTCAAGTTTACCGAGTATTTTCGGCCTAATCTCTTTATTCTGGATTATCGCCTGCCTGCAATGAATGGGATCGAACTGTACGAGCGTCTGCGCCTGCGGCGTGATTTGCAGCATATCCCTGTACTGATGATTAGCGCGGCATTACCTTCAAAAGAGATACGAGAACGAGGGATTGTAGGATTGCGGAAGCCCTTTAACCTGCAAGACCTCTTCAGAAAGATTGATTCTCTGTTGTCGGAATAGGGGGTATCCCTGCTGGACAGAGAACCGGCCTCTGACCGGTTCTCCGCTTCGTTTTTTCCTTTTTTTTATACCTCTTTTTTGGGGCCGACCCAGATGGTTTTGATGTTTGTGAACTCGCGTATGCCAAAGCTGGAGAGCTCTCGTCCGTAGCCGCTTCGCTTGATCCCACCGAACGGGAGTCGGGGGTCACTGGCAGTCATTCCATTGATAAAGACCGAGCCGGACTCAATGCGGCGGGCAAGTTGCTGGCCACGCTCTACGTTGCGGGTCCAGAGGTTGCCGCCTAGCCCGAAATCGGAATCGTTTGCCAGTTCGATGGCGTGGTTGGCGTCTCGGGCACGAATGACCGCGGCGACCGGACCAAAGGTCTCTTCACGAAAGATCGGCATGGCAGGCGTTACATTGCCGATAATAGTCGTCTCGTAAAAGTAGCCCTTGCGCGGAAGCCGATTCCCGCCAAGCAGGAGCTTCCCGCCCATCGCGAGCGTTTCTTGTACCTGTCGTTCAAGCGTGTCTCGAAGATCGGCGCGAGCCAGCGGCCCAATCCGGGTTGTCGAATCGAGTGGATCGCCTACGCGTAGTTGTGAGGCGGCGGCGGCAAACTTCTCTTCAAATTCCTGTGCGACAGCCTCAACGACAATAAAGCGTTTCGCCGCGATACAGCTCTGCCCGGTATTCTGGTAGCGAGCGCGGGCGGCTGTGGCGGCGGCGCCATCTATGTCGGCGTCTTCCAGCACAATAAAGGCATCGGAGCCTCCCAGTTCAAGCACGTTCTTTTTCAGTGCTCTGCCACTGGCGGCGGCCACCTGAGCCCCGACACTGTCGCTTCCAGTCAGCGTCACAGCGGCGATGCGTTTATCGGCAATCAGAGTATCGGTCTTTGAGCCGGGAACCAGCACGGTGCGGAAGAGGCCGTGCGGCGCGCCACACTCCTTGAAGATACGCTCAATTTCCAGCGCCACGCGTGACACGTTTGAGGCATGTTTCAGGACGGCGGCATTGCCAGCCATCAAGGCCGGTGCCGCGAACCGGAACACCTGCCAGTACGGGAAATTCCAGGGCATCAGCGCAAGAATCACGCCAAGCGGTTGAAAGGCAACATAGCTCTCCGATGCGTCGGTTTGAATTGGTTCATCTGCCAGAAAGTGGGCCGCGTTTTCGGCGTAATAATCGCAGTTCCAGGCGCATTTCTCAACCTCAGCCTCGGATTCGATGATAGGTTTACCCATTTCCAGTGTCGCAAGGCGGGCCAGCTCGGATTTATGGGCGCGAAGATAGCCAGCGATTCGATGAAAGAGGGTGCTCCGGTCAGCAAAGGAGCTTTCGCGCCATTGAAGGAAGGCCTTGCGGGCGTCGTCAAGGGCAGCATCGATCTCTGCGGCGCTGAAGGGCTGGAACTCTTCGATGAGCTCTTCTGTCGCAGGGTTAATGGATTGTATGCTCATACATTGTTCCTCCTGCTTTTTCTTTGCACTATTGTATTTCACGGTGTATGTCAGAGACAAGATGAGCGCTTTTTTTTTGCCCCGTTTCTGCGTCAAATATTCTGAAGGGTAAAACTGTAAAAACGGTTTGCCTGCTTTTGGAAGATGGCATTCTGGTTTGTAAAAGGACGACAGGCATGAGTATTCACAGTGATAGAAGAATTCTGTTTCGGCATCAGGATATCAGATATGTGATGCATGCGCTGAAACTGAAGAAGTCCTGTGCACTGATTGGCGCTGATGGGGCCGGGAAAACGTCGTTTCTGCGCCGCCTGCTCTCGCAGGAAGTGCAGGAGCAGTTTCTAGCAGATCAGCAGGAAGCTTTTCTTTTTCTGTTTCTGAACACGTATGAGCTTGAGCAATCATCTGCTCTGGCTTATTATCAGCGAATGGCTCTGCTGCTTGAGCCTTCCTATCGTCAGCTTGGGCCCTCATTGCCTGAAGGAAATGTGCTCTTGCTGGAAAACGAGACGATTGCGCGACATCTCCTTTTTGAGCGCGTAGAGGCAATCTTACAGGCGAAGCCGGATCTGACCATTGTCTTTCTGATCGATGCATTTGATGCGGCTTTTGTGGAAGTAAAGCCGCATTTCTTGCGGGTGTTGCGGGCCTTACGCGAGGAGGCGCAGCGACGCGTGTGCTATGTCGTTTCCTGTAGCAATCTGCCCGCGTTGATCTGTCAGACCCCGGAGGGTAAGGTTGTCAAAGAAAGCTTTCTGGAACTCTTCAATGGGCATGTGCGCGGACTGAAGGGCTTAGAGCATACTGACATTCAGCTCTTGCTCCGGGACGTACAGCAAGAGTATCATTTCTTCTGTTCTCCCGAGATCGAGCAACTGCTGATTGAGGTCACCGGCGGCTATCATAATCTGTTGCGCATGGCACTTGCCACGCAGGCAGAGAGAACAGTGCGCTTACATGAGCGTGACTCTATCACAGTATGCGCAGAAAAGTTGATCCGGGACAGCGGTGTCTTGAGCGCCTGTGAGCAGCTCTGGAACAGTTTAAGCGATATCGAGCAACACATGCTATTCCAGATGCAGAAAGGCCTGCTTTCCCGCAATGCGCTGGTTGAGCTCTTCCCGGTACGGCAGGTGAACGATGCCCTGAATTCCTTGCTGCTCAAGGGCATCCTGATAGAGACAAATCGGAGCAAGGTGTATCGCTGTTTCGCACCGCTCTTTGTCGCGTTCGTGCTCTTGCAGCTCTCAACGCAGACGCATGGGTTACAGCTTGATATGATGCGGCGGCAAGTCTGGATTGATGGCAAGCTACATCCTGTTCGCCTGACAGTGAAGGAGTTCACGCTGTTAACGTATCTGGCACAGCATGCGGGCGAGATTTGTTCGCGGGCCGAAACAACCAAAGCGGTCTATGGTGAGGAGTACGATCCCTTACGCGATGATGCCCGACTGGATGCGCTGGTAGAGCGGACGCGTCATTGTATTGGTGATCGTTCGCGCTCTCCACGTTTTCTGGAAACAGTACGCGGTATCGGGCATCGGTTGAACGGGTATGGAGGTGAGCGCCGCTAACCCTTTAGAAAGACTGTTGAGCTGTAGCGAGCGCCTGACAGATCAGATCTGCTGCCTGCTCATAGGTGAAGAGGCCTGTGTTGATGAGCAGGTGATAGAGCTCGATCTGCTGTCCGTCGTTGCCATAGTTATAGAGCAGATAGCGCCTTTGCTCATAGTCTCGTTCTGCGATCAGATGTGCAGCTTCTTCAGCGGAAAGCTGCATCTGCCTCATCACGTTCTGAATACGGAGTTGCATCGGTGCGAATATAGCAATATGCAGCGTGCGCGGTGCTTGTTGCAGCAGCAGTTGTGAGCCGCGACCGACCAGAAGCACGTTTCCCTGGGTTGCAGCCTCAAGTAAGATCTGTTGCGTTAACTGGAAAAGGGCCTGCTCGTGCGATTGTGAGATGATGGCCTCATTTTTATTGAAGACTGTGCCATAGTTGATGGTCAGTGGATTGGTTGTTTGTAAGGCGGTCAGAAGATGTCCCGTAATCCCCGTTGTTTGTTCGTCGTGTTTGGCAACGCTCTGCTCGTCCTGATTCAGCCGCCGCGCCACTTTGCTGATAATATCGTTGTCCACACAGGCAAAGCCGAGGCGTTCGGCGACCAGCCTGGCGATTTCAGACCCTCCGCTCGCGAATTTGCGCGTGACCGTAATAACGGTTGTTCCCACTGGGGGGATATCGGCGGCCAGCAAGTTCTGAGGAACCGCGGTAGGGGACATCGGTTCCGCTACTCTGTTTCTGGGCGGTCGTTTGCGTTGGCGAAAAAAGAGGAGTTGCATACCATTAATCCTTTAACTCACGTACTGTCATTGATCGTCATGCTGTGTTTTATTATATGTCATTGTGTTTTATCTCGACGCTATAGAATATCCTACAACGTAGAGAGGCAAACCGCAAGCTGTGAAAGCGCCCCCAGTTCGCTGAAAGAAGGACAAACTTGTGTTACACTCATTTATAAGTATAGTAGGGCGTTAAAAAGGCTGTCCTGATTCGGAGGGATGAGTGCGTACCATTAACTTACATCAACTGGCGACTTTTCAGGTAGTGGCGAAACACTGTAGCTATGTGCGGGCGGCGGAAGAGCTGCATTTCAGCCAGCCCGCGGTCTCGGCACAGATTCGACAGCTTGAGGAGTCACTGGGCGTTAAGCTCTTCGATAAGATAGGGCGCAGGACACACCTGACTCAGGCAGGGGAAGAACTGTATTTCTATAGTCGGAAAATATTTTCGCTCATTGATGAAACGCTCGATACGATGGAGGCGCTGCGCAGCCCGCACTATGGCAAGCTCAGCGTGGGGGCTGATACCACTGTGGGAACATATGTGATTCCCCGCGTGCTGGGAAAGTTCCGGCAGATGTATCCCGAGGTTGAAATCACGCTGGAAGTGGTCAATCATAATTATCTGGTAGAGGCGCTGATCAACAATCGTATCGATATGGCGATTATGGGGCGGGTGCCGCAGGAAGTGCCATTCTTCGTTGCTCCGTTTGCCCTGAATGAACTGGTGATCGTTGCTCCGCCAACGCATCGGCTGGCCCATTGTCAGCGTATTCCGTTTGCTGAGCTGGCACGCGAACATTTTCTGTTACGTGAGGTCGGTTCGGGCACGCGGGCCGCCCTTGAGGGTGCTTTTCAGGAAGCGGGACTCCCTTTGCAGGTCAGTATGCAGGTGGGAAATAACAGCGCGATCAAGCAGGGGGTGCAGGCAGGATTAGGCATCGCGCTTATTTCGCGGGTCGCGCTTGATATGGAATTAGAGACAAATCGTTTGGTCATCCTCGATGTAGAGGGCTTTCCGATTATCCGACAATGGCGTCTTTTGCATTTGAAGGAAAAGAACCTTTCAGCGACAGCCAGAGCTTTTAAAGCCTTCATGCTGCAACAGACCGAATTGCCTGAGCAGCTCTTAGCTGATAAACAGGCGCTCGCTCCCGAACTGTGAGGATGGCATCAGGAACACTAGAAGGGGGAAACCCATGCAGGAGAATCCGCTTATGCCGACGGGTCAGATGGTGGTCGCTCGTGATTTTGTGGTACGACGTTCTGAACTGACTGTGCCCGGCCATAGCATGAAGATGATGACAAAGGCAGCGGCATCAAGCGCCGATCAGGTCATGTTTGATCTGGAAGATGCCTGTGCGGTCTCGCAGAAAGTGGAGGCGCGGAAAACGGTTATTGAGGCGCTCAAGACGCTTGATTTCAAGGGGAAGCTCCGCGCCTTTCGCCCGAACAACATTCGTACCCGGTTTTTCTATCGCGATCTGATCGATGTTGTTGAGGCGGCAGGACCTTTCATTGATGTTGTGGTCATTCCGAAATGTGAGGGGCCGGAAGATGTTCTCTTTGTGGATCGCCTGCTATCCCAGATCGAAGAGAACATGGGCTTTGAGATCGGACGCATTAAGCTAGAGGCGCTGATAGAGTCCGCGAATGCAGTACTCCATGCCGAGCAGATTGCCAAAGCAACGCCGCGTCTGGGCGGGCTGATTTTCGGGCTGGTCGATTTTGCAGGAGATATCGGGGCGCAGGAACTGGGAGCAGAGCAGTTCTTCTATTACAACTATGCAAAGGCCAAGTGTATTACCGCTGCACGAGCTGCTGGACTGACGGTGGTTGATGGCGTAACGCTCGCTGTACGCGATCTTGAGGCCTGTCGCCGTGATGCGCGGATGGCGGCCCGGATGGGCTTTGATGGTAAGTGGGCAATTCATCCAGCACAAGTGGATGTGATTCATGAGGCATTTACGCCCACAAAAGAGGAGGTGGTAAAGGCGCTGCATATCATCGAGGCCTATGAAAAAGCGGATGTGCAGGAGGGCCGAGGCGCGATCGTGATTGACGATCAGATGATTGATGCCGCTCAGTTGCGTGTTGAGTGGAAGCGCCTCGCGATTGCCCGTAAGACCGGGTTGCTTGCCGCTATTCGCAAGGAAAGTCAGGAAAAACATGAGTGAACAGTGGTTTAAGAACTATGTCACGCTGGCGTTTCAACTGGATGCCGCTATTCACAAGGTGACCGAGACCTCCTATGTGGACTCGTATTATGGGCCGCCTGAGTGGAAAGAGGAGGCATTGACAAAGTGCGACGTATCAGCAAGTGATATGGTGCGAGCAGCGATGGCACTGGCGAATGCGCTCCCGGTACAACAGTTTGAGCCCAGACACGCGCTGTATCTTCAGAAACAGATTGTATCGATGGAAACCATTGCGCGGCGGCTGAGCGGTGAACAGTTTACGCTGGAAGAAGAGGCCGAGCGCTGCCTGGATATTCACCCGGTCTGGATACCAGAGAGCGAATTTGAGCAGGCGCACGCGATCCTTGAGGAGTTGCTTCCGGGTCACGGCAGTCTCTATGAGCGGCGCCTGGCTTATCGTCATCGATACAATGTGCCACAGGAAAAGATGGAGCTGTTGCCGAGGTTGATGGACATGGTGAAAGCGGAGGTTCGGGCGCGTACCAGCACCTTTGTGGCCTTGCCAGAGGAAGAGAGCGTTGAAATTGAGCTGGTAAAGCAGAAACCGTTTGGAGCTCAATGCTGGTATCTCGGGCAGTATCGCTCGAAGATCGATGTTAACACGGATTTGCCGACCTCGGTCAAGCGCCTCCCCGATCTGTTGTGCCATGAGGTCTACCCCGGACACCATACCGAGGCAGTGCTGAAAGAGAAGATTCTGTATAACGAGCGGGGAGAGCTCGATCAGGCGATTGTGCTGTTGGTCAGTCCGCAGTGCGTGATCAGCGAGGGTATTGCGACAATGGCTGCCGAGATGATATTCGCTCCCGGTGAAATTGAGCAGTGGCTTGCCGAGAAGATCTATCCGTTGCTCGGGATGGAGCCTGATCCGGTCGATGTGCGGCGTCTGGAAGCGGCATATGAGACGCTTGAGGGGGTGCGCGGGAACGTGGCTTTTATGCTGCGTGAGGGATGCTCAAAAGAGGAGATGAAGCGCTATCTGGCTCGCTATGCGCTGTCCTCTGAGGCAAATGCTGAAAAGATGCTGGAATTCCTGAGTCAGCCCTATTTCGAGACCTATATTTTTACGTATTATTATGGTAAGCGGCTCCTCAAGCCACATCTTCAGGGTGCTGATCGTTGGGAAATCTTTCGCCGCGTTCTGGTTGAACAATGTCTGCCCTCGGATTTCATCGACTGAAAAAGAAGACGGCCCACGTGCTCTGTGGGCCGTTCAGCTTTATTCCTCAGGTGTCGCGAAGGCATCGTTCGCAAGCATCGTAATGGTCACGTCATCCATAGGTGGATGATGCAACCCGGCGCGAACGTCGCGATAGTAGCGCTGAAGTGGGAAGCTAAGGGAGAGGCTTGCCCCGCCGACGAGGCGCATCGCCAGATCAACGATCTCAACAGCATGGTTGGTGACCAGATATTTCGCGGCAGCGAACTGGCTTGCTGGCACACTGGTATCGTCGATGGTGAATTGCTCGGCGACGCCAAAGAAAACCGCCTTGCTTTGCAACAGAGCCAGCTCAATTTTCGCCATTTTCTCCTGAATATGAGGGAGGGTGGTGATTGGTTGCTTGAGCGAGTTCGGGCGGCGTTTTTGCGCGAATTTGACCGCCTCATTGCGTGCTGCCTCAGCAATGCCAAGATAGACAGCGGCGGTCGGGAAGGACCAGGCGCTCAGGCGATGTTTGGCGGCAGGGTTGGAAGGAAGCTGGTTCTCCATATAGGCCTCTGGCTCAAGGTGGACCTCTTCAAGAATCAGATCGTGGCTGCCACTTCCACGCATACCGACCGAGTTCCAGGTTTCCTTGATGCTCACGCCTTTCGCGCTGCGAGGAATCAGAAAGCTACCACGTTCGGCGTTGAGCGATGGCAGATCGGTTGTATCTTCGATGGCGCAACTGGTCAGGAAGAAGTAGAGTGCAGGGCTGCCAGTGGTGAAGGTTTTGCGCCCGGTAACGACCCATGAGCCATCGGGCTGACGGACGGCCTTTGTCGTGGGAAGACCTCCCCGGCTTGGGCTGCCAGTCGCAGGCTCGCTGAGGGCTGCATTGAGCAGTGCGCCTTCTTCGATCACGGCCTGACAGACACGGGCAAAGAATGCATTATGTCCGGTTCCGGCTGCGTTTTCTGCCATCTTCGCGATATTGGAGAGGTGCATGCTGGCTGCGAGGGCCGTTGATGCATCTCCCTGAGCAAGGCGCTGCTGCGCCAGTGAGACATCAAGCAAGCTGGCACCCATGCCGCCATACTCTTTCGGTACGGTCATGGTGAGGTAGCCAGAGGCTCGCAAATCGTCATAGTTCTCGTAGGGGAAAATACCGGCCCAATCTTTCTCGGCGGCTCGTTTGGCAAATGTATCGGCGAGTTCTCCTGCTAGAGCGAGTAACTTCTTTTGTTCCTCTGTCTTAGGATACGCGGGAAAGGTCATGTAGAAACTCCTTAACATGGACGAGTTTTTCTGTTGTGGGTGTATTGGCTCGATTGGCTTTATTGGCTTTATTGTATTATATTTTTGAGCAGTTTGCCTTGTTCACGGCAACTTCTACCGGGCAAGGCGTGGCCCTGGGAGGCTGGAGCGGGGAAACAAAAAAGTGGACACTCCATGTGTCCACCCTGTGGATGCTAGCCGATGATTTGCGTGTATAGATCATAAATAGTGGAAGTCGCTTCTTTCTCTCCTACCTGTCTGGCTAGCTGCTCATGATAGAGGTCGACACGCCTCATACGAGCCTGAATAAAGTCATGTTTTGCTGTGCCCCATGAGAAGCCTGACAGTCCAAGTTTCATGGCCTGATATTCGTCTTCAATCTGGCGACGAAGCCGAGCAACTTCACTTTGACCCATAGTTTTCCGTTCCTTGCTTTCTTCTTTTCTAGCTCAGTGGATGCAAATCTGCAAATGAGATCCTTCTTATTGCTTCCTTCCCTCTTGCAACCTCCCTGCCTATCTCAAATTCTTTAAACGAGAATGTACTATATTTTATCGGAGGTTGCATCCAAAAATTGAGCTTTGTTGATAAAAGTGGTGTGAGAGATGTGCAGGAGCATCGCGCCCCTGCCTGTTTAACAGTAGTTCATCTTGCACTTGCCTCTTTCATCTTGTTGTTAAGCATACAAGCTCAACCCTCTCTTCGTCAAGAGGAAAGTGCAGGTGAATACTGAGAAATGTTCTATCTCCCCTGAGAAAAGTTCTGCTTTGTTGAGCTAACGCAGGTGCTGCTTGAGAAATTGGACGGCGCGAGGCCAGGCATCGGCGGCTGCCTGCGCATTATAGGCGTCATGGCTCGGGTTGAGGAAGGCATGTCCTGCGTCATAGACTTTGACTGTCAAATCCTTCCCGGCATCATGGTAGAGCTTCTCGATTTTCTGTATCTGGCTCTGGGGAATGCCTTTATCCTGCTTCCCGTAGATGGCGAGAATCGGGCAGCGTACCCGCGCTACCTCTTCTGGAGTCGGGTCATAGTGTCCGGCATAGAAGGGGACAGCACAGCCCAGGTCAGGATAGCGTTCAGCGGTCAGGAACGTGAGCAGGCCGCCAAGACAAAAGCCAATGATCCCCGGTTTCTTTGGGGTAATGGCCGGCTGCTGTTTGACCATGTCCAGCGTCGCGGCGATTTCGCCGAGGGCGCGATCCAGGTTCTGGCGTACCAGCATCACCATTTTTGTCGCGTCGTCCGGCTCGGTTGCTACACGTCCATGATACAGGTCGGGGACCGCCACAAGAAAACCCTCGCTGGCAAGCTTTTGCCCCAGATCGATGATATGCGCCTCAATGCCCCACCATTCCTGAATCAGCACAATGCCGGGATGCTGCTGATCGTCATCGGGCTGAAAGAGGAATGCATAGGCCCCCTGGTCATTGGTTTCGACTTTCGACATGCGGACAACTGCCATAAGAAAAGCTCCTTTTCTGGAAAGAATAACAGAGGAGAGCCTGGTATAGGCTCTTGCTTCTATACCCGTAGCAATAGATGGGTTGTTTCTATTGTAGCTATACTGTGAAGAGAACGCTGCTTGCGTGCTCTTTGCTTGCTTGACATTTGACGCAGAGAGCGCTAGACTGGTGAGAAAGGAAAAAGGCTCTTGTTTTTGTTCAACTGGAGAAGAAGACCGGTGACATTGAACGTGGTTTCCATGTCTATGATGATGCGCTCTATGGGTCAGATGCCGATGATGATGGCATCTGATGAGGTGTCGCCGTCCTTCTCTATGGGAAGAAGACAGAAACGCTAAGCGTCTATTAGCAAAAGACATGAGGAGTTCGGGCGACACGTCCTGAGCTCCTTTTTTGTTTGCGCATTTGAAAAAGGAGGGGTCATTTTATGGCAGCTCAACAGAAGGACGAGGGCTGTAGTACATACTATATTACGACAGCCATTGATTACTCGAATGGGAAGCCCCATATCGGTCATGCATTAGAGAAACTGGCGGCGGATGTGCTGGCCCGCTATCATCGCTTGCGTGGTGATGATACATTGTTCAGTGGTGGCGTTGACGAGAATAGCCTGCATGTGCTTCGTGCTGCTCAGAAAGCGCAGGTAGAGCCGCATCAGTGGATCGATGAGATTAACCGGGCATTTCGCCTGGCGTGGTCAAAGCTGGACATCTCTTATGACCGCTGGATACGTACTACGGAAGAGGTGCATGTCCATGCATCAGTGGAGATGTTTCGCCGAGCTCGGGCCAATGGAGACATCTACAAGTCCACGTATTCTGGCTGGTATTGCCCGAACTGTAACACCTTCTACACGGCTGAAGAATTGACTGATGGGCACTGTCCGTTGCATCCCTCGATCATGCCTGAATGGCTCGATGAAGAGAACTACTTTTTTGCCCTCTCCAGATACAGCGATGCGTTGCGCGAACATATCGAAACTCATCCCGAGTTTATTGTCCCGGCCTCACGACGAGCTGAAGTGCTTGGGATGCTGAAACAGGGCCTGCGTGATTTCTCTATATCACGGCAGGTGCGTCCCGGCTTTGAGAACTGGGGTATTCCGGTTCCCGATGATCCGGGGCAGGTGCTCTATGTCTGGTTTGATGCGCTGACCAACTATCTGACCGTGATTGGCTTCCCGGACGATCAGCAGCAGTTCACGCACTACTGGCCTGCTAATGCCCACGTTATTGGCAAAGATATCACGCGGTTTCACTGTCTGTACTGGCCCGCAATGCTGCTCTCGGCACAACTGCCCTTGCCGCGTCAGGTGGCTGTGCATGGATTCCTCAATCCCGAGGGGGGTGAGGCGTTCTCAAAGACCGCTGGTAACGTGGTCGATCCGGTTGAACTGGTTGACACAGTAGGTGTTGATGCGGTGCGCTACTACCTGTTGCGGAATCTCTCCTTCGCTTCTGATAGCATCTTCTCGCGTGCCGGGCTGTTGCAGGCATATAATAGCGAGCTGGCGAACGATCTCGGTAACCTGCTCAATCGTGTGGTCTCGATGATTCAGCGCTACCGCAACGGTGCTATTCCCAATCCTGGGATGGAGGGGCCGCTTGAGCAGGAGATACAGGCGCAGGCGCAGGCCGTGCGGCAGAAGGCCGAACAGGAGCTTGAGGTCTGGGAGATCGGGCGTGCGCTTCAGGCCGCCTGGGGTTTTGTGCGGCGCATCAACCAGTATATCGAGCAGAACGAACCGTGGAAGCTGGCGCGTCAAGTCGATCAGACAACGCGGCTCGATACCGTCCTGTTTACCGCTGCCGAGTCTCTGCGATTGCTCTCAGTGTTCCTGAGTCCCTACATTCCTACTGCCTGCCAGCGTATTCGAGAGCAACTGGGACTGCCCGCGCTTGAGCGGGGAGCCTGGGAGACAGAGGGTACATGGAGTGCTCGAAGCCTGACACAGGTCCAGCCGGGAGCGGTCATCTTCCCGCGCCTGGAAGAGGAGAGAGGATAGGAAAGGCTTTCTCCTCTCTCCCTATCGCTTCAGGCTTGAGGCACAATGGGCAGGACAATATAGGAGGGATGGTCGGCGTCGTGTAAAATTGTTTGGTGTGCGACCGCCATTTCGCTATCTGTGCCGATATCGTGGCCCGTATTCAGGTTGCGATCCCAACGCGGAAAGCAACTGCTTGTGATATCCAGGCGGATGCGATGCCCTTTCTTGAAGAGATTACTGGTGGCCCAGAGATCTATATCATACTCATATGCCTTGCCAGGCTCAAGCAGTGAAGGTGTTCCTCCGTGTGTTGCATGGCGATAGCGTGCGCGGATGATGCCATCGGTCAGATTCTGCGCGTAGCCGTCAGGGTGAACGTCGATCAGCCGGGCTATAAAGTCGGTATCGGGAGCGCTGGAAATTGCCCAGAGATGCACGGTAATCGGGCCAGTGACTTCAACATCCTGTTCCAGCACAGGCGTACTGTACACCAGAACATCTTCACGACTCTCGATCGGGCGCTGATCCCACGGCCCCGGACGGAACTCGGGAGGCATCAGGAGTGCGCCGCCGCGAGTGGGCACAGGGTTTGCCGGGTCATAGTCATAGTGATCGGGCTGTTCATCTGCCGGGGTCTCTGTCGTCAGGAGTCCATCACCCTTGAGCGTGTTGGCATGTCCGTCGCTATGCAAATAGTAGCGTGTCTCGACGGCCCGAGCGAGCGGCCATTCCTGTTCGTCGCGCCAGACATTCGCTCCCATCACAAAGAGCTTGACCGGGGCCTCGCTGGCAACGCCGTTATCGATGCCTTTGAGATAGTAGTCAAACCAGCGTTGCTGGATAGTTGCCAGATCATATTGCATATTGATGAGCATGGCTGAAGCGGCTGTGCCGTAATTGATCTCGCCGATAGGGTTGAAGTAGCCGCCATGCGTCCAGGGACCAATCAAGAGCTTGCTCTGCCGGGCCTCGGGAGTGCTGCCCTCGGTATGGAGAATGCGGAAGTTCTCAATTGTATCTTGAAGGAAGATATCATACCAGCCAGCGATATTGAGTGTGGGGACTGTGACCTGCCCATGTTTGCCACGAATCGTCGCTGACTCCGTGAAGGAACGGTCCATATAGTGCTCGTAGAGCTCAAAGAACATGGGGGCGATAGCGTTGCGTTTGAAGGGGGTGAACTCTTTGAGGGGGAGCGACCAGTAGCCCTGTGGTCCAAGCGCGTCGAGATCGGTAATGTATTGATGGAGCGCCGCCGCGAACTTGCGCGGATCGGGTTCATTCTGGTATTGGCGCATCAGTACATCGGTGCCAAGACCCATGTACCAGTAACCGATCAATCCCAGTTCTTGAGCGCCGCCACGAAACATCACGCCATTGAAGGGATCGTTCCATGTCATTTCAGGGATGGCGGCCTTGACGGTGGTTGGCTTCTGGGTCAGGGCAGCCCATTGCGTAAAGCCGAGATAGGAGCCGCCAAAGAGGCCGATCTGTCCGTTGCTATAGTGCAGGTTGGCGGCCCAGGCAATGGTATCATAGCCGTCGGTGTCTTCATGGCGCATAGGTTCCCATTCGCCGCCAGAGGTAAAGCGCCCGCGTGTATCCTGCACAATCACAACATAGCCCCGGCGGGCTGTCTGTAAGGGGTCCAGTGATGTTATGCTGCGAGAGAGATCTTTTCCATATGGCAGGCGGGTAAGCAGAACCGGCCATTTGCCCTCTCCGACCGGGCGATAGACGTTGGCGCGCAGGATTGTGCCATCACGCATCTTTGCGGGAACGTCAAAATCAACAGTGACTTGATGAGCTATCTGTTGGGTCATATGTGCTCCTTTGAGGGTACTGAACGTTTGTGCGTTTTTCCCTGTGATTAACTTTATCTTACAACATCTCAAAATGGTCCGACCAGAAATGAAGGGTTTTTCAGTGATACGGCATGTATTACCTCTTCCATTGTATGTTGTAACTTGGACGGTGAGTATAATGTAATTGGAAGTCCAACAGACCCGGTGTTGTCCCTTTTACCGTTTCTTGCTATTTCAAAGCCTCTCCGACCACTTTGGTGAAACTTGACACTCTTCGATGCAATTCGTTATACTCAATCCACGAGTGCGATATTCTGCTGTTGTCGTCGCAGAATGGCGAAACTAATAGAGATTTGAGTGGGGCGTTATGGATCAGGATAATGCATCGGTTGCCTACCTTGTCATACAGCATGGATCGCTGTCAGGCAAACGCGTTGAGCTCTGGAAAGAGTGCACGACAATCGGGCGAAGTCGAAATTGTGACATCTTCCTTGAGGATTTAACTGTTCATCGAAAGCAAGCAAGCATTCTGCGCACGCCGAATGGAAGCTATATCTTACGTGATGATAATGGAAGTGGCGATAGTCTGGTGAACGGCAATTCAGTTCGGGAGCAGATGCTACAGCATGGTGATCGGCTTTCGTTTGGCAATACCGATATGACTTTTTATACCAATGAGGGGACGCGCCCCTTTAAGCTGCCTATCTCACGGGGTCGAGAGTCTCGTGCAAATAAACAGGCGCTTCAGGTCGCGGCCCGCTTGCAACTGTCAAATGGGCGCGCCAGTGGAGCCTTGAACAGCGTTGAGGTGCTGCCCGAAATGACGATCGGGCGGAGCCGCGAGTGCCACATTTTTCTGGAGGATCTGGCGGTGAGCCGCCATCATGCGACCCTTCATGAATTGCCAGGCGGTGAGTATGAGCTGATCGACAATCAGTCGGCGACCGGCACCTTCGTCAATGGAAGGCCGATTGACCGTCATGTCTTGCGTGATGGCGATGTGGTCCAGATTGGCGGAAGCAACTTTGTGTTCCGCCTGTTTCAGGCCTGAGTAAACCTACAGGCGCTGCTGAAGCTCCCGCTGAAGCAGACGTATCCGTTGAGCATAGGAATCAAGCTCGGTGCCATCGCGTAAGCGCAGTGGAGGGGCATACACCCGGGTAGTGGCGATAAAATGGCGGACCTCCTGGGGCACATGCTGAAGTGCCTCCCTGTCTCCCTGGCGGATCTGCGTTGATGAAATATCGCGATAGCGAGAGCTTAAAGGCAACGCGTGAATGTAACGAGCGAAGGGCTCGTTTTCCGGCTTATGGATGAGTTGCGAAAGATCATTGCTGTTGGCCTCACCACGCGGAGCCACAACCAGTTCTGCGAGCCGAAAGAGATCCCGTAAGGCGGCATCTCGATCATGATAATAGCGCGGGTCGAAGATCTGTACGATTTTGTCAAAGCCCATAAGGAAAAAGAGCCGTCTGACCTTGTGGAAATGTTGGCGTACAGCTTCGGCCTGTTCCACATAAAGCCCCCGGTTAAAGAGCAACATACCTGCATGTGGCAAACGCCGTCGTAACACTGTTCGAAGTAGCATTAAGCGATCCAGCAAGATCGGGCGGTCAACCGTTTCCTTGTCAGTTGTTTGTTTGTTCATGGCTGCATAGATGTGTAGCGGGCGCTTGCTCGATAGCAGCCGGGCCTGCTTCAGCATAGCGATGTGGGCCTGAGTGGGCGGATTAAATGAGCCCGAAAAGATAATGATATCGCCTTCTGGTTCCGGGGAACCGGGAAGCGACACGACGGCGGGCGGTCCTGCCGGGTCAAGGCGATCAATCAGGCGTTGCATGCGTCGGAGCTGCTGAAGCGTGTGCTGTGAAAAATGATGTGTTCTTTTGCTCATGCCTCTATTGTACCATAGCTTTACAGGCCGAGCGATAGAAAAAAAGAACCCGCCAGCGCGACGGGTTCCAGGTTGTACAGCGAGAGCGAGCAGCTACAGAGTAGACTGAATACGTAGCTTGCCATCTATAAAGACACGCTGAACGCGGGGGACGCCATAGGGAGAGTGTCGCACCTGGATGAGGTCGGCAATGTTCCCCTGTTCAAGCGTGCCCAGACGAGTCTGGCCGATAGCTCGGGCCGGGTTGCGTGTTACCATGTTTACGGCCTCGGGAAGCGAGAGTATCTCTTTCTGGGCCAGCGTAAAGACCGAGCCAAGCATTGAAGCGGGATGATAGTCGGCGCACAGGGCATCAACATAGCCTTTCCGGGTTGCCTCGGTCGCGCTGAGATTGCCGCCGCTTGACTTGCCACGCACTACATTTGGTGCTCCCATACAGACCGTCAATCCCAGTTCATGCGCCCGGCGAGCTGCCTCCTCGGTGGTAGGGAACTCGCTGATGCTGACACCGAGGGCAGGCCATGCCTCAACCCGAGTGGCCGTATCGTCATCGTGGGTTGCCAGGCTCACTTTAGCATGACGTGCAAGCGCAGTGATCTGCTCAATGCGTTGCGGAATGAGCTTTGCCTGTTCACGTTTATGGGCGATCAGCTCATCAATCTCCGTGGGTGAGCGATGCGAGGTACGTGCAATATAGAAGCGGAACTCTTCCTCTGTCCGATATTGGCCCTGTCCCGGGCTGTGATCCATCAGCGAGACAAGATCAACAAGTTGATCGTTCAGCATCTGCTCGACAATAGTGCTTGCCTGGGCGCTGCTCAGCTCAATGCGTGCGTGGAGCTTATGGCGAATCAGTGTATGCTCACGGGTCTCTTGCAGGATACGCGCGAAATCTCGGGCAAAGCTGTCAGAGCGCACACCGAATTCCTGATCGTCCAGCGAAATAGCATGAAACTCGGTAGTGATGCCGCTGCACGCAAGGCGGTAGTCTGCCTCATGCAATGCGGTTGGGATATCAAAGAGTACACGTGGGCGTGGCTCCACTAGCTTCTCGATTGCGTCACAATGCAGGTCGATCAGTCCCGGCATGACCAGATCTCCCTGGACGTCGATATACTGATAGCCATTCTGTCCGATAGGGGGCTGTCCTGTCCCCAGATCGGCGATAATGGTATCTTCCAGCAAAAGCCAGCCGTCATGAAGGACCCGATCGGGAAGTACCAGTGTGGCGTTATAAAGGATCGTTTGCTGCATACCTTATGACTCCTGTACGGCAGCCAGAGATGCATGTTCTGGCACGTTGAAAATGGTGTCAGCAAGGGGGCGCAGAGCCGCCATATCGTGCGAGACGGCGACGATAGTCACCCCGGCGGCGCGAGCCTCGCTGATCATATCCAGAACGATGGATTTGGAATAGGCGTCAAGACTGGCGGTTGGCTCGTCGAGCAATAGCAGGCGCGGCGCGGCAATAAAGGCTCGCGCGATATTGATGCGCTGCTGCTCTCCGCCACTGAAGGTGATCGGACTTGCCTGCCAGCGGCTTTCCTCGATACCCAGGCGCTTGAGCCAGCGGCTTGCTTCTGTCAGGGCTTCGGCGCGAGACCAACCGCATTTCAATAGTGGTTCAGCGGTTACATCCAGTGCCGGTACGCGTGGCAACACTTTGAGAAACTGAGAGCAAAAGCCAATTTCGCGTTCACGCAGTTGGAGGATCTCCTCTTCGCTGGCTGTGGCAAGGTCGATGCGCCCGAACTTCTGTGAGTCGTACCAGATCTCGCCAGCAGTGGTTAAATAGGTGCGATAAATACAGCGGAGAATTGTGGTTTTGCCCGCGCCACTTCTGCCTGCAAGCATGCACAGTGAGCCTTCGGGCACCGAGAACGAGAGCCCTGCAAAAGGAGTAATGGTGCGTCCATCGACGAGATGCAGATGAAATTCTTTAGTCAGGTTACGAACCTCAAGTAATGGGTGTGTTGCGTCCATAGCTTCTCTTTCCTGTAGACATTAGAGCGCTGAAGAAACCAGCAACTGGGTGTATGGGTGTTGAGGATCTTCCAGAATTTGATCTGTCAGGCCGCTCTCAACGATGGTGCCGTTCTTCATAACCATTGTTTTACTTGCAAGTTGCTTGATAACCCCTAGATCGTGCGAAACAAGTAACATGGTCATCTTCAGTTCCCACTGAATTTGGCGGATCAAGTCCAGCACGCGGGCCTGCACCGAGAGATCCAAACCGGTCGTCACCTCATCGAGAAGCAGGATTGCGGGGTTGCTGGAGAGCGCTTTTGAGATCTGCACTCGTTGCAGCATACCACCGCTGAACTTGCGTGGCTCGTCATCGATGCGCTCAGGTGGGAGCTCGGTCAGATGCATCAATTCAGTTGTGCGCTCGCGGATCGTCCCGACGTTGCGCCAGCCCGCAAGCAGCAGCTTTTCGGCGACGTTGCCGCCTACCGTGAAGTGCATGTTCAGGCCAAGCTCGGGGCGTTGATGCACGATGCCAAGCCGTTCATTGCGGAAGGTGCGGCGGGCGTGCTTGTCCAGTGTTAGCAGGTTGAGACCTTCACCGATGGGATTCCCTTTGGAGTCCACCTCGCGGTACAGCAGTTCTCCGCTATCGGGGACAAGGCTCAGGTTGACCATCTGGAGCAGCGTGCTTTTGCCGCTTCCACTCTCGCCCACAATGCCCAGAACTTCGCCCTGTTCCAGCACGAAACTGGCATTGGCGCAGGCAACGACTGTGCCGCAGACCGGACAGCGGTTACTCTGGCGCTCTGCTCCTGTCAGATCTTTGCAGAAGGCGCAGCCGGGACCGAAGCGTTTTGTCAGGTTGTTTGCTTTAAAGATCCAGTTTTTCATTTCTCTATGCCTCCCGGGCCTGTACGCGCTTCTGACAGAAGCTGGTATCAGAGCAGTAGTAGAGCCAGCGTCCCTGCTCGGCATCAAATTGGCTGGTCAGAAAGGTATCGTTTGAGCCACAAAGTGCACAGTGCTGTGACGGGTCATGCTCGGTCGTGAAGGGGTAGTCCTCGAACTGAAGTGGGACGACCTTTGTAAAAGGTGGAATCGCATAGACACGCTTCTCACGGCCTGCTCCGAAGAGGTAGAGGGTTTCAGCCATATGCATGCGGGGCACGTCATAGCGCGGAATGGGTGAGGTATCCATGATATAGCGATCCTCGACGAGCACGGGATACTGAGTCGCAATGTTGACATCGCCCTGACGTACTATGCTTTCATACATGTAGACCCACATATGGCCATAGTCGGCTTCTGCATGCATCTCCATTGAGCGCTCAAGCACCGGCTCGACCCAACGCAGAGGGTCGGCCATCGGCACCTGAAGGACAAGGATCTGATCGTCACGAAGCGGCTCTTCGGGCACCCGGTGACGCGTCTGAATAATCGATGCCTGAAGCGTATCAGTGGTAAACTCGATGCCAGTTGTTTTCTGGATCAGGCGGCGCAGATTGACCGCGTTCACGCTATCATCATCGCCCTGATCGATAACCTTGACGGTATCGGTTGGCTTCACCAGTGCGAGCGTGATTTGCAGGCCACCTGTCCCCCAACCCCGAGCGATTGGCAGGTCACGGCTGGCGAATGGGATCAGGTGGCCGGGCGTAGCAACCGCTTTCAGGAGCTTGCGGCGCACCTCACGCTTGGAATCTTCATCAATAAAGCCGAAGTTGTAAAGGGTCTCGCGTTCAGCAGGTCGTGGCATGATGTCGATAGATGTTTGTTGCATTCGTTTGGCCCTGTTTCTATGCTTGTGATTCGTTCTGTGCACGCAACGTCTCGGTCGCTTGCGTTCGTTGTGCCTGTGTCTCGGCATATTTTGCCGCCTGAAAATCCTGTGCCCGCTCAAGCACCTTGAGGTCTGATTGGAAGGTGACGTAGTGCGGAAGCTTGAAGTGCGCGGTAAAGCCGCTGGCCTCGATGCCATCTGAGTGCAGCAGGACAAATTCTTCGTTCGCGGCAGGGGCGAGCTGGCCCTGAGCTTTCTGTTCCTTGCCTACAGTGATTGCGCGGTCAAGCATCGCCATACTCATAGCCTTGACCTCACACTGACCGAAGACAAAGCCATAGCCAAGCCCGAAGTGCGGTTTCCCGGCCTCGATAACGTCGGGCTGCTGCTCATTTTCATCTTCGCTCTCCAGTACGTACGAAACCATTTCACACTCGGTCGCCAGAATCTCACCGATCTCGACCGGTTCGCCTGTGAGCGGGTGCGCGACCTCAACCGGGAGGTAGCCACTGCGCAGTTCGCCCAGCACCGGGTGAATATCGCCATAGCCGCGAACGCTGCTATAAGCCAGAGTCAGCAGGCTTCCCATATCGCTACGGGCCAGGCCTTGCAGGCGTGCGCTTCGCGGGATCGGGAAAATCAGCGATTTGCGGGTGATATCATAGGGCTCGGCGGTAGCCTCGTCCAGTTCGGTCTGTGGTGGCTCGGCCAGAATACCGCGGGCACGCATATCATCAATCACGCGTGGAAAGATTCCCTCATTCTCGGGCAGTTCATCTTCGTTGATCTCAGCCTCAATCTCTTCCAGCAGGCGCCGAATGGACTCGCGGGTTTCGGTGCGCAGGAGTGTATTCAGCAGGCGCAGGTTATAATCGCGAGTGGGGCCGAGAATCTGGCCGCCGGGAATGTCCTTGAACGAGGCCGAAACACGGCGAATAACGCGCATTCGTACCCCTTCTACCGGCAGACTGTAATCAATACGGGGAACGGTTGAGCAGAACGCGCGGAGCAGAAAGCTGGCTTCCAGCGAGTCACCCTCGCTCTGCTTGAGGGCCAGCGCGGCCAGCTCAGGAGCGTAGATAGCGCCTTCTCCCATTGCTCGATCTACGGCCATGCGCAACTGATCCTGAATTTGCTGTGTGGTGATGGGCTCGCTTTCACCGCGACAGCGGAAATATTCCACAAGCTTTTCTGCATTCAGAACGGCTTCGGTTCCGCCTTTAACTGCAACATAACTCATCGTGTGTGCTCCTTCTGCCGGGCGCTCTCTAGCAGACGAAGACGTGTCGTGCGGGGTAGGCCGAGGCAGCGTCCGTTTTCATCAATCAGGTAGATATCGACTCCCAGAGGGTAGCGCTGGCGTGTCGCAACTATGTGCGCGATTTCCAGCCGATCTAAGCCAGTGATAGAGACCGTGTGTGTGGTTTCAATGCCCGGTCCCGAAAGCTCAAGCATAATCGGGCCGGGAATCTCTGTGTCAAGTGCGGTCACGCAATAGATCGCTGTGGCGCTTTCTTCTGGCTCCAGCAGTGTTCCCTCATTCAGTTGGAGAAGCTGACTATCGCTGCTTCCATCGCAAAACAGAACAAAGTGTGCGTCTGAAGGTTCTGCAAGGCTGGCTCCGCTGCGTAGGGCAAGCCATTGGACGATCTCTGTATCGCGGGATTGCCAGACACCGTGCTCAGCCACGGCAAAGCTGACCTCCCGATCGAGGAGCGTCAGCAGCGCGCCCAGAGCATAGAAATTGGCTATTGTACTGCTCGGTGTACGTGGCGGTTCCCCGAGATGATGGGGATAGGGAAGTTGTGTCAGTTTGCCCGGACGGGCCAGGCTATCAAGGATATGGCGGAAGACCGAGGCACTGTAGTGTACATGCTCATCCTGCCGGGTGCCAATCATGCTGTTACATCCTCTCAAAGTTGACTTTTGTCTTTGCCACCAGGGCTTGCAGGCGGCGGCGTTCATGATGCAATTGCTGGTCGAGCTCTGTGATCTGCTGTTTGAGCTGCTCAGCCAGGGCACCACCTTTACGTATAGCGGCATCGATCAGCGCGATACCCATCGCTTTACGAGCGCTCTCACCAAGTACCATCCCGAAGCCGAACTGCTTGTCCAGTTCCAGCCGAACCTCAGTAACAAGCAACTCTCCGGCGTTAAAGCGGCTATTGGCGACGGTTTCGCGCACGCGGAGCATCACCAGCCCCTGACGGGGGCCGCTTAGAAGCTTGATATGGCTCTGCGGATAGGTTTTCAGTACGTGCTCTGCCAGTTGATTGACCTTTTCTTCCGGACTATTTGCCAGAATTGCGTAATAGTTCATATCTTCCTCGTAGGCGAGGGGGGAGCAGGACAATGCTCCCCCCTCTCGGGACTATTTCAGTTTCGAGACGTCGAGATGAAGTTCTTTGGCGATGCTGCGCAGCAGATCGAACTTACTGTCTGTTGCAGTTGTGAAGCCTTTGGTCGCAATCGCATCCAGAGCTTTTGTGTCCTTCACGTTCAGGAAGGCCTGCTGAATGAGCTGCTTGTCGCTCTGACTGAGCTCTTTGCGATAGGCAACAGGGCTTCCGGGAATGGGATCGCTTTTGGCGACAATAACCACCTCATCTTCGGTGAACTTGCCCGCTTTGAGCAGCTTGGCATAGACATCACTGGCAACCGCGCCTGCATCGGCTTTGCCGCCGAGCACCGCGAGCAGCGAGGCATCATGACCGCCTGCGAAGGTGCCTTTGACATCTTTATCGGGATCGAGCCCGTTCTTCTTCATCGTATAGCGCGGTACCAGATTGCCACTGGTCGAGGCGGGATCAACATAGGTGAAGGAATGCCCCTTAAGATCAGCGATTGTCTTGATACCGGTCTTCTTGGTGGTGACAATGTAGCTATAGTAGTGATCGTCGCCGTTGGGCTGAAGCTGCTGTACAAACGCTTCAGCATTGTATTTGTCGGCAGCAAGTGTGTAGCTGAAGGGACCAAACCAGGCCACATCTAGCTGTCCGGCGCTCATTGCCGTAATGGTTGCGGTATAGTTCGGAGCAACGCTGAGCTTGACCGGAACCCCCAGTTGCTTTTCAAGCTCTTTCGCGAACGGGGTGGTGTCCTGAAGCATTTTAGTTGCGTTCTCGGAAGGGATCAGACCCAGGCGAAGCTCTTTCAGGCTGAGCTTCGGTTTGCCCGAATTATCCTGATTGCTTGCGGTTGCCTCGCCTCCGCAGGCTGCGAAAAGCGTGAGCAGCACAAGGAGCAGTGAAAAGAGACCGAGCCGTGAAAGGAGCGGCTTATGCGAGCTATAAGACATATTGCTTACATCTCCTGAAATAGAAGGAATTAAATAATTTTCGAGCGAACAAAATCGCTCAATCTATCAAGCAGCATCACGGTGATTACCAGGACGATGATAATAACCGAGACATTTGCATACTCAAACAGGCTGAGATTTGCCTGTAACAGAAAGCCAAGTCCGCCGCCGCCGACAAAGGCAACAACGGTTGAGTCGCGCCCGTTGGATTCCCAGGCATAGATGGTATAGCTGGCAAGCAGAGGAAAGGCCTGAGGCAACACCCCCCAGCGGAAGCGCTTGAAGCCGTTCGCGCCCACAGAGGTCAACGCCTCAATTGGTTGGGGTTTTACGGCCTCGATTGCCTCTGCATACAGCTTGGTCAGACTGGAAATCGTATGGATGCCCAGGCCCATGATGCCCGCTCCCGGTCCCAATCCCAGGAAGGGGACAAACAGCAGCGCCATCACAAGCGATGGAATGGCACGGGTGGCGTTCATCAGCAGACGAATGGTGTTGTAAATAATCGGGTGCGGACTGGTATTGCGGGCCGCCAGAATGCTGAGTGGAAGCGCCCCAATCACACCCAGGATGGTCGCGACAATGGCGGTCTGTATGGTGATAGCCAGCGCATCAAGGATATTACCGAAATAGGTCCAGTCGGGTGGGAGCAGCTCTTTGACCAGTTTCGCACCGGCTGAGCTACTGAAGAGCCCCTGAAGCGCGTTCAGCCAGTCAAAGTCCTTAATGTTGAAGCCCCACCAGATAAAGAGCCCGAAGAGAATGCCGCTGGCGAATTTGCTCCCACGGAAGGCCAGAAACACCAGACCACAGGCCAGGAGGAGACTCACAAGGAAATTGCTATCCAGCGTTTGGAGTGTGTAGGTGAAGGTGCCAACATTCAGAACTCGTGCGAAGAAGAAGCCCGCCAGCGCAAGCAACACCACAAGGGAGATAATCGATTGTGTGCTGCGGAGCTCCTTCAGGTTGTGGCGCGCCTTGAGGGCCATACTGACTGCGCCAGTAACCAGAATCAGAATCGCGACGGCGCTGTTCAGATCGAACGCGATGGTCCAGTTCACCGTATATGTTCCCAGAGAGATGAGATGTTGCGCCAGCAGAACGATTCCCAGGGCGCAGAGAAGCGCCGGAAGTGTCAGGGACCACTTCGGTATCTGTAAGGGATGAATCAGGGTCCGATCCGGGCTGTGCTGGAACCGCTGGAAAAAATCGTATCGCTTTTGCAGGCGTGGATCGGTTGCCTGCCCACTCTTGAGATTGCGTTCTATTGCCACTGTTTCTTATCCTCCGAGCACCCCGGATGTTGCGGGAAGGAGTGACTCGCTGTTTGTTGTTGTGTAGCGGACGGGCGCGCTATCGCTCTGGTAGATCTCCTGTAAGATGCCTGAAGTCAGACCGGTGGGAGCGCCATCATACACAATACGCCCGCGTGCGATACCGATGATGCGATCGGCGCATTGTTTAGCTGTTTCGAGATCATGGATATTCACCAGAATGGGCACGTTCTCTTCTCGGGCGACGGCACGAAGGTCTTCCATAATGCCCCAGGTCAACTCAATATCCAGGTTTGCCACCGGCTCATCTGCCAGCAGGATCAGGGGCTCCTGAGCCAGGGCCCGGGCGATTGCGACACGTTGTTTCTCTCCACCTGAGAGCCGATCCGCGCGGTATCTGGCCCGCTGAACCATATTAACGCGTTGCAGACACCAGAGCGCCTTTTCACGATGGGAGCGGTTGAAATAGCCGATCGCCGCGCAGAAATCATTGATGTAGCCAAGTCGTCCTGTCAAAACGTTGTGCAGAACGCTGACGCGTTCGATCAGGTTGAATTCCTGGAAAATAAAGCCGATCCGACGGCGTAAGAGCAGCTTTTCGTTCTCGTTTAACGCGGAAATATCGGTTCCGTCTATACGGATACTTCCGCCAGAAATTGGGATGAGCCCGTTAATACAGCGTAGCAGCGTCGATTTGCCTGCTCCACTGCGCCCGATAATGCAAATAAACTCGCCTCCTCGAACGGAGAAGCTGATGTCGTTGAGAGCCTCATACCCGTTTGGATAGACTTTTGAGAGGCCTTTCACTTCAAGAAGCGCACTTGTTCTCAAGGTAAAACCGCCTGTTTTTCACTATAGCTCTGATGCTTCAATCGTTTTCTGTTCTGTATCATACTACTGTAGTATTAAAGGAAAGTAGACATAGCTTTAAGGATCGTTTAAATTTTTCCTGTAGTCTAATGGGATAGGAGAGGGTAGGGAAGGACAGGAAATAGAGGCCTTTCTGCTTTCAGTAAAGAAATAGAGTCACTGTGTCAGAGGGATAGGAGAAGTGCGGGTAATTGGTACTGTAGAAAAGGTAAAACCGGACTGTTAACCTATCTTTAACAGATGGTCAGCCAATCCGGTTTCACTGCCTGTTTGTTATCAGGATGTTAAGTGACTATGCCTCCTGCATCAGGCGGCGCAGAACAGTAAGCAGGATGCCACCATTCTTATAGTACGTCACATCGATTGGGCTATCGAGGCGTGCGATAGTTGTGAACTCGAAGGACGTGCCATCCTCGCGGGTTGCTCTGACGGTCACCTCCTGGCGAGGCTTCAGTCCCTCCTCGATGCCCATAATGTCGAAAGTTTCGTGTCCGGTCAGGCCGAGCGATTCTTTGCTGTCACCCGGGCGGAATTGAAGGGGAAGGATGCCCATACCGACCAGATTGCTGCGGTGAATGCGCTCAAAGCTCTCTGCGATCACGGCATGAATACCGAGCAGCAAGGGACCTTTCGCGGCCCAGTCACGGGAGCTACCGGAACCGTATTCCTTGCCTGCCACAACGATCAGCGGCGTACCCTCTTGCTGATAGCGCATCGAGGCGTCGTAGATCGTGGTCTCTTCGCCAGACGGCAGATGGACGGTGTAGTAGCCCTCTTTGCCCGGGACCAGACGGTTGCGCAGACGAATATTGCCGAAGGTGCCGCGCACCATCACTTCATGGTTACCACGGCGTGCACCGTAGGTGTTGAAGTCGCGGCGCTGGACGCCATGCTCGATCAGATATTGACCAGCCGGGCTGTTGGCAGCAAAGCTACCCGCAGGTGAGATATGGTCGGTCGTGATCGAATCGTCGAGCATCGCCAGAACACGAGCCCCCCTGATATTTTTGACCGGAGCGGGCTCGTTTGCCATCCCCTGGAAGAAAGGCGGTTCGCGCACATAGGTGGATTCGGGGTCCCACTCGAAGAGCGTGCCGGTTGAATTACTGAGCGCCTGCCAGTGTTCGTCACCCTCAAAGACGTGTGCATAGTTCTCTGCAAAGACTTCCGGTGTCACCGTTTTTGTGACGATACTCTGAATCTCCTGCTGTGTTGGCCAGATATCGCGCAGGTAGACCTCTTCGCCTTTGTCGTTGACTCCCAGTGGCTCTTTTGTCAGGTCGATATCGACAGTTCCAGCCAGGGCATAGGCAACGACCAGGGGGGGCGATGCAAGGAAGCTGGCTCGGACCTGCGGATGAATGCGGCCCTCAAAGTTGCGGTTCCCGCTGAGCACCGAGGCGACGACGAGGTCATTGTCCTGAATGGCCTGTGCAACGGGCTCAGGCAGTGGGCCACTATTACCGATACAGGTTGTGCAGCCATAGCCCACAAGATTAAAGCGGAGCTGTTCCAGATAGGGCAGCAGGTTTGCATTCTTCAGGTAGTCAATCACGGCGCGAGAGCCCGGTGCGAGGCTGGTCTTGACCGCGGGATTGACTTTGAGCCCTTTTTCCACTGCCTTTTTTGCCACCAGGCCCGCGGCAACCATGACAGAGGGGTTCGAGGTGTTGGTACAGCTTGTAATGGCCGCAATAGCCACGGAGCCATGTTGCAGGGTGACTTTCTGACCGTCTACCTCAATCTCAACGCTTTCGGGCCTGTTCTCTTCCTTTACCAGAACGGCGGCTCCCTTCTGCGCGGTTGCCGTTGCGGTCTGGCCTTGTGCTGTCTCAGTAGATGGGGTGGAACCCGAGAAGCGATCGGCATAGGCGGTACGGAAGGTCTTACCCAGTTCGCTCATCAGCACGCGATCCTGCGGACGCCGCGGACCAGCCAGACTGGGGACAATCGTGCTGAGATCGAGTTCAAGCAGATCATCAAACTCTGGCTCGACCATATCGTCGGTGCGGAAGAGACCCTGTTCCTTTGTGTAGCGCTCGATCAGCTCTACCAGTTCGGGGGAGCGACCAGTTGCACGCAGATAGCGCAGGGTTTCGGCATCGACCGGGAAGAGGGTTGCGGTTGCACCAAACTCTGGCGACATATTGGAGATGGTTGCACGGTCTGCAAGGGCTAGCTGGCTGAGGCCCGGGCCTGTGAACTCCACGAATTTACCGACCACACCGCGCTTGCGAAGCATCTGGGTAACGGTCAGCACAAGGTCGGTCGCGGTCGTGCCTTCGGGCAAGGAGCCGGTGAGGCGCATACCGATAACCTCAGGGGTGAGGAGATAGAGCGGCTGACCAAGCAGAACCGCCTCGGCCTCGATGCCACCAACGCCCCAACCAAGAACACCCAGACCATTGACCATCGTCGTGTGCGAGTCAGTTCCAACCAGCGTATCAGGGAAGGCGACTTTCTCTCCGTTCTCTTCTTTGGTCATGACAACAGAGGCCAGATATTCCAGGTTGACCTGATGGACGATACCGGTTCCAGGAGGGACGACACGGAAATTGCTGAACGCCTGCTGAGCCCAGCGAAGCAGTGCATAGCGCTCTTTGTTACGCTCGTATTCGCGTTCAACGTTAAATTGAAATGCATTGGTAGTTCCAAAGACATCGACTTGCACTGAATGGTCAATGACCAGATCTGCGGGAACCAGCGGGTTGATCTTTTTGGGATCTCCTCCCATGCGAGCAACAGCAGAACGCATGGCGGCCAGATCGGCTACTGCCGGGACGCCGGTAAAGTCCTGCATCAGAACACGTCCGGGCAGGAAGGGATATTCTGCATTGCTGCTTGCGGCTTGCCCCGGTCGCCAGCGGGCAAGGGAGAGGATATCATCTTCGCGGATCAGCTCGCCATCTGCATTGCGAAGCAGATTTTCCAGTATGATGCGCACAGTAAAGGGGAGTCGTTCAAGTGTATCGACACCCCGTTTTAAAACGCTATCCAGCCGGTAGTAATGCACAGTTCCGAATGCACCATCCAACCGGGTGCGTGCGCCAAATACGTCATTGTATGCAGTCATAAGACCTATCCTTTGATGGAGTGTATTTGGGGAAGGGTGACCGTCTATGGCTCAATGCAATAAGACGTGGTTTCATAAAAGTCAACCCTTATACTCATTGTCGTTTCTCAGGTTTATTATACTACAGCGCCGGGAAATGAAGACAACCGTAGTAGCGTTCGTTTTACTATCTGACTGTCCTGCCATTTACTGCACTTTAGTTTCGGGAGGGAAAAACAGCACGATCGAGAGCCGCTGATGTCGCCTGACGTGGGTGGTCATGAAGATGGGAGCGTCCCGGTTTTCTGTTTGATGAGCATGATAATTTCATCCACAGAAAACGGTTTTTCGAGCAGGGAGACGTTCAGGTTCTGTAGCTCTTCGGTATCGGTGAATGTTGCCGCTGTTGTCAAAATAATCGGGAGGGATTGCAGGTGTGGACAGCTTCTGATCCGGCGGATCACTTCGATACCAGACATAGACCCATTCAAGCGCCAGTCAATGATCATAACATCCACAGGAGAGACTTGCGGCTGTGGCGTGGTGACACCCAACGCCTCCAGACATTGCTCAGCCTCGGCGAAAACGGTGACAGTGTAACCTTCGTCCTGCAAAACAAGCATGACCATCTCTTGTATTGCAAGATCATCCTCCAGCAACCCTACGTGCATAGCGCTCCCCTTCTTTTGCTCTTTTTTCTTGTGTTGTTTGTTCTGTTGAAGCAGTTCCGGCTGTAAAGGAAAGGAATCTTTCCTGTAATCCGTTTTGCTCCTTACCGAAATAGGTGGATATCAATGCTAGAAAATATGCTCTGTCGACACTATAACAAACTGTGCCTTATTTCGCAAGTAGTTGAGGATGGCAGGTCGTTTTGTCTTGCCGTCGGGGCGATTGGAAGCTGTAGGGTGACGTTAGTTCCCTTCCCTTCGACACTCTGAAGCACAAGTTGTCCCTGCATGGCTTCGGCAAGCTTGCGTGAGAGGTAGAGCCCGAGGCCAAGCCCGCTCACCTGGCTGGTCGCGGGATGGTGGAGCCGGGAGAAGGGTTGAAAGAGCGTTCGTTGCTGGCGAGGCGTAATGCCGATCCCATGATCGCGCACAGTGATATTGATGCGCGGTGGCTGCTTTGGGATTGCCTGCTGTTGAAGCAACATCTCAATGAGCCCACCTTGTGGCGAATATTTAATCGCGTTATCCAGAATATTGGCGAGAATCTGGCGCACGCGATGCGGGTCAGCCCAGATGGGCGGTAGAGGCGTCTCGACATGCAGACGGAGTGTATAGCAGCCGGGACGTGCCTCCTCGATTCTCTCCTGCTCCTGCTCAATCAGTTCGGTGCATAGGGATACAAGATCGATCCATTGGCAGTGCAGTGTGAACCGCCCACTTGTGAGACAGGAGATATCGAACAGATCATTCATGGCGGCTTCGAGATGCTGAATCGCGGTGAGAATAGCCTGAAGGTAGCGCTGACGCCGGGCGCTTTCGATCGCTTCATCACAGCTCTGTAACAGTCCTGTATAGCCCTTGATCGTAGTCAATGGGCGTCGCAACTCATGGCAGACAAGCGAAAGAAACTCATACTGATCCTGTATCGAGGATTGTTCAGATAGGAAAAGCGACGAGCTGAGTTCCTCAAGGCTTCGTTCCACATCTTGACTGAACCGGGGAAGCGTCTGCTGTAGCAGCCGAAAATCTCCGGGTGTGAAAGGCTCTTTTCGAGAGCAGAGCAGGACTCCGAGGAGCCCTTGTGGGCGCTCAAGCGGAGCGGCAAGCATTGCGTCTCTCTGAGTGTGCCTGTAGTACCAGATATGCCCAGTCTGTAGGGCAATATCGCATAGAGACTGAATACGGCTATCATGCAGCAGGTATTCGGTATGCGTTACACTGAAAAAAGAGAGCTCCTGATGGAGATAGAAAGGAAGCCGTTGTAAGAGAGGATGACGCAGCGTGGCATCGTGACATGCCAGTATCAAGCTGGTATCTGAGCAATTCAGCAAAGCCTGCACCGAATAGACGATGCCCGCGAAACGACGATGATTGAGCATCGTTCAACACCTCCTGACTGCCACAGATAGAAACTTCCATACCAGTCAGTATAGGAAGAAGTCCAACAAGCGGGCGGTATTGTTCGGCTGGGCTGCGTCCCCCGATTGAAGCTTTAGTTGAATGAAACCTGAATGCGGGTACCTCTCTTACTTCACGTCTTCGCGCTCTTCTCCTCTCTTAGTTGAATGAGGCAGAGCGAGGAGATGGGTATGCCTGATTCCAGCTTGTTGAAGGAGGGAACGGATCAGCTCGCTTCGCAGCCGGCTTCAATCCTGAAACAGTATGGGCTTGCCCTGCCCGTTGCTCGCCGTTTTCCTGTGTAGCCGCATATGGGCATCAATTAAATATCTCAATGTCTCAAACATCGATTCATCTATTCTATATATATGGTGTTGTAAATTTTTGCGTTATATGTAGCACCTTTTTCTCAGTTTTTCGAGATCATCTTAAGGCGAATGTATACTGTGTGTAGAAAAAGTTCTGAAGAGAGTATGCAGAACATGCTCTTCTATTTTTGTCTTGAGGGAAGTTGCGGATGAATATGCTGGTGGGGAAAAATCTTGGCGGATACCGGTTGATACGTCTCGTCGAGAGTGGCGGTATGGGAGATATCTATCTGGCGCAACATGCACGGATTGGTAGGAAAGTCGCGATCAAGGTTGTGTGTGGAGACCTACGCGCGGTTCCCAATACTCCCGAAGGAAAACAGGCGGCTGTGCGCTTTGAGCGTGAAGCCCGCGCCGTTGCCGAGCTTGATCATGAGAATATTTTACCCCTCTATCATTTCGGGGATGAAGTGCTTGAGCCGGACGGCCCGACTATTACCTATCTGGTGATGCCGTATCTATCGGATGGCTCACTGTGGAGCTGGCTCCAGCGGCGCACGCAGCAGTATGGCTTTAGCTGGCCTATCTCGGCTGAAGAGGCGGGATATTATCTGGTGCAGGCGGCTACGGCCCTTCAATATGCTCATGATCACGGGATTATTCATCGCGATATCAAGCCCACAAATTTTCTGATTCGTGTCGAAAAGAATGTGCCCAAAAATGACGAATATGCCCATCTGGCACATATCTTTCCGCATGGCAGACCAAAACTGCTATTAGCGGATTTTGGCCTTGCGGCATTCTATCGACACGGGCGGTCGATGCATCGTTCGGTGGGGACACCGCTGTATATGGCTCCGGAGCAGTTTGATGATCCATCACTGGCAACCTCGGTGCATGTGGGCCCATCGGCGGATCAGTATGCGCTGGCAGTTATGATCTATCAGTTGATGACAGGGAGGGCGGTATTTGAGGGGACGGCCTCTCAGCTTCTGCATCACCATCATCATACGCCGCCGACACCCCCAAGTGTTTACAATCCTTCACTCCCCCAGGAACTCGATGCAGTCTTTCTGCGGGCACTGGCGAAAAAGCCTGAGCAACGTTACCCTAACATTATGGCATTTGCACAAGCCTATGACGAGGTATTACGGGAAAATCGCAAGAAAAAAAACGCGGAGAAAAAAGAGTTTCGTGGTCAGGCGAAGTCGCGCGAAGGGGGGAAGCGTTTCCTCCAGCGGGAGGATACCACATTGCCGGTATCACCGATAGAAAAGGTAGTGGGAACTGCAAAGCAAGGTGGCTCCCTGCCTTCCCTTGCGGCGGCAACGGTCCATCCTGCCCTGGAAGAACCGAGCGAGGAGAAGACGCAGCCGCGCAAAAAGATCCAGATGCAAAGTCGCACCTCGTTCTCGACGCTGGTGGCTGCGAGTATGCAGTTTAAAACGATTCCTCTTTATCTGCTACAGCAATCAACGATTTTTGGCGCGATCGTGATCGGTCTGGTTTTCTTGCTCCTCCTGACGATTGGTATGTTGCTGACGATGCTTCTGCTCGGGCATGCCCGCTAGAGGGAGAGAGGCCGAAGAAGAAATCCACGCTTTATGGTAAAGGCACAGTTGAAAGGGCGCTTCTGGTCTCTCTCCCCTTTGGCTACTTATGGGTTAAGAGCACCTCTTCAAATTCTGCTACTGTCTGGAAACCGAGTCGCTGATAACAGCGGATTGCGCTTGCGTTATTGGCTTTGACATTGAGGCCAATATGCCGGATATGTTGCTGTAGCGAACGGCAGAGCCGCGCACAGGTTCGGGTTGCCAGACCTTTTCCTCTCCATTCCGGGTGCGTCACAACATTGCCAAGCGAGGCCACCTGATAGTATTCCGAATAGACATGGACGCTTGCCGCGCAGATCAGTTTTCCCGGGTGGGTCGGATGGTAGATCCCGTAGCACTGCCCGGTTTCGAGGATGCGCGGATCAAAGGCGTTATCGGGATAGCCCTGAGTATACAGCGCCTCCAGTGCGGGGAGATCGCTTTGTGAGAGATGGGCGACATCTGTGGTATCGATCGTGTTGCAGGCTGAAGGATTGGTCCAGGCCATCTTATAGTGTGTACCGTAGGATGTTGCAGTATAGGTCTCTTCCAGGGTTTCGCGCAGACCGAGGCTCAGATGAGCGAAAATCTGGTTCGGTAACTGAGATGAGCGAAGCAATGCCTGCATACCGGTGATATCATCGGTCAGGGCCAGCATAACAGGGGGATCAAAGGCTGTATAGAGCATGATAACCTGCTTAATCGTCTGGTCTTCTTCCAGGGTATACCAGCGGGTATAGGGCCAGAAAAAATCATCCATGTCGCCGAGTTCGTAGAGATGAAGATAAATGTTTTTGCGCAAAAAAGCCTCGATTTGCTCTTTGTCGGGTAGAGAAAGGGTCACCATTTGAGCGTATGTTCCTTTTAGAAAGAATAAAATGGGCAGCAGGAATCGCAGCCATAAGTGGGCGATCAAGCAAAATGGATCTTTTGTTGAGCGTTTATGGCTTGAGATTCCAGGGACGTGCCCGTTTGCGGGATTTCTGGGCCTCGTGCACATTACCCAGGGCTTCATATACGTTGGCTTTGAGCTCCCAGGCGCGAGTATAGCCCTTGTCCATTTCGGTTGCCTCGTTGAGGGCATCCAGTGCCGCTTTATTATGGCCGAGCCTGAGCAGCGCTTCTGCTTTGTTACACCAGGCAACAGCGCTGCGAGAGTTAATCAGAAGCGCCTGTGTATATGCATCGACAGCTCCACTGTAATCAAACAGACAGGCACGGGCATTTCCCAGCCCGTTCCAGGCCTGAAAACTGCGAGCATCACAGTGCAGCGCCTGCTCATAGGATGCAACAGCTTCTTCAGGCATATTCATATCAAGCTGTGCATCCGCTTTGCCGTTCCAGGCTGCCACATAGCAGGGATCAATTGCCAGAGCGCGTTCAAAGTGAACCAGCGCCTGTTGATAGCGCTGTAATCGCAGGAGTGCCAGACCCGCGCTGACCCAGACGACCACATTATCAGGTTCGATTTCGGTGGCCTGAAGGTAAGCGTCAAGCGCTTTGCGGTAGTTTCCCTGATTATAATGGGCGGTACCTTTGCCGTTCCATGCGTGAAAGTTGCGGGGGTCCATTTCCAGAGCTTCCTCATAGGCATGGAGCGCCTGCGAATACTGGTGCTGCTTCAGATAATGATCACCCTCGCGACACTTATCACGTGCAGCTCCGGTGCTCCTGATTTTGACCCGCGATGTTTGGACATCCTGCACAATGCCCTGCTTGCCGGTGGAGGAAGACACCGAAGGGAGAGACGGGTTTGTCGAGTTTGTGCTTCTGGGCATGATTGGATACGAGTCCGAGGAGAGCGGTGGTGTGGTCACGGGCGTATGATTGCCAGGCTGACATGCCTGGTCGAAAGCCTGAATAAATTCGACCATATCGGCATAGCGGTGCTCGGGATTCGTCGCCAATGCACGCATAATGACGTGATCCAAAGCTGACGGGAGCTCTGGATTGAGCGAAGAAGCAGGAGGCACAGAGCCGCTGACTGGATCGAGCGGGTGATAGCCTGTCAACATCTCATAAAGCACGATGGCGCATCCATATTGATCGCTGCGTGGGTCGACCACGCCGCTTGTTTGTTCGGGTGCCATATAGCCAACCGTGCCTCGTACGGTAACGGTTTTGCCGAAGCGGGCTCCTGGTTCCAGCAGGCGAGCGATCCCGAAATCGGTGATAACCAGGCGATGATCATCCTGATGGACCAGGATATTCTCAGGCTTGATATCGCGATGGATGACGGGACGTGGCCGTGTATGTGCGTAATGTAAAGCGCTGGCAAGCTGATGAAAGTTGCTCACCGCTTCCTGAAATGGCAGGGGGCCATTGGCCTGAGCCAGCCGGGTACGCAGGGAGCCAGCCGTATAGAGTGGCATAACCAGAAAAACACTGGGACCATCGCGGCCATAATCAAGGACAGGAGCAATATTCGGGTGATCCAGAGTCGCAGCGATACGTGCTTCACGCAAAAAATGCTCGTGCTCGGTATGCGTTGTCTTGCTGGGTAGCAGAACCTTAATTCCGATGTAGCGGGAGAGGTGGCGATCTACACCACGAAAGACCGCCGCGTAACCGCCTTTGCTGATTAAGGCATCCACGCGGTAGCGTCCCGCCAGCATCGTATGAATTAAAGGCAGTGCGCAGGCACGACAAAATAAGTCGCTGTCCCGATTATCATAACCGCAGTCTACCTGATCTGCGCAGCGTCGCATTCCCTCCTCCAGGTGAAAAAATACACGGGGGGAACTCACGAAGCCTCGCTGCCACGGGATCGCGCCTCAATGGTGCGAGCCCATTCCTGGCAGGAAAGGGCCTCTTGCGTTCTTCCCAGTTTTTGTAATACAACAGCCTTGTTATACCAGGCGTCAGGCTCTTCTGGCGCAAACGAGGTCGCTTGATCCAGTGCTGCTAGCGCTTCCTCCAATCGTCCCAGGGCAAAGAGCGAAAGCCCCTTATTGTTCCAGGCTGCGATATAGTGGACATCGCCTGCTAGAGCTCGATCAAACGCAGCAAGAGCCTCATCGTAGCGCTGCAATTCATGAAGCAGGCTTCCTTTATTGTACCAAGCAGAAGTTAATCCGTCATCGTACTGAAGTGCCCGGTCATAGGAAGCAAGTGCCTCTTCGTACAGATGTAGTGCAGCAAGCACGTTGCCTCGATTATACCATGCTCCTGCCAGTGATGGATCAAGGGAAAGAGCGTGATCGTATGCAACAAGGGCTTCATCGAAGCGTTTGAGGTCGCGCAGATCGTTCCCTTTATCAAACCAGAGAGTCGCACTCTGGGGATCGAGGGTCAGCGCCTGCTCGTGTGCCTGAAGCGCCTCTTCTGGCTCACCCTTACGACGCAGGATATTGCCCTTGATATCCCAGGTTGAAGCCTGACTGTTATCAATCGAAAGCGCCCGCTCAATCGCGATGAGCGCTTCCTTATAGCGACGCAGGTTGTAGAGTGTATTGCTCATTGCCTGCCAGACAACGCGCTGTTCGGGTTTAAGGACCAGCGCCTTATCAAAAGCCATAATCGCCTCTTCCGGGCGATTTAGCTCCGCAAGGGCCATGCCTTTGGCGCTCCACGCATAGGCATAGTTCTCATCATAGCTGAGTGCCTGTTCATAGCTGTAAAGCTCTTCGTCCAGACGGCGAAGCTCGCGGAGAACGGTACCGCGCGCGGTCCAGAGGTCTGGATCTTCTGGACGCATGGTCAGTGCATAGTCATAGGTCTGTAGGGCCTCTTCAAGCCGTCCCAGACATAGCAGGGTCGCGGCCTTACCACTCCATGCATCGACCTGGGTCGCGTTCTGCGCGATTGCCTTGTCATAGGCGCTTAATGCAAGCTCGTAATTTCCCTGTTCATAGGCAACATTCGCCTCGGTCAGAGGATCTGCGGCTCGTGGTTTCTTGAACGGAACCTCGATACGCAGCAGCGTTTCCTCATCTATATCACATTCCGGTTCCACCGTCTGTCGCACCTGCCGTGCGTTTCGCGGGGACTGTGCGGAATTGCTGAACTCTCCCGTGGCTATCTCGGATTTAACTAAAAAGGTAACCGGACCATCCTGACCATAGTCAATTACACGGATACTTCCCGGATCGTGAACACGGGCAGAAAGTGAGGCTGCATACTCGGCTTCCTGAAGAAATTCTTCGCGTTCACGGCTCTTTGCCTGACGGGGATGGAGTGCACGAACAGTAAGCCGTTCTCCATTGCGTCGATCAATGGCCCGAAACGTGACCGTTTTGCGCTCTTTGCCCGTAAGGCTGACGATCTCATAGCGCCCTTTCAGGGATGTACCGCGTAGTGGGATACCACAACGAGAACAGAAACGCGCTTTCTCTCTATTTTCAAAACCACAGCCCTCTAAATCCAAACACATCCCCATGGACAAGTCGTCCCTCCCTAGCCTGCACAGAAGTTCTTTACCAGACAGAAAACCAGTGTCTCTACTGTATCGAAAGTGTGACTCTTTTGTCAATACAGCATATAAAACCTTGTGCAGAGTGTAATCAATTACAGCATTTCAACATCAGTTTTTATTAAAATAGCGATATTTGCAAGCATTACTGACTTGCTGAATGCAGCGCATATAGCGCGATGCATCTCGATCTGAAGGTCAGTAGAGAAGCGGCTGGCGGTGCTTATGTTGCTGATTGCTCATCATTGCGTCCCCTCTGGATAATAAACGGTACGACGGCTATTGTTTTGGTGCCGCATGTTCGCTTTTCTCTGCGGGGAGCCGTCAAGAAGAGCAACTCTCTGACATTCATTCTATTCCTCACCCTTAACACTGAAACGGATAGTATGCGCTCAGGGATACAGCTTTTCTCTGGAAATAGGAGAATCACCTTGTCGCCGCCTCCGTGAGGGAAAACTGTATGCATAGGAAGAAGTTTTTCGGGAGCAAGTCGTTTGAAAATGCACTATTTCTCGGACAAAAGATCTATTTTTGATATGGCGTCGCTTCGATCCCGGCGCTAGAGAAGTCGGGCAGCATCCGGAGCATAGGACTTTTGTGCCGTGCCAAGCTGATAGTTTCCTTAGAAAAATCTATGTGAAAGAGTGTTTGCATTACAGAAAGAAACGCGTAGAAGATGTAATAAGAGTTGAGCTTTGTTCTATAAACCGAACTATTGCTTAGAAATGGATGAGTCTACCTTAGAGAATGCTGAAACTTTTCTGGCATATCTTGTCCATCTCTGATCTATGCTGTTATTCTGTTAGAAGAGTGAGCACACTCTTTTATCCAGATGATGGATTCTGTACTTGAAAAAGAAAAGCATGTTTGTTTGCTAGCAGGGCTGGAAGATGGCAATACTTCTTGCGTATCTGCTATCAGGTATATCTTGAACCTGAGTCTTGCTTTGCACTCCTACAGCATTTTTTTCGAGAAGAAATGAAATGCAGGGGTGAATGGATAAACAGTATGAGATTGTAGGGAAGCATCTCTACTGTATCCGATTTTGAATATAGGCCGTGATACCTATATACGAGATACACAACCGTTTGTCTCTTCCCCCTATCTTGATATGCAGGAAGAGATCATCTGGAGAAGGGTCGGAGTGGAATATACTTTTCGACTCTAACAACTGAAGTGCTCTCGTTAGGTCAGAAGTCGCTAGAATCGAAGAGGAGAAGGATCAATGCAGACACCTCAGAAAGGTCGCGGTCGCGGTTTTGCTTCAATGAGTCCTGAAAAGAAACGCGAGATTGCCAGCAAGGGCGGCAGGGCAGCCCATGCACTGGGAACTGCTCATAAATGGACGAGTGAAGAGGCACAGGCGGCAGGGCGTAAGGGTGGATCAATCAGTCGTCGCCGCTCAAAGTATAGTAACACTCAGGCACAAGCATAAGCGTAACAACATGCAAAAAACGAGAAGAGGTCGTGCCAGTACGCGCGGCCTCTTCTCTTGTTGTCAGAACTGACTGATGTAGGGTAAAGGATCCTGCCAGGTATTGTTGAGCACCACCATAAAATGCAGATGGGGCCCGGTCGAATCTCCGGTACTTCCCTCATAACCGATCACCTCTCCTTGCTGCACGTTCTGTCCTGCCTGGACAATCACCCGCTCCATATGACCATAGACAGTTGCAACATAATTACCGTGATCTATTTTGACGGCCCAACCAAGCCCCGACCAATCCCAGCCACTCCAAAGCACCTGACCACTATCAGCCGCCAGCACGGGTGTATGCGGGGGGGCTGCGAGGTCAAGGCCTGTGTGGGGGCTGATACAGTAACACCAATGCTGGAATTCCGGGAGCCCATAGAGCTGCGTGATCCGGGAACCCGGGAGCGGGTTGATAAGGGTACCGGTGCCCTTCACGCCTCCAGCCGGAACTTGTGTCGCACAGACACCCCATAGACCAAGTACAGGCATATTGCAGGCTCCCTGTTTTGTGACCATAGCAGGCGTGATCGTGGGTTTTAGATAGACGGTTGCGGGATGCTGCGTGGTATGGGAAATATTGATAGATGTTGATGGAGCAACTGAGGTCCCGTTCTGCTCTGATGCGAGCTGGAACGGAAAGACCAGCGACAGGAGCAGAATGAACAGGAGACAGAAAAGTGGAAGCAGTCTCATAGAACGCTGGCTGGTGCTTCTCTGCGGATGTGTTTGCTCCGGGGGGATCGTGATCTGCTGCTCTCTCCGCTGGAGCCTGAGATACCGGAAGGGTAGAGGTACCGATTTCGCTGGCAGGGCGATTCGCGGGCTGAATGGGTGTGACTCTATCCTTCGTGAGAAATCATCATCTGAAGATGAGAGCATACGAATGCCTCCACACTACCATAATTTCCACTCTTTCCTTTCAGTATACGAAAAATGTCAGTCTTTCTCGGTTCAATAGCTCGAATAAGGAATTTTGGGTGAGGGAGTGGCGGAAAAGAAGGACCGCCCGGGATGGGAGAAAATGAGGATGGCAAATGAGTCAGATTGATTGACAGTGCCTTTTCGATATACTAAACTGATACAACATAACCACAGCAATTGAATAGTTGGATGGATTGTACATAAATCGCAAGAGAGTTGAAGGGGTGTGAGTGGAGTGTCTTGCAATCTGTATCGCCCTTGCTCTCTTTACAATACGGCTGTCTGTGCTGATTCTATGACTGGAAAAATGTTCTTCTTCTCTAAAAAACAGGCTTCTGAAAATTTTCAAATGCTGAAGTAGGCGTATTTGTTTCTCTTACCTGAGGAGATCATGACTATCAAGCATACGCAATCATCAAAGGAAGTTGAATGCCAGGATGGAAGCGCGAACGCTCAACCTGCTCCTTCTCCTGATCAACCTGAACGCAAGGTGTGGCAGCCGAAGATCTGGGGTGGTCGTATCTTCCGCTTTAATCTACATAAATTTCGGTTTTCTGAAGGATTTTCTATTCGGCGTTTCAGTATTCTTGAAGCCTCTGTGCTGCTGATCCTCGCTATCATTGCCTCAAAAGGGTTAGGGGTGGTGCGCCAGAGCATTTTTAATGCCTTTTTCGGCACAGGACCCGAGGCCAATGCATTTTATGCCGCCAACCGTTTGCCTGAAACACTGTTCAACCTGATTTCCGGGGGAGCGTTAGTGCATGCTTTTATTCCGGTCTTTCTGGCATATGATCGGGAGAAAGGCGCACAGGAGGCCTGGAGACTCTCCAGTCTGGTCTTTAATGTGATGCTGGTTGCCCTCACAGTAGTTGTGATTGTGGCAGAGTTTCTGACACCCGCGTTTGTTGATCATATCTTAATTCCGGGATATGCCGCGTCGGAGCGTGAACTGACAACCTCATTGACGCGCATTATGCTGTTTCAGCCGTTAATTCTGGCACTGGGCACTATTGTGACCGCCGTCTTAAATAGCAAGAGGCAATTCCTTTTGCCCGCGCTCTCTATTGCTATCTATAACATAGGTATTATTGGTGGATTGCTAGCTACAAAGGTGGTGCCGGAGCTGGGTATTTATGGGCCGACCTATGGCGTTCTGGTGGCCTCGGCACTTCAGGTAATTGTCCAGATTCCCGCGCTGCTCAAGCAGGGAGGACGCTATACCTTTGCCTGGAATCTGCGTCACCCGGGGCTCTGGCAGGTCATTCGATTGCTTGGGCCCAATTCGCTCTCAATCGGTGTCGTCTATATCGCTCTGATTGTCGAGACACGTTTTACATCGCTCTATTTGCCAGATGCCGCCAGTCTCTCGGCAATTCACAATGCTGATATGTTGCAAGCGGTGCCTTTTGCCCTGATCTCGCAGACAATCGGGCAGGCGTTGTTGCCCCATCTGACGGTTCATGCGACGGCAGGCCGCTTTGTCCGGATGCGGCAGATGGCGGCGAAGGTCATGGGGATCTCAATTCTGCTGACAGTTCCGGCTGCGATTGGGCTTGGCGTGATCGGGCTTCCATTGATTCGGCTTCTCTTTCAGCATGGTGAATTTACGGTGCACTCAAGCCACCTGACTTATCTCGCTTTGCTTGGCTATCTGGTTGGTATTCCAGGGACGACGGCGGGTGATATGCTTTCGCGTGGTTTTTTTGCCTTGAAGGATGCACACACGCCGCTGTTGACAAACACCATTAACCTGATTGCACGTATTTCTATGATGATTCTACTATTGCGTTTCCTGCCAGAAGAGTATGTTATTATATCAATACCGCTTGCCTACGCGCTTTCGTCGACTATTGAAGCAATTGTGCTGTTCTTGCTCCTCTGGTTCCGTTTGAAGCGCTATGTCAAACAAGATAAAGGGATGGTGCGTCTGTTGCGGCGGCGAGCCTCTCTGGCGGGAAAAGTATGAGCGGTAGAGGTAGAGTAGGCTCAGGACCTTTGGCCCTGGACTTCCCGGTAGCAAATCAGGGACAATTTGCACTGTAAGTGGTATGACTCTGCTCGTATACTGTTTAAAAGATCAGGGGTATCAGAGAACAACGTATATGGATGCGAAGGGGAAAGCAGTTGACTTGTGAGATCTGGGAGTACTGGAAGTGGATATGATTGAGGTGCTACCCCTGATCGCTTTTGCCAGTAAGGGTTAGCTCTCATCTTAAATAGAAAGGAACTGACAGGTTTGTGCTGGTATCACCTGTCAGAAGAAAAGCAAGACGTATGGAACCGAACGTACTGCGCAACCAACAGGAGAATCAGCCTGAAAGAGGCTATTCGACGTCGAGGAGGAAAGAGCCGTTCAGCTCGAAAGGTGAGCGAATTGCAGCCGTTGAGATGCGTTTGCGTACGCAAAGGGATGAGCAGCAGCGTCTGGAACGTGTAGCTGAGATAAAGGCGCAGGTTGAAGCGGGAACCTATCAAATAGATAGCCGTGCTATAGCACTTTCCATCTTTCGTTCTTCCACTGATTGGAAGCTGCTCGGATTGGACAAAGCCGTTGCGCTAGAGTGAGAGAGATGAGAGTGTGACTCCTCCCATAGAGGGATGAGCGGGGTATGCGCCGGGGAAGAGCTGAGACATGTTCTTCCCCGGTTTTTTTGTGGCGTTGAAAAAGCACCGCCTGTTTGTTGTGAGCCTGCCTGCTATCCCGCCTCTTCCCTTGCTTTCTTTTTGGAGATAGGCTATACTGAAAATATAGGAGCAAACGCGAGAAGTTTCGCTTAAAGAAACGGTGTGTTATGCGCAAGAAAGATTTTTCCTCTAAACGAAAAGGTCGCTACATAGCAAAATTCCACGATTTCTGCGGCTTCCATCTGTCCACCTGTTATCCCTGACCTCTTTGTGGGTTTCCGTGCTCACGGAATGCCTCTTCTCTTTATCGTTTCTATGCATCCTGAAGAACGGGAAGGCGCCTGTACGCTGTTTCCGCCATCTTCAAATATCATCTTTTTAGATGCATGGGCGACTATTTCGGCAGTAGAATCTGTTGATCTCTATGCCGAACATCATGCCATATCCACAAGTGGCCTTTTTTTGAACATGGGTGCATCCAGCACGATGTGATGCCATGTGCGGTCATTGTACCGGTGGTGCGGGACGGGGTGGAATGGCTTGCGGATACTCGCACGAACAGAAAGGATTTTTATGCGTGGTGATGGTTTACCACAGGCCCTTCACGATTCGCAGCGGTACCTGGATGTTGTCTTAAAACCGCAATTGAGCCCGACTGAGGCCCAATGGCTGATTGAAAAGACGGTTGATAACTTTACGAACTACTTTAACAGTGGCTTTATCGACTATCGTAAATCGGTAACTGAGGCGGGCGATTATGCTGCTGTGGAGTGGACCGGACGCGGTGCTACTTTTAAAGACGCGCTCGGACGTACCTTTATCGATTGTCTTGGTGGCTATGGGCTCTTCAATCTGGGTTGGGCTCATCCTGAAGTCGTAAGGGCCGTTCAAACACAGGCGGCGAAGAGTCCGCTCCCCTCGCAGGAATTGCTCGACCCACTTCGCGGCATGCTGGCCCATTTGCTGGCCGAGATTACCCCGGGGGATATTCAGTATAGCTTCTTTGTAAGCAGTGGGACGGAGGCTGTGGAGGGCGCAATGAAGCTTGCCAAGCTCTATACTGGAAAGAGCGGCTTTATTGCGGCAGTTCGGGGCTTTCATGGGAAAACAACTGGTTCACTGGCGCTGACTGGAAAGGCGTTATATCGCCGACCGCCGCTTCCGCTTCATCCTGACATCTATCATGTGCCGTATGGAGATGCCGAGGCTGTTGAGATGCAATTGCGCATTGCCCGGGAAGTTGGGAATGACATTGCGGCGGTAGTGATGGAGCCGATTCAAGGCGAGGCGGGCGCGATTGTGCCACCGGATGACTTCTGGCCCCGCTTGCGTCAGATCTGTGATGCCTATCAGGTCTTGCTGATCGCTGATGAGGTACAGACCGGCATGGGGCGTACCGGGAAGATGTGGGGGGTAGAACACTGGAACGTGGTTCCTGATATCATGACCTCTGCGAAGGCTCTGGGTGGCGGTGTCATGCCTGTAGGTGCCTTTATGGCAAAGCCGGAAATCTGGCAGGTGCTCAACGAGAATCCGTTTATTCATACCACTACAACCGGAGGAAATCCGCTGGCCTGTGCGGCCGCTATTGCCGCTATCCATGTTTCGCTGCGAGAACGGGTTGCGGAACAGGCTGCGACAAAAGGCGAATACCTGCTCGCACAGCTCCGTAAGCTCGCCACACAATACAGTGATTTCTTTGAAGATATTACTGGCAAGGGGCTGCTTCTGGGCATGCATTTTAAGGATGATGAGATTGGCTACGCCATTTCAGCGGGCCTCTTTAAGCGTGGCGTCCTCATTTCCGGCACGATGAATAACGCGCGGGTAATTCGTGTTGAGCCTCCGCTGGTGATTACCCGTGATGAGATTGATACGGTGCTTGATAGGCTTGATGATACCCTGCGTTCATTGCGTGTAGCACGCGCCGGTGAGCGAAACACTGATGCGCTTGTCGCGGTAAAAGATGTGGCTGTGGCGGGCTAAACAATTTGATCGTATACCAGAAAAAAAGTGGCACCGGAATATCTGCTTCCGGTGCCTGCTTGCTTTTGTGGTCGCAGTGGATCAATGCTGAAGGGAATCAACCTGGGAGCGTGCGAATTGTAGCCAGCGCTCTGGCGTGTCATCGGGAACAGAGCATCCGTTTGCAAGGATCAGGCGTCGCCCTTTGGTTTGAGTGATCGCGGCCATGATCTCGTTTGTGATCTCAGTTTCGCCTCCTTGCGTGATCGGTCCGCGCTCAAAGAGCCCACCCATCAGACATTTATCGGTCAGTGTCAGCGCCTCGCTCAGGCTTGGTCCGGTTAGACGATCGCTCCAACTCAGGGCCTGTACTGGATAGCGGTCAAAGAACTCAAAGTAGATTTGATCGCTGCTTTGTTGGGGATCGGCGTGTATATGGGCAATGTTCAGCCAGCCTTTCTCTGCTCCTCGCAGAGCTTGCAGGTCATAGCGCCAGCCGAGCTCTTTATACTCGTCGAGTGTAAAGTCAGCAGTGGTTGCGCCCATGCAGGAATAGAAAATGCCATCTGCCCCCGCATCAATAGCGGCCTCCATCAGCTTACGGAGATTTGCCGCCAGCGTGCCAAGACCTTCCTCAAAGACCTGTGGATCACTGCGTGCAATGTTGATCGTACGGGCATGGGGTGGGCCGAAGAAGAACATCAGATAGGTAAGCGGACTGAAAAGGGTCAGGATGATGGGGGAGTCCGGGCCGACCTCGGCCCGGATCTTCCGGATGCAGAGAAGCTGCTGCTGAAACTCGGGTGTTGTGTCGACGTCGAGCCGCGGCAAGAAGCGTATTTGCCGCGCTTCTAGAAATGGCTGCTCCGGTCCTGGATAGGGAATATCGGGCATAATTTTGATGATATCCAGGTGAAAGGTGTCGCGAAAGAAATGCAGTGTCTGCTCGGCGAGCCGTTCGCCCGACCCTTCAGGGTTGAAATGATGCCAGAAGCAGAGAGGCACCCGATCGACAGGTTCTCCCTTCAACGCTGCACTGACCCGTTCACGAGGTGTCATGTGTTCTCCCATGACGGTTCCCTCCCTGTTGTTATTGTGATTGATCGTTTTCAGTTGGTTGGGTGGGCTCCAGTGGGGCAAGCCCGAGTTCATAGCTTTGAGGTTGATACTCAACGCTCTTTTCAACCTGGGTGGTCAGAAAATGATCGAACCAGCGGGCAAGAAATGCCCCCAGTGCGGCACTTCCCAGTAATGCCGCAACTTTGAGCGCCGCTGTTGCTGAGTTACTCATGAAGAGATCCTTTCTATAGAGCGCAATGAGAGCGCTAATCCCTTTCGGGTGTCTTCTGCTGTTGCCTCCCTCTTTTACCGGTGAGGAGAAATGTTATCCTCCCTCTCTATCAATAATACGTAAAGGCGAAGGGCTCGGTTGGGTTTTCGTGCTGGTAAAAGGGAAGATCCGGCGTGTAAGCTGAAGCAGGATATTTTCTGTTTCAGGAGAGTGCAGAGGATTTATGCGTTTCCGTGCGTAAAGCGCTTTCTGTCAAGGTTGATTTGCCAGGGGTACCAAGAAGGGTGATTATATTGATGAGAATTATATATACTCTGACATATGTGCTACAATCTGCTAAAAGCTTTCATCATAGGAAATCTGGTGTAATTATGAGAGGGAGAGAATGAGGAGCGCGATGGATGATATGTTAGGGCGACGCATTCGGATCGCACGGGGTGAGCTTCCCGCGGACGTTGTCTTGCGCAATGCAAATGTGGTAAACGTGTGTAGCGGGGAGATATACCTTGCCGATGTAGCGCTTGCTGATGGGTATGTTGTAGGGGTAGGCCAGCCGGGCTCCGGTTATCAGGGAAATGTGGTGCGGGATCTTGAGGGACGCTGGTTAGTTCCCGGGCTCATGGACGGGCATATGCATATTGAAAGTACCATGCTGACCCTGCCGGAGTTTGCACGGATAGTGGTCCCGCGTGGGGTGACAACGGTCATGCTTGATCCACACGAATACGCGAACGTGCTTGGTATTGAGGGGATTCGCTATGTCCTGACTTCCGGGCGTGATCTGCCTCTGAGCTGCTATGTGCTGCTTTCATCGTGTGTTCCTGCATCTGCTTTTGAGAGTCCTTATCATCCGTTATCTGCGCAGGACTTGCAGCCCCTAGTGCAGGAGAAGAATGTGCTTGGTCTGGCTGAGATGATGAATATGCCGGGGGTGTTGCAGTGCGATGAGCAGGTCTTAGAGAAGATCGCTATGATATGTGAGAAGGGTTTGGTGGTGGATGGACATGCTCCGGGATTGCGGGGGCGTGATCTCTGTGCTTATGCGACGGCTGGTGTGATGTCAGATCATGAGTGTACAACTGTTGAAGAGGCCCGTGAGCGTATTCGTCTGGGAATGTGGTTGATGATTCGCGAGGGCTCGGCTGCCCGGAACCTTGATGCCCTCCTGCCGCTGGTCAAGGAACTGCATCCTCCTCGTGTCTTTTTTGTGACGGATGATCGTGACCCGCTGGATTTGATGACGCGGGGACATATCGATTCTATGGTGCGTCGAGCCATTGAGCTCGGGCTCGAGCCGGTGGAAGCGATTCGTCTGGCAACGTATAATACTGCGCAGTACTTCCGGTTGTACGATCGGGGTGCGATTGCTCCGGGATTTATTGCTGATCTGGTGGTACTGGATAATCTACAGCGCTTCGAGGTAGAATCTGTCTATAAAGCCGGTGAGCTTGTTGCGCAACAGGGCCGTCTGGTTCAGGAACTGACGCCGCTTGATACGCCTCTCGATGAGGTGAACACGATCAGGATTGGAGCGCTGGCGGAGTCCTCGTTCCAGCTTCCCGGAAAGCCGGGAGAGGTTGCGGTGATTGGTATTGAGCCAGATCAGATTGTGACACAGCATATAAAGCTGGATGCGCCGCTGCGGGATGGGCTGATTGTGGCTGATCCAGAGCGCGATCTACTCAAACTCGCGGTGATCGAGCGTCATCATGCGACGGGGCGCGTGGGTCTGGGGCTGGTACAAGGCTTCGGGTTGAAACAGGGTGCGCTTGGTTCCAGTGTGGCCCACGATGCTCATAATCTGGTGATTGCTGGCACCAATGATCGTGATATGTTCGCGGCGGCGAAGGCACTTGAAGCGATGGGAGGTGGCTTTGTTTTCGTAGTGGATGGAGAGATTCGTGCTGCTGTGCCGCTACCGCTCGGTGGGCTGGTTTCTCCGCTGCCTGCAAGTAAGCTTGTGGCACAACTGCGAGCGCTGGATGAAGTGGCGGCGGCGTATGGCTGTGTGCCGGAACATCCCTGTATGACACTGAGCTTCCTTTCTCTCTCGGTCATCCCCTCACTCAAGCTGACGGATCAAGGCTTGATCGATGTTGAAACTTTTTCGGTGCTCCCGCTACAAAGGTAACGTCCATGCTATTGAGGCTAGTTGAATATCATTGGGCAGAGCATCTCGATGACGCGCTTTTGCTTCTCGGGCGGTTGGATGTGAAAACAGTGCCTCTGGCCGGAGGTACCTATTTACTGAATCAGGATGATGATAGTATTCAAGCTGTTGTCGATTTGCGCGATTTGGGTCTGTCCTATATCCAGGAAAAAGAGCGTACGGTGCATCTGGGCGCAATGACTACTCTACAGGCGCTGTTAGAGTCTCCTGTCATGAAACAGCGTGGTATGGAAGTGCTTGCTGCGGCGGCCCAGGCTTCCGCACCCTCCCACTTGATTCGCAACAGTGCGACGGTCGGGGGAACGCTCGGAGCTGGTCTGGCAGCTCAGGCTGATTTGCTCCCTGTCCTGGTTGCCTTCGATGCCGAGGCTGTGGTGCGCTCGGGCTCAAAAACGGAGTTAAATCTGACCGGTGGCTCGTTTCAGCGTTCCGGGCTTCCGCTTTCAGGCGTGGTTTTCAAGGGAAAGCAGGAGCGGCGGCTTGCGGCTGCTACCTTTGAGTTAGAACGACGTCCCAACGAATTGATTATTGAAGTGGTGATGCCGCGTCCCGTGATAGGGTGTGGTACTTCTTTTCAGCGTATCAGCAGTACGCCTACAGATGTTGCCCTGTTAAATGCTTCTGCCCTGGTTGAGATTGAGGAGGGACGCTATAAGCGCGTGCGGTTGGTGTTTGGGGGCGTGAATATGGAGCCGGTGCGCATTCGCGCGCTGGAGCAGATGTTTGAAGGCCAGGTTGCTGCCCAACCGCCGGATAGTGAGCGTATACAGGCTGTTGTACGGCATTGTCTCTCATTCTTCCGGCCTCCTTCCGATTTTCGGGCCAGCAATGGATATCGCCGTGTTGTCGCGATGAGCTTGGGTCAACGCGCCCTTGAAGAGGCTTTTAATGTCGCCCATTGGCGAAGCATTGTTGCATCCGGTACCGATAAATAAGGGATTGTAAGCGAAGATGGAACTTGAACTACGTATCAATGGGGTTGTCATCAGTGTCGATGTGGCGACCAATGAAACGCTGCTGGACATGTTGCGTCGTGAGGGCTATTATAGCGTGCGGCGTGGTTGCGAGACCGGTGCGTGTGGAGCCTGCACTGTCCTGATTGATGGGGTACCACGTCCTGCCTGTACGATGCTGGCTGCCCAGGCGGGCGGGTGTACAATCTCGACCATTGAGGAGTTATCTGCCCCGACTCCTGCCAGCACTGGCCTGCATCCTTTGCAGCAGGCTTTCCTTGATGTTGGTGCGATCCGTTGTGGTTTCTGTACCTCTGGAATGTTGCTCTCAGCGTCTGCGCTCTTACAGAAGAACCCCTCACCTGAAGAAGCAGACGTCCGTGAGGCGCTTTCGGGTAATTTGTGCCGTTGCGTCAGTTATGATAAGATCGTGCAGGCGGTGTTGCGCGCGGCCGCTCTTTTGCGCGGGGATGATGTGCCCGATGCGTTACAGCATGGAGTGGTCCAGGGTATCGAGACCGGCAATACCACCAAGATGCCGGTTTTAACTGCCTCGGCTATGCGAGAGAAGCCGCCCGAGATCGTCGGAAAATCCATGCCCACACGGACCGCAACCCGCTTCGTTGCCGGGAAAGCCGCTTTTGTAGCGGATACTCATATTCCGGGGATGCTCTATGCGCGTGTTTTGACCAGTCCGCATGCTCATGCCCGCATCAGAGCAATTGATACTTCCGAGGCAAGAGCGCTCTCCGGTGTGTACGCGGTTTTGACCTATAAGGATGTGCCCCGTGTCCCCTACTCGGTGGCTGAGCGCCCGCTGCTTGATCCGGGGCCGCTGGATCAATTTTTGCTTGATGAGGTGGTACGCTATGTCGGTGACAAGGTGGCTGTCGTGGTGGCCGAGACGCCAGAACTTGCAGAACAGGCGCTCAAGCTGATAGAGGTGGACTATGAGGTGCTGCCCGCGATCCTCGATACCCGGCAGGCACTTCAGGAAAATGCTCCCCGTATTCACGCCGAGTCCGATGCAAAGGGAATTGCAGATGCCTCTCGCAATGTGGCGGCACAGGTTCGTGCCGATGCTGGCAATGTCGAGCAGGGATTTGCAGAAGCCGATCTGATCGTTGAGGGCGAATATGTCGTGCCTCTGGTACACACGGCCCCGCTGGATATGCTGCACTCGCTGGCTTATCTTGATGAAGATGGCATGCTGGTTGTGCGTTCTAATACCGAATCTCCTCATCATGTGCGGCGAATGCTTTCCCGTACATTGGGCCTGCCCGTACGCCGTATTCGCGTGATCGGTCAGTCGGTCGGTGGGGGGTATGGTGTCAGACAGGCGCTCGGCCTGGAGGGATTGAGCGGTCTGCTGGCGTTGGCAACGCAGCGGCCTGTGATGCTTTCATATCCTCGTGCGAGCGCGTTCCAGAGCTCTTCTGTGCGGCAACAGTATATTGTGCGCCTGAAGTCGGGTGTTAAGCAGGATGGCACTTTGCTTGCCAATCAGATGATCTTATTAACCTCGACCGGGGCCTATGCCTCTCATCCGCTGGCCGCTCAACAGAATGTGCCTTCTGAGACGCTGGCGCTTTATCCCTGCCCCAATATGCGGTATGTCGCGCAGGTGTTATACACCAATTTGCCGCCTGCTGCCCCGTTGCAGGGCTATGGCGTCCCTCAGGAAATCTTTGCTCTTGAATGCCATATGGATGAGATTGCCCGCCGTTTGCGCCTTGATCCTGTTGAATTGCGGCGGCGAAACTGGATACAGGCGGGTGAAGAGTATCCGCTTGCTCGAACCTCGGTGCGAGGCAAAGATCCGCTTACGTTCCAGGTGGAAGGAGAGGCGTTGCCTGAATGCGTGCAACTGGTTCTGGAGAAGCTGCAATGGCACACAAAGCGCGGCGTCTTCAGCAATGGGCGCACACGTCGGGGAGTTGGCATCGCGCTTTCCATGCTCGGGGCGTCGCACCTGTTGCCTGGCGCTGCTGGAGCGATGGTCAAATTGAACGAAGATGGCTCCTTTGATGTCTTTGTGGGCATCGGTAGCGGTGATGTTCATACCGAAACGGCCCTGATGCAGGTCATTGCTGAAACGATTGGCGTGCCAGTGGATCATGTATTGATTCACACGGCGGATACTGCAACCACACCCGCTTCTCTGGGAGAAAGTGCGGCCTCGGCCTTCTATCTGGGTGGTGGTGCGGTCAAGCGGGCCGCAGAGCAGATGCGGCGGCAGATTCTGACAATGGCGGGCCGGATGCTTGGTGTTATGCCGGAGTCGCTCAAATTGGCCTCCGGTGTCATCTCGGCTCCCACCGGACGGACTCTGACGGTTGAACAGATCGCGGGTTACGCTCTCTATGTGGAGAACCGCCAGCTCATGACCAGCGCCTCATGGAAAATGGGACAGATTCCGGTCTCCTTCGTGGCTCAAGGGGTTGAGCTGGAAGTGGATACAGAAACAGGCGCTGTTCGTTTGCTTCAGGCCGTTTCGGCGGTTGATATCGGACGAGTTATCAATCCGTTGCTCGCTGAGGCCCAGATTCAGGGCGATGCGCTCCAGGCGATTCACTGGACCCTGTCAGAGGAACTGTCTTACGATCAGAAGGGGCAGCCTCGCCTGACCCAATCTGGACAGTATCACTTGCCAACCGCGCTGGATGTCTTTCCGCTGGAGGTGCATCTTGTGGAGTCCTATGCAACAAATGGATTGTCGGGAGCCAAAAATATCAATGGCATTGGTTTTCATGGAATGGCTCCGGCCATTGCAAACGCGCTCGCGGATGCAATGGGCACCCCATTGGTACAACTTCCGCTAACGCCAGAACGGGTGTTGCGTGCTTTCCATGCTGCTGGACAGGCGCAAGAGGTTAAGCAGACGACTTAGGAAAAAAGGGTATCAGTTCGAGAGGAGATCAAGGTCTCCTCTCGCTTTTTTTGTGTCTGCGTCGGACTGGCTATCGAATTGGCTCACTGGCTTGCTCTTCGGATTTACTGGCGGTTGTTACAATAATACTAGTTCTGGCACGCTACTGTTAACAAACTTTTTGCAAATTGATTACCCAGAGTTAACGTGCTATCATTATCATGGTCTTTGGTTATTTGATTGTGTCTATGGAGAGCTTAATGGACGGCGAGCTTACCGTTTCTGTTTCCGGTCAGGAGCAGAAACCCCTTCCCTGGAAGTCTCGACTGAAACGGTGGATCACAAGTGGTCAAGCATATCTCTATTTACTGCCCGCTTTTGTGATCCTCGGAGTGTTCTCGTATACTCCTACTATCTTCGTATTTGTAATTAGCCTCTTCAAATGGAACTTCCTGCGTCATACTGCACAGCCCTTTGCCGGATTAGGAAATTATGAAGTGCTTTTTCGCGATCCTAATTTCTGGCAATCCTTACAGGTGACGGTTCTGTATGTTGTATTTTCGGTGCCGATCCAGCTTTTTCTCTCGCTTTTCCTGGCTATTATGCTGATGTCAGGAATTCGGGCAAAAGCCTTCTGGCGGCTGGCAATCTTCGCGCCGTATATTATGCCAATGGTTGCCACAACGACTATCTGGCTCTGGATGTTTGATAATTATCACGGCCTCTTCAACGGAGTCTTGAAATGGTTCCACCTGCAACCAATCGACTGGTTAGGCGATCCTCATTGGATTTTGCCCTCGATTATTTTGTATACCACCTGGAAATCACTGGGCTTTAATGTCGTACTTTTCATGGCCGGGTTAACGAATGTGTCCGCCGAACTTTCAGAGGCAGCAAAAGTGGACGGGGCAAACATCTGGCAGGTTTTTCGCCATATCACCTGGCCGATGTTGAAGCCTGTAACAGTGGTTGTCCTGCTTCTGAGTACGATAGAGGCGTTTAAGATGTTTCAGCCCGTGTTCCTGCTCGTTGGCCCAAATGGTGGGGCTGGCAATGCCGGGCGCACGCTTGGCCTGTATCTCTTCTCGAAAGCCTTTGGTACAACAGCTCAGGCTGGTATGGGCTCTGCGATCTCTGTGGTGATTTTCTTGTTGGTCTTTACTATTTCGGTGGCCCAGTTCGCGCTGAATCGCCGGGATGCCGTGGATTAATTCAGGAGTCCGTGATGTCTGCCTCTCTTACCCGAGCCAAGCCAGAAAGGCGCATAAAAGCTTCTACAATACGTTTGATATTGTCTTATGCTGTTGTGCTGATCGCTGCGCTTTGCTCTGTCTTTCCGCTGTACTATATTTTTGTCACATCGCTTTTGACGAACCGCAGCGCTTTTGATGTTGTGCCGCATATCTTGCCCGACTGGGAATGGATGAACTATGTGCGTGCCTGGACGCAAGCACCGTGGGGACGATACTTTTTAAACAGTATCATTGTCGTCATTTGCAGTATTTTGCTGACCTTAACGACGACCTTGCTGGCAGGATATGCCTTCGGGACCATGAAGTTTAAGGGGCGAAAAGTTCTCTTTATGCTGATTCTGGCCCTGATCATGATTCCGAGCGAGGCTATGCTGATTCCGAACTATCTGATTGTTTCCGCTTTGAACTGGATGGATACTTATCAGGCGCAGTTTGTTCCCTTTGGCGTCAGCATTTCAGGAATCTTTCTGTTACGTCAGTTCTTTTTATCTTTACCGCCTTCACTCTGGGAGGCTGCCCAGATTGATGGCTGTACGCGCTTCGGCTTCCTCTGGCGGGTCGCGGCTCCTCTGGCACGCCCGGCACTGGTCGTCATCGCGCTTCAGGTTTTTATTGCGAGCTGGAATTCGTTTCTGTGGCCGTATCTGGTCACGAACTCGGATCTGTTCCGGCCTGTAGAAGTCGGTTTGCGCTCGTTTATCACGGCTGAGGGAACCGATCCTACTGGTCTTGCTGCCGCTGCCTCTTTTACGACTCTGCCTATTCTGGTTATTTTCCTGATTGCGCAGAAGCAGTTTATTGAGGGGATCTCTGCCGGTAGTGTGAAAGGGTGAGTAACCCGTCACTCCTCGGAGTGGCCGGTGAAAATAGACATTTTTATTTTCTTTCTTTGGGAAAGGACACGCGTGACAATGCGTCGTAACTGGTTACGGATTACCGTTTTTGCGTTGCTCTCATTGCTTATTTTAAGCGCTTGTGGTGGTGGCTCCTCCACTGCTGATAACAGTGCGGGCGACACCCCTGGCGTTCTTGATAAGGATAAGAAGTACACTGTTGAGTTCTGGGAAGCTTTCGCTACCAGCACAAACAAGACTGCTCTTGAGACGCTGACAAAGCAGTATATGGAGAAGAATCCGAACGTCACCATCAAACTTCAGGCCTTTGACTCGTATGATACCTTGCGCACCAAGCTGAATGGCGCGATTTCTGATGGCAAGCCTCCTGCTATGGCGCAGGTCTACGAGAGCTGGGCGATGAAATATAAGCAGTCCGATGCTCTGGCATCTTTGAAGCCCTACATCGAAGGAAAGAACGGCTTTTCAAAGGACGAATTGAACGACTTCTATCCTGTGCTGCTCAAGGATGGCGAACTTGAGGGTGAACAGTACATGCTGCCCTTCAACAAGAGCGTGATTGTACTGTACTACAACGAAGATATGCTCAAGAAAGAGGGTATCGCTGTTCCTCAGACGTTTGACGAACTGAATGCTGCGATCCAGAAGCTGACGAAGTCCGATGGCTCCCGCTGGGGTCTTTCGCTGACACCGAGCGTTGACGATTGGAGCATTCTGTATAAGGCGTTTGGTGGCGGTGACTTCACCTCGTCTGATGGCACAAAAGCGGTGTTCGGTGATGAGCCCAACGCGAAGGCCTCTTTGCAGGCGCTGAAAAACTTTGCTCCGCTCGTCAAGAGTGGCGCCGTTCATGTAACCAAGCAGTACAACTGGCAGAACGACTTCGCTTCCGGGAAAGCGGCCTTTGCGATTAGTACTGTCGCAAGCTATCCGTTTGTGAAGAAGGCCGTGGATGGAAAGTTCAAAGTGAATCAGGCTGTGATGCCTTCCGGACCTTCTGGACACTTTACCTCGCTGTTCGGTACCAATCTGGCAATGTTCTCCGGAGTGGATAACGACACTAGAAATGCCGCCTGGGATTATATGAAATTCCTGGTCAGCTCTGCTTCAAACTCCTACTTTGTCCAGCAGACCGGCTATATGCCTGTGCGCAAGTCGGCTGCCGAAAGCCCGGAGCTGAAGAAATACTTCGAGCAGAACCCTGATCGCAAAGCTGGCCCCGATTCAATGGCGTATGGCTTTGTGCCTTCGGTCATGCCTGCCTGGGATGACTGTCGTACCGAAATCACGACCAACTACACCAGCGCTCTGACCGGTCAAGCTTCACCGGAAGACGCGTTGAAGAAGATGTCACAGGCGTGTTCTTCGGCCCTCTCTCAAGGCTAAAAACACGATGATTTCGGGGTATGTGCTGCTTCTGGTACATACCCCTTTTTTGTTACTTTCTGCCTGTCCTGGACGTCTTGTAATGCAAGAGTTTATCCGGAAAACGAAAGGTGTGGTCATGAAAATAAAGTATCCCGATCGAACAGACTGGAAGCGCGTGGTAAAGAGATGCTATGCCGAGACCGAACTGCATACACCCGTTTTTCATGGAACGGTTACGTTGTTTCGGATCGATGAAGTGGTAGAGCCGCTCTACTTCGTGATGGATGGTGAACGCGTCTGTCGTGCCGATAATGGCTATTACTGGATGCAACATTTCCCTCACGGCTCCCGTTATGTGATAACCACCTTCTTTAATTCCTCGCGTGAAGTGCTTGGCTGGTATATTGATATCTGTGCGCGTCATTATCGCAATGAGCAGGGCCGCCTCTGCTATGAGGATCTCTATCTTGATCTGGATATTCTGCCCTCAGGAAAGATAACATTGCTGGATGTTGATGAGTTGGATGAGGCGCTTTATAGTGGTAAGATCACCTCGACGGAGTACGAGCTTGCCTGGCGTGAGGCTCATAGCCTGATGCTGGCGATAGAGCATGATCGTTTCCCTCTGCTCTGGGAATGCGAGTACGATATAGAGAAGCTTCTTCCCCTGCTTCAGGAGCCCTCCTGATCCGCCCTCTGCCTTCTGAATATCTCTTTCAAGCAAGCGATCATTCTTTTGCTAAAGTGTGAAGGATTACCGCTCTAGCACATTGAGTGGAAGCCGTTCTTCATGATATAGTTGGTTTTACAGATGAGCATGCTTTACTGACTGCCTTCTGTTATCACGGTCCTTTTTCTTATCGAAATGTATGAATACTATGCTCGAATAACGAAGAGAGACTGAATTGCTTGACTCCTGGCATGAATTGGAGAGATTGTATGGCAGATCTGGAGGGAATGACGCTTGACCGTTACGAGTTACGGCGTGTGATTGGAAAAGGGGGGATGGCTGAAGTCTATGAGGGCTATGATCCGCGCTTTGAGCGGAAGGTTGCCATTAAGATCTTTATACGCAATGATGAAGAGATGCTTAACCGCTTTATTCGGGAAGCACGCGTCATGGCGGCGCTGCGTCATCCTCATCTTATTCCCATTTATGATGCTGGTAAAACAACCCTCAATGGTGCTCTTCGTCACTATATCGTGATGCCTTTGATGCAGGGCGGAACGCTGCGTACCCGGCTACGCAAAGGTCCATTATCACCGATGGAGGTGCGCCAGTATTTGCGCTCAATTGCTTCCGCGCTTGATTATATGCATCAGCAGGGAATTATCCATCGGGATATCAAGGCCTCGAATGTGCTGCTTGATGAGCAGGGCCACTGCTATCTGGCAGACTTTGGCATTGCGCGCCGTGCCACTGATGCGACTCAGTTAACCTCAACTGGCTTTGTTCTGGGGACGGCGGATTATATCGCTCCAGAGCTGTTTGATGACGGGCGTAAAGCCGATGCCCTGAGCGATCTCTATTCCCTTGCGGTCTTGCTCTTTGAGATGGTAACTGGACGTCTTCCCTTTGAGTCCGAGAATCAGCTTGTGCTGGTGACAATGCACATGTCGAAGGAACCTCCTTCTCCGCGAACGTACGTGCCTGACCTCCCGCCACAAACCGAACAGGTCATACTGAAAGGGCTGGAAAAGAAGCCGGAACATCGTTATCCCTCGGCTCAAGCACTGGTGGAAGCGTTTGAACAATCACTACAGCCTCGCCCTGCTATGGTGGCCGCTTCAGGTATTCAGGAAATAAACGGGCAGCGGCTTGTCTTGCCTGCTCCTCCGCCTGTCGCTTCTTCAGCAGTTCAGCCCATGCACGTTGGGGCCCCGCTGCGTGCCACCTCATCTCACAGACGTCTGTATATTCTGCTTGCCTCCTTTCTGTCTGTGCTCCTGATACTTGGCCTGTTGATTGCAGTGGTGCTGACCAGTATGCAGCAATCTCCAACTACAGGCACGCAGTCACCGCCGCCTACTACTGGCCGTCCGCCAACGGATGCAGACAAGCTCAAGGAAATCACAAGCGGGAAGCCCGCCTTCTCGGATAAACTGAATGATTCGGATACAGAGTGGCAATGGGATCATAATAATAATTGTACGTTCAAGCATGACGGCTACCATGTGACAACGGGCAGAGAGCTGGTAAATCTGTCCTTTAAGGGCTGTATGGAGAACGCATACCAGTTTCATGATGCGACAATTATGGTTGATATGACGATTGCTCAGGGAGAGAAGGGGGGCATCTTTGTGCGCGCCCAGAAGGATGGTTTCGGGAACTTCGCTGGCTACCTTTTTCTGGTCGATGTGCAGGGAGCTTATCAACTGCTGTATTCTGAGAATTTTTCAATGAAATCGCAGGTCTTGAGCAAGGGATCTATCACGCAGGATTTTAAGCAGGGGGGAAAGAATACCCTGCAAATTATCGCTGAGCAGAATAAACTGTCATTATATGTCAATGATATCTTTCTAGAAACGATTCAACATGATGCATTGTCAGAGGGTACGATTGCATTGTATGCTCGTTCGGATCAAGTAGGTGTGGATGCAGACGTGATTTATCGCAACTTGCGCGTCTATACCGAGCGGGGCAGGTAGTGTGTGGGCGGTGATGAGAGAGACAGCAAGCGGTGGTGCAAGGCTTCTTGTCTCTCATCGCCGTCCTGCAACTATATCTAGCGTTTGGGTGAGTGCGCTATCAGCAGACCGGTGGGTTTCTGAATCCGAAGCGCCCCTTTTTGTGCGATTTCCTTTGCAATGATCTGTTGAAGCTTTGTTTTCTGCTCGGGTGTCAGCGTTTCTCCTGTTGCGCCCGAGAGGATGTAGTTGAGCAATGGTTCTGTCTCTGTCACAACCAGTTGATCGCGATAGCCGTCACCGGTGACCTCGTGGAAGTAGTGTGCTAACTCCTTGTAGCCAGATTCCAGCGTGAAGCCGTCACCGCTCTCATTGCCAAACAGGTCTGTATCAGTGGCCCCGACCAGCTGAAGCAACTGTCTGATTTCCAGCAGGTATCCTTTACCACTTGTCGCTGCATAGAGCGTGCCGTTTGGTTTGAGGACACGGCAAATCTCATGCAGGGCGCGGGCTCGATTGGGCACATGGTAGAGCATATGGTTTGCAATGACGACGTCCAGGCTTTGATCTGCAAACGGAATTGATTGTGCGTCGATGATACGGAACGTGAAGAGCCGTTCTTTGCCCTGAAGGTTTTGCTGTGTTTCCTGGAGCATGCCTACGGAGAAGTCCGAGAGAGTGATGTGCCAGCTCGGATTGAGCCGATCGAGGTTATTTGTCCAGAGTTGCCCGGTACCACAGCCCAGTTCGAGAATAGCGCTTTCCGGCTCAAGCTTGAGGTGGTCAAAGATCCAGCGATGGAAATTGTATTTGTTCTGACTGAAGCGGGTGTGTAGCTGAATACGGGCGTTGAGCTTGCTTCCATTACAATACTGCTTGGTGAGCAGGTACTTTTGATCCGCAATTGCTGTCATCGCTTCTTGCGTTGCGACCCTTCGTATCGATGGGGAAAGGGTCGCGCCTCCTTTCATCCAGCCCCACTGGCAATTTTGTATATTTCTTTAGAGAAAGCTTACCATCTTCTGGAAAGAAGCTCAACAAACTCGCCTGTCAAGTAGGAAAAATTTATTCTTTTCCTGATAAAACAGTTTAATTCATGTAATCCCGTGGCTGAATCAGGTTATGTTCTACTGCATAGGCGGCAGCCTCGCTGCGGCGCGAGAGCCCGAGCTTCTCTAGAATATGGCTGACATGGTTACGAGCCGTTTTTTCGCTGACGGAAAGCTGCTCGGCGATCTGCTTGTTGGTGAGGCCACGCGCAACAAGCGTCAGTACCTCGCGCTCTCGTTCGGTCAATTCGTTGCCGGGAGCCTGCTTGATAATTTGTTGCGCTTTCCGTGGATCGAGCAAGCTTTGTCCGGCAGCGATGGCACGGATAGCCTTGAGTAGCTCATTGCGGCTAACATTCTTCAAAAGATAGCCGCTCGCGCCCGCCATAACGGAGGCCAGCACCGCTTTATCATCGGTATACGAGGTAATCATCAGGATACGGATATGCGGGAACTGGCTTTTGATCTCGCGGCAGGCCTTGATGCCGTCCATCTTCTCCATCCGAACATCAAGCAGGATGACATCCGGGGAGAGCAGACCTGCTTTCGCGACTGCTTCAGCACCATTGCTGGCTTCACCTACGATGGTAATATCGGTTTCCAGCTCAAAGGCGGCACGCATGCCCAGGCGAACGACTTCATGATCATCGACGAGCATCAGGCGGATCTTAGGATGTGACATGGATGTTCTCCTCTGGTTGTATTGTGAGGTTGGTGCTAAGACGCCTCTCGGGTGAAACGGGTAAGCAGAGCCATATCTGGACGCCTCCATTTGGGCTGGAACGCATGGTCAGGGTGCCGCCGACTTCTTCGGCGCGTTCACGCATACTGTTCAATCCATGACCGGAATAGATCGGTGTCCCGTTCCTGTCAGCGCTATCGTCATCTGGCTTCATGCCCTTCCCGTTATCGCTGATAGTGACCTCAATCGTGTCCGGATCGTAACACAGCGAGACAGAAATTGTCGAGGCCTCAGCATGTTTATAGGCGTTGGTCAGTGCCTCTTGAACGATACGGAACGTCGCGGTACTGGTCTGTTCCCAGGCATGCCTGTCTCGCTCTCGCAGGTGTGCCTCCTGTTCCTCGTTTTCAATTGTGAGCTGTGTCCGGAGCCCGCTGATGGTCTCAAACTCGCTGAGCTGGTTGGAAATCATCTGTGTCAGGGTCGTTGTGCCACTGAGCAGTGGTTTGAGCGAGAACATATAGGTTCGCGTTTCCCAGAGGGCCTGTTTTGAGATGGTGACAAGGTGCTTCAGACGTGCCACAAGTGGAGAGAGCATTTCCGCCTGACTTGCCGAGGTCTCCATAATGTTCTGGGCCTGAGCGACACAGGTTTCAGCATGGATACTGAGAATATAGATATGCTGTGCTACACCATCGTGAATCTCGCGAGCAATCCTGCGTCGCTCGGCGATGGCGGCAAGCTGCACCGTCTGTTCTGTCAGGCGGATATTTTCCAGGGCGGTGAGAAGCTGGTTGCCAGTAATTTTGAGATAATCGATGTAGCGATAGGCAAGCGGTGTTCGTCGTCGGCTCTCGGCACCCAGAATAAGCTGTAATGAACCTTCTTTCGTGATAGGGATATACAGACGCGAGATTTTGTAGCTGCCATTGAGCGCTGACGTCTGTGTGGTGAACGTATTCAGGATGCGTTTGTGCCGCAAGACATGTTCAAGAAGCTCCTCATTGACCGGAGGAAGGTGGTGTGTGCCATCAGAGTTCTCATAGACCTCGGCGATGGCTTGAGCAGATCCCTGCTCGGGTGTGTGGATCAGCGCAATCAGTACGCGGTGGAAGTGCCCGCCCAGGCGAATAAGCTGTATGCTTTGCTGAATCAGGCGTTTTTTATCGTGAGCCTCTTGCAGAAGAATCTCGCCAATCCGGAGCTGGGCCCGCTGGATACGGAAGCTGGCCTGAAGGTTACGCAGGTTCTGTGTGTAGCTTGAGAGCAGTGACACAACAAAGGCTGCCAGCGTCGCTGCAACAGGAGCATCGATTAAAGATCCGGTGATATCGATAACATTGGCATGATAGGTGTTGTCGTATGGCGGGAAGAAGATGCCAAGTATGATAAAGAGATCATAGCCGAGCGCGGTTGCAATGCCTCCACGATAGCGATAGGAGAGAGCCGCTGCAAACGCGGTTGAGATGCCATAGCGATAGAAGGGCGAGGCCGTACCAAAGTTGGGAGCCGGGGAGAAGGGCCCACTTAAATACGTTGCCATGCCACAGATGACAAGGTCCAGAACGTGAACACCAACACGCCAGGTGGGGCTATCAAAGTTTCCGAGTGGCGTAAAGATGTTTTCGTCCTCGTCCTCATCAACAAGCTTACGTCCTTGCAGGAAGCGCGGCAGGCGTAGCGCTGGCAGGAGGGGCTGAATAATAGGGGCGTACAGGGTCACGATCAACGTTTGAATGAAGGTGACGCCTAGCAAGACCAGGCTGACTTTATAGCCGGTTCTCTGGGTGTAGACAGGGTTGGCGTGAGAGCCAACAAGCAGGATGAGCGCGTAGAGCCACATGCTCCAACGCCAGACAAGGAAGAAATAGCCTGGAGTGGTGCGCAGACGACGCCCGGTGCTTCCAGGAAAGGCTTTCAGCAGTTTGCGAAAGGTTTTCATAAAACTCATATGTTCTCTTTTTGCATGCAAAGTCTATACATATGCTGTTGTATAAAGTAGTGCTATGAGAAGTATGCAACTTTTCAAAGGCCGTGTCAACAGACGGCTTTTTTGCTACAATAGAAGGGACGTTGTACGGGAGCTGTCTATTCTTTGCTGGCTGCTGTTGGCAGAGTGTAGGGTGTATGTGATATGGTAATGATACACATAGCTGATTCCGTTTTGTCAGGACAAAGAAAGAACAGATAACAAAGGTCTCCTCTTTCAACTGATCTGGCAACCCAAGCGGAACGAAGCCTTTGCAATGTTGTTTGACTAGAACGGAAGGGACGGTTTATCATCGTGGAAAAAGCCAAACGCAAACGTACCTCGTTGATGGCTATACTTGGCGATCTCAACCGACCTTTGCGCGTACGCCCGGTTCGTTATATGGGCCGTGAATGGTGGGCTATCGATCCAGAGGACATATGGCCTGGTATGGTCATGGATCTGCGTCGCTTGGGTTTCGAGGCTATGGCTATGGGAGATGAAGTTCTGGTACGTGAAAGCATGCCAGCTCTTGAAGCTCCTGTGGATGGCTCGATGTATCCTGGTGGACTAAAGCCTTTCCCGTCGGTTCATCCAACAATCCGTATTCGGAAAGATGCGTATTCCACTCGCTATTCTGGATTATCCTATCTGGATGAGGAAGAAGATGAGCTGGAACCGACGGATTTAAGCTATGATGATCTTTTGCCCGACGAGGAAGAGGATATAGAGCTCTCAGAGCAAGAATACAGGGCCTGATTGCCCGATATCCTCTCACAATAGATACCATATTCCCCCTTTGCAGGTGTTCTCGAGCGCGAGAATGGCTTGTAGAGGGGACAATATGTCCTCTCTTCTCCGACTTTCCCTCTGCTTCAACCCCCTATCGGTGTGTACCTCCACAGGTGTTGGTTCGTGTCTTAATCATGGCTGATACCGTTTGAAGGAGGAATCAACAAGATGAAGAATCAGGAACGAGAACCATATAAACAGTATGATACCGAGCGAGAAGATCAGGAAGAGTATGAGCAGGAACGGAAGAAGATGAACCGTCTGGATGAGGTGACACCGCAGAATGACCCTCATCTGTTTGGGGCGAGTGAAGATGCCGCTGATTATAGTTTCCGTGGACCGCATGGCGAGTACGCTGAAGAGAAAGCACCGGACCAGTATGGTCCACAAGATCAGTTTGGTGATGTAGACAACCAGGACCCATACTCAAACCTCGATCAAGAAGATACGCTTGCGGAGGAGGAGGAGCCTTCAACCGATCCCCGCGGCGAAGATCCCACACGTACGCCGACCGGTGAAGAGCCCTATGGCCTTGATGAGCCTCTTGCAAAACCCGGTCAGCGCAGTAATGTTGGGCGTGACCGCGATAAGTATGGAACGAAAGGATTTCAGGATCAATATGACGGCTCGTTCTAAGCGGGCGCCCGTGCGGGTTGACGGTAGAGCTTTGCTCTGCCGCCTGTAGCCTGCATGTCTGCTCCCTGGCTCTCTTTTCATGGTGGTATGCTATAATGAAATAGAGTCGCCGTTTAGAGCAATTATAGTCAAGGAGTGATACATGCAGAAGGACTCGCAGCAGGAAAAGCAGTATGACTCATACTCTTCTGAAGACAATGCAGCCTTGCAATCTGGCCTCTTTGGAGGCTCCCTTGTCATCTCAGAGTCCCCGGATGCGGAGGAGACAGCTTCTCCCTCTCCACACCATTCAAGCCAGCTAACAGATCAAACGAGCCTGGCCGCATGTGCCCTTCCTTATCGTCAGGAGTTACTAGTGCGGGGAAAGTCGCATTATACTGTGACATGCTTCCTTTCCGACTTGAAGATGTTCAGTGAACATATGGGCCCGGATACTCCTGTAGGACGGATTGTGAAGGAAGATTTGACGGATTGGCTGATGAAGCTCAAGTTCGGTTCTCCCGGTCATGTCCCAGCCCCGAAGACAATGGCACGGCGCGTTACCTTTCTCAAGAATTTTTTCTCCTGGTTAGCACGTGAAGGAGTGCTGAAAGAAGATCCTTCGGCGAGTCTGGTTTTAGAGCGTCCCCTTCCTCCTTTGCCGGAGTTGCTCTATGCCGACGAATTGAGACGTTTACTTCAGGCTGCTTCAGAAGATGCCCGGTGTCACTGCCTGGTGTACCTGACGCTCTACGCCGGGCTGAAGAAAGAAGAGGTAATGCGCTTAAAAGTCAACCACGTTGATCTGACTGACCCGCTTCACCCCTTGATCACGATCCAGTTCCCTTCATCCAGTGGTAAACAACATCGAGAACGTCGCCTGGTCCTTCCCGCCGAATTTACTCGCATTTTCCATCGTTATCGGGAAGAATACCATATTGTCGAAGATGTTTTTAAGTGCACTGATCGAAATCTCAACTATATTCTGGCGCGAGCAGTGAAGGACGCAGGTATTCAAAAACGCGTCACGCTTCAGTTGCTGCGTGATACCTTTGCGGTGGAACAATTGCGAGCCGGTGTTCCTCCCGAAGCGCTCCGTGAGAAACTGGGGTTATCAGAGGAAGCATGGCTTGAGTCTCGCGAGAAATACCGCCGTCTGGCATTCCCGAAATAGGAGGTAAGCAGAGTGCAGGGCGTTTTTTATTGTCCTGCACTCTCTGCTACATGGGAAACCGGGGATAGCGCTGATAGTAGCGCTTGCGCAGCACCCTGCTGAGGAGCAGCGCATTGAGTAGAATAGCCGCCATTGCCAGTGGTCCCAGGCAGATCAGCCCGATACCAAAGGTAAAAATAGTCCCTAAGATCATGATCGGCCAGTACAGGAAAATGCTACCAAGCAATAAAAGGATGCCGGGAAGGGGTCTTCTGGCAAGGAGCCAGCCAATACCAAAGATACCAAGAAACGATAGAACTAATTCGAGGATGAGAGGATTAACCCCTCTGGGAGCAGTGGTGGAAACTGGTGGGATATACGCTGCTGTGTGAGATGCAGTGTAATAAGTGCTCTCGTTGTAGGTTGTGTCACCCTGTGGCCCCTGATAATGTTGTTCTATTGTGTCGTTTCTCATGCTGGCTTGCTGATAGTGAGTATACCCTGTTGCGACGGCCGTTGGTTTGCCACAGGACGGACAAATAGCGGCGTGTTCTGATAGGTGCCTTCCGCAATACGTACACTGCATGGTGGGCCTTTGTCCTTTTGCTACACGTTTGATGTACTGTTTTTGTTCCTCAATGGAGAAATCTTATCCTGGATTGCAACTCCAACCCTGAGCACTGCTATGGATTTCTACTGTTCCACTCTGGATAGTTTGTAAAGTATACCACGGTCCCGCCGGTGGGTGCTGAATAAGCGGGACGTCCTTTTCTCTGGCGCTTTGGGCTGCCGGAGTGATGATCAGATAGGATGGATGGGCTATCTGTAGCACGCTCTGAAGAGCTGATGGGAAGGCTTTCGTTGCGCTTCCCACGATTTGTACGATATCCGCCCGTAATGAATCTCTGATTTCCTCAATCTGGTTCAACGCATAACTACTCATGGCAGTTGCACCTAGAAAGAGCATACTGAACTGCGGCGTGACCAGTCTGAATATCAGGCTGTTATCTCGAACCTCGTTGCTCCCCTGGTGTAATTCCTGCAAGGGCCAGAGTATGTGTAGTTCGCATAAGCTTCCCAGGGGAAGAATTGTTCCCCTGCTCACAGGTTGATAGTGCAGATTTCTCTCGTCTATAGTACGTCTCCATAAAGCGTAGGTTGCATCAGGATGAAGCATTCCTGCGTCTATTACTGTATTGATATGGTATCTCTCCACAATAGTTTGTAAACCTGCAATGTGCTCTCGTCGCGGAGTAGTGAGCAGTAACATATCGAGTGTATGTCGCCAGAAAGGAAGGCGGCTATCTAGTTCGCGGGAAAGGAGAACCGGGTCAGCTCCCCCATCAATCAGCGCAAGTTTGTTGTCTTGCGTCTGAATCAAGATTGCTTGCCCTTGATGTGTGGTCTCAGTGACGGGGAGAAACGTTACGGTGAGTTCGCCGCGGGCTGGAGGAAATGCTGCCAGCAAGCCGATACAGGGGAGCATTCCCGCGACAAGGACAAGACGCAGGAGCTTCCAGAGCGGTTGCTGCATGGGCTGCTGTGGTTGTTCTGCCGTAGTGGTAAGTGGGCGTAGCGCGATAATACCAGCCAGAAGTAGCATATAATAGGGGATCGCGAGCCCGGCGGGAAGCTCTCCGAGTGTGAGGCTGGCATAGGGGAGTTGAGCGCACCAGCGAATAACGGTGTCTGTATACCAGAGGAGAGGCCAGGCAAGCCAGGCACAGATCTGTGCGAATGGCAGGAACACAAGACCCAGACCGCTGATTAGCAGGCCGAGCAACATCAAGGTCCCCATTGGCGGCCCTGCCAGGACGTTCGCGAGAGGCGAGATCAGGGAAAATTGATGGAACGGAATCACCTGAATTGGAAGCGTTGCAAGTTGAGCGGCGAATGTGGTTGCCAGTGGTTCTTGCAACAAGGTACAGAGTGGAAGCTTGCGAAGTGGCCGCAAGAGCCAGAGCAGCACCGGGGTAAGCACGACCAGCCCCAGTGTTCCCGCAAAAGAGAGCAGAAACCCGATATCCCAGAGTAGAAAGGGATCAAAGAGAGTAAGGAGTAGCGCCGCAAAGGCCAGTGCAGTGTATACGTTGTAGATGCGACCCATGCGCGATGCCAGCACAACCAGAGCACCCATCAGTGCCGCCCGCAATACGGCAGGACCAGCCCCACAGAGTATACTATAGAGGGCTATGCAGCTCAAACTGAGGAGACCGGTAAGCCATTGTCGCCAATCACGGAGCCGCTGCGCTGGCAGTGGTGACTTTCCCTTTCTGGGCTGAAGATAGCGAAAGCCTCTAGTCAGTAATCCGGTAAGCAGGGTAATCTGAAAGCCCGAGGGGGAAATCAGGTGCGTGGTATTGGTCAGACGAAGCGCTTCTTCAAGAGGTTGAAGCTCGGGTAGGCGCACATTGAGCAGAAGAGCAACGAGAAGCGATGCCTCTGGCTGCGGGAGTGTTTGTAACAGTATATGGACAAGGTGCATTCGCCACTGATAGAGCGTTTTGAGCAGTATATTGCTTTCCTCATCCCGCACCATGATACGCGGAAATGACATACTCGCTTGAATGTCAGGTGAATGGGTGAACGGTAATTGAAGTTTGCCCCGAAGCTCAAGGCTGTCGCCATAGCTGGCTATGTAGGGATCATTCAGGGCAATTGCCCGAAGCTGAATAATGATCTTTCCCCGGGTTTCGTGCCACGTCTGTCCATCGTCTTCACTGAGCTGGTTCACAGTCACAATCAGGGTGCGACTTCGTTCATGAAGCCTCGGTTCATCTACGACGATGCCCCGAAGGCTGACCGACTGTTTCAGATAGTTGGTGAGCGCATAGGGATTATCGTGCTGTATCGCTGTTGTATAGCGCCACATACCCAGAAACAGGCAGAAACAACAGGCGAATAAGAGCCGATACAGGGGGAAGCGCCAGCAGAGGACGATGCTGGCGAACAAAACCCCCGAGGCAAGAAGAAACAGGGGAGCAGGCAAGCCAACAAAAGATGCGGCAAAAAGGCCGATATGCCATGCTCCCGCCAGAAGAACCAGTGTTAGTCCGCGCAGGTGTTCAAGAAGCCGCTGCTGATTGATCATGGTTTTCACTCGCTAGACCGTAACCTGCTTTTTGATTCGGTCATAAATGCTCTGGCTGATAACCTGCAACAGATCTTCAACGGCGGTATAAGGGCCATTACGAGTGCGGTAATCGACGATTGCCTGAGCCGTCTTGCTGCTCACATGCAAGATCTCTCGTAGCTCATCGACGGTTGCCTGATTGATGTTGACCTGCTCTGTGTTGCTGTCCGATTGGGTATCATCCTTGATGCCCGGAACGCCACCCACATATGTTGGGGGAACTTCTCCCAGTTTGGTGACGTAGACCTCCTGCCCATCCTTCAGCTTGGCAGCAAGATTCAGGGCAACAAGGTTGGCATCTGGTAGGGGACCGCCGGCGGCTTTGAGCAGGTGATAGACGCGTGAGCCAGCGTCCAGCGAATAGATGCCCGGATGTTGGACTGCACCGATAATATAAGCCTCGATTTTAGCCGTTGTTTTTGGCGGGTCGGGTTCCTCGCTCCGAGCAGGCATTGTTGCTTTGACCGATGGCGTCACTACTACCTGATGTGTTGACGACGGTAAGGGAGCAGTCCAGGCGAAATAGAGCGCTACGCCAAGCAGGCTGCTCAGCACCAATGCCACAATCAAGGTACCGTACTGAGGTTTGGGGCTTTTTGATGGTTCAGGTTCAGCCTCGATTTCATCGATGTCGTGGATTGGTTTGTCCTCATCATCGATGGATGTAGAAGCTGAGATTGCATGATGGCGAAATGTGGGTATGTCATCAATAAAGATCGGACGGATGTCGTGGTCCTGGTTTGAAGAATGATCCATACAACCAGCCTCCCCATTTATTTAATGATGGAACTCTAGCATAGAGTGCGATATATGTCAATAGATAAATGTGAAGTACTTCTATTTATTTCTCTGAAAACAATTTTCTTGTGTAAAAAGATGTTTTTATAAAAAGGAGGGAAAGAAATTCAATCCGGAAGTATGATTGTCCAAAAAAAGGAAGAGAAAGCGGCCTCCTTTCGGCAGGAAAAATGATTTCTCAGAATCTCTAAAAAAAGTCCCGAAAACGGCTTGAGAGATGTGGCAGTTTATGGTATATTGTTGGGTGTAAGTTCCCGTAGCTCAGTGGATAGAGCAGTGGTCTCCGGAACCACGTGCGCAGGTTCGATTCCTGTCGGGAACACTCAATATGGGAAGTGGCTCTAAAAGCCACTTTTCTTTTTTTGGACTTTTCCAAAATTGGACATAACCTGGGCGCATCTCCTCAAAAACCTGGTGTATAGTTTCTCCTGGAATAGTTTTCACTATGCTCTCGGATGTTTATCCTCAAAAGTTTCTTCTGTATCAATGCTCTTGTTCTTACTAAGGTGTATCTTATAGATAGAGAAAATTCGATGTGTATCCTTTGCGGGTGACTATACCCAAAAAAGTGGGATAAAAAGAACGAAGTGCTGATTACTCAAGCAAATCAGTACTTCTTTTTTTTGGGTATGCTAGAAAAAGGCAAGTCGAAAAAGGGACAGGTCGCTGTACTTATATGGTGCCTGTTTGCTTATTATGTGGCTGGTCCTAGAAGGCGGAAAAGGAGAAATCCTGTGTCAGGGAATACCTTTACAGGCAGACCAAAAAGGCCGCGTTATGGATGCAAGGCGGCCTGAGGTTGGAGGGCCGAGCGTGGTTTACTGCTTGCTGTCATTGGTTGTCTGGCAGTCTTTGCAGCGACCAAAGAGTGAGAGTGTGTGTCCTTCAATCTTAAAGTTGGTCTGATCTCTGATGGCAGCGAACTGCTCTTCAGGCAAGCAGATATCTACTTCAACAACTCGTCGGCATTGGGTGCAGGTTAGATGGTGGTGATGGGAGTCGCCACAGACGCGATAATGGTGTGTGCCATCTGCGAATTCAACTCGATCCAGCAGTCCTAGATTGACCAGTTTTTCAATTGAGCGATACACTGTTGCGCGTCCCAGTTTTGGTTCTTCCTGGCGCATTTCCTGCCAGAGATCGTCAATCGTGAAATCGGTTTCGCTGGCAGCAAGTTCTACCAGGCGTTGCTCAATAAGCCGCCGGGGACGGGTATGACGCTGACTGACTTCGTCAAATGCGGCTCGGATCTTTTCCGCAAGTGATTTGACCTCTGCCACGGTTTTACTCTCTTTCTAATGATGGTAGTCTTGCATGAATATTCTATAGAAGGACGGCAGAAACGTCCAGCGAATACAGGAGTATAGGCTTTTAGGCACCGGAAGTCGCGTGTGTCATAGACGAATACTCGTTGCAGAAAGCGGGGATAGCCTCACTTCAGCGTATGTGAAAAAAAGATGGCTTATGCATTGGTTTATCTCTGGTGTTGTTCAGTGAAACATAGATGGACCAATCTGTTCAATAATAGTTATTGAGACATTATACCATAAAGGCTGGCAAGCAGGAAAGGGTTCTACGAGAGCCGGTTCCAGGTCAATCAGAAGAATGGTGATGTCTCTGTCCATGATGGATGCAGTATTCCAGGAATACTGAAACTACGATGGAGATGTCTGCTGCTCATCGCTCTCAATACTGCGTTCAAGGAGCGCTGCAATAATTTTCGTTTTCTGCTCTTCCTGTTTCTCGGGAGTGCTCAGGCTCTGGGCAATCTCGATTGCCAGCAAGGTATCTTGCATCCGGGTCAGTTGATTGAAGTAGCGGCTCATCTCTTTGATGCTGTTGCGATAGAGCAGGAACTGTGATCCGCCAACAAATTGAAGCAGGATACCGGCAACGCTGGTCAGAATGGTGATGGTCAGGTTCTGAGCCAGATTGAAGTAGAGTATACCGATGCCCGCGATGAGTACCAGAAAGCCGACGCTAACCGAGATCACGCAGAAAGTGAAGCTGCTGGTTGCCTGTCCTCTATTGATCGTGTAATAGATCTCAATCTGATTGAGCTGGAGCTGAATGCGGGTGAGCACATTTTCTTTGTCCTTTTCCAGCACCATTACATAGATGTCATTGATGCGCTGCTTGAGCTGGTCGATGTCATTTTTGTCGTTCAGTACCTGCTCCTGTAAGGTTTCCAGAAGCTGTTCTTTCTGGCCAATTTTGTTCTGTATCTTGACGTTGAGATCACTTCTCTCCTGCGTCAGGTTGTTGAGCACTTTTTCGTGCTTTCTTGAGGTGAGTGTGGGTGGAATGATAAAGCCCACTAAAGTGATGAGAAGTGCGGAGATAGATACCAGTATTGCCAACCAGGGCTGATCCATTGTTGTAGTGCCTCCAAAGAGATGGAATGCAGGAGCGAGGTTGAAATGACAGCTCTCTAGTTGTAATGACGTGAAAGAGGACGGTTTTTCAAAAAAGAGACTTACCAGGAAAGAAAAAAGGGTAGAGACGCGCGCTCTACCCCAATCAGAAAAGAGAGGTGTGTATTACTTGCCAGTCGCTGTCTTTAAGGCACTTTCCAGCGCGTTGAGTTGGTCAAGCATCCAGTTCTGATAGTCTTTATCTTTAGGCATCGTCTCTGTGACTGAGACGAGCGGAATAGCATTGGCTTTTGCCTCGTTTTGTAGTTTTGTTGTGAGCGGGGTCACGGTTTGCTCGTTATAGACCAGTACCTTGATCTCTTTATTTGTCACCTGCTTGTTGGTGGTTGCCACAACGCTTGCAGGAGGATCATTGCCCTCTGCGACCGCTTCCTGAAACTGTTCAGGGGTGATCACCTTCAAATTCATAGGGTTGCTCTGGTAGGAGAAGATGCTTTCCGTCTGGCCTATAGGTGTTCCCGCATAGGTCGCCTTAATCGAGTTCATCTTTTGCTCGATCTGTCCAAGCGCTGTGTTGACTGCCTTGAGGTTAGTGTCATAGGCGCTGGCATTGGTGCTGTCGAGCTTTTTCAATGCCTCGGCAATAGAGTTTGCCACGGCCTTCATATTAGCGGGGCTATACCAGACATGTTCGTTCTCTTCCAATTTGGTGGGAGCGACATCATAAGCTGTCACCACAGTGCGGTTTTCGTTGGGAGAAGCCGAGAGCAACTTATCCATCCACTCGTCATAGCCGCCACCATTTTTGAGAACGAGCTGTGCTTGAGCGACCAGTTTACCGGTTGTGACATTTGACTCATATTCATGTGGGTCGACTTCAGGATCAGTAATAATACTGGTGACAGTCACATGTTTGCCGCCAATTTGTTCCGCTATATTTCCATAAAAATTGGTAGTCGCAACAACATTTATGGTATTTGAACCTGTCGTATTTTCCCCACTACATGCGCTTACTAAAAGCGCGAAAATAAATGTCAGTGTGAGTGCACCCACCACTTTTTTAAGAGAGGTCATTCCATTTCCCCTTACTTATAATTAATGATACTGCGTATCTGTTTTACTCAGTATAGTACAGGTTCAGGGGAATGTCAATGAGATAATGTATCATTAATTCTTGATATTTTGTCTCAGTAGTCTTGATTTTTGGGGTTGGACGTGTCATACTTGAAATTGCGCTTAACATTGTATATGTTAGATAGAGAGATTCGAAAAGCGAAAACGTGTGTGGAGGTGAGTTGTACGTGAGAGTTGCTTTTGTGGGAAAAGGTGGAAGTGGCAAGACAACATTTTCGTCATTATTTAGTCGCTATCTGGCATTGCAGCGGGTGCCTGTAGTGGCGATAGATGCTGATATTAACCAACATCTGGGCGTTGCCCTGGGCTTATCAGCGGGCGAAGCGGCAGCGATTCCGCCTTTAGGATTAGAGATTGAGCGTGTGAAGGAGTTTCTGCGTGGAACCAATCCGCGCATCTCTTCAGAGCATGCGATGATCAAAACAACGCCACCGGGGCATGGATCGCGCCTGTTGCGCCTCGTCGAGGAAAACCCGATATACCGTTATTTTGAGCGCGAGATCAATGGAGTGCGCCTGATGGTAACTGGACCCTTCGGTCAGGAAGATCTGGGACAGCGCTGCTATCATTCCAAAGTAGGAGCGGTTGAGCTGCTCTTGAATCATCTGCTGGATGGGAAAAATGAGTATCTTGTGGTGGATATGACCGCTGGCGCTGACTCATTCGCTTCCGGGATGTTTACAAAATTTGACCTCACATTTCTGGTTGTTGAGCCCACTATGCGCTCGCTTAGCGTGTATGAGCAGTATAAAGGGTATTGCCGTGACTACGATGTCAGGCTATGCGTGGTCGGGAACAAAGTTGAGGGTGAAGAGGATCTGGCCTTTTTACGGGAGCATGTCGGTGCTGACCTGCTGACCTGGTTCGAGCGTTCGGCCTTTGTGCGAGCGCTTGAAAAGGGACGCCCGCTCCCCCTTGAGCAGCTTGAAGTTGTGCATATGCAGGCTCTAGGGGAGATGAAGCGTATGGTTGATGGCTGTCAGAAGGATTGGGAGAAACTCTATCGTCAGGCTCTTGAGTTTCATCGTTTAAATGCTCTCTCCTGGGCGAATGCTGCGGTTGGTGAAGATTTGCTTGCCCAGATTGACCCTGAATTCTCACTGGCCGAGCATATATCCGGTGGAATGGCAACTCATGCATGATGTATTCCTGTCTCAAGATCGTCCATACGCATGTGTGGATGAGCTTGCTACAGAATACATAGATGAACCGTTTGGTGTGGCCTTCTGGCCTATTTACGGGGTATTATGCCCTGAATGAAAGGAGTACAGGATGTCTCTGAACGTACCGCCAGCATTAATCGAGCAGGCAGAGAAGGGCGAGGTTCGGCTAAGCGACTTTTTGCAGTGTATTAAAGAGTCCTTGCCGTATGCCTGGAATCTTGTTGAAGGGCTTGCTACCCGCCTTCAGACCAGCACAGATACTTTTGTTGATAATCAGGTTCCTCCCCCAAGCGAGAAGGAGCGCGGGCAATTGCTCAGAATGCTGGCAAGTGATTCTATGCGGAACGCCATTGAGCAGCATTTCGGGGTAAAATTGGCCTTCCAGAATTGCCATCGTGTTGCCCTTTTCCGCAAGGATCAACTCGGGAAGGACTACGAGGAATTTATTACACCGCGCAGTCAGATCTTAAACCAGACTCCTGAACTGCGTGATTGTTAGCCGACGCACGTTTATTCCAGCCTAAACGTGCGCTGAGAACAGGGCTCCACTCTCCCCATGTGGAAGGGTGGAGTGCCTGTTTTTTCGTCTGAGGTGACTACCTTAGTGAGTTCTGACACAGAAATTAGGTAGATGTCCTAATGGCAAGATTCAGCACTCTCGTTTATGCTACTGACAATGATATTGTCAGAGGAAAGCGTTGAGCGCTAACAGGAGACGTGCATGTTCCATTTGCATGGTGGATAAGCGCAACTTCCTCTGAGTCATTATCAGGATGATAGAAAGGCATTTTTCAGGTTGGTTGTTTGAAGGAGAACTGTAAAGAATGAAACGGAAGTTGTTTTTCGGCATTGTGGCCGCGCTTCTGGCTGTGACGCTTATGACGTTCGCTTCTCGGCCTGCTTCCGCGCACGGTGGCCGTGAAGTAGGGAAGTATTATTTTACTGTTGGCTTCCTGGATGAGCCTGCATATGCTGGACTCAAAAACGGACTCGATCTGACGATCTGCGATGGCGAGTGTAAATATACCATGAAAGAGGGTTCCCGGGTGATCTCTAATCCGGTCGAGGGGCTTGAGAAATCGCTGAAGGCTGAAGTGTCTATGGGGGGATCGGCTCCACTGGCGCTGACGCTTGAACCCAGATATATGAACCCGGGCAAATATGCCGCCTACTTTATCCCATCAAAGGCGGGCGCATATACTTTCCATATTTTCGGGGCAATCAACGGACAGAAGGTTGACGAGAAGTTTACCAGCGGTATCGATCATTTTAGCGAAGTTGAAGAAATTGCCCACTATCCTCAGACGACGACAGCAGGGCAGCCCCAACAGAGCGCTTCCACCGATGTAGACGCGCTGCGCACTCAGGTAAACGACGCGACCAACAGGGCGAACACCGCGACCACTATTGGCATTATCGGCATTGTTGCCGGTGTGGTTGGGCTTGCTGCCGCTGGCCTGGCACTTGCACGGAAATCGTCGAAGGGGGGCGCACCGACTCAAAAAGAGACTATTGATAGCCTGCGTGGCTAAGAGATTTCGACAGGATATTCTGTGGCTTCCTCCGTTTTATGAGGGTAGATCGCCCGATGATCTACCCTTACCCTCGTTTCTTCTGTATATTTTATTGAGAAGTCTATTTTTGAGTGATTGAGAAAGGCATTATGCATTACCGGAATAGTGGAGCTCTGGGACGCTTGCAGAAGGTGTTCTGGGTGGTGAGTCTGGCTGTGCTGTTGACGTTCTTTCTGCCTCAACGGGCCTCGGCTCATGCTCAGTATGTGCGTAGCAATCCGCCCAAAGATGCAACATTACAGAGTGGAAAAGCTCCGGCTTCTGTTCAGGTCTGGTTTTCCGAAGAGGTGGAACCGGATTTCAGCAAACTGGAAGTCTATAATCAGCAGCGTCAGCAGATTGACCTGAAGGATAGCCATGTGACGTATGGCGACCCGAAGTCAATGCAAATCTCTTTGCCTCCTGACCTGCCCGATGGTCCTTATACTGTCGTTTTTCGCAATGTTTCACGAGAAGACGGACACTCCAATGTTGGCAGTTTTAGTTTTCTAGTTGGGAAAGGGACGCTGCCGACCGATACCAGTGCGCTGATCAGCAAGCTTCAGCCAGTTGAGAACTTTAATGGCTGGAGTATCTCTATTCGCTGGCTCAATTATCTGGGGGTAGCTGGCCTGGTTGGCTCGTTGGCGTTCTTGTTGCTGGTCTGGCGACCGGTTGCTGCACAGTTGTTTGCAAGAGAAGCGATCAGTTCCGGGCTCAACGATATTGGCGCGGGTATTGAGAAATATGTCTATCGCGTCATCCTGGGAAGTCTTGGCGTGCTGATTCTTGGCTGGCTGATGTTCCTGTTCTATCAGACCTATGTCGTCGGTGGTGGTGATTTCTTTCAGCAGTTAAGCAGTGGATCGTGGCGCAGTCTTCTCCTCAGCAGCCGCTTTGGAAGTATCTGGCTGTTGCGGCTTGGTCTGATTGTACTGGCTCTCTTTCTGGGGCTGTCGCTGCGCTATACCGGGCGGAAGATCAGCGATTCTCTGCTTTCCTGGATCTTACTGCTTGCCGGTCTGGGTATCGTGATTACGACCTCGCTGAACTCCCATTCATCGGGGACCGCGATGCCGTGGCTATCGCTGCCCTCGGATATGCTGCACTTTGGCGCTACCAGCTTCTGGATTGGTGGCCTGCTGGTGCTGCTGCTGACGATCCTTGTTGCCTGGCGGGTGCTCAAGCCGGGTACTGGCGATCGAACGCGCTTCCTTGCCATTTTGATTCCGCGTTTCTCAGTCATTGCCGGTATCTGTGTGGCTGTGCTGGTGACCACCGGTTCGGTTCAGGCCTATTTTCTGCTTGGTTCGTTTGCTGCATTTCTGAACAACGCATACGGTGTGACACTGACAATCAAGCTGGCTGTATTTGTTGGCATTCTGGTGCTGGCAGCGTTCCATCTCTTGCGCATCAGCCCGCTGATGAAGCGCTTTGCACAGAGTAATGATGAGGAGCAGGGAGCGTCCTCCCTGGTTGCAGGGAGGACACAGCGGGCATTCCGTCGCTCTTTGCGGGGTGAACTGCTGTTTGCTGTGGCCTTGCTTGGTGTGGTTGGTGTCCTGACCAGCCTGAGTCCTCCGCCACAGGGAGGAAGTGGTAGCGGCTCAATTGAGCATACAGGGACCGCTGGCGATATCAGCTATAAGATGGTGATTACTCCTGGCATGGTTGGGAGCAATACCTTTGGTCTGTATCTGAAGGATGCCAGCGGCAAGCCTGTAGAGAAGGCAGAAAATGTTATTGCCCGCTTTACCATGCTTGATATGGATATGGGTGTACTTGATGTGAAGCTGGAACCTGTCGCGGAGACACCGGGTCTGTATCGGGCAACCGATAACGTTATCAGCATGTCTGGTGACTGGCAGGCGACGCTGATCATTATGCGTCCTGATGTTGACGACGTGCGGGCTTCGTTCAAATTTGTGGTGAAATAGCGCCGAAAATTTCTGCGCACATAGATATGCGGGAATACTGCAAGATGCAGGTTCCCGCTTTTTTTATAAGGGCAAGTAAGCGGCTTCTGTAGTGTTGATATGTAATATGGATAGGTGAATATAAATGGATTACCAGACTACTCTATGGTACTATTTGTAACAGATGTATGTGCTGACGGCGTTTTGTGTGAGTATTTTGAGGGGTATTTTTGAAATTGGCAAACTCCCATCCTTCTATAAGTGCAGGGCGAAGCATGTTTCCCCTGCGTGCCATTCTCCTACCGTGGCTTCTCCTTGTGCTTGCCTGGGGGCTGCTACTTGGCGCCTCTCTGACGGGGCAGCTTGTCTGGCTGGATCATGACTATCTGCTCAAAGAGAGCGGGCTGTCCTGGTACCTTGTACTGCCTGTTTTTCTGGTCGCCTGGCTGATAATGCTTGGCGCTATGATGTTTCCTGTTATTTTGCCGATTCTGGGTAATAGCTTCCCAGATACATTATGTTTGCGTATGCTCTGGAAGAGGCAGACAGGCTTTCTTGTTGGTTATAGCGCGAGCTGGACGCTCTTTGCCTGTATTGCTCTGGTGGGTGATTTTGGGGTGCATCAACTGGTTGAGCGCTGGTGGTGGTTGTATACTCATTCCTGGCTGATACTGGTCTGTTTGCTGTTGCTTGCGGGGCTCTATCAGCTCAGTACATGGAAAAGGCGTTTCCTCTCTGGCTGTTGTCGCTTTCAAGAAGTACAGGGCCACTCACTACGTGCTGGTCTGAGCTATGGCTATGTCTGTGTTGCGTCCTGCTGGCCGCTGATGCTGCTGCTTTTTGCCACAGGAATGCAACAGTTGCTTGTGATGGGACTTTTTACCGTACTGATGTTATGCGAGCGTGAACTGCAACAGCGTCATCTTGTCTGTCTGGTGAGTGGTGGGGTGTTGTTGGCGCTTGCTGTAGGCCTGGGGATCTATCTGGGGATCTATAATGCTCTGGCCTCCGTGTAGGAGAGCGAGAAGCGATGCAGGTCAGAAAGGGGCAAGCAGCGATCACTATCCTTTCGTGTGCTTGCTTTTCCTTAGTAAGTTAGCTATACTTTACACAGTTGAGCAGTGATGAAACAGACTGCTTTTCTTGTAAGATACAGAGATTCTTTGTGATAAGGGAACCGATACACATGAAGCGTTCAATCGGACAATTATTACTTTTCGTGCTTTCGATTGCGGGGCTCGCCATTTCAGCTTATCTGGTGTATGTGCACTTTGATAGCAAGGCGCTGGTCTGTTCAAACTCAGGATATGTGAATTGTGAAAGCGTACTGACGAGCTCACGAGCCTTTGTTCCCGGTACACGAATTCCTATAGCATATATGGGCGTGGTCTGGTTTGTGGTCAGTGGGGTGATCGCTTTTCTGGCCTGGAAGATCTGGCCGCAGAAGCGCGGGCTGCTTATCACACAGTTAGCATGGGCTATTTGCGGTATTTTGTCCGTCCTCTATCTGGTCTATCTGGAAATTGTGGTGTTGAACGCCATCTGCGCCTGGTGTACAGCTGTCCATGTGATTATTCTGGCAATGCTGCTCCTGAACGTGATCCTCTTTACGCGAACCGATGCAGATGAGGAGTATGAGCTTGAGGAGGAAGATACACCTTCCCTTTCTTCAGCACATAAATAGAAGCAGAAACAAGACAAGGGGAGCGGTCATCAGCGTTTGGCGATGCCGCTTCCCTTTTTTCTATTCCCATTTGAATGTCTTGATTGCGACAAAGAGGATCACCAGAACCCAGACGATCAGTACCAGCAACTGACTGAGCGGAAAGGTAGCGCTCGGGCTCATCGCTGCCTGAAGCGCTTGCGTCAGTGCGGTTGAAGGGAGAATGCCTGAAATGGCTGCCAGCGGCGCCGGAAGTCGATCAAGCGGGACAATACCGCCGCCGATCAGCAGGAAGACCAGGAAGAGCGCATTTGCACCTGCCAGTGTGAATTCGGCGCGGAGCGCTCCCGCCATCGCAAGGCCAAGCGCGGCGAATGCAGTTGTCCCCAACGCAACAAAAAGCAGTGTCAGGAGCAGCGATCCCTGAGGTTGCCAGTGATAGAACAGGACTGCAATACCGACCAGAAGCGCGACCTGAACAAGCTCCAGGACCAGAATAGAGATAATTTTTGCCAGAATTAAGCCGCCACGGGAGATGGGCGAACTACCCAGACGCTTGAGGACGCCATAGTAGCGCTCGTAGGCGGTCGCAATGCCAAGATTCACCATTCCAGCCGCAATAATAGCAATAGCGATGATGCCCGGCAGGAGGAAATCAACGGGATTCCCTTTCAGGCCGGGAACAATATTCAACGAGGCGGCGAAGATCAGGAGAAGCGCGGGGATAATGAGCGTTACAAGAATGTTCTCGCCCCGTCTTGCGGTCAGCAGAAGCTCATATTTTGTCTGGGTGAGCACTTGCTGTACGAAAGAAGCTGCCCTGTTGTCAGTTGTTGTGAGTGTGCTTGCCATTTATTCTCGTACCTCCGAGCCAGTCAAACGGAGGAATAAATCTTCCAGTGAGCCATGACCGACGCGTAATTCAGAGAGGGTGATCTGCTGGTCACGGAGCCAGCTTGCCAGTTCTGCGATCAGCGCCGGGATGTTTTCGGGGGCGTCCGTCTCCACAATATAGCTGCCTGCGCGGAGCTCGCGGGCGGCTGTGGCGGAAGGCAGAGCCGCTGCCAGGCGGCTGCAATCCAGGCCAGAAGCTGCCACAAAACGAAGGCTACGGGCGTTGCGCGTTCCCATCATATTTTCAGGTGTGTCCAGCGCGATCAGGCGACCATGATCGATAATAGCGACTCGGTCGGCCAGGCGTTCGGCTTCATCCATCAGGTGGGTGGTTAGCAGGACCGTGACCCCTTTTTGTTTGAGCTCCTGAACGATCTCCCAGGTTGCCAGGCGGGCTTGCGGGTCCATTCCGGCTGTGGGCTCGTCGAGAAAGACCAGTTGTGGATTGCCAACAAGTGCAACTGCCAGTGCCAGACGGCGTTTCTGGCCACCTGAGAGTCTGCGACACCGTGTTTTTGCCGCCGAGGTCAGCCCGACTCGCTCAAGCAGCTCATCCGGGTTCTGGGGATGCGCAAAATAGCCAGCGAAGAGATGCAGTACCTCACGAGCGGTTAAGGCTGGATAGAGCCCATCCTGTTGCAGAACGACACCGATCAGGGGCTTTAAGGTCTGCGCGTCTCGAATCGGATCGAGACCGAGGACGCGAATAGTTCCGGCATCCGCTTTGCGATATCCCTCAAGTGTCTCCACTGTTGTGGTTTTTCCCGCGCCATTAGGGCCGAGAAGCGCAAAGACCTCGCCCCGATGGACACGGAAGCTGAGGCCATCAACGACCGTATGCGGACCGTAGCTTTTTTTGAACTGTTCAACGGTAATGGCATCCTGATAGCTCTCTCTCGAAGAGGTGTCCATTACCGTTGTCTGCGGATAAGCAGACATACGATATCACTCCTTGCACGATACCTGCGTACATATCCAAATGCTATGCCATACCAGATACGCTGTTACGCTCGCTTGAAATACCGTGAGCAGGCTGAAACTGGTATCGTGACTGATAAGATTCTCTGTTTTGTACAGAGAGAGTAGCGGGTTTATCTGTTCTTTGTATACCTTACAGCAGTTCGTCCTGACTGACAAGGTTTCTTTCTATTGAAAGAAATAGGCCAAAGGGAGCGCCTCGACGCCCTCTATTTTTCTCCACCTGTGCCGACAGTAATAAGTACAATACCGAAGAGAACCACCAGAGCTATAAGCTTGAGGTAATATGCCGAAATTATGGTGAGAAAAATTTGACGTCTGATAGTGTCTGGTGCTACACTATCTGGAAATATACGTGCAGGGAAAATACCGGAGGAATGATAGAACGGTGGTAGTGTTTTCTTTTGCACGATTTGCCTTCTGGGAAGGGTACACCAAAAACGTACCGGCATTCAATCAAGAGTAATTCATTTGTTGTGTATCGACTCCCTGAGATCTTTGTTATGGAAATGTCATACATGCAGTGGAGCGTGTATGTGAAGAAAGATGAACCTGTATCCCGTGGGGGAGTCCAGCATGCGTGTGCACGTGTGCTGGCATTTTTTATAGGAGGAAGCTGTTAACTATGTCTTCGCACTACGTGGGCGGATTCGAGGAGAAATTTGCGAAAGAGGGGCTGACTTTTGACGATGTTCTGCTGATCCCGGCTGCCTCTGATGTTCTGCCTCGTGATGTCTCTACCCGGACGCTGTTTTCGCGCAATATCGAGATCAACATTCCTATTGTCAGCGCCGCTATGGATACGGTAACTGAGGCCCGTTTGGCTATTGCTCTGGCCCGAGAGGGCGGCATTGGTGTGATTCATCGCAACCTCTCTATTGAGCATCAGGCGCAAGAAGTTGATAAGGTCAAGCGCTCGGAATTCGGTATGATTACCGATCCGATTACACTGGGACCGGATGCTGCTTTGAGTGAAGCCCTGGCTGTGATGGCACGTTTCCATATCTCCGGTATTCCCATTACCGAGAATGGAAAGCTGGTCGGTATCCTGACGAACCGTGACATCCGCTTTGAAACCAACCTGGAGCGGCGCGTTTCTGAATTGATGACCAGTGAGAACCTCGTAACCGTCCCTGTAGGAACCACACTGGAACAGGCTCGCGAGAGCCTGCATCGCTACAAGGTTGAGAAGCTGCCCGTTGTGGATGAGCATGGCATGTTAAAGGGTCTGATCACCATGAAAGATATTCAGAAGAAGACCCGCTTCCCCAACGCAGCAAAGGATGAGTATGGGCGCCTGCGCGTTGCCGCTGCTGTAGGTGTCGCTGATGCGGATGCACGCTGCGAAGCGCTGGTTGAAGAGGGCGTTGATGCGCTTGTCGTCGATACCTCGCACGCGCATTCGCGGATGGTTATCGATACTGTTGCGCGAATTAAAGAGCGCTTTGGCAAGCAAGTTGATGTGATTGCCGGTAATCTGGTTACGGCGGAAGCAACCGAGGCACTGATTCAGGCCGGAGCTGATGCAATCAAGGTCGGTGTTGGCCCGGGTTCAATCTGCACGACGCGTGTGATTGCCGGTGTTGGTATGCCTCAGATTACAGCGGTGTACGATTGTGCAAAGGTCGCGCATCAATATGGTGTTCCTGTTATTGCTGACGGCGGTATTCAGTATTCTGGTGACATTGCGAAAGCGATCGCTGCCGGCGCTGATACTGTGATGCTTGGTAGCTTACTTGCTGGCGTAGATGAGAGCCCCGGTGAACTGATTATCTCACATGGTGAGCGCTTCAAAGATTATCGTGGTATGGGTTCGATTGCCGCGATGAAGCAGCGCAGTTACAGTAAGGATCGCTACTTCCAGGAAGGCCAGAGCGAAGGCCAGTTGATCGCGGAAGGTATTGAGGCGCGTGTCCCTTATAAAGGGATGCTCGGGCCGTTGGTCTATCAGCTCGTTGGTGGTCTGCGGCAAGCAATGGGATATACAGGCTCGGCGACTATCAAAGATATGCAGGAGCGCACACGCTTCACCCGGATCACCGGCGCTGGACTGCGTGAGAGCCACCCGCATGATGTGATGATTACCAAAGAAGCGCCAAACTACGGCACCAAGCGCCACTAAAAGACACATGTTTGAGCAGGAAGCAGGTTTTAACGGCCTGCTTCCTTTTTTTGTTGTAGAAAGGCAATCAGCTCATCCCAGGGATAGGGACCGGGGCAGAAGTGGCGATGAACCGGGTCCATCGAGAAGTGGCCGGTAATGCCTCCCGCGGCTGTTGCCAGTTGCATCGGGATGTCGTGTCGCGCGCAGATGCTGCGAATCAGGCGAAAGCTGACCTGCTTTTGGATCTCGGTCAATTCGTCTGAGTTGTCGCGGCTGGGTTTGACATGCTCTATCGAGATAGTCACATAGTTCGGGTTGAGGGCCCTGTTCCACCAGGGAGCATGGCCTTCAGTCACACCACCATTGCCCCAGGCGGCGTGGCACTCACGTACCGATTGCACAATCACGCCATCGCGCCCGATGGTATAATGTGTAGCGACATCGGCGGTCTGGAAGAAGTGACCGACGGCTTCGGCGCTTTCAAAGCCAGCCATGCACGATAATCCAGCGCGGGCGATGTCCGTTTCGTCCGGAAAAGTAGTTCGGAGAGGGCATCCAGAGGACGCCTGGCTCATCAGTAGCATCTATCGACATAGCAAAACTCTCTGTAACCTGCTTCTTTGCTTTCAAAAGGGCTGTAAAGACGATCAAGGTGTGCTAGAATAGAAAGCCGGGCCGGGTTGAAGCCTTTTGACGATAACCGTATAGAAAGTGCATGAGCGTAAAACCTATCGGGAGTAAAGAAGTACGTAAATTACGGATATCCTATTAGCCAAGAGGTCCCATGCCATTGCGCCCTTATTGAACTATACGCTAGAATGAGCGAAGGGTCACTCTATTCGGACTTATATCTTATAAACGAAGTCTACCAGTGCCGGTGCGCGGAGGACAGCAATGGTTGATCTAAAACAGACACTGAGCCGCTTTCTCTCTGTACCTGGAGTGCGTCAGGCGATCCTGGTGGGGCGTGATGGGCTCTTGATCGAGGGGCTGACGCGGGAGGGAAAAGAGGATATGGAAGCTGTAGGTGCCATTACAACCTCAGGGTTGAGCGCGGCTGAAGCTTTAGGAAGGGAGATTGCCAGGGGGAGCGTTGTTGGTGTACTGATGGAGTATGAACATGGCATTGTCAGCATTGATCCATTGGGGGATTTCGCCCTGCTCGTCACCTTGCTGGATAATGCCTCGGTGATTGGTCGCGTACGTCATATGGTGAAAGCAAGTCGAAGCGAGATATTAGAAGCTCTTGATATAGTATAGTTTAAGGTTTAGTTAATGATGTTGAAGGAACTACAGAAATGTCTGGCGTGTATACGGAGGGCGGCGCGTCCATGGAACAGTTAACAAATCTGGTTATCTCTGACCGCGAGTTGATGACTATTTCAGCATTATTGGCTAAATTAATGAATGATACCAATGCCACTTCAACAATGCTGCTCGACAAAAGTGGTCAGGTGGTAGCTGTTCAGGGTGCGGAATCCCGTAGCAAAGCAACCAATCTCGGCGCGTTGCTGGCGGGTGTTTTCTCCTCTTCTCGTGAGGTTGCTCGTCTCCTCAATGAGAAGGACTTCCGCAGTATCTTCCAGCAAGGTGTTCAGGAGAACATCTACACTGCTATGGTGGAAGAACAGTGGTTGCTGGTGATTATCTTTGATAAACTCACTCATATTGGCCTGGTGAAAGTGCTCTCGAAAAAGGCGTCTGATGAACTGGGACGTATTCTAGAGCGTGTGCGAAACGATACATCGCGTACCAAGTCTTCCGTGATTAACCTTCAGTTTCGCTCGTCCGTTGAGGATACCATTGATCTGCTCTTCCGGGATTAGAGGAACCTGGCACCTATGGCACTTATCAATGTTGCAACTCACGAGATTCATTGCAAGATCGTGTATTACGGCATAGGCTATTGTGGCAAGACAACAAACTTGCAGCATGTCTATAGAAGCATCAATCCCAATGCCCGGGGAGAGATGCTCTCTATTGCGACTGAGACCGAGCGTACTCTGTTCTTTGATTTCCTTCCCCTGGATCTCGGAACAGTACACGGGTTTCGCACGCGTTTCCATCTTTATACTGTACCGGGCCAGGTGCTGTATGAACGCACGCGCCTGGCTGTTTTAAATGGTGCAGATGGAATCGTGTTTGTTGTTGACTCACAGGCCGAGAAGTTTGAGGAAAATGTCCAGAGCATTGCCGAGCTGGAAATGAATATGCGCCGTCTCGGTAAGGATCTGGGCCATTTCCCTTTTATCTTGCAATGGAATAAGCGCGACTTACCGAATGCTCTTCCTGTGCCTGTGCTGGATCGCTATTTAAATCGGCGTCGCGTTCCCTCATTCGAGGCTGTTGCCTCCGCAGGGAAAGGCGTTTTTGCAACTCTACGCGCTATCAGTAAAAGCATTATTTCGCAGCTCTAAGCTGTTCTCTGTGGAAGCAATCCAGTTATTTTTTGAACCATTCTGGCGTGTAGATATCCAGCAGTCGGTAGAAAGAAGAAGATATGTCGCCCGGGAGCTGTTCCCGTGGCGTGTTTTGTTTGCGCTTTTTGAGCCGAAGTGAAAGAGGCATCTCTTTCCTTCGGCACTTTTTGCTGCTATCCGCGCAGAGTTGCGATCAGGCGTTTGGGCTTTAAGAGCAGGTCAATCGCATGAATAGGGCTGGCTACCACGACATCAGCCGCGACCAGGGCCTTGATTGATCCTCCTTCCAGATTGACAACGGCAATGCCAAGTGCTGCCAGGCGCAACATCCCGCTATCGTTTGCCCCATTGCCAATGGTGACCACTTTCGAGGGGCCCAGTTCGCGGACATAACGGAGCTTCTCTTCTCCTCGGTGGGTGATATGGATCTTATAGCCAAGCGTTTGTTCCAGTCCCGAAATATTGTCGTGTGTGCCGGCGGAAAGCAGGTGAATGGTTAGATGCTCGGAGAGCTTTTGTAGCCGCTCGGCCACTCCACTGATGGCTACTCCATCGACGGCCAATGTCCCGTTAATATCAAAAACGGCGTGATGCAGTTCAAGGCTATTTCTTTCTGGAATTTCGAGCTTAATCATAGTTCCTCACCAAATTCATACTAATGTTTGTTCGTCTGTTGTGATCCTTAGCAGGTTTCGCAAACTGCTGTAAGCCTGTGGAGGTGAGATAATGCGCCGCGGGCTTCATGCTCTTTCATGGATGGTTGCTAGAAGAGCTGCCGGTTCCACGGAAATGAGTGAAGGCGCCTCTACAGCCTCCATTTACTCGGGCGGGTTTCTGTATCTATGAAGGTGGGAAAACCCTCTTCTGAACGAACATACGAGACAATGCGATATGGAGCCTTAGCGCGAGATAGCAGTAAATATATCCTGCTTGTTGGTGATCAGGTGCAGAAGTTCCTGTAATCCCTGCCGGGCTCCCTTGCGTTGCGTTGCACTGAGTGTGGTATCAGCGGTGAACTCGTCTTCATCAAGCACGAGATACTCGCCATCGGGTGTGACCCAGACATCCAGATAGAGATCTGCCTGCCTCACACAATTTCCCTTGATCATAGCTGGTTCAACAATATTGCAGTACCATCCCTTCCGCTCTCCCTCTGCACCTGCAATATCAAAAATATTAAACCAGCGATCAGTATAGTAGTATTCAAGGAAAGAGTCACCAGGCTCGAAACGAGTGTAACCCAGTTCTTTGGTCGGAAAGGTCCAGTAAGCCTGAATGACGATACCATTGGAAAGCTGCGCATGTAGCTCTCCCTGATACCGGATCTTCTCCTCCCCTTTGGGATCACATTTTATGACGGTATACATAGAATATCCTCTTGAAATAACAGAGCAGCCCTTCATAGATAGTCTAACCTATGGGGACCGAGAATTGCAATGACAATTCCTCCCTTCATAGAGCAGTGGGGCGAGCCGTGCTGCTCAAAAGGGCACGCCACCCGGAGTGGACCCCTTTTTACTTCGATAGCGAGTTTGCGTTTCTTTTTATTGTACGTTACAGAATGGCTTCTTGTTTTACACGGTGTGCTTCATATGATAGCGTTTGGTGAAGCCGTTGGATATATTCGGTTTCTGTATGTGGAGATATGTTATACTATAGCAGCCATGATGAATCTTGATTTTGTTTGCCAGCATCCCGATGTCGTGCGTGAGGCTCTACGCAAACGGCATAATGCGCAGAATATAGATGAAATTTTGCGGCATGCAGAGCAGCGACGCGGCCTGATTACGCGGCGTGATGGGCTCTATAGCACGCTGAAAGAGGTCAAAGAGAGCCTGCGAACCGCTCTTCCAGAGCAGCGGCCGCCGCTGAACAAGCAGATGAAGGCTATTATGCATGATATCCAGCTTCTTGAGCTACGTATCTCGGATATTGAGACCCGCTTGCAGAGGCTGCTACTGTATTTGCCCAATATTCCGCATGCTGGCGTTCCTGAGGGAAAACATTCAATCAACAATCGTGAAGTACACCTCTGGGGTGAGCCTCTGTCGTTCCATTTTGAGCCTTTGCCCCACTGGGAACTGGGAACGCGCCTGGGAATTATTGATGCGGAAAGCGGGGTGCGTGTCGCTGGTAGTCGCTTCGTCACTTTAAAGGGTCTGGGAGCGCGGCTTGAGCGTGCTTTGATTTCGTTTATGCTGGATGTCCATACCCGGGAACATGGCTATACCGAGGTGATGCCGCCTTTTATGGTTAAGCGCTCGGTCATGCAGGGTGCGGGACAACTACCCAAATTTGAAGAGCAGGCATATGCCTGTACAGCTGATGAGCTCTTTTTGAATCCTACCGCTGAAGTGCCGCTGGTCGGGCTGCACGCGGACTCTATCCTCTCCGGTGATGAGTTGCCGATTCGCTATGCAGCGTGGACGACCGCGTTTCGGCGTGAAGCTGGCTCAGCAGCTCGGGCAACACGAGGGTTGTTGCGTCAGCATCAGTTTAACAAGGTTGAGTTATTTCAGATCACGGAGCCGGGCAGATCGTATACAGTGCTGGGCGAGATGCTGACTCATGCGGAGCATATCCTTCAGTTGTTGGAGCTTCCTTATCGTGTGGCCGAGTTATGTGGTGGAAAGCTTCCATTTAACGCGGCAAAAGCCTACGATGTTGAGGTCTGGATGCCCAGCCTGGAACAGTACGTTGAGGTTTCATCGATTAGCAATTGCGAGTCGTTTCAGGCACAGCGAGCGAATATCAAGTATCGCCCGGAAAAAGGAGCGCGAGCCGAGTATGTCCATACGCTCAATGGCTCTGGCTTGGCAGTCGGGCGGACAATGGCGGCAATTCTGGAAATCTACCAGCAGGCGGACGGAACAGTGATTGTTCCAAAAGTACTACGCCCTTATGTCGGGACTGCTGTGCTGACAGCTCGCTAAGGGTGGGCTATAGAGGCGCGTTGACCCTCAAGGGGGAAGAGAAAATCCACCAATTTCAACCTTTTTGGCAAAAATTCCGTGGAACCCTCTTCCATATTTAAGAAAGATGTGGTATAGTAAATCCCGGAAGGATGGCAGAGTGGTCTATTGCGGCTGTCTTGAAAACAGCTGGGTGATGAGCCCCGGGGGTTCGAATCCCTCTCCTTCCGCTTCAGGGTTAGAGGTCTTCTTTCTTGTTGTCGATTTCCCAGACGCGCTATGAAAGAAGGCCTTTTATTACAGTCAGTCCGGCACACATGCCCAGGCTGCGCCTTGAAAGCATGCAAGCATGCGTGCTTTGTCAGGTCAGGGATGCAATCCTTTCTACAGGAATACATCTCCACCTTGCAACTATTGGTGATAGTCTCTCCTGGCGTGATGTGTATAGAGTAAGGGGGATGTGCTATACACACGACGCTTAGTGTATTTTGGACGGACGGTGAAGTAGAGTGTCTTTTATTGGTACATTAGAACAGTTTCCTTTGTCTCAGATTTTGCAACGTTTAGAGGCATATGCTAAGACCGGCTTGTTGGTCGTGAAACGTGGCGGACAGTGGATTGAGTTCTATTGTCGCGATGGCCGCTTGATCTGTATAGGTCCGTTGCGCACCAACGCCACACTTGGCGAGCGCCTTGTGCAAGAAGGTGTGATCTCGATGCAGGCCGCGCAAGATGTTCAGTTCGCGCTAGGGGCGGATGCCCAGAGTGAGACGCGGACGGCACTGGCTCTGATTGATCGGGGACATGTGCGGCAGGATGATCTGCGTACATGGGCGTATCAGAATGCCCTGAAAGTACTTCAGGTACTTGTGCGCTGGAATAGCGGAGAGCTCTATTTTGAAGAAAATGCTGCTCCTCCACCTGAACGCCTGCTGGTTGCTTTAACGATTTCAACACTTTTATCCGCTGCGTTCTCCGCGCAGTCTGCTCCTCTGCCGTCTTCTCAGTCGTACCCTGCGTCCCCCGCTTCACAACAGGGTATTCCTCCAACACAGATGTCACCGTTGCAGCCTCAACAGATGTCGCCTATGGCTGCGATGCAGACGCAGATGTCGCCTGTGCAGCCGCCGCAGATGTCACCTGTACAACAGTATCCTCAGATGTCGCCTGTGCAGCAACAGAAGCCAGTTCAGGCACCCGCTGCCCCGGCAGAAGTGCCAGTACAGCCCGGAACGGTCAGTGCCTCGCAGCTCTTATTTGATGCCATTCCAGCGAGCAACTCGCTTCCGGCAACCGAGTCCATCTCGCCGGTATTTAATAATAACTATAACAACTCGATGCACTCGGTTGATACGCCGTCGCTTGCGGGAATCAATGCGCCCAAGAGCTCGCCCTACTTTGAGCCTGTGCACAATCCTGTAGTTCCTCAGCGTATTGATACGTCGTTTATGCGTCCTGATATGGTATTGATTCCGGCTGATCTTTCGGCACTGCGTGACCAGAATCCGCAGTATCAGTTGACGCCGGAGCAATGGCGTGTCCTGACGCGCGTTGATGGCAACACAACTTTACAGACTGCCTGTCAGGAGCTGGCAATGCTTCCCGATCAGCTCTGTCTGGTCGCCGGTGAGCTGGTTGCGATGGGTTTGATCCATGTCGCGCCTGCTTCTGCTGCGAACACCAATGAGTTGTCACCGGCTGCGGACTTGCGTAACCCATTGTTGAATAGTGGTTACGTTGCGCCTGGATCTGCTGCAACCACGGTCTCTCCCTGGACACCTGCGCCGGTTTCAGAGCCGGCCACAACTCCGTTTTCCTCTGCGTTTCCTTTTGAGACTGAGTCACAATGGGGAAATGGTGGCAATGGCGCGACCTTTGTTCCCGGGCGTGGTTGGGTGACTCGACCTCAGTCGGCACAGCCGAGCGGTCCGATTGCCTTGCAGTCAGGGTTGTATGCTAACCATCAATAGTCGCAATCTTTGTGCGGTGGGTCGGTAGTGTTATAGCGTTTGTGGTTTGTAAGGTGGTTTTGTCGTCTTTCTGTTGAAGGGGGTACGTGTGAAGGGTCGTGTGATGCCGTTTTGCCGTACATCGACTGACAATATAGCGCAGGATGCGAAGCTTGCCGAGATGCTTGTGGCGCATAGCCCGGCCATGCAAAATGTGGTCAAGCTGATCTGGCAGGTTGCTCAGTATCCTTCGACAACGGTACTATTGCAGGGCGAGAGCGGCACCGGCAAAGATGTGGTCGCACGCGCTATTCATGAGTTAAGCAGCCGGGCAACCTACCAGTTTGTTGACATTAACTGCGCCGCAATTCCTGATACCTTGCTGGAAACCGAGCTCTTTGGTGTTGAAGCGGGCGCTTTCACCGATGCAAAGGTTTCACGCGAGGGGTACCTGCTACGGGCTGATGGTGGAACGCTTTTCCTCGATGAGATCGGCTCGATGCCTCTTGTTCTTCAAGCCAAGTTACTCCGTTTCCTCGAAACCCGGAGCTTTCGTCGTGTAGGCAGTACGAAAGAGATCCATGTTGATTTGCGGGTGATCTCTGCTACTAATGTTGATCTTCAATCTGCTGTTGCGCATAGGACTTTTCGCGACGACCTGTTTTATCGTCTGAAGGTAATAACAATCTATCTTCCGCCTTTGCGGGAGCGGCCCGAAGATATTGTGCCTCTGGTTGAGCACTTCTTACAGCTTCACAGTAACGGAAGTGAAGAGCCATTACAGATCAGTGATGATGCTCTGGAACTGCTGCAACAGTATCACTGGCCCGGCAATGTGCGTGAGCTGCGGAGCGTGATTCAGCGCGGCCAGATTCTCTGTGATGAAAATATCATTCGTCCAAAGGACTTACCAGAGAGTGTGCGCCTTGCAGGCCGAAACGTCGGTCAGCGTCTGGATGAGCTCAAAGAACAGTTGCATCTGCCGCCAGAGGGACTGGACTTGCGGGCTTTTCTGAGCTCGATAGAGCAAAAGTTTATCCATGAAGCTCTGGAAGCGTGTAACGGCAATCAGGTGCGGGCGGCTGCTTTGCTCGGGATCTCGCGGGATCAATTGCGGTATCGGCTGCCTCCGCGGAAGCGGGATCAATAGTTTTCAAGATCCGACCTTGCAACTGCGCGAACAGCAGCCAGAGCTGTCACCTTGCAGTCAGAAGTAATAGGTATCAAGTGCAGGTGTGTTGTTGTGTCTGTGTGAAAGGAGGAGGAAAAAGTATGCGGATCTCTTCTCTCCTCCTTTGTTTGCAGAATTATTCAAGCGTTTCGACCTCAGGCCAGTCGAGCATCAGGGCTCTGGCTGGCTGGCCGGGAAGAATTTGTGTCCCACCCTCAGGGACGATGACCAGCGCGTTCGCGTTGAGAAGCGAGGTCAGCAGGTTTGAGCCCTGTTTCCCTGTGGTGTGAGCGACAAAGCGTCCCTGTTCCAGGCTGACGTGTGCTCGCACATAATGACGGCGCTGTGCCTTTTCCTGCACGCCATCAGCAACGATGACTTCGATCTGTGGCCTGTAGAGCCGGGTATGTCCCTGTAGTTTCCGCACTACGGGGCGGCCAAAAAGCTCGAAGGTGACAGCGCTGGAAACCGGGTTTCCGGGTAGTCCGAGCAGCGGTACCCCGTGAATATGGCCGAAGGCAACCGGCTTTCCGGGGCGCATGTTGATGCGCCAGAAGTTCATCTCACCCTGTTCCTGCATGATGTCCTTGACGAGATCGAAATCACCAACTGATACCCCACCCGAGGTCAGAATCAGATCATAGGTGATTGCCTCGTTGAGCTTCTCGCGCAGGCTCTCAACGGTATCGCGAGCGATGCCGAGGCGCGTCGGGATGCCTCCAGCTTTACGGACAGCGGCTTCAAGCAGATAACTATTACTGTTGCGAATCTGTCCGGGTTGCAGTTCTGCTGAAATCTCGACCACCTCGTCACCGGTCCCCAGAATTGCGACTCGGGGCTTGCGGATTACCTCTACATGATCATAACCAAGTGTTGCCAGTATCCCTGTTTCCCAGGGGCCAATCAGATCGCCGGGAGAGAGAAGCTTCTGTCCCTTCTGAATATCCTCCCCTGCGGGACGAATGTTATTCCCTCGCAGAACTGGCTGAAGCACCTCAACCCACTCATCCGAGGGATTTGTCAGCTCAATCTGGATCACGGCATCAGCGCCCGGAGGAACGGGAGCGCCGGTCATGATACGCATAGCGGTTCCAGGAGTGACGGTCTGTCCGCTCACATGGCCGGCGGCGATATCACCAATGACTTTCAGGCGGACCGGTGTGTGCTGGGTGTCCTGACTTTGCAGGGCAAAGCCATCCATTGCGGAGTTCGCGAAGGGCGGATTGTCGTCGTGGGCGATGATCTCCTGAGCAAGGATATGATCGAATGCATCTTGTAGGGGAAGGCGGACGCTCTCCAAAGGGGTGATAGCGGCCAGAATTCGCTTGAGTGCCTCTTCTACGCTGAGCATGATGGATTCCCTTTCATAGGTCAGTAATGGGGAATGGGAAGGCATTGCATTCCACTGAAGAAAATCTCTCTCTTATTGTACCGCAAGAAGCCAGCTTGAGGGGAAAAGAAAAAAGCCCGGCGGAACGCGCGGGCTTTGTGGTACCTCGTACGGGATTCGAACCCGTGATCTCCACCTTGAAAGGGTGGCGTCCTAGGCCGCTAGACTAACGAGGCTTAACATCATCACTGACATGGGGATTGTACCTTACGCTGCCTGATTTGTCAAGCATTTCTACATGTCTGTTTAGGGGCGGGAGCGTGTTTGCAGTGCTGGTTGTATTCAGCTTGTTTACTTGATACGGGTATCGATATACAGAGGGAGCGCGATATGCTACAATACACAACGATCTACGGTTAACCAGTTTGTGAGAGGTTTGTTTTCTTATGGGAAAGAATACGAAATCGGCTGCTCAGCGCCGTCAGGAGGCGAAAAGACAACGAGAGCAGCGTGGCAATATGGGCCAGGGACCTCGTTCAAAGAAGCGTAGAGCGACAGCGAAGAAAGATCGAAGTTCCCTCTACTGGATTATCGGTATCGTTGCGCTCATTGTCGTGATTGTTGGTTTATTTGTGTTCCTGCGGCTCAATGCGACATCGAATCAGCAGGTATCTGGTGATGCTCAGGAAGCCGAGAAGATGATTACATCACTGAAGCCTGAAGTCTATGAAGGTGTGAGCATCGATCAGAACAATAAGCGCATGGAACCTCTGAAAGCAGATGCGCCCAAATTGACCGGAGCAGATGGCAAACCCCAGGTGCTTTATGTTGGCGCCGACTATTGTCCGTTCTGCGCCGCTCAGCGCTGGTCATTGCTTGCATCGTTGAGCCGCTTTGGCACGTTTGAGCATGTTGATCCAATTATCTCGCAGGAAGGGAACCACTCGACGTTCTCGTTCTATAATAGCACCTACACCAGCAAATATATTGATTTTGTGGCTATCGATAACGAGAACGGAAAGTCGAACAGACAGCCAACCGCCGAGCAGACCCAGCTTGTCAACACCTATGGGCATGGCAGTATTCCATTCATGGTGATAGGCAATGTCGCTGCTGCCTCCGGTTCATTCTATTCTCCTGATTTGTTGGGTACGCAGAGTCATATAGATATTGCCCGAACAATTGTCAACGACCGAAACTCCGAGCTGAGCAAGAGCGTGATCGGAGCAGCAAACTACATCACCGCTGCTATTTGTAAGGCAACCAATAATCAACCTGAGAACGTGTGTAAGCAGGACCCGATGCCGCAGCTTCAGCAGTCGCTCTATGCAAGCACCTCGAACGCTGCTAACCAGTCTCAACTGGCGCTGGCTCCTGTGAATATCCCGACCCGGCGCGAGGAATAGATCCGCCTGAACCGCAGAAGAAGCGCTCATAGCCTGGACGCTTCTTCTGCGCGCCTTCTTGCCTGTTTCCCTCCCCTTTTGAGCCGCCTTGCTGCGATCCCGTTTGCAACTGGCTCTTCTTCGCTGGTACAATGGAAATAATCAAAAGCAAACGTGTAGCGTTAGACGTCCTGGTCACGTCATTTTCTTCAAATGGATGGGAGTATGCTGCCGTTCGCACTCTCTTGCTGGTGGCGGAAATCATGGCTGTATATTGGATGGACGTATCTTGTGGTCCGGATACGCTTCCTTCAATGGAGGTTGCGCATCTGGCGGCATAAACAGTTAATGCTGGAAAGTATACAGGGAAGCATGAAACGAACCTTGCTACTTGTTCGCCACGGACAGACAGGCTGGAATGTGGAACATAGACTTCCCGGGCAGTTGCCAGGTGTCGCCTTGACCGATACAGGACGGCAACAGGCGGCCCGCCTGGGTGAATCGCTGTCCGTTCTCCCTCTAAGCACTATTATCTCAAGCCCGTTAGAGCGAGCCCGCGATACTGCGGCCTTTCTGGCTGAAGGGCGTACCATTCCCGTGCATATTGAGCCCGATCTTGCTGATACCGATGTCGGACCGTGGGCCGGACAGAAGATCAGTGAGCTGACGAAATCGGACCCCGCATGGCGTGCGTATGTCCAGAATCCGACCGTTGCTCCTGAAGGGGTTGAGACGTTTCCGCAAGTGCAGCAGCGTGCGGTAGCGGCGGTGGAGCGCTGGCTTCAGCGGGAAGATATTGGAGCATATCCCGTTTTTGTGGCTCACGCGGATGTGGTGAAACTGCTGCTTGCCTATTATATGGGAATCCCGGTCGAAAGGGCCCCATCTCTCTTTATCGATAATGCTTCAGTGAGTTTGATTGAGCTGGAAAAGGAGAAGCGGCCTCAGGTTGTGGCGATAAGTTGGAGCCCGAACCCTGGCTGGCTGACCTCCCCTGCGCCGCGTCCGGCGGAAGGGGTACAGGGGGAGGCGGAAGAAGTGGGAGAGCAAAAGTCGTAAGGTATTCCTTGCCCAGACTGGAAGGGAAGCTATAATGTTTGATCCACGTGATCCCTACGAGCGGTACTACTGGCATTATGAGTCCAGACGACCACTTTCAATTGCTCAGATTATTGCTCTGGGCAGTGTTGATGCATGGACTGCGGCTCTGGCCTGGGTCTTACTGGAACATGGTTCGTCTCTGACTGTTGCTGGACCAACGGATCCACAGCCAGGAGTTGGCAAAACAACGACCCTGAATGCATTGCTTCAGTTCTTACCTGAAGGAACCGCACTCGCCTATATGGCCGGTATGTACGAGACGTTCGCTTTTACCCGCTTACCTGAAGTTGATCCTGCAACCACCTATGCGCTGTGTAATGAGGTGAGCGATCATCTGCCTATCTATATGTGGGGACGCGCAGCCCGGCGGTATTTGACGCTTCCCGCGAAGGGCTTCCATATTGCAACAAGTGTCCATGCTGATACAATTCATGACGTGATACAGATGTACCATCGGACTTTGCGCCTGACGCCTGAAGATGTGCGTCGATTGGGTCTGGTGATTAATATTGGTCTGGTTGGCCGGGGATATCCGCCGCGTCGCCGCTGGCTGACCATGCATTTCTTACAACCGATCACTGATGTCAGTGATCCGGAGGCGATTGTACCCGTATCATTGTCGAGCTGGAATATGGTTGATGATACCTTTATTCATGCTGAACCGGCGGTGCTGGAACGGGTAGCGGAATGGATTGAGGTACCTGCGAAACAGTTTCAGACCATGCTGGAACGGCGTACTGCATGGTTGGAAAAGCTCGCGCAGGATTTGAATGTTGGCCCGCAGGATATGTTCGAGGCGGTAGAAGAATTCCGCTTATTGCAAGAGCAGTGAAAACGAATGAATCCTCAGACCCATGTTCTTCCCCATGATCTGAAACAGGCATGGGGACGATTTTTGTACGGTTAATCATCATGAATTGAAATAAGGGAATCAGCCGATATTGTTCTAATGAATAGAAGAATCTGCGAAAGGAGGAATGCAAGGTGTTTGCTCTGGAGCGTCTGTTCATTGGCGAAGGACGTTGGCCTCGCATCTGCAATGTATAACCGACAAATGAAGAAAGAAAGAAGAGGAGCTTTTTTGCAATGTCTGCTGTATCAATAGCCATGCTCAGTGTTCATACGTCCCCTCTGGATAAGCCTGGCAGTAGCAAAGATGCCGGGGGCATGAATGTCTACATTCGCGCTTTGGCCCAGGCACTGTCGCAACGAGATCTGAACATCGATATCTTTACACGCCGAACCAGTACAGAACTCCCCTCTGTTGTCCAGCTCAGCCCGAATGTACGGGTGATTCATATTGAGGCTGGCCCTGTGGCTCCCGTGCAGAAAAACGAGCTTTTCCGCTATCTTCCTGAATTCGCGCAGCATATTGAAAGTTACCGAAAGCAGGAACAGAAAAAGTACGATATCGTGCACAGCCACTACTGGCTGTCCGGTGTAGCTGCAATGCCCCTGGCGGAACTCTGGGATGTGCCCCACCTGATCATGTTTCATACACTTGCCCGGTTGAAGATGATGGCAAATCCGGCGGCAGAGGAGCCTGCTCTGCGACTGGACATGGAACAGCGCTTAGTGCATAAGGTCAGTCATATTATCGCAGCAACTCCTGAGGAGCGCTCGCTGTTGATCCGGTACTGTGGTGCCGCACCACAACAGGTTTCGGTGATCCCCTGTGGTGTTGATCTTGAGCTGTTTACGCCGATCGAGCAACCCAATGCCAGAAAACAGCTTCATTTGCCTGTCGATCAACCGGTAGTGCTTTTTGCCGGTCGTCTGGATTCTTTTAAGGGACCCGACGTGGTGGTACGGGCGGCAGCGTTGATGGAAGAGGAGCCTCTAGTCCTGATTGTGGGGGGGAAGGCGCAGCATGATCGTGAGGTACAGGAATTGCAGGAGCTGGCACAGCAACTCGGGGTGCAGAAGCGCGTCCGTTTTCTGGAAGCGCAGCCGCAACAGCGGTTACCGCTTCTCTATAGTGCCGCTGATGTCACGGTTGTTCCCTCCTATCATGAGACGTTTGGGTTGGTCGCGGTTGAGTCGCTGGCCTGTGGCACACCTGTTGTTGCTACGCGTGCAGGTGGCTTAATGACGGTGGTACAGCACGGCGAGACGGGCTTTCTGGTGCCGCGTTGTCCTGGCTTCTTTGCGGAACGGCTGGATGCTACCCTGCGTGATCCGGCGCTCCTTGCTCGGCTGAAAGCCGCAACCCGTCCTTCGGTTATGCAGTTTAGCTGGTACAGGGTCGCGCAGCGGGTGCAAATGCTCTATGAGGACCTGCTTGCCCGCACGGAATATCTGGTTGCGCAATAGCGACTGGCATGGTGAGAGGTCGCGCCCGGAGTCGGGAAGGCCTCTCGGAGTGTATCCGTTATTTGTGATCCAGTTGTTAGGTTTATACTGGATTTGTACTCGCTTCGTGTTGTTATAATAGTGGAAGGGAGATGTGGAATTCATTCTGTCTGCCAGGTCAGGAGAGGATTCAGAGCTTTGCAGATGCTGTTTGGTAACAAGGCATAAAATCGTTTTATGCATGAGATGCGATGCGTGGACAGATCGCATCGGCGGATGCAAACACGACTGTTTCTCTAACATTTGTATTGGTAATTGTCAATATTTGTAATATTACAGAATGCAAGGCTGGACTTTCTCCTATCTCTATGGTATAATCAATTCAAACAGAAAGCGATGCATTCTTCAACCGATGTCCATGCTGTGAAGCAAGGCCGATATTCCAAGCGGTCGGGTTTCGACAGCGTTCTTGCTTATGAAGGGTCGTTCGATGAGCATGGCTTTAGCTGAAACCGCGTCAACAGAGAAAGTGCAGTTTGTAGCTCTGCATGATCGCGTCTCGTCGAGCGTCGCTGTCGCCAAGAAGAGATAAAAACACACTGGGGTAAAGCGTGCCCTGGTGTTTTTTATTTATACCGAGAATTTGTTCCTGGTTCGCTGATGAACGATACAAGTTTCAGCTCTGCAAACCGTATGAGAGGTCGTTTGTTTGAGTGAAAGCCTTTTGACGGCGAAAGGAGGATCTTGGCGAGAGTTTGTAGATCGTCAGGCGTTATTGCTGGCATGCTTACACATCCGTAACTGCGTACAACATGTACCAGTGCGGAGTAGGCTTCGAGATAAAACGGCATGTGGAAACGGAGTGGCTATTAGACTTTTAAGGAGAGTGCAACCATGAACTCTAGCATGATTAATAAGATTGCGAAAGCGAAACGCTACGCGGAAGAGCCGGAGCGCATTCAGTTTACTCGTTTTGAAGCCACCTTCCGGGGTGAAAATGATGTTCACACGACTTCCTTTGATAATGGAGAGTGGCATTGCACCTGCCGTTTCTTCCATGACTGGGGCGATTGCTGCCATACGATGGCAATGCAACGAGTTCTTGGAGTGACCATTCCCGCTGCGTACAGACATGGCATTACTTCTGGTCTGGGCACACAGCCGCTTGTACACTAATTTTGCATACTTTCAGTTTATAACGAAGCAATTCGAGGCACTGATGATATCTTCTTCAGAAATCAGTGCCTCTTTTCTTGACCTTTGAGCATAAAAAAAGAGCGAGGATGTTCCACCTCGCTCTTCTCCTTGTTGTAGAGCTTGTACATTAAGATGTTAGCAAAATCTCGGGGTTTAGAGCTGTGAGCCAATGGTAAAGTAGAGCGCCAGCATAACAGCCAGCATCACGACAGTCAGGATGCCGATTGTAAGTAAATCTTTTTTGACGTATGCAAAGTGCTCTGGCGTGACGATAGACGACGCAACGCGCTGATTTTTCTGTGTCGCTGCACGACGATTAGCCAGCTTGGCGCGAGCGCCGCTCTTCGGCAGGGTAGCCTCTTGCGCCGGAGCCTCTCCATGAGTAGACTCCTCAGTAACTGTTGCTGTGCTGGATTTAGGCTTTTTTACAGGCTGTTCTGGTTGTAGCACCTCAGGAGCGCTCACCTCAACGTTGCGTTGCGCGCGCGCTTTTCGTTGTGCTCCAATGCGTGCCGTCGTCGACCGTTTTGGCATAGTGATTCACTGCCTTTCTGTGTACCTATTGTGGTTGCGGATGAATGAGCGAAAACTGATAATGACAGGCTTTGAAAAGCAAGCAGGGTTGCTCTTCTCTGTTGTATATCGACTGTTTCGGATGCAACTACACTACTGCTACACCCCGTTCCAGCCGCTAAAAAATATGGCCCTGGTACGTTGCCGCTATTATACTACAAACTATCAGGTTTGGCACGTTTCTTACTCGAAAAGAGGAGAAGTCGGCTTGTTGAGGCTGTTTTACAGGGAAGAAGGGAGCTCTCCTGAAGAAAGGGAACCAGATGAGCAAAGCGTTGTCGGTTTCCATCCTCTGACCTGTGGAAAGGTGAATTGTGACGCCAGCATGCGATAATGCGTTGAGAATGTGGGATATGCCCTTCCGATTTGGCATATTGATTGATATATGTGAAAATAGAATCTGCAAGTGGGAAAGCTGATCCATTCTGATGGTTGCGTGTGATTGGCTGACCTATGTAGAGGTGCTCAGGGTGTGTAAACGCTCTGGGGGCGAGTTCCATGATTGAGGAGAAGAAAAAAAGATGGAATCTGGCAAACGGCATAGGCAGAGGGTCTTGATACCACTGCTGTGCTTCTTTGCTGTGCTGCTTTCTGCCTGTGGCGGAGGGGGTAGTAATACGGCTACTCCGGTAGCGCAGGGGAAGGCACCGGACGAAAAGCAGGTATTTATAACTCCTGTCAGTGGGGTCTCGGACATGGCGACCTTTGACCCGGCAATTATGGGCGATGCTGCGGCTGCAAAGGCAATTACAATGACTTTTACAGGCCTCGTTGGGCTCAACGATAACGCGCAGGTATATGGGCAAATGGCGCGTTCCTGGGAGGTTTCTGACGATGGTCTGACCTGGACGTTCTCTTTGAAACCCGATCTGAAATTCAGTGATGGTTCTCCTCTGACCGCTGCCGACGTGGTCTATAGCATTGATCGTGCTTTTGATCCTTCGTTAAAGAATGCGTCGGCTCCCTTCTATTTAGGCATCATCAAAGGAACGGAAAAGCGTGCTGATGGCTCGCTCAAGAGCTTGATAAACTATAGCCTTTTCGCTCCCGATGATCACACCGTCAAAATTGTGACTCGTGAACGGGCTCCCTATTTCTTGCAGGCGTTGACGTTTGCTTGTTCCTGGGTTGTCAATAAGAAACTGGTCGAGAAATATGGAAATCAGCGCTGGACCGATCATATCAATGAGGGCGGTGGTGCCGGTCCTTTTACGGTTGAGCGCTATGTGCATGGCAAAGAAATTGTTCTGGTCCCGAACGCGAACTACTATGGCACGAAGCCGCTGCTGAAAAAGGTCGTTATTCCTTTCTATCCTGATAGCAAGTCTGTCTTCAAGGCTTACGAGGCGGGACAGGTCAGCGAGGCCGAAGTGCAGACAGCCGATCTGGCGCGGGCTCGCTCTCTGAAGAATCAGTTGCATCGGGCGGAGCAACTAACAACCTTTTACTACCAGATGAATTATCTTGCGGTTCCTTTTAACAATATCAAGGTCAGGCAGGCGTTCGCGCTGGCAATTGATAAGGATAAGATTGCTCATAACGTGTATAAGGATAAGATTGTTCCTACCAATCATTTTGTGCCGAAGGGACAGCTTGGCTACAACGAGAAGTTGGTTGGACCAGCTGGCGTGGCCAGTACAAAGGGTGATCCTGCAAAGGCGCGTCAACTCTTTGAAGAGGGTCTCAAGGAGCTCAATCTGACACGGAAAAGCCTGCCGCGCATTGTGTTTACCGTATCAACAGGTGGCTCTCCTGATATGAAGAATGAGGCGCAGGCGGTCCAGGCAATGTGGAAGGATGTGTTAGGCGTTGAAGTCACAATCAACGATATGGACGGGAACCAGCTTCGCGACTACATACAGACAGCCAGAAAGAACCCGAAGGGGCCCATGATCTGGGCGACAAGTTGGGTGGTTGACTATCCTGATCCGCAGGACTGGCTTGACCTCTTCCTTGACGATTCTGGTGACTCGAATGTGATCAACTATGCCCACAACGCCTCGGCAACCAATGAGCTGCAAAAGAAGACGCAGGAACTGATTCGCAAGGCCGATACGACTATGAAAGAGTCTGAGCGCCTGCCGATGTATTATCAGGCCGAGCAACAGGTTATCGATGACGTAGCTGCGTTGCCGATCTATCAGGGAGTGACCAATATGGTACGCAAGCCCTGTGTTGTCGGCGTGGTGGATAACGCCCTCACCATGATTATGCCTGAGGACTGGGGCAAAATCTACATTTCAAACGATACGCCCTGCGCGAACACCTCGGCCTACAGTAAGTAGTGAACTGACAGAACGGGTGAGCGGATCGGCTTGCCCGTTCTTTTTGCGCCCTGTTGCCCGAGAGCTCGGTGTTTGACAAGTCGGCATTCCTATGCTAACCTAAGTGTGGCAAATCAGGTCAAATTAGCATCAAGAATATGCAGAAAGAGCAGTAAAGAGGCTAGCTCCTGGCTAGTCCTTTTTTCTACGTCTCTTCCGAAAATAGATCTGTAAAAAGCTCTCTCCTGTATAGCTTGCCGGGACCTCCATTTCAGCAAGTATTCATTCTGGTATATTGTCTCTGCGTCTTTGCAGGCGCTCATTGCAAAAGATAGGTAATTTCTGTATGGCTCGCATTGTCGTCGCAATGAGCGGCGGCGTGGACAGCTCGGTTGCCGCCGCGCTTCTCAAAGAACAAGGGCATGAAGTCATTGGAATTATGCTGCGCCTCTGGTCTGAGCCGGGGGTGATAGAGGAAGAAGATGACGGAGTTGAGCGCGTCGTCCAGAACAAGTGTTGTTCGCTTGAGTCGGTTGATGATGCTCGTCGTGTTGCCCGCATGCTGGACATTCCCTTTTATCTTGTCAATGTTGAGCAGGAATTTAAAGATAAAATCGTTGACTCATTTTATGATGAATATGTCGCAGGGCGCACACCAAACCCGTGTCTGACCTGTAACCGGCACATTCGTTTTACGGTGATGCTCAATAAGGCGCTGGCTCTGGATGCCGATTATCTGGCGACCGGCCATTATGTGCGTGTGGATAATCACCCTGTCACAGGGAAGCGGCGCTTGCGGCGCGGCCTTGATCCAGAGAAGGACCAGTCCTACGTTCTGCATGTCTTAAATCAGTATCAGCTTGAACATGCTTGCTTCCCTCTGGGTGGCTATACCAAGCCTCAGGTGCGCGCGATGGCGGCGGAGCGAGGAATGCGCGTCGCCTCAAAGGCCGAGAGTCAGGAAATTTGTTTCGTCGCGAAAAATGATTACAGGGGCTTTATTGATCGGTATGCTGCCGCCCGAGTGGAAGAAGGGAACTCCACTAGCCTGATCACCATACCGCGTCCCGGCCCGATTTATGATGTGCAGGGCAATGTCATGGGGCGTCATCGAGGGCTGGCATATTACACTGTGGGCCAGCGTAAAGGCCTGGGTATTACCGCGAAAGAGCCTTTGCATGTTCTGCGCATTGATGCCGAACGCAATGCGCTGATTGTTGGACCGGCGGCGGCTCTGGAAAAGACAGAGTTTACTGTCAAGAATATGCACTATGTCAGCGGCGATATCCCGGGAGCCCCCTTTGAAGCGCTGGTACGCGTGCGCTACAAAGCCCCTGAGCAACCCGCTTTGATTACGCCGCTCCCCGAACAGCGGGCACTGGTACAACTCAGGCACCCACAACGCGCTATCACTCCGGGGCAGGCCGCTGTGCTCTATGGCGGTGAGGATGGCGAAGAGGTATTGGGTGGAGGTATCATCGAATGACAGATCAAGCTCATATTCGTAATTTTTGTATTATTGCTCATATTGACCACGGCAAGTCTACCCTTGCAGATCGCCTGCTGGAATTTACTGGCACCGTCTCTAAACGCGAGTTGCTGGAACAGACGCTTGACCAGATGGAGCTAGAGCGAGAAAAGGGCATCACCATTAAAGCGCAGGCCGTGCGTATGAAATATACCGCGCAGGATGGGCAGGAATACGAGCTCAACCTGATCGACACGCCCGGACATGTGGACTTCGCTTATGAGGTCTCGCGAAGTCTGGCCGCCTGCGAAGGGGCGCTGCTGGTGATCGATGCGACCCAGGGGGTGGAGGCGCAAACGCTGGCAAACCTGTATCTTGCTCTGGAAGCTGATCTGACGATCATCCCTGTGATTAACAAGATTGATCTGCCGAGCGCCGATCCTGAGAAGGTGAAACAAGAGGTTGAAGACGTCATTGGCTTGCCAAAAGAGGAATGTATCCTTGCCTCTGCGAAAGAGGGAATCGGGACGGTTGATATTCTGGAGGCCGTTGTCAAGCAGATTCCCCCTCCTGCCGGAGATCCAGCAGGACCGTTGCGCGCGCTGGTCTTTGATTCGCACTATGACGCGTATAAGGGCGTGATTGCCTATGTGCGCGTTGTCGACGGTGTGCTTCATGCTGAAGAGAAGGTTGTCATGATGGCGACCGGAAGCGCAACTGAGGTGCTGGAAGCTGGCTTCTTCCATCCTCGGCTGGTCTCTTCTGGCGAGTTGACAACCGGAGAAGTGGGCTATATCGCGACCGGCTTTAAAAATGTGAAAGATTGCCGTGTGGGTGATACAGTCACGGTTCCTGGAGCGCTCGGCAAGGCGCAACCATTGCCGGGTTATCAGCCTGCCAAGTCGATGGTGTTTGCTGGTCTCTATCCGGTCGCAAGTGAGGATTACCCGGAACTTCGTGATGCGCTGGAACGCTTGAAACTCAATGATGCCGCGCTCTATTATGAGCCTGAAACGTCGCAGGCGCTCGGCTTCGGCTTTCGCTGTGGCTTCCTGGGTCTGCTGCATATGGAGATCATTCAGGAGCGTCTGGAACGCGAGTATAATCTGGATATCCTTGCTACGGCACCTAGCGTGGCCTATCTGGTTACCAAGACCGATGGCGAGGTAATTGAGGTCGATAACCCCTCGGAAATGCCCTCTGCGGGCGAGGTCGAGAAGATTGAAGAGCCCTTTATGGATATCTCCATCTTTACTCCTTCGCGCTATATTGGAACGATTATGGATCTGGTGACGACGCGCAGAGGAATCTATGTCGATCTCAAATACATCGAGTCCGAGCGTGTGCTGCTGACCTATAAGATGCCGCTGGCTGAACTGATTGTTGATTTCTACGACCAGTTGAAGTCACGCACACAGGGTTATGCTTCGTTGGACTATAACTTCGCTGGCTACGAGGCGTCCGATCTGATCAAGCTGGATATTCTGGTCAATGGCGTGGCGGTCGATGCGTTATCCCTGATTGTTCACCGTGATAAGGCCTACTATCAGGGGCGGGCACTGGTTGAGAAGCTACGCGGGCTGATCCCACGTCAGTTGTTTGAGGTGCCTATTCAGGCGGCGATTGGCTCACGCGTGATTGCCCGTGAGACCGTGAAGGCCATGCGAAAAGACGTGCTTGCCAAGTGTTATGGTGGTGATATCACGCGTAAACGCAAGCTGCTGGAAAAGCAGAAAGAGGGTAAGAAGCGCATGAAGATGGTGGGAAGTGTGGAGATCCCACAAGAAGCGTTTATGGCAGTTCTATCGCTCGGCGATGGGAGCAGCAGTAAGTAGACCCCCAAAGAGAATCCCTCGTGCCCCAATCTGGACACGAGGGTTTTTTTGTCCCGGGAAAGGTTCCCTTTAGTGGGCCAGCGCTAGATCAGCCTTTGTCTGGCGGATCAGGGCGACCAGATTCTGAAGCATGGTATTCATGAACTGTAGGGTGGTTGGATCGGTAATCTTGCCTTCTTCGTTGACAAGATTCCAGATATTGAAGAACAGCACCTCTGGCTTATTAACCAGATTGACTTCAAGATGCAGGAGAACCTGACGCACATGCTCCATAGCACGAACGGCTCCGGTATTGGCGCCACCGGCCATAACGGCTGTGGGTTTGCCGCGCATGATAGGATTATTAACCGGGCGCGAGGACCAGTCAAGCGCGTTCTTCAGAGCGGCGGGCATCGAGTGGTTGTGTTCCGGCGAGGAAATGAGAAGGCCGTCTGCATTGCGGATCTTTTCGCGGAACTGAACAACCGGTTCGGGAAGATTTGTCTCAAGATCCTGGTTGAAAAGGGGCAGGTCACCTATAGAGATAATCTCAAGTTCGACATCGGAGGGCAACAGCTCTCTTGCTGTCTCAAGAGTGGCGCGATTGAATGAACCTTTGCGAATACTACCTGTAAAACCTACGATGTGAATGGTCAATGTGTTCCTCCAAATGAGTTCTCTTGTTTGGGATATGTACAATGAAAGCACAAAAATAAGAAGCACATAATCAAAGGCTAGGTGCTTTCAAAAGATAAGTACAAAATAGCACTATCGAGGAGACGAGTCAAGAGCGAGGGCAGGGGAACGCCCTGCCCTGATCGTGTTCAAGAGTGCTGGCTATCCGAGGTTGGCTCGGTGAGGGAGCGAATGTATGGCAGGAGCTCTCTGACAAGGTCATAGCGATCAAGGGGCATGATATATACGCCGTGAATATGAGGATAGATCGCGCTCAGAAGCTCTTTTATGATCTCTAATCCTGCTTCAATGCCGCGTTCGCCTGCCTCTTTCAGGCGTTTGCGTACCGTATCAGGGATCACGATACCGGGAACCTCATTATGAAATTTCTCGGCCTGTTGATACGAATGGAGTGGCTGAAGCCCGACCAAAATCGGGATCTGCAACGCCCCGTAGCGCTGTTTGTAGAGGTCGAAGAAGTGCAGTAAAGTTTCAGGATCATAGACCGGCTGGGTCATGATAAAGTTTGCTCCAGCCTCGACCTTGCGTTGCAGGCGTTCAATTTCCAGATCCAGATCTGTGGCTGAAGGAGTCGCGGCACAGCCAATGAAGAAGGATGCTGCCGAGGCGAGTTTGCGCCCGGTTCCATCGATCGCACGATTGAGATTATTGAGGATTGTGATCAGGCCGATACTATCCACGTCCCAGATGCCAGTAGCTCCGGGAAAATCGCCATGTGTCGGGGGATCGCCTGTCACTGCCAGAACATTGCGAATGCCGGTTGCATGTGCTCCGATCAGGTCGCTTTGCATAGCCATCAGGTTGCGGTCACGAGGTGTAAAGTGAATGATTGTCTCGGTGCCAACAAACTGCTGAATCAGGCGTGCGGCTGCGACATTGCTCATGCGTACTCGGGCCATCGCATTATCAGGGATATTGATCACATCGACTCCGGCATCGCGGAGATATTCAGCATTTTGCAGGAAGCGGGTAAACTTGATGCTGCGTGGCGGTCGCATTTCAGCACTCACGGCGAAGCGGCCCGCGGCAAGCAACTGGGCAAGACGGGTTGAGGGAGCCTTTGTGCCTCGGGGGGGCTGTTGCTGCACCCGTTTATCATAGACCAGCTCGATTTTTGCTTGTTCTTTGACAGGTTTGGGACGCTGCTGTAGCTCAGGAGCAAACTCACGCAGAACTTTGCTCATCGCGGCGATATGCTGGGGGGTAGTGCCACAACACCCGCCGACAAGTTGCACACCTGCTTGCAGAAAATGGCGGGTATACTCGGCAAAATAATCGGGGGAAGAGATATAGATGAAGCGATTCCCCACGCGGCGCGGCAGGCCCGCATTAGGCTGTGCGGCCAGATGAAACGCATGCTGTTCGTCTTGCATGCGCTCAATAACGCTCAGTGTGCCGGCAGGACCCAGAGCACAGTTCACGCCAACAAGATCAGCGCCGAGCTCGCTCATTACGCGGGCAACGGTATGCGGATCTTCTCCGCTGGTGACAGTGTTATCTTCGCCAAAAGTCATCAGGGCAGCGATGGGAACGTCAGTGATGGGACGAATGGCCTGTAAGGCTTCACGCATTTCGCCGAGATCCGAAATCGTTTCAAGGATAAGCAGATCAACTCCTGATTCAAGCAGCGCTTCAGCCTGTTCACGGAAGGCGTCGCGGGCTTCCTGCTGCTTGACGGTTCCCAGTGGAGTCAGGCGAACTCCCAGAGGACCGATGTTCCCCGCCAGAAAGATTGGCTGCTCGCTCATGTCGCGGACCTCGCGGGCTAATTTCGCGCCCGCTCGATTGATATCGTGTACCTTGTGTTCCAGGCCATGTTCTTGCAGACGATAGCGGTTTGCGCCGAAGGTATTGGTCTCGATAATCTCGGCACCGGCGGCGACATAATCAAGATGAATGGCTTTAATCAGTTCTGGATCGGTCAGATTGAGTTGATCGAAACAACGCTCAAAGGAGATGCCGCGAGCATAGATTTGTGTGCCCATGCCGCCATCACATAAAATTGGGCCTCGCTGCAATCGTTCCAGAAAGGGGTGTTGTGTTCGCATACGTTTTCCTCGTCTCCAGTACCCTGCTTATGGCGAATAATATTCTCTGGGAGTATACCATCTGTGTGGTAGGGAGTCCAGCGAGGGAAAAAGAAGAAGGGGAAAGACAAAGAAAGAGCCGGGGAGAACAGAAATCTCAACCCGACTCTTTTTTCTTCTGCGAAACTGTTTAACCCAGTTTTTCTTTCTTTCTTTCAACCCAGTCCTAATCCGCGTAGGCCAATTACTTACACTACCCAACAACCGGGTTATTGCAGATCCTGAATATCTCTTACCGTCTTCTCGACGAAAGTCGTCGATCAAGGCTTAGCATACTCATTTCTCTATGAGATGCTGGAACATCAGACGGTTTAGAGACTCAGGATGGTTGGAAGCCCGCCTCTACGGGCACTCCTAGTCAATTTGATACACCATCCCCAGTATCCGAATTGGTTTCTTCATGATTCTCATAAGCCCTCCTTCGGATCTAGGCCATTGGCCCGAATGCCAGAGTCTCTGTGATTTCTCTGGTAGGTCCCCTGGGGGGAACAATTTGAATATAACATATTCAGTATGGAATGTCAAGACTCATAGTATGTGTTTCCGTTTGTTTTTATAAAATGACATACATATATAGAAAGTTCAACCGTAAACATTATAGTTGAGTATTTATGGTTCTGCTATACTTGAGCTTCATTGCATTGTTCAAGAAATGCGTATGAGCGCTGATGAGGAGCGCTAGAACGATGTATCCTCGCGTTGATAAGGCCATACCGCCTTCTCCTGCTGCTGATGGAGATGTTCCGCGATGCGATTCGAGCTGCCCTCATGCTCATCGCGCCGATAACTGGTTTGCCCGGTGCTCTTGTTTGGGAAAAGAAAGTGTGGAGAAGCGGGATCAAGTGCACCTGGTGGAGCCTGATCGACCATACGGGCGAAATCTGTGAGATCTTTGTGCAGTACGTGTTCCAGGCGTGAGCCGGCACCCAGTTTCTCGCCCAGGTCGCCCAGGGCTCCGGCGGGCGGCTTGTAGTGGATGGTAATCTCGATCAGCGTCTGACGCATACTTGTGGGCTTAAATGTGATTTTCCCGAAGTTTTCCAGGCCTTTCGTGGAGCGCCAACCGATTTGCTGACCTTCGACCCAATTTTCTCGAATGGCATCCCATTCATGACGTCCGAATAGTTCTGCAACCCAGTGACTTCTTTGATCGTCGTAATAGGTGACTTCTTTGATGAAGCTCATCACTTTCAAAAAACCCGGGTATTCACGAAAGTGGGCGAACAGGGAATAAACCTCATGCACAGGAGCGTTTACTACAACTGAGACGTGATGCTGCGTAAATGGTGTAGCCATCTGTCTTCCTCCTTTCGAGGATAAGTCACTCTCAGGATCTCACGTGTGCTTGTTAAATGATCGTTTCATGGTTCTTCTGTCTATCCAGTGATTCTATCACGATAGAGAGAAGAGGATCAATAAATAGAGCACAACTATTGTATTCTTGAGTAGATTTTTATTCGGTTCTCTACTGGAATGGATTGTAGTATTACTCCGAGAAGCGATAAATAGCGGTGCTGACGCAGCGAATGCGGAAAACAGCGGGGATGGCCCGAGAAAATCAGGTGTTTTCCCGGGAAAATATCAAGAGAAATCCCTATATGTTTTTGTGGTACCCGGTGGTATGCTTGAAGCAAAACGGTAGAGATAAAGCGTGCAGACGGCGGCTAATAGGCCTCTGCAATAGGAATGTTGGCTATTTTATTTTGGGGTTTATTGCGTCTAGTGTAATATAGACATAGATACAAGGGGTTTTGCTTTCAAAGCTGAAACTTAGTCTACTACGACTACGTACTAGACTCGTAGTAGAGTATAAAACTATCGCTTGTGAGCCTGCTAGTTCATGGTGATGAACCATTGTTTTATAGATGGTCTTTTTATTCGTACCATTGCATATTTTACGATGAGGTGAGGTAATAGCTATGTCAACGGCAACACTGGACGACAAGCTTAGCCGCGCTTTAGAACTGGTCGGTTCTATTGATCCGGAAATTGCTGAGTCGTACCCCTCGCTAGAGGCTCGTATTCTTGCTCAGGCGCTCGAAAACGTGGAAATCGCGGAACGGCGGCTGCGCGAGATCCAGGAATTGATGGGTGATTTAGCCGAAGTGCTGGTGTAGGCGCACACTCTATTTCCGCATACTCTGTCTCTCCTTGTAGTGTCTATTCAGGCCAAAGGGAGGCGCTGAGATGCCCTGAAGGGATAGTTTGTCTCTCTTTCAAGTGGTATTGAAAGGGCTGTCCTCTGGTACTCTACTATATGGGGAGTCGGGAAACGGGCGGAGTGTGCTCCACCGCCACTCTTTCTCCTGGTTCTTTTGTTCCCGCAAGGGAATTTTTCTTTGTCTGTCTGACTTCAGTATTTAGGTTGTGTTTATAAGTATAAAAATAACGTTTGATCGTTTCTTTTGTCTTTTTTCTGCAATCCAGCCTTTTTACAGGGATGGATTATAGCTGAAAACACATAAAAAAAAGAGGATCAGGACCGTAAAGGCCTGATCCTCTTCGCTTTATCCTTTAGAGGCTACAGCTCATATCCAGTTCGGGATCATGCACCTCTTCCTCAAGGGTGGGGGCAACAAAGGACTCCTCCTCGGCTGCGTCGGGCTGCTCAAGAGCCTGGAGAATAATGCGCTCCACGTCGGCCAGACAGTTGATACAGACCAGCTCGTTGCGTACCTTCTTGGCTCCAGGAAAGTGACCGAGATACCAGCCCATATGCTTACGGAGCTCAACGAAGTGGGATTCGCCCTTGATTTTGGCATGCACGCGTGCATGCTCCAATGCCATCAACAGGCGCTCCTCACGTGTAGGCATGACCTCCGGGATATTTTCTGGTGTTGGCTCAAGTCCTGAGTTGAGCACGGCTTTCATCTGCTCTTTTGTCTGAAAAAGCCAGGGATTGCCAAAGGTGGCGCGACCAATCAGGACGCCATCGACTCCGGTTTCGCGGATGCGCCGCGCTGCCTCATAGAGGTTGTGGATATCGCCATTGCCCATAATGAGCGTGCCTGTCTTGCTGGCATGCACGATCTCTGCTGCTTCGGCAATAGCGTCCCAGTTGGCAAAGCCCTTGTAGTGCTGAACGAGCGTACGGCCATGCAGCGAGATATTTGCCAGATCCATTTCAAGCAGCTCTTTGATCCAGTCTTTGATGACAATGGAGTCATAACCAAGGCGCGTCTTCACTGAAACCGGGATCAGGCGACGTTCAATACGCGCGGTATCGCCCCAGATGTGCACGCGTTCCTCGTTCATCTGACGAATGCGCTTGATACGTTCCGGGTCCATCTCCAGATCTTCGAGCGTCTGACCATTGGCCCAATCGCGAACCCCTTCCTGTGTTGCCCGAATGATTGCCTTTGCCGTGTCTGGCATGCGAATCAGAGCGGCGCCACCGCCTTTATTGGCGACAGATTTGGCCGGGCAGCCCATATTGATGTCAACACCATCGAAGCCCAGTTCACAGACGACGTGGGCCGCTTTGTAGAAGTATTCGGGCCGACAGCCAAAAATCTGAGCCACGACAGGGCGTTCTGCTGGCGTGTACAGGAAGTCACGGAAAATCCGGTCACTGCCGCGCCAGAGTCCCTCGACGTTCGTAAATTCGGTCAGAACAATATCGGGCTTGCCATACAGACCATGCATGGTGCGGCATGGGGCATCGGTGACGCCATCCATTGGGGCAAGCGCCACAATTGGACGTTGAAGTGTGTTCCAGAAAGATTGCAGTTTCATAGGCTTCTTCGGCTTCTTCTCGGTAAAGGGTTTTCTATAGTACAGACCGCCAGCAAGATTTATATTGTGGAAGTCAGATGTTTCAGCGTCTTCTCATGATAGCATGTCATCTCTGGATCGGTCAAATAGACAAGAAAGAGCCAGAGGGAGCACATCCGTCTCTCTCTGGCTCTGAAGAATGGGGGGTAGATTGCTCATCAAGCGGCGGCGTGTTGATTCTTTGAGCTGCCGACAGGAACGGGCTGACGCAGTGTCAGTGCTTTCTCTCCTGCCTCAACCACCACTTCTTGACCTGCCGCGATCTTGCCCTGAAGCAGAGCCTCAGCCAGCATATCGGTTAGCTGGTTCTCGACGACACGGCGCAACTGGCGTGCGCCATATTCGGCGGAGTAGCCCTGTTTAGCGAGCCGCTCTCGTACCTCGTCGGTAACTTGCAGCTTGATGCCCTGTTCCGCGATTCGGGTGGCAATCTTCTGAATCTGGTTGTTTACGATCTCGCGGATCTGCCCCTGTGTCAGCGGATGGAAGACGATAATGTCGTCCAGGCGGTTAAGGAATTCAGGGCGGAAGGTCTCTTTTAAGGCCTCATTGACCTGAGCGCTCATGTCTCGCTGCTGTGCACCTTCCTGTTTGCGTCCAAAGAAAGCCGCACTGCTCTTCTTCAGTCTATCTGTTCCGGTATTGGAGGTCAGAATGATAATTGTATTGGCGAAGTTGACCGTCTGACCATCGCCGCTGGTCAGGCGGCCGTCTTCCAGAACCTGTAAGAGCAGGTCGAAGACTTTCGGGTGTGCCTTCTCAATCTCGTCAAAGAGCACAACGCTGTATGGCTTGCGGCGCACTGCTTCGATTAACTGTCCCGCCTCGGTGTAACCGACATAGCCCGGAGGTGCCCCAACCAGGCGTGAGACGTTATGATGTTCCATAAATTCAGACATATCAAATTGGAGCAGAGCACTTTCATCGCCAAAGAGCGTCTCGGCGATCGCACGTGCCAGTTCTGTTTTACCGACGCCAGTTGGCCCAACGAACAGGAACGTCCCGATAGGGCGGCGGCGATTGCGGATATCGGTACGGGCGCGGCGAATCGCACGTGCCACTGTCTCAACCGCCTCATGCTGTCCAATCACGCGCTGATGCAGCTTCTCTTCGAGCTGTAACAGGCGCTCACCTTCTTCAGACGAGATGTGAGAGAGAGGGATACCGGTCATGGCCGAAACAACCTGTGCAATATCCTGTTTGCCGATAACCGGGGCCTGCTGATTATTCTCATGCCAGGCAGCTTCAGCGTGTTGCAGTTGTTCGCGTGCCTGACGCTCCTGTTTTAGCAGCGAGAGCGCTTGCGGGAAATTCTTATGCACGATCGCATATTCTTTCTCGCGGCGCAGGCTCTCAGCTTTATCACGCAACTGAAGAATCTGGTTTGGTGCTGAGGTCCGCTGTACGCTGAGACGCGCAGCCGCTTCATCCAGCAGGTCGATTGCCTTATCTGGCAGGAAGCGTTCATGAATATAGCGAGCGGAAAGGCGCGAAGCCGCGTCGATCGCTTCATCCGTAATGGTCACCTGATGGAAGGTCTCATAATGCGGGCGCAGACCTCGCAGGATCTCCACTGTATCCTCGTGGCTGGTTTCACCAACCATGACGGGCTGGAAGCGGCGCTCAAGGGCTGGATCGGTTTCAATACTGGTGCGATATTCGTCCAGCGTTGTGGAGCCAATACAGCGGAATGTGCCACGAGCGAGCATGGGCTTGAAGAGATTCGCGGCATCCGTTGAGCCCTGACTTGAACCTGAGCGCATCAACGTGTGCAGCTCATCGAGAACAAAGATAATATTCCCTGCCTCGCTTGATTCTTGTAGAATGGTTTTCAGGCGCTCTTCGTACTCACCGCGTAGATGCGTATTAATGGTGAGTGCTGGAATATCCAGGGCAACGACACGCAGGCCGCGAAGGTTCTCAGGAACGCGATTCTCAATAATGCGCATTGCCAGCCCTTCAGCTATCGCAGTCTTGCCAACGCCAGCAGGTCCGATCAAGACCGGATTGTTTTTCGAGCGACGAGACAGGATCTGCATGCTACGCTCTAGCTCGGCTTCACGGCCAATTAAGGGGTCGAGCTCGTTTGAGAGAGCGGCCAGCGTGAGATCACGGCTAAATTGATTGATGGTTGGCGTCTGATCGTAAAGTCCTTGATAATGAATGGCTGTTTGCAAGTTATCGTATCCTTTTGCTGTCAGAGAAGAAAGCATCTGTCGTATTACGTCTGCTTTAATATCCAGGCTTTCCAGAACGCCCTGAGTTGCACTATCCGTCTCTGTCAGAATAGCAAGCAGTATATGCTGGACGGATACGAGTTCCGCCTGATCTGCGGCGGCCTCTTCTTCGGCGCGTTGAAGCGTCGCTCGCGCAGAAGGATTGATGGCAGGGGTGCTCAGAAGCGGTTTATTCCCAACGCCCAGAACATATTCGAGGGTTTGTGCCACCCGGTATGAGCTGGTATGAATGGAGGCAAAAAGAGCCTCTATCAAGGGATCTTGCTTCTTCAGCAGGCCCAGAAGCAGGTGTGCCGTACCAACTGAGCGATGACGCAAGCGGATGGCTTCCTGACGGGCATTCGCTATGACCTTTTGAGCTTCTTCAGTGAAATTCTTATATCTATTGCGTGCCATATTTTCATCAATCCTTCAGAGAACGTTACTAGATGTCGTGCTAAGAGTAATTATCGGTTATGGTTCTTATTTCTAGAGAGAGAAAAAGAGCTCTGTAGAAAATAGAGAAGATCACTCAAGGGATGGTGTGGGAAAGCTCTTTTCTCTCTCTGAAAGAGAAAGAACCGGGTGAAGTGGTTCAGTGAAGTATGCTATTTTCCGGTGTTGTGAGGAGTAAGGCTGCCCCGATAAGTGGTGCATCTTCTCCAAAGGTGGCCCGATGCAGGGTCAAATAGGACCAGGTTAGACGTTTCTCCAATAATTGTTGCAGGCGCGGCAGAAGAAAAGAATGATTAAGCGCGATTGCGCCGCTTATTGCTACCGCATCAACTTTTGTCAGCAAAGCCAGATTAACCAGCCCAAGCGAGAGCTTATCACAGAATGTCTCCCAGAAAGCGGGATCGTGCGTTTGAGCCAGCGAGACTCCTGTTCGTGATTCTATCTGGCGTCCGCCGGTGAAGGTTTCCAGACAACCAATTTGCCCACACAGGCAGGGAAGTGTGTTTCCGTCAAGTAGCTGGTGCCCTATTTCAATTGATATCGTCATGGTTGTACCATCTTTACACAGTTGAAACGCGGCCCCGGTTCCGGTCGAGAGCGTCAGATAAGCACTGCGATCGTTGTTTTGTAGTGTACCAAATTGTTTCTCAGCAAGCAAGCCGCAAACCGGATCATGGGCCAGACGGACCGGACAGCGAAAATGCGCCTCCAACTCATCAACCAGGGGCTGATTGACGTAGCCGGGCAGGTTCGGCGCGTTGATCACAGAGCGGCCATCCAGTGCGATTCGTCCCGCAAAAGAGATACCGATTCCAGCAAGGGGGGCGCTCTTCTGTAGCGCCGCAAAGATCTCTTTTTTCTGAGTACTATAGTCCTGCTGAGTTGGAAAGCGAGCGAGTGGCGTAAAAGCGGGAACATCCAGGCTGCGAAAGCTGCCTATACGGGTATTTGTCCCGCCGATATCAATGCCAATAAAATGTGGTGCTTGCTCGGTCACAGGGCTCAACTCCTGAATACCATGACGCTAGAAGAGTCGTGTATGCTTCTCAAGGGCATCGCGTGTGACTGGATGGAAGAAATGGTCCATTGCTATCCAGAGACTGCGACTATGATGGAAAAAGATGAATGGAAGCAATATCGCGGTTGGCACAAACCAGATCAGCATATGCAACAGAGCTGCTATCATATCTTCTCCCGCAGCGGATGAGGCGACGGCTACCGGAATGGTCATTGCGGTCACAATGAATTCGCTGATGATCAGATTAATCGCCATCGAGCTACTGAAGTACCCTTCTTCGCCACGATCATAGCGAAAGTCACAGTGTGGGCAGCGTTCGTACATCACAAAAGGACGTCGAAAGAGTGCCCCCTTTCCGCAAATCGGGCAGCGTAGAAGCAGACCTCGGGTCAGGAGGGCTGTCAGTGCAATTTTCATGGTTCCCCTTCTCCTGTGGTTGGCGCTGAAAAGCGTAGTAGAGCGACCAGGCTCATTGCTGTAATTGTAGCAAATGCGTACAGGAAAAACCAGAGGAGAAAGAAAAAGAGAAGACCGGCTAAGTAACCGGCCTTCTAAGCGATCCCGAGAGGGGTCGAACCTCCGACCTTCAGATCCGCAATCTGACGCTCTATCCACTGAGCTACGGGATCATGATATGCAATTGTACTGTAGAAACAACAAGGGAAACTGGCGATCCCGAGAGGGGTCGAACCTCCGACCTTCAGATCCGCAATCTGACGCTCTATCCACTGAGCTACGGGATCGTATTTTGCTTCGCTCCTGCGTTGCTACGGACAGTATAATACAGCGTTTCGCTGAACTTGTCAAGGGGTGGTGCCCACGAATTTTTTCGCCGCGCTACGGGCTCTCTGTCGGAGCCGCGGCCTGAGCGAACTGCCCGCCTTGAGCCGGTTCTACTCTGGCCGCTGTAGAGATCCCGGCACAGGGAATGCTCGGTCTCCCTGTACCGGGACGGTTGGGCTAAGCGAGTGCCTCAATAACGTCGCGTGCACGTGCCAGTGCTTCGCGGCGAACATAGTAATAGGCCCACAGACCCTTCTTTCGGCAGTCGACCAATCCAGCATCTCGCAGTATACGCAGGTGGTGCGAAATTGTAGGCTGCTCAAGGGTGAAGCTTTCAACAATTTCAAACACACACACTTCGCCTTCATGGCGACTGAGTAGGCTCAGGATACGCAAGCGCGTTGGATCTGCCAACGCTTTGAGCAAGCGCGCCTGGACAACCGCATCATCCTCACTCAATGTCGGAACGAACTTCGGCGCAATACCAACAGTCGTGCTGCTTAACGGTGAAGTATTACGATGTAATACATTGGATGCATTATTCGGGCTGGTAGCTGTAGAACGATTGGTATTACCCTGATTCATAGATGTCATAAACTTCTCTCCTTCCATCCTCCCAACCGGATGTCAAACCTACGTTTCAGTCTGGGGTTTTTTTATACGGTACCTATACCTATAATAACTAGATACCTATAATAATTATAGAACTCTATCCAAATTGCTGCTAAAGGTACCGCTATATATCTTTTCTCAGCGGCTTACCCTCGTTCTCTTTCTCGTTTTACATGAAATATAATTGAGTGTTTGTATATGCATGTCTATCTATGTGTATTTTAGCAAAAGAGGAGGAAAAAGATTTGCAGAACAAGCATCCTGGCAATGAAGAAAATTTCATGATGGTGAGCAGGCCCTTTTCGCCCTCCCAAAAGATGTGTCTTGCTTGTGATGGCTGGTCAAGCCATTTTATCTCGCAAGCATGACTGGTTCGATCGCAGAACAGGCTTCATCGAATTGTAATAGTTATTCATATAAATGTAATGAGCGTAGCAGGTTGCCCTCCCTGGACTGCCTGCTACGCTCATCATGGGAGACGAATTATTTTGTTTCCGTTGGGCGAACTGTAAGATGGAGATCTTCCAGTTGCTTTTCTTCAACTGGTGCTGGTGCTCCCATCAGCAGATCTTGTGCGCTCTGCGTCTTGGGGAAGGCGATCACTTCGCGGATGCTGTCTTCGTCCGCGAAGATCATGACCAGGCGATCGATACCCAGAGCGATACCGCCGTGAGGGGGGGCGCCGTATTCAAACGCTTCCAGCATATGGCCGAACTGTTCCTGGATCTGCTCGTTGTTCATGTTCATCAGCGAGAAGACCTTGCGCTGAAGTTCGGCAACATTGATACGCACGCTTCCCCCACCGATCTCATAGCCGTTACAGATGATATCGTACTGTTTGGCGCGAACGTTCAGCGGGTCGCTGTCCAGCCGCTCAATGTGGCTTTCTTCCATGCCAGAGAAGGGGTTATGCTCGGCTTCGTAGCGCTGCTCTTCCTCGTTGTAGTGGAGCAGTGGGAAGTCGACAACCCAACAGAACGCCAGTTCCTCGGGGTCAATAAGCTTGAGGCGTTCGGCCATCAGTACGCGCAGACGCCAGAGCACATCGTTGCTGATTTTTTCGCTGTCGGCAACAAAGAGCAGTAGATCCCCTGGTTTGCCCTCAAGACGCTCGATAATGGCCTGTATGTCTGCGGGCTCCATAAACTTAGTCAGGGGGGACTTCAGGTCGCCATTTGGCTGAATTGCCAGTGAAACAAGCCCTTTTGCGCCATAGGTGCGGGCAAATTCCATCAGCTCATCAACCTCTTTGCGGCTGTAGCCTGCCGCCCCGGGAACACGGATGCCTTTCACTATGCCTTTTTTCGCCAGCGCGTTATTGAAGACACCGAACGTCCCTTTTCCGGCCAGATCAGAGATCTCGACCAGCGGCAGGTCAAAACGGATATCAGGGTGATCGGTACCGTAGCGATCCATGACCTCTTTAAAGCTGAGGCGCGGGAACGGGCGCTGTTTGATGCGCTTGCCGGTGGTTTTCTCGACCAGGAAGATCAGCAGGCCTTCGATAAGCTGCATCACATCGTCCTCAGAGACGAAGGACATTTCCAGATCAAGCTGTGTAAACTCGGGCTGGCGGTCGGCGCGCTGGTCCTCGTCGCGGAAACAGCGCGCAACCTGGAAGTAGCGATCAAGTCCGGCAACCATCAACAACTGCTTGAGCTGCTGCGGTGACTGCGGTAGAGCGTAGAACTCGCCGGGATAGAGGCGGCTCGGGACGAGATAGTCGCGAGCCCCTTCCGGGGTGCTCTTCATCAAGATAGGTGTCTCGATTTCCAGGAAGCCGCGCTCATCCAGATAGTCGCGCATGGCTTTAACGATGCGATGGCGCAGAATCATGTTATCGCGCATGCGGGGACGACGCAGGTCAAGATAGCGATATTTCAGGCGGAGTGACTCATCAACCTGGCTTGCCTCGTTGCTGATAGGAAAAGGCGGTGTGCGGGAGATATTGAGAACTGTGATTTGATCAGCCAGCACCTCAATCGCGCCAGTTGAGAGATTTGGATTTTCCGTCCCGGGAAGACGTTTTTTGACCGTGCCCTGAATCTGAATGACATACTCTGAACGTACTTCGGAGGCGGCTTTATGGGCAGCAGCGGAATGCTCAGGGTCACAGACGACCTGAGTGATACCATAGCGGTCGCGCACATCTAGAAAGATCAGTCCGCCATGATCGCGGCGGCGGTTGACCCAGCCTGCAAGGGTAACCGGGCGGTCAACATTGTTGCTTGTTAGTTCACCACACGTAGCTGTGCGGTAATGCACCTCAAATGCCACGTTAACATGCTCCTTAACTCATGATGAAGATAGAAATGACTGAAAAATAGGCAGAAAAGAGCCCTCACAAACTCCTCGCATAGTGAAAATGTATCATATTTTCATAGTCGCTGTGCGAGGAGGAGAGGGCCTTAGGCCGGACATGTATTCGGTTTCTGGGTGTCGACAGAGAAGAGCGTTGTCGCATTATTGCTGGCGTTCTGCCCCAGAAGATGGAAGCCTTTTCCGCCGGGATCGGCGGTAATTCCGAGCACATTGCTAAGCTGGTTCCCGGCAGCGAACTGACGCTCCAGTTGCACCTTTACCTGATTGGTTGCGGCTCCCCCATTTGCGTTGGTTGGTGGTGTTCCATTGGACTGGCTGACTGCGGTCAGGTCAAGGACACGATGGAAATGGTTATCCGCGATATAGAGATGCGGCGTGTTGTTGACCGTTCCCGTTGCCAGTGCGGTTGCATCAGGGATAGAGAGCGTCGCCGGCGTTTGGGTCATGCTGCTTTCCGGTGGTGTCGGAACTGTTGCTGAGGTGGTAAATTCCGTTGCGCTCAGCGACAGTGGCGCGTAAATAGGCTTCTGTGTGATGACGCTTGTCGGTGATACCTTATCCTGAGTAAAGTTGACACTCTGGATCTCGCCGTTGTTTAGCAAGAAGAAGATCTGGTCGCTTTTGGGAAATGCTACAATATCCTTAACGCCGGAAGAGATCGTAAACTCTGTGCTATCAGGCGCTTGCAGAGTATTGTTTTTCATTTCGTAGCGCAGCAACCGATTGGTGTTTGCATTGGTTGTCGATGTCAGCAGCACATAATAGGTATCATCTGCTGCTGCCAGTTGCGTCGGCTTGAAATCCTTGACCTGTAGTGTTTTCAGAATATCTTCGTCAATCTGAGGTGGCTCAAGCGAACCAGACGCAGTGATTAAGCCAACCGCAATAGAATATGTCGCGGGAGCATTGTTCTGACCTGCCTTGCTGTAGAGCGCAGCGAGTGAGCCGTTGTTCCCCTCGATTGCCAGTACATCGCCATCAAATGCGGTAATCTTGGTTGCGGGACTCATCTTATCATTTAAGAGATAGACGGCTTTATCACTTCCAAGTGCATAGAAGAAACGGGTGTTGCCCTGCTGTGCCGCGGTAATCGCGGTGATTTGCGGGTTCCCGGTAATAGCTTTATTGGGTGTTGTCGAGCAGAGCGGGAGAATAGAGCTATTCTTATTGTAGTTCTGGATAGCTGTTTTTACATTGGTCGTCAGATCAGTATCCAGACCGCTCAGTTTTGAGCGCTGCTCGTCGTTCAGAGAGGCCGAATGCAACGGCTTCAGCGTCTTCTGGACGTTGGCAAGATCCTGAAGCGCTTTCCCTGGATTGCTTTGTACAAGAGCCTTTGTCTGGTCAATCGTGCTCCTGGCTTGTGTAAGTTGCTTATCGACATCAGGGTTTGCCCGATTCATAAAAAATAGATAGTAGGCACCACTGCCAGCAAGCGTTACAACAAGTAAAATAATGAGCGCAAGCGCAGGGAAAAGGAGGCGCCGGTTCTTTTTGGGCGCTTGTGGTGTCCCTGAAGGGAATGTGGGCTGTGGGATCGTTGCAAGATCGGGAGATGCAAGAGGGCCGCTTGGTGGTGCGCCGGGCATAGGCAGGGGAGCGCTCACACTGGTTGCAGGCGTTCCCTCGTTAGGATGGGGCATCACCAGAGTAGACCCGGAATAAGGGCCAAAAGGAACGGTATTCTCGTCTGCCAGATTGCGTGTTCCATTTGGACTCAGCGTTGCAACCTGAGATCCTGTGGGTTCCCAACCGACTTCCTGTATTCGAATGACAATGGCCGTGATATTGTCGGTTCCGCCATTGGCATTCGCCCGCTCAACGAGCCGATAAACGCCTTCGCGTGGCATAAACTGGCTGATGATGGCGCTGATTTCCTCGTCCTCGACCATGTTCGAGAGGCCGTCGGAACAGAGGATAAACGAGTCACCGGGTTCAAGATGTTCTGTAAAAACATCTACCTCGACGTCGGGGCTGGTACCAAGCGAACGGGTGATGACGTTGCGTTGTGCATGGGAACGCGCTTGATCCTGTGTCAGCAGCCCCGCTCGTACCTGCTCTTCTACCCAGGAGTGGTCTTGAGAAACCTGCTTTCCCTGCCCGTTACGGAACATGTAAGCGCGGCTATCGCCCACATTCGCAATGTAGGCGGTACTCCCGCGAAGCACTGCGGCTACACAGGTCGTACCCATGCCGCTGCGTAGCATGTTTTCAGCAGCACGCTGATGGATTAACGTGTTGGCCCTTTTAATTGCGTGAATCAGTGATTCAACAACGTCATCCCTATCATCTTGATAGTACACTTTGCTTACTGTGTCGACAGCAATTTCGCTGGCAACTTCGCCAGCTGCATGACCGCCCATGCCATCGGCCACAATGAAGAGTGCCCCTTTCTTCGCCATCATCTGGGGATCGCGGGGAATGACGTAGGCCATATTGTCTTCGTTATGGGGACGCTTGCGGCCAACATCTGTTAGCTGCGCGACATCAAGCCGGAGTTGTTTGGACAACGTGTATCTCTCCCGTGTAATCAGATGCTTAGAAGCGTATACATTCCTTGCCCTCTAGGCAGTTCTCAGAACTTTAGGCTATAATACACCGATGGAGAGAAAAACGCAACTTATAAGGTATAGCGCACATTGCGCTTCTCTCTTCTGCCTACTAATCTGTACCGCTCACTGCACCTGAGTATACTCTTTCGTTACGTCCCATGCAAGATATTGAGCTTGCGGTACTAGCAGAAACGTTTTATGGAGCGGATGGAACTTATGGTATCTTCCTTTACTGCAAGGCTCATACAACAGATCAGCGCTCATTTTGAGGACGACCTGCAAGCTTGGTCGCGTTTTTCTGCATGCACACAGGACTCCTGGCTCCCTCTGCTGACGACCGAGCTGAAACGTTGTGGGTTCACCTTCCCTCTAGTCCCTGAAGCATCCTCTATAGTGTATGCAGAGCTTCAGGCCAACGCTCCCTGTACCCTGCTGTTCTATAACCATGTTCCAGCATTTGCCCCTGCTCGCTGGCAACTGCTCTCGCTCTTTCTCTGGCTGCGCGTGTTTTCTCTCTATACAAAGCTTGGACGCATGTCTCCTGTTAATGTCAAATGGCTGCTTGATAGCAGTACTATCGCTGATGATACTCATCTGCTTCAGGCGCTTGAGAAGCTGCCACAGCTTATAAAGGCCGATATTTGTCTGACCGACGATACCGCTGGCATTGGCAGGCTGGCGGGCGAGGCGCCGCTGCTGGCAACGGGCCTCAAAGGGCTGCTCTGTGTTGAACTGCACGTGCAAACAGGTGTGCGTTCGTTGCCAAGTATGCATGGGGCGATTGCGCCAAATGCTGCCTGGCGTCTGCTCTGGGCACTGAACAGGCTCAAAGACGAAAGAGAGGATATTCAGCTTGATGGCTTCTATGAAACGCTGGAAGACCTCTTTGTTGATGATGTAGCGCGCTTGCCGGATCGCGCGGTATGGTTTTCGCGTCATTGGGGTGTAGAAAGCCTGCTTGGAGGGCTCCAGGGCTTTCAAGCAAACTACGCGCATGTGTTGACCCCAACCTGTACCATTAATCGCATTTCCAGCGGCGATGGGCAGGCGCTGACGATTCCCGCGCAGGCAGAGGCAACGCTTGACTTCCATCTTGTGCCCGGACAGAAGCCAGCGGTGGTCCTTGAGGCGCTTCAGCAACACTTTAAGACTGAGGGCTTTGCCGAGGTCGAAGTTTCTCCGCTGGCCCAGGTGCAGCCCTGCTTTACGACTCCCTCACATCATCTGATTGAGCGTTTGAGACATGCGACAACCCTTGCCTATGCACGTGAAACCTGCGTGCTGCCTCTGGCGTTAGAATGTAAGCCGATAGCAACGCTCTGTGCTCTCCATACGCTGCCGCTGGCCTGTACGGCGTTACGCATTGGTGAGGGTGAAGTAAGCAGCGCAGAGATGCAGGCTGCAATGAGGCAACTGGTGTATTTTATGGAGTCTCTTGTATAAAGCGATGAATCAGGTACGAAACCTGTAAGCGAGTACGGGCTGTTGCCTGTGAACGTGCTGGATGGGCCCTGTCTTCTCTTTTCTTGTGATAGTCCGGTAGAGAAGAGAGAATAGCTTCCAGCATTTCAAGAAGAGGTTGTCGCGCGCCGAGAGATTTTTACCGCAACAAAACAGGCTAATCGGGCCATTGATTATACAGTTGGGTGACTTCAGAGTATACTGAACAGTGTAGGAGAGATACTCGGGTCTGCTAATTCGTGCCCGATAACCGTGATATAAAGCGAGGTTGCTCGTATGCAGAGAGCCGCGGTCTGTGCGCATAGCGTTTTCTATCAGACGACAAGACTGGCGGCACTCAGTATGTTGTGTGCAGGGGGAGTGGTGCCCTCTGTGTTTCAGGTGAACATAGTGATGTGGAAGATGATACATACTGACAAGAAATGGAACGAGTTGTGACTTCGCTGAAGATAAAGCCGTTATATTGCCATAGGAGAAACTGTCAGTATGCATGTAGGGATCAACGCTCAGTTGTTATCGTTCGGGGAAGGGTATCGGAATGGGGGCGTGAGCCGCTATATCCGTTTCCTGCTCACTGAGCTTGCGAGGAAGCCAGGAGAACATACATACACAGTCTTTGTGAATGGACAACAGGTAATTGATCATTTAAAGAGTCTGAATATACAACATCCTCAAATAACCTTTGTGAGTGCTCCGTGGCCGGAAGAGAAACCGATACAACGGATTCTATGGGAACAGATGACATTACCCACGCTGGTGAAGCGGTTACAGATAGATGTATTACACTCTCCCGTTAATGTATTACCCGAGCGCTTGCCTCGGACCTGTGCGGGAGTGGTCACACTACATGATCTGGCGTTTCTGCGTTTCCCGGAGGTCCTGACACGGGCCAAGCGGATCTATCATCAAACGTTTACGCTTCGGAGCCTGCGTCGCGCGACCAGACTGATTTGTGTCTCAGAGAGTACAAGGCGTGATGCGCATGAGTTAGCCGGTATTCCGCTTGAGAAGAGTCACACGGTATATCCATGCATTGATGAGCGCTTTACTGCTGAGTATAACGAAGAGAAAATACAGGAATTTCGTCGTGCACATGGCCTGAACGATGGCTATATTTTGTATCTTGGAACACTGGAACCACGCAAGAATATCACCCGGGTGATCGAGGCATATGCACGCTTGCGTGAAACGGAACACAGAAAAGAAAAACTGGTGCTGGCAGGGGGGAAAGGGTGGCTGTATGATGCTATATTTGCAAAAATACGAGAACTAGGTCTGGAGGAGGATGTCCTGTTTCCGGGCTATGTGGCGGATGAGCAACAGGTATACTGGTATCAGGCAGCCTCAGTATTTGTTTTTCCATCTTTATATGAAGGATTTGGTATTCCTGTCGCCGAGGCGCTGGCCTGTGGCACGCCGGTCGTAACATCTAATGTTTCCAGCTTACCCGAGGCCGGGGCTGATCTGGCACTCTGCGTGGACCCGCAGGAGACTGAGGCGCTCTCCCGGGCGATTATGCAGGGATTAACCGATCAGGAGTTGCGCACGAAATGTCGCCAGCAGGCATCACAGATATATCAGCGTTTCTCGGCGCAGGTAATGGTAGAACGGACTCTTGCAGTATATGAAAAAGCAGTGCAACGCTCGCATAGTGTTTCTTTACAATAGAGAAAGAATATGGCACCGACCGTGAAAAGCAGTAAACTCACACCACAGACACCACAAGAGATGGCACATATGAATATTGAAAATGTACCCCCGACGTATGGCGGTTCGGATGGTGGGAGTGTAGGGCCGAGTGGGACAACCGGAGCCATCACAAAAGTCGTCACCAGACGCCGCACACATCGCAGGCAGTGGCGTATTTTTGAATGTATTGCAATGCTGATCCTGGATGGCTGGCTCATCTACACGGCCTTCCAGATGGCCTACATCCTGCGAGATGCTCTTGATTCACAAAATAGTTATCTGAGTGCTCTTCTGAAAAATGTTCGAAATAATCTCCTGGATAATGACCCCGGTTCCTATAGACTGGCACCGGTTGAGTCATTCTTGCTATTGGAGATCTCTATTGTTGTTGGCCTGCTGCTCATTTTTATGTTTAGAGGTCTGTATAGTTTGCGTCTGACAGGCACCTGGTTTCGGCAGGTCAAAATTATTGCCAGTTCAGCCACGATAGGGCTCTGTTTTCTGATCGCGTATTACTTCGCTTTTCAGCCGCTTGGCACATCGCGCTTGCTCTTCCTCTTTGTGTGGATTGTCTCAATTCTGGTACTCAGTCTCGGGCGTCTGCTCGTCTCAGGGGGAATGAGCCTGCTCTATCGTATGGGCCTGGGCGAGACGCGGTTACTGGTGGTTGGCTCGGGACGGCTTGGGAAAATGGTGCTACAGCATATTGCCGCCAATCCCAATCTTGGCTACTCTATTGTTGGTTTCCTGCATGACTTAAGCGATAATGCTACCGGAGATTTTGGCCGTTTCAAAATGCTTGGCACGATCGATGACATGGCAATGGTGATTCGGACGATGCAGATTGACGAGGTCATTATTGCCTTGCCCTCGGATATGCATCAACATGTGATTAAGACGGTCAAGCTGTGTGAACGGCTCGGAACCTCCTTTAAATTAATCCCTGACCTCTATGGAATGAGTCTGTCACGCATTGACATGGAGTCCATTGAGGGCATTCCGCTGATCGGTATTCGACCGCTTTCGCTCAACACCTTCCAGCGGATTGTGACGCGCCTGGTTGATATTATCGGGGCGGCGCTGGCGTTACTGATAGGTTCACCAATCTGGCTAGCGCTGGCGTTGATTATTAAGTGTACCTCTGAGGGACCGGTCATCTATAAGCAGACGCGTGTTGGCCTGAACGGAGAACATTTTCAGATGTACAAATTCCGGTCTATGTATAAGGATGCTGATCAGCGTCTGGCGCAGTTGCTCGCCCGGAACGAGGCTCAGGGACCGCTCTTTAAAATGAAAGATGATCCGCGTGTCACTCCGATTGGCAAGTTACTCCGTCAGACCAGTCTGGACGAGGTGCCACAGTTATTCAATGTATTGAAGGGTGAAATGAGCCTGGTGGGCCCGCGTCCACCGCTTCCACGTGAGGTTGCTCAATATGAGGAATGGCAGAAAGGGCGGCTGGCGATCAAGCCCGGGATGACGGGTCTGTGGCAGGTGCGCGGCAGGAGTAATCTGAGCTTTGATGAGGGAGTGCTGCTGGATCTGTACTACATCGAGAACTGGTCTATGCGGCTCTACTTCCAGATTCTGTTAAGCACTATCCCGGCTGTCTTATTGCGGCGTGGAGCCTACTAGAGAACACTGGTCGCCGTTTGTGGTAGTCCTGCTGCGAACGGCGAAGTTTTGCTATTGCATATATGACGACTAAAAAAGGGTATCTGGTAGCAACAAAATGGTCTGAAAAAGCGATATGTGAAAGGAGGCACGGCAGTTCTTAATTGTAAAGGAGAGCCATGCCGTATAGTATATGAAAGTAGCACTGGTTCACGATTACCTTAATCAGATGGGGGGAGCAGAGCGTGTGGTGCTGGCGTTACATGAGATCTTTCCTGACGCGCCGCTCTATACCTCGATCTATGATCCCGATAGGGTTGATCCTGCTTTCCGCAAGATGGATATTCGTACCTCGTTTATGCAGAAGCTGCCCTGGGTAACGAAACATCATCAGCCCTATTTGCCGCTGTATCCATTCGCAATGGAGAAGCTGGATTTACGCGGCTATGATCTTGTTCTGAGCAGCTCTAGTGCGTTCGGCAAGGGGGTGATTACGCGCCCGGAGACCATGCACATCTGTTATTGTCATACGCCTATGCGCTGGTGCTGGAATTATGATGAATATATCGAGCGCGAGCAGTTGGGAAAGGTGGCGCGTGGTGTGCTGCCCTTCCTGATTACAGGTCTGCGAATGTGGGATCAGACCAGTGCCATGCGCGTTGACCATTTTATTGCGAACTCGCCGACCATCGCGGAGCGTATTCGGAAATACTATCGGCGCGAGTCGGTGGTGATTCCGCCTCCGGTGGAGGCCAGTCGTTTTCCCTTTGATCCACAGACACAACCGGAATCGTATTTTCTTGTAGTCAGCCGCCTGGCTCCCTATAAACGGATCGATCTCGCGATTGAAGCCTGTAACCGCTTGCGCCTTCCCCTGATCATTATTGGTGGTGGACGTGATGAGGAGCGTTTGCGCCGGCTGGCTGGTCCCACCATTCATTTTCTTGGGCGCTTGCCAGATAGCGAGGTGATTCATTACTTCAGGCATTGTCGGGCGCTGCTCTTCCCGGGTGAGGAGGATTTTGGCATTACTCCACTAGAGGCGCAGGCCGCGGGGCGTCCGGTGATCGCGTATGGCGCCGGCGGGGCGCTGGCCTCAATTGTTGAGGGCGTGACAGGTCTCTTCTTCCGTGAGCAGACGGTTGAGAGTCTGGTTGAAGTCCTGGAACAGTTCGATGAGCGGCAATTCCAGCCAGAAGCGATCCGAAACCATGCGCTTGAGTTTGACACGCCTCGCTTTCAACGTCGCGTGCAGCAATTCATTGAAGCAAAAATACAGGCGGCGAAATCAGGGGAGTCATCTCGCTCCAGTAGCGATGTGCTCTAACAGAACAGGTCCAGAAAGGGAGGAGTGACGTGGAGTTACGTGCATATGGAGCCATTCTTATGCGGCGGCTCTGGATTATTCTGCTGGTGGTTGGACTGGCTGCCCTGTACGCTGGCTTTCAGTTCTATCACTTGATACAGACGCCTGGAGCGCTGAAAGCCTATCAATCCCAGATAACGGTTCGCATCGGTATTCAGGCCTCGACACAGCAAAATGGGGCAAGCTATGGCGATCTGATTACGGCGGCTGAAACGTTCGCTGATGAGCTGGCAAAAGGTCCGGTCATGACATCACCGGTTTTTGCCTCGCAGATCAAGCAGCAACTTGAAGCTGACAGACAACAGAAAGCGGTGGGAGGGCCGCCAGATGTGGGCGCGATTGCGCGTTCTATTACTGTCTCAAACTTTCATAGCGTTGTCACGGTCACTGTGAACTGGTCCTCTCCCGCGGGAGCCCAGGCGATTGCGCGTGCGGTCGGAGAAGTGATGCAACACCATATCGGTGATTATCTCGACTATGAAATCAGGGGCAATAATGCAGCTAATGCGAAGAACAAGCATGCACAGCCGTCCGCCCAGATTGTTAATGACGCCACTGAGCCTGTGCAGGTTGAGGGCTTCGCTGGTAATAAACCACTCTTGCTGGTTGCACTTGTGCTGGTCGCTTTGATCATCGGGGTTGCTCTGGCCTTCTTGATGGAGTATCTGGATGATCGCGTACGAAGCAAAGAAGAGGTTGAGCGCCTGCTTCAGCTTCCAGTGATCGCCGAGCTTCCGCGCATACCGGTACCGGGGAAAGAGAAGCGTTAGTCACCCATTTGGGAAAAGGGTAACCGACAGAGGTTTACTTTTGTTGACAGAGCACGTGGCGGCTTTTATAGTACAGAAAGTTTGTGGAACGGCGGAGAAGGATATACTGGCTCTCTCCGCTTCTTTATATCTCCTGAACGATTCGGTACAATGACACTGAGAAATGGTTCAGGATGGTAAGGAGCGAGTACGTGGGAACGTCTGACAAGGAAAAACTGGCGCTGCTTACTGATTTTGATAGCAGTTCAGCGTATAGCCGCGCTTTCCATACATTCTATACCAATCTTCGCTTGAGTTGGGATGTAGAACAGTTCAAACAGTATGTTATTCTCGTAGCTACACCCGTTTCTTCTCAAGGAAGAGTGTATACCTGTGCGAATCTTGCGATTGCGGCGGCACTTCATGGAACCACGACAGTGCTGGTTGATGCAGATGTGCAGGAACCAAAATTGCACACTTATTTCGGGATAAACAGCGTGAATGGTCTCAGCGATCTCCTGGCTGAGGAGGAAGCGATTGAAAACAGGGTGGCAACAATGTGCAATGAGACCTTTGTCTCCGGCCTCTCATTACTCACTGCCGGCATGACGAAGTTAACGGAACTGGATGTGCAGCGCCTTTTGCTCAAGCATAGTGCCTCTCTGGTGGCAGGTTTACGCTCGTACCTCTCATGGAAAACAGCGGAACCGGGGCTTATTATCTTCAACTGTGCTCCGATTCTGATGAATGTCAATGCATCAATTGTGAGCGCTGTTGTCGATCAGACGTTCCTGCTTATTGAGAATGGTCGGACCTCGTATGCTCAGGCAAAACAGGCTCAAGAGCAACTTCTTCGCGCCCACGCAAGGATTGCAGGTGTTATTATGATGGACGGGTAGAAATGTTGAATGGGACAATGAATTGATTCGACACACCACAATTGCACACTGATGAGGAGGGCTTCGTATGCAAGGACGACAAGGACGAGAGGGAGAGTCTCGGGAAACGCCTCTAGGGAGGAAGGCGGCCTCGGTCAATGGGTCAGGACGGCAACCAACTATACCGCAGCGTCCTCCCGGTATGACTCGGGTCTCTAAACCTCCTGCGACTCGGAAGGTGGAACGCCCAAAGCGGGAGAATAATCCCCAGGGGGCACGGAAGAGGGCGCTCATTTTACTCGGGGTTCTGGTCCTGTGCGCTGCTGTCTCGCTGGCCGGCGGGTACGGGTTATTTAATCTGGTAAAAGGTATTCAAGCAAGTGCCGGGCCTTCTCAGACTATCTCTTCATTTCTGGTTGCTCTCGATAAACAGGACTACCAGAACGCGTATACCTATCTGGGTGCAGGCATTACTCTACAGCAGTCTCAGGAGCAGTTTGCCAATCAGGCAAAACAGCTCGATGCCTGTTATGGGAAGGTGATTGACTACTCGCAGCAAGAGGGATCTGCTGTCTATGAGGAGAATGGGAACATCCAGAAATATAGCTATACAATCAAACGGGAACATATGGAGAAACCCTACACGCTTGTGTTAACGGTGCAGCAAGAGCAGGATACCGGGGACTGGAAGATTTCTGATTATGGAACGCTCGGCCCTGATAAGAAGAGCGCTCCAGCCTGCGCGACAAAGTAGCGAAATAAGAACCTCCCGGCAATCGCGGGAGGTTTTCTTTTGTCCGGAAGGTTGTCGAAAAAGGATGATATAGGCTATACTGCAAGAAAAAGCGGTACCATGTTTCATAAGGGAAGGCTATGAAAAAGGCACTTTTTTTCGGGCTGCTTCTGTTGCTGGTTGTCGGGGGCATTCTGGCATATAACGTCAGGCAAGGGAGTGGTCAGGCTGCGCCCGAGGCCTATAGTAGTAAACCTGCTCCCTGGCAACCCGCCCGGTTACAGATCCCTCGTTTACAGATTGATGCACCAGTGCTGGGAGTTGGCGCTACTGCGTCGGGCAAGATGGATGCGCCCACCTCGCAGGCGATAAATTCTCCCTACTGGACCAGCGTCTTCTGGTACACGCTTGGCGTCTCTCCCGGGCAACAGGGAAACGCTGTGATTGCCGGTCATGTGGATAAAACAGGCGGCGATCCGGCAATTTTCTGGAATCTGAAAGTATTACAGCCGGGAGATGAGCTGCAAGTGCAATTAGGAGATGCAAGCATTGTACGCTTTGTGGTAGAGCGGCTGGAAAGCTATCCGGCGGAAACGACTGATGCCGAGGTAATGAAGCAGGTGTTTGGCCCCACTACAGAGCGTCGTTTGAACCTGATTACCTGTAGTGGAGCCTGGACTGAACATGGCTACGATCAACGCCTTGTGGCTTTTACCCGCCTGGCATCAGCGTAGCTCAGGCGAAAGCATCAAGTCCCGTGATGGCCTGCCCGATAATCAGGGTGTGAATATCGTCGGTTCCTTCATACGTGAAGACCGATTCCAGGTTATTCATATGCCGGATAATCGGGTATTCCAGCGTGATGCCGTTCGCTCCCAGAATGGTGCGGGCCTCGCGGGCAATATTGAGGGCCTCGCGGCAATTGTTGCTTTTCGCCACTGAGATCTGAACCGGGTGTAGCAGATCTTCATCTTTCAGGCGACCAAGCTGAAGGGCCAATAACTGGGCTTTGACCAGCTCGGTCGCAATAAGCGCCAGTTTGCGCTGGACAAGCTGGAAACTGGCGATAGGCTTCTTAAACTGGATACGTGTTTTTGCATAGTCCAGTGCTGTCTCGAAACAGGTACGGGCGGCTCCAAGAACCCCCCAGGCGATTCCATATCGCGCTTCATTCAGACAGGAGAGAGGGCCACGCATCCCCTTGACATTGGGAAGCATGTTTTCAACAGGGATGCGGCAATCCTCAAAGTGCAGCTCTGAGGTCACGGAGGCGCGGAGTGAGAGCTTTTGATGGATGTCGCTGGTGGTAAATCCTGGGGTGCCACGTTCAACTAGGAACCCACGAATGCCGTCATCGGTTCTGGCCCAGACAACTGCCAGATCAGCTATGCCGCCGTTGGTAATCCACATCTTGGTTCCATTCAAAATATAGTGGTTTCCATCTCGACGCGCTGTTGTGCGCATACCAGCGGCTTCGCTGCCGAAATCAGGTTCAGTCAGGCCAAAACAGCCGATCACTTCACCCCGGGCCATACGAGGAAGCCAGCGCTGCTTTTGCTCCTCAGAACCAAAGGCATAGATGGGGAACATTGCCAGTGAGCCTTGCACCGAAACAAAGGAACGCAGGCCACTATCGCCGGCCTCAAGTTCCTGGCAGGCAAGTCCGTAACAGACGGCGTTTAGGCCCGCGCAATCGTAGCCATCAAGATGCATGCCAAGCAGCCCCATTTCGGCCACTTCCGGGATCAACTCACGGGGAAAGGTACCCGCTTCAAAGTGCTGATCGATGCCTGGAAGGACGCGCTCGCGCACAAATTTGCGTACGGTATCGCGTACCATACGCTCCTCGTCAGAAAGCATATGGTCAATATTATACAGGTCGGTGGCTGATGGTACTTGCGCCAGGCGTTCAGACGTAATGAGTGTCATAGAAATCTCTATTCCCCTTTTGTAATAAACCTGATCGAAGAGTATGCTCTTCGTTGAGCATATGTAGCCCTTCAGCTATTATATACTCCAATTGGTGGAGAGTGGTAGGGAGGAATTGGCTTCGGGAGAGAAGTATTTAGGAAAAAATAGGGGGAGAAGGGCTATTTCTCCCGAAATCTTAAACTTGCCTCCCTTTCTTTCGTATAATCTGGAGAACAGAGCGATGTGGCGCTATAGATGGTAAGAGGTGTGATACCGTATAAAAAGAATCTGAAATGTGAAGAAGAGCGTTATGCAAGGAATGAATATGCAAACACCAAAGTTCACCGGGGATAAGATCTATCCATTTCCTCCCGGAACTCCTCTCCCTTCACCGCGAAAAAAGTCGAGCGGGAAAACGTGCCTGTTTCTGGCACTCGGTACGCTTGTTGCTGGCTTGTTGCTGTCCTGTATTGGCGGGATAGCCTTTGTATCCTGGGGACTTCCTCTGCTTCATCGTCAGGAGGAGCCAATAGTTCAGGATATGCCATATGTAGAGACTGTTCAGGGGACACCGAAAGACAAGGTCTATGAGGTAATGGGGTCGCCGACTATTTCAGTCGAGATGATCAATAAGGTGTTGGAGCGGAATAACTCGCCTGCGAAAGGGAAGGGGAAAGCGCTCTATGACTATGGCGTGCAGTACGGGGTCGATCCCGCATATGCGCTGGCTTTTTTCTTTCATGAGAGCAATTTTGGCACGCAGGGTATGGCTGTTGAAACGCTATCCCTGGGCAATATTCGTTCTCGCCCAAATGAGCCGGAATATAAGGGGTATCGCAAGTATGCGACCTGGGAAGAAGGCTTTGAGGACTGGTATAAGTTGATTGCGGAAACCTATGTGAAGGACTGGCAACTCCGCACTGTGGATCAGATTATTCCAGTCTATGCCCCAAAGGAAGATAACAACGATGAGGCAGCTTATATCCTGACTGTCAAACTGGCTGTGGATAAATGGCGTGCGGAATCGAAAGCATTACATGTCACTCCCACGCCGAAAACTCGCTGATCGTTTCAGGGGCTGCTGTTGGAAAGGAGCGTGCCGCATAGGTTGGCTGTGCCGTTCTGACTGTAGAGAGGTATCACAATAGACCATTTGCTCGATGGTAGTGCTTCCACTGCCGGGATAATCGTTTGAGCGGTTGCCCTCCCGTATACGTCGGTTCGGAGCGCACGCAGGGGGTAGAGTGGAACTCCATTATCATAACAGTGCCCACGTTCAAGGGCGGCTTGATAGATGGTGTTTGGTTTGAGCCGTTCGACAATGAGTGTCACACTGAGTTGTCTATGTTGCAGGAGCAGCGACGCAGTACCAGAAGGTGCGTTCCTGTTCCTCTGTTCCTGAAGGGGAACTGTGATATCCTGCTGCTCGTTGAAGCTCGACCCCGAGACCTCACTACAGATGAGGTGCTGGCTGATGCCTGTGCGGTAGACCCCGAGGAACCATCCGGCACGCGGTATGCCATTTCGTCCGCCGGGCACATCGATAGAAGTCGAGAGCCTGCCCCGCCTATCACTGAGCAGGCGTCCGATAGAATACAGCCGTTTCCCACCAGATGCACAATGCTGACGATACAGGCTGATGGTGTAGCGGCTGTTTCGCTGGAGACCGCCAATCCAGATGGCGATATGAACAGTGCGAGTGGCGGGTTGCCAGGAGAGACTGGCCAGTCCATTCACTCCTGTTGTCAGTGTCGTGTATGCCTCCACAGGCTCCTCAGGAGAGTCGAGGGTAACGGCCTCTTCAGTCTGGCATGAGGTGGTGATGAGTTGCAGAAGCAGGGCCACATAAACGAATGCAGAAAAACGAAGGCGCGGCAAATGCATACTCCACTCCTTTCCCACTGAGAACACCCAATTCTCGATATGCGTTTCTGCCACAAGAACAGTATAGCCTCTTAAATGCCTGCTTGCAAGCTTCGCTGGTGTTGAAACCTTGCATCGCTGAGTGCGGATAATGAGACATCAATCATGAGTTGACGTTTTTTGTATATTGATGCTACTATACAACTCTAGGTACCGGATTGATGTTTTCAACTCGTAGTTGGAGAAGTGGCTGTGCAAGATGCGCAAAATTGGCGTGAGCTCCTCGGGCGTATTATTAAAGATCCGCAGGAGAAAAGACGCATTGCAAATGCATTGGGTGTGAGTACTGTAACGTTAGGGCGATGGGTAAGTGGTGAGTCGAATCCACGTCGCCAGAACGTACGGCATTTACTGCATGCGATACCTGAGTATCGGAAACAGTTTTTAGATGTCATGCAGAAAACAACCGGTCGTTTTTTTACTGATGTTGTAGATGAGGAGCATGGGGAGGCGGAAATTCCCTCGAATGTGTATGAACATATCCTTAATGTTCACTGCAATATGCCGAAAGCGCTTCATTTCAATACATTATGTGATGTGATCCTTCGTCATGCTGTTGAACAGCTTGATCCTCACCGCCTGGGGATTGAGATAACAATAATGCAATGTATGCGGCCCCCTGAAGGCCAGAAGGAAGTTCGGAGCCTGCGAGAGATCATGGCACGGGGCACTCCTCCCTGGGATCGCGGGCTTGGACGACGGACAGCCTTTCTGGGGTCTGAATCGCTGGCTGGCTATGTGGTTCATACAGGAAGATCGCTGGCAATCCCGAACAGGAATACATCTCATTTCTTCCCGGCTACCTGGGTCGAGGGTGAGGAGAGCGCTATTGCTTATCCCATCATGCAGTCGGCTCGGGTTGCGGGCTGTTTGCTTTGTTCCAGTTCTCAGCCTGACTTCTTTCAGGCGGGCTTTCGACAGGGGATTGTCCAGAGGTATGCGGAACTTCTGTCAATCGCGTTTGCGGAAGATGAGTTCTACGAACTGGATGCGATTGAGTTGGGGAGGATGCCGCTGCCACAGATACAACAGGACTATCTGGTTGATTTTCGGGCCCGAGTCACAAAGGCAATGGTGAAGTATAAAGTCAATGTGACAGAGGCTGAACAGATTGTCTGGCGGGAACTTGAGGCGGAATTGTTGGAAATGCAGTGCGCGCAGAGAGAGAGCCTATAGAGAGAAAGTCTTTGTTATTCCGTTCGCTCTTGACCTGTTTTCGTGCAGTCTCTATACTAAGCTTTGACGTTTCCCTGCTTGTTTAGGGATTACTTTTCAGGCGAAAAGAGAAACAGTAGAGGAAGATCAAGAGAAAAATGACGGCAAAAATAGTGCGTCACTGGCGTGTACTGGTATTTGTGACTCTGGGAATTGTTGCCTTTCTTTTAAGGATCTATGGTCTCAACTGGGATCAAGGCAACGGCTTTCATCCGGATGAGCGACAGATTCTCTTTCGAGTAATGGAGCTTCATTGGCCGTCCAGTTTCGCTGAGTTTCTAGATGTGCAGCGTTCACCGCTCAATCCGCACTTTTTTGCCTATGGCTCTTTCCCGCTCTATGTGCTGGCTTCGGTTGGGTTTGTGCTGGATCATCTGTCTCCTGGAGCGGGTACATTTTCAAATCTGGCGCTGGTGGGCCGGGTGCTTTCCGCGTTGCTGGATAGTGGGACTGTTATCTTAACGGGCTGGCTGGCATTGCTCGTGACCCGGGAGATTGTGCCAGGGCGTGGGGCAGCCTGGGATGTGGCATTACTGGCAGCCGCCTTTGTTGCCTTCACGCCGTTGCAGCTTCAACTGTCCCACTTCTATACAGTAGACACAATGCTGCTCTTTCTGGTCCTGTTGACCATTATTGCCTGTGTGGGCCTGGTGGAGGCGCGGAGGCTGGAAGGTTGGGCTATCCTGCTTGGGGTGAGCTACGGGTTGGCGATGGCAACCAAGTTTAGCGCCGCACCGCTGGCTGTGCCCATTCTGGTTGCGCTGGCGCTCCGCTGGTATCGCAGGCGAGATTGGGCGGAGGCGCTCGTCTTTGCCATGCTGATTTTTGCGCTGGCCGGAGTTGCCTGTATTGTGGCACAGCCCTACGCGCTTCTCGATTCTGCGAACTTTATCGCACAGGTATCGGAGCAGGGCAGTATGGCTCGGGGAGCGCTTGATTTTCCCTATGTGCGTCAGTTTGCCGGGACGATCCCCTATCTCTATCAGCTTTCCAATATGGTGCTCTGGGGTTTGGGCCTGACAGTTGGTGTGCTTTCCTGTCTGGCGCTGCTCTGGCTGTGTGTGCGTATGGTCCAGCGCAAAACAGGAACCTGGACGATCGTGCTGGTCTGGGTGCTGGTATATGGCCTGATAACTGGCAGCTTCTACGTCAAATTTATGCGCTATATGTTGCCGGTATACCCCTTCCTGGCCCTGATGGGAGCAACTGCCCTGATCGCTATCGGCCACTGGCTTGGTAAAGCGCGGCTCAAGTGGCGCTCGCGCCTTCAGCTCACCGGGACTATCGGCTATGGGGCGCTGGTTGTTGTGGCGCTTCTGGGGGTGGTCTTTCAAGGGCTGGCTCTGCTAAGTGTTTACAGTCAACCCAATACGCGTATTCAGGCCTCTCGCTGGATGTATCAGCATCTCAAGCCGGGTAGTGTGCTGACCTATGAACAGTGGGATGATCCGCTTCCCGTTGCGCTTGGGAGACAAACGCCGTCTCAGTTCGTGCAATATACCTATCAGACAAAGGATGGCAACTATGCGCAGGGGCTTGATCTTTACGGAGAGGACACGCCAGAAAAAGCACGGCAACTGGCAACTATTTTGAGCTCAGTACAGGTGGTGACGATGGCCACCGATCGGCTTGATCTCTCTATTCCGCGTCTGCCTGACCGATATCCGATGACCATTCACTACTATGATTTGCTCTTTAGCGGAAAACTCGGGTTTCATCTGGCGGCCCGGTTTGAGGTGCGCCCTCAGCTTTTGGGAATTACGCTTGATGATAGTCATGCAGATGAAAGCTATTCTGTGTTCGACCATCCGCGTGTGCGCATTTTTGTGCGCGACGAGCCATACCCCTATACTGCTGAGCAATTGTACCAGAAGCTTGTAGAAGGCGTTTCATTTCAGCATTCATAACTCGTTTTTGCTTCTCTGGTTGCCATACGGGAAACGGGAACCGAGAGCGGCCCGTGTATGTTTCCTGATACAGGCAGAGATTGCCAGGAAAATGTATCTCCGAATAACCAGATCTTGAGGGAAGTCACTATGATTGAACTGTTTCAGATGTGGGCGCTGGTGGAAGTGCTGGGGATAATTTGTCTGCCACTAGCAGTAACGGTATTTCATAATCTGCCAGACCGGGGCCTGGCCTTTAGCAAGGCACTGGGCGTTGTGTTATTTGCCTTCTGTGTCTGGCTCCCACTCATGGTTCTGCGCTTCCTTCCTTTCAGCCGGGTCTTTACCGTCAGTATTGTGCTGCTATTGCTGGTAGTAAACGGGGGGGCACTATTACGAGTCCGAGTACGCCAGACGATTGCGAAGACAGCACGGCGGAATATTGTGTATATCGTGCTGATAGAAGTGCTCTTCCTTGCTCTTGTCTGCCTGCTTGGCTGGCTGCGCTCTCTGGACCCGCGTATTCGCTCGTTTGAGACCTTTATGGATGAGGGATTGCTGTCCTCCATTATGCGAAGCTCGCATTTTCCCCCGCACGATATGTGGTATGCCGGTCAGCCAATTAACTATTACTATTACGCGCACTATTGCGTGGCTGTGCTGGCGAAATTGGCGGGCGTTCCGGCTTCCATTGCGTTTAATGCGGGTATTAGCATTCTCTTTGGTCTGACCGGGATTAACCTGTTTGGGGTTTCATCCAATATTGTGAGTTGGGCGCGCTATCTACGTGCCAGAAAAGCCGAGGACGCGGACCTGCTTGAAGAAGATCCATCAACTGTCTATCCGCCGCTGTTGGGTGGTGTGCTATTTGGCCTGCTCACGGTTTTGTTCTGCATTATTCTGGGCAATCTGGCTTCAACTCAGATCTGGTGGGCCAATCATAACGCGATCGGAACCTCTTTTGAGGCGGCGTACAACTTCTGGTTTGGTTCAACACGCGTGGTTGAGAAGACGATTAATGAGTTTCCTGCTTTTAGTTTCCTGCTTTCGGATTTCCACGCGCATGTGCTGGCGCTGGCCTTTACGATTCTGGCAATAGGCTTGATCTTCAATCTCTTCCTGGAAAAAGATGGGCTCGGCCTGAACGTCTATGGCAAGGGTTTCCAGATGGTGGTGACGCTGGTGGTGACGGCGATTGTACTTGGCGGTCTCTTTGTAATGAACGGGTGGGATTACCCTACCTACGTTGGTCTGGCTGTGGTCTGTATCGCGGTACAACAATGGCTGGCCTATCGTCTGCGTTTTTGCTGGCCGCTGTTGCTGGATATTGTCGTTGCTGCGGTAGCACTGATCGCTCTCTCGTTTCTCTGCTATTTGCCCTTTTTCCTGGATTTTGTTTCGCCGGCGCAGGGAATCGGCCTGGTAGACCCGCAGAACCGCTCGGCAATCAGTCAGGAAATCCTGATTTATGGCACCTTTGCGTTTCTCTTTGTGTCGCTGATGATTGCGACGCTGATGAAGAATCCCTTGATTATGTTCTGGCAGCGGATGCGAGGGGAGGCCGAAGCGGAGGGTCAGAACTCTTTCCTCTGGCGCACGAACTGGAAGCGGGTTGGGATAGTTGGGCTGGGAGTTCTGGCGGTTGCTATACTGATTGTACTGCTACTGGCCAGGAATAGTGCCACATTGGTGATTGCGGGAACCTTTGCCATTGCCGCTGTCTGTGTCGCGTTCTATGTTCTGGGGAATCGGGCGCATGTGTATGTGCTGCTGCTTGGAGCGCTGGCGTTTGCGCTTGTCGCTGTCTGTGAGATCGTCTTTTTGCGCGATGTGTTTGCAGATAGCTTGCCGCGCATGAATACGGTCTTCAAATTCTACTTTCAGGCGTGGGCGCTGCTATCAATTGCCTGTGGAGCCGGATTGTATTTCATTGTTCAGGGATTCAAGCCGGTGCGGCTGGGGGGTGGTGACCTGTTTCTGCTTCAGGTAGTTGGTAACGGTTTCTGGTATATGGCTTTTCTGGTGCTGTTGATTGCCGGTCTGCTCTTCCCGGTTTTTGCCCCGGCGGCGCGTTTTGGTACAGGCGATCCTCTGGGGGCGAATCCAAAGTTGGCGGGTGTATCCAGTCTGGATGGTATGGCATATCTCAAGGTTGACCCAACCTACCAGGGCGACTATGAGGCGATTCGCTGGCTCAATGAGCATGTTTCTGATGATGCCGTCATTATCGAGGCCCTGGGCAACTCGTACACGGAATATGGGCGGGTTTCGGTGTTCACAGGTCTTGCGACGCCGATAAACTGGCCCGGCCATGAGATTCAGTGGCGGGTCAAGTGGCAGGGAACGGCGGCACGTTCTGCTGATTTTAACCAGCGCATCGCCGATATGGACGAGATTTATCGGAATCCCGACAAGGAGGCGGTGCTGAATATCATGAAGCGTTATCAGGCTCAATACATCTATGTGGGTCCGCTGGAACTGCGCAAGTTCCCGACAGATAACTTACAGCGTTTTGCCTCGTTTATGCAGGTTGTCTATAGCGCAAATGGCGTCACTATCTATAAGGTCAGGTAAAGGCGTGCGGCAGTGATGGTTTGCTGCTCGTGTTGATGCAAGGAGGAACGGACTATTGAAGAGTTATGATACACATTCCCGGGATGGAGTGCAGGAAAACACTCCTGAACAGGAGGTCTCTCTAGATCGGGTGGAGGAGAACCGAGAACCTGATATTGGAGAGGAAAGCCTGATACAGGATGAAGAACAGGTTGCGGTGCCGGAAGCTGACATCCCTGTTCGGCCCGCACGGGGAGGAAGTATCTTTCGCCCTACGCGGGAACAATTGCTGAACTGGCTGCCATTCTGGGGCCTCATTTTGCTTGGCGCAATTCTGCGTTTCTGGGGGCTGGGTGACAAGCCTCTCCATCATGATGAAAGTCTGCATGCCTACTACTCGTTGCAGCTCATGCATAATATGGAGAACTGGGCTGCCTGTTTAGATCCGCATGCAGGATGTTATCAATATAACCCGTTGTTGCATGGCCCGTTCCAGTTTCATGCGATCGCGCTGGTGTATAAGATCAGCCAGTTGCTTCAGGCCCCGGATAACGGGGTGAACACGTTTACGGTCAGAATCGCTGCGGCTGTCCTCGGTTCGGTGATTATCGGACTGCCGTACTTTCTGCGTGACTATCTTGGGAAAACAGGCGCGTTGTTGGCGTCGTTTCTCCTGGCTGTTTCTCCAAGCATGGTCTACTTCTCACGCTTTGCTCGTGAAGATATCTACATGGCCTGCTTTACCTTCCTGCTGATTGTCTCGCTTGCGCGGTATGTGCGAGACCGTCAGGGGCAATGGCTGATTCTGGCCGCTGTCGCGTTTGCGCTCTCCTATGCGACGAAGGAAGCGACCTTCCTGACCGTCGCAATCTTCGGCAGCTTTTTCGCGTTGCTGGTAGTCTGGGAGCTGGGGGTGCGTTTCCCCCTGCGTGTCCGTGCGAATGCAGACTCCTCGGCGTCACGCTTCTTGCCCGGGACCTGGGGACCACTTGCGGTCGCGCTGCTGGTGGTGATTGCCGCGCCGCTGGCAAAGGTCTTCTTCTCGGTTCTGCATGAGCTGGCAATCTATACAACTGACAAGAAAACACAACCGATAGCGGACGCGTTCGTCAGAAATCTGAAGAGTGGCACGGTGATGGCAGTGCCCATCATTGGCTTTGCGCTTGGGGTGCTGGTGCTGACTATCCTGGTCCTGGAAACAAAAGGCAAGATCCCCATCAGTGGACGGTGGGGGCTGGCCAGGCGTATTGACCCGCGCAAGCAGCCCGTGCTCGACACTATCCTGACGGCCCCGTGGACGCACTGGTTCTTTGCGCTGCTGGCGGGCTGGCTGGTCTTTCTGGTCCTGTTCACGGTATTATTTACCAATATTGCGGGCGGGATCGGAGATGGTATCTGGCAGGGACTCTACTACTGGCTGCAACAGCAGCAGGTGGCGCGTGGTGAGCAGCCCTGGTACTACTATATATTGCTGATCCCGTTGTATGAACAGATCGGGGTGGTGTTTGGGCTGGTTGGCCTGGTGCGCTGCCTGCTGCGCCCGAATCGCTTCCGCCTCTTTCTGGTGTACTGGTTCCTGGGGAGCTTCTTTATCTACTCGTGGGCGGCGGAAAAGATGCCCTGGCTGATGATTCATATGACAATGCCGTTGATGGTGCTGGCCGCGATCGGGTTGGAGCCTGCTGTCTCGGCTGTTGTGCACATGATTCGGGGCCTCCTGCGCAGTCAGGATGAGGCGACTGCTGTTGCGACTCCTCCGTTGGCCGCTGCTGGTATGATGCCGCGCCTCCTTTCCATTGGGGTGGTGGCACTGGCGATCCTGACTTTGATCCCGACGCTACAAAACATGTATCAGGTGACATATATTCACTACGCCGACGCTCCTCACGAGATGATGATCTATGTCCAGACCGATAAAGATATCAATACCGTGATGGAGAAGCTCGATCAGATCAACCAGAAGCTCTATCCCGGCAAACTGGAAAATAACAAGCGCAAGCTCCCGGTTGCTGTGGTTTATGATGCCATGTGGCCGTTCGCCTGGTATTTGCGCGATTTCCCCGACCTGAAATACTATCCTTCGGAAGGGTGTCCGCAAATCAACACGGATGCGCCAGTGATTATTGTCGGTGGTGATTGTCTCTATTCGGCGCAGATGCAGTATCAGGGTAAGTATAAATTCCATCGCTATCATCTGCGGACGTGGTGGGATGAAGGGTATAAACCACCTCCCTGTATCCCGAGTGCGGCCGAGAAGTGTGAGGGAAAGCCAACCTGGGGTGGAGTTGGTCCGCTGCTCTGGCTGAGTTATGGCGACAATCCTCCACCGGGAGCAACCTTTGATCTGGGGCGGGCAGTGAATAACGTCTGGCAATGGTGGTGGTATCGAAAGCCGATAGGCAGTACCAATGGCTCTTATGATATGGGTCTGTTTATTCGGAACGATATCTCTGTTGCCCCCTGATCTACCATGAAGAAAAGAGTGCATCTACTGGAGTACCATGTGTCTCCAGTAGATGTTTTTGTGAGAGATGCATTATGGCTCAGATACGCAATAGAAGCAGCGCAGGGAAGGTGTATGGCTGGCTGCGTTTTCTCTGGCCATCGAAGCAGCGAGGAATGTGTCGGGTCGCTTTTGGCGTTGTGCTCTTGCTGGCGGCACTTCTCCGCTTCTGGGGTTTGGGTGAGAGGCCGCTGCATCATGATGAGGCGCAGCATGCCTATTTCTCCTGGATTTTTATGCATAATATTCTGGGTAGCTGGCCCTTTTGCTTTCTGGCACAGGGCAGTAATGGGGCATGTTATCGCTATGACCCGTTACTACACGGGCCTTTTCAATTCCATGTGATTGCATTGGTCTATCGCCTGTGCTCTCTTGTCGGGATACCGATTGAGGGGGCGAATAATGTTACGGCTCGTATTCCCGCTGCCCTGCTTGGAACCGCGCTCGTTGGCCTCCCATATTTTTTACGTGACCGTCTGGGCACATGGGGGGGCTGGCTGGCAAGCTTCCTGCTGGCTATTTCACCAGGTATGGTTTATTTCTCGCGCTTTACCCGCGAAGATATCTACATGGCCTTTTTTACCCTGCTTTTGATCGTGGCGATCGCACGCTATATCCGGGCGCGTGATAGGCGCTGGCTGATCTGGGCTGCGGTCGCTCTAACCCTCTCGTATGCGACAAAAGAGGCAACCTTTTTTACCATTGCGCTTCTTGGAAGCTTTGCGGGAGCAGTGATTGTTTGGGAGCTCGGTTCGGGCAGGGTGATTCGGAAGAAGGGTGCCTGGCTGCCCGAAACACTGGCGTTCCCGGCGTTGTTCCTGTATTTGCTGGTGTTTGGCAGCGTGGCACTCTGTTTTTTTGGCTGGCTCAAAGGGCTGGCTCGCTCTTTAAGTAATGTAGAGCATGTCGCACAGGCAGATGCCGTTCTGGCTGTCGTGAAGGACTGGACGACAGTGTTGCTGCTTCTGGGATTTATTGGGCTCTGTGCCTTCATGCTGTTTAAAAGGAGTCAGGGGGACAGCCAGCAAGCTCGAGTGACGCGCTTTGACCCGATTAAACAGCCCCTCTTACGGATGCTGACAACGCTGCCATGGCGTCACTGGACGGTTGCTGTTCTGACAGCCTGGATTGTCTTTGCGGTGTTATTTACCGTTCTGTTTACTAATCTGCGTACCGGGATCGGAGATGGGGTCTGGCAGGGGCTTTACTACTGGTTAAAGCAACAGGAGGTTGCACGAGGTGGACAGCCCTGGTACTACTATTTGTTGCTGATCCCATTATATGAGCAGATAGGGGTAGTGTTTGGCCTTGTGGGGCTGATCTATTGCTTGTGCCGTCCAACGCGTTTCCGGCTCTTTCTGGCATACTGGTTTGTTGGCAGCGTCTGTATCTATTCCTGGGCTGGCGAGAAGATGCCCTGGCTGATGATTCATATGGTTTTGCCGCTGTTGTTGCTGGCTGCGCTGGCAATTGCGCCGCTGGTGCGTGCGCTGGTCGGGCTCTTGCACCAGAGGAAGAAGCCGTGTGGGCGGCATATTAGCGCTTTTGGGGGGCTTGTCCTGGCCTGTATGGCGCTCATCGTGACGCTACAGAATATGTTCCAGGTGAACTATGTCCATGCTGAAGATGCGCCTCATGAGATGATGATTTATGTTCAGACAACAACTGATGTCAACGCTGTAATGAAGCAGATTGAGGCGCTGGATCGAGAATACTATCATGGGAAACATGAGATCTCGATTGCGGTGACGCGCGATGCAACCTGGCCGTTTGCCTGGTATCTGCGAAACTATAGCAATGTGGCCTTTCAGAATAGCGATGTCCATATGTGTGTGCTGCCTCGCGAGAATGCTGATGTGATGATTGCTGGCGGTCACTGTATTGGTGGGGTGCTGGCGAAGGGGAAGGGGACCTATCAGGCGCTCCGCTACTCGATGCGCCGGCAATGGGATCAGGGCTATATGCCTCCACGCTGTGTGCCGCAACAGGGAAAGACATGTGAGGAACAGCCCTATATCGGGGTTGGCCCGCTGCTCTGGTTGAGTTATGGGGACAATCCACCGCCGGGGGCGCAGTTTGATCCGATGCGTGCCGCCTGCACTATCTGGTACTGGTGGTGGGATCGTCGGGCGATCGGGAGCACTAATGGCTCATTTGATATGGTGATTCTGCTGCGAAATGATCTGGTGCAGCCGGAACGCCGGGAAGCGCGTTAGAAAAAAGCAGGGACAGGAAACGACTCCTGTCCCTTTGTGTTTGTGATAGGAGAGAAGCTTCAGGATGTATGCACTAACTGGGAGCGTTTTGCAATCATGATGGATTGCTCCAGAATAATGCTGATGGCGGGCATCAAGCGTGGTGGTGGTGACTGCTGAAAATAGAGAGAGATAGCAAGGACCAGCGGCATTGGGGCTTTATCCCGGGTGCTTGCGTTTCTGGGAGGAGGAAGGAGGGCGCTATTGCTGAGAAAATAACAGGCCCAGTGGCTCAGCCCATATTGTTCTAAGAGCGAAGCGGCGTACGGTGAAAAAAGGTCCGAGGCGGATTGCGGCATAATCCCTTTGCGCTGATGCAGGACCTGCATAACCTGTTTCTGTATTTCCTGATTGGTCAGGGCCTCGGGAAGGATAGAGGGGATGTTAGTATAGAGCGCGCGGAGCTGAAGCCGGAGGTGCTGTGGTGAGGATGTGTATGCTGACCAGAATTGAACCGCGGCAACTTCTGCGAAGTTTTGTGTGCAAGCCTGTGCTACCCACTGTAGCAGATCATCAATGTGGAAGAGATGATCCACAACCTGTTGTAGCTGTGTGACGATGGCACGCTGAATTCGGGGAATTGCAACGTGCTGAGTCTGTCCTGGAAAGATGTCGTTCATGGTTATGTACAGACCTTTCTTCGGCAATACAGCCGGTGTAAATACAGATATCTTCCCCATGTGCTTGCAGGTGTTCTTGAAGGGATGAAAGAACTGTGGAATTACTATAACATGGAATGTTCCCTTTCCACATAAAAATTTCGTTAAAAGTTCTATGAGGGGTGACAGATTGTTGTTGCAGGAGAAGTGGTAAAAGGAGAATGAAGGGGAGAGTGCAAGGGCTCACCCTCCCCTATGCTGGTTTCTTGCTCTTAACGTACCAGCTCGGCCAGACGCTTGATACCGGTTGTGATCTGCTCAGGTGTTAAGGCGCAGAATGGAAGCCGGACAAAGCGCTCGCTGGCCGAATCAGCGCCCTCGTGGAGTGGACTGGCAAAGAACGCACTCCCGTCGGTGAGTGTCAGACCTTGCTCTTTCGCACGTATGAGCAGGTTATGATAGTTGCTGTTTTCTGGCAGTGTGACACTGACAAAGAAACCGCCCTCTGGTTCCGCGAACGCCACATTCGGGAAGGAAGCCTTGAGTGCGTCAATCATCGCGGCAAGACGTGGGGCGTAGAGCCGCTTGAGATACTCAAGGTTGGTCTCAAAGTGACCGCGTTTATGGAACTCGTAGACGGCGGCCTGTGAAGGCAAAACCGGAGCCAGAATGGTATCTTCGGCCAGGGCGGTAAGCTGCTTGATAAAATCCAGGGGCCCGATTACATATCCAACGCGGAGACCCGGGCTAATCAGTTTGCTGTAGGAACTGATGGTTAGCGTTCGTTCAGGTACGAGTTCGCGCAGAAGTGGCGCTGACGAGCCCGAATAGCGGAGCTGGCGATAAGGAATATCCTCAAGTAACCAGAAGCCGTAGCGCTGTGCCAGTTCGGCCAACTTTTGCCGTTTTTCCGCCGAAGTAGTCACGCCTGCCGGGTTCTGAAAATCGGGAACCAGATAGAGAAAGCGGGGTGTGTAGCGGGTCAGGGCCTCCTCTAATTGCGTGGTGTCGATGCCGTCAAGTTCAAGTGGAATGCCGATGACTTTTGCACCGCGCCGACGAAAGGTTTTAATGGCGCGATCATAGCTCGGCTGCTCGGTAAAAACAATGTCTCCGGGTTGGATCAACAGGGCTGAGATCAAATCCTGTAGGTGCAACGAGCCATTACCGATAAGGACCTGATCTGGAGAAACGCCGTATTGCTCACCGAGAAGCTGGCGCAGAGGAAGATAGCCGCCATTGTGCCCATATTGCAGCACAGTTTTGCCCGCGGGGCTTTCCAGGACGGCCTGCATACACTCGCTGAGGAGTTCTGTCGGCAGGGCCTCGGTGGCAGGAACGCCGCGAGTAAATAGGATGTGGTCGCTGACGGTTGGTTGCATTGAGATCGAAACTCCTTAACTGAATGTCCTTACAAAGGAGAAAGGGAAGAGGCAATGTGCTCTTTCCCTCTCAAATAATACGATTCAGGAGTGAAGCAAGACAAGCTTTCCCTGTATCTTGCCCGAGGCCAGGACACGGTGCGCCTCGGCTGCCTGCTCGATCGGGAAGGTGCGGGCAATACAGGGATTGATCGCTTTCCTGGCGATAAGCTGAAGCACATGTTCTTCATTCGCGGGGGCTGTATGAACCTGACTGCCACCGATGACCGTAACCCGCTTGAGTCGCCAGGATTGCGTATCAACGGTGCATTGCTGGCCGCCCAGGTTGCCGATAAGAACGACGCGCCCATCGAGTGCACAGGCGTCCAGGCTAGTCTGAAGCGTTGCACCTACCAACTCTATCACGAGATGGACGCCCCCTGCTTTTTGCAGCGTGGCGGCAACGTCCTGCTCATGATAGTTGATTACCAGATCGGCTCCGAGTTGCTGTATCTTCTCCGCTCGCTCGGCTGAACTGGATGTCGTTGCGACCCAGGCGCCCGCGTTTTTGGCAAGCTGAATGGCGATTGTACCGACGCCGCTGGAACCTGCCCAGATCAGCACACGTTCACCTTGCTGTAATTTACCCAGATCAAAGAGTGCTCCCCAGGCGGTTGAGGCTGCCAGCCCGGCTGCTGCTGCCTGCTCAAAGCTGACTCCCTCAGGAATGCGCACCAGATCCGTGGCCGGTACGGCAAGCTTGCTTGCATAGCCGCCACCGCCTTTCGCCTGCGATGCGCGGGTTGTCAGGACGCGTTCGCCCGCACGGAAGCCGTTCGCGTCCTGAAGCACGATGCCCGCCGCTTCCAGACCGGGAGTGAAGGGAAGCTGAGGCACCGGACGGCTGCCCGCGCGCTGGAAGAGGTCCAGTCGGTTGACTGTGCTTGCTTTCACTTCTACAAGGACATCATCAGGGCCGGGAACGGGATCGGGTACCTCCACAAGGTGAAGGACATCGGGATCTCCGTATTGAGTAAAGAGTGCTGCTTTCATAAGCAGAAAGAACCACCTTTCCACTGAGTACCTGAAGAGTTTGTTTTGAGTGTAGAATAAGCGAATTTGTATTATTGTACATCATCAGCTGAATCGTTTTCTCATCGCTTTGCCCCTTCTTGAGTGGCTGTATTCGCTTCTAGCCAGCGCAGGAAATCACTGGTACTGGTAAAGCTGGTCTGGGCATTTTCAGGCTTGATTGTATGTGTTGTGGCCCAACAAGCACCAACTGGAAGCACACCCGCCGCCTGGGCCTCAAGCATATCATAATCCGCATCACCCACATAGATAGCGTCTTCCGGGGCGAGCTGCCATTTCTGTAAGATCTCTTCAATCGCTCGCATTTTAACGACACCCTCAGGCTTTCCAACCTCAATCACGTCAAAGTAGTGGGTGATCCCGAGATAATCGAGTGAATAGGCTGCTGAATGTGGGCCCTTGCCTGTTACCAGGGCCATCGGAATGCCGCGCTGCTGAAGTAGTTGTAGCGCCTGAGGAATACCGGCAAACGGCTGCGGGCAGGCATCATGATGCTTTCGATACGCTTTGAGAAAAATCTGTAAAGCCTCTTCCCAGTGAGCGGGCATAGCACGCTGAAAAATGCCTTCTTCGCTTGGTCCAAACATCGCCACCACCTCATCATCAGTCGGGACATGCGCGTTCATCGCGCGAAATGTATCTTGAAATGCCAGCACACAGACCGGAATGGTGTTGGCAATAGTTCCATCAAAGTCGAAAAGGACACCTTTAATGCTCATCATTCTACTCCCGAAAATAGATTTATATGCTTCAAATATTATAAAATGTCGTACTCTCCTGTGAGGAGCAGACGCATCCTTCTGCATTGTTAAGGGGGATATGTCTGTGATTATAACACACCTCGGCGGCACCAATTTTTAAAATTAGAACATATGTTCTATAGAAGAACTGGTGGGCAATTGGAATAGAAGGACAGGAGAACATGGAGTTTGTTCGCATAGCTATCCAGGGTTATGGGCTTATGAAACTGGCAACACGATTATCGATGGTGGCAATCCTGGTAAACGACCAGGATGAAGCGCTAAGATTTTATACCGAGAAGTTAGGTTTGGAGAAGTGTCTTGATGTGACGTACGCGCCGGGTATGCGCTTGCTGACGGTGGTATCACGCGGGCATGTGAGGCCTCAAATCGCGCTGGCAAGACCGGAAGTAACATTACATGGCTCAGAGCGTGTTCGTCAGGTGATGCAGCAGGTAGGAAGAGGCGTTCCCTGGGTGTTCGCAACAGGTGATTGTCACAGGATGTACGATACCCTGCGCGAGCGGGGAGTTGCGTTTTTGCATGAGCCTGTGCGTTTGCTCTATGGTGTTGAAGCCGTGTTCGTGGATCCGTTCGGGAATATCTTTTCTCTGCTTGAGCCCGCGCCAGAGGCTCAGGCATTATGTGAGAGTCGTTGTATAGGTCTGGCTGCATAGGAGTTTGTGGAGGGCTGTAATTGTATGGCACATATGATAGAGATTCCTCAAAGGAGACGAGGAAGACAGATTGCTGAAGAGCTGCACAGAAGCACCATTGAACAGGTCATTCTCACGATGAAGAATCGCTTACATGAGCCGCTCTCGCTGGATGAAATGGCTGATATGGCCTGTCTAAGTCCATACTATTTTAATCGGCTGTTTCATCGGCATATCGGCGTGCCCCCGATTGAGTTCCTGGCAGCCTGGCGACTGGAGCAGGCAAAACGCCTCTTACTGACAACAGATCTTTCTGTGACTGATATCTGCTTTGAGGTTGGTTATGTTGGGCTTGGCTCATTTATTACACGCTTTACGCAGGCAGTTGGCGTCTCACCCGGGAACTTACGCAAGATCATGCAGGCCGAAAAATTTGCGCGGCCTGAGATCCCGGACGAAGAGGGGAGGCGTATCACGTTGCCAGGGCTGCATGGCACCATTCTGGCTCCTGATACTCAGAAGCGTATCACTCACGTCGGCTTATTTACCAAACCGATTCCCCAGGCAAGGCCGGTTCGTTGTACTGTTGCCGATGCCTATGGCTCCTTTTTGATCGATGATATTCCGCCGGGAACCTATTATGTGCTGGCTGCCTCTTTGCCTGAGACCGCCAATCCCGCGTATTTTGTCTTGCCGGGTGAACAGTTGCTGGTTGGTATGGCTGGCCCGATTACGGTGAGGCCGGGTGAGCTGGTACAGGGGATTTCATTGTTCCTTCGTGCAACACAGGTAACGGACCCGCCATTGCTGTTGGCATTGCCCGTTATGCGAGCATAGAACCGAGGCTTTTCTCTATGACTTTTGGGTGACAGGATCGAATCGCTATGGTCTGGCTGTTTCCCTTTATGAACAATCTGGCTATGTGACTGAATATGAAACGCAATGACATGGAAGGGTGTGGAAAAAAGAGAAGCTTTTCCGCACCGCTTTTTTTTGCTGTGATGGAGTAGTTGTGGATAGTCCTACCCCGAGAATAAGACATTTAGGTACCGCGTTACCTTGAGCCATAATAGACCGTCTAGCATTCGTGAACAGAACATCCTGTGCAACAAAAATTATAGAAAAATTGGAGAAGAGTATGTCATTGAGTCAATTGGAGGAAGTCCCTGTAGCGTCACTTGCTGTAGAGGAAGAAGCCTCAATCGCTGCTCCTGTTCGTCAACCCAGTTATCAGCCATATAAGTGGCAATTTCTCAATCGTGTTCTTGATATTGTGGATGGTATTACTCGGGGGAAGGCAGGTCTTCTTCAGCGTCTGACGACATTTCTTTTCATTGGTGGTCTGGGAGCCCTGGTCAATCTTGCTGTCTACTATCTTGTGTTTAATGTAATCGGTTGGCCTGCACAGGAATTTGTCCGTATGGTTCTGGCCTGGGCGCTGGCAACCGAGATTTCTTTGATGGCGAACTTTATCGCGAACGATCTTGTCACATTCCGTAATCTGCCGGGCCATGAACGAGCGTGGTGGCAGCGCTGCGTCCGTTTCCATGTAACCTCTCTGAGTGGGAGTGTCCTGACCTTTCTCATCCAGAGTTCACTCAGTACATTTGCACACATCACACCAATCGTTGCACAGGCGATTGCTCTGGTTATTGTCACATTCTATAATTTCTCTATACACCACATCTTTACCTATCGCGAGGCAAAATTAAAGCCAGCCAAATAGAACAGCGAAAATGCTTTAAGCCCAATAGAATGCAGAGGTATAAGCCGAAAGAAGCAAAACACCTGATATAGAGGAGATGGAAGAGGGGCAGTATTTTCAAGAACTGGATAACCCTGATGAAGTCAGGTGGTTGTATCAACCGGATACATCAAGACACCTGGAAAGAGAACGAAAGACGACGGAATCACTGCCAGTGGTTTCTGTCGTTCTTTCATTTGAAACAGGTGCGAGCGTCTCTTGTTGGTGAATGGTATAATGGTCAGTACCGTCGCGTCTTGTGGAGGTAGAGCCTGGCCTTTTTTGGCGATCCGTTTATTGTCGATGGTATGCAGCAAGTGGTAATATGCTTACAGTAACACGCTTTGCAGCAGAAGAAACAGGCAAGAAAGGAAGCCCAAGAGGCTGTTTGTAATGGTGACCGGACAGTTGCAGAAGGAAACATTGACATACATCAGCAAGAGCGCTGAAGAGACACAGCGATCAGGTGAGCGGTTGGGGACGTTGTTGCAAGGGGGCGAACTGATCCTGTTTGAGGGAACGTTAGGGACTGGTAAGACGACGTTTACCCAGGGGATTGCCCGGGGATTAGGGATCACAACCAATATCAGTAGCCCGACCTTTACCTTGCTCAAAGAGTATCCCGGTCAGCCGCGGGAAGCCTCTGGCGGAAAAAAAGGTCCCGCCCTCTATCACTTTGATCTCTACCGCCTTGACGATCCAGAAGAGATATTTGATCTTGGCTTTGACGACTACTTTTACGGCTCGGGTGTCTGTGTCGTAGAGTGGGCAGGGAACGCGCAAGGACACTGGCCTACAGAGTGTTTGTATATTCGACTAAGTGTATTAGGTGAAACGGAGCGCGAGCTAGCGTTCACTGCTATCGGCGAACGTTATCGCGAATTACTTCAACAATTCAAGAAAAGCATTTGATCTATGCTATTACTCGCTTTTGATACATCAACACGCCAATCCAGCATTGCTCTCTGTTCCGACGATACTGTTTTCTATGAGTATACCTGGAACACCGGGGGCAATCACAGCGTAGAGTTGTTAGAGAACATGCAGCGGCTGCTTACCGCATGTGGCAGATCATTTCAGGAGTTGGATGGCATCGCGGTTGCGACCGGACCGGGCTCCTTTAATGGCGCTCGGGTGGCCGTCGCAACAGCAAAGGCGCTGGCCTTCTCATTACAGAAGCCATTGATTGGTGTGGGCACGCTTGATCTGCTTGCGTTTCAGCAGCAACAGTGGCGTGGGGTCATTTGTGCTGTCCTGGAAGCAGGCCGTACCGAGCTCTATAGCGCCTGTTTTCGCGCAGCATGGGTGCAGGATGAACAGGGAAACCTCATTCCGCAGCTTGAGCGGATAAGCGATTATTTCCTTCTGCCTGTCGACGAACTGGGACAGCGGGTCCAGGAACTCCTTGCAGAGAACGAGGTGCTCGCTCCTGCGTTGTTCTGTGGAGAGATCAAGTCTGCAACGCGTCAACGCCTGTATGCTCAGTTGCAGGAAAAAGCCGTTTTTCTTCCCGCCCTGCGGACGACGCGGCATGCCTCGGCTCTGGCTGCTCTGGCGTTGCCTCGATTGCTGGCGGGAAAGATTGAAGATCCTCTGACGCTCGAACCTTTTTATATGCGGCGTCCGTCTATTACAAAGAGTACCCGCAAACGCCCGTTACTTGGCGGGTTAGAAGTGGCAGAGAGCGAACAGCAACAGAGAGATACTCAGCAAACAGAAAGGGAAGAGGGTGCGTTACGTCATTGATCGCATGACGATGCCGGATGTACCTCGTGTCATCGAGATAGAGCGTCTGGCCTATCCGTCAACATGGCCGCCCAGTGCCTACCGTAAGGAATTACAGGACAATCGATGGGCACATTATATCGTGCTGCGTGATACGCAGATTCTTACTGAGATGCGTCTTGCCGGGGAACAGCAAGAGCAAGAAAAGCCGCGTAAAAACCGTCTCTTTCCCCTTTCGCTCCTGACAAGTCGCCCCTCGGTCTCACAGCTCTCACCAGAGCTTGCCTCAATTGTTGGTTTTGCCGGGCTCTGGTTGATGGTTGATGAGGCTCATGTCACCACGATTGCCATGCATCCCGATTATCGTCGGCGGGGCCTGGGCGAACTCCTCCTTGTGAGCCTGATCGATATTGCGTATGAGATTGGCGCACGCTGGGTAACATTGGAGGTTCGGGTCTCGAATTATCCCGCCCAGAGTCTGTACCGCAAGTATGGTTTCCGCGAGGCCGGGGTTCGGCATCGCTACTACAGCGATAATCAGGAAGATGCGCTGATTATGTGGACAGATGAAATTCATTCTCCTGAATATAAACAGAAATATACCGCTTTAAGGACTGCGCTGATGCAAAAGCTGGAGGCTCAGGGCTAAAAGAGCGCAGCAGGAAGCCTGATATAAAGACAGTGGAAAAGAAGCGTATGCTGGTACTTGGAATTGAAAGCTCTTGTGATGAGACCGGGGCCGCAATCATTCAGGATGGACGGTATTTACGCTCCAATGTGGTTGCCTCTCAAATTGAGATCCACAACCGCTACGGAGGCGTCGTGCCTGAGGTGGCCTCGCGTCAGCAACTGGCGTCGATTATTCCTGTCATTGAGACGGCAATGGAGCAGGCCGGGTGTGACTGGAAAGATATTAGCGCAGTTGCCGCGACGTATGGACCGGGCCTGGCCGGTTCGCTGCTTGTTGGCCTGACGGTCGGAAAAACCCTCGCGCTGGCTCAAGATCTTCCTTTTCTTGGTGTCAATCACCTCGAAGCGCACATTTATGCCAACTGGTTGCGCAAAGGAGAGGAGCCGCAGCCAGTTGCGGATTGGCGCTATCAGCCCGGTGATCCGGTTTTCCCGCTCCTCTGCTTGATTATCTCGGGAGCACATAGCGAACTGGTATTGGTGCGTGAGCATGGACATTATGAGCTTCTTGGACAGACTCGTGATGATGCTGCCGGTGAAGCCTTTGACAAGGTAGCCCGCATCCTCGGCCTGGGATATCCTGGAGGCCCCGCCATTCAGAAGGCGGCGGAACAGGCTGAAGAGGAGATGCGTCGTCAGAACAGACCGATTCGTGATGCTCGCAAGGCGTATCGCATGCCGCGGGCCTGGCTTCGGGGCACCTATGATTTCAGCTTTAGCGGCTTAAAAACGGCCATGTTGCATCTTGCGGAAGGTGTCACTAATACGCCGCCCGAGACGCGACCCAGTGTCACCACAAAGCAGATCAGTCGCTATGCGCGCATGGGAGCGCATGCCGCACAACAGGGGGCTCCTGACGTGGGACTCCTGGCAGCAGGTTTTCAGGAGGCGGTGGTTGATGTGTTGGCAGTCAAAACGCGCTGGGCCGCTGAAGAGTACCAGGTCAAGCAGGTTGTGCTGGCTGGAGGTGTTGCTGCGAATACTCGTCTGCGAGAGAGACTCAGCGAAGAGCTTACGCCGCTTCAGCTTCCGCTGAGCTATCCGCCGATCGAGTTCTGTACAGATAACGCAGCAATGATTGCAAGTGCGGCATATTTTCATCTTTGCCGGGGAGAGCGGCATCAGCTTGATATCGATGTGGTGCCCGGTTTAAGTCTACCTTTTGTTGAGAAGTGAGAACAATCATGGCGAAACAGAAAGCATTTGCTCTGGGTATTGACCTGGGAGGGACAAAAACACTGGCGGCAGTCATCGATGTGATGACCGGCAATGTGATTGCCTCGGCGCGTAAGCGTACACGTGCTGAACGCGGAGCCGATTTTGTGGTACAGAGGGTGGGGGAACTGGCTGGTGCGGCTCTGGAAGAGGCAGGTATTGGTAGTTCGCAGAAGCTGGTCGCGATCGGCGTGGGCGCTGCCGGAACTATTGACCGCAAGGCTGGCAAGATCATCAACGCACCAAATCTAGGTGTGCGTGATCTGGCGATTGGCAATGTGCTGGCAAAGAAGTTCAATGTCCCCGTTTCGGTTGGCAATGATGTCGAAGTGGCAGCTCTTGGTGAGTATCTCTATGGCGCGGGTAAAGGCTATGACAACTTTGTGTGCGTCTTTATCGGGACCGGTATTGGCTCGGGCATTGTGCGCGAGGGCAAAATGTATACTGGAGCTACCGGGACCGCCGGAGAGGTTGGTCATATGGTGGTAGATGCCTTCGGGCGTATCTGTGGTTGTGGGGCTCGGGGCTGCCTGGAAGCCTATGCCTCGCGAACCGCGATTACCCGGGCTATCATGGCCGAAATTCATCATGGACGCTCTTCTGTGCTGGCTGAAGATGCTCAAAAACAACTCAAGCAGGGTGATACCATTATCCGTTCTGGTATTCTGGCGGATGCCATTCAGAAGAAGGATGAGCTGACCATTGAGATTGTCAAAGAGGCGGGTGAGTATCTGGGGATAGCGCTCGGCGGGGTGATGAACTTCTATAACCCGGAGTGTATTGTGCTTGGAGGAGGTGTTATTGAAGCGATCGATCTGCTGTATAACACGGCTGTGCGACGCGCGTATATCTCCGCTCTACCGGGCCCGGTACGTAAAACGCCGATTCATAAGGCCAAGCTTGGAGATTTCTCCGGCGTGGTTGGTGCGGCCTGTCTGGCTGCTCAGGCTGCTGGCTATACCATTCCCTGAAAGTGTCCGGTATCTGAAAAGAAGAAAGCGGGGCGAGTCCTATGGACGAAGGAACTCCACTCATTGAGGTGAGGTCTATAAGTGTCGAAGATGCTTCAGCCCTGTATCAACTGGACTACGATTATGAAACGGATCGAGTCTATACCTTGCGGGTAAAAAACAGGCTTGAGCACGAGGCTGATGAGAACGGGGTGACTAATGGCATTGCTTTTGCCTTTGAGCTGCAGGAAACGCCGGTTGATCCCCCGATTTATCGCGACTTGAGCCAGCGCAGTTTTTTATATGGCGATCCGGTGGCGAAGTTGCGCTCTATCGAGGGTGGCTATGTTGCCCTGGCCAATGGAAAAGTCGCGGGTGGCGTGCTGCTGAACGTCGAAGAGACACGCTCGATTGTTCGCATTGTGGAGCTGATTGTCGGACGGCAATACAGGCGCTATGGCATCGGGTCCCTGTTGCTCCGCTGTGCCGCTGATTGGGCGCGGAAGCGTGATTGTTGGGCTGTTGTGCTGGAAACTCAGAATACCAATTTTCCAGCGATTCAGTTCTATTTACGGAATGGACTGGAAATATGGGGGATGCATCAGCACTTTTATCCACCTGGCTCCTGTGCACACGAGATTGCTCTTTTTATGGGAATGCGTATTTCTGCCCCTTCTGAGTAATACTGGAAATCAGAGAAAGCGATAACCACTGAGTGGTTATCGCCTTTGCTTTTTTGGGAACAGAATATATGGGTAATGAGTCGTATTTACTGATCGGGAAATAGCATGAGTAATCATATTATTGGAGGGGATTCAAGAAAAAGTATTTTTTATAAAAAAAGGAAAAATCAACCAAAGGCTTTGATGGCAAATGTCGGGGGAAACGCGTGCTCGGTGGCGCTGAAAGAAGAGAATGAAGATTTTATAGAGGTAATTAGGGTAGCTATCAGAGAAAACTCAGGTGTTTTGCATGCAAAATAGATTTATGTTAATATAAAATCGTGGTTCTCAGAGAGTGTAAAAGCCTGGTGGGTTTCTTCACAGTGTTGGCTTCACACTATATTTAGTCAGACTAATTGTGAAAAATAGAAGAGAGAACTTCTATTGTCTGACATGGCTTATTGCGGAAGCAATTCTGCAAATGAGCCATTCTTTTTTCTTTGCACAAAGAGGAGGTTCGCGTGAATAGCCAAAGGCGCTTGTTCACGCCATCAAGAGTAATTTTGATGGCGGTTGTGTTACTACCGCTTCTGCTATCCGCCTGTAGTAATCGAGGTGCTAATCCGCATGAAGTCGTGTATTGGAATATTTTCAATGATGATGTTTCAGGTAAGGCGGTACAGGCCGTAGTTGATAGCTTTAACAAACAGAACCCTGACTTACATGTCAAAATGGTTCCTGTTCCCCCCAATATATCCAACTCGAATGTGACCACACTGATCACGGCGGTTCGTGGTGGAACCGGGCCGGATGTGTATTTCCTCGATCGCTTTACTGTGAACCAATATGCGTCGATTGGTTTGCTGGAAGATCTGAACCCCTGGGTCTCCAAAGAGAAAGAGAAGCTTGCCGATCAATTCCAGCCCTTCGCATGGAATGAAGTGCTAATGCAAGGGCATCCGTATGCATTGCCGCTGAATGCTGATGCGCGTGCTCTCTTCTATAACAAGTCGGTGTTGCGTGATGCTGGCATTGATCCCGAGATCCTGGACCCCAAGAATGGCCCGATTACGATTGATGAATTGAAGGCGCTGGCAACGAAGATCAATAAGGTGGGACCGGATGGGAACTATGAGCGTTTGGGCATGGTTCCGTATATTGGTGAGGCCTCCCATACCACCTGGGGGATGATCTATGGCGCGAAATTCTTTGATGATCGGTCATGTAAAATCACTCCGACTGAGCCCGCGATGCTGAATGCCATGAATATGGTTTACGACTGGGTGAAGGAACTTAATCCCTCGAAAGTGGCTACTTTTGTGGATAGCTATGTCTCGAACCCGAGTATGACCCCGGCTCAAGACCCCTTTATGAACGGGAAGCTTGGCTTCAAGATTGACGGCGACTGGGCTCTTGCCAGCATTGCCAAATACAAGCCCAATCTGGATTATGGTGTGACCTATCTGCCGGTTCCTGACAAGTCAAAGGCTCCTGCTACATGGTCTGGTGGGTTCTCACTGGTCATCCCGAAAAACGCAAAGAACCCGGATGGCGCGTATCGTTTTATGCGCTACTTTACCGGTCCTGAGGGTCAGAAGATTTTCGCCCAGGGCTTTGGAAGCATGCCTACACTCAAGTCTCTGATGAATGACAAGACGCTCTTCAGTGGGAAGCGTGCATTCTTCAGCGAACTGCTCAAATACTCTCATAGCCGCGTGCCTCTGCCAGTTAGCGCCACTCTGTGGGATGAGCTGACCTCGGCTCAGGAAAAGGTGCAATACAACATCGGTACCCCTGAAGAGGCTCTGCAAAGTGTCTATCGGCGTGTACAGCCGCAGCTCGAACAGTATTGTCCCTTGAAGTAAGCATGGCGATCGCTCGCATTCTGCAAACCAAGATGCGTGCGTGTGAAGGAGAGATGAGGAATGGTTACAGCGAAAGATGCGAATGAGGTAACCGGTACAAAACGTGCTGCGACGAAGCGGCCTGCATTGTCCCGTCAGGATCGAAAGAATCTGATAAAGGGCATCCTCTTTATCAGCCCGTGGGTTATCGGTTTTCTGGTCTTTACCCTCTGGCCCTCGATCTATGTTCTGATTCTGAGCTTTACCCGGTATTCCGGGCTAGGCGCCCCGGTCTGGCTTGGGTTACAGAACTATCAGCGCTTGCTTGTCGATGATCTGTTCTGGAAATCACTTGGAAATACCTTCTTTTACTGTTTACTGGCGGTGCCTATCGGTGCGGTTGTCGCTATTGTGATGGCGCTTGCCATGAATCGCAGCGTTCGTGAGATAGCGGTGTATCGCGCGATTTTCTATCTGCCGTCGATCCTGCCTGCCTTCGCGATGTCGTTTATCGTGATGGCCCTGATCAGTCCGCAGTATGGCCTTGTAAGCTGGGTGCTCTCGCTCTTTGGTGTGCCTAAGACCAGCTATTTGAGCGATCCCTGGGGTGCGAAAATCGTGATTGTGGCGATGGCGCAGCTTGGAGCAGGGAACGCGGCCCTGATCTTCCTGGCTGGCTTGAAAGGTATTCCTGAGACGCTCTATGAGGCTGCCCGACTTGATGGGGCGGGACCGGTGCGTCGTTTCTTCAATATTACATTACCGCTGATTTCACCTATTGTCCTGTTTAACTTAATCACCGGTATTAGCTCAGGCCTTCAGGTCTTCACACAGGCGTATATCATGACCAATGGCGGACCAAACAACGAGACGCTTTTCTATATGCTCTATCTCTATAAAAATGCCTTCTCGTATGCGCAGTTCGGGTATGCCTCCGCGCTCTCGATCGTACTGTTTGTTATCGGTCTGATCATGGCTCTTATTACGTATGTCGTCTCAAAGCGCTTTGTGACCTATGATCTGGTGAGTTAAGCATGAGCGAGATGAAAACGGAAGAAACCGGAAAGATGAGTAGACGAAATGCTGCTGCGAAGGCAGTTGATATGGAAGCGAAGGAGGCTCAACGATGAGCGCTGTGCTATCTGAGGCTCCCCGGGTTGGAGCGAGCAAACGGCGTGTAACGTTTAAGAAGGTGCTGGACAACGTCGGAGTACGTATTCTCCTGATCGTTATGTCCATTCTGTTCCTGATCCCACTGTACTGGACCGTGGTCACGGCGCTGAAACAAGATCAGGAACTGGCGGTCTATCCGCCGACACTGATACCCCATGTCTGGGCATGGGAAAACTTCAGTAAAGCGCTGGATATTATGCCCTATGGCACCTATTTCATGAACTCGGTGCTTATCACCAGTCTGAATATTATCGGGGCGCTGATCTCTGGTATGCTTGTGGCGTATGGCTTTGCCTGTATCAACTGGCCAGGTCGCGATAAGGTGTTTTATGTTGTGCTGGCGACTATCTTTTTGCCGACGCCTATTACCCTGATCCCGTTGTTTGATATGTTTGCTTCATTGGGATGGGTCAATACCTATCTGCCGCTGGTGGTCCCGGCCTTCTTCGGCAGCTCATTTAACGTGTTTCTGCTGCGTCAGTTCCTGTTGCAGATCCCGCGGGAGATGATGGAAGCGGCTCGCATTGATGGAGCGAACGAGCTCCAGATCCTTTTCAGAGTAGTTTTCCCGATGGCGCGTCCTGCGTTGGCGGTGGTGGCTATTCTGGTCGGTATCGGGGTCTGGAACGACTTTATGGGACCATTGATCTACATTCAGGATGATTCACTGCGCCCGCTGGCAATCGGACTTCAGTTCTTCCAGTCGGCCCACGATATCCAGTATAACCTGTTGATGGCGGCCTCTCTGATGGTGCTTGTGCCAGTGATTATCTTCTTCCTGTTCTTCCAGCGTCACTTTATTAAGGGCGTGGTTGTTGGCAGTATCAAATAAACCGGCCAAAAAAGATCGGAGCCTCGCAAAGAGGCTCCTTTTTTCTGCCATTCTTTATTGTGCGGGTTCTTCCAGCTTGGGGAAGAGCGGTGTCGGTTTGGGCAGCGTACTCCCTGCGGGAACCTGACGCAGTTCCCAACGCTCTTTGCTGGCCTCTCCCTCGAAGCCGAGAAGTTCATGAAGCTTCTGAGAAGAGAACGGAAGGTACGGGCTGAAGAGCGTATGCAGTCCGCTGAGCACTTGAAGCATCACATAGATCGTGGTGCCAGCGGCCTCACGATCGACCTTGATCTGTTTCCAGGGGGCCTGCTCGTCGAGATAGCGGTTAGCTTCGCGAGCAACCGCCATCGCGGCGTTAATACCGTCTTTGAAGTGGCACTGCTCAATCGCGCTGGCAACCTGAGCGAAGCCCTGCTCAACTTTTTCCAGAATAGCCTTATCGGCCTCTCGGAGCGGCAGCGGTTCGGGAACCACGCCGCCAAAGCGGCTTTGCAAGAAGGTCAAGGTGCGATGTGCCACATTGCCATAGGCCGCGACCAGTTCATCATTGTTGCGACGAATCATTTCCTGGAAGGTGAAATCAGTATCGCGGTTCTCGGGAGCCGTGACAGAGAGATAGTAGCGCAGGGTATCGGCGCTATACTGATCCAGTACATCGCGGGTCCAGATGACGTTACCACGACTGGTTGAGGCTTTTTCGCCGCTCATGGTCATAAACTCGTTGGCCGGGACATCGTAGGGGAGGTTCCGGTTGCCGTAGCCGATGAGCATGGCGGGCCAGATCAGAGCGTGAAACGGAATGTTATCTTTGCCGATAAAGTAGTAGGATTTGACCGCTGGCTCTGTTTTGCCGGGCACCCACCATGTTTCCCAGGTATCGGGGGTTCCGTGTTTCTGGGCCCATTCAACAGTCGCCGAGAAGTAGCCAATCACCGCGTCAAACCAGACATAGATGCGCTTATCTTCGTATCCTTCCAGAGGAATGGGAACGCCCCAATCAAGGTCGCGGGTAATTGCGCGTGCTCGCAGGCCCTCTTTCAACCAGTTATTGACGAAGGCTACAGTATTCTGACGCCAGTGCTCTTTGTCGTGAGAAAGCCATTGTTGAAGCGGCTCTTGTAGCTTGGGGAGGTCCAGGAAGAAGTGCTCGGTCTTGCGCATTTCCAGCTTGCTGGTCTTGCTGCCACAGAGGCGGCAATGCGGGTTCACCAGGTCGATAGGATCAAGCGTCTTGCCGCAGTTATCGCACTGGTCGCCGCGGGCCGAATCATAGCCGCAGTGAGGACAGGTGCCCTCAATGTAGCGGTCGGGCAGAAAGCGGCGATCGGTCGGACAGTAGGGGGACTCCATTGTGTCCTTGAAGATATAGCCGTTTTTTTGCAGGGTTAAAAAGAAGTCCTGAACGATGCGGTAATGATTTTCCGTCGTGGTCTCCGTAAAGATGTCCCAGGACATGCCCAGACGGTCCCAGACCTCACAGATCTGTGCATGGTAATCAGCAACAAACTCAAGGGGCGTGATACCGCGTTTTTCGGCCTCGACGAGAATCGGGGTGCCATGTTCATCGCTGCCAGAGACCATCAGGACATGGTTCCCAGCCATGCGGTGGTAGCGTGCGAACGTGTCAGCCGGGAGGTATGCGCCGACGATTTGTCCTACATGGGTAGAACTTTTGGCATACGGCCACGCGACACAGACTAGAATGTGTTCGTTCATGAGCGTTGATTTTTCTCCCTTAAAATGATCTTTTGCTTTAGAGGCATGTGGGGAAGGTGGTGCAGGATAGAACCAGACTTTTAGCGCATACTCCAGCAACAGTAGAAACAGGTCCGAGGTTTGATAGATGTATTATAGCAAGTGATAGCGCCCCGTACAAGTTTCACATACCAATGTAACGTGCATAGAGCGTGCGGGCTACATGCTCGTCCGCTGTTCCTTTGATGATCGCACGTGCATCAGGAAAAATGGTCAGGTCGTAGCCATCCACCTGAAAGCGGAGCAGGTAGCTGTTATAATTGACAGTGCCAAGCGGTTGAAGCCGCTGCGCGAGCTCTGCGAAGTTGAGCGTTACGCCTCCACGCTGCCCGGTATGGCCTCGTACCTGAACGGCGTTACGCCCACAGAGGGTTGTTGCGCTGCCACTGTTGAGTGTATCTAAGAACTCAAAGTGATGCTGACCGCAGGCCGGACAATCCGGCTGGCGTGGAAGTTCCAGCCGCTCAGATGTATTTTCCCACAGGTCAATACAGGTGAGGGCATGACTGACCTTCTCGCTTCCTAACAGGATTTTCAAGGCTTCGGTAGAGGCGATGCCGCAGATTGTTCCTACGATACCGTTTAATACCCCTGCTGTGTCACAGGTTGGCGTGGTTCCGGGAAGAGGCATTTCCGGAAAGACACAGCGAAGACAGGGGGTAGAACCCGGCAGAATGTTCATGGTCACGCCATAGGATGCAATCACTCCGCTGTAGATCCAGGGGCGTTGTAGCTTGATACAGACATCATTCAGGAGATAGCGCGTCTCAAAATTATCTGTGGCATCGAGAAGCAAATCAGATGTGCGTACAAGATCTTCAATACCATCAGCGTTGATATCCTCGACCAGGGCTTCAATCTGCACATCGCTATTCACGCGGCGCAATTTCTCTGTTGCGGCAATGGCCTTTGGCAGGCGCTTCTTTACGTCTTCTTCATCAAAGAGAATCTGTCGTTGCAGGTTGTTCAGTTCAACAAAGTCACGATCTGCGATAATCAGTTTGCCTATGCCTGCGCGACAGAGATTGTTCGCAAGCACGGTACCAAGCGCGCCACAGCCAATCAGGGTTACGGTCGCGGCGCGTAGACGCTCCTGCCCGGCTTGACCGATAGGCTGAAACAATATCTGTCGTGAATAGCGATCGAGCATACTTTTCCCCTTTTATTCTGCCTGGAGAGTTTCCCTTCATGCCTTTTGATATTCTAGCATATCTTCTGAAACAAGGCTACGGCGTTACCTTCTTTTCTGCTGACGCTGGATTGGCATATGTCTATCTCTCTATTATATTGACTGGCTAGTATGCAAATAGGAGATATGGAAAGCAGTGATACTCACTGCTTGTTTCGTTCATAGAAAGGATAGAGTACAGAATGTCGTCTAAAGTCGAAATGCCTTTTCGCACCGAAGATGCCCAGGAACAGTATTTTCAGGTCACCGATGCGGTGCCTGCACAGGTCTGGTACTGGGCGGCGGTAAGTTCTATTGTTGCTTCTGCCATGATGTTTCTGATGAATAAGAAGGATTGGGCCATTTTCGTAGGACAATGGCCTCCTGCCTTTCTGCTGTTTGCGATCTTCCATAAGATCTTGAGGCCCTCTTCTCGGTAGCCACTCAGAGCTGTCTTGTAGAGATCCAGTCTCTATGGGGCAGCTTTTTTGTTTTTGGGGCTGACTGCTTGGTTTTGGTGATCCAGGAAAAAACATGTGTGAGAAGAATCGATCTGGACAGGTATATACTAAGGAAAGAACGGGTTTTTTGTTGAAACGATGAGATAAGGTGTTTGTTGTTTCCTGTATTTTGGATGGAAGAAAGAATATACAGGAACTCGTCCTCTTCTCAAGAAACTATAGAAACTTGCAGCCAGGTGCGCTACTATAGAATAGGAATTGATTTCCAGATAAGAGATACAACGGTTCAGAGAATGGAAGAGCTTGAGCAATTTCGTAGTACGAAGAGAATCATGAGTTGGCAGTGAAACTGAACTGTGTTACAATGCAAAAGAGGGTGATGCACCTTCTAAAGCCCGTAACCAGTACAGTATATAGCTCTTTGAAAGAGGCAAACCCTATGGATAGCGGGAACGCCGTGAAAAAAGTATTGGTTATTGATGATAACCCGACCATCGTCGAACTGATAAAATACGCGGTCAGTCTTCATGGTAGCTATCAGGTGAGCGTTGCATATGACGGGGTGCAGGGGCTTGAGCGGGTCTATGCCGAACAACCTGATTGTGTCATTATTGATGTGAAAATGCCGCGTATGGGGGGCTATCAGTTAGTTCGTTGTCTGCGTGGCGATCCTCGTACCGCCGATACCCCGCTGATTATTCTCAGCGCGATGACACGAGAAGAGGATCAGATGGCAGGACTGCTGTCAGGTGCGGATGAGTACCTGACCAAGCCGTTTAAACCAACCGCGCTGAATGAAGCAATTGAACGTGTGTTGCGCTTGACCCCCGATGAACGCCAGAGCCGAACCGAGTATCTTGTGCGCACTCAGTCTGAGCGCGAATAATATCTGCTTGCTGGTGAAGAAGAGACACTTTTCTTTGCCACCGGAAAAACTGTAAAAGAATATGTGGGTCACAAGGCATTGCGTAGGTTAACTATTCTGTTTATAGATAGTGATAAAAATGCCCATGAAAAGTTACAGCAAGCTCTGGGAGAGGGGTTTGTTGTCCAGGGGGTAGTATCTATAGCAGAGGCCAAACGGGTCTTGAGTATAAAGGTGCCTGATGTCTTGATCAGTGAGGTATGGGTTGGTGAGGAAAGTGGCTTAGAGCTTTGCCGTTATGTGCGCGGCAAAGCTGCTTTTAAATGTCTTCCATTTATGTTTCTGACATCCCTTTCTACCCTTCAGGATAAAGTGGCTGGCTTTGAAGCCGGAACCGATGATTATGTCGTCAAGCCGTTTGATGCTCGACATTTACAGGCGCGAATCCGCTTGCTTGTTCGTATCAAACGGCTTGAGCAGCATGCCGGTGTCTAAGCCGGTATTGCAATACAGCGTGTTCAAGTGCTGGCTTAGTCTTTGGAGCGAGGATCAAAGGCGTCCCGTAGACCATCGCCCAGAAAGGAGAAGGCCAGCACGATAACTGCGAGCATACCAGTTGGAAGCAACGCTTCCCAGGGATGGATGGCGAGCAGCGTTTGTGCTGCCGAGATCATCAGGCCGATGCTGGACCCCGGATCCTGAACCCCCAGACCCAGGAGACTAATACCTGCCTCATTAATAATCGTGTTGGAAATGTTCAGGGTTGCCGCAATGATGACGATGCTGAACAGGTTCGGGACGATGTGCTTTGTGATGATCTTTAGATCGGTTGTTCCCGCCGCTTTTGCCGCCTCAATAAATTGTTGCTGTTTGAGCTGCATTGTTTGTCCTCGGACATAGCGGGCCATCAACGGCCATGAGGTAATAGAGAGGGCTAATACAACCAGGAGCAGGCGGGCATTGCCTCCACTGAGCAGTGGCGTGTTTGCGAACATGACATCGACCTGTGGCCCGAAAATGCCGGTCAGCAGGATCACGAAAAGCAGGCCGGGGAAGGCGAACATCAGGTCGGTAAACCGTGCCAGCAGGGTATCAACCCAACCCCCATAATAGCCCGCCAGGACGCCGATCACAACCCCGAGCAGAATGTCAATGATCTCCACCAGCACCGCGACCACAATAGAGACCAGAATACCTTGCATCAAACGGGCCAGCATATCGCGTCCAACCCGATCGGTTCCAAGCCAGTTCAGCCCGTTAGGACCCTCGTCAAGATGATCAAGATTCTGGAAACTGTGGCTATGGTACTGCGTCGGTCCGATCTTTTGCGCGTCCGCTGTTTCGATCGTGCCCCCGATATGCTGATAGATTGGAGGACCAATCAGGGAGATCAGCACCAGAAACGCGATCACACACATACTGACCAGTGCCCGTCGATCACGCATCAGGCGCCTGAGGGATTGTTGAAATGGTGTCGGCGACTTCTGAACTTTTCCTTCAATCACCGCTTGGACCTGGTTCTCAGTCACTTCAGGAGGCCGGGCTTCTGGCTGTTCTATAGATGGGTTTTGATCTCGTGTTTCCATGATACGCACCTCTTATTCAGCTTTGATGCGGGGATCGACCAGCGAATACAGAATATCCGAGATCAGGTTCCCCAGGACGATGCACAGCGCGAGAAGTGCCGTCGTTGCCTGAAGGACAGGGTAATCCAGGGAGTCAATCGAGATGAGCGTCAGGTTCGCGATTCCGGGCAGATTGAAAATACGCTCGGTGAAGAATCCTCCGGTTACCAGAAAACCAATCGAGACACCGAAGACCGTTACCAGAGGGATCAGAGCGTTGCGGAAGGCGTGACGATAGACTACGCTCTGTTCGCGGAGCCCTTTCGCTCGGGCCGTGCGGACATAGTCCTGTTTGAGCACTTCAAGCATACTCGTTCGGGCCAGACGAGCATAGTAGGCGATTCCGGCTGTTGCATATACCAGGATAGGAAGTATCTTGTATTGGATATCGGTCCAGGTATATCGCCAGGGATATCCCCATTGAGTGACAGGCCAGGAGACACCTGTCTGTTTGCTGACCCAGATGACAAGCAGTTGAAGCAGAACGCCGGTAATAAACACCGGGAAGGCGTAGAGAACCAGGGCTATACTCATATTGAGCGTGTCAACCCAGGTGTTGGCTTTTAGCGCCGAGATGATCCCTAGCGGGATACCGATAAAGATTTGCAGCAGCAAGCCCCAGAAGGCCAACTCCAGAGAGACGGGAAGCCCATCTTTCAGAATATCCCAGACCGGCCGTCCTTGCAGACGGAAGGACATGCCGAGGTTGAAACGTGCCAGATTGACCAGATAGTTTCCATATTGTTGATACCAGGGCAGGTCCAGGCCATACAGGTGCTTCATTTGCGCGACAGTCTCTGGGGTTGCGCGTTCACCGAGCATGGCGGTTATAGGATCGCCCGGGGCAAAGTATCCCATAATAAAGGTGATAAAGGTGACTCCAAAGATTACAAAGAGTAATCCCAGAATCCTCTTGATCAGAAACTGAATCATGCTGCGCTCCTTGCTCTTGTTGTGTGAGAAGTGATAAGCGCCTCAATCAAGCTCTCTCAGCGTGCTCGTCTTGTCGCGGTTGTGTTATTTGATAGGGCAACCGTCCGCAGTAAGGACTACTGCGGACGGAGACTGGAAGGCTCTCCTTGAGAGCGTAGTGTTCAATTTGTGCTGAAGACGTGCAGGACATGCCTTTATTGCGTGATGTAGATGTCACTCCAGTCTTCGGGCGGGATCAACTGCTGACTGTTCAGTTCAAGACCGTGGACATTTGGTTTGACCAGGTATTGAACCTTCTCCTGCCAGAGTGAGAGCCAGCCAACATGCTCGACGACCTTCTGTTCGATCTGGTTGTACAGAGCCATACGCTTGGTCTTATCTGGCTCTTTGTCAGCCTGGACAAGCATATCCTGAACGTCCTTCATCTCCTTCAGCTCTTTGATGTTCCCCAGTCCATAGTTGAACTGGTTATAGTCCTGCCCTTTGCCGAAGAAGAGGGTCAGCCAGTCCTGTGGGTCAGGATAGTCAGCGTTCCAGCCGGCCTGCCACATTTGCAGGTTGCCGTTACCTTTTGTGCCAGTTGTAAGGTCGAGCAGTTTCGGGCGCGTAACAACAGAGACCTGTACATTGACACCAAGCACATTCTTCCAGCGCTGCACAATGATGTTAATGGCGTCTCTGAAGTTCTGGTTTCGTGGGTAGTAGGTCAGCGTGATGGGGGGCAGATTCGAGACACCGTTATAACCGGCCTCTTTCATTCCTTCCTCAAGCAGTTGTTTCGCCTTTTCGGGATCGCCTTTGGTGGAGGCGCCTTGTGGTCCTGTCAGCTTCTCGTTGTAACCGACCATACCATTAGGGACGATGTGGTTTGTGGGCGTGAACGAGTTCTTCATTGCGCTCTTCACTACCTGATCTTTGTCGATTGCCAGCGCGAAGGCCTGTCTGATCTTGAGGTTATCAAACGGCTTGACCAGATAGTTCATGGCGATATAACGTACGGTCAGGATTGGCGTATCCTTGAAGCCCGGGGAGGTGCGTTCCTGCTCAAGACTTGCGGTGGGAACCGGTGAGAACTCAAGCTGGTTGGCCTGATACGCACGATACATAGCCTCTTGATCCTTATAGAAGAGGACCTGAAGCTTCTTCAACTGCGGCTTTTTGCCGTAGTAATTCTCGTTGACGACCAGATCGATGCCCTGGTTGTGTGTGTACTTCTCAACCTTGAACGGGCCCGCGCCGCCGCCTTCTTCCGCATGATCCGTCCACTTGTCGCCATACTTCTCAATCAGCTTTTTGTTGACGACATAAGAGGTCGGATAGGTCAGGGACTGCAAGAAATAGGCTGCGGGGTATTCAATCTGGATAACGACTGTCTGTGGATCTTTCGCGATCAAGCTTTTGCCGATCAGGGTATCTGTTTTGCCCCCGTGGAGATCGGCGAACCCCTTGACGAGCTGTAGATAACCAGCAACATCAGATGCTGTCTTCTTGTCAATCGCACGATTGATACTGTAGACTACATCCTCGGCGGTGAGTGGATCACCGTTGCTGAATTTCAGACCGTCTCTGAGCTTGAAGGTGTAGGTCGTGCCATCATCAGAGACCTGGATATCCTTCGCAAGCTGCGGCACTACTTCCAGTTTCTTGTTCAGCGTTACCAATCCGGTATACACTGCCTGAATCGGGAAGTTTGAGTCAGTATCTGAAACATAGGCAGGGTCAAAGGTATGGATATCGGGGTCACCTACAACCGAGTAGCGCAAGATCTGCTTGTCGTCTCCGGCTTTTGACCCATTTCCCGGAGTCGTTCCACCCTCTCCCCCACAGGCGGACACGAGTATTGCTACCAGGCAGAGGAGCGATGACAGAAACAGAGTTAGTTTCTTGCCAGCTTTCATACCACTTCTTCTCCTTCATAATGAAGACATACGAACAGGCGAAGAGTAATGAAGATAGGAAATCGGCACCAGGCACCTTTCTAACGGGTACATACATTATCAGGTGTGGCTGGCTTCGCCTTTACCTCAGCAAAAATATCTCCCCAGAATGTAGAAAGAGATACTGTAAGGAACACTATCTTATTACGTTCTGTTAGCCCGAAATCTCTCATCACTGGTGATGAAAAAAGAAAGCTGCTTGAAGGATAGAGAAGATATTTCAAAGGGATGACAGAAAAGGCACAGAATAGTAGGTGGAAGCAGAAGGGATAAGTAAACGACCTGTAGAGAGTTGTGAGCGGGAAAGCAAGTAGGCAGAAAAACAAAAAGAAAAACGGCCATGCCCGAGGAGGAACATAGCCGTTTTGCGTTTTTGCTTGCTAGCCAGGGAAGTGACAGGCTGCGTAGTGGTTTGGTTGCTTCTCTTCGAGAGGCGGAATTTGTTCGCGACAGATTGCCTGAGCCTTCCAGCAGCGAGGATGGAAGTTACAGCCGCTGGGCGGGTTTACCGGGCTTGGAACGTCACCTTCAAGAATGATACGCTTGCGACGGCTCTCAATCTCTGGATTCGGCACGGGAACTGCCGAGAGAAGGGCCTGCGTGTATGGATGCAGTGGTGCCTCATACAGCGCTTCACTCTTTGCCAGCTCAACAACGCGTCCCAGGTACATAACCGCAACGCGGTCGCTGATGTGTTTCACCACAGAGAGGTTGTGGGCGACGAACAGATAGGTCAGGCCGAACTGTGCCTGTAGATCTTGCAGCAGGTTGAGCACCTGGGCCTGAATCGAGACGTCGAGTGCGGAAACTGGCTCGTCTGCCACCACAAAGGATGGGCGCAGTGCCAGAGCACGAGCGATACCGATACGCTGGCGTTGACCACCACTGAACTCGTGGGCATAGCGGTTTACGTAGAGCGGGTTAATACCTACAGTTTCCAGCAGGTGCGCGACCTCTTCGCGGATTGCCCGGCTATTGCCTCGTCTGAAGTTCTCCAACGGCTCGGAGACGATCTGACCGATGGTGTAGCGCGGGTCGAGAGAGCCAAAGGGGTCCTGGAAGATAAGCTGCATTTCGGAGCGTTTCTGCCGGATCTGGCTGGGGGGCAGCTTGGTCAGCTCAACGCCATCAAGCTTGACGCTCCCGGCGCTCGGCTTGATAAGCTGTAGGATGGCGCGACCGGTGGTGCTTTTACCACAGCCACTTTCGCCCACCAGACCAAGGGTCTCGCCACGACGGATAAAGAGATCAACCCCGTCGACTGCCTTCACCGAAGCGACAGTACGATTCAGGAGACCGCCTTTAATCGGGAAGTGGACCTTGAGCCCCTTGACCTCGACCAGGGTGGTTCCTGCTTTTTGTTTCTGTGTTTCAACTTGTTGTACCATTACTCACACTTCCTCTTAGTCTGGATAGAAACATGCTGCGACTTGCTCGCCACGGCCAACCGGTTGCAATTTGGGCTCTTCCTGACGACAGCGCGGCTGGACTTTGGGGCAGCGGTCCGCATAGCGGCAGCCAACAGGAGGATTCACAAGATCGGGTGGCTGACCTTTGATCGGGGTCAGACGCTCACCACGGGTGCCGTCAAGGCGTGGCACGGAATTAAGCAGACCAATGGTGTAAGGGTGAGCAGGTGTGTCAAAGATTTGCTTGACGGGTGCCGATTCAACGATTTTACCGGCATACATCACGTTCACGTGCTGGCAGGTTCCAGCAACAACGCCGAGATCGTGGGTGATCAGCATCACAGCGGTGCCGAACTCGTGCGAGAGGCCTTTCATCAACTCCAACACCTGCGCCTGAATGGTCACGTCAAGCGCGGTGGTTGGCTCGTCAGCGATCAGCAACTGTGGGTTACAGGCAAGCGCGATAGCGATCATCACGCGCTGGCGCATACCGCCACTGAACTCATGAGGATAGTTTTTCGCGCGGCGCTTGGCATCGGGGATGCGTACAAGGTCGAGCATTTCAATGGCACGCTTCCAGGCCTGGTCGTTGGTGACATCTTTGCGGTGGCGCTTCACGGTCTCCGCGATCTGATAGCCAACGGTGAAGACGGGATTCAGCGATGTCATCGGGTCCTGGAAGATCATCGAAATCTTACTACCACGCAGGTCCGTCAGCTCATCCTTGCTTTTATCCAGGATGTTTTCACCGTTAAAGAGGATCTCCCCGCTGACAATTTTACCGGGAGGGGTTGCAACCAGACGCATGATTGAGAGCGCTGTGACACTTTTGCCGCAGCCACTCTCACCCACAACGCCCAACGTCTGGCTTGGTTTCATGGAGAAGGTGACATCGTCGACCGACTTGACGACGCCTCCTCGTGTGAAAAAGTATGTTTTTAAATTATTTACTTCAAGCAGATTGCCTGTCATTCTTGATATCTCCGCTAACTAGTCTTTTGAGCGTGGGTCAAATGCGTCGCGTAAGCCGTCTCCCAGGAAGGAGAACGCCAGCACGATAATAGTAAGGACAATGGAGGGAAGTAGAACCTCCCAGGGATGGGTATCGACCAGATTCTGTGCGTCAGAGATCATCAGACCGATGCTGGAACCAGGAGGCTGCACACCAAGACCCAGGAAGCTCAGGCCTGCTTCACCAATGATGATACCGCCGAGGTCAAGCGAGACCTGCACGATAATGATTGCGATCAGGTTGGGAATGATGTGGCGTTTGATGATCTGGAAGTTGGTTGTACCGGTGGAGCGGGCCGCTTCAACAAACTGCTGTTCACGGAGCTGGAGGGCCTGACCTCGAACCAGACGGGCAATGAACGGCCACTGGACAAGTGCAAGCGCGATAGAGACAAGGACCAGACGTGCGTTACCATTTTGACCGATGAGCGGTATACTGCTGAAGGTTGTGTCAGCGGACGAACCAAAGATACCGGTCAGCAGGATGGCGAACAACAGGCCAGGGAATGCGAACATAATGTCGGTAAACCTGGCTAATATCTGGTCTATCCAGCCTCCAAAGTATCCCGCCATAACACCGAAGAAAATACCCAGGAAAACGGTGACAATTTCTACGACGATTGCCACAACGAGCGAGATAAGCATACCCTGCATCAGGCGCGAGAACAGGTCGCGACCAATACTATCTGTACCAAGCCAGTAGTATGCGGATGGTCCCTGGTCCTGGTTATCGAGCTCCTGGTGAAATGGATCACGGTATACCTGTGAGGTGACATGGTCTCCCATGCTGGTCACCATTTCAGGGCCGATGTTGCGGTAAATCGGTGGTCCAACTATTGGCAAGATAATGAAGAAGAGCAGGAAGCCAATACTGACCATTGCGCGGACATCTCGACGCAGGCGGCGCAATGATTCCTGAAATGGGGTTCCCGATTTCTTTGGCTGCTTGCCATCTGCGGGTATAGCGCTACCCTCTGCGGGCTGTGCAACCCCCGCGCCCTCCACTGGCATGGTAGCCGAATCAGATGCGGCAAGGCCCGGGGAGGCGTGCTCGCTGTTTTTGTCTTTTGTATCCATTCGTCTGTCTCCTACTCGGCGTTAATTCGTGGATCGACAAAGGAAGTGTCGAAGATATCCGAGAACACATAGCTCGGTGTACATGCTGGACAATCGCGGCCAGTCGATGTACGGTCGATAGCGCAAGGCACTGCAATGATGCCGGGATTGCGAGATGTCTGGATACCAACGCTGCCGATCCCTGGTAGGGTGCGATGCTGCCGGAATAATGCCGTGCAGATCATCATAAGTATACCAAGGGCCAGACCAGAGCAGGTCTGTCTGAATATGAAGGCTTTGCGTTGTGTGTGCTTGTCGGGTCGATAAAGCTTACGCAAACCTGTGATATGTAGATCACTATCGGTCGGTTGCGTCCGGTCCAGCTTGTCGCTGACTGGCTGGATGGTGCGCTGCGGTATACCAATAGCGAAGGAGCTCGCTGCGAACGCGATAGGGATCGGAGTAAGCCGGATATCTTCCCTTGTAAACCGCCAGGGTGTTTCCCTGGGAGCAACCGGATGGGGGGTGCCTGTGGCTCCTGTTGTAAGCCTGATGTGAACGTACCCGGCCAGAACGACGGCGACACTTGCAGAACAGGTGTTGTCCTGCAATCGAGTTCCCGGGCGCGTTTTGTCGATCCAGTATATGGCCTTGAGGGCAAGCAAAATACCTGGAGATACCTCGTTCATGATCGTTATTCCTCTCCATCTGCCCCTTGCGGACAGATGTGGGTTCTCCACTCCATTCAACTGCGGCTTCTGGATGGCGTCAGCATGTTCCCTGTTCCAGAAATGCGCATGCCCGAGGTGTGAATACCTGCTGGTATGCTGAAGTTGATAGGAGAGGCGTTGTCCCTGGTGTTGGCTTTGGTTTTGCGTGATTTCAAACCTACGTCCGAGCACAGCCCCGAGCACAACCCTGATGTCATCTTTGGTGGCACGATCCCCTACGCGAACGTTGAGATGTGTAACCGCCAGAAGTGTCTCGTTGAAGCGAATCAGGTGTTTGACGAGGAACCCGATCATGCAATGTACCCCTTAAACTCCCTCTGAAGGTTTTTAATACGAAAAAGACCCAAGGGGTCAGATAGAAATTCGCTCGATTGTTCGTAGCTCATCGTGAGCTCGCTGGATAACGGCACCCATCCATAGACAATCACCGATTAACGCTTGCTATCCATTCAAGATAGTTTCCGTTTATTGTAAGTGAGGCAAGCGCAACTGTCAAGGTAACGTATTGTTTCTTTCTGGCTTCTTGTTTTCTTGTCTTTCCCTCTTTTTCGCCATTCTATCAGGCTCTTTCGGGTGCCTCGCCTCCTGTTTCTGGTACCTCCTTTCGCGAATCTAACCTTTGTTTCTCCTTTTCTCTTTCTCTATGCCGGTAGCACATGAGCTGAAATGCAAATGGGCTATTGCTTTTTCCTGTTTCCCTGGTCGGTATATATTTATACGTCGGTCTGTCTGGTGAATCTCTCACAGGTCTTCTTCTGGAGTCACTCCTTTATTTATAAGTACATTTATTATAATAAAAGTGACAAATAGTGAATCTCTATGTGTGAATACTATGAGGTTGGTTGCTCTCTTTCATGCTACAATAGGGTAGCATTTTTACTACAACCTGTATCTCACTTGTTTTGACGAAGACGCTCCCTCGCTTTTTATTGATCGGCTTTTTTCTCCCAAAATGGAGGGAAGAGGAGCAAAAAAGATCTGAGTTAGCCCAAAAAGGCTAACCCAGATCCGTGGAGAAGGATATGTTTGTCTAGCGATATTTTGCTGCATCGACACAGGGCGATTCGTTGGAGATGTAGATTCTGCTCCAGTGATCCGGGGCTGGTAGGCCCTGAGCCGTCGGGGAGTAGCCTTTTACGCAGGGTTTGACGACGGTCGGATCTGTTGTCTGATACATGGGAATCCAGGCAACGTCATTGACCAGACGTTGTTCTGCTTGCTGATAGAGTTTCAGGCGCTCCTGCTGATTGGTGTCTTCGTCGGCTTTCTCCATGAGCTTGACGGTCTCAAGCTGGTCTTGATAGTTTGGCATCTTGTCATTCTGGGCGTAGTTATAGGAGTTGTAGGTTGAGTCCTTATGGAAGAGCAACGAGATCCAGTTCTGCGGATCTGGATAATCAGAGCCCCAGCCGTAGAACCACATCTGTAGCCCTTTGGGGTTCTTGTAAGTCTGGTCTACCAGATCGCCTAGCTTAACACGCTCAACGGTTTCCAGTTTGACATCAATACCAAGCACGCTTTTCCAGGCTTCCTGAGAGGCAATGATCATATCATGTGCATCTTTAGGCACATTGGAGGCGTAGGTCAGCGTGATTTGAGGGAAGGTGGCGCGAGTATAGCCACTCTCCTTCATGCCTTCCTCAAGCAGCGTTTTGGCTTTTGCCGGATCTCCGCTCGTGCTCTGCACGCCGGTCGGGCCGGTCAGGTCTGGATTGTGTCCGGGGATCTTGGTTGGCACAATATAGTTAGCCGGGAGCACGGTATCTTTCCAGATTGCCGAGGCGTATTTCTTTTTGTCGAGCGCCAGAGCGAAAGCTTGCCTGATTTTGAGGTTGTCAAATGGCTTGCTCAGATAGTTCATGGTGTAGTACCAGACGGTCGACTGAGGCACCGCCCGGAACTGGCCATCTGGAAGCTGTTTTGCCTGACTGACTTTGATCGATGGCACCCGCGCCCAACTGACCTGATTGGTCTCATATGCTCTATAAATGGTGTCGATGTTCTGATAGAAAGGGAAGATCACCTTTTTCACTTTGGGCTTTTCACCGTAGAAGTGGGGGTTAGGCACGAACTCAATGTATTGGCCCTTGATATATTTGGTCACGATGAATGGGCCTGCCCCGGCTCCCTCGTCCAGATGGTCCATCCAGTGATCTCCATATTTTTCGATCACCTTCTTGTTGACGACAAAGGAAGAGACGTAGGAAAGCGTATAGAGGAAGTAGGCTGCCTTTTTCCCGAGGACAATCTTCAGGGTATCTGGTTTCTCCGGGATAAGGCTGTAGTTGAGCAGGGTGTTGCGCTTCCCGCTGTTGCGCTCCTTCGCTCCTTTAATCAGATCCAAATAAATAGGAGCGGTAACGGATTTTGTGGCGGGGGCCAGCGCTCGATCAATACTGTAGGCGACATCCTCTGCTGTGAGTGGATCGCCGTTGTTGAACTTCAGGTTGGGTTTCAGCTTGAATGTCCAGGTGACCCCGTCGGAAGCGACGTTGTACGACTCTGCAAGCTGTTTGCTCAGCTTCTGCTCTTCATCAATCTGCACCAGTCCAGTAAAAACCATAGCTACGGCAGAAGTTGCTGCTGCATCTTCTGCAACAGCAGGATCGAACGTCGAGATGTCCTTATTATTGATGGGGTAGACGAAGATCTGTTTGTCATCAGGGGCTTTTTCATTGCCGGTGGATTGGTTGGTATTTGTGCCTCCGCAGGCAGCCAGCAAGAGCACACAAACGCTCAATAGCAGGGGTAGCGTATAACGAACCGAATAGTGCTTCTCTCGCATGCGATACTCTCCCTTTTCTGTTTCGCTTCCGTCCGAAGCAGATCTAGCTGATAGCTCGCTCTCAATGCTCTTCCATGAGTCCGGGGATGTGAGAGAGATGTTCAATATGTTTATATATATACGTTTCCTCTTTATAGAATCTCTCAGTATTCAGGTACATAGCAAAAATAGAAGGTTAATCTAAAGTATAAACGTATTGATATATAAGTAAAAGAAGCAATAGTATCAGGATAAAGAAGAAAAAGGGAGAAAGGACTGAAAGGCCTCTCTCCCTGTGCTGTCTAGGCGGGCTCGACGCGATAGATGTTGGACCAGCTATCAGGGGGAATGATCCCGGAGGGCGTATCGGGCATGCCAACGATATAAGGTGTGCGCAGGAACGTTGAGGTGAATTGTTCCATTGGAATCCAGGCAACGTCGTTTACCAGTTGTTGTTCGGCCTGCTTATATGTCTGCATGCGGGACTCCGGGTTGCTCTCTTTGTCCGCCTGAGCCAGCTTCTGTTGTAGCTCTTTCTGTTGCGGAGTAACGCCGTAATTCATGTTATTGTTGAACGCTTTTGTTCCGAACTGGTAGGTAAGCCAGTTCTGTGGGGAGGCATATTCTCCCACCCATGAAAGGCCCCAGATCTGGAGTCCCTGGCTATTGTGAGTCGTGGCTGTAATTCTATCCAGCAGCGTGTTATAGTCGAGTCCCTCAGCCTTCACGGTAACATTAAGCACGCTTTGCCATTGCTTGACTATCTCCTGCGCTTCCTGCTCTAGCTGCTTGTTCCCGGTGGCATATGAGAGGGTTACCGGCTCCAGCCTGGAAAGCTGTTCTTCCTTCAAGCCCTGCTGCAAGAGCTCTTTGGCTTTTTGGGCGTTGCCGCTGAGATTCTGGGTGCCATCCGGGCCAAGCAGGTCTGGATTATAGCCGGGCATCCCTTCAGGGATAATATGGTTTGTTGGGATCACGCTGCCCTGCCAGATCTGATCGGCAATGGCCTTTTTATCAAGCGCCAGAGCGAAGGCCTGCCGAATCCTGATGTTTTGAAAGGGCTTGGCCAGATAGTTCATCGTATAATAGTTCGTCCACAGTTGCTTGACCTGATGGAAGTCTTCCCGTCCCTTATCCTGTGTGTAGCGCGAAAAGGGAAGAGGTGCTATATCAACGGACTTTTTGAGGTACGCGTTATAGGCTTCTTCTGGACTGTGATAGATGGAAAAGACGACTTTTTGCAGTTGTGGTTTTGTATTGTAATAGTGCTGGTTAGGCACAAAGGTGATAGATTGACCGCGAACATATTTTGAGACGACGAAGGGTCCTGCGCCCGCTCCCTCTGCCAGATGGTCGACAAATTTTGCGCCATACTTGTCAATCAACTCTTTGTTGACAACGGAGGCGCTGGGGAGTGTCAGGCGATCCAGGAAATAAGCTGCGGGCTCTTTTGCGATGAGTACAATGGTTCCATCGTCAGGTGTCTTAATACTATCATCGAGAAGCGTATCAATCGTTCCGGCAAGAAGTTTGTCTGAGTCTTTTAAAAGATCAAGGTAGAGTGGCGCAACAGTTGATTGGGTTTCAGGTTTTAAAGCGCGTTCAAGACTATAGGCGACATCTTTGGAGGTTAGAGGCTTCCCATTGCTAAAAGTGAGATTTTTTTTCAATTGAAAGGTCCAGGTGACGCCATCGCTTTCCTGCTTCCAGGATTGCGCGAGTTGCGGCACGATTTCCATTTTATCATTATATTGAACTAAACCGGTGTAGAGCATTTGTACGGCCCGTATAGAGGCATCATCATGGGCCAGTGCGGGATCAAGGGTATCAAAATCTGTAATCCCGGTTTGTGGAAGTGTCAGCACCTGCTTATCGGCGGGCGCTTTGACCAGTCTCTCCCAGGGACTGCACGCGCTTAGCATAAGCAAAGGACCGATCAGGCAAAAAAGCGCTACAAGAGGGCCTGTATGATAGGTTTTCCTCTTTCCATGCATCAGGGCAATCTCCTTTACAGCCAGAGGGTCTCTTCAGGAGAGCGAGAAAACGCCCTCCCGGTCAACCATTATAAAACAAAAGGAGAGACACAACTAGCATTTTGTGCCTCTCCATCTTGTCTTTGCCAGACGGGTATCACAGGTGTGCAGATGTGCCTTTACAGGCCCGCGAGGCTGGAATCGCGAGGACCAAATGCGGCGGCACGTAGCGCAGCCTGAATGAAGCTGTCGCGGTCAGTTTCCTGAAGCTGTCGCGGCCAGCCAACGAACTCTTCTGCGGCGGCCTGAACGATTTGCAGAGTATGGCCCTGATCGGCATTTGCATCGGTGTAGCCTGCGGCGATACCAACTGCGGCGAAGAGAGCGCGAGGATCATGCCCGATCTTAAGATAGCGGCGGGCGGTAGTCAGCGCTCCGCTGTAATCTCCCTCGACGAGCTGCTTTTGCAGAGTTTCAAGCTGTGAGCCCGCGATGAAGCCGCCACCGACGATTTTCGCGGCTGCCTCTTTGGGTGCTGCGGGTTGTGCCTGCGGTGCCAGCTCTTTGTGCAGTGCATTGATGTAGGCCGCGGAGAGATAGACCAGCTTCATCGCCTCAACGTCCTGGACGCGGGTAAAGATCTGGCGGACGGCAGCGGCAAGGAGCAGACCGTGCGCGGCTCGGATGAAGAGAGCGCGGTCCTCGTCGCCAATTGTGTTCAGCAGATCCGCGGCGGCCAGTGCGATCACCGAAGCGGTTGCACGGGGACTGGCGCCACCCTTTATGATCGCCTCATTGACGGCGCGGCACACTTGAATAGTATCGACGTCGCTGCGGAGCGTCTGGCGAAGGGCAAGGGCGCTCTCCTCTTTGGGGGGTGCGAGCCGAGTGCGGACGGCTGCCAGGCTATTTTCTGGTTTATTGGCGAAATCACGAACCTGCTTTGCCCACTCTGGCTCGTCGTTCTGGGGCTTGAGTGGCAAATGCGGAGCAAGCCAGTGGAGTACGTTTGGCGCACGGTCTCCCCACTCAACTGCATCGAGAAGCTGGAAGCCACGTAGAGCAAACTGCTGTTGATGGCCGTTGTTCTGGAAGGTGTCGGCGATACCCTCATAGGCACGTACCTCCATCGTGCGATAGTCAGCACCGGAGCCATAGAGGCCGAAAAGCAAGCGCTCGGCAAGCTGAGTATCGTCACTGTGGACGGCTTTGTGCATCATTGTATTGACCGTTTCACCCTCGGGCAGCTCACTCGGGAAGAACGGCTCGGGATACTGCGGCTGGACATCGTTACCCGCACGGACAGCCGCTGCCGCTTGACGGACTGCCTGAACGAAGAGAGGCAGTACCCGTTCGCGTGCCGGAACATTTGAATCCACCGGTGCGGGCATAAAGCGGGCCCAACGGCTCAGCATTGCGGCAGCGGCCAGGGTAATCGATGGATGGCCTTCGTGGTCGCCCCGGACGGCAATCATGCCAATACGACCGAGTAGAGTATCCGGGTTATCCGTATTTTGGAGCTGCTCCCGTGAAGCAGCAATAATCTCATCAGGATTGTTCGCAATAAGTGCATTGACAAGTCGTGAGAGGTCCACTCTCATTTCTACTTGTGCCATAAAATAAGCTCCTAAGAAATACGTGATAATTGAGGATCAGGCTTGTTCTTTTAGCTCACGAATAGAGCGTTCGATAGCGGGTATATCTGCATATTCCTCATCGAGTAGCTTATAGGCTCGTTTGAGATAGAGTTCGGCCAGTTTTGCCCCGCGTTCGTCGGGATCAATTGCGGCTGCAACCAGATCTGAACCGCGATATTTGTCTGCAAGCAGGTGTACTATGCGCTGCATTTTGCGCCTGGTATCCTGAAGCAAGGCGCTATCGTGTCCCTCGATCGCATATCTGGCAGTCCCTATGAGTTTACCAAGCTCGGCAAGCTTCTGACGATCAGGCATAGTCTGGAAGAACAGCTCTTCCGGGTCGATCTCATTGAGGGTCAGCGGTTCAGAGACAGGCTCGGCTTTTTCAGGCTGTACTCGGGCAATAAAGTCCATATACAGGCTGGTATATTCCTGGCTACCCGCTATTGCCATCTGCATTCGGGTCATGTCATCCCTGGAACTGATAGAGCCAATATCACACAGGTCATCGTCGCGATGTTCTGCCAGCGCCTTAATATACTCGAAATTATCGACTTCCTCCAGAATAGGAGGAATGGGCATTCCTTCCGCCGAAACCTCGGTGTCCTGAAGCTGCTCTGCTGGAAGCTGTGCAGCCAGAAAAGGCGGAATGAACTTCGCAATCGATGACATAGGGATAGGCGGTACGACACAATAGGTGCAATAGGTTGCACCGGCAAATCCCATGCTGCGAGCAACAAGGATCGCATGCCCCTTTGGTGTTTGCGGATTTCCGCGCAAAAACTGGATAGCCATAATGCTGTATTTCCTCCGCTGCAAGGCCAACGCCAATCTTGAACAAGATGCGTGCCTGGTATATCCCAATCCTGGTTTGTGTCTTTATTTCCTGGTTCGGTCTTTCTTTTTTTAGCCCTCAGCAGCCTCGGAGGCCACTGCAAGACTCATCCTCAAGAGGAGAGCGAGAGGTGTACTGGCTCATTCCTCTCTCTACAGGGGTGTGAGCGACCCCGAACTGCACGTTCCATGAAAGCGCGTGGTGTCGCTGCTGAAACCTCCTGTTGCATTCCCTTGAACAGGTGTATCCTGGAATAGTTTCTCAAGAATGCGCCTCTACATTCTCTCAGATCAACCCGGTGTTTACAATCCCCTGCACTCTCCTAACCCTGAAGCGCGGCCTTCATTGCTTCGATACGCCTGAGGAGTTCCTGATTCGCTTGTAGCTCTTCTTCGGTGAACTCTTCGCCGCTGGTCGGGATATCATCTTCGTAGAGTTGGATCCGCTGGATGATTTCCTGAGGGCCAGCGATGCGCGCGAAGTTTTGAAGCAGGGTTTTGGCCTGTTCATCCTGTCCGCGTCGAATATCTGTAATGGCGGTCTGGGCATAGAGATCAGCATACTGGCGAAGGAACAGTGTCCAGTGCTGAGGATTGCTGATGGTGTTCATGACGTTCTCTACCTGTGTGATAGATTTCGTCTGCTCGTCGCGCGCTCTGTCCAGATCACCACGCAAGAAGTAGATACCTGCGCGAGCGGTGCGCGTGTCTACCACACCGAGCGGGCGTCGGGCCTGATGATAGAGATGAAGCGCCTGCTCGAAATCTTGCAAGGCGGCGTCCAGCTCGTTCTGACCGCGTCGCACCAGGCCACGAGTCAGATAGGCGTCCGCGAGTCCGAGAGCCTCGGCTGTTTGCTTAAAGCGCGTGATCGCGGCTTCGCTATTCTCAAGGCCGTCATCCCAGTTCTTCTGGCCGATGTTCACCTGAGCAATACCCAACATAGTATAGCCATCACCGTCAACACTTTCCAGCAGTTGGAAGCGCCGACCAGCATCCATCAGTGTTTCAAGGGCTTTGTCCAGCTCATCCTGTGCAAGCAATGTTTGCCCGATGCCAAGCACAGCCTGGGCAGCCTGAAGAGGCTCATGGTATTGTTCGGCAAGCTGTTTGCCGGTGGTAAAATGCTGATAGGCCTGAGCAAAGTCACCAACTGTATGATAGAGCTGCCCATACAGCACCTCGATAGCAGGTTTGAGATGAGCAGAGAGTGCATTGTCTCCCACTGCCTCTAAGGCACCGCGTAAATGGTTCTCGGCACTGCGCAGATCACCGCTAAAAATCGAAAGTCGGGCCATACCGATCTCGATCAGAGACCTCAGGTGTGCATTTGCCGAAGTGGAAATGGTATCGCAGCGCTCGGTAGCGTCGGCATAGGCATTGCGGGCTGATGGCGTTCTTCCTGTATGCTGATAGACTGAGGCGACGCCGATCAAGGCTCGAACCTCGGCGCGAGTGTTGCCGAGCTGGTGCGCCTGATTTGCGCCGTCGGTGAAAGTTTGCAGCGCGCGGTCAGCGAAGCCTCGCCGGAGTTGAATCTCGCCAAGCGTCACGGTTGCATCCGCGAGCCCGAAGCGGTAAGCTACAGCCTTAAAGGTCCGCAGCGCTCGCTCAACCAGCGAGTTCGCATAGCCAAGCTGACCGCGACGCAGGTTGATTGCTCCAAGCAGGCTACTGGCCTCCGCTGCGCCCAGGCCGTTCTGCTGATCGGAGTAGACTTGCAGGGCGGATTGAGCGCCAATCAACGCCTGATCAATATTATTCTGATTCAGCATAATTTCCGCAAGGCCCAGATTGGCATCTGCTGTGCCGAGCTCGTATTCCAGAGAAGAGGCATTTTTCAGTGCTTCAGCATAGAGATCGGCGGCCTGGTCGAGTTCTTCGCGTTCCAGATGGATGCGGGCCAGCCCGAGCTGTGCGTCAATGGTGCCGAACAGATCTTTTGTCTGCTGATAGATTTCCAGAGCCTGTTGATAGGTGTGCAATGCTGCATCGTAGTTACCTTCAAGCCGCTGGATATCTGCAAGACTGCGATTGGCATCTGCTTCGTGGGTTGTGTCATTGGCTTCATGAAAATAGCGGATCGCGTCCTGATAGTGCTCGGTAGCGTAGGTGCGATTGCCGCGCTGAAACTCGATATGCCCCAGTGCGAGATAGGTATTGCCGAGTCCTTGAGCATTGTGATGGGTGCGATACATGTGCTGCGCGGACATGTATGCATCCTGGGCTTTATCCAGGTGGGCGAGTTGACGTTCGATATGTCCGATAGAGAGGGTACAGGCGGCCTCATTTAGCGGGCGGTTGGCCTGCTTATAGTGTTTGATCGCGCGCTGATAGCTATTGATAGCCTGTTCCAGGGCGTGGTTTTCACGCTGCGCTTCAGCAATCATCGAGCGGCTGTCACCGGCCCGTTTGAAGTCACCGACAAGGCGGTAACGGATTTCCGCGTCCCCAAAAGCCTCAATTGCTTTGTCTATTTTTCCTTCATTATAGGCTGTGAAGCCATCTTGCATACGCTTATCGGCCTGTTGCCGATCTTTCTTGAGCTTTTCCTGGTCTTCTATAGCCATAGAATCTATCCTCTAGACGGTGAGCGTCGGTATTTGTTTTGTAGCACGGAAGTACTGAATTCATTGTAGTGCGTCGATAGGAGAAAGTCAAAAAAGCTCCTGCTAATCAGGTATCTTCCGTAGCTTTCTTGTGGTAAAATACGGTGCAAAATCAGGAACAGTGCGTAGGCCCGTTCCCTCTTATTTTACCACTAGCTTTGTTATGAAGGAGCATGAGGCATGAATGAAGATATTCTTGCACGCGTAGAACTCTTCTCCACTCTCAGTCCCAAAGAGTTAAAGGATCTGGCGAAGAGCGGCCAGGAGCGTACATACCCTGCGGGCTCAGTCCTGTTTAAGCAGGGGGACGCAGGCTCGGGGTTATATATCATTAAAAGCGGGAAAGTGCGCATTGAGCAGGCAATTCACCCAGATCGGGCGGAAGAAACGTTAGGTACTGCTGGTCCTGGCGACGTGCTTGGCGAGATGGCTCTACTTGATGATTTGCCTCGCTCTGCTTCTGTGACTGCGGAAGAGGATGTGACCGCATTCCTGCTACCTGTCTGGGAGTTCCGCAACTTTCTGCGCTCGCATCCCGATATTGCCCTGAAGATGCTCGCGGTATTGAGCCGCCGTCTGCGGAAGGCCGAGTCTCGTAGCCACGACTAGAAGCCTGGTACGCTCCTCTTTATGGATGTTGTGTCTGGAGTGCATAGCACATAAAGAGAGCGTTTCTCTTGTATTCCTTTGTTGACTATACAAGTAAGAAGCGTCGAACCGGGTAGAGCACCCCCGGCCCGGAGGGTGCTCTATTCTTCTTTCTGGGTCTGAAGCTCGCTTTCCGCTTTATCTCGGTGTAGCAGTTTTTGAATCTCCTCAAACATCGTTTCTACATCGGCGAAAGAGCGATAGACACTGGCGAAACGAATATAGGCGATTTTGTCCAGACCTCGTAAGCGCTCCATGACCAGCTCTCCAATAACGCTGCTTGGGATCTCCTGTTTGCCCAGGCGGTCAAGTTTCTGTTCGATCTCTTCGATCGCTTTTTCAATATCCCCCGCGGGGAGGGGGCGTTTCTCACAGGCTTTGCGAACACCAGCTGCGAGTTTCTGGCGGTCAAACGTTTCCCGACGTTGATCGCGCTTGATCACCATCAGCGGGACCTTCTCCACACGCTCATAGGTGCTGAAGCGTCCCTTACACTGTTCACATTCACGTCTGCGATGAATTGCATCCCCAATGTCACGTGAGTCTTTGACGCGTGACTCTGTGCCTCCACAGTAAGGACATTTCATCCCTATGTCCTCCAATGCTGTTTTCTGAACTAACAGGGATATTCTATCACACTCAGGTGCAGTGGAGGCACAGGAGAGAAGGATATAGGATCACACGGTTACGGAAGAAGAGAGTTTTAAGCGGTCCAGTTTGGTGGATCGGCTTCTGCTGACTGTTTGTTGTAGGCCTGTCTGCTGGAAACCGGGATGCACTTTTCCTATATACCCTGAGCGCAGGCGAGAGCCCTCGCGCCAGTATGCGTACCAGTACGGTCCATGCCCCTGACCATTCTTACAGGTACTACAAGATGACTTACCACATTTTCTGTATTGGAGCTGGTATGTAATATGCTGATCACTTGGAATTTCACGCATAAACCACTGAACCCTTCCACTAACTTGAGAAGATAGTGCATGTTAGAGATACTGTTAGTATCATAACATTAATGAATGAATATTGTATGAAGTTGTGCTATGTTAATATGAATCAATATTCATTTGCCCAGAAGAGCGGTTTTGGAAGAATGGCTTCTAGAAATAAGTGAGATCTGGAAGAGCTTAGAAAAGCTATTGGTTACACTTTTTTCAGATCTGAGAAATGATGGAGAAGATAGGAGGAAAAAGAGAAAGAGAGCGGTTTCGATGGAAAAAAGTGTGTCGGCTTTGTTTTGCAATGCACAAACTATGTGAAACATTGTTACTGCTTGTTACAGACAAGGGCGGAAATAATGAGGGGCATTGTCTGGACGAAAGGGGAACGACGCGGGAACATGGACGGGTAGGGTTCCTCCTTGTGTTAGACATCCACGCGCCTGAGAGGGTATAATAAAAGAACATACTTCCTTTTCGGCCAGTTGCAGTGGCTCGACGAAGGGCTACTGAGGAATGAAAAGAATGGAAAGAGAAGTGCATATGGAAATTAATATCGAAGGCCGACAGTTACCTGTAACTCCGCAACTCCGACAACAGGTGGAACGCAAGGTCCGACGCCTTGCCCGTTTGGTGGGCGATAACGCCCGGGTAGAAGTGATTGTAGGTGAGGAACAGACTCGCAGCAGCAAGGACCGCTATACCGTACAGATTAGCCTGCCGGGCAGCTCCCACGCCATTCGTAGCAAGGTCAGCGCTCTCAATACCAGTGCTGCGCTTGATCTTGTGCTGGATAAAATTGAGGCGCAATTGGGGAAGCAGAAGGGGCGTCAGACGGCGAAGCGCCATAAAGGTGCGCCAATGAAACGGCTGGCACTCTCACGAAGTGGACAGCTTTCAGCGATTGAAGCGGGCAATGAAAGGGAGGAAACAAGCGTCGGCGAGCAGGAGAATGAACAGATCTGGTCGCGAATCAAAGAGATTCGCCGCTTGCCGACAAGGCCGATGAACGATCAGGAAGTAATTGCTGAGATGGAACGGACAGGGGCCACCTACTTCCCGTTTTATAACCAGGAAACCGATAGCGTGAATGTCATGTATCGTCTCGATGATGGAGGATACGGGTTGCTTGTCCCCGCGCTAGAAGAAGTGTAAGAGGACATCATCCGTTTTTAGCTCCCCCGCAAGCACGCGGGGGAGTTTTTTCGTGCCGTTTTTCATCTAACGGTTACAGCGTGATCTCAAAATGCCACGGGCGGGTAGGAGGGTCCTCAAACTGCCCCAGTGGCTCAGCGGCACGAATGGTCAGTGTGCTGGTATTCTGACTCGGCAGCGGACGAAAGCGGGCACTTCCCTGATACACCGCGTTGCTGGGGCTGCTGGCAAGATCGGGCCGAGCAAGGATCATACCGCCGCGGTCGCCATGCCATTGCGCTCCGGTATTATCGCGCAGGAAGAAGATAATACGCGGAACAAAGGAAAAGCCAGCGCTAAAGGGCGGCCTGATCCAGAGAAAGTGGAGCTCAAAGTATGTCTGATACAACTGCAAGCGATGGAGGATCAGCGTCATCCCCTGTTGCTTCTGTTCCTGTTCCAGAAGAAGTGTGCGTTGAGGAGTTTCAATTGTTGGATGCGCTGCTTGTGCCTCATCTGCTGGGCGTGGAGCGGCTACCACAATTGGCGGACGTGAAGCCAGCTCCAGCGCCTTTGTTGAAAAAGGTGTTGGATCATTCAGAATATCAGTGCAGAGATGGATGCATTCATCACAGATGTAAGCTGCTCCTGGGCCTGCCACCATACGACGAACCTCTGATGTGTGGCGGCCACAGAACGAGCAGCGGGCTTGAGTCCGATCAGTGCTCATAGCGCCATCCTTACAGGGAAACCCATTTGCTATTTTTTATACGCACTCAGAGCTGTTAGGGCTGCACTATGTAATCCGAGACGCTCAAGTATATACGCATGTGCCTCCCACTCTAGTTTATCATCTAGAGGTGTAAGAATGTCAGATGGTTTTAGCGAATTTTCTGTTTTCTTTTCGGCTGCCAGAGCGACTGTTCCATTCTGATGTAGCCCTTGAGCTGCGTGATCCGCGGTTTCAGACGGCTCTGTTTGCCCTGCCATAGCTAAAAGGTACTCTTCCCCATATTTGCGTTTGAGCGCCAGATAGATGAGATGATCGGCAAAGTGAGGGTTCTTTGGAAGCAGGGAACCGTGCAGATAGGTACCATAGGCATTGCGATAGATCGCGCCCTCGGTTCGATCTTCCGCATTGTTGCCCGAGCCTTTGAGTACCTTTCCCAAAGGCTTGGCCGTTCCCAGATAGGTGCGTCCGCCGTGGTTTTCAAAGCCTACAAGCGTTGAGCCATTCCAGCTCAGGGCGATATTGCCAATGCAGCGTGGAGAACGCGGTCCCTTGTGAATGGTCCAGGCATCAAAGACACCCAGGCCTCGCATATCCGGACCCTCCGCCGGACGATAATAGTGGGCAAGAAGCTGATAGCCCCCACAGACTGCCAGGACGGGCATATCATCTTCAATGGCTGCCCATAGACCAATGGCTTTAAGCTCATAGAGATCCTGAGCGACCGGCGCCTGCTCCTTATCCTGCCCGCCACCAATGAAGAGCATGTCGTACTCATCAGGAGCGAGAGCGTCACCGATGCCCAGACCAACGGCACGAAACTGGATGCCGCGCATCTGGCAGCGATATTGAAGCGTCATAATATTGCCGCGATCGCCATAGAGATTGAGCTGATCGGGGTAGAGATGACCCAATGTTAACGTGAGAGGTCTGACGAAATCGTGCGTCATCCGTCTCTTCCTTCCCAGTAGCGAGAGGTCAGGCCTCGCTCTTCTAACTCATGATGTAATTCTAGCAAACCTGTGTACGTTGGAACAATAAACAGCGTTTCACCAGTGGGTGTTTGTTCAAGGGCCAGGTCGAGTGCCTGCTTCAGGCCATAGAGATGAGTCGCGGTCTCAATGGTGATCGGCGTGGCGGTCTTCTTCTTGCGGCGTGCGCTGTTGCCTCTCTCTTCGCGTTGCAGGCGTAGTGGCGTCGAAGGGATAATCGCCATCTCGGCTTCTGGAACGCCCGCGTACTTGAGTCGTAGCCCGAGATCGCGTGCTCTGGTGCCGGACAGGACCAGCGATGAGGTATGCTCTACCACCCGTTCAAAATCAACATCCCAGATCCATGAGACATCCTGCCCATCAGCGATTTTGTCGTTCAGCACAAAGAGGACATGGCGTTTCTCTTGATCGGCGAAGAGTGTCCGAAGGACCTCGTTAAAGCCGGTCGGGTTTTTTGCAAGCAGGAGGCGAATGGTTTTACCATCAGCCTGAATACGCTCGCCGCGCCCGAAGACAGGCTTGGATTGCCCGATACCATTTTCGATTGGCTCCCAGTCAATACCAAGTGTGCGTGCGACAGCGATAGCAGCCAGCGCATTATAAATGTTATAGAGGCCGGGAAGCGGCACGATCAGGGTATGTTCTTCACCGTGGGCCTGCACACGAATGCGATAGCGGTCAAAGCCCTCTGTTTGAACCTCTACTGCGCTGATCTGTGGCTGCGCGCGTTCCTGCCCGCAGTTTGGACAGCGATAGTGTCCGAGGTGGCTGTAAATGCGCACTGCATACTCATACTCGTGGCCGCATTGAGAGCAGGTTCGCGTATCGATTACCTGATGATTCTGTTCACCTGTCTGCTCAGATTGGAGATTGAGAGCCGTATCATTGATACCGAAATAAACAATCTGTCCCTTGAATGAGTTGCCTAACTGCGCAATAGTGGGATCATCGGCATTGAGCACAAGGATGGTCTCGGGAGAGAGGTGTTCAAGCGCTTTCTGCCAGTTGGTGAGCACTGTATCAACCTCACCATAGCGGTCGAGCTGATCCCGGAAGAGATTGTTGAACACAATGATGCGTGGCGAAATTTCATTGAGCGCTTGAGGAATGGTGGCCTCATCAACTTCAAAGACGGAGATTGCCTGACCTGAGCGGCGTAAGCGGCCGGTCGGGCGTGCTCGGATGACCAGAGAGCTGGCAATGCCGCGCATCAGATTTGAACCCTCGCGGTTTCTCCAGACACGCAGGCCCGCATCGCGTAGGATAGAGGAAACAAAATTGCTGGTGGTCGTCTTCCCATTTGTACCGGTGATCATCAGACTGCCATATGCGAGTTGCGCAGCCAGATAACTGACCACCCCGGGATACATACGTTGTGCGACCACACCGGGGACGCTGGTACCCCCACCCAGATGCAGGCGTCGACTGATTGCCCCAAAGGCACGACCCGCGGTCACAGCCAGAGCTGCCCTCAAGGGATTATGCTTTCGCTTCTGTCGTGAGTGTCTCACTTTCTCCTTCACTGGACGAATGGAAGGAGCAGTGCTAGCTTCAGGATGCTTTTGCTCCTGCTCTATATGTCGTCGAGACGAACGATATTTCCGCATGTTGCTTCTCCGAGCCTGCGCACTTTCTACTATTACGTACAATCGAATGCAGCATAGCATGCAAGCTCGATGGGGGTCAAGAGAGGGAGAGAGAATAGCTGTGCTTCGCGGTAATACAGCAGCAATCGCGGCTTCAGGATAGGAGAAAATAGCTACTTGTCATATGTGCTACTCTATCCTTAACTCACGGTACTGGACAGTAGCTACTTGTCAAACTATGCTATTCTATGCTTTGGGAATATTCACCATGTAAAAGCGAGTTTCGCAAGAAGGAAGATAGTGTGAACGGTCTATGGTATCGGAACTTGTAAATAACGAAGGTCAGGAATTAGGTCGATGGCAAAGAAACTTGTGATCGTAGAATCGCCAGCGAAAGCGAAGACAATCGAAAAATTTCTCGGTCGAGGCTTTGAGGTACGAGCCTCTATGGGCCATATCGTCGATTTGCCGAAGAAAGGTTTAGGTGTTAACACTCGAAAAGATTTCGCGCCCAAGTACGAGGTAATCGAGAATAAGGATAAACTCATCAATGAATTGAAGGCGGCCTCTAGCAAGGCAGATGAAGTCTATCTTGCTCCTGACCCTGACCGTGAGGGTGAATTTATCGCATGGTCTTTGAAGAACGTTCTGGGTTTGAATAACCCCCACCGTGCAGTCTTCCACGAGATAACGAAGCGTGCTGTGCAGGATGCGATTGCTCATCCCCGGCTGATTAACGAAGACCTCTTTAATGCTCAGCAGGCCCGGCGGGTGCTGGATCGGCTGGTCGGATATAAGATCAGTCCGTTGTTGTGGCGGCGGATCCAATCAGGGACAAGTGCGGGCCGTGTGCAATCTGTGGCACTCCGGCTGATCTGTGATCGTGAGGCTGAAATTCAGGCATTTGTTCCTGAGGAATACTGGAGCATCACGGCGACGCTGAGCAAACAGCAGCAAGCGGAACGCTTTGATGCTGTCCTGATCTCGCGTGTTAAAGACATGGGAACCCCCGGCGATGAAAGTGGGGAAGATGGTGAGGGTGATGCCACTCCCGGAAAGGGAACCCGGAAAGGCAGGATCAAGATCTCTTCAAAAGAGGAGGCGGATGCTGTCCTTGCCGAGTTGCAGGGCGCAACCTATACCGTTCTCAAGTATGAAGAGCGGGAGCAGCGCCGACAGCCGTACCTGCCATATACAACCAGTACGATGCAGCAGGATGCCTCGGTCCGGCTCTACTTTAAACCAAAGAAAACTATGAGCGTTGCGCAGCAGCTCTATGAGGGTATTGAGCTCGGCGAACGCGGCCATCAGGGCTTGATTACCTATATGCGTACCGATTCAACGCGCATCTCAGAAGAAGCTCAGAAGATGGTCAAAGACTTTATTCACGACGAGTTTGGTCAGGAGTATGTTGGACCCGGGCGCACTGGTAAGGCAAAAGCGACCACACAGGATGCGCACGAAGCGATCCGCCCAACGGACGTGTCCCTGACGCCCCAGAGTGTGAAAGCATATCTAACAAACGATCAGTTCAAGCTCTATGATCTGATCTGGAAACGCTTCGTTGCAAGCTTTATGGCTCCCGCCGTCTTTGATACGGTGCGGGTTGATATTCAGGCGCAGCAATATGTCTTCCGGGCCAATGGCTCAAACCTGAAATTCCCGGGTTTCTATCGGGTCTGGCCTCGTGAAGAGGACGAAAAATTGCTGCCGAAAATGGCGGTCAATGAGACGCTGGATATGCATAAGCTGAAGCCCGAACAGCACTTTACACAGCCGCCTCCACGCTATACTGAGGCGAGCCTGATTAAAGAGCTGGAGGAGCGTGGTATTGGTCGGCCAAGTACCTATGTGCCGATCATCTCCACCATTCAGGATCGCGGCTATGTCGAGCAGGAACAGCGACGCTTTATGCCAACCTGGCTCGGTATTACCGTCAATGAGGTGATGAATAAGCACTTTCCGGATATCGTTGATACCGGCTTTACGGCTGAGATGGAGCACAAGCTTGACGAGGTCGAAGAGGGCCGCCGCGCCTGGACCGAGTTTCTGCGTGATTTCTATGAAGGCTTTAAGGTGACAATGGAGAAAGCAGAAGCCGAGATGGATCGCGTGCAGAAACCGGTCGAGGAACTGGACGAAAAGTGCCCGGAGTGCGGGCGCAATCTGGTTATCAGAACCGGACGCTTTGGTCGCTTTATCTCCTGCTCTGGCTTCCCGGAGTGCCGGTATGGCCGCTCGTTTGTAAATAAGACTGGTGCGCATTGCCCACGCTGTGGCGGTGATCTGGTCGAACGGAAGACGCGTACCAAGAAACGTATCTTCTATGGGTGTAACAACTATCCTGCCTGCGATTTCGCTATCTGGGAGAAGCCAGTTCCAGAGCTCTGCCCGAACTGTGGTGGCCTGATGGTCCTGCCAAAGGGAGCGCAGAAACCGGTCTGCTATCAGGAAGTGATTGTCCCGCAGCAGGGTGAGCAAGAAGCACCCGTGCAGGAAGGCGAAACATCGACCAAAAAGCGGCGCTCGACCAGCAGGAAGGCGACGGCGAAAGAAAATGGCGATGCATCAAAGGCCAGCAAGACGCGCAAGAAAGCGACTACAAAGGCCAGCAGCACGGCCAAGAGGACAAAAGCGAGTGCCGCGAAAAGCGGAACGGCAACTCGTAAGAAAACAACGACTGCAAAAAGTAAATCATAGTTGCTGTACAAACTTTCGTGAATGGAGAGTATTCCGCTCGCTAAGTGGATACTCTCCATTTTTGTTGCTTCTGGCTGCTACAATACGGGAACAGGGACAACAGGAGTGTCCCCACTTTCACAAGGAAGGAAGCAGAGCGATCCCAGGCAATGGACAACGAGAAGAACGTGTTATGCCGTTGCCTCATCTTATGTGATATAATCACGGATAAGGTGAAGCCTCCTCTTTACCAACGGAAGGCTATGAGTATCAGGAGGCAGTTTTTTTGGAGGATAATGCATGTCCATACCGCACGCAGTGACGCTCATCCCCGGTGATGGGACGGGTCCAGAGATCACAGAGGCCACGCGGCGCGTGCTGGAAGCCACCGGGGTTCAGTTCAGGTGGGAAGTGTGTCAGGCGGGAGCGGTAACGCTGGAGAAGCAAGGTACAGTCCTGCCAGATGAGGTTATTGAGTCGATCAAAAGAACGAAAGTAGGTTTGAAAGGACCGATCACGACCCCGATGGGACGAGGCCAACGCAGTGCCAATGTGACCTTGAGAAAACGACTTGATTTGTATGCGAATCTCCGGCCCGCTAAGACCTATCCCGGCTTGCGTTCTCGTTATGAAAATATCGATCTGGTAATCGTGCGAGAAAACACCGAGGATCTGTATGCCGGTATCGAATTTCAAAGAGGCACCCACGAACATGAAGCCCTGCTTGAAACGATTGCCCGTACCACGGGTCACCAGTTAGACCAGGACTCCGCTTTAAGCATCAAGTATATCTCAGCTGCCGCCACCCGTCGTATCGTCCGGTTCGCTTTCGATTATGCCCGCACCCATGATCGTCGCAAGGTAACGATTGTGCATAAGGCCAATATCATGCGCATGTCTGATGGCCTGTTTCTCTCGCTTGCCCATGAGGTCGCGAAGGAGTACCCTGATATCCAGCATGAGGATCGGATTGTTGATAATATGTGCATGCAACTGGTGCAGAAGCCGGAACAATATGATGTTCTGGTATTACCGAACCTCTATGGCGATATTATTTCCGATCTCTCGGCAGGTCTGATAGGCGGACTCGGTGTGGCCCCTGGTGCGAATATTGGCAGTCAATACGCCGTTTTTGAACCGGTACATGGCAGCGCACCGAAGTATGCGGGTCAGAACAAGGTTAATCCAATGGCGATGATGTTTTCGGGTGTGATGATGTTGCGCCATCTGGGCGAAAAGGAGGCGGCGCTTCGGCTGGAAAAAGCCATGATGCAGGTAATCGGTGAGGGTAAATATGTGACGTATGATCTGAAGCCACGTCCTGATGATCCAACCGCTGTCGGCACCTCGCAAGTCGCGGATGCTGTCATAGAGCGGCTTCGGCGGCTCTAGCTTGCACGCACTGCCGTTGTTTCTCTCTGCCCGACACAAAAGAAGAGGGAATATCGAAAGAGGGAACGACTTCGATGAGCCGTCCCCTCTTGTGATGCCTGGACATAGATCTGTGTCGTCTTTCTATTAACGCTGGTCGAAGCCGGGCTTGCGCCATCTGTGACGGGCCTGAATATAGCGGACCGTGCCAGAGCGGGAACGCATCATGATCGAAGATGTACGAGCGCCCCAGCCATGATACTGTACGCCATCAAGCAGCTCACCGCTGGAAATACCGGTTGCTGCAAAACAGACTTCATCACCGCTGACCAGATCATCTGTGCGGAAAACCTGATCAAGATCAACACCATCAGCCTTGAGCTTCTCGCGCTCCTGTTCGTTGCGCGGCCAGATCTTACACTGGATCTCTCCGCCAAGACATTTCAGGGCTGCGGCTGCCAGAACTGCTTCAGGAGCACCACCGATACCGAGCAGCATATCAACACCGCGATAATCTTCCATAGCGGCCTGAATGGCTGCGGCAACGTCTCCATCGCCGATCAGGCGGATACGTGCCCCCACTTCACGCACCTGGCGAATGATTTCCTGGTGGCGTGGGCGATCCAGAATGACAACGGTCAAATCGTCAATGCGGGCATCGCGAGCACGAGCGATACGGTCGAGGTTGACCGCGATCGGAGCATTGATGTCAATGACGTTGCGCCCTGCCGGGCCGACAGCAATTTTTTCCATGTAGTAGACTCCCGGAGGCGCAGAATACATGGTGCCTCGCTCAGAGGTAGCAACAACGGCCAGTGAGCCCGGGAGACCGAGTGAGAGCAGGCGTGTGCCATCAACGGGGTCAACGGCTACGTCAACCTCGGGACCGTTTCCGTTGCCTACCTGCTCCCCGATATAGAGCATGGGGGCTTCGTCTTTCTCTCCCTCACCAATAACAACAACACCATTCATATCAACGCCATCGAGAGCGTTGCGCATGGCATCGACGGCAGCCTGATCGACCATCTCTTTATTTCCCTTACCCATCCAGCGCCCGGCGCTCAGGGCGGCAGCCTCCGTTACCCGTACTAGCTCCATTGCTAGATTACGCTCTCGCGTTCCTGATGGTGCAAAACGTTCTTCCAAGGTTATTCCTCCTTATTTATAACTCGACATAATGGGGGTTTGTGCGACAATGCTCTGCAATAATGATTGAACGCACCCTCTCGACGGCTTTGTCAAGGTGCCCCTGTCGATTCTCTACAATATAATCATAGTGTATTTGTTGTGCCAGTTCTTTCCTGGCGTCCGTCAGGCGTCTTTGTACCTGTTCCTCAGTTTCTGTTTGTCGGTTGGTCAATCGGTACACAAGCTCTTCGAGCGAACCGGGAACGAGGAAAATAAAGATAGCGCCAGGGACTTTGCGACGCACCGTGGCAGCACCCTGTACATCAATCTTTAAGAGCACATCGCGCCCATTGCGTAAGTTCTCTTTAATCGGCTGAATGGGCTGCCCATACCAGTTCCCGTGTACGTTGGCATATTCGAGCAATTCGTCATTTTCCACCATACGTTCAAATGTTTCGTTCGAGACAAAGTAGTATGGATTACCCTCGCTCTCGCCAACGCGTGGAGCCCGTGTCGTTACCGAGGCAACAACATGAAAGCCCATCCCCTGATCTTTCAGGGCCTTAATCACAGTGTCTTTCCCTGTTCCTGAGGGAGCGGAGAGGACGAAAAGGAGTCCCTGTTTTAATGGTGGCACAAGGGAGCTATGCTCCCGTGGCTGAAGCAGTGTATCGCCTGTTTCGAGTCGCATATATTCTTCCTGGTGTTCATTAAATATGAGGATTCGCTGTTTCATCCCATAGCATGGACGGCCAGCCGTTCAAAGGATGATGTACGAATAGATGCCACTTTGTTATACTGTTGTGCGTCACCGCTATGTTCGCGGGAGTACAAAAGAGGTCCCGGCATGGTGAACCATGCGGGGCCAACCTGCATCATTATTGTACATTGTACAACACGAATGGCATTCCGGGAAAGGTTATTGTTCTGCTTATTCGTGTTCACTCTGGTGATGATCGGTGTTGAGTTGACCGGACCCGGTCTAGATTGGAAAGGTTTTATGCAGGTAGATGCGATAACTCTGGCAGCAGTCGCCAATGAATGGCAGAAGCTGCTTCAGAATGCCCGAATAGATACTATTATTCAACCGACAGAGCACGCGATAGCCATGCAATGCTATGTTCCTGCATACCAGGAAGGGGGTGGTAAGAACCGCTGGATCTATCTCTCTGCCCATCCGCAGCTTTCTCGTGTGCATATTACAGCATTGAAGCCGCCCCGTATCACCAGCGAGCCGCCACCATTTGTGATGCTGCTGCGCAAGCATCTGGAAGGGGCTCGTATTGAGTCCATTGAGCAGCCCCGTTGGGAGCGCACGATTGAGATTATCGCTGGCTATAAGGGGGAAGGTGAGGCAAGAACTCGTTTTCGCCTGATCGTTGAGGTCATGGGCCGGGTCAGCAACATTATCCTTTGTGATGAAAATGAGATGATTCTTGGCTCTCTCAAGCGTGTTGGCGCCGAGATCAACCGCTATCGAGTGATTGCTCCTAATGTTGCCTATATGCCGCCGCCTCCACAGCAGCGCACGCTTGCCGGACAAACGCTGCCGAAGCTTGATCCTGCCAGCGTGACAGCGGCTCAACTGGCAATCTGTGCCTCGGAGGAACCCGATCCCGTGCAGGAGAGTGGGAAAAAGGGGAAGAAGGGAAAGAAAGATCAGGGCAAGCCGACACTGGCACAATTGCTGACTCGCCATGTGCAGGGATGGAGTCCGCTGTTAGCCCGTGAGACGGTGTTTCGGGCTACGGAGCAGGTGGATACACCAGTAGAGGCGGCCGACGAGAATATCTGGGAGGAATTGGCCTGGAATGTGCGCGACCTGGCCGCTTTGCCCGAAACAAAGCGCTGGCAGCCACAGCTTGTCGTTCGGAAAGCAAAGCCAGGTGAGGAGGAACAGCCGCTCGCCTTCGCGCCTTATGCCCTGGAACAATATGCGCTGAGCCAGGATGTTGAGGTGCATGAGTCGCCCTCGATCAATGGAATTCTGGATGATTACTTCGCCCGGGCGGAATGGCGTGATGCGATTGATGCCCTGCGTGCGCCAATGCGTAAGGTCCTGCAAACGCAGCGTGATCGCTGTATCCGTAAGGCGGATCTGCTTCAACGGGAGATGTCGGTCTCAGAAGAGGCGGAACGCGATCGGCTGTATGGTCAATTGTTGCTGGCCTATCAACATGAAATCCAACAGGGGCAGCAACAAGTAGAGCTTGAGAATTACTTTGAGGGCAGCGGCGATACCATTCCGGTGGTCACGATCCCGCTTGATCCGCGCTTCGACGCGGTGGGCAACGCGAATCGCTACTTCACCAAATACCATAAGTTGCAGCGTGCGCTTGAATTGTTGCCAGAGCAGATTGAGCAAAATAACGCTGAACTGGCGACAATTGAGCAGTTGCTAACCGACCTGGCGCTTGCGGAGACGCCAGCAGAAATTGAACTGGTGAAAGCCGAGATTCAGGCGGCCGGGTACATGAAAGGCAAGCGATTGCCTGAGAAGAAAGCCCAGAAAAAAGGGAAAGGTGGCAAGCAGACAAAGAAGGGAACGCTTCCCGGTGGTGGTGTGCCGATGCATGTCCAGAGCGATGATGGCTTTATCATTCTGATTGGAAAGAATAGCCGCCAGAACGAGGAGGTTACGTTCCATCAGGCAACCGGAAATGATATCTGGCTGCATGCGCGTGGTGTGCCGGGGGCGCATGTCATTATCAAGACGGCGGGGCGTGAGGTCTCGCGCCGGGCTATCGATCAGGCGGCGAGTCTGGCCGCGTATTACAGTCAGGCTCGTGGTAGTACCACCGTGCCGGTTGACTATACGTTGCAGCGTCACGTGCGCCATATGAAAGGGGGGGGCCCGGGTATGGTCATTTACGAGCGTGAACGGACGCTCTATGCATCTCCAGAGGAGGCCACCGCGCTTCTCAATCGTTAGCTGCGTTCTCGTGAAGAGCCAATGCCCATTTCTTCGCGATACTTGGTGACGGTACGGCGGGCCATTGGAATCCCGCGTGCTGTCATCAGGCGGGCAAGCTCTTCATCGCTGAAGCGCTTACGGGGGTCTTCGGCCTCGATCAATTCGCGGAGCACGTCTTTAATGCCAAGTGATACGTCAAAGAAGTCTGAGAGCGGCATCAATTTCCCGTTGGGGAGGAGCGCGTACTTGTTCGCTGTCGCCCGGCTCACGGTGCCCTCGTCCAGACTCAGCCGGGTGGCAACCTCGGCTCGGGTCAGCGGGCGCAGATAGCGAATGCCTTTCTCAAAGAAATCGCGTTGATAGTTGACAACCAGCTCCATAACCCGGCGCAGGGTGCGCCAGCGGCGGTGGACACAATCGACAAAGAAGCGGGCACGGTCGCTGTGCTGGTGAATATAGCGCTGATACTCTCCCTGATCGTAGGCTTTCAGCTCGGGATCAGTATAGTAGGCGCTGACCGAGAAGCGGTACCGTTTCTCTTCGATTAGCTCAATCTCAAAGCCATTTTCGCCTTTGCGGATAATCACATCAGGGCGGATATAGGTGGTGCCGCTATTGATGCCGCTCTCGGGCATATAGGTATAGGCAGGATAGGGATAGAGCGAGCCGCGAATAAAGGCGCAAGCATCGCGTACCTCCTGTTCACTGACTTTGAGCTTGCGGGCAATGTCCTGAAACTGGTTTTTGCCAATTTGGGGCAGAAAGCGATCAATCAACGTATGGGCCAGGGGGTGGGGGGTCTGAAGCTCGCTGAGGACTTTCAGTTGAAGCATCAAGCATTCTCGGAGGTCGCGGGCTCCAATGCCGATTGGCTCAAGGCTTTGAAGCTGGCTCAGCACGTACATCACGCGCTCTGTAGGCACATTCAGCAGCGTCGCGATTTCCTCAACGCTGCATTCAAGATAGCCACGTTCGTTGAGGTTTCCTACCAGTTGTTCGGCGATGGGGGTATCAGCCGGGGGGACCAGCGCCTCAAGCTGTCGGTAAAGTGTTTCCTGTAACGAATCGATCGTCGGGATATGAGCCAGCGGGTCATACTCGTCGTCACTATCGGTTGTGATAAAGCCGTAGTTGTCGATATCGCTCAGGGTTTGCTGCTCAGCAAGCCAGTATGGTTCGGCTGGATTTCTGAGCGAGGCAAGCTGCTCGGCGGTGAGGCGGGAAGAGGCAGCAAAATGTCCACAGTTCGAGCATATCTGCCCGTAGAGGGATGAGCCACAAAATAAACAGATCTTCTGCTCGACGACATCGAGAGCAGGATTATCTGTTTGTTCCTGATGAACAGCTCTTTCCAGCTCGTCAGACGACAGATGCAGAATCGTGCTGGACGTAATTAATCTGGCACTGACGCGAACTACCTGTTCTGGTCTGGGCGTTGGTTCCAGGCGCATACTCTCCCCCTACTCCCCACTTATCAACTTCCCTTAAATCCAACCAAAGTTTACTAATGCCGAATGAGCGGCCTCTTGTTCGGCTGTTTGCTTGTTCCGGCCCTGACCACGCCCGGCGACGCGCTCTCCTAGCAGGACTTCAACCGTGAACTCACGATTATGCGATGGCCCCTCCTGACTGACGAGTCGATAGGAAGGGGTGATGCCCTCTCGAGCCTGTGCCAGTTCCTGAAAGAGCGACTTGTTGTCCTTAAAGGCGCGTTTCTTGACGATCTCATGGGCGATCGGTTCCAGGCGTGGTAGTAAAAAGCGCTGTGTTGCTTCCAGGCCTTGATCAAGATAGAGCGCACCGAGGATCGCTTCAAACGCAGAGGCCATAACGCGCTGTCCACCGCCACTATTCTGTTCGCCTTTGCCCATCAACATATAGTTGTTGAGCTGGATTTCGCGGGCAAATTTGGCGAGGGTCTCGGTGCGAACAAGAATGGCGCGAACGTCGGTCAGTTCTCCCTCGGCAAGTTGAGGGAAGGTGCGATACAGAAAGTCCGCACTGATTAAGGCCAGAATGGAATCTCCCAGAAATTCCAGGCGCTCATTTGAACACTTTCCCGCCCCGGCGGCCTCGTAGATATAGGATCGATGTGTCAGGGCCATTGTTAAAAGGGAGGGATCACGAAAATGGACTCCTAAAATTGCTTCTAATTCCTCGTGCATTATTTAACCTCTAGCAACACTTGAGCCTCGTTGTCTACCTGCTCTCCTACTTCGCCGATTCGCCAGAAGGTAACATCCGGAGCGATTGCGGCGAGTTTCGGCCATACCTCGGGATCAATTGCGGCGAAAAGACCCCCCGACGTTTGCGGATCCCAGAACAGGATACGCTGATCCTCAGACACGTTTGCGGCGAAACGAACGCGCTGTGCAAGATACTCTTCATTGCGACCAGCGCCGCCGGGAATACATCCCAGTTCCACATAGTGGAGCGCTCCGGGAAGCAGAGGCAGGGCGTCAACTGAAAAGCGCATCGTTACTTTGCTCTGGACTGCCATTTCCCAGGCATGACCAAGCAGGCCGAAACCGGTGATATCGGTGACGGCATGAACCGCGTTGCCAGCAGCAACCAGCGCTTCGCTTGCTCGTCGGTTTAGTTGCATCATTGACTGGATCGCGGCATGCAAATCGGCTTCCTGTACTTGATCACGTTTATGTGCGGTTGTGATCAGCCCTGTTCCTAGCGGTTTGCTCAGGATCAACAGATCACCCGATCGCGCTCCCCCTTTCGTGAGGATGTGATCTGGATGAACCGTGCCGGTAACGGAAAGGCCGTATTTAGGCTCTCGATCAGTAACAGTATGCCCACCAGCGATGACTGCTCCTGCCTGTGCAACGATATCAGAGCCACCCCGCAGGATCTCGGTCAATATCGCGGCATCAAGATTGTCGGGCCAGGCCACCAGGTTTAAGGCCATAAGAACCTGGCCGCCCATTGCATAGATATCGCTCAGTGCATTGGCGGCAGCGATAGCGCCGAACGCGTAAGGATCATCAACGACCGGCGGAAAGAAGTCGGCTGTGCTGATGACTGCCTGGTGCTCATTTACGCGATAGACAGCTGCATCATCGATGGAATGAAGTCCGACTAGCAACTCTGGCGGCGCTGACATGTGTGTGAGTGGACGCAAAACTTGCGCCAGGGCCCCTGGGCCCATTTTAGAAGCTCAACCAGCACAACTGGCCAGAGATGTCAGGCGAACTTGCTTACCTGTATTCATGTGAATACCCTTGAAAAAATTTTCCTCTGTACTGATGTATAGTTGACATTGTAACTCTTTTTGGAGCGGATCGCAATGTACTTTTTTTTAATGCTGAAGAAAAATAGAATCTTTTGTATAATTTGGGTGAAAGAAAACGTTTTTCTGGCAAAAAGCGTATTACTACCATAGGTCGTTTCTTGTTGCGGAAAGGATGGATTCTATGCGGGATGTGGGACGCTGTATCGCTGTCTATCCAGATGCCAGAAAAATCATGCTCGGGAGACAGGGCCGCCTTTTGTTGAGTACAGTGGTGCCGCCGCTGGTATTAAGCGCTCTCGGGATATGGAAGCGCGGGAGCCGTGTCGGGAGTAAAATCGGGAATATAGGGGTGTTGGTTGTCTGGCTGATTCTGGGAATCTGGGGGGTGTTGATACTGCCCTGGGTCATCTTTCTCATTGTGCGTAAACCAATAGTACAGGTGAATGAGCAGGGAATATCCTACCGGATGCCGCCTTTTTTCAGCCCCTTCATCTCAACCCTTGCGCTTCCCTGGGAGCAGATTGCGGCCCTCTACGTGGAGCGAGCCGGACAGGGAGATGAGCATATGCTTTGCGTGCTCCCGCGCGATGTTGATGCTTTCCTTGAGGGCGTGCACTGGCTGAATTTGCCGCTGATGTCACTTTGCCTCACTGGATTTGGCGCTCCGGTTGCGATTCCGGCAGGGTTGCTACCCTTGACGGTTGAGGAACTGCACGCACAGATATGCCATCAATTTCAGGAGCAGTTTGAGCGTTATGCTATTAGTGCACATGAGCTTCGGATGTTTCCGTCTATAGAGCCAGTGGAGACCCCGGGAATAGATGCTTCTCTGGGATCGTTTTGAGGAGTGAAGACTTCCTTTAGGTTTCTGTTATCCTCCTCTTGATGAGCTATGAACCCTGGACGGGTGTCGGAAGATATGATACTCTAACGCAAGAGGATTTGAGGAAGCCAGGCAATCGCGTGCCGAAGAGGCGCGAGGAAAGTCCGAACTCCATAGAGCAGGGTGCTGGCTAACGGCCAGTGGGGGTGACCCTAAGGAAAGTGCAACAGAAACATACCGCCTGCCTGTGCAGGTAAGGGTGAAATGGTGAGGTAAGAGCTCACCGGCAACCAGGTGACTGGTTGGCCGTGCAAACCCCACCCGGAGCAAGACCGAGCAAGGGGATAGCCGGTTTACGGCTAGCGAGTTGCTCGCTCGTGAACCCCTGGGTTGGTCGCTTGAGGCGTCAGGTAACTGGCGTCCCAGATAGATGATTGCCACCCGTGTCGTCGAGAGGCGGTGCGGGCACAGAATTCGGCTTATGGCTTCTCTCAACTCCGGCCAAAAGGAAAAAGCTGAAGAGGTGCAGGCATCTCTCCTGTCTCTTCAGCCTTTTTTATGGGAAACAGCACACATTGCTTCTGTGCTGAGAGTATCCTTGGTTAGCGACTTAAACGATTGTGCTCGATAAGCCAGCGAATGAAATTCAGACGGCGGCTTTCCTGCACCATTTCACGATATTCTATTTGCTCTCCAACATGGTTTTTCATGTGAATGAGCCGTGAAGCCTCAACTTCAGTGAAACCAAGCGAAAGAAGATGCTGGTAATCTTTTTCTTCGATGAAAGGACGCTCTGGCATAAGATGACTCCCTTTGTGAATGAAGACGGCCTACAGGGACTGTACCAGTTTGATGCTTCACTTGTACGTATTACGTATAAGAACCCCCGGACGATACAAGCTGAAGGAATGAGGGAAGAAGCATTGTGTTCTATTTGCTATAACTTCGATCGGGGGAAGAAAAATTTCGTTGCTTCAAACGAATTTTTTCTTGTGTCAGAGTATATCATATTTCTATATGTTATGACGATAGTGCCGGGGAGAAATTCAAATGAAAGCAGGAAATATGGGGACGGGCCGCTAGCAACCTATCAGCCCGTCTGTAGTGGGATTGAAAGCGTTCTATGTAATGTTATGGATTGCTCTGTTGTTGTCCGGCTGCGAAAATACGAAGCATTCGCGCTGTGGCATCCGCTGCGAGCGTGGCCGCATTTCGCATTGATTGTTCCAGTGTCATGGGTCCCGTCGGCAAGACGGTGATCCCATCGAGGCCATGAGCGTAGAGGGTATGATAATCCTCGCCCAGTCCTCCCGCTACAACAAAAACAGGGACATGGTACTTTTTTGCTGCTCGGGCAACGGCACTGACGCTTTTCCCATATGCTGTTTGTCCATCAAGACGGCCTTCAGCGGTAATCAGGAGATGAGCTGTGCTGACCTGCTGTTCCAGTTGTACGGCTTCAAGAACAATCGCAGCGCCTGGGCGGCTGGTTGCATGAAGAAATGCAAAAAGACCGGCTCCTAGTCCTCCTGCTGCGCCTGCGCCGGGGATATCAGCGACCGCACAATGAAGATCGCGCTCGATAACGCGGGCATAATTGGCAAGGGCTGCGTCGAGTTGGGTGACCATCTCAGGGGTTGCTCCTTTTTGCGGCCCATAGACTGCAGAAGCGCCGGTCGGCCCACAAAGCGGGTTGGTAACATCGCAGGCAACCTCAAATGTACATTCTTGCAGCCGTGTATCGAAGTGTTCAAGCGAAATATGGGCAAGCCTGGCGAGGGCTGCCCCTCCTCGTTCCAGCTCGTGGCCCCCGGTATCGGTCAGTGATGCTCCTAACGCTTGCGCCATACCCGCGCCTCCGTCGTTGGTTGCACTCCCCCCAACCCCGATGATGAAATGACGACAGCCATGATCGAGAGCGGCTCGGATCAGCTCGCCCACGCCATATGTGGTGGTAATGCGCGGGTCGCGTTTCTCAGGGGGAACGAGCGGGAGCCCGGAACTGGCGGCCATCTCGATAACCGCTGTGGTGCCGTCTCCCAGAATGCCATAGAATGCCTGTACAGGTGTATTGAGTGGCCCGGTAACGGTATGATAGTGGAGACTTCCATGCGTTGCATCTACCAGAGCTTGCACGGTGCCTTCGCCACCATCGGCGATCGGAATCACCTGAATATCAGCGTCCGGGTATACCATACGTGCTCCCTCGGCAATAGCCTGACCAACCTCGGTCGCGGTGAGACTGCCCTTGAGTGCTTGCGGAGCGATAAGGATGCGCATTACATCTCTCCCTGCCTTTCTGCATATAAAAGAGTGCTGGTCTTCGGTATTATATCATGCAGAAATGCGCTCCTCGTTTCGTGATTTGCAAGTTCGAGAAGATTCCATTATAGTTAGCTGTGAAGATAAATCGTATCAGTCTTTTATTTGCGGAGTTATCAAACGTGGGCGAACAAACAATGCGCTGGTCGTGGAGTCCGGCTGCACTGATCACGCTTGTATTGCTGGCGGTGCTCTATGGCTGGACTGTATGGAGCGCGTGGAAACAGGATATAAAGGATGAGCGCGGTGAGAAACCGCTGCAATGGTATCATCTGGCGGCTTTTGGTGTCGCGCTGGTTCTGGCTTTTCTTATCTTCTTCTCGCCTGTAAACGCAGGTGGGCAGCAGTATTTTGTCCTGCATGCTGTGCAGCTCGTGGGGTTGACGACGGTATGTGTGCCGCTGATGATGTTTGCCTGGCCTGTTGCGGTTTCTCGGCGATTGCTTGGTTTGCCGGGGATTCGAGATATCCTTGAGATGTTGTCAGTGCCCTTGTTGAGCTCGCTGGCCTTCAACTTTGCCTTTATCATCTGGCATATTCCGGTCTTGTATGCGCAGGTGGTTAAAGATACCAATCTCTATCATCTACAGTTGCTCTGTATTTTTGTGCTGGCCTTCCTGAGTTGGGGACCGTTATGTGCTGCGTGGAGAGGAACGCGCCATATGCGTTACCCGACGCAGATGCTCTATACGTTTCTGGATGGGCAGCCGATGGACTGGCTGGCCTTTGCGCTGCTGATTACCACGTCCCCGCTCTATTCCTCATATCTCTTCCCCTCATTGCTTGGCATACCAAATTTTTCAGATCAGGCGGCGGGTGCGCTGGTCCTGCTGTGCCCGGGAATCGTTGATCTGGTTATTCTATCGGTTATCTTCTTCCGTTGGATGATGCAGATTGAGCAGCGGACACGGGCAAAGGATCAGGAGCGCGTGCAAGAGGAAGAGGAGTACGAGATAGAGTACGAGGTGATTGAAAAACAGTAGTTCAGGAGGCGCTCAGGTCTTACCAGTGGCAGGAGAGCTGAAGCGCCGCCTGTAATCGTCGTTCATACTCTTTTCGTGGAATCTCGGTAACTCCCAGCGATTGCAGGTGTGGTGTCAGGAACTGGGTATCATGGAGTACAAAGCCTTGTCGTTTGAGATGTTCTACCAACGCAACCAGACAGACTTTTGATGCATCAGTCGCATGGGAGAACATGCTTTCGCCCATGAACGCGCCTCCTAGCGTGACACCGTAGAGGCCACCGACCAGCGTACCATCTTTCCATGCTTCGACACTATGTGCCAGCCCGAGCCGATGCAGCAGCGTATAGGTTTGGATAAAGGCTTCGTTAATCCATGTTTCCTCGCGCATCGCACAGCAACGCATGACCTGCGTGAAGGCGGTATCACTTCGAATCTCATAAATTCCCTTGCGAATTGTGGCGCGTAGAGAGCGCGAAACATGCAGGTTCTCATGCTCAAGAATGGCTCTTGGGTCGGGTGCGTACCACTGAATCCGGCCATCTTCGTCGGGCATCGGGAAGATACCCTGCGCATACGCGGCGATGGTCAGTTGTGGATCAAGTGGTTCTGGTTGAAGGTGTGTCTTTCGGTCCATGAAATGGCTGTGTATATCCTTTACCAATCTTTTTCCTCCTTCTCATAGTATCATCATAGAGTGATGAGGGACAAGCAACGTAGCCCTGTCGCTGTACGTACTAGTGTTATAGCTTGCATGTTTTACGAGGGAGATGTATGCAATATAGTTCACCTGCTTCGGGTTTGACCATTCATAACTTTATTACAACCGCATTTGAACTGCCCGGCTATCGCATTGTGAGAAATCATGGTGTTGTTCGAGGCATTATTGTGCGTTCGCGTAGTGTGGCGGGCCAGATTGGGGCCTCGTTTCAGCAGTTGTTCGGTGGTAATATCTCTCTCTATACTGAGTTGTGTGAGGGAGCCCGGAACGACGCCTATGAACTGATGATTCAGCATGCACAGGAAGCCGGTGCAAACGCAATTATAGGCATGCGCTATGACGCGACTGAGCTGGCTGAAGGTGTCACTGAAGTATTGTGTTATGGAACAGCGGTAACGGTGGTACCGTTAGATCAGTAAGAAATGCGTATGGTGAGCCTGTTAAGGGCTCACCGTTTTTTTTATGCCTGTTTCTCTTGTGTCGTGCGAGTGAAGGGACGTAGATACCGAACCAGTGCGGGCTTCGCGCTCTGAATCGTCTCCAGATCCGCTTTTTCGAGCGGCTTGAGCCAGAGCAACAGGCCTGCACAGAGCAGGATAAAGATACTTCCAGTGGCAGCCAGATACCCGAGCAGTAGAAAGCGATCAGTTGGTTGCCAGAGAATCACCCAGAGAATGCTTGGAATCGCTGCCAGCGCCAGCGCCAGCAGGAAGCGCAGGGTAAAGCCAACAGGGTATTTCTGCGGCAGCTTCCGCCAGAGGAAAAGCAGCATCAATGAACCTGTGACAATACGGCCCATGCCATCTGCGATCAGAGCTCCTGCTGCTCCCAGCTTGAAATAACCGATGCACAGAACGCCGGTGAGGATGACTACGCCCAATCCCACCCACTGGCTGATCATGGCCAGAGACGACCTGTTGACAACGTAGAGCGTTGGCTGGTGAATATAAGTGCCCAGCACACGCATGATCAGATTGAAAAAGACGAAGACCGCCAGCAGCCCACCAACCGGACCAAAGCTGTCGGGGTAGAGCGCATGGGCAATACTTGGCGCGTTGAAAAGGCAGAAGACCAGTCCCGGAGCAGCCAGCAGTGTCTCGATTTTGATGAGTGTCTGCCATGTGCGCGAGAGGCGTTGATAGTTCTGGCCAATAAATGCGGCGGCCAGCGCTGCCCCGGCGACCCCCCCAAAGCCCGACACCAGCAAGAGATTCGCAGCATCTGCAAGCTGGAACGCCAGATTAAAGTAACCGATCTCTGTTAATGAGACAGCATAAACACTCAATAAAGTAATCGCGACCTGTTTTAACAGTGCTCCTGAAACAAGGTTTGTTAGCCATGCATTGAAGCCCAGTTTGAGTAGCGGAAGCAGCGGTTGATGGTACTGGGCGCCCCGTGAGAAGAGGAACGGCGCGAGGAAGAGGAAAAAGGCCATCATCTGAGTTACGGAGGTCAGAGCAAGTATCCAGAGCACGCCTTCGACTGCCCAACCAAGCTGTAGCACAATATAGCCAGAAGCAAGAATAGCCGCTTGCGTCAGGCTCCCGATAAAAAAGACAAGGCGCATGCGCATGAGTCCGGTGCAGAGTGCTGTTAACAGGCTTGCGACACTGCTACTGATGACGTAGATGGTAATCGGTAACAGATGTGCCTCTAACTCCGGGTTCTTAAGATCGCGGGCGGCTCCCTGCAGAGGCGGGATCGTTGCGAAAAGGTCTGCGAGTAGGTGTAGCCCAAAGAGCATGATGAGCGCGGTCAGGACAAGGACCCCCACACGCAGGAGCAGAAGGCGGCGAATCAGATGTGCCGCTGCTGCTTTCCCATGATCGGCAAAGACGCGCGGAATAAAGGTATAGGTCGCATCTTCAAAACCAAACGCGATAATATATAGGATCGTATTATATGCGGTTACCGCGACAGCATAGGCTCCGTACTGCTGATCGGAAAGCCCGTGTGTCAGAATCAGTACCAGCACGAACATGGAGATATAGACCCATAGCCCGTATGCCTGATTGAAGAGATAGCTTTTCGGGGTCTTCTTCAGAAGATTGGTAGCTTCGGTATCATTTTCCAATGGGATGGCTGTTGTGATATGTGGTTCTGTGGTTGGTATGCTACCCGGTGTCTCGTTAACCGCGGGGGCAATAATGGGCTGTACGCCAGTAATTGCTTGCTGGCGCGGTTGGGTCTCTCTTGATTGATCTGCACGCAAAAGGCGTAAAGGACGAAATGGCTCTTTACCCATAGGGATATTGTAACGTGAATCATGGTGAAAATAAAACTTTTACCAACCAAGCCAGCCAATACCTCCTATTGGAGCACAACATTCCGAAAAAAATCTGATGTATCGCCGGCATTGAAGAACAGAGAAAAAGGAGAATCAATCAGTACCGGGTATTCGTTAAGCGGGCCTGCCAGGCAGCAGTGTACTGCGTAACAAGCCCCCTGGTACTAGAGAGGGAAGGTCAGACATTGACGTGAGCAGTGTATATGGTAGCATACAGGTGTTTCTCCCATTGAGAGGCAAGAGCGTCAGATGCAGAGATGCCAGAAACGCCGCTTTTCAGTGTGTTTCTGAATGAAGCGTGTTATACTGTTTTCACCATATCCCGGAAAGGTATCAAGGAAGCAATGCTACAGGAGCAACAACCGCGAAGGAACACGGATGAGAGAGTACAACAGCTTTTGACCATAGGAACAACACGCCCGATGTGGCTGCTGCCCCTTCTGATGAGTGTAATTGTGGCTGCTGTAGTAGCCATACCACTCTATCTCTTCATTGGTTTTGTTGTGTTAAGGGCAGCGAGCTTTGCAGCACTCATAAAGATTCCCTGGTTGCTGATTGGTGTGGGATTGCTGTTCCTGGTGGTTGCTTTGCTTGTATTCTTTGGAAGAAAGCCTCTGGCTCTTCTGCTCTATTTGCGGAAGGTCAATAAAGAACAGAAGGAATCTCGGGCTCTCTATACTCCTCTCAAGGCACTGACTAATATTCATCGTACCGCTGAGGGCCAGGGCAAAGTGGAAGAACATATTTCTTTACTGGATCTGAGCAGAGAACAACGTATACATCGTCTGATCCTCGGCGTTCCCGGAGCAGGAAAGACAATGGCACTCCGTGTCTATCAATATGAAGCCGCTCAAAACCCGCTCTCCGTGGTCCTGCATCGGGGCCGGATTCCTATCTTTGTGCCCATGAAAAACTATGGCCTGTTTCTGGAACAACAGGAAGAAGAGCAGGAAACGAGCCTCCTGGACTATCTGGTCGAGAGCGATCTTCCCGGGATTCGGACTCTTGCCCCATATCTGCGAGAACTGGCGCGAAGTGGACGGCTGCTGTTACTGTGTGATGGCCTCAATGAGCTTGATCGGAACTATCAATCTGCTGTCAGCCGGGAACTGGCCGGTTGGATGCGTGAGACCGGAAACTGCATTGTGATGACATGTCGCGAAATTGATTACAAGGGACAGAGCGAGTTCAAATTGCTGGTCGAGAGCGGTCAGGCCGAACTGGCAACGATTCATCCATTGCAGCCCGAACAGGTACGTGAGTTCGTCGAGCGCTATGTCAAAACACAATCTGAATGGCACCATTCTGATGATGAGATTATGGAGGTTATTGACCGTAGCCGTTTGCGCTATCATTGCACGAATCCGATGATGCTTGTCACGCTGATGGAGATTATTGACCAGATCGGGGTGGAACGCGGCAAGCAGGTAGACACCCGAGGGCGGCTTTTGCGCGAGTGGGTGCGACAGGTGATCGTGAAGGAGCAGAGACGCTGGCAGCACAACGCTCCAGATGAGCAGAAGTTTATTCAGATGCTGGCGATCATTGCCTGTGCAGCCCGGTGTGACCACAATCGGAATGCGTTGCAGCTTGGTGTCTCGGTTGGGAATGGCCGGGGCATCAGTATGACCCAGAGCGCCGACGAACTGGTTTTCTGGCTGGCAGATCACCCACCTCATGGGCCATTTGAGCCTGATAACGAGACGTTCGAGAGCCTGGATCGCGATGAGGTTGAGCTATGTCTTCGCTTTGCGACCTCCGCGAATCTGCTGGATATCAGTCAAAAGGGTATTCTGAGCTTCCGGCATGAGCTCATTGCTGAGTACTTTGTTGCTGAGTATTTCTGTATGGCCACGGATGAACGCCGGATCGCGCATGCACAGTTGCGCGAAGATCTCCTGAAAGACCTGAGCCTCTGGAGCGAGCCGGTTGCTATCTGGGCAGGCCTGCTGAAAGATCCGCTGGTGCTTGCTGAGTGCTTTGCGGCAGCAGGTTTGAAGAACGTACGCTATATCTATCAGGGGCTGGTCCTGGCGCTTGTCTGTGTTGGAGTACTCTGGACACCGCCACAGGCCGAAAACAGACGCCCTGTACATCTGACAACGAGCATTGAAAATGCCCTGGTGACGGTTGTCAGGAATAAGAACAGTCGTGAAGCGGTGGCTGGCATCCTGAAGCGCTGTGTTGAGGAGGGGGGAGATGAGGTCTATCGTTCCCTGTTGCCCTTGATCTCCTATGAGGGCATCGATGAACTGCTTGTCCTGCTTGATAGAAATCTTGTCCCCGATCTGCTGTTCACCTATCTCCTTGATATGGTCGATAGTAGCCCCAGGGAAATGGTTCTCAGGATTGCGCGTGTGTTGGGGCGCTTTGGCTCTATTGTGGTGGAGCGGGCGATCCGCCTTGCAGATCCCGGGAATAAGACGCTGTTGCGCGAGGCTGCCGCTGATATTCTGGGAAGAACGCGTGATCCTCATGCTGTCGAGCCGCTGATTCAGTTGTTGTACGATACAGAGATTCAGGTTGTGAATCGGGCTGCGAACGGACTGCTTCGGCTCGGTCATGATCTCTCGCTCTCCCGTCTGATCGCGGTCATCGAAAATACTGCGCTTCCTTCTGACCGACAGATAGCACCCGAGATCCATGCCCTGGCGCACGAGGCGGTCTTAAAGATTCTAGAACGTTACCTGATGGAGCAGAATGTCTACAAGCAGTTGACGCGTCGCCAGTATCTTCAGGTTTTAGAGTGTATCTTTAGAGTGTTGACCGCGCCTTATGAGAAGGAGCACAAGGTCCAGACGCTGGCCTGTGCAATTCTGATCCGCCTGGGGCGCGATACGCAGGGGGTGGGAGCACGCGATAATCGTTGGGAGAAGGTGCTAGAAGCTGCGGTTGATGGGCTGCTTCAGTCCGAGGTGGGGCAGAAAGATCAGGTACTGATGCACCACTCACAGTACATTTTGCAGCATCTTGGCTCGCTGGCAACACCCCATCTCCTGAAGCGCCTGAAAAATGCGACGGAACAGGAACGTATCCGTATCGTTGAGGTGCTGAAAGCAGTCAGAGATCAACGTGCGTTAACCACTCTGTTGCGCCTCGTCGCCGATCCGTCATGGCAGGTCTATACAGCGGTTGAAGAGGCCTTATGTGCTTATGCGCCGGAGAGCATCCCGGGCGTGCTTGATATCGTATTGCGTCATCAGCGAGAGGATATTGCGCAACGAGCGATCCGGATTCTGGTTATGATTGGGGAACCGGTTGTGACACCAATCATTGATATCCTCTTTAATATTGTGCCGGGACGCACGCGTTTGCTGGTTGAGACTCTGGCACTGGTGCGTGACCCACGAGCAGTCTCTCCCCTGTTGACCCTGCTTCAGAGCTCGCAGCAAGATACACAATTGATGGTGGGGATTATTCATGCGCTCAGTTGTTTCCCAGAGCAAAGAGTGGTCGCACCGCTCTTAAAGCTGCTTCAGGACCCTGAGGTCCGCATTCGAGAGGAAGCAAGCACCTCGTTAAGCGTGCTCGGTCCTCTGGCGCTTCCCGATCTGGTGGTTGCGCTTGAGGAGCCGCATGACCCCTCATTCATCGAGCGAGTTCAGCGCACTATCCTGATGATGTCGCCGTTCCCGGGAGAAGAGCTTCTGGAAGCGTTACGGGTGGGCAGCGACCTCCGAGCCGAACGCATCAGATCGATCTTCAAAAAGCAAGGAGGCGAGGCTGCCAGTGTGCTGGTGCGTCATCTCTTGCATGAGGATCAGCGAGTACGTCTCTATGTCTATCAGACGTTGCAGGGAATGGAGGGACGTGATGTGGTCCCGGCGCTGATAGAGGTCTTCCATCTCCCGAACTTCCAGCGGCTGGTGACGCCGCTTCTGCTCAAGCACCCTGATGTCTCCATTGGGTTGCTGGTCAATCAACTGGCCGACGATGAGCAGGGAGAAGCCGCTGCTCGTCTGTTGCCTGCCTTTGGCCCGGATATTCTTGAGGCGCTGCTTGTCGGCTTTGAGCATCAGCAAGAGGTTGCAAACGAGCGGGCCCGTGAGGTCGTTTCGGTCCTGGTACAGGAAAGTTCAGATCCACAGGGGATTGTCTGGCGACTCGTCAAATTGTTTCCGCATACCCAGGGAAGTAAGGCTCGCGACAAGCTGCATTTATTGTTGACCGAAGACCTGGCCGAAATCAGTCTCCCGGCGCTCTTGCAGGGACTTGAACAGGCATTGCTTCAGGCTGATTGTGCTGTCGCTTTAGTGACACTTGCGTATAATCCACGATATCAACAACAGGTACTGGAAAGCTTGATTCAGGCGCTCTTTATTGAGGAGCGCAGAAGAGGAGCCGCGCAAGCTCTGATCGAGTTAAAGGATTACGCTACAGAGGAGGTCGCGGAACTCCTGACGGCTCAGGGACCGGTTGCACTGGTCGCACAGGATATCCTGGCAAAGATCGGCATCCCCGCCCTGCCAGCACTCTGGAAGAGGATTACCAACCAGCGTGAGCCTGCGATGCGCTATGCGGCACTGGAGGCGTTCCAGAAGATCCCGAATCGGGTGGTGGCTGGAGAACTGCTTTCTTTGCTCTCATCTGATGAAACGCCAAAAATGGTAATGGGCATGTTCTTCCTCTTAGAGCGAGTTTGGGAGGAAGAGAAGAATCACGAGGCCGAGATGCTGCATACGCTCATTCAGTATGTACAGGAGCATGAGGACAGCAGGGCGAATGCACGTGTGATGGCAACGCTGCTGCTGGCCGGTGAACAGCAGGTCGCGACTCATCTGCTGGATGTGTTGAATAATGAAGATCCGAGACGCTATAGACCGCTGGCGTATCTCTTCCTGCTGATGGGACGTCGTTCGCAGTTCTTGCTTGAAGATGCGTTCACCTCTCCTGAGACGGTGGAAGAGCTGCGCCCGGAACTGGCTGCTCTGCTTGGTCTTTCGGTGGCTCCGACTGAGATTGCGCATCTGGCGCAAGATCTCAGCAGTTATGGGGTATTTGATGCACAGGGAACGCTTCGGGACCCGCAGGGATTGGAAGTTGCGCTTCGGGCTCTGGGCGGTTTGCTGGCGGGTGGTACCTGGAATGTTCAGCGCTTGCAGGAGTTGTTGCAGAGCAGTGGACCCAATGAGCCTGAATATGAGCTCTTCGCGGTCCTGCTTGGGCGGCGCTTTATGCCTCAGCTTGCGCGTCTGAAGCGTGAACTGGCTGCTGAGCGGGATGCACGGCGTCGTGAACGGGAGCAGCGAGAGCAAGCTGATGTAGAAATGTCACAGAAGATTGATGCACTGATGGATGAACTGGCAAAGCTGCGTGTTGAATATGAAGAGAGCCAGGCAGAAAGCGAGAAGAAAGAACAGGCGTTGCGTAAAGCACAGCTCAAAGTCAGAGATTTAGAGGATCAGGTAGAGCACTTAGCACGTCGTTGCGAACAACAGAAAAACCAGCTTGAGGAGATGCTTCGTGGAAGTGTCCCTTCAAATAAAGGAAAACAGGGCAAGGCGCAATAAGCAATAAAACAAATTGAACATGTAGAGAATCAGAAGAATTGAGAAATAGAGGGAGAGAATCGTCTGGTAAAGTAAGGGGTAGTAAAGCGTAACTGAGAACGGAAACACGACAGGGTGAGGTGTGCAAAGATGGAAAAAGCACCCAGACAGATAGAGCGATATGAGTGTCTGAAACCCTTGAAAGAGGGTGGTATGGGTGATGTCTGGTTGGTTCGAGACCCATTACGCCGGGATACACTGGTTCTGAAATTGATGTGCCCGATTAAGGATGACGAGCGCCTGAACGAAGAGGCAAAAAGGCGCTTTTTACGCGAAATCGAGCTCGGGCGTAGCCTGAACCATCCGCATATTCTCTCTATTCTCGATTCTGGTTGGACCTATATTGGTACGCAACGGGTGCCCTATCTGGTGGTTCCGTATAAGCCTGAAGGCTCGTTACTAAATCTGGCAAAGCGGGCGCAGCCGTGGTCTTTAGTGCAGATCGCAGATATGATTCTACAGGCGGCTGAAACGCTCTGGTATTTGCACAGGCACAAGCCTCAGATTGTCCATCGCGATGTCAAGCCTGCCAACTTTCTGGTTGAGAGTGTCGGGAGCGCCCGAAGAGCTGCCAAACTCTATCTTTGCGATTTTGGAATTGCCCGTATGCTGCATCGAGGGGTCGAGGTGGAAGAGGCCAGCGGATTCATAGGCACATATGAGTTTGCTGCACCCGAGCAGATTGATGGGCTTGTTTGTTGTGCTTCAGATCAATATTCGCTGGCAGTAATGGCTTGCTGGTTGTTGACAGGGCGCTATCCTTACCGGGTAGCTGATCGCCAGGAGTATCGCGATGCCCATAGACATCTGGCTCCTATCCTGCCAAGCAGGCTCAACCCGCAGCGCATTCCGGCAGGGGCGATCGATGAGGTGATTCATCGAGGATTGGCAAAGAAGCCAGAAGAGCGTTTTCCTTCTGTCCTCGCTTTTGGTAAGGCGCTCTACAGTGCCATTGAGGCCCTCACTGAAGATATGACGGCTGCCGGGGCACGAAGCTATGGTGAGGTAATCTGGGAACCGGGTGCGATGCTGGCTCCCGGCACGTCGGCCAATTTCTCGGTACAGGAGCGAGATGAGCGTGAGATCATTGCACCAGATGTCATGATTGAACTGGACCCGGAAATTACCAGCGAACGAATTCTGGATGAGCCGTTGCCGGAGCCACGGGACGCAGAAGACCCCCTTGAAGAGCACAAGCAGGCCCAGGGGCCATTTTATACCCCTTTGCCCGTCAAATTGGTCAGAAGCTATGGGATAATGGTGACGCCAAGAAGCCTGCTCTGGTCGCCAACGGGTGCCCTGTTAGGCTGCACTTGCTATGATTATCCGCCCTTGATACTTGGACCGGAACGCAAAACACAGCTTATACAGGTGCGTTCCGCCCTTGAGGCCGCAGCGCTCTGCTGGTCTCCCGATGGAAACATTGTGGCAGTCAGTGTGCCGGGTGGACTTGCCTTCTGGGATGTGCAGCGACAACGACCCTACCCGCTGATGCTTCCCTATGAGGGAAGACCAGTTAAGGCGCTTGATTGGTCGAGGCGGGACTGTCTGGCCGTCTGGCATGGCAGCCAGATAGACCTTTACGCAATAACGCCCGAAACGCTGTCTGGCCGCTTGCTCGATCGTTATGAGACGATTATGACACCGGATATGGTTGCTGAAACGGTCGGGGTGATGCATTGGTCTCCAAAGGGCAGTCTCCTGCTTGCGGGCGGTCAGAATGGGATGGTGGCCTGCTGGCGGGTTGAGGGGCGCACGATCCGGAGGAAAGTCCTGATAGAGGCTCAGCGGGCCGTAACAGCGGTTGCCTGGTCGCCTGATGGCCGCTGGCTGAGCGCCGCCTTTTGTGACAGGAAAGTAATAAGCTGGCATGTGGATAATGTGACACGCCCCTATCTCTGGACTGAGCTGCCGGGCTCTCCGCGAAGCATTAGTCTCACGGGAGATGGGCGCCTGATGCTGGCTTTACGGTGTCAGGCCGTGCTGGTGGGATCTCCCACCGAGAGCGCTCCTGACGCGATTTTGCCCGGAAGACAGTTAGTTGCTTGCTCACCAACGACGAATGAGGTCGCGGTACTGAGCGAGACGCGAGAAAACCTGATCGAGATATTCAAGGGATAAAGCAAGGGTTTCTTTAGAAGCCCTGTATACTCAGCAAGGTGAGCTATTGATGGGTTTATATTTCTGTATATTTACGAATGGTGAATAACAGGAGTATACTTGAGGTTAGTAGCGTAATGCCACCTGTGAAAACGAGTGCAAAGCAAGAAGGCATTCGTTTGGCTGGTATCTCTTCCTCTGAAAAAGGGACGCTCAGAGAAGTGTATCAGGTGGATGTGGATAGACAGTGAGAGATCTCAGGGCCATCATCTTCCCTGACCACCAGGGTGCCCGATTTCTACAACTCTTTGTGAAAAACGGGGCGTCTGCTCCTGCATGGTAACAGTATGATTGATAAACACCAAAGACAAATGGACGAGCACAGAGACGACGTTTTCTCATCAGTAGCACGATTAGCTGTGCACACGTTGCGCTGTTCCTGTGCCTATGTGTGTACTCGTGCTGCCATTCCAGATGCTGCAATGAACGTCGCTTGCTTTGTGTCGGGCGGGGAAGAGCTTCAGCAGCAAACCATCTCACTTCCTGCTGAGCTTGTGGAACGATGTGTTCCCGGTCAGGCGCTTTTGCTGGAGCAAGAAGCCTCGTTACTGCTGCCGCTGGAAATCGGGGCGCAAGCGGTATTTCTGGTTTTGCGAGCGCATCCAGAGTCCCCCTGGACACCTGAAGATGTAGCTCGGGCGAACCGTTTTGCGGATGCTGTGGCCGGGCTTTTTCAGGAAGAAGGTCTCTCTCCCAATCAGCGGATGAGAGCTTTTCTTGGCATCGTCAGCCATGAGTTGCGCACCCCACTGACCGCAGTCAGCATGCACCTTCAGGTCGCTCGAGGGTTACTGACAAAGTGGCTTCAGGAGGAATGTGATGCTCAGGTACAGGAGCGTCTGCTTGATCTCTCACACCTGCTCACTCAGGCTGGAAGTCAACTGAAACTACAGGAACGTCTGGTCGACGATTTGCAGGATGTCACCAGGATGCAGACCAACCGGTTAGAGTTACGGCTGCTGGCCGGTGATCTGGTTCGAGTGGTCTCGGAGAGTGTGGCGGCGTTACAGGCTGCATTTCCGGCGCGATGCATTCAGCTTTCGCTGGCAGTGAAAGATGAGCTTCTTGTCTTTATGGATGCAGACCGTATCACTCAGGTTATTAATAACTATGTCACGAACGCGTTGAAGTATGGGCGCAGCGATGGCCAAATAGAGGTTTCCCTTGAGCGCAGAGAAACCTGTGCATATGTTGCGGTACACGATGAGGGGCCCGGTCTGGGTGCGGAAGAGCTGGAAAAAATCTGGGAGTGGTTTTATCGGTCTGATGCGAAGGCGTTGGACCCCGCTACTCAGGCGATAGGCGGGGCTGGTCTGGGCCTGGGGTTGGCGTTCTGCCGCAGGATCATCGAGTTACATCAGGGAGCGACAGGGGCCGAAAGCAGGCCGGGTGTCGGCTCAACTTTCTGGTTCACCCTGCCTCTAGTGTTGAATGCAGCTCCCCTGGATCCATAAACGTTCAGGCTGTGTGTTGTTTAACGAGCGTGACAACCTCTGTTGCACATCCCCAGGAAAGCGTTACACCTGATCCGCCATGTCCATAGTTATGCACCAGCAGGCGATCAGGGACGGGGCGCTCGGCTTCAAGACGAATGCGCGAGCGCAGGGGACGCAGCCCGCACTGGACGCTCAGAATATCTTCCGGCTTGAGATTGGCAAACTGTGGGGCAAGGTTGGCACAGCGTTGTAAAATGCCACTATTTTGTTCTGGAATAATACTCGTGTTTTCATTGTTTTCTTCATCGACACCACCGAGAATGATATCAGAGGTGCGTGGTACAATGTACGCGAGTTTGTTAGGCCCCTCGTCGTCTACAATGACGCGCTGGAAGCCGTTCTGTTTGATTCGAATGGTCTGGCCTCGTCCGGCATGGATATCGCGATCTCCAACCAGTTCGCGGGCTCCCAGGCCGCTACAGTTGATGACGATTGGGTATTCGGTCAAAGCGTCGCCGAGCGTAGTCACAGTTTCCCGGGTAATGAGTCCGCCTTCCTGCTGAAATACCTGCATTAAGTAGGGAAGGTAGCGACTGGTATCAATGACAGGGGTCTCAAAGACATAGCCATCGGCGTACCCTGCGGGGAGCTCGTCCGGTGTGGCATGTCTGAAGCTCTCAACGGCTTCGAGCCACCAGGGATCACCGACAGGCGCAGGCTTGACTTCCAGAAAAGAGCGCATCAGCACCCCTGTTTCCGGCTTTGTAGCGTGAGTCTGAAAGATACGAAACGCGATTTTGCCCCACGCGGTAATTCGGTCTCTAGGGAAGGCATTGTAGGGATACCAGACCGCGGCTGCGATGTTTGAGGTGGTATTGGGTGGCAGGTCTTTTGCCTTGATATGTACCGAATATCCGGCACGCAACAGGCTGATCCCGGTTGTCAATCCGGAGATGCCACAACCGATAACCAGTACTTGCATAGGTTCTGTGCTCCTGTTCGTAGCGAATTAAGAAAAGAGCGCTGTACAAAACTGAGTTTAGTAGACAACACGAGAACTGTTCCTGACAAGGGAAGCCCTCTCAGGAAGCACCTGTTCCCTGGCAGAATGGACAGGTAGTGGTTGGGTAAATGGTACTATATGGCATCTCTTGTCATACGACGAAAACAGTAGTATACTGTTGTACGTAATAAACTTGCAAGAATTGAGTTGAAGATAATGACCGGCCTGTTTGTATTGCTTTTTATGCGCAGGCAATAATAGGCTTGGAGACAGGCAAGGTTGTTCTAAAGAAGAAGCCTTTCGCTGTTTAAAGCCGCTTGACATCCTGGTTTTTCTCTGGTACGCTTGTTCAAGCAAGGGACAGGTTCCCCTGAGAGAAAAGGAGAAACAGCGGTGTCTTTCTGCTGTTTATTCGTTTTCATCCTGTAGGCTTGCCGTGGATGAGAGGCGATCGACTATGAGGGCCTTATCCGTTTTCAAGATGGGGGTTGCCCTGAGTGATCGGGACAGCAGAGCTTACTCAAGCGGTAGCGTTGTTGTCTTATCTTTGGGGGATGGTATTGTCCTCTCCTCGGAAATGTAGAAAGGTTTTTCATGGCTGACGAGAAGAAAAATTATCTAACGACTGATTTCGGTATTCCTGCTCCGGATAACAAAAACTCGCTGACTGCGGGTTACCCTGGACCCACCCTGCTTGAAGATTTCCATCTGATTGAGAAGCTTGCTCATTTTGATCGTGAGCGTATCCCGGAGCGTGTTGTTCATGCAAAGGGCGCTGGTGCACACGGTTATTTTGAGGTAACTCATGATGTGACTAAATACACGAAAGCAGCTTTCCTGAGCGAAGTTGGAAAGCGCACTCCGCTCTTCGTTCGTTTCTCGACCGTAGGCGGAGAGAAAGGTTCTGCCGATAGCGCCCGCGATCCGCGTGGTTTCGCTGTCAAGTTCTATACCGAAGAGGGGAACTATGACATTGTCGGCAACAACACTCCGGTCTTCTTCATTCGTGATGCGATCAAGTTCCCGGACCTGATCCATACGCAGAAGCGCAACCCACAGACAAACCTGAAAGATCCCGATGCATTCTGGGACTTCTTCTCTCTGACTCCTGAGTCCCTGCATCAGGTCACCATCCTCTTCTCTGATCGTGGCACCCCGAAGACCTATCGCAATATGGACGGCTTCGGTTCCCATACCTTCAAGTGGATCAACGCTGAGGGTAAGGCGCACTGGGTCAAGTACCACTTCAAGACCGATGCTGGTATTGAGAACTGGACTAACGAAGAGGCGATCCGCATGGCCGGTGAGAATCCCGACTATGCAACACAGGACCTCTTCGAGCATATCGCATCTGGCAGAGAGGCTACCTGGACGCTCTACGTGCAGATCATGCCGCTTGAGGATGCTGCAACGTATCGCTTCGATCCATTCGATGTCACTAAAGTCTGGTTACATAAAGATTATCCGTTAATCCCAGTTGGTCGCATGGTGCTGAATCGCAACCCGGAGAACTACTTCGCCGAGGTTGAGCAGGCCGCATTTGCTCCGACCAATATTGTTCCAGGTATCGGGTTCTCGCCTGACAAGATGCTTCAAGGTCGTATCTTCTCCTATCCGGATACGCATCGCCATCGCCTGGGCACAAACTACGCGCTGCTGCCAATCAACCGCCCGCGCGTTGAGGTGCAAAACTATCGCCGTGATGGTGCGATGCGTTTCGATGATAATGGTGGTTCACGCCCGAACTATGAGCCGAATAGCTTCAATGGTCCTGTTGCGGCCCCTCAGTTCTATCAGAACGAGGAAGAGCTGCCAGTCCAGGGCACCGCGCGCCGTGTCGCCTATAATCTGGAGGATAATGACTTCGTGCAGCCCGGCATGCTTTATCGCTTGATGAGCGAGGATGAGAAGGCACGTCTTGTGCATAACATCGTTTCGCATATGAAGAATATCAAGCACAAAGAGATTGCCGAGCGTCAGGTGAAGCTCTTCTATCGCGCTGATCCTGACTATGGTGCTCGTGTTGCTCGTGGGCTTGGCCTTGAGATTGAGACACCTGTTGGCGATTAAGTTTATGCAGTATGAAAGCTCTGCCCGGACAACTCCGGGTGGAGCTTTTTCAATAATAAGGGATAGAGGCTCAAGTAGGTAGAAAGAGAGAAGCCGCTGTTCTGCAAGAGATGACAGCAGCTTCTCTGGAGAGACAGACGGAAATGAGGTGATCTGCTAAACGATTTCAATCGTGCCGTCTGCCCGCTGAAGTTCTGCCCTCTGGACCTGAAAGGCCAGTACATGATGTGCTACTGAGCCGTGCAGCTCTGCTGAAAGGGTCTCGATGGGCTGCATGCGTGCCTGACCGCTCAGACAGAGGGTATGCTGTTGCTGGATATCCGGGAGCATCAGAGAGCAATGCATGTTGTTTGTCGTCACGGTCGGAAATATATGAGAGACCTGTTTCAGGTACACGGTCTTTTCTTGTGGGCTTACCGCAAGCATACTGAATAGAGAGCCTGCGAACATTGCGCTGTCTCTGAGGGTCTCCGTCCAGAAGAAACCAAGCTGCTGGCAGGGGAATGGGATGGTTGTTGCCCCGCTCGTATGCTTCAGCATTTGATACAGGGAGAGGATGGCACATGGGTATGCAAGAGCCTCTTCTTTGTTCTCTAGAAGTGATTGCGTCGTTGCCTGCGTGACCTGGAAACGCAGCCAGGCGACACCGTTCTTTTCAAGTAGCACCATCTCTGCAATACTTCTCACATTCAGGCATTGCCGAAGATCATGGTGTAGAAAACAGAGGCCCGGAGTGACTATTTGTTGCATGCTCAGAGCACGGCAGAGATATAAAAAAGTGGGCATGGTATGGAACTGCTGGTTGATCTGTACCAGACAGGTGGAAGCGTTGGGCGCATAGGCAATATCTCCCGTTAAGAACAGGCCTCGAAGGCCCCCGCATGGATCTGTACAGCCCAGAGCACAGAAACGACTTGCTGTAATAAACGCTTGCGCCTCAGATGAGAGCGGAATGGTTTCATTCTCCTTGGTTGGTCCTACTACTTTTTGTTTAGCGTGTTGTGATAGGTGTGAATGTGTCAATCTAAACACTCCCAAAAAAAGAAACAGGTCATCTGGTTCATGGGGAAACTGCTGAAAAGGTGCTGCCAAGCACTTGATCCAAGTATATCATAGACATTGAGAAAAATGTGTTACTGTCCCTAAAATGAAAAAGTTGTAATTTTTTATTGTGTGAATCATGGGGTGTACAAGCGTGAGGATGCATCAGAGAGACGCGTTCTCTATGGATGAGCTAAAATACGAGCGCGATCTATCCTTGCTATCCCCCTTTACTCTCATCGGGTGATGGAGTATTATGTCAACAGATGTCAACGTACTGAAGAGGAGCACAAGGGGATTCCAGAAAAAGCCTCAGCGGAATATGGTCTCCTTGTCAGTATGGGACTTTTTCTGTATACTTTGAAAAAACAATCTGTTGAGTTCTAAACAGAGACAATGCATGAAATGCATCGTACATAGAGCGGACGAGGACACGATCAGGTCTACCTCGTCAGAATGGCTGCCTTGTCAATGATGGGAGGAATATTTCTGATGGCCGATAAAGCGGTATCCTCTAATACCTCAACCACCGAGAAGATGGACTCCATGAATGATGTGGGGACCAGTTCTCGATCTCTGGATGCTGATAATTTAATTAAGAACGCACCTGATCCGGTGTTCGTTTCAGATCTGGAAGGAAAGATCTTGCAGGCGAACGACGCGGTGTATGAGTTGCTAGGATTCCGTACAGACGAGGTATTGGAACAGTCGCTCTCGCGCTTTATCAGCCCGGAAGAGACCCGTGAGTTCACCGCCGCGTTACGGGAAGTGATCGAGAAGGGGGTAACGCGAAATGCGCGACTGAATCCGCGGAGCGCATCGGGGGAAGTGATTCCCACAACGCTCAATGCCTCGGCGTTGCGTGATGCAGATGGCAAAGTGATAGGAGCGATCGGCATCCTGCGCGATATGCGAGAGCTGGATAAAGCCCGGGCCTACTCGGATAACCTGATCAAGAACGCGCCAGACCCGGTGTTTGTTTCAGATCTGGAAGGGAAGATCCAACAGGCGAACGACGCGGTGTATGAGTTGCTGGGGTTCAGG
>NZ_QKUF01000004.1 GCF_003253565.1 Thermosporothrix hazakensis
CAGCCGCGAAGAAAGCGGGGAGGCAGGCTTCCCTCTGCTCGCGCGATCGTCTGCAGGTCCGGGAATGAGCGCCCGACATGATACGCCTGATCCAACCCTCTCGCCCGATGCAGGGGACAATTGAGAATCCCCGTTTCCCAGAAGACGGCCTTCTCAAAGCTGGTCCCTGTCAGATCTGTCTCATGCAGCACCGTTCCACGCAAATACGTCCATGAACAGTTTGCCTCTCGCAAGGAGGATCGTTCAAAACGCGTCAACCAGAACTTGGCGCCCTCCAGATCAGCCCCATCAAAGCACACCTGCCGCACAATCATCTCATCCATGCAGGCATGTCTCAGATTCGCCCGGGAAAAGGTACCATGACAAAAGAACGCCTGCGTCCAATTCGTATACCGAAGCATCGCCTCTTCAAAAATAGTTCCCACATCCGACGTCACCTCTACAAGACTAGCAAATGCGAGATGGCATCTTCGGAAGCAAGTCCGGCTGATTTCTGCGCCCACGAGATTCGCACTCTCCAGGTCCGCATCAGTGAAATCTGTCATATATAGTTCTGTATCACGCAAATTCACCTTCCGCATCCGTGCCCCCGTGAAATTCGCCTGAAAGAAATGTCTCCCTGAAAGATCGGCTTCCTCTCAGTCGGGGACGATCTCGGGATGCTCCGTACGCCATTGATTCCATCGCTTCACGCCCTGTTCCAGCATCGCCAGATGGTCGGGGTTAGCCATTGCACCCGTACTCCCTTCTTTTGTTTTCTGGCTATTCCAATCGGACAGAGCGAAAACGGAAAAAGAGGTAAGAAAGAGGACTCCTTTTCCGTCTGCATCTCGTTGAAGCATCCTGGTTACAGGTTTTACACGCGATTCAGATGAGTATCTTTGAAAAAGGTGGGGTACTTCAGACCATAGCCAAGCACGCGATCAAGCCCGATATGAGCCAGCCAGATCAGCGCCAGCAGCGCCAACAGCGTATTGTTTCCAATCAACCCGAAGGCCAGCAGCGCCAGTGGAAGCACATATGCATGGATCAGATTATAGATGATGGCTCCGACACGCGCTCCAGCCAGATAGCCAAGCATTGAGAGATCAGGCACAAACAAAAGCAGGAGAAACAAAAGCCAGTTGCCTCCTCGCATGCCATAGAAGAGCAGCGCCAGCAAGAAGACCGTTATCCCTTCCAGTCGCAGTACAACAGCAGGGGCAAAGAGATTGAAGCGTTTCATCTAGACATTCACATCCTTCTATAAGAAAACAGGAACCAGAGCAAGATCATCTGACTGAGAACGTGTGATTCAGACCCCTGCTCATAAGTTAATTACCTACCCCTTTCGCAGGGGACTGCTTTGACCTCCTTGTCCGACACATCAGGGACACGTGCCCCATTCTCACCCGGTCCTGCCGGACGAGAAGCGTTCTCCATATGGCGCGTGCATCAGTTTCATGTGTGACCAGTTCTTGCTGAACGTCATTGATGGCATGATCTGAGAAAGAGCTTGTCAATCATTTTGTAGAGTCTGACATTTGTGTATGAAGTCTCTGTCTTTCTCTCTTTGACACGCTTTCGACGCCGTTGCAGCAAGCCCATTCCTCATCTGACTTGAAAGCCGTGGACTTCTTGTGGTCATCATACGGATGAGTCTATCAGGATAGCGCATGAAAAGCAAGCGGTACAAACAAAAAAAGAACCTCCGGCGTTTTTCATCCGCTCAGGAGGCCCTTCCATGTGCGTTGCAAGCTTGAATCACTGCTTGACGCTAACCGTTTGCTTCATCCCTGCCTCATAATGGCCCGCGATATAACAGGCGAACTCAGGCTGTGTGTTTGCTGCCGACGTGGTGAAGGTATAATCCAGCGTTTTCGTCTCTCCAGGCTGAATATCGTCAACCATTGCCAGGGCCATCGAGTCCATATGCTCCATAGACATACCGCTCATGTTGCCCTCCGACTTCGGCATAATCATAAACTCATGGGAAGTGTTGCCATTGTTCGTAATCACAAAGTGATACGTTTTTCCCGGAGTATAGTTCTTTTCAGATACATCAATGCTGAACTCCGAAAGCTTGACGTCAACCGTCTGTGCATCGGTGGGTGCACTTGTTGCCCCGGTATTGCCACCACATGCAGCGAGAACCATGATGAGAAGCCCGAACAGAAGGGACAAACCCAGACGATACTTCACTGTGACACCTCTTTCCTCTTCTATGCTGAATGAGCTATGCATCAGACTATCCTGTATTCCCGCACTCATGCTCTGTTTCTCGCGCTGAGAGGATGAGCGCCGCAGATCAGGAATGGCTTGTTGTAGATAGAGAACTATGTTCTCAGGCAGAGAACATACCCCCTTGAGATCGTGAAACAATATTGAGAAGAAAGGAAAAGCATCGATAGCACTCTATCAGCAGAATGCAGCCTTCCCAAAGAGGTATGACTTTCCCTTTCTTCTTACCCTATACCAGGGGGTAGTATAAAACTGGTTCTCACTATACGCGAGCTTTTCGTTTTTGTCAACCCCTCGGGGTGGGGATGGGAAGAGAAGAAACGTACATTGCAAAGGGAATAAGGTTGCTGAAGTTGCTCATGAGAAACAAAAATGGGTCGGAACCAGAAGACCGATTCCGACCCTCTCCGAATGAGGGGATCTGTAAGATGCTTCGTCTAGCTGTTCATTGACTGTGTCATCAGAATGGACCATTGTTCAGGGTGCGCGGTTCCGCCCGGCAGAGAGTTAAAGTATTCCCAGGCGAACACGCCGCCGAAGTTTGAATATTTGCGTGCCAGTTGCTTGACCGTCGAAGCAGCCGTATGGATATTGACATAGCCGCCACCATTCGCCGGGTTGCTGAGCATCCCGGCAACAATCTTGTCCGCCGGGAAGCCATTTCGCACGGCCCGATCATAGTCAGAGGTCGAGGAAAGAGAACCAAACCCGCTATAGAACTGCGTGTTGAACCAGGCAATCCTGGCACCCTGGGGACTGTTATAGAGATCTTTATAATCAAAGCCAGAGAGGCCACCACCGCCAGTCAGATCTGAGGCAACCGGTGCAAGCGTGATCGCGAAACTGCTGCCGAAGTCGGCACTCAACTGATCGATCAAACGTTGTACATCTGTCAGAGCGACCGACTCTTCGATATCAAGATCAATACCGTCAAAGTGGTACTGCTGCAACGTCTGCTTGAGCACGGGATAAAGCCTGTTCCAATCGCTGAAAAGGGACTGGAAAGAGCAGCAGGCCGCTCCGCCAAGCAGCATATGCAACTTCACCCCCATTCCCTGAAGCTGTTTGAGTTGCTGCCAGGGTTTCGCAAAAATAGGATTGTCGGGCGGATAATCATTGAGGTGCATCAATGTACCATCGCTTTGCGGGCCCAGATGGAAAGCCCCCAGATTGATATGGGTCGGATATGGTTTCCCGGTCGCGGGATTGAGGTTCTGAATCACAGGGGTGAGGTCGGTTAAGGTTTGATAGTAGTAGATCACACGATGGGTACTCGCCTGAGCCTGCACCGTCGCAGCCGAAGCACGCGGTTGAAACGAACTGAACGCCATCATGAGAAGCGCCAGGGCAAGGGCCACCATGCCTTTACCCGCTTGTCTCGTTTGGAACATTCTCTTTCTCCTCTTTACACCGTTGTATTTTCACGCCACGATTCCAGCCGCAGCGCTGACCTCCCGCTAAGAGGCCGACCTTTCGGGGAAGACTGAACAATTTGACTGGACATTTCAAACAAAAAGTCTACAGACAAATGCGTCGCTCTCTTGTACCGCTCTCCATAGCAATACAGCTTCACAAGAACGACTACCCCACATCGGAGAATAAAGAATCTGTTATGCTATCAAAACTATACCACAAAAGTTGTGCATTTTTCAAGCCTTTATCCGAATATATTTGCAAGCATAGCCAAAAATCACATACTCATTTGTCTATACTTATTACAATATGTTTATACTTTTCCTGCTTTTCTGAAGAAAATATCTCTATTTCTCTCATATATGCTTATTTCTATAGAATAGAAAAAATACTTTCTTGACAAGTAACACAATAAATAGTTATACTGTTACTGAAGTCGCACGAGAGACATAAATCATTTCTTCATAGCTTGTTCAGCGTTCTATAGCAGATGAAAGGGGCACAACCTATGACCGCTTCCGCTCCTTATCTCGATGAACCATCTCTGGGCGCGGCAGCGAAATTTCGCCTGTTCGGAGCAGCCGTCAGCGTGAACCATCTCAGCGAGCCACCCTACACCCATATCCTCAATTCCCAGTTCACCAGCATCACCCCGGAAGTCGAGATGAAATGGGATGCAACTGAGCCCGCCCCCGGTTCCTTCAGCTTCGATGCTGCTGATACGCTCGTCCGCTATGCCCACAGTCACCATATGCGGGTTCGAGGTCACACGCTGGTCTGGCACACCGCATTACCCTCCTGGGTCAACGAGAGTGCCGATCTCCTTCAGGCAATGAGGAATCACATTATCGGCGTGATGCAGCATTATACAGGCCACATCAGCTACTGGGATGTTGTCAATGAGGCTTTTGATGAGGATGGCTCACGACGGAAGAGCATTTTTCAGGAGCGAATCGGCGACCTCCATATTGAAGAGGCTTTCAGGGTGGCCCGAGCAACTGACCCCTACACCCGCTTATGCTACAACGATTACGGCATTGAGGGCATCAACGCCAAAAGCGACGCCGTCTACGATCTCGTCAGGGATTTCAAGCGGCGCGGCATTCCGCTCGATTGCGTTGGCTTTCAGTGTCACCTGCTGCTCGGCACAGTTCCCCCCGACATGCAGACAAACCTGCAACGCTTTGCTGATCTCGGCGTCGAGATCCATATCACTGAACTGGATATCAGAATGCCCGTTCCAGCCAGCACAGCGGAGCTACAGCAGCAGGCAGAGGATTACAGGAAGGTCATACAGGCCTGTCTCGCGATCCCACACTGTACCAGTATCACGACCTGGGGCATCACCGACAAATATTCCTGGGTCCCCGGCACCTTTCCCGGCTACGGCGCGGCGCTGCTCTTTGACGAAAACTATAAGAAAAAACCGGCCTACCATGCAGTGCTTCAGGCGCTCAGGGAGGCACCGGAATAAAGGCAAGTCCGTGGCCTCCCTGGCAAGCAACAGACAATGAGGGCGAGAGCAGTCCTCGCCCTTACAACCTTCTTCAGGTTCTGGATTACATATGTTCTGGCAGAAACATTTCTCCAACTAGACGAAGAGCTCGAAGGAATGCAGCACCTTCTTGACCGAGAAACCATCATCTTCACCAGCCCGACGCCGCTGGATCTGCTCACGGTGCTCCTGTTTATGAGCATCGCGAGAGATCCACTTCTTGAAATCGGCCTCTTGCTCCCACTTGGAGACAAAGACGTACTCAACTGTTGTATCGTGCTCTCTCCGCCAGCATTCATATGCAATATTCCCTTCAGCCTCCTTGATAGCCTCTCTATCCTTCCGATACTTGGCCTGCATTCGATCCTCAAACTGACGAGCGACCTCAAAGCTTGCTTGCATAATAAACATTGGAAAAACTCCTTCTTGTGATAAGGCTTGACGAACCAAACAAGGTATTCTATATTGATCATCAGGTCAATAGCCACAGAGATAGCATACCATTACATTGACCAAATGGTCAATAGCATAGAAGGAGGTTCATGGTGCCAGGCGAGAAACAACCCGAGGAACAGAGGCGCGAACAAATTATTCAGGCCGCCTTTACAGTTGCAACGCGTGAACGCCTCGATCAGCTCACCATTCGGAAGGTTGCAGCGGAAGCACATTTAAGTACAGGACTGGTCTTTTTCCACTTCAAGACAAAAGAAGCACTGCTCTACGCCCTGCTGGACTGGCTGCTTCAAACGATGTTTGAGGTCTGGGAGGTAGATAGTTCACTTCCCCCAAGAGAGCGCCTCTTTGAGCTTCTCAGACAAGATCTTCTCGATGCTTACCAGCAAGGGCCAAATTCAGCCAAGCTGGAACTGTTTTTCTCCTTCTGGATCATGGGATTACGCGATCCAGTCATAAAAGCGCGTATCAGCCAGGCTATAGAGCAGGCACGTGAAATTTTCCGCCCCGCTGTCAGAGACCTTTTGGCCAGCGAACCGGAACACTTTGCCGGAGTCACAGAAGATGGGCTGCTTTCCTTGATGACTGCTATCGCCGAAGGATGCCCGCTGCAAGCAGTACAAAGCGACTATAAGGTTTCGCTTGAACAAACACTGGCGGCACTACGCGCCCTCCTGCTTCTCCCCTGAACATTGGGAAGAGGCAAACAGGGCTTCTTGCCTCTTCCCAATGCACAGACTCACGCCCTTTCCAATTCGCACATCCTTCAGGCAACACACTATACCTCCCTATTGACCTTTGGGTCAATGTAATGATATACTCCCTGTGTATTGACCAATTGGTCAATGAGAAAGTACATTTTTTGAACGAAGTTGGAGGAAACACCTTGCAGCAAACTACCGGTGAAAAAACGGTATCGCGGGGATGGATACTGTTTGGAGCAGCGTTGGCGACGCTTATGTCATCGCTTGATACAAGTATTGTCAACATTGCGCTTCCCACCATCATCACAGATCTCCATGCATCTTTTGCTCAAGCACAGTGGGTTGTTCTCAGCTATATGCTTGTTGTCACCTCTCTGATCGTCGGGATAGGACGTCTGAGCGATCTATTCGGAAAAAAACGGCTCTACCTCATCGGCCTTGCCCTGTTCTCCCTTACCTCTCTATTCTGTGGGCTCTCGCCTACTGCTGATTGGCTCATTGCTATGAGAGCCTTGCAGGGACTTGGTGCGGCTGTTTTGATGGCGCTCAGCTTCGCTATCGTCAGCGATGCATATCATGGTATGAAAGCTGGACATGCGCTCGGCATCCTGACCGCAATGGTTGCGTTTGGAATCGCATTAGGGCCCACGCTGGGCGGTCTCCTTCTCAGCGCCTTTAGCTGGCACGCCATTTTCATCATCAATGTCCCATTCGGGCTATTAGCTTGCGGAGTAATCTGGGTCTTTCTGCCCGGAAAGACATTCCAGGAACAGACATGGCGTTTTGACTGGCCGGGAATGATTGTACTCGCGCTCACATTAGGCTGTTATGCCTTCGCAATGACTGAAGCCGAAGAGTTGGGCTTCACGTCTCCCCTTGTGCTTGGTCTCCTGGGTGGGGCTGTTAGTGGCGTGCTCCTGTTTCTCTGGTTAGAACGGCGTGTGATGTCCCCCTTATTGCCGCTCCAGATCTTCCGGAACGCAACCCTGAGCATCAGTTTGCTGGTCAGCGTGCTGGTCTATACTGTCATGATGGGTGTCATTCTCATCATGCCTTTCTTCCTGAGTGAAGGAGAGAGCTATTCCAGCGTCCTTACCGGCTTGCTGATGTCCACAGGCGCACTTATTACCGCATTGCTAAGCACGCCTGTCGGGCTGCTTGCTAACCGTTTCGGAGCACGACCGATAATGGCGATCGGCGTGGCGCTGATGGTCGTTGGCTGCCTCTTCATGTCCACCATCACGATCAAAGCAGGCATTGCAGGTTTCACGTTCCGTCTGGCCATCATCAATATCGGTCTGGCGCTATTCCAGACGCCAAACAATACAGCGATGATGGAAAGCGCCCTCCCTTCACAGCGCGGGCTCATTTCCGGTCTTCTCTCGCTGGCTCGGACGCTCGGTCTGACCACGGGCGCGTCATTTATGGGAACCATCTATGCCAGTATGGTCGCCATCGCCGCTCAAACGGGGGTGACACACCCACAAGCAGTCGAGGCAGGAACACACGGTTCATTCCTTGTAGCCAGCGCTCTGATAGGTATTGCATTCCTGCTCACCCTCCTTGTCCTCCGGATACAGCGGAAACCGGTCATCAACAAGCAGGATACAGCGCTCTCGCAACCAACCTCAACGGGAAAGCTATCCCTCGATGAGCAGCACACTTCCATCTAAGCACAAAAAAAGGCTGGCGAATATCGCCAGCCCTTTCATTACCTGGTCATTTGCCAGACACCCCGCCCACATATTACAGCGTCACCACCTCCTCGCTTGCCTGAACCTGATACTCGATCAGGCGGTACTCCTGCCGATAGTTCTTCCCAAGCTGGTTACAGCTACACGCAAGCGGGCAGTCCAGCTCACAGTAGTGGCTCTGCACGCGCACGTGATGCAGTGCTCCATCCTGCGTACAGAAGGTCACACAGTCTGATCCGTCCTCCGTATGCACCTCCTGTAGCGAAAAAGCGCCCAACTCGAAGATCCCTGTCTGCATTCGCACATAATACTCGGCTGCCTGCACCACGGCTGGATACTGCACCCGCCCACGGCACTTCGGAAGATAAAGCCTGCCATGTCGGTCCGCGTCTAGAATCGTCTCGACCTCCGGCACCGCCACGCGACTGTAATAGACGCCCTGCGGGAAACAAATCAGATTCGCCGCGAACTGATCGCCTCCAATATGCGAACAATGCCACGTATGGGCGGGATCAAGGCGAGCCAGCTCACGATAAATAGGCATGCCAAACTTGGCACAGCACATATCATGCTTGCCGTTTGTACAAATAATATACATTGGCTCATTGGTCAGGTAGCGATCATATGCCGGAGCACCCGCTTTCAGGCCGGCCAGATCCAGGGAGAGCAGTTCTTCATAGCGCTCAAACTCGAAGGCATACAGCGCCGTTCGCTCTTTCAACGTGACACCAACAAAACAGCGAATCGTTTTCAGTGGCCGCGAATGCTGCCTGACAAAGACGCCAACTCCTTTCATCGTCTCATAGCTCATCACGAAGTCGGAAAGCCACTTCGCAGCGGGTTCGGGCAAATCATTATCCAGCACCGCCGACCAACCCCACGGGCCAGTATACTCGATCATCACCCAGATCTCAGCAAAGGGGGCCAGACCAACAAATGGCTCCTGTCGTTCCTCCGAAATGCGTGCGCAAAAAGAACGTTCAGCCACGTGAAAACTCCTGTATTCCTTCTATAGGTTCTTCAGTAGAGAAAGGGGCCCAAGCCAGCCAGCATACCAGCATATCCCGATCAACAGGAGACAGAGCAGCCAGAAGCTGGCAATAAAGAGATAGTCGCGCCCATGAAACCGAAACTGCTTAAAATAGGAGCGCCGTGCCAGCACGCCAAATGCCCGCCCATCCATCGCGAGCGCAGTGCGTTCGGCTCGCCGAATGGCTGTCGCCAGCAGCGGAATAATGTAGCGCCGCAGCCGCTCATACTGAACACGCAGGCCACCTCGATCCTCAATTCCGCGAATCTTATGCGCCGCCTGAATCAAGCGGAACTCGCTCTGTAGCATCGGCACGAAACGAAACGCGGCCAACACGCCATAACCAAGCTTGTAGGGAAACTTCCACTGCTGCACCAGCGCACGAATAAAATCGCTGATATCGGTGGTAAAGGTAAAAATCAGTGAGAGCAAAAACATGGCATAGACCCGCAGGACCGCCGCCGCACCAGAAACGACCGCCGCCTGATAGACGGTGATCGGACCAAGCTGCAAAAAGACCGGCGAGTGGTTGAACAGCTCCGCACGCACCAGAAATGGATACGTCACCATGAACGAGACCATCGCCAGAAAGAGGGGCACATTGATACGGCCAAACGTGCGCAGCGAGACACGCGCCGGTCCCAGGATGATTACCACTGCCAGCACCAGGAAGACCAGCGGCACCCAGGGATCAGTAGTCAATGCCACAAAGAGCACAATTGGCACTAACGCCAATACCTTACTCAAAGGGTTTAAGCGATGAAGTGGTGAATCCACCTCCTGATAGATCATTTGCATCTTCGCTTACCTTCTCCCGTCATTCAACATGCTTCACAGCGAGTTCCCGCCCGAGTGCCTGCATACACTGTTGATAGACTGCCTCAGACGTCAGCAAACCGGGCCAGCCCAACCGCGCCGCCAGACTGGTCAACGGCGGCAATGTGAGGTGAGCTCGCGCCAGCAGGTCCGGCTGCGCAAACAGGGTAGCAGGCGTTCCATGAAAGATCGGCCTCCCGCTCTCCATCACCACCACGTGGCGGGCATACTGAGCAACCAGCGCCATATCATGCGTAATCACGACAATGGTGCGTCCCTCGGTATGGAGTTGCCAGAGGATCTCAAGCAGCGCCTCCGCGTTGCGCTGATCCTGTCCGAACGTTGGCTCATCGAGAATCAAGACCTGCTGTCCCACCGCAAGCATCGTTGCGACACTCAGGCGACGCTTCTCCCCATGACTTAACGTAAACGGATTGGCCCGCGCCAGTTGCAACAGACCGAAACGCTCTAACAGGGTGTTCGTTCGCTCGGTGATCTCTGCCGCCGATAGGCCCATCACGCGTAAACCGTAGGCGATCTCATCAGCAACCGACTCGGTGATAAACTGGTGCTCGGGGTTCTGAAAGACATAGCCAACATGATGCACCAGCTCGCGTGCCGGGATACGAGTAATGTCTTTTCCTTGCAGCCAGACGCGCCCCGCAGGCGGGTGCAGAATATCAACCAGATGATGTGCAAGCGTCGTTTTGCCCGCACCATTCGAGCCAACCAGCGCCAGAAAATCGCCCTGAGGCACCCGCAACGAGACATCATGCAGAATCTCTCGGGAAGCCACCCGATAGGACAGATTCCGCACCTCGATTGCAGCCTGCTCGCTCTCCTGCGTTAGCACAGGGGAAACAGACTGCTGCTCGACAGGTTCCGCACCGATCCGTTTGCGGTTGATCGCTTCCTCGGCCTCATCCAGCGTCAGCGGGAAGGGATCAAGTACAATCCCCTCCTGGGCAAGTCGATGCGCCAGTGAAGCCACCTGAGGCACCCAGACCCCATGCTTCTGCAAAAGCTCCATTTGCTCTTGGAAGACCGTTCGTGGCGCCCCATCCGCCAGCACTACGCCCCCTTTTCCCAGTACCACAACCCGATCAATCAGGTCCATCAGATCATCAAGCTTGTGCTCAATCAGGAGAATGGTATGCTTCTTCATCTCCTTACATTGCCGCAGAAGCTCGAATACATCCCGGGTGCCTACCGGGTCCAGATTCGCGGTAGGCTCATCAAAGAGCAGGACAGAGGGCTCCATCGCCAGCAACGAGGCCAGCGTCACCCGCTGTTTCTCGCCGCCGGAAAGCTGCTCAACGCGCCGGTAGCGATGCTGTGGCAGACCAACCTGAGCCAGCGCCTCTTCTACCCGTCTGTCCATCTCTTCAGGAGAGAGACAGAGATTCTCCATACCAAAGACAATCTCATCTTCAACGGTCAGCATGACAAACTGTGCATCCGGGTCCTGAAAGACGATCCCGACCCGCCGGGCCAGATCAACCACTGATGCCTTCTGTGTGTCCAGTCCATCAACCCGCACCCGTCCCTCAAGGATCTTGCCAACATTGTGCGGGATCAAGCCGTTGAGCGTCAGCGCCAGCGTGCTCTTTCCGCTCCCGGAGGCCCCGAGCAGCAGCACCGTTTCACCTTCGTGCAACTGTAGATTGACCTGCTCTAAGATTGGTCGTTTGCGCCCCGGATACTTGACAGCCAGGTTCTCAACCTCGATCAACGCCATAGCATCTTCACTCACTTCCGCGCTAAATCTCTTCGAGATCCTTGCGAATGGTCCCGGCAAGCACGCCCGTACGAGCAGCAGCATCGCCAAGATATTTCGCCACAATACCACTGATCGTACTACTGACGATGGTCACGACAATCACGCCGATCAAGATCGGCAATGCCAGATCAAACGATGTGGGGTAGAAGATAAGATAAATAATCAACATGGCAACGCCGCCCGCCGCACCGGTCAGTGCCATAGAAGGCAAGCCAAAATGACGATAGCGTGTCCCGACAGCTACCCCGATCTCTCCGGCAAACGCGTAAAGCAGGCCCGTAATCATGATCGAGGGACCATACGGAGAAATAGGAAGCATCACCAGACAGTACAGCAAGGCAATAAGAAATGCTGCCCCGGCCCGACGCAGCGCGTATGCGATAAAGAAACAGGGAAGAATCATAATTCCGATCCAGGCCCAGGCGACAATCACCCCCAGAACAATGGAAAGCAGATACGCATACATCAGTGCACCAAGCACAATACCAAAAACAACGCCGACAGCGGCAAGAACCAAAATATCGCGAGTGCTCCAGGCCAGCCACCCGAACCCTTTCCTGGATTGCTCAACAGGCTGTTCGCTCATTCTTTCTTCATTCTCCTCTGTTTAACGACTCTTATTAAGAGCAAGAAGTCGTAATTCCCATCTCAGATATCAGCCATTTCTGATATCCGACCTTTTTAATAAGATATTAGGGCATGCTAATATCCTTTGTCAAGAGCTCAGCCAGGAAAAAGAAAAAATCTGAAAGATATGGCGCTCTCACTCCCTCGCCCCTTGATCCTTTCAAAGCGCTTCTCATCTTGCTCCGCGGCAAAGACGGGCATCAAAAAAAGCAAGCATGCCGTCATTTCCAGAAATAGTTGCTTCAGGCGGCCTGAACATCATTTATGGTAGAATACATAAATATATGCCATTTTTCTTCAGGGAGAGAGGAGAGAGGAATGTCCATTCAGCTCGGGGTCGTCCTTCCGCTGCTCTGGAAGCCAGATTTACCTGTAGAGGCCTGTGAACATATTGTCCGCGTCGCGCAAGAAGCCGACCGCTCAGGCTTTGCCTCGCTCTGGCTTGAAGATCATCTTATTTCCCCTGTTCAGCCAGAGCAGGCGCTTTTCGAGTACTCGTCTATAACCTTCTCAGGTGAACCGTTCCATTTCCTGAAAATCCAGGAGGCACAATTCTCTGAACTGCCTGATCTTCTCCGCTTTGCCTGTGTGTATCCTGCGTTATCCCGACTATATATTGTTCTATTTCAAGATACGTGACAAGAAAGTGGGATCCCTCATCTCTACTGAGGGTCGAAACAAATCAAATAAACAAACGGGCTTTCTCTGATCTCAACACTTCGAGCTATACGAGATATGCACATCTATAGATCACCTTTTTGTCCTGTTTAAGCATCTTTCTCTTTCAAAACGGCTTTTGTAGAGGTAATATTGAAATAGCTCAAGCCTCTAACCGCATAAGAGTTGGCTTACGCTTGTTCTACTGTTCATTTCTGATTGTACCCTGTGCTATCCTTCTGAACACACCTGCATCCGACCGCCAAATACACAGGATACTGAAAGGATTGAGGAACAGCCAGAATACTGTGACATCGGAGTACAGCGTTCTATTCACACAAGAGAGGGCTTTTCAAGCATGGATGTGTCTTTTTTGCCTGTTACTCACTGTGGCTTGCCGTTTGCAGGCTTGTCTCAAGCCTTGCAGCCAGACAGTTGATAAAGTACGACAATAAAGACACATGTAGGAGAGGGATTAAACATGCTCTCTGTTCCGGCGTCCATTCGTATCTTCTTTCTTAACCCTAATTGCAGCCCCCAAACTTGCTGTCCGGGCGCTCGGGACACACTTAGAAAGGTGTATTCTACATTGATAGAACTAAATGAACAAATCATATCAAGGCAGCAGCGAGAGGAGAAGGCTGCTGCTTCGTTTTCGGTAAGCAGGCCCTGGTATCTCTGCTGGGAAATCTACGCCCTGCTTTTGGTAACAGTTGGACTGAGGTTCATCCGGCTGGATACCACCCAGTTTGATACTGATCAGGCAAAACTGTTCGGCCTGGCCTATGAAGCTATCCATAACGGACAGCTTCCGGCAACCGGCATTCTCTCTTCCATTCGGATACTTAATCCACCAGCCATTCTCTATATGATGATGATCCCGGCGGCGTTTGGTGCAAATCCATTCGGAGCTGCTCTATTTATCGCGCTATTCAATGTCGCGGCAGTTTTGCTCTGTTATTTCTTTGTGCGGTGCTACTATGGCCGGTTTCCTGCAACCATTGCGGCGCTGCTCTTTGCCACTGCGGCACGAGCGGTCTATTACTCTCGCTTCTCCTGGCAACAGAACCTGTTACCCTTCTTTCTGATGCTCTTTCTGATCGTGCTCTTTCAGGGAGTTGTTCGCAGGCGCAGCGGCTGGTTTGCGCCCGCATTAATTCTGATCGCCTGGATGGCTCAGCTCCATAGTACCGGTGCAATGCTCCTTGCAATGCTGGCCCTGGCTGTTGTGCTGGCATGGAAAACATTACGCTGGTGGGATATTCTACTCGGTATCGTTGTCTCTCTCTTGCTCTACGCCCCCTTTTTCTACTGGGAATATAGCTCGCATCTCTATGATCTGCATGCCTATCTCGATTTTCAGAAGAAGTATACCTGGGAAGATACATCGCAGTTTACTTACTACTACTACACACTTGGACTCAGCCCTTATGCCTCATTCATGAACGATATCCCACCGGTCGGCTCGCGCCTTCTCCCCCACTGGCACTGGCTCACCAAGATCAAGTATCTCCTGCTGCTCTGTGAGATTGGTGGTATGGTGGTTGCTCTCGGGAAAGCGCTCTTGATCCGTGTTCCAGTTGAAAAGGGTTTGGCTCCGCTTCAACAGGTCTGGCGCTGGTGTGTCAGCTACTATACCACGCTATGTAAAGATCCCTATCGCTGCGGTCTCCTGTTATTACTAGCATGGCAGCTTGTGCCCTTATTTGCCCTGCGACGGCAGAGTCTCCCCATTTATCCACATTATTTTATTGTCTTCTTTCCCGGTCAATATCTCTTCATCGCGCTCCTTTTCACCTGGGTCGTTGAGTGGCTTAAACGCTGGCAGGGATGGGAGACGTTCGGTCGAGGAGCCATTGTCGCAATCAGTATTCTGCTGGTTGTCATGCAAGGTGCAGGCTCTTCCCTTATGATCCTGGATTTCGTCAGAGGAAGGATCTATGCCGATGTTGATGTAACGCTTCAGCAGGTGATTCGTCAAGCAGAACAGCTCGCGCTCAAGCAACACATCAAGCGAATCTATGTGCTGTTCAACGTCAAAACGGAAGACACGATGCGCGTCCTGACCTATCAGTCACATATTCCCGTCACGCTGGTGAGCACGTCGTGTTTGATGCTGCCCGGTTCTCCTGATGAAAGGGCCGTCCTGGTTGTCCCTCCTCTGCATCGGAACACTGAAGCTCTTGCAACTCAGTTCGGACATGGACAGCATCAAGGAGATGTCGCCCGGCTGCGTGGTGAGCCATTTCACCTGTATACGGTTCAGGGCAATGCCTCCACTACGAGCACACAGGCAGGCTTCCAGCAGCATCTACAGGCGGAAGAATCAGTCATGCAGAAACTCAAAACCAATGCAACCGTCTTTGTCTCGCGCTGGCGCTTTACCCGGAATGCACCGACCCAATGGCGCACAACCTATATTTATAGCTTTGTTGCGAAAGGTCCAGGCGGGAAGCAGCAAGGAGTCCAGTGCACAGTGAGCAATGCAGCTCCTGGAGACGAGTTACTGGCACCGATGCAGTTTAAACAATGGCATACCAGCCAGATCGAGGTGCAAGCTAAATATACAGTCAGGGCGCCACGTACGATTGCACTTGGATCACTCACCCTGCTTACGGATACCTTCGTTGAATCGCCGAAAAGCCGCCTGCTTACAGACAAGGGTAAAGACTGGCTCACCCTTTCTCTTCAGAAATAACGCTTGATTGAGGAGGCTCTGGTAGCCTCCTCTTCTTCTTCCTTCTTTTGAGAAACTGCAACTATCCCTGTTAAAAAGATAAAAACGTATTGTCACTATTTTTCATTTATGCTATATTTTGAGAATATTTCAATGTGCAGCCTCAATTGCTCAAAAATAGCTGATAGCTTATTCTTATTAGATTTTTAGAGAGGAGGAATCCATGCGTTTCTCTACGATTACCTCTGCATTCGCTTTCTTTCTTCTTTCCGGCCTTTGTTGCCTCCTTTTGCTCTCAGGAGATGCTTCAGCCACAAGCCCATCATCACAGGCAACACCCCGGCACCCACTGAGCGCTGTCGGCCTCCCGGCTATTCCCCCCCGCTTGCAAAGCGACGGCAAGACCCGGCCTTCTTTCACCGAACAGGATGTCAAAGACTATATCGCCAGAAACGGCTTTATTGGCGGTACGACCGCTCCGGGCACGGCCATCACAATCAAAACGCTTCAATTTATGACTGCGCAGGAAGCCAGCAAGCGTCTAGGAGGTGAAGATATCGGTCGAAACATGGATAGTCTGGTTTGTATGGTAGAGATACAGGGCTCATTTACGCTCACGCATATGCATATGGTTATACCCCAAAAAGATGCTCTCACACAAAAGAATGGCTTTCTGATTTTCGATGCCTACACCGGGAATATCCTGCTCTGGGGCGTATAAATGAGCCTGCTCGTTATTGCTGAGACGGAGAAGAGGGTCACCATCACAATTGTGCTCCACTCTTGAAAGCCCCCTTCAATCAAAAAAAGGTGGGGAGTGTTGTTCTCTTGAGAGGGGGGAAGCATGCATTCACTTCCCCCGGTGTCTGGATAGAGCTTAGATGCGCCCGCGCCACTGCTCAAAGAGCCGGTCAAAGCTCCCTTCCGGGTCACGATACCATTCCTCAACGTTGAGCTGTAGCGGGCTGATCGTCCGCTGCGGAATCTCGTTCGCGGCAACGCGCTGCGCGAAATCACGCATGGCTTCACCCGAGGGCTTGACCGTTCCATCATAGCGCGTCAGGCCAAAGAAACGTTCATGCACATTGAGCTTGAAAGGCGGCTTCTCCCACAACGAAGGATCATAGTCAGAGAACATCCAGCCAAAAGCGCCCAGAGAGCCACAACGCGCCAGTTTCTCTAATACCTCGCGATAGTAGCGCCCTCCATCCTCATCGGAAGCCAGATACTGGCTGATCTGCTTCCCGGCTCGCTCAATTGAGATATACTCTGAAACGTCTCCATGTTCCGAGCTGGCATAGCCAAACTCTTCAAACAAAACAGGCTTGCCTCCCAGAGCCTCGACAACCAGATTGGCAAGTGGCACGACGTCGCTGTTCAGCGGATCGGAGTTGCGGATCAGATCGTAGTAGATGCTGTACGCATGCATCGAGAGGAAGTCATTATGAGGTGCCAGCAGATCAGGACGAAAACCATTATGGCTTGTCAGAAGTGGTAAATGCATGCCTGCACTCACCGGACGCGATGAATATTTGCGCACTTCCTGACTCAACAATCTGTTCCAGTTCGCACTATCCCGCACGTCTTTTGGCTTCGCGAACAGATCCGGCTCGTTGGAGAAGTTCCACGAATAGACAGCCGGATGCTCTCCGTAGCGCCCACAGACCGCCGCCACCAACGTGCGTTCTGCCTCAAGCATCAGGGGATCAGTGTACGGGTCCCGTCCCAGGCGCAGCGTATACACTCCGTTGGAAAGACGAGGCGGATGACCGGTATCAGCCTCCTCATCAAGCAGAGCCCACGCAGGCCACCAGTTCGCCCCGGACATGTGGCCGGTAAAGAAGGTCGGCATCACCTGAATACCCACCTCCCGGGCCACATCGAGCACCGTTCCCAGATTCGCCAGCGCCTCTTCACTCACGCGATCAGGCGCGGGCTGAAAATCTTCCCAGAAGAGAAAAATACGGGCAACCTGCAACTTGAGAGCCGCGATTTCCGCGAACTCCTGCCCGACTTCAACTCGATCAAAATCTTTCCACCAGTACATGGCCTTCTTGCGCGGCCAGTAATTCACTCCTAATGTGAACACCTGCATTCTTCCTTTCTCTTTGTGCCTTTCAAGCCTTCGATATGCTCACAGACTCACGTTCTATCAGCTTAACGGAAATGGTGGTACGACGTGCGGCCATCTCGGGATGCGCAAGCCGATCAAGCAATAATCGCACTCCTTCCGCTCCTAGCAAGGCTTTATCTACCCGAATAGTGGTCAGCGGCGGCGTTGTGTGCGCTGCCATATCGATATCATCAAAACCGATAATGGAACACTCATCAGGAACAGCTATTCCACGCTCGTGCAGCGCGTTTAAGGCTCCGATAGCCGCCTGATCGTTACTACAGAAAATGGCGTTGGGTGGCTTCGGCAAATCCAGCAACGTCTTCATCGCGTGATACCCTTCCTCCGCCGCGCTCTTCACCTGACAGACATAGCGTTCGTCATAGGGGAGGCTGTATTCAGCCAACGCCCGCCGATAACCAAGCCAGCGCTCATAAAAGCTAGAGCGATTTGGCAGCCCCATAATCATCGCGGGTATCGGATGAGGAACATGTTGAAGGAGATAGGTCGTTGCAAGGTACCCCCCACGCTCATTGTCGCTGACAACGCTATCAACCTCGAACGCGGCATCGCTCTGGTCAACCATCACAAACGGTATGCCAGTATCTCGCAGCAGTGTAAAGCATTCTGTGGAAAAATAGCCAACGACCAACAACCCATCTACCTGCCTGCGCTGAATCATGGCCGGCATGGCTGTCATGCTCTTTGTCTCCGCATCCAGCGTGCCATAGAGGAGACTGAGACCACGTTCAGTACAGGCCTGTTCAGCGCCAGAGAGAACATAAGAATAGAACTGATTGATTGGAAGAGGAATCTCAAGCGCGGAACGCAAAAGAAAACCGAGCGTCTTTGTCGCGGGCTCAGGAGTCCGTGGGGCAGGATGATATCCCAGTTCATCCGCGGCCTTCAATACCGCCTCACGCGCCTTCTGTGAAACACCACTTCTTCCCGCAAAGACGTTTGAGGCCGTTCCAAGAGAAACGCCCGCCCGCGCGGCAACCTGACGCAACACAACCTTTTTTCGGGTCTCTTCGCTCATTACAGTTGCACAGCCTCTCTGTTCAATGAACATAATGAACTATTATATGAACACCAGAAAAAACTTTCAGCCATATTACTGGAAAGTGCGCTGCGCTGTCAAGGGAAAGAGACAGTTTCATCCCGCTGTAGCACGCAATGAAACACTCCTGCATTCCAAACACGCTATACCCGCTCCTATTTCGCTGAAATAGCATCTGAACAAAGCAGAGGTGTTGTTTCTCTGCAGAGGCATACAGCATACAACTCATCATCTCCCGGGACCTCGGCGCTCCGCCATTCCACATTCGCTTTGTTCATAGACAGGACGACGTAATTATGTTACTATATCGCTATGATGACAAACAAGAATAGCCGTATCCCATTGTATGTACAGGTAGAAGACACCCTTCTCGCGCGTATTACCAGCGGGGAATTACCGCCCGGGAGCCAGTTACCAACCGAAGAGGAGCTGATCAAGGAGTTTGATGTCAGCCGAACTACGATTCGGAAAACGATTCAAAGCTTGCTCCAGCAAGGGCTTGTCGAGATTCGGCGCGGGAAAGGCACCTTTGTCACCCTTCCTAAAATCACACAGGAACTGACCGAGCTGACCGGCTTTGTGGAGGACATGCAGGTACAGGGCCGCACGCCAACTGCGAAAGTCCTCGGGAGGCAGATTGTCGCGGCAAACGACGTTGTAGCGCGTCAGTTGATTGTGCCCGAAGGAACGCCTGTGGTACAGATTTACCGCGTTCGTCTGGCCGACAATATCCCCGTTTCCTTTGACGAAACGTATCTCCCGAGGGAACTCGGTGAGAAGATTCTAGCCGAAAATCTTGAAACCGACCCCATTTTCACCTTGCTTGAACAGAAATATGAGACACCTCTGATCGAGGCAAAATATCAAATGGAAGCGGTCGCAGCCAGCCCCGTTGTGGCGGAGGCACTCGAAATCGAGGTCGGGAGCCCCATCTTCCTCATTGAGCGAACTTCATATACGGAAGGGAATCGACCGGTTGATTACGAAAAGCTCCACTATCGAGGCGATCAAATCCGCTTCGTGACACAACTCGCACGCCGATCAACAAAGAAAGCGCAGGAGCATAATGCCTGAGGTGACACACATGCTCTGGTTGTTTGCTGCCGCTCTGGGAGCCAGTGCGCTTGGTGGTATGTTGGGCATGGCAGGTGGCATTTTCATCGTTCCCATTCTTACTATATTCGGGCACATCAATATTCATCAGGCGATAGGCGCAAGCCTGGTTTCCGTCATCGCCTGTTCCTGTGGCAGTGCCGCCCCTTTTCTTAAGGGCCGCCTGACCAATGTTCGTCTCGCGATTGTGCTGGAAACCTGCACAACGCTCGGCGCCCTGACCGGCGTATTTCTCTCGGGGCTGTTACCGACGCCCTTCCTTTTCTTCATCTTTGCCGTCGTCCTGCTTATCTCGGCGCAACAGATGCTCGCTCGCCGGAAAGAGCCCGAAGCGGTGGCAACAGCACATGCTTCGCACCAGTGGGCACGAAGATTGGATGCCAGCTATCCAGATCCTGCACAGGGACGCGATATCCCCTATCAGGTACAACATCTGCCTCTGGGCTTGACTCTGATGTATGGAGCGGGGCTGCTCTCGGCGCTTCTCGGCATCGGCAGCGGTGTACTCAAGATTCCAGCGATGGATACAGCGCTCCGCCTCCCGATCAAGGTATCATCGGCAACGTCGAATTTTATGATCGGCGTCACCGCTACCGCCAGCGCAGGAGCGTATTTCGTGCGAGGTGACATTGTTGGCCCGATTGCTGGCCCCGTTGCACTGGGATCAGTTGTGGGGGCGATTCTGGGGGCGCGCATCCTGATGGCCATCTCGAACGAGAAAGTTCGCTGGCTCTTTGTCGCGGTGCTGGTCATTCTGGCAGTGCAAATGCTGCTCAGCGCTTTTGGTGTACAACTCATGCCCGGAGGGTGATTGATGAAGAGAAAACCTGCTCGCCTTGATTTCATCCTGGCGTGGCTTTTAAATTCGGGAACAGGGATCGCGTCGGCGCTCCTGACAATCTGGTTGCTCTGCACATTCCTGGGCCAGAACCTGGCCATTCCTCTTCCCTTCGGATTTGGAAACCTCTCGCTCGTCACAGCCGGTATCGCCGTCATTATCCTGTTGCCGGTGCTGCGCATCATCACGATGCTGGTTGCTTTCCTCACAAAACGGGAGTATCAGTTCGCCGCGATTGCCGCGCTGGTCCTGCTGATTATTGTATGCGCCTTCGCGCTAGGAGCAACCGCCGCCTGACGCATGCATTCGTGGCTTCATGGCAAGTAGTGCATCATTTTTAGAAGAGTGGTGCACCTTCTCTCTTTTCTTCCTCATCATTTCCTGTCATTTTCCTCACAAGATCCTCACAATGCTCACGTATAGTACTTCGTAACAAACATAATCTCATCAGACGGCAGTAACGAGAGTACCGGCACAACCAGCGATACAGCCAGGAACCTCATCGAGGCAGCACGCCTATCAGTGGCCACCTTGAATCCGCAAACGCTACTCATTATCGTGGGTGTTGGTATCGGTCTGGTCCGGGTGACAAGTTTGATCCCGATATGGTTCGTTGCCCGCCTCAAGCCCGCTCACGCCAAGCCAACTAAGAAAGGATAGATCCATCTCATGGAGACAGAACGCATTCAGCTCACAAGCGAAAACAGCGCGGAACACCCACATCCTGCTATAGTTACCGTCACCACTTCACTTTTTTCGTGCTTCATACATCATACTCTATAGAAGATATCTCTTCTTTCGATATTCATCTGTAGAGGGAAAAGAGCATGCCACACCACCAGAAGGGCTCAACTCAACTCCATGCAAACAGATCGTATGCCCCATCTTCACCTTTTCAGCAGCGCCTCTTACGACAGGGAAATGTGATTGCCTTTGCGTTGCTCATCATAGCACTGCTCGCCTGTAGCGCTCCGAATACCCCCCAACCGGCACAGCAAGCGACGACACTCCCACAGCCAACCTCGACCCTACCGCTCACCCTGGAAGGGCAAATAGAGCGACAGGCCGCCCAGGCGACACGCTATGGACACGCTTTCTTCGCCTTCTACACCGATACCGATAAGAAGCTGACAATGGAAGAGACGCTCCAGAATGGAACAGGTACTGTCGCCACTATCAAGGAGGAATGCCTGCGGATGCACAAGCTGATCTGGCACAATCAGGAACGCATCGGGCAGGACTCGTTTATGCTTCAGCTTTACGATAAAGCCAGCTCAAAAGCGTCTGGCTATGTGGGAGTCTGCCAGATGCGCAAAGAGCAAGCACAGGCCGCTCCCTGGGATACGCTGAACGCGGAAGCCGCCTGGAAGCTCTATGAGAGCAAGAACATCTTCTGAGTTTCGGGTCTGGGAAAGCGCTTTCGCTTGCCAGTTCGAGAGCACGACACCGCTTCCGCCTTGACACATCAGTGGTAGCTGGCGAGATCTATATGCAGCAATAGTATCGTAGTATGAAGGACGCGGCAACTGGACCCCATTCCACTCCTTCAAACGAGCGCTCTAAGCGCCCATCGCACATGACACGGCATCTCCCTCCGATTGAGTGGAGGGAGATGCGCCAGACCCAGGGAAACCCGAACAGCCAGCGAGGCCTCCAAACGATCACTCACAAAAAGCAGAACGCTGTTCTTGCCCGGCAAATCAGGAAACTGTTACCCGAGACTCCTGAGGCGATGAGCTCGCTCCTGGAAAGCCGCAGCATGCCTTCTAGAACCCGCCAGGATTTCCCCCTATAGGGACATTTGTCCCTGTATTCTCCTTTTCTTTTCCTGCCAGAATCCATACAATTAACTATTACAATCCAAATTCACCTTTGCACCCGTAGCTCGCGCCCACAAGGCTCGCTGAACTACTATGCGCAAAGGATATGTCCCGTTCACGTCCCACAAGGATCGCCCCTGTCAACAGGGCTCGCTGAACCGAGGACTTGAACAACCACCTATGGCATGCTGCCTCTCGACGGATTTCTGTGTGCGATCTCGTACGCAGATTTCACAGAAGGGAAGGAGGAAGTGTCAGAACAAGGGAAGATCACCTGCAAGGAAAACGTGGAAGAAGAAGGGAAGAGGATTCAGGTGTATCACCACCGGAAGAAGAACAGTAAGGGATTCATCTCGCGAGTGCGTGACTCACTCGTGAAGTGGCTCGTCAACCAGTCCACGAAGCTGCTGTGCTTCGTCGCCATCGCAAGCCTCGCGTTCGTGATGGCGATCGCCATCGCCGTCGTCACAGGTGTGGGGACGCGTGGCCCCATCGCGCTGCCGGACAAGCTCCTGCTCACAGTAGGGGTGATCGTCGCCTCAACCAGCTTCGGTACCTTCACCTCGCTGCTGGGCGCAGTGGTGATGAGGAAGAAAGCTACGGGCCAGTGGCCCTGGCAGCTCAACAGGGGAGAGCGCAACCACTGGAGCAAAGATGTGCTCCTCTCGCAGCTCCTCAACATCTTCGGCAGCCTGCTGGCCACAAGCGTGGCAACGTGGGCGGCCAACAACTACGCCAGGATGTGGCACACGAAGGAGAAGGTCTCCTACGCGCTCTCTCTGTCCATCGTGCAGATGACGATCGGTGGCGTCGTGTACCTGCTGATCATCTGGCTGCAAACGCAGCGCACGAAGGACGGCGCGGGCTCTTCGGCGGCTTCGCCCGTCGTCACACCGACGGCCCCGGCGGTCACTCCTTCGCAGGAGACGCCGCGCACGTGGTACAGCAAGCTGAAGGCGCTCATCGTCCGGGAAAGCACCAACCAGGCACGGCAGTGCTACGACCGACTGAAGGCACAGCTCCCGCCGGCGGCCGATGAGCTGTCGCGCTGGTGCTACGACCGACTGACGGCCCGACTCGTTCGGGAAGCCACCAGGCTGGCCTGTCGGTACTACGAGAAGCGCATGGCCCTGCTCTCTCAGGAGAACGGCGCTCACGGACAGCCCGACAAGCCGAAGACACGGCTCCCGCAGTGGCTCGACAAGGGAATCGATGGAGTGTACACGCTGAGTGGTTGGCTGAAGGCCGCCCGCGGCGCGTACGCCACGGTTACCCCCATGACCACGCCGCAGAAGCCGAGCACGTGGACCGACAAGCTGAAAGCTCGCTTCGTCCAGAAAGCTACCAGGCTGTCGGACAAGTGGACCGACAAGCTGTGGCAGCGACTCTCGCAGAACGCTGCCGAACAGCCGTACTGTTTCTACACCAAACTGCTGGCACATCTCTCACAGGAGGCCGACAAACTGCCTCGCTGTTTCTCTGACAGGCTGAAGGCCCACCTCCAGGAGGAGGAAGCCGACAACCTGCCTCGCTGGCGGAAGCGCAAGCGCTGACGCTCTCTGAACAGGCGGCAACCATAGAGTGAAGATCCAGTCCCTCCGGAGACCCCGGGGCCTGGATCTTCCGCCTTTCCTGTTATACTTTCTCGCCTTCTCCCCACTATAAAGAGAATCCCCATTCAATGATAACCACACTTAATGAATTTGTCCCTGTATCCCCCTATCGAGAGCAACCATTTTGCACCATACTATTACATGCATCATTCTCACGTCTCCCTTGAGGAGCATCAGAAATACTGCACAAGCACTGAAGGCTGAGAGGGAAGAAGGGCCACTTGTACGCTACCGTACAGCAATCAGGTAGAAAGGAGCCCATCATTATGTCAGCATCGTCTGATCCATATCTGGGAAGGAAGATTCGCGGATATCGGCTGGAACATCTCTTACAGCATGGATCCAGTATGAGCATCTATCGCGCCCGCACACGAGAACTCTGGCTTCTTCCAGAGGTTATTGTTACCATCTTTCACCTTCCCAAAAATATGTCAAAACAGGCTCGTGACCGGTTTCGCGACCGTTTTGAACAGGAAAGCGAACAACTTATCACGCTCCGCCACCCCCATCTCTTCCCGCTCTACGGCTACGGAGAAGAAGAGGGTATCTTTTATCACATTACGCCCGACGCACCCGGCGAGCTTCTGACAACGCGCCTCAAGCATCAGAAACAATGGTCCGCGCAGGCCGCACTCCAGCTCTTGACCCGGCTGGCCGACCTGCTCGAATACCTTCACGAGCGCGGCAGAGTCTTTCTGTACCTGAACAAAAATACCATCTTCCTCAACAAGGATGATGAGGTTCAGGTGATGAAGCTCGGCCAGCCGCAAATACTCAGTGCGTCCAACCTGAGTGACCAAAAACTCTCCCTGGCCTCCTACGAGCATCTGAAAAGCATTACGGGCAGTTTTCTCAGCGCACCCGAATACCTTGCACCCGAAGTCGTCCGGGGCGCGGAAGGTGATAAGCGCTCGGATGTGTACTCGCTTGGTGTGCTCCTCTTTGAGCTCTTGAGCGGCAGACCGCCCTTTATGGGTGAAACCTTTGTCGAAACGGTTCGTAAGCACGTGCACGAGCCTCTCCCCTCGTTACATGAGATCGCGCCTGAAATACCAGTCGCCCTGGAACTGGTCATCAACCATGCGCTTCAGCGTGACCCTGAACGGCGCTTCCAGTCGCCCCAGGCCCTGATTACCGCGCTGGCTCATGTGCTTCAGGAGCGGCTGTATACGTCGTCCTATAACCAGATCGCGCAAACAATCCAGCAGATACGCGCCCTTGCCGAACCACAACAAACACGGGTCGTCTCCTCAACGCTTCATCTCCCCGAGCAGCAACAGCCCGCCGAGGAGCAAGCACAGGCAGAGCCCATCTCGTTCTATATCAAGAAACAGCAGGCGTTCTCACACCTGCAAGCCCGACAACCGGTCTCGCATAAGCCGCTCACGAATGGAGGAGATCCCGACGCAACCCTGCTCTTTGAGCGACCTTTAGAAGCATAACGGAGTACAAAAGCAAGGAGTCATTTTTCGTGAAATCATCCCTTTTTCGCATTGAGATACTTGTTGCTGCAATGCTTCCTGTTACAGCGCTCTGGGTTATTGGCATCCTCAGCATGCGCAACCTTGATAGCGTGCTCTTCCTTGTGGTCCTGGCTCTCAGCAGCGTGCTGGTCTTTCTTGCCGAACTCGCTATTTTCTGGTTCTTCCAGCGCACCACGCGCAGCCAGCAACAAGCGCTGACTGAGGTCTGTCGGGCCTATGTCGCAGGTGATCTTAGCCAACGGGCAACGCCTCAGGGAGACGAGACGCTGCTTGAGCTGACCCATACCATCAACACGCTGCTTGAGCACATCAGCTCGCAGATGCAGACAGCCGCCCGCAATCAGTTCGCCGCGAACGAGTTCCAGCGCACCACACAAGCCGTGCAAAAGCTCATTGGCGAGATCAAGCCGGTCATGGAAGGCGATCTCCGCGTACACGCCAGCGCCACTTCTGGTGACATCGGCCTCATCAGCGATATCTGTAATGCTCTTATCGAAGAACTGGTTGATCTGGCAAAATGGACACGCTACTCCACCGGGCGAGTCAAAACGAAAACTCACACGCTGCTCTCAAACGCGGTCGAACTGGCGCGGACCACCGAAACGCAGATGCTCCGCTTCTCTGAGACCACAGAGGCGGTAGAAAAACTGGTCGCCTTTGTGCAGCGCCTGAGCAATACGCTACAGCTCAATGTCGAGATTGTCCACGAAGCGCTTACCGCTCTCAAGCAGCATACTGGCCTGCGTGCCGTTTCAGCGGACGTAACCGTTTTGCGCAATGAGGGATCCGACCTGCACCTTGTCGCTATGCTCCAACGCCTGCAAACCGATCTACAGCGTCAGGAGCAATTGCTGAAATCCCTGCTCGACTCGACGCAGTCACACGCCACCCTGGCCGAAAGCATGATCTCGGATCTTTATGCCATTGCGCGACGCAGCCATGATGCAAGTACCGCGATTCTCACGACAGCGCAATACATTCACTCGCTTTCTGTGCTGGCTCAACAGTGGCATAACTCTGTTGCCACCTTCCAACTTCCCGAGGACGCCCTTCAAGAGTCCACACAGGAGGAGGAAGAGGATAGCATGACACCAGAAGGTCCCTTGCGCAAGCAGGTCTCCCTGCTCTCCTGATCGTTCATGCAGTATTTCTGGAGCTTCCGGCATGATTACCCTGTGAATCCATAAAAATCGGCGTCTCGCTATAGCTTTGAAGCACACTCTCCTACCCCAATTCTGGAAGTGAGATTCCAGAAAAAGTCTCAAAATGTGAAATAGTTCATTTCTTTTTCCAGAAATGAAATTCTATTCTATAAGCCAGGCACAGAACTATCTCTGTATCGGTTCCTCATAGAGTGTTGCAGAGAGATGCCACGGCTCGATATTAAAGGATAGAGAGGCAATGCACAATAACGAGCACGATCTATAGGAGCATGCACTATCTATTGCAAACAGTCTTGTTGGTTTCCATACCACTTACATCGCAAGGATGTGCATTCAATGTCCGGTAAAACAAGGAGTGTTGACATATGGGCGTTTCCAAGTGGTACCTTGCATCCGTAAGCACACCAGAAAAAAAGCCATTGCATATCAGTGAACTGCAATGGGATATCAAACGGCGATCCGTCACCATCGGCAATCTCATTGTTACCTTTACGGCAACCGAATTCCGCCTGCTTTATCCTTTGCGCAGCGGAGCACCCGTCACCTATGCAGATCTGGCCTGGTATGCTTACAATTACACCGTTGATGAAAAGGTACGTGTCATGATGGATAAACACATCGACAGGATCCGAGGGAAGCTACGCGGGAGTGGGGTCTATATTTATTGTGTTCTCAATTATGGCTACCTGCTTCTTCCTGAGGCCCAATAATCGACAGATAGCAATACAACAATCGAGAGAGATGTCCATTCTCTCATTCGTTTCCCTGGAGTGGCACTATTAGCCCTGGAAAGGATTCTTCTCCCCTTTAGCACAGTTATTTGCGCAACAGGCAGAGGTCAGAGCCCTATACGCTCTGGCCTCTGTGCGCTTCACCCTTCTTCTTTTTCTTCCCCTGACCTTTTTCCTCTATCAGTTCTCGCTTTAACGTCTCATCATGATAGAAGATGTCCGGTAGTGGACCGGCCAGCGGATCACCAAACACGTAGAGCGAGTCCGCGCCGGGCTCTGGCTCCGTTTCAGCCTCCTCCTCAATCGCGCTCTCCTGCCCGAACAGCGTGATCAGGTCATTCTGCACGTCGAAGGGATTGGTTGTCGCAAAAGGATTCGCCCGCGTCACCTCGATTGGCTCCACATGCTTCACCTCAGGAAGCACCTCATCGTCGGACTTTTTCGCCACAGGAGGCACCGCAACTGGCTCACGTGGAGCTTCCACTTGCGGCCCTTTCCGGGGCTGTACCGCTGGCTGTGGTGAGGTGGGCTCTTCTACTTCTGCCTGAAAAGGTTTCTCCGTCAGCATATCCGCCTGCTGTTCAGAGGATACTCCAGGCTTCTCCTGGACCTCCGGCTCTTCTGCCTCAGTCTCAAAGGGATTCTCTGCCAGCATATCAACCACCATCGACTTCGGCGCTGACTCCTGCGCTTGCGGTTCCGGGATTGGCTCCTTGAACTCCGCAATTGGCTCCGGTACTTTGAACTCAGGGATCGGCTCCTTGAACTCAGGGACAGCCTGTGGCGCTCCCTGCTCTGGCGCAGGCGGTTGTTTTCGGAAAGCGCCAAAGCCACTGACCTTTACGCTCAGACGCGGGATAGCAAGCTCACGGTACACACGCCAGACCCACAGGCCCCACGCCGCCAGTAAGAACAGCGATTGAATACACAGCAGCACCAGCGGCAGAATCAGGCTTTCCTGATGCTTTTCCCATAAGGGTTGAAAGTTCATCAGGCACTGTACCAGCAAGGCCCAGGTTGTGGGTGGCCAGCCACCCGCAAGCCAGAACATCAGTCCCCCTGTGACGAGAAGCAGAAGCCAGCGCGTGACGACAGGCAGATAGGGAATAGAATAAGTGCGTTTCGTCTGCACAATCTCACTCCTCATGCCCGCTCAGGATGCTTCTTGCTATAGCCGTTCAAGGGGGGCTCCAGATCTTCTAGCTCTAACTCTTCCAGCAACGCTTCAGTGCTTCGCACAGATGAGGCCAGGGTCAACGTCGTGTTCGCCATCTCGGCCTCTTTCGGCGACGCGACCACCTCCATCGGCGTCCAGCTCTTGGTAGAGAACAGCCCTTCACCGCGCCGAGCTGCCAGCAAGAAGTTTCGCTGTCCCGGGCTCAGGCGGAACGTGCGCATCACCGACTCAATCGTTGATGAGTCCTGCTTCATTAAGAACTTCATAGTTGCCATTGCCAGGATCGTGCGCCCCTCCTCTGACCCCAGGAAGTCATCAGAGTTCTGCGTTGTACACCAGAGACCGCCACCATATTTACGAATACGCCGCGCAAATGCCGCCAGGAACTTCGCCCCCTGCTGGAACTGCATCAACAGCCATGCCTCGTCAATCAGAATGATCGAGTGGCGTTGTAACACACGTTCCTGTCGTGCCTGGCGCAGCTTCGTCCAGAGGAACTCGGTGATCAGGAAGAGCCCGACCGGCTTGAGCGCGTCGTTCAACTCCCGGATGTTAAAGTCCACAAAGCGATTGTCCAGAATCACGCGGGTTCGGCTCGGGAAGAGATGCAGATAGCGCTCCAGGCGGTCACTCAGCCCGAACGTATCTTCGCCGACGCCAAAGCGCTTATCACCACGCGATGCGCTCGACATAATGACAAAGAATTCCTGCATATTGGGCGGCGTGCGATGGTGCGTGCGCGGATCCATCGTAATGCCGCGGTTCTCGTATGTCTTGATCAGACAGCGATAGAGGAACGCCTTCTCTTTCTGTGAAAGTATCCCTTCATCCGACAGCAGCAACTCAAAGAACGTGATCAGGTTCAGGATCTTCTCGCGGAAGAAGTTGCCTTCATCGGTGCCCTCATCCTCCTCCAGCGCATCGGGCCGCCCGTAGAGATCGAACGGGTTCAACTGGAGCGACTCCGATGAGAGCCGCACATATTGGCCGTGTACCCGTTCGCACAGGTTGTTGTATTCCGCCTCCGGGTCGATCACGTAGACGTTACAGGTAGGCAGCAGGCGGCACGAGACCGTTTTCAGGAAGAAGCTCTTCCCGGCACCCGACTTGGCGAACACGACCATATTCGCGTTTTCCAGCTCCTGGCTGTTAAAGGGATTCAGGATCACAAGGCTGCCATTGGGATGCACACCGAACATCACGCCGCTATCCATACTGATATCACTGCCGGTAAAGGGATAGAACGTCGCCGCCGAGCTGGTGCCAAATAGCCGGGCACGCCCTAGCTGGTTATCGCCATCCGGCAGACAACTGAGCAGGCCAGCATGATGCTGCCAGTGCGCGGGCAATGCTCGAAAGTCGAGGCTTCTGATTGCGGCAACCAGGCGGTTATTGCGCTCGCTCAACTCCCGGCGGGTGCGTCCGCGCACCTGCACAAAGAGCGACAGCGAGAAGATACGCTCATCTCCGCGTGCCAGGCGCTCCCGCAAGCCCTCAATATCCTGCAATGCGATCGCTGCGCTTGGATCGGGCGCCTTCCCCTGACGCTGCGAGGCCAGCACCGAACCGCGAAACTCCGTCGCTTTGCGTCCCAGGCGGCTCGTGACCTGCTGTGGTGGCAGAGGCGAGATATGCAGGCTGAAGTCAACGTTTGGCTCATCCACCTGGATAATCGCATCCAGCCAGCCCGGATACGCGCTTCGGGGATAGTTGACAAATACCAGCGTTCGCACAAACTCATGCCCGAGCTCGCCCGCGATGCGCACTGCCCACGGAAAGACCTCGATACTGCTTGGCGCGATCAGCTCGGGAACACTGACAAAATCGGGCGTTTTCTGTTTCTTTGTCTTTTGCTTCTTCTTTTTTCGCTTCTTGTCTGGCTTCTCTTCTTCCAGCAGATAATCTTCATCTTTTTCCAGTAATGTCTGAAGATCAGGCTTCTCTCCCTGCGGTTCCTTCGCTGAGACCATCAGGTTGTTGGCACCCGCCATCAGGTTATCAGAGATCGGGAACAGCTTCGCCTCTTCTGAGAGAAACGAGGATTGATACAAATGTAAAATCTCTTTATCATTCAGCCGGTGTCCTGACAACCCAAGTCGTTCAAGCTGGCGCAGCAGCTCATCACAGCGCAGTTGAAGCTGTGTCTGAGCATTGCGCAGCGCCTCCTCTTTGTTGCGCGTCATCGACTGGTCAGCCGGAATCACAATATAGAAGTTTCGCTTAATCAGCGCCCGGCGCGAGGCCAGTTGCCGCACGAAATGCGCATGATCGCGCATCACATCCGACAATTCATCATCAATTTTATCCAGCGAGTTCAAATATTCATCTAGACGATATGGCAGATTTTTAATCAAAATTTGGACAGGGAAGGACAACCCGTTCAAGAAGCCCTTGAAGCCTTCTATCAGAGCATCCTGATCCTCTTCAGACATCAAAGAGAAATTTAACGTCGTCAGCTTAATAATGGAGCGATACTCATACATTTTTCGCCCGAAATTCAGGCAAACGACCCCATCTACAATTTCTCGCACTCGGACAAAGCTTTTGAGCACGCTTCCAATGCCGCCAAACATTTGACTTGGTGTACGAGGCAACGTAAACATAGCTATCTCCTTTTACACCGCTTCTCTGAGCGTAGCCCTCATTCTAGAAAATCTTCCTCCTCGTTTGGCTGCTGCTTCGGGCTCTTTTTCTTCGCCTTCGAGGGCTTCTCATCCTCCGCCACATCCTCAGAGGGCCTATAAAGATAGAGGCGTGGCATCGAAACAAAGAGCAACCAGCACATAAACCACTCTTCCATTGGGCGTTCTGCGATCGGGAGCAATGCGATGATAAGAGAAAGCAGCACAACCAGCCCGGCCAGGATGGCGCATGTAATCATCCACCACAGGTCAGGAAGCAGCTCGCTACAATTCACCCACAGCGAATACCCGCCAACAACTCCACAGACAATAATCAACAGTTCCCGCCCGGTACGCCCGAAGATAATGGTTGGCTGCTCATTGAGAAAAGTTGGAAACTCCTCTTTCTTCATAGGCCTCCTTTCCTCCTCCCCTTATTTCGTTGTATACTCGAACGCATTGGTTATGAGTTTATCCAGCGTGTTTGCCATGACCACAATCACCAGGCCAACTACCGCAGCCGTCAGCGCCATATTTGACATGGCAACGCGCCGCTCACTTCCAAACGCGGTCATGCGCATAATACCGGCAACGGCCACCCCGATCCCAAAGACGATACCCCCAAGCGTGGTAAGAAAGCTCCTGATATTGCTGGCAAAATTTTCAATATCCTTATACGCGTCGCCTGTGGCCTTCTTGGGTGCTGCCAACGGAGCCAGCACCGTCAGCGCTGCATCGCTTACATGTGCAAATACAGTATGCAGATGAGCAACAATGATACCGAGATCTATGCTATGAAGAAGCTGTAGCAACATCACAAATAATCACTCCTTTCAATAGTAGTGGCAGATATTCTGCCGAATGTGCGGCACAAGAGTGATACTATACTCTGCGCCCGTAATCATCCATTCCTGCAAGAATCACAGCTAAATAATTTCGCGTCTCAACAGGCAGACAGGGGCGGAAATTCTCGCCACAGCGCCTGACTGCGCTTGCCACACCACCTCCTCCGGCGTTATATGCGGCCAGCGCCTTTGCATAATTGCCCCCATACTCTTTGAGTTGGTTCGCCATCAGCTTCGCACCGCCACAGAGGGCCTGCCCGGGATCATGCGGATCAATTCCCATTCCAGCAGCAGTAGCGGGCATAAACTGCGCGATTCCAATGGCCCCCACCGGTGATACCGCATCCGGGTTAAAGCCGCTCTCCTGCTTGATCTGGCGCAAATAGATATCTGCATTGATCCCCATCTGTTGGGCCGCCTTTCGCGCCATCTCGACATATTCCGACCGGGGCAACTCATGAGACACGTGTTTCACCTTCGAGCAATCGATATTGCCCCCGCCCGCTGTAAAGAGTGGATTTCCCCATTGCTTACTTAATTGCTCATTATGGATATAGCCCATAACCCGGTAATCAGGTCCCCAATCCTGAACAAGATAGCCACTGGAGCGCAACGGCCACTTGAGCAGCGGCGCACCACCAATCTCAGTATTGCTTGTTGCGTTGGCCTGCGCCATATAGAGCGCCCCATCCTTGCCGTTTTTGGGCGGCTCAACGCCCACTACCATCAGGATATGTCCATACAGTCCATGATCCATCACCACGAGATCACCAATTGAGGGCATACCTTCCCCGTTGTTGATATACTTCCAGCCGGCCTGCTTGAATGCCTGCTGATCTTCCGCACTCCAGTAGTCGATAGCGTTCCCGCCAGCAGGCAGCGGATGGTGCGCAAGATCATACACTGTATGGATGAACATCGCACATTGCAACCCAATTCCGCCCTGACTTTTGGGCAGGGCATGGGGACAAATTGACCCGTGACATTGCTGCTTCCAGTACTTGATAACGGGCTGCATGATCGAGTCATTAAGGTCATACTCATTCCATGAGCCCTTCTCATCCTTTTTGAGATGGCGCACAATCGCCAGCGCGACCAGCACCGGATTCTTTGATTGCAACATCGCCAGGTCATCGCCAAGCATCGCTGTTTGCGTGGTCGCCGGCGCATAATAGGCCGGAGCCATAAACTTGAGCCACCAGGAACCGATATTGCCAAGCAGCAACAGGCCGACCGAGATCACCGCCAGCAATTGCAACCCGAGTGCCGACGCAATGCCCCACAAAGAGCCAAGCAAGCCACCCATCGCGCCCCCGTGCAGGCCGCCCGCTACAAGTCCTTTTGCATATTTGCTGCTCATCCGCTCTCCTTTCCCTTAGCGAGCTGCCGCCAGGCCAGAAATAGCGCCGCTGATCGCCTGAAGTCCCATTTGCAGTTCGGCCATCTGCATTGCCATTGTCGTGCCCACCACCTGCCCCATCATCTGCCCTGCCTCAACCATGGTGCGCATCGGAGCCGTGCCAAGCAACGCCGGAATCCGGATGATAAACCAGAGACAGGCGACACACATCAGGTCTACCCAGACATTCTCATCCAGGCCCCCAACCGTGTTGCTCGGCGTTCCACCAGCAAAGTGCATGACGTTTCCGAGCATCACCTGCGTGATAATCAGGGCGACCACCATCACGAATTGCACCATCAACGTTGAGAGAAAGCCGCTCAGCCAGAGCCGGGTGACACCCTGCCCGACCTTACCCGGTAGCGCCCAGCATGCCAGCCCGATCGGTGCAGTAATCACGTACAGGTTGATAAAGAAGAGGCGTATAATCATTTGTGCCAGCAGCATCAGAGCAAGCAGCTTTCGCACAACGTGAAGGCCTTTTCCCAACTCTTGCAGGTTCTTAAAGAGATCCTCGAATCTCAAATTATCGGGCACAAGCTGAAAGCTCTTGCTGCTGGTTGCATCGTCCTGGCACGAATAGTAGAGTGTATCGCCAAACGAATTCACCTGCCGTGGCTCGCCCTGCACCAGCGAATTCATATACTGGCGCACACGGTACTCGCCACCGCCCTCCTGCTCACCCATCATCCGCTTGATATCTTTGGGGATATCCGTGCCATATGTATCCCAGGCATTGTCAACCAGTTGATCCCATTCATCGAAATGGCGATACCAGGCCAGCGTATCGGTTGTATCTTTCAGCATCTCCATGTCGTTCTCAAGTTGCGGAAAGATCGCATCCAACTGCTTGCGTGTCGCGGCAGGGACTTTCTTCCCATCGTACTCATAAAGCAGCTCGACACGCCGATGCAGGATACTGTAGACGCCCCCCTCTTTGTAGTTGCCGTCGTCATCAAAGAGCACCCAGCGCCCATATTGATCGAAACTGGTCTTACTCCAGGTGCAGGACTTCCCCTTCATCTTTTGCAAGGTCTCATCAGTATTCGGAGCATGCCAGAGCTTGGCGGCCTGCTCGGGCGTCATACTCTTGTACTTATCTTTTCCCTCTTTCTCAAAATGGTCCTTGTCTTCCTCGTTATAGGTGGGGAACAGAACATGCAGCTCCATCGTCTTCTCATCGCCGGTACCAAAACCGGAGCCAGACCGTTGGATCGAGTTTGAATACTCGGCAACGGTATAGATCCCGCCGGTCAGCGAGTTCTGAAGATCGACCAGCACGGTAATAAAGAAGAGGCTGACATGAGCTGCGATCAGGGCCAGCAGAATGCCCGGCAACTCCTCGACCGCCTTCGCAAAGCGGAAGGTGATCCCCGCGAAAATAACCCGGATGCCGGTCATGATGATTGCTACAACTGCCAGTCCATCGACAACCGTTATCATTGCCGTCCAGAGCGAGCGAATGTTCTGGTTTCCAACGGTACTTTCGGGCGGCGTATAGAAAAAGAGCAGGTTCTGCTTCGCTATAGGATTCTGGATTTTGGGATTCTCGTTTTTATAAGCAGACACATAGAGATGCCCCGCAAGACAGGATTGTTTCAGCTCGTCTGGCAACTCCTGGCACTCCTCAGCGGTTGCCTGAGGACTCTGAGTCGCCGCCTGTACATGCTGTTGAGCGGGCAAAGCAAGGAGCGTTCCGGCAAGAGCCAGCGCGATCAGCAATACAGTCGCGATATCGAACGCTCGCAGTATCTTTCGAGCAGTCTGAGTTTTTCGCTTCATAAGAAATATAACCCCCTCGTACCGCCCTATCACTTATAGTAAAAAAGTTCTCGTTCCCTGTATAGGGAGAGAGAGGGACAAATTGACCTATCCCTTTCGCATACAGACCTAGCGCACAAACGCGAGTCCGGCTGAGACCAGCGCCGATACGCCCTGTACAATCATCTGGAATTGCTGGATCTGCATCATCACGGTCGCGCCCACTACCTGCGTTACCATCTGCCCGGCTGAGACCATCGTGCGCATCGGGGCAGTCCCGAGCAGCGACGGAATGCGGATGATAAACCAGATACAGGCAATGCGCATCAGGTCGAACCAGACATCCGACGAGAGACCACCCACCGGCGTTCCCGGCGTGGCACTGGCGAAATCCGAGACGACGTTAAAGATCGCCTGTAACACGATCAAGGCAACCACCATCAAGAACTGCACAAAAACCGTTGAGAGAAACCCCTTCATCCATTCCAACGTGAGCGATTGCCCGATGCGGCCAGGCAAGGCCCAGCAGCCAATACCAAGCGGAGCCAGCACAATATAGAGATTGATAAAGAAGAGGCGCACCACCATCTGTACCAGCAGGATCAAGGTCAGCACCTTCACGATCATCTTGACCCCTTTTCCCAGATCCTGCAGGTTCTTGAACAGATCAGTAAAGTTCAGATCTGTCTCAAAGAGGCCTTTCTGCTCGACCGGCTTCGGTGTCTGGCAGGTAAAAGTAATGATATCCCCCCGCTTGCCCGGCATCGACTCAATATAGGTGCCGTTGGACTTGAACAGCAGCGACATGGTCAATTTCACCCGGTTCGCATGGTCGGCGTTCACGTCCTGGCGCTCATAGTTCAGATACTTCTTTTCATAGCCCGATAGCTCCTCATCAAACTTCAACCAATCAGTATGCCAGCGCAGAGCGTCATTCTCAATCTGGTTGACATCGGTCTCGATCTGGCTGACCATCTGATGCAGACGCGCAATCACCGAGGCAGGCACATTCTCCCCCAGTTCCTCAATGGATTCAGCCCGCATCGAGATATCGAAGGCGATGTTCCCATCTTCGGGCTTGCCCTTCTTGCCAAACAGGTTCTTGCGGCTCTCGACATCGAAATTGATCTCTTTGGCCTTACACGTCCAATCCTTCTCGAAGTGGCTCAGATCGCTCTGCGTCAACGACTTACCGTCTGGTGCCCCATATATTTTCCCGTCGGGTCCACCCCATGCCGACGCCACCGCAAAGGGATCTGTAAGCAACTTCTTCTCAAACTCGCTCTCTTTACCGGGATCACCCGTCGGGAAGAAAACATGCAGCTTCTCCTCCTTTGTCTTGGACTTGCCATACTTGACTGGCCCCTCAATGTTGATCTCCTTCGCAGAGAGGTAGAGCGAGTGCGTCAGCATATTCCCGAGCCCGATCGCCGACGTCATAAAGGTCAGGCTGATATGGGCCACAATCAGCGCCAGCAGCACGCCGGGTAATGTCTCGACCGCATCAGCAAAACGGAAGACGCTTCCCACCAGCATCACGCGAATTCCGTTTAACATGATGGAAATGACGAGGAACATGTCCACCAGGGCCAGCACCCCGCCCCATAGGAGCCGTACCGTCGGATTATCAACCGTGATGTCGTACGGTGTGAAAAAGAACAGCGGGTTATCGGGAAAGGGGTTCTGTATCTTGCTATCGTTTCCGGTATAGGAGCTTGACGAGACCGACGTTCCTTCCAGACAGGCCTTCGTTGCCTTTCCCTCGCTACAGGGATCCGCGGCCTTCGCGGGCGTCGTCAGGCAGAAGAGCGCGAACAGCCCATGCAAGCACAACAGCAGTAGTGCCAGGCGCAACCAGCGTCGTTTCTTCATCGTTGCGCCTCCCCTATCGTGCGAATCGTGCAAGCGGTAGCAGACCTGCCCCCGCCTGGAACACCATCTGCGCCTGCGTAAACTGTGAGACAATGGTTGTGCTTACCACCTGCGCCATCATCTGACCACTCTCAACCATCGTACGCATGGGAGCCGTGCCCAGTAGCCCCGGAATCCGAATGATAAACCAGAGACAGCACACGTGAATCAGATCAACCAGTGTATTCACCGGGAGCCCCCCCGGACCGGTCATGCCATCGTCACCAGAAGACTTGAGCGGCGTCGCCACAACTTGCAGGACCGCGCCAAGCATAATCTGCGTGACGATCAGAGCCAGCACCATCACAAACTGCACCAGCGCCGTCGAAATAAAGCCCTTGAGCCATAGCGAGGTAACCCCCTGCCCGCTTCGGCCCGGTAAGGCCCAACACGCGATAGCCAGCGGCGCGAACACGATATAGAGGTTAATAAAGAAGAGACGTATCACCATCTGAATCAGCAGCATCAGCGCCAGCACCTGAATAATCAAGGGCAGAGCATCACCGAGCTTTTGCAGATTATCGAAGAGATTGGTAAAATTCAGATCCTCAGGCACAAGCCGGAAATTCGTCATCATGCTGTCGCCAGGGATCGGGCATTTCTTGAAGATCTGGGTGTAATCATGCACGTAGAGGATGCGATCCGGCTCGCAGCGATTCTTAAAGCTCTGTGGCAGCTTGTCATAGGTATCACGATCCCTGCCAGCCGCGCCATTCGCGGAGATCTGGAGATCCTTCCATTCCTCGCGCCGAAAGTCGGTCTGTACCAGTTTGTCGTTCGCCCAGGTATAGGCATGATTGACCAGAACATTATTCAGGCCGATAAACAGCGAAATAAAGGTGAGACTGACGTGCACCACGATCAGGGAGAGCAGCACACCGGGAGACTCTTCAATCGCCTTGCTGAACTTGAACACCGTGCCCGCGATCATCATGCGTAAACCATGCATCATGAATACGAGCACAAGGAAAATATCTACAATTGCCAGCATCGCTCCCCAGAGCAACCGCACAATCTCATTGTCGACGGTGTAGCGATAGGGCGTGTAGAAAAAGAGGGCACTGTTGTCGTCAATCGGGTTCTGAATCTTCTTCCCGCCGCCCTTATAATCTTGCTCCAGGCAGTCGCCCGCCTGCACCAGCTCCGCAGGGCAAGCATGTGGGGCAAGGACAGCCCCCACCTGCATCAAGCTCTGAGGCCGCTGCTGTAGCGTCTCGATTGCGTGCAGCATCATATCTGGTCGGCACACGATCAGCAGAAGAGAGAGCACGATCAGGGCCACCAGGGTGATAAAAATATCAAGAAAAGAGAGCCACGAGCGCTTGCGTGGCCTTATCAGAAACAGGTCTCTCATACGCTTCCTCTTTCTGCTCTCAATGATAGGCAAGAAGAACCGCCCACGTACAGGAGGAAGCAGGGACAAAAATATGTCCCTCTTTCCTCCTGGAAAGCAACCGGCCCCTTATGGTACGCTCAGAAGCAAGCCACTACAGAAAGGTGCACCTTATGATTCCAGGGTTTGACGTCGAATCACTGAACAAACTGGGAAAACTGATCGCAGGCCTCGAACGCTACAATCTGGAAGGTGCGTCACCCGAACCATTCGACCCGGCAGACCTGCTTGAAGAGAGCGAGCAGGCTTTCTTTCATATTCACGGCCTGGGGAATTTCTGGAAAGCGCCCCACGAGTTTATTCACCGTCTGGTTGATCTGGTCGTTAGCGCCCACCATCAGCGCCATACCGACCTCACCTTTCTCCTTCTGGGAACGCAACAACAGATCGCACTCTATTTGTCGCTAGGCAGCGAAAAAGCGACGCGCAGCGCACTGGAAGGGCTCTTTCCGGGCATTTCCTTTTCTCCGGCCTCGCCAAAAGATCTGCTTCACAGGTTACGGGGACATCTGCGCGTTCAGGGAGTCGTTACCGGCATCCCGAGCCGCCGCGCCTTCACCCCCAACCATCTCAAAGAAGATGAGCAACCACACAGCCCCCCGGAGCGCACGCCACTTGAGCGTGTCATTCGTGGGATGGATGGCGCGACCTGGGCCTACATCGTTCAGGCGCACCCCAGGCCCCGACAAAAGGTGATCGAGGAGCGCATGCGCACCATTGACCTGCTGACGCAGATCACCACACGCTCACGGGTGCAGTGGTCATCAACCAGACAGGATTCGCAGCAAGTCACCAGCGTTGAATCTGGCGGACAGAGCAAGAGCTTTAGCGGCGACATGGTGAACTACCGGGCGCAATACCTGCATAAATTGCTTGAACACGAGCTCGCTCGCCTTGATGAGTCCTCGGCTACCGGTCAGTGGATCGTGCGTACCTACTTTGGAGCCAGCGACCAGGAAGACGCACAGCGTCTCAGCTCGCTCCTGCTTGGCACGCTTGCCGGAGCCGATTCACGCCCGGAGCCGCTGCGAGTCTCACTCTGCGAAAAGTTCGGCGCACCGCTGGAAAGCTTCCATACCTTCCTGTCATCGCAGGAGCTTGCCACGCTGATTCAGCTTCCGCGCGAGGAGTTCCCGGGCTATGCGCTGCACGATCACGTCACCTTCGACGTTGATTTTCAGGCACAGACCGGCGTCTCTCTGCCCCTGGGTATGATCCTGCAACAACAGAAAAAGACCCATGTCACCTACGATATCAACATCGATGCCTTAAGCAAGCATGCCGTCATCGTTGGTGTCACGGGCAGCGGCAAGACCACGACCGTCATGAACCTGCTTGACCATCTCACAGGGGCTCGCAAGCCCTTTCTGGTCATCGAGCCCGCGAAAACGGAGTACCGCGCTCTCAAAAATGCGCAGGCTGACCGCGCCGATGTACGGGTCTTTACGCTTGGGAACGAGATGCTCGCCCCGTTCCGCCTCAATCCCTTCGAGTTTGAGACGACCGACGAACCGGGCAGCGGCTCGCTCATGGCACACATCGACTTTCTGAAAGCCGTTTTTACCGCCGCCTTCCCGATGTATGCGCCATTGCCGCAAATCATCGAAACGGCCATGTATGAGATCTATGAAGAGAAGGGATGGGATATCACCAGCAGCACAAACCGGCGGCTCTCCAACTGGGCCGACCGCCATCGCTACCCGATCTTCCCAACTCTTGCCGATCTCGATTACAAGACCCAGGAGGTCGCGGACCGGCTCCGCTACAATCCCGAAGCCGACGCGCATATCAAGGCATCACTGAAGGCGCGGATTGGCTCGCTCCGTATCGGGGCAAAGGGCCTGATGCTCGACACCGCCCGCAGCTATCCAATGCGTGCCCTGCTCTCGCTGCCCACAATTCTCGAACTGGAGAGCATCGGCAATGATGAAGAGAAAACGTTCCTGATGGGCCTGCTGCTGGCTCGCATCTACGAATACCGGCGGCTACAGGCAAGCAGCGGTGCGGAAAATGAGCTGACCGGACGCACACTGCAACATCTGATCGTCATCGAAGAGGCACACCGCCTGCTTCAGAATACCGGTCCCGTCATGCCGACCAACCCGGATTCTGCCAACCCGCGCGCACAGGCAGTCGAGGTCTTCACAAACATGCTGGCCGAGGTTCGTGCCTACGGTCAGGGCATCCTCGTCGCAGAGCAGATTCCGAGCAAGCTTGCGCCCGACGTGCTGAAAAACACCAATCTCAAAATCGTGCACCGTCTGATTGCGCAGGATGACCGCCAGAGTATCGGACACACCATGAACCTGAATGAGGCACAACAGACCCACCTCGGGATTCTGCCTCCGGGAACGGCGGCCGTCTATGCCGAAGGGGCCGACCACGCCTATCTTGTGCGTATGGACAACTACAAACGGCAGCTTGAGCCGCTGCGAGATCCCGCCCTCAAGCAGGACAGCCGCTCATATGCGCGCGTCTCGGCCTATCATGCAATTCTCGATTTCGACGCGTACAAGATCCCACGGACCTCGATCGGGAGCCCGCCGCCCATGCTCTATCAGCTTGCAGGCAAGCTCTTTGAGACGACACAGAAAAAGGGGTTCTGGGCTCGCTTGCTCCTGAGCATCCTTGCCAACCCTGCCGAAACGCTCAACGTCCTGTTCCAGCTTGAGGAGAGCATTGAGGCCGAAACCTCATCGCTTGCGCCCTCGCTGCATGACGTGCTCTTCCGCCTGCTGATCGTGCGCGGCTGCTTTGAACTGCTCCAGCAACGAGGCGCACAGCTTGGCTGGACCTACCCGCAAACCGATGAGTTGCGCCGCCAGCTCACAAGCGGTCTGCTCGCGCTCTACCGTTCGCAGCAGCTCGCCAACGAGGACCCCGACAAGGAAGGCCGCCAGGAGATTCGCCGGGAACTCGACTCCGCAGAGCAACATCTGAATCGCTTCCTGCAAGCCTATCTTGAACTGACACAGCGGAGACGCGGTCCGTTCCGTGGATGCGCCATCTGTCCGGCAAAATGCCTCTACCGACGCGATGTCCAGACACTTTTAGAGCCACGCGACCGGGAATGGATCGGAGGCGAGTTGACCGCTGCGACCTACGAGACGGAGGAAGAGCGCTATCAGGCTGCCTTTACCAGTGCTCAGATACTTGTGAAGGGCTGGCTGGCCGGCGGCAACGAAGAGATTCTCCCCTGGGTCAGCTATTGTACCGTGCTGCACACGATCGAGGGCAGTGATCTGAGCGGCTATGAGCGCATAGTCACCGCCGACGCCTTCCAGCGCTACATCTCGGCGCAAACTGCCGCAAACACCGAAGAGGCAGAAGAACAGCCAGAATGGCCCGATTCGGAACTTGCGCTCACCAACGAGTAGTCTCACGTCCTACCTGACAGGTACTAGCGAAGGAGAAAAAAGGATGCGTCCCCCTGTATTCAGAGCGCCGACACCAATGAAAGCGCCGATGCCCGCGCCCAAAGTGGCAACACCACGCCCACATGTGGGCTCGACCCAGAAACCAGCCGCGAAGCCCGATGACTTGAAGCAGATGTCGAGCTCCATCATTAACAAGAACCCGTTCACGCTGAAGCCAAACGCTCCTGAGCCTTCCCCTGCTCCCAAAGCCAAGCCATCGCTGCCCCCCTCGAAGCATGATCCGAAGGCAGAGGCGAAGCCCGATGAGAAGCATGATCCGAAGAGCACAACAAAGCCCGATGACTTGAAGCAGATGTCGAGCTCCATCATTAACAAGAACCCATTCACGTTGAAGCCAAACGCTCCTGAGCCTTCCCCTGCTCCCAAAGCCAAGCCATCGCTGGCCTCGCGGATGAAGGAAGCTGTTTCGGCCCTCCCCGAGCATGACAAACTTGGGGCGTTGCTTCGCGCCGACAATCCCGCCGCTCTGGCCCGTGAGAGATCATCAGCCCGAACTCCACGGCAACCATCCCTCCCAAAGCCCGAGCCGAAACAACCGGAGCAGCTTCACTCAACCTACGGGAAGGTCACTATCAACGGTTCTGGAAACGCGGTCGGCTCGCACAACATCGTGAACAATGGCACGATCATTCAGCAGCCCGGAGGAGGCAAGGTGAGAAATACGTCCCATAGTCCCCTCTGGATTGCCTACCATACACTGCATTCGCTTGGTGAGAATATCGTCAACATAAAGAAAGAAGAAGCAATGGGCGCGATCCGTACGGCGGAAACGGCAGCCCATTAACCCTGAACGTCGGAGAACCAACGTGCCAGCCATCAAATGTGAATACTGTGGATATCGTAATATGGCATCCAGCGGCTTACAGCAGTGTGCCAACTGTGGTGAGCCGCTCTCAGGTCCACCTGTGCCGCAACAGCCAGCCAGGCCAACGGAAGAGCTGCATCAATCAACGCCACCGCTCATGGCGCCGCTCCACGAAGAGCAGATGCTTCCTCCTGCGCCGCAGCCACCCGCACTCTCAGCGACGGAGCTACCGGCACGCCAGCAGACAGAGACCAGAATCACGCTCCAGGAGCAGCACTTTCCCTATCACACAGCGGCGCCACTGGACGTCCAGCCGCTCAAAGAGCAGCCCAGGCCGCTGGAAACGCCACCGTGGCTACAGGAGAAGCTGCCCTTCGGCTTCCCGCGCCGTCCGCCCGATCTCTGGGGAACGGTCATCCATGTGCATTCACAACAAGAAGTGGCACCTTATAGCGGCCTCTCATCTATCGCCCGACAACTTCGTGACGCCATCTGGTATATCCCGAGCGAGGTGCACCATCCCTATGAGCGCGAACGCGTTCAGGTGACGACTATTCGCGTGCGGCGGCCTGATGGGCGGCAACAGGATGCCCGCATTCAGGGCTATCTGCGTGGAGCGAACGTCTCACTTGGTGATACTATCTCGATCTGGGGGAGCTATCGCAAAGGCGCATTCATCATTCACAAAGCCTTTGACCACACCGCTCACGGCACTGTCTATACCACAGCGACGGCCTCCGCACTGCCGTTCTATGCCGTCATTCTCCTGTTGCTTCTCCTGTTCCTCCTGTTTCTCTACTTCTTTCAAGTCCCGTTCACCCTGCCCGGATTATAACCATTCAGGAGATGAAACCGCATGCCAACCTATCTGGTACATGATACATTTGATACTGCCCGCCTGATCGCGTGGTATCGCGCCCAGGAGACCGAGCGGCCCGAGGGACTCTTTCGCGACCCCTATGCAAAACGTCTTGCGGGTGAGCGCGGCGCAGAGCTGGTTCGCACTTTGCCCCAAAGCGAGCAGGATAGCTGGCCTATCGTCCTGCGCACCCATATCTATGATGAGCTACTTCAGCAGGTGCTGGCCGAAACAGCGATCGATACCGTCATCAATCTGGCAGCCGGGCTCGACACGCGTCCTTACCGGCTCGCGCTCCCTGAAGGGCTTCGCTGGATCGAGGTCGATCATGAGAACGTGCTTTCCTACAAGGAAGAGCTGCTTGCAGGCGAGCGGGCCCGCTGTCAGGTTGAGCGCGTCCCGTTCGACATCACTGATGCCGAGACGCGCACCGCGTTTCTCGATCGCGTCCAGCAGGAAAGCAAGCAGATCTTTGTGCTGACCGAGGGCCTGCTTGTCTACCTGACCGAAGCAGATGTGCGGGGACTGGCAACCGACCTCACGGCCCATTCAGCTATTCGCTGGTGGCTGACCGAATTTATCTCGCCGCTTGCTTTGCGCCAGGATGCCAACCGCTGGAACGCGTATGCGGCAGAAAGCGTCCGAACGCGCTTTGCCCCACCAGGAGGGCTGGCCTTCTTTGAGGAATATGGCTGGCAGGCCCGAGACTACCGCTGGCCCTTGCGCGAGATGTTGCGCCTGAAATTACCGCTGCGCAATCGCTGGCTGCTTCAAATCATTAACGCGCTTTCCGGGAAGAAGATCGCTCCCGAGACAGGTGGCTTTCTGCTGCTAGAGCGAGCGGATAGAAAGGAGACGCCATGAAACAACCGGATACGGTACAGAAGAAAGAGCCCTTGCTGACCTTGTGCCTCTGGCTACTTATCATCCTCTGGCTGGCCTGCATGGGCTCATTCGCCTTGCTTCCTTATCTGCTTCCGGACCTTTAAGCCCCTTCCTCAGAGGGGCTTTCCTCTTCTTCGCCAGCCGCAACCAGTGCCTCGGCCTTCTTTTTGCCTCCTTTGCCACGTTTCCGGCGCTTGCGCTTCTTTTCCACTGCTGCTTCTTCCTGCGGCTCCATGTCTTCAGCAACCGGCTCCGTTACTGGCTCCGTGGCCGGGGGAAGCAGAATCACAGGCGACTCAACAGCTTCAGGCTGGCGAGCAGGTTCACTCGGCTGTCTGGCCTTCTTCTTCTTCTCGGGCTGCACAGGAGCCATTCGAATACCGCGCACCATCGCCTCGCGTAGCATCTCATCAACCAGTTCAACCGAGGAGGCATAGCGAACGCGGCTCCGCGTCCGGATGCTCTCCGCCTGCTCAACATTTCGTATATCGAGTGGCGTGACCTTCAGCGAGAAGGTGGGCTGGCGCTTCTGCAACGCCGAGAGCCTGACATAGCAGGTATGCATATCAAGGTTCAGGATGTCATCGCGCTCCACACCAAGCTCGCGATACATCGTCTCGGCATCCTGTGCCGACAGATTGAAGATAACAAGCTGCTTGACGTTCGCCAGAACGGTTGGCAATAGCAACGGATCGAGGTTCTGCAAATACTCAAGCGACTGTGTGGCCAGAAAGAAGGTCGCACCATACTTACGCAGCTCCGCCAGGGCACCATAATCAACACCCGCGAGTGTCTGGAATTCGTCAAGGATGATCGGATAGCGTACCCGCTCTATCTCTTGTTTGATGCCTTGCTCCTCAAGCGTAATCTGGAAGAGGCCAAGCATGCTCGCCCCGAGCAGGGCCGCGACATCGGCTCCCACAACGCCCTTCGCCAGCTTAAAGAGAATAATCTTGCGCTCCTCAATCATCTGTGTGAAGTTGATGGTCGAGACAGGCTGCCCGATAATCCGCCGGGCGATCACGCTTTCAAACTTCGCGACCTTTGTGATAACGGGGTTAATCACCTCGCGCTGCTGCATCAGCGTGAGCGGCTCATAGTACTCGCGCCACCAGCGATGCAGGTAATCATCATCAATCTGCTGTAGAATCGCATGGCAGAAGTTCTCATTGGTCAGAATCGGCAACACATCGAGCAGTGTATATTGCTGACGCGGCCCTTCGAGCGGATCGCGGGCTACCAGCACGCGATTTGCCTCAAAGAGCGTGCGCAGGCTCATCTCGAAGGCATTTTCCATCCGTGGGCCCCAACTCGTCGCCCAGATATGCGCCAGTGTTTTGAGCAGGTCAGAGATTGCTTTATCACGTCCCCTGCCAAGCGTCACATCCAGCGGATTCAGGCCCACAGCAGCATCAGGGTCAGAGAGGTCGATAAAGACAACATCTTCAGCGCGGTATTCCGGCACGATATGCAGAATATGCTCACACAGGTCTCCATGCGGATCGATGACCATCAGCCCGCCTAGCTTCATCGCATCATGCGCGATATGCTCCATAAACGTGCTTTTGCCCTCACCCGATTTACCGGCAATCAGGGTATGCTGCGTGAAGAACGTGGAATCAAGCCCGAAGGGAAGCCGATAGCCGCCATGCTCCGAGTAGCCAACCGGACGCAGATGCGCCACCTGGCGGGCCAGGTCCGGCGGAAGCAACATGGTGCGGGCGCGTCGGTGCTCGACCAATGAGAGTTCAGGAAGCGCGTCGGCCTGTGGTAAATGCCAGAGCGTCGCGAGCGCATCGACCGTCAGCAGGTGCTGAGAGCGCGCTACATCCCGATGCCAGCGTTGAAACAGGCGACCGGGCCGCCTGATTCGCTTCGGTTGAAAATAGGCACCATTCGCCCGATCAAACTGGCGATAGGCTGCGATCAGGCGTAGCAGCATATCCTTCCGTTCCCGCGTCTCTTTCCATCGCTCCTGCAAGCGCTTGAGCAAGCCACCATCGCCCAGATAACTGGCCTGTTTCGGTCCGATCACATAAAGGCGGAGCCGCGCTTTATACGCCATGCGCGAGACACGCTGAGCAACCATCCGGGTGTCATAGGCGCGTCGCTCTTTCAGCTTCCTCTGAATAAAGGCGCCCACGCCCCAGAACAGGAGAATCGCACAGAAGATGCCGCCTATCAACAGGATCAACTGAAGCACCTGCTCGGACGAGAGCTGAGGAACGCGACCAAGCAGCAAGTCAGTGAGCATATCCCAGGTCCACCCGGGAATCAACGGACGCATTGCCAGAAAGAGCAGCAACAGCAGGCCAAGCGCTATGATAATCGGCGTACTGATTACAGCCTCACGGTTCAGCCTCATCTCGGCCATCTCGACCTGCATGGCGCGCCGTTCCTTGTCCAGCGGGCTTTCAATCGCCTTGCGGGCATCGCGGCGAGACCAGGCAGGAGGTGCCGGAACCAGCGCAAGCTGAGAGATCACACGCGTGTGTTCCGGGAGCCTGCTTAACGCCGCCAGCAGCCCTTGCAGTGGATCAAGATCCTCCTGCCGCTCCTGTTCCTGCTGCCATGTGCGTAGCGGCATGTATGTCTGACCGCCAGTGACCAGCTCAACCGCAGTTACCGCTTCATAGGGCTCCAGCACAAACGGGTCCTCATGCGGATACAGGGGGCGCACTTCCATCTGCGGATACTGAGAGCGCAACACCGCTTCTGCGTGGTCAAGCGCGGTCCGGGTCGTGGCTCGCAGAATAAAGCTTCGACGTTCGGCGGTCCCGGCAAGTTCCAGCGAGAGCGGATGCTTTTTATCGAGCACAAGGCTCTGCATGGCGGCTTCCAGCGCAACCTGCTCCTTCTTCAACCGGGACGGCGGAATCACGAGCAGCGCCAGTACCGCCTCATTCTGTTGTGGTTCCAGCATCATCGTAGCATACTCTTCCTTCAATGGCGTGAACGGATTTCCTGAACTGGTGGCTCACGAGCGGTCACCCCTTGAACAGGGCCCGCTTCCAACGATACAATGAGAGCAGATACCCGGAAAGAAAGTGACCCACCATGTCAGGAGCATTTCTTCACTTTACCGCACAAGAAACACTGGCGCTTCCTGCCGGACATATTCTGATGCTCAACACGGAAGAGCGCATTGTAACGCTCTTTCATGCGGAGTACGTCCGGGCTCAATGTCGCCTCACATATAGCGCGATGCGCCTGCTCTTTCTCCTGTTACTCGCGCCCAACGGGGCGGATTACGCCGAGTTACTCGCCTGCTTGCACAGCAAAGAGCGCAGCCTGTTTACCGCAACCAGCCTTACAGAGCTTCGCGAGCGGCTCGCTCCCCAGATTCACCACTGGTCAAGCTGGCTGAAGGAGGCCGAACCTGAAACCGTCGAGCAGGCGCTGAAAAAAGTGCGACGCGTTATCAAAGAACGAAATGGGTTGAATACCCTGTTTGAAAAGCACCATTTTGGTATGACCATCAGAGTGCTTTATGGTAAAGGCTACCTGCTTACCGGTGCAGACTGAGCTTATGCGGGATCTGACGCGTTGCGATGCCAGAAACAGCCTGCGCATTCGGCACGGCCAGCACCTCAAGTAAACGCTCAAGATCTGTGCACTGAAGCGGCCCGATCAGATACTCACCACGCACACGCTCGGTCGTTCGCTCTAAAAGATGCACCAGCGCCCGCGAGGCCCCCGCAGGTCGAACATGTTTCAACACAACGTCATGAAGTGTCAAATAGCGACAATCGCGATATCCTCTCCCATACAACTGATAGAGCAGCCATTCAAGCAGGTTCATCGGGCCATTCCGACGCTCACCGAGCAGCAGGGAAACCAGCAAGGAACGGATCCTTTTTGCCACCTCAAGAATGTGCTGCTCCTGTGCATAGAGGCTTTGATGCGCCACGCCTTCCCTCTCGAACAGCGTCTCAACTTGTGGGAAAACAGGGAGCTGGGCCTGTAATGGTACCACCAGCACGTGCTTCATCGTCAGTGCTCGCTCAAGGTGCTCCCGCCCCGAAGCAAGCAGGGTATCGCTGAGGAGCACAAGCGCAAGCTGTGGCTCTCGCCCGTCCTCTCGAAAGCGCTCGATCTCGATCGGTGGGAAGCCCACAAGCAGCGCATGCAATTGCTGCTGTATCCCCCTCCAGAGCCGTTGATCCTCCGGGGCCTCCGAGAGCAGCACAGAGAGCCGAGGCGTTGTCTTTTTGGGTGGCTTCGTCGCTTTTCGCGTCGGGCGTCGCTGCTGCACACGTTCAATAACCCGCAAGATCTCCAGCATATCGGCGGGCCGCTCATCCTCTTCCAGCGCTACCATCCGGCGTATCAGGCGTTCAAGTGGAGGAGAGCCCAGGGTCAGCGGGCGAAAGGAAAAGGGAGATTGTGCCGGGTCATCTCCGCTCAACAGCGCGTGCAGCGTTGCCCCCAGACTGTAGATATCTGAGCGCGGAGACGTGGCCTTCCGGTACTGTTCGGGTGGCGCATAGCCCGGTGAACCGAGCGCGACCGTGTCCTTCACCTGACCAGCCGTGAAAAGCCGTGCAATACCAAAATCGATCAGGTAGACACGCTGCTCGGCATCCAGCATAATATTTGAGGGCTTCAGATCGCGAAAGATAATCGGGGGCTGCTGCGAGTGCAGATAATGCAAAACGAGACAGAGCTGACGCGTGATCTCAAGCGCCAGTGTCAGTGGGAGCGAGCGTCCTTCCCGCTGAAGCCGCTGCTCAAGCGTTTCGCCCTCGATAAATTCCATGACCAAATAGCGCCGTCCACGGTCCTCAAACTGCTCATAAATATGGGGCAGGCTGACATGATGAAGGTGGGCCAGCATCTCCGCCTCACGCTCAAACGCGGCAACAGCGTCCTGAAGCTCTTGACCGGTCAGGCCATCCTGACCCATCTCTTTAATCGCTACCAGACGCCCCTTGAGCTGTGTATCCTGAGCGCGATAGACAGCGCCCATACCACCTCTGCCAACGGTCGCAAGAATCAAATAGCGTCCGTGGTGAAGTGTCGCGTGTGGCGGCAACAGCCCGGTTCCATGATCCTGCACCGCGCCGCACCAGCTACAAAAGCGTGCGCCGATCTGAAGCGCCTTCCCACAAACCAGACAGGAAGCCATACGCCATCCCTTCTCTGATGCTCTTCTTTCAAGCATACCGTCCTTGCTCTTCAGAAACAGGAAGGTTCACGCCAGATTTTTCTTCAACATCTGCCGAAAGAAAACGGCAAATCTGGCCCACTTCACAAAAAATGTCTCTCTTTCCCTCCTGATTTTCCGTATCAGCGGGGGTACAATTGCAACCAGAACGAGCACAACAGAGAGGGTCTATCAGGTGGCAAAGCACATCGATCAACTATACGCGGGGCCACATATCGAGGGCTACCAGATCTATCACAACGATCACTTCCATCATCTGCAAATTAATGGCAGGCTGGTTCGGCTCTCACCAACGGAATATAAGCTCTGCATCTATCTGCTACGTCATTTTGAGCGACTACAGCATTTCGCGCTCTATCGGCGGGAGCATCCAGAAACAAACGTGCCGCCGGTCTATGTCAGCTTTGAGCAGCTACAGCATTGCGCCCAACTGGCCGAGCGGTCGCATGTCACCAAGCATCTGAGCAACGCCAACGGCAAGCTGAAAGTGCATGGCATCTCGATTCTCTGCGTCAACGAATATGGCTACACCCTGGATTTTCAACACCCCGTTCTTTCCTCATCATACGAACGGTAAAGGCGTTTCCATACCGATCACCACAATGATAGTGCATCGTGCTCTCTTCCATTCCTTTTTTACCGCTTCCAATTTCTCCCCTGCATCTTCTTCAAAAGTCGTTTTCACCAGAATCTTAATATATTTTTTATATTCTTTTTATTGTAGTAGAAGTAGAGTTACGCTATAATTTCAGCCTGGATTCCATTACCCCCTTTCTTTCATAAACTCGGAGTATTTCTTGTAAGGTAGGTTTTTCTTATGGTAGATAAGCTTCCGATAGCACAAGTATCCCCCGAAACCCTCCTTGTAGAGCGTTTCCACATCACCACAGGCTTTCACGAAGGGCAACTGCACATCATCAAGAAATTGTTGCAGCGCAAACGTGTGCTCGCAATCCAGAAAACCGGATGGGGAAAATCACTCTGCTATCAAATGGCAAGCCTCTATTATCCTCACCTCACCATCGTCTTCTCTCCGCTTAAAGCTCTGATGCGCGATCAGTGCACGCGTTGCAATGAGAGATACCATATACCGGCTGCAATTGTCAGTTCTGATTTCAGCGTGGAAGAGAATGAGATGACACTACAGCAGGCAGTTGCAGGGAAGCTTAAACTTCTCTTCATAGCACCCGAACGTCTGGAAAACACGCTCTGGCGTGAATACGTACAGAAAATGCGTATCAGCCTGGTAGTGATCGATGAAGCGCATTGTATTTCAACCTGGGGGCATGATTTTCGGCCAGATTACCGCCGCATTCGTCACTTGATCAGCGCCCTCCCGGCACAAACACCACTCCTTGCTTTAACCGCCACCGCAAACCCACGGGTAGAGCAAGATATCCTGGAACAGATGGGGACAGGCACTGAAGTGATACGAGGCTCAATGAAACGCCCGAATCTCTATCTCAACGTGATTCCGCTCTCCGATGATAGCGAAAAACTGAGCTATCTCGCTGCCCTCATTCCCCATCTTCCTGGTACCGGAATTCTATATACGGCGACACAAAAGGATGCAGAAATGACTGCCGACTTTCTTCGTAGACAAAACATTGATGCACATCACTACCATGCCAGGCTGGAAGACACACGCAGGCAGGAAATCGAAAACAACCTTCAACAGAATCACCATAAAGTGATCTGCTCAACCAATGCGCTTGGTATGGGCATTGATAAGCCCGACCTTCGTTTCATTATTCACTACCATTTTCCTGCTTCTCCCATTCATTATTATCAGGAAATTGGCCGTGCCGGTCGCGATGGTCTGCCATCATACTGTTTTCTGCTCTATGACGAGAAAGATCGAAAAATCCAGGAGCATTTTATCAAAAGAGCAAAACCAGAAAGTCGCTGTTACAGAGAGGTGATGACCGCTCTTCAGCGCTCATCTCATGGGATGACCGAAAAAGAGCTACTATTAAGCCTTTCGCTCTCTACGAATGTTCTTCGTACGGTACTGAAAGATCTACGAGAGCAGGGATATGTGCGAAAGGAGAAGAGCCGTCGTTATAGCTCCATCCAATATACCAATCACATCGACTTCTCCTTTTATGACACAATTGCAGAGCAAAAGAAGCAGGAACTACAAGAAATGATCCAGTATGCAAAGTCAGACACATGCTACATGACCTATCTGACCAGTTATCTGGGCGACCCGGATCAAAGCCCCTGCGGAATATGTGGTGCATGCAGGCCTGAGGCTTATCAGATCATTACTCCCTCGTCTCAACTCAAACAGGCAGCCCAACACTTCTTGCAATATGAGTATCTCCCGCATATCGATAGCAAGGGCAAGCAAGGGAAAAAACATGAGGAAGGTTGGTCGCTTTCGTATCATGGAAATACTGAAATTGGGCGGCTGGTACGTGGTAGCAAATATGAAAACATGGGGCCATTCCCGGATATCCTGGTACAGCGGGCGGCAGAAATATTACGTGAACGCTACCCACTGCAACAGATAGATTATATTGTCAGCATTCCCCCTACGAAAAGTGGGAATTTGGTTGAAACATTTGCACAACGTGTTGCAAATATGATATCTATAACATATGTTCCTACTTTGACCAAAAACCGTGTGACAAAACAACAAAAGGATTGCCTGAATAGCAAACAAAAGGAATACAATGTCAAAGGGTCGTTTACTGTTAGCGCTCCCGAACAGGTACGCAATCGCAGGATTCTCCTGATAGATGACATTTATGATTCAGGGTACACGATACGAGCAGCGACAGAAGCACTCATAGAGGCGGGAGCAGTAGCGGTCTATCCCTTTACCATTACGCGCACGCTAGCAGCAGACCAGTAAGGAGAAATAGTATGAACGCACGCGAACAAGCCTGTTGGTTCGCATTAGTATTTCAAAGCAAGTTACCTATCAGGGTCATCAATACGATACTGGTCACATGGTGCAAGCAAGCAGGCAGAACTATTGAAGACCTGTTTGCTGCCGAGGCGCAGGAATGGGCTCGGGTGTGCCATCTCACAACCGAAGGGCTTCAAAAGCTCGAGCAGGCCCGAGAAACCATCGTTGCTCAGTCCTTTCTTGTAGAGCAGCTTCAACATAGCGGCATTTCCGTAATCAGCGTGCTGGACGAACAGTATCCAGAAACGCTGAAACTGGCTCTTGATCGCAACCACATCCCTCCGCTCCTTTTTTATGCAGGACAACTGGATATTCTGAAGCGGCAGACAGTTGCCATTATCGGTTCACGTAATGCCAACGCCGAAAGCCTGCACTTTACCAGACTGGTAGCTCGCTACCTTGCAGAAAAAAACACAAATGTGATCAGCGGGTTTGCTCGTGGCGTAGATCGAACCGCCTATGAAGGGGCTACAGAAGCAGATGGACCTACTACTATCGTACTTCCCCAGGGAATTCGGAAGCTGAGCAGGACACAGTTACGCGAACTACAACCACGTATCGAGGCAGGGAAAGTGCTCCTTCTCAGTCAGTTTCACCCGGATGCCCCCTGGCTCGTCAGCCGTGCAATGGAGCGAAATAAGGTTGTCACCGGGCTGGCACAAATCGTTATTGTCGCGGAGTCAGATACCAAAGGCGGTACATGGGAGGGCGCGAATGGAGCTCTCCATCAAAAACGCCGGGTCTATGTGCGGGCAACAAAGGATAGCTCTATCCCTGCCGGAAATGCCGCTCTGCTAGAAAAGGGGGCAAGGCCGCTCTCCTGGTCTCCGTCAGACGAAGATCAGGCGTTTGCACCCTTACTTGAAAAAGCCCGAAAGGTACAAGAGCAACAACGCAGCATGCCTCCTTCTCCCAGACAGCTCTCGCTTCTGGCAATCGAGTATAAACCTTGAGAAGAGGTAACTGAGGGAAGCAAGCATACTTCACACCCGCTTGCTTCTCGGCCTTCTCTGACACCTCATGTCATTGCAGTTTTTTGAAATATTGAAATACCCCTTCCCACGCATGGATTACCCCTTTTGGGAGATCACACTACCACTACGTATCCTCTATCCTTAGAGCAAGCTCACGATGACGAGCACAGTATTCAACACAAGAGGAGATCCATTTGCAACCGTATTCTTCTTTTATAAACTTGAACATTGTTCATGACCAACAGGTACAGGAGTCGATCGAACGCGCTCGCCTGACGGCAGAGCTAAGAAACAAAAAACGCGGGCTGTTGAGCAGAGTGCCGGCAGCCATCCGCCAGAACTACGAGAAAGAAACGGTTTCCTGCAAAGTCCAGGAACTCGTTCAGCCATAAAGCGGAACAGGCGTTGTCCCGCCACAAGCAGGCAAACTGTCCCTCTGAACAGGAATCATTCTGTCTTTTTGGACAATTTCTCTTCTCGTTCCGCATTCTATACTCAGGCGTAGGAAGGCATAGCGAAAGAAATGGAGGAATACAACGACAATGAAAATCAGGGCACTGACGCTCCAAACGACACAACTTGAGACACAAAAGGCGTTCTATACCTCGCTTCTACACCTTCCACTGCTCGCGGAAACACAGGAGAGTTTTACGGTCAAAGCCGGAGAGACCCGCATCACGTTTGAGGCAACGGAACAGCGTGGATACGTCTATCATTTCGCCTTCAAGCTTCCCCTCAACCAGTTCGCTGAGGGGAAAGCCTGGCTTCAGCAGCGGATTCCCCTGTTGCAGGAAGATGGACAAGACGAGTTCGCCGCAACAAACTGGGTCGGTCGAAGCTGCTACTTCTATGACGCGGCCGGAAATATTCTGGAATTCCTGGTACGGGCAGACCTGCCTGAGGAGCGGCCTGAGGACATATTCTCATCTGATATGATTCTACGCGTTGGTGAGATCGGACTTGCAGTCGAGAACCCATTCATAACGTCAGCCTACCTGCAAGAACAGTTCAATTATGTCTCGATCAAAAAGGAGCCCGGCCCGACCTTCAACCCCGTCGGTGATCGCTACGGAAGCCTGATCGTGGTCAAACTCGGGCGCTCATGGTTCCCAACAACAAAGGCGGCAGTCTCTGCCCCTATCCGCGTTGAGATCGAGGGAGACCAGCCGCAGCAGGTTCTCATTCCCGGCACCCTATATGAACTGCGGATCGTTCCGGGAGAGCCTGCCTGAGGACACAGGGAGCGGGAGACGCTTCGCTCCCTGCGGCTACCTCACATATCGTACAAGGCAATACAGAGCGACATAGACAGGCAGCACGACAAGCCACGCCACAAGAATGGGCATCAGTTCATTTCCGTGCATCGAGAAAAGCACCACACAGACAAAGAGGAAGATCATGTGAGGGGAGAAAGGACACAGGAGTACAGGGACTTGAATACTTACCCCCGTGCCCCAGAGCATCACAAAGAAAAAAGCGTTCAGGCACACTATCACCACAGCCATCGGCATCAAACCGCGCATAAGGGCGACCAATATGGAGAAAAAAGATACAGTAGAATAGAATAGCACAAAGAAGAACATTTAAAACGATGTGGACGATACTCCGCTTCTCCTGAATCTTTCCGTGATCTCGTATGATAAAGCGCTCTTCCGAAAACGGCTCTCTCCGCCGATACTGATAGTGCCGCTTTTTCCACACGGGTATTCTACTTTCTTCTTTCATATATAGATCTCTATTGTAGCACACCTATGCACAGCCACTACTCTGATATCCTTTTTGTAGAGAAGCACACGCAAAATCGCTTCACGATTGGAGATGCTTTCTGAAGATGCGGAGCACGCCGCGCACCTATAAGATTCATCCTGGCTCCAGTAACATCTTGATGGAACCCAGAATGACCAGTATCTCTGATCGCGCCCCGAGCACTATCAAATAAACGGACTGTTCCCCCTTTCGATGGCGGATTCACCCCTGTCGCTGATCCTCTCAAGGGCCTTCTTGCTCGCCGAAGACATGAAAATACCATCACCCAACACATCAACCTGACAACCACCGCATAACTCCAGAGGCGGGTGAGCACAGCATCATATCCTCTCCCGTCACCAGCGTCCACTTGCCATTCTGAACACATCCGCTTTATAATGAGCACAATGCTTGTTGAGAAAGGAGAACATGGGCCACTATGGTTGTCCCATCACTAACCATTGAGCGCGTGCCGTCCGAAGCCAGAGAAGCTGTCCTTCCCGCCCTGACCCACCTGCTTCAGACGGTCGTCGCAACCGGAGCCTCCATCGGATTTCTGCCGCCTCTGGACACAAAGGAAGCCGAAGCCTACTGGCACGGCGTCTTTCAGGATATCATCCGGCAGACAACCATCCTGCTCCTCGCACGTATTGCTGAACAGATTGTCGGATCGGTACAGCTCGCGCTGGCCACAAAGCCCAACGCACTGCATCGCGCCGAAGTGCAAAAGCTCTTTGTACATCCTGAGCAGCAAGGACGCGGCATCGGACGGGCGCTGATGCAAGCGCTTGAGCAGGTCGCACGCGAGCACAAACGCAGCCTGCTTGTCCTTGATACGCGTCTGGGCGATACGGCCGAGCAGCTCTACCGAAAGCTTGGCTATCAGGAAGCCGGGATTATTCCTGAGTTTGCTCGTAGCGCCACCGGCACGCTTGATAGCACCATTTACTTCTTTAAGAAACTCTGATCCAACAAGCACAAAACCACTGTTTCAAAACAAAGAAGCAGGAAGCAATGCAGCCTCCTGCCTTATTTTGTTGCAAGCATCGCTATTCGTAATCAGCAAGCACTTCGTCGATCATATGTCGAGCCGTGACAGCAAACACCGGATTGGTATGCTGATAGTAGGGCAACGCAATCAGCCCGATAGAAAGCGCCCAACCACGACCGCGCTCCCATGTCGCGTTGTCAACCGACAGAGCCTCACGAAACAAGGGCCGCGTTTGCCGGGAGAGCAAACACCACGCGGGAATCAGATCGCATGCAGGATCGCCGATTCTCAGGCCCTCAAAATCAATGATAGCACTGATTCGCCCCTGTTGCACCACCATATTGCCCGGTAACAGGTCTCCGTGGGTCAGGACGGGGAGTCCCGCCCATTCCGGCGCCTGAAGAGCTTTCTCCCACGCTCGGGTCACAGCATCGGTGTTGACGGCGATTGCCTCTCGAACATATCGATCTCGCCGGGAAAGTGGTCCACTGCGTGAAGACGGAGACGGCTGTATCTGCCAGCGCGAAAAGTCAATTCGCTGCAACGCGCTGATGAAGTGCGCCAGATCATGCACCGCCTGCTTTTCATCGCTGATCCCCTGCCGTTCCGCACTCTCACCATCGAGCCAGCGATACACCGCCCACGGCCAGGGATAGCCTTCACCCGGTTCTCCGATCGCAAGCGGAGCCGGGATCGCCAGCGGCAGATGTGGAGCAAGTTCCTGCAACCACTGCTGTTCCTTGTGCTGATGTTTCACGACACCCGGAATCCGAGGCAGTCGGGCTGCCATGTCGGAACCAAGCCGATAGAGCGCGTTATTCGTCCCGGCGGAACGAACCAGCTCAAGTGGCAATGCCGCCCACCGGGGAAACCGGGCAGCGATCAACCGACCGACAAGAACACTATCAATGTCTACCTCGTCGGCATGCATTTTACTCATAGAAAATAGTCTATCCTTTTTCTGTACAAAATCTCTATCCTGTGCCAGAAAGTATAGCCGACAGAAGGGAGGAATGAGATCTTCCAAAAGGGGTATTTCTGCGCGCTCCGTTCATAGAAGAAACGCTGTTTGTTTCTGGCCACCTGCTCGCACATATGAACCTGCGTCCGTGCCTGAGCCGTTAACAGAGCCAGACCAACCGGGCGAATCACCGTGATCAGTTGAACTGTTCGCCACTTCTACGGGATCGTGGAAAGGAGCTATAGCCACAACCATCAACAGCCGTAAGATCAAGCCAAACGCCAGCCCGATTTTCATGGACAATACAAATCGCTCGCTTTAGACTGTTCCTTTATAACTGCGCAATATAGGAGAAGTCCTTTCCGCTCTCATCTGCTATACCAGAGAAAGAGCTTTCAGATGAGAAAAGGAGAGAATATGATCAACGTCATTTGCGCCGAGGATTGTGGGAATGCCCCCAAAAAGCAGCAGCTCAAAGATTATACCATCGCCTGTGCGAACAATAATTTTAGCAGCGCAGCCGCCTTCGTGACAGATACCATCGTCTGGGATATCGTGGGACAAGAGCGCTTTGAAGGCATCAACCGGTATACACAGGCCCTGGAACGTTTGAAAGAGGAAAATATTACCGAGCTCCACATAGAGAACATCATCACGCACGGCAACACTGGTGCCATCAACGGCACAAAAAAGCTGGGAAATGGCACAACTATTGCATTTTGCGATGTCTTTATATTTACCAGTACAAGAAGAAATTCGAGTATCAAAGCGATCAGTTCATACAGAATTCCGCTTTGTTCGTAAGCAGAGAGAACAATGATGCGTCTCCTCGCATCGGGTTGAAGAGACGCACTGCTGCTATAGGATTGATTAGATCTCCTTTGCCATATGCAGATTCGTTACCACGTAGCCAAGCTTCGTATAGAGCTGGATGGCGCCATGATTGTGCCCGAAGACGTGTAGTGCGATCTTGCTCCCTCCGAGCTCGCGCACCTTGTGCTCCAGCTCCCGGAACGCCTGCGAGGCGTAGCCACGGCGACGAAATGGCTCATCAACTTTGACATCATAGATGAATGCGGCCAATTTCCCCTGTCGTTTGCGCAACATGAACCAGATCATGCCAACATTCTGTTGCTCCTCATTGACGATCGTAAAGAGATAGTGATTCGGTGTCTCAAGCCCTTGCGGCAACAAATCATAGAACTCTTTCCGTGATTTTTCTAGCGCCTCTTCCTCTGACCACTCGCCATCTTTGACATGGTCCTCTGCATACTCTCGAATTGATGGTTCCAGAAAAGCTTGATATTCGGCTTCAGTCATTGGCCGTAATGTTACCATAAGAAAAATCTCGCCTTCATTTTAAAGCAGTAGTAATTTCATCCTCTATTACTCCATATATACGCATGATTGTATCGCTATTTCTCAGTACTCTACCTTCTCTCAGCTTGACCTTTATGCGAGACTAAAGAGTACGTCCCCCCCCAAAAAAGATGGCAACACAAAGGTGCATTGAAACAATCTCCAGGAGAGATCTTATGTCATATGTCACGTATGTACACGAGATGAGCCCCGATAATCGCATACGCATGTATCGAAGCAGTCAGCCCAATCTCAGCGATTTTGATGACTTTGAGGTTGATAGCTACCTGATTTCGACCGGGCGATTTATCCTGTTCTGTGATACCCTCTTTCATCCTGAGGATATGGCAAGGATCGTTCACGATCTGGGGCAGGAGCGAGTCGGACGGCCCTTCCTGGTTATGAACAGTCATGCAGACTGGGATCATGCATGGGGCAACAGTTATTTCACGGGAGAGCAGACAGCCCCCATTATCGGGCACACCCATTGCCGTACTCGCATGACAGAAGAGCGGGAAAAGACGATGCTGGCCAGCTTTCAGCAGCGGTATCCAGCACAGTTCAGTTCTGTGATCCTGATGCCTCCAACCGCCACATTTCAGGGCACCTTCACGCTGTATAGCGGCAACCTCACCGTTGAACTTTTTGACGCACCCGGTCATAGCCTGGATCATATAGCAGCCTGGATTCCTGAATTGTGCCTTCTTCTGGCATTTGATGCTGTCGAAATTCCTATCCCTCTGAATAAAAAAACGTTGCAGGCGTGCCGAGCATGTTCACTACTTTAGAGCACTTCCTACAACTCAATCCTCAAACTATTCTCTGTTCTCATGGGAGAACAATCAGCCCTGATAGCATCAAAGCGAATGTAGCGTATCTTCATAAGGTAGAGCCGCTCTGTCGTACCCTTCTGAGCCAGCGTCTTCCTGGCTTCGACCGTTATTGTTGTCCGTGCGCTATAGCACACACCTCATTGCGGAGACACGCGGCAGGAAACGCGATTAGTCCGAGGGCTGTTTTTCCTGCTCTCATACAAAGCCTTTTGCTAGAATTAAGCCTCTTTGAGCAGAAAATCCCTTGATCCTGTCGGCAACCAACAGAGCAAGCTCTTCCCGCACGATGTCCGTACTATTGATTCAGGCAGAGGATGCGCTTCACTGCCCGCGCAAGCTGTCCGCTCGGGTCATGCTCCGCCGAACACGTGCGCCACGCAACAAACAAATCCGGTCGCACCAGCACCGCCCCCGTTGCCTCTACTCCATAGGCTTCACCGAAACGGCCTGCCACATCCTTCCATTCTTTGCCAATCATGCACACCTGAAGGGGCAAGTCCACCTGTTGGGCCGCCTCTTTCCAGATCTCCCCCTGCTCCCCCACCAGCAAGGACCACTTCCCGGCACAGAGATCAATCGTCGAAACGGCTTTCCCATCCCGCTCCACATACAGGTTCGGGATACGCGTTCCCGGCTCTCCATTCAGCGTGGCAGGTGGCTGCGTCAAGGCGGTCTGCTCAGCGGCACCCTCGGTTATGATCGCAGCGCTTCGATATCGATAACCGAACACCAGTTCGTCCGTATCGATCATGCGGCTCTCGCCGGTTCCGGTGCGATAGAAGTAGCGTTGCCGCGTCTGCTCCACTGTCAGGTTTCCGATGGGCAGCCGCTCTTCCTCATAGGTTCGCAGCAACGCGCTCCCGGCCTTGCCTGAATGAACAAGCGCCAGCTTCCATGCGAGATTAAAGGCATCCTGAATGCCGGTCCCCGCACCAAGCCCACCACTGGGTAGAACCGCATGTGCGGCATCACCGACCAGAAAGACGCGCCCCTGTTGATACCGCTCGGCTGCTCGGGCCGCCTGCTCCCACATGCCTACTTTCACAGCGTCCCAGGGATAGGCAGGCAGGATCTTCACATCTAGATCAGGCACACCAACAGCGATCCGGATCTGCGCGATACAGCGTTCGTCGGTCATGTCCTCACGCCGCTCCCCTCGTTCGGGATGGATAGGAGTGCCAAAGCTCCAACGCCGCTGATTATCCAGAGGCATCACCCCCCCCTGCCCATCAGGTAATGCGGGGTTACTGATATAGTACAGATACACATTCCGACCTCGTAACACATCAGACAAATCCGCTTCAAAAGCGATATCTGTCATATAGGCGATCGTGCCAGGTCCCTGCGTCTTGATGCCGAGCGCCTCACGAATGCGGCTCCGGTTCCCATCAGCAGCGATCAGGTAATCAGCGCGAACTCGCCACTCACGTCCATTTGTGCGATCACGAAGGAGAGCGCTCACGCCCGTTTCATTCTGCTCAAACGAGATCAGCTCTGTACTGAAACGAATGTCACTCCCGAGCTTTCTTGCCTGCTCGATCAGAATCGGTTCAAGGGTGTCCTGACCGATCACGGTTCCCGTCGTCGGGGTCAACGCGGAAAGATCAGGAGAGGCTCCTTCATCCAGCACAACCATCTCCTCCGAAGCAAGGGACGACGTTCGGATCATGCCATGATTGGCCGCTGTAGGCGATTGCGCCGCTCGAATCGTCTCCTCTAAACCAATGGCGCGAAAGAGCTCCATCGTACGTGCATTATAGCCACGAGCCCGAGGTAAACGCGCCGGTTCCGGATGCTTCTCAACGACCAGCGACGGAACGCCGTGCCAGGCCAGAAACAGAGATGTCGACAATCCGACCAACGCTCCGCCTGCAATTAAGATGGGAATATGCTGTTCTTCTGTATGCACAAGTTTCCTCTTTCTGCACTGCTATGGTATACTCATTACTGCAAGTCCCTTGCATCAGTCAAGGGAGTGATAGTCTATCATATCTCAACCCATAACGCAAGTGGCTTGCATTAATATCCTCATCGCACAAGGTCCCTCCTCATTAACATGCGAGAGCAGCGCACCAGAGCCGCCAAAAACAAACCATTCAGGACCGTCTCTTTTCTCCGTTTGTCAATATTTCCACTTTTTCAGAGCAGAAAAAGAAAAGAAAAGGGAGAATACAAATAAAGGAGAAATGTATGAACCCGGAGATTACAGAGTATATCGAGAAGATAGAGCAGCCCTGGCAGGTCGAGGCATGTAACCGCTTTCGTCAGATCATTCTGCAAACGGTGCCAGAGGTTGAGGAGTTGAAACAATATGGCCGCCCCCACTATAAAAAGAATGGCAAATACCTCTGTGTCTTCAATACCGCGAAGAAACATGTCAATGTCATGCTGTTTCATGCTCAAGCCCTTTCTATCCCCGAAGGCTATGGCGAACTCAGCCCAAACGGCGAGCGCGTTACCGCAAAGCTACAGGAAGGCCATCAATTCGACTATGACCTCTTCACAAAACTGCTGCAAGAGGCAGCCCAAACCCTCTAAACGATCGGTCGCGGCTTCACTGGATGAGGCCGCTTCTTTGCTTTTTGGGCCAGTGAAAGAGTAAGCAAACGCAAGGCAACCAGATGAGGCCGCTCTTTGCTTTTTGAGGAATATGGAAAAAGAAGGAATCAAGGTGGGACAAGCTATAGATGCTTCTGAGGAGAAACCTAAAAAGAGGACATAAGGGGAAGAGAGCGCCTTCAGGAACTACCTTACAGGCGCCATCTCTTCCCGCCTCTGTTAGAGCGCTTTCGGCTGATAGGTCAGCAACACAACGCCGGAAGGATGCGTTTTCGTCTCGACCAGTTGCAATTTCACGCGATTCTTGCTTTCAGGGAATAGTGGCTTCCCGCCTCCCAGGACAACCGGATGCACAAGGATCTGATATTCATCGATCAGGCCAAGCTCGGTAAGCGCCTGAATCAGGCTGATACTTCCATAAACGATGATATTGCGGCCCGGTCCCTGCTTCAACTGTCTGATCTCGTCCGCGTTCACCTCTCGCACCAGCCGTGAATTGTTCCACTCGGCCTTCTCGAGCGTGCGGGAAAAGACGATCTTCTCCAGTGCAGTAAGTTGGCGAGCATACTCTTTTTCCTCCTCAGAGGCATTGGGATTATCGGGCACATAAGGCCAGGAACCGGCAAAACTCTGGTAGGTCACGCGACCAAGCAAGAGCGTATCGGCGGAGCGAACGAACTCAGACTCGTACAGTCCCATTGCTTTGTCATAGGATTCGCCGACCCAATCCATCTCACCATTCGGTCCTGCAACCTTGCCATCAAGAGATATCCAGGTAGTCGTAATGATTTTTCGCATTGTTTTTCTTCTCCTTATCTATATGTCTTACGTTTCATTCCGTCTCTATCATACTATTCTCGATCGAGAAGAAAAACCGGAAACATCATCAGTCTGAAATTGAGGGTGAGCTAAGATCCTGGCGATTTTGTGCAGTAAAGCAATTTGTTATCTTGGCGCAGGGCTGAAGCCGGGTTGTCTTCTGGCTCCAGCTCGTTTGGGGTGACGGTTGTGAGGAAGAGGAAAGAGAGAAACGTCCTCTGTTCCCTCCCGGCTTACGCAAGCGTTGGTACCATCTCCTCCTGTTCCTGTTCTGACTCCAGTTCAAAGGCCAGATCATCGGTTGGCGGGGCAGCAATTTGGGACAAGTCCTGCTCATCATCCAAAGCGTTTGATATGGCGCGTCTGGTAGGGCGAGAGAGCTGCTCATTCGTCAATGGTCGGAATCACCCCTTCCTTCGCCCGGGTATTGAGCGCGGCGTTGAGTTCAATCACATTGTCCAGCATGACGCCGTTGGCAATCACGCCCGTATATTTGACGCGCTTTTCCACTTCCTCTAAGGCTCGCTCCAAGAGCGCATTGCCATAGGCAAAAAGAATCCAATCCTCAAAGTTATTGTATTGCTCGGTTTTGTTCGTGCTTCGATGAATGATCTCGCGGTGCTTAACATCCAAAATGAATTTGAGCAGGAAGATGGTCCGCTCGACGCTTCCCAGAGCGTGGAACGCCTGGTAGAGCCGATTTTTGCGGCTGTAGGTCGGGCACTTGCCCAGGAGCATCGAGGACAGAACTTTTCCCTCCTGGATCGAGATCACCACGCGCAGCAGATCCGCCAATGCGTTTTGATCCGTTCCCAATCAACCACCTGATCGCCAAACAAGGATTCAATATGGGTATAATGGGGCGCGCTGTCTGGACGGTAAAAGGTCAGGTCTTCCCAGTTGCGGATACGTGGCATCAACTCGATGCCGAGTAAGGAGGACAGACCAAAGACGGGCAGGTTCTGCCCTGGTATCCGCTTGAACGGTGGTGAGTTGAATGGAAGAGCGGTTGCGAATGAGTCCATCGAGCATACAAATGGCTTCCCAGACCCCACAGGCGATAAAGTGGCTAAAGAGGCAGATCAGCAACGCGAGGCGCTTGTCCGCCGAAAAGTTCCACAGGTTCGTGACATGCAACGCCTGCGCCTCTTCCGCCAGGTACTTGACTTTCGTCAGGCGAACCCTTCGAGAAGGGGTTGCATGCTCCCAAACGATTGCAACCACGTCAGGCGAGCAAGCCATTCACTCTCTTGGTCAATGCGCTCGTCCAACGTGGGATTCGGCTGATCGCTTTAAAACAGCAGATTGATCTGACCGACCACGATATGAGTTCTAAGATTATCGTGACCGTTTTTTCTCTCCTCGCTGCACTGGAGCGCGATTTGATCAGCATGAGAACCAGAGAAGCGCTGGCTGCCAAGAAAAGCCAGGGTATGAGACTTGGCAAGCCAAAAGGAACCATTCAGAAAAGCAATTTTGACGCTGACCTGCCACGGATCAAGGAATTGCTCCATGTTGGGCTTTCCGTGCGCAAAATCGCCACCATTCTCAACTGTCCAAACCATCACTCACCCAATACCTACGTCAGCAAGCGTGGGCTACGCGGGCCAGATTCGTCAAAGAGCAAGTGAAGAGCTGGCTTCACCTGAGCATACATACACATTTTCGCCAGGATCGCGCGTCCACTCTCCACTCGTGCTCTTTTCCGTATGCGCAGTCAGTTGATTGAGAAACGCCAGACTGGCTGCGATGATCTGCGTCCGTGCCTGGCTGCGTGTGATCGTAGGCTGTCCATCACCATCCTGGACCCCATAGTCACCAAAGTAGCTATGGATACCTCCCTGGATCACGATATACCTGGTGGTGACGGGGAGCAGGTGTTTGGCGGCGGCAATTTTGTCTGGCGTCGCCAATCCATCGTGAGACCCTGAGACGGAGAGCACCTGCAAATGAGAACGGTGTGACAGGTCTCCATTGGGATAGGATGCGAAGAGCAAGAGTCCCCGAATCTTCCCATGATTGGCGGCATAGTCACTGGCGGCGACTCCACCGAGCGAATGCCCGCCGACTGCCCAGACCGCTATTTCTGGATGTGCGGCAATCACATCATCAGCCCGGTTCTCTGCCAGCAGTGCTATATTCAGTGGCATTTTGAGGATAAAGGTCGCATAACCATCTTCTGCCAGCGCGTGCATCGTGATGGCATACGCAGCCGGGTCAACTTTGGCTCCCGGATAAAAGATCAGCCCAACTCTCGCCCGCGTAGAGGGAAGAAAGGAGATCATCTCATCATTTTGCGTCACGGTCACGCCTGGGGTGGTGTGTAATGCGGCCATCGCATCAGCGCTCGCCGCGTAGGGGCGTAACCAGATAACCAGAGCAATTGTCACTCCAAGCAAGAGGAAAAGCATAACAAGAAGTGCCAGACGCCAGAAGCGGGGTCTGGGTTTTCCTTTTTTCGGAGGGACTGGTTTCACAGAGGCAGTATTCATCAAGACCCTTTCTTCTTGTGGTTTGCGTGTCGTCATCAATTGGCGGCCTGTGTTTTTGCCTGGCACAGAGCGCGACCAACGACCATCCCACCAAGGCACATAGAGAAAATATTGAGAACGAGGTGGATCGTATTCATCGCCTCAATTCCAACAACCGCGCGCCACAGATCCTGATTCACACCAACCACGGCCACCGCACCACCGACAAGGAAAAAGACGATGCCAAGGGCAAGATTTTTGCCTGGAAGCAGAAACGATGTGGCGATGCCAATTCCCCAGAGGGAGAGCACAAAAAAAAGACTAATGAGCATATGGATTTCGCGTACACCCTCAGCAGGGACAATCCAGCCGGCCCAGAAGTACAGACCTAAAAGAATCGCGAACACAAAGGTGAGACGCAGCGTCAGAGAACTGACACATAGCAATTTCATAGGGATGTTCTCCTAACAACCACACGAGTGGAGATGTTCGATCTGGGAGAGATAGCACCGAATCGATAGCAGAGGCAAAGGTGTTACCCCGATACTTCACCTGCTGCCAGTCCAACCGCATTCGCCTTTTTTATTCTGGCTAGAGTGTCCAGAGAGAGAGCCCCTGCGATGATCGGGTCAAAGGTGCGTCCAAGCCCAGCAATCCCTTGAGAGAAGCTGAGAATTTCTCCCTGTGCCCTTCAGGAGCAATGAGCGAGAGCACCGCAGCGTTGGTTGGTGTAACTGCGCCATCTCTCATCGAAACTGACTAATCTAACTCGATTAAATATACCAGAGGTGTACAAAATAGTCAAGATCGACTATAATGAAGGGCACCATCTGAATGAAAACAGCTCTTGGAGAGAGAGGAGAAACCTGATGGATGAACGGATGCTTCTTTTGCTCGGATTATTGAAAGCGCAGAGACAGCATGGCTATCAAATGAATGAGTTTATTGAGCACAATCTCAAGCCTGTCATCGACATGAAGCGTTCCACTGCCTATAGCTTGCTAGATCGACTGTGTGAACTGGGATATGTGGAGAGCAGTACGCAACAAGAAGGGAAACGACCGCGGAAAAAGGTCTATACCCTGACCGAAGCAGGGGAACAGGTCTTTCTCGATGCCTTGCGAGCACATCTTTCTCAGGCGGGACAGATGAGCATCCCTTTTGAGATCGGCTTGATGTTTGTCGATCACCTTCCCTCAACAGAGGTCCGTGAGGTTTGGCAACAACGGCTGCACCAACTGGCTCAACACATAGAGGTATTGGAAGCTGCTCCTACTCATGGAGTAGGACAAGGAGTTGACTTGGCCCTTGCCCATAGGAAAGCCATGCTCAAAGCTGAACACCAGTGGCTTGTGGAGGCACTTGAGCAAGGCGTCTCCGAAGACCACTAGGAAGTTGCTGGTTTTTCTCTCGTTCGGACTTCCCAAAAGCCCCGTTTCCTGCTGAAACGACAGTGACTTGTCACGGGGCTCAATGGAGCACACTGGTGGCATAAACGGTCACATTTGACTATTTCCCATCAAGCTGCTAAGATACTCATAGTCGATTAATCGTATTCGACTATTTTGCATTGAGAGGCGGTTGATAAGGGCGTGTCTCATCAACCAACAAGGAGAAAAACACATGTTCATTGCGGTGAATACTATTGCTGGTCTGGCGGCAATGACAAAATGCTTCAGGCATTTAAACATGCTGCTCCTGCTATGAAACAGTTTCAAGGTTTTATCAGTTTGGAGATCTGGACAGCTCCTGATGGTTCAATGCAGGCAATCTCACGTTGGACGTCTCAAGAGGCATTGAACGAGTATACGACCAATGCCCTCTTCAACCATCATCATGGCGGTGCCTCAGGCAAACAGATGAATATTCCTGGCCAGGTTTCATACTATAGCTGGAATAACACTGTACAAGGAGAACACATTGCGTTGTGATCGATCTGTACAGTCATCCTACCCCTACCTCTATCAGATGCGCCATATCAAACGTTTAGCAATGATGAACTCCACCTGTCCCAAATTGCTGCACCGCCGACTGATAGTCTCGCTTCATACTCAGAGTCTTGGATAGCCTTTTTGGGCTGTTTTGCTCTTCAGACTTTCTGTTCCTACTGTGGGCAAACCCCGAATATTACAAATTGCTTTGCTGCACATTTTCGCTAGGATCTCAGTCCACCCTCAAATTGAATCTCGTATCGCTCGGCATCTTCGTCGATCCAACGAAGCAGCCGCCCCCCTTCTACTTCCAGCTCATGCCGATCCCGGGTCGAGAGCGTCGCGAAGGGCTCAATGAGCAATCGAGCAGTGGACCCACTCCGTTGCGTCTTCCATGTTCCTTTCACAAAGCCATCGAGCAGAAACGTGTTCATCCCCTGGATCGCGACCCATCGATATTGATCTGCAACGACCCGACAGCGCTCCTCATGGGCAAGAATCAGATTGTCGAAGCAAGGCAAGAACCGAACAGGTGCAGGCACATCAGCCACGGGGCGGGGTGCATCGGGCAAGTCAAAGAGTTCACGCCCCTGCTCATCCCGAAAGGTGCATAATCGGGAACGAAGCCGCTCAAAGATCTCCTGCATCTTGCTCAATCCCGACCACACCTGCATATCCTTCACTGATGCCGGGCCAAAGGCCGCAAGATAGCGTAGCACCAGCTCCTCCCGCGCCTCAGGAGAGGCCACAGGAGCCCGCCCTAGCCACGTTACAGCTTCGGTGAGCAGACGCTTCCCCGTCGCTCCCCATGCAGCGGATTGAGGCAGATGGAGAAGTGCAAGGTACATGGATAGGGAGCTCGCCATATGTGCCGTACCCATTCGAGGGTACAATTCACCTACTTTTTGCTGCACCTGAGCTCGAGTTCGCGGCTGCTCGCGCAGGAAGGCTCGCATTGAGCCTTCCATATGCTGCATATCAAACCCCTCGGTTTTCGCGGCCACAAGATGCAGATGACGACTCCCGACAGGCTGAAGAACAGGGTGAAAGCGAAGATAGTCTTCTGTGGCCAGGAGATGCAGCGTCCCCCGAATCGAGAGCGACTTTACCACCTGCTTCGCTTCAAGCAACTGCATCAGCTCAGAGCGAGGGAACGCCTGTAGCCTTGTCCACAGCCCGATATAGGGCGCGTCAGGTTCCTGCCCCTGGATCGCGACAAGCTGCCGAATCAGCTCAAGCGGAGAAAGCGAGGCCCGCACAAGCAGATGCTGACGCGCCAGTGTCGCACGGTTTAACTCTCGTATGGTCAGGAGCCGCCTCGTCATTCTGTTCTCCCTGCCTTTCTCTATTTGCTGATGCGCTCCAGCGCAACAACCGGCACATCATCAGGAATTTGCGCAGCCATTTCAGCATACTCTTCCGAACGCGCTGCCCCCTCCTGCAACATCTCACGAGCCTTCTTCAGAAAGGGCGCTTTCTGCTCCCCATCCAGTATCTGTGCAAGCGCTTCAAAAGCCTCACCATTCACCTCGACCTTCACTCGGGGGTTGGCCTTGAGATTGTAGTACCAGTCGGGGCGCCCGCTGCCCGGGAGCACTATCAGGCGCTCACCATCGGTCTGATAGCCCAGAGGCACCGTATAGAGCTTGCCGCTTTTCCGGCCGGTTGTAGTGAGCAAAAGAAGCGGAGCACCTTCATAGAACCCGCCAACCTTTCCACCATTCGCCCGAAACTCCTCGATAATTTTGTTGTTCCAGTCCTTTACCTGACTCATATCAAAGTCGCTCATATATCTTGTTTGTTCCTTTCTTGTTTCTTGCTCTCAGTATACGAGAAAAAGCGGACAGAAATGGTCCTTTTTTCCTCCTTTTTTGAGTCAGAATCCCAAAACAGGCATCATCTCCCCGGATCACCTGCCTTCCCTGCATTTCTACCAGGGGAGTCGCCCTTTCTCATCAAAGAAGCCCCCTGTTGGTCCGTCCGCTGACAGCGTTGCCAACTGCACTGCGACAGCGGCCCCCTGCCGAGGCGTGCGCGTCGCTGTCGGGTTCATATCGGTCGCCACCCTTCCCGGATCCGCCGCGTTGACCTTGATTCCCGCCTGCTCCAGCTCTTTCGCGAAGTAGATCGTAAACGCGTTCACAGCCGCTTTCGACGAGCTATAAGCAACGCTAAAATGCAGCAGCAAGTCGGCAGAAGCTTCGCTACTCATGCTCAGCGAGGCTAGCCCACTCGTCATGTTGACAATACGCCCCGCCGGCGAGCGCCGAAGCAACGGGATCATTGCCTGAGTGACGGCAAAGGTGCCAAACACATTAGTCTCGTATGTAAACCGTAAGGAGTCCGGGGTCTGTTTGCTTGGAAGTGCCTTCTCAGGAGCCACGACCGCCGCATTGTTCACCAGCACATCAAGCCGGGCATAGGTATCCTCAATCAAGCGGGCGGCGGTGTCAATGCTGCGCTGATCGCAAAGATCAAGCATGATCGCCCGCGCCTCAATTCCCTCTTCCTGTAGCTTCCGCGCCGCTTCATCACCACGCGCCCGCGCCCCGATCAGCACAAGCATCCCCTGCTCTCCCAACTGGCGAGCGATCTCAAACCCAATTCCTTTTGTCGCGCCCGTCACAAGCGCAATCTTTTTCTCCTGTGACATCTCAACACTCCCAAACAAGAGGGCTTACGGCCCTCTCCTTTTCATTAGATTTCCTACTATTCAATAGAGTAGACTCTATTGAATAGTATGATATAATCAATCTATGGCACATGTCAAGAGATCATATACATCGCTTCAGCGGCAGCGGCAGGCCCGGGCCACGCGGGAGCGTATCACCACATCGGCAAGGCGGCTTTTCGCGCAGCACGGTTTCGCAACCACCACGATGGAAGATATCGCTCGTGATGCCGAGGTTGCCGTTCAAACTGTCTATGCCGCGTTTGGCTCAAAGCGCGGAATCTTGCTGGCGCTTCTTGATAGCATGGAAAGCGAGCAGCCAGCAATCAGTGACGAGATGGACCCGATAGCTCAGATTCGGCAGTGGGCGCACGCGGCGCGTCTCTATTTCGAGCGAGGTGCCGATCTGATCGATATTGTGTGGAAGGCCGGTTTAGCGGATCCGGATCTACTGGCAGCATGGCGCGAGGGCGAGCGCAGAAGACGAGCAAATGTAGAGGAACGAGTCAGAGGGTGGGTGGCACGGGAGCTCTTACGCCCGGGGCTTTCGGAACAGGAGGCAACTGATATTGTATGGACACTGCATGCGCCGGAGGTCTTCCGGCTTTTTGTGAACGAATGTCACTGGTCAGGCGAGCGCTATGAAGCATGGCTCGCCTCGGAGATGGAGGCGCTGCTTCACAGGCCAGCCTGAACAGCAGGGGATATGGTCTCGAACCGCTTCTGACCCGAGACCATGCACTCTATGAGCGCCCGGCCACCTTGAACTTCTCGGCCTCGGGGATAACGCGTGTCGCCAGGAGATCAAAGACCTCGGGATCAGTTACGTTCAGCAGCGAGATGATCGCCTGATCGACTCCCAGTTCGGCAAGCTGCCCCAGATGATCGAGGAGTTCTGATGCTGAGGTCGTACCGTTGCGCCCATCGGCAGTGAGCGTCAGGCGATCGGCGGTCGTCTTCTCGATCTCCTCATAGGGGCGTCCAAGCCGCTCACAATGCTCACGCAGCACTTCGAGCTTACCCCGAATTCCTTCCACGCCAAGCGCGCCAAAGATATTACAAGCGTCGCCATATTGAGCAACCAGCCGGAGTGTTTTGCGCTCACCAGAGCCACCGATCATAATCGGGGGATGCGGCTTCTGCACGGCTTGCGGCGAATTCAGCGGGCGCTCAAGCGTGTAGTACTTGCCCTGAAATGGCGACTCGTCACCTTTCCACATCTGTTGGGCAATCTGTAACGTCTCTTCCAGCCGCTCAAACCGCTCTGCCAGCGAAGGGAAGGGAATTCCCAGACCTCTGTGTTCCTCCTCATTCCAGGCCGCACCGATGCCAAAGTAGGCCCGCCCATGCGAGAGCACATCCAGCGTTGTCGCGGTCTTTACCAGCACGCCGGGGTGACGATAGGTGATGCCTGTGACCAGCGTCCCGAGCTTGATGCGGTTAGTACGACCGGCTGCGAAGGCCAGCGCACTCCATCCTTCCAGCATCTCGTTCTCGGCAGGACCGACAATCGAGATTTGAAAGAAGTGGTCCATCACCCAGAGGCTATAAAAGCCAGCCCGCTCTGCTCGCTCCGCGATCAAGCCGAAACTATCTCCAAGCTGACTCTGACCTTCAGGATAGGTAAAATTTTGTACCTGCAATCCAAGACGCATGCTTTACTTTCTCTCCTTTTTTACTGACCACACAGATAGCTCGCAGCAAGTCACACCCTGCTTTCCTTCATCACGTTTCATGGAGACCTGTTGCCTCAGTAGGATATATCTTAGAGTGTGCTCTAAGTCAAGAGGGAGAAAGCAACCAAAAATGCCGAGAAACCATTCCCGCACGCCGCCGGGATTGCAGCATTACGGATAAGGTCGTGTACCAGAATGCCGGCATCCAGTCGCAGGCTTGCCAATCGCACCCGTTCGCGCTGCGAGGACGCGAGCTTGTTTGGTCAATGCTCACAGCAACTCTTCACGCATCCGCCAGGCCCCATTATCAGGCCCGGCACCCGTTCACGTTGAAAAGCTCCCTCCGCCAGTGGAGCCGATTCCAGCTACACGAGGGGGAGTCTCCCATCCTGTCCACCATCGCGCTTGCAGCATTCCAGCTTCTCACAGAGTATGACCTGACACGTTTGCGCGCCTGCCAGAATCCCGCCTGCCCGCTCTTCTTTTATGACACAACCAAAAGCGCTACCAGACATTGGTGCAGCGTCAAATGCAAAGAACGTGCACGCTCCATTGTTCGGCACAGACAGAGCAAACAGGCATGAGCTCAACGTATGGGTTCCAGTGCTGAGCCACACCTGTCGGACCCGTCCGGGCCAGATGCCAGGCACTGTTCGGATGCCTACCTGCGGGAAGCTCCTCCGATATTCCTGTAAGCCTGCTTGTAGCATCCCATCAATGAGCACAGCCGAGGCACCATAGAGACACCTCGCAGAAATCTGGCGACAGGTGCACCTCTATCCCTTCTGCATGTATCATATACTAGAGATGGTTTTTTCTTTTCATTCATCTTCTGTTCTACAGAGATAAGAAAACATTTTCCACTCTTCACGCAAGGAAAGGTCGGCAATAGCAGGCGGAGATCGCAACAGGGGTGCCGCTACGAGCGGTCGCGCGGCGGCTCATAAGCAGGCAAGCAGAACGCTTTGATACAAGTGGAGCGTCAAAGCGATGTTACATACCATTCTGAAGCAATCGTCAGACCTGCATCCTGTAACATACTCCGTTTCGCATGGTCGAGATGCGGACAGACGACAACAATCTGATTGGCGCCACGCTCTTTTGCTTGTTGCTTGACCTCGTCCAGCAACAGCCTCCCGATCCGTAACCAATTCGCCTCGTGGGCTACGCAAAAATCATCAACATGGCAGGTCAGTCCGGCTGCGTAAACGGGAGGCGCTTTCACAATGGACGCAATTACAAAGCCTGCGACCACAAAGTCCGTACCATCTTCTTCCTGTTCATAGACAAACGCAATAGTGCTCTCTCGTGCAAGGACGTCTCGAAGATACGCGTAATGCTTCTCGTAAGAATCATCTGCTTTCCGCCAGAAAACCGGCTGATATTGCTGTAGCTTCCCACGGGCTTGCTCCGCAAGTTCGACCATCACAGAAAGATCCTCGGGTTGGGCAGCTCTGATCCGTTCAGTCATACGCTTCCTTTCTTCTATGCTCTGAAAGTACGCAGTCAGCGCTTCCTACAACGACTTCTAAACTGTTGCACTCTTTCCATAATACCAGAAAGCCAGAGAAAGAGGAACACGCAAAAACGCGAGAAACGCATTCATCTCGTCGTACATGAGGGATGGCACACAGCTAGCCGAGGGCCTGGCTGTATGCCACCCTGGAGACATTATCGAGCTCTGATCTGTTCAGCCATATACTGAATCAGGGCGAGTGTCTCCTGTAGATCTTCCTCGGGAGCATCTTCTTCGGCATACTTTCCCGCCAGCGAGCGTTCAATCAATCCCGACCAGCGTTCTCCCAGATTCGCCTGTGCCCAGCGTGCCGCCTGAGGTTTGGACGCGATCTGTGCCGTTTCCAGCACATATAGTACCCGGCAGAGCGTCAGAACCACAAACGCCTGATTCTTTCGTGACCGTGCCCAATCCAACCACTCAGGGCTATGGATCTCTCCCAGCCACAAGTTCACAATCGCCGCTGCCGCCCGCTGAAGATCCTCAGGGGCGACAGGCTCAAAGAGCTCGCGAGGCTCGGGCCCTGCCACTCTCACCCCACATGTATACAGCGTGTGTCGTTGAAAGCTCCACCCGATTTCAAGCGGCGCCAGCAGAAACGGAAACTCCTTCTCGACCTGAGGATAACGCGCTTCGGTCGGCTCAGTATGTCGCAGCGCCTCACGCGGGACATACGCCGCCTCAATATTCTCTGCCCAGGGCGAGCCGCTGCGGGCAAAGCGCTCATGAAACGCCTTCAACTCCTCAATCAGCTCATCCGGCAGTTCTGCATCTGTGACAACGAGAAAATCAATATCGCTCTGTTGCGGGTCAAAGTCGCCGAGGGCAAGTGAGCCATAGAGATACATGCCACAGAAATGGCTCCCGAGCAGAGCCTGTAGCTGTGTCGCAAGCTCATTCAGTACGGCATTCACATCGGCATAAGGGGTAGGAGTTGTATTCATTGAAAGACCTCTCTGTTTCTTATCTGGCTATTTTTCGAGTATATGGAAGGGAGGTATAAGAAAGGGGGCGCTCGAATTCGAGAGGTAGGCGGTGTGCAAGCAGAAGAGGACAACCCACCTGCGAACACGCACATGAGCGGGAAGTAGCATAGCTTGTGTTGACAGCAGTATTGAGAGCTGGCTTGATAATTATATGGACAGCCCCGTTGATAGATGTCCGGGCATCAATAACGATGGCGAGTATACATAGAGTGCTCCTCTCAATAGCATCTTTCTCCTTATGATACGCAGTCAGCTCGCTCCCTGTCAAGGAGCCAGTCCTGCACTCCCCATTCGGCATAACTTGCTATACATCTCCTTCTCTTTCTGCTATGCTGCTTAGCAGTTTCCCCATCCCGTGAGAGAGGGACCGCAATCATTTTGTGCCGACTGGCAACTTCTGTTTCAAAGGAGATTCTATAGATATGGTGACTATCCCTGTATGGTTGGAACAGCTTCAACAAACACCGCACAAAGACTTCCACTGGTTCAGTCAGGAAGAGATAGAAAACAGGCAGACACATTCATCTATTGATGCCCATCTCCAAAAATGGGGACTGACCGGAGAAACAGCGGATCAAGCCCGTTCCTTGCTTCAACACATGGTTCAGGTTGGCGAGGGGTTTCGCGTTCCCGGCGCGAATGAGAGCATTCAGCATACCGTCGAATACTGGCTGAACCAGCAGGACCCCTCCCAGCTCTGGGCAGCCCTGCATTATCACGCCCTCCCGCAGCTCTTCTTTCCTGTTGGAAATGAGTTCACTGCCATTACCCGAGCACTTGCGCTCTATCATGCCGAAGAGAAAGGAGAGTATCCCGCTCAATGCCGCCTCTTCGTCGGACTGCTGGAAGGTCTCTCATTGAGCGAACTTGAACATATGCTGCTCTTCCGTCCCGCATTTGGTGGGTTCCGCGTGAGAGGAAGTACGACTCCTCTCAGAAACAACTATCCCCGGATCACTGAGCTATGGACAACCCATTCACGCTCATTGCTCCGGCTGATCTGGTTTGAACATATCGAGACATCGCTTGTGCATATCGAATACCAGCCAGTGCAACAGCAGCAGACAATCGCCAGCTATAACGAGGCCTTTGGCTATCACTTCCCGCTCAATATCCCGGTCGATGTCGCAGAACTGCTCCACGGCTTCGTGAACCTCAATGCCGAGCAGCTTTTCAATGAGATGCAGGAGCTTCCCGACGAGGAGGTGAATTTCTATCTCTTCATTCTGGCAAATATCCTTCCGCCCTCCTCAACCGACGCCCTGACGACCTATATCCTCCCATTCTACCTGCACCCTTCCCGAGAGATACGCGAAATGGTAATCGAGATCGTACAGGAATACAGGGAGCCGTCCATACTCCGCGTCCTGCTACAGCGCGAAGAGGATCCGGACGTGCAGGCAATCATTCAGGACGCATTACAGCAAATGGAAGCATAGACCACCAAAAAGGAAGAGATCCCGGGGAGCCTGTCCATCTCCTCCGAGATCTCCATCACAAAACCCTCTTTCAATCCAGAAAACACCTCATCAGGAGCTAGAGCCCGGGTGTTCCTTCCAGCAGCTCAAGCATTGGACGACGCGCTTCCGGCCCATAGGCTACACTTCCCACCGGGATCGCGGAATTGAGCGCCTCACTGACTTTCGCAATCCAGACGGGTCCGAAGCCGCCACACAGTTCGATCATCTGCACGCCATTCTGATAGAGCTCACGCGCCACCTCAATGACCCGTTCCTTCTGCTGAAAATCGAGGCCCACTGCAATAAACTCACAGATGTCATTCTTTGTTGAAACCGTGTTCTTCTCAGGCGAGAAGCCCGGGGAAAGATAGATATACGCCCATTTACGCAAAGCCATAGTACATCTCCTTTCATCTCTTCAGCATTGTTACAGGAAGAAAAGTGGCCATCTGTACCCTGCTCATCACATGCCTCACGATAGCCTCTCGTCTTTCAGTGACTCAGCACCGTGGTTGAAGGCAGGACTACAGATCAGCCGCTCTCGTTCTCCCCTGCAAGGAGATACTACACCCTGACGCTAACGTGAGGGTCAAGCCTCTGACTGGAAAGAAATCAATATCCTCTCAAGACCTCTCCGCTCTCTGTTATTGCTTGCTTGTTTCGGCTTCAAAGGTGCGGAAGCCGTTCTCAATCGCTGGAATGATGTCATTGACAATAAAGTAAGGGTGCGCAATCAGTGCCGTATCGCGTAGCTTTTCAATGAAGTAGTAGTAGCTCTTGAGATCCTCGGTTTCCAGCATCATCACATCCGAGCAACGGGCAGTGAACGCTTCTGCATCAAACAGTCGAACACGTACGGTCGCGCCGAACTCCCGCAGGAGCGGTTCCAGCGTATTCGCAACCATGTCATTGCGCTGCTCACGACTCAAGGAGAGCCAGGCCGGTGCTGCGGTCATAAGCACAAAGACGCTATAGTTCATTATTTTTGATCCTTTCTAAACAATGCTTAATAGTTAAACTTAGTTCAATTTCTCGTAAAAAAATTTAGCGCTCGGCGGGAGCATGGCTCCACGACCATAAGAGCGCCTGCACTGTCCGTAGAGCGAGCGCCTTAGCCTGCTGACGATCCTCTCGCAAGCGCTGTGTAAACGCCAGTGAGATCAGGCCATGAAGCAGCCCCCAGATAGCCTCGACCTTCTCCATACCATCTGTCGAGGGAAGCTCGTGTTCCTGCAACCAACGGTCAAACAGCTCATACGACAGGCGAAAAGCCTCCCACTCCTTGAAGGGATTATCCGGGAACGAGAAAGGGGCTCCTCCCAGACTATGCATCACCTGATAGAGTTCAGGGAAACGCCATGCAAAATCCCAGTAGCTCGCACAGAGCGTCAGCAGTTGTGTTTCGGCGTCGGCATTGGTCGGCAGAGCAGCTTGTAACTGAGCAGCCAGCCGGTCAAAGCCTTCTTTTACAAGCGTTTCCAGCATCGCCTCTTTACTGTCAAAGTAGCTATAGATGCTTCCAGGGCTATACTCGACGCGCTCCGCCACCTTCCGAATCGTGACAGCCTGCCAGCCGTCCTGAGCAGCAATAGCGCAGGCAGCATCCAGAATCGCCTGACGCAATTCGCGGCGCTCGCGTTCGCGCCGCTGCTGAGCAATAGATTGCTTCATGGGCACCTGCTTTCCCTGAACAATGTTCTTTTCTTAAACTTTGTTTAACCAACCTTCGCTAGAAACTATACACGTTCTCGCACAGTTCTGTCAAGGGAGCGCTTGACAAAGGCTATGCGCAGATCTCTACTTTTGCCAAATAGACATAATTTGTCATCAAAAAGGCCAGAAAAACGTGGAAACTGATGAACGCGAGCAGACCATTCTGGATGCAGCCGCTGAACGACTCGCTATGGATACAACAAATTGACAATGAGTGATGTAGCCAATGCAGCCGGGTTACATCGTGGGCTCGTCTATCTTCGTTTTCCCTCAAAGGATGAGCTGATAGATGCCCTCATTTTTCGCGAACTGATGCGGTATGTTGAAATATGGCATGCCTGTTTTGAAGCAGATCCTCAGAGTGGAACCGTTGCCGCCATCTATCGCAGTACGCTTGCTGCGATCAAACAATTGCCTCTGGCAGTGCCCTTGCACACCCGCGATGAACATATGGGAAATGTCTTCACCCAACTCACCACTGTCAGCGTCACACAAGACTCTCTTCAGGCCATGAGGGAGGTCGGCGCTATCCGCAACGATGTGAGCATCGACGCGATGGCTGTCATTATGGATAAACTATCTCTCAGCATCATCGAAGCGCTTTCCTCACCCCATACCGCCTCTGTGCAGCCAGAAGAGCTGGTTGAAAAACGATTGCCAGGATGCTTGAAGCCATGCTTACACCCGAGGGCGCCAATCTTGAGGCCAGGAAAGCGCTGCTCAATGACTGGTAGCGTCAGAGACAGGCACGCCTCGCCAGCTTGAAGGAACAGACAAAAAGAGAAAGAAAAAGGTAAAAACCATGCGCATTATCCTGTTCTCGTTAGGGTCACGGAGGTGATATTCAACCCATAGTGGTATTAGCCAGCCGCCTCAACCGCAAGGGACATACAGCCGTCGTTTCAAGCTCTCCCGATTTTGCTGAACTGGCTGCCTCTCATGGGATCGAATATGCGCCTATCGGGCCCTCGCTGACCACCATAGGAGACGCTGAAGAGATCTCCAAACTGAACAACCATCAAGAAGAGTATATCCCTGCCAGACGAGATGATCCGAGTGGAAAGCATCCCACATGGCTGGCTCTTCCACGGATGGCGGCCGTTGTGCATCACGGTGGTGCAGGGAGCTCGCGCAGCGGCGTTCCCACGATTATCACACCCTTTGCCGCCGATCAGCCCGCCTGGGGACAACGCGTATACACGCTGGGCGTCGGACCGAAACCAATTCCCTTTAAGAAGCTGACAGCGGAAGGGCTGGCCGCTGCGATTCGTGAGGCTGTCACGAACCCGGAGATACAGAAACGCGCCCGTGAACTGGGTCAGTGTATTCAAGCGGAAGACGGTCCGGGACGCACAATAGAACTCTTCTTCCAATATATAGAGCAGTTCCGTCGTCTCAAATAAGCCCTCTGAGGACAAGGTCTGTTTGCTCGCGCGGCAAACAACTTGCCCTCTCCCACATTCAAGCCGAGAGCGTATATTTCCATATATTGAGCGAGCGCTGTTTCCCGGGTTCCACTGCCACATGTTGCAAGCCCAGGTGTTTATAAAAACGATTTGCCGGGAGTTCTATTGGACACTTCAGGACAATATCTTGTTTTCCTCTTTTCACTGCTTCATGAACCAGAGCAGAAAAAAGCTGGCGCCCAACCCCCAAACGCTGATATTGCTGTTCCACCACAATACTATAGAGCGTGATCTGCTGATCCCTCCGAACATAGAAATGGGCCAGGCCAACCAGCTCACTTTCTTCAGTAGTTCGGGCGATCAGAAGCGAATCAGCCTCGATTGCTTTGCGCAAAATCGCACGATTAATAAAACCGAGCTCGTTTTTATGCCGATCCGCAAGCCGTTTTGCAGCCTCCAGGTCTTCCGGCTGTGCCAATATAATCGAGATCCCCGGTTTCTCTTGAGTCGCAGGCGATATAGCCCGCTCTACTGGATTCATATCGCTTCACGCGTCCCATAGCTGCCCTTTTCCTCAGAAGCAGGCAACGAAACTGTTATTGACAATCGCCGTTTTTCATATAACTGAATAATATCCTGCAAGGAAATCGAATGCCGCTCAAGGCATTGTAGTAACTGCCCGAGTTCCATACTCCCTTCAGCACTGTACAATAGATTGTTCACCGTTGCCAGCAGCTCCTTTTCTTGCGTCGTTAACCTGACAGCTGCAAGACGCTCCTCATAAGAGAGCAGGGTATCAACGCTTTCAGTCAGCCATTGACGCAGGCTGTTCAGCCCGAACAGCAGGGTTTCTATTGTCGCATCAGGTGATTGTGTTGTCCCTTCAGCCCTTATCATCCGCAAAAAGCGGGCATCAGAAAGCTGCTGCTCCCATCCTTTGAGCTGCTCCATCGTCTGGCTGAGATGTTCCCAAAATGCTTCCAGATTCTGTTGTATAAATGAGCCTCCCGGGAGAGGAATGTTATGCGGTCCTTCTTCCATAAGGTGGATGCAACGCTCACGCGCCTCCTGTACTTCCTGCTGTAGGGCATCAACCTCTTGCAATAAGACCTTTTGAACCTGTTTCCCCAGGGCAGTATAGCTCTTCTGAACAGCCGCTGGTTGAAAAGAAATATCCTGCCACGCATCCATATCTCGGGTCTGTTGAAGCAGGAGCGCTTTCCAGGCAGCGTGTACCCTATCAAAGCGTTCTCGTTCGGCCTGCATAGCCGGCTGCTCAGGAAGTGTTTCCAGCTCTGGAAAAAGCACATTGCCATCAGACGAGACAGAAATCAAGCCTCGTATCTGCATCAGGACAAGCGCCTCTTCAAACTCCTCTGTGCGGTATCCCTGAGTCTTGACCAGCGCTTCAATCGCTGCTTTCTCCCGCCCATCAACATAATATGGTTTGACCAGAGTCAATATTTGCTTTTCCAATGGATGCAGGGTAAATCGCCATTGCTCCTTCTCCTCTTCACGTACAAGGAGACGATTCGTATACAGAAAATTTTCCAGTGGAGGAACAGCGATATGAAAGATCTCTGCTGCAAGCTCCTGTCTGGTTGCACTGTAGAGTTCCTTTCCTTGCCGCATGGCAAAGGTCGGCAAATTCCATAAAGCATGCTGATACTTTTTGAGTGACTGCTTCCAGTATCCATTAGTCATCAACGTTTGATACTGACTGTAATGTTTCTGAAGCTGACGCCTGATTACCTCTTCAATCAGACGGATACCATTCATCCTGAAAGCCGCTCCAAGTTCGGCATTCAACAGGAGTGCAATAGCATGGTCCAGAAGCGCGGGTTGAATATCAGACCGGATTGTTCCCTGCTCCATTTCTGGAATATATCCCGCCTGGAATTTCTCTTCCAGATACGCATATAGACTCAAGAAGGAGTAAGGAGTCATAGACATGGGAAAGGGAATATCATCATAGTGCTTTTTTGTATCGCTATAGCTCATGTTAAGAGAGAATAGAATATTTTTCCCTTCAAATTCGACATATCCTTTATATTCCTTTGATCCTCTTTGAAGCTGACCATCGAGATGCAAAAGCTGAAAGATAAGCAACAGATCTTCCTCAATAGAGGAATCGCCATACAGTTGCTCCTGATTATCCACAAGGCGCACCTGTAGCAGACGATCCGGAAAGGCTTTACGGGTTGTATTGGGGAACGAGCCCTTCCAGAACATGGTATCCGGCGCAGGGCAGCGCACCAGTTCCCAGTTCTCCTCGGTGAATACATGCTCTCTTAGCATGGCCTGAAAGCCCTGTACAGCCAGACGAGCACGCACCTTATCAGGGAGCCGGGTATATTCTTTGAACGTAATATCCAGCCAGTTCACATTCACCTTCTGGACCTCCATTCTCGTATAGCTTTCATACAATGCCCTTATCCCTATAACACATTTGAAAGTTCTCCTTGTCTGCTTTTCTATAGATGCGCTTAGTAGGCCAGATCATCCAACGTCACAAAGCGATGCAGACGAATAGAGCGCTCAGGCGTTCTGCTCTTCTCACCCCGACAGAGAAGCTGAGGATAGATAGACATTGTTCTATCTAATACGCGGTCAAACTGGCGCGGCTCAAGCAAACACAAACGGCATATCACATCACGCCTCTGTGCCGAAACAAGCATATCCATCCCTGGTTGAATAGCGCTCACCCTGTAACAGTAGCTCAACGCAAGCAAAAAGAGCTCGGTTGAACACGTTGTCCGTCTGTGAAAACGCTCTTCTCTTCTCGACTCTCTCTCAATCACAGGTGGCTGAAGGTGTCGAAGCCATTCACGTGCTCCATCCACAGTCTGAATACCGATAGATACCTTTTCTGAAAAACCGGGTACCTTCTGAAACTCTTCTCGAATTTGCCCATCCATTTCCTGCGTCAACATCTGGCACATGCCTTTATCCAGAATCACATCTTGCATACTCCACAGGCGGTCACAGAAGGTACGATAAAACCATGAACGCGCCTGCCGCATTGGTACCTCTGGACGCCAGGCAGTATAGAATAGATAATGGAGGACATCATAGAGAACAGGTTCCTGCATTTTCAAGAGGATATGGGCATCAGACGTAAGCATCAGGCCTTCCTGCGTTACTTCTATCAGCCCTAATACCTCTTCAGCCAGCTTTCGTGCTTCGTTAAAGCGGTTCGTATCGCTATATTCTGCGAACGCAATTTTGTCCAGATCTTTTGCTCGCCTGATAGGAGTCTGCGCATGCAACAAAACCCGAAGGAGTTTCGGAATCTTTGTGGGTGTTGCAGCAACGGGGAAATGAAATACCAGTCCGGATGAAGTAGTAGCCGCCCTGTTTTTCATATGCATCAGGTTTTCCCTTTTTCTTATTCTTTCCATAGAACAAATACATACAGTTAAGAACAGCCGTTTGCATATTTTCTCATTTAGAATGATTTCTCTCTCCTTACCTGAAGCACCGTTTTCTGGACTTTTTTTGTATTCCCTGTGGACTATCCATAGCCCGAAGATGATCGCGCATCTTCTCTATAGCGCGCTGTTCAAGCTGCCTGATACGCTCCCGGGTCAACTGGAACTGCCTGCCAATCGCCTCAAGTGTCTGCGCCTCTCTGCTCTCAGTAAGCCCGAAACGCAGACAGATTATCTGTCTCTCCTTTGGCGTCAATACACCCAACAAATCCTTAAGCAGATATCGTGCATCGGCTTCGGCTTCGAGCCCGATATCAGGTGCTCCAAGAGCTGGTTCAGCCACATCTTGAAATGAGTATCCCTCGTGCCTGTACTCAGCGCGACGATAGCTCTCCAGAGATACACAAACTTTCCGATCAGCCAGCAATGCGTTCAAACGCTCAAGCGAGATGTCCGCCACCTCGGCCAACTCAGCCCGCGTTGGCTTACGCCCGAGGGCGTATTGCAACTGCGTATGAGCCCTTTTCAAGGTGTTCAACTGGTCAGTGATATAAATAGGAAGGCGAATCGGACTCCCATATTCGCTGACTACTCGGCTCAGTGTCTGAAAGACCCAGATATTGACAACAAGGACCAGACGTTTGCTCCGTGCGGGATCAAAATGCAGGATCCCTGCGTGCACACCAAGCATCCCATACTGGATCAAGTCCTCTAACTCGATCCCATGACCCAGAAATTGCGTTGCTTTCTTAATCGCAACCCATTGGAAACAGAGCATCAACGTCCGTTCCAGCGCGTTGATCTCGGAGAGAATCGCTGCGCGCGACTCGTGATATGGATCATCTTCAGGATCTTCACACAATGGAAGCTGTTGCAAGCGAGCACGCGCGCTGACGAGCCGCGCCATCATGCGCAGTTCCTCTTGACGGGAAAGGCAAGCAGCACGAGCAGCCTGAATAAGAAAAGCACGCGTCTCAGGGTTCAGTGGAATATTAGCATAGCCCAGACGATCCAACGCCTCTTGAATTGCCTCTTCTCCCTTCTCCCACTGGATATACATCAGGCTCTGGGAGCCCATCCAACCCCGGGCCTGCGCTCCGGGCAGACGCTTCGGCTTTTCTTCCTGTTCAACAACAGGAGCATCAACAATGAACCGTTTTGCTTCAGGCAGAAGGGAGAGACCTCGTTCCTGCTCATATCCACCCCCTTCCATCAGTGACAGCTCCTCAAACGCTAACTGCTCAATCTCTGGCGTGTCAAAGTCCTCCATATTCCTCGTGGCTAGCTCGTCACTCCAGAGCCAAAGAGGTACAGAGGGAGGCGGGTGAATTGGCTTCAATGGAGCAAATGGCATACGAGGTGATCCAGGCTCTCGGGCTTTCGCCTCAACATAAAGCAGGTTGATTATTTTGGGGCTATAGCTTTTTCTAACGGAAGACCGAGCATGTTGTAGAGGATCTACTGTCATCCCTTACTCCTCATTCACCTGATTTTGTTTGCCAGGGAGCATTTTCTAGTTTAATAGGTTCCCGGTTTGATAGCATTCTATTCTGCCAGATTTCTGAGTTGCACTGTCACGATCCACTAAGGTAGTAAAGATCTCAGGGAATATATACTCCCTACCTATGAAATATGTATACTACTGCCATTTACACTACCACACCCAACAGAGAAATAGCAATTTTCTCCATCCGATGCTTGTAAGAGAATACCTGGTTCTTCTCTATCTTCTAACTTTGACTTGCACTTTCTTCCTTATAAATATCTGTATATCTTTTCCTCAAATTTTACATCACTTTGTAAAACTACTACAGAAAAGAGTAGCATGCCTGTATTAACGAATACAAACCTTCTCTCCTTTTATAGCCTGAATGTACTATGAGTAAGCGGGGAGAGACCGCTTTTCACTAGAACGTGAGAGGGGTTTCCTTTCACGGCAGGGTCACGTATTATAAGTACAACCAATCAAGGAACTTTTCCCGAAGGAAGAAGGAACTTTCCCATGACAATATCACCACAACGCACCATTATTGAAGCACTACACACAAAAGCATCAATAGATCCCGCGGAAGAAATTCGCTTTCGGATCGACTTCTTAAAAGACTATCTTCTCTATGCCCATGCAAAAGGATTCGTTCTCGGCATCTCTGGTGGTCAAGATTCAAGTCTGGCGGGACGCCTCTGCCAGCTTGCTGTAGAAGAGTTGCGAGCACAGACCGGGAAAGATGACTATCTGTTTATTGCACTTCGCCTCCCCTACGGAGTACAACACGATGAGGAAGACGCTCAACTCGCGCTCCAATTCATTCAGCCAGATAGAAGCTATACCATCAATATCAAGCCCGCCGTCGATGGTGCTGTCGAGGCCTTTGAGCAGGGCACCGGCCTTACTATGTCAGACTATAATAAGGGGAATCAGAAGGCCCAGGAACGTATGACGGTTCACTATCGCTTCGCACACCACTTCAATCTACTGGTCGTTGGCACCGACCATGCAGCCGAAGCAATTACTGGCTTCTTTACCAAGTATGGCGATGGCGGCGTCGATATCACCCCACTTACCGGCCTCACCAAGCAACAGGGCCGCGAACTCCTGCGCCATCTGGGAGCACCGGAACGCATTTATACCAAACCACCAACTGCAGACCTGCTGGATAAACGCCCCGGTCAGCTTGATGAAGACGAACTGGGGCTGAGCTATGAGGTGATTGATAGCTACCTCAGCGGTCAGGAAATCTCCTCCGAAGCGGCACAGAAGCTCGAACGACGCTATCATATCACCGAGCATAAACGCCACCTGCCTGTTACCCCGTTCGATACATGGTGGCAAGAACAGTAGACCCACTTGACAACATATGCACGGATCTGTTATGCTCAAAAAAGAGGTACCTGGAGCGGCCCGGTACGACGAACCACAGTGAAAGGAGTGTGCCATGATGCGCAAAGAATTTCTGTCATTTCAACAGCATCGCACCTCCGAGACGGCCACTTCTGCCTCGCTACAGAGTTAAACCACAGATCTGCTACAAGATCAGAGTATATCAGGCCATCTCGAACGAGATGGCCTTTTTCATGCAGAGAAGAGGCGCCGAGTTGCGATGTTCGGCGCCTCTTTTGTCATCTAGAAAGAGGTGAGACGATGAAAACACAAACCACAACAACGCCATTCTTGCTTGTTTTTATCAGTAAAGGAGGATTCATTGTCGAAAAGAAAACGGCTGCGCGAACTCGAAGAGCTTGAAGAACTGGAAGCCCTGCAAGAACGTGAACAAGAGATAGTCGATCCCATTCAAGCTCTCCTCGACTCTTTTTTTGCCGATGGTTTGATTACCGAAGTTCTCCATGTGGTGAAAAGCGGGAAGGAGGCAACAGTCTATTGCTGCCGCGCTCATCCCTCGCTGGGAATTCCTTATGTCGCTGCAAAAGTCTATCGCTCCCGCCAGAATCGCGGCTTCAAAAACGACTCGATCTATCAGGAAGGCCGCTTTGTCGGTGATCAGAGGATCAAGCGAGCGATGAAAAATAAATCCAGTACAGGGCGTGAGGCACAATTCAGCATGTGGATCGCGCACGAATATATGATGCTTACCACGCTCTATCAGGCCGGCGCGACGATTCCCCGGCCAATCGCGCACAATAGCCATGCGATCCTGATGGAATACGTGGGCGAACCACAACAGCCCGCACCCGCACTTCAGTATGTGCAGTTGGCTCCCGATGAGGTATACCCGATATTCGCTCGTATCATGGATAATATTGAGCTCTGGCTACAGCATAACGTCGTGCATGGCGACCTCTCGCCCTATAATATTCTCTATTGGAACGGTCAGGTCACGATTATTGATTTTCCTCAGGCCGTTGATCCACGTTTCAACGCCCACGCCTATAACTTGCTGGCCCACGATATCGGTACCATCTGCACCTATGTCTCGCGGTATGGCTTGCAGCGAGATGCAGACGCAATAGCAAGACGCCTCTGGCACCAGTTCAGGAACGCTCGTCTCTAATAGTCATCTCTCAAACAATGCCTCCCGAAGCCTGTGCGGGGGGCATTTCCCTCCCTCTGCTTGTCGGATTATAGCCCACCTGCTATACTGACACCATTTCAACACTACTATTGGAATACTACTATATGCAGAAAGAGTATGACGCATGCTCGCACGACGCATTGAAGAAGCCGCCCTGAATAGTTGGCCCGCACAACAGCAAGCTTTCCTTGATGGATGGATCCTGCGCTTTGCTAAAGGATATACCAAACGAGCAAACTCCATCACCCCGCTCTATCCCTCATTTCTGCCCATTCAGGACAAGCTCGCCTTTTGCGAGAAGCTCTACAACAAACAGGGGCAGCCGACCATCTTTCGTCTTCTCTCTTTTCAGCCAGAGATTCAGGCGCTCGATCAAGCACTGGACCAGCATGGATACCACTACCATGAAACGACGCTCGTTTTTCATACCAGGCTTGCCACACCAACCACTGAGCCTTCTATCCAGACCGTTCCACGTGAAGACTGGTTGGCACTGTATGCACATTTCAGTCGTGTTCCCCTCGCGCAGCAAGATCATCACCGTACCATCCTTGAGCGGATTCTTCCCGAATCACTCTTTGCTGTTCTGTACGACGAGGGCACTCCCGTGGCCTGCGGTCTGGGCGTGCTGGAAAACGGCCTGTTGGGCCTTTTTGATATCGTGACCGATCCTGAACAGCGCAATCGCGGCAACGGCACGCGCCTTATCACGGATATGCTCGCGTGGGGGCACGCTCATGGAGCCACCGAAGCCTATCTTCAGGTAGTGGAAACAAACGAGATCGCGCGCCGCCTGTACACTCGCATTGGCTTCCGGGAACTTTATCACTACTGGCATCGCATCCAATCATAGAGACAACGCGCTTCTACCCATTTTAGCAGGAAAATAATGAATTTTATGGGGAGAAGGTGGCAGGAAGTCAGCTCGATTTAGCAATAGTGGAATTGCTGTTACTTCCCGAGAAGGCTGGACCTTTTTTTCTCATTTTAATTGTAGCACAGTTTGTCAAATAGGGCGCCGTGCTTTTTGACGGTGTTTCTCAGTTCGGTCTGCGCTATACTGGAACACACCATGACATAAGAGAAAGGATCGTTCCTCATGACATCTGAACCAACTTCTTCCACACTACATGAAGAGACACGCCGGATCTGGGATCAGAACGCCTCGTTCTGGGATGCAAGCATGAGCGATGAGGGCAATGACTTTCAGCGCCTGCTCGTTTATCCAGCAAGTGAGCGCTTGCTTCAGTTACAACCCGGTGAAACCGTACTCGAACTCGCCTGTGGGAACGGCGTTTTTGCCCGGCGTATGGCACAGAGTGGCGCTCATGTCGTCGCGACCGATTTCAGCGCCACGATGATTGAACGAGCACGCGCCCGCATCGCTCCAACTGATCAGATCGAGTTTCGACAGGTTGACGCAACTCGCGAAGAAGAACTGCTTGCTCTCGGGGTCCGGCGCTTCGATGCTGCGGTCTGCAATATGGGCATCATGGATATGACCGAGATCGAGCCTCTGATGCGCGGCATTCGTCAGGTGGTGAAGCCCGGTGGTCGCTTTGTCTTCACGCTCAGCCATCCCTGCTTCAATCATTCTGGCATCTCCCTGGTTGCAGAAGAAACGACAGTCAATGGCGAAATCAAGACAACTCATGCTGTCAAAGTTATGACCTATCTGAGCACCAGCCCACAGAAAGGCGTGGCGATGCAGGGTCAGCCTGTTGCTCAGTACTACTTCGATCGTCCGCTGCACTTTCTGTTCAACGCCTGCTTCAGTGCTGGCTTGATGCTGGATGGCCTGGAGGAGCCGGCCTTCCCTTCATCCCCAAAGGAAGCGCAACGATCATCGTTTGACTGGGCACACTATGATGTCCCGCCTATTCTGGCGGCTCGCCTGCGTATTCCAGCCTGAGCAGAGAGGGGATCTTCCCCTCTCAAAGGGACACCCACAAGACTGCCTCGACATCTTCGCGGATAACCCGCACAAGGGCATGGGCAAACGCGTCCATCCCCTTGCATTGTAGCTGATCTGCAAGCATTAAAAGCGCAAGGCGCAGGCTGGCAAAGCACACCTGCCACTTGTAATCAGCAGGGAGCGGCATCACCTCCTGATAGCCCTCCAGGAGCTCCGTTCCCAGCCGCAAAGGAAAGACCTTCGCCTCACGCAAGCGATCGCGCAGATGAAAATAGCCTATGTCCTCCCAACGACTGGCTCCCTGAGCATCGGCCAGGTCAATGATCCCGGTGTAGCGCCCATTCTCCTGATAGATATGGCGGATGCTGAAATCTCCATGCATCAGATACCATTGCTCGTCCCATGCATTTGCAGCGCCCGTTCGAGCCTGTCGAGCTCCTGAGAAGAGAGCACTCCGCGACAGATGGATAGCATGTTCTGCCAGTTCGGATGTTGCTCCGACCGAGGCGATAAAGCAGCTCCAGTGAGAAAGAGATCATCCGCCGACTTCAGTTCACGCAAACGACCGTGCTTCCGTACTGGCACCGAGTTGATACGTGCAAGATCTTGCCCGGCCTCTCTGGCAATGGCTTTCAAGGTCGCCCCGTCGAGAAAGGCCGATTGCATCACCGGTTGCCCTTTGATCTCGCCTGTAATCAGGAATGAGCACTGCACTGTTTCATCAAAAGGCGCGTAATAGATGACATCTGGAACCCTGACGTCCATCTGTCGCAGCCGGGTATGGATTGCATATTCTGCGGCAAAGGTATCATCAGAATCGGGTAAAAAACGCAGATAGTACGTCTCATGGCCAGATACGATTCGATATACCAGCATGCTACTCCCTCCGGTTGCCGCTTCTATCCGGCTCACAGGACCGGGTAGAACCCGCTGTACGACGGCTTCAATGGCCTCCCTCTCGATCATAGAGTATCCTTCCTTGAGCAAAAAACAATATACTCCTTTACCTCACCATAAAATGGAGCATTCTCATACAATAGGTCAAATGACACTTTTAGCTCTCCTCTTCCTTACAGTACGCTAAAGGAAAAGGAGGACCATACAATGAAGCAGCACATGCGGCAGCATATTTCACTGCTCATGCTCATTTTCATCTTGCTGAGCGGTGTTATCTCCTGTGCATCACCAGAAAGAAAGAGTACGCTCATGAGCACGAATCAGACAAAGACGCTTTATATCGCAGCCGGAACAAAAGTCTACGGTGTGAGGGAAACAGATGGCTCGTTCTGCTGGACACACGATTTCAAAGAGCCGGTCGACCAGATCTACGCCACGTCACAGAACGTCTTCGTACAGACCACAGCACCGGCGCTCTATGCTCTCACCAGCAAGGACGGCCTTCTTCAATGGAGGCATCCGCTCACAGATCTCCTCCCATCACAGCTCTTAGTGCAAGGGGATCTCGTTTTTATCGGCGCTTACCCGACCGGCTTCATGGCCCTGACAACCCACAATGGAGCCCCACGCTGGCAAACATCCGTCCCTATAACCTCCAATAGTATTGGCTTTATCGGCAGCGAGGGTGATAGCATTTATGGTTACAGTGATGGCACGATTTACGCCCTCCGAGCGGATGATGGACATATTCAATGGAAGAAAGAGCAGCCATATACATTGGGCGAGGATCTCCTTCTGATGAACGGCAACCTTCTTATTCCTGATATCAATGGCGAAAAAGTTATTGAGCTTCGCGCCAGTACTGGAGCCGTTGGAGCTACGTTCCCGGGAAATCAAGTCGTGAGCTCTCAGGACTTCCTTTTTCTCTCAAGAACAGCTTCCCCGAAGCGGCAAACCAGCCAGGAACTCTATGCCCTCCATAGAGGCGATCAGCAGGAACTCTGGAAGAAAACGCTGAACGCAAATGAGCAGATCAGATTTCGCAAAGGCATGCTCGGCGAGCGCTATCTGTACGTTGTGCGGATAGATAGGAACATGAAGACCGTGCTTCAGGCTGTCGATCTGAAGACCGGCGACAATGCATGGACCTGGACACCACCATCAGAGAGGCCCGATATCGACCCATTTTCGATATATTATAGCAACGAACATCTCTATATCAGCACGCATAATTCCAGTGTACCCTATCCCGAGAATGAGAAGAGTCTTTTGCAAGCACTCGACTCACAGGGCGGCGTACGCTGGAAACAGGCACTGAATGCGCGGATTCTGCGCGTCGTCCTTCCCGTGTAGCACGGCGTTCAGCACGAAGCCCATAGTATCGCTATGGGCCTTTTCTCTGTCCCGCGAAAGGATGCCTCAGTGCCCCCCTTCAGGATAGCGGTCGGCAACAAGATTGAGCGAGACAAGGTGCTCAAGATAGGCTTTGAGGCAGCGAGCACCAGTGTAAAGCCACCCACTGACTCAAGTGCATATTGCACTACCTGATCACCATTTCCGCTGAAGCCGCTTTCAACGATGCTGACAAACGTCGCGCCCTCGCCATGCGGCGTGCTCTCTTCACCCCGCTCAAGCAGAATTCGCCGCGGCTCCTCCACGGCCTTCACCCGAAGGCCGACGCCTGAAACATCTCCCATTCCCAGAGTACTTCCCTGCCCGCTGCCCCTGGTACACCAGAATGCCGCCGTCTTTGCAGGATCAACAAACGCCTCAAATACCTCCGCGATCGGTCGTCGAATGAGCATTGCAGCCTTTGCTTCGGGCACCCGTATAAGCTGACGTTCTTGCATAGAGATCACCTCGTCGTTTCAGAGCACCTGATAGTACAATATCGAGCAATCAGAAGTACACTCTCCCTGAGCGGCACTGCTTTCATGCTTCCATACATACCCTGAAATAGCTTCTCGTATCTTGCTCTTTCACCGTGTTTCCCTCTTTTCCGCACATACTCTTAAGCATAGAAGAGAAGCACCACACCAGTCCAATACTCTATGCTATACTGAGAGTGTATTGTTTCTACCGATGAAGAACGAATAGATCCGCTTACACTCTTTCTGCCCGATAGCAAACGCGGAAAGGAGGTCAGCACCTGTGGGTTTGCTCTCTCAAGGAAAGGCACAGGAACTCACACTCTATTGTGGGGAATCCGATCAATGGCACGGAGAGCCGCTTTCTGTAGCGATTATCAATCTGGCGCGAGCGCAGGGCTGTTCAGGAATTACCGTCAGCCGGGCAATTGCCGGTTATGGAGCGACCGGGCGCCTGCATCACAGTGGAACCTGGCAGTTCTCCTCGGATGTTCCGCTCATCATTCAGATTATCGATCAGCCAGAACGCATACGTCGCCTGCTACCACAGCTTCAGGAGATGCTTCAGGGGGGCCTGATGACGCTGCATGAAGTTGAAGTGCTTGCGTACAGCCACGCTACTCCGCATAGCATCCCGACCCATCTTACCGTGCAGCAGATCATGGAAACGGCACTGACGACAGCTCCGCCAACGGCATCTGCACAGGAGGTCATACAACTGCTGCTTCCCGCCCGCTTCCGCGTCCTGCCGATTGTTGACGAGCAGCAGCACCTGCTTGGCATCATCAGCACAGGCGATCTGATCCGTACAAACGTCCTACCCGTACGACGAAGCGCCCTGCGAACCGCTCAGGAGCTTGATGCGTCACCACCAACTTCCAGGCAGACACTTCAAGCACAGGATATCATGAATCGGCAGGTTCAGACGATCACGCCAACTAGCTCGCTGAAAGCAGCCGCACAACAGATGTTGACGACCGGGCGCAGACAGCTCCCTGTGCTGGCAGAAGATGGACGACTCCTCGGTATGATTACCAGAAGCGATATTCTGCTTGCAACTGTTACCAGTCCACTGATGTCCGAAACGATACAGTCTGAACAGCAGCCCGCTCAGCCTATCTCAGGTTCGCCACTTGAGAGCTCGGTCATGGCGATTGCCGCGACGACCTGCCCGACCGTTTTCACCGGGGACTCCACAGGCGCCGTCATTGATGCACTGGTGCGTTCACCACTCAGGCGCGTCTTTGTGGTCGATGAACAGCGCCACCTTGTCGGGATTATCGCCGATATCGATGTGCTGACACAGATCCACGCCGAGAGCCGCTCGCGCTTCCTCCGCTGGCTGGCCAGTTGGACCCGAGGTAGACCAGAACCGGCCACTCAGAAATTCGGGCAACGCGCCGACACGCTGATGAACAGCAGCCTTGTCACCATCCCGGAAACAGCAACCATACGAGAGGCCATTGAACGCCTGCTGCATACACATCACACCGTTATCCCTGTTATCGATGCCGATCGTCATCTGAAAGGCTATGTCGAGCGCTCGCACGCATTGCGGCTTATCGCAGAAGAGGAGCCTTCAACATGAGCACACATCGATGGATAACCGTACCCGGCAAGCGCCTGCGCATCCTCATAGGTGAAGCAGTCGAATGGCAAGGTCATCCCGCTTACCAGGTCATTGCGAAGCAAGCACAGCATCATGGAGCGCTTGCTGTCCTCATTTCGCGTGGGATCGAGGGCTTTGGGCCCCGGCACCATCTAGAAACAGAGCGCTTCGTTGAGGTTTCGGTGAACCTGCCGATCAGCATCGAGATACTTGACACCATCGAGCATATCGAGCAGGTACTGATGCCGCTTGCCCCGCTCCTGCGGGAACATCTGGTTACGCTGACTCCTGTGGAGCTGTTGCTTGAAGAGACAACGGGCAGCTGACCTCAAACAGAATATCGTCGAGGGCGGTAAAGTAGAAGCCGTAGCTCTTGCGGATTTTGCGAGGTTCATGCAAGAACTGTACGCCCTCGGCGACAAGGCGCTGATAGGTCTGTTCAACCTGCTCGGGCGTGTCAAGCAAAAAGCCGATATGGAAGCCATCGGGATAAGGGCGCATCTCTTGCTGCAGCGCCTGCGGGTTCATCAGAACGAGCGTGAAGCAGTGCTCATCGGAGAGCACTGCAAGGGCTTTTTTGTGCTGTTGAAGCAGGTGGAGATCAAAGCAGCGCTGAAAAAAGGAGCATGCTTCGGGAACGTTGGAAACACAGAGATTGAGATGGTTGAGTTGCATAGTATCCTCCAGAAAGCGGAGGTGTGGGCATGAAAGGGGCGTCGATAGAGCGCAAGACATACCGAACCTCCGTAATACAGCAAAGCAATAGTTTATTTGCTGATTGTCGGGGTCCGGGCGTTGTTGCGCGGACAGTTACTCCCGAATGATCAGGAGCGATCGGGCTACCTACCGATCCAGCCTTTTCGACGTTCGGAGTATACCATGCTTACCTCACATCTGTCAAGAAGACCCATCCTTTTGCGCTCCTCAAGGAAGGCCATCCCTTCAGGGAGCGCGTCACCTCACCCGCTATGCTTCCTCAAAGGAGCGAAACATGATAGCCTGCCCGGTCGCAAGTACCAGCGGTTTCGCGCGTCTGGTACTGAAATACTCATCCACGGCCTGCCGCGCTCCCGGACACGTGGGCAGCGCGTAATCATCGCACAGCAGAAACCCGCCGACAACAAGGCGCGGATAGATAAACTCACAACAATCGCGATACGAGCTATAGAGGTCTACATCAACATGCGCAAAAGCAAAACGTGCATCCGCCTCTAGCTCAGCAAACGTATGAGGGATCAGGCCCTGATGCAACCGCACCTGCTCCGGATATGGCATCGCGTTCCGAACACACTCTATACTGGTATCGCCGAAGTGCCCTCGTGCATAGGTATCTCTCGTCGGGTCAGAGTCTGGCATCCCTTCAAAGGTATCAAACAAATGGAGCGTTTTCGCGCGGGCCTCATTCGTTTCTCCAAGCAAGCGGTTGAGCAGCGAAGCGCTCCCCCCTTTATAGACACCACACTCGATAAAGTCACCCGGCAGAAACAGCGCCTGCCGCGCCAGCATATACAGCACATAGACTTTCGCAGGAGAAAGCAATGTGGAGGAAGCCATGCGATCATAGATGGCTTTAAACTCGCCATAGCCAAGCCAGGGGCTGAAATTTGGCTGATAGAAGGCCTCATCAGGGAGAGTGACATGTTGCTCCATATCCTATTCACCTCTTTCTTGCACCTGCACGCTACGTTTAAAACATCTTGAACGTATACACATTTCAAGTAAAAGCAAACAGCACAGTATCTTCTTCTTGACGTGTATACTATTCATATGTTAGTCTATATCAGGAAACAACATTTTGCAATATTTTCCTGAAAGATAGCTCTTACAGGATTTATTAATAATATTTCTGAATACATAGATAGCCCTTATAGAATATCAATTCCTTGTTCTTCTCATTTTTGTTGGTGTAGTTTTGGAGAGAAAAGCGTGAACGAGTCAGGACAGCATTCAGTTCCGACCTATGGGGGAGAGGTCGAAACTCTGGCGGTGCAGTGCGGCACATGGCGGTTATTTCCTCTGGACACCCCTGCCCAAAAACAGGTACAGGCAATCATCGAGAAAGAGGGGGAACATGCCGTCCAACCGGTAAACCTTGATTACGATGAAGCGCAACACATTCTTGAGTTTCAAGGAGCCGTCTCATACCATCTCCCGCAACTGGTCACCATGTATCAGCAAGCGATCGCTACCACCTGTCGGCTTCTACAACGGCAATGTCAGGCAACCCTGCTCTCCTCATCGTTTCATCCCTTTGAAGATCCCGTTGAGGCCTATCAACATGTCGTGCCCAAGCCACTCTATGACCTGTTTCGTGGCTATCGTCCTGGCCTATCCTCGGTTTCACTCGATACACTGAAGAAGATCTACCCGACCGAGCCCGAAAGAGGGCGAGGCTGGTGGCATGAGATCGGTTCACTGGCTGCTTCTGTACAGCCCTGGAATTCGTTGACACTGGAGCAAGCCGCCTCTCAAATCGCTGTTCTTCAGGCCTGCGGGTGGATGTTCACACTACTGACGGCCAATGCGCCATTCTATCGAGGTAAGGTAACAGGCAAGCGAGATTATCGCCTGGAAATCTGGAAAGGACGAGGAATGCTTGCTCGCAGCCGCTACCTCGCGGATCGAGCCAATGCCAAAAATCTTCCCTCTAAACCAATGGGGCTCACAGACTATTATGCCTACGTCTTGAAATCCCAACGCCCGATGGTCATTCCTCAGCCCAAAAAGGCGCACCACAACTATAAGCTTGCCTTTCTGGGGGTTGTGCAGCCAGAGGACTGGCGGGAGTTCAATACGCTGACCTATCTTCAGGCCAAGAGCATTCGAGCAGTCGATATCGAAACCGGCGAGGTACAGGAGGTCCGCCCAAGCGTCGCGCATATCTGCAACGGCTTTGATTTCCTCTACTATCCAGGCGGGGGCGCACGCATTCGGATACACCTGCCAGAAGCCGACCGACTTGACCCCCGCCTCTTTGCTCAGGCCATCAAAACGCGAAATGAGCCACTTTTGCATGAGTTGCTTCGTGAGGCAAAGGTGCACCTGGGCTTTATCTGTGCTGAGGGCCGTGCCTCTGCAACCGTCCTGCCCACCCAGAAGCACCCCGGTTGGGAGCGCCTGAGCATCCCTTTTGTGCTTCAAACAGCTCTGATACGCAGCCATCAGGAAGTGTTCGCCTTCCTGGAAAGCACGCCGCTGACCTGGCATGACCTTACTTGCCTGCTCCCAGCACGCTGCAATGCGCGCAAGCACGGCTTCGCGACCCAGATCAAAGGCATCGACGCGACCGAGCTGGCACGCCATATCTGGATGATTGCACGCCAGAGCCTCACCGAAGAGGAACGCTCGCTTGTTCGCGATGAGATAGATGAGATCCTGAACAGACGCATGGCAGCCGCAGAAGAACAGCTTGCGCTCTTTGAGATGCTCTCGCTGCGGTATCCTCGTACACAGGCCCTGCTCAAGCTGGTAGAGCAGCTTTGCATGGGATAACATATCGAAAAATCAAGAGAAAGGTGTTTGAGATGCAAAACGATATTTTATCAGAGTTTGCATCATATGGACATACACGACTGCAAACAGAAGATGAACAGCTCCATCATTTGTTAACGCAGGAATATTATCGTCAGCAAGAAACCCTTTCCCTGATCGCAGCAGCCAGTATTGCCGATCCCTCGGTGCTCGCCTGTGAAGGCACGGCTACAAATAACGTTACAACTGAAGGCTATCCGGGAGCGCGATTTCATGCGGGGTGCGAGGTTATTGATGAGATTGAGCGGCTGGCAGTTGAGCGAGCGAAAGTAGCCTTTCGAGCTCATTATGCAAACGTGCAGCCCCACTCGGGCAGTAGCGCCAATCAGATTGTGCTCTTCAGCGTGCTCAAGCCGGGAGACACGCTGCTCGGGCTCGATCTTCACGCGGGTGGTCATCTAACACATGGCTCAAAGGCATCCATTTCAGGCAGATACTTTCAAGCGATCGGCTACAGTCTGACCCCGGACGGTTTCATTGACTATGAACAGGTTGAAGCCCTCGCCTGGAAGCATAAGCCACGCCTTATCATTTGTGGTGCAAGCGCCTATCCCAGAACGATTGACTTCAAGCGCTTTCGGGCTATTGCCGATTCAGTCAACGCCTATCTGCTTGCTGACATCTCGCATATCGCGGGTCTTGTCGCGGCTGGAGAGCATCCAAGCCCGATAGACGAGGCCCATTTTACCACGACCAGCACCTATAAACAGCTCTATGGGCCACGGGGCGGGCTGATTCTCCTTGGCAAAGATCATACAGCGCTGGCACCCGATGGGAAACGCACCATTGCCGACATGATCCAGCGAGCGGTTTTTCCCTTCGTTCAGGGCACACCGAGCATGCATAGCATCGCAGCAAAGGCGCGGGCGCTGGCCCATGTTGTCACGCCCGAGTTCCGGGAACTGGCGCGACGTATCGTCAGCAATGCCCGGGAACTGGCCCGGGAACTGATGGCACGTGGGTACAGGGTCCTTACCGGCGGAACCGAGAATCACCTTGTTCTGGTCGATATGCGGGCCAATGGAATGTCTGGACTGGTAGCAGAAAAGGCGTTGGAAGAATGCGGCATCCTTCTTAATAAGAATCGCATTTTTGGGGATACCAGAAGCGCGCAGGTCACCAGTGGCATTCGTTTAGGAACAAATAGCGTCGCTTTGCGTGGCATGGGCGCTGAAGAGATGAAGGAGTGCATCGCACTGTTTCATCGCGTCCTGTCAGCTCTAGAGGTGCAGGATGACCGCCACTATACCCTTGACCCTGAACTCCGAAAAACGGTACAGGACGACGTGAAAGCGCTCTGTCGGCGCTTCCCCATCCCACATTATCCGCTTGTCCCTGAAGCGATGCCAGAGCAACAAAAACGCGCCCGGCTTCTCTAGTCGGGCGCTGAGTTGTTTCTATGCACGAGGCGATGCCGAACGGCGTGACCCATCGGAAGCCAGAAATGCGGGTCGCTTCCCTGCTTTTCTGCGGTCACCCTTCATAAACGGGCGTTGTCCAGCGGCCTGCTCTCGGCGCAGTGGTTTGCGCATCTCGGTACGGCGAGCGCGCACAAACGGCTTGCGGTCCTGCGGGACAGGCAATTCTTCCTGAACCGGCTCTGGCTGCTCGACAGGAGGAAGCGGCTGCTCGTCCTGAAGCATAAAGCGCTGCAACACCACTTTCTGACCCAGGCTGCGTGCCATGCGTCGCCAGCGAGGCACATCGGCCGGTACCAGCAGCGTGATTGCTTTGCCCTGCTGACCCATGCGCCCGGTTCGTCCGATGCGGTGTGTGAATAGCTCGCTGGACTCAGGCAGCTCATAATTGATTACCTGATGGATACCCTTGATATCGAGGCCACGCGCCGCGACATTGGTCGCAAGCAGTGTCTGTACCTCGCCCTGCCGGAAAGAGCTCAATACCTTTTCGCGAGCTCGCTGACTCTTATCGCCATGCAGTGTCCCGACGGCAAAGCCAAGCTTGTTCAACTGCTTTCCGAGCCGCTCAACACCGTGTTTTGTCTTGCCAAAGATCAGGCTACTGCCGCCCTCAGAAGATTGCAGCAGGGTACAGAGCGCGGCCATTTTCTGCTCTTGCGACACCTGATAGGCGATCTGTTCAATCGTGCTTTGCCCGCTCTGTGCAGGCGTAATGAGAACCTGAACGGGATCTTTGAGGAACTTCCTCTGAATCTTCGCGACCCATTCCGGCATAGTGGCGGAGAACAGAGCCATCTGACGCGTCTCCGGAGTTGTTGCCAGAATCTCTTCGATCACCGGGGCAAAGCCGCTATCAAGCATCTGGTCGGCCTCATCCAGCACACAGATGCGCAACTGGCTCAAGGACAGACTTCCGCGCTCAAGGTGGTCCATAATACGGCCCGGCGTTCCGACCACAATCTGAGCACCATAGCGCAGTGACGAGATCTGGCTACCATAAGGGCGCCCACCGACCAACAACGTCGTTGACAGCTTACGGCTTCCCGCAAGCTTGCTTAATACCGTGTTTACCTGAACAGCCAGCTCACGGGTTGGTACGAGGACCAGCGCCTGTACCACACGCTTCTCTTTCGCCAGTCGTTCCACCAGCGGGAGACTATAAGCCAGCGTCTTGCCCGAACCGGTCGCGGACTGCCCGACGAGATCATGTCCACCGAGCAAAGCAGGAATAGCCTGAGCCTGAATCGGGGTGGGTTCTGTAATCCCCATTCTTGCCAGAGTGTTACAGGTCGAAGCTTGCAAAAGAAGGTCTTGAAAAGATGGCATGAAAAATCCTTTCGGCCAACGTGCCCCTTGCGGACACATTCTAGCTACCTGTCAACAATGTGCTGACAGGGCATACCAGGAGCAGGCCGTATAGGATGTAGGAGCAATGCTGTAAACTGCTATCAGAATACAAACACAGGAGAGATTCATCTATAGAGAGGATTGCTCAGACTCTTTAGTGCCTTTTTATAGTTAACAGGCCTATCACTAACTACCTGCCCGATGCCATGCAACAGTAATAACTTCTGCATTGTATCAGACAGTCTCCTCACCGTCAAGCCCTGCCCAGAACCTGGTACTTTTATCGCGCTCAAGTTCACCAATGTCGGCCTGCCTCAACGATTTTGTTCGCTTCGCACAAAGACCAGCGTCCCGATCAGAAAGAAGACGGTGAAGAGCGCCACCATGACCAGCAGATTGAGCGCGGGATGATCCAGCACCACCAGCGGGTATTCGTGCTGCCCTGCGTAGAAGAAATTCCGCGCAAGATCGACGGCATAACGCAACGGCATCAGATATGAGAGCACATCCAGGTACCACGGCAGGGTCTTCATGGGCGTAAAAACCCCGGCCAGAAAGAGCTGTGGGAAGATAAAGAATGGCAGCACCTCGGCTACCGCCCGCTGGCTCTTGAAGCTGGACAGCAGGAAAAGCCCGAAGCTAGCTCCAAGCAGGCAGGAGCATAGTGCGACCGGCAGCATCAGCAGAAAGCGAAGAGGCGTCAGCGGAATGCCGATCAGCAGACCAAAAAGCAGCAGCGCCAGTGCCTGAAGCAGCGCCACCAGCGATTCGCCGAGGATCTTTCCAAAGATAATCGAGTAGCGCGAGATAGGCGCAACAAAGAACTCCTGCGTAAAATTCGTCTCTCGCTCTTCCACCAGAGAAATAACGCCGAAGCTCGTTGATTGAAAGAGCGTCTGTACAAATACCCCTGTAAAGATAAAGGTCAACAAATTGTACCCCACGCTCTGCCCCAGATTGAGTTGAAAGCTGGAGCCAAGCATACCGACGAAAAAGAGCGGGAAGGCCAACGTCCCGAGCAGGCGGAGCGGCACCCGAAAGAACTTCAACACGTCGCGATAGGCAATCGTGAGAATTGCATGTATTTCGCTCATTATTCTGCTCATAATGCATTACTCCCGACCATCCGTAATGTGAAGGTAGGCTTCTTCCAGTGAAGGGGTATAGGTCTCGATCACCGTCAGTGGCGTGGTAATGCAACGGAGTGTCCGGTGAAATTGCTCTTTGGGCACCAGCAGCTTCACGCGTCGCTCCACGCTGAATGGGAGCCCGAGCACTCGAAGCTCGGCAAGCAGGCGTTCCCGATCGGCAGCATCAACCAGCATATATTCTTGCAGGAGTGCCTCCTTGATCTCCGCGGGAGAGCCGAACGCCACAATCTTTCCCTTATGCAGAATACAGATCGTGTCCGCCTGCTCGGCCTCTTCAAGATAATGAGTTGTCAAAAAAATGGTCAGTCCATATTCACTCCGAATGCGCTTCAGATAGCTCCACAGGCGGGCACGGCTATGCGGATCCAGGCCAGCGGTTGGCTCATCCAGAAAGAGAATCTCAGGACGTTGGAGCAGGCTGCGCATCACTTCAAGCTTGCGTTTCATCCCGCCAGAATAGGTGCTGACCGGGCGGAAGAGGTCGCGTTCCAGCTCAAAGAGCGCCGCGAGTTCCATCACGCGCTTGCGATAGCGCACAGGCATCAGGCGATACGCCGGACGGAAGGGATAGAAGCCAAACAACGAGGCATGGAACCGCAGATTTTCCTCGCCAGTCATATGCACATCCAGCCCGGGCTGTTGAAAAATTACGCCGATCTGCCGCCGCACCTCACGAGCCTCACGCACCAGATCAAGCCCGGCAATGGTGACCCTGCCACTCGTCGGGAGCAGCAAGGTCGTGAGGATCGAGAGCGTCGTTGTTTTCCCGGCCCCATTCGGCCCCAGAAGCGTAAAGAACGAGCCTTGCGCAACTGAGAAGGAGATCCCTCGCAGGGTCTCCTCTCTGGCCTGCTTATAGCGCTTGGTGAGCCGCTCAACAACAATAGCAGCCGGCTGCTCGGTTCGTTGCTGCTCCCGTGCTTGCTGTATCTGCGATACCATCACGCCTCCCGTTTTCTCATAGAGCAAACGCCCGGGCCAACAACTCATAGGAACGCACACGGGCGGTATAGTCCGGGCAGATAGTCAACACAACAAGCTCATCAACAGCATAGATATCGGCCAGCTTGAGCAGCCTCGTGCGCACCTGTTCGGGTGTCCCGGCAACCATCAACAGTTCATGCTCGCGCAAAAATGCCTGATCCTGCTCATCGTATTCGTAGCGCAGCGCCTCATCCAGTGCTGGCAGCCGCTCGCATGGCAGCGCCCGTTGCGCCCTGATCGCTGTCAACCAGAAGACCCGCGCAAGCCGGTGCGCTTCCGCCTCCTCTTCCGCACAGATGACGCGCACGGCCAGACTCGCACAGGGCTCAGCCTGCAAGGCGGAAGGGCGAAAATGGGCACGATAGGTTTGCATCACTTCCGGGAAACAGCGCTTCTGGATAAACTGGGCGAAGCAGTAGGAGAGCCCGAGGGACGCGGCAAGCTCCACGCTCTTTGTGCCGCCGCCAAGCAACCAGACACGTGGCGCGCCGCATCCTTCGGGCATGGCTCGCACCGTTGAATCGGTAGCTGTCAGGAAATGGAGTAAGGCGCGTATCTGTTGGTCATATGGCTCATCGACGCCCCGCTTGAGCGCTGCCATCGCCTCCGCACTGGCTCCCGGCCCCTGACCGATGCCCAGATCAATACGCCCGGGATAGAGCGCGTGCAGCAGGCGGAAGGTCTCCGCGACTTTCAGCGAACTATAGTAGGGAAGCATCACACCACCACTTCCCACCTGAATAGAGGACGTTTGAGCCGCGATAGCCGCAACCAGCACTTCGGGCGAGGCGCAGGCCATCACCGGGTCACTATGATGTTCTGCAACCCAGAAGCGCGTATAGCCGAGCTGTTCGACAGCTTGAGCCAGCGCCACACTTTCACGCACGGCCTGTGCCGCCTCAGTATAGACCGGAAGCTGATCCAGCACGCTTAATTTCACGATTTGCCCTCCTTTGCGATACGCCGCTTCTGCACGCTCTCAAGCGCATGCCGCCAGCAGGCATAGAGCGTGCGTTCCTGCTGTAGATCCATACCAAGCAGCCGATTGATATGCATATGCGCCAGGCTTTCCAGAATGAAGGGCTCAGGCATCCAGAGCGCACCTTTCTGAGCCAGTTGTCTGATATGGCCGGCTGTTTGTCGCACAATGCCCTCGCGATCCAGACTCAGTTCACATAGCAGATCGCGCTGCGCGTCAGGCTCTCCCTCAAGGAGCGCACAACATTGCTTGCGCAGTGGCCGGAATACGTCGCTTGCTTCGTATTTCCGGGTGCGCTTCTGAAGAAACGCCAACCGCTCAGCAAAATCATAGCCCCACTGCTCAAACAGACAATCAAGCGTGAACACAGCCACCAGCTTTGTATCAAGCGTCAGTAGCCCGTTATAGAGTGCCGCAACCAGCGCCGAAGTCCGTTCGCTATCGCCCGTAAACACCTGCTCAAGCGCATCGATTGCCTCGGGACCACCATAGCGCTCAATCTCCCGGTCGTAACTCTCCATCACGATATTGCTAATGATGCCACGTCGGACCAGTTCCCGGGCCCAGTCCAGCACTGAGAGCAGCACCGTTTCCTGATGCTGCTCACTGCTTGCATGAAAGCGCACACGCAGATGCGGCGCGGGATCGGCATAGCGCAGGAAGAACCAGCGATCAATCAGACGCGCTTCCTGCAAGGCGGCAACAAGCGAGCGCAAGGGACCAGCGATCACCTCATCATGCCGCCCCGGCACAGTATAGAGCTTCAGATAGGTCCACGCTTCACCCGGCAACTGACGTCGCTCAAGCTGCGAGACCGGGCGCGGCGGATAGACCTTCTGCTGTATCGCTGCCTGCTCTGAGGATCGTTGCAACAGAGCACGATCGCGCAACAGAACCGGCACCACAAGTTCGGCCACATAGGGCTGTCCCTCGGCGTTGCGAAGCCAGAGGTGCGAGAAGTCGGGTAGCATCTCCTCAAGCCGCAGCCCATCTTTCGCCTTCGTCAGCTCCTCACGCAGCTCCGCCACACACAACGGGTGCTCAAGATCGAGCAACAGCCGGTTATCAAAGTGGCTCAAGTAGACATAGCGCGGCACCCGCCAGAGCTCACGCCAGCGCCGGACGCCCCGGAAGAAGCGTTCCTGCTCGCTTCCGTCTCCGTCCAGCTCGATCATGGCAGGACGCAGGTTCCAGCGCGCAGGACTGAGAATCATCTTCCCCCGCGTCACTCTGGGCAGGAACGGCGCGGATGCCATCATGCCCCAATCAAAGAGAGCTGGCCCGGCCATCCGCTGTTCTGAGATTTCCAGCAAGAAACGGCACACATTGGGAGCTCGTTGCAGGTTCAGCAGGTGGCTCTGCGTCACAATTACCTCTTTGCCGAGGCTCCTGGAGCGCAACGAGAAGCGTTCACCCACAACGCCTACCACAAGATCTTGCAATGAAAGCACATGTCGAGCCGATGGCGTGGTATTCAACACAATCTCGTAGTCGCGCAAATCGGGACGGATAGCAACATTTGCCCCCCGTCCGAAGATTGGGAGATAGCTCATCTCCGCAAAAATGACATCCTCAGAAAAGAGGGCCTCTTCCTGTCTGGTATAGGCTCGTAACCGATTCAGCCCATGCTCGCCGAGGACATCAAAGAAGCGACAGAAGGTTCTTCCCCCATAGGAGAGGCCAGAGGGCGCGATCACGCCTACCCATTCTCCTCGATCGATTGCCTCGGGTGACTCGGCCTGCACCTGCAAAAACAATTCAAGCGCGGGTGGCGGCGCCAAATGTTGCCCGTCCGGTTCCCAGAGCGTCAATTGCTGCACCAGCTCATCTGTCAAATAGAGATTGTCGTGCCCCTTTTGTAGCGTTTCTGCCAGGAGTGAACAGAGGAGCTGATCCCGTTTCTCCGAGCGAGCACGCTCCATTGGTGGTAAGGCATAGCTACGAGGCGGTTCCAGATAGCCCGGGGGCGCGTCGAGTCCCAGTTCCGGGCTGAGCAGTTCCAGGACCGGAATCTCCGCATCCAGCCCGTAGCGCTCTACAAAGGCGTGCGCGTACTGCTGCAAGTGTGCGGAATAGCCCGACGCTGTCGACAGGCGCATCAACACCTCGACCGCTTCAGTGACCTCTTCGCCGATCTGGCGATGCAATTGAGGTCGCTCCAGATGCAGCGCTACATCAAGCTGAAATGCCTGCCCCTTCTGATTCGGCAGAAGCTGCTGCTGCTTGTATACCAGGCGCTCTAACGGCTGCTCGGCGCGATCAACCGCCCCCGCCAGCTCGATCACCTCTTCAAGTTGTGCCGCCAGCGGAGCCGTCAGTTCAAGCTGCCGGAGACGATCCAGCACATAGCGCTCGGGCTGCGCTGAGGTCAGCGGGGGTCTCAGATCGCTGATTAAGAAATGGTTCTCCCACAATTGCCGCAGCAGTTGCTCCACCTGTTGCGGTGATGCGGTCGGAAACGCCTCCTGCACCTTTCGCGCCAGATGCACATAGGGAAGAGGCTCACGCGCCGCTTCCAGCACAAAGCAGACAACCGGCGTCGCACGCAGCGTGATCGAGCGCGCGTCACCAATTCCGTAGACATCTGCATGGGGAAGCACGGCACGATGTCCGGCCACGAAGACGGCTTGATTTGCCTGAACTCGCAAACAGGGCACAAGTTCGGCATCCTCTTCAATCTGCTGGATCAGCGCCAGAAGCCAGCTCATGTCGGGGCGTGTTCGGGTATGGTGAAGCAGCGGACTCCCGGCTTGAAGTGTCGTCTCATCGCTGAACGTGCCTACGGCAACGCCCGCGAAGAGGCCAAAGGGAGTGGGGCGCATGCACATGCGGTTGAGGTAGCGCAGCACTCTGGAATACGCCCGCTCACGTCGCCTGGTGGGCGCGTTTTCCTGCATAGACGCGATTCCCTCGAAGATATCGGTACTGGCAACACGCAGCGCCCGCTCAACCAGCGGCAGGGAGACTAATCGACGCGCCTCCCCATAGGTGTGCTGATAGGCTTCGTCTGGCTGGCGTACTTCCTGTGGGAAAAGCTGTAAAAAGGTCTCAGCAGGGAGAAGAGGACAGCGCACCAGAAAGAAATCTGCCGGTTGATAGATCTCCATAGACTCTCTCCTTATGCGATGAGCAGAGCGCGATACCACGCCGGATACACCGCTGTATCGGTCGCTAAAAGGGCCATGACAGCGCCTGTAGCGCCTACAAGAAAGCCCGGATCATCCACAAAATGCCCCGGGATCTCCTCATCACGCAGTAAGAATGCATGCTCCGGGTGAGCCCGTTGCAAAATCTCCTCGATGAGCCCGGGAAGATACGGTTCAAGGGAGGCGTGGTTCTCCCGGCAAAAGCTCATACAGATCGTCAGCAGGCCCGCGAAGCCGTGACAGAGCGTTGGCGAAAAGACATACTGTACATCTCGTGGGCGCTTCAAGGCCGTTTCCAGCCCCTCAACCGCGATCTCCGACAGTCGCGTATCATCAAGCGCACGCGCGGCCAGCCGCAGCGCTGCGGAAATTCCCGGTGCGCCATAACACCACGCTGCCCTTGCGGGAGCTAATGGAGCCTCTTTATCAGGCACGTAATCAATGGAGACCCCGACTGGCCAGTTGATGCCCCATGTATCATGCAGGCTGAAGCGCAGCAACCATTCAGTGATATGTCGCATAGCCTCGCGCTGCCCCTCGCGGCGATAACCGGCCTGCCAGGCCAGTGCAAGCGCACTCAACGGGCCAGCAATGCCATGCGCCAGCCCGGCATTAAAATAGCCCCGGGGAAAATCCTGCCGATATTTGTCTGAAGGGTAATTCTCCGGCAGAATCAGCCAGTGTTCCGCGCCGCGCTCGGTCGGCTCACCAAGCCATATCAAATAATCGAGCAAACGTGAGAGCGCGTCCTGCTCCTGCGCCCCCAACTCTTTGAGGGAAACCATGTAACCAAGCACACCCGCCGCACCTGACATCACATCATAGTCCCGCGCTATGACGCATGCTTGCACACGCTTCCAATCAGTTGCAAGTACCTGTTCAGCGACCGCAGAGCGCATAGTTTGAAATAATGGAGTATATCGAGGCTCAACCTCTGCGAATTCACCGACGATCCACGCGAATCCGCTACTCCCGCCATAGAAGCCCGGTTGGGTCAGGGGAATATCCTGCGTTGCCCGAGCGGCGAGACGAAGATACTGCATAGCATGGTGCAGCAAATGCTCCTCGGCCAGGCAATGGTACAGGTAGAGATAAAAATAGGCCAGGTTGGCAAAGCTATTTGTAAACCACGCGCTACCCCATTCCAACGGCACTGTACTCCCCGCCTGCTCGACCGTTTCAAGAACGGTGGCCGGATCACGTAAGCGCGCTGCCAGCGCCTCGGCAAGCTGACGTGCGTCAAGCCTCTTTTCCTCCATCATCTTCCTGCTCCTGATGCAGATAGGGCCCGTCAGAGGCTGACGGTACCCTATCCTTCCGACCTGCCGTACTAACAGCCCTTGCAATCAGTACAACGTGAACAAGACCAGCACGTTGTGACGAAACTTGTGGTAGCTGCGTCGGGCTGCTCGGCACCACGCGGAGCCTGCATCACGCGAACGTCAAGCTGGAATTGATCCTGCTCATTGTTGTCAGAGGTAAGACACTTCTTCACCAGGAGAGACCGATTCAACTGCTGTTCCATTGAGATACTCCTTTCTCCATGTTGTTCGTGCATTCACAGAGATCAGATGTGTGATCCCTGCTCTCAATGATAAAATACATTTTTCTCTTTGCAAATATCACTTTCTTATCTTTTCTTTGCATAATACATAGCTATTTATCTATAGAGAAACGATGCATGCCGCTTATTAATTAGAATCATACAAACAAATACATCATACTTTCCCATATATAAATATAATAATATATCTCACATCTCTAATAAGTATTCCATCGGTATCCATAGAGATAAAGCAGAGACCTGTCAATATTTTTGTTACTTGAATTACACACAAAGAGTATGTTATACATATCTATATAGTTTGCATTACCCGTGAGTAATCCCATGTCCAGGGATCGCCAGATATGATCCTTGTTTACCAGCAAGCGATTCTATCTGTCTGACGCATGCACGTGAGAGCAGGGGCAAAACCCATCGCCACTTGCACGCTACCCGTCACACACAGTGCTCTCGGCATGCTTGAATAGGGGTCAACATTGGTTAGAAAGCAGAGAGGTACAGCGCTATGCCAGTAAAAAGAGCAGATTGTGCATCCCCGAATCTGTTATTAAAGCGAGCCCGGCTCGAAAAGTGCTGGACACAACAGGATGTCGCCCGGCTTCTGGGCGTGCCACAGAACTATATGGTCAGCCGTTGGGAGAATGGCACCAGCAGCCCGAGCCTGAAATATCAGCAGAAACTCTGTCAATTGTTTTCCATGAATCCTGAAGACCTGGGCTTTCTGCCCGCACCATCAGCATCGCCCGTCTATGACCCAATGATCCCGGCTCGACCCTCGCATATCCGCCCTCTCTTCGGGCGTGACAGGCTTCTTGCCACCATGAAACAGCTACTCCTCAACGAGCAAGAAGGCAACTTTATCGCATTGTATGGCCTGCCCGGTGTCGGGAAAACAGCGCTTCCGGCTGAGCTGGCCGCCGATGCCGAGGTACGGGGTCATTTCAAAGATGGCATCCTCTGGGCCAATTCCTATGATGACGTTCAGGAGACGCTTCAGCGCTGGTGCAAACTGCTGGATCTGCCCGAGCAAATGGACAGAGAACAGATGCAACAACAGCTTCGGTCTGCTGTGAGCACGCGGCGCATCCTGTTTGTGTTTGACAATGTCTGGTCGCTCCACGAGATCCAGCATTACTATATTGGAGGATCGCATTGCGCCTATCTCCTGACGACTCGCTCACCCCGCATTGCCGCACAGTTTGCCAGCACGCCCGCTCTGCTTCTCCATGTACCCGAGCTGACATCTGAGGAGAGTATAGCATTCCTGCTGCAACTGGCCCCGGCACTGCATCGCATCGATGCTCGCCCTGTACAACAGCTCGTCCGCAAGGCCGCAGGGCTCCCTTTGATTCTGAATATGATGGGAATGTTTCTGGTGGCTCAGGCGCATACCTATCAGAATCGACGAATCGTGCATGCAGTCGAGCAGCTCCTTTACACCGATACCCTCCTTCAGCTCCCCCTTTTCTTCATGCACTTTAGCACACGGTCATCGACCTCTCCACCCACTCTTAAGGCCGTTCTTGATGAAAGCATCGACCACCTGCCCGGCCCCGCGCGTGAGGCCCTGGCGTCGCTTTCCCTCTTTCCGGCCACCTTTTCAGAAGATGCGGCCCTGTTCGTTACCGCGAAGAGCGCGCAGGAGCTTGACACGCTGGTTGACGCCGGTCTCATTGAAGTCACTGCGATGGGGCGCTATCGCATGAACCCGCTCCTTGCCGGGTACGCTCGGACATTCTGCAGCGAGGAAGCAATACAGCGCTTTTGCTCGTATTTTCTCTCGCTGCTCAGGCGACAGCGGGAATTGATCTCGGCACAGGATATACAGAACAGCATCGCCGCCCTTGAGTACACCTTCTCCCTTCGCCTCAAAAAGCTGGCAACACGTAAAGAAATAGTGCATCACTATCTTATACTTTCACAGCGCTATCCTGAACAGACACGGCTCTTTTTTGAGCAGACAGCCAGACAGAGACACCATTGCATTATGACACTACGTAGGCTCAGCAAATGGAGACAAAAAGTGTAAACGATTATCAGAAGGAGCAGAAACAAGCTATGGATCTCCTTACCCCTTCAGATCTGGCACCGCTCTTTCCGCCAGATCTCCGTATTCTTGCCCTCGGTGAGGCGGCTCGTGGGGCTCGTGAATTCACACTTATGCGGCTGAACGTGCTTCGTGCTCTGCTTGCGCAACAGCGTCGCGTCCTGTTGGTGCTGGACGCTCCCTATGCGGAGAGTGTCCCTCTCAATGAGTACATTCAGGGTAGACAGACTGAAAAGCCGGAGCTTCTCTTAAGCAACCTCTATTACTGGAATTACAATACAGAAGAAATGCTCGATATCCTCAACTGGCTGCGCGAGTATAACGCGAACGCCCCCTTGACCAGAAGAGTACAGATCGCCGGGTGCGATATCCAGACCTATCATACTGCAATCGAGCGCATTCTGCATACAGTTGAAGCAAGGCTTCCGCAGCTTGCGCGGGAACTCCATGCGCTCTATAGCCCGTTGTATAAACTTCGTCCTGAAATGCGGACCAGTTACAAGCACCAGACCCACGAACTGAAACAACGCTGTCGAAGCAACTGTGAACAGGCCTGCGCGCTTCTTCAGCGCTACCAGGACGCGCTGCTCGCTCGCTCATCGCCGGAAACCTTCACACAGCTTGCTCTGGACGCCCGGGCAGTTCTGGCGGCGGAAGCGCTGCTCGCAGCACCGGAGAGCGCCGAGGCCCATCGCGCCCGAACACATGGAATGGTCACCATTCTCAGTCATCTGCTGGCGTCAGCGCCACCCGAAACGACCCTGCTGCTCTGCGGGCATAACCATCTGATCAAGAAACAGGGTACGGGCCCGGGAGCCGTGCTTCATGAAATATATGACTCGGCTTTTGTGGCGGTGGGACAGTGTTTCTATCAGGGAAGCATTCAGGCACTCAATGAAAGCGGGCAACTCTGTCAGCAGGTGCTCCCACCAGCACTGCCGGGAAGCTATGAGGCATTGTTTGCTGAAACCGCTCAGGAGGCGCTTCAAGCAGCAAGAACGCTCACCGAGGCGCGCCCACTTCGGCACATCGGGGCCAGCTACTCGCCTGAACGCCCCGAAACGTATTACAGTATGCTTGCTCCTGCTTCCCTGTTTGATTATTTGCTCTTTGTCCGTGATATCACGCCCGTGCGGCTGCTCCCTCTGCACGTCACCTTTACGCGCCCAAGCACCGCCCCCGTCTTACCCGACAAACCGACCAATCTCGATTTCGCTCACGGCTTCACAGATTGGGCCCTGACTGGCAGCCACCCGCATCGCTACGCTATCGAGCTTGAGCCCGACCATGTCGCGCTACTTCGCGCAAAAGAACCCTGCAAGGACGGCTTCGGCGCCCTGGCACAGAAGATACAGGCACCCCCCGGTCGGCAAATCAGGCTGACCGCTGAAGTGCAAGTGGAAGCTGTTGAGCAATACTGTAGTCTCTGGGTGCGGGTCGATGGTGAGGAACAGATGCTCGGTCTCTATTACCAGAACAAGGGCGTGCTGAACGGCACGCAGCCCTATCAGCGCTGTTGCGTTGAAGCGTCGGTGCCCTATGAGGCCCGCGAACTGCTGTTTGGCGTGTTGCTCGCTGGCAGCGGCGCTGTTCGTATCAAGCATATCTCAATAGATATACCATGCAATGAGCAAACGTAGAAAAAGGATAGCCGGCGTTCTCTTTCTTCTTGATAAAGGATCTGTTATACTGGCATTATCCGTAGATTGGCACTTTACAGGGTGCCAGCCTCCTGTACAAATACTTGATGACAGAAAGAAGGTTCCATGCCAGTATCTCCGCTCAGCATCCGTGTTGACGACGAAATTGAACTCCGGCTGCACGAGCAGCGCTACGCCGAGGAATTCTACACCCTGACCAGGCGCAACATCGAGCACCTGCGCCCCTGGATGCCGTGGGCCAAACCAGATTATTCGTTTGAAGATTCGCAGGCATATATGCAGGCAAGCATGGAAGATTTCGCCCGAGGGCAGCAGCTTCCTACCAGTATCTGGTATCGTGGCCACATCGTTGGCGCGATCGGCTTTCCTCGCATCCAGCACATGCGCCGTATGGCCGAAATCGGCTACTGGCTCGACAAGGATGCGCAGGGAAAAGGGATTATCACCCGTGCAACCAGCGCCCTTGTGACCTACGCCTTTCAGGAATATGGCTTCAATAAGGTCGAGATCCATGCCGCCGCCGGAAACAAGCGGAGCCGCGCAGTCCCCGAACGCCTGGGCTTCACGCAGGAAGGAATCCTCCGTCAGTACGAGTGGCTCCACGACACACCACATGATCTTGTCATCTATGGCATGCTTGCCAGCGAGTGGCAGGCCAAATAAAGCCAACCTGCCAGCCCTGCCGATGGGGGGGTGCTGTCCTCTCGGCACTGGCTTCCCCTTCATCGAAAGAGCAAGGATCGAGAGGCTCCGGGATGACAGGGACCTCCCGTTCAGGCTGATGGATGTGGTATAAAATGCAGAGAAGAGCATCCATCTAGCCGGGAGTTTTCTATGACACGTCACGACACATTGCGCCCCGTTGATCTCGCCCGAGCAGCCAGGATCAGCGTGCAGCAGGTGCGCAACTACGAAGCCCGAGGCCTCCTGCCGCCTGCCACACGCAGCAAGAGCAGCTATCGGCTCTATACGAAGCAGCATCTGGCAGCCCTGAGTACGGCACGCCACCTGATTGGCGGGTATGGCTGGCAGTATGCACCTGCAATCATGCAAGCGCTTCATCGACGCGACCTCTCCGCTGCGCTCGCCCTGATCGACTCCTATCATGCAGACCTTGCCCGGAGGCGGCTTCAGGTTGAACAGACGCTTTCTGCCTTGCACACGCTAGCCTCACAAACCACGCTTGTTCACGAGCCCCGGCGACAGCATCGTTACCGCGTCGGGGAAGCCGCCGAGCAGGTAGGCGTACGTGTCTCGGCGCTACACTTCTGGGAACAGCAGGGCCTCTTGCACCCACAACGCGACAAAATCAGCCGCTACCGCCTCTACGACGAACAGCAGATGCAACGTTTGCGCGTGGTCGTCCTGCTTCGAGAGGCTGGTTACAACTTTCCAGTGATCCACTCGGTGCTTGATGAGCTGGAAGCCGGACGGCCAGAAAAAGCGATCGTGGCGATTGAGAAGCGACGCGATGAACTCACTCATGCAAGCTGGAAGTGTATTGAATCCCTTACCAGCTTTCATAGCTATGTGCGTGAGTTCTATAGCGATTTACTATAACACCAGCAGGAGGGGCTCTTCTCCTTCTGCGCATATTTCCAGGGACTGGCATTTTTCTCCTCTTCTCTTTGACATTTTCGTTTCCTTCTACTATAGTACAAATATCTCGTATAAAGCATTACGACGCATTCGCCGGCATATTCCAGATCGGCTGGTACAGCAGCTTCGCGTCATACGGTTCGAGAACCCTTACGAAGCGGTGCAAGAGGAGGCCAATGACGCCTTAGCCGAAATACTCTCACTTGAACCGATGGAAGACAAATACTGAAACGTGACCAGACGCCACTTTCGGGCAAAGCAAGAAAGAGTGCCTTATAAAGGAACACATTGATACACATAACCTGTTGTATTCCGCCACGCTCTGTTCTATACTGAGATCACTATCAGGGAGGATTTTCGTATGACAATCAGAATCGCGATCTTTACCGATATACATGCAAACCTGCCCGCACTACAGGCAACCTTGCACGCGATCAAGCAAGAGGGCTGTGATATGATGGTCCATACCGGAGACGTGATCTCGATTGGTCCCTATCCTGCCGAAACGCTGGATCTCTTTCTACAGCAGCCCAACCTGACCGCCATTATGGGAAACCATGATGCCTATTTCGCCTTTGGCCCGCCCGAGTGGGCAAAAGAGGACGAACACCTTCACTGGACGCATCAGATGCTTGACCCACAACTTCGCTCTCTTGTTGCCCGCTGGCCGTACCGGGTTCAGCAGACAATCGAAGGGGTACGCCTGACCTTCCTTCACTATGGGCTAACTCCCGAAGGGGATAACTTTCTGCCAATCGTTCAAGAGCCCACACCTGCCGCGATGGACCAGCTTTTCAAGGATGAGAGTGCTGATCTGCTTTTTTATGGCCATCATCATCCTTTCTCGGACATGCTCGGTAAGGCCAGATACGTCAATCCCGGCTCGCTTGGCTGCTATACCCATGCAATCGCACGCTATGCCATGCTCACAATTCAAAACGGACGCTACACGCTTCAGCATAAATCTGTCACCTATGACGACAGCGAGCTTCTTCGCGCCTTTGAGCAGCGCCAGGTCGCGGAGCGAGAGCTTATCTTACAATCCTTCTTTGGCGGGAGAGCTCCGGCTTGAGCTCCCCCGATATCAGGCAAGCGAGATAAGATAGCAAGCAACAGGCGCATCCTCGTCGGTCAGGATGCGCTCCAGCCTGCCACCATCCTTAAGGATCACCCGCACCGGCGCCAGATTGTCTCCCTGAACGCTAGCGAGAGTTCCGGCAGGTGCAACCGCTGCGCCTCTTCGGCCAGCATCGCAAGCATACGAGTCACATAGCCCTTCCCACGCTGAGGCGGACGGATACTGTAGCCAATGACCGTTATATCGCTCATATGGCTTTTGCAGCTTCGGTCGAAAGCGGATCTCGCCAACAACCATCTGTGCGTCTTTGACCCGCAGAAACGTCTGTTGCGGCGGGATGCCGAGGGGAAGTCCGATGCCCTCAGCCTCGTCTTCCAGTTTCCCCACAAACGCCGCGAAGTCCTGGCGCCAAGCTCGACATTGTTATAGGGGCACCCTTCACCGCAAGCAATCAATTCATCAACTATTGCCAGGTATTCCTATTCCACAACAGGCCTGATCAATTGTAGCCTGGTCATAGATCTCCTTTCACAGAGCCATCCCCCCACAGTTCTCCACTAAAAGAATGATCCCCTGCTGCTCATATTCACCCTTATCACCCCCCATGAATCATCACAATCAAGGAGGGACCGCACGAGAGAGATTCCATATTCCTCGAGATGTACCTTTCCACCGGCGTATTGCTCTTTTCGCCACAATTCTATATACTAAAATACGTCCTAAAATATGTCGAGCCAAGACATAAAGTCCACTGTTCCTGCCGTAATACAGCTTTCCAGAGCTTACAGAACATAAAGAAACGAGGATCAGCGCTATGTCAGCAACGCAAGATAGCCTCTTTGCCCTTCTCCTCACGCTCCATCCAGTCGAGGCGAGCACAGTGCCTATCAGTTCGGGACATCTGGTACAATCAGCCTTCCTTGACCTCATCCGCCAGGCTGATCCAGCGCTCTCAGAGTGGCTTCATCGTCCAAACCAGCGCCGCCCTTATACCATCAGCGCCCTGCAATTTCCACACCTCACACCCCGGCAATATGTCGCAGCGATGTACGAAAATCGCCCGATGCAGGTTCTTCCCGCCCACTCGTACAGCTTTCGTATCACCCTGCTGGATACCATCATCTTTCAAACCCTGCTTGATGCATTGCTTACAAAAGCGCACACGTTACCTATCCGGATTGGCGAGGCCCATTTCGCTATTCATCAAATTCAGAGCGGGACAGAACCAGAGCAAGTACGCCAGAGTTGGGCAGGCTCGACCACATTCCAGCATATCCATACCCTTGCTCCTGCCAGAAAACGCTATCGCTTCGAGTTTGCCAGCCCGACCGCCTTCAGTAAGGGTCAACGGCCCTGGGGAAAAAAGCTCGCGCTGCTGCCCGAGCCGGGAAGCGTGTTTGAAAGTCTGGCGCGACAATGGGAAACCTTTGCCCCGGCAGGTCTCCGGCTCTCCGATGCGGAACTACTCCCGCGTCAGTTGGAAAGCTGGTGTACGGAAAACGTGATCGTGCATCACTATGAGCTTCAAAGCTGCTATGTACCTTCAGGAAGCTATGGCCATAATGGCTTTATCGGGAACATCACATATGAGGTAAAAGGGAATCCGACCGCCCCGGAAGCACGCTGGTTAACGCCCCTCGCCCGTTTCGCATACTATAGTGGAGTTGGCACGAAAACCTCAATGGGAATGGGGCAAACACGTTGTATTCCAGCCACCCTATCAACAGAGAAGGAGCGCAAAAACGGCTCGTCGGTCACCTCTTGATCCCGGTATCCCGTATCTCTTTCTTGAGCGAGGCGTTATTCAACAGGCGCCGATCCTCCCTCTTCGCGCCCAATGTATACGTCGCATTGAAACCTGAAGCTCCTCCAGATCCCGCTTGAGAAAGATCAATACCTGCCGCTTCCCTTCAAGAGTTCAGTGCACAAGATTGCTCTCCCGAAAATAGAGAGGGAGGCTTTCTCGCTCTGACACAATGATGCAGCGCATCAGAGCAATGGTGCAGACACTGCTCGATCAACTTGAAGCAAAGGACCATGTTGACGCCATTGATGATCTGGCTCACCCTCTCACTTGTTATCGCGGAACTGCTCGGAATTTCCCAACCTGATCAGGATCGCTTCCGGGTGTGGACTGATGCCTGCGTTGAATTTATCACCCCGCTGCACAGCAGGCTACACGTGATTTAATTGACTATTTCGGGGAACTGCTGGAGGAGCGCAAAGGCAGCACCGGTGATGATGTGATCAGTGCACTGCTGAGGGCAGAAGTCGCCTGAGCTTTGGCTTCGGCATTCACTTCTGTCTTGGGGCATCTCTCGCCCGTCTGAAAGCCCGGTTAGCACTTGAAGGTCTGCTCCCACGCTTCCCATCCTTTCAGCGGGTTCCCACGCATCCGCTAGAGCGCATCGTGAGCCCGCTCCTATTTCGCGTTCAGAGCCTTCCTATTACCCTCTAAACAACGAAAGAGGCGTGTTTCCTATTATGAGAACACGCCTTCTCGGACTAGCGCCACAATGCGGCAATACGCACCACCTCATCACGAGCCTGCTCACGCCCGGCCTTCGCTGAGATCTCTCGCAGCGCGGGATCAAGCGGGTTCCCACCGGCAGCGGCCAGTGCATTCTTCACCACCGCATTTGGTGAGAGCACTTCCACCTGAGCCCCGTTCTGACGCAAGCGCTCTATCTGCTCTTCCAGGCTCTCTACCAATAGGAGAGCCGGTATCTCAGGCTGCACGATAAGCACCTTCTCAAAACCAGCAGCCAGATCTGCATTTGCCGCCGAATAGCAGCCACCATCAATATAGCGTCGTTCCCCAATTGTGACGGGAGGCCAGACGCAAGGGACCGCACAACTGGCCGCTACAGCGTCAATCAACTCAACCCCGGATTCACGGGTGAACACAACACGTTCGCCACTAAACGCATCAACTGCAACGATTTCCAGTCGGGACTGAGGCCACCGGTGAACAGGCAGGCGCGAAACAATCACATTCCGCCGCTCGGCCTCTGGCACTGTTGGCGTGGACAGGGCAGTCTTCCCGAGTTCCCGCATCAATGCACTGCCGCGATGGCCCTCAGAGGTGATCCGGTTAAAGTCTGCAACGATCTGCTGAAAGTTCGGCTGGACATCTATCTCTTTCGCCTGTAAGGCCGGGTCAACCTGCCGCTGAAATAGTTCCTCCATAGAAAGGCCGCTCGTTACCTGTGCCGCTACAGCCGAGCCTGCCGATGTTCCTACGAACAGGTCAGCCTTGTTGATCTCAATTCCGGCATCTGCCAGCCCGACAAGCAAGCCAGTCTCCCAGGCGATGCCCGCAACGCCGCCGCCACCGAGTACCAACGCTCTTTTTGACATATCTATTTTTTACTCCTTTTTTCTTGTAAACGAGAAAAAGATATCTATCTACAGTAATTTCTTTTAGAATTGGAATGAACAAGGAGTCCCGAGAACGAAAAGTTTCAGGCTACAGGTACCATCGATCAGCTATCAGAGCCGTCTGGAGGCAGCCAGAAGAGGCGCTGGATCTGCCGTTTTCATATCCACCCCCGTCTTGGAGCACCCGAGTGCCTCATCCTATAATAAAAGGAGAGCCATTGTCAAACGCTGATACGCCTCCTACAGAGAGAAAGGGCTAGCCGCCGCTTCGCCCAGGAACTGGACTTTATGGAACAGGTCTGTTAGAGTGGAAGAGAAGATAGCGTGTTTTCTGTATTTCAACGAGGAGTTGAAGAATGCCTACCTGGACAACCCTTTCAATCTTTCTGCTGGCAGCGTTGGGCCTGCTCTTTCTTCCAGGGCCCGCTGTTCTGTTTGTGATGACGAAGAGCGTCGATCAAGGCAGGCGGGTCGGTGCAGTCTCTTCGCTTGGCATTGGTATCGCAGACCTCATTCATACAACTGCTGCTGCGTTTGGGCTCTCTGCCTTGCTCGTGACCTCAGCGCTTGCATTCAACGTTGTCAAATATCTCGGAGCTGCTTACCTGATCTATCTCGGCATTCGCACGCTTCTGAAGCGGGATACACCCCATCAGACTGTCAGCGAAGCGTCCCAATCTCTCACCCGCCTGTTCACCCAGGGAATGTTTGTTGAATTGCTTAATCCTAAAACGGCGCTCTTTTTTCTGGCGTTCCTGCCCCAATTCGTTGACCCCGCTCAGGGAAACGTTACACTGCAATTCCTGCTGCTTGGAAGCCTGTACACGATACTGGGCATTTGCAGTCTGACGTTCTATGGTCTTATTGCGGGAACCACAGCCGCGCTGCTCAAGCGGAGTACGACCTTTCAGCGAGTGCAGCGCTACATCACAGGATGCATCTATATCGCTCTTGGGCTGACTGCGGCTTTTGCCAGCACCGAGAAAAAATAGCGTATCGGGAAGATGGAAACCTGCCCATCTTCCCACAATAGCTCGATTGTCGCTCATGGACCACCTCCCGCAGCAGCCGAAAGAAGGCTCGCACCTCTTCCGCATAGAGCTCGGGGTCTTCCATTGCCGCGAAGTGCCCGCCACGCGGCATTTGCTTCCAGCGTGTGATATTCAGGCTTCGTTCTCCCCACTCACGAGGAGGAAGCGCACCGGTTGGTACCTCTATGCGCTCTCCTGGCTTCATCAGAAAAAGGGAGAAAATAGCTCTGGCATCGCTTCCCAGGATGTTTCAGGAGAAAAGCAATCAGGGCCGCCCTCTGCATGTCGCATCGAGACGGACCCTGAAAAGCAGCAGAAGATTGTTTGGTTATTTTCCAATGACATCCTTTGCAAGGCGCTTCAACGCTTCCATGCGCCCTTTTTGCGGCACGAAGAGAATCATTTCCTGAGCGCCTGCCTGCTCATACTCGGCGAGACGCTGCCGAATGGCATCGGGCGTTCCGACCAGGGCCCGAGTACGCAGATATTCAGCGCCGCCAGTATTGCGATCAAGATTGGCGGCCTTCGCGATCTCAAGCGCCTGCTCATCTGTCTCGCCAATGGCGCAATTCAGCATCACCGTACGGCGAATAGTCGAGTAGTCGCGACCAACGCTCTCACAGTGCTGACGAATAATGTCGAACTTGCGCGCAATCGCTTCAGGCTCCATATTGCCAACGTTACAGGCATCGCCATATTGCGCCACCAGCTTGAGCGTGACTTTCTCCCCACCTCCACCAATTAACAGGGGAATGTGCGGCTTCTGCACGCCCTTTGGCTGGTTGATTGCCCCACGAATCTGATAATATGTCCCCTCAAATGAGGCTTCCTCATCACTCCACATCTTCAAAATAATCTGTACAGCTTCGCGTAGCTGTCGCAAACGAATAGGCGCCTCGGGATACTCATAACCGTACGCATTGTACTCGTGCTCATACCAGCCCGCGCCTATTCCGAAATCAAGCCGCCCGTGACTGAGCACATCAACGGTGCTTGCCATCTTCGCCAGAAGCGCCGGGTTGCGATAGCTGTTACACGTTACCATCTGCCCGATACGAATGCGCTTGGTATCGCGAGCCAGGGCCGCCGTGCTGGTCCAGCACTCGAACGTGACCTCCTGTGTGGGAACAGGAACAGTGTGAAAGTGGTCAAAAAGCCAGATAGAATCAAAGCCCAGTTCTTCAGCAGCTTGAGCCGTCTCGGTCATTGTTTCATAAGCTTCAACCGGATCTTTGATCCCCACAAGATCCATACGCCAGCCCTGCGGCACGAGGACACCAAACTTCATAGCCATGTATATCACCTCTTTCGCTCAAAAACGTTACACTTCCTCCTCAAGGATACTACTCAGGGTGCACTCTAAGTCAAGGCTTTTCTCCCTGAGCCTATGAAGTCGTATTAACCTGCCTAATATATTTCTAAATTTACTCTCTTCTTACATACGTATTACTTTATATACCTGAAATATTGAAAGATACAATAAAAAAAAAGAAATATGAGAAAGAGGCATGTATCAGGATACTTCTATCTATTCCATACTTTTTGTCGCCGCTATCATATTTCTGGTGGCCTGCCGGTTCGCACCTCTCCCGGATGCTTGGCACACAGTATGCCATTATCGGTACCGGTGTGGGTGTCTCGAAGGAGAACGGCATAGCCAGCCCCGAGGAAGGAAGCCTTGAGGCGCGGCTGACAGCTCTTGGTGGAGCTGCCGCACTGCTTCCCACATACAACGGGAAGCGGCTCCCAACTACGGAGATTGCGGCCCTCTCGACGCGCACCGGGAGCACGAAGAACACAACGTACTTCCCGCTGAGCGCCGAAAGCTTCACCGACTTCGATTATCTCGCATTCTTTCACGAGACCGACTACGCTCGTGGCGGCTGGCCGCTACCGGATACGCAGGCGCACTAGCAGGTCTGTCTCATGCCGGGTCGCGCTTGATCCGGCATGAGCACCCTTTACCAGAGAGCGGGAATAAGACGGTAACGCACTTTCTGTGTGTATTCCTGATATCCCTGTAAATCTCGTTTGAGCGTCTTTTCCTCATCCAGTATGCGCCAGATCAGGACCGGCAACATCAACGCCAGTGCCAGATAGCCCCACAACGAGCCAAGCGCAGCGGGCACACCAAGCATCATGACAAGCACTCCCAGGTACATAGGATGCCGTACCACGGCGTAAAGCCCTGTCGAGATGACTTGTTGGCCTTCTATCACCTGGATGTTAGAAGCTCCGTAGCTGTTTTCTCTGAAGACAAAGAAGTCAATGAGGAAACCTAGCAGGATCAGCGCATCTCCAAGCAGCGAAACGACGGCAGGCACAGGAGACCAGCCAAAACGATGGTCAAGGACACAGACGAGCAACAGGACAATAGCACCAACAAGTATGAGCGATACGATGATTTTTTGTGCTCTATTCGTTTCAGCTCCCGGCCCGATGCGCTTCCGTCGCTCAAGGAGTTCAGGATCATTGAGCGCAAGATAGATACCTATCGCGTTCGCCGCCCCCAGAAAGACCACAATAAACAGCCACCCCTGCCAGTAATTCAGCGTCCATGCAGGCAGGAACAGCAGAAGAGCAAACACAATCACGCCAAGAAGCAAGGATTGTAATGTCTGAAGAAGAAGGTGTTTCATTGTTCAGCGCTTCTCTCAATTTTTGTTCTTCTCCCAGGAGAAGACTGCTATACATCAACAGCATCAAGACTTTCCCGCGCCGCCTCAACCCAGAACCGTGCCTCTTCAGCATCTGTTCGGGTAAAGGTATTGGTAGGGACACCAAGCACTCGCTCGATTGCCTCCATATACGCCGCGAATGTGGTGACAACCTCTTCAATAATTCGTTCATCGTCATCACGCTCCCGACCGACCGAGAGCAGCAGGCGGCTATGCGTATTTCCCATACTCTGGAGCAGTGCCATGATAATCTCGCCCGTCTTCTCAGGTGAGGGAGCGGTAAAAACGCCCTCCTGAACCCCCTGCCGCACAATCTCGGCAAGCAGAGGCGCACGCTGCTGAAACACGGCCTCATCCACCCTTAGCCGAATCAAGGCGTTCGCATCGGTATACCAGACGCGCCCTATCTTCATCACTTCCACTTTATGCGCGTGTCGCAACTGGTTCAGAGTATCAAAGAACCCCTGTAACTTCTCAATCGCATTCAAACGCGGATCATGGATTAACGACAACAACGGCTTTTCCAATGTCTGCCTGATATGGTCAATCAGGGCTTCCAGTAACGCCTGACGCGATTCAAAGTAGTGGTGAAATGCACCATTGGAAATCTGCACCTCGTTCAGAATGTCCTGAATCGAGATACGCTCGTATCCTTTTGTCAGTACGAGACGTTGCGCCGCAGTGAGGATCTCCCGCCGTCTGGCAGCGAATACCTCTGGTTTCACAGTTCGGGCCATGCTTCTCCTCTCAATAATAAACAGACGATCTGTTTATTAATTTTAACACTCTTACGCTCGCTGTCAAGTAGCAAGGAGATGAGGGGAATCGTTTCGGTTCCTCTCACACCGCTTCCAGCGCCCTCAAACGCTGCTCAACCGGGGCACGAGATTGCACAGGCATCCGTTCGCCATACTACGCAAGAAGTGACATCATCGGTTCTATCTCATCACATACTCGCCGCGGATCCGCTATCCATGCTCGCGAGAGCAAGCAGGAATATCCGAAGGGAGCAGCAGCAAAGCTTCCTCTCAGAAGAGCGATCATTGTGCTTTTGTTCCGCAAAAAATCGAGCGCTTGCTTGCGCGCAACCTTGACATCGCGTCTGACCGACTGGTATACTTTTGGAAGTAATGCCCGGTCATAATCAGAGGGGTAAGCAGCTCTGAGTGCACACGATGCCATTCTACTGCTAGAACGTCCAGACGCACTCTGTCCAGCCATTCTCGCCGCTCTCTTTTCCCAGCTCTATACGATGATTGATTGGTAAAGATCAGCATGATACGCTATGCGGGACCGATGTTCCTCAGGAAACGGAGTTGCAGGAACGTCCGATACGAGAGCCACTCTCATCGGTCAACCGTCTTCCTCATCCCCCCTTTTCACGCCATCCCTGAGCCTTTTATTCAGCGCTTATCGGATTGACCCCTATCTATCTCATGGGCTCTATGGGATACAATCTATAGAAAGAGCACAGGAAACAACTATCATTATAGTGAAAGCCAGGAGAACTTCATGTCATCAAATCAGAAGCCACCACCACGCGTATTTCATGCAAGGCTGGCAGCAGGGACCCTCTTTTTTGCAAACGGCGTCGGGCTCGCAACCTGGGCAACTCGGATCCCTGCCGTGCAACAGGATTTGCATCTGAGTCCCGGCCACTTCGGGCTTGCGCTCTGGGGAATGGCAGCCGGCGCCATTGTGGCCTTTCCATTTACCGGCTGGCTGATTTCCCGCTTCGGCAGTCGCATTGTTTCCACAGTCGTTTCACTCCTTTTTTGCCTGTTTTTACCGCTCCCGGTGCTTGCTCCCAACCTGATTCTCTTATGGTTGGCCCTTTTCGTTCTAGGTATGTGTAATGGCGCGATGGATGTTTCGATGAACGCGCAGGCCGTCTCTATTGAAGAGGAATATGGGAGACCAATCATCACCTCATTTCATGGTCTCTGGAGCATCGGTAGCATTGTAGGATCAGCGATCGGTAGTGTCATGGCCGCCCAGAACATACACCAGCTTCCCCACGTCCTTATTATTGCTTGTATTATCATGGTAGTCTCTATTTGTTCCTGGCGCTGGCTGCTCACCGTATCGCCGACAGGAACCAATCATCCAGCCTTTGCGCTGCCCTCTAAAGCGCTGATCGGCATCGGCATTGTCGCGCTATGTGCCGCTGTCAGTGAAGGCGCTATCTCCGACTGGGGCGCGATCTATCTGCACCAATCGCTTGGCACTACCGCAGCCTTTGCCGCGGCTGGTTTCGCGATCTTCTCGGGCGCAATGACGGTTGCCCGTTTAACCGGTGACAAGATCTCGCATCATCTGGGAGCTGCTAAAACAGTGCGCATCGGGGGCATTATCTCAACGCTTGGCATCGCGCTGGCGCTCTTTGTACCGAATCCAATTACCGTTGTCATCGGCTTCGCGGGTGTTGGTCTGGGCATCGCATGTAGCATTCCGCTGGTCTTTAGCGCAGCGGGGCGCCTGCCCAATATATCCTCAGGTGTGGCGCTGGCAGGAGTGGCAACCATGTCATATGGTGGCTTTCTGGCAGGTCCGCCGCTTATCGGGGGGATGGCCGAGATCTTCACTCTCCGGGGGGCGCTTGGCATCATCCTGCTTCTGTCGATCCTGATGACAGTCCTCGCCTACACGCTGGATCACTCGGCACGGGCGAAGAAGGGCGCCGCAACAGCAAACGAGCGGACCGAAGCTACTATCGGCAAATAAAACAACAGCGGTGCGCTTTGTCTCGGCGCACTGCTGTTTTTCCCGAATGCTAGCGAGGCGCACCCTGCTTAATACGCGTCAGGGCCTCCTCCTCCTGCCTCGGCTCAGGTAATACAAACTCACACCACCATGTCACGCCCGCCTCACGCATTGGCTCCATCCGTTCCCTCGCCTTTGCGCGATCATCTCCCGGCGTCGTGCCGCCAGTAACCAGATCAAATGGTCCTTTATGCTCTTGCTCAAGCATCTCCTTGATCTCGCGAAGCTCAGAAGGCTGGAATTCAGTATACCCGTTCTCATCGGGTAGCTTTGCAGGAACAAAGCCATCCCAACGAGCCGCCCGACGCATTGGAGCCTTGCGCGGCCACATTCCCCCTATCCAGATCGGGATGCGCGGCTGCTGCACAGGTTTGGGCACAAAGGTCACTTCTTTCACCTGATAGTGCTTTCCCTCATAGTGAAAAGGTTGCCCGCTCATCAGCCCATCGAGAATTTCAAGGCCCTCATCCAGCATCTCGGCGCGCTCTTTCGCCTTCTCAACCTCGCCGAAATGCATGTCCTGCGGATCACCCAGCCCAAAGCCCAGGATCACCCGACCATGCGAGAGGTGGTCCAGCGTGATCGCCTCTCGCGCCACCTGCCAGGGCAGACGCGATGGTAGCGCCGTTACCGTGATTCCCAGACGAATCCGTTTCGTGCGCATCGCGAGTGCCGCCAACGTCAACCAGGGATCATAGGTAACACCCTCATCACGCCAGTAGACAAGATAATCCTCCAGAAAGATACCATCCCATCCCGCCTCTTCAGCCGCCTGAGCATACTCAATCAGTCGGTCAACACTTCCACCGATTCCCGAAATGGGTAACACAATACCGTACTGCATCGCATATTCTCCTTCTAGCAACTCCGTTCTTGCTCTATGATACCCACGGTTTATGTCACCCTGTGTCATATTCGGGCCAGTTCCAGGTGAGCAAGCTTCAAGGCAATTCTTACACCTCCTCAAATAGGAGCTGCTTTGAGAGCGTCTTTTTGACCGGGCAGGCGCGCACTTTCTTCAAAACGAGCTGTTTGCTTGCCTCATCAAGATCCCCCACAATCTCGATATGAAAACGGAAAGTAGTGCTTGCTTCTGCGCTGCGATCCAGCTCAACCCGCACGCACACCTCCTGATAGGGAAGCTGCATCGACTCCAATACCATTCTGGTGGTCATATTCAAGCAGGCTGCATACGCGGCTTCGAGCAGGTCGTGCGGTCGAAAGTGCTGCCCGCTCCCCCCCTTATCGGCGGTCGTATCGGCGATGAGACACGCTTCCCCATTTGAAATAGCGGTTCTGTACGCCTGCGGTTGACTTGTCGAGATAACCATATTGTTTCACCTTCCTTAGTACTGCTTTTCTACGCAGTTTACAGGCAGGGACAGGCGTTGTCTAATGCTTTTTTCTCTCTCTGCTGATACGCTCCTCGTATCAATGGCATATTTCCTTTTCGCATACTTCTCAACCGTTTTCTTTTCATACAGGAGCGGAATCGTGATCGCCTTTAGCGGAACTGCCAGAGGACAGGACCACCGCTACTAACTCATGGCGCAAAACGCTGACCTCTCTTCAGCAGGGGCGCGAAAGATCATGAGAGCGGTGGCGACAGTCCGACGGTACCTGCACATGAGAGCAATGTGTTACAGGAAAAAATCTACTATAACGTAATATCTTCGTTAACAGCTCATCAAACGCATATCATCTTGCATTCCCTTTCTCAAGCTTAGAGCTTTTTGACCATCGTGTAATAGCACGAGCCCGGCGGGTAGTCCTCAACCGTCCCGACCACTGTGTATCCATGCCGCTCATAGAAGGTACGAGCCTGAAATTCAAAAGTGGTCAACAACACCTTGCGGGCTCCATGCTCCTGGCCCATTGCTTCTATACGGGCAAGCAGCGAGCTTCCCAGTCCCTGCCCGCGCAGCTCTTCCGGCAGCCAAAAAACATCGAGTTCCAGCCAATCCCAATATTGTTGGGCGGTGATACCACCCTGCCAGCATCCTTCTTGATCCGTGACAATGAGCTGAAGGTGCTTGATGGCATCTCTGGCCTGGCGATGTGGAAGCGAATGCTTGTCGTTAAACGCCTGAAGCTGCTGCCTGAGATAGGTTTCAAACTCAGGATACTCCTTCAACGAAGGGGTGATAGAATAATGCATGGGTTCTCCTCTTCGATACAGGGATAATACGTTTTAGCGGCAAAGAAAGCAGAAAAGGATAGAGGAACTACGCTCGGTACGCATTGGGGAAAGCAGGCCGACAAGAAGCTGCTCATCCTGATGAGAGGGAGCTACTATAGTGGCGCTTTTTCCTCTAGCATGTAAGCATGCGCCGAGCTTACGAGGGGATCACTGTCTGTTGCATACACTTCATTGTACACGGAAATGTAAGAAAAATACAAGGTGAACGCAAGCCAATGTGAACATATGTTGATGCAACAGACATGGAATGATCAGCCCATCAAAGGTTGTGAGCTCGATCTTTCTTCTATAGAAGGTATTCTCTTTTATAGAAGAAAAATCATATCGTGCTTGACATCAAAAGAGTCTTCAGTTTAGAATTGCCTTATTCATCAGAAAGATTTATAGAGACAAGGAAGAAATTTTTATGCTCCTCACACGTTCTTTCCCCGGTCACTTCTTCCTCCCCATTAACAAGTAGCACACCACAATACAACATATTCCACTCTTGCAGACATGCATGTCTTGTATGCCTGACGCCTCTGCCGTTTTGTCACCAGACAGCATAACGAACGAACCTGCTGCGCCTTGATCTGGCGCGCCATTGTCCCTCACCTGACCTTTCCAGCGCATTAGATGTACACACAGAACAAGCACTCTGGCAGCGGCTCCTTGAGAATGAACCGCCTGCGCTGCTGGTGATCTCGCATCGCCCGGAAGTGCTCCGACGTGCTGGCCATATCATTGTGCTGCGTGATGGCGCAATAGAGGCTGAAGGGACGCTTGCCGAACTACTTTTCGGCAGCCATGAGCTTCGTTCGATCTGGTTTGAAGCCGAGGCACAGCAATAAGACAGACGGAGCGGGCATAGCTCACTGCCCCGTGCATCTCTTCTGCACCTGAATGCGTTCGCAACAGGTGCAACGTGGCTGATAGTTGATAATATGGCCGCGCCGGTCAAGCTCAAAATGGCAACATTCAAGCAACTCCTGCTTGAGCCGCTCACGCGCCCGCTGCACACGCGATTTCGCGCCCGAGAAGGAGAGGCCAAGCCGCTCACTGAGCTCTTTTTGCGATAGCCCGTGATACTCGGTCAAAACGAGCGCTTGTCTGTCTCTCTCGGGCAGGTTCATCACCATCTGACGCACGCAGGGCAATAGCTCGCTCACCACATCGTCATCAGGCAGTTCATCAAGCAAGACGTCCTCGTCCAGAGGGGCGGTTATGAGCTGGCGACGATACGCGTCGATGATGGCATTTCGTGTCAACTGATAGATCCAGCATTCCAGCTTTTCCGCGTCCCGCAGCGTCTCAATGCGCTGATGAACCTTGAGAAAAACATCCTGTAGAATATCCTCCGCTGCAACCGGGTCCGGGACTCGCTTTTGAATGAAGCGCAACAGTGGCACATGGAAGGCATGCCATACCTGCTCGGTTGTGAGAGCGCTCCCGATATCGTGTTGAGATAACACGGTCTTTTTCCTCCTGACTGCACAACTTTCACTACAATGGACGCACCTTCTCACCAAAAGACGCAGCGAGCGAGAGGTTGCCCGGCGCACAGGCTCACAGAGATACGAGAAGGACAACGAGCAGGTCGGTAACTGTTTGCGGAGCAGCTCGGACCACCGGCACGCAAACAGACCATAGCTTACCCTCACATTGTACCATTCATTCGAGAGCAAGGCCCAGAGAGATATCAGTCAGGATGGTATGGCAGTACAACGAATGCTTCTCGGTATCTTGCTATTTCTCCGAGAGTATGGTATAGTGTAGCCCATCAACTATCCATGCAGCTCCATTGATCTTACTTCGGAGAATCGCTGAATCCACCGATTCGCTTCTTTTTGAAGAAAGGCGAATGTTTAGAGCGCATAAAGAACAAAGTATCATGCTCTCTAACTGCGGTGGTTATGTCAGACTGTGAGGGGTCGTTCGATGCATGCATCGAACGGACCTTTCGGACTGAACAACCACTCTGGTTGAAGGTCGTCACCAATAACCCTCTCTACAAGGAGGTCAAAGATGTGCGAGCAGTGCGAGCAGGGAAACCACGCCAGCTGCCCCAGCCAGCAGATGGAAGGGTCGCAGCAGGTGTACACTGACGGACAGGGATCGTACACGATGGTCACTACCACGATCAAGTGCTGTGATGGCACTGTGATCAACCAGTACAACCACAGGCAGTAAGGGCATGACAGCGGGACGCGGGGAATGACGCCTCTCTCTACAAGAGGGTGGGCGGTTCCTCGTGTCCCGTCTACTTTTTTCTCCCTTTGATACACATGCGCGAAAGCTGGAGTTGCTCCACTATCCTGAGGCAACTCGGCGAGCCAGTTGTGTGCCATATGTTTCATCGACACATCCTCCCTCCAGTATGCTCATGTCTTCTTTTCTCGAAAAGCAAGCAATAGAAGCCTTCCCCCTGAAGCAAGCGACCTCACCGACTTCTAGCCCTTTTGTGCCGCAATGCTTGCCCATACGCCTGTTCTATGGCACAATAAAAGAAAAGAAAGAATGAGTCACACGATGCGAGAACAACCAGCACTTACAGAAACACAGCTCCTCTCCTGCTTGCAAGAACAATATGGTATAACACCCGTTTCGCTCGAATATCTTCCTGTAGGGCTTGATACCAATGCCGGAAAATATCGCGTGGAGAGCAAGCAGGGGGTCTCATATCTGCTCAAGGTGAGAACGGGAGCGCTCTATAAGCCGAGTTGCGTTGTTCCCGCCGTACTACAGAAACAGGGAATCTCAGCAGTCGTTGCACCCTGTCCTACCAGCGACAACACCCTGTGGACCACCATCGAGGGCTGGACATTGATGCTCTATCCTTTCCTTGATGGCGACACAAGCTGGACAGGCATAACCGACGATCAATGGAGAGAGACAGGGCGTATCTTCAGCCAGATTCACCGGGTCTCGCTTTCGCCCGACATCACGGCGTCGCTCCGTCGGGAAACGTTTGATCCAACGGCATACGCTCGCTGGCTGCGGACGTTCGTGGTGCAGAAGCTCCACACGTCCGATAGTCCTGCTGCTCACGCTTTTCGCGCCTCGTGGAAGCTCCACCAGGTCGCGATAGAGCGGGCCATCAACGCGATGGAAACGCTGGCGACCGCACTTCAGCAACAGGCGCTTCCATTGGTGCTCTGTCACGCGGATCTGCACCCGGCCAATCTGTTACGAGATCGCTCCGGGCGCGTGTTCGTGCTCGACTGGGATGAAGTGATGTTGGCACCGAAAGAGCGCGACTTCATCTTTATTGAGCATGCCGGGTCACCTTTCTTTCAAGGGTATGGAATGATGCCTATCAACTGGGCCGCGCTCACCTATTACCGCTATGAACGCGTCATTCAGGACGTGATTGAGTGTGCTGATGAGGTGTTTTTCCGGGATGATTTAAGCGAGCAGAGCAAGGCCGAAGCAGCCAGCTTATTTCACGCTGTTCTGGCAAAGGGGGGTGAGATTGAAGCGGCTCTGGAGGCGGCGGCACATCTTCCCTCTGAGCTCTCTCTGTAGAGCAGCAATACACCATTAGAAAGGATTGTTATTCTTGACCGCTATCACCTTCTGGGGAACCAGCGATTCCAGAGGCGTTCCCCGGCTGCTCTGTACGTGCGATGTCTGCATACAAAGAGCGCCCAGAAATGTACGCATGCGCCCCTCGATTTCGGTACACACAACCGGGGGCCCGATCCAGATTGACTTTTCGCCCGATTTCCGTCAGCAGTTCTTGCAGTTCTCGTCCGGGGAGATTCCTCGCAACGTGCTGATTACGCATCTGCATAACGATCATATCGCGGGGCTCGGCGACTTCGGGGACCTCTGCTTCTGGCATCATGCACCCGCACGCATTTTCAGTCCGGAAGAGATGATCACAGGCCTGCAACAAAAATTCGCGCACCTGACACCGGAACGCGGAATTGAAATGGTCGCCACACGAGAACTTCAGCTTGCAGAGTGGCAGATCACGTTCCATCAGGTTCAACATGGAGCGAACGGCTATTCGTACGCAATTCGCTTTACAGGCCGTGAGAGCACCTGGGCCTACATGCCCGATGCCTTTCAGGTGACAGATGAACAATTCAAGCCGCTACAGCATTCGGACCTTCTGATTCTGGGAGCAGCCTACTGGAAAGAGCAGGCTGAGCCGCACCAGCGCTCTATTTATGACGTTGAAGAGGCTCTGGCAATCAAGCAGCGCTTTGGTATCAGGCACATGGTGCTGACCCATCTCTCACATGATATCGATATCCCGCGCTACGCGGAGCGGCTCCCGGATGGTGTCATGTTCGCGTTTGACGGCCTGGTTATACAGCTTGAAGCGCTTCTCAAGCCGTGAGAGGAGCGTATCAGGTCCATTCCTGCGTCTCCCAACGCATGCGATAATCAGCAACAAATTGTTCTAGTGTCGTCGCGGGCCGTCCCAGGAGTGCGGGCAGTTCATCAGTCATCAGAGCGTTCTTGCCAAGCCGCGTTAACGTATAGACGATAGTCATAAAGAAGATGACATCCCAGGCAACGCCACGCCGCCATAGACGTTGCCAGAACTGGAACATGCTCGGCCTGGCATAGCGAATCGGGCGCTGTAGCACCTTCGAGAAGACCAGCGCCACCTGGAAGAAACTCAGCCGCTCGGGGCCGGTCAACGTATAGGACCGGTTCTTGAAGCGAGCGGGATCACGGAAGATGTCGAGGACGACTGCCGCCACATCGCGCGCGTCAATAAAACTGGTCAGTCCGTTGCCAGCCGGGATAAAAATCTCGTTGTGTTCCGCGATGTCAATACCATGTGTTGAGATCCGACGACAGAGATTCTGCATAAAATAACTGGCTCGTAGAAAGGTATAAGCAACGCCGGATCGCTCAATGTGGCGCTCAACGTGATAATGTGGAATCACCGAAGACGCATCGGCGCCCGGTACTGTCACATAAACGATATGCTGACATCCCGCCTGCACGGCAGCATCAATAAAAGGCTTCATGCGGGTTTGCACGGTGCGAGGATGAGGCAGCGGGAACAACAAAAAGAGCATCTGAATGCCATCTAGCACCGCGCCCCAGGTCGAGCGATCATCATAATCGAAGGCAACACAGGGGGCATCCTGTCCATACAATGCACGAAGACGTTCGGGATTATGGGCCGCGATCCGAAAAGGCATAGCAGGCCGCTGATCCAGCAACAGACGCACAACTTCAGCGCCAACGTTGCCGGTTGGTCCGGTCACAACAATCATCGATATACCTTCCTTCTCCTGTATGCTATACTACATAAGAGTTATCTTCCTCTGAAAGTATCTGCATGAGGAAGATATTTTGACTTTAACATAAAGGAGATAGCCATGTCAAGCGAGCAGCAACCACAGTCCAATACGAAGGAAACATTTCAGCAGGAGATACGCCAGTTCGTTGCGGAAGCCGTCTTTTTCTTTGAGAAGATTGGCGAGCGCGCAGGCTTGCATGCAACCGATTTGCAATGCCTGAACCTTCTCAGCTCCCTCGGCCCGATGACCGCCGGCACTCTTGCGAAACGAACCGGCCTGACCACGGGAGCCGTTACCCGCGTCATCGATCGTCTGGAGAAGGCAGGGTACGTCCAGCGAGAACGCTCAGAGCGGGATCGGCGCACCGTCCTCATTCGTCCTCAGGCGAAAATGGCAGAGCTTGACGCGTTCTTCGAGCGATACTTACAGCAGGCGTGGAGCGAACTCTATGAAAGCTATGGACCGCACGAGCTGGCCATTATTCTCGATTTCCTGCGCAAAACACACCCGCTGAACCAGCAGGCGCTTGCTCAACTCCATCGAGATACTGCCTCTTTCCCGTCCTGAAAGCAACTGTTTACAGACGCGGCCTGATCCCATTATAATGCGATTGAGCTGCAACTGCTCCCCGCTTTCTTTGAGACGGGAAAGATTTTTGAAGGTGAACATAAAACGATGTTACAGAATAAACGGATCATCGTGACCGGCGCGACCAGCGGTATAGGTCGGGCGATCGCGCTCGAGGCCGCCCGGCATGGCGCAGATATCGCGTTCTGTGGGCTGACCGAAGAGGGAGCCGCCGAGGTCATTCATGAGATAGAGAAGTGCGGGCGCCGCTCCTTCTTTCGTGCGCTCGATCTCAGTAATCTTGACGAGGCCCGCCGCTTCACACGCGATGCCATCGCATTTCTGGGGGGCCTGGATGGCGTGGTGAACAATGCGGGCGCGAACTTTTTCCACAGCGTCCTGAAGGCAAAGCTGGAAGATGTGCAGCGCTGCTTTGCCGTCGATTTTTATCCCGCCTGGGCGATCTGTCAGGAGGCCTATGAGGAGCTCAAGGCGTGCGGAAATGGCATTATCGTCAATATGGCCTCTATTCATGCCGAACGCACTTTTGCGGGCACATTCCCCTATAATGCAGCAAAGGCGGCGCTCGTTGCCCTGACAAAATCACTGGCAATTGAATGGGGCCCGGATAACATCAAAGCGATCGCCATTGCACCCGCAATGATTATGACCTCACAGCTTGTAGAAGATTTCAACAGCTCACCTGAGGCACAGGCAGAACTCAGGCGCCTTGAAACGCACTACGCGGTACGAAGAGCAGGCACGCCCGAAGATGTCGCCTCCCTTGTGACTTACTTATTGAGTGGCGTCAACCAGTTCCTGAGCGGCACCACCATCCATGTTGATGGAGGCATCAATGCAATTATGGAGTCTCCTCGCGAATAACCTCTGAAGCAGTCCATCTCTATTTTTCGCGCCTGGCACAATACATATACAAATAGACAGAAATATACCATTGTCATCGACCGGGAACAGCAACGGGGCTCACCCGGTCCTCACCCAAAGGAGCTGTATATGTCGCAACCTGTTTCCCCCTTTCCCGCCCGTTTTCTCCCGGCCATCCGCGCGCTTCTCCAATTACAGCAACACGAACGCTATCTGGGAGCCATCATTTTTGGCTCGCTGGCACGCATGGAAGCAACCGACAAAAGCGATTGCGATGCAAAGGTTATCGTCAATGAAGAGAATCCCTGTTCCAATATCAATCATCCAAGCATCGGCCGGGGTCAAGCTAGACCTCACCTTCCTCTCGCTTGAGCAATTACGCAAGCATACCAGAGAAGAAATGGAGCGGGCCGAACGCATTCCCATCATCGCGAAGTCAATCATTCTCTTTGGTGACACTCCCGTCCCCTAAAGGGTGACGGGCTTCTGAGAAACATCAACGGGATAGCCTGTCTCCGAAGAGACCGTATCCGCGATACGTGGTTGAGCCATTGACTCTCTCAGACAACAGGGGGGCGTGTCTGCCCTACTACTACTTCGCCTGGGACGCTGCCCAGGGAGACGTAGATACGTGAAGGAACGAGGAAACTCCACTTGAGAACCACAGGCAAGCTGATGCATATTCACCGAGCCGACGAGGTCTCGGTGTCCCTGAAAGCCGCAAGCGCGGCATGCCCACTGTCTTCCCTTGGGCTTGTGCTTCTGCCCACAGACAGGACACTGGCTCGATGTCCCTCGTTCGGAGCCAGTGAAGCTCATGATGTGAGCGGCTTTGGCCTTATGAGTAAGGTAGTCGATATCACGACCATATTCCCACAACGCCATCCGTTGATTCTGGTGTCTGCCATTGTTCTTGTTGCGGACACCATGAGGATTCCCGATGAAGAGAGTTCCAACCTGTTGCTCAACACAGAAATTGATCACCTTGCGGGTGGCCTTGTGCCTCATGTCACGGATACGGCGTTCAGCACGACGACACTGCTTGTTTTTGGCGCGTTGCAGCTTCTTCCATCGGCGCGAATAGTGCTTGCATCTGGATTGCTTTTTCGCAAGCTGACCCAGGTGCTTGCTCCTCTGCCGTTTGAGGGAGCGGATCCCTCGCCCAGTCACGATCATGGCCACTGCTGTGTTGGTGGTGACAGCCGCCAGGTGGATTTCCCCCCAGATCGACGGTGGCCTGCACCGTGCCTGGAGCTTCTTCTGCTTGCTGCTGTTCGACACAGACATGCAGCTCAAAGCCATTGTTCCAAACCAGGCTACATGCACCACTGTTTTCAGGCAGGTCGAGAGGCAGGACCAGGGAAGGGCGCCCCTTGCCCATTGGCAGCACCACACGCCCACGCTCACGCGAGACGGCCTGAGCAGGCCATTTGACTGGATAGAAGCGTTTGGTGCGCCAGGGGTATTTCATCTGCATCTGCGGATGACGTTGACGCAGTTTGCTCGTGGTCTCAATGGTGGCAAGAAAAGCGGTAAACACCTGCTGAACCGATTGGCTGTGCAAGGCAAACCGGCCCCTGGTAGCCTGGTGCAATGCATTCCGCCCCGGCCATCTGGTATGTCCCATACGCGCAGTTTTGTGCATTTCCATACGCACGTTCCATATCTGCGCCGACTCCATTTGAGCAGCTTTACAGCGTTGGAATTGCTGATAGGACAAAGCATTCAGTTGGTAGATTTTTACCGTTTTCACGGGAGAATGATATCATGAATACAGGTCGTTTGCAAGTGGGTAAAACCAGATATGCCCACTCCTCTCGTGCCTACCATCTGGTATGGATCCCACAGGATCGGCGTCAGCTTCTCACGGGAGAGGTGCAAAAAGAGACGAAATGCCTGATGGCAGAATGTTGTGAACGACAAGGCTTGACACTCTTCGCACTGGAGACGGATGAAGATCACATTCACGAGTTCATCAGTGCACCGCCACGTTTGAGCCCTGCCTTGATTGCCAACCATTTGAAAGGAGACGCTTCTCGTTTCCTGCGTGTGAGGTTCCCTCATCTCAACAAAGTCAGCGGAAAGGAGCACGGATGGACCAGCAGCTCTAATGTGAGGACAGCAGGCAACGTATCAGCCGAGACCATCAAGAGGTACATCGAGGAGTGTCAGGGAAAGTGAGAGCGCCGTATTGATAAGACACGGCAGCTCCAAAGCCTACAGCAAGAGGCAAGAAAGGCGCAACCCAAAAAGATACGTGACAATGAACTGCAAATGCTGCACTTCATGATCTTTCATGGCAACGATAAAGCCGAAAGGAACCTGCACGATGATCCCCTGACGGCGCTCCTGGTGATGCATGTCGGGCTCAACGACTTCCTGCACTATCATTACCAGCTTTGCGGGCGCTGGTGGGTCAGCAGCAAGCGGCTGCTTGCCGATCTGCGCACCTGGGATCCCCCACTTGCTCACCTTGTCGAGCAGTTCGTCAGCACAGGCGAGGTACAGGCCAAATTCGCGTACTGGCGTGCTATCATTGATCACATTGTAGAGCCACTCGGAGGACATCAACCCTTCTACGAAAACAACTGCACCTGCCCTATCTGTCAGCGCGATCTCGCTCATCTGCTTTCTTTTTCACAAGATGGGCAAAACATCTGAGGAATGTGTCACAAATCTCACCCCCTTTTCGTCATCATTTGCAACAAAGGACAAAGAACATCAATACACGAAAGGGATTGAGAATATGAACACAGAACAACTGACTGTCGCAATCGTTGGTGGAGGTTTGAGCGGACTCAGCGCCGCTACCTATCTGGCACGCGCAGGTGTTCAAGTCACCTTGTTTGAAAAGGCCGCTCACCCGGGAGGCCGCGCCGCCTCGCAGCGGTATCAGGGGTATTCGCTTAATCGTGGATCGCATGCATTCTATTCAGGCGGAAGCGCTTCTGAGGTGCTCCGAGAGCTGAACATCACCTACCCCTATAGCTCGCCAGCAGCCGGGGACCTCTTTCTCCTGGAACAGGGACGCTTCGAGCCCTTTCCAGCAACGGCGGGCACGATGGTCAGGACAAAGGCGCTTGATCTGCTGGACAAACTGGAACTTATGCGCGTGCTTGCGACTTTCTCGACCGCCGGCACCGCACATATCAGCGTACAGGAATGGATACAGCAGAGCTTCCGCCGGCCACAGAACCGATACCTGATAGCAGCAATTGCCCGGACCTATACCTATAGCGACGCGCTTGATCTGGTGAGCGCCGAGGTCTTTATTGACAAACTGCGTCGCTCCCTCTTCCACCCGGTTCACTATATTCAGCACGGCTGGCAAACGCTGGTAGACGCGCTACAGGCCCAGGCAGAGCGCTACGGAGCCCAGATCAAAAGTGGAACACGCGTCACCGGGCTTGTACGTGAAGGCAATCGCGTGCAGGGGGTGCGCCTGAGCGATGGGAGAGTGTTTTCGGCAGATGCCGTCATCGTCGCGACGACACCCAAAGAGGCTGCCAGAATCATCGATGTGCCTTCATTCCAGACGCTTGCTGATAGCCTGCTCCCGGCACGTCTGGCAACGGTAGAGGTCGCACTTAGCCGCCAACCAGTGCAAGAGCACACGATTGTGCAAAGCCTGGATCACCCGGTTTTTATGAGCGTACAATCTCACTATACCGAGGTCGCACCAAAGGGAGCCGCTCTGATTACCGCCTTTAAGCAGCTTTCGCCGATAAAGGCCACCGATCCCGAGCAGGATCTACAGGACCTCGAAGCGGTTCTTGATGCAGCGCAGCCCGGTTGGCGAGAGGTCCAGGTAAAGAAGATCTATCTACCGCACATCGAGACGGTAGGGACTCTTCCGCTTGCACGTAGCGGTGGTTTTGCCGGAAGGCCAGATTATCGCCTGCCAGAACTCACGAATCTCTATCTGGCCGGTGACTGGGTCGGCTCGGAGGGCTTCGCGACTGATGCCAGCCTGGCAAGCGCGCGGCGGGTCTCGCGCCTCATCCTTCAGGCAGGATCCTCGCTTTATGCGGAGCAGCGTCAGTTGTCCCTGGCGAGATAATAAGATATAATGAGGAGAAAAGGTAGAAGTATCAGATGAAAGATCCAGAAGAGACAACTCGAATATTCAATCAATACCGATTACTCCTCACCTCTATCGCCTATCGCATGCTCGGTAGCTATACAGACGCTGAGGATATCGTCCAAGAAGCATTTGTGCGTTGGCTTCAGGCCAGTGATACCGAGATGCAGACGCCGAAAGCGTATCTTACGACCGTTGTGGTGCGTTTATGCATCGACAAGCAACGGTCGGCGAGCGCTCGGCGAGAGGTCTATGTTGGTCCCTGGCTGCCCGAGCCCGTTCTGACCGACACCCTGGCCGAGAACGTAGCTCGGGCGGAGTCGCTTTCGTTTGCCTTCCTGCTGATGCTGGAACGCTTGAACCCGGTGGAGCGCGCTATCTTCCTGCTGCACGAGGTCTTTGATTATAGCTATACAGAGATCGCCGAGATTGTGGGCAAAAGCGTCGCGAACTGTCGCCAGATCCTGCATCGAGCCCAACAACGCCTGAACCGGCCACAGGCCCGTTTTCCCGTCCCGCTAGAAGAGCAGAAAAGCATGCTCGACCGCTTTACCCGGGCGACGCGAAATGGTGATGTCGAGGAGCTGTTACATCTGCTGGCAGATGATGTGGTCTTCACAACTGACAGCAATGGCAAGACGAGGGCAGGACTCAGGCCAGTACAGGGAGCAAAGAAGGTTGTGCGCGGCATGCTCGGCGGTATGCGCTGGTATCCAGCAGATATGCAGATCATTCAAGTAGAGCTAAACGGGCAAATTGCGCTTCTCGGTCAGCATAATGGCCAGATTCTCGCCGCGATGCTGCCGGAGATCGTCAATGGACGGGTGCAAAATATCTACCTCATCACCAACCCGGATAAGCTGACGGCGCTCAAAGCAGGTGTGATCTTCTAATAGGGGCAAAAAAAAGAAGAGGCGTCCGGCAGACACCCCTTCTCAGTCGCAGTTAACGAGCTTTCACCACCTGCGTCATGGTCTGCTGTACCACCGCTGGCAGATTCTGCTGTAGCCAGCGGGCCATCTCCTCTTCATCGCGCAGGATCCGCTGGCAGACCTGAGCAACCTGCGGCTCGCCTGCTGCCTGTGCCGCCTCAATCAGTGCGGAATAGGAAGCGATCTCAAAATGCTCTGCCGCGCAGTCCGCAAGGGCATTCTTGACCATCTCGTCACGAGCAGCGCCGGTTGAAACAGCCTGCATCTGCCCGAATAGCTTCGCCATGCCTGTCTTCATGGCAGAGGTGCTTCCGCCGAGGCTCTCCACACACTCCTTCACCATCTGTGCATGCTGGCGTGTCTGCTCAAGATGCTCCTGAATCTTTATTTGCTCCTGCGGATAGTCCTTCGCATCTTTCACCTGATGCTCCAGAACCTGAATCAACGCGTTTTCCATTCCATAAGCATCGTTGAGCCAGGAAATGAGAAGATCTTTCCCTACCATACGGTTGCGTCTCCTTTCTTGAACTTCCTATGCCACAATAGAACGTCCGCTCTTTTTTGCAGAAAAGGAAGAACTGAACGGAATTTTCTTTTTCACTTCGGTCTTTTATGGACGGAGGTATCACGATAAACATCGAAGAAAGGTAACAGAAGGGCGCATCTTCCATGCAAGCCAGAGAGCATAAAAGGAAACAAAAGAAGACAGCAAGCCGTGTTGAAAAGAGAGCACCGTACATCAGGAGGCACAGCAGATCTCATGACAAAAACACAAACGCTAGAACGCATTCGCCAGCTTGTACAGCAATCGTTCGGCTATCAAAACGCACGACCGGGACAGGAAGCCGCAATACAGGCACTTCTTGAGGGTCATGATACATTAGCGGTGATGCCAACAGGCTCCGGGAAATCGCTGATCTATCAGGTAGCAGCCCGGCTGCTGAAAGGTCCAACGGTGGTTATTTCGCCACTGATCGCCCTGCAACGCGATCAGGCGCAAGCGCTTGAGGAACTTCCCGCCGGAGAAGCTGCACAACTGAATTCCGCTCAGCCCGAAGCCAAGCGCCAGGAGACACCGGACAGTTTGCAAGAACAGAAGCTGGAGTTTTTGTTTCTGGCTCCTGAGCAGTTCGACAATGAGGAGACGCTTGCACAGGTCAAGCAGGCACATCCATCGCTCTTTGTCGTTGATGAAGCACACTGTATCAGCGAGTGGGGGCGTGATTTCCGCCCATCCTATATCCGCCTGGGAAGCGTTATCGAGGCAATCGGACATCCGCGAGTTCTCGCGTTGACTGCCACTGCTGCGCCACCGGCCCGTGAAGAGATCGTTGAACGACTGGGGATGCCATAACCCACGCGTCATTGTCCGGGGCTTTGACCGCCCGGAGATCTGGCTTGGTGTCGAAACCGTCCATGACAATACACAGAAGAAGAAGGCCCTTCTGGACTCTATCGCGGATGTTGAGAAGCCCGGCATCGTCTACGTTGCTACCCGCAAACATGCAGAAGAGATTGCCGCAACACTCAATGAGGCAGGCATCCATGCAGCATTCTATCACGCCGGCATGAAGGCCAAAGAGCGCGAACAGACCCAGGAATCGTTTATGCAGAACGCGATCGAGGTTATTGTTGCCACCAACGCCTTTGGAATGGGGATTGATAAACCTGACGTGCGCTTTGTCTTTCATTATGACATTTGCGACTCTATCGATGCCTACTATCAGGAGATCGGACGAGCCGGACGAGACGGCCAGCAGGCTCGAGCGCTCCTCTTCTACAATCCCAAAGATGTGGGGTTGCAACAATTTCTCGTTGGAAGCGGCTCGATTGAAACGGACCAGGTACAGCGGCTTCAACGAGTACTAAAACGCGCAACCAGGCCGATCGATCCCGAAACACTCAGTAAGAAGCTGGATCTTCCTTCGGGGAAATTGACGCAGATACTGCATCACCTGGGAAAAGCTGGTGTCGTGGAAATCACCCCCACAGGGGAGGTGCTCCTGAAACAAAAACCTCAGAATGAAGCCGAAGTCGCTCAGGAAGCCAGCCAATCTCAGGAGGCCTATCAGCGCTATGTGCATTCGCGAGTCGAAATGATGCGCTCCTATGCCGAGACGACAGATTGTCGGCGCAAGTACTTGCTTAATTACTTCGGTGAGGAATATCAGGCTCCTTGCAACTTTTGCGACAATTGCGAGGCCGGTACCACCTCCAACGAGCAGGAACAACACATACCCTTCCCGCTCAACAGCGCAGTCGAGCACCCGAAATGGGGAACTGGACAGATTGTGCGTTATGAAGGCGATACCCTCGTTGTCCTTTTCCAGAGCGTCGGCTATAAATCGCTCTCACGATCGGTGGTGGGTGAAAAGCAGCTCCTCAAGCCGGCACAACGCGACGCGTGAACCATTCAGCCTCTGGAATCAGGCGCAGCTCACTGAAGGTCTGAAAGAGCTCCCGAAGCGAACCTTCGCTATCACGGACCCGCTGAAAGTCTGACTGCCCGATTTTGGTCGTACTTGAGATACTATCCCGATCCAAGCCAAAGGCGAAAAAAGGCTTTACCTGATAAAAAGCAAATAAAGGGCAGGAGTTGACCTCAACACATTGCAAGACGCAGAAAAATAGCGTATACTCTAGAAAAGATGTTTTTCAGAGAAATAGGGCAGATTATCTGAGCAGTGATGGGTGCAAGGGATTTACATTTTTCTATCATTCAAACGAGTGTTGCTGTTTTTCCCGTATACTTACATCGCAAGTAGAGCACGTTCTAGCGAGCATTACGGAGGTTTCTCTTGAAAAAGCAGCTCCTCACCTATGGGGTCGTGTTCCTGTCTCTGGTACTGGTTCTCCTGATCGTCCTCGGTTGGTCCTCATTCAGTCCGCTGTTACAGTGTCTCTTTCTCCCTCTCGGCTTCCTCCTGGTGGCCTTTGCTTTGATCCTACTGTTTCATCCAAAGGTGCTCACGGTGCCGCTCCGTCGCTCCGTTAAGCGGTCTACCAGGCGCGTTTCTCCACGGCCTGCACCGGCTCCTCCCCCGGCGAGCCAAAATGGACATACTTCTGAGATTCCGCGTACGCTTCAGGACGTGTACAGGCTCAAGCCAGAAGAATTTGAACTCTTCTCGGCGGCCCTTGTAATCGCTCAGGGAGAGCATCGCTTTCTGGAACATTGTGGCAAGACCGGAGATCATGGGGTGGATACCAGGCTGCTCAATCAGTTCAATGATCTGGTCATTGTCCAGAGCAAGCGCTATGCGCCAAATAAAAAAGTTCAGGAATCAGAGGTGCGAGATTTTCTGGGAGCGACATATGACAATCGCGCTGTCTACGGGTATTTCGTCACCACCTCTACCTTTACCAAACCCGCCCGACAGTGGATCTACAAGCATACTGCACGCATTCGCACAATTGACGCTCCGGTGATTGAAGCATTACTTCAACAGAAGCGGCCTCAGATCATCCAGGCACTCCAGGAGATCAAGCAGCAGCAAAAATTGTAATATCGATATCTCTCATTGCCAGAAAGCGCATTCTATGAGAAAAAGGCCGATGCACAAGAAGGTCATCTAAAGGATAAAAGAACATGTATAGGCTTCAACTGCCTGCGGAGCAACGAAAGCAGTGGGATCCTACCTTCTTACCACCAACCGGGCCCTTTTTCTTTCAAGAAGAGCCACTGGCACGACGCTTGCTACAGACGGGCATGCCCATCCATACGCGGCCAAAGTTTCGAGAGGGCTTTCCGAACTTTGTCCCGACATATGGACCCGTGAGGCCTGCCCGCCGACTTTTATCCGAAATGTGTCAGGTGAAGCCAGGAGACAATGGCGCTTCTATGAGCTCTGAGGGAAGAACGCAGATATCGTTTGGCATCAGATCTTATAAGAACTACTGCAATATTCACCCACTAAGCCTGTTCTGTGGCTTTTACCATATGACAAGCGAACCCGGGTAAAGCGCAATTTTCCAGAGTGCTTTCGATCAAAAAGTCGACAATGCGTACTATAAACCGCTCAAAGAGCGCCTGTTCTATGCAGTACAGCGAAAAAATGGTATACTAACCTGTAAGTACAAGATGGGAGTGGAAGGCGATGGGACTCGATCAACTGACTACTGAGAGCAATTTAGAGCACCTGGACCCGATTGCCGGCACGCGCCAGGGATTAGAGCTTGTTTCGGATAAATGGACAGTGCTTGTCATCTTCGCGCTGAAACAAGAGAAACGACGGCTAAGCGATCTCCAACGGCAAATAGAGGGCATCACCCAGAAAGTGTTAATTCAGACGCTGCGTAAGCTGGAATGTTATGGCCTGGTCAAGCGCACCGTCTATCCAGTCATTCCCCCAAAGGTAGAATACTCGCTCACACCGCTTGGCGAGACGCTGCTTGAGCCTCTCTACGCAATTTGCCGCTGGACAGACGAACACTGGCAACAGATGCAAGCAGCCGCACAGCACTTTCACGCCAAACAGGCAAACAGAGGCCTGCCGCTCCGTTGACGCGCCAATTACCCAACAGAGATGTTCTGTACTTGCCAGAATCGACCAAAGCTGTTATATTCATCCAGAGAAGAGTGTTGGGTAATTGAGACAATATGGCTCCTCTTTACACGCTTGCATGGCTGCCCGAGCACCAGCGTTATGCGCTTTCGCAGCCCGGACAACCTGATACATATGACATACAGGAGCAATGGCGTGCATGGCTGGACGCCTGCTCCTCCTTTGCATTTGAAGGCAGAAACGGTCATCTCACATTGCGCAAAGAGCCTCGAAAGCGCGGTGAGAGCTACTGGTATGCCTATTGCACTCGAAATCGTCGGACGCGTAAGCGCTATGCCGGACGCAGCACAGACCTGACCATCGCAAAGCTCGAAGAGATCGCGCGGCTTCTCACAGCAACTGAACCAGCGCCGCGGACCGCTCCAACGCTCACGTTGCTTGAAACCAAGCTATCGCTCCCTCGTCTACAAACCTCGCTGCTCTCGCGCTCAAGACTGCTCGACAGGTTCAATCTCGGCCTGGAGCGCAAACTGACTTTGATTTCCGCACCCGCAGGCTTCGGAAAAACAACCATCGTACGCCAGTGGCTGAACAGCCGCACAGAGCCCGTTGCCTGGCTCTCACTTGATGCAGGCGACAACGACCCGGCCCGCTTCTGGCGTTATGTCGTCGCTGCCTGTCGAGCATTGCTGCCAGATCAGGGACAGCAGGTTCTCGCTCTGTTTGCGACGCCTTCACAACCACCTTTCACCCTGCCACCATTGGAAGCGATCCTTACAACATTTCTCAATGCGCTGGCTCACTGTAATGCAGGCCTGCTGGTACTGGAAGATTATCACGTCATCACAGATCCTTGCATTCATGAAACGCTGGCATTTTTTCTCAATCATCTGCCGCCAACGTTGCATATTGTGCTCATTGCCCGTGGAGACCCACCGCTCCCCCTGGTTCGGCTTCGGGCGCGGAACGAGCTGCATGAATTGCATGCCCATGATCTGCGCTTTTCGCCAGAAGAAACTCGCGCCTTTCTGACACAAGAACTGGCCTTCACGCTCACTCCTGAGACGCTCAACACGCTGAGCACGCGCCTTGAAGGTTGGCCCGCAGGCTTGCGCTTACCAGAAAGCGGCAGAAGGCCGCTGGCTTCAGCCAAGGGGATGGATGGCGCAGGAAGCCAGCAGCAGCAGGACGTCCCCCTTCGCTTGACAGAAGACAATCGTTGTGTTAGGATACGTGAAGACAGTGAGGACGAACAAGGAGCAAGGGATGCTGATCTACGAAGACAAGCTCGATGGGTCGAAAGCGCAATTCGCCGCCATCGAGGAAGCCATCCGCACCACCCAGTTCATTCGCAACACATGCCTGCACCTCTGGATGGATGCACGTGGCGTCTCCAGGAATGATCTGCAGCGCTATTGCGCTGTGCTCGCCAGACAGTTCCCTTTTGCGCTCTCCCTCAACTCACAGGCCCGGCAAGCTGCCGCTGATCGGGCGTGGGCTGCCATCGCCCGTTTCTACGAGAACTGCAACCACAAGAAACCAGGAAAGAAGGGCTATCCTCAGTTCCAGCGCGATTGTCGCAGTGTCGAATACAAGACCACTGGCTGGAAGCTGGAGGCCGATGGCATTCATATTCGCTTCACAGATGGCTGCGGCATTGGCCGGCTGCGCCTCATCGGCTCGCGCGATATCATGACCTTTCCCCTCTCACAGATCAAGCGGGTACGGCTGCTCCGGCGGGCTGATGGGTATTCTTGTCAGTTTGCGGTGGCGGCCACGCGACGCGTTGAGCATTAGCCCTCAGGCAAGCAGGTGGGTATTGATCTAGGGCTGCGTGCCTTCTTCACTGACTCCGAAGGCAACACCGTGGCTCCTCCTCAGGATCTCCGCAAAGCGGAACGGCGGCTCAAGCGGCTGCATCGTCGGCTCTCCAGGACCCAGAAACGCAGTCGCAATCGGCGCAAAGCCCGTCAAGCTCTTAGCAAAGCGTATCTCAAGGTACAGCGGCAGCGCGAGGACTTCGCCAGAAAGCAGGCGAACGCGCTCATCTCGTCTCACGACCTGATTGCCTACGAAGCCTTGCAGATCCGTCACCTGGTCAAGAACCGTCATCTGGCCAAGAGTATCGCTGATGCGGCGTGGGGTCGCTTCCTCTCCTGGGTCAGGTATTATGGCACGCTGCATCAGGTTCCGGTGATCGGGGTGGAACCGGCCTATACCAGTCAGGACTGTTCTCGTTGTGGACAACGGGTGAAAAAGAGCTTGAGTATGCGTACGCATCTGTGTCCCGGCTATGGTTTGCTCCTCGATCGCGATCACAACGCCGCCTTGAATATCTTGCACAAAGCGCTACAGGGTACCGTCGGGCAGACGGGAACCGACGAGGAGGTCTCGTCGAACGCTTCTGGACAGCCTGCCGCTACGCGTCGTCGCACAGCGACGACGCGCAAGCAGGCTGGATGAAGGAAGAATCCCCGCCCTTCTGGCCTGGGGAGTGTCAATTACAATCATGTTGCAGGGTTGCGAGACACAGACGGAGGCGGAAACGCGCTTGCATACCTTCGCAGGTGAGCATCGGCCTATACTCGACTATTTTGTCTCTGAGGTCTTGAACGCACAGCCAGAATCACTGCAAAGCTTCTTGCTCCATACCAGCATGCTGAGCCGCCTGACAGGTTCGCTCTGTATGGCCGTGACTGGAAACCCTGCAAGCGACGCCTTGCTTGAAACGCTCGAACAGGCCCACCTCTTTCTTGAACCACTTGACGGGCTCTGGTATCGGTATCACGCCCTTTTTGCTGAAGCCATGCAGCATGAAGCGAAGCGTCATCTGGGTGAAGCAACATTACAGGCCATCTCATCGAAGGCAAGCTACTGGTATGAAGAGCATAGTATGCTCGAAGAGGCAGTAGATGCCGCCCTGTATGCATGTGACTTCTCCCATGCTGCCACCATTATCGAGCGATTTGTTGACTTCAATGCGCTGACCTATATCCCGACGCTGCACCGCTGGCTTCAGCAACTTCCCTTTGAGACGCTCAAGCAACATCCCACCCTCTGCCTGAATTATGCGATCACTCAGTTTTTCACGCATTTCGCTGACTTTATCCATATGACCGGACGCTTTCCGCAAACCGAGCGAGCACAGTTTGAAGAACCGCTCCAGTTAGCACAGCAGGTCTGGCAGGCTGAAGGGAATATCCCTCGCCTCGGTGAAGTCTTTGCATTTCAATCACTCCTTTCCAGCAGCTTTTCTGGAGAGATGCAACAAGCGATTGAATACGCGAAAAAGGCGCTCGACTACCTGGACGAGAAAGAGCTTGCATGGCGTAGTACCTGCCTGCGTATCATTGGTCTTGCCGCCAGGCGTAGAGGCGACCTCAATGAGGCACGTCGCACCATTACCGAGGCCAGCGCGTTAAGCGAAACCATCGGTAATCGCCCGATTGCGCGACTCACTATCCTGCTACTTGGTATCGTGTGCGCCGAGCAAGGCGAATTGCAACAGGCTGCCGCGTATTATCAGCAGGTCCTTGATGAAGCCCGAGCACAAGCCGACCCAACAGATATAGGCCCCGCGCTTCTCTGCCTGGCCCAACTCGCCTACGAGCGAAACAGGTTGGACGAGGCAGAACAACAGCTCGCAGAGGCCAACCAGCTACGTTCCCAGTTGCCAGAAGAAACATGCAGGCGGATCCAGCTTCTGATGGCCCTGCTAGAGCATGCCCGGGGTCAGAGTGAAAATGCCCTCGAACGGCTCACAAACTTGCTTGCACGCTTACAGCCAGTGCATGCCCAGCCTCTCTATCGCGAGGTCCTTACGTATCAGGCGCGGATCCAGCTCGCCCTTAGTGACCTTTCTGCTGCACGAAGAAGCTATGAGAAGCTTCGGATGCTCGAGAGCACATTACCTGATTATGCCGAACAGGAAGCGCTCTTACTTGCTCGCCTGCAACTTGTGGATGGGAAGGCCCAGGCCGCACTAGACCTGCTTCACACCATATTGCCACAGGCGACGAAAGCCGGACGTATACGCCGAGCATTCGAGATACAGCTTCTTCTCTCACTCGCGTACGCGGCGCTGAAACAGCCACAGGAGGCACGCCAGCGCCTTTACTCCACCTTACACCAGACACGAAGCGAAGGGTATATTCGCCTCTTTCTCGACGAGGGTGATGCACTGCTCGGCCTCTTGCAAAGCCTCTTTGGCAGTCTGCGCGAGAAGCCACTCCTTACCTACCTGCGGACGATCTTGCAAGCAGCGACGCCTGCACGACAAGCGCTTGCTTCGCCCCCCTCTGCCTTGATCGAACCACTCTCACCACAGGAACGGCGCGTGCTTCGCTTGCTTGCAGCAGGCCACTCCAATCCCGAAATTGCACGAGAGCTCGTCGTCTCAGTGAATACCGTCCGCACGCAGGTTCAGAGCATTTACCGCAAGCTTGGTGTCAGCAATCGGGTAGCAGCCAGCGAGGCTGCTCGCTCTTTCCATCTTCTCCCCTGAAATCCTCCTTTCATCCACTCAGACGATGCGGCTTCATCCAGCTACCTCCTATACTGGCGCTGTACATAAACAGTTCCACCCGAGTGCGCACCTCTTCACTCAGGTATGCCACACTTCAGTAATGAAAGAAGGAGTGAACAATGCAACAGCGTCGAATAGCACTGGTTACAGGCGCCAATCGCGGCATAGGTCGGGCCACCGCTTATCAACTTGCAGTCCGGCACGATATGCACATCCTTCTGGGCGTTCGCAATATTGCTCAAGGCAACAGTGTAGCCCGAGAGATCACTGCTGCGGGTGGTTCCGCGACAGTGCATCAGCTAGATATCACCAATCCACAACAGATCAAACAGCTTGCCCATGAGCTCACGGAGCGCTTCGGGCGGCTCGATGTTCTGGTCAACAATGCCGCCATTCTGCTCGAAACAGACGAGAATGCCACACCCGGCACCGTGCGTATGGAAGCGGTTCGCTTAACCTTTGAGACCAACTTCTTTGGCGCCTGGGCCCTGACACAAGCTATGCTTCCCCTGATGAGACAACACCACTACGGGCGCGTTGTGAATATGTCCTCAGGGATCGCAGCCTTTCAGGAAAACGATGCTCCTGGAGAGATGGCGCCCGCTTACCGCATCTCAAAGGCAGCGCTCAATGCTCTTACCGTTTCGCTGGCAGCAGAAATGCGCGGAATGAATATCCTCGTCAACGCCACTTGCCCGGGCTACGTACGCACGGAGACCCATAATCTGGATGCCGAACGCACCACAGATGAGGGGGCCGATACCCCGGTCTGGCTGGCAACGCTGCCAGAGAATGGCCCCACAGGCGGCTTCTTTCGCGATAGACAGCGCATTCCCTGGTAACGTTCTGTTGTTTTGCAATATGTAGATAGAAGGATCATCCAGACATGTTTCAATCCTCATCCAGATGGGTTACCGCCCTTGTGCTTATCTTTGGCGGGTTTATGAGCTTTCTCGATCAAACCATTGTCAATATTGCTGTTCCCGTACTGCAACGCGCCTTTCAAGCCGATCTGCAAAGCGTGCAATGGGTCATCACCTCTTATATGCTGACGCAGGGAGCGCTCATCCCAACGATGCCTTTTCTTACGGCACGTCTGGGAAGCAAGCGCTGTTATCTTTTCTCCCTCGCCCTGTTTACAGCAGGGTCAGCACTCTGTGCCTTTGCCTGGACCCTGCACGCACTGATTCTGTTTCGTGTCCTGCAAGGAGTGGGCGGGGCCCTGTTAATGCCGCTCAGCATGAGCATCCTCTTGAACACCTTTCCGCTTGAGGAGCGAGGGCGAGCTATGACCGCGTTTAGCGTTCCAGCTCTCGCTGCGCCTGCGCTAGGCCCGATCATTGGCGGTTATCTGGTCACTATTGCGCCGTGGCCGGTCATCTTCCTGATTAATGTGCCAATAGGCATCCTTGCCGTGATTCTAGCCAGCATCTTTCTGCCCGGAGACGAGATGCAGAGGGCGACGCGCTTCGACACACCCGGCTTCTTGACCGCAACATATGGGGTTGCGGCAGTCCTCTACGCCTGCTCGGAAATCAGCAACACAGGATGGGCATCACGTGAAGTACCCCGTGCCTAGAAGGCAGGGGCTTCGACAGACTCCCCACGCGGGAGAATCTGTAGGGCACTTCCTGCCCCGATATACTTTTTGAGGATATTCCTGGCGGCGTTGGTATCCCGGTCGAGTTCGCATCCACATTCACAGGAATGCCAACGCTCTTCCAGTGTTTTCGGCTTGACCGTTCCACACCCTGAGCAGACCTGACTGGTATATTTGGGGTCCACGAAAGCAACCACACGCCCGGCCCACGCTGCCTTGACTCGTAGCATTTCCGTGAACATGCCCCAACCAGCATCAGTTATACTCTTGTTTAATCCGCCTTTCGCAGCGGCTCCATTGGGCAAGTATTGCCCAGCTTCTTCATCCTGTTTCGGTTTTGGTCGCCTGAGGAGATTCTTGGTTTGGAGTTCCTCTAGCACAATGGTTTGATAACGCTGAACGAGTTGATGTGAAGCTTTATGAGCGAAGTCCCGGCGCTGGTTCCTGACCTTGCGATGGGCTTTGGCTATCGCTTGCACTGCTCGCTTTCTGCGATGGGAGCCGCGCTTCTTTCTTGAGAGAGCTTCCTGCAATTTCTTCAGCTTCTTCTCAGCTTGGCGGTAATGGCGCGGGGAGTCGATGAAGTCTCCATTGGAGAGCGCCGCGAAGTGGGTGATCCCCAGGTCGATCCCTACATCCTCATAACTGACCGGCAAAGGCTCAGGCTGTTTCACCTCGCAGGAGAAAATCACATACCACTGGCCTGACTCATGCTTAATGGTACAGGTTTTGATTGCTCCTTCAATCGTGCGATGAACCTTGACTTTGAGTGTGCCAATTTTGGAGAGGGTGAGATGCTTCTCTTCCAAGCTAAAGCCTGACTGCGGGTAGGTAAAGCTGCTATAGCGATTGCGCCCCTGGAACCTGGGATACCCTGGCTTCTCACCATTCTTCACGCGCTCAAAGAAGCGATCAAAGGCTCGTTGGAGGCGAAGCAGCACATCTTGAAGTACCTGAGAATGAATGTCGTTGTATTCTGGCCTGATCTCTTTGATCTCAGGCAAATCACGCTTCTGCTCATAGGAGCTGATTGATTTCCCTGCCATGCGGTAAGCGTCCCGGCGTTCGGAAAGGGCTGCATTATACAACTCCCTGCATCGGTTCAAGGTCCAGCAGAGTTTTTCTTCCTGCTTTTTCGTTGGATAGAGCCGGAACGTATAGGCTTTTCTCATCGGTTCTTCTGTCCCTCCACATAGCGTTTCAGCGTTTCGAGCGTGACGCCTCCGACTGTACAGCAAAAATAGCTATTTGTCCATAATGAGGGTAAACGTCGCTTTAACTGAGGAAATTCTTGGCGAAGATAGCGGCTACTGGTTCCCTTGAGATATTTTACCAAACGGTGAATGCCAAACTGTGGATCACAGCCAACCAGCAGATGAACATGATCGGGCATGACTTCTAGCTCGACCAGTTCTTGCCCCCATTTTTCGATGGTTTCTATCAGAATCGTTTTCAAGCGTTCATCTACTCCATTGACCAGCACTTTACGCCGATACTTGGGACAAAATACGACATGATAGTGACAGTTATACGCGATGTTGTTATTTGTTTTCAGGTTATATTTCATGACTCTAGTATACCCCACCAACAATAGATACACTTGACATATCTATTGTTGGTGGGAGCGCCTTATATCCCCCTGTCTGAAGGCCAGGGGGCTTACGGCGCAAATGCTAAAGTTCCGGGGTTCCTGTTCAGCGGCCTTGTTGCTCTGACACTTTTCATCGTCATCGAGCTACTACAAGCGCGTCGTGGAAAACGCCCATTGCTTGATATACGGATCCTGACTGATCGCTCACTCTCAGCAGGGCTTGTTGCTTCGACTGTGCTTTTCATCTGCCTGTTCAGCAATTCGCTTTTGTTTCCAATCTATCTGCAAACATTACGCGGTCAGACCGCGCTTCAGGCCAGTCTCCTGTTGTTGCCGCTGGCACTGGGGACACTGGTCAGCATGACCCTGGCCGGTCGGCTCGTTGATCGTCTCCCGGATGCCCGCGTGCTGATTGTCCCTGGCATAGTGCTGCAAATCCTTGGTATGGTGTTGCTTATGGGAATCACACTGACAACGCCATACTGGCAGTTCTGCCTGATGGTTGGGCTTCTTGGGTTAGCAAATGGGCTTGTGATGCAACCATTAAGCGTCGCCTCGATGGTGAGTATTCACAGCCCGGAAGCCGTTGCCACTGGCACGACACTAAGTACTGTTCTACGCTCTGTTGGTGGCTCGCTTGGAACCGCTGTCCTTGCCACATTAACCATGATGCCGGCAGGGCAGACCCGGCTTGTGCAGCTTGTTGGTTTACATACCGTGTTCCTGATTACCATCGGTCTGATGGTACTGGCGTTTCTGTTCGTGTTGTTGTTGCGCAAGAAACAGGAAAAACCGACTTCTCAAGCTGAACCTGCCACAGTATAATGCTCTCAGGGAGGCAAATGCATATCGCCTCCCCTCAGGTTCCACCGCTGTTGGAGTCGCTCGACAGCATCATAAAATTGAGCTCACAGCGACATGGGTCCTGTCCATGCAAAAGAAACTTACAAGCAGAGAAGTTTCGCGGCTGCAAAGCTCAGCCTCATTATGTGGAACACGATCCGCTATCCCATCGTCTGAATGCCCACTTCTGGTCTATGGAAGGCCTGCCTATTTGATACACCTGGTAGTATCTTCGCCCCTTTCTACCACAACGTTTTTTCTCTCTATTCCATATCAAACAGCATTTTTATCCTGTTTCACCTCACAGCACTTCTTTTCCGATAGCAGTAGCCATATCACCGCCTCAACTGAAGCCCCCACAAAGAATATTCGCTTTCTGGAAAGCCGCTCTGTTCGTCTATTATATGGCACGCCGATGGCTATTGTATATTAAATTCGCGTTAAGATTGGAACATTACAGAAAACTGCTTCTTTTTCACCCTCCCCGCAGAGCGTACAACCTCCTGCTTGAGCATTCCAGCCTGTTCGATTATACTAACAGAGCGGTTCACCATATCCTTTTTTCGAGATAAGAAAGGGTAATCAAGAACATGATCTCTATATTGAAACAGATCAACCTTATGCTTGCGTTTCTCCTGGAGTTAGCTTTACTCGTGGCAGTCGGGTACTGGGGCTTTACAATGGCTCAAACAACACTGCTCAAGCTCGTGGCAGGTGTTGGCTTAGCGCTACTTATGGCAATTATCTGGGGGTGCTTTGAGGCTCCAAAAGCGCCCAGGCTGCTTCCCGAACCCTGGCGTTTCATCTCAAAGCTGGTGCTCTTCGCCCTGGGAGCAGGAGCCCTTTTCATGGCGGGACAGCGGGGTCTCGGGCTGCTTTTCGCCTTGCTCGCGCTTATCAATCTGACGTTGCTCGTTGTCTGGCAGCAATAAGGAGTATTCAGGGGAAATCAAGAAGCTTTTCTCTCCGATTTCGAGAAATAGTAGAAAAAGAAATGCAGTTCCCGATGCAACTGCCCTACCTTCCCAGTTTAGTATAGCATTCATGTCAAGCATCTGACATCGTTCTTTTGGCAGATGTTTTTTTTGTCGCATCCCGATATACTGGCGTCCTCACTACCTCTTGCTCGCGTTTCAATAGAGAGAAAGGATACACTCATGAATGGACCCTCATCAGAGCAGGGTGAGCCGCCCGGGAGCGACAAATTGCAACTGCTCGGCCTGTCGCGTATTTTCAGTTCGCTGAAGCAGCGGAATTTTCGGCTCTTCTGGTTCGGGCAGCTCATCTCGCTGATCGGCACATCCATGCAGGCAATCGGGCAGGATTGGCTTGTCCTCAAACTCACACACAGTGCCTGGCAGCTTGGGCTTGTCGGCGCACTTCAAGCTGCTCCAGTCCTGTTTTTCTCTATTATTGGCGGCGTTTTGACCGATCGCTCGCCCAGACGACAGCTCCTCTTGATTACTCAGTGGATCAATATGCTGGAAGCACTGTTACTCTGGGCATTGATTGCAACCGGTCAGGTTCAGCTCTGGCATCTCTACATACTCGCGCCGCTTCTGGGGCTGACAGGTACCATCTACCGACCAGCCAGCCGCGCGTTTCTGGTCGAACTGGTTGGACGAGACGACTTGCCAAACGCGATAGCGCTCTACTCATCCATTTCGACGCTTGCTCGCATTGTTGGCCCCGGCCTCGGCGGCGTGATTATCGCGATTAGCTCTGAGACACAGCTTTTTCTCTTGAACGCGCTGAGCTTCCTACCGGTGATTGCGGGCCTCCTATTGATGAGAAGCCATGAGCTGGCTATTCAGCCTACTACAGGCAAGCGGACAAGCGCCCGCCAGAGCCTCCGTGAAGGGATCGACTACTGTTTGCGAACTCCTGCTGTGCTACAGATTATCGTGGTAGTCGGGCTGGTGCTGCTCTTCGGCTCAAACTTTGGAGTAATCCTACCTGTTTTTGCGACCGATGTGCTTCATGCAGGTCCAACTGGTTTCGGCTTTCTTTCTGCCGCAGCGAGTGGTGGCGCATTGCTGGCGGCGCTCTGGCTGGCATGGAAGAATCAGCAGCCGACCGTGCGACTGTTGCTCCTGTATATGCTGCTCTTCGGGCTTCTAGAGGTTGTTTTCGCCCTCTCGCCCATCTATTTCCTCGCGATTCTCCTGATTGCCAGCATTGGCTTTCTGGAAAATGCGTTTGCGGCACAAGCCATGACCACGCTTCAGCAGATCACACCAGATCATCTGCTCGGGCGTGTCATCAGCGTTCAGGTTCTCTTCTTTGATGGCAGCCTCCCCCTGGGTTATATGCTGATAGGTTGGCTTTCGAGCCTCTATGGCCCCTCCATCACGCTGCTTGTCGGTGCACTCCTTACCTTGCTGACTGTAGGAGCAGGATGGCTCTGGCATAGCCTGCCGCGACGTTCAGAAGGCTCTTCTTCGTAGGGCATCAGAGAGAGCCCAGGAGTGCCGTGCTGCTTCCGATCCCCGGACAGGCGGCACTCTCGCCCGGATGCCTGATAAAAAGCAGTCACGCACGCAGGGCATGTCCGTCCCTTACCCGAACGGGCAACCTGCCATTGACAAATCTCGGACAAGGATATTTCATCAAAGCACCACACCAGCCACTCTATGCGGGCAAGCTGGCGATTGCCTCGATCTCAAGCAGAAGCTCCTGACGAATCAGTCGGCTTACCTCAACAAGAGAGCTTACAGGAGGTGTTTCCAGATTGATGTACTGATCGCGCACCTCACGCAGCACCGGCAAATATGACAGATCAACCAGAAACATGGTAAGCTTTACCACATGGCTGAAATCAGCTCCTGCCGCCTCCAAAGCCTTCTTAATATTCTCGAATACCTGGATGGCCTGCGCACGAAAACCATCCACGCCGATCAGTTGTCCCTCTGCATTCAGCGCAATCTGCCCCGAGAGATAGAGCGTCTGCCCGCCTGCGACCTTTGCCACATGCGAATATCCTGCGGGCCTGGGAAGCGTCTCAGGGATAAGGAATTCGATATGCTCCGGATGTGTCAATCCTTTCTGGAATTTAAGAGTACCCAATAAAGACTTTTTTTCTTGCATTCAAGCAAACATGCAATGAAGTGTAGCACATCCTGCTTCTACAGAACAAGCACTCGCCGTCCGTTTTGTATTTCACAGTCTTGGGTACCTGTTGGGTAATCAGCCCATCGCAAAGCAGGGTGAGACAAGATCTTAGCATACTCAAGGCGCTCGTCATCTGGCTTTACCCGTTCTTTCATACGCTTTAAATTTTCTCCTCTTTGTCAGCAGAAATCACGAACATTCGTGATGTGGCTTCACCCTCCTTCGCATTACAATCTCCCCAGATGAAAAGCAACAAAGGAGAACACAAATATGTATAACAGCAACCATGAAGAGCAGGTTCCCGTCCTTATCGTTGGTGGCAGCGTTGTCGGACTTTCAACGGCGCTCTTTCTGGCCCTGCATGGCATTCAACCGCTTCTCGTCGAGCGCCACGCCACCACTTCTATTCATACACGCGCTGCCGGCTTTAACGCTCGCACAATGGAACTTTATCGGCAGGCCGGTATTGAGTCCGATATTCAGCGGCTAGAGACGCCGCCTGAACAAATGGGCGAGATAGGTCTGCATGTAGAGACACTGGCTGGGAAGGAGCTCCCGACCAGCGAAGCAAAATCACATCAACAATTCCAGATCACCAATCCTTTCGCCAGCCCGACGCGCATGGCAATGGTCGGACAGGATCAGCTTGAACCCGTCTTACAGGAACATGCCAGTGCTCTCGGCTGCGATATTCGCTTCAACACGGAACTGATCGATTTTGAGCAGGATACTGAAGGCGTTCACGCTCATATACGCGACCGCGGCACCGGAAGCGTTCATTCCATTTTTGCGCGTTACCTTATCGCGGCAGATGGCAATAGAAGCGCGATCAGGCAACAACTCGGCATCAGCACCTACGGATATGGACGGCTTGGTCAATGGGTCAGCATTCTGTTTCAAACCGATCTCAGCCACGTGCTTCACGGACGCAACATTGCGCTCTGCTTCGTCAACAATCCACATGTGAGCGGCATCATCGGGCAATCACAGAATCGCTGGTCATTGTTTGCCAATGTCGAGGATTCCGACGATTTTTCCGAAGAGCGCTGCCGTGAACTGGTGCGCGCGGCTATCGGTCTGCCAGATCAGCCTGTGAAGATTCTCAGCATCCTGCCCTGGGAAACCGCCTCACGTGTCGCAACGCATTACCAGCAGGGCCGCGTCTTGCTTGCCGGGGACGCCGCGCATGTGATGACGACAATGGGCGCATTTGGCGCAAACACCGGTATTGCCGATGCGCACAATCTGGCCTGGAAACTGGCACTTGTGCTCAAGCAGAAAGCTCCGGCTCGTCTCCTCGAAACCTATGAACAGGAGCGGCAGCCCGCCGCAGAACTCGCTGTGGCAGTTTCGACAGGACTTTATGCCTATCGCCTCCCACAACACAAACAGCGAGAGGCCATTCTGCAAAGTGCACAGGAGATGCTCGCATGCGTCCGCAAAAGCCCGGATGCGCCCGATCCAACTGCCTTTAGCGTGATGAACGGCTATCGTTATCGCTCAGCAGCGATTCTCTCCGAGGACGACACCGAGCCAACGCTGTTTGAAAACGAACCGTCCGGCCGCCCGGGAACTCGTGCGCCGCACGTCTGGCTGACACAGGATGGTCAGCGCTGTTCGACGCTCGATCTCTATGGCAAGCAATTTGTGCTGCTGACCGGGCCCGAGGGACACCTGTGGAGCACAGCCTTTACCGAGGCTGCTCGGCAGCTCGATATCCCTCTAGTGAGCTATACCATCGGGCAACACTTCCATGATCAGGAAGAAAGCTTCCTGGCCTGCTATGGGATTGGTGCATCAGGAGCAACCCTGATTCGTCCCGATGGCTTTATTGCCTGGCGATCTCAACAGGCCAACGATCAGCCTGTAACGACACTTCTCAGGCACCTCCTTTGCTATGAATAAGTGAATGATGCGAGCGTGGCAACTTTTTGCCATGCTCGTACATCACTGCATCTAGAGAGCGAATTCGTCCTGCCAGGCGAAGTTGCGCCTGAGCAGAGGGGCAGCCAGAGGCCAGTTCATCAAGCGCAGATTCAAGCCCTGCAACGCGATGAAAAAGGTATTCTCGGGCGCGAAGAAAAAGCGTGCCGCCTTTTGCCCGACCTGTTGTCTGCGCGTAATTCCTGGCTTCAGTTGCTTTTCGTAGGAGCGAAAAGCGGTCAGGCGATCATGCTGCGAACCCAACTCACGCGCCAGAATATACGCTCCCACCATTGCCAGCGACGCCCCCTGACTTCCCGCCGGGGAGACACAATGACAGGCATCACCAAGCAGCACCACCCGTCCCTGACTCCATTGTGGCATGATAATCTGTGTCAGGGCATCCACATAGAGCCGTTCCTCTTTGCCAGCCAGTTCAAGCAGATCGGGAACCAGCCAGCCAAGCGATCCAAACGAGATCTGTAGCTCATCCATGATGGTGGCTTGCGTGGGGGGTTGCAGCGACCGATAGAAGAAGAAGACCGCAATGCGCCCATCAAGCAGCGGGAATACGCCGATGCGCCTCCCGGGAGCCGTGAGGGTGTAGAATACATCGGAACGAACATCCAGATGCTCAACAACAAAAGCGACAATAGTATATCCCAAAGGCCTGCTAAAGCGCTCCTCGGGCCCGAAGACCAGTCGCCGAACATTAGAATGCACACCATCGGCCCCTACAACCAGATCAAACGTCTCCTCTGATCCATCAGTCAAGGTGACATTGACCCGCTCCTTATCCTGTTCGAGCGCCATTATTGAGGTGCTAAACCGCACCGGACTATCCGTCTTGCGGGCCAGCAACTGGACCAGATCGCCACGCATAAAGCTGAAATGGCGATCGTCAAGCAGCATCCGCATATTTTCATACGGGATGGTGATCCGCCTCCGTCCACTTCCATCAAGGAAGATCAACTCCAATACCGGACAATGAATGGCCTCCAGATCGTGAAGCAGCGACATGCGTTCCGCTACTTTATAGCCCGCACCAAAAAAATCGATGACAAAGCCATCATCGCGCAAATGTTCCGCCCGCTCAATGACAACCGGCTCCATTCCATAATGCGCCAGCCAGTACGCGAGCGTCAGCCCGGCAACCCCGGCACCAGATATCAGCACTCTCACCCATTCGCCCCTTTCTCTTCGCCACACTGCGCAAGCGCAAGGAAGCGCTCCACAAAAGAGTAACGCCAGCACACAAAATCATGTCCCCCGTTAAACTCCGCATAGTCAACAGCATAGCCCTGTCGCTGTAAAACATCACGAAACCGCCGGGTGGCCGCCACCGGATCAATCAACACATAGCGATCAAACCGCCCGATTTCCAGAGAAAAGCGCAATGCAACCGGCTCTCGTCGCTCGTATTCAGCGGTGAGCCATTCGCCCTCGCGTTGCACATCTCCACCACTGCTCGACCAGAACGTCCCGGATTGGGAAAGGACATTGCCAAAGAGATCGGGCGCATGGAGCCCGGTAAAGGCTGCCGCAACGCCTCCCGCGCTCACCCCACCCACAATAGCACGAGCCGGATCTGAGCTTACTCGATAGTTCTCCCGAATCCAGGGCACAAACTCTTCGCACAGAAAATCAAGAAAGGGGTAGTGACAGAGCAGCTCCTGTCGCCGCGTGCCATAGTCCATATGACTGAGCAACACAACCATATATGGCGCTATTTTTCCAGCATGAATCAAGTTATCCATCACCGTTGGAACAGACATATAGTTCAGATACATCCAGCCATCGAAGAGCAGCAACAAACCAGGGGGCTCCGTGCTCTCTACAGGTGGCATGTACACCGCGACATGATATGTGCGCTGCAACCGCCGGGCCAGAAACATCGAGAGTTTGACGGCTCCCCGCGGAACACCCTTTTGAGGAAGTATCCAGTGTTGCACAGGTGCAGCAGGCAATTCCAGAATCGAGACCTGCATAAAATCCTGTTTGCCGGGCAAACCAAGCGGAGAGCGCATCTGTCGCGGGTTCAGTGGATCGGTGCGGGCATGCATCATCCGTATCAGCACATCCTGAATCTCACGGCAAGGTGTCAGCGGATCATTCAATGAGAACTGATATGTCGTGCGCAGATCAGCAGGAACACAATATGTTCGGTACCAGAGATCAGTAAAGGGGAGCCGATGCAATTGATTCTCGGCAAAAGCTCCCGGCAGCGCAGGTCCCCCAAGCACAACCACATTACGAGTCTGCCCGTCCACGTCACGCCAGAGAAACGTGACCAACATCTGCGCAGCATCGCCCTCAAGCGGCTCAATCAGTGGTCCCCCTGCCTGCTCTCTCTCTTGCCAGAACGCAGCGAGCGCATCCTGATTGCCTGCCTCAAGCTCCTGCTGAAGCCGCATCAGACGCGGACTGAGCAATAATGCCTGTGTACTCATGCTTCCTCCTTCTGCCTGCTCTGATCAATAAGCTGTGCCAATGCCTCAACTGTACTATTTTCCATGATGAGTGCAAGCGGCAATAAAAGATTGAAGCGATTCTGAATCTCGGTCGCGAGATGCGCAACAAGCAGCGAATGGCCTCCCAGACGGAAAAAGTCGTCATGAACGCCGATCTCATCAATGTTGAGCACCCGGCGCCAGAGTTCAGCAAGTGCCTTCTCGGTCATAGTGCGCGGTGGGCGCTTGCTGGCAGTCAACCGAGCAGACTCGGGCAAGGCAGCACGATCGATCTTCCCATGCGCGTTCAGAGGGAATTCATCGAGCAGAATAAAGGTGGCAGGAACCATATAGTCAGGAAGGCGCTGACGCAGGTACGCCGCCAGTTCATCAGGTGAAGGCGCCGGTCCAGTCGCCACCACATACGCGAAAAGCTGTCCATCCTGAAGCTTTACCTGTGCTACCTGCACTGCTGGATGCCTGGCTAAAAGCGCCTCGATCTCTTCCAACTCGATGCGATAACCGCGCACCTTCACCTGATGGTCAACACGGCCCAGGAACTCAAGCGAGCCGTCAGCCAGATAGCGGACCAGATCCCCGGTTCTATATACCCGCGCGCCTGGCTCCTCGCTAAAGGGATGTGGAAGAAAGCGTTCAGCGGTGAGGTCTGGGCGGTTGTGATAGCCACGTGCCAGCCCAACGCCGCCTATATAGAGCTCTCCCGGAACGCCGATCGGGACAGGCTGCAACCATCGATCCAGAACATAGAGCTCCACATGAGCAATTGGTTTCCCTATATGCATCTTTTGCTGTTCTGGCCCACACTCGGCAACGGTGGCCCAGATTGCGGCCTCAGTTGGACCATAGACATTGTAGAAGCGCCTGAAGCGCCTTCCCTGGCTAAGCGTGCACGCCAGCTCCAGCGGGCAGGCTTCACCACCGACAATGATTGTGTGAACCGTTACCAGCGTGTGTAGTGGCAATGTCCTCAAGGCCGAGGGAGTCAGTGAGATCAGCTCTATTTGCCGCTCAAGCAGATAGCGCCCGAGTTCCTCGCCGACCATCGCCATCTGTGGGGGTGGCAGGTAGAGCGTGCCCCCGGCTAGCAGCGACAGCATCATATCCCAGAGCGAGGCATCAAAACTCAGGCTTGCCCATTGTAAGATACGTGTCCCGGTCTGTACCTGAAAGAGCCGCTTGAGCTCACGCGCCACGTTCAACAGGCCACGATGTATGACCTCAACACCCTTTGGAAGCCCGGTTGAGCCCGAGGTATAAATCACATATGCCAGATTATCTGGCTGGCTCAGATTTGGTGGCGGTTGCTCACTCCACCCCTCAAGCTGCGTCAGAGCATGATCCAGGACAATACAGGGAACAGTCGGCTCTTCTATTGGCTCCTGAGCAAGCAACAGCGAGATGTTCGCATCATGCAACAGAAAAGCCAGGCGCTCAGGCGGATTCGTTGGATCCAGCGGCACGTAGACTCCGCCAGCTTTGAGAATTGCCAGAAAGCTGACAATCGCCGCAAGCGAGCGCCGCATCAGCACCCCGACACCCTTTTCAGGACCGATTCCCTGCGCTCGTAACAACCATGCAAGCTGATTGGCTCGCTGATCCAACTCACGATAGCATAAGGTCTCATTGTCGGTCACCAGAGCAAGCGTCTCAGGCGTGCAGGCAACCTGATGCTCGAAGACCTCATGCACACAGAGATCTTGCGGAAAGGTCGGCTGCATCCTGTTCCACTCGATAAGCATATGCTGCTGTTCTTGCTCGGTCAGAAGAGGAATTTCCGCGAGAGAAAGCTGTGTCTGTGATACAAATGCCTCAAGCATATGCTCGAAATGCCGGGCAAGCCGCTCCATCTTTTCAGGGAGAAACAGATCAGCATTGTATTCAATTGAGCCAACTATTCCCTCCTCGTGCTCCTCACAAGTCACCTGTACGTCTATTTTGGCGCTGCTCTCCTGGGTCGGAAGCGGCTCAACCAGCAATTCAGGGAGCGCAAGCGGCTCCTGTGGCGCATTGAAAAGTTGAAACGCAACCTGACAGAGCGGGTTTCGCTCGCGAGAACGCTGTGGGCACAACACTTCAACCAGGCGCTCAAAAGGCATATCCTGATGCGCATAGGCGTCCAGCGTCACCTGACGCACCCGGCGAAGAAGCTCGTCAACCCGCGGATTCCCGCTGAGATCCGTGCGTATTACCAGCAAATTGACGAACATGCCGATCAGCCCTTCGAGTTCAAACTGCGTACGATTTGCGATCGGCACACCGACAGCAACATCTTCAAGGCCACAATAGCGCATCAGGACCACCTGAAACGCGGCCAGCAGGGTCATAAAAAGCGTGACCTCGTGCTTCTGGCTTAATACCTTTACCTTCTGCACCAGTTCGGGCGAAAGATGTAGCGGCACCTGAGCACCTCGAAAGCGCTCCTGTTGTGGCCTCACAAAATCAGCGGGCAGTTCCAACAGTGGGAGATCAGCCAGTTGACGCGTCCAGTAAGCAAGCAGGCCGGGCGCTTCCTCCTGTTCTCGCTGCCAGCGTGCAAAATCGCGATAACGTACCGGTAAAGGCTCTAGAGAAGCCGCCTCACCCCGCACAAAGGCGCTATAGAACTGCTGTAACTCCCGTTGAAGAATAGCCAGCGACCAGCCATCACAGGCAATATGATGCACGGTAAGAAGCAAAATGTGCTCCTGCCCAGACAGACGAAGCAAGCGAGCACGAAGCAGCAGCCCACCGGTCAAATCAAAAGGTGTCAGTGCCTCCCGCTGGCCCTCCTCGCGGCATCGTTCCACCTGCTCCGCAGGAGTAAGCGAGCTGATATCGATGAACGTCAGCAACGGCTCGTCCGGTACTGGCCTGATCTTCTGGAAGGGCTGCCCGTGTTTGCTGATATAGCAGGTGCGCAGGCTTTCGTGACGCTCTATTAGCGCTTTCAAGCTCCGCTCGAGCACCTCCACATGCAGAGAACCGCGCAAGCGCCACCCCAAAGGGATCAGATAAAACGGGTTGTCTGGTGCCAGTTGTTGCAGAAACCAGAGTCGCTGCTGAGCAAAGGACAGGGGCACAAGCGCATCATCCCGTTCTGAACTGATGATTCGCTTCTTTTCGCTTTCAGTAGCGCATGCCTTTTCTATCCGACGCGCAACGGCTGCAACGGTCGGGGCCTGAAAGAAATCCCGGAGCGGAAACGAGCATTGAAAAATGCGCTCGATTCGCGAGACAACCCGTGTGGCCAGCAATGAATGTCCACCAAGCGCAAAAAAGTTCTCCTCCCTGCCGACATATTCCAGCTCCATAATCTCTCGCCAGATATTCGCTACCAACTCTTCCACCGGGGTGCGAGGACATGCCGACTGCGCGGCCGGCAATGCGGGAAGCGGCAGCGAATGGCGATCAATCTTTCCGCTGGACAGCAAAGGCAAGGCATCCAGCAGCAGGAGATGGGTCGGTATCATATATTCGGGCAGGCGCTCTTTGAGATAGGAGTGCAGCCGAGCAGGCAATTGATCCCGCTCAACGGAAGCGTCAGGAACTACCCAGGCCAGCAGAGCCGTCCCCTTTGAGGCCATTTCACGCACCAGTACGACCGACAGACGCACCGCAGGATGGCTATTGAGTGTCGCTTCGATTTCACCAGGCTCGATCCGATACCCGCGTATTTTCACCTGCTGATCGAGACGCCCCAGATACGAGAGTGTCCCGTCAGCTCGCCAGCAGACCCGATCGCCAGTTCTGTAGAGGCGCTTTCCCGGCCGAAAAGGATCAGGAAGAAAGCGCTCAGCAGTCAGATCAGGACGGCCACAATAGCCTCTTGCCAGCCCATCACCGCCAATATAGAGCTCTCCCGGAACGCCGACAGGTACGGGCTGAAGCTGTCTGTCAAGCACGTAAACATAGGTATTACCGATCGGTCGCCCGATTGGTATATCATCAATCTCTGACGGGTGAATGGGGTGGCAGCAAGCAAACGTCGTGGTCTCTGTGGGCCCATATCCGTTGATGATCCGCGTTTCCGGTGAGAGCACCTCTAGAGCCCGACGAACATGAACATTGGATAGCGCTTCGCCTCCACATACCACCTGCTGCATGCCACGAAAAGCCGTCGGGTCCTCATCCACGATCAGGTTAAACAGAGCAGAGGTAAAAAAGGTGATAGTCACTCCATAGCGGGCGATAGAGGATCGAAGCAGTGCGGGCGTTAAAACTCGCTCTGGCAACAGCACACAACATCCACCATGCAGGAGCGCACCCCAGATCTCGAAGGTTGCCGCGTCAAACGTAATCGAGGAGTGATGGAGGAAGCGTTGATGCTTATCCAGTTGAACATATGTCACCCCGAACAGCAAACGCACTACGCCCCGATGCAGCGCCTCAACACCCTTTGGCTGGCCTGTTGAACCCGATGTATAGATGATATAGGCGAGATCATCAGGGTTATTCTGATTCTCGGGAACTTGTGCGCATTCCGGACCATAGCGCTCAACGCACATATATGGCGGACTTCCAGGAGGCACCTGCGGTTCCAGGTGCTCCTGAGTCAACACAAGCGAGAGCCGGGCATTCTCACACATAAAAGCAAGCCTGCGAGCAGGGAACGATGGGTCAAGCGGCACATAGACCCCACCGGCCTTCAGAATAGCAAGCATCCCGATAATGAATTCGGGCGAGCGCTCCATAAAAAGGCCGACCGTTATTCCCGGGCCAACTCCACGAGCCTGTAACACCAGAGCAAGCGCATTGGAGCGCCTATCAAGCTCACCATACCGAAGAGCTTCCCCCTGATACAACAATGCGACCGCTTCCGGAGCTCGTTGAGCCTGTTCCGCAAAAAGCTGATGAATGCAGCGCGTATGTGGATATGGCACCTGCGTCTGATTCCAGGCTTCAAGCAAACAATAACGCTCATCCTCTCCCAACAGCGAAGACTCGGCAAGAGGCCGCTCGGGGTGCGCGATCAGACCACGTACCAGGTTCTGAAAATGGGCCGCCATCCGAGCAACCATGTCTTCAGAAAAAAGATCGACTTTATATTGCAAGAAACCCTTCAGGCACGTTGGCTGCTCATAAAGCATCAGCGAAAGGTCAAAGAGCCCCTCCTGTGGCGGCAATACAGCATATGATTCCAGGAGCAGACTACCTATCTGACGCTGTACACCGGCCTCACCAAGAAAGAAGGGCGAGAAGCCCTCTCGATCGAGCGAGGTAGATTCCCAGACAAAGGCCGTCCTGAGCAACGGCTGTTGAGCCGCATCACGTCCGGGTTGTAGCTCCTTCACCAGCAACGAAAACGGGTAATCCTGATGTTCAAGCGCGTCCATAACGACCTGTTGCACCCGCTCAAGCAATTGCTGAAAGGTCGGGTTCCCCGAGACGTCAATGCGCAATGGAAGCAGGTTCACGAAGTAACCCGCAACCTTTTCAAACTCCGAACGACTCCGACCGACAGCAGGGCTACCAAGCAGCACATCTTCCTGCTGCGTATAGCGATAGAGCAGCACAACAAAGCAGGCGAGCAGCACGGTATAGGGTGTGACACACTCCTCAAACGCAAGCGCACGAATACCCTGTGTGAGTTCCTCATCAAGAGTGAAGACAAAGGTCGCTCCCTGTTCGGCTCGTCCCGAAGCAGGCAGGCGACTACAGGGAAGGTCAGGAGGAGAAAGCTCACCAGCCAGTTGCCGCATCCAATAAGCCCGAAGCTGCTCGCCACGCGTTCCGGCGATCACTTCCTGTTGCCAGCGAACAAAATCTCGATAGCCAGTCGCCGACATCCCTGGCAGCGCTTGCGTATCATACAGGAGAAAGAGTTCCTGAAGCAACAGGCGCATTGTCAACGAATCACAAATGATATGATGAGCCACAAACAGGAACAATGTATCTTCCTTGTGGCGTTGTAGCAGCAAGACACGAAATGGGCAGCATTCCAGCACAAAGGGTTGAAGAATCGCGGCTCGCGCCATCTCAAGGAGTTCTGCTTCATTTCGGGATGAGTGCAGCGTCAATGGAACCGGTAAAGAGGCATGAACCCGCTGCATTGGCCCTGCCGTGGAGTCTGTAAACGTCGTGCGGAGCACGGGATGACGCCGAACCAGCTCCTCAAGCGCTCGTTTCAAAACAGAAGCATCCACACATGAGCGAATGCGCAAAGTGACATGCACGTTATACACAGAGCTATCGGGATTAAGCCTATAGAGCACCCATAACCCCTGCTGCCCGTAACTCATAGGGTACAGCTCTACTGGTTGAGAACTCACCCGTTTCCTCCCTTCAATTGACGCTGCCCATCCTCACCCCGGCAGCCAAACCACTCATGAACTACCCTTTATCCGTCATCTGAAACGCCTCACGAAGCAGTGCCGCAACCTGTCGAATGGTAGCCTTGCCGAGCAGGTGCTTGACCAGCAAGGAAATGCCCAGGTCGCGCTGAATGCGGTTGCGTAGCTCAACAGCCATCAAAGAATCAAGTCCTTGCTGTAACAGCGGCGTCTGGACAGAGACTCGTTCAATGCCCCGAATCTCGGCAAATTGCGCCTGCAAGTACGCTTCCAGACGGGCCTGCTGTGCGGCAAGGGGCCCCTCACCCCATGAGAACGGCTGTTCCTCTCCCGTCTGTGCCTGACGCACCTCCTCAGGCATCAGGCGTCGCAACAAGGATGCTTCACAGGAAACCGGATAAAACTTTTGCCAGCGCTCCCAATCCATTGCCATGACACAGAGTTGTGGCTTACGCTGCAAAAGCAAGCGCCCGAAGAGCTCCGTTGCCTCATGAGGATCAAGCGGAATCAGGCCACGCCCCTCAAAATGCCGTCCAAGCTCCGGACGTGACGCCAGAAAGCCGATCTCTCCCCATGCGCCCCAGTTGATACAGAGCGAGGGCAAGCCACGCGCCCGCCGATAATGAGCCAATGCATCAAGAAAGCTGTTCGCAGCCACATAGTTTCCTTGTCCCGGAGGAGCAATCAGGGTTGCAGCCGAAGAGAAGAGCACAAAGAAATCCAACGCATGGTGAAGGGTCTGACGGTGGAGATTCCAGGCCCCGCGTACCTTTGGCCTCATCACTGTCTGGAAGCGTCGAGGATTCTGCTGCATCAACATACCATCATCCAGCACCGCCGCAGCATGCAGCACTCCGCGAAGCGGCGGCATCGTGCGTTCAATAGAAGCGAGTTCCCGAGCAAGCTGCTCTTCACAGGAGACATCCACCGCGGCAACCCGCACCTGTACCCCTCGGGCACTCAATGTCTCAAGGAAGCGAGCCACTTCAGCAGAAGGCGCCTTTCTTCCAAGCAACACCAGATGCCGCGCTCCCTGCTCAACCAGCCAGCGGGCCATTGTCAGGCCAATACCTCCCAGGCCGCCAGTGATCAGGTAGCTTGCCTGAGCCCGCACGATGACCGGAATCGAGACAACGTGTTTCGGCCGCGCCTTCTGCGGCTGATGCGTCAATACAATCTTTCCGATATGTTTTGCCTGGGCCATATAGCGAAATGCATCTTCTGCATCCGAGAGTGCGAAAGAGCGATAGGGCAGCGGCGTAATCTGGCCCTCATCCAGCTTGCGCCCGATCGCGGCAAGCAGGCCACCAATCAGCCCGGGGCGTCCCTTGATCAGCTTATCAAGATCGATTGCATGATAGGCAAGGTTATTGCGGAACGGAGCCAGCGATAGCTGACTGCCCTGATAAATGTCGCGTTTGCCCAGCTCGAGAAAGCGCCCGCAGAGCCGCAGCACCGAAAGTCCTTTCTGGATATATGCTCCCGCAAGCGCATTCAGGACAAGGTCTACCCCTTCGCCGTTCGTCAGCCGCATCACCTCTTCGGCAAATTCAAGCGAACGTGAATCCATGACATGCTGTACACCAAGCGATTGCAGATACGCCCGCTTCTCAGGCGTTCCGGCGGTAGCAAAGATCTCTACTCCGGCCAGCTTCGCTAACTGGACCGCCGCCAGACCAACACCACCCGCTGCCGAATGAATCAGCACTCGCTCACCAGGTTGCATATGCCCAAGCGTATGAAGTGCATAGGAGGCCGTCAGAAAGGCAATCGGGATCGTAACCGCGTCCTCAAAACACAATGGCTCGGGGATGGGTAACACATAACGAACATCAGTTGTGACGTACGCTCCGATCGCATGTGGAGCCAGAGCGATCACCGCAGCACCCACATGTACCGTTTCAATTCCCGGGCCCACAGCTGTAATAATGCCAGCACACTCAATGCCGAGCGGGTCCACCCCCTGCGCAGAGGTCGGCGACATCCCCAGAGCTGACAGCACATCCCTGAAATTGAGCGCTGAAGCATGTACCTGTATCTCGACTTCGCCGGGACCAGGGGCACGTCGCTCCGCCTGCCGAAACCGCAGCGCATCCAGTGAGCCGGGTTGCGTCGTTTCCAGATAGAACTGATCGGGCTCCTCAACGGAGCGCGGCGCCACTACCGGTAGCGCGTCTTCACGTAACAGGCGATGCATGTAGCGCGTTGTGCCTCGCAGCGCCAGTTCTTGATAGGCTTCGCACCGACTTACTTCATCAAGGAGCATAGAGAGCTCTCGCACCGATGGAACAGGGCTGAGATCGAGTATGCTACAACGTATCGTAGGATGCTCATTTCGCAAAACACGACACAGCCCCCAGAGCGGCGCCTGAACACAGTTCACGGTCTTCTGCTCTGCAAGCGCCACCTGAGCCCCACGCGTCACCAGCCAGAGAAAAGGAGGCTCCGGCACTTTCACCAGCGCCTGAACCAGCGCTAACCAGCGCCCACACAGTGTCAGATACTCATCCTCAAGTTGCTCGGCCGGCCTGTCCATCTCGATGCTACCGCCTGCCAGGAAGAGCAGCGTATAGTTTGTCGCGGGAATCTGCGTAAAAAACTGTTCCCAATCAGCTTCGAGAGCCGGATCAAGCTGATAGCGATGCGCATCAAGGCGCTGAAAATTTGCGCCCGGCTGCACTACTATGCAGGCCTGCCCACGCTCTTGCAGAGCCAGTTCAAGCTGTTTCGCCGTTTCATCATCTTCATTCGCGAAAAGGAGCAGCGGAGACAACGTTGATTCCGTTTGCGCTGATGGCTGCTCTTCCCAACGCAGTTGATACAGGTACTCCTGTTGCGCCTCTTGCTTGCTTCGCTGAAGAAGAACGCCGTTAAGCTCTACCAGAACCCGCCCCTGCGCATCCAGCACAACCACGTCACCAACCAGTAGATCAGCCTCACTATTCTCTTGCAGACGGGCATAGCTCCAATAGCGTTCCGCTTCCAGCGCGGCATACACGCTCACTCGCTTGATATGCACCGGAACATAGGTGTCCCTGGCTCCGATACGTTTCCCATCCAGCATGGCAGGAATCGTCCCGAAAAGCGTCTGCAAGCAGGCATCCAACCACGCAGGGTGCAGCACATATGTCTGCGTTCCCTGTTTCACCGCTTCGGAAAGCTGAAGCAAAGCCAGTGCCTCACCATCCCCCTTCCATAGCCGCTCCACACCACGAAATGCAGGTCCATAGTTCGCCCGGCGCATCCCCACATCATGATAGAAGGTCTCGGCGGTGCAGACCTCGCCTGAGCAGCTCTGTTGCAGCTCCAAAAGCGATACTTCAGGAGCCTGGGGAGCGGCTTGCAGCAAGCGTACTATGCCCCGTGCATGCAGGTGGGATTCATCCTCTGTTAGCCGGAACATATGCAGCGTGAAGAGCCCGGGACCATCAGGCGCTAGAATGGTCTGAATCGTTTGCGGCTCGTCATCTGAGAGCGCAAGTGCATTGAGCAACTCAAGGTTCTCAAGAAGAGCGTGACGTGCTCCCGGAATAACGCGGATAGCCTCCAGGGCCAGCTCTATATAAGCCGTAGCAGGGAGAATCATCGTTGTATGGATGCGATGGTCCCGCAGATAGGGAAAGCGCTGGCACTCGAGCCGGGTCAGCAGGAAATGCGTCTCAGGATGCAGCGCGAACGGCCAGTGAAGCTGCACGAACGGAAAACGCTGCTGTGCCTCTCCCTCAAATGAAAGTGGCCTCGCTGAAGCAGGCAACCAGAAACGTTGATGCTGCCAGGGATACAGAGGCAGCGACACACGTTGTCGCGACTGCGGGTACAGGAAGCTCCAGTCAGGAGTACATCCCCGCTCATAGAGTCGGCCAAGCGCCTGAAGCAGAGCCAGCCGTTCAGGAGTTTCGCGTTGCAGCGTTCCAACCGCCATCGCTTGCTTGCCTGCCGCCTCAAAGCAGTGGCGCAGGCTTGAAACGAGGATTGGATGCGGGCTCACCTCAAGGAAAATGGTGAACTCCTGCTCAAGCAAGCGCTGCACGGTCTGCGCGAAAAGGACCGGCTCACGAATATTTCGGACCCAGTAGGCCGCATCACAGGGTGCATCCTCATCTGTTGTGACAGTCGAGAACATGGGAATCCGCGCGGGTTGCGGTTGCAGCCCCTTTAAAGCATCGAGCAACGCATCTCGAACGGGATCAATCGCGGGGCTGTGCGAAGCAACGTCGACCCTGACAAATCGACAAAAGATCTCACGCTGCTCGACTATATGCATGATCGCTTCAAGCGCTCCCCGATCTCCCGACAGCACCACAGAACGTGGACCATTACAGGCAGCTAACGATACCTCCTGCTCACGATTTTCGGCAAGCAGGCTTTGCGCTTCGGCAAACGAGAGCTCAACGAAAAGCATCGCCCCATGTTGCCCCAGACCGCGCATCAGCTTGCTACGACAGCAAATGATCCGTGCCGCATCCTCAAGGCTCACAATCCCGGCCACACACGCCGCCGCGACTTCGCCCATACTATGACCGATGACCGCCTGTGGTTCGATGCCCCATGAGCGCCAGAGGGAAGCCAGCGCCACTTCAAGCGCGAATAATGTCGGTTGAATCACGTCGATACGCTCTAGCAGCGCCGCGCCTTCGTCCGTCGTCAATACCTCTCTCAGAGACCAATCAACATAGGGACGCATTGCCAGCTCACACCGCTGAATTATCTGTTCGAAGTGCTGCTCCTGCCGCAAAAGCTCTCTACCCATACCAGGCCACTGCGAGCCCTGCCCGGGAAAGACAAAAACCACTTTCGGCGCTTGTACGGCAGCAGTCTGAGGCCCGGCCCGTAATTGGTCCAGCAGTTCCGCCCGGGAAGTGCCCGCAAGCGCAAACCGATACAGATGATGTGCCCGATGAACACTGGCAGTATAGCATACATCTTCCAGCGATAACTGTTTTTCACTTAATAGATGCACATAGCGTCGAGCAAGCTCTAGAAGCGCCTCTGGACAATGGGCCGAAAGCGGCAACAGATACGCATCTGGTTCCTCAGCCACGATAGGAGATGCTTGCTTGGGCGCTTCTTCCAGCACGAGATGGGCATTCGTGCCGCTGATGCCAAAGGAGCTCACACCCGCATAAAGAGGATGCGCCTCCCACGGCTGGACCCTTTGCGGCAGGTGGAACGGAACACGTGACCAGGAAATGGCTGGATTGGGCTCATGACAATGCAGAGACGGCACAATCGTTCGATGTCTGAGACACAGGGCGGTCTTGATAAGGCCCGCGATACCCGCCGCGCCCTCTGTATGGCCGATATTTGTCTTGACCGACCCAACCAAACAAGGAAAATCGGGGGCTCGCCCTTCAGCCAGAATGTCACCTAGCGCCTCAAGCTCCACAGGATCACCCGCGCTGGTTCCTGTTCCATGCACCTCAACATAAGAAACCTGTGAGGGCGCTATACCTGCCTGCCGATAGGCCTTTCGCAAAACGTCGCGTTGCCCGCTCAGGCTCGGTTTCGAGAGTCGGCGCTGCTCTCCTGGCGCACTGCCATCATTGTTGACCGCGCTTCCTCGAATCACCGCATAAATCGGATCATGATCAGCCAGCGCTTGTGCCAACGGCTTCAAGACGACCACCCCGACGCCATCGCTACGCACAAAGCCATCTGCTCGTGCATCACCAAACTTGCAACGACCATCCGGAGAAAGCATGCCTGCCTGTGAAAAGCTAATCGATTGAGAGGGCTCCAGCACGAGATTGACGCCACCCGCCAGCGCAACCTGACACTCTCCCGCCTGCAAACTCTGACAGGCCAGGTGCACAGCGACCAGCGAAGACGAACAGGCCGTATCGATAACCATGCTCGGCCCCTGCGCGTTGAGAAAGTGCGACAGCCGCCCGGCTGCAACCGAGCGAACACCGGTCACAACTGCATATGGAGAGATAGACGCAAGATCCCGAAATTGCAGGTCTTCATAGTCGTTTGTCCACATACCAATAAAGACGCCTGTCTGCTTCTCCTGCACGCGGGCCGGGGGAAAACCGGCATCTTCCAGCGCCTCCCAAGCGACCTCTAACAACAGGCGATGTTGTGGGTCCATCCAGGATGCTTCCTGTGGCGGAACCTGGAAAAAGGTCGCGTCAAAGCAGTCTATCTCCTCAAGCATGCCACCATAGCGAGAAATAATCTTGCCGGGAATGCCAGGCCGTTCATCGTAGTATTGATCGAGCGAGAAGCGCTGCGGCGGTATCTCGCTAATCGCATCCCTTCCCTCGCGAAGCAACTGCCAGAACGCTTGCAGATTCTGCGCTCCCGGGAAGCGGCAACTCATACCAACAATCGCAATAGGTTCTCGTTTGAGCAGTCCAGGTGCATCGTTGTCACAGGTCAGTGTATCCATTTCTCGTTGACCGGGCGCTGTACCACCGCGCCGTTCTCCTTTCCACCAAACCACGAAGCATACATACAGTCAAATTCGCGAGTACATTGATGCAGATCTCAAGATGCGAGGCATCGTACCTGTACGACTTCCCAGACCTCCGCCATCTTTCCCTGTGCTATACGAAAAAGTGCCATTCCTTCAAGCAGAGCCTCGCTTTCGGTCGAAGGCAGGCCCGGCAGCGCGATCCGGGGCTTTCCACGATGGGTCCAATGCACCACGACATTCTCACCTGAAGCAACAATATGCCGCATTTTCACTTCAATGGCAGGAAAAGCTTCCATGAACTGCTCTCCAAGAGCGATGAACTGTTCATATCCATGAATAACATGTGTCCCGGTAGCTTCATGCGCAACAAAATCATCTGTGAACCATTCGTGGGGGTTCTCGATGCGCTCACCACTCCACAAGCCCTCAATGTAGCGTCTGACAAGGGCTATGTGCTTCACTTCCACTGACAACGCAAGCGCTCCTTTCACTCTAACTGTAGCACGCTCTCGTCTAAGAAGATGCATACTGCAATGACATCTTCCATACATTATACTCATTTTTCTCTCGTTTTAGAATTTATATATTTACATTCACAAAGAGTCATACCTGATACTGCTAAGCACTAAAGTAGCTATGCCGTGATGTCATAAAAGGCATTCATTGGCGCTTCAACCGGTAGTCGCCGCAAGTCGCGAAACCCTGCTTTCAAACAAAACTCACGCAATCTAGATTCTGGCAAGCCTAATGTCCCCAGACCTGCCCCCTGAAAAGCAAGCGATGTTGGCATGCAGAAGAGCACGCTGCTACAGTAGAAGAGCGTTCCATGCAGCCCCTTATTCTCCTCCAGCTTGTCCGAGGCGTCCACTTCCGTGCAGATATAGTGCCCGCCGGGAGCAAGCGCTTGCCTGATCGCCTGAAGTAGCTTCAATGGGTCCGGTGCATCATGAACCATGTTAAATGTGGTGATGATATCGTACTGCTCAGGGAGCCCTTCGGCGGCGTCCAATTGCACGAAGCACACGCGATCGGCCACACCAGCAGCCCGGGCATCCGCGTTGGCTCGCTCCACATGCGGGGCAAAGATATCATAGCCACAATAGTGCGCTTTGGGATATGCCTGAGCCAGCTTCAACAGCGCTCGCCCCTGTCCACAACCAATATCCGCCATACGCGCACCCTGCATCAGCTTCTCCTGCACAGAGGGCATCGCCGGAATCCATTTTTGTACCAGCAAGTTCTCAAACCAGCTATTGGAGAGTCGTGCCATACCCTCGAACGCGTCAGCACTATACGCCGACATCGGTACGCCTTCCCCGCTTCGGAAGGCAGCCAGCAATTGCCCCAGAGCCGGAAGAGCGCCAAAAGTACCCTGAAGCAGTCCACCAACAAAGAACAGGCCATCCTCCTGAGCAAGTACCGGAACATGAGCCGGAGGCAAACAAAAGCGCTTGCTCGTCGGATCATAGTCCAGATAGCCCGCGCATGCCATCGCGCCGAGCCACTCACGTGCATAGCGCTCACTGATTTGAGCCCGCGCCGCAAGCTCTTCGCTAGTCGCCTCCCCCTGTGCCAGACAGGCAAAAAGGCCAAGACGATCACCAATACAGGCCATTAATGAGGCTAACCACCCTGCAACATCACGCATCACCTTCTCGGAAAAGGCCTTTGTCGCAGCTTGATCTCTATCCTCTACAACCATATTCAACCTCCTTAGATCTGTATTCATGATAATACGCTTCTTCTTCCAGTTCAAGTATTTAAACTTTTGTCCTATTTTTCAAATGAGGCATGCCTCTACCAGAATAGAGAGCCTGGCATGAAACATAAGTATAGTTTCTGATTTACCATCAGTCTAATGTCAAACTTCTAAGCAAGCATACTGGCATATGTATAAGGAGGATATCATTTTGTTCCACAAGTATACTATGTCTTAAGATATGCGAATTGCGTAAAAATTTTTCTATTCACACTCATACATTCAGCACTGTGCAGCTCAAGAAAGGGGTTGTCACATGGAGGAGATGGGAACGCGCGTTCTCCCCGGTCAATTGAAAGATCCATATGGGTGGCTTCAATACATGCGGGAACAGCACCCGCTCTACTACGAACCAGCCACACAGACATGGCACGCCTTCTGCTACCATGATGTGGCTTTTATCCTGACGAAACACGAGGTCTTCTCTACCTTCCCACGCAAAAAAGACAATGAGGATATGGAAGCATTCCTTCAGGCGGTCCTGGTAGCTCTGGAGCCTCCTCGTCACGGCTGGTATCGTTATCCCGTATCGCGTCACTTTACTGTACAGGCACTCGCACCCCTTGCCGAGAAATTTCGCACGATCACGCAGGAGCTCCTTGACCAGATACGCCCCCGAGGTGAAACAAACTTCCCGCTCGATTTCTCCTATCCTTTGCACGAGCGAGCTGTCATGGCGCTCTTCAACCTCTCTCAAGCCCAATATTGTAAGCTCAAAACCTGGTTGGAGCACCCCCTGATTCTCGATGTCACAAGACCGCCAGAGGAGCGCTTTGTTGTGATGGAAGAGGTCGCTCGCTTCTTTCAGGACGAGGTCTTTCCAAACCAGCCATCAGAGGGACTGATTCATGAGCTACTCACGGTCGGTGAGAACGGACGGCATCATAACCTGAACGATATCGAGACCGCCATTTTTCTTGTCACCTTGATTCTAGGAGCCATCGAGACAACACCAAGCATGCTGAGTCATGCCGTGTATCTGTGTGATGAGTACCCGAACATCAAGGCTGAGATCCTGCATACTCCTGAGCTGATGAAGAGCTTTCTCGATGAGGTGCTGCGCTTTCGCTCTCCGTTGTGGGGCGTGCGGCGGCAGGCAAAAACCGATATTGTTATCAGGGATCAGCACATTCCAGCCAATAGCAACATCTTTGCCTGGATCGCCTCCGCCAATCACGACGCGGAGGTGTTTTCGCATCCCGATCGCTTCGACATTCACCGCCAGCACAACCCGCATCTTTCCTTCGGACGGGGAATCCACTGGTGTCTGGGGGCCCATATGGCCCGACTGGAAGCCTCTATTGCCTTACCAATGGTCTTCGAGCAGCTTCCAGAGCTACGCCGTGATCGCACCGTCCCGCCAGAATATCTGGCAAGCGACCAGTTTTGCAGTCTTCTTAAGCTCCCGTTTCACTTTTCACCTGTATCACAGCCCTTATACGAAGAGATCAATAATAACTAAAGGGAATATCCATGGACGAACGCTCGATTCTGGTTTCACTGCAACGCGGAGATGAAAGCCGCCTGCCTTTTTTCTGTGTCCATCCGGCAGCAGGAAATGTGCTCTGCTACCGTAAATTGGTTCAGTACCTGGACGCTACACAGCCATTTTACGGTCTGCAAGTGCCCCATCTCTACGGCACGAAAGCTCCCTATACCTGCCTCGAAGAGATAGCAACCGCATATCGGCAGGCCATACAGGATCTGCAACCACGCGGGCCGTATCTGCTGGGAGGCTGGTCGATGGGTGGTTTAATCGCTTTCGAGATTGCGATCCAGCTCCAGCAGCTCGGTGAGCCCGTTGAACTCCTCGCACTGTTTGACACCTACCTGCCCGATGGTTCCAACTGGGAAGAGCAAAACAATCCCGCAATGTTGATTCGCTACGCAATGGATATTGCTGGCGTTGATGGCCCAGACGAAGCTGAGCTACAACAAATGAGTGAAGAGGAACAACAGGCGTGGGTCGCTCGTCTGACTGCTCGCCCTGAAATAAGCTGGACCACCGAAGGGGAATCACAGGCATTTGTGCAGAACATTCTCTATCAGAGCTTCCATAATGCCAGAATCGCAGCACAGTATACGCTTCATACGCCTTTCGACGGCACAATAACTCTCTTCCACACCGCTACCGAGGCTCTGCCCCTCTTACAGCAAATGACCAGCACGGAACAGGGCCATGATCTCTCAGTTTCCTGGCGGGAGTTTGCCACAGAAGGTGTCGAGGTACATATGGTGCCGGGTGAGCATGATACGATGCTCAACGAGCCTGCCGTCTGCCATGTGGCCCGCACTTTACAAAGTTGCCTGGACAAAGTGCAGCAGCGGCTCTATTGGTGAGGAGAAATCAATTATGCGACCGGAACCCATTGCTATTATCGGGATCGGTTGCCGGCTTCCGGGCAACGTCTGTACGCTTGATGATTTCTGGACACTTCTGTGCAGTGGCTCCGATGTGATACGCGATCTGCCTCCCGAGCGCTGGGATACTGCTGCTTACTACCACCCTGAGCCAGACACCCCTGGCAAAATGTACACCTGTCGTGGGGCCTTTCTGAACCAGATTGACCAGTTTGACGCGGCCTTTTTTGGCATCACCGATGAAGAAGCTGTACAGATAGACCCGCAGCAACGCCTTCTGCTGGAAACGTGCTGGGAAGCAATGGAAGACGCAGGGCTCCTCGCGCGCCAGCTTGCAGGCTCGTCCACAGGCGTGTTTATTGGGATCAGCGCTCACGACTATAGCCGTTTCCTCCAGCAAGACCCGACGCTGATCGATGCCTATTCACAGGCCGGAACAGCGCACAGCTTTGCCTCAAACCGCATCTCAGGCTTTTTCGACCTGCATGGGCCATCTCTCAGCATTGATACCGCCTGCTCGTCTTCTCTGGTTGCCGTCCATCTGGCCTGCGAGAGCCTGCGAAGAGGGGAATGTCAGCTAGCGTTCGCGGGCGGCGTCAACCTGCTGCTTGATCCCATCGCCCAGATTTGCGCCTGTAAAACATCCTGGCTCTCTCCCTCTGCTCACTGTCAGGTTTTCGATGCGGACGCTGACGGCGCGATACGCGGCGAGGGAGCTGGCGTGATCCTGCTCAAGCCTCTTGCCCATGCACTGGCCGATGGAAACCGGATACATGCAATCATCCGGGCATCAGGAACCAATCAGGATGGACGCAGAACAAGCACGCTAAACCCCACCAGTTCCGCCCAGGAAGCGCTTCTCCGGCGAATCTATCGCGAAGCCGCTATCACGCCCGCACAGGTTCATTATGTCGAAGCCCATGCGACCGGTACCCCTCTTCACGATTCAGCCGAGTGCTACGCATTGGGGACAGCGCTTGGTCTGCATCGGTACGCTGATCTCTGGATTGATTCCGTGAAGGCGGTTATCGGGCATCTCGGTGCAGCAGCAGGCATTGCAGGCCTGCTCAAGACAGTTCTGATCTTGAAACACCGACAGCTTCCCGCCAATCCGCATTTCAGGCAACCGGGTCCCTATATTCCCTTTGCCTCATTTCGTTTGCGCGTCCCCCAACAACTCACACCGCTTGAAGAGGCTCCCCTGCTTGCAGGAGTGAATAGTATCGGCTCTGGTGGAACCAATGCACACGTGCTCCTTGAGGAATTTCAGACCGGACCCGAGCAAAAGACTACGTATACACGCTCCGGCTATCTGCTACCCCTTTCGGCACAGAGCCACGAAGGGCTTGTCGCGCAGGCTCATGCCTACAGGCGTTTCGCGGAAGAGCCAATCTCTTTGCATGATATGTGCTCCAGCGCGCTGTTTCACCGAGACCATTTTTCTCATCGGTTAGCGCTTGTTTTTCAGTCACAAGAGGAGCTCCGTGAGCAACTGGATGCCTTCTTAACAGGCGATCCCTATCCGCTTGTCGGGCGCCGCCAGGGCATCACCCCGAAGATGGCCTTCGTCTTCTGCGGGATTGGTTCGCAATGGTGGGGTATGGCGCATGCGCTTTTCGAGCAGGAACCTGTATTCAGTGCAGCGATCGAACGCTACGACCCGATCGTTCAACGCTATGCTGGCTGGTCGCTTATAAAAGAACTCCTTGCGGATAGCGAGCACTCACGCATCCACCATGCAGATATTGTTGCTCCAGCGTTTTTCGCCTTTCAGGTCGCCCTCGTCGAGCTCTGGAAGGCCCGTGGAGTCGAGCCACAGGCCACTATCGGGCATAGCATGGGAGCGCTTACCGCCGCTCATGTGGCCGGGCTATTGACCTTTGAAGAGGCCCTCCATCTGTTCTGCTTTATCCATAAAATCCTTAAGCAAACAGAGAACTGTGGGCGCATGCTCGCGGCCAGTCTCCCGGAGGAACAGGCCCTTGCCCTGCTTGCCGACTGCTCTGACACGGTTTCACTGGCCGCAATCAACTCTCCTCAATCGGTGACTTTATCGGGAGATGCAGCATCCCTGCATCAGATAGCCAGCCAACTTGAGCAACAGGGCATCTTTTGCCGCTATCTCCCGCTGGATTATACTCTGCACTCGCGCGCTATGGACCCGCTTCGCGAGGAGTTCATCAACACCAGCCCACAGCTTCCGGCACGATTGGCTCGCCGCCTGTTTGTTTCAACCGTGACGGGAAAAGCGCACCGAGACGGCGACGCAGCTCACTGGTGGAACTGCCTGCATGCGCCTGTCCGCTTTGCCGATGGCGTGCACACGCTTCTTCAGGAGGGCTACAGGGTGTTCCTGGAAATTGGCCCTCACCCTGTCCTCTCCGGCTATCTCTCTGAATGCCTGCAATACCACGACATCCAGGGGCTCATTCTCCCCACTCTTCACCGGAAGGACCCATTGACGCCGCTCCGCACAATGGGAGCGCTTTATGTGCGAGGTTGGCCGCTCCGCTGGAAGAACAGTATGCCTGAAGGGAAGCTTGTGCCACTACCCCATTATCCCTGGCAGCGACGGCGCTACTGGCTCACGCCGCGAACAACCTCATGCACGATATCTGAAGGCGCCTCCCATCCGCTGTTAGGCCGCCAGTTGGCTACCGCGCTGCCTACTTGGGAGACGACGCTTGACACACAGCTTCCGGGTGGCCTGCTCATGCTGCTGCTTGCGGTCGCGGGTAAGGCGTTTGGCGCTGGACCCATCTCTATCGAGCAATTCATGCAACACGAACTACTCAGAGAAACAGCCTGCCTGCAAATAGCACTCGTACCGCCAGACAACTTTGTGCATCTGTTCTCTCGTCATGAACAGCAGGAATGGAGCCCCTTCGCCAGAGCCCGAATCAGTCAGCCGTCCACTCAGCCTGCTCCACTCGATCAGGAGGCGCTGAAACAGCGCTGTTCCTGTATCGTTTCGTCGGTAGAACTTCAATTTCTGCTGTGGAGCCGGGGCATACGTCGATCCCCTGTGCCAATTACTGAGGTTCGCTGCTCAGCCGACAGGCGCGTATGGCTTTGCCGCACAGACAACCCTTCTGGATCGCTTGAAAGCGTTCTCCAACAGCTTTTCTCTGTGCTTACGCTCTTCGGGCCAGCACAGCATGATACGCCGCCCTTCACTCCCATAGCGCTGGAACGTCTCAGCCTGTATCAGTCCGGGACGCTCCCCACACGCCTGTATCACCTGATACAGATACAGGAAAAGACACCTGCTTGCTTTACTGTGAATATCACCCTCTTTGATACACAACAAACGACACTGCTCGAAGCTCAGAGGCTTCGCTTACAGGCGCTTCCTGTCCCGCAACAGGAGCTTCCTCTGCATGCCGAAACATGGCACCCCTCAGCGGAATGCAGTTCTTCTCAGACCCTGTCAAACAAGGCCTCTCTGGAAACGCTGTTACAGAGTGCAAGCCAGTATCACAGGCACCGGGAGCCCGCCCAACCGTCCATGTCTGCTTTCAGCCTCCAGCCGCATGCAACCTATCTGCTCACGGGAGCATTGGAAAGCATCGGACCGAGTGTCGCCGCCTGGCTGATCGCTCGTGGCGCCCGGCATCTGGCGTTCGCGGCTCCCACTCCTCCTCGACATGTGCTTGAGCTATTACAGGCAAGCAGCGCCCGGTATTGCTTCATCCCGACCGATCTGGCCGCACCTGAAGCGGTCGCCCGGTTACTCAACGAGTTGAAGGACACGCTCCCCCCGTTACGCGGCATCATTCACCTGACCGTAACAACACAGCACTATGCCGACGAAGCCGCGCGGAGAGCCGATCAGCAGGCGCTCTGGAATCTTCATATTCAGACACAATCTCTTCCACTGGACCTGTTCCTGCTCTTTTCCGGCCATCTTCCAGGCGACAGGGCTGAAACAATGTTCCCTTCGCTCCTGGCCACTCATCGGCGCATGCTCGGCCTGCCTGCACTCTCGTTTTATTGGGGAGAACTGACCCAATCCTCGGAGGATAACACAGCCTGGCAGGTTGCTGAAACACTTCCTTTCGAGCAAGCATTAGCCCGACTTGAGTCCTACCTTCAGGGGCCATATCCACACCTGTTCATTCCAGAACAAACCCGGACTCACAAAGAGCAACACACGCGCTTTTTTGCTGTACTGAACAGTGTTCTGGGGATCACCGTTTCGCGTTCTATGCTCCAGCGTTCCGCGACAGAACTGGGGCTCGATTCCCTCAAAGCGCTGCAATTGAGCAGCCAATTGAAGCGCGAACTCGGTCTTGATATTTCGGTGCTACAGGTGTTACAGGCATCTAATCTTGCTGCCTTGCTGCCTGACATACAGTCATCTCAAGAATCATCAGAAAGGAGGCTGTAGGAATTGTCTGTACCAGCGAAAAACCGACAGCTTCCGCTAATGCGCTATACTCGGCAACGGTTCGCACACCTGCGCCCTCCACCGCAAGTAACGCCTGCAAGTCCATAAAGGCACCATACGACGAAGCAGCACAGGTGTCGGGCAGGCATTCGATAATCAGCAGCTTGCTCTCCGGCTTGCATGCCTGCCTACAGCTTTTTAGAACCGCGATACAGTCGTCATTCGACATATCGTGTAACACCTGTTGCAGAATATAAATATCAGCATCTGCGGGTATCTCTTGCCGCACATCGGCAGCGATACACTGTAAGCGCCCCTCTTTGATGTTAGAAGCAAGCATACACGAGGTAGTCGTAAGTACGTCAGGCCGATCAACGCCTATCCCCTTAAGATGAGGATATGTCTGTAAAAGAGAGCTCAGCAACACTCCGTGCCCGCAACCTAGATCAACTACCAGTTGAGCATGCGAGAAATCATAAGCCTGCATCAGAGCAGGAGTCAATAATGACGCCAGGGAGGAGAAGAATTGTTCCAGCACTGCATATTTTTCCGGGTTATTATAGATATACTGCCAGAGTTCCTCTTCTTCTACAAGCTGCCAGGCAGAGCCACCGGTCCGCACACTGTGGCTCAGATAGTCCCAGAGTTTCCAGCTCTGTGGAAACGCTACCGCCCGCGCCATAAAATACATTGTCCCTTTTTGTCCGCTACATAAATAGCGCGACATCTCTGTATGGGTGAACTTTTTTGCCTCTGCCACATCTTCCCCCGGTACCTCTTCAAAAATTCCTAGAGATGCAAGGGCACGTAACAGACGATAGAGCGACAATGCATGGGTACCGGTGATTGTTGCCAGCTCACTCACTGTCCTGGGGCCTTCCGCCACAAGATCCGGGATACCAAACTCGACGGCGGTAGCAATCGCTCGCGTTTTCCACATCCCACACAATAATTCAAATATATCCCACGGGGCCGCTGATATATGCTGTTCTCTCTCCTCCATCTCCTTCCCCTTTTCATGCATTAACACCTATCATCGTCATGTAGTACCTTATGACTTCCTCACCCCACATCATCAGTATCTCTACTGTCAGTATACTGAACTATGCAACTTTTTCCATGAAGCATCCAGGTGTGCTGAGAGCACTCTTTACCACTCGTTCACCTGCTTCTATAGCACAATTACGCTTTAGCTTCTTTTATTCTCTACAACCAATATCCTCAAACACAGTGACTGCACGAGGGAGAGAAAATGCAAGCTGCATCTCCCTCCGCACACCAGGCTATGCCAGAATAGCCTGCAATTGCTCCGCACCTTCCTTTTGCAGCCAGGTCGGAAAGTCCATTAGATCAGGATGGAGCTGGCGCAAAGCAGCACTATCGCCCTTAAAGCCGCCCGCTTCGATCAACTCATACGCCCGCGCAAGTTCTGAGCTCTGCTGACGAATCGTTTCAAGAGAAAGCTGTGTAAAGGTAACCTCATGCCCGGTTGCCTGGCTGATAGCGGCAACAATCTGAAGCGGTGTCGGCGCATCGCCAGCCAGTTCAAGCGTCTTGCCGAGGTATTGATCCGGCTCCTCGAATGCCAATGTGGCAAACATCCCGATATCACTGACCGCAATCATCGGATAGGGAGTATGTGGTTTCAGCGGAATAGCAAGCGTGCCCTGGACGACGCCATAGAGCGGATGCGCCATCGAATCCATAAAGCCAGCAGGCCGTAATATGGTTGCAGGCAAACCAAGCTTCCAGATATGCTGCTCGATCTCCCACTTGGGCGTATTCACGTTGTTCTGAAAAAGCTCTTCCGCGTTGCTGATCGACGTATAGACAAAATGGCGTACACCGGCTTCTAGCGCGGCTTCAGCAATATTCTTTCCCTGTTCGCTCTCCTGTTCATTATGAGGCAAGACGCTGAAGACGCCATAGATGCCCTGCATTGCTCGCACCACTGAAGCGCGATCATTCAGGTCACCCTGCACAATTTCGGCACCCGCACGCTGAAGCTGTGTGGCGGCCTCCGGGCGACGTACAAACGCCCTGACCTGCCATCCCTTCGCCAACAGATGCCGGGCCGTCGCGCTTCCCTGCTGGCCGTTTGCACCGAATACGAGAATCATGCGTTCTTTCATGCTCATCCTGTTTTCCTTACCTGAGATTTCAGATACCTACTTCATTTGTCCACAGTATATGCTCTATACGTGATGCATACAAATCCTATTCCACATATCGTTATGAAAATAGCACATAAGCCAGTACGCGATATCTTCTATCCCTCCGCTTTTCCCTTCCCATCGTCCAAAGAAGGAGTAGAGCAATACAAGCACCAGGAAACTTGCTACAAAAATACTTGACAGAAACCGGTTTCTCAGGTACTGTTCTTCCTATAAGCTGGTTCCACAAAGGGGAGCAACCGGAATGCAAGGAAGCAACACTCAGAGAAAGCTCACCATCCAGGACATCGCACGGCTGGCAGGCGTTTCAAAAGCGACTGTTTCACGTGTGCTGAACCACCGACCTTCCGTCAATCCAAGCCTGCGCGAACGCGTGCTGCGCACTATTCACGAATACGGGTTTATCCCGAATGCGACAGCGACAGGGCTCGCCAGCGGACATACACGCCTGCTCGGGGTGCTTGCCCCTCCTCTGACATGGCCCGCCATCCCTGAAATCATGCGCGGTGTCGCCGAATATATCGAGGGTTCCCCCTATGAAATCGTGCTCTACAGCATCAGCTTCGAGCGCAATCATTCCGATGTGCTTGACCGTATTCTCTCAATGAGCATGGTGTCTGGACTTCTGGCTATCCTGCCGGGTGGTCTCGGTCGTTATCTCTATCAGCGGTTTCATCTGGGCCTGCCTCTGGTGGTGATCGATGATCAGAAAGTCCCGGCACAGGTTCCCAGGGTCGGCATCGACAACGTGAACAGTGCATACACTGCCACGCGCTACCTGCTTGAGCTTGGCCACAGGCGGATTGCTCATATCCAGGGACCGCTACACTATCTTTGCAGTCAGGAGCGATATCAAGGATATTGTCGCGCTCTCGAAGAGGCGGGAATTACGCCAGACCCGAACCTGTTACTTCAGGGAAGCTTCGAGGTTGAAAGTGGACAGCGATGCGCGGAAACGCTCTTCTCCCGCCCCCGCAACGCGTGGCCCACCGCTATCTTTTCAGCAAACGATCAGATGGCCTATGGCGTTATGGATGTCGCCGAGCGGCTCGGGGTGCGCATTCCCGAAGATGTCTCGCTTGTTGGCTTCGATGATAACATGCTCTCGTCCCACCTCAGACCGCCCTTGACTACAGTGCATCAGCCATTCTCGGATATGGGCTTCAAGGCGGTTGAGCTCCTGCTGAACATGCTTGACTCACAGCACTCAAAACAGCAGGAAGAGTGTTCTATACACCTCCAGCTCCCCACACAGCTCTGCATCCGGAAGTCGAGCGGTCCACCATACTACCTTTTGTCCTGAATGGTACAGCGCAATAACATACAGAAAGGAGTCTACGTGATGAAGCGAAAGGTATTTGCAGTTCTGCTTGCGTTTTGCTGCATTTCTTCGATCTTCCTGCTCCAGCTCGGCAATAAACCGGCACCGGCACAGGCAGCCTCCTGGGATCTCGTGTGGAGCGACGAGTTCAACGGGACAGCCGGCTCGGGCGTAAATACCTCTAACTGGCTCTATGATCAGGGTACAGGCTATGGCTGCTCGGGTTGCCCGGCCAACTGGGGGACCGGCGAAGTCGAGGTCATGACGAACAGCACGCGAAACGTCTATCAGGACGGAGCCGGACACCTTGCAATCAAACCAATACGCGAATCCAATGGAACCTGGACATCAGGACGTATCGAGACACAGCGAACCGACTTTGCGGCACCGGCTGGCGGCATACTTGCCGTTGAGGGCTCCATCCAGCTTCCCAACGTCACTGGCGCTGGTGCGGCAGGCTACTGGCCCGCCTTCTGGATGCTTGGCGCACCGTTCCGTGGCAACTACCTCAACTGGCCAGGCGTCGGTGAAATCGATATTATGGAGAACGTCAATGGCCTGAATACGACCTGGGGTACATTCCACTGTGGCTACTATGGCGGCGGCCCCTGCAATGAGCCAAACGGCATCGGAGGCCAGCGCAACTGTTCCCCGACGACCTGTCAGGCAAGCTTCCATACCTACCGTATTGAATATGATCGCAGTGTTTCGCCGGAAGTGATCCGCTGGTATCAGGACGGCGTGCTCTTCTGGCAGGTCGAGCAGAATCGATCAGGCATGGATGATACCACATGGCGCAACGCCCTGAACCATGGCTTCTTCATCATCCTGAATGTGGCGATGGGTGGCGGCTTCCCGGGAGCCTTTGGAGGCGGACCGACCGGCTCTACCGTCTCTGGGGCACCGATGCTGGTTGACTATGTGCGCGTCTATACCTCAAAGGGCTCCGCTAGCACTCCCACACCTCCGCCTTCTAACTGCACCGATTTCAAGTACGGAGTCGATAAAACCGGCTCCACCACAGCACGGCCCTGGTTCCAACCCTGCGGCTGGACGGCAGGCTATGTGATCCTGCATTATACGCGCCCCGGCCTCTCCCAACAGAACGTCTATATGCATTACAACAGCGGTGCGGGACGTTGGGAATACGATGTGAGCGGCCTGAGTTCCGGGCAAACGCTACAGTATTCCTTTACCTATCAGCGCAACGGGCTCCAGTATGATACAGGATGGTCTTCCTGGACACAGAGTTAGCGACTGACCAGAGGGATCGGGCACAGACGTCCGGTCCCTCTTCTTCTCCGCTTCATGCATAGATATTTCTAGAATGTTCTTGCCAGGTATCTACCAGTAGCGATCTCAGCAAAAGTGTTCCCCACCAATAGAAAGCTTTTTGCATCTCTTTCATTGTTGTATTTAATTGCCTCTTCTCGCTCTATGGGGTATGATAGACAGAGAATAGCCTATTGCCACTTCGTTCTTCTGAGAAAGGATTGAAAGTATGCTCGATACGAATACAGAATGGGGAAAACACGCCGAGCAGCGTCTACGTTCCGATCTAATCGGTTGGTTGACAACGGTCAGCTCTTCAGGGAAACCCTTTACGGTACCTGTCTGGTTCCTCTGGGATGGTAACAGTATTCTGCTCTTCAGCCAGCCCGGGAAGCTGAAACTCCGCAATATCCAGCAGAACCCGTACGTCACGCTTGCACTGGATGACACCAAAGGCGGGGGCGATGTCGTCATTGTAGAGGGCACCGCTGAGCATCTTCAGGACCCCAACCTCAAGGCGACGCTCCCTGAGTACGTGCAGAAATATATCGCGAAGATGAAAGCAATGGGCTGGACAGCCGAACAAATGGCGAGCAACTATTCAGAACCCATTCGGATCACGCCCACCAAAATCAGGGCATGGGGCTAGATTCCTCCCAAAGAAAGAACCTCTTTGCCACACATGCCAGGGGTTCTTTCTCTGCTTCCTCACGCACAACATCACCGCATCATAGCTTATTTCTCTCCCCTTTATGCTCGCCGTCCACCAGAAACCATGTTCCCCATTGAGCAGAATTGTACTGGTGCGTGATGACATTCCGCCAGTAAGAGCAATGAATCCCCTCTATAAGTGGAGAGACAGGACACAGATGTAGAAGGTGCTTCTTGTGTCTTGCTCAATTTTCTGAAAACGATGGTGGAAGATGTCCTGCATCCTTATTTCATCAAAAACCGGGTAGCAGAAAAAGAGATCCTATACCTCTTTCAGGCTTGTCCCGAAACCACAGAAGAGACTCCTCAGTGCAACGAAAGCGATCACTCAAGACCTTTCTCCACGCCGCATCTCCCTCTTATACTCAGCATGAATAAGGAGGTTTTTTATGAAGCAATGGCTCGTTACTCTGGTCCATTTTGGCGTGCAGGAAGCGTTATCGTGTCTCTTTCCAGTACTCATTTTTGTGTCCCTTGCTCTGACGCAGCTTTTTGCCCTGCCCCAACGCTATGACTGGATGCTTGTCATCTGCCTGCTGATTCAATGGGGGATGTACCGCAGCGGGCTGGAAACTCGAACCGAGATAGCGCTGATCTCGCTTTTCCATCTCATCGGGCTGATCATGGAACTGTATAAGGTGCATATGGGTTCCTGGTCCTATCCAGAATATGCATGGACAAAAATAGGGGGTGTACCACTCTACAGCGGCTTTCTGTATGCCAGCGTTGCCAGTTATATCATGCAAGCATGGAAGCGGCTACAGCTCTCTATCCAACACTGGCCTTCCCTCTTACTGGTGATACCGCTTGGCATGCTCATCTACGCGAACTTTTTCACGCACCATTTTCTCCCGGATATGCGTTGGATCCTGATGGCGCTCCTGGTGCTGGTTTTCTGGCCCACCAGTGTGTACTTTACCGTCAATAAGCAGAGATATAGAATGCCCTTGCTGCTTGCGTTCCTTCTGATTGGCTTCTTTATCTGGCTCGCGGAAAACATCGCTACCTACTTCCACGCCTGGGCCTATCCGCAGCAGCTTCAGAGCTGGCACCCGGTCTCACCCGATAAGATCAGTTCATGGTTTTTGTTCGTGTTACTGGCACTATTTATCATCAGTCCTATGAAGCAGGCAAAACGCTATACTTATAAACCAGGATAAAAGGAAAGGGAACCTCCCACAAGGTTCCCCGTATCAACCTTATCGTCTGATCGAATCGTCCTCCTGCAAAAATTCCCAGGTCAGGTATTCCTCAGGCACGCGGCTCACTTCATCCAGTCGTGCAAGCTCATCGACAGTCAATTGAATATCAGCAGCCGCCAGATTCTCCGCAAGCTGATTTGAGCGCTTCGCCCCCACAATCACGCTGATAACAGCCGGCTGATGCAATAGCCACGCAAGCGCGATACTCGACACCGGGGTCTTATGCGCCTCCGCAATCTCCCGGAGCACATCCAGGATGGCGAATCCCCTTTCCCGATCAGCCCGGAGGGAAGGTGAACTTCGTATGGCGATCCTCATCGCTGCCCTGCTGCTCACGGCTATATTTGCCCGACAGGAAACCGCCAGCCAGCGGGCTCCAAACCAGCAAGCCCATCTTCTGATCTTGCATCGCCGGAATGATTTCGCGCTCCAACTCGCGCGCAGCAAGCGAGTAATACACCTGGTTGCTCTTGAATGCATGCAATCCGTTTCGCTCAGAGATCCCTCGCGCCTTCATGATCTGCCAGGCAAACAGGTTCGAGCAGCCAATGTAGCGCACTTTGCCGCTCCGAACCAGATCATCCAGCGCTCGCAGCGTATCCTCCCAATCGGTGAGCCGATTGTGAATCTGATAGAGGTCGATATAGTCGGTGCCTAGCCCTTTGAGACTTGCTTCAACCTGCCGCATGATGTGAAGCCGCGATAGCCCGAGTTCGTTCGGGCCGGAACCAACACGCCCACGTACCTTTGTTGCTATCAACACGTCCTGACAATGTCCTTTTGAGGCCTTGCCAAGCAGTTCTTCAGAGCGCCCAAAGGATTTTTGTCGTGAACGAACAGGATTCCTGAACCCAATGGTATGAGCCACTGAAGCGCTTTACGGCCTCAAAAGTGCAGGACCCCACAGCGGTCGATGACATTCTTCAGGATACGTTCTTGAAAACCTGTAGCCATAGCGCTAGCCTGCGCGCCCCTCAGAAGCTCCGTTCCTGGCTGTATCAGATTACCGCAAACACGCCGATTATTACCGCAAGCAACAGCCGCTCATCGAAATCGAGGACACAACCGCGCTTGAGATCGAGGAACCAGAACATACATCTGATCTTCTTGAGAAAGCAGCCGCTGCTGCAAGAAACATGCTGCCACTCCTTCCGCCGCTCTACCGTGAGGCACTTGAGCTGACCGACCTTCGTGGGATGTCACAAAAAGAACCGGGGGAAAAGCTCGGTATCTCTTTCTCAACAGCTCGTTCCCGAGTTCAGCGGGCACGCCAGATGCTCAAAGATCTGATGCGGGGTTGCTGCCGAATCGTCACAGATCAGTACGGTAACATCCTTGAATATGAGTAGCTTCAGGTGAGGTCTCGCCTGAAGCGCCGGGGCCGCCCCAGAAAGCAGCCGATCCCACAATAATACAATCCCTTGACAGCTTCTCGAATAATATGATACGCTCTTGACAGATATCGTAGACAACCCTTATCTCTAATTGGAGCATTATGAAATTCAGCATTGGTGTAGAATATGGCCTGCATAGCCTGCTCTGCCTTGTACAGCTCCCGGAAGGGAACTATCTGGGCATCAAGGAGCTGGCAACCTATCTCGGGATATCGGAAACATATCTCTCCAAAATCATGACCAAGCTCCAAAAAGCGGGTCTTGTCCACTCTACCCCTGGTGTCAAAGGGGGGTACGAGCTGGCGCATCCAGCAAGCGAGATCACGTTCTGGGATGTTGTCGAAGCTGTCGAGGGGCGCTCTCCGTTCTTTCAGTGCCAGGAGATTCGCCGAAACTGCGTGCTCTATGAAGGCAAAAAGCCGCGACGTCAAGGCATGTGTAAGATTCATCAGACGATGCTGGAAGCAGAGAATCTGATGCGCGAATTCTTAGGGCAGAAGACGCTAAGCGATCTCTATGAGCGCTTTAGCCAGGGCGTAGAACCGGAATTTCTTCAAGCCAGCGAGGCATGGCTGCGAAACGCTGCAACCGAACGATGAGGTGTTTTTTTATTCCCAATTAGAGATAACATCTATCTTTAATAGAGCTTATAGACGAGAAAGGAAGGAAAAAGTATGTCAACGATATTGGTAACCGGGGCGACTGGCAAGCTAGGACGCGAAGTGGTGTATCAGCTTCAACAACGTCAACATGCTGTGCGTACTTATAGTCGACAGGCACCATCTTTTCAGAATGTTGCCGTCTATCAGGGCGATATCCGCACCGGCAGCAGCCTGTTAGAAGCGACCAACGGCGTCGATGCGATCATTCACTGCGCCAGCCTGCGAGACGAAACCAATGCAACAGAGCTTCAGGGCATAGAGCGCCTGCTTGAAGCCGCACAGGGTCGACCGCATATTGTCTATATTTCCATCGTTGGCATAGACAAAACAACGTACCCCTACTATCAGGCTAAATACAGGGTTGAGCAAGTTCTGCAGCAATCGGGCGTCCCTTATACTATCCTGCGGACCACCCAGTTTCACAACTTCGTCCTGAGAATCATAACCGAGGCAGAAGATCCAGCTACGGGAACCATCACGATTCCTGAGCGCATGCGCTTCCAGACCATCGATATCGCCGATGTTGCCCATGCATTGATTGAGTTTGCCGAACAGGGGCCAGCCGGACGTGCTCCCGACATGGGCGGGCCGCAGATTCTTTCCCTTGAGGAGATGGTTGAGATCTACAAACAGATATACCACAAGCAAGCAACCACTCAATATGACCCAAACGGGACCCTTCTCAGCGTTTTTCAATCAGGAATAAACCTGGTACCAGAACGAGCGGTCGGCCGTATTACCTGGGACACATTTCTACGTAACCGTGCATAAGGGCTTCGCTTGCCAGGCTGCTTATTCCAGCTCAAACGCGACAGGCCATATTACCCGGCCCGGTGCTCGCTGTTTGTGTTGCACCATAGAAAGATAGGCTTCGATGATCTCAGAGCCAAATGAACACATCATAGCAGCCTTCCATGTGGTACACGTTGCCGCACCAAATGCCGGGGTAGACGCCGAGGAGGGATGCAGTGGCAGCACGTATTCTTCCTCGGAGATATTTGAGGAACAAGCCATAATTGCGACGATCGCCCGGGCGGCCTCGTGATCCTGCGCGAGGAAAACAAGCGGTTTTGTTGGTTCCTTGCTATGCGTACGCGTATAGCCAACAATCTCCCCCTCGCGTGTATAGACGGTTGCCTGGATGGTTGGATTCGGGCTGAGCCAGTCAAGCAGGTCAGTGCCCGGGTCCAGCGCCGCATCAACGGCCCCCTCTTCATGCTCCCAGAGCGCGTGTAAAGCCGGAACATCCTCATAGATAGGCTTCCGCATACAGACTGTACCGGCCCCCCGTTTCTCGCAGGGTACAACCAGCTCTGAAACTCCAAAAGCGCCCGTCTGATAGCCAAAACGCGGATAATAGTCGGGATGACCGAGCAGCACGCTTCCCTGATAGCCTTTTGCCGCAGCTAATCGATGCCCTTCCATGATAAGCTGGCTGCCGATTCCCTGGCCCTGATATGCCGGATCAACCGCGATCGGCGCAAGGTTTACTACCGGAACCGTCTGCTCAAGCAGACGCATACGCTGCGGCGAAAACAGGGCATGCCCGACGATATGGCCATCTCTTTCAGCAACCAGTGATAATTCGGGATCGAATGACCTGCGCTGGCGTAATAAGGCAACAATTATCGCCTCTGTCGCGCGATTATCGAATGCACGGGCATGGAGCGCGCCAATAACTGCATAATCGCTGAAGACCTCAGATCGAATATTCATATCATCATTCTCCTTATAAGAGACAATCCCTCTCTTTTGAGATGATATCATGCCCGCTCAAAAGGAGCAATAATGGAAAGAAGGTCATCTATAGCAGAAAAGACGACGCATCACAAGGCGAACCTCTCCACCTTCTCCCAGTACCAATACCCCATATACTTGAAGCCAACAGCGGCCAGAGTGTACAATAGACCGCAACTGATGAGTTCCCGGCGTTGCGATCCTTCAGTTTCCAGCCGCCGGGGCTCTTCTTTTTTTATACAGGTCTTTGCGTCCACCCATTTTTGAAAGGACCTCTTACGTATGACAACAGTACATGAACGCGATTGGGTCGCCCTTGAACACCAATATTATCAGGGCACATTTAAACGCCTGCCGCTGACACTTGTGCGCGGCGAGGGAGTTCGTGTCTGGGATAGCGAGGGCAAGGAATACCTTGATCTGGTAGCGGGTATTGCCGTCAACGTGCTCGGATACTGTCATCCCGCGATTATCAAGGCAGTGCAAGAACAGGTCACGCAGCTTGTTCACACATCAAACCTGTTTTATAACATTCCGCAGGTTGAGCTGGCAGAACAACTGGGCAAGCTCAGCGGCGGCATGCGCTCCTTCTTCTGCAACAGCGGCGCGGAAGCCAACGAGGCAGCCATCAAGCTGGCCCGCAAATATGGCCGCTTGCATCGTAATGGAGCCTACGAAGTCATCAGCATGCACAACAGCTTTCACGGTCGCACGCTTGCCACCACAGCCGCCACCGGTCAGCCCTCCTATCAGGCCGCCTGGACCCCGCTTCCAGACGGCTTTCAGCAAGTTCCATTGAACGACCTTGACGCCGTGAAGGCAGCCACCAGTGAGAAAACTGTAGCTATTCTGGTTGAGGTTGTACAGGGCGAGGGTGGCATCTGGCCTACTACTAAAGAATTCATGCAGGGCCTGCGCCAGTGGTGCGACGAGCAGAACCTTGTGCTGATCTGCGACGAGATTCAGGCAGGCATGGGCCGAACAGGTACTTTCTTTAGCTGGGAACAGTACGGCATCCGCCCGGACATCGTTACGCTGGCCAAAGGGCTGGCAGGCGGCGTGCCCATCGGCGCAATGCTGACCGGACCGCGCACCGATCTCTTCACCCCTGGCGAACACGGGACAACTTTTGGCGGCAACCCGCTTGCCTGCTCTGCCGGTGTCGCCACTCTCAAAACCATTCTTGAGGAGAAGCTGATTGAGAACGCGGCACAGATGGGTGCCTACTGGCACGAACACCTGAGTTCTCTGTGCAGCAAGTATCCCATCATCGACAGCCCGCGAGGGCTCGGCCTGATGCGTGCCGTGCATGTCAAGCATGAGCTTGCCCCCGCACTGGTTGAGCGTGCAATGGCACATGGACTGTTGCTCAACAACCCGTCAAAGGATACCATCCGCATGATCCCACCTCTGACGATCACTCGCGCCGACCTGGATCAGGCGGCAGCGCTGCTCGAACGGGCGCTACAGGATGTTACCGCAAGCGTACAATAATCGGCAAACAAGCTGTGGGTTGCTCTCTTCGGAGAGAGCCCACACCCTGTATCGATTCGGAGTGTATTTCACGTTTTCGGAGCCAGACGAACCGCTATTACCTCGCCACGTGCACACACTTCGTCCTGTGAAAACACACCGCACTCCACCCGCATCTTGCGCTCTGTCTGCTCCCTGACAGTAGCCCGAAGTGTCACAGGATGGGCCATCGAGGTTGGCTTGAGATACTGTAACGATGCCGTTATATAAATAATCGCGGGCTCACTACTCCAGGCAACGTTCTCATCGCGATGCGCGACCATCATCGCGGTACAAACACTATGGCAATCAATCAACGAAGCAATAATCCCGCCAGAGAGAATATCAGGCCAGGCAGCAGTATGATGCGCTTGAGGCCGCCAGACACAGATTGTTCCCTCTCCATCTTCTGCCCAATAACTCTTCAGTTGCAGCCCGTATTGATTATTACAGCCACATCCCCAACAATAACTGGTACTGCCTGCAAAGATATCCTGAAAAGCACTTTTCTCCACAGCATAACTCTTCCTTTTATTTACCTGTTACACTACATAACAATCATACTTAATCACAAGTTTTTTTGCTTTGTCAAATCGAAAATTGCACGTGGAGCAAAAAATTCAGGCTTACATATAAATAGCACAACCGCGCTCTTCAAGCCGACACAACCAGCGTGGTACCGCTCTTAACTTATTCCAGCGCACTGATAGCTTTCTCTTCCTCAAGTATTTCCTGACTATGACCCATGCCCACTTTCTCCTTTTAGAATCAGGCGCCTCCCGCTAGATCGCTACCAATGCCTCAACGTGGAAGAAGCGGCAACAGGATCGTATCCATCTCTTATCCCTGCTGCCCTCGATCACCATAAGAAACTGGGGATAAAGGAAGCTTGCTACCGGCAACCTCTTAGCCAAAGAAAAGAATCGCATGCCCATTGCTTTTCCCCATTACAATCACCCGTCACTGAATCGGCCCAGGAAGCCCCGTCTTCAGGCAAGAGAGGAATAAGTGTCTGTTCAGATGACGTTCATTGGCATGCGATTCTTACGGTTCACTCTGTACTACAAGCGCTATCTATGGAGTAGAAGCCCGATCAATTGCCCCAAACGCTTCGGCGCCCAGTTCCCAGTTCAAGGCCTCAGCATTTTCCCGAGCATGGTGAGCGCTTGTTGCACCATCTACGCGCCAGCCGGGATAGGCTCTCCTTTGGGTTCGTGAGCGCGTGACCGCAACACGATAAGTGCGATCAGCAGTCCAACAGCCATCGGAATTGCAGCGATCAGGAAAGCGTTCTGTATGCCCTGATTCAGCACACCCTCGATATTGCCACCACTCAACCCGCTTACGCCAGCATAGGCGACCGCCTCAAACACCGCAAGGCCAAGCGCGTTCCCGACCTGCTGCGTGGTACTTGCCATCCCCGACGCAATCCCCTGCTCCTGCTCATGCGTACCCGCCGCTGCCGCAATCCACATGGCAGTCCAGACGATCCCCTGTCCCAGACCCGCGATAATCCCAACAATCAACAGGTTCAGCAGGTACGGACCAGATGGCGGCAACACAAACGCCAGCACCACAAACATTACCGCACCAATAGCGAGACCAAGTGCCAGCGTGGCACGCGTCCCGATCCTGGTCGCCAACGCTCCACCAAGATTCGTCCCGACCATGACCGCCAGTGAGAGCGGCAATGAGACAAGCCCGGCTTCCAGTGGCGAAACATGATGCACCTGCTGGAGCCAGATCGTCAACAGATATGGCTGCACTCCAAAGGTTCCCATGAAGATAGCAGTAATCCCCATCGACGCGATCAAGCTCCGATTGCGGAACAGTCGCAAGGGCATCAGAGGTTCTTTCGTGCGGGCTTCGATCACAAAGAAGACGACAAACAATACCAGCGACGCAAGAATAATTCCGATGCCAGACCGAGCAAAGCCAGAATCCAGCCAGCATGTCGCGTTTTACCACTCATAGTTATGTCCTTTTGAAGACTCCTGATGTTCTTCGCCCCATTTTGGAACAAACAGTACAACTTTTTCTGGAATGACTGGATTATATTCCAAAAAAAAGTTGTGATGTCAAGCGTTTTGCAGACCACAATCAAGAGTTTTCTCGGCAGACATAGAAAAAGGGCAGCACTGGCATGCTTACCCCTCGATTATTCATGAACGATCGGTCAAATGATCCTGCTTTTTAGTGCTCCTTCGGGACAGGTGGCCCCTGACGCAGCGTAGCCCGCGTCACCTCTGGATCTGGTTCCATCACATATTGCAGGCCCCAGGTCGTCCCCTCGGCAGCATAGGCGCGCAGAAGCTCCTGCCCCTTCTCATCATGCATCTGGAACAAAGGCAAATTGATGACAATATCAAAGGGCGTGCTTGCTACACGACGCTCCTCAAGCAACTGTTTCATCTGCCGCACCTCATCAGGCATGATTGTCCTATAGGAGCCATCCGGATTGACCGCAAACGGTGTCGCGCCATCGAAGCGAGCGGCGCGGGCCAGTGGCTTCTTACGCGGCCATAGCCAGCCGATCCAGATGGGAATGCGTGGCTGCTGCAACGACGCGGGTAGCAGCGTCACCTCCTTGATGTGGTAGAACTCGCCATCAAAGCTGAAAGGCTTGCCACTCCACAGGCCCTCAAAAATGGCCAGGCTTTCATCAAGCAAACGTCCACGCTTCCTGCTATCCATCTCCTCGCCGAACAGCTCAAAACCCCGATCATGCTCATCACCCGAGCCGATCCCAAGTATGAGCCGCCCACCGGAAAGATGATCCAGCGTTGTCGCCTCGCGGGCCATTTTCCAGGGACGCCGCCGCGTAGGAGCAGTCACCCAGGGACCGAGTTTGACCCGCTTGGTGCTCAACGCCATCGCCGTCATCGCCATCCAGGGATCATTGGCAGGCAAACCTTCAAACCCTTGCATCTGAATAGTATCATTCAGAAAAACGCCATCCCATCCCGCTTGCTCAGCCTCACGAGCAAGCTCGGCCAGCACACGCACATCGCTATACTTGCCAAAATTGGGAAACACGATGCCAAATTGCATATCCTCAATCTCCTCTTTGTAGAACAGAAACTTGCTCAAGATCCCCATACATGAAAGACATCCAGAGCATAATAGATCAGCTATATACTGGTTCCATTTATTCTATTCCTTCGCTCCTGTCTTCCTTCTGTCGGGTATTCTAGAGTATGACACCGTGTCAGAGTCAAGCGTTTTTCTAAGCATACAATCTAGAAGACCGAAACCTGCTGACGCCGCTCTGCATGCTGACGCCGCAACCAGACATACCCATCTTCCAGCGTTGGTGCTACCGGTTGCACAGCTCGCACCGGCCCATCCGGTTTCGGACCAACCACTCGATATAGCACCTCATGCCGCTGTGGAAGCGCCGAGATGACACTGAGCTCTCGTGGCAAGACCGCATCAGGCGTAGCCAGCAATTGCCACGTAGCACCCTCTGCCGCCGCAGTCAACTGGCGTGTGAAGCCATCAAAGACCAGTTGTCCCTGATCGAGCACGGCCAGGCGCTCACAGGTTTGGCTGATATCCTCCACAATATGGGTTGAGAGAATCACAATTCGATCCTCGGCAAGCCCGGTCAGCAGGGTGCGCAGGCGTATTCGTTCTTCGGGATCAAGGCCAGCGGTCGGCTCGTCGATCACAATTACCTGAGGATCACCTAGAAGCGCCTGAGCAAGCCCCAGACGCCGCTTCATTCCTCCGGTATAGGCACTTACCTTCTGGTTCGCCTTCTCGGTCAGGTTCACAAGCTGAAGCAGGGCATCGATCTGTGTTCGTCGCTCGCGTCGCTGATAGAGCCCTTTGAGCAGGCCCATGTAATCCAGGAACTCCCGGCCCGTCAATTCGGGATAGAAAGAGAGCTCCTGCGGAAGATAGCCCAGGCTGGCTCGCATCGCCTTGCGCTGTGCCCGCTGCCTCAAATCAAACGCACCGGCAAGCACGCGCCCGCTCGTTGGCTGCAACAACGTCGCCAGAATGCGGAGCAAAGTCGTTTTCCCGGCTCCATTGGGCCCAAGCAGGCCGAACATACCACGCTCAATCCGAACAGAGATCGCCTTTAATGCTTCATATGATCCATAGTGCTTTGTCAGATGATCAATCACAATTTCCATAGTATGGCCCTTTCATTCACTGTTTTTCGTTCAGCAATCGCTCTTCTCGTCGTAAGAGCCACCAGTTACAGAGAGCGCATCCCGCCGCAAGAGCCAGCAACGTCAGACGGTTGATCCACCAGTCGGGCGCATCCTGCCCTCCTGAGAAGGTATAGGTGATAAAGAATGGATGGAGCGCCTCAATAGAGGATAGTTTCTCGTATAGAAACAGCGAAGCAACCAGCGGGAGGACAGCAAGCAACAGGCCAAGCGTTGCGTTGCGTGTCAACAGAGATCCAAGCAGGCCGAGCATGCTCATCAAGCAGAAGGGAGCCAGCCAGCCGAGCAGAAACCAGAGCGGCCCCTGTTGTCGCGCATAGTCCACGCCAAGCGCAAGCGTCCAGCCCAGAAACACCATCGAACACAGCAGCAGCCCGGAGCAGCTCAACAACAAACGCCAGAGCACCACACTATACAGCCCTCGGGAGGTTGCCATCACCACCGAAAGCAGTGGATCACCGACAATCAATACACTGGCAAGCAGGCCCGCGAAGAGCCCGATACCAGGTTCGAGCATAAAGCGACTTAGCACGCCCGCATTGTACATAAATTCCGCGCTGCCCCTCTGCACCTGAAACCAGACGAGCAGGCCGGCCACAAAGAAGCCAAGCACCATCAACAGAAACAGCCACCAGTTCAGCAAGCGGAGATGATACCAGAGCAACAGCGCCTGCTCACGCATCGGCATGGAACGCCGCTCCCCTGAGTATTTCAGCATCTTCATGCTCGCTCCTCCCTCCGCTGCTGCATGACAAGGCTGCCATACGTCAGACAGAGCGCCACAAGCGTCGTTAGCAGCAAAGTACCAATGTTGAGCAGAGCCAGCTCCATTGACGGCTTGAAGGTTGGATCAACGTAGGTGGTGGGTGGCGTGGGAAAGAAGATCGGCAAAACAAGCATCCCGCTTGGATTGAATGGTGAAAACACCAGCCCGTACCAGCCTGTCCCGATATTCAATTCAAGCCAGAGCAGAGAAAACGCGACCTGAACGATACGTACAGGGAGCAGACTCGCCAGCAAGAACGTGACCGCCACCGCCGCAAGCATCGAGGGAATCAGCACCAGACAGGAGGCCTCAAGAAACTGTAGCTGAAGCTTCGCGGGCCAACCAACCAGCACCGCAGCCAACGCACAAAGCTGGACCGCGACCAATGCCGGAAGCAAGACGGCAAGCATATTTCCCCCGATCTTACCCAGGACATAGCGTCCACAGCCTCCCACGCTCGTTCGTTGCAATTGCCATGTGCCCAGACGCTTCTCGCGCTCCAGGCGATCAACCACCAGAAACGCCGCCATAATTCCGAAGAACATCGCTCCATACATCATCGCATTCCATACCAGTAGATGCGCCAGATGCTCAGCAGTGTAGTGTTTCTGTACATAGATAGAGTCAGGGGGAAGCGCCCGCAAAGGAATCGCGCCCTGAAGGGTCAACAAAATCAACAGCCCGGTCACGCAGCCATACGCGATCCAGAAACCTGGCCGCCGCCACTGCATCAGCAGTTCGGCCCGGAGTGCTCCCAGAACCTGGCTGCATCCCGCCAATATGCCCCGCCCGGGAGTCACACGCGGAAGATGCTGTATCATGCAAAAAGCTCCTTTCTCTCAACAAGCAGTCGCGCTATCCGTGAGCGACTTGCTTGCACCTCAGTCTACCCGCGCAACATTACAGCTTCAGGGAAAGAAAGATAAACAACAGGTTAACAACAGCTCAACATTTGCGATCCCGGCTTCATCCTTCTGGCATCTTCCGACCCGATGAGCCATAATGAGAAAAAAACAGGGGGACAACACCATGAGAGAGGTTCAGCTACCTGCAACCGTGCTTGTTGTAGACGATGATATTGCCATCGGCCAGCTTCTTAAGGACTTCCTGAAGGCCGAAGGGTTTCATGTGCTGGTGGCAACAGACGCGGACAAAGCGCTTGCCATGCTGCACCAGGAGCCGATTGATTGCATGATCCTTGATGTGATGATGCCCGGGCGTTCTGGCTTCGATCTCTGTCGCCAGATCCGCGAAACAAGCGACCTGCCTATTCTTTTTCTCAGCGCGTATGACAGCGATCGCGAGAAGCTCCGGGGATTTGGCCTGAAAGGGGATGACTATATCTCAAAATCGGCCTCTCCTGGTGAGATTGTGGCCCGCGTCAAGGCAGTGCTCAGGCGCAGCCAGAGGGAACAGCCAACCACCAGAGTGCTCGATTTTGGTCGTCTCGTGATCGATCTGACCGCCCATGAAGTGCGTGTGGCAGGTCGCCCGGTTCCTTTTACGACTCGCGAATTCGCGCTACTCAGTCTGCTCGCGGAACACCCGCGTCAGGTCTTTACGCGTGAGCAGCTCTTTGAACGCTTCTGGGGTGATATCGGCGACCGGCAAACGGTTACGGTCCATATTCGGCGCATTCGGGAAAAGATCGAGGAGAACCCGGCGGAACCACACCATATCATCACTGTGCGTGGCGTCGGCTACCGCTTCGAGGGGGAGAAAGAATGAAACAGAGCATGAAACAGCGCTCGCTGCATAGCTGGCTCACCTTCTTCTGGATGCTCTATGCCGTGCTACTCCTTGTCACCATCGCCGTCTGCTTCCTGATGCTGACCACAACGGGCGTCTCCAATGCCTCGCCTGTCCACCCGGGAACTGCGCTTTTCTTCGGCTTCATCCTCCTGGTTCTCCTGATCATGCAGGCGCTTCTGGCTGCCGCGACCGCGTGTTTTCTGCAACGCTCCATCTTCCACCCATTAAGCGCTATCGGTAAAGCAAGCCAGCAGATCGGACAGGGAGATCTCACATTCTCACTTCCCTCGTCATCGACACGTGAGATGGCCGAAGCCATTGCCGCGTTCAACGCAATGGGACAGGCTCTGCGCGACTCTCTGGCACAACAAAACCGAATGGAGGAGGAACGTCGCTTCTTTATCAGCGCGATTGTGCACGATCTCCGCACGCCGCTATTCTCCTTGCGAGGTTATCTCGAAGGAATCGAGCAGGGGATTGCGGATACTCCCGAGAAGATCGCCCACTATCTGCGGATCTGCCGAGAAAAAGCGGACGCACTTGAGCACCTGATCACCGACCTCTTCACCTATACACAGCTCGAATACCTTGAACTCCTGCCGCAGCGCGAACCGACCGACATCGCGGCCCTGCTGACCAAAAGCGTTGAAGCGATCCGTCCTCTGGCGGAGCAAGCAGACATTACGGTGACCGCAACAGGTGATACACCGCCGCTGTTGAACGTGGATAAGCGGCTCTTCGCACGGGTTATCGACAACCTGCTTGAAAATGCACTTCGTCATACACCAGCGCAAGGCGTTATCTCGATTCGCTGGCAATGGCAAGGGGAACACCTGCACTTTACCGTCGCTGATAGTGGTCCCGGCATCGCTCCGAACGACCTTCCGCGTGTCTTTCGGCCACTCTTCCGGGGCGAGGCTTCGCGTAATCGCAGGACCGGCGGCGCTGGTCTGGGCCTGACAATCGCCCGCCAGATCATGCAGGTTCATGGGGGAGAGCTCTCTGTCAGCAATCAGGAAGGCGGGGGCGCGATCTTTCAGGGCACACTCCCACAGGGATGATTGTTGCTGAAATGGCGCGTACGCGCCAATCGTTTTGTTTAGAAATCTGAGTGTTGTGTCAGATTCCCTCACTCCTCTCCTCTTTCACTGTTTTACCTATTTTTCGATACTATTCAGTACTATTCAGTTTTTCATCAGTAGCCGTGTTTGCTTGACCATCATACCTGTCATATGGTACAAGAAAAACAAAAGCGCCCGGAATACTGCTGTTAGATCACGGAAAACATGATTAAGGACAACGTTGACGGAGTGCGTTTGAATGTTCGCCGGTTATTGTTGCCAGGGAATAGAGAGGATAGGAGGAATCGATGTTCCCGCACAGCAAGCAAACGAGATGGGCCGTGCTCGGGCTGGTTCTTGCCGCGTTGATTGTGCCCGCGCTTCTGGCCGCATTTCTTCCCACCCAAATCGTCAAGGCGCATGGGGCGATGACCTCGCCTGCCACGCGCACCTACTTCTGTTATCTGGAAGGACCCGAAGACCCCGACTCACCGGCCTGTCAGGATGCGGTCGCGATAGGAGGAACGCAGCCGCTCTACGACTGGTTCGCTATTCTGATCTCGAACGCAGCCGGGCGTCATCGCGAGATTATCCCTGATGGGCACCTCTGCTCAGCCGGGACTACCAAGTATGCCGCCTATGACGCCGCTCGCACTGATTGGCCCTCGACAACACTCCAATCAGGCGTAATACATACCTTCAAATATGCAGCATGGGCTCCCCATCCAGGCACCTTTGAGTTGTATGTCACCCGCGATGGATATGACCCGACGCAGCCGCTCAAGTGGTCCGATCTGGAACCGCTGCCCTTCAATACGGTAACCAATCCGCCAATCGTGGATGGCGCATACCAGTGGCAGGCACAGCTTCCCGCAAACAAGAGCGGGCGTCATATCATCTACTCTATCTGGCAGCGCTCAGATAGCCCCGAAGCATTCTACAACTGTTCCGATGTCGTCTTTACCGGCGGCGGCACTCCGACCACGCCGACCCCGACGCCGACACAAACGCCACTGACCTGCAAGGCAACGGTGAAAATCGATAATGCATGGCAGGGCGGCTTCCAGGCCACTATCAGCGTGACCAATACCAGCTCACGTTCAGTTGCTCCCTGGGAAATTGGCTGGACCATGCAAACAGGTACATCAGTCACGAATGGCTGGAATGCTACCGTTACGCAGTCGGGCTCACAGGTGACAGCGAAAGCTCCCGACTGGAACCGCTCTATTGCGGCGGGCGGCTCAGCCTCGGTGAGCTTTGTCGCGAACGGGTCATCTAACCCGCCACCAAGCAGTGTCACTCTGAATGGAACAGCGTGCAGCTAGACAGCCTCTCTGCACTCCTTCGCTTCACAGAGAACGTCAGCCTCTCTTCAAGGCTGGCGTTTCTCATCTGAAGGTGTTCACCCGGTTACAGCCCCATTTCACGCGCCTTGATTGCAGCCTGCGTGCGATCACGAACACCCAGTTTGCCGAAAATGCTGCTCAAATGATTCTTGACGGTGCCACCCGTAATGTAGAGCGCCTCGCTGATCTCCCGGTTAGAAGCACCCCGGGCAACCATTGCCAGAATCTCGCGCTCGCGTTCGGTCAACTGCGATCCCGTGCTTTCCTGGTGGCTCTCTGGCGGCGCGGCAGGAATCGTCCAGGCCTTTTGAGCGATCTCCGGTTGCAGCAGCATCTGCCCCTGAGCCGCCATCCGAATCGTCATGGAGAGCTGTTCGGCGGAAATATCCTTCAGCAGATAGCCGAGCGCTCCTGCCCGCAGGCCACTTTGAATAAGCTCGGTATCATCAAAGGTGGTGAGAATCACAATATGGCTATCGGGCCAGCGCGTTTTAAAAGCCTGTGTTGCGGCGATACCATCCATTTCTGGCATCCGAATATCCATCAGCACAACGTCGGGGGCCTGCTGCTGATCCCGTAATTGCTCGGCAAGACGCAGGGCCTCGGCTCCCGAAGAGGCAATGCCCACAACCTCAAAATCGGGCTCCATCTCGATTAACTTGCGAAAACTCTCGCGTAAAAGGCGCTGATCGTCCACGATCAAGACACGAATGCGTTGTGCTCCCATATCAATGTATTCTCCTCTTCTGATCTGTATGCATCGGTAGCCTGACCTCCACTCGCCAGCCTCGACCCGGCTCTGCGCCTGTTCGGAAGGTGCCCTGTAACTCCTCTACGCGTTCCCTCATTCCCTGAAGCCCAAAGCCAGATGAGGAAATCGCGATCCCACCACCATCCCCATTATCTAACACCGTCAGTTCAGCCTGCTCCTCATCGGTGCGCAATAGCAGGAGTACCTTGTTGGCCCGCGAGTGCTTGCTGATATTGGTCAGCGCCTCCTGCGCACAGCGATAGAGGGTACCCTTCTGCTCAGCCTTTGGTTCGACAGTCAATTCGTCCAGGTCAAGCGCAACCTCACACCCCTTATTCACCACCTCAAACTCAGAAACCAGCCGCCGCACCATGTCAGCCAGCAGTTCCTTCGTTCCCGGGCGCAACGCAGCAACCGAGCGACGGACATCAGCCAGGCACTCACCGGCAACCCGTCGAGCCTCATAGAGCTCCTGACGCAGGCTCGGGTCACCACGCTCTTCCAGCTTAATCGCGGTCTCTAACTGTACAGCCAGCAGGGTGAGGGAATGCCCCACCGAGTCATGAATTTCTCGCGCTATCCGGTTTCGCTCACGCATCGTTGACCATTCTTCCACCTTCTCCGCGTACTGTTGAAGCTGTTCGTTCGCCTCAATGAGTTCCTGATGAGACTGCTTCAGGGCCTCTGTCAATTTCTGGGAATACTTATGCGCTTCGATCAGTTGCCGCATCACCTTCACCAGCGCAAAGGAGAAAAACAACGATATCAGAAATGAGCCCAGATCACCCAGAGCAAGGCTACCGCCCAGGAAAACCATGACAAGAATGCCGGTCAGCCCGAGCCCGGCAATGACAAGAAGCGCAAACCAACCCACGACCGCCGTTGCAATCCCTACACAGGCCGCCGCGGTGAGCCAGTTGAGCCCGAGTCCAAATAATGCGAGAACAAGAATAGCAGCCGAAAGAAGCGTTAAGAGGAGTAAAAGCAGCGTCCGCATCTTCCCACCTACTCTATCTATGAGAAAGGCAACTGTTGCCCAGAGTGCGGTACAGACGATACCCACCAGCAGCAACGGAAAAGTCAGATGCCTCGCCGTGAGGACCGAGCTGATAAACCCGACGATGCAGCAAAGATAAAAGATAGTATCAAGCCAGCCCCAGGCAACAGGCTGGCGCTCAGGCTTTATCTGGCTCATGTGCTCCCCCTTATGCAATCCTTCAATCCATCCCTTGATTATACTGAACCACATACTTCTGTGCCAGTGACACCGGTCATATGACTCCAGTCATGGGTGTGCTTCCGCGAAGATAGCCCGCAAAGAATGACCTTTAGCACAAGAAAAACAGCGTCTCCACGGCTATACTGAGGGCAACAAAAACAACAACACGGAGGAAAACAATGAAGAACAGTTTCAGAGGACTTATCATCAGTTTAGTTGTCACGGCCGCAGTGCCTTACCTGCTCTTTCTCCTGCTCACCCAACAAATGCACATGCAAGAACTGCTCGCGCTCGGCGTCATTTCGATGGTCCCGCTGCTCTACACGCTCAAGGAATTGATCGGAAAGCGTTCACTGGATATCATTGGCCTGATTTCACTGGCAGATATCGTTGTCAGTATCGTATTACTGTTGCTGGTTCACAATGCGCAACTCTATATCGCTACCAGCTCGCTTCTTCAGGGGGTGTTCGGAATCATCTGTTTTCTATCACTCTTCTTCTCAAAGCCATTTATGTTCTATGTTATCAGACAGTTCGCAACTGGCAACGATCCCGAAAAAGTGGCACAGTTCAATCAGCGCTGGCAGCAAGGCTCATCATCAATGCGTCATAGTCACCGCGTGCTCACTGTGTTCTGGGGCAGCGCCTTCCTGCTCAACTTCCTGTCAACGGCAATCTTTGCCTGCACGTTGCCTCTCTCAGTAGCGGTCGGCGTCACCAAAGCCTTCCCGATCTGTGTCGTTGCGCTGGCTATGTTTGGAACCGTCAACTATATTCGCCGTCAAAAAGCGGCCCGGGCAGCGATGACCCACCAGGCATAACACCTATGAGAGGGTTGAAAGACATGTCGCTCTCCCCTTCCATCATCTTTCAAGGTACATCGGGAGAAAGCGACATGTGGCCCCCTATGCATAGAGGGCCACGCGGAGTTTTAGAGGTTCTGACCGGTAACATGCTCCGGTTTGATATAGAGCACCACACGCGGGTCTCCCGACCAACGCAGATCACTGCCATAGTGCTCGGCCAGTTCGTTGTAAAAATCGCCCTGCGGGTCATCTTCGATACGCTCAACTTTACCCCGGAACTCGGCAGCGGTATAGGGATTATCAGGCGCGATAATCGCCACTGCAACACGCGGATCACGCTTGATGTTGCGGAATTTCTGCCGGGTCGTCGTGTGCGTAAACTTGATATACTGACCATCCCACAGGAACCACATCGGTGATACCTGCGGATCCCCGGCAGGGCCGAGGGTCGCAAGGAAGGCAAAGTTCTTCGATTTCAGGATCTTCTGAACAGTCGGATTGTTGAGATCAGCCATTGACTTGTTTCCTCCTTTATTGCCTTGGAGTCACATTTTCTCTACGAATGAAACGTGACCAGACGGTACAAATATTCCATGACACAGACGCTCTTTCGTATCCGGGTATGGAAACGTTACGGAATAATTCGACGGCGACGGAAGTCAGCAAAGACATCCAGAAACATGGCCTCAGTTTCAACATACTCGTGAAAACCAAATCGACGGACTTTTGATCCATCGGCAAACATATCATAATCCCATGAGAAGACAAAATCACCAAAGGTCCAGGATGACACGTCTTTATACGGGATCTTCGCCAGCCCATACTTCTCCTGCATCCGCTGCCAGAGCGGTTCTTTATCGGCCATGACGACCTGAAGCGACATCGGCAACGGCGGCGCGACTTCCAGATCAAAGAAGCGGGCAAGCTTCGGCCACATCTCGGACCAGCGGAAGAGGTCACCATTGTTGATGTTGAAGGCCTGATTGGCGCTGCGCTCATTTGTGGCCGCCCAGACCGTCGCCCGAGCAAGCAGACCGGCATCGGTCATTTCCAGCAGCGAGTGATATGCACCCGGCTTGCCAGGGAAGCGCAATGGTATCCCGAGCTCCTTCGACAGAGACGCATAGACCGCGATCACCATCGCCAGATTCATCGGGTTGCCAAGCCCAAACCCGACGACGACCGAGGGACGAATAGCGCTCCAGGTCCAGCGCTTACCTTTCTGCCGCGCCTCAAGGAAAAGTTGCTGATCGACGTTGAATTCTGGCGGCATGTGGAACGCATCGGTTTCGCGAGCAGGCGTCTTAAAGGGTCCCAGGTGCGCCCCGTAGACCTTGTAGCCCTGCATCAAACTGATATGCTGTAGGACAGGTGACGTTTCCTCAATGGCCTCAACCACGTTGACCAGCATCGTCAGATTTGGTTGAACCAGCTCAGCCCAGGTTGGCTTGTCCTGATATGCGGCATAGAAGACGTGGGTAACTGTTGACAGGTCTTTCAGCTTCTCCCGGGTGTCGGCCTGATCCAGCAGGTCAACCGAGATATGTCGCACACGCTCACTCGATGAGCCACCACGGCGCGACAGACCAATAATCTCCCAATCATCAAGCGTGCTCAGATACTGAATAAGGTTCCCACCGATCACACCCTGAGCACCGACAACCAGTGCAACTTTTCGCGTACTCTCATTTCTAGCAATAGAGTTTTCCATTTTATATCTATTATCCTTTCCTGATGGAATTGCTTTTTCTCTTTCCCTCTGTCGAGGTTGTCCATACTATACGCTGAAATGGGAAGCCCTACAAGTACGCACTTTTAAGTAACCTGGGAGTACAAAAAAGAACCGACCCTATGGTATAGTATTGAGTATGGAAAGAGTGCTCGAAACATCATCACCACACAGCGTTTTGATCGCACACTGTCCCTCGCGGCAGGTGCTTGATCTGATTGCCGACAAGTGGACGGCTCTTGTTTTCGCGCTGCTGGAAAAGCGCCCCACACGCTTCAATGAGATGCAGCGAGCCATAGAAGGCGTCTCGCATAAGATGCTGACCCAGACGCTGCGCAATCTGGAGCAACGCGGTATTATCGAACGAAAGGTCACGTCAACCGTGCCCCCCGCCGTGGAATACTCGCTCTCGCCGCTTGGAACCACGCTCATTCCGCTGATGCGGGCGCTGCGGCAGTGGGCTGAAGAGCACATGGAGGAAGTTGAGCAGGCTCGTCAGAGCTATCAAGAGAAAGCAGGAAAGGAGCTTGTGTGAAGCCAGATCTATCGCGCGGATGCTGCTCGTGCGATAGATCTGGTCCTGTCGCTTTCTTGTTGGCTTCCAGCTACGAACTTAACAGCAGCGTTCCCTGTGTCTGTTCCAGAAAATGCTGTACTATGGGTTCTGACGGAAAAAGTGTTACCAGTATCTGCTGGTATTCTTTAAAGCGCTGATAGAGCATCGTAGAAGCCGCATTATCAAGCAGCGTGACAGATCGCTCCGCGATCCGCAGGCTTGCTTCCAGCTCATGTGTCCGGGCGTAGGCCTCGGCAAGCGGCATCATCGTCAACAGGCAGCGCATAATCCAGACCGGTGAGACCTGCGTTAGCGAACGTTCCAGATAGCGAATGGCCTCTGCGGGGTTGTCCAGCGACAGACTACAGCTTCCCGCGATCTGGTACCAGCGTGCCTGGTCGTACTCTTCGTTCGGCTTAAGGCGCTCGGTGATCGCAGCGGAGGCGGCCAGTTTCTCGCGGGTCTCCTCTCTGCGATGCAAGCGAGCAGCATTATACGCCCAATCGGCAAGGAGATGGGCCTTTAAGCGTACATATCTTTCGTCTTCTTCTCCATTTGACCTGATGAGCAGGTGCAGGGCAGCCTGGATATACTGAAGGGCGTCGGCATGATTGCCGCTGGCATTGGCGACCACCGCCAGCCAATTCAAACTCTGGGCCATATTCCAGATATCGGACCCCTCAAGCGCCGCCACATGCGCCTTCATATGAGATTGATGAGCCTGACAATAGCGTCCTTGATAAAGGTACGCAGCCCCTTGTAGATTGTAGAGTGCCGCATACAGGCTTCCGCGCTGCTGCTCTGGAAGCAGCTCATGCGTTTGTTGGAGCAGCGTCAGGAGCGCCTGCGCCACCATAAACGTGTGATCCGGACGCACCTGATGCGAAAGCTGCCAGGCAACCGAAACACTCTCACTCAGCGTTTGACAGAGCTGAATACGCTCCTTCATACTCACATGCGTCCGCCCGACAAGTGCCACCTTCTGAGCAAGTTGTGCACTATCGCCATGCAGCAACGCTCGGCGCACCTCTTCAGGCAGCGCCTGCACGCTCTGAAGAATGATCTGCAACACGTCAAGCAGCGCGTGCGGCTTCCACCCTTCATCAAGCAAGGAGGCTAACGCATATGCAGTCTGGATGAACTGTGTATCGGTTGTCTGCTCGCTTGGTTGCTGCTCTCCGGTGGGCAGCTTCGGTGAAGACTCCTCGGCCTCGATCAGACCGAGTTCGCGCGATGTCTTCCCGAAATAGCTACAGAGACGCCGCCGCGACTCCGCATTAATCGGGTACTGATGCTCAGCACGCCAGATTGTTGCCGCTCCTACTCTGGCTTCATTAGCCAGTTGTTCAATGGTTAGATTGTGTTGATTGCGCAGAATACGAAGGGGGTGCGTCCTTGCTGCCGTCTTCTTCATCGGAAGTTCCTCCTTTTACCTTGTATTTCATTGTACCTGAAAAAGAGCGCGTTTTCTATCGTCTGACTGCCATTTGCAAAAAGATGACGAGCATCTGACGAGAATCTGACGAGTTTCCTCTTTTCTCTAGTTCGCTGCTTGTGGTAAGGCGTGTTGAAAAAAAATGAACGAGCAGAAACGCTTTTCTTCTGTTTTTCATCAATGGCAGCGAAACGCTTGTGATACAAGCTTCCCTATGGTATAGACACAAATAGCAAGCTACTATAGCAGGTTCTTGCTAGAAAGGATGGATTATGTCAGGGACGACGAAAAGACGACCATTGCGCGTCGTCATGATGGTACTTGTTTTATTGAGCGTTCTTGGATTGAGTATGTTACCGTTGAACATGAACAGAGTTGAAGCAGCAGGATCAGGGTACTGGCACACTGACGGCAGCCGGATTCTCGATGCCAACAATCAGCCGGTGCGCATTGCAGGGATTAACTGGTTTGGCTTTGAGACAGCGAACTATACCGTGCATGGGCTCTGGACGCGCAACTATCGCGACATGCTGGACCAGATCAAAAGCCTGGGCTATAACACGATTCGCCTCCCCTATTCAAACCAGCTTTTTGATGCGGGAAGCACACCAACCGGCATCGACTTTGCCAAAAACCCGGATCTTCAGGGGCTGACCGGCCTGCAAATTATGGATAAGATTATTAACTACTCCGGTCAGATCGGGCTACGTATTATTCTGGACCGACACCGCCCGGACTCGGGAGGACAGTCGGCACTCTGGTACACCTCGGCCTATCCTGAATCGCGCTGGCTCTCCGACTGGAAAATGCTCGCTTCGCGCTATAAAGGAAACACGACGGTGATCGGCGCGGACCTGCATAACGAGCCACACGCTCCCGCCTGTTGGGGCTGTGGCGATACCTCGCTTGACTGGCGGCTTGCGGCTGAACGGGCCGGAAACGCGATTCTCTCGGTCAACCCGGACTGGCTGATCTTTGTCGAGGGCGTTGATTGCTATGTGTCCGGTGGCGGCACGAATGGCGGCTGCTACTGGTGGGGCGGCAACCTGACAGGCGCGCAAGATTATCCGGTACGGCTCTCTGTACCCGGACGGCTGGTCTATTCTGCGCACGACTACCCCTCTTCGGTCTACCCGCAGAGCTGGTTTAGCGATCCCAACTACCCGAACAACCTGCCTGCCCTGTGGGACCAGCGCTGGGGCTACCTGCACAAGCAAGGCACCGCGCCCGTTCTGCTTGGTGAGTTTGGCACCAAGCTGCAAAGCACCAGCGATCAGCAATGGCTCAGCAAATTGACGCAGTATCTTGGCAATGGCACCAGCGGGATGCACTGGACCTTCTGGTCATGGAACCCCAATTCTGGCGATACGGGCGGTATTCTCAACGACGACTGGACTACAGTCAATCAGGCGAAACAGGCCTACCTGAACCCGATTCTGTTCCCGCTGGATGGCGGCAATGGTGGCGGGACGCCTACTCCCACGCCAAGCCCGACCACGACAGTGACTCCGCCACCCACTTCGGTCTCACTCCAGATCAAGTATAAGGATGGCGCAGCCAGCAACACCAGCACAAATAGCCTGAGGCCTCAGCTTCAGATCGTGAATACCGGCAATACGCCGATCAATCTGGCAGATGTAACCATTCGCTACTGGTACACTACCGAAGGTGGTGGCACTCAGGCGTATACCTGCGACTATGCGACCATTGGTTGCAGCACCGTTCACGGGAAATTTGTCACGGTCTCGCCGGGTCGTACAGGCGCAGATACCTACCTGGAAGTCAGCTTCACCTCGGGCACGCTGGCACCGGGCAAGGATACCGGGGAGCTTCAGCAGCGCGTTAACAAGAGCGACTGGTCCAATTACGACCAGAGCAATGACTACTCGCGCAACGGCTCCTTCACTACCTACACTAGCTGGAATAAGGTCACGGCCTACTATAAAGGGGCGCTGGTCTGGGGTACAGAGCCGTAGGACACCTGCCGGGGGCACATTGGTGTTCCCGGCACTGACCAGAATTTGACTAATAAGTGCTCATTTTTCCACTTGTCTTTCATTCCTGCCCCTTCTACACTTGTGAGTGGATAGAAGGAACTATCCGCGGTCACAGTGCCATGCAGTACGAGTTTTCACTGAAGGAGATGTTCTTTATGGACCATGATCCAGAAAACAGGCGACGCCTCAGACGAGGGGTGCGCGGCCTGGCACTCTTCATGATCCCGCTGCTACTGGTAACAGGAAGTCTGTTTTCCAGTACGCAGGCCATTCGCGCGGCGTCCTACTGTCAGGTGACGTACACCGTTACCAACCAGTGGCCCGGCGGCTTCGGCGCGAATATCGTCATCAAAAATATCAGCTCTTCAGCCTGGTCAAGCTGGCAGCTCACCTTTAAGTTCCCCGATAGTGGGCAGCGTGTCTCGCAGGGCTGGAATGGCGACTTCTCCCAGAGCGGGCAGAATGTCACTGTGAAGAATTTGAGCTGGAACGGGAATGTTGCGGCGAACGGCACCGTGAACCCCGGCTTCAATGGCACCTTTGGAGCGAGCAACCCTGTCCCGACAGAGTTTGCTGTCAATGGCAATACCTGCGGTGCAACAGGTAATCCGACACCCACGCCGACCAACACACCTGGAACCCCGACACCGACTAATACGCCCGGAACCCCGACGCCGACAAGCACTCCCGTTACTCCAACCCCGACGCCACCACCTTCGGGCGAACGCGTCGATAACCCCTACCTGGGCGCCGTGGGCTATATCAACCCCGATTACGCGGCAGAGGTCCGTGACGCGGCCAGTAAAGTAGGCGGAACGCTCGGTCAGCAGATGGCAAAGGTCGCCAATTATCCTACCGCTGTCTGGCTTGATCGCATCGCGGCAATCACCGGCGGTCCCGGCGTGACTCGCACCCTTGCCGGTCACCTTGATGCCGCACTGGAACAGGCAAGTAACAGCACACTTCCTGTTGTCATCACGATTGTTGTCTATGATCTGCCAAACCGTGACTGTGCGGCCCTTGCTTCCAATGGTGAGCTGCTTGTGGCTCAAGACGGCCTGAATAAGTACAAATCGCAATATATCGATCCTCTGGCCGCTACACTGAGCCAGTCGAAGTACAGCAAGCTGCGCATCGTTGCGATTATCGAGCCCGACTCACTCCCGAATCTGGTTACGAACCTCAGTATGGCAAAATGTGCCGAGGCCAATTCCAGTGGCGCGTATGTCAAAGGCATCCAGTATGCGCTGAATAAGCTGTACGCGATCCCCAACGTGTACAACTATATCGATATCGCACACTCTGGCTGGCTCGGTTGGAGCAGCAACTTTGGTCCCGCTGCTGATCTGATTGCCTCGACAGTGAAGGGCACCGATGCAGGCGTGAACAGCGTCGCGGGCTTTATCAGCAATACCGCGAACTACACGCCGACCACCGAGCCCTACATGACGGCAAACCAGAATATCAACGGGCAGCCTGTGCGCTCGGCGAACTTCTATCAGTGGAACGACTACATTGATGAGGCTTCGTATGGAACCGCGATGCGCAACGCGTTTATCAGTCGTGGCTTCCCGAATACGATTGGCATGCTGATCGATACCTCTCGCAACGGTTGGGGCGGCTCTGGACCGCAGGGTTCACGACCGACCGGCCCGAGTAGCTCAACCGATCTCAACACCTTCGTCAATCAGTCCAAGATTGACCGCCGCGTCCATCGAGGCAATTGGTGCAACCAGTATGGCGGCATCGGCGCTCGTCCTCAGGCGAATCCGGCCCCCGGCTTTGATGCCTATGTGTGGATCAAACCGCCCGGTGAGTCCGACGGTGCAAGCCAGCCAGTCGATAACGACGAAGGGAAAGGCTTTGATCGCATGTGTGACCCGACCTATCATGGCAGCCAGCAGGCAAACGGCGGCAATCTGACCGAGGCCATGCCGAACGCTCCGTTAGCCGGACACTGGTTCGAGGATGCCTTTGAGCTCCTGGTCAAGAATGCATATCCTGCGCTGTAAAGCTCGTTTCATCACATGGTGTGCCTGGCGGGAGGACCAATCGGTTCCCCCGCTTTTTTATCACTTGAGCCGCTGCCAGACTCTCGCCACCCGATGACGCGCCAGGCTGAGCGCGGTCGCCAGCATTACCAGCAAGCCACCAAACAGCAGCAACGCCAGCGAGAGCGGCAATCCCGTTGAAGGCAGGAACAGGGTATAGATCGCGCTGACAACAACCAGCGCCGCCCCGGCCAGGACGAAGATTCGCGTGCGCATGATCAGACCGAGCAGGAAGAGCGCCAGCGCCTCGCCCGCCAGCATCAGCGTTGGCTGAAGGTTTGCCTCACTGATACTGAGCCAGAGCATCGGCATCAACAGCAGCAGCGACCCGAGCACGGCACTTCCCTGCGCGTACCGACGATAGTGAGGAATCGTGTGATCCCGCATGAGCACCGGTGTCATGATGATGAAGCAGAGCGCCGGCGCAAGCGTCAACAGGCCGGGATGACTCTGACCAAGCGCGTACAGCTCCCAGGTAAAGCTGAGGGCAACCAGGATTCCAGCTCCGTAGATGCACCCATGCTGCCAGAGCGGCCTGTTGAGAAGGCGGCCACACCAGAAAAGGAGCAGCGCCAGCAGCAAGAGCGAGCATGCCCCCGTATGCGTCAACGGCGCGTATGGCCAGATACCCCGTACCAGACAGAAACCGACCACACCACACTGAACCAGCAAACCAGACACAAGATGAAATGCCTTTGGTGACACAGGGCATATCACCGCCGGCCTGCGCACCCAGAGCCGATGAGAAGCAAACAGCAAGACAGCTATCAGGTTGCAGGCGAACACCTGCTGCCAGAGCGCCCAGGGAAGAAGTGACACAAGTCGCAAGCTCAGCACAAAAGGCAGGAGCAACAATACAGGTATACGCTCGAACAGCACCACCCCGATGGTCAACGCGCCACAGAGGCCAAGCGCCAGCAGGATCGGACCGTGCAGCACAGGCGTCATGTAGCTGGACCAGAAAAGCAGGCCTATTGCCAGTCCCATCGTGACATACAGCGCCCAGTTCCATTGATAGCGCTTCAGACCCGGCTCTTCCTCGTTGCGTCGTACATATCCGCAGAGCATTCCGAGCAGTCCCGCACCCACGGCAATACTAGTCAACCAGAGGATTGCAGACAGATCAAACGCAGCAAAGCGCGCATGTGGGATCGTCTGATACAGGCTATATGCTGTAAACAGCAGTACAGCGGGCATAAAAGTCGGCTTCCGCTTCAGCCACAGGACACCAAAAATCAGCGACGCATAGAGGAGATGCACCGCCGGGGGCCACGGCAGTCCATACATCAGCAGGCCCGCGATACAGGCCGTCATAAAGCCGGGCGTGGAAAACTGCTTCAGGCGCTCAAACCGCCCACAGAGCAGCCCCAGGCCAAACAGGCCAAACGCAAGCACCGGGGCATAGTAGATGTAGCCAGGCGCCAGCGCGTTCCAGGCCGCGAGGAGAGCAGCCAGACAGGCCAGCCAGAACATACCACTGTCGATCAAACCAGCAACGCTACAGACCAGCGCAAAGCCAACCAGCGCCCAGAAGCCGACCGGACTGCTTAACGGCAGCAACCACATGCATAAAACAGCAGCCCAGTAGAACGGGAACGCGTAACGCTTTCGAGACAGCAACAGACGCGGAACCAGCCCACACAGCACGATAGCATGCGGCAACCAGACAATTACTGGAGGCGCTTTGATCAGCCCCATCGTCACAAATCCGATACTCATCAGCAGCCACCACGCCTCATCCGCCATCAAAGCCGCACCATACCAGATCACCGCAAGCGCAAGCAGGGCATACGCTGCCGGAAATGGCAGAGGAAACCATATCAGGCTGACTCCATATACTACCGCAAGCAACCACAGCGGCCAGAGCCACCCGCATGCGTCCTCCTGTTTCAGTCTCCGCACAACGACAGCAAGCAGCGGCAGCCCGCCCGCGAGCAGAAAGGCCACCAGTGCATACGCGGGCAGATACACCAGCGCAAGCAGTCCGAATAGCAATGTAAAACCCAGAAGCGCTTGACGTCGCTGGTAGAGCGCCATCACATAGACCAATCCAGCGAAGAGGAGCAACTGCAAGAGCATCATATCTCTATTTGAGATAGCGCTGATAACAAATGTCCCCACCGCATACAGCACCGTCAGCAGTTCCAGTGCTTGCGCATAGGGTGCACTTACCAGCTTCCGCACAAGTACGCTTGCCAGCAGAGACGCCAGCGTCAGTCCGAGCAGAAAACCGATTGGGTTGACAGCCAGCCGGATCAGAGCAACGCTTACCAGCCAGTGCAGCAGCAGGCCACCAGGCACAAGCAGCCAGACAAACGCCTGCTCTCTCGGCACCCGCTGGAACCCGGTTCGCCTGAACATCAGCGCGAGCAGCGCCACAAGCCCCACCACCACAAGTGCAAGCTCTATGGGCGTGCTCTCCATCGAGAGGCCAAAGCGGCAACGCATGGTATGGCAGAGCAACTCGAGCAGCAGAACCGGGCGGCTGAGCACGGGACAGAGCAGAATCAGAAGCAGCGCGAGGATCTCCAACTGCTTTACAAGCTCCTTCTCCAGCCGTCCCCGGAATACCAGCAGCACAAACAGCAGCGCACAGCTCATAAACATAAGCTCAAACCCCGCCTTGTCCAGTCGAAAGGCAGACGCTCCCAGCAGGGCGGACAGCAGGAACAGACCAGGCAGGAAATGCCGCCAGAATGGCCGTTGTCGGGCATAGCACCAGAGCCAGATGAACAGCACCACCGCCTGCACAGGACTGGAAAACCTATCAAACGTTCTTCCGACTTCGATAGCTGATAGCGTGAAGAGTTGAAAGACAAAGGACAGGCTCACCGCACAGAGTATTGCACAGAAGTAGGAATAGAGCCGAAGCGGCTCCTCAACAGGCTGGAAGCGGCTCTCTTTCCCTACGTGACGCGCAATCAGCAACGCGCATACCGCAAGCAGCGTCAATCCGCATGGATACCAGCACCACGTGAGCTGAAGCGCTCGCATAGTTGCCACTTCGGTGATCACCAGCGCTACCACCATGAGATAACCAAACAGCTTGTAGCGCTGATAGACCGCCAGCGCCCCATAGGTCAACGCGCCATAAAGGGCCGCCAATGCAATCTCAACATCGGTCGACATGGTCAACGACGAATTCACAACCAGCCGAAACCCTGCATAGCCAGCCAATGGCAACAATAACGCGAAAATGGCGGTGTAGATGATTGAGATGAGCCGAAAACTGCGAAATCGATACGATATGATGCCGATACAGCCAAAAACAAGATGTACTCCCACCAGCACCAGAAAAGCCTGTAAGAGATCTGGTGTCGTGATAACAAAGCTTAAAGAGCCAAGTAAGAGCAAACAGGCACCAAGCGCCGCGACAATAGTAATCGTCTGATCGGCAAAGAATGTCCCCGGCGAGAAGAGCCGCTTCGGCTGCTCGCTCTCTTTGTGAACCTCCACGACGGGCTTTGGCGCAGGCGGCTTTGGCGCCTCCACCTTCACCGCTGGCTTGACGGGCTTCGGTTGCATCGCGGCTGCGGTCAGGTGATCCAGCCACTCGACTCGCACCTGAGAGCGCCGTACAAGCTGCTCTACAGTGAGCTGCCACCCCTGAAAGTTCCCCACACGGTGCAGGTCACGCAGGACAGCCTTCAGGTAGCGCTGCTCTTCCGGGATGAAGACGGGATAGCCGCACTGCTGGCAGGCCGGTCCCTTCCGGGGGTCCACCGCATATCCGCAAACGGCACAGTGAGAAACATATGGAAACATAGGACGCTCCTTGTCGGAGTTCAATACGCATTTCTCCCCAAGTATAGAAGAATACTCATCCACAAAAAGAGGGTCATATGTCCCATTTCATCGGACCGAAACAGAGGGCAGGACTGAATCATCCATGCCTTTTTGTTTCCGGTGAAAAAGTCGAAAACAAAACAGTTGACAAACAAACTATTTTTCCGCTATACTTTTCCACAGAACAGTGAGTATCTCTATCACGGGGAAAGAGAGCACAATGAGTTTAGAAGAACACGACGGTCATAAGGAGCTGGATATTTATCAACAGCTTGTTCGCGCCTATGTGTTGCTTGACGACAGCGACAGCCGCTTCTTCTCTGACTATGGGTTGAGCCCCCGACAATTCTGGACGCTCTCCCATCTCGACGAGAAAGAGGGTCACTCTATGATCGATTTAAGCCGCCTGATCCTGACAGACAAGAGCAACATGACCGGCATCATTGACCGCCTCGAAAAGATCAAGCTGGTCAAGCGACAGCCAATGGTGCAGGATCGCCGTGTTACCCTCATTACCCTTACTCCAAAGGGGAAAAAGCTGCGGGATGAGATTGAACAGCAGCACCGACTACGCATTCGCGAGCTGATCGGTGTGCTCCCGCCCGAGCGGCAGGGCTTTTTCCTGGAATGTCTTGAAACGATTGCGCAGCACGTTGAAGAGTATCTGGCAAACACGCCAGCCAAAACCTGAGGAGCTGAAGGGGACACATACTACATCAATATCAATCACTCTTTTCGCCTTTTCCATTATGGTTCACAAAGTTGTGCATGCGCATAATGGCATATTGTCATCATGTTGTAAGAAACAACGGTTTCTTTATACCTCGGTAACAGAGTCGTTTTTCTCGGAGGTTCTTTATGAAGACCGCGACGCGTCTTTTCTCTTCACTCTTTTTACTGCTCTCTCTTTGTGTGATTGCAGCCTGTGGCGGCAGTAACTCAGGAGGAGCCAGCAGCGATCCCAACGCACCCAAAACCATCGTTCTCTGGCACAACTGGCAGGGTGCCTACCTGGATGCGAAAAAAGCTATTTTTGACGAATACCACAAACAGCACCCCAACGTTACCATCAAGCTGGTCCAGCAGGCTGACCTGGTCAACAAGGCCACCACAGCCGTCAAGCAAAAGAACGGCCCCGATATGATCGCGTGGGCAGATGATGCACTTGGTCAGCTCGCCGCAAGCCGGGTCGTCATCCCGATGGACCAGTACATCAGCGCCGACTTCCTGAAGTCTACCTACTCCGCACCCGCCGCACAGGCCGTCACCTACAATGGGAAAGTCTATGGCGTCCCTGAGACTGTAGAAGCGGTCACCATGATGTATAACAAGAAGCTGCTCAAAGAAAACGATGTGCCCAAAACTACTGATGGGCTGCTGAACTTTGCCAAAGAGTATCAGGCCAAGCACCCCGGTCAGTTTGGCGTTGTCTGGAACACAACCGATGCCTATTTCGATGCTCCCTGGTTCTACGGCTTCGGTGGATACTATGTGAAAGAGGATGGCACCGTTGGCCTGACAAGCGAGGGCTCGCTGAAGGCGACCGAATATCTCGCGTCTTTCCGCCAGTATATGCCTAAACAGATCAGCTATGATGTAGCCTCCTCGCTCTTCACCGAGGGCAAATCCGCGATTATCATCAACGGCCCCTGGTCCTACAGTGACTACAAAAAGGTCGGGATCGACGTTGGTTTCGCCAAGCTCCCCACCATCGGCGCCACGAATACACCGGCCAAGCCATTTGTTGGTGTCAAATCGCTATGGGTGACGAGCAACGCGAAAGATCCCGCTCTCTGTGCGGATATCATGAAGTTCTACACGAACACCGAGAATCAGGTGAAGATGAGTAAGCAGTCCAGCGAGATTCCAGCCAATAGCGCCGCCGCACAGGATACATCGGTGAAAGAGAATCCCGCGATTAATGGATACGTTGCTCAGATCGAGAACGGTATTCCTCTGCCCAACACACCGTATATGTCGGCCCTGTGGAAGCCTGTGCAGGACGCAATGACCGCAGTATGGAGTGGGAAACAATCGCCCGCGGATGCGATGAAAGCCGCTCAGAAGGCCGCTGAAAGTGGCGTCCAGAATATCAAAGGATAGCATTTCCCTTCATTCTGGAGGAACCGGTGTGTAGCGTGGCTATACACCGGCTTTCCTCATACCAGGAGACAAAACCGCAGTGATTCCACGTCCAACAGAAAAGGTGCAACGATGAAAGTAAGCCGCCTACAGATCTTCCTCTATCTCTTGCCCATGCTGCTGACGATTCTCGTCATTAATATGACGCCGATCGTTTATACGCTGTACCTCTCGTTCACCAATAATACACTCTTCAACGATGAATATAAGTTCGTTGGCCTCGCCAATTATCAGCGCTTGCTGGTCGGCACCGATAGCGGCGAATTCCTGCAAGTTCTGGGCCTGACCGTGCTGTATGTGGTGGTCTGTGTCAGCCTGTTCCTGATCGTCGGCATGCTCACAGCGCTGGCACTTAATAACCCCCGTGTCAAGCTTCAGGCTCTCTGGCGCGGCATCCTGTTGATTCCCTGGGCCACACCCTACGCCATTACCGTGCTGATCTGGAAATTCCTCTTCAACTACGACTTTGGTCCGATTAACCAGATCCTGCGCATCTTTTTTGGCCCACAGGCGGGCATCCCCTGGCTGACAGAGCCGTTCTGGGCCTTCGTCGGCGTCGTGATTGTCAATGTCTGGCTTTCGTATCCCTTCTTTATGATCGTGATTCTGGGCGCGCTACAAAGTATTCCGCAGGAGCTACTGGAAGCCGCGAGTGTTGACGGAGCCACGCCCTGGCAGAGCTTCTGGCGCGTGACACTGCCTCTGCTACGTCCGGCACTGCTTCCAACCACCATTCTGAGCTCAATCACCACATTTCAGATGTTCGGCGCGGTCTACCTGATCACCCAGGGCGGTCCTGTCACCAGCGCGGATAAGCCCGGCGCGACCTCCTTTGTGATGATCTACGTGTATAACCAGATTCTCAGCGGTTCAGCCGCAAACGTACAATACGCGAAGATCGCGGCATTTGCCATCATCCTGTTTATTATCCTGGGCGCTCTCACCTTCCTTGCACGCGCTCTGGGAGCGAAAGATAAGGAGCTCTACGCATGAACGACATTGTGGCAGAGGAAGCTGCTGTTGCAGCGAGCACCAGCGCGAAGACAACACGTCGCCCGCTCCGCAAGCGTCGCGCCGGCGTACTTGGTGGAGTGAAACTGGCGCTGACCTATGCGTTTCTCATCGTTATGGCGATTTTCGCGCTCTTCCCGATCTACTTTGTGGTTCAGGCCTCGCTGGCAGGCGGGCAGAACCTCTATTCGACCGACCTGCATTTGTTGCCGGTCCAGCCAACCCTTGATAACTATGTCTATGCCTTCACAAAAGAGCCGCTCTTTGCGTGGCTACTTAACACGCTACTTGTATGCGGGCTCTCTACCCTCTATGGGCTGGTTGCCTCGATGACCGGTGCCTACGCACTTTCGCGGGCACGGTTCCGGGGTCGTCAGTTAACGTTGACGCTGCTGCTCGTTTTGCAGGCATTTCCGGGGCTGCTGGCATTGGTTGCCTACTATTACCTGCTGCAATTCCTGCAATTGATGGATACCGCGCCGCTGCTCGGGCTGGCGATCGTCTATGCGGCAAGCTCTATTGTGTTTAGTTGTTGGAACATCAAGGGCTACTTTGACACGATTCCGGTTGAGCTGGAGCAGGCCGCACTGATCGATGGTGCGAGCCCGTGGCAGGCCTTCTGGAAAATCACACTTCCGCTGGCGCTCCCGGCACTGGCGGCATCGGCACTACTCATCTTTATTGGCGGGTGGAGCGAATTCGCCGTCGCGAACGTGCTGCTAAACGCGAATGAGGATGGCTCGAACCTGACTTTCATTCTCGGGCTCTACCGCCTGCAAAGCGACTTCCGCACGCCCTGGGGCTATTTTGCCGCCACCTCGATTATCTTTTCGGTTCCGCTGATTGCCATCTTCCTCTATGCGCAGCGCTTCTTCCGCTCGGGCCTGACGATTGGCGGCGTCAAAGGCTAATATGCAGAAAAAGAACAAGAGCGAGGGAGGGCATCCCGGCTCTTGCTCTTTTTTTATGGCCTGTTCGTGCATCAATTCTGCCAGTTGACGGTGAAGGAGCCCGTCCCGTTGCAGGGCGTCGTATAGGTATGGTTGGGATCTTTCTCCCATTGTACCGAGCCGTTCGCCCGAACAATGACGAATTTCAGCTCGATCTTCTGGCAGGCCGGAACACCTGCCAGCACGAACCAATCCGGGTATTTTGGTGTGTGCAGCGGGCCTATTGCGGCCTTTACATCCCAATTTCCCAGTTCGTCAAACTGCCCGGTCAGGTAGACATTATCACCCGGGTTCGTCGGAGGCGCATTCCGTACCGTAAACGTCACCGCTGTCTGGGGGCCGGTTGAGACCCGTGTGGGATAGCCATTGCTACAGGTTGACGTGCAGACCTGCACCATTTGCAGCCCGCTCGTAACCTGCGGTACCGTCACCGTAATGGATTGAGCCGACCAACTTTTCACCGTTGCGTTGCTTGCGCCAAACTTCACTGTCCCGGGAGTGGAGCCAAACCCCTGCCCATCGATCACGACCTGACCGCCCGGTCTGCTGAGATTGGGGCTAACGCTGCCAATAGCGGGCCCTTTGTCGGCGCTTGCCTGCCAGATTGAGACCTGATTTGCTCCGAGCAAGAAGGATGATACCGCACCATTTGTCACCGTAAGCGAGGTACCACCATGTAGCAGCGAGCCCAGATAATCGCGATAGGTGCCGTCTGGAAGCCGGGTTTGCATATTGGAGATGGTATAAGGGGTTGCGCTCTTGTTCACAGCCACCACAATCACGTTTTGATTGAAGTGCCGTTCAAAGATGAATACATCGTTATTGAGCCAGCGCTGTTGATAGGAGCCATAGGCGAGCGCCGGGTTGCTATGCCGCAATTGCGCCAGCAGCTTGATCTCGCGATAGGCCGTTGTTGTGGTGTCAAAGTTCGTCATCATCGGGCGGCTATACGGATCACCGCCGCCATCGGTATCATTGTGCAAGTACTGCTCGGTTCCATAATAAATGATTGGAATACCTGGCAACGTCATCGTAACCGCAAGTGCCTGATGCAGGCGATCATGGCTCCCGTTGAGCGAAAGGAAACGGGGCATGTCATGATTATCGATGGAGACTGCCTGATCGTTGAGCCAGAGCAAATCACGCCCCTCACGCGTCAACACGGCGTCCAGCTCGGTTGCATTCTTCCCGGCGCCATAGACATTCCGCAGGGCGGTGGTCAGCGGAAAATTCAGCAGGTTGATCCCGCTGTGATTGGCGAACGAGGCAGCCGCCGGGTAGGTCGGGTCGTCGATGCCGGACATGAGCCATTCCCCGACCAGATAATGAGGCGCATTGGCATTCACTGCGTCGCTGAGGGTACGTGACCAGCCGCCGCCCGGCTCCGAGAGATGTTTCGCCGCGTCAAGCCGAATGCCATCAATACCATATTGCAGGAACTTCGCGATTGCGCCTTTGAGGTAGCTATCGACGCCGTTATTCTCCTGTGCCAGATCCGCGAGGTTGAACAGGCTATAATAGACGTTCTGATAGGGGTCGTTGTAGTCCATAATGGCAGGCAAATGGTGAAACCAGTTCTGCGGATCGTTGTTATATGCTGCCTGAAAGGCCCCATCGCGATAGAGGCTCCCCTGTTCGGCGGTCTCGCGTGGGCTGGTGTGGTTGGGCGCGAAATCGAGAATCACCTTGATTCCTTTGCTATGCGCCGTCCTGACAAGGGTCGCAAAGTCATCCCATGTTCCGACATGCGGATCGATGCGGTAGAAGTCGCGAGCCCAGTAACCGTGATACCCTGCCTCATTGTGATCGGTGAGACGGTGAATATTCTCAACGGGCGGAGAGATCCAGAGGGCCGTGATGCCCATGTCGGCAAGGTAGGAGAGCTTCTGAGTCAGCCCGGCCAGATCGCCGCCCCAATACAGCCGCCAGTTTTTGTGAGAGCCATCATAGAGACCTCGCGCCTCAGGTGGATCATTATTCGCGGGATTGCCATCAAAGAAGCGATCAAGCAGCACCTGATAGATGACATCGGGTTTGAAATTCGCAGTATTCCCGCTCACAGTCGTTTGTGCCTGTGCGGGCGCTGCTCTGACTGGAGCCGGGCAAAACAACATCACGACAAGCAGAATTGGCAGAACATGCGAGATGAGACGGCGCATCAGCTATTTTCCTCCTTCTGGTTGCGCACTGCATTGTTTCGTGTGGCGCGTACGCGCCACGTCTGCTCGGTTGTCAAAAGAAACAACCGCGATTCCTGGCTTTTTCGGGCTCTTTTAACACAGTGTAGCAAAACCAAAAGGGCCTTATTCCCCAAAAAGGGATTATTCCTGCGAGCGCTCGATCTCGGCCAGCAGCACCGCTCGTAAGCGGCGATGCATCTCGATAAGCTGTCGCTGTTCGGCGGGACTGAAGGCATCCAGGCGCTGTTGAATGGTCTTTTCGAGCGCGGCCCGAGCCAGATCACGCCGTCGCAAGCCCTCCTCAGTCAATGTGACCCGCTGTGAACGACGATCCTCCTGATTGGCAACGCGACACACCAGCCCTTCCCGCTCCAGTGCGTCAACAAGCCGTGTTACGGTGCTCCGCTCGCACAGCAGGCGTTCGCTGAGATCAATCAGTCGCCACCCTTCCTCCCTATCGAGTAGCAGAAGCAGATGGTACTGCAACGGGCTTAAATGAAACGCGCGAAGTACCAGCCTATCGCCATGATCAAGCAATACACATAGATCCTGAAATATGCGGTAATCCTGATAGCTATACATGCTCCTCCTGCCCCTGACTGTTGCGCTGGCAACAAATATGTAGCTTAACTGTTGCGTCTACAACAAAGTATGGCTATAAAAAGGCGCTTTGTCAAGCTTTCAGTCAGAAAGAACGGCATGCCACTCTTATCTGCTTCATAGAGAGGCTTGACAACTGGCAACCGCGGCGTGTACACTTTGTTGCAGATGCAACAAATGAATACACCACTGTTGCACCGGCAACAAACAACCTTCAGCCTGGGTGTGAAAAGGAGACGACCATGCCAGACATTTCTGAGCAGACGACAATAGAAGTGGAAACGCTGAATATCGCCTCTGCGCCGGGTGATCTCCCTGTACCGGCCATCGCAGAGCGCCTTCTTGCCCTTCGCCATCAATTTCGTCATGATAATACCATCGTGCCTCTCGCGCCTCGTCCCGGACAGGAAGTTGAGGTGCTGGCTGTGAGTGGCGAAGCCCTGCCATTGGAGCGGGCCGCCCTTTTTTACACAACTGATGGCAGCCAACCGGAGAGCAATGCAGCCGTCATCCCGATGGAGCGTCATCATATGAGCTGGGATGTACAAGCGGGCTACCTTACCTATTGGCGAGCACTGATCCCGGCCCAACCCACCCCGGGCATTGTGCGCTACCGTATCGGCGGCTGGACGCACGGCACTGCATCATCAGAGACGCCCGATGTCTGGGCTCAAGATGGCCAGGGCTACGCCTTTCGCCGCACCGGCACGCAGGCAACAACCACCTTTGCCTTTACGGTCGAAGAAGCAAGCCTGCCCGCATGGGTGCAGAACGCTGTCATCTACCACATTTTTCTTGACCGTTTTCGCACCAGCAAGCCAGATGGTTCCTTTGATGAAAACGACGATCCGCAAGCCCTGCACGGCGGTACGCTGCGTGGCGTAACGGAGGCTCTGCCCTATCTGCAAGAACTGGGAATCACGTGTCTCTGGCTCTCTCCGCTGCATCCCGCCGAGACCTATCATCGCTACGATGTGCTCGATTACTTTGACGTCGACCCACGATTAGGCAGCAAAGAGGATCTCAAGGAGCTTGTTGAGCGGGCGCATGCGTTAGGAATGCGTGTCATGCTCGATTATGTGCCCAGTCATACTTCATGGCATCATCCCGCCTTCCTCGCGGCACAGCAGCAGCGTGATGCCGAAACCTATGACTGGTATACCTTCGAGCAGTGGCCTGACCAGTATCGTAGTTTCCTGGATCTTGTTCCCACGCTTCCCTCGCTGCGCTCCGATAGCAAAGGGGCCCGTCAGCACATTATCGAGAGCGCTCTATACTGGATGCGCGAGTTTGGCATTGATGGTTTTCGCCTCGATCACGCCATTGGTCACAGCATGGATTACTGGACAGATCTACGCCACGCCACCCACGCAACCTCACCTGACGCCTTTTTACTGGGAGAGGCCACCGATACCCCCGAGACGCTGCGCAACTATCGCGGCAAGCTGGACGGCATCCTTGATTTCCCCCTGACCTCGGCGCTACGTCATACCTTCGCGCTTCAGGATTGGAGCGTGCAACAATTTGAACAATTTCTCTTTGCCTATGAACACTTCATGGCTGACGGCCCGGGACGCGCCACGTTCCTTGATAATCATGATATGAACCGTTTCCTGTTTCTTGCAGGGAACTCCATCGAACGCTTAAAAATGGCCGCCCTCTGTCAGTTCACGCTCGCAGGCACCCCGATTCTTTACTATGGAACCGAAATCGGGTTGACGCAACGTGCCGCCATTGAGCAGGTCGGAGATGCTGAGGCCCGCCGCAATATGCCGTGGAAGCGCGATGAGTGGAACCTTGATCTGCTCGCTTTCTATCAGGCATTGATCCAAATCCGCCGAACGACGCCGCTTCTTGCGCACGGGAAACGCCGCCTGCTCCACCTGAGCGACGCGTGCTACGCCTACCTGAGAAGCGGGGAAGAGCAGCCGGCAGAAGGCGATGTGCTGACGGTCTTCAATCTGAGCGACAGTCCCCGGGAAATTCCGGTCCCTATCGCTCAATTGCGTTGCCTGCTTGCCACGGCAGAGACTCCAAAGTTGCATTGCGACGGACAGGAAACCCGCATCACGCTTGCCCCACAGAGCGCCGCTGCCTTCCAGGTGGCTCGCTAGCGATGCGCGTGGTTCCACGAGAACAGCAGAGCCGATTCGCGATGCACTGAGCTGCTTGCCTCTTCATATCATCGCTAGCGACGCTCATAAGCCGCACTGGTTCCTGTTTCGAGATCAGAAGAAGTGCTGAACAGAAGCTCATACACAAGAGCACTGAGCAAGCACCAAACAAGTCCGGAACGAGATCAGTGCGGCTTCCCTTTTGCAAAGGGCCGATTGGAAATGATGGAAAGACAGAAACCCGGAAGCCTCATCCTCGCTCTCTATTGGCGCGTACGCGCCCTGCTTGCTCGATAGCTTCCCGTTTGATAGCTTCTCTTTTGATATTATCTTTTAAAGAAAAAATCCCCTATCAGCCCCGGGGATCTATAAGTCCTGATGAGAGGCAACGACGGGCAGCCAGACACGAAACGTTGAGCCGCACCCGGGCTGACTCTCTATCTCAATACAGCCCCGATGTTCTTGAACAATCCAGCGGACAATTGACAGGCCAAGCCCTATCCCTCCTGCTTTCGAGTGGCGCGTACGCGCCACGTCTGCTCGGTAGAATCGCTCAAAAAGTGAGGGGAGATGTTCCGGAGCGATGCCAGGCCCGTCGTCCTGAATGCAAATACAGGCCCATCCGACAGGCTGCTGAGCTTCTCTATCTCGTGTCGCATTCTCGTCGCTGCATCCACTCAAGAGACTTCTATTCGCCATTCCTCCTCTTAACAAACTTCCAGTTTCTTCTTCTCCCCGCCCTTGCAACTCACCCCCTTGTAGCTCTCTCTCCTTCAACGCATCCCCTTCTCGGGTCGGCTCTTTCGCTTCCCGTCCTTGCAACGCATTCCCTTGCAAGGATCGCTCTTTCAGGGCCTCTTCTCCCGGCATCCCCTCTTCCAACGAGACCATCACCCGCGAGCCCGTTCCCGAAGTATATTTGATTCCGTTAGTCATCAAATTCAGGCACATACGCACCAGATGTTGCTGATCACCCAACACATAGAGTTCGGGCAGGGAGCCGGTAGCAAGCGTTATCTCATGCTGGCGGGCAAAAGGAAGCAAGCGCTCGATAGCCGTAACCAACACATCGCTCAGATCAACCGGCTCGCGTTGGAGCGTGATCTGTCCGGCATCGGCACGGGCCAGCATCAGCAGATCATCTACCAGCGTGGACATCTGCTCGGCTTCCTCTTGAAGTTGATAAGGGAGCTGCCGGTATTCTTCCGGCTTCTCAAGAGCAGTCAGGCCGCGATGGATCTCAAGGAGCAACAACGTTAACGGCGTACGCAGCTCATGGCTGGCGTCGGCAGTAAAACGTTTCTGGCGTTGGAAGCCCTCTTCTAATCTATCCAGCATGCGGTTAAAGGTGGCAGCCAGTTCACCAAACTCATCATTGCTTTGCAGGGAGAGACGACGCTGTAGATCGGTCTCGGAGATGGTGTTCGCGGTTCGCGTGATGAGCTTCACCGGCTTCAGAGCTTTTCCCGCAAGCCAGTAGCCACCAGCCGCAGAGACAAGCAGAATCCCGCTTCCATGCAGCAACAAAATAAGCAGGAGTTCCTGATTCTCCTGCTGAATCTTCTCCCGAGGCAGCCCGACCAGCAGCGTGACATTCTGTTCTGGCACCGGCGAAATGGAGATATGATAATCGCCCTGTGCGCGTGGCACGTCGGGCAACATGCAATTCAATGTCATATGACCCCTGGATGCAAGCGCCTGCAATGTCAGGATCGCCCGGTTGCTCAACGGCCCTGCCGTATAAAGGATGGTTCCGCGCTGGTCAAGCACTACCACCACCTCACTCTCTGGCAGCCTCACGTTTTTGCTGGCAAGCATGCGCTCAAATGCCACACGCCGAACCACCGCCTCGCGATATGCATCCGTTAATTGCAGGGCATCTCTGCGCAGCAAGCCATCAAGCTCGGTATCGACTTTTGTCGCGTTCATGTGCTCCTGTGCACTATAGAGGCTCCCCCCAAAGACAAGCAGCACCACCATCACGATCGCCAGGTACCAGAGCGTCAGCCGCACCCGAACACGAGCGAGAAAGTTCCAGCACCGCACCAGAAGCGCTGTCATAGGCCCTGATGGTTCTCTCAATGTCTTATCCATAACAATTCTTTCTTCTCGAATCTCCCGATGCGCCCTGATTCCGGGCATCTCATACGAACTCTCTGGCAGGGTGACGCTGTGGAGAGCGCAAACGATAGCCAATCCCTCGCACCGTTTCAAGCAGCTTGACGGGAAAAGGATCGTCAATCTTGCGCCGCAAACGCCGGATGTAGACATCAACAACGTTTGAGCTTCCCTCTAGCTCATCGTTCCAGATACGGCTTTCGATCATCTCGCGTGTCACCACCTGATCGGGATGCAACAGTAAATATTCGAGTAACGCAAACTCTTTCGGCGTCAGCTCAATGACGGTCTCAGCCCGCATCACCTGATGCAGCGCCGGATCAACCACCAGATCAGCAAACGTCAGTCGTCCCTGAGGATGACGCCGCCGCTGTAAGGCACGCAACCGCGCAAGCAATTCACGCATGGCAAACGGTTTGACAAGATAATCGTCCGCGCCACTGTCCAGGCCCTGGACACGATCGTCAATACTATCACGGGCCGTTAACAGCAAGATTGGCGTCTGCACTCGCCTTCTGCGCAGCTCGCGGCACACTTCCAGGCCGTCTTTTTTGGGCAGGAGCACATCAAGAATAATCAGATCATAGGAGAGCAATTCCGCTATATCCTGTCCCTCCTGCCCATCATATGCGCTATCAACACGGTATCCTTCCGCTTCCAGGTTCTGGCGTAAAGAAAGATTCAGCTTCTGATTATCCTCAATGACCAGTATATGCATTTTCTACTCCTTTTTACTGCTGCATCTCGTTGTTTATCGATTTTGGAGAAAGATGACAAAACGATGACAGAGTTTGCGGCGGAAATTCATCGTTCTGTCATCCCCCCCTCTTATACTTTTGCCTGATAGGGTTTCCATCTCTCTATTAAGTCAGATTTGACTTAATAAGGCAAGGGGTAAGAGACCTCTTTCCCACACCATAGAAAAGGAAGAGAATGCATATATGTGGAATCCGCTTCACTGGCTGACCGACGCCTCCGCCGGGCGCCGAGGACGCTGGATCGTCATCGTCCTCTGGTTGGTCCTCGCGGGTGTTCTGGGGGGACTTGCCCCCAAGCTGGCAAACCTGTACGACAGCTCCATTACATCATCTATTGGGGATCAGGAGTCAGTTCGAGCCCAGGAACTTCTGAAACAGGCTTTCCCCGGACAACGAGGTATTCCGGCACTGATCGTTTTCCATGATCCAGCCAGGCTGAGTCAGGACGATTACAACACCGCAAAAAAGGTGAACGACTGGTTCGTCTCGGGAGATCGTCCCAAACAGGTGAAATCGGTCGTTTCGATCTACACAGTACCACAGGCAAAATCGCAGCTTGTCTCGCCCGACGAAACCACGATGAATATGATTGTTCTGCTGGATAACGAGAGCGGGGTCAAAGTCTCCGAGCTCATCAAGCAGATCCGCGCCTATACCGGCCAGTTCGACCGGGACTCACTGAAAGTCAAGGTAACGGGTCCGGCAGGCATTGCAGGCGATATGAGCATTGTGTTTGGACATGCCGACTTTGCCCTGACGATTGCGACTATCGGTATTGTTCTGCTATTCCTTATTGTTATCTATCGCTCACCACTGCTGGTATTACTCCCTCTGATCGGGGTTGGCATCGCGCAAGTGGTGGTAAACGGATTACTTGGCTTTGGCGTTCAGGCGCACCTCTTCAGCATCAGTCAGGACGCCACCTCAATTGTAACTGTGCTGCTGTTTGGAGCGGGCACCGACTATACCATTTTTATCGTGTCGCGCTACCGTGAGGAGTTGCAGCTAGAGGCCGACCATGTACGAGCGCTCCAGAAGACGCTTCGCGCTGTGGGGGAGGCAATTCTTTCCAGTGCAGGAACCGTCATCGTGGCCGTGCTAACACTGCTGCTGACGCTACTTGGCCTCTATCACGTTCTGGGGGCAGCGCTGGCAATCGCGCTCTTTGTCATGGCACTGGTTGGCCTGACGCTGGTTCCAGCCCTGTTGAGCCTCTTCGGACGGGCCGCATTCTGGCCGTTCCGCGTCTCGGTACAGGTGGGTGCGAACACGAAAAAAGCACGCCCCGGGCTCTGGGAGCGGGTCGCATCGCTTGTTACACGCCGTCCAGCGCTCTCCGCACTCTGTAGCGCTTTCCTGCTGGTGATCTTAGCTCTCGGGAACCTCGGCATTCCGCAGGTCTTCAACACGCTGACCGGTTTTCGGAGCGCCACCGATTCCAATGAAGGCTATAAGCTCCTGTCGAGCCACTTCCCACCGGGCACGCTGGCACCTTTTAGCGTCCTGATTCACTTGAAGGATCAACAGAACGCCTACGAGCATCTCGACGCCATCGACGCGATCACCGAGGCCATCACACAGGTCGACAATGTTGCTCAGGTTACAGGACCAACACGCCCTGATGGCAAGAAGCCCGCAATGACTTCTGCCCAGATACAGCAAAGCATTGCACAATTGCCGCAGGAACTCAGGCAGGCACTGCGTTCAGGCGACTCGGAGACGATTCGCAAGGCCATGCGCACCACAGATCCGCGCAGTATCGGCCTCTATGGCGCAACCATCTCATCTATCTCGAATGATAATCGGGTCGTTCGCTTGCAGGTCACGCTGAAAAGTGATCCGTACAGTGATAAGGCGCTGGATACGATTTCACCGGTGCGCGATGCTGCAAAGGTTGCCGCCGCCCGCAATGGTATTCAAGAGCTTGTGGACTCGATCATGCTGACTGGAGTGACGCCCCAACAGGCCGACACGCGTACCGTCAACACGCACGATCAGCTCTTGATTATCCCGCTGGTGCTTGTGCTGATCGCGCTGGTCCTGGGGCTACTGCTGCGTAGTATCGTCGCGCCGCTGTACCTGCTTGCCACCGTCACGCTGAACTATCTCGCGGCCCTGGGCATCTCAGCGTTCATCTTCACCCGTATCGGTGGTGATGAAGGCATATCCTATGCCCTGCCGCTCTACACCTTCATTTTCCTGGTCGCATTGGGTGCAGACTACACCATCTTCCTGATGTCACGAGTGCGAGAGGAAAGCAGCACCCACGGCCTGGCAAAAGGTCTTCCCATTGCCCTGAGCCATACAGGCGGCGTCATTACCTCGGCTGGCCTGATTCTTGCCAGTACCTTCCTGGTACTCAGCTCGATGCCGGTTCGTGAGCTCTATCAGCTTGGCATTACTGTCGCGATTGGCATTCTGCTTGATACCTTCGTGGTCCGCGGGTTCCTGGTTCCGGGCATCGTACTACTGTTACGCGGCGCGAACTGGTGGCCTGGCAAGCTTCCACAGCCCAAAGAAGCAAACGAGCAACACGACTAAAAAGGAGAGAACCGGGCCGATCTCCGGTCCGGTTTTCCCTTGAGAGGATGATGTATGATGTGGCAATTCATCTGCTGTTGTCTGGCCGCTCAGACTTCATACGAGCGCACCCAATTTCTCAATCGGCTTCAAGAGGCACTGGAAGCCAGAGGAAGTGATCCACTGGCGCAAGATATAGGCCTCGATTTTCTGCGCTATCTGACGAAAGATGAGGCTCTGACTGTCCTTGTAGAGCGGCGCGAGCTAGTCAGATCGTTGCAAGAACAGCTCGTACTGCATCAGAGTGATGATGATCTGATCACTCAAATCATGCAGGATCACTTGCAGACGGTGCTGAATGCCGAAATGCAATGGCTCAATCGCACGATCATGCTCCTGCACTCCGCGCAATGCGAAGAAATATAGCCCTACTCAGGCAGGCGACGAAGCTCGCTCAAGCGCTCCACCTGCGAGCGAAGCACTCGCTTGCGCTGCTGCGGGTTCATGACTGAGGAATCAGGCACCCATTCCAGCAGACCTTTATCGATTGCTCGTGAAATTCGCATGCGGTTCGCCTGGGTGTTCGCTCCAAAGGCGAGAGCAGCCGCGCTACTGATCGTAATGAGGTCATCAACCGAGATCCACCAGCGCACCTGTGAGACCATCGTACCAATGTCGGTCTGCCAGAAGCTATCAGGAATGGTCACACCAGCATGGAGCGTATTCCCGAACAGCACTTCCATCAGGTTTGTCAGCGCTTGCTCAACCTGCTGAATCAGCTCTTCTGATCGATGATATCTGCCATTGGCAACATCGATCAACAGCAACATATCCTGATATAAGGGACTCTCTTCGTTCACCTCTTCAGTCAACTGTTCAGCAGCCAGTTCACCCAATGCTTCACCAAGTTTCAAATAGTGTCGCCGCACTACCTCGCGGGCAAGCCCGGAATCAAATAACGCCATACGCTTTCCCTCTTCAAAAGAACCGTCAGGATAAGAGAACTTGCGAGCATCGTCAAGAAGCAAGCGCTGACCCTGTGCATTTTCTTACATGAAGGATATAATAAAAGATGAAACACCTCCCGTCTAGCAGTTTTCCTCTTCCATACAGGCATGTTCGCGCTTTGAGAATGACATACATTGATACAATCAGCATATTTCTCTCTTTCTCTATGAGAGCCGAACAAGAAAGGCTTTCTGCTCTGCCTGACTGCCTGTATTACACGATAAGCAAAACGTGAAGGAGTGATTCGTGTTGAAAACGAATGAACCTACCCGGACCCCCGTTCAGCGCGCTTCCAGGCGCTCCCCGCTCACTGTGGCCGTGATAGTTGCCTGTATACTCTTGCTTTCACTCAATCTGCGGGCGCCTCTCAACGGCGTCGGCCCACTCATCGAACAAATTCGAGTGTATACAGGACTTTCGAGCAGCCTGGTAGGCCTGCTGACGACCTTACCGCTACTTGCCTTTGCCTTCTTCTCGCCATTCGCGCCGCGTCTGGCGCAGCTTTGGGGACTTGAACGCGTCCTGTTTCTCAGCCTGGTTATTCTGACGATCGGGGTTGCTCTGCGCTTTATTCCCGCCATACCTTTTCTATTTCTTGGAACTGCCATACTTGGCCTTGCGATTACTGCCGGAAACGTGTTGCTTCCCGGTTTTATCAAACGGGACTTCCCACGGCAGGCCAGCTTGCTTACCGGAATCTATACAACCGTTATGTCTATCGGTGCCGCGCTTGCCTCTGGGACCAGCGTCCCCCTCTCGCGCTGGCTTGGCTGGAATGGAGCTCTCGCGTTCTGGGCACTTCCGGCGGCTATAGCAGCGCTTCTCTGGCTCACGCGTATTCGTGACGCAAACAAGCCTGAGCTCACAGAGACGCCGTCTGTTCCTTTCGGGCTGCTTCTGCGCTCTCCACTTGTGTGGAAGGTGACGCTCTTTATGGGCCTGCAATCACTCCTCTACTATGTCACGATCTCCTGGTTGCCTGCTCTCCTTCATGATAAAGGGCTTAGCGCTACCGATGCCGGGCTGATGCTCTCGCTGCTGCAACTGATGGCCCTACCCGCTGGCTTTATTGTGCCGATTATTGCAGCTCGTTACGCCGATCAACGCGCCCTTGTGGTTATCATTGTCGCTCCGGCCGCACTTGCATTTATCGGCTTTGCGACCACCACAGGTTCATGGCTTCTGCTCTGCTCTATCCTGCTCGGCCTGAGCCTGGGGGGCTGCCTCACGCTGGCTCTGCTCTTCTTCATTTTGCGCACAACCACCACACCAACCGCGGCCAGCCTCTCCGGCCTTGCCCAATCGCTCGGCTATTTGCTGGCAGCCATCGGCCCGACGCTATTTGGCGCACTGCATGACCTTACAAATGGCTGGCTTGTGCCGCTCTACACGCTTTTCGGGATCTCTATCGTATTACTTCTGGCAGGGCTTGGAGCTGGCCGGAACCGTTCAGTTGAGAGTACGCTACAATAGAACAAACAAGCAATCTTAGAAAGAAACGAGGAACACATTCATTGAAGATTGTCATTCCCGATGATTATCAGGACGCAGTACGGCATCTGGACTGCTTTCAGAAGCTTCAGGGCCATGATGTCAAAATCTACCATGATACGGTAACAGATATCGAGACTCTGGCGGAGCGCTTTCAGGACGCCGAAGCCCTTGTACTGATTCGGGAGCGCACGCCGATTACAGAGCCACTGCTTGTACGCCTGCCACGCTTACGCCTTATCAGCCAGACGGGACGCGGAGCCGCTCACATCGATCTCGCAGCCTGCACCCGCCACGGCATCGCAGTTACTGCCGGAGGTGGCTCACCCTACGCAACCGCTGAGCTGACATGGGGTCTGATTCTCGCCGCAATGCGTCGCCTGCCACAGGAAATCAATGCGCTCAAAGCAGGAAAATGGCAGACAACGCTTGGAATCGGGCTTCACGGGCGTACACTTGGCATTTTTGGCTACGGCAATATCGGCAGTCTGGTTGCCAGCTATGGGCGAGCATTTGGGATGCGAGTCCTGATCTGGGGCCGCGAAGGCTCGCTCAGCAGGGCACAGCGCGACGGCTTCGAGACAGCAGCCGGTAAAGAGGCACTCTTTCAAGAGGCCGATGTCCTCAGCCTGCACCTGAAGCTGACCGAGGGCACACGCGGTATCGTCACGGCGACGGACCTTGCCCTGATGAAGCCAACTGCGCTACTCGTGAATACCAGCCGCGCAGGCCTGATAGAGCATGGAGCGTTGTTGAGAGCACTTCAGGCCGGGCGTCCGGGTTTCGCTGCCGTTGATGTCTATGAGAAAGAACCTGCCCCTCATGATCCACTTCTCTCACTGCCCAACGCGCTCTGTACGCCGCATCTCGGCTATGTTGAGAAGGACAGCTATGAGCTGCTCTTTGGTGCGGCCTTCGATCAGGTGCAGGCATTTGTAGAAGGAAAACCGCTTCACCTGCTGAACCCCGACGTTCAGCAATAGATCAAGGCCACCTTTGAAGCTGCAAAGGTGGCTTGCCCTCTTCCGTCTTTCCTCTTGCCAGTTTTGGCCATTTCAGGTACACTGAATAGAGCTACCTCAATATTCGCTCAAGAAAATCAGAAAAACGCTCAAAATAGACAGGCGTGCCGGGAAGTCTGGTCGGCTCTCCTTCCTGCACAGGAAGGCAGAAAACGTGTAATTCATTACTATTCCACAGGAAAGGCCGCTATTATGGATATCCCGGTATTGATGCGTGAACTCGTGCTCCTGCTGGTGATCGCAAGCCTCGTGATCGCCATTACCCGCAAGCTCTCGGTTCCCTATACCCTGGGTCTGGTAGTCGCAGGGGTTGGACTTGGCCTGAGTGGCTGGATTCCCGATCTACGCTTAGATCCTGATCTTGTGCTTTTTGTCTTACTTCCTCCCCTTCTCTTTGAGGGCGCATGGAGCGTGAAGCTTTCGTTGTTGCGCGAGAACTGGCGTGCCATCTTTTTTCTCGCCGGTCCCGGACTGCTGCTCTCGCTGGGTATCCTGGCCGTTACCTTTCACTTCTTTGATGGGCTTGACTGGATTGTCGCGCTTCTACTGGCAGCGGCACTCTCACCAACGGATCCGGTAGCTGTTCTGGGGCTCTTTCGACAGCTTCATGTGAACGAGCGCCTATCAAACATCATTGAGGGCGAGAGTCTGTTCAATGATGGCGTTGCTGGCTCGCTCTATCAGACGTTTCTTGCTGTAGCACTGCTCACGGTTCAGGGGAAAAGCGGTGGTGTGGCCTGGTTCAGCAGTATCGGCACCTTTGCGCTGGAAGCAGGGGTAGGCCTGCTTGTTGGTTTGCTTGTTGGTTTTGGCATCAGCCAGCTTCTCAGGAGGCTCGATGATGCCCTGCTGGAAACAACGATCACTGTCGTAACGGCCTACGGCACCTATCTACTTGCCGATGAGCTGCATGGTTCCGGTATTATCGCGGTTATTGTTACTGCCCTGTTGCTCGGAAACTACGGCCAGCGGGTTGCACTTTCGCAGCGCACAAAAGCCGCAATTGACAGCTTCTGGACGATGATAGCCTTTCTTGCCAATGCGCTGATCTTCCTGTTGGTCGGAGTACAACTCAACCCACAGGCATTTCTTCCCACAACGAGTGTCGGCCTCCCAAGCTGGATCATAGCACTCCTGGCAATTGGCTTTGTCTTGCTTGCGCGTCTGATCCTGGTTGGCGTTCTGACAGTGCGTAACTGGGTTGCATTCCCTCGCCGCAACACCTCCCGCTGCACACACCAGCCGCTCCCACGGTCGTGGCTCTTCATCATCTTCTGGAGCGGCTTGCGTGGCGCGCTGTCGCTGGCCCTGGTGCAATCATTGCCGCTAGATTTCCCGAGGCGTGATGTCTTGCTGGTCTCCTGTTATGCCGTGGTGCTCTTCACCTTGCTGGTGCAGGGGCTCTCGATGCGTTGGATTTTGCAGCCGCTGCTTACCCCGGCTCATCGGCCAAAGGAGCCCCCAACTGAGGAAGTGGATGAGCGTGTCATTGTCGAGGAGGAACAAGAATCTCCTGCCTGAAAACAGGGCTCTGGCGGTGTTCTCTTTCCCGCCAGAGTTTCTGTATGTTAGCTTCCAAGCGCTGTAATAAAGCGCTCCTCATACCAGGGCCTTCGCAACATCACCAGTTTGCGCCTAGAATCAAACGGCTGACGGGGACCGAGCATCGTAATCGGCTCAGCACGACATCAGAGATACGCTCATTGCAGGCTACTCAAGCTGATGGAACCACGCCATGATGCTTGTAGCCATACCAGCTCAGTTGTTGCAGTAGCTCTTTGATTTCAGATGGATCATGCAGACGGAGCAACCCGGCAATCTCATCCCGCCACAATCTTTCAGGCCCACAATACAAGCAAGGTCGCTTAATTGCTTTGCCTCATAGAAGCGATAGCTACTTGTTCCATTGATGCTGACAGGTCACAGAGCCCGATGCGTCATAATGCCACAATGTCTTGATCGACATCTGCTCTAAACACACATATTTTCCAATTCTGAACGCATATTCCTTAAGCAATTGTTTTCTTATCTCAGACAGAAGAAAATAGCGCTTCTCTTTGCTCATTTTGCTGACATTCCTCACAAAAACAGGAAAAGAGAGTAACCAGAGAAAAAGCACATAAACACTCATATCAGGCACTCTCGTTCCTACAATTCAGGATATAGAGGATCAGAGTGACTACTCAGGGCAGGTCAATTCTGGGTGCTGCCCTTGAGTGGTTCCAGGACGGCAAGCCCTGCACAGCGGAACAGATGACCCACCACATTCTGAACAGTATTGTAGATGGGGCAGGTGGACTTACTCCGGGCGGCATCCCTGCTTCACGAATCACGGTGATACACTCCCGCATAAGAAGCCGTCTCTGTTGCAGTACTGTACAGATTGCACAAATCACGGGTTCTGTAATTGAGATAATTTAGCTGTTTTTCCTCTCTATTCCTCGTGGTACCTTATAACAGAACAGTTTTTTGTACAAATTCACTGAAAGATATACACTGTCAACCGCTCGACCGGTAGAACTGTTGCTATTTCCACCACGCTGAAAGGAGATAATCCAGGAGGGCGGATGCATGCAATGGCCTGGCAAAAGATGTACCAGATAAAGAAGAGTAGAAAGGAGAGGCTACCTCAATGACGCAGAAGCTTGTAGTCATTGGCAATGGAATGGTTGGAGCGCGCTTTGTCGAGGAGCTTGTCAGGCGACACGGCAACGATTTCTATAGCATTACCATGTTCGGTGAAGAGCCATATGGCAATTATAATCGCATCCTCCTTTCCCATGTGCTGGCCGGAGTCGATACCTTCGACACCATTTCCATTCAGCCGCTTGACTGGTATAGCGCAAACGGGATTCAGTTGCTCACCGGACAGCGCGTCACCATGATTGATCCGGTTCGTCGCGTTGTCCGTTCAGATCAGGGATATGAGGCACATTACGACCAATTGGTTCTTGCAACGGGAAGCCGCCCTTTCATTCCGCCACTGGACAATCTCTATGCCGCTCCCTCCCAATTCAAACCCGGCATCTTTGTCTTTCGTACGCTTGACGATTGTCGCACCATGCTTGATTTCGCGGCAGGTGCTCGGAGAGCAATCGTACTTGGTGGTGGACTGCTCGGGCTAGAAACGGCCCGGGGACTGTTGGCTCGTGGATTAGAAGTCCATATAGTGCATGCTTCTCCGGTCCTCATGAACGCGCAACTCGATGAGTCGGCTAGCGCGATATTGCTGACCACGTTACAGCGGCTAGGCCTGCATGTCCACCTGGAACGACATACCATCGCAGCCCTCGGTGAGCAACACTTCACCGGCCTGGCGTTTCGCGACGGCTCGACGCTCGATGGCGATATGCTGGTGATCTCAACCGGAATTCGGCCCAATACCGAGCTTGCGATACAGGCCGGATTAACCGTCGAGCGCGGGATTCTCGTTGATGATACGCTTGCCACGTCCGATCCTGCTATCTTTGCGATAGGTGAATGTGCACAGCATCGAGGCAAGACGTATGGGATTGTCGCACCTCTCTGGGAGCAGGCTCGCGTCCTTGCTGAGCGTCTGACACATGCACACACTCTTGCTCACACATCTGCTAACACGCTTACCAGCACATCTACTGACACACCATCACACACACCTGCTAACATATCTGCTAACACACTCTCTAACACATCTGCTAACATATCTACTGACACACTTCACAGCACTTCGCCAAACATTCTCACTCACATGCTTTATAAGGGCTCAAGCCTCTCAACCAGACTAAAGGTCATGGATATCGAACTTCTTGTTCTGGGGGAAGATTGGCGCGTACGCGCCAAAGACGAGGTTCTCTCGTATGCTGAGCCTGAGAAGGGTATCTACAAAAAGATACTCATCCGGGAGAATCGTTTAGAAAATGCAATTCTACTGGGCGACTGCTCGGGTGCGGCTCGCCTGCAACATTACTTTGAGCGTAAACAGCCGCTTCCCGAGAATCGCGCCGAGTTGCTCATATCCCTCTTCAACCTCGGGGCACTCAATTCCGGGCTTTCTCTTGACCCCGCTCAGGAGCTGGCCGAGCTGCCGGACGATGCCCAGATCTGTAACTGCAACGGTGTGACGAAAGGCACGATTATCGCGGCGGTTAAGGCGGGCAAGCGCAGCCTTCCTATGCTCACGGCAGCAACGCGGGCCGGTACCGGTTGTGGCTCCTGCAAGGGACAGGTGCAGGTACTGCTGGAGCTTGCCGCAGGCAGCGAGTTGATTGAAGACCCCTCGATTCACTACTACGTGCCGGGTGTTCCCCTGCGCAAGCCAGAACTGGTGCAGGCAATCAAGGAACAGCAATTACGTAGCGTCTCCGCAGTCTTCAAGGCGCTCGCCAATGGTAAGGAGGACCCACAGAGCAAGGCCGGGCTGGCTTCGCTACTCAAAATTATCTGGGGGAAGGAGTACGAGGATGAACGAGATGCCCGCTTTATCAATGACCGTGTACACGCCAATATCCAGAACAATGGCACGTTCAGCGTCGTACCGCGTATCTATGGAGGCATCACCTCTCCGCAAGAACTTCGTCGGATCGCGGATGTCGCAGAAAAGTATCAGGTGCCGATGGTCAAGCTCACCGGAGGGCAGCGCATCGATCTGCTAGGCGTGCGTAAGGAGCACCTGCCCGCCGTCTGGCGCGAACTCGGAATGCCCTCAGGTCATGCCTACACAAAAGCCTTCCGGACCTGTAAAACCTGCGTCGGCAGCGAATTTTGTCGCTTCGGCCTGGGCGATAGCACAGCGCTCGGGGTCAAAATCGAACAACGCTTTCAAGGGATTGAATCGCCCCATAAACTGAAGCTTGCCGTCTCGGGATGTCCCCGCAATTGTGCAGAATCAACAACAAAGGATATCGGCGTTGTTGCTATCGAGGGCGGCCAGTGGGAAATCTATATCGGTGGGGCAGCGGGCTCTCGCGTACGCAAAGGCGACCTTCTCTGCACTGTCAACACTCATGATGAGGCCCTTCAGCTTATCGGGCGCTTTATGCAATATTATCGGGAACACGCCAGGTATCAGGAACGAACCTATGCATTTGTAGAGCGCATCGGCATCGAACGGATACGCCAGCTTCTGCTTGAAGATGTTGAAGGCATCGCCACACAGCTCGATCAGGCGATTCAGGAAGCGGTTGACGCCTATCGCGACCCCTGGCAGGAAGCGGAGCGACCCGTGACCGCGAATCAGTTTGCTGAAGTGCTCGCATACACAGAATAGGAGGCTTGCACCTATGACCATTAGCGTTTCTTCAGGTGTTTCGACTACTCCACGCACCACAACGACCTATCATCTGGGTTCAATCGAACAGATACCGCCAGGAGAAGGCCGGGTCTATGTGGTAGCCGGAAGGCAGATTGCCATTTTCCGCACCCGTGACGATACCCTCTATGCAACGCAGGCTCATTGTCCTCACAGAAATGGGCCGCTCGCTGATGGCCTTGTGGGCTCGCACACTGTGCTCTGTCCTCTGCATAGCTATCAATTCGATTTAAGGACAGGAGCCCCCTCAATGCCGTCCTGCACGGCACTCACGCTATATCCGGTGACGGTGGACAGCTCCAGGAATATCGTGCTACAGCTAGAATAAATCGTCCTCCTTTGTTCCGTCTGCTTGCTCTACTCCGCGAACAGGGGCAGGCTCGTACTGCCAGTGTCCTTTACTCGCAATGGTGCGATAGAAGCAGCGGCGCTTCCTGTAGTAATTCGGGAGAGTGACACATCCTCCGGTCGCTCTCCTTTTCATTGCACTTCTGTTTATTACGGTTCTGCTTCAGCAGCACATCAAACAGTGCAAATGCTCTTCCAATTCTTTGCGCTCCTGCATCGGCAAACTGAACGCCCCACGCAAACAGAGAGAGCAAGACGGGTTCCAGCGTGCGCCCACACAGCAGCGCCGGTCCGTGGAAAGAATAGGCCCGGAATCGGTCACGCCCTCCAATTTCCTCAGCGAGGGGGACTATTTTCTCAGAGGATTTGCATATGAGGATCACGTGACAATGCATGTGATCCTCATAGCCTCACTTGATTTCAGCGATCGCCACACCGCTATCAATGTACCGCTGCCCTATCGCGTAAAGCAGCACCGGAACCGCCAGCGCAATGACCGTCGCGGCCATCATCTGCGGATACACCGAGGTGTACCCATCGGTGAAGTAGAGCAAACCAAGCGGGATCGTTCGGTTATTCTGGCTGCTCAAATAAATCAGCGGGTTCCAGGCATCACGCCAGCTCGCCAGAAACGAGAAGATCGCCACCACAATGATGACCGGTTTCGACTGCGGCAGGATGATATTCCACCAGATCCGCAGGTTGCTACAGCCATCGATTCGCGCCGCCTCGTCAAGCTCCTTCGGCAATTCCATAAAGAACTGACGGAACAGAAAGATGTTAAAGGCCGAACCAAAAAGCTGCGGCACGATGATCGGCCAGAAGGTATCAATCCATTTCAGGTTGCGAAAAATCACGTACAACGGAATGGTTAATACCTGTGATGGCAGCATCAGCGTCGACAACATCAGGATAAACCAGAGCGTGCGCCCGGGAAAACGAAAGCGGGCGAAGCCAAAAGCAACCAGCGATGACGAAAGCGTATTGACGACCATCGCATAGATCGCTAACAGAACGCTGTTCAACACATAGCGCCCGAAGTTGTATCTGGTAAAGGCCTCGACATAGTTCGACCAGACAAACGGCTGCGGAATCCACTGAATCGGCACGGCATAATATTGCGTCTGGTTTTTCAACGAGGCAGAAAGCAGCCAGATAAACGGCAGCAGAATACAGAATGCCACCACCACCAGGATGATATAGGTCAGAATGATACTGAGGCGCTGCAACGTGCGCCCCCGCTGATACAGCGCATGCCGTGTCGTCTCTGCCTGTGAGCTCATCTCTTCCTCCTTCCCTACCAGCGATCAGTATTGCCCGAACGCCGGAAGATCAACAGCACAACGATAGTCAGCACAAGCGTTATCAGGAAGATCACAACAGCCAGAGCCGAGCCATAACCATAGTTTCGGGAGACGAACGCCTGCTGATACAGGTAGGTCAGGAACGTCGAGAGGCTGTTATGATAGCCCAACACGCTTCCCAGGCCGCTTACACCGACAGAGCCAGAACCACCACCGGCAAAAATCAGCGCCGTATCGAAGACCTGAATATGGCCGATCAGCGTCATAATTGTGTTAAAGAGAATGACGGGCGTTAATAGCGGCAGGGTAATATAGCGGAAGCGATGCCAGGCCCCCGCGCCGTCAATACGAGCCGCCTCGTAATAGGTCTGCGAAATTCCCTTCAGACCCGCAATGAAGATCAACATCGTACCGCCCACAAACCAGAAGTTGACGAAAATGAGCGCCACAAGCCCGATCTCGGGATTATTATAGTTGTTGAGCCAGTTCACCGGAGCAATACCGAAAAGCCCCAGAATCGTATTGAACAGCCCGTACTCGCCCGCATTGAAGACCTGCACAAACATCGAACCAATCGCGACCCCGACCATCAGGCTTGGTAGATATAGCACGGTCCGAAAAAAGTGGTTTCCGGGAAAGGCCCGGCTGAGCAGCAGCGCCAACGCAAGCCCTCCCACGATATAGATGACTGTCGAGGCAGTCACATACAGCAACATATGCCAGCATGTTGCGGCGAAGACAGGATCATGAAACAGCAATTGCTCGTAGTTCTGAAACCCGATCCATTGCGGCTTGCCAAACAATTTGTAGCGAGTAAAGCTGTTATAGATCGTGTTCAGCAGCGGATACAGGTAAAAGAGTAAGAAGCCAATAATCCAGGGAGAGATGAAGAGATAGCCAGCGACAGCCTCCCTTCCAAAAAAGCGCTTCCTGGTTTGCTTCGAGCGCTTCGCTTTGAGAGCAACCGCATCCCTGGCATGCTCGGTTATCGCCATACAAAGACTCCTTTGTCAAGGAACAGCAGAGAATGCATCCTGCATCTCCCTCAGATCTTATGAGGCCGAAGAGAGGGCCGCATTTCCCTTTTGCTCCATCTGTTGCGCAGCCTGTTCAGGAGAAAGCTTTCCACTCGCCAGATCAGGTAAGATATTCGTGTACTCATCGAGGAGCTTCTGATGAGGAGTCATGACGATTGGCTTGAAATATTTCGCGGCCTCCGTCAGCGTGGGAACATACTGCTTCGGTGTCAAGTAGTCGGACATCTGATTGAAGGCGGTGACGTTTGTTGGCACATCGCTCAATTTGGCGTAGGTCTTGTTCGGCTCTGTCTGCGTCACCCATTTGATGAACTCCCAGGCCTCGTTGACGTGCTGGCTCCCCTGATAGATACCGAAGCTATTGGCATTTCCTAATGTCACCTGTTTGCCATTGATCCCAAAGATTGGCGTTGCTCCGATCTTGTCCTGTAGCTTCTGCTGCTCGATCTGGGCAAAGGTAAAAGCACCGACACGCGCAAAAGCGACCTTTTCCGTCAGCAGGCTATCAATATCACCTGTGCCCCAGGGACCATTCACCTGTTCAGTAAAGGGGACAGCCAGGTGCTCCGTATAGAGGCTCTGCCAATCTGCCAGGCCCTTTATCCCCTGAGGAGAGTTGAGCAACAGCTTCTTCGGATTCACCGGGTTGTCATAGACCTGCCCGCCCTCTAATTCGATAAGCATAGTCCAGAGCGGGTCAAGATTGTTGATGTTGATGGCGTATTGCGTATATTTCCCGTTCTCTTGCTTGACAAGCTTCTTCGCAATCGCTTTAAATTCATCAAAGCTCATCGGTTTCACAGGATCAGGGAAGGGGACACCGGCCTTTTTCAGCAGGTCTTTGTTATACCCGAGCAGTGGAACATACATCCCCACAGGCAAGGTGAACTGTTTACCGTTCCAGCTACAAAGACTCATCGCCTCAGGTTTGAGCGCCTTCACCACATCCTGATAGCCCGGGAGCGTGCTCAGATCATACAGGGCTTCCTGTTCATAGTAGGGAGCTGCCTGGCTGCCTGCCATGCCAATAATATCATAGGCGTTGCCACCGGCTACCGTGGTCTGAAGTTTGCTCCAATAGTTGCCCCAGGGAAGGATCTCCGCTTTGATCTTGATGTTGGGATGCGTCTTCTCGAACTCCTTGATCCAGGCAAGCATAGCGTTGTCTTTGACCGGTCCATTACTCCACCAACCATACGTCAAAGTGACCGACTCACCACCAGATGACGAGTCATCCGAGCCACAAGCAGCAAGCACTGAACCGGCAACGCTCATACTGAGTGCCGCTTTACCACTGTTCATGAGGAAACGTCGTCGTGACATCGAAAATACCATTGCTTGTTCACTCCTTCGTAGAACATGAGAGCTGTGTTGAAGCGAGAAGACAGGTATCTCGCTTCAGAACACTTATTGCTTACAGGAACGTACAGAGTCACGCTTGACAAGCTTTACCGCTACAATGCAGGTAATGGCTGTCATGTTCGGTTCCATACTTCGATCTTGAAGCCGCCTCACAGCAACATTGCCCATCGCCTCCTTATCGATATGGACGGTTGTCAGCGCCGGGGTCAGATGCTCCACCATGTCGATATCATCGAACCCAATCAATGAAACATCTTCGGGAACACGCAGCCCGGCCTCGCGCAAGGCCTTCATTGCCCCGATCGCGACATTGTCATTTGCTCCGAAGAGGGCGGTAAAGTGCACCCCTCGCTCAAGCAAGCGCTTGCAGGCAGCATAGGCGCTATCGGGGTGAAGCTCGCTCTCCTCAAAAAGCGCATAATCAACAGGAATCCCGGCATCCAGGAGGGCCGCACGATAGCCCGCCGCGCGCCGTTCCAGCGTATAGATTCGGTTTCTGGGTCGGGGCCCGGGAAGCACAGGGCCACCAATAAAGGCAATCTCTTTGTGCCCCTCCTCTATCAAATACTCAACAGCAGCCCGAGCTCCCTCGAAGTTATCGCACAGGACCGAATCAACCGAAATGCCTGTCACATGGTTATCTACCAGGACCAGCGGAATATTCAGGCGCTGGATCTGCTGAACGGTCTCCGGCTCGGCAGGGCCAACCAGCAGGATTCCACCGAGCTTCATCTTGCTGATCGTCTCAAGTAGCGCGTCGGGATCGGAAGTCAGTTCTCCGATTGCTCGATAGGTTACTTTCATGTTGAGCTGCCGCGCCGTGTTCTCCACGCCATCGAGAATATGTGACCAGAAGGGATTATTCGTTGCCGCATTGGTATCAAGATAGGAGCAATACAGAAAGCCGATCTCCTTCAAAGCGCTACTGTCCCCACGGCCTGCGCCCCGCTGACTAACGGCGCGTGTATAGCCGAGTCGTGCCGCTGCACGCAAGACGCGCTCGCGAATCTCATCGGTTACATTGCTGTGGTTATTGAACACCCTTGAGACCGTTCCTACCGATACATCAGCCTCACGTGCGATATCTTTCACTGTCACAGAGCTGCCTGCTTTTTGTTTCATCCTCGCCTACTCTCACTACGCTCTTTCAATGAAATTCATCATTGTTTCATTGAAAAAGTAATACCATATACTTTCTCTACTGTCAATATCTTCTCGTTGAACCGGCTCCATAGGCCGCAAGTGCCCCGTACATAGAGTCGGTCTATCTGTTCCTTATACGTTTCTATTCTCAATCCCTTCACATAAAAAGCAAGAGCGGGGCTGTTTTCGCGGAAAGATGCACGGACACCCTCTTTATCAGAGCGCCTCAGAAGCAGATGAACGTTCATGAACAAGAGAAAAGGAACCCCCGGAACCAACAGGCCCGGGGTATTCCCATGCATGACGAGCGTCATGAAGTGCTACAAGGAGAACCATTCAAAGTGAACGAGGTTGGAGGTGTATTCGTGCCGCTCCACGAGCCATTAAAGCCCGGATTCACCGAAGCTCCCGGCGCGATGGAGCCGTTATAGCTTTCATTGGTAACGGTCACCTCCTTCCCGCTCTGCGAGAATTTGGCGTTCCACCCCTGCTGCACCTTCTGATCTCCCGGGAAACTGAACTCGAGCGTCCAGCCATTAATAGCCGTCTTCCCGGTGTTCGTAATGGTGATCGAGGCTGTAAAGCCGCCCGGCCACTGATTCGACACGGAATAGTTCACCTTACAGACAGCGCTCGGTGGCGTTGTCGGTGTCGGCGTCACGGTCGTGGTTGGCGACGGCGTGACCGTGCTTGTAGGAGTCGTGGTCGGCGTTGTGGTAGGGGTGTTTGTTGGTGTCGGCGTTGTGTTATCGCCAAAGAGCAGCGCCACATCTGCCATCGCCATCGCGATATCAGCCTGCGCCCAGAAGCGATGATAGGTAAAGGTCGGGGCCGCACCACCATCCAGATAGGCCTGCACCTTCGGCCAATCGGGATCCTGCTTATAATGCGGGCGCTGCGAGATGAAGGTCAGAGACGAATCCAGCGTCGCCCCCTGAGCGTTCTTGCCCGTCCAACCGCTCGGGATATACACGGGGTCATCAAAGCGGTTGTAATCGGCGCGCACTTCAGGATTGGAGACACCTTTTGGATCCGCATAGCTGGTCCACATTCGATCAAGTAACTGCTGTGCGAGCGTGCGCGAGGCGGTATCATTCGCTTTTGCCGCGTAGAAGAGCAGCGTACGAGCAAGCGCAGCCGTCACTCCAACATCGGACGTCGTATCAACCACCGAGACGTGAAGATTGGCGTTCTGTCCGGGATTCGCAGCATTCCAGGTATCGGGCTGACCGGTCCATTTGAGCGTTGAGGGGATCGCATAGGAGCCGTCAGCATTGAGCTTTGTCACCGACTTCACCCAGGCAACCCACTTGTCCAGAATCGCCTTTGCCTGCGCGTCACCGGTCACATAGTAGTATTCTGCCACACGTTCAAGCGACCAGGCCTGGAAACCAAACCAGTTGTTGCTTGGAGGATCATGATAGACAGGCTGCCAGTCATACGCCATACCATAGAACGTCGGCGTTCCGGCGGGCGGTGTGGCATAGTGGCCATCCCAGCTATTGCTTGCTCCACCTGCGATCGCGCCTTCGCTGGATTGCAGCCAGCGATAAAACTCAAGCTGGCGCTTCAGGCTGGTCGACCAGTCGGTAGCAGCGGTGGGTGAAAGCGGCTTCAATGCCTGCACGTTACTCAGCGCCCACGCGGCAAGCGGGTTCTGGTAGCCCTGATGGGCTGTACTGGATCCAATACGCCACGCCCAGTTTCCGGCAGAAGGCAGCGAGCCACCCCAGGCATAATACCAGCCAAGCAGGTAGGTAGAGCTATTTTTCCCGCTTCCAGCCGGACAGCTCACGCTCTGACAGCCCAATGTCTTGAAGTATTTGTCGTAGGTCGCATAGCGCAGGAAATCGCCCATTTTTGCAGCTTTTGCGATTGTAGAAGCAACCGCGCTGCCTTTACCCTGACTGTTTGCCCAGGTGTACGCCCAGTAAGCAGCCTGGATAGCACGAGCGTCGGCATCAGGAGCATCGGTATAGCGCCACTGTTGCGCGTAGCTGCCGCCAGAAGCCGGTTTATTGAAGAGGCTCAGGAAACCATGCCCGTCGTTGCCACCCCAGGTAAAGGTTTCACAGGAAGGGTGCACAACCGTTTCCCAGACAGATTCCGATGCGCCACGCTGATACGAGTTGACATAGGAAGGGGTCGTCTTGCCATCACCACAGCGCCCATAGCCATACCAGTTATCAACATCAAGCAACCAGGCCATACCATAGACGTCGGCGTTCCCATACGTCTGCTTCAGTTCATTGCCGATGGGGTCCTGACCGACCGAAACCTGTGAATCCAGTTGTACCGGGTAGTCGCTGATCTCGGGCGACTCCGGCCCATATTGTGCGGGACTGCTGGCGTTGTAGCCGCCATTGGTTGGCTGATCCTGAGTGGAGGGAATGATATATTTCTCCATTGTCGCCCAGGCGTTGTTAAAGGGCTGCCAGTCACCTGTGACCCTGCCATAAACCGCCTCAAGCCAGATCCAGAAGCTAAACGCCTCTGAGGTGGTCTCATGCCCGTAGTCAGGGGCCTCGACGATGAGCGTTTCAACGGAGTGATAGGGAATACCCTGGGGGCTGAAGTAGCCGTTGGCCGGATCTTTCAACTTCTTGTAGAGCGTCAGAAAGCGCTCGGTATATTGAGAAGTATCATCGGCCAGAGGAGCCGCCTGCACCGGTCGAACGTGCCAGTAGGAGATACTGAAGCTGCCGGAAACAAGCAATAGACCGGCTATCACCATCATGGTCACACTGTGAATGATCTTTCGCGAGATCATTCCGAACCTCCTTGTTATGCAACTGTACTGCCAACGAGCGTCCAGTACCCGTCACCTCTGTTCTTGCTGTGCCTGTGACCATTACAAAATCATCTTCCAGTTACACTTCTTTTTCCCCCACTTTCTTTATGGATAGTGAAATTCGACTCAGGTTATGCTATGATTGGAATACTGCTGTAAGGACAATTATAGCCATTTCCTTTTTGCAGATGCAACGACACTTTCTCGACAGACATTGAACAGCTAGAGGACAGACAAGGATGTCTGGACAATTCTTGCCTGATCTCAGGAGGAACGTGCACATGACGACGCCGAATCACCGCTTGAAGCGAGCGCGTGAACTACGAGGGTGGTCACAGGCAAAGGTTGCTCGGCTCATCGGTACAGATGCCGCAACGGTCAGCCGTTGGGAACGAGGACTTTTTTCACCAACCCCCTACTTTCGCGAGAAGCTCTGCGAGCTCTTTCAAACCAACGCCGATGCTCTTGGCCTGCTCGGCAACTCTCTTGAAGAGCCGCCACCACTGCCAGAACAGCAGGATCTCTTTGCCTCGATGCTCAAACGTGCGGAAAGTGCACATCATGCCCATGCCCTCTGGCAATACGCCTATGTGCAGGCGCTCCGCGGGCAGCATGAGGACGCGCGAGAACTGGGTGAAATGAGCCTGAATACCTTTGAGCAGCTTGGCAACACCGAGAACGCGCAAACAGTACGAGCATGGCTACAGACGCTTCCCCCCGCACCGCCATCTCCTCCATCATCTTCAAAAAGGCGCTCTACAGGCTGGCTCAAAGGTGGCGGTTTGCTGCTGCTCCTGCTCTGTCTCGGAGGAGTGCTGTTGTTCTCTCTCATCGCGAAACAGGGCGATGCTTTCGGTAAACAAATAGTCTCTACACCTTTAGAAAGCACACCCACAGCAACAATCACAGCCGTCAAAGCACAAGCCAATAACAGTATATCTTCAACGCCTGCGCTTCCAAAGGCGCTTATCTTACCCCAGACACTTACACCCGGAGCCTGTGAACCTGATTCAATTGGCTATCGCTGCACGCTCAATCTTCAGTGGAACACACCATCACCAGTTCAATTCCAGTGGGTGATTGACTCTTGCGATTTCGGTGCCCGCCTGAATCCCACACAAGGCACAGGCACAACCGGCCAGCCAGTTCAGGTCATCGTGTATATTCCCTACTCGCAACAGCATGGCTCGATGCATTTCACGTTTACGCAGGGCACCAACAGCACGACAGCAGAAGTTCTCTGGCGGGGAGAGCAATAAGCAGGCAGGGAGGCGTGATAGATCCTCCCTGCCGCGAACGTATACCTGATGCTTTACTGGCAAACGGTGCCATTCAACGTAAAGGTTGCAGGAACAGGGTTACTCCCCTTCCAGGAGCCATTGAAGCCGATTTCAACCGAACCAGAAGGCGCAATCGTCCCGTTCCATGAAGCATTGGTAACGGTGACGTTTGCGCCACTCTGTGACCAGGTCGCCGACCATCCCTGCTGCACCTTCTGGCCTGCCGCGAAGCTGAAAGCAAGGGTCCATCCATTGATGGTGCTTGAGCCATTGTTTGTGATCTTGATTTTCCCGGTAAAGCCGTCCGGCCACTGGCTCTCAATCGTATAGCGCACGCTACAGGTTGCGCCAGGAGTCGGCGTGATGGTCGGGGAAACTGTTGGCGTGATGCCAGGGGTCGGCGTTGCGTTAATGGGCACATTCTTGGCCTGCTGGTTCGCCGAGTGCTGACGGAATACGGCCAGTTCGGGAGCACCTTTCGAGACCCCGTAGGTGCTGTCTACATTCGTCGCCTGATACCACCAGAAAGCCGAGCCGGCCACGTCAAGACGCTCCAATTCCCCGTAAATCTCGCGCCACCACGTCGAGCGATCCACTCCCTTGACGTTGAACTCGCCCATGAAGAAGGGCTTTCCAATCACGTTATGCGAATCATTCACCCAGGCATCGATCAACTGTTTGGTCTGATCAAGGCTGAGATGTGCCCATTCCTCGGTAGGATAGGGGTGAGCGGACGTGAAGTCAATAAAGGGCGATTGTTGCAGGTAGACAAAGGGATTCCCTTCATCCCCGCCGAAGCCATACTTCGCCTGATGCCCTTCAATCCCGGTTCCGACCATATGGTGAGAATCGATGCTCTTGATGTACGACGCCATCTCATCTACCCAGGCGCGCAGCGTGGTTCCAGTTGAGTTCTCGTTTGGTGTAGCGTTCTGATAGCGCGGCTCATTCATCAGCTCCCAGGCAAAAATAGTCGGCTCATCTTTATACGCCACGCCGCTATAGTGATTGACGCGATTCAGCACATAGTGCACGTAGTTCTTATACTGCGTGAAGCAGCCGGGGCATTTGGTCTTATTGAAGAACATCCAGCGGTTCGCATCGCCCGTGGGTAGCCCCTCCCATTGTAGACGCGTATCAATACCGCCGTAGGCCGTCCAGTAGTTTTCCAGCGTGGGCAGCAAGCGGATATTATGCGCCTTCGCGGATTGAATGATGTAGTCAAACAGGGCAAACTCGGCCTCGTTATAGACGCCTTTTGACGGCTCGAAACCATGCCACGTCTCATGACTGAACATCCAGAGGCGCAACACGGAAACACCGTCACTTTGCAGTGCGGCCATATGGGCGTCTATTTTCGCCTTGTCCATATACTTATTCTCGATATCATCAGGTGTTGAAGAGCTGCTTCCATCTCCGTAGGTGAACACGTCGTAGGTGTTGGCGCCCGCAAAGTAGAAGTAGCGATCACCCAGGCAGAAGTGTGTACCACAGCGGTACACAAAATTTTCCGCTGCGTGAGCTGTTTTCTGTTGCGACGACAAGACGGTCAGGCCAGTCAGGAAGGTCATTCCTGTAAGCATCACAAAGAGCATGCATCGTGCTACTGGTTTGAAGAATCCTTTCATCAGCTCATCCTTTATCTTCGAGTAAAGAACAATCTACACTTCCCTGATGTTTCCCTTCGTGAACACTTTTTTTTGCTGGCACTCCCTCCTTTCCTGTTTCATTGAATAATTACCTTAATTTCATTGAAACTATACCATCCAGATACGAGAGCGTCAACCGACAGATACGCATAAACAATACATAAAGATATACACGATACCATCTCGCACCTGGCTTCTCTACCAAAAACAAACCAGATTCATCATCTTTTGCTGAGAAAACATTCACTTTTTCATCAGTTTCATCATTTCATTGACGTACAGTAAAACCATCATGTACAAAGAAAAGAAGAAAAGAGTCCCGTATGCAGAGTGACATGATGTCACTCGCTTCATTGCAGGTTGTGAAGGAGTGCGTTCCATGACGGATTTTGCAGGCAGGAGCAGAAGGAACCTCCTGATGCTATCCCTTGCGCTTCTGATTGTGCCCATCCTCTTTATCAGGCCCGCTCCTGAAGCCCGTGCAGCCTCCCAGTCCTATAGCTGGAAGCAGGTTGTAACCGGTGGTGGAGGCGGTTTTGTCGTCAATGTGCTCTTCAATCAGAAAGAGAAAGATCTTCTGTACGCCCGCACCGATATCGGGGGCGCGTATCGGTGGGACCCGGCAACTGGAAGCTGGACGCAGCTACTGGCGTGGGTTGGTCCCGATCAGTGGAATATGGCTGGCGTTGAGAGCATCGCAACCGACCCTGTAGATCCCAACCGGCTCTACATCGCCGCCGGAACGTATACCAACTCATGGACCGATCAAAACGGTGTCATCTTGCGTTCGACCGATCGAGGCAAAACATTTCAGCAGACGCCGCTTCCCTTCAAGCTCGGCGGGAACATGCCCGGACGCGGCATGGGCGAGCGTCTGGCGATTGATCCAAACAAGAATTCCATTCTCTATCTTGGTACACGCAGCGGTCACGGCCTGTGGAAAAGTACCGACTCGGGCGTGACCTGGAGCCAGGTAAGCAATTTTCCCAATACAGGCCCCTTCGTCGATACGCCCGGTGATCCCTATCTGGGGGACGAGGTCGGTGTTGTCTGGGTAACGTTTGATCCCGCGAGCAGCACGCCCGGCAACCCCACACAAACAATCTATGTCGGTGTGGCCGATAATCGGAGCGGCGCCACCAATATTTATCGTACAACCGATGCTGGCAAGACCTGGGAAGCGGTCCCGGGGCAGCCAACCTGTAACGTCAGCGGCACAAAGGTGACCTGTACTGGTGGTGCGACCTGGGACACCTCCACCAACGCGACAACGGGCTATCTGCCACATCAGGGAAAGCTTGACGCTCAGGGCACGCTCTACATCACCTACAGCGACTGGGAAGGCCCATACAACGGTAGCCATGGCGATGTCTGGAAATTTGAGCCCAAAACCGCGACATGGACCAAAATCAGTCCGGTTCCCGGCTCCGATACCTCCAATAACTACTTCGGCTATGGCGGGCTGGCGGTGGATATGCAGCATCCGGGAACGCTGGTCGTGGCAAGCGTCAACTCGTGGTGGCCTGACGCACAGTTATTCCGCACGACCGACGGCGGCAAAACCTGGGCCCCTATCTGGGAATGGGCCAGCTATCCGAGCCGCTCTCTGCACTATACCATTGACATCTCAGACGCTCCCTGGCTTCATTTTGGCAACACGAACCCCGTTGATCCTGTGCCTGCTGTCAAGCTTGGCTGGATGATTGAGGGCATGAATATTGACCCCTTCAACTCAGACCGTCTGATGTACGGAACCGGCGCGACACTCTATGGCACAACCAATCTGACGGCCTGGGACACGGGTGGCAAAGTAGCGATCAAAACGATGGCCCGGGGCATCGAGGAGACCAGCGTCTCCGGCCTGATCAGCCCGCCGGCCAACGCGCATCTCTATAGTGTTGTTGCCGATGTGAGTGGCTGGCGTCACGACGATCTGACAAAATCACCCGATGCCATGTATTCTGTGCCCTATGCTGGCTCCTATGCGGCTATCGACTATGCCGAACTCAAACCAGATTTTCTGGTACGCGTGGGCTACGGAGACCCGAAAGCAAACCCACCTGTGACCAGCAGCGCCTTTAGCTATGATGGCGGGAAGAACTGGTTTGCCGGAAACAAAGATATCCCTGGCATCACAGGCAACGGCGGCACGGTCGCAGCGGCTGCCGATGCAAGCTCGGTTGTCTGGGCTCCCAAAGACGCGGCGGTCTCCTATTCGACCGATAATGGAAATAGCTGGATAGCCTCAAAGAACGTACCGAAGAATGCTGTAGTTGGCTCCGATCGCGTCAACCCGAAGGTGTTCTATGCCTATGGCGAAGGAAAATTCTGGATCAGCGCAGATGGCGGGGCGACCTTCACGGCAAGTGGCGCGACGGGGCTTCCTGCAAGCGATGAGTCGGTAGAGGTCAGGGCCGTTCCCGGGCATGAAGGTGACATCTGGCTGACGGGCAGCAAGTCCGGTATCTGGCACTCGACCGACGGCGGCAAGTCGTTCACGAAGCTGGCAAAGATCACGGCTGCCGATGCACTCGGGTTTGGAAAGGCGGCCCCCGGCAAGGACTATATGGCGCTCTATACAAGCGCAACCATTGACGGGGTACGTGGGCTCTTCCGCTCGGATGATGGCGGCGCGTCATGGGTGCGCATTAACGATGAGCAGCACCAGTATGGCATTATCAACTGTGTAACGGGTGATCCGCGTATCTACGGGCGCGTCTATGCCTGTACGAATGGCTTCGGGATCGTGTATGGCGACCTGAACGATACGACTCCGACAAGCACGCCAACGCAGACACCAACAAAGACGCCCTCACCAACTCCGTCACCGACAAACACACCAACGCCAAACCCGACAAGTGGCCCCGGCAACGTGACGGCAAAAGGCGTCGTTACGAGTTCGAGCGCCTGGTTTACAGAGGAGCAGGTTCAGCTTCACAATACCGCACCACTCACCGATCTGACAGTAACCATTACGGTACAGAAGACGCAAGGTGTGACATATAGCGGACTGTACGCGACCTCGGGTACCATCAGCGGCTCATACAAGGACAATGGCTCGACCATTACCTATACCTATACGCTGAAATCCGGCCAGACCCTCCCCGCGAGCTCAAACGTGACCCTTGCGGCCCAGTTCAGCGGCAATGGCACGCCACACGCAACCAGTGCGGATACCTGGTCAGTCAAGGCGACAAGCGGTGGGACGACTACAACCCTTAACGGGCATTTCTAAGACAGTCCTCGTCCCTCTGTTCTGTGCCAAATGGCGGTTCTGGTATGTTCCGGAACCGCCATCCATTTCCCCCTTGACAATAAACGCAATTTCTTTTACAATAAAAACGAACGAACGATCGTACATATCAAAAAGAGAGTGGCTCAGGCCTATCGACTTATCGATACTCCTGGGTTATCCAACAGAAGGGAAAACAGCCTACAACAGGGTATTCCGAGGATCCTGTTTTTCAGGGATCGATTTCTCTTCCAGCATAAAATTTTTTATTCAGAAAAATGTCCGTACGTTCGGATAGAAAGAGGGTTTATCACCATGTCAGATCTGTATCAAGGGAAAACAGCGCTCATTACAGGGGCCTCATCGGGCATAGGCGAAGCATTCGCCCACGAACTGGCTCGTCGTGGCATGCATCTTATTCTGGTGGCCCGTTCAGAAACGCACCTCAACGAGCTTGCTCATGAGCTCAGCAGCCGCTACCAGATTCAGACACATGTGCTTGCCGCCGACCTCAGCCAGCATCAGGCAATCCAGCAAATCAAAGAGGCAGTTGAGAGCCGCTCACTGACGGTCGACCTTCTCATCAATAACGCGGGCTTTGCAACGTATGATTACTTTGAGCAGATTGACCCTGAACGGGACCATCAACAGGTGATGGTCAATGTGAATGCCGTTGTAGCGCTCTCTCACGCCTTTCTCCCGGGAATGCTCAGGCGAGGGGCTGGCTCGATTATCAATATCGCCTCGCGGGGCGCCTTTCAGCCTGCTCCTTTCATGTCTGTCTATGCAGCCAGCAAAGCGTTTGTGCTTTCCTTCAGCCAGGCACTCTGGGCAGAATACCGCAAACGGGGCATCCACGTGCTGGCAGTCTGTCCCGGTCCGGTCGATACCCATTTCTTCGCCGTTGCAGGTGGAGCAAGAAGGGGGATTGAAGCAAAAGCCACACCCGAGTTTATCGTGAATGCATCTCTCAGGGCTCTGGAGCGGCGGCGCAGCTTGATTATTCCGGGATGGCGCATCTTTCTGACGTCACAGATTGTTAGTCGCCTGTTGCCGCGTCCTTTCGTGGCGCAACTGGTAGAGCATCTGACCCACCCCGGCCAGAGCAAACCAACAGGCCAGGTGGTCAGAGCTTGACAAATAGTTGGAGCTTAAAAAACAGAGATAGCTGTTCCGTTCATCTCAACACAGAGATGCATGGAACAGCTACGGATAGATCTTATCGTTTCCAGCAGGGGCCCGCAGCATCAGCGTTTCAACCGGCGGGTGCACCTCGATCACCTGATGATAGAGCCCGCGAGGGAAGCAGCAGAACTCGCGTGGCCCAATCGTAAAGCGCTCGCCCTCGACCTCCACAACGATGCTTCCCTGTAACACAATAAAGCACTCATCGCTCTCCTGATGGGCATGTGGGCGTACATCAGCCCATGCTTTGTTGGTGTGGTTGTACCAGATTTGCAGGCGATCCGACTGAAAGCCGATCTCATCGCGAGGAACGGGACCTGCTAACAGGGTAGAATGGTCCGGAAGTTTCCGACGATGAAAACGAGCCATAGAGCCTCCTTTGCTCATATCTCGTAGCGCCAGATAGGAACCTCAAGCCAGGGCGTGTTGACAATCGTTTCAAGATCTATCCTTCTGCACCAGTATTCCAGCCCGTATCTGGTAGCCCGATGATAACAACCGTTTTGCCATCATACCTGGCGCGAACATCGTGAAGAAACGCGCCTACACGCTCGATGACCATCTGCAAGCTTTCGCCATTGGGAAACGGAACTATCATACGATATGGGAACTCCTCTTCAACCAGAGCAACCGAGTCGCGGGTCATATCTCCATAGTCGTATTCGCGTAGCCGGGCATCGGGAAGAATTGGCACGCCGCGATCAGCAAAAGCCAGTTGCGCGGTATGCAAGGCGCGCTGAAGGTCCGAGCAAAAAACGACGTACAGCTTTTCGGCTGCATAGTGCTCTCCGAGCTGCCTCGCTTGTTGTCCCGCCTCCGAAAGTGGCACATCGGCATGCCCGGAAGCGCGCTTTGCCTCGTTATCGATACTGGTCATGTGAGGTGAGTAGAACAGTTTCAGCATACTTTCACCGGTTTTTCTCTGTTTGCAGGCTTCCCTACCAATTTAGAACATGAGCACGATTTGCGCTCATAGTTCGTATTTAGAGATTATACAACATCGCGAAGCAACTGACAAAAAACGGAAGCCTCACGCTACGCGAAGCTTCCGTCCCCATTCAGGGATACAGGATCTTCATATGCTGGCAAAACGATTGTTGTTATCGGGCCACCGGGTCGCTTAGCACTTAAGCAAGTCAACAGGCTTTTGCGCGAAACTATGCTCGCCCTCTCCCGCTTCTCAGTAGCTATAACCTCTTGAGCAGATCGACTGGCTCTTGATAGGCCGCATGCCCGCTCTCTCCCGCTTCTCAGTAGCTATAACCTCTTGAGCAGATCGACTGGCTCTTGATAGGCCGCACGCTCGCCCTCTCCCGCTTCTCAGTAGCTATACAGGCTTCTTGAGCGGATCGACTGGCTCTTGAGCGAAACCATGCCCGTTCTCTTAGCTTGCAGGCTGAATATTATAGTTGAAGCGGAAAACATTCTCCGGGTCGTACTGTTTCTTCAAAGCAACGAGACGCTGATAATCTTTTGGCGCGTACGCGCCATTTATCTTCTCGGGGGTGATCGTCCCGGCGAGATTGAGTATGGCTTCCCCGGTTGTATGAGGGCGCAAATCCTGCATCAACATCTCTAAATTCCGCTTCTTCTCTTCGAGGAGAGATGAAGAGGGAGCCGATACCATGAACCCCATATAGAGCGTTGCTCGGCGCATCCCGAAGGGCATTATCTGTTCTGGATAGGCCGCCAGAGCGTCGCCGAAATGGCGCAATTCAACCATCATTTGTGACTCGGGGCGGGCCGCAACCCGTAATAAGGCCTCAACAACATCGGGCGTCATGTCTTCAAATGCACACGCTTCAGAGGCAGAAAGCACGGGAGGTGCTTTGACCGGATCTTGAGCGATAGACGCAATTTGAGCGAAGGGCAGGCTTGCGAGCGTATCAATGAAAGGAGTTCTGATCTCACCCTCAACCGTTAATGCCCGAAGCGGCTGCATCAGGCGCTCGCCTTGCTCTCTTTGTGTTTCTGGATCAGCTTCTGAACCACTATAGCAGGCCATCACAACGATAGCTGAGCGACCACGCAACAACGGAGGAAGCGTCGGCCTATCGGGGAAATGCATAATGCGGAGGGCCGAAGTCAGAGTCGTGGGAGTTGTCTTGACCCATTTCAGGTACGCATTCAACACCTCCCGGCTGAGCTCAATAGGATAGGCTAGCTGCCCACCAAAAACCGTACGAACTGGATAGAGCGCGATTTCAAGCGAGGTCACAATACCAAAATTGCCACCCCCACCGCGCAAGCCCCATAAGAGCTCAGCGTGGTTGTTCTCGTCAACATGCAACAAGTGACCGTCTGCTGTCACTACTTCGGCAGCACGAATGCTGGCGGCTCCGGGCCCATAGCGTCGCGTCAACCAGCCGACCCCACCACCAAGCATATAGCCCACCACTCCGACCGTAGGCGCAAAACCACCGAGAGGAGCCAACCCGTAAGGAGTCACCGCCTCAACCACATCTTTCGCAAGTGCGCCCGCCGACACGCTAGCAATCGCCGCCTCTGGATTCACCTTGACCTCGGTCATGCGAGCGAAATTAATCAGAAGAGCTCCGTTTGCCGGAGCGGGATGACCATGACCCCCACCCTGCACACCAATCGGAAGCCTATGTTGCCGAGCGAAGCGCACCGCATGGCACACATCAGCCACTGTCTCGGGCATCACCACAACTGCTGGAACCTGCTCAAACGCATCGCTATCCCAGACACGAGAAGCCCGCTCATAGCCATCATCTCCCGGCACAAAAACACTACCCTGAAGCTGTTCACGCAACGGCTGCACATCTATCTGTTCAATGCTCATATTACACTTCTCTTTCAATTCTCTCAGGAACTTTCTTTTGAACGTGTGAGGAAAGTATACAGGAGGAATGGGGACACCCTTATGTCACTTTTGGGAGTGATGACGCACAATTTCTTCAGCAGCCCGGGCAACCTGCTGGCGCAATGTATCAGGCTCGATCACCTGCGCATCAGTACCTAGAAGCAGTAGAACCCGAATCAGCCAATCATATTCTTTCGGGTTCAAGCGCGTGATAAGCAAACCTTCTCCGTTCTCCAATCGCTGAACCTGTGCACTCAGATATGGATTACGCTCCAATCTCAACACCCCACTGGACGTTAACTGAATGCGAACCTCCGGGAATGAAGGGTCACGGTATATGCGTGTCAGCTTCTCTCGATCCACTTCGGGAGCCACTTCGGCAAGTCGCACCTCTAGAAAGCGATCAACACGATAGTGACGCAACTCCTGACGCTCGCAAGAATATGCCTTGCAGTACCAGAGACCGGCTGAAACACTCACCTGGACCGGCAGAATCGTCTGTTGAGAAACACCCCGCACCGAACGATAGGTCACTTCAAGCCAGCGTTCTTCACGAGCGCTCTCCAGTAGCTGTTCAAGGAACGGGGTTGCATAGGGCCGCTCGGGAAGCTCCAGTGACATTACCTGCACGAGGCTGTCCAGCTCTTCGCTGTTTCGGCGCGGGAACAGCGCTTCCACTTTGGCAAGCAGAGATGCCCTATCTTGTTTGAAAGGAGTCCCATCCATCTGTGACAGACTGGCAAGCGCAATACGCAGCAGCAGTGCTTCATTCAGGCGCAGGGCAAGCGGCGCCAGTGTGTAATCAGGCATCAGGCTATAGCCGCCTGTCGCACCCAGATCCGCTACAATCGGGATGCCCATCTCGCTCAACGCCTGAATATCACGTAACACGGTACGCCTGGAAATCTCAAACCGTTGTGCAATCTCATTCGCGGTCCGTTTCCCTCCCTGCAAATAGAGAAGAATCGCGGTTAAGCGGTCCACTCGATTCATAATCTTTTCATTTCCTCTTCTTTTACCCTTCTTGCTTCTCTCTCATCAACCCATATCACGTTCGCAAAAGCACTTCCTTCTCTTTCACTTCTGTGGCAATTTTCAACAATAAAGCTATAAGAAATGGACGCAATTTCTGTGCAGCAAGGGAGAGATAACAGCAAGCCATTATCTCAAAACGCTCTCTACAGCTTTTACGGTTTACTCCGGGAACCATTGCACCCGTTCAGCAAGACAAGGGAAGGCAGTGCACTCTATCCTTCCCTTGTCGCGATAGCAGCATCTATGAAAGCAGACAAGCCAATGGCTTTGCCTTATCCTGACAGATGTAGGTGCCGATATCAGCGGACATGTCAACATGCAGCGACTGCTTGACGGCGGCAACGAAATCGCGCATATTGGCCGGTTGCATAAAGTGTGCATCTGCAAATTGTTGGATAGAGCAAATAAACTGACCCTCTCCTCTCTTATCTTGTCAGTGAAATGCAACAAGCAGGTAATTGCAGTCCAGTTTTGATAGACCATATTGTAGCATTTCTGGTGAATCTGAGCTCACAACCCCGGACTTGCTTTTCACGAGCTGCTCGCAGGTTCGCTCGGCGCGCTGCGGAAAATCGGTATGAAGTATCTGGCCGGTAAGCTGAACCGAAACCGAAGGCGCAAGCATTCGCGGAAGCTCATCAGTACCCATTTCCCGACGAGGAGTTCGGTTTTTTCTCACTCATCCCCTGGATCTTTCTTTTTCTGGCTGCTACCAAACCCTTGACAGCTCACTCCACTCACTGCTATACTCACCATAAAGTTACCGCTAACTAACTATAGCGGCTCTTTTTTAGCGTTGTTTTAGTTAGTTACCACTAACTTATAAGGAGAAAAGCACATGAAACTGATGTTTCACGATACGCCATTAGCGTTTGAATTCCTGCGCGTACTTAGCGAGGGCATCTATGGCGGCTCCGATATCAATGAATGCTTCCTGACGGCCTCACGGATTCAAGAAGATGATCTTGAAAGCTGGTATCGTGAATGGTATAGAACCGCAGAACGGATTCACTCCATCGCAAATCGTTGTCTGGAAAGAGGTCATACGGTCAGTGCACGCGACGCCTATCTGCGGGCCTCCAATTATTACCGTTGCGCCGAATTCTTTCTGCATATCGATCAGAAAAAGAACGCCTCCAAAGCGCTCGACACCTATAAGCAGAGCGTTCATTGTTTTCAGCAGGCAACCCGGCTTTTCGCATTTCCTTGCGATATCGTCCGTATTCCGTATGAGGGAACCACCTTGCCGGGCTACTTCTTTCGGCCTGATGCCACGAACAGAACACGCCCAACGCTGCTCTTACATGGAGGTTACGACTCTATTGGCGAGGAATTGTACTTCAGCACCGTTCCAGCCGCATTACAACGGGGCTATAACTGTCTCATCTTTGAAGGCCCGGGACAGGGAGAAATGATTCGCCTGCAACATCTGCCCTTCCGTCCTGACTGGGAACAAGTCGTGACCCCTGTGGTAGACTATGCATTAACACTGCCGGGTGTCGATCCAGCCCGACTTGTGCTTGAAGGTCGCAGTCTGGGCGGCTATCTGGCACCACGCGCAGCCGCTTTCGAGCATCGCCTTGCCGCCTGTATTGCTATCGATGGCCTTTTCGCGTTTCTCCCCACAGCAGCGGAAGAAGAGCTTCATGCGACAGAAGAAGAGGCAAACACCGCCTTGACACAGCTTATGCAGACAAGCCTGAATATGCGTTGGGCGGTCAGTCAGGGCATGTGGACGATGCAGGCAAGCTCTCCTTTTGAATTTGTCCAGAAAATGCAGCATTACACCCTGGAAGGAATCGCGGATCAGATTACCTGTCCCACCCTGGTCTGTGACGCCGAAAAGGACCACTTCTTTGCTGGCCAGCCTATGAAACTCTACGACGCTCTGACCTGCCCGAAAACGTATATGCTCTTCACAGCAGAGGATGCCGCTGAAGAACACTGTCATGAGGGAGCAACCCTGCTGCTCAACCAGCGTGTCTTCGATTGGCTTGACGAGACGCTTCGTTCATAAGCCTGGGCGTATGCTGTGGACCCTCTCTGAAGGGGGGGCCACCCTTTCCAAAGCTCACAGCAAAAAGCGGAGTATATGCGCGTTCTTTATGAAAGAGAAACCCTTTTTTGGGAGAACAAAGCATATGGATTCGCTCACTCAGTGGTGTACTATTTACGAAGCCGCGCACAAGCTACAACTGGCAGCCAGCAGTATACGAAGGATGATTTCTGAACGGCAACTTCCTGCTCGTTTCGCGACACCTGATGAAATCGCACTCCTGCTCCATTCCGGACGCATTCACGGCGTGCCCGGCACCGGTATTCGCCTGATTCATCAGGACACACTTTCACAGATACAGGCCAAACGACTTCGTTTATCGAACTGCTAACAAGAGGCTTGCAGGATACGACATACCTCGGTTGCCGCATCCTGCATTCCTCGGCTTAGTCATAAAACGCTGGAAGCTGCTTGGGAGTATTCCATTGCTCCTGCTCGTGCCCGAACACAGTCAGGGAGAACAGCCGTTTCCGGTTCAGCTCAAAGAGTTTCAGTGTACTGGCAATTGTCTGCTCGCCGTCAGCATCAGTCGGCCCAACGGGTCGTTCCCTGGTGAAATGCGCCTGCAACGCAACCGCATCAATCGCCAGCAGCACCAGACCGGTTTGCGGAAGCGAAACGATCACCGACTGATGACCGGGAACATGGCCGCAGGTTTCGATCAACTCCAGGCCTGGAAGCAGTTCTGTATCCCCTCAACAAACCGAAACCGTGAGGCTGGCTGATCCCATTGGGAGCGGGTCTTCTCAAAACGAGGGTGACCTGCTATAGCAACCTCATGCAGCAATCGCTGTACCACGATTTGAGCCCGAGGGAAGGCGCCCAGGTTGCCTGCATGATCCTCATCATAGTGTGTGCTGATAAGCAGATCAACATCCTCAGGCTGAACACCAAGCGTAGCCAGTTGTTCAATCACGCTTTGGCCATATCGCAGGCCGAGGCCTCGTCCTAAGCTGTCTTCCTGTATGATCTCCGTTCCAGCAGGAGCGAGAGCCAGACCGGTATCAATCAGTATATTTTTCCCGTCCCCATCTGCACCAGGTAGCAGGGAACCGGTAACATCAGTGGGCCGGCAAGCATGGTTGCAACCTGCATCAGATACAAGCGCTGCGGCCCGACTGTCGTAGATATCATATGAATGCCTTTCAAGGGAGACAAAAACAGATAGGACACTCATGATACTACACGTTCAACACAAGCAAGAAAGCTACCTGGCCGAACCAACGAGAAGGGATACCCTTCCAGCGCCAATATCTTTAGCGACACAGCACCTGTGTTATGGCCTGCTCAAGTGCTTCGGTTGGGTTCACGGGCGGTTGCTGCACTCGCCATGCCACAAAGCCATCTGGGCGAACAAGGAGTGCTCCCTGTTCACTGATCCCAGCTCGAGCAGGCCACTGGTTTGACGTATCAAGCAACTCACCAGCAGAACCAATCCGAAAAGCGGAGATGTCAACTCCCAGGCGGCTTGAAACAGAGGCCGCGGCCTTTTGCCAGACCTCTCCATCCTGCCCTGTGAGCAGTACAAAGTGCCTGCCGAACAGATACAGCGTTGAGATACGCTGTCCCTGATACTGGACCCAGAGGTGAGGAGCTCGCGTTCCCGGCCTGCCATCCAACCCGAGCATCTCCCATTGTTCAGGAGTTGACTCCTTTTCGGGGATAATCGCCTGAGAGGCATAGGTATAGCCAAAGCCGAGAATTCTGGGAAGTCGTTGCATGAAATTCTTTACGCCGGGATGCTGCTCATTCAGCGACACCAGGCCTCTTTCGTCTGCAGCCTGGGCCGATTCATCAGCGGCAAGCCAGCCAACGGGGTAACGTTCCACAGTATAGGTATGGAGCAGTTCCGGTCCGGCCTGTGCTCGCAGCACTGCGGCCAGTTTCCAGGCCAGATTATGTACATCAGCAATGCCTGTATTCGCACCCTGTCCGCCCCAGGGTGGCATCTGGTGGGCTGCGTCACCGGCCAGGAAGACACGTCCATGCTGGAAACTATCTGCAACTCGCATTGCCGACTCCCAGGGAAGAATACTCTTGATCTCGATAGCGATATCTGGCAGACCAAGCGCGATACGCAACAATTCCTTACAGCGCTCATGTGTGAAATCTTCGGGCTTCTCACCTTTTGTCGGATCATAGCACAGGTGAAACACCCAACGATCACTGTTATTGATCGAGGTAAACAGACCCACCAGTTCCGGGCGATCAATCCGACACATGCTGAATTCCCGTCCGCGCACCAGCTCACGCAAGTCAGCTTCAAACAGAATATTCAGTAAATGGCCAAGCACGCCACGCCCGCTGACCGATGCACCCAGCATCTGTCGAACCAGGCTCCCCGCGCCATCAGCAGCGATCATATATGCCGCCCGTATTGTTGAGGTCTCTTCAGAAATCCGATTGCGAATCGTTGCCGTGACGCCATCCTCATCCTGCACAAAAGACACCAGTTCCGTAGAAAAACGGAGATCTCCGCCACGCTCGCGGGCCGCCTGTAGTAGAACAGGTTCTACTTTGTCCTGGGTACCGCGACTTGCTGACACCGGGCTTACGGCTTCCAGGCGCTCCGCTCCGGGAAATTTCGGCTTCTCACCGCCACGTTGGTGGCCTTCAATTACCTCAACCAATGATGTGCCCTGAAAGATCCCCATGCTTGGAGCCAGTTCAGCGCCAGCCGCTTCAACAGCCTCGCGAATACCCAGTTCCTGATACAGTTCCATCGTACGTGCATTGACGCCGCGAGCTCGGGGATGAATTGAGGTCCCAGAGTGTCGCTCAACCAGAATTGATGAGATGCCCTGAGATGAGAGAAAAAGCGAGGCGGAGAGACCAACAATGCCGCCACCAACAATCAATACGGGAGTCTGTTCCTGAGCCATATCGTTTTTCTTCCTTTGCTTCTTCATTACTACGCGCCTCTTGTTGTCAGAAGCGCTCACCACAACTGCATTGAGTATAGAAGCAAACCAGGGCAAGCAACATCATCCAGGTGGGTAGTGTGCCGGGTTATTTTTAGAGAAGATCCAAACGATGCGCCGCTTCGCATGCCTGTGTTCGATTACTGACATTCAGCTTGCGGTACAGACTCTTGAGATGTGCCTTCACCGTGTTGATAGAGATGATCAGCTCATTCGCAATAGCGGGATTTGTGTATCCCTTCAGCAGCAAACGAAGCACTCGTTCCTCTTGTGGGCTCAACGGCTCAATGAGCAGATTGTGTACTGTACGACCAGCGTTCTGAGCAGCCTCCAGAATGGTGCGGGCATAGCTGACAAGCGCACGTTGTTGCAATTGAGGCAACAATGCTCGAACAAGCGTCAATAGAACATCACCTTCATCAAGAAAGAGCCGTAGATACCTTTCAGCCTGCGCCTGTTCCAGCAATGCCCGCGTCACTTCCTTTGCCTTTTCCAGCTCACCATGCACATACAGGGCTTGCACCTGCACCGCCTGAATAGCCAGAAGGACGCGAGCACGTTCCATCCGTTGCGCTTCATTTGCCAGACGCGAAAGCAGAGCAAGCGCTTCTTCCGACTGCCCCTTCACAAGGAGCAAACGAGCTGCTAGCAAAGCTTCCTCTTCATACAATGTGCGCGGAAGGTCAGGCCGATGCTTCTGCCGCCATTGCTCAACAATCACATGATTGCCTGCCAGCAACGAGAAACGAGCAAGCCACATCTCAATTTCCCGACCCAGACGCAAACGAAGGGGTGAATTCATCGGGATACGAGCAAGCAACCATGTGCAACGATGCTGCGCCCGTTCGTTCTCTCCCCGAGCCTGCTCAATCCAGGCCAGTATGAGTTCTGCCTGTACCTGAAATTCCTCGTTTTCAAGCCGTAGAGCGAGGTGCAAAGCTTCCTGAGCCTGCTTTTCCGCTGCCGCTGTATCATTCCATTCATATGCCAGTCGTGCCAGAAACAGCAAGGCGTGCGCAATGTCATCACTATCATTCTCCTCTCGGGCTTCAACAAGCAATCGCCAGCTCATTTCGGCTACCTGACGAAGTTTCCCCTGTTCATAGATTGTCTCATGCAGCAACACCGCTTGTGCACGCAACATCGCTCGATTTCCTTGTGCTTCACAAACTGCGTAGAGTTTTAAGAAAATTTCCTGAGCCTCCCGCAAGAAGCCATACGCCAGCTTGCCTTTGCCAATGATATTCAGACTGAGATTCTGCCATGCCAATTCGCTCTCTGGTTCTCTTTCAGAGAAACAGGCAAGGGCGTGCTCAGCATATTTGATCGCTTGCTCAAGCGCTCCATATTCTCTGCTGAAAAGTGCATGCAGGGCGAGCGCTCTTCCGAGATTGAGGGTATCACCGGTAGCCCGAAACCCTGCTTCAGCCCTCTGAAGTGTCTCTTCAATCTCTATTCGCAGCGCCTGTAGATTGGGAAAGCGCTTCCCACCGGGGGTGATAATCTCCTGAGTGACTGAGTTTTGTCGTCTATATTCATGCAAACCGGGATTCTGGATAATAAGCCCCTGAGTAATGGGACTCTCAGTAACAAGTTCTCGGGTAGCCAATTGCTGAGTGACAGGAGCTTGACTGATAAGATCTTGACCGGCAAATTTCTGGGGTAGAAAGTCCCGATTTTCAAGACCCTGATTTTCAAGACCTTGAGAAGAAACAGGCGCGATAACGAACACTAAGAGTAACGCGACAACATATCCTAGCGAGAAAATTTGGCGCGTACGCGCCATTTCTTCCGGCAGTCGTTCTAGCCAACGACAGAGTGTACGTCCTCCATCTACCTGCTGTAGCACCCAGGGATCAACAAAATGATGAAGAAGCCTATCAAGAATTCGGGCAATCATGTCAGCAGCATGGTCTATATCCTGTGCTTGAAAAGCTGTCTCGATAGCCTCTACAAGCATTCCCTGCTGCTCATACCAGTCGCTCGCTTTGCGGAGCAACGCGCGTTGCTCTTCCAATCCCAGGCGCCGCCGAGCCTCAGCCTGCATTGCTTCCGCAAAGAGGGGGTGATACCGATACCATCTCTCAGATATTTCCCGTCTTTCTAGAAGAGGCGGACGATACTCAGGCTGTCCAAGTTTCTCTAGAAAGAGGCCTGTACAGGCCAGTTCTTCCAGAAAGTGCTTGCTATCATGTCGTCCTGTGATCGCATCACACAGCGAGCCCGTCAGGGAAGCAAGCATACTGGTACGAAGCAGAAAATCCTGCTGCTCCACTGATTGCTTCAGCAGAACCTCCGAAACGAAGTAATCCAGGAATGGGCTCTGATCTCCTGCGAAGCGCACCAGGCGCTCAACATCCCCACCCTTCTGAAACCAGAGCACCAGCAAGCGCAGGCCAGCGGCCCACCCCTCTAAACGCGTTTCAACAAGGCGTAATCCTTCCTCAGAGATTGGTATCTGATGCAAAAAGGCCGCGATCTCCTGGCGCGAAAAACGCAGATCATGGAGTTCACACAGCTCTCCTCTGGCCCGGAAACTAGCCAGCGCAAGGGGCGGCTCACTACGACTCACGATGACGATGTGCAGGGAAGCAGGGAGATGTTCCAGAAAAAAACCCATTGTTTTTTGAATGAGCGGTGATGTGATACGGTGGTAATCTTCCAGAATGAGCACGCCACTACAGGCAAAGCACGTGATCTCGTTTAACAAAAGCGTGAGGATTGCTTCAAATGAAGGCATTTCAAAAGGGGATAGACTGGCAAGTGCACCCTTGCCAACCGCGGGATGGAATGTTTGCAAAGCAGTGATAAGGTAGCGCCAGAAACGGAGCGGATCATTGTCATCTGTATCGAGCGAAAGCCAGGCGACAGGTAGCCCCGGCGAACGCTGTATCCACTGACAGATGATGGTCGTCTTTCCGAAACCAGCCGGTGCGGTAATCAGCGTCAGGCGGCTGGTTAAAATTGCATCCAGCTTTTGAAGCAGGCTCTCTCTGTCAATCAATGGTGAGGGCAGGTGCGGAGGCAGAAACTTCGCGTTCAGGAGCGGTGCAGCCGGTTCAGTCCGGGGCTGTTCATGAATCGCATTTTCGATAAGGCTTTTCGCCAGCGCCTCCAACCGTGCAAAGGTCAAATCTGATGTTTTGCCTGCATATCTCTTGACCGTGCGGCGATCCTGGCTGCGATAAGCATACCAGTAAGCAGATCCCCTGACACGCGCTTCTTTCAAGAACGTCACCGTTCCCTGCAACCCGCGAAAAGAAAACGAGATGTGCTCATCCAGCCAGCGAAACCAATCAGCATCCTCTTCGTGCTGGAATGTATAGAGCAATGCACCCTGTTCAAAGAGCTCATAGCGTCCAGAACGCTCCCCACGAGCAACCAACTTATAGCGAGCCTGTTTAGGCATACCTGTTTCTTCCCCAATGAACGTTTATATTCCCCAACATCGATTATCGGGTAAGTATAGCAGGACATTGCCTGATTGTCATTTGTTGGGGAATACAATGGGAAGGAAATCAGGCAGAGTCGGTGACAGAAGATGTCAGGAATAGGCGCTATCATCTTTGTTACAAAAAAGAGGAAAGGATGTACGTTTTTATGAGTGACCTCGGCAGTACAAACCACGAAATCATTCAAGAGTTTCGGCAAAACAAGGGGAAGGTCGGCGGCTATTACGAGGGGCAACCGCTTCTCTTGCTTCATACAAAAGGCCGAAAGAGCGGCCAGAAGCGCATCACGCCACTGGCCTATACACAGGATGGCGAGCGTATCATCTTGATCGGCGCAAATGTTGGCTCATCCAAAAATCCCGACTGGTACTATAACATTCTGGCTCATCCCGAAGTTACCGTTGAGATTGGAGAAGAGCACTTGCCAGCCATCGCAACCATGCTTGAGGGAGCCGAACGAGAACGCTTTATCGCAGACTCTCCCCAAGCGTGGGCCGAAGCAAAAGCCCACTATCCTGATCTGCCCGATTGGCCTATAAAGCGTCAACAGAGCATTCCCGTGATTGCACTTACCCTGCAATGCCCTTCATCCAGTGCCTCTCTCTCTTGAGCGCTCATAGCACCCATTTCGCTCGTTGTCCTGATGGCCCTGGCTCGCTGCTTGAGCTAGCGGTCATTTTTCTCGACAGGCGGAAAAACAAATGCCTTCTCTGGCTTGATCACTACTACAGCTCGCTCTTCTCCCGGCTGGATTGTCGCATCAATATTGAAGTACTTGTGCGAGATGCTATGCGCAAAGCGAAAGTCCGGGTCATCCTCTATACGCTCTACACGTCCACGGATCTCGATTGAGCGAAATGGGTTGCCTGGGTCAACGATCGAGAGCGAGACGCGCGGCTCACGCAGCACATTCCTGTACTTCTGGCGCGCTTTCGTCATCGTAAGGGAGATATATGTTCCATCCCAATCGAAAATGACCGGGCTTACCTGCGGCCCGCCCGATGGCCCGATCGTGGAAAAATGGGCTACGGTCCTGTTTTGTAAGAGGTCAAGAAATGCTTCAGGGATATTTGTCATGTTCGTTGTCCTTTCTCGTTTTGCTTGTCAGCAGTATACTTCACCTGGTACAATGAATGCAAATCATAGTGTTTCTCATTTTATGAAGGGTGTTCATATGAATTTCTCGCAACTTCAAAGCGTGGTTGCACTGGCCGAAACTGGTAGTTTTACAGAAGCAGCCTTCGCCATCGATCTCACCCAATCGGCGGTAAGTCATGCGCTGGCAACACTTGAACGAGAACTGGGTGTGACCATTTTTGAGCGTAACCGGAAAGGCGTGGTTACCCTCACCGATATAGGGAAGAAGATTCTCCCGCATGTACGCGAGCTTCTGGCGCAGGCCGAGGCTATCGAGCAGGAATGCCGGGCAGCACGAGGCCAATCAACAGGGAAGGTACGCATTGGAAACATCGAATCGATTATCGCGCCCGGCCTGCTTACTAGCATCCTGACCCGTTTCCAGAGCCTGTACCCTGAGATCGAGGTTGTGCTGTTTGAAGGCTCACTCCACGAAGTTGGTGAGTGGATCGAGAACAGCGTGATTGATGTCGGTTTTGTGATGCTACCCGCGACAGGCGTCAACGAAACCTTCCTGTCCACCGACGAATTGTGCATCCTTCTGCCTCAAAGCCATCCGCTGAGCAGGCGCAATGCCATCGCTCCCCATGAGCTTCAAGGAGAGAATTTTGTGCTGGAAAAGACGCAATGCACCCTGAATTATGTCAAGAAGGCTGGCATCGAACCGAACAAAGTCAAGCTCCGCTATCAGGCACGCGATAAGGCAACGATCCTGGCAATGGTGCGAGAGCGGCTCGGTATCACTATTATGCCGCGTACGCTGGTACCCAAAAAGCTTGATGGCGTCGTTATGTTGCCCCTCAATCCTCCCGGCATGATCAAGATTGGTCTGGCAACACGCTCCCAGGAAACAACCTCACGAAGCACCCGCCTCTTCATTCAAACGGCTGTCGATTGGGTACAGGAACAGGCCGCTAAACCAGCATATGTGGGATAAGCATATACTTATCCCACCTGCTTTACTTTTTTTCTGCTCTATGGTATAGTTATTCAATAACCCCACATGACGTAGAGGAGCGACGATGATAAGCAGCCACTAGATAGATGCCGAGCATTGCCCGTTTATGTGTGCAATGGCGTCGTATTGCTACAGAGGTCGCACTACTGTAGCAGCATCAGGCTAGCAGGCTGTTTGTTGTCACTCACTTCATAACAACACTTTTCCATTTGCCTCACTGACTCACGCGACGCCTCACTTTCACACAATTCCTTTCCTGCGGCAAAAGCCGACATCTGGCTTTCACCGTCTTTCTATGTCATAAATTTCGTTCATTTCACGCAATAAAGGAGAAAAAGGACAATGGCAGGTACCGGAGAATCCTCTAACAGATATCAGCTTCTCAACAACCTCAGTCGGCAGATACAGTATGGAAAGCGAGGTTCTCTCTATGGCATTCTTCCGCTCTACTATCGCGAAACCAGAATTGGCGAAATTCCACTCGGCAAACAAGCAAACAAAATATGAACGGCTCCAATCCTTCCTTGCTGAAAGGAAGCAGCCAGGATATCGCCTCACACAGATTTTACATGCCATTTTCAAGCAGCGAGTCGGCGATTTTGCGCGTATGGAAGCGCTACCGAAGGCATTGCGGAATGAACTCCGCGCCACTTTCGGCGAAAGCATACTGATGCTTCGTCCGCTGCATGAAAGCCCATCTCAGCAGGCCAGGAAGCTTCTTTTCGAGTTGCCCGATGGAAACCGCGTAGAGGCAGTAGAGATGACGTATCGGGCAGGCTGGCAATCGTTTTGCATTTCCTCTCAGGTAGGCTGTCATTTCGGCTGTGCTTTTTGTGCAACGGGCGCGATCGGCCTGAAAAGAAGTCTTACCGCAGATGAAATCACCGATCAGGTGCTGTACTTCCACCTTCAAAAACGCAGTATTGATAGCGTGTCTTTTATGGGTATGGGTGAGGCTCTGGCAAATCCTCACACGCTACAAGCGCTGCATATCCTGACGGACCCTCACTTGTTTGCTCTCAGTCCCAGGCGCATTACCGTTTCAACTATTGGCGTGATCCCGCTCATCAGGAGAATAACCCGGGAATTTCCACAGGTCAATCTCACCTTTTCCCTGCATTCGCCCTTCCCGGAACAACGGAGCTTGCTCGTTCCTCTCAACCAGACGTACGCTCTTCACGACGTACTTCAGACACTGGATGAGCATATTGCGACCACACGGCGGAAGGTCTATCTCGCCTATATCATGCTACAGGGCGTCAATGACACTCCGAACCATGCCAGAGCGCTTATCAGGCTGCTCAAAGAGCGAGGAACCCGGGCCAATCGCTACCACGTCAACCTGATTCGGTATAATCCTGCGCAAGGCGCCCCGATGGAGTTCATGCGTTCAGATCAGCAGACCATTGATCGGTTCTATCATCAACTGCGCTCGGCAGGCATCCACGTGACAGTGCGACAGTCTTTCGGGGAAGAGATTGACGCCGCCTGTGGGCAACTCTACGGGCGCTATACTCCTCAGCATAGAACCTGCGCTTCCCGCCTCTTACAGTGAATTCGCGTGCTTTGAACCTGAACAGAGCATAGGACGGGGTTGAGCGCACCAAAATACACTCAACCCCTACCTCGCCTCCGTGTATGCTTGATGAACAACAGGGGAAAATCAGGGCTGCTCAGAGAAAACTCAGACTCTCTCGAACTGTCTGCAAAGCGGATGCAGCGCTATATTTCAGAGGGGAAAAGGACAAGCGTGTCCTAGATCAGTTGAAAAGCAATCAGCCAAACAAGCAGTGACGTCATCATCAGTAAAGATTGTATGCAACGGCTCCGGCTAGCATCCAGGCAGCATAAGCATTCATCTTTCAAGCGGCAAAAACCTACTCAGCATCTTCCAGGCTGCTTTCATAGCCTCGGGAAAGGCAGCCCTGACGAGCTCTATTAAGCCGCTTCACGGTATATTTCGCCCGTAAGCACCCTTCACGAGACATACACAAACTCTAACATATTATACTCTCATAGAGATGTAGATTATGCAAATCTGGGCAGCGTTTTTCCGATTGGATGCGAGGCCGTCCGAGAGGCAATAACAACGTATCTCCCAATGTTTGCATCCTCAAGCGCAATCCAGGGAACGTCCCATTGAGCATAGAAACGCGCCAGGGCCGTGTAGAGCCAGAGCGGAAGCTCCCCACTGATGACGATGCCATGTTCGGGTGGTGGCACTGGGAAAGCGAGTTCGTCAGTTCTCCGATAATCGAGATAGTTGTGATATGGGTGAATTTTGATGTGGAAGATACCATCTACAGTCGTATGGGTCGCTATTGAAAGGACATCCTTTTTTTGGAGTTCCCCGGCACGCAACACCGGCGGCGTGATCCAGCCAATACATGCATCGAACTGTGCAAATGGCTCAGTCCCTGCATGCAGCGCCAGAGCGGCATACACCCAGTTCGTCGCCCGATCATAGACCGCAATTGCCGCCTCTTTCGGGACCTGTTCAAGCAGCAAGGGGAGCAAATTGGTTGTCCAACTACAAGCATATCTGTCCAGCTCACGGAGCCGGATTTTCGGATTGATCACATATTCAAAAGGAGCATTACGCATGTGGTGCTCTTCCAGCTCTTCAAGACTAAACGTATTAAAAAGCTGTATTACACGGTCACGTACGGCATCGAATGTCGCGTTATACAGCTTCGCATACGGCTCCAGTCCTGTGATCGTCCCGGCAATGATGGAATCCTGCTCGGTATATGATGCTGTTCCCTCTCGTTGAGAATAGAGTACTGCCAGCAGCGGCAGGCCATTGAGAGCAACAAAATCATGCCATTTCTGCGTTTCCTGCTCGTCTCCTTCTTTCAAGAGCAAGATAGCATGGGTGCAGGCGCTAAAAATACAATTGTCTTCAACCCGGGGTCTACCGCCAAGATCGACAATCAAAGGCAGGTGACGGCGCCTGATATCGCGACAGACGCCATCTCTAAAAGGATCAGTCCAGCGCTGATATTCTCTGACCTCTCCGACGATCTGGTTTACCGTACTGATGTCCGTGTTGTTATAGAACCAATCGCCCTCAATATCTGGATTTGCACGAAGGACATAATGCTGAATATCCAGACGGCGCAATTCCTGTGTCAGATTGTAGGTCAATACGGACTTACCGGCCTTCGGAGGCCCACCGATCAAGATTGCAGGAAGGGACCATGTAGTAATTATGTTATTGTTTGTGTATTCAGGGTCAAACATATTCTTTACTCCTGAAAAATGATATCGTACAATTAGATCAAGGAGGCAAGAAAACAGTGATAAAAGGAACCACACCCTACAAGCACACCCTGGTAGCAACATTGGGAGGGAATCCCCAGATTGTCACCTGCACGTTGGATCTGCTGCTGAGGCAGGGTATTCCAATCTACGAAGTGATTGTTGTCCACCCGGCGGCTTCTCCCCGAATTCGGCAGTCGCTGAAACGCCTCAATGCCGAATTTGTCGGTGATCACTACACTTTTGAAGGACAGACCCGAACAATCCATTTTCGACAACAGGTTCTTGCTCATTACAACACTCTGATCGATGATATGGTCGATGATCAAACGGTCAACGGCGCACTTGATACCATTGGCGAACTCATTCGCTCTCTGAAGCAACAACAGCGCATCATCTATTTCTCAATTTCCGGCGGACGACGCCTGATGAGCTTCCTCGCGTTCTCAACTGCCCTTCTGTACTTCGATGCTCATGACAAGCTTTTGCACCTCTACACGCCCGAGCATATCAAAGAGCAAGCAGACAAAGAAGGCTCGATGCATAGCACACCGGACGATGGTCGCCGCCTGATCGAAGTGCCATTTACGCGGGCCTCTCAATCGTTGCTTGCCACCATGTCTCATCTTTCATCGTCCGGCACCATCATGACCCAGCAAATACAGCAAATACGAGAAGCGCATTGGCGTTGCAAGCAGGTCGTCGACAATCTCTCTGAGCGCGCTCGTGATGTGCTACGAGCGTATGCGCAGGGTCTGTCTCCTGCCGAGGTGGCTCAAAAACTCTGCATCACCGAGTCAACCGTCAGCTTCCATACCACCAGGATCTATGACGAGTGTCGAAATGTCTGGAACCTACCCGCAAGCAAGCGCTTGACTTATTTCTTTTTGCAGAAAGAATTCGCTGATTACTTCGCTGAACACTAGAAAGCATATTCTAGCTCTTCGCAAAAGACACTAGAATTCACACTGTAGGGTTCAGTAATCTTTCCGGTACATTTCCTGCACGAATGCTATTACACTTAGAAAAACACGATTACATCGAGCCTCATACAAGCGAAAGGGAGGAAGTGGTGACCCAGGCGCTAATAGCATTCGATACAGATCACATCAAACGCTACGTCTTCAACACCAACAAATTAAAGGAGATTCGCGGTGCAAGTTCCATTCTGGACAGGCTGAACCGCAAGGAGACGGTGCACATCGCACAGAAATATGGAGCCCGAACGATCTACGCAAATGGTGGCTCGGCCCTCTTTCTGGTTGACGCTCGCTCCGCGGAGGCGCTAGGCAAAGAGGTCCAGAGATGCTACCAGCGGGAGACCAGAGGCGGTGCATCCATTACCTACGCCATTCAGCCTCTTCCCGACTACGATCCTCGCATTGACATCATGAATACAGCATATCTCGGGGATACAGCTATTGCTGACCTTCTTGAACTGCTTCGTTTCCGGCAACGCATGGCAAAGGAAAGCCTGCATATGGACACGATGCAGCAAGAGGACACATTGCATACGATTGCCTACCCTTCTCACCCCTTTTTCAGCACCTGCGACTCGTGTGGCATGGAGTATGCACAGAATGTCCTCGCTGAACCCGATGATGAGGACGATGAAGGGCGATACTGCCAGATCTGCACGGGCAAGCATCAGGAAGATCAGGACGTCAAGAAACAGCTTGAGAACACGCAGAAAAGGCATCATTCGGCTCGCGATTTCTCGGAGTATCAGCCACTGTGGGAACGCATTCTCGAACATCTCCAGCCAGGCGATCTCCAGGGACGCACCCTTCAGCGCCCAAAGAAGTTCGATTCGTTCCAGGATTTCTCCAAAAACAAGGAATATATCGGCCTGATCTATGCCGATGGTAATCAGATAGGTGAAAGGCTCAAAACGCTGCGAACGCTTCAAGAGTACCAGGATTTCGCGCAGACAATCGATGACGCTCTATTTGCCGCACTGGGACATGCGATCAGCGTACATCTGCCTCTGAATCGAAATCAGCTTCCGTTCGATGTCTTGCTTGTGGGTGGCGATGATGTCATCATCCTCGTTCCAGCCGAAAAAGCCATGCAGATCGCGTTCACACTTGCAAAGACATTCTCTACAAAGCTGGTAGAGCACTATCCTGACAATGAAGCGCTTCAGTGTACGCTCTCGGTTAGCGTTGTGCTTGCACCGATCAAATACCCCTTCAGCTTGCAGCGCGAGCTCTCTGATGCAACGCTCAAAGCCGCGAAGAAAGCCGGAGCGCTTTACAGGATTGCTCCATCACTGGTCAATTTCGTGGTCGTGACAGGCAATATCAGCATGGACGAAAAAAGCCGAAACCAGGAGCTTCAGCGCACTCAAAAACAATGGATCTCATCAAAAGAAGCTATCATCACGAAGTTTCAGGCCACCCTTCGTCCCTACACGCTCGACGAGCTGGACTGGCTGCTCAAACGGCTGGAAGCGGGTAACAAACTAAGGTTAGGTCGTACCAAGCTGCATCAGCTCCGAGAGGCCATTCTAAGACTGAACAATACCATAACAGTGCTTGAAACGCTGGCGACCATGCGCAACTGGCAGGAACACGAGCGCACCTTTATCATGACCATGGTTCAGAAAATCAATGAGTTGTACAAATTGCCTCGCAAGCAGGTTGAGATTTCCTTTCCCTGGTTCAGTATCAGGCGCTCAAATAAAGACAAGCATTCCATTTATCAGACGCCGCTGCTTGATTTCATCGAATTGTATGACTTTGTCGCCTTCTAGAAAGGGACTATCAGGTAATGCTCATTTGCATCGAATATACCCTTCGCTTCACTGCCCCATTTCATCTCGGAACAGGTATCTCCGGGAGCCTGATCGACCGTACGATCAGCCGCAATGGGAAGGGAGATCTGTATGTGCCTGCCTCCACATTGAAAGGCGCGCTTCGGGAATGCTGCGAGAAGCTCAGCCGCCTCTACCTGCCAGATATCCCGCTTGCCAGTCCCCATAACGCCTATGCAGCATTGGAGCAGTTCGGCAGCCCTCCCACACCTGTCGGTCGGATATTTGGCACGCCCCTCTATCCCGGGACATTGCACTTTGCAAACGCCATTCTCGCCGATACAGACGATATGCAGGCCATTAGCGAGGTAGATGAAATCAAGAAACAGGTACGACGAGGTATGCAAAGAAGCATCTTAACCCAGGTGAGAATAAACCGCATTACACGAACTGCCGTGAACGAGGCCCTCTATACCAGTGAGTTTGGGAACCGCAGTCTCACCTTTGAAGGAAAGATCAAGGGTCTGCTCAACTGCACGCCTGTAGAGCAACTGGCACAGCCCGGGCAGCCAACTCCGACCTATTCGCTACTGCTCCTGCTGGCCGGTCTGCGGCTTCTCGATCAACTGGGAGCCAATAAATCGGTGGGAAAAGGACAATGCTGCTGTGAAATAAACAGGGTGATCCTGGAAAAGTGCTCGTACTATCGAGAAGCCTGGGAAGCATGGCTTGAAAATCTCGATGTGCTGCAAACGTATCCAGGGGCAGGAGGGCACTAATGAAGCGGCTCCATCTTCGGGTTACAGCACTCTCGCCGCTGGCAATTCGCTCTGACCACGCTCCCCAGGGAGTCAAAACGACGCATTATGTTCCAGGGATGACGCTGTCAGGAGCGCTTGCGGCCAGTCATCGCATGTTGCGACCGGAGCAAGAGGAAGAATTTGCGGCCCTTTTCCTTCAGGAGAGGATTTCATTCCCGTATCTTTATCCGGCCAGCTTCCAGCACCCTCGTTTCCAAAAATACCAATCGCCGATTATGCCGGTGCCGAAAACCGCACAAAGCTGCAAACGCTTTTCCGGCTTCCCTCTGCTTGAGGATGAGGAAAAGGATGAAGAATATCATGGCGTCCGTGATAGCCTGCTGGATTGGGGCATTTTCGCCATGTTGAACAATGAAGCATCCAGCATTCGGGAGCTGCTCACCCCATTGAGAAGCCATGTCACCTGTCCATATATCAACGAAAAGACAGGCAAAGGATGTAATCACCCGATGGATCACTTCAGCGGCTTCTATCGACGGAACCAGGCTGGACAGCGGAAGCAGGCAGAGGTCAAGACGCGGCTCCAAACCCATACCGGCATCAATCGTGAATGGGGAACAGCGCAGGAAGGCGTCTTATACAACCGCGAAGTGATTGACGAAACTATGCAGTTCTGGGGAGAGCTATGGCTTCCTGCTGAGCTTGAACGCAGCTTCAAGCAGTTTCTTAATGAAGCAAGCACCGAAGACGTTATTCGGCTCGGAACCGGGCGTACGCGGGGTCTGGGTGCGGTTTCTATTCAGGCTGAAGAAGCACCAACCTGGGAGCCAGAGCCATTTAAGCGGAAACTGACCCTCTTTAATGAGGCCGTTCAGAAACGCACACAGGAGGCGGGCATACAGCAAAGAGCGCCTTTTTATTTCGCGATCACGCTGCATTCACCGGCCATACTCTGCGATCCATTTTTGTGCTATCTGAAAACAATCACTCCCCGGGCGCTGGCCGAACGAACTGGACTCCCTGCACATCAGTTTCAGTGTATCTATCAAAGCACAGGCGTACAGCGCATCACCGGCTGGTATGAGGTCTGGGGAACGCCACGCACCACCGAATATGCAATCGAGATGGGATCAGTATTCCTGTTTGCCAGCTCTGCACCGCTGGATGAAGAGCTGATACAGGCACTTGCGACACTGGAACAAACGGGTATCGGGAAACGCCGTAACGAGGGCTTCGGACGCGTTTGCATCTCCGATCCATTTCATCTAGAGGCTGATTGCTAGTGTTTAGAGGAGGCACACGTGAACAAACGGATGAAGATTATTCTGCATGTCAATATACAGGCAGAAAAGCTCTATGAAAAGTCAAAAGAACTGGGAACGCTTGCTGCCTCGGCTTTTCTTCAGAGCGGACAAACCTCGCAGGCAAATCGCGAACGACATCGCTCACAAATGAAAGGGCTCGAAAATATCGCAGAAACAACCCGAAAATCAACAGATGTGCTGGATTACATCAAGAAACAGATTGCCCGTAAGCAAAGCGGTTGGGTTACAGAGCTACAATACGGCGAAAAGCTGAAGGCATTCCTTGAGGATGGACTGACCGGGCCTATTGATGAAATCTGTCGTGAGGTCGGCATCACAGGCAATACTGAACAGGATAGACGCGACAGGCAACAGATCCGCCTCCATCTCATTCGGCAGTTTGTGAGACAGATGGTCATTCAGTATGAGTATTCTATCAGCGATTTAGGAAGAAAGAACAGCGCATGATCACAGAGAAGCTGCTAGAGCGTCTCTATCTCCTGAGCGATGATGTTCTGTACAGAGACGCTGTCAACTTTATGCATAGCATTGGTGAAGCAAACAGTCTCTCAGGTTCGCAAATGAACGGCCTGCTCAATATCGCGCTTGGCAACCCCTATAGCGAGCTTCTGAAATTTTTACAACATCAGCAAGCCCGCACGACCTGGAAGAAGCAGGAGGCTCATGTTCCCGGATTTTACAGAAAGCTGCAAATCAAACTTCAGCGGCTCACGGTAGACACCATATCAAGCATTGCACCTGAAGGGAAACTATCTCCGGAAGAGCAAGAAGAGTTGAAAAAGCTGATAGCGCAGGAATTCATTCAGCACCTGCTGGCAGAAAACGGCTATATGGCGTACCAGATAGAGTGCAAGAAGAAGCAAGAAGAGACCCAACAGAGTATGTACCAACGTGGAGGCAAGCGCAGATGACGCAGCAAAACAATCAGCAACAGGCCTTTCAATTACGCAATCGTTATGTTTTTCGTGGGCAACTCACCATGCGCACAGGCCTGCATATTGGCGGGGGAAGAGAGACGCTTAGCAACTCAGACAGCCCTGTTGTTCTGACACCGGACGGCCTGCCATTCATCCCGGGTTCCAGCTTCAAAGGCGCGTTGCGCAGTACAACCGAAAAGCTGGTCGCCTCTCTGCCAGCAGAGCTCGGATTGCATACCTGCGGGCTCCCCGTTGACGACGTCGAAGGGGAAACCTGCCCCACAGCGCAACAAAATCATATCCGCAACGAGCGACGGGACAAGAATCGAAGGGATCAGGAAGCCTATATGCAGCAAAAGCGCAAGGATCTCTGCCACACCTGCCAGCTTTTCGGTTCTCCCTTCGCTGCTGCCCGCATTATCATCAATGACCTTTACCTGGCCGAAGATGATTGGAGCGGCCCTCCCCAGATTCGTGATGGTGTCGCGATCGAGCGTGATCGTGACACCGCGAAAAGGAACGCAAAGTATGATTTTGAAGTCGTTCCGGCTACCACCTCTTTCAAGCTTGAAATCGTGATAGAGAACGCCACATTCCAGGATCTTCAACTGATCAGCATTGGCCTGGGTGAATTTACCAGCGGCTTTGGCGGCATTGGTGGCCTGCGCTCACGTGGTCTGGGAGCCTGTATCCTTGAAAACCTTGAGATTCGCTATCTCGAACTAGATATTGCTGACCAGAAAGAAAAAATGCGTCGTTTACAGCACTACCTCCTGCACCGAGACGAAGGGCTTACACAGGTTGCGGATGCGGATGCCTTCCTTGCAGCACATATCAAGTCATTGTTTAAACTCACAAGCGAGAAGGGGGAATGAGCAGATGTTAAAAGCACTCGTCAATGAAGCACGCCTGCGGCTGGAAATTAAGACCGAAGGACCACTACTGATTAAAACAGGCTATGCCACGGTGATCGGCGCAGATATGTCTCCAGTTATCACATATCGTCACGGGAAAAAAGAAGTGTATATCCCGGGAAGTTCGCTCAAGGGTATTTTTCGCAGCCATATCGAAAAGGTCGCGAATAGCATTCATCCGCAGGTTGCCTGTAACCCTCTTTCACGACCAGGTGATCAGAAAACAGAGAACCAGGGTAAAAATGGTGAGCAACTCTACCGCATCTCCTGCGGTAGTCGGCTCGATGATAAGCAGCCGTCACACGAAGTATATGCGCGTTCATGCCCTACCTGTCGCCTTTTTGGCTCAACAGCCTTCAGCAGTCGGATTGCAATTGGCGATGCCTATCTAAGCGAAGAGAACACAGGGCTGGAGACAGAGATTGAACGCCGTGACAGCATTGCCATAGACAGGCTGACCGGCGGCGTCAGTGGGAACGCGAAGTTTGATATGGACGTGGTTGCATATGGACAGATTTTCCTCTCTGATATCCACCTCCGAAATTTCGAGATCTGGCAACTGGGTATGCTCTTCGTGATCATTCAGGACCTGGAAGATCAACTTATCCGCATCGGCTCCGGGCGCTCTCGCGGCCAGGGCAAAATCAAAGCCAGCATCTATAACAAGCCAGACAAGCTTCATCCGGGAGGGGTAGTCCTCTCTACCATTCGGAGAAGCACAGCATCAGAGCCCGATAATGAACTATGGGGTCTGGGACACTGGCTTAATGAGCAGGCGGCTATCTATGGAGCAGAGAAGAATGATCTGCTTCGTCTGGAAGTGCCAGTACCCCATGAGAAACACGGGGTGCGCAACAATCGCGTTTTCAAAGACAAGGCGCTCAGGAGCCTTAAAGAGCAGTGCATTGAAGCCTTTATCGCTCGCATGCAGGAATGGTCATTCCCTACAGAAGAGGGAGCATCCGCACAAAGGAGTCAGAGATAATGCAAACAACGTCGGAAGTAGAGGGAACGGAAATCTTGCTTGCCGGAACAGTCCAGAAGGAAGCTCTCAACACCTTCCTTCAGGGCTGTCCGCTTCCACCTGATGAGACAGTGCTGATGCTCATGGAAACTCACCCGCACCAAGTCATTACGCCTGAAGAGAGACAGGATATGCTCTACTTTGCCATTTTCGACCCTGATTTCGACTTCTCTTCCTATACCTCGGGTCGCATTTTCCATGCTCAGGGAGAGATTCGGTGGGAGCAGCAAGACGATAGAGTTCGGTGTGTCTATACAGGCGATAGAGCATACAAACCGGCATTGCAGGACCCCTCTCAACGAACATTACCAGTGGCTTATAACAGAACCTATATTCTCCTCGGGAAAAGGCTCATTGATGAGCAGCAAAAGCGAATCAACGCGCACCCGGGAGATTTTGCTGAAATTCGTATTCCCCGCCTGCTGCGCTATCCGCAATTGCCTGCGACGAAAGAGGCGGAACGCATGCAACTGGTTGTATGCGAGTATGTAGACCCCGCTACCGGTCACAATTATGCCTATCGCTTTCGGAGCCTCGTACCATTCCAGAAGCAGAGATAAAGGTCAGGAGCGTGTCAGACAATGAATCCATTTGATTTTGTGCCTCTTGATATCAAGCATCCTCCCATGCGCTGTACACCTGTCTGGCACAATGTGCTTGTGCCAGATAAGCGCCTGGGGACGAAGCTGTATACAGGTTATCTCTATCTTTATATCAAGGCTGAAACGCCAATTTTTATTGGCACATCCATTCCCCATCAAGCATCTCAAGACCCACGAGAGCCCCAACAGCATATACAGAACAAGTGGGATGAATATATTATCCCGGGCACATCAATCAAAGGCTTGCTACGGACAGTTGTTGAAACAGTCTGTAATGGTTGTATGACGAAGTTCAGTCCCCCCCGGGAACACAACCGTAATACACTTCCTGCTGGCTTTGAGGCATGCAATCACAACAGATCGCTCTGCATTGCATGTCGTCTCTTCGGGATGATGCATAGCAAGAAGAGAGAATCGGCTGTGTTTATGGGTAAAGTCAATATTGGGGATGCTCTGGCATATGACGACATACCTGAGTTCCATGATCCCATCTACACCATTGTGCTGGACGTACCGAAGCCGCGGCATAAAGCGTTCTACCTGGATGAACAGGAACGCTACATCGCAGGCAGAAAGTTTTACTTCCATAATCAGGAACTGCTGACAGAGAATCGCCTGATTCCCGTCTTATCCAAATCAGGGAAGTCACAAGAGACACGATATCGTAATCGGTATATTGAACCACTAGATACGGGTACAGATTTCGGTGCCCGGATTGACTTTGCCAATTTGACAGCGGACGAATTCGCGGCGCTTCTATATGCGATTCAGTTGCAGCCGGATATGCGTCACAAGCTTGGTTATGGAAAACCTATGGGGTTAGGGAGTGTTCAGCTCAGTATCACCGAGCTACAGCTTGTCGATTTCAGTAGCCGCTACCGCACGATCCGGGGAAATCGGGGTATCACATCTTACAAGGATGACGATCTCTATGATTTACTTGATCAACAGCTAGCTCCTATTGATGAGCAAATTAGCAGGCACTGGAACTACTTTCGTTCTCTTCCCGCTATCAAGCGGCTTTATGACATCTGGAAGTGGCCGCCCGAAAAGAACGTGTTTTATGGCTACCCTGATCCAGATTGGTTCAAACAGAATCCCCGGGCACGGATCTCGGAGACCAAATATCTCTATCCGTGAGGATCAGCCTATTAGGGTTTTCAGAGATGCCCCGACCCATTTGTCAACATCGCTACATAAAGCAGCAGATATAGATACTAGCTATAGATAGCAGCTATCCAGAGAGTTACAGAAATGGCGCGTACGCGCCATTTTTTCGCTTACCTTCTCCGCCCCTGGTACCAACCCCCTGGCTATCAAGCACTTGCTCTGCTTGTTTGAATACTCTCTATACTAAACCAATGTCTATCAAGATATGGCTCGTCTTGTTTAACCACCCTCTTCGAAACCACCCCCTGGCTATCAAACATTCCCAATAGATGATAGTGCTTAATATCACAAGTATCCCAAACGTTCAACCAGCAAGCGCTTTCTGACAAGTGGACATCATACAGCATATCGCTGTCTCTCCGTCATCTCACCATTACTTACTTATCATCTTCTTATCAATTTCTCTTCCCTACTTATCATCTCTCCGTTATCTGTCATAAGCTCCTCACCCTATTCCCCACGCATCTATCTCCCTTCAGGGAACGAAGAATCAGCTCAAAAAAAGAGACAACCGTCAAAAAATCAAGGAATTGTAAGAGGTATGGCCTGACGACATGCGTGAAATGGAGACCGGTCCCAACCAGATTCACCTTGAATTTACCTGTGTAAGTCACATATTTTATACATTCATACTTCTAATATCTATTTATAAGCGTAATACTTTGGCGCGTACGCGCCAAACTCGAAGGAGATAGACGCTGTATTCTCCGCAAACAATGTCCCACAGAGAGTATGTTACCACCACAAGTACCTTACGATTTGCGCGCTTTTTTTGGAGAGCAGTAGGAAGAAAATGACGCGCGACATACTCAAAATAAGGACTGGCATGTCCTAAATCATCATTGCCCCTCTTGACATTGTGGTTATCTCCCTTGATACTTATAGAGAACCCACGAGAAGAGGATCAACAAAAGCCCAGACGGTGCACACCATTGTAATAGTCCAGAAGCATTTCAGCGGGAAGCGTCTTACCCTTAAAATAAGGTCGACACCAGGCTGCTTGGGTGAAAGAGCTGCCTCACATACATCAATCAGAGCCGGGACTTCAACATTGTCATCATCCCATGCGGTAACCTTCGGTGACATCTCTTCCAAAGCGATGAGCAGCGAAGAGGTTGAAAACATGAAGAGAAAGGAGTCCGAATAAGAGAAGATCCGTTCTTTAATCCTCTTATTCTTCTTAGGTCCATGAAGCAGATTAGAACAGCAGACAAAAAAGCCATCATCATTGCGGAAGCCAACGAAAAAGGGGGAGTGGGAAAAACCGTTTTTACCGCTACCCTCCTTGCGATGCTATCAATGCTAGGCTACGAAGTTGTGGGCGTAGATTGCGACCCACAAGGCCATCTCGGTATGGTGTGGGGATATCTACGGGATTCGCTTGATGAGGGAATCTATGACATTCTTCTGAAGTATTCCTCAAAGGAGTTGCGAGAAAAGCGTCCCATTGAGAAAATCGTGCTTCCTACATACTACGATGCAGAAGGGGAAGCGCAGATCTTTGATCCTCGCACTCCATCCCTGGAACAGCGGGTTCAGGCGATTCAGGAGATCACTCAAGGGCAAGTATCCATAGAGCAATGGGAAGCCCTGGAAACGCTCACCAACACTATTGAAGATCAGGAGCAGCTAGATAAAGCTATACGGGAAACCAGTGCAGAAAAATATACTCTCTCTAGCTTCCAGGAGCTTCAGACCCAAATCGAAAAGAGAGCCCAGGAGCTCTTGCAGGAGCGCATCGAAAAAGCGCGCCGCGGGCCTGATATTATTCCGATTACTGCTGAGGCATCAGATGCAGATTATACCCTGAAAGGAAAGCACGAGTATTGGGGTGAGCAACTGCGTCATGCATTAGCGCCCCTTCTGCCTGCTTATGACTATGTTTTCATCGATTGTCCTCCCTCAATTGGCGTCCTGACCAAAAACGCATTAAATGCCGCCGATTATGTCTGTATTCCGCTGACCCCAGAAACACTACCAATGGAAGGCATGCTCGGTCTTCTCGGTGTCATTGAGCAAGCGCAGGAGCGGGCAAATGAGAATCTCCAGATCGCTGGCATTCAACTCAATAAGGTACATAGCAACTGGAACGTTCATCAGGAAATGTCCCAGGATATCCGGCAGTGGGAACAGGGAGTACGCGTCTTCAATACGGAAATTAAACAAAGCGCGCAGGTAGCCTCCGCTTTAAGTATGCGCTCTCTCATCGTGCTTAATAAGCCTGATAGCACAATAGCCCGATCTTATTGGAGACTCCTTCACGAGATGCTGGAAATTATCGGAGGTCCAGCGCGGGAAGATGTTGCCGAGATCGTACGCAAAATCGATGAAGACGAGCAATTGAAAAAAGAACGCCGTGAGAAGAAGGTTGGAAAGGAGTAGGTAAACATGGCAAGACATAAAGCTCCAAGTTTTTTGGCAGGGCGAGAGGTTGGAAGGAAAAAACGCACAGAAGACTTTGCTATTTCCTCCGCAGAAAAAGAGAAGCTGGAAAAAATTCAGCAAGAAGCTGCATCCATTACAGATGTCAGCGCTGTTCCTCTGATCCCCTTCGAGCTCATAGACCCTAACCCCTTTCAAAAAAGGCGGAAAATGGATGAAGACAAGCTTGAAGAGCTGCGCAACGATATGCGAGCACACGGTATTACCACGCTGTTGATCGGTCGTCGGAATCCCACAAACCCGGAACGCATCCAGATCGCATACGGCCACAGGCGCATAGAAGCGGCAAAACATGTCGGTACCTTTACAGGGTACCCGATCCTGTTGAAGGATCTCAGCGATTGGGATATGCGCTGGCTATTGATTGGTGAAAACCGCTATCGAGAAGACCTCACTCCGCTTGAGGAAGGCTACCTGCTTAAAGGGCTTCTCGAATCTGGCATGACACAGGAAGAAGCAGCCGCAGCCTATCAGATCTCGCGCGGCACATTACGCGATCTGGTTGCACTCACAGAAGATGATCCAGATATTCAGTCACTTGTCGAGGCCCGCCATGATACCGTACGAGCAGCACGGGAGCTGCGGAAGGTCGAGGACAAAGAGATTCGAGCTCAGGTCATTGCGAGCTTACTTGCTGGCGACATTAGCGGTTCTCAGGTTCGCGCCTACATTGAGACACTGAAACAGGAAAAGCAATTGAAAACAGTGGTGTCAACCGAATCTGCGACCCAAACCGCTACATCCGAAGTATATACCCTGCATAACCTCTCTTCAGAGCCAGAGTTCGAAGATATAGAAGAAGAGGACCTTACTGAACATGCCTCTATCGAAAGTAGAGCTTATGCCTCTCACTCTTCTTCTGGTAGTGAGATCTCTATTGTTGCAGAATCGCGAAATAAAAGTGAAGATCAGCTGGATCAAAGCAGATTACGTACTATCAGTCGACAGCTCAAAACCATAGAGCAGCGCATTCTCAAACGCGTGGAACAGGGAAGCACCATTTCCGAGGAGATTCATTTTCTGCTTCAGGAAATAGCAGACCGAGCCGAAGGCTTGCTGCAAAAGTTGCCGTAAAATAGACTGTTCCCCTTTGAGAAGAGAAGAGCCCTCTGGCTTCTTCTCTTTTTCTTTTGCCAGAAAAACGGCCTGTATTCTCCGAAAAAGAGAACGTTGGCCTTCGCTACTATTACATTTCAGTGTCCCGAGAACGGTCCCCCAAACGTGTTAGCAGAAGAGGAACAGCGAAGCAGGGAGGTTTATGATGGAAGGATAGTGAGAATATGAACGAACAAAACAAACAGCAGGAAACGTTCACTCAGTTACAGAATGCGGAACAAATCACCATTACCATTCTCCAACAATTGTCCTCTGATGAAGTAACGCCACTCCGAGCACTTTACACGTTTGCACTGGCTTTTCTGGCTGTTGTACAGCAAACAGATAGGCCAGTTTATGAGCCAGCACAATTAGAACATGTATGTGCCTTCATTCTCTGGCAGTATCCTCTCAGCGAACAATTCCCTTTCACAAAAGCAGACATGCTATACGCACTGAATAGCAATGGGAGCTAAAAACAACAGTGTAGAGCAGAAAAAGGCCGCTCAGAAGAAATCCAAGCGGCCTCAAGCTGTTATGCAGAAGGCTTTGTATACCCTCTTTTCCCAAAGATAGAAACAGTATAACAGATAAAGCAGGAGAAGCCGTTAAAATAATATTAATTTTCTTGTTCCTTTCATATACCAGAGTAGTTGCATTTAAAACTTTTTTCCTTTCTTCACGGCAGGAGATACAACGAACTATCAGGGCAGCGCCGCTAAAAAAGGAGAAGCCTTCGGTATATCTCCTGAAACCTTCTCCCTTTTTAGATCCGGCTTCTCCTTCGCGGTTACAGACGTTCGGACGAAGCAGAAACAAATGTCATATGCTCGGCAACACCCATTTCTTCAGCGAGAATCATTGCCTGCCGCTCATGGAACTGTGCCTTCTCAGCATCACCTTTTTGCCTGTAGACGTCTCTGAGAGCTAAATGATCTAATGGTTGATAAGGTTTGAAACCACCTGTCTCGCGAAAGAACAGCGCACGTTCCCCATATAGCAAGGCTTGGTCCAGATCACCCTGGAGTCTGGCATCAAACATCAGATGACGATTCGGTTCAGCCTGTTCTAAAACAAGTCCGTTGTCCTCAGCTATCTGGATTGCTGTCACAAAATGCTCTCGTGCTAGCTCATTCTGTTGCCAGAACTGATAAATCAATCCGAGAAGAAAATGTGATTCGCTACATCCCTTGCTATCGTGCAGTGTTTCTCGGAGCTTTAATGCTTCTTGCTGATATGCAAGCGCATCATGATATTTGTCCTGCCGTCCGAATGGCATATTACCGCTCTCCAGGATACTCATGGTTGTCGCATTGCAACATGCCTCTCCAAGTAAGCTCACAGCATCGGCAATGTATTCAGGAACCTGTATCTCTTCGGCCAGCGCCTTCGCCTGTTGGATAACCGAAAACATCAATTCAGGATTGTTCCTCCGAATCAGGTGCTCAACAAGCAAGACCTTACCATACAGTAACAAAAGTATGAGGCGGCTCTGAGGCATTACTTCCTGAGCCTCCGTCAATTCCAGGGATAGACGAAGTGTCTGTACCGCATCCTTAAATCTACCAGCAAAAAAGTAGGTACAGGCAATCTCATTGATGGCTTCCAGAGCGGTGGTATAGCGCTTCGCAATATCCGATGTACCTGACAACATTTCCTTATTCTCCTTTTCCAGAGCTAGAAACAGATGCATTCTTTGCAGGTTTGAAAATCTGCTGCTTATAATAGTAGAGTCCAATGGAGCGCCAGACAATAAGCAAAACCCGTGCTTCTGTTGAATATTGAACATAGCAATGGAATTGTTGAGAAACACCTACAGGAGTAAAAAGTATGGTCAGCCAGAAAAGCCATCATGATCGCCGTGTCCAACGAACACGCCAGACATTACAGCATGCTTACCTGGAAATTGTGCGAGAGAAACTTACTTCAAAAACCATACGGGATGCAGAAAGATGTTTTCTTGCGACAACCATTCAGGAGATTGCAGAACGAGCGAATGTCAATCGAGGCACCTTCTACCTTCATTTTCCCGATAAGTATATGCTGGTCGAAGCCGTTACACGTGAGCAATTTCGTCAGGTACTAACAGATACGTTTCCAGCTATTCCTCAATGGGACTATCAATCGCTCCATTTGGTAGCGCTGACCGTTCTCCAAACCTTTGAGCAGAAATACCAGCATGAATATCAGACATCCACTGTCCTCCTTCCGCTGCTAGAACGTACAGCTCATGAGGAACTCACATCACTGCTTGGAGCCTGGCTCAAAGCTGCACATTCAGAACGCATCTATGCGCCTCTGGAAACAAGAGCGCGAATCATCAGTTGGGCTATTTTCGGCCCGGCAGTCCAATGGAGCCAGGAAGAAGCCAAAATTTCAGCGGAAGAAATGGCACACCTTATCACCCAGACTATTCTAAAAGGGACAGAGCTACCCTCTACCTGACCCACCCTCACAAAAAAAGCATAGGAGGCACAGGAGGCCGCAAGCAACACTCTTTTATGACAACTTGCGCGCCTCTATTTAAAGACGTTTTCGTGACGTTCTCTTGTTAAAGACGTTCTCGTGATGTTCTCTTGCAAGGACCAGAACCGTGACCTGCGTGAAATGAGAAGAGGATACGAATAAGGTCAACCCCTGGCAGGATAGAGCCAAGAAAGAGTGTCCAAAATGGCGCGTACGCGCCAAAAAACTCTATTCTAAAAGCCAGACAGACAGGCAGCGATAAGCTAGCAGACGCATTTTCTCTCCCCGACCACTTCAGCTCTCTCCCTTTTGATTGATAACTAACACATTCCCCGTATTTGTGAAACATGTATCTGTGGAACAAGTGTCTCTTCTGCCTTGCCAACTCTCGCAACCTGCCAGCCGCGTGAGACAATGCTATCCTCAGTTCTTTACTATCTTCAGTTCTTTACTATCTTCAGTTCTTTACTATCCTGATGCAAGCCTCCTTGCTCTCTATACTCTCGTACTCTCCATAGTGTTCATACTCTCCCCACCCTTTTTGCTTTTCTATCACCTATTTACTCCTCATTATCCAGACACTTCATATCCTCCATACTATCTGTACTCTTATACTCTCCTCACTCTCCATACTCTCCATACTTCGTGCCCCCTCCGTATCATATGAATAGTAGAGGCGCTTTCCCTCAATAAACAGGAGATTGTGCGCCCGGAGAGCACGCATTTCTCTTCAAGCTTCACCCCGGTCTGACGAGGCTTCCAGGCAGAAATCAGGAAGCCTCAACCGAAGGATACAATGAGAGGAGATTGGCACGAACATGACGCACCTCTCCGTCATGATTGCGAATCTCGAAGAGTTTCCAGTTGCTCCGCCCTGTCAGTGTCCAGCGCTCCCCATTGAGCCAGACCGCAGCTCCCGCTCCGGCTTGCAACAACTCCAGGTGCTGGACAAAGCCCACATTCTTTCGCACCACCTCTTCCCCAATCGGGTACCAGCGTCCCCCTTGTCGTTTGAAGAGCTGTGCCCCTTTCGCCAGCAACTCGATCCCATAGGCCAGCCGCTCTGTCTCATCTGCCGTCTGCTGGCAGAGCTGCTCATACGTCAACGGTTGCCCCTGCTGTCTCGTCCAGAGCACGAAGAGATCCACCCACGCCTGCTCAATCGCTTTGTGCCACTGCTGGAGCTGCTGCTTGATCTCACTGTGTTCCAGCACCAACCACTGCTTTCGCTCGATGCCCGGCACCAATTGTACCATCTGTAGCGGCTTCTCACCGGCTTTCCACTGATCTGATACCAGCGCCACTTGTCCATTGCTCGGCCCAGCCAGAACAAGGCCCAGATGAGGCGTTCCTTTGCCTCCCTGCACAATCACCAGTTCCCCTGGTGTGAGCATGGTTAGCGGGTGCAACTCCTCCACCTCCTCCTGTGGACGCGGCAGATAAATCATCTGTGCCCCCATCGTCCGCAGCTTGAAATACGGTGCTGCTCCCTTCAGCGCCACTTCAACACGTGAACGCAAGGTCGGCATATAGGACGCACCGTAATAGGCTTTCCCGAGCTCAACGACGGTCCAGGGCCGCTGTGGGCCTTGCGTCCGCGCTCGTTCCCACAGATCCCGAACTGTTGGATCAGGGAGGTCCACCGTCACGGGCAGAGGAACCACGTCGCTCTTCTCTGAAAGCACTGGTGGCTCAATCAGAGGAGGCAGCTCGACGCGTGTCGGCGTCAGCACCAGGGTTTCGCCCGGTCCCGGAATCTCAATCTCGATGCGCGAAAAACGATTCGCCAGCGCTTCCAACGCCTCAGGAGCGCCATGCACCAGGATCAGCGTGCGCGGACGAACCTTTGTCACAGTATGCACAATTTGTTCCGCATCCGCATGACCCGAGAGATTGTAGCGCTCAACCCGGCACGCCAGTTGTACCCACTTGTCCCCCATCTTCACGGTATCACCCCGTTTTGCCGCCAGAAATGCTGCTCCCGGTGCTTCCTCATCCTGATATCCCGTAAAGAGCAGGCAGTCCTTCTCACGGGTAGCCACTTCTGCCGCATAGAGCGGTGACGCCCCCCCGGAGAGCATCCCTGAGCTACTGATGACAATGGCAGGCTTCTTTGAGGCAATCAACGCCTGTCGCTGATGCGCTCGCACCGCATACAGGTGCAGATCAGGATCTGTAAAGAGCGGACGCCGCGCATTCGTCAAATAGCGCTGTAATGAGGGATGCAAGTCATGCACCTGACTTTGATATGCCTGACAGACACTGCGCACCATTCCATCCAGAAAGATCGGCACAGGCGAAACATGCCCGCTGGCCCGATACGATTTCAAAATCAGGACAATCTCTTGCGCGCGCCCAACCGCGAAAGCAGGACACAAGACGCGTCCTCCCTGCTCAAGCGTCGCCTGTACCGTCTCGGCCAGTTTGCGCTCTTCTTCTTTCCGGTTGGTATGCGACCGATTGCCATAGGTTCCTTCACAAATCATCACATCAGCCTGTGGCAATGACGTCAAATCAAGCCCCTTGATTGTGCGCTGATCGGTGACGCTGATATCCCCGGTATGCAGCACCGTTCCCTCCGGTGACGTAATATAGAGCATGGCCGCTCCCAGAATATGCCCGGCCCGCAGGAACGTTACCAGCAGATCCGGTGCATCAGCAAGCGGCTGAATCGACTGATCCAGCCCAACAGGCGTGATCCGCCCTAAAAAAGCATCCACCTGATCAGCAGTATAGAGTGGCGTTTCCCCATCCGGTTTCAGTCCCTCGATCTCCATAATGCGCACCGAGTCACGCAGCAGAATCTCAGTCAACACTTTCGTCGCCTCGGTCGCGTAAATTGGCAGATGCGGAAACAGGGAGGCAATCAACGGCATTGCACCAGTATGGTCAATATGGGCGTGCGTGATCAGGATCGCTTCGGGTGGGTGTCGGTCAAGGAGTGAGAGATCAGGCAGGCGTGATTGCCCTTCCCGCGCCGCCGGACGCATCCCTCCATCAATCAAGAAGGTTCGTCCCGCAATCCGCAACAGGTGACATGATGCTCCGACTTCCGATGCCCCTCCAAGAAATGTGATCTCCATGATACTTCCTCCTTTTCTTTTCCCTGACTCATGCTTCCTGTTGGCTCCTATCCCTGCTGATAGTCACCCTCCTCAATCAGGCAATAAGGGAGCGCCAGCCAAATGACGGTGACTGTTCTTCGCTAAAATCATAACTGGCTTCATGTGTTTTGACTGTCCACACAACCAACGTCTTCACCTATCCCGCTGTGTCAGGGGAAATGCAAGAACCTCTTCATACTTGTTTTGTCGAAATAAGAAGGTCAAAGGAGACAGTATAGGAAGAATAGGGGATATTCTTCTATCTGCCATTCCTGCCTTTCTAGATAATACCACATTTTTCTAGAACGGCTCGAAAATATATCCCCTTTTTGCATGAAGATCTGCCAGGAGACGCGAGGCATATGCCACTTTTTAGCTCTCGTGTGCTTTGCGTCGCTGTTGAAGCAATGCGCCACATGATTGACGTACGACCAGTGTGGTTGGCAAAATAACATGAGACTGCTCGCATTTCTTCCCCTCAAGCTGATCGATCAGCATTTCAGTCGCGATACGCCCCATTTCAACGGTCGGCTGACGAATGGTTGTCAATGGTGGAATGATAATGCGCGTTTGCGGGACATCATCAAAACCCACAACAGCCATCTCCTGTGGCACCTTTATTCCCTGCTCATATAAGGCCTGAAGCGCTCCGGCAGCCATCATATCGCTCGAACAGAAGAGAGCAGTTGGCACCTCTTTCATACAGAGGAACTGAAGCGTCGCATCGTAGCCACTGGTGTGCAACCAATCACCCTCACGAACCAGCTCAGGATCATAGGGGATTCCTGCCTCTGCCAGCGCATTTTGATAGCCACGATGACGAGCAGGAGACACGCTTTCCCATGAAGGACCGGTAATCATGGCGATGCGCCGGTGACCAAGCGAGATCAGGTGTTTCACCGCTTTATAAGCCCCCTCAACCTCATCGATCGCCACATAATATGGATCATCCTGTGAGGGATCATAGCCGATACGGGTGTAAGGAATTTCTGCCTGTTTTAAAAAGCCGGGGATATGATCGTGTTGCGCGCTGGTTATCAACACAATCCCATCAAAATGACGGCTCCGCAACATATTCAGCATCATCTGCTGATCCATATCGCGCAAGCTCAGAGAGAGCATCGCCATATATCCTCGTTGAGCGCACACCTGGCCGATACCCTGCCCGATCGATGCAAAAATTGGGTTCGCCAGCATAAAAGAGTCGCTACGCGGAAAAACCACACCAATAATACGCGTTCGTTGCGTTACCAGATGCCGAGCCGCCGCCTGTGGAGTATATCCGTTCTCATTAATAATGTTCAGCACATGCTCGCGTACCCCGGATCGTACGTTCGGATGATTATTAAGCACCCTTGATACAGTGGAGCGCGATACACCTGCCAGCCGGGCAATATCTTCAATGGTTAATTGCGCCATTCCTGTTCTCCCGTTGTGTGTTCTGCCTGGAAGCGTTCTCAATTAGCATACAGAATTCTATTGGACCATGTCAAGGAACTTTTGCTGCTCGCGCAAGGAAATACGCTCGCTCCTTCATGGACAAGCCAGGTAGCTAGAAGCTGAAAAACAGCAAGCTTCCCTCTTGACACATCTACCACTCCTATGGTACGCTTCTTCTTGGGAGCGATCCCAGGAACGTTCCCAATGACCCGGCCTGCTCGTTCAAAGCTGAACGACAGCGCATCAGACAAGCCGGTATTTTGCAGGCATTGATAACACTCCGACATACCTGAGCGCATCTATCGCTTGAAGCAATAGAGTGTACACCTGTACGATAATATGTCCAGTCGTGCAGATGGTCTTGCTTTGCTTCTGATATATTGGCACTCATTGACACACTCTGGTATGTGTCCTATTTCAACAAAGGAGTTATGACGTTATGCAAGGATCACGCATAAACCGTCGGTATTTTCTCATGTCTGCTGCTGCGACCACGCTTGGCAGCGCTCTTGTCGCCTGTGGCGGTCCCTCATCCTCCTCCTCCTCCACAGTCACGCTCAACTTCTGGGATTACTGGGTCACCCAGGCCCCGTGGGTGGATAACGAAATTAAGCTGTTCCAGCAGAAACACCCCAACATCAAAATCAAGAAAACCACCAATGTCACTGACCAGTACCCGAACCTGTTCGATCTTGCCATCAAAAGTAACAAACAACCTGATGTCTTCATGCTCGCATCGACTCCCAAACTCAACGATCAGGTTGCTCGAGGCTGGCTGATGCCGCTTGATAAGTGGGCCACGGAGGAATGGCGCTCAAAGTTTCCGCAAGGCTCCTTTTTTGAGGGCAACAACATTTTCAACGGGAAACTTTATTCTGCCCCCCTTGTTGGAAGTGCTCCCTGGCTTCAGTTCTACATCAATAATGCTGTATTTAAGGCCGCGGGCATCACCAATCCTGATGGCTCAGTCAAGATTCCGCAAACGTGGGATGATATTTCGCGCGCCGCCGATGCGATCAAGAAGAAAGGCGGCAATGACGTCTTCCCCTTCGGGTTTGGCAATGGGCAGGCCTTTATTCTCCCCTGGTGGCTTGAAATGTTTGTGCGCGGAGCGGGCGCTGTGGGCGGCGCGTATGACAAAGATCTCCGAACCGGGAAATATACCTTCGGCACCGATCGCGCCTACACAGATTTTATCGAGCTTCTGCTTGAATGGAAGAAGAAAAACTACTTCTATCCCAACTCGATGAGCATTTCAGACGAGCAGGCACGCGCCCTGTTCGAGCGCGGCAAGTTCGGGATGACCGTTGGCGGCGTCTGGAATCAGCCCGAATGGAAACAGCACAAATTCACTGACTTCAGTTTGATGACGCTGCCCACGCCCGATGAAAAGCCTAAGGGCTACTTCTATCATGGTATCGGCGGAACGCTCTGGGGTATGTCGGCAAAAACAAAACACGCTGACGAAGCCTGGGCCTGGATGGATTGGCTCTACAGCAAGGAAGCAGGGAAGCGATGGGTTGAGATGGGTGAGGATCTCTCGGTCTATCCCGAAAATAACGATCCCGCAAACGTCAAGGATAAACAGTTCGCTCAATACGTCGCTACCGCCAAACTCTCGCTGCTAGCGCCAATTCCAGAGGTACGCAACCCGGCAGTCTCTCAAGTTATCCAGAACTCGGTAAAGCCCGATATCAGCGATGTTATGACCGGAATCTACACCGGCCAGATCGGCGACGTCAAAGCCGCGCTCTCTGAGCTGGCAGCCCGCATGCAGAAATCTCTCGATGATGGGATCAAGCAGGCACAGCAGAAAGGTCACAAGGTGAGCGCTGCCGATTATGCCTTCCCGGATTGGGACCCGGCGGCAGGAAAAGATTATATCACCAAACCGGCTTCATAACGCCCGTCATGCTGTCCAGAGGTTGTCTTTTATCCTCCTCTGGATAGCGCTGCTTTTCACCAATCCATCGAAGGGAGATCGTGTGCATGTCCAGTATGTCAGGGATGCAGAGCCCACCCGCTCAAGCCAACCCGAAGCCAGCCGCCCGAAAAACCGAGCGCAAACAGCAACCACTCTGGCGGCAAATCCTCGCGCAGGGCTGGTCCTATATCTATCTGGCCCCTATGGCAATCCTGCTGATTGTCTTTATCGTTTATCCGCTTTTTGCCTCTCTGGGCTATACGCTCTACAACTGGAATGGCATTGGCGACCCGAGCGACTTTGTCGGCCTGGAGAACTTTCAACGGGTGATGCAGGATTCGATTTTCTGGCAATCCTTCCTTCACACCTTTATCTATATGGCCGTTCTGGTACCGGTGCAACTGGCGCTGGCACTGGCACTGGCGCTCGTGCTCAACAATCCGAAGCTGCGCTTTGCCACCTTCTACCGGGTCGTTTACTTCATCCCGGTGGTCACCTCAGCGGCAGTTGTTGGCATCGTCATTCGCCTGATCCTTTCCAATTTTGGAGATGCGATCAGCAACCTTTTACAGTTTTTGCATCTGTCGCATGAGCATATCGACTGGCTGGCGGACCCACGCTTTGCCCTCTGGATCGTGATTATTGTCGGCATCTGGAACACCCTCGGGTACAACCTGGTGTATTTTCTGGCAGGCCTGCAAACAATCCCGACAGAGCTCTATGAGGCAGCGCGCATCGACGGAGCCGGAGCTTTTGCCCGCTTCTTCTTTATCACCATCCCCATGCTGCGCGGCGTCGGTCTGGTTATCGTGATTCTTGCGGTTCTGGGAAGTTTGCAGGTCTTTGATCTGGTTCAGGTGTTGACCGCGGGAGGTCCATACTTTGCCAGTGAGGTTGTGAACACCTACATCTATCATCAGGCTTTCGGCGGCTATTCAGCCACATATGTCGATCCAGATATTGGCTTTGCGTCGGCTGCCTCCTTCTTCTATGGGATCATCTTGCTCGGCCTCTCGATCCTTCAGGTCATCGCCTTCCGTCAGATCGCTCGTCGGCGTGCCAACACGCAGTAAAGGAAAGGGGAGACAAATGGCAGTATCTCTACACACTCGAAGGCCACGTATCCGGCTCAAATTCGGGCGTTTGCTCACACATCTGGTGCTCTTCGTTGGTGGCATCCTCTGGATGTACCCCTTTCTGTGGACATTGGGAAGCTCGTTCAAGAGCGTGGACGGCTTCTTTGACGAAGGGCTGAGCATCTTTCCCAGGGAATTTGAATGGACCAACTACGTGAACGCATGGAATGAAGCGTCATTCAGCCAGTATTTTTTCAACACCATTTTCGTCACGGTCTTCACCGTCATCCTGACCGTGATCTTTACCGCAATGGCAGGCTATGTGCTGGCTCGCAAGGAATTTCCCGGGAAAAAGCTGTTTCTCGGTCTGGTGGCGCTGACCATGTTTCTCCCGCATGGCTATACCATTATCCCGGTTTTCGACATTGTGCAGCGCCTGGGCTTGCTTGACACGCTCTGGTCGGTTATCCTGGTGCAAACCGCAGGGGGAATGGTTTTTAACACCTTTCTCTTTATGGGATATTTCTCCTCCATGCAACGTGAACTGGAAGATGCTGCACGCGTGGATGGAGCCAGCTTTCACCAGCTTTTCTGGCGGGTGATGCTTCCGTTGTCAGGGCCGATGATCGCTACAGTTGCCCTTTTTACCTTCATCGGCACCTGGAACAGTTTCTTCGTGCCGCTGGTTTTTACGCTCGGCGTGCCAGAGCTGCGCACACTGGCGGTCGGGATGTTCGCCTTTGTCGGCCAGAACTCAACGCAGTGGACCTACCTGTGTGCCGGTTCCGTAATTACGCTGGCACCGATCATTTTCATTTTCGTGCTGCTGCAAAGCTATTTTATCAATGGCGTCGCAGGCGCGATCAAATCCTAGATAAGGAGAACCAGAGTCAATGGCGGAAAATGCCCCCCTCCTGCCCTATAATTATTTCTACACGCCCGCCCCGACGTTGCCCGTGCGCCAGCCCGGCGACCCGGCTGATCCCGAATATGTGCGGCAGGCCAAACCACGCCAGCAGTATGAGCATGGCATCACCCTGCGCGGCATCACCACCAGCAACGTCGAGGTTGATATAACACTCACCTTTGTCGCATCGGGCATCGTCCGGGTGCGCCTTCAGGCGTGCGACAGCCAGAGTGATACGGTCAAATTCGCACGCGAGCTCCCACCCGTCCCGGTCAAGAGCGTATCTCATAGCACAGGTATCAGCCTCCGCACCGATGAGCTGCGGGTTGAACTCTCGCTTGACCCCTTCCATATGGCCTTCTATGACGCGGACGATCGCCTGCTGCTCTCACAAAACTACAGCGAGCGCACCAATGTGCGGATGAAACTGACCGTCCTGCCGTTCGGCTTCAGCACGGTCGAGGGCAAGCGCGTCGCCTTCCACGACAGCTTTACCGCGGAACCTGACGAGCATTTCTATGGCCTGGGTGAGAAATTCACCGATTTCGACAAACGTGGGCAGCGTATTCAGACATGGAACATGGATTGCGGCGGCGTCTGGAGCGAGCGGGCCTATAAAAACGTACCCTTCTTCGTCAGTTCGCGCAAGTATGGGATCTTCGTTGATAGCGCCCGTGCGGTTGCTTTCGATATGGTTGCCAGCAACACCGCGTCGTTCAGCATCACCAACCCGGGCGATGAGCTGGATTACTATGTGATTACCGGTCCCGATCTTAAGACGATCGTCACCCGCTATTGTGAGCTCGTCAGCTTTCCGATCCTGCCTCCGAAATGGTCGCTTGGCGTCTGGATGTCTTCGGGCTTTCAACGAGATAGCGCCGAGGCGGTGCTGAGTAGAGCGCGTATGATTCGTGAACAGCAGATACCCTGTGATGTGCTGCATCTTGACTGCTACTGGCAGCGCTTCGGACGCTGGTCTGAACTGCTCTGGGATACTGAAATGTTCCCCGATCCTGCGGGCATGCTGGCACAATTAAAAGCGCTCCATTTCAAGGTCTGCCTCTGGATCAATCCCTACATCGGGATCGAGAGCCAGCGCTTCCATGAGGCCAGCGAGAAGGGCTACTTCCTGAAGAATCCCGCCGGCGAAACCTACGTTGTCGATATCTGGGGAGGCTTTCACCCGCCCGTTGGCATCCTTGACGTTACCAACCCGGCAGCGATTGCCTGGTTCAAGGAGCTCCTGCGCGAACATCTGCGTCTTGGTGTCGATGTCTTTAAGACTGACTTTGGTGAAGGCATTCCCGCCGACGCGGTCGCGCACAGCGGCATTCATGGAGAAGAGCTGCATAACCTGTATGCGCTGCTCTACAATGACGCGGTCGCCGAGGTGACAGCCGAAGAGACCGGTCATACGGGGCTGGTCTGGGCGCGGGCATCCTATGCCGGAGGACAGCGCCACGCGGCACAATGGGGCGGCGACGCGAACTGCACCTTCCCGGCAATGGCCTCTACGCTGCGCGGCGGCCTGAGTATGGCGATGTGCGGGCATGCCTTCTGGAGCCACGATGTAGGCGGCTTCACCATCCAGCCAACAAACGAACTCTACACGCGCTGGTCACAATTTGGCCTGCTCTCGCCCATGACGCGGGCTCACGGCAACACGACGCGCCTTCCCTGGGATTATGGTGAAACCGCGCTGCACGTTTTCCGTGAGTACGCTCGGCTACGCTATCGGCTGTTGCCCTATATCTATAGCTACGCCTGCATCGCCGCTGAAACAGGCCTGCCCCTGCTGCGCCCGATGGTACTGGAATATCCCGAAGACCCGGCAACCCACACGCTGGACTTACAATATATGTTCGGTGAGGCGCTGCTTGTCGCTCCTCTCTTCAACGAGAGCGGAGAGCGCACCGTCTATCTTCCCGCGGGCAACTGGGTTGATTACTGGACAGGAAACGTGCTGACCGGTTCACGCTTCATCACGGTACAAGCGCCCCTGGAAACGATGCCGCTCTACGTGCGAGCGAACTCGCTTCTCCCGACCATCGAGCCGCAAGCCTTTACCACCGATGAGCCATTCACCAATGTGACCTTCAACGCCTACCTGTTTGAGAGCGGCTCATATGCGTTGCATGACATCGATGGTATCACCGCTCTTTCAGCCACACGGGCGGGCAGAGAGCTCCATATTCAGGTGACAGGAGCCAAACGTGAAGGGGCGCTCCGCCTGCTTCCACTGGAGGGAACAACGCCAGTCGAAGCCGTCACGGTGAACGGCCAGAACATCGCGCAGGGAAGCACAACCGGGCCTCGCTGGAACAGGCAGGCTGATGGTTCAATACTGGTAACATGGATGTAGAGAGAAAGGATAGACCCGTTTGCATACCGAGGAATCCCGCCGCGTCCAGACACTTCTAGAGCGCGTGCAGGCTATCTGCTATGGAGCAGATTATAATCCCGAGCAATGGGACCCTGAGGTCTGGTCGGAAGATCTGCGCCTGATGCAGCTTGCCGGGGTCAATATCGCAACGGTTGGCGTCTTCAGTTGGGGCTCGCTACAGCCAGACGAGCAGACATTCACGTTTGACTGGCTTGATTCCATCATGGATCTGCTAGCTCAACATCAGATCTTCGTCTGTCTGGGCACAGGCACCGCGGCCCAGCCTGCCTGGCTCTCTCAAGCGTATCCGGATGCGCTCCCTGTCGACGAACAGGGGTTCCGACATGAACACGGCAACCGGCAAAACTATTGCCCGACCAGCCCCGACTTTCGACGGCTGGCACGAAATCTGGCACGGCAACTGGCGCTACGTTATGGCAGGCATCCAGCCCTTGCCATCTGGCATGTGAGCAACGAATATTACGGCTCTCCCTGCTATTGTGAGCGGTGCCGCGCTCGTTTCCGAAGCTGGCTGCAAGCACGCTATCAGACGCTCGACGCGCTGAACCGGCACTGGAACACACGCTTCTGGGGTCACACCTACACCGATTGGGAACAGATTAACCCTCCGAACAAGCGGGGAGAGACGAGCTTTCAAGGGCTCTCGCTGGATTGGCGGCGCTTTACATCTGACATGAACCTGGAATGCTACCTGAACGAGGCCGAGGTGCTGCGCGAGTTGACGCCAGAGATCCCCGTCACCACCAACCTGATGGGCTTCTTTCAGCCGCTGGACTACTTCTCCTGGGCTCCGCATATGGATATCATCGCCTGGGACTCCTACCCGACACGCACAACGCCACCGGCTCATCTGGCCTTCTGGCATGATCTGATGCGAGGGCTCAAGCATGGCCAACCGTGGTTGCTGATGGAGCAAACGCCAAGCCAGGCGCAATGGATGGCCTATAACTCGCTCAAGCGCCCTGGAATGCTGCGGCTGCATAGCTATCAGGCGGTTGCGCACGGCTCGGACGCAGTGATGTATTTCCAGTGGAGACAGTCACGGGGCGCTGCCGAGATGTTCCACGGCGCAATTGTCAGTCATGCGGGCCATGAGCATACACGCGTCTTCCGCGATGTCGCTGAGATCGGCAAGCAGCTTGCCACGCTCGAAAAACAAACGCTCGGAACCCGTGTCCCGGCGCGGGTTGCGCTCCTGTTTAGCTGGCCCAACTGGTGGAATCTCGAATACCGGCCAAGCCTCAGCCAGGCGCTCAACTATCTCGAAGAGGTGCTTCACCACTATCAGGCGCTCTGGGAACAAAACATTGCCGTTGACGTTATCTCGCCAGATCACGAGTTCAGCGGCTATGATCTGGTCATTGCGCCGCTCCTGAACATGGTCAGCAAGCGGCAGGCTGAGGCAATAGAGCGCTACGTTGAGCAGGGCGGCACCTTTCTCACGGGCTACTTCAGCGGCATCGTTGACGAGGATACTCGGGCCTGGTTGGGCGGCTACCCGGGCCCCTTGCGCCGCACGCTTGGAATCTGGGTTGAGGAATGCGACCCGCTGGAACCCGACATGCGCAACCAGCTCATCGCGGAACCAGGGGGGCTGCTTCCCGAGGGCGTGTACGACTGCTCAACGTGGTGCGACATTGTACACCTGGAGGGAGCGACTGCGCTCGCCCGCTTCGGAAGCGACTTCTACGCAGGTCACCCGGCCATCACCGAGCATCGAATTTGGCGCGGACGCGCCATTTATATCGCGACTCGTCCCGAGAAGCGCGCGCTTTCCAGCTTCTTCACACAGTTGCTTGCCGAACTCGGTATAAGCGCTCCGCTTCCCGTGCCCGCTGGTGTCGAGGTCACCTGCCGTACAGGGGAGAATGGGCCCTTCTTCTTTGTGCTCAACCACACGGAAGAGCCCGTCTCTATCTCGTTGCCAGCACCGCTATACGTCCAGCTTCTCGCACCCGGAGAGCCGCCAGCGGAGCCAGTTGAGCAGCTCCAACTGGCTCCGCGAGGTGTGGCAATCTTGAAGGCATAGCGGACAGCAAATCTCGAAAAGAGGCGATAGCAACTCACCGGTCATCACGGCCTGTGCTGGCTGAAACAAGCCCGCACGGGCCGTCTCCAGGAATAAAAGTCTTTCCTCGCTTGTTATTATAAAAGGAGAGAAAATTTCTTCCTGATTCTATTCAGAAGAGAGTCATCCTCCATAAAAGTTGACACTCCCCAGGCCAGAAGGCCGGGGATTCTTCCTTCATCCAGCCTGCTTGCGCGGCGCCGCAGTGCGACGACGCGTAGCGGCAGGCTGTCCAGAAGCGTTCGACG
>NZ_QKUF01000005.1 GCF_003253565.1 Thermosporothrix hazakensis
CCTCTTGTGCCCACTGCTCCAGCCAGCACCGTTCTGGCTGTTCCTCCGCATTGACACGCGAGACATGACAGAGCAACCACAACAGGGTAAACTCGGCATAGTTCTCGCTCTCCATCATCGCTTCAAAGTCAAACTCGATATAGGCCTGACGAGTTAAGCTCACATTTTTGCGTAAGAGGCGCAGGCGCAGCCCATTGGAGACAAAGCCCCACAGCCCCTCTGGCGAGCGCCCCAGGTATTCCTGAACCAGACTGAAGGCGCTCTGTCGTGCTCCACCGGAGCTTCTCACCACCTGATCCAGACCGATATGACACCCGATCAGATGGATCGGTACCCCAAACCAGAAATGTGAGATTGGATAGCTTTTCCCCTCGATCTCAATGGGTTTCGCCCCCTTCAGATGGCCATAGCCAAGTCTCTCAAAAAGAGGTAACAGCCAAAAACGTCGTGTAATCGATCCCTCGGAACCAGAGACAGTTATTCGCTGTCTCGCAGCTCGAAAGGCCTTCCAGGCCCGTAACAGATGCTGCCAGGAATCACTGATCGCCTCATTGAGCCTCATATCAAACAGGTTATAGTCTTCCGCGCTCAATCCGCCCAGACCAGAATCAAGATAAGCGATCCGCTGCAACATCTCCACAGGAAGCAGCGCTCCTTCACTGGTCACACAGGTAAACACGGGAGCTTTTGCGTACACTCCGATCTTCCTCACAGAATCCCTCCCCCAAAGCAGAGAAGCGAGCACTACAGCTCAATGTTGATTATGGAAAGAAAAGGTAGGCTGGCAACATTCCCGAAATCCGCCACTACTACCATTAGAAATCACCGAAATACTATCATTCCTCTTCCCAACAAATTAGCATCGTAACTTATCCCTTACCAGAATTACCCCTCGTATAATACACAATATTGCCCTTACCATCTTACACTTATACATTCCAACATGTGAATAACAACAATAGGAGCTTTTTTTATTATATTATTACCTGTCATGAATATATTCTTAATATTGCAATTTAGCATGAAAAAGAGATATTGTGACCGAATAGCCTGAATGTTTACTTATGCCCCTTTATATCTTTCGATTAACGTCACAATCAGGACAGATGAAAAAATTCATATTTTTCCGCATCCAAATGAATAAAGTGTAATTAAATGAATAAAATGTAATTATAGGAAGAGGGAACGAAGGTATAGTTCTTCACCAATGACACATAGACTCCGCACAATAAAAAACGGGCAAAGGGGCTATAAATCCTATGCCCCTTCCCCGCTTCCGCTTAACGAACGATGCGCAGGTTCACTGCCACCAGTGAATTCTGCTGTTTCTTACGATCAAAACTCACTTCTCTGGTAAACTCAAGCTTCATTCCGACTTCCAATGAAGGCACCTGCCTGGGAATGCGGAAATAGATTGATTCATCCTCCACGGCAAGAAAACCAAATCCCTTTTCTTGATTCAGTGTGCGTATCACCCCGATCTCACGGGGTGCAGCAGACTCCCAAAGCCTTCTCAGCTTCCCACGTAGCCGCCCAAAACTCTCAAGCGGATAGTCTTCAGGTGTGATCTGCTCAGCATAAAGCTCACAGAGTTGCACTATTCGTTCCCTGAGTTGCTCAGCAGATTTCGACTGGCTCCAATTCTCTTTCTCTGCGATCAGGCGTGCAAATTGCATATGCTCATATGCTTCCTGAAAGCGCTCAAGGCGCTGCAAGAGAGACGCCATTTCCTGCCCGATGAGCCTGTAACAGAGCTTAATTTCATTTGCCTGCAAGGCAGCGCGGCAATACCAGAGCCAGGCATCATCATCCCGGCCCAGTTGTTCATAGATACGTGCAATATCCGCCCGGATATACCATTCTTTATACCGACCATCAAGGGTCAGGAGATCCTGCAACGCCTCTTCCTGAATGCCGCTTCTGGCTTTTGCCAATGCATGCCACCAGGGGAAGAAGCGATTATGGGTATAGAGCTTCATGCCTTCTCCCGCCAGTCGCTGACATTCCTCATACTGCTCCATCAAAAACGCGGCTTTGATGGCATAGAAATACCAGCGTTCACACTCCGACATTCTCCCTGCTTGCCTCGCATCCTTTTCCAATGTGGATGGATCGATCATCCCGGCAAACTTATAGATAATATCCCATTTTCCTCGTTGTTTGGCCTCACGACAAATCCCGAGCACAAGCAACTTTCGAATCAGCGCATCCTCCGTTCGTTCCAGCACATACATAGCCGCACTGCGCATTTTTCTAAAACGCTCATCGGTCATCGAGGTCTCTTCTTCCCATCCCTCTAACTCCTCTTCTCTCTCTTCTGTCTTTTTGAAATAGACATCATAGATACACCATGCCCACATGCTAAACACGTACTTGTCCTCTCTCACCTCTGGCCGCAACATCCACCCCCATTCAATACCTTCCTTTGACCTTTTTAAAGACCGCAGACATTTCAAATAACGAGAATGAGAAAAAGCATCATCAGGTCTGGCTGCCAATGCCTTTCGATAAAGTTCAGCAGCCGTCTCAAACTGTCCCTGTTTTTCAAGCTCCCATGCTTGCTGCTTTACATCATTCCCGGAATTTTGCATATCTTCATACATGTGGTGAGATACTCCTTTACCTCAACAAACTCCACTTTGGGATCTACATCCAACAATTCTTGTAAAGCAACGCGGTCGGATTCTTCTATAGTGGAGAAAAGAAGCACTTGCTTGATTGCCCTTCTGGTATATTCAAAAAGAAGGGAGAAATCGATATACTCGTCTGCAAACGGCTCCAGAAGTCGCATATAATGGCAGACTTCACGGAAATACGGTTCCAGATAGATCGGGCTTTGCTCAGTTACAGGTGGCTTTTTCGCCTCAAGCAAACTCTGGACCTTCGGAAAAATTTCGGCTTTTACCCATTCATTGGAACTCTGTATATTCCAGCTTCTCTTCTTTGAGTTATAGAAGAGCGAAAGCGTTACGCTCTTTCCCCGATGCGTCAGCCTGATATTGACTCCATATTGGATCAGTGTCGCGGTACACTGATACCCGGTCTCGCTCAAATATCTCCTCACCTCCTCTGCCTTCGCCTTCAGTAATTGCTGCACTTCCTCTGGCATCTTCTCACCTATCGATGTTACGAATGATCGTGAGCAAATCTTGAATAAATGGGTGATTATAATCGGTATAATAGAGCTTCACTTCCTTGATTGCCCGGGTCAGTGCAATGAAGAGTTTCTTTCGATCTTTGCTCACACGCTGCCATATCGCATCCATATCCTCAAACGGGGACTGCGACTGAGCCAGGCGTTCTGTATCGACAATAAACACATACTCTCGCTCTAATCCCTTCGCCTCCATATAATCAGCAAGAATGACATAATCGCCCAGCCCCCTGGCATCCTCAGTTGCCCAACGCACCGGGATTCCCTGCTGTCGTAGCAAATCATACACCTTCGGTAGGAGCCCCTCCCGAAGCCCAATACAGAGCATTCTCCGAGACAAGTACAGGGTGTGATACTGCTGGATATCCTCAATGAGCCGATCAAGCAATGCTTCCTCATTCGCGAAAGGCGTCAACTCTGGTTCATTCTGAAATGGGCTCTTTGGCTTGATTGCCATGTCATATTGTTCCTGCTGAAGCTCTTGTACGATTAGCGGATCTTTTGTCAAAAAACGCCAGGCAGTTTTGGCAACTAGCTTCGGACTACGATACATCATGAAGCGCTTATGCAATGCGGCCCTGGTCTTCTCAACCTCCACATAGCCCCACTCGATGTTTCTTGCAAACAGCTTCTGCCCCACATCCCCCACCAGAAAGAGGTTCTTTTCGTTTCTGAGGAACTTCTTGGCAACCAGAAGCATCTGCGTGTTAAAATCCTGAATCTCATCAACCATCAGGAAATCAAACCGCCTGTACGCTTCCGCTTGCCCTTTCAAAATCTGAAGACATTCGGCAGGCAACACCCGTTCGATATATTCCGCTTCTGTCCGCCCTTTCAAAGCATCAGCACGCCAGGCCTGAAAATCTTCCCTCATTACATCCCGAACGACGTGCTCCATCAGCTCAACAATATCATAGATAAACAGCGATCTGTTTTCTCCACGATAGCACTGCATCGCAAGGTTATCATATATAATTTTCTCGTTCAGGATTCGCTCCAACTCTACCTTCAGCGCCCGGTTATAGGTCGTGATCAAAATTCTGTAGCCAGTTTCCCCAAAATGTGATTTTGCCAGATGGAGCGCACGCGAGAGCAAAACGTTTGTCTTTCCACTCCCAGCCACATCCGCCATGTAGACCTTGTCCGCGAACAGTACACTCAGTGCCCATTCTTGCTGCTTTATATCCAGGTGCGCAAAGTGTTTTTCTGCTTCACTTTCTTCTCGTGCACCTACCTTCATTTCTCCCGGCATGATCCGCTCCACGGCAGTCACAACCTGTTGCGCAGTATAGACAGATCGTTCCGCTCCAGCATTCCGTAACCCGGCAATTCGCTTGAGACTTGCCAGAGTCATCTGTGCACCAACCATATCATCCTGAAAAAGCGTTCGTTCCAGATCAATCACCATCCGGCTCTGGGGATTATCTGCCTGCGGATTCACAAACGCATTCTGGAACTCAGCCCGTACCATACGAGGATAAAAAACTGCATAGCTGACCCACACTTTCGGAGAGAGACCTTTAACAATCTCCATAAAATCAAGGTAGTATCTACGTGCCTGATCCCAGGGATTACGGATGATGGTTTCACAATTCCTCTTGTCGACTTTGCGCACATTCCACTGATCGAGAAACTGGAAGTTATTCCTTTTTATATCCCAATCCTTCACCTCAATCACCACCACTCCGAGTTCTGGCCCCACCACAACAAAATCAGGCTGATGCTCATAGCCGCTTAATCCATTTCTGGGATCCCAGGCCACACAGCGAGGCTCACACAAAACAAAGTACTCGTCAGAGAGCGTCTGCAAGCACCTCAGTGCCTCTTGCTCCGCTTTCTTGCCAGCTCGGTTCTCTTCCCGCATATTTTTCCATACATTCTCCCCGGGCAGCACCCTTGCCATCTCTACACCTCCTCCACTTTCCAGATCGGCCATAGCGCCTTCTCAAGCTCAAAATATGTGAAAGCACGCTTTCCAGTGTTCACCTTATTTTCACCTTTCAATTGTTTTACAATATAGCTGATCTTTGTACGAATCTGCGCCGATGTTGCTCCCTCGGCTCTCTTCTCTGCAAGAAGAGCGGTCAGGCCCGCATAAAATGCCGTGTTCTGGTCGCTGGTCTTCTCGACAAAGCGAGAAGAAGAGGTATTATCACGCTTATCATATATCTCAAACTGCCAGCCCCCATTCTGCATGTTGGCAGTAATGACGAGCTCCACCGGTTGAAGTGCGTCCTGCAAAGGAGGTAGATAGGGCTTCAACCGTTCCTGACCCAGATAGGCTTTCAGGAATTCAATAGCGACCTCAGGAGAAACCTGCGTGTTCAACAATGTCGATCGGGGGCTGAGCAGACAGAGATAACACCCCTTTTGCTGGCACTTGCAATCGTGGAGTACCTGAAGATGACGGGATAAAAAGGCCTCCCAGTTCTCGAAGATCCTTTCAAAAGGAACAAGCCCGCTCTTATCGTTGCCATACAGGAAAGCACTCTCATACATTTCTTCCTCGTCGGCAGGATCGACAGATTGGACAAGCCGCAAATCTGCATCATCGAGGTTAAAATAATCGGGGATTCCTCGCAGCAGTACCGCAAGAAAATTCTCTTTCATTGCAGGGGAGAGCAGCGAAGCTGCAAAGCGGATCAACAAGCCCTCCCGCTCTATCGTTGTGCCAAAGCGAAACTGCTGATTATTCTCATCTGTATGCAGGACAAACTCGTCTCTCTTTCGCTGCATCTCATTGATAAAATAGAGCGTCCCTTTGGGTACATAATAGACTTTGCAGTATTTTGGTCCCCGCTGCGGCAAATGCTCCAGGGGCAGCCCGAGGCGTATCAAACGCGACACCTTATACATCTGCTCAGGATCGCGCCTTCTCTCAAGCTCCACAGGCAGACTGCTATCCGCACTTAAAGCGAAATACTTCCGAAACGGTTCCCCCTTTACGTCTTGCTCAGTCGTATATTTTTGCTGCTTATCAATCCGTACTACGATGCCCTTGCAAAATAGAATGCTTCCGGGTACCAATTGCGTTACTGCCTGCTCAGGTTCACGAGAAGTGAGCTTTCTTTCTTCCTCACTTTGCGTTTCTTTTCGATCATAGAGCACAATATCATCATTTCGGAAACCATAATCTGGAAATATGCCTTCCCGGTAGAGCTTCTCTAAGGTAATGGTGCCTCTCCCATTTCCTACTTTTCGCACTATGTTTCTGCAATCTCGCTCCAGGTCCTCTATAAACTCCTGGTACGCGTCTTTATCCAGAACCTCTTGCAATTTAAGCTCATCGTTTACGGCAAACACCTGAACATAGTCAGAAAGCTGATAAAGCTTCTCATACAACTCTTTTGTTTCGGTTCCGGCCAGAATATGCGCATAGCTATGAGCCCGTAAGAGCGCGACATTCCTCAGGGAGAAGCTCGGCGGTGTAATCTCTCCTTCAATCATTTGAGCAGGAGCCAGATAATAATAGCGGTCATGCGTATCATTCAACGATGCCAGCACGATCACAAGCGCCTGACGCTTTTGTCCTCGTCCGGCACGACCGGCCCGTTGCGCATAATTGGCGGGACTTGGCGGAAAACCAAGCATCATCACACAGAACAAATCATTGATGTCGACTCCCATTTCCATCGTCGGCGTACAGATCAGTGCCTGTTTCCTCTGCCCTTGCTTGAACGTGCGCTCGATTCGTTCTCGCTCTTGCGTACTCAACTCACCGGTATGGCATTGTACCTGCACAAACCACTCTTCCCAGTTCCTGACATGTCTCCCCCCATCACTACCTGAATGCGGTTCAATGCACACAGCCTCAGGAGAGAGTTGATAATAGGTCGTTCCCTTTGGCGTTTGCTTCAACACCAGCAACCCTCTCGCCACCAGCTCAGAGAGCATCGCCTGAAGCTTTTTCTCTCCATAGCGGGCAATCAATTCCTGATACCTTTGTCCACGCTCTCCCAGTGAGATAATGTCATAGCCCCGCTCATCCGAGCCAGACATTCCCACGCCATATCGCATCTCACATCTATACCTTTCAACATAGAAATACTTAATATTGCCTGCCTCGAAGGTATGGAAACTATCTCGATCAATGGCCCGCTCCGATAGAAAGACCTGTTCCAACAAAACCTGCTCATCATCATCAAGCTCATACTCTTCATTGAGCACGAGACGCCACCCCGCCGCTCCGTTCTCCCCATAGGTGAGCATCCTGCAAAACCAGAACGGCATCTCCTGAACAAATGCCAGTTCGTCTGGCTCTTCACCCTCTTGCCAGGAGTTGATTTCATTCTGTAGCTCTTCAAACGCCTCCGGCAAGGGCTTACACTCTGTCCAGACAGAGCGTGCGAGCAATGATAGCACATAACTGGCAAGCTCATCATGCAGCCGAACCCTGTACTTCGAGGCTTTTTCCCGAGCATCAACAAACCCCAATATCCTATTCGTGACGCTGGTCTCCTGATCTGAGACTACTGCCTCGATCACCTTCAGCGCTGCATACCAGTACATCGAGGTGTCACCGATTCGCAACGGTAAGGCTAGCTCCTGACGCTCAGGTTCCGGCAAGATAAAAAGAGTATGTGTCTTCTCTGTTTTCGCGCACAATCGATAGATCAACTTTCCCTCGGAGTCCTGCGTTATCTCAACAGCACACTCTCGCTCTCCATCCACTTCCATGCCCTCGAATGGCCTCACAAACACGCGGACTGCAACCGCATTGCCGGCCGGATCCTGAGCATAGAGTGCTCCATTTGCGAGATAGGCTATGCAATAGTCTGGCTGGTTTTTCCTCACTGGAAAGAGCATCCCATGACAATGCAGACAATAGATACAGCGGGAATCATGATAGTGTCCACAGAGCACACAGCGACTCACGTTACCATCCATATCACTCAATATGAGATGGACACGATAGTCCAGTAGAAGGGGAACAGATGGCTTAACGTCACGTAGATCTTCATTGATGTAATCGATCAGATTCCAATACGCCTCAACCACACTGCGAGGATCAGCAGGTTTACGCTCATACAGCCTCTCAAATACCTGCACCCACTCTCTGAAAACACAGGCTCTCTCTTCAAGCACATTCCGTATCTCTCGCACAAACGGGCTTTTCTTCAGCAGATGATAGATCGGGTTCTCTAATGCAGTGTTCCCCGAATAGGACCGCTCATATGCCTTTAGTTGCTCCTCACCAAAGAGCAGCCGCGCCAGCTCATGCCCTTGTGTAGATGATTTGTCCGCAGAGAACAGGGTATTTGGTACATGCTCCACTGATGGTAGAGCATCACAGGGCTGCTCATCCTGACCCGGTTGGAATGATGGCTCGATGAGCTTGACGCCCTTCTTCACAGCTTCAGGGCCAAAAAGCAGACTTACAAATTCCTCGATTTGCTCCATTGCCTGTTCAGCATAGAAGCCACCGCTCTGCCGCAAGGTACCACTCGCCCCAATATGGATAGGAGGCCTTTTGCAGAGGGTATGCAACCGCCGAAGTAAGAGGCTGAGATTTGCCCCACGAATACCCGAAAAATAATGGACTTCGTCAACGACAACGTAGCGTAGACTGTCTCGGGACTGCAACAAGAGCGGGCGATACTTTGGCATAGTGATCAACCGATCCAGCATGATATAATTTGTAATCAGGATATCCGGAGGATTCTCCAACATCCCCTCACGACCTAACCCATACCTTTTCTCTTCTTCTTCTCCTTCTATTCTTTCAGGAGTCGACCCGACAAAGCACCCGACACGTATTCCAGTCCCATACACCATCCGTATGACGCGTTCAAGCTGATCATTTGCCAGCGCGTTCATTGGATAGAGAATAAGAGCCTTCACCCCTTGCACCCTTTGATCTCGCTGCATCAGACAATGATGTACGAGAGGAATGAGAAAGGCTTCTGTTTTACCGCTCCCGGTACCGGTTGCGATAATCGTCGTATGCTCGTTTAAAATACAGCGAATGGCTTCTGCCTGATGGCGATACAATCGCAACGAAGCAAAACGTTGTGCTATTTCGCTATGCAAGCGATGTTTTCGGCAGAATTCGCTGAATTTCTCCTCGATCCACTCATATTCTTTATTCAGGGAAAAATAAATATCATCCTTTGAGAAGAGGTCTGTGCTCATCCTCCTGACCAGATCTTCCTTGATCCCGGAGGAGAGCAGTCGCGCTTCTATATCCTTATGATAGCGCTCCATAATTCCAAGCGCAGCAGCGACTGGGGAAGTCAGACGAGTGCCCATGCGCATTCCTTCCAGGCCTTCATACAAATGGCAGAGTTAAACATAGCCATATTATAGAGCAGAAAATGCGTTTTGACCAGTATTTTATAGTACTAAAGAGAAAGGATGGAATGTTACTTCATCTGTTATTCAAGAAATGTTTTAATTCTCAATCAAAGTTAGAAAAAAATAGATGACAGATACTTTACTTTGCTCTAAGTTCCGGAGAAATTTTTACTACAAAACAATCCCTTTTTGCGTTTTAGAACAAAAGCCATAGAAGATAGGGGAGGGCTGGAAAACCTGCTCCTGAAACAACTGTTATCGATACCTCCTATTCATGTCTATCTGTATCAGGACAAATAGAAAGGGCTCTTCATGCGAAGAGCCCTACGAATTCAATGGTAGCATGTAACAAATGCACAGAAGAAGCAATACACATTCATCATATTCCTACAAAAACAATGGATGTGGTCAATAATACTCTTCAAGGAACATAGCATATCCTGGTTATGAGATCACTGCTTGCTCTCTCACACCATATGTTTTTCATCCTGAGATCAGCTCTTTTGTTTTCTATCTAGAAGCACGCAATACTCTCCTCAGCAGCCTTCCTCATCGGTTCAGAAGAACTTCTTTGTCTCTCTCTTGCATAGATGCATCTCTCCAATAGGGGAGCTTCAACCTTTCAACGGGCGTTGAGAGCGTAGAAAATTGGACATGCTCCGTGAACAGGAACGTGACTACCCAACCAGCAAGAAAACCAATACAGAGGCCACAACTCCGAAGCAGTGTATTTCTTGTCACCGTCATACTCGCTTTCATGAAACAGCTCCATTATGGCTTCCTGAGGCCACTTCTACCGAAGCAGAAACAGGGTCCTCGTCACCTGAAGCAGAACGGCGGTTCAACAACAGGTTCAAGAGAGGAGAAGCCATCATCGTCGTCACTAATGCAACTACAACCAGAATTGAAAAGAGAGTTGGCGAGAGAATCCCCAGATCAAGCCCGATATTGAGCACAACAAGTTCTACCAATCCTCTCGTATTCATCAACACGCCCAGGGTCAACGATTCCCGCCAGGAATTTCGGCCCACGACCTTCGCTCCCAACACGCCACCAACAATCTTCCCCAGGCAAGCGATAAATAACAGAAGCAAAAGCAGGAGAAGCGAGACCGGTGTAAATACTAATCCGAGCTGTGTTTGTAAGCCACTAAAGATGAAAAAGAGCGGAAGGAACAGGATCGTATTGATCTGATCAATATGTTCTTCCTGCTCACGAAGCCACGGCCGACGAGGTAACACAAGTCCCGCAATGAAAGCGCCAAAGAGCGGATGCAACCCGATAGCATTGGTTATCGTCGCTGCTATGACCATGAGCAGCACGCTACCTATCTTCATTGCTGATACTGAGAGCCGGTGGGATAGAAACGTAAACAATGGACGGACCAGGAATAGCATAACCAGAAAGAAGATGATGGCTAACGCGGCAAGGGAGAGCGAGGAGACAACACCGTGTGCCCGGGCAACCGAAACCACCAGCGCCAGCAAGCACCAGGCAATAACATCATCAACCGCCGCACAGGTTAGAGCCAGTGTCCCGATTCGCGTTGCTACCAGTTTCTTATCAGTCAACAGGCGGGCCAGCACTGGAAAAGCAGTAATCGCCAGGGCAGTACCAATGAGCAAGAGAAAAGATGGCAAGGTTGCTTTAGAGCCAGCATAGGCAGGATAGAGAAAGAAGCCTGCCAGAATTCCCGTTCCAAATGGAAGCACGATCCCAAAAAATGACGCCGCCAATGCAGCTCGCCTCTGATTCAGCATCACATGAACTTCCAGCCGCGTTCCCAGGGTAAACATATACAACATCAGCCCCAGCTCACCCAGTGTCTGAAGCGTTGGAAGAGCTTCACGGGGAAAGAGGCTCATTTTCATCTCGGGAAACAATACTCCCAAAAGAGAGGGACCAAGCGCCAGCCCGGCCAGGATCTCGCCGACCACAGCCTGCTGACCAAGACGAAGACATACTACCCGAAAAAGCTGTACGACGATCAGAATAACAATAAGTTGCAGGAGGATCTGGCCCGTCAGCATAAAAGCAATCCTTTCCGTGCTCTGAAACCCAATGATAGAGCGAGGCGTAAAGCCCCGCTACCAGACCAAACATATCGCGCTACAGGCTATTTCCCCTGACTCACATGAACACTACTTGTAATCACATCGGCGACGGAATAGGTGTGGTAATCAATCTTTTCCGCGATCTGTTCAGCGATCTTGAAGTGCTCTGTTGCCTTGCTGTTCCGAAGAAACGCTTCAAAAGCGGCCTTATCCTTCCATTGTGCATAGTTGATGACGCGCACCCCATCAAAACTCTTATGGATATTTGCAGAAATGAAGCCTGGCAGCTTGCAAATAACCTCCTCCGTTGCCTGTATTAACAGATCAATCAACTCCTGTTGTCGCTCCGGGGTCACGGTAAAGACATTAATTAAGGTGAATACAGACGAACCTTTTGTAATTGTACTCATCTTTCTCCTCATCTATTCGCGTACAATGAGATCATATCCACTCGCCTCGGCCTCTCCTGCAAAGAAAACACCGGTACGTTCCCAAAGGTGACAGCGGCCCAACCACTGCAATGAGACAGTGACAACGGAAACATGCTTCCATCCTGAGCTCTATAAAGGAAAGGGCGGCCATTCTGCATCTTCCATATTGCGAGTCGTCCACCGTGCTCACGAGAGAAGAGCCGGGTAACAGCACTACAGACAGCCTGCCGTACGAGCAAACGTTCAGCATCTCGTTTTCTCCGCCGTGTGGCACAAAGGGAAGCAGGAGCACGTCGAAGCTCAAGCACAATACGAGTTGTTTGCACTCCCTCGCCGTCAATTGGTTCTCTCCAGAGACAAACCAGGGCCCCGGAAAGCCCCTCTTCTCCAAACAGGAATATCTGCCCCTGGTAAAGTGCCTGCTCCTCAGTCATAGCGTGCAAGGGGCACCGCACCAGCACTCCAGACGCATTAAACGTCACCTCGATATCTCGATAAGCCAAGCCGGCAAAGCCAGTGCCAAGCGCCTTTGTAAATGCTTCCTTGATTGTCCAGAGCCGGGCCAGAGATTGAGCCTCCTGCCCGGCCCACGCGATCTCGCTTGTGGTAAAGACACGCGCTATCACCTCAGGAGTTCGCCGCTGCATGCGTTCCCAGCGGTCGAGAGCACAGACGTCAAGCCCAAGACTCACCAGGCGTTGCATGCTCGTTCGATGCAGAAGCACACTCCGCGTTCCCTGTCCTCTGAACAACACATCGTTATCAGCGTGCAGGACAATCTCTGCGTACCGCATAAGTTAATCCTGTTCAACAACTGCGACAACTCTGGTCCAGGCCGCACCAACACCCGCTATCGAGACAGGGAAACAGAGCACCTGGAACCCGAAAGATGCAGGCAGAAGATGCAGGTTTGCCAGCTTCTCCAATTGACAGTACTCTTGTTCTCTCCCATAGAGATGGGCGGGCCAGAGATAAGAATGATCTCCCGTTGCCCGATAATCGCGCAGCATCGCCTCCACAGGTCGATCAAGCCCCCAGGTATCAACCCCGATAATCCGAACCCCCTGCTCGACAAGGTAAGCGACGGCATCTCGCCCCAACCCGGGATAATCAGTTAGATACCGCTCGCTTCCCCAGAGACGATCACAGCCGGTCCAGATTAACACGATATCCAGCGGAGCGAGCTCTGTCCCGGCACTCGCAACCGCTTCTTTGAGATCGGCAGCACTGATTTCCTCGCCGGGCCCACGATGGCGCACATCAAGGCGAACGCCACGGTTATAGCACCAGGAGAGGGGAATATCAGTAATCTTTCGCGCCGGTCGTCCCTCCGAGAATGGCCCATAGTGAAGCGGCGCATCCATGTGTGTTCCCGTATGGGTGGTCAGGGAGATCTGTTCATTGGAGATCCCCATACCATCGGGGAAATCATGAGGCGAGAGGCCAAAAACCCCTGGCGCCTCATGATGTTCCAGTGTCGCCACTGTTACCGGTGTCGCTTCACTGGGAGTTGACTGAATCGGGAGACTCAGGTCAATCAGTGTTCTCATGCCTAATCACCCGAAACCGCCGTCACCCGCTGAAAACGTCGCTCTGCCTCCTGCTTCACCGCCGCCAGATCCGCGACACTGTTGTGCTCGACAGCGCCCCGCACCATCGCTTCTGCCTGCTCGGGTGTATACTTTCCGAGCACCAGACCATCAACAGCCGCACGAGGCGCAAAATCATGGGTCAGAACAAGCTGTGTCTGTTTCTCTCTCAAAGGGAAGCAGCGCCATTCGCCGCCCATCTGTTCCATCAGAGGCGCGGTCTGAATCTGTTGATAGCGAATGATGCGATTGCTGGCATCAAGGTCTCGCCGAGTTGTCCAGGATTGGATCTGACCACTGACATCAACCACCAGCTTTGCGATCTGATAATCGGCTCCCTCCTCAAGCATAATCACCTCCTGCGTTGGAGGGAAAAGCTTCGCGTAGCCCTCAACATCTGCCAGCACGTTATAAACAACCTCTACAGGCGCATCGATAGTCACACAATGTTCCGTATGAAACATGGATTCTCTCCTTCCGCTTGCTAGCCAACCTTCGAGCTCTCAACAAACGAGACAAGTTCAGCAACGGTATGTACATTCTTCAACTGCTTTTCATCAAGCTGAATGTCCATCTGCTTCTCGAGAATAGTGATCAGCTCGATCAACTCGGTTGAATCAACTGACAGATCATCAAGCAGGGTCGCCTCTGGTGTAATCTCCTGTCTCTCGACGCCAAGCTGTACCAGTGCATCTTGTACAAAGGTGGAAGTATCAGCCATACAAGGATGTTCCTTTCATTTCGGTAGCAATCTATTCCGCCATTCTCCGCAAAACCATAGCAGACTGTACGCCATCCGCTCCACGCGCATGAATCAGGGCATTACGCACCTGAGCAGGTCGCGCCTCTTCACTGACAAGCCGCATATGCGCCGCAGAAACAGGATGTGCTGATATGGGAGGAATCAAGTCATGTTGCATACTCAAGAGCGCTGTGGCAATTTCCGCCGCCGCTCCTGCTCCCAGGAGATGGGTGAGCGTTGGCTTACACGAGGTCGCCAATGGCTGTTCTCCGGGAAACACACGCTCCACAGCCTGAGCCTCGGCGAGATCAGCCGCCTGCACCCCCTGCGCATCAAGACCGAGATAGCCTATCTCATCTGGCTCAAGCTCAGCCTGCCTGAGTGCCTGCGTCATCAGCGAGGCAAGCTTCTTTCCCTCATCGGACCAGAGGTTCTCTGCCCGGGGAAGATAGCCTGTAGCCCATCCTGCGATTTCAGCGTAGACATGCGCCTGCCGTCGTCGTGCCGCTTCCAGCTCTTCCAGGACCAGGAGCACGGCCCCCTCACCGACCAGAAAGCCTCTTCCTTCCGGATCAAAGACACGGTATCCGGCAGGGTTCAGCCGCCCGCTATTGGAACAGAACGTATAGGTGTAGGGCGTAATCGGAGCCTCCGCGCCGCCCGCGAGCATAACATCAGCGCGCCCTTCCTCAATAGCGCGAGCTGCATACCCGATAGCCAGCGCACTACTGGCAGTATCCGCGATGATCGTTTTACTCTGTCCCTTTAACCCCCAATGAATAGAGATCTGCCCTTGTGGGGCGGTCGGGAACCAGGCTGAGGCCACATAAGGGCTGACCTCCCGATATCCCTGAGTGAGCAAATTTCGCAGGCTTGGATCCGTCACCCCCCAGCCGCCATACATATTCCCGATATAGACACCCGCCGCCTCGCGATGCTGAAACTCAATCCCACTATCCTCAATAGCGCGATGCGCAGCCGCCATCGCCAGACAACAGAACCGATCCATGCGCTTGAGCAGCCGCCTGGAAAATGGCTGGAATGGCTCGCTCTCCTCTATAATCCCCGCCTGCGAGGTCGAATAAGGTGTCGCATCAAACGAGGTGATCGACTGTGCGACCGATTGGCCGTGTAGCAGCGTCTGCCAAACGTCCTCCGGCGAGGAACCGCCAGGAGTAATCAAGCCAATGCCAGTGATGACAACCCGGCGTTTCATACAGCATTCTCCTCCTCACCGACTCGCTGTAGTACAATGGTTGAATGAATGCCACCAAAGCCGCTAGAAAGGCTGGCAATCGTATTGCCGTGCCATTCTCGTGCAACATGCGGAATGTAGTCCAGATCACAGGCAGGGTCCGGCTCATCCAGATTAATAGTAGGGGGCAACATGTGATGCTCAAAGGCCAGGGCACAAGCGACCGCCTCAATCGCATTCGCCGCAGCCAGAGCGTGCCCGATCATCGATTTGATAGAGCTAACAGGTGTTTGATACGCTTTTTGACCCAGAGCTTTCTTAATGGCATAGGTTTCACAGATTGAATTTTGCCGGGTAGAGCTGCCGTGCGCATTCACATAATCCACTTGCTCTGGCGTACAAGCAGCATCAGCCAGCGCAAGCGTTAACGAACGGCTTAACGCATCACCTTCGGCAGGCAAATCAGTCATATGATAGGCATTACAGGTACTACCAAATCCGCTCAATTCACAATAGATGTGCGCTCCTCGCCTTCTGGCATGTTCCAGTTCTTCTAAGATCACAAGCCCGGCTCCTTCAGCCAGCACAAAGCCAGTCCGATCTTTATCAAAGGGACGAGAGGCACGCTGTGGCTCGTCATTGTGCTGCGAGAGTGCTCCAATCACATCGAAGCAGGCGACCACCAGCGGCGTGATGGGCGCTTCCGCCGCACCAGCAATCATCACATCAGCCTCTCCGCGACGAATCACATCTAGCGCAAAGCCCAGGGCATCGTTTCCGCCGGTGCATCCTGTCGCCAATGTAGAACACACACTTTCCGCTCCAAATTCGGTCGCTACGACTGCTGACGTTGTATTAAAGGTTGCCGCTCTATAAAGGAACGGGTGAGCCGCAGCAGGAGGCACCGGAACCGTCCCGCCCTCGGTTAAGACCGCGAAGTGCTCCGCCATCCGCTTTGTTCCTGCAACAGCCGTCGCGATGCTTACTCCCAGGCGAGAGGGATCAAGCGTCGTAAAGTTAGCATCCTGCATCGCCTCACGCGCCGCTACAAGTGCCAGATGGACAACGCGGTCATCCTGATCGAGCATCTGCGGCGTAATGCCGAAGCGTTCAGGAACAAAATCCCGGCACTCGGCGGCAATCTGGGAGGCATGCCCGGAAGGATCAAAGCAAGAAATGCGACTGACAGCGGAACGCCCCTGCCAGAGAGCCTCTGCGAATTCCTTTTTCCCGATACCGCTTGGTGCGACAACACCGAGACCGGTAATAACGACTCTTCTCTGCATAGGAAAGGCTCCTTCTTTCCGCATGGTGTAATGCGGGATACCCTACACCAAAGCGATGCCGCCATCAACAAACAGCGTACTCCCGGTAATATAGGAGGCAGCTTCACTGGCAAGGAACACAGCTGCACGTGCGACTTCGTCCGCTTGCCCCAATCGCCGAAGCGGTATCCTTCCTTCCTCAGCACGCGCCTGCTCCTCATGCCCCTGTACCAGGCGACGCGACATCGGTGTATCAATAAAGCCGGGAACCAGCGTATTGGCACGAATTCCCCGCGGTCCATAGGTTGCCGCGAGATCACGAGTAAAGGCGACAATCCCTGCCTTTGCGATGTTATAAGGCGCACGATTGGTGCAGGCACGCGTCACGCCACAGACACTCGCCATGTTGATAATTGCGCTTCCGGCTCTCATCAACGGGAGAGCGTGACGGCAGGTGTAGACAACACCTTTCAAGTTAATCGAGAAAACCTCATTCCACAATTCCTCTGGAATCTCGTGCGGAGCCCCCCAGTTGGCCAGGATCGCCGCACTATTGATCACAACATCAATCCGTTCCCCGGCCTCCTGTACAGCCGCACGCACCGCTTGCTCATCCGCGACATCAACGGTCAGAAGGAGCGTTTCCGCGGGCAATGTTTTCCCCGTTGCATGCAATCCTGCTTCATCTCGATCAAGCAGAATGAGGTGTGCACCTTCTTCAGCAAAGAGCCGCGCACTGGCTTGTCCGATACCGGAAGCCGCACCTGTAATCAATACTCGTTTCCCCTCAAAAGACATGCCCATGCTCCTTCTTCCTTGCTTTGTGATAGACCTTCTTTGAAATTGGCAATTGCGAGCTTCTCTACAAACGGACGAACAAATGTGGCCACCCATTGCTTCATGGCGGGATGGATAGAAAACGCTTCCAGCGCCTGCTGATCGGTAAAGCCCCAGAGGGCCGCATAATCATATATGAACTGCTGAACCGGCTCATCAGCAGGCAGGGCCAGATGACGCCCACCGGTGAACCAGGCCACCAGCCCGGTTCGCTCCGTACTGGCTTCCAGTTCCCGAATACAGGCCGTTCGCTGCTCCTCTGACACTTCAGGAAAAAAGCGATACAAAGCGAGATGTATAATCACCGGGAGACCCCTTCTTCCAGCCGACTCAGGGAAAGCAGGGACAGGGCATTCCCTCCCAGAATGGCCGCCTTCACCTCCTCACTTACGGGGAGCGCCTGAATCATCTCCAGCGCCTCATGACGCCCCAGGTGAGCAGGTGTCACCGGAAAATCCGAACCATAGAGCAGACGATCCGCTCCAAGAGCTTCCAACGCGCAGAGGAGCGCTGCCCGATCCATTGAATGCGTATCCACGTAGATGTTTCCGGCATAGTCGCGCAACCGACGGCAGATGGTCGCAACATCCTGCCGGTTGAGCTTCCCTTCCGCTCCGCTTTGCGCCGCAGCAACCAGTACCAGTTCATAGATGAGATCAAAGCGTCCAAGCACGAACGGGAACAGCCCACCAAGCTGACCAAACACCAGCCGGAGCTCTGGCAAGCGATCGAGCACATCACTCAGCGTCAACCGGAGCAAACAGAGCGTACTTTCAACCAGCATCGAAAGGCCGCCTGTCAGATACATTGCAGCTTGCCCCTGAAGCGCTGGTTCACCCATATCCGCCAGTACATTGAAGCGCCCGCTGGTATGGACAAACACCGGGATGTTGAGCTTGGCGGCATGTTCCAACACCGGGAAAAACAGCGGGTGATCCAGAAAGCGTAAAGGCTGTCCCGGTCCCCGGTAGGCAGTCAACATCGAGAATGCTTGAACGCCCTGCTCATTGAGCACCCGATCCATCTCGACGACCGCTTCGGCTCCAAAGCGAGGCTCAACCCAGGCTGTTGCGATCAAGCGACCATTACTGCCCTTTGCCCAGGCAATAATCTGATCATTGACCATCCGCACCATTTCAGGTCCTGTGAGCTTCTCTGCCACCGCGGTCGTATGCATGGCCCCGGGTGCGTTGCTGCTAAAAGTGATCAACCCCGCATTGATCCCCGCCGCATCAAGTGCTTTGATCTGCTCCTCGGGATGCTCGAATGCCGGCGAAGCCCACATCCCGGGTAGCCCTTCATAGGGGGGCCGCTCTTCAGCGACCCAGGTGCGATACCGCTTCATCACCAGCGGAGGTAGCATATGAAGGTGGCTATCTATAACAGGTGGAATGCTCATAAATTCACCTTCTCGGTTGTATCAAGCCGCATCACATCAACAATACCTGCCTGTCCTGAAATCAGGCGAATAAAATCCTGACGTGAAGTCATCTGCTCAATAGGATCTATCAGTTCCTGTGCCCGATGCCAATAGGCCTCTTTTTCCTTGCTGGCATCATAAAAGTAGTGCACAAAAGAGATAACCACATCAAAGAAATCGCGGTAGCTCTCCTCGTAGCGTTTCAGCACCTCAGCTTCTCTCTCCGGTGTCTTGAGCAATCGATCAATTGCGGCGCTGGCAAGACTGCCGCCCCGTAAGGCCAGAAACACGCCAGTCGAGAATAGCGGATCTACAAAACCAGCGGCATCACCGGTCAGCAGGAAGCCAGGACCATAAAAGCGCTGACTTTTGTACGACCAGTCACGCGCGGTGCGATAGTTGCTTACGCGTTGAGCCGCTACAAGCAGCTTTTTCGTTTCAACCGAATTCTCCAGGGTCTCCTCAAACTGCTGCTCAAGCGCCTGTTTCCCTCCGGCATTCTCAGCAGGCATTACCAGACCAACGCTATGCGTCCCATCATGCAGAGGAATCACCCAGAGCCAACTATCATACATATTCTCAACCAGGATGTTGCCCGCGTTCCTGCCCGGCAACGTCTTTCCCCCCTGATAGTAGGCCCAGATGGCGACATTCTTTAAGCCCTCATCCCACTCTAGCAGGTTATATCGACGCGCAAGCAATGTATTCTGTCCGCTGGCATCCACAACAAAGCGAGCCCGCACCGTCGACGCCTTCCCGCTCCGGGTGTATTTCAAGCCACAGCAACGCTCATCTTCAAACAGAAAGTCAACCACGGTCGTATCTTCCAGCACCGTCACTCCACAATGGCGTGCGTTTGCCAGCAGAATACTATCAAATTCAGAACGGACTACCTGATAAGCATGATCATAGGGCCCAGTCAGCGGACCGGCATCCGCAAAATCAACATCCCAGGGTTCACGCCCTTGCCCCCAGACCAGGGTGATTCCCCTTTTTTTGACAAACGCGTGCTTTTTCATCTCGTCCGCTATGCCCAGTTCTTCAAAGACGGGAAGCACACCCGGTACCGTTGACTCACCGATATGGTAGCGGGGAAACTTTTCTTTTTCGACGAGCAAGACATGGTGCCCCTTCTTCGCCAGAAGCGTCGCACAGGTTGCACCTGCGGGACCTCCGCCTACCACAGCAACATCAAAAAATTGCTCCGCCATAATTGTTTGACCACTCTTTCTGCAAGTCCAAACGACGACAATAGTACGTCCTGACATACGTAGTAGATTTCGTCTATATCTGAGAAATCACCAGTTCTATCAGATCTCATTGGAGATGTTTTAAGTATAAAATACGGAATAGGAGAAGGACAGATCAACAAATTATCAACAAGCAATCAAATGCTCATCGCTTCCTGTGCATCGCACGTTCGGTGCAACTGAGCAAAAAAAATATGATGACAATCCGCGAGAGATTGCCACCATAGAAGATGATCCAGCCTATCTGCACCCCGTTGTGTCAGGCTCAGAGCCAGCCTGTGCTTTCTGGAAGGATATCATACGCTCTACAACATCTGTACTACTATCCATGTCAGCATCTTCCGCTGATATAAATCCTAATTCATAGGGATTCTTTTTAAAAAGTGCACAGAGCGCTCTTCTGAAGTTGGGACCAGGGAGCACAAGTCCTCGCTCCCAACGGCTCACGCTGAGCGCTGTTGTACCTATAAATTCTGCTACCTCTTGCTGGGATAAAGAATGCCACTCACGCACCCGCCGTAGAAGGAAATTAGGTTTTCTCCTGACTCTTTTCGTCATAAGTTGACTATCTCCCTTCCGATCAAGCTCAATACAAATGTCAAAACCGCTGCGGATCTTTCTAGTAGCAGAAAGAAAATGAGGGCATAGGCCATCAGCCATCACTATCTCATGCTGCTTTTGGCTCATCCCCCTCCCAGAATACCGCAATACTCCTCAGGAGTAAAAAATCTTGACCCGCTGCATCCTTGCCCAGAGGTGGACGGCTCCTATTCCTCCCCTTGATCGAGTAAGCACAAAAACCATCCAGCTCAAGCAACTCCCGAAAATCGATACAAACCGTTCCCACATACTTTCTGCCGCCACAGTAACACAGACGCAGCCAAAACAGGGCAAAAACATATCAAGATGCAGGTACGAAATGTTTCATCATGCGCACCATCGCGCTACTTCCCATGCACTCAATACACTCGATAAGCAGTGCGACCCGGAAGCATGAGCATACAATGCTCGTTTGCAGTCGTTGCAGGAAGCAGCACCTGCCAGAGAGATCGACCTGTAGCTGTGGGCATCTCTCTCTGACTCTGTTGCCAGAAATGAGGCAATAGCGGAGCGATGACGGGCTGCCCCCACGCCCGAATCAAACGCACCACAGAGCGGAGCTGATCCATCAGCTAACGAGAACCTCCTTGCAAACAACCGGGGAAATGTGAGAATACGCCCCACTTTCACCCGCCGCGCTCGCAACGGGTTCCCCGAATCGGTTCGTAACCACGAGTAGGCTCTAAGATGCCGCGCTTCGGTATCCACGCTCTCACAATGAAGCACATATGGCAGCAGTTGCCCATGAAGTCGACCCGTCCGCCTGCCAATTCGCCTCACCTGAAATATCCCTGGAAGCAGCTGCACCATCAGGCCTCCCATAATCACCCCTTTCCCTCGTTTGCGCATTTACCTGATACCATCGTTGTATTTCCATATACCGTCTGAGCAGTATTTGCTTCAGTGATCATCTCTATTCATTCCTTTCGTTATAAAAATCGGAGAGCACTCATCGCCTGGTAGCGATAGAGAGAAGAAAAACACTATTCTGTCAATTCAGACTAAACACCGAATAATAATAGATGAACTACACAATACAGGTAATAAACATAGTACTCTATATCATGTATTTCTCTCCTCTAGTATAAGAATATAAACCAAAGAGAACAATGACCTATTTCACATTTTTATTATTTCTTTTCTGGAAAAGGATAATATATAAATAGACATGTTTATATATATTCTATAGGCAACAGAGAGCTATCCAGGAGAAGAGGGAACACAGACACATGTAACTTTTGGATTGATATATTGCTGTACTGGCACATCGCGCATACATTGCACATTTTTGGTTACACTGCCAGAATGCAAGATCCTTGCATGAGATCACTTCTTTTCCCCGGGAAACCAGCATATGGGAGCTATGACAGGCTAATCCCGAGAACAAGGCGCTGAAGATCATCAGAGGCGAAAAGGGTTGCTCCATCTCCTGATTTTTTCAATCCCTGCAGATACTCATTTTTGCATGGTATAATATCAGCATACAGATAACATATCAGTATACTGACATTATACCAGCCCAAAAACCAAAATACAAGGGAGAGAATGGATATGGTAGCAGAAAGGATTGGTTACCATCTGAAACGGACCTGTTACGCACTACGCTCGCAAATGGATCATACCTTACGCACATTACAGCTCACAACACCGAAATATGCAGCGCTTTGCGCTATCGAAGAATATCCCGGCAGTTCAGGCAACAGGATCGCCCGCCGTTGCTTTGTGACCGCTCAGACAATGAACCTGATCCTGGTCAGTTTGGAGAAGGCGGGCTTAATTGAACGGCACCCTCACCCCGAATATCGACGTGTGCTACAGACCTATCTCACCCCTGAAGGGAAGCGAATCTTACAGGAAAGCCATCATAAGATTCTCTCTATTGAGGAGGCGATGCTCGCCGGGCTCGCAGAAGATGAACAACACCAGCTTTTACAGCTACTGCATTCCTGTGCGATCGCGCTCGGGAAAAGCTAGGAGCTTCATCATGTCGGCACACGCCACAACATTTCTCGCGATCAGGCGGGCAGGATGCCAGAAGGCCGCCCGGGCAACGACCCATCAAGTGCCGGAACTGGTCCTCCCGAGCAGCCACAGACCGAAAAGGAGGCAGCCCACCATCTGCCTCCACCACTTTATTGCCCTTGAGAAGAGCGCCCGAGAAACTGGCTATTGTAAAGGTTTGCATACGCCCCCTGTTTCTCAAGCAACTGCTGATGCGTCCCCTGCTCCACAATGGTTCCGTGCTCCATCACTAGAATCAGATCAGCGTTGCGGATTGTCGAGAGGCGGTGAGCAACCACGAAGCTGGTGCGTCCTCTCATAAATGCACTCAGCGCATTCTGGATCAGCGTTTCCGTCCGGCTATCTACATCACTGGTCGCTTCATCAAGGAGGAGAATCGAGGGCTTTGATAGAATGGCTCTGGCAATTGTCAGAAGCTGCTTTTGGCCCTGGGATATATTGGAGGCCTCCTGACCGAGCACTGTATGATATCCCTCTGGCAGGGTCTTGATAAAATGGTCGGCATGCGCTGCGCGAGCGGCTTCCATGATCTCCTCTTGTGTCGCATCAGCGCGCCCATAAGCTATATTCTCCTGAATTGTCCCATGAAACAACCATGTATCCTGCAACACCATGCCAAAGAGACGCCGCAAATTCCCTCTCTTGAGCCGGGTAATATCGATTCCATCCACGCATATCTGACCCCCATTCAGCTCATAGAAGCGCAGAAGGAGATTGACCAGGGTTGTTTTTCCCGCGCCGGTCGGCCCAACAATCGCGATCGTTTGTCCTGGTGAGACATCGATATTGATATCATGCATCAGAATCTTTTCTTTGCTATAGCCGAAGCGAACATGCTCAAACTGTACCTGTCCCTTCGGGGCGTGGATCTCCACAGCGTCAGGAGCGTCGGGGAGCTCCTCAGGCTCATCAAGCAATTCAAAGACCCGTTCCGCCGAAGCGATCGCCGCCTGAATGATATTGGCAATATTCGCGAACTGTGTAATTGGCGTGGTAAACTGGTTTGCGTACTGAATCATTGCCTGTACATCTCCCACGGCAATCGCCCGCTGCGCTATCATCACTCCACCAAGCACAGCTACAAGCGTAAAACCCAGATTGCCGACCAGCATCAGAGAAGGCATAATAATCCCTGAAACGAATTGTGCTTTCCAGCTCTGCTCGTACAGTTTCTCATTCAGGCGGGCAAAACGCTGGACTGCCTCCTGCTCATACCCGAAGGCTTTCACCACCTTATACCCGGTATACATCTCTTCCACCTGACTGTTCAGTCCTCCAAGTGTCAATTGCTGCCCCATAAAGTACCGCTGCGAGCGTCGAGCAATCGCGGTCATCACAAAGAAACTCAGCGGCAGCGTCAGCAGGATCGCCAGCGCAAGAATCCAGCTAATGGTAAACATCAGGATAATGACCCCGGCAATCGTAACGGTAGAGGTAATCAACTGGATCAGGCTTTGCTGTAATGTGTTACTGATCATATCCAGGTCATTGACGGCACGGCTAAGTATATCTCCGTGAGGACGTGAGTCAAAGAACCTGAGAGGCAAACGCGTCAGCTTTTCATCGACCGCACGACGCAGGCTATACACCGTCTTTTGCGCCACATATGCCATCAGAAACTGCTGTAGATACGTGAAGAGAGCGCTAAAAACATAGAGGACTGCCAGTGATACCAGAATCCGCGCAATTGCCGCAAAGTCGATATGTCCCCTCAGCACACCCTCAAAAATGGCAGTCGTAGCCAGACCCAGGATTTTGGGGCCGAGAATAGCGAATGTCGCTCCAAGCACGGCGGCAAGCAGTACCAGCAACAGGTGAAGCCGGTAGGGAGCAAGATATCCCATAAGCCGACGCAGCGTGGCTTTCACGTTTTTAGGCTTCCCTCCGCCAAAACCACCTTTAGCGAAACCACCGGCAAAGCCACCACCCGGCCTCTGTGGCGGGATCATCCCTTGTCTTACTTTCATGCAAGCTCCTCCAGTGATAACTGTGTTGCGACAATCTCGCGATAGGCCTCGCAGCTCCTCATCAATTCCTGATGCGTTCCCTTCCCCACCATGCGCCCTTCATCCAGAACAATAATGCGATCCGCTTCCATAGCGGTGCTCACCCGCTGGGTCACAAGCAAAACCGTTGCCTCGCGCGTTTCCTCCTTCAACGCCATGCGCAAACGCGCCTCGGTCTGAAAATCCAGCGCGGAGAAGCTATCATCAAAAAGGTAGATCTCTGGCTGCCTGACTAACGCCCGGGCAATCGCCAGCCGCTGCTTCTGGCCTCCTGAAAGATTCGTGCCCCCCTGCGTAACAACGCTGTCTAATCCAGCCTCCAGAGCGCTGACGAATTCCTGTGCCTGTGCTACCTGGAGCGCATGCCAGATCTCTGCTTCGGTTGCATCCTTTTTCCCATAGCGCACATTTTCACTGATAGAGCCAGAAAAGAGCTGCGGCTTCTGGGGCACAAAGCCAATTTTTGCGCGTAGATCCTGCTGACGTATCGCGCGTATATCAACCCCATTGACCAGGATCTGACCCTGACTCACATCGTAAAAGCGGAGCAACAAATGAGCGAGTGTCGATTTTCCTGAGCCTGTCCCTCCGATGATCGCGGTCAGTTCACCGGGCCGCGTGGTAAAAGAGAGATCATAGACAGCAGGTTCCTCCGCACCCGGATATTTGAAGGTAACATGCTGAAAAGAGACCAGTCCGCGTCCCTGGTTGGCCGTCTGGGTCTCCGGGGCATCGACAATTCCCGGCTTAAGCGCCAGCACCTCATTAATGCGCGAGGCAGAGGCGGAAGCACGTGGCAACATCACAAACATCATTGAGACCATTAACAATGAAAACAGGATACTCATCGAATATTGCAGCAGAGCCATCATGTTGCCAATCTGCATGGTTCCCTCATTGACCCGCATGCCCCCAAACCAGACAATAGCGATACTCGCCAGATTCATTACCAGCGTCATAGCGGGCAATAGCGCAGCTACCACCCGGTTGACATGAATGGTGGTGCGCATCAAATCTTCGTTCGCGCTGTCAAAACGCTGCTGCTCATACTCGCTACGATCAAAGGCACGGATCACGCGTACCCCCTTCAACTTTTCATCCAGAATCAGATTCAGCCGATCCAGTTTCACCTGAATACTGAGGAAGAGGCGAAGTGCATAACGCATCACGCCGATCAGCGCCACAGCCAGAATCGGGATCGTAGCCACCAGAATCCAGGCCAGATCGCCCCCCTGTGTCACTGCAAGAATAATGCCGCCAATACCCATCAAAGGAGCGTTTATCATCATATTGAGCAGTATAATCAAGAGCTGCTGTACCTGGGTGGTATCGTTGGTGGTCCGCGTGATCAGTGAGGCCGTCCCAATCCTGTTGACTTCATTAAGCGAAAAATGCTCGATACGCGTAAATAGCTCCAGGCGAAGCAAGCGGGCAAAACCGGTCGCGGTTCGAGAGGTGAAGAAGCTGGCAGTGATCGCAGCAGCCGCTGCAACCAGACCTACCAGCAGCATCAGCCCACCTGTTCGGATGATATAGACAAGATCACTCTTCACAACCCCTTCATCGATGACATCTGCCATCAAGGTTGGTAGCAAAAGATTGGCAATCGCCTGCGCAAAAACAAGCAGGACGATCAACACAACAGAAAAGCGGTAGGGCTTCAAAAAGCGCAATAATCGTATCATGTATCTTCCTCTCTATAGACATGGGTTGAGTAGGTTTCAGCAGTAAGCTGTGAGGAGGGCAAAGCGCAGGCGGAGCCAGCAGTGCTTTCGCAGAACAGGAAACATCCTGCATATGGTCGTCTTCTCTTCTCATTTCTTTCTTTGCCTGCATAAAGCATCATATCTCTATAGTATACCCGAATATGCTTTTCTATCCAGACACAGAAAATTTTACTTTCTCTTACTGCATGAGCAAAAGAACATTCACACTCGTTTCCTTCTGTGCTCCGCAGCAGAAGCCAAATGAGCGTGAAGTTCTCCCACCGATTTCTGAAATCGCTGTTGCTCTTATTTTGTACCCACACCCAGCACTGTCTTACCGGGAAGAATCAGTCCCTCAGGGCCCTCGAATTTCTTGAGCGCCTGCTTCATTACCTCCACCTGCTGTTCATCCTGCTCTCCCTGCGACGTTTGCAGAAATGCATCCAGAGAGGGATAGCGCAACTGGAAAGTGAGAACCCGCGTCTCGACAGCACGAAACCCTGCCGCTTCTAGCTGTCCAGCAAACACAGCGGGATCAGAGAGTGTAAAGGGACCTGGCAAGTGTCCAGAAGCTTCTCTGATCTTTTTTGAGAGCGCAAAGAGATGAAAGAAAGGATTACTTTCCGGTCGGGACCAGACCAGTGCAGCAAGCTTCTTCCCCGGCTTGAGCACCCGCTTGATCTCACTCAGCGCCTTCTGAAGGTCAGGCAGAATCATCAACCCATAGCGGCAGATCACTGCGTCGAAGCTGTTCTCACTCAGCTCCAGCCACTCAGCATTCATGACCCGTGTCTGGACCGTGTTTAGCCCTTCTTGCTCGGCCAGTTGCGCCGCGACAGTCAACATCTCCTCAGAGATATCTGTTGCCAGCACTCGTCCTGTTGGCCCTACCCGACGCGCGGCCAGCCGGCTCTGTTCGCCGGTCCCCGCCGCAATATCAAGCACATGATCACCGGGCTTGAGTTCAGCGACATCAAGCATCTGCTGGGTAGCTTCTGCCATCGCGGCCTGACGCTGCTCCGCCCCCCGCTGCCAGAGCGTTGTAATCTCCGCTGAGGGTCGAAATTTGGCAAATGGAAACGTGGGTTCCATCAATTCCAGTTCCTTTCTTTCCAGCCTCTATTTCACTGCGACACCAAGCAAAGCTTCTCCGGGAATTTCCAGCCCGTTCGGTCCTTCATAGGACTCGAATATGCTCCTCATCTCCTCCAGGCGCTGTTGCAACTCCTCGGCGCTCTTTTTGGGACCGGGGCGCATCTCTCCCTGGGAGGATTGTAGAAAAGCCTCAAGGGAGGGGTAACGGAAACAGAGCGGGAGCACCTCTGTAAACGCTTCTTGAAAACCCGCCTCGCGAAACTCTCGCTCTAAAACAGAGCGCTCAGAGAAAGCAAACGGCGTCGGCACGCTTGAAGAGCGTTTTTGTGCAAACTGGACCGAGCTTTTTGCAAAGAAGTGAATCAGGGGGTTTCTCTCTGGCAACGACCACGTCATGACAACGAATCGTTTGCCCGGCTTGAGAACCCTTCTGATCTCACCCAACGCCTGCTGAAGCCGTGGAACCGCTTCCAGCCCATGCCGACAGATCACAGCATCAAAGCTGTTCTCTTCCAGCTCCAGTTGCTCGGCGTTCATGACACGCGTTTGAACAGCGCTCAAACCTTCTTGCTCGGCCAAACGCGCCGCTATCGCCAGCATTTGAGCGGAGATATCAGTAATGAGCACGAGGCCTGTTGGCCCTACCCGCTTTGCCGCAAGACGCCCCTGATCACCGGTCCCCGCCGCAATATCAAGCACATGATCGCCAGGCTGAAGCGCGGCAAGATCAATCAGACGCTCGGTTGCTGCCGCCATGACCTGCTTGCGCTGCTCGGCACCTCGTTGCCAGTGTTCCGCCATTTTCGTAGAGGTCCAGATTTCCGCTATATGTTGCTCCATAGGAACTTTTTGTGTATCAGACATCGCTTCTTCCTTTTCTATGACCATGAACATGCCCGCCGGGTCGCTCTCCCCGGCTGATTGACTCCCCACCATCGACAAGCAATTCAGTGCCATCCAGATAGCTCGCTTCGTCTGAGGCGAGAAAGAGAGCGACCCGTGCATAATCTTCTGGCTTTCCGATTCGCTTTAGCAGCCGCCGCCCCCCTTCTGGCTGCTTCTGCGCAACATTCTTGAGAAACCATTGCGCAGTTTTCGCATTCACGATCCCCCCGGGAACCAGGGCATTCACCCGGATGTTGTAAGGTGCAAGCTCAACAGCAAGCTGTCGTGTCAAGCCTAAAACTCCTGCTTTCGCGGCTGCATGAGCGGTAAACCCCAGGATATCGGTTCCCTTGAGTGCTGACACCGATGACGTATTGATAATGGTGCCACCTCCCGAGCGAATCAAAAGCGGGATCGCGGCCCTTGTCATCAGGAACACGCTGTCTAGCTCATTGGCAAGCGTAAAACGCCAATCTTCCAGTGACATTTCAAGAATCGGCACATTGCGCAGGCGGGCAGCATTGTTGTAAAGCACATCCAGCCGACCATACACGCTTTCAACGCGATCAATCACCTGTTGTACCTGATCAGGCTCGGTAAGATCCACAGGATCAACCGAGAGCATCTCACCACCTGCCTCTCGCACCAGACGAACCGTCTCCTGTCCTCCCTCGCTGGAACTCGCACAGCCAACGACTCTCGCTCCCTCCTGTGCGAAAAGCAGGGCGGCGGCACGCCCCGTACCCTGCCCTCCGGTCCCTGTGATTAACACCACCTTGTCAGCTAGCCTGCCGCTCATACCTGCCCCTTTCTCTTGCGCACAATTACCTCAATTTTTCGATCGGGACGCAGCGCAAGGTTATGCTCCAGATCGAAACCCACCTCTGGATGGTTTGCCACGAGCTCAAATCGCAACCGTTGCGCCAGCGTCGCCAGCAACAGATGACCCTCCATCAGGGCAAAATGGTTCCCCAGGCAGACACGCGGACCTCCCCCAAAGGGCATATAGGCGTACCGGGGAAGCTGTTTCTCTCGTTCCGGGGTAAAGCGCTCCGGGTCAAAGCGCTCTGGCTCAGGGAAAGTATCAGCTCGCCGATGCATGGTATAGGGCGAGATCAAAATGATCGCTCCGGCGGGAATCTGGTAGCCATCAATGTCGAGATCATGCAACGCCTCACGACGGATCATAGGCGCGGGAGGGCACATCCTGAGCGTCTCCTTAAACACCTGCAAGCAATAGGGCAGATTCGCCAGATCCTCATAGGTCGGCGTCCTTCCTCCTAGCACACTATCTACTTCCTCTTGCACCTTCTGGTAAACCTCGGGATGCTGCATCAGCAGATACCATGCCCAGAGCAGCGCCAGTGGGCTGGTGCTGTATCCTGCAAAAAAGACCGGCCAGCATTCGCGAGCGATCTCCGCAACGTCTATCGCTTCACCCTGTTCGGCCCTGGCCTTGATAAGGAGATACAGAAAGTCTTTACGCTCTTGCGCTGGATTGTCACCATCAAACTGCGCGGTGATCGTGCGCACACGCTCGGCCAGCCGCTCCCCCGCCTCACGCAGTCGCTTTCTTCTGGGAGTCTGCCAGCTTTTGGGCGGTGAGAAGGCGGTAAAGAGTTGCGCGACACTGGCTTTAAACATCCCATCCACTGCCGCAGCGAGCGTCCCATCTTTGCTAATCGCCTCCGCATTGAAGAGCACATTCCCGAGAATATCCATTGTCAGACTTACCATCTGTGGGAAAAGATCAATAACCTCACCATCTTTCCATTGTTGTTGGCGCTGTTCTCCGTAACGAGCTACAACATCAGCATAATGAAGAACATGGCGAGGTTGAAACATCGAGGCCAGCGATTTCCGTTGCTGCCGATGGACCTCATTCGCGCTGGTCACAATACCGTTGTGCAAACGGCTGCTTCGGAGCCGTCGTCCCCGATCAAAGCTCTTACTGTGCTGAACCAGAACCTTCTCAGCCAGCTCTGGCTCATTCACCAGAAAGTACGTCGAAAATCCCAGATGAAAGCTGGATACATCACCCGCCTGGGCCAGCCGTTGTAGAAAGTTCAGGCGATCATGTTTCAAGTCAAACTGACTTCCGAGCAGGGGCAAACCGCGAACGTACGCAACCTTTTTTGAGGTCACTGGTGAGCTGGACATACTGTTTTTACTCCTTTCCGCTCTCACAAACGTGCCAGACCGAAGCCTCCCGTTACAGGAGCATAGACTCCTGTCATAAAAGCGCTATCATCGCTCGCAAAAAAGGCAATGACTCGCGCAACATCTTCCGGCTGCGCGATCCGTCCCAGTGGCGTGGCAGAAGCGACGCGCTCAAGAAAGGCTGCCGGCTGCATCCATCTGGTTGCCTGCACCTGTACCATTGCTGGAGAGACCACATTCGCAGTAATACCGAGCGGTCCCAGTTCATGTGCCAGATACACTACAAACGTGTTCAGTGCGGCCTTCGCGGCTCCATTCGCGATCATACCGGGAGCCGCTGGTCCTCGTGAATGCTCGCTGGAAAGATAGATCAGCCGGCCAGCATGTTGGCGCTCCATAACAGGGACCACCGCTTTCGTGATCGTAAAGGCAGCCTGTAGCTCACCGTTGACCCTGGCAGCGAAAGCTTCCCAGGATAGCTCAGTAAAAGGACGCGTGCCAACCCGTGCGGCGATCGCGGCGAAGTGTCCCTCCCCCTTGCCCGCAAAGCGAGGCCCGGCGATAGGCGGCACATGCCCTCCCTTCGTGCTCACCATGATATCGAGTCGCCCATAGCGCTCAACGATCTCCTCCACCATGCGGAGCACCTGCCCCTCATCAATCACATCAGCCTGAATAGCATGCGCATTCCCACCAGCAGCCTGAATGCTCTCGACCACTTCTTGCGCCCTTTGCTGATTACTCCGATAGTTCACAACCACTTGTGCACCTCGTGCAGCCAGGTCCCGCGCGGCAGCAGCTCCAATTCCCTGACCGCCTGCGCCGGTGACGAGAGCAACTTTCCCTTCAAGCGTCATCCCTGCTTCTCCTCTTCTGTTCTCTTGTGTACAATTACCTCAATTTTTCGATCGGGACGCAGCGCAAGGTTATGCTCCAGATCGAAACCCACCTCTGGATGGTTTGCCACGAGCTCAAATCGCAACCGTTGCGCCAGCGTCGCCAGCAACAGATGACCCTCCATCAGGGCAAAATGGTTCCCCAGGCAGACACGCGGACCTCCCCCAAAGGGCAGATACGCATACCGGGGAAGCTGTTTCTCTCGCTCCGGGGTAAAGCGCTCCGGATCAAAGCGCTCTGGCTCAGGAAAGTAATCGGCTCGCCGATGCAGCGTATACGCGCTTATCAGAACAGTACTTCCTCTGGCGAGATGATACCCCCCGACTTCGACATCATCTCGCGCCTCACGACGGATCATAGGCGCGGGAGGATAGAGCCTGAGCGTCTCCTTAAACACCTGCAAGCAATAGGGCAGGTTCGCCAGATCCTCATAAGTCGGCGTTCTTCCTCCTAGCACACTATCTACTTCCTTCTGCACCTTCTGGTAAACCTCGGGATGCTGCGCCAGCAGATACCATGTCCAGATGAGCGCCATAGCAATGGTTTCAAAACCTGCAATGAAGAGAGTGCGGCATTCATCCAAGACCTGCTGATCACTCATGCGACTTCCCTCATCATCGCTGGCCTGCAACAGCAACGAGAGCAGATCGTTTTGTTCTGAAAGATGCTCCGAGTTCTCCTTTCGCTGCTGGAAAGCACCCCGTATCCTTTTTTGCAAGACCTGCCTTGCCTGCTGAAGACGCTTATTGTAGGGGGTAGGCCAATGAATCGGGATCGCAACAAGCGAGAAAAGCACCTTCGCGCTATGCGCAAGGGCGATATCCATCGCCTCCATCATCTCGTCACCGGGGCGAATCTCCAGATCGAAAAGCACCTTGCTAAAAATGCTCATGGCCAGATCTATCATCTTTTGATGGAGGTCTATCACTTCCCCATGCCGCATTTCTTGCTGGAACTGCTCGCCATATCGGGTAATAGTTTCAGCATATGTTGCAAGGTGACGCGGCTGAAAAAGCGTCGCCATCAATTTCCGCTGCTTTCGATGAAACTCCCCATCGCTGATAATCAGCCCATTGCCGATAAATGCCCGACGTAAGTAGCGCCCTCGATGATAGAAAGTTGCAGCATGCTCAACCAGCACCTCCTGAATAAGCTGCGGCGAGTTTACCAGAAAGTGGGGAGCAGTGCCGAAGGAAAAGCCGGCAATATCTCCTAACCGGGACAAACGCTGTAGAAAGTGCAAACGCTCATACTTAAGAGCAAGCTGACTTCCAACCAGAGGCCAGCCCCGAAGGTATGGAATCTCTTTCGCCGTAATACTGGTAGCTATAGACATAAGACAGACATCCTTGAACAGCACAAATCACTTTTTCGCACTACATTGAGACTCTTTGTATAGGTTCATAAAAGCGATGATATGAACATTTCATCCTGTCAACAGTAAGTCTGTTCCATGTTTTCCAGGATCGCACGTGCATAACGCAGACCTTCAAACGTGCCGATATCGAATAGTGTTCCATCCTCGAACTGCGTGCCATATACCCTGAGGTTTTGTTTGATTGCTTCCAGAAAGACATTACTGAGCAATAATTCCTGCCCATGCACTCGTGAAGCATGGCTCACATAATGGTGTAATAGCTCTGTAAAGCTCGGCTCCCAGACCGCAACTCCCCAGGTATTGTAGTAAGTCGTCGTTTGCGGCTTATCGAAGATCTCAAGCACCCTTCCTGTTCCCGGCTCCAGATGCACGGGAGCAAGCGATTGAGGAGTTTCAGTCGGGAAGATACCCAGTGTGAGATCTGCAGCCTTCTTGCGATGCTCTTCCAACAGTTGCGCAAAGCAGTGCGTGGGCTGCATAATAGTATCTGGCATCCCCATGCACACCACGCTATCACGCACCCAGGGATACGCGCTATCCAACGCTCCCGGCATCCCCTCGGGCTCATCCTGAAAAAGGTAGCAGCAGTTCATCCCAAAACGCGACCCGTTAGTGAAGAAACGGGCAATCTCCCATTTCTGGGGCGAGATCACAAAGTAGAGATCTTGCACCCGAGCAGCTCGCAGCGCGTTCATGACATACTGGCTTACCACCATCGGCACAGGTCCCTTCTCCGAGGGATAATATCCAACCGGGAGCAATTCTTTCAGACCATTGTACGGCTTGAGCCGCTTCCCCAGACCAGCGGCAGGCAGGACACCGACTGTTCTTCTCACCGTTTCCCTCCTATGTTCCTGTTTCCCAGGAATTGAGATAGTGTTCCTGCTCGACGGTCAACGTATCGTATGCGACCCCCATCGCCTGTAGTTTCAGCCGTGCGATCTTCTTATCCAGCGATGCAGGCAGGGTATGGACTCCCGGCGCCAGCGGCTCCGAAGCATGCAGAAGATATTCGGCAGCCAGGGCCTGATTGGCGAAACTCATATCCATCACGCTTGCTGGATGTCCTTCTGCCGCACAGAGATTAACCAGGCGCCCTTCAGCCAGTAAGTAGACCTTCCGGCCATCAGCGTACGTATACTCGGTCACGAAGTCACGCACAGAGCGCTTCTGAAGCGTTAGCTGCTCCAAAGCCACTATATTGATCTCATCGTTAAAGTGCCCGGCATTCGAGAGAATCGCGCCATCCTTCAGACGTTCCAGATGCCGCTGATCCAGAACGTTCACATTTCCGGTCACCGTCACAAAGAAATCCCCTCGGGCCGCCGCCTCCATCGCAGGGAGCACCCGGTACCCATCCATAACCGCCTCAAGCGCTCGGGTCGGATCGACTTCACACACAATGACGTTCGCCCCCATGCCCTGCGCCCGGCTGGCAACCCCACGCCCACACCAGCCATACCCCAGTACAACGACGGTGCGCCCGGCCAGCAGACTGTTTGTAGCGCGAAGAATCGCATCAAGTGTGCTCTGTCCGGTGCCGTACCGGTTGTCAAACATATGCTTCGTCTCCGCATCGTTGACCGCGATCACGGGGAAGCGCAGAACCTCCTGTTGTTGCATGCTCTTCAGACGAATGACTCCGGTTGTTGTCTCTTCCGTTGCGCCCAGGACCCGCCCGAGGAGCTCGGTGCGCTCGGTATGCAGCAAAGAGACCAGATCACCGCCATCATCCATGACGAGAGCCGGCTTGTGGTCAAGCGCCAGATGGAGATGTCGATAATAGGTGTGTGCATCTTCACCACGCATACCAAACACTGGAATCTCATACTCTTTCACCAGAGCAGCGGCAACATCATCCTGTGTAGATAGCGGGTTTGAGGCACACAGAAACAGATCCGCGCCTCCCGCCTTCAGCGTAAGTGCCAGGTTAGCAGTCTCCGTTGTCAGATGCAGACAAACTGAGATACGCACCCCGGTAAACGGTTTCGTCTGTTTGAATTCGTCCTGAATCAAGCGCAAAACCGGCATATCTCGGGCTGCCCATTCAATGCGATCTCTTCCCCGTGGAGCCAATGAAGGCTCTTTTATATCAGCATAGTACGCTTCTTTCATCCACTATCCTTTCTCACGACATACAGGTTATTCAGACGCGTTCTCCCGCAGTATCGGTAATCAGGTGATATTGCGCTAACTCTTGCAGAGCCACGTCTACCTTATCTTCGATATAGGCCCCATCCAGTGCATGGATGGTATCCAGGATCCCTTCGTGAACCGGGATCTGAGCCTTAAAACCGAGCAGCGTTTCAGCCCGCTTTGTATCCAGGAAAGAATGTCTGATATCTCCGATCCGTGCTTTTTGGATGATCGTCGGCTGGATATCAACTTGCATCTTCTCCTGAAGCAGGGCAATGATTTCCAGCAGGCTTGTGGCTTTCCCGGTCCCGATATTCATGACATGAGCACCCATAAGAGAGGACTCAATGCTCAGGAGATTCGCGCGGGCAACATCCTTCACATGAATAAAATCCCGACTCTGCTTGCCATCCTCAAAGACCAGAGGCGGTTTTCCGCTCTTGAAGCGCGAGCAGAAAATGGCAAGAGGTCCCGTGTAGGGGTTGCTCAGAGATTGCCGGGGGCCATAGATGTTGGTGTACCGCAAACAAATCACCCCTATCTCTTGCTTATGTCCCGATAACAGGGCGACCTGTTCAGTGAAGTACTTAGTCAGCGCATACACAGAGGTCGGCTTTAAAGGATAATCCTCCGTAATCGGCCGAGGCTCTACAATCGTCCCATCCTCCGGGTCTCTGGGTTCCCACTGTCCTTGCTGCATATCGACAGCCCAGCGCACAGGAGACACTTTCACTTTTCGTACTGGATTCCAGCCGCACCCTTCTCCATAAATACTGGCAGAAGAGGCGACGACCAGCTTGCGAACCTGTGTCTTCTCTTTCAACAACACGTCCATCAAGGTCGCTGTCCCCAGTGCATTAGCCAAACAATACATATGAGGCTCATGCGCTGATTGAGCCGTTCCAAGCGCGGCAGCAAGATGGATAACGGCCTCGCAATGCTCCAAAAGGCGCTTCAGCAGCTCACGATTCTCTACATTGCCCTGGACAAATTGAATGTCGCCATGCGCAATATAATGAGCCAGATGAGGAGGGACTGCCGAAACAGTCCCATGTACCTGAGGTTCAAAGCTATCAAGAACCGTAACTTCATGACCATGTTGCAGCAAGATATCAACGGTATGGGAACCAACAAAGCCGGCCCCGCCAGTAACAAGGACTTTCATACACCATCCTTACGCTTCTTCTATTCTTGTAACTTCTTCTACACTTCTGCCTTCTTGTCTGCATTTCAAGTATACCCTGAAGGAGCGTTGAAAAACAGATCATCGCATCATCACGTACTAGTCAATTTCTGCTCTTCATCTGAAGCGCTTAGCTCCCTGTTGCTTCTCAACGTCGTGCATAGTGCATAATGGCATCAGCGGCCCTCCTGTATCCACCGGCTTCCTGTAGTTGTTGCTGTAGCTCTCCTGCGCGGACCGCAAAAGAGGGATCATTCGCCACGAGATCAACCGCCTCACGCAGACACTCCGCCGTTAACGATGCTTTCTCCAGCTTGATGCCCGCACCCAGTTCAGCGACGCGCGTCCCGATTGCCTCATGCTCGCTTGTCTCCGGGACAATCACCAGAGGCACCCCGGAATAGAGGCTCTCCATCACGCTGTTCAGGCCACCGTGGCTGACAAAGATCGTTGTCCGGGCCAGTATCTCCAATTGGGGAAACCGAGGCGCAATAAGAAAGTTTTGAGGCGCCGGCCCCAGAGCCTCCGGTTCTAGCTGCGTTCCTATTGAAAGCCTGACATGCCACGCAGTATCACCAAAGGCAGCAAAACAAAGCCGATAGAACTCGGCCTGGTTGGTATATATACTCCCCAGCGCAATATAGAGCTGCTTTTCAGTTTCGGCATCCTGTAGTGCGTGTCGTGCCTGCCATCTTGTTCGCAAAGAAGGACCAACAAACAGAAAGCGGCCGTCAAACTGCGCGGGATCGGGCAGAAAAGAGCGTGGGATAAAGGCGATACTCAGTGAGGGATTATCTTCGGTAAAGGAGTTCACTTCGTAGCGAGAGAGCCCATACCGCTCACACAAGCCAGCAAGCTCATGATTCAACGTCTGAATCATTTCAGAGGATGACGAGAAAACGCGCAGCAAATTGGCATAGGGATTGTCAGTAAGATCATAGCTTGCGCGAAGCACGATCCTCGGAATCTGTAGAATTTCCGCGATCAATCTGGCCCATAGAAACATTCCATCATAGAGAAGACAATCCGGCCGCTCAGCACGCACGCTCTCGACAAGAGATGGAACAATCGACATACATTGCTTGATCATATATGCCTGCAATACAGCCAGGCGTACTTGAATGTCATGAATGTGATACTCGGTACTGAAAGGTGACGTCTGTTCCTGAGAAAAGAGCTCGAACGGATAGGCGCGAAACACTGCGCCCGTCGTCTCAATCTGCGCACGAAATTCCTCAGGAAGATAGTAGATGACCTCTTCACCACGTGTTATCAATTCTTCCACAACAGCCAGCGTTGGCTGAATATGTGAGAAAGCAGGGAGGTTGAAAAACACATATTTTGCCATGCATCCACTCCTGAGCAGGTACACAAAAGGAAGCTAGCGCCATGCATACACATGCGAGAGGGTAATGGGACGCCCATTCTCTGCATTTCCCAGTCCTCGCTTATTGTCGCCGACAACCGTTTGATATCCCTGCTGTTGAAGCAATGGAAGCACCTTCTCTAAGAGGTAATCGCCATGCACCTCCATCACAATCTGGCGGATTTTTGGCCAATCCTGTGCATCGATCCCTTGCAGAATATCATATTCGCTTTTTTCCGCGTCAATCTTCAAGAGATCAACATGTTCAAGGGCCTGCTCGCGAAGGACACGGGACAGTGTTTCGACCTTACAGAGCTGAGTGGTATGCCGTGTAAAGAAGAAATGAACGACCTTCTGTATCTCTTCTTCCGTCATCTGGCTTTTTTTCGCGTCCGGCACGTTCGCGAGAAACTTGTTGCGCATAATAGAGCGCGTCTCTTCAATATCCGGCACGCGTGTTGAGTTCGAGTTATAGAGCGCGAACACCGTAAACTCTTCTTCTCCAGCGCGGTCAGCAAGCCCCATCTGAAACAACCGTGCATCGATGTTATTCAAGGCAACATTTGTACGCAAAGTCTGAAACGTCTCTGCAATTGGCTCAAAGGCATAGATCTTTGCACTCGGACAGACGGAGTGACAGAACAGCGTAAAAAGGCCGATGTTTGCCCCGACATCCAGCACAATAGCATTTTCCTCTAAAGTAATGCCATACGCGAGATACTGTCTTTCCTCGAATATTTCCGCATACAATTGCTTGAGCTGATCTTCATTGGTTTTCGCAACGGTCATGCCGTTTGGCAAAACATATTTCTCTTGCATGCATTCCTCGCTTCTTCTTTATTATGATGGTGTTCTTCTAGAGTATATAACGAGAGAAAGCTGCAAAACCAGATCATTCTATCATCATTTTGCAATCATCCTTGCCAGAAGCCATACAGGAGAGCACCAAAGGTACGTTCTCCGTTTGATTGGAAAGTGATGATCGCTTGATCTGGTTTCCTCCTCTTCTCCACGGTATACTTCACTCAATACACCTTGATATCACACAGGAGAAGCCTTTCATGCGTGCATTAGTCTATCAGGACTCCACCCTTCGTCTGGAGCAACAGTATCCCTGCCCGGAGCCCATTGAAGGGGAAGCCCTGATTCGCGTTCTACTCACCGGGATCTGCAATACTGATCTGGAAATTCTGCGCGGTTATATGGACTTCCAGGGGATACCGGGACACGAGTTTGTTGGCCTTGTTGAAGACATCTACGGAGATGCTGTACGCGAACGCTATGCGCATCTGCTCGGTCAACGCGTGGTGGGAGAAATTAATGCTCCCTGCCGTCAGGTGACATGCGAGTTCTGTCGGCAAGGGATCTTCACACACTGCCCGCGCCGTACCACCCTCGGCATCGTACAGCGCAACGGGGCCTTCGCCGAGTACCTGACCTTGCCAGTAGAGAACCTCTATCCTGTTCCTGAAACGGTCAGCGACGAGGAGGCAATCTTTGTCGAACCGCTGGCGGCGAATTTCGAGCTGCTGGAACAGATGCACCTCAAACCAACAGAAACTGCATTAATCCTGGGAGATGGCAAGATGGGGCAACTGGCAGCTCAGGTCCTCTCGCTAATCGGCTGCGAGGTGGTGATGGTGGGTAAACATCAGGAGAAGCTGCAACTGGCGGAAGAACATGGCGTCACTGGATACTTGCTGACCGATCCAGCCAGCTTTCAGCTAGAGAACAACCGCCGGGCTGATCTGGTTGTTGAATGTACAGGATCAGCATCAGGGCTGGCGCTGGCGCAAAGGCTCGTCAAAGCCCGAGGAGTCATCGCTCTCAAGAGCACAGTTGCTGAACAGAGTCAGCTTCATCTTGCCCAGATCGTGATTGATGAAATACGCGTCCAGGGGTCGCGTTGTGGCCCCTTCGCTCCGGCGCTTCGAGCACTCAAGCAGCACCGCCTCAATGTTCGACCACTGATCAGCGCCAGCTATTCACTTCACGAGGGAGTCCATGCTTTTGCCCATGCAAGCCAGAGGGGAGCGCTCAAGATACTGCTTAAGCCCTGACCCTCTCAGAATTGATCGTAAGATGATGAGACAATGATCTGTTCTTACCCGTTTCCTCATCATATACTGGTTCATAATGACTCCTTACCGGAAATGCTGGAACAGAGCATATCGTCCTATCGCCTGAACGACAGGCTCAGTTGGAGGATTTGGAATGAAAGTACTCGTTACCGGGGGGTGTGGCTTCCTCGGCTCTCATGTGTGCGAATTCTACAGGAAACGCGGCGATGAGGTGATCGCCTACGACAACATGACCAAGCATGAACTCGCACGAACGGGATATGCCACTGAACAGGCCCGCCGCTATAATGCCGATTTTCTGCGTTCCATCGGCGCTACCATCATTGAAGAAGATATTCGCGACTACGAACGCCTGCTTCGTGCTACTCAAGGGTGTGATTTTCTCGTCCACACGGCTGCGCAACCAGCAATGACCATTAGTTTAGAGGACGTCGATTTAGACTTTTCTACGAATGTTACCGGCACCCTTCATGTGTTAAAAGCGGCCCGTCATTATCGCATCCCGCTTGTTTCCTGCTCAAGCGTTCATGTCTACGGCAATCAGATCAATAACACCTTACAGGAGCAAGCGACCCGCTTCACCGCAGAGCCACAGGACATTGATGAAGCATATCCAACAATGCGGGGCCTGCTCACACCACTGCATGCCTCAAAGCATAGCGCTGAATCCTACGTACAGGCATTTATCGACAGCTATGAGGTTGAGGCGGCAAATTTTCGCCTGACCGGCTTCTATGGGCCCCGACAATTTGGCGGTGAGGATCACGGTTGGGTTGCTAACTTCTGTATTCGTGCCGCCCTCGGCTGGCCCATAACCATCTTCGGTACTGACAAACAGGTACGTGATATCCTCTATGTACAGGATGTTGTCAACGCCATTCATGCCTTCTATGAGCAGCGAAAGCCCGGAACCTATAATATTGGCGGTGGATATGCCCACGCGATCTCGTTAAAGGAGTGCCTCGATATTATCTCACACACTCTGAAGAAATCTCTGGATATTCAGATGCAGCCCGCTCGAAAAGGCGATCTCTGGTACTTTGTCTGCAATTCAGCAAAAGCAGAGCACGCATTAGGCTGGACGCCGCATGTCTCTCCAGCTACAGGTATCGAGAAGCTGCTGACCTGGATTCAAGAGAATCGTACTTGTTTTCAAGAAAACAACAAGGCGAATGCATCGTCCACTGAGCACGCGAAGGGAGGAGTACAAGTATGAGTCGCTATCTCTTCTTCCCTTTTCCCCTTTACAGCCATATGCTTCCAACACTGGCAGTCATGGAAGAACTGCTTGCGCACGGGGAGGAGGTGACCTGTTTTCTCCCGGAGCATTTTCGTCAAATAATCGAGGCCACTGGTGCTCGCTTTCGCGCTTACCACTTCGACCTTGTTGAACAGGAGGAATTACAGGCCATCGGGCCAGCCGACGGTGACAAAAGCATCGCGCTATTCCTCTCGCGAATGTTCCGCAAAAGTCCAGAGGTGATACCTCCTTTATTGGAGAGTATTCGCGAGGAACAGGGAGATTGCATTGTTGCCGAGTGCATGTTCCTGTGGCCTCGAATCGCTGCTCGTATCCTGCATCTACCCACTATTGGACTATGTCCAACATATGCCATCCCGGGAGCAGAGAGCGGGGACCGCACCCATGAACAGTTCAAAGCGAAACTCTATCAGCAGTTCAAGAAGCAGGCAACCGAACATAGCCCGCTTGAGGATGGGCTTGCGTTGTTGAGCCGCACCTATGGCCTCTCGATTCCAGAGCTTCGTTCGTTGCAGGGAACGGCAGAACCACTGACAATCGTGTTCCAGCCTCGCGCCTTCAGGCCTGATGGAGATACGTTTGACGAACGCTTCCTGTTTGTCGGGCCATCATTCCAACGCAAGCGCTATAGTAGCACCTCCTTCCCGCTTGAGCAACTGAATCAGCATCCACTTGTGTACATTTCACTTGGTACCAACTTTAACAATCAGCTTGACTTCTATCGTCAATGCTTCCTCGCTTTTAGCGGGACAGAATGGCAGGCGGTCCTTTCCTATGGTACCAGGCTTGATCCGGCACTCCTTCCGCCTACGCCGTCCAATTTCTTGCTCGCGCCTCAGGTACCACAATTGGAAGTGTTGCCCCGTGCGGATGTCTTTATCAGCCACGGGGGCATGAACAGTGTTATGGAAAGCCTCTACTACGGGGTACCGCTGGTTGTCATCCCTCAGACACGCCAGGAAGAGGCCGCTCACCGGGTGCGCGAACTTGAGCTAGGCATTGTGCTCGATAAAGAAACACTGACAGCCGACCGTTTGCGAGAGGCAGCAACACGCGCAGCTCATGACCCGGATATCCACGCACGCGCATCTACCATGCGACAGGCCATACAGGAAGCAGGGGGCCCAAAACGGGCGGCTGAAGCGATCATCCAGTTCACGAATGGCTCTCACTGAGATGAGAGGCACATTCCGCTATAGCGCCTTTTGATATGGGTGACGTTCTACCAGGATAGATCGTGCCATATCAATTGGCTATGCCTGGCACGATCCGCCGCACCTATTTCACACCCCCGGATATCAGCGGAAGAGAGCAGAAGAGTTGTTCCTTCCCCTGCCTACAGCCCTTTCTCCCTGATGAAACAGAGCCCCTCATACGAAGAGCCCTTATTACGCTTGTTCCGAGACTGGAATGGAGCGGATGGAATACGGTCTCCTCCTTGAAGCTTCAGGGGCCGTTCTTATCAACTAAAGGAGCCATCCGCACGCGCTCCGCTTCATCGAACACCTGTCCTCTATAGAAGATGAGCAACAGACAACAGAGTGTTACCAGCGCCAGCAGGATATAACCCGGAATGTAGGTGTCCCAGATCTCTTTACAGAACCCCATAATCAATGGCGGAAAAAATCCGCCCAGGCCACCAGCAGCGCCAACCAGTCCCGAGACGACGCCCGCATCCTTTGCATAATACAGCGGCACCAGCTTAAAGACGGCACCACTCCCCACCCCCAGACAGATCGCAATGCAGATCAAGCATGCATTCAGGTACATCAGCGGAAGGTGGAAGATCAGCACACAGGCCAACAACAGAAGCCCGCCAAAGGTCGTCAGCAGGATACTCCAGGCTCCCACACGATCAGAGAGCCAGCCCCCAAACGGGCGCACCAGCGTTCCCACACAGACAAAGATTGCAGCATAGTTTCCGGCCTCCACCTTATCGAGCATATGCAAATCAACCAGCAGCTTCGGCAGATACAAGCTGAAAGCTACCAGTCCCCCAAAGGTGACAAAGTATAGCAAACTCAAGACCCAGGCCGGTTTCTCTCTCCAAAGCAAGGCCAGGCGCTCCTTCATACTCGCCGTTACAGAGGGCAACAGCTCATCATGGGCAGTCTGATAATAGACCAACGCGGTCAGCAGGGAGAGGGCCGCAAAGAGCAGAAACACGCTCTCCCAGCTCCCCAGGAGATGCGCCAGACGAGGTGCAAGGTTGACCGTAATAGCCGTCCCGATATTTCCGACACCAAAGATGCCAAGTACCAGGCCCTGCCGCTCTGATGGGAACCAGCGACTGACATAGGGGGCTCCCACCGCAAAGCTGGTTCCAACAACCCCTAACAAAAGCCCCCAACACACAAAGGCTAGATACGTACGTGCGCTCATCATGCCGAGCACAGGAACGCATGAAAAGATGAGCAGCCCTGTCATAACCTTGCGCCCACCAAACCGATCGGTCAATGCACCCGCGGGCACTCGTAACACCGATCCGAGGAGGCTCGGCAGAGCGATCAAGATACTAATCTCAAAATCATTCAGGTTGTACAGCTTCTGTAATTGTGGAGCAAAAGGTGATATCAGTGAGAAGACGGCAAACGATACGGTAAAGGCAATCGTTGCCATGATCAGGGTAACAATAGCACGTCGGCTCTGCATGCATTTCCCCTTTCGATTGACTGAAACGGTGAAGGAGTCTTCGTGCCCACATCGGAACAATGTGTTCCTGTGCACGCGGCATCATACACAGATTGTCCTCGATACGAAGCAGCAGAAGCTCATTTGTGAGCGTGTACAACAGCGATCAACCCCAGAAAGCAGAATCCCTTTCCCCGGGAACGTGGTGGTATGACCTTCTTCCATCCATGCAGTACATCTCTATATTCTACTTGTTAAATATTATACGGTATCATCCCTCTAAATGAAAGAGACATTGTCTCACTTAGCACGCACAACATCATTATCAGAGCAGGCAACCAGCCGCCTCCTCTGACCTTATATTATAGTAAAGATCGAAATACACTCTGCAAAAGAGGTAGCAACGAGTTTTCACACAACAGATGCAGACGCTAAATTCATCTATCCTCATCTGTATCAGTCACGACAGGGACTTGTTCCTCTTCTATCGCATTCTTTTTTTCTCTATAAGAGAGAGGAGAAGCTGTCTCCTCTCTCATTAACAAGTACTCAAGCCAGGTGATCACCATCTAGCCGCTGTAACAATGCTCGGGCCGCCTGTATTACAGCATCATCCCGCTCATCATCCGGGACAGGAGTCACGCGGACGTGCGGTGAAATACCATTTCCCTCTACTCGACGTCCATGTACTAAAAGATGCGCATCGGACCCGGAAAATGAAGCCCGCCTCCAGGGAGATTTACAAAAGCATTTGACCCAACCCCACCTGCTGTTTCTTCCCCGACCAGCAGTGCTCCACACCCCTGCAAAAGCCGATACGTCCAGTCTTCGCCCATACTGACTGTTCCACCACCGATTAACACCGCAAGGGGACGCGGATCAGGTTCCTCCACAGGCAAGAATACATCTTCATCCATCACCCGATTTTCCAACCAGCCAAAAACACCCCGCTCGGGAGCACTCACCATCGGTCGTAACATGGGAAGAAAAGGTACCGGCTCTCGCTGAAAACGCGTAAGCGCCGCAACAGTCAACGTCGGATAGCGACGGACATCGATAATCAGCGCTTTTGCCATCTTCAGGTCAACAAATGCCCGCTCTATCTGCTCTATCTGCACTCGCGAGGCATCCAGATAGCCGATCTCTGCCCATTCGTCCGAGAGCATTCCCCAGGGAGGCAACGTCGTCACAGCAACAGGCTCTGTCACAAACGAGGTGGGGTAATCAGCGACAACCTCCACTTCCCTTGTATGGCCCTGCTGATCCCGTACCCTTAAACGCACTACCGCACCTTTCGGAGAATCAAGCAACGCGCACAACAGATAATGATCCCTTGCCTGCACCGGATACTGCATCACCAGAGCAATAAGCCGCGTCTCCCGCTGCTGTACCGGCTCATCGTCGACCGCTTCCAGCACCTCACCGGGATAAAGTGGTATCTCTGCTGGTAGGGGCCCCATCACGGTTATCCGTCCTTTGACCCGCGCCAGCCGAATGCCCGGGACAGCCCCATAGGGGAAGATCGCTCGCTGTATCTGCCCATCGCGCCAGAACAACACAAAGTTATGTCCACCCCTACAGCGCGACGCTAAACGTTGCAGCGTCATAAAGTACGTTTCCCGCGTGCGTACAGCAGCGACTTCTTCAAGTGCTGGTACAAGCGCCTCATCCCAGTGTTCCAGATGATCGGGGTACGCATAGAAGCTACGCATTGCCGTCCAGAGCTTGATGACAGCCAACATCCGCGAGGCCCGAGCTGGTAAACGCTCCTCTTCGATGTCCTGCGTCTCCTGCCGTGCGCTAGTCTCCTGCATCGAGCGCTCTTGCTTTTTCCCTGCCAGAAGTAGCAGCACCTCTTGTAGCGGCTCATTCGTCACGATATCGGGGTATAGCGGATCGGGTGATCATGATAGAAGAGGATATGCTGACGCAAGCGCACTTTCCACTCATTTGTCAACGATAGTAGATATTCCTCCGCTCGATAGGGCTGGCTCTGCTCACCCAGACAATACGCGCGACCTGTTTGCTGCAACAGAATCAGTACAGGTTCCAGTTGAGCGCTGGTTTCGCATCCAGTCAACACAAACAGGGGGCCGGTAAAGACCAGTTCCCCCGGCATTACCGGTGTGCTGCTGGCCTGGATCACCCACTCGGTTGTATAGCCGCCAACCGTACGCCCGAGCTCTTCAGGGTCATGATAGCCAACCCGTTGCACCCGAGCAAGCTGCGGCAGGCTGATCGGGCGCTCAAACAAACGAGAGATCAGTTCCGTACGCAGTCTTCCGTAGATGAAACGATCCTCTGAATGTCTTTCTGCTCTTGTGCCAGTCGTCTCACGAAAATCCAGAACGAGCGCCGAAGCTTGCTCATGGACAGCGGCTTCAACCGCGCCAGTGACCAGTTGGACCACCTCATCCCATTGCGCAAAAGAGCCTGGCGATATCGCGAAATCAAACCAGTGCTTGACCCGTACATACGCCACGTTACCTGGCAGCGTCTCATACACCACCTCAGTTCGTCGCTTTGGTGACAAATTCTCCTCTATAGTAGAAACAAGCCCGGTTGATGGATCCTGCAACGTATCCAGAAGGCGAGTAAGCACCTCCCTTTGCCCGGCAGACAGAATCGGTTCAACTGCAACTTTCTCTGCTTCAGGCAGGAGCGCTGTCAAAATCTTTTCCCATTCCCGCCCGCGCTCCTGAATCAAGGGATGAAAAAAGGCCGCCGCAGACCATGTGCGTGCCAATAGATGCCAGAACATGTCCATACAAGAAAACAACTCTCCTCTTCATTCCTCTATTGTGGTTGTACCCTATACACACCAGAAGTGTAGCAGTGCCACAAAGAGGGCAGGCTTTGTCAATGTGACAGGCCCAACTCCTTTTCAGAAATATGGGTGAGACCCCCACCAGCACAAAGGCCTCACCATCTCTTCTACAGTCATGCGTTCCATCATGCGGAATCGCTGTATTGCACCGATCACAGGCTGTTCCAGCATCCGCCAGAGCCAGCTCTCCAATAGACAGGCATTACCTGAAAAAAAAAGATCCTCTTAGCTCATAAGCATAACACAAAAGCATCCGGACAGTAAAAACAGGAGCCGCATGATAACCACACGGCTCCTCTTCTATAAAAGAATCATTCCTCCATTATAACCAGCTTCCAGATTCTATAGAGAAGAGCAGGCTTCCTTCCGTGGAGGTGTCACAAGCATGTGCGTCTTTTCTCTCCCAAGTGAGAGCAACAACGTCGGGATACGGGGGCCGGTCTCGCGACCACACACCAGTTGATAGATCGCAACAAAGAATGAGCGCTGAACCTGCTTCAATGCAGTATCCGGCTTCACATCAAGCGGAACCCCTCTGACCATCTCTGGCACGTTATACATCAAATCTGTCAGACCGACATAATTCCAGTGTTCATTAAGCAACGAGCTAAACAGCGATATCATTCGACGCTGCTCCTCAGACATCTGTTCATAGGCTGCGGTCTGAAATGTGCTCTGGATCGGGGTTCGTTCGTCATCGGGGAGATAATCATTGATCCAGTTGCGAGCACAGGTTAGCCTCGGCTCCAGCATCTCTGGGGAAAGCATCGCATCCCCGGTACTCTGTGAGACAATACGCATCACCTGCTCGATATTCTCATGAGTTACATCGAGCAACGAGGTGAGCAGAGAGAACGAAACTGGCTTTGGCGTACGCTCAACTTCGCTCGATACTGTCTGACAGGCCCGGCGATAGATATTCCTGTTGAGTTCCGTGCCGTGCCCGCCTGCACCTGCCTCTGCAACCCATCCCATTCCTCATACAGCCTCAGGAGTCCCTGCCCAAAATCAATAGAGAATCCCTGATTGGGAGCGCGACGCGCGTACGTCCAGCGCAACAAGGCAGACTCCGCAATCAGGAGTAGCATGTAAAATGCAAGCAAGCAGTAAGCGAGGATGCCAGACCTTCTACTACATATTCTGTTCCCATTCATCCTGTACCTGCATCTTGACCTGAGAGACACCCTCAAGCGTGCGCAAGAGATCCAGCGCTTCCGCCAGCAGACGAATATCGCGAGCGCGGCAGATCACGACAATCATTCGCTCTGCTTGCTCCTCCTTTATCTCAAGCGACCCGATTGCAAGCCGTTTCTTTGCACACATAGCGTATATGGTCCCTAGCAGGTTGTCAGTGTTGCCACCTGCAATGTGCACCTGCAAGCGATACTGTTTCTCCTCACAGGGAGGCAGAAAGTGCTTTTCAAACTTATGAAGGGGATAGAGAACGATCACAGCAAACAGAGTAGCAATCGTCGCCTCCCAGAGCATTCCGGCTCCACACGCCATCCCGATCGCCGCCACGACCCAGATTGCAGCAGCAGTTGTGAGCCCTTTGACGCGCTCACGGTCACGCAGGACATAGATTGCGCCCCCACCAAGAAAGCCGATTCCCGCCACAATGTAGGAAGCTATACGCGTCGGATCAAGTTGAATATGATTGAGGTGTAGCAATTCGGTAAACGAGTAGCCGGAAATAATAGTGAAGAGCGCGCACCCCAACGAGACCAGCGCATTCGTCCTCATACCGGCGGAATGCTGCCTCAGAGAGCGCTCCACCCCGACAAGAATTCCCAGTACAACGGCCAGCCCCAATCGAAGTAAGACAACCTGAAGTGAAATCATAGAGCGTTCCATCTCCTCTGCATCGCGTCCCGATCATACCTATAAATACGGAGCAGCACACAAAAGAGATGGACGTCAATCCAATTCTCAAGAAAGATTGTTGCCAAAACAGAGATCCTCTTCTCTCATTCCGCACTGCTTTTCTCCCATACAATCCATACCTCCCCCACGGCATCCGCTCCAGACGAGTAGCTTACCCGAAAAATCAGCCACCACGCATCTGGTGGAACGGTTTCGCACAAGCTCAGCAATAGAGGCGCTTCCATCAGAAACGCGCAAAGATGGTAAGAGCGTCGGGGATTGTGATATGCTAACTGAAAAAGTCAGGCAAAATATCTGGCGCAAGGAATTTGGGGATAGATTTGTTTAGAAGGGAGACGTACCATGTCTGTGGAAGGAGATAGTAACACGATATCGTCCCTTGAACGCATTGCCAGGGAACAGGCAATTGACCAGTTGCGGCGCCGCAACGGCCTTATGAAAACGCTCGGCAGCGAAAACGGTGAACCAAAACTTGACTGGGTTGAAGGCGTTGCCCGGCTCTTACAAGAGGAGCACCTGCTTGAAGAGGTAGAGACAGACGCCCAAGCCATTCACCGGCGCGGTGTTCGTCATCTGATCTGGACCGGTATGGGTGGCTCGGTTATCACAGTTCATGTACTTTGTGCGATGGGCTTTGCCGCTGCCGGGGACCTGACGCTCTATCCACTTGATAGCACTGACCCTGCCGCCCTGAACCACATTCTTGAAACAATTGCCCGACAGAAGAACCTGACACCCCCGTTTCATGATGCAGCTACGCTGCATACCTTGCTCGAAGATGTGATGATGGTTGGTGTCTCGATGGGTATGACCTCCGAAGAGCCAATCACTCACCTGACCTGGTTCGTAGAGCTACTTCAGCAGGCTCAGCTCACTCCATCTGAGCATATTCAGGTGATGACGCTGCCCGGCTCTTTTCTCGATCAGTTCGCGCAACAGCAAGAGGCCCCAAGACGTCCGTTACAACCAGATGGAGGAACAGGGACCGGAGGCCGTATGAGTGCCCCGACAACGCGTGTCTTTCTTCTCCCGGTCGCGCTCTACCTGACCTATACACACAGTTCAAGTTCCCTCAGGTCTATTCTTGCGGACGCCTGGCGCCATCACAAGCTGGATCTTGCCCAGGAGAGCCCTGATAAGCATCCATTCGTCCAGCTCGCTGCCACCCTCTCAGATGCCAGCCAGAACGGAGCCTGTCGCCTGCTTCTGGAAGTGACTGAGGAATGGAAACCGCTACTCATCTGGATTGAGCAATTGATGGAAGAAAGCCTCGGCAAAGGGGGCAAAGGGATTATTGTCTTCGATGAACAGCCACTAAATCCACAGGGGCCCTGCTTTGCAACAGAGGGAATTGTGCATGTACGCATGACAGCGGACGAAAAAGCAGAGACAAGCCCAACCTTTCAGCTTTGTCTCCCCTATCTGGCAACCAGGACGCCAGAACAGCGGCTCTCTGCGCTGGCAGCCTGTTTTCTGGGCTGGCAACTGACGATGTCGCTCTATGGCTATCTTCAGCAAATCACCTTTGCCGGTCAGCCTGCGGTCGAGAACTATAAGGCGCGAGCACGTCAATTGCGCTCCCTCTCTGACCCGCTTGAGGAGATCCAGAACTGGAAACCGACGCTCCGTTACGAGCAACTTCGCCTGCTTACACCCGCGTTCATCGAACCGCAGGAGACACCCGCAGCCACCTTTGTGCATGCGCTCCGGCAAAAGGCGTACGCCTCCCCCCAGGAGCTGGACTATCTAGATGTGACCATTAACGGCTTTTTGCCCGAGAATACCTGGCTCAGTATTTCTGCCGCGGCCCATAAAGCAGGCAATATGCTTCTCGGGATACCGGCGAAGGTGCGCCAGGCGCCCGCCGCCTATCACTCAACTGAACAGAGCGAGATGGACGGCCCGGATACCTTCGTGAGCCTCCGGATCCTGATTCGCGATCATGAATCCGTCATAGCAGGCGCCTACACCGACGCGTTTCTACGCGCCCAGGCTATTGGCACCTGGCAAGCCATGCTCGAACAGAAGCGCCTCTGTTTTCTCTTGATTATCGATGGCTCTCTTCAGGATGCGAGCGCCCCCCTTGAGCACTTCTTCGAGCAGACGATCCAGCTCCTGCAACCAGGAGAATAAGCAAGGAATAGTAAGGAGAGCTGAAAAGGTATGGATACACTACGCTTTGGCATTATTGGATGTGGCGTGATTGGCCCGGTGCATGCCGATGCACTGGCAACGATCCCGGGGACAAAGCTTGTAGCCGTCTGCGACCTTAATACGGAACGAGCGCAGAAGCTGGCGGACAAGCATCAGGCCACTCCCTATCAAGATATGCAGACAATGCTCTCGACCGAGAAGCCAGACGTTGTCTGTATTTGTACGCCAAGCGGGCTGCACGCCGAACATGCCGCCGCCGCGTTGCGCTCAGGCAGTCATGTCATTGTCGAAAAGCCACTTGATATTACTGTGCCACACATCGAAATGCTGTTGCAGGTTCAGCAGGAGACCGGACGCACACTCTCGGTCATCAGCCAACACCGCTTCAATATAGCAACTCGACAGGTGCGTGAGCTAATTCAACGCGGCGCGTTAGGTCGGCTCGTGCTCGGGAATGCCACGGTGCCCTGGTGGCGCACACAACAATACTATGATAGCGACGACTGGCGCGGCACCATCGCTCTGGATGGCGGCGTCCTGATGAATCAGTCCATCCACTCCATCGATCTCTTACAGTGGCTGATGGGGCCGGTCAAGCGTATTTCCGCCTACACTGACACGCTGGTACGCAGGATCGAGGCAGAAGATGTTGCAGTTGCCATTCTGCGTTTTGCCAATGGGGCACTTGGCACGATTTCCGCTACCACCGGGGCCTATCCCGGTGTCACCACACGGATTGAAGTCTTTGGCGATCAGGGCTCAGCAATCATTGAGGAGCAGCAACTGACCTATCTCAGGCTTTCCGACGAAGGGAAACAAAAGGCCGGCGAATACGCAACCATTCTTTCCGATGAGGAACAGGAAGGCTCCGGCGGTGCCGGTCAGGCCACAGATATTATGGTTGCCCGTCACGCACGCCAGATTGCCGATGTCGTTGAGGCGATTCGGGAAGGACGACGCCCGTTTATCGATGGACAGGAGGGACGTCATCCCGTCGAAATCATCCAGGGTATTTACGAGTCAGCTCGCACAGGAAAAGAGGTGATCTTCGCATGATCCGTCTCTCCGCGTTCGCGGATGAAATTTCAGCCGATCTGGAAGAGCAGATAGCCGTCCTGAAACAGGAAGGCATTCACTACATTGAGTTGCGCTCTGTCTGGAATACCAACGTGCTACACCTCAGCGATGAGCAACTTGCCACCATCAAGCAGCGACTGGAGGCCAACAACCTGCATGTTGCTGCTATTGGTTCACCCATTGGCAAGGTCCCGGTCACCGCACCTTTTGAGGAGCACATGTACCAGTTCGAGCGCGCCCTGATCGTTGCTCGCCGGATGGAGACACCATACATCCGAATTTTCTCCTTCTATCCGCCCGAAAACGAGCACGAGCGCTATAGAAGCGAGATTCTACAGCGTTTGCGTTCGCTAGCTGATCGGGCTCAGGAGCAGGGAATCACGCTCTTGCATGAGAACGAAAAGCTGATTTACGGGGATACAATCGCCCGCAACGTTGATCTACTGAGCACGCTTGAGCATCCTCATTTCCGTGCGGTACTCGATCCTGCAAATTATCTGGAATGCAAGCAGGTTCCTTTCCCTGACGCCTACACAGCTATCAAGCCATGGCTGGCCTACGTTCATGTCAAGGATGTCACCCATGATGGCACGCTGGTAGTAGCCGGTGAAGGAGAAGCTAACTGGCCCGCGCTGCTTGAGCAGTTACGGACTGATGGCTATGATGGCTTCTTCGCATTGGAGCCGCATCTTGCCGCAGCCGGTCAATATCAGGGGTTCAGCGGAGCAGCGCTGTTCCGCAAGGCCTCACAGAGTTTTCAGCACCTCCTGAAAACAATGCACTGGGAATACAGGTAGTTCACGACAAAGGAGTCACAAAATACCTATGACCACTATTGAGAATCCTAACGTTCAGGCCATTCGACAGCAGTTACGAGTAGCCTATAATGACCTCAATGCCCTGCTGGATAATCCAATCAGCGGGCTTGAGCCGGAGCAGCTCTACAGGCCCGCAGCTCCTGGCGAGTGGTCGATCATGGAGAATCTGGCTCACATCAACGAGTTCCTTCCCTATTGGGCCGATGAGGTCAGCAAGCTGGTTGCCCATCCGGGACAGAACTTCGGACGGACCATGAAGCATGAAGGCCGTCTACGAGCCATTGAAGAGCACGGTCACGACACGCTCGAACAGGCCCGGGCCGCCTTGCCAAAAAATTACGCTTATGTCGATGGGGTGTTAAGCAAGCTCACAGATAGCGACCTTGAGCTGACCGGGCATCACGTCACCTATGGCGAGCGTACCCTTGCCTGGTTTATTGATGAGTTCCTGGTGCGCCATGTCGCCGCGCACGTTGAGCAGATCAAAGGCTGCCTCTAGCGATCTGGCCCCTTCGGGCTGATGCTTGAAGGGGCTCAATCAACCAGCGGGAAGTGAACACTGAAGTGAGTGCCAATCCCCGGCGTACTTTGCACCGTAATTTTTCCCTGCATCTGCTCTGTGAGCGTTCGGGCAATCGCTAGCCCCAACCCCGTTCCCTGCCGGGTTCGCGCTCGATCCGCCCGATAGAAGCGCTCAAAGATATGCGGAAGATCCTCGCTCTCAATCCCGATGCCGGTGTCCTTGACATGCAGAATACCTTCCTGCTCTTTGCGTTCCAGCGAAACTGTTATCTTCCCGGGCAGCCCACTGACCGCATCTTTCTCTGGCGTATACTTGATCGCATTATCCAGCAAGATCACCATAATACGCCGCACACTCTCCTCATCTCCGTTCACGCGTACCGGCTCGATATGGCCCACCTCAAGCTGTAACGACGAACCCTCCGAATGCAGACCACCACGCACCTGACGCACCAATTGCAGCAGCACACGCTCCACCTCAACCGGATGCTTCCCCTTCTCTCTTTTCCCGCTTTCTTTGTCTGGTGGGAGCGCTCCGGCCGTATCTGCTCGGGCCAGTAACAGCAGTTCGTCGACAATACGTGCAAGGCGCAGCGTTTCGCTATGGGCATCTTGAAGCATTGTCTGCTGCTCCTCAACCGGCAATTCGTGCACATGTTGCTGTAAGAAGGCCAGATTCCCCTGAATAATGGTCAACGGAGCTCGGAGCTCATGCGAGGCATCAGCAACGAACCGGCGCTGCGCCCGCGTTGCCTGTTCCAGCGCGTCAAGCATATCGTTAAATGTATCCACGACCTCCGCCATCTCATCGTTACTGGCAGGGCGGCGCACACGCTGGCTGAGATTGCCTGTGTGGGCACTACGAGCGATACTACGGGCCGTTTGCACGATTGCGCTCAGCGGCCAGAGCACGCGCTTCGTGGTAAAGTGCATGCCAATCGCGGCGATGGCAAGGGCCACCAGCGCCGATACACCGAGCCAGATCGCCAGCGTACTTTTTGTGCGCTCCTCCGCCTGAAGCGTCTTGGCCGTCAGCAGCACCCCGATCACCTTCCCGTTGCCGGTCGTCTCGCCCTTCGCGTTCACCTGTGGCTGTCGGATCGGTTCGACATGAATACGAATCTTCTCTTTCGCGGGCCCGATGTCAATCACATCCGCTGGAAACTCACCCTTCATGGCAGCCGTAAAGCTCTCCTCCGGCGGCAGGACATAGGACGAGAGCGGCTGTGGGCTCTTGGTTTCATAGAGCGTCTGCCGCTGAAGATCAAATACCTTGACAGCTATACCCAGGGTGTTCTCTGACTCACTATGTGTATCAATCACTTTCAGTGTCAGCGGTTTGGGCCAGCTCCCATTTTGTGTCGGATGAGCAAGCAGAACCGAGCGCACATTTGTCTGAGCCGCTCCGGCCTCCGCCTTTAAGGCTCCTGCCGCTGCCTGATCGATCGATTGAGAGGAAAAAAAGAAGGCCAGAATTCCCGAGATCAGCAATACCACCAGAATCAAGATGGCATACGAAAAGGAGAGGTGCCAGCGCAACGAGTGAGGCGTTTTCGGTTGCAGGACGCGGTCCTCGTCTCTCACCAGGTGGGATGTATTATTCCTTAAAGACATACCCGATTCCGCGAACAGTGTGAATCAGCCGTGATTCTCCGTTCGCCTCCAACTTCGTGCGTAGATATCCAACATAGACCTCAAGCACATTGGATGAGCCTTCAAAGTCCATCCCCCAGACACGATCCATAATAATATCACGTGTGAGCACCTGACGAGGCCGCCGCAAAAAGAGTGCAAGCAGCTCGTATTCGGTCGGGGACAGCTCAATCTCTCGCGGTCCACGGTGCGCGATGCGGGTACCTGTATCAAGCTCCACATCCGCATAGCGTAAGATCTCATGCCGTTCTGCCTGATTCCTTCTCAGAAGCGCTTTCACCCGGGCCACCAACTCCTCAGGCGCAAAAGGCTTAATCAGGTAATCGTCGGCCCCAACATCAAAACCTTTCACCCGATCAGCAACGGCGTCGCGCGCGGTCAACAGCAAAATTGGCACATTATCGCCTGCGGAACGCAAGCGCTGCACTACCTCCAGGCCATCAATGCCGGGCAACATAATATCCAGAACGATCAGGTCCGGGGCATACTCAAGTGTGCGGCTTAACGCTTCGTCCCCGCTGGATGCGACAGTCACATTATACCCCTCATAGGCCAGAATACGCCTCAGCAACCCTGTGATATGGAGATCATCGTCAACAACCAGCAAATTTGCTTTCACAGCATCCTTCTCCGTTTCCGTCTGTTTTTCTTCTCCCAAAAATGAACAGGCATTATCATTCTCGCTACTAGTATAGCATTATCAAGCCGTCTCAAGCAGAGGGTTTCTTTGCGCAATCGTGTATCTTTTTCGCATCCTGGTCGCAGATTCGCCCACTTTTCTGTTTCCAAAGGGAAGTGAGATGTTGTAGACTTATAACATATAAAAAGCACCCACTATTTCTTAGAGAGCGAGGCATCTTTTCGGTGGCAAAGACTCACGTCAACGTAGGAGTCATTGGATGTGGGAATATCAGCTCTATCTACCTCCAAGCTCCGCAGAAATTCAACATTCTGAATATTGTTGCCTGTGCCGACATTGATATGGACAGAGCCCGGGCACAAGCTGAAAAATACAACGTTCCCAGAGTCTGCACGGTCGAAGAACTGTTAGCCGATCCTGAGATCGATGTTGTTTTGAACCTGACAATTCCTAAAGTGCATGCAGAGATCAGCCGAGCCGCCATCAAGGCCGGGAAGTCCGTCTATAGCGAAAAGCCTCTTGGCATCGAACGCGATGAGGCTCGACTGCTGCTCGAAGAGGCCGAGGCAAGCCAGTTGCGCGTTGGATGCGCACCGGATACCTTCCTCGGAGGCGGCTTACAGACTTGCATCCGCCTGATCGACGAGGGAGCCATTGGTACCCCGGTCGCCGCCACTGCCTTTATGGTCGGTCACGGTCCAGAAAGCTGGCACCCTAACCCAGACTTCTTCTATCAGATAGGCGCAGGCCCGATGTTCGATATGGGTCCCTATTATCTGACCGCCCTTATCTCTATGCTTGGTCCAGTACGCCGCGTCACCGGTTCGACCCGTATTTCGTTCCCCGAGCGCATCATTACCAGCCAGCCATTACACGGCACTCGGATCACCGTCACCACACCGACCCACGTCGCCGGTCTGCTGGATTTTGAGTCCGGTCCGGTTGTGACCATCATCACCAGCTTTGACGTCTGGTCACACAAGCTCCCATGCATCGAAATTTATGGAAGTGAAGGCACCCTCAGCGTCCCTGATCCCAATACCTTCAATGGACCGGTGTACCTGCGTCGCGCGGGCGAAACCGAATGGAGCGAGGTGCCCCTGACCCACGGCTACACCGAGAACTCGCGTGGTATCGGTCTGGCCGATATGGCCCACGCCATGCGCTCAGGTCGCCAGCACCGTGCCAATGGGAAACTGGCCTATCATGTCCTCGACATCATGCAGGCCATTCATGACTCATCTACGGAGGGCAAACACATCGACCTGAATAGCATGTGTGATCGCCCCGCACCACTTACTCCTGGACTGCATACCTGGGAAGACGATCAGGTACAGTAGAAATAGATCATCAAACATGTTTCTTTGAAGAACTTTTTCGAGGAGGAAACAGAGGTGTCACAGATCAAAGGACCAGCGATATTTCTCGCACAGTTCGCGCAAGACGCAGCGCCGTTTAACACCCTGCCCAACATCACCAACTGGGCGAAGGAGCTCGGCTATCTTGGCATCCAGATTCCAGGCAACGAAAGCCGTTTTATCGATCTGGACAAAGCCGCAACATCAAAGCAGTACTGCGATGATCTAAAAGGTCAATGTAACGGGCTGGAAATCACCGAGATCGCCACCCATCTGATCGGTCAGCTTGTTGCCGTCCACCCGGCCTATGACGTTATGTTCGACGCGTTCGCGCCCAAAGAGTACCGCAACAACCCACAGGCGCGCGCCGAATGGGCTACCCAGACCATGATTAAGGCGATCAAGGCATCTCGTAACCTTGATCTCAACGTTGTTCCGACCTTCTCCGGCGCGTTACTCTGGCACACTATGTACCCCTGGCCGCAGCGTCCGGCGGGTCTGGTTGAACTTGGCTTCAAAGAGCTTGCACGCCGCTGGCAGCCTATCCTGAACGCGGCGGAAGAGTACGGTGTTGATCTTGCCTACGAGATTCACCCGGGAGAAGACCTACACGATGGTGTCTCATTCGAGCGCTTCCTGGAAGCGACCGGCAACCATCCACGAGTACATATTCTCTATGATCCCTCGCACTTCGTCCTGCAACACCTTGATTATATCGGGTACATTGAGGTGTACAAAGAGCACATCAAAGCGTTCCATGTCAAAGACGCCGAATTCAACCCCTCACCTCGCTCCGGCGTCTATGGCGGCTATCAGGATTGGGTTGACCGTCCCGGACGCTTCCGCAGCCTGGGAGATGGGCAGGTAGACTTCAAGAAGGTCTTCAGCAAGCTGACACAGATCGGCTTCTCCGGGTGGGCTGTTCTTGAGTGGGAATGCTGCTTGAAAGATGCCGATCAGGGCGCTCGTGAGGGTGCACCCTTTATCAAGAGCATGCTGATCGATACGCCGAAACATGCCTTCGATGATTTCGCGGGCGGCGAGGTCAGCGAGGAAACCAATCGGCGCATTCTGGGGCTGGCATAAGTCCCCACGCTGAGGGAGGCATGCATGCCTCCCTCATACGGCAGCATTTGATGAGGAAGGAGATGAGAGACGATGGCTCGCGATGTAGCAAATAGACGATTACGCGCCGGTATTGTTGGAGGCGGCCCGGGCTCCTTTATTGGCGCAGTGCACCGAGTAGCCGCTGAACTGGACGGACAGGCGAGCGTGATTGCAGGCGCGATGTCCCGAGATCCGCAAAAGGCACAGGAAGCCGCAGCCGCCTGGTATCTTCAGCGCTCATATGCCAGCTTCCAGGAAATGGCTGAAGCTGAGGCAAAACGCGAAGATGGCATTGACTTTGTCATTATTGCCACACCAAACTATATGCATTTCCCGGTAGCGAAGGCGTTCCTGGAACAGGGCATTCACGTGGTGTGCGACAAGCCAATGACCCTCACGCTTGAAGAAGCGCAGGAACTGGTCAAACTGGTCGAAAGCAAGCAGATTATTTTCGCGCTTTCGCATAACTACACGGGCTATCCCGCAGTGCGTCAGGCCCGCCAGATGGTGCGGCAGGGAGCGCTTGGTGACATCCGCAAAGTGCTGGTCGAATATATTCAGGATTGGCTCATTGAGCCGGTCGAGCGTTCAGGCAACAAGCAGGCACAATGGCGTACTGATCCGAGCAAATCGGGGGTCGCAGGCTGCGTCGGTGATATCGGCACGCATGCGGAAAACCTGCTTGAATTCATCACTGGCCTGAAAGTGACCTCGCTGTGCGCCGACCTATCCACGTTTGTTGAGGGGCGCGCCCTCGACGACGATGCCAATATGCTACTCCGTCTGGAGAATGGCGGCAAGGGCGTGCTCACCTGCTCCCAGATCGCTGCTGGAGAAGAAAACAACCTCTCCATTCGCATCTATGGCAGCAAGGCAGGCCTTGAGTGGCACCAGCAAGAACCGAATACCCTGCTCTTCAAGCCCTTCGGTCAACCACAACAGGTCTATCGAACCAACATGGGCTTTATGAGCGACGAGTCAAAGGCCCTTTCGCGCCTGCCCGCAGGACATCCCGAAGGCTTCTATGAGGCTTTTGCTAACATTTACCGGCTTGCCATTGCCGATATTCGGCGCCTTGAAAGGGGACAGCCGCTTGAGGGAGGCTACCCCACCGTTCAGGATGGCTTACGCGGTCTACAATTCATTGTCAAGGCCGTCGAAAGCTCACAACACGGTGCCACCTGGGTCTCTCTCGATTAACAGAAAAAAGAGCCGGTAAAGCGACAAATGCTTTACCGGCTTCTTCATCGAGTAAACGCGTCGGCACCATTCGCCACAGAACGCACCTGTTTCATCATCTCGATTCGCTTTCGTGCCAGCAGAGCCGCAGCACGATTCGTGGAAACATGCTGCTCTTTCGCCAGTGAGATAACCTGTTCTACCGCCTGATACAGTCGCCTGACCGCGGCTTCCGCACGTTGCTGCTTGTACCCACCGGGCAACAGACTATCAGCGCCGACAATTACCCCACCCGCGTTCACAATATAATCTGGTGCATACAGGATGCCACGCTGCTCCAGAAGCTCCCCGTCTTGCTCTTCCTGCAATTGATTATTCGCTGAACCACAGACAATCTCACAACGCAACGTAGGAATCGAGGTCTGATTGAGGACACCACCCAACGCACAGGGACTGTAAATATCAACTGGCAGCGTCGCGATCTCACCTGGCGCAACCACTGTCACCTGCTCATGTGTTGCGACACTCCTGACGCGCTCTTCGTCAACGTCGGCAATCGTAACCAGCGCACCGGCCTGTACCAGCAGTTCCACAACATGCGAGCCAACCGCGCCAACGCCCTGCACAGCAACGTGCCGCCCCTGGAAACGCTCATCACCGTAGACGGCCTTCAAACAGGCTCTCATCCCGGAGACAACCCCGAGTGCGGTCGCAGCCGCCGTATCGCCCGGCCCACCAAGCGCCTCGGAGTAGATCGTGACATAGGGGCATTCCTGCCGCAGAATGTCCATATCCTCAAGGGTTGTGCCAACATCCATCCCGGTAATAAACAGGCCATTAAGCCGCCGGATAAATCGCCCCAGGACGCGCAGCAAGGCCTCCGACTTGTCCCGCTGTGGATCACCGATCACAACACACTTACCACCACCCAGATTCGCCCCCGCCGCCGCACACTTATAGGTCATCGCTTGTGCCAGCCGCAACGCATCCCTGATCGCCTCCTCTTCCGTGGCATATGGCTTCATCCGAATGCCGCCAGCCGCAGGGCCAAGCGTCGTATCATGAATAGCAATAATCGCTTTGAGGCCGGTACTCTGCTCCTGACAGAAGAAGAGATGTTCATAGTCGCCCTGTTCCATCGCTTGAAAGATAGACGTCATTGTCTTCCCCTTCTTTTTGAGAACATGCCATCAATAAATCTCTCTCCAGATTGTACCCCCAGAAGCAGGTATTTCTCAAATCTGCCAGAAGAAAAGGAGAGCAACACAGGAACCGGTTACTCTCTTTTCTACTCAAGATATGCTGCTTATCACGGCTTAAAGATAGCGGGTAAACTGCTCACCCAGGAGCTTTTCGAGAAATGGCGTCACCTGCCAGAATGCTTTCAACGCCTTATATTCCTCGACAAACTGCGCCTCTCCCCGCTCAGCACGCCTGATTGCACGGATCATCAGGTTTTTAGCTGTATGCTCTGCCGAGATAAACTCGACCACATCCGTTTTATATCCCATGATGCGCAAGATTAACGCTCTGAAGGTATCGGTCAACAGATCAGCCTGCCGCTCCTTGAGAATGCCATAGCGCAGGACAGGCTTGAATAGTTCCGGAGGATTCGCTGTGATCTGCTTATTGAGATCATGATGACAGCAGGGCACAGCCAGAATCATCTTTGCACCCAGTTGAATGCCCTTTGCCAGCGCATCATCTGTCGCGGTATCACAGGCGTGCAGCGACAGCACGATATCCGGTCTCTGTTCGGGCTGATACTCGGCAATGGGCGAAGGAATAAACGACACATTGAGCCAACCAAGCTCTCGGGCAAGGGCGGCATTCTTTTCCATCAACTCGCGATTAATATCGACCCCGACCAGTTGCGCAGGCACTCTTCGCACGGCGTTGAGATAATGATATACCGAAAACGTGAGATACGATGAGCCACAGCCACAATCCAGAATGTGAACAGGACCATGCTTGCCCAGATGCTCCACCTCACCGGTATGTTCCAGCATCTTCAGGAACTCATTGACCTGATAGTATTTATCCCGCATATCAGGCTTGATATTGCCCTGCGCGTTCATGATCCCGACGCCCTGAAGAAAGGCCCGGGCACTCTCTTCAGCCAGCGGTTGCGGTTTCGGACGATCATGCTGTAGAGACACTTCCTGCTTCTGCTCAACAGCCTGCCGATGAATGATCGCTTTCCCTTTCTTTGTAATTTGAATAGAGATCTGCGCATCGGTCAGTTGCAGCGTAATATGCCGCAGAGGAAGGGCCAGCGCCTCATCTAGTTTCTGCTTGAACTCTTCATCCCGATAATTTTTGGTAATATCTTTCCTGGCATCGAAGTAAGAAAACTGCATATGCCTGGCATTCTTAATAAGCACAGGACGCATCACAATTTTCTGCCATCCGGCTACATTCTCGGCACACTTTGCAGTCAGCCGGACAAACTTCTCAGTGTCCTGTATCGCTTCACGTACTGTTGCTTGATAGGTCGTCTCACTCACCTTGCTGGCTCCTTCTGCACAAAGGGGATTTTGCGTTGAAAGACCCGTAACCTTTGTATATTCTCCTTGTCTGCAAGTAGGTCACGGCATATCTGCCCGCCCGATATTATAACACCCTTGTATAGAGCTCGCATGAAACGGTGCTACCAGCTCCCACACGATGAATAGCCGCAAGAGGCGGACTATGACAGCCCGCCTCGATAGCTCAGGCACTGGCAGCATTCAAGCGCTCAAGCTGTTCCGCACTCAAGCGAAGCTCAAGCGCCCCGAGGTTCTCCCGCAATTGCTCGCTTTTGCTGGCCGCACTGATCGGGATCACTCGTGGCGATCCCTGTAGCATCCACGCAAGCACCACCTGATTGCGTGTTGCCTCGACCTCTTCGGCGACCTCTGTCAGTACCTGTAGCCGTCGCTGGGTGTCGGGGCCCACATATTGCGCTGGCAACTCAACATCGTTGCGTGTGTATGAGCCGGACAGCAAGGGAGAATATGCCAGCAGCGAGAAGTCTGCATGCACACGACAATAGTCGAGCAACTCGTCATTCACACATAGCTGAACGCCGAAGTCAGCTCCCGGTTTGGGGCGCAGATAGCTATACCGCTGTTGAACACACTGAAACTCTGCCCACTGGTGAGCCCGGCTGACCTGCCGCGCCTCCTCTATCCGCCACGTCATGCGATTGCTACAACCAAGCATAGAGACTTTTCCTTCTCTTACCAGACGATCGAGCGCCTCGAGCGTCTCTTCCAGCGGGGTCGCGCGATCCTCCATATGGGTATAATAGAGGTCAATGTGGTCTGTTTGCAGACGCTTCAGGCTTCCTTCGATTGCCTTTATAATTGTCCGAGCTGAAAGCCCCTCGGCCTGATCTAAGCCGCCGCCCGGGACAGTCGGTCTGGCTCCCATCTTCGTCGCGACAAAGATCTGATCCCGATTGCGCCGCTCCTTCATCCAGTTCCCCAGGAGCGTCTCGCTTTCGTCGCCAGTTGCTCCCTCAACCCAGAAGGCATAATTATTCGCCGTATCAACAAAGCAACCGCCCGCCTCAACATAGTCATCCAGAAGCTGATAGGCGATTTCCTTCGGAATCCTTGTGCCAAAGAACATACACCCCAGACAAATCGCGCTTACCTGTACGCCTGTTTTTCCCAACGGAACCTGCTGCATTTTTCTGATCCTCCTGATATTTGGTAGGCGTATCATATCCCGCTTCTCCCTTCGCCACATCCGCCCGCAGCAGCAATTTCGGGATCATCCTATTCGTTCTGTTGGGTAAGTTTTGGATCTTACAGCAGATTCAGTTCTCGGGCCCGTGCCACCGCTTGCAGCCTACTCTGAGCCCCAAGCTTCTGACAGAGATGGCGTACATGCGACTTGGTTGTGCTGAGCGCCAGACAGAGCTCGTCCGCTATCTCCTGATTCGACAGACCCGCCGCCACAAGTCGCAACACCTCCACCTCCCGCTTGCTCAAGCGCTCCGTTTCTGCTCGCGGTACCACCTGAAATCGGGCGGCATAACGTCTGAGCACTGGATGCTCCAGAAGCACAAGTAGAGAATCATGCACATCGAGGAAAAGCCGCCGATACCCCGCTGTTTCCGCAGCAGCCAGCGCCTGACGGAGGAACGAAAGCGCCTGCTTCTGTCTGCTCAACTCGTTCAAGGCCAGCGCTTGCATCGTTCGGGCAAGCAGGGCATTTCTGAGATGCTTTTCCTCCTGGGCAGTCTCATACACGCCCTCAAGCAGCTGCACCACATCCTCATAGCGTCCCTCAGCCAGCCAGACCCGTGCCAGCAGGAGACGGAAGTCATCACGTTCTGGAAATGGAGAGTCATCAATCCCGAGCCTGTACAGAGCGCGCTTTGCACTCCCCACATCCTTCTGAGCGAGCGCTACCTGTACCGTCGTGGCCACAAGTTGATCATGCAACCACGGTACCTGTCCAACAATAGCCACCTGTTCGGCCTTCCACAGTAATTCCCAGGCATGCTCAGGCTTTTTGAGCGCAGCATAGATCAGCGCCTGGATGCAACAACCAGTCAGCACCGCTTTGATTTCACCGCTCTGCTCACCCAGTTCAACGCCCATTATTGCCTGTTGCAAGGCCGCTTCAAGCTCATTGCGCTCATAGAGCAGTTCGGCAAGCCCCACATGCACAACCGCCGTTACCGGGACCCGATCCTGCTCCCGCACACCAGCAATATGAAAGGCCTGAGCAAGAAGCGTCTGCGCCTCGACGAGCCTCCCCTGATTGACACAGTTCGCTGCCAGATAGCGACTTGCGAACAGAGCCGAGCGCAGGCTTCCCGCCGCTCGACTGCTGCGCAACGCCTCGGTTAGCAAGCGATAGGCCTCATCAAGATGTGCATATGCGCCTGCAAGCCCAAAAGCAATATCAGCTCGCAGAAGCGCACGCTCCATTGGCAGCAGCTGTAAGGCCTGTTGGGAGAAGTGTACTACAAGCTCATGCTTCTGCTGAAAGGCCGCAAGGCGTGCTCGTAGCGCGGCAATGTCTCCCTGCAACGATGCAGAGCCAGCAAGGCACGTCAGCAGCGCTTCCAGTTTCGATACCTCACCTTTACCACTCAATAGCAAGGTCCAGGCATACCAGAGATCCAGCAAGGGACGCCGTCCAGAGCCAATATCCGGTACACGCAATAGCCACCCCGATAACCGCCCGACCTCGCCGCGCTTCCAGATGAGTTCTTCACCATAACGCTCTATCAGCGCACAGGCATCCTCGATCTCGCCGGCAGACAGAAAGCCTTCTATCGCTTCATCCCATGCTCCCTGCTGAGCATGCCAGCGTGCGGCTCGCTCCTGAAGCAGCGTTACCTGCTCTGGAGCGCTTCGCCTGAGCTTCTCTTGCAGGAATTCAGCGAACAACGCATGATAGCGATAGTGCTGCCGCTCCTCATCCAGCGGGACCAGAAACAGATTCGCCCGTTCAAGTTCCAGCAACATTTCAGACCATATCTGGTCATTCCCGGTCGCAAGCACCGCGGTACAAAGGGCGGGTGTTAGCCTCGTCAAACAGGCAGTTGAGAGCAGAAAATGCTGTATATCGGGCTTCTGTTGCGCAAAGACCTCCTCAGCGAAGTAGGCAAAGAGCGAACGCTGACTGCCCGTGAAGCAATCCAGCACCTCCCCCGGTCGCTCCTGCCCCTGTAATGCCAGAGCCATCATATGCAGCCCGGCAATCCAACCATCCACCCGCGCATCTATCAAGGCATATTCCTCAGCCGTGAGCCGCTCACCCAGTGTCAACTGGAGAAACTGTTCCACCTCGTCAGTCTGTAACCGGAGATCTTCGGCCCGAAGTTCAACTAACTCCCCATACATTCTGGCTCGTCCCAGAGACAATGGGGGCACAGTACGACTGGAGAGAATCAGGTGAAGATCAGGAGGCATATGAGCAAGCAGAAACTCAAGCCCGGCATGAATACGCGGCTCTGTGATGACATGGTAGTCATCGAGCACCAGTACACCGCGTGGTTGATTGTTCAGCAAGGAAGCCAGCACCGTTTCAGGGCTCATCTGTGGGGTTGAATACAACTGCGTCGAAAGCGCCACCCCTCGACAGCGCAATAGCGCGTTCCAGATCGCATCCCAGAAACGAGATAACTCATTATGCCGCGCATCCAGCGTCACCCAGAACAGCGGAAGCCGCTCACGTTGTGCGGCATACCACATCGCGAGCAGCGTTGTTTTGCCAGAACCAGCCGGAGCCGTGAGCAGCGTGAGTTTGGCCTGTATACTGTGCTCAAGCCGCTGAAGCAGGGCGCGACGCTCAAGTAATGATTGATGATGCCTGGGAAGAGGGGGCGGCCCAAAACCAGAGAAAAGAACATCCTGTTCATTGTATTCGGGTTGCGACGATCCGATAAGCCGCTGCATTGCCTCATACAGACGCTCTAACGTCAGGTCTTCGCTGCGCCCGAGATACTTTTTCGAGAGCTTGCCCCGGCGGCTCTGATAGGCAATCCAGTACCAACCGCCACGCTTTCTCCGCTCTTTTCGGGCTGTAAATGATCCCGCCTCGTGGTGAAAGAGAAAGGCGTTGTTTGCTTCAAGCCATTTGAACCACAATGGAGAGCCAACCGGAATAGCACTGGTATTATCATGTAAAGTGTTGCGCTCAATACGCGGAGTTCTGTGAGCCATACACGCCCTATTCTACCAGAAAGATGATCCTGTACGAAAAAGCATAGCAGTTTGCTTTCACGTCTGTCAATCCATGCGCGGATGGCTCAGCCACAAAACAAAAAGAGAGAGGGAGAAAACAGATAGACGCTTCCTCCCTCTCTCATTGATCCAGGCGCTTATGGTTGCTTTGCACTACCAACAGCAAAGAGGCTACTATATTCTGGCGGCAACTGTGAACGAATATCGCGCAACTCTCCCTTTGTGATTGCCTCTTGCAGCACGCTCATGACAGCCTTTGCATGGAAGGTCGCTTTCGGCAGGTCAACCCCTTCCCGATCGGCAACACGCAGGAAGAACTCATCAAGATTGAACCGTTCACCCATACCAGCCAGACCGGAGAGTACATATTCAGCCATTTGCGAGGGGAGCTGAGAAGCCAGGTCTTTTGCTTCTCCTCCCGCCAGGCGTTCACCGAGCGTTTGCAAGGTCGCGCGTACCGCTGCCTCCGCATCGCCCCGTGAACTCATCCGTCCTCTATGCTGCACCTGGCCGATAAATTCATCATGTTGCATACTATACCCTCCTGCATCGGAACTCTCAACAATGGGATCCACTCTCTCTGAGGCACACGCATCACCGCTGCTCAATGTGACTCAACATTTATCGTCTGCTTGACAAAGCCACACCGAACCACGTATGCTTGAAGTACATCAGAATGTAGCCCACGAGAGGAAGCATAGCATGCATCAATATTGACGCTGATACCTGATAACCTATAAGCTCTGTCTTCCCTTCATCTACCCTCGTGTACATGAAGCGTTTTATTGTGTCCTCCGCCCCAACCGGGCCCGTGCCCCACCTACTGGCATTCCTCTCTGACTCACCTCACAAAATCAGCTTCATAGACACACGAAAAAGGAGAAACCAAACATATGATCATGCTTCCAGAAGAGTTTCACCATCACATCCTTAAGTATCATGAAGAAGAGGGGGCAGCGTGGCTGGAGCGCCTACCAACTATTCTTGAGACCTGCATTCAGCGCTGGAATCTCTCGCTTGAGCCACCTTTTGGTAATCTTTCCTTTCATTATGTTGTTCCTGCGACACAATCCGACGGCACGCCAGTTGTCTTGAAGGCCTGCGCCCCGACAGGAGAGTTTCAAGAGGAAGTTGCGGCTCTGCAACACTTTGCCGGTAAGGGCATGGCCAGATTGCTCGCCTTCGATTCCGATACAGAAACAATGCTGCTGGAGCGCCTGCTTCCCGGTACCATACTCAGCACCATCCAGGACGATCAAGCTGCAACTTCCGCTGCTGCTGCCGTCATGCGGAAGCTCTGGAAGCCAGTCTCATCCGATTATCCTTTTCCGACCATCCTGGAGTGGGGGCAAGGGCTCACCCGCCTGCGAGCCCACTACAACGGTGGTCATGGACCCTTCCCCGCTGCCCTGCTCGAAGAGGCGGAGGCCAATCTGACCGAGCTGGGTGCCTCCATGCCCGAACAGGTCTTGCTGCATGGCGACCTGCATCACGATAACATTCTGTCAGCCCACCGCGACACATGGCTGGCCATTGACCCCAAAGGCGTTGTAGGTGAACCGGCCTTTGAAATCGGGGCCTTTCTGCACAACCCGGGAACCCTGTTTGAGCGCCCTCATCCAGAGCGGATTATTGCACGCCGTGTCGATCAATTTGTAGATGAGCTCGGCCTGGATCGTAAACGGGTTCTGGGCTGGAGCATTGTACAGTCGGTGTTAGCCGCGTGGTGGGGCGTTGAAGACGCAGACCAGCTCTGGGAAGAAGCCCTGCGCTGTGCAGAGATCCTCTCGACCCTCAAACGCTGAATGTCCGATTTTACGCAGGAAGTGGCTCTCTTCGAGCTACTTCCTCTTCCACAGATCACACCTTTCTTTCTCCACATATATAGTGCAAGCAAGCGTTCAAGTATAACAGTGCATAAATGCACTATTGCCTGAAGATCTTAAATATGCTATACCTTTATATATACATATCTGTTTGCAAGAGTGTCTGGAAACAATCGAGCAGTGTGCAGCCAACAAACAATATCGACACGCTTCATCTTACAATAGATATTTTAACTGTAACTGCACTCTCGCAGAAAATAAAGTATAATAATAACAGAAATACTAACAGCAAGCATAGGGGTCAAGAATTGCTGTTAGCGAACGGTTACTCGTAGAGATAAGTGTTTGCACAAAAGATGCTTGCTTTCCTGCATCTTCATATCCGATGGAACTTCCAACCCGGCGCGCACCGGTTCTTCCTTTCCAGGTGCTCGCAAGCCTCGTATTCCCTGCACAGGAAGAGGCTTCAGGTTTTCAAGGATAGGGAATCTTTAGAGGGAGAACAGATGGAAGAAAAAGCATGGTCCAAGAAGAAACGTCACCCAAACCTGCAATTAAAAATGGAACGTGAACGCCGTTTCTGGACACTCGAAGATGTTGCCACGCGTATCAGCAACTTGCCAGATTTCGGACCAGGCGAGCCCGACCCGCGTACAGTCGGACGCTGGGAACGTGGCGTGTCTTTTCCGAGTCCACGCTATTGTCGAGCTTTGTGCACCATTTTTGAAAAGGAAGCCGATGAGCTAGGATTGATTCCTCCCTCTGTCGAGGCCAAAGGCACAAAGCCACTCGGACAAGCCGCAACGCCAAACCAGACCGATGCACCCGAGTCGGCCACTACTCAGAGTGCTCTTTCGCCGGATACGGCCATACCGGAGACACCCGATCTGGTAGAAGACCAACAGACAGAGAGCACCATTGCGCCTCAGGTCCTCCACGAGGAGCCGGACCCCAAAAACCGACTTCACCTGCTCAAACGCGTGCGTTCTTTCTGGATCGTTGGTGTCCTCGAGCACTCGCTGCACAATACGCCTCATCTGGCATTACGCCTGAAAACCCGGCCCGATGCGATCGACAACCCCTGGCAACATGTTATACAGGAATGTGCACAACCGTCCAGGCTTCTGCCCGCCGGGACAAGCATCTTGCATCTGTATGACGATGCCGATGGCTCCTTGCTTCTCCTGGGAGAACCAGGGGCAGGCAAAACGACGCTGTTACTGGAACTGGCAAGCCATCTCCTTGATCGTGCAGAAAGAGATGCCTCGTTCCCGGCTCCCGTCGTCTTCCACCTCTCATCCTGGAATAACAGGCACACAACGCTGACTGCTTGGCTTATTACTGAGCTACACGAAAAGTATCAGGTACCGCGCCATCTGGGCCAGCAGTGGATTGAACACGGACACATTCTGCTTCTGCTTGATGGGCTTGATGAGGTGGCCGGACCTCATCGCGCAGGCTGTATCGAGGCGATCAATGCCTATCAGCGCGAGCATGGCATGGTTCCAATAGTTGTCTGTAGCCGCCTGCATGAATACTTCGCGCTCCCTGTCCGGTTGCAACTGCGCAGCGCCATTCATGTTCAACCACTGTCACTTGAGCAAATCGACGAGTATCTTGCAAAAGCCGGGCCCAACCTTGAAGCCGCCCGCACCGCCCTCAGCAATGATCCGATGCTCCGCGAGATTATGGCGTCACCTCTGATGCTAAGCATCCTCACGCTTGCGTATCAGGAGACACCGCTTCCCGAGCTGGATCAGAAAAACTCACTGGAAGCTCATCGTACCCATATCTTCTCTGCGTATGTTCAGCGAATGCTTGAGCGTCGTAGCCTTGACACGCGCTACCCGACCTCCCGAACCATCTACTGGCTTGCGCAGCTCGCTCGCCATATGAAAGAGCACAACCAAACCATCTTCTATATCGAGACGTTACAGCCTGACTGGCTCCAGAACAGCAAATGGCAGCACATCTACACCTTTCTTGCCACCAGACTGATCGGAGCACTCATCGGCATTTTCGTCAGTATCATCATTAATCTTCTTCTCTTTACAGATACCCCCATCGATATCTTGATCGATGCCTGTGCCGGGGGCCTGCTTGGCTCTCTTATCAGCGGGAGTACTTACCAGACGCTCAGGAAGAGGCTTCCCTATTTTCTGCACAGGTTCATTCCAGCAAGCGACCCCGGGAAGCGCCGAGGACTGGTCAAAGGGAGTGTCTGGCTGCTTCTCCTGTATGCATGTAGCTGTTTTGTGTTTTATCTGGTCACGACGTTTCTGGGGCTGGGCTTCTTTTTGCACTATCCGCTGAGCTCTATGCCACCACATATTCTCAACTTTACGCTTACCACCCTGTTATTAAGTATTCAGCTTCCCGGCCTCGGAGAAACCATTCGTCCCACAGAGATCATACGCTGGTCACGGCAGGCGTTTACCACGCGCCTTCTGAATCGAACTCACGGGAAAAACGCTCTCTTAATCAGCGCACTGACAACCCTCATCATCGCACTAACCTTTGGCTTTATGCCCAGGCCCCTGCTGGACTGCCTGGCTCAGGGAACTGCTGTCGGGCTCAGTCTCGGGCTGAATTACTGGCTGCTGTTGGCAGTCTTTCAGGGGCTTTCCAGTAACACCCTTTCTGAAGAGCACCGGGCCACACCCAATCAAGGTATTCATTGCTCGATACGCAATAGTCTGATCGTTTGCCTTGTCAGCGTAATCACAGTTGCGCCGGTCTACATGTTCAGTAGTGTGCTAGCGCACCTGCTCTATACCAGGACCCTGACGAGTCACGAGCTATTCCTGCTTCTGCCATATAGTATCGCTCAGGGTCTGGCTATCGGCATACTGGCCGGGCTTCTCAACGGTGGTCTTGCCTGTATACAACATGGCATCCTGCGCGCCATTCTAACGCGACGCGGCATCATTCCCGCGCACTTTCCACACTTTCTTGAGTATGCAGCCGAGCGTGTTCTGCTCCGCAAAGTTGGCGGGGGCTACATCTTTATCCACCGCCTGCTTCTTGAGTACTTTGCCGGATTGCCCAAAAACACGCAATCCAGCATCTGCCTTGCAGAGCAGCACCTGGTAGAAAAGCAAGCGATGATACCGTTACGCTAAATCGCCCCTTGCTTTTCGTATAGATTGTTTAGCTACTCCTGATCCCATTTCCGGACAGGAAGCACATCATCAACAAAGGAGAAACGAATATGACCACTGAGATGATTGTTCAGGCATGGAAAGATGATACCTTTTTGACGGAGCTTTCCGGCGAAGAACAGGCCAAGCTTCCCGCAAATCCAGCGGGAGACATCCAGCTTGAGGAGCTACATCGGCTCTTGCAGGGGAACGGCTCTCAACTCCATCACCTCGATTACACCGTGACAACCTGCCTGTCGCTCTGTCATCGGGGGCTCCCCAACATGCTGAACACCTTCTAAAAGAGTTGCATGCGCTAGTCTCCTTTCGCGCACAACGACTTGTCTCCCGCGAGGTATGATACAATGCATATCAAAACTCCTGGAGGCAAGTCATGCCACACCGCTACCCATTCGCCCCGGAACTCACTGATACCTATCTCGATACAGTTTGGAGCAGGCTTAGGCCGCATCTGCGTACCACATTTCTCCTTCCGAGCCCGGCCCTGTCTGACCTGTGTGGCTGTGAAGTTACTCTGGCCTGTGAGACCTTTCAACACACGGGCAGCTTTAAATTTCGCGCCGCCTACAATCTGGTCTCCGAAACCGAGAAACAACAGATCATCACTGCATCCTCCGGCAACTTCGGGCAGGCCATTGCGTATGCGTGCAAGCTGCTCAAAAAGAAATGCATCGTCGTCATGCCTGCTACCTCCGCTCAAGTCAAGATCGAAGCAGTCAGATCTTATGGTGGGCAGGTCGATCTGATCGACACGAACCGCATCAGCCGGGCAGAGCGCGTCGCGCAGCTCATGGAACAGTACCCGCACGCATTACAGGCCTCTGCCTATGACGACTTCAGAGTCGTTGCCGGAAACTCCACACTTGGACGGGAAATCTTGCAAGCGGCTCCCTTCGATGCAATACTTGTCCCGGTAGGTGGCGGCGGCTTAAGTTCAGGGCTCGTCGTTGCACGCGACCGACTTCAGGCCACGACAGAGATCATCGGCGCAGAGCCACAACCGGGAGATGATGCCGCCCGCTCTCTGCGCTCAGGCCAGCTTGTAAAAAACGAGCGTGAGCCCGCCACTATTGCTGATGGAGCACGTACCATCAGCCTCGGTGAACTCAATTGGAATATCTTGCGGCACGGTATAGCGGATATTATCCCGGTTCCTGATGCCTCAACGCTTCAGGCGCTCCGTACCTGCTTCCGTACAGTGAACCTGAAGGTCGAACCGACCGGCGCACTGGCCATTGGCGCATTGCTCCAGGCAAAGACTCGCTTTGCCGGAAAGCGCGTCTGTTGTGTCGTCAGTGGGGGAAATGTTGATCCAGCGGTCTACGCGAAGCTGCTAGTAGAGGGATAGGGCGCGTTCCTTGCGCCTTATCCCATCAGGTCAGAGAGGAAAAAGAGAAAAATTCGAGAATTGGGCTTGCGCTCCTGAAGACGTATCGGGAAGATCAGAAACAAAGAGCGCAATTGATCCGCTTTTATATGACGAATCATCGATGGTTGCCAATGTATAGCCATTGACAATCAAGCTCATCGATGACCCCTTTGCCGCAATCACGATGTGGTTCATCTTGCCCATCGGACGAATGGCCCCGTGCGACCCTCCTTTCAGCATTGTCATCGTCTGACCGGTTTTATCAGCAGTATGATGCTTAAAGATCTGATAGGTTCCATCGCCGTAGAGCTCAAACCGATAGGATTGGGCGAGATCACTGTTCGGAGAAGCAGTACTCCGAATAAAGACGCCATAGCCGCCCCCACCCTTTTCTGATGCCCCTTTTGTTAGCGTCGCATCCACAAACAGCTTGAAGTCTCCATACTGCTTGGAGCCGGGAACCATGACCCACATCACTTTTCCATCGTCATGTTCAAGCGTCAGATAGCCATTGCCAGCAGATGCTGAAAACTTGTGTACAGGATCAGATGTTACATCCCATCCCTTATCGTTATTCTGGAACGCATCAGCAAAAAGTGGCTCTCCTGCGGGCGTGGGCACCGGCTTTACCGGGAACGGAGAATTCGCCTCTTCTAACTGCGGTTTCAGCACATATGTATATCCGGCAAAAGAACCACCTCCTAGCAGCACCAGCAGTGCCAGAACCACCCCGAGCACAACCATTGGTCGCTTCTTTGTTCTGGAAGAGGCGGAAGCCGACTTGCTGCTATGCTTATCGGTCGAAGGCTCAGTTAGTTTTGGGAATGTATCTGTACTGGGCAGCGAGGGCTGAGGTGATTTAGCCGGTATTGATGTCACAAGAAAAGAGGCGGCTTGCTGCTGAAGCATACCTGAGGAAGGCTGTGGAGCGACAGAAGATGTCGACAATGGCTGAGAGACATTCCACTGTACCTGCTTTGTTTGACCCCACTGTCCTGTGACTGAAGCGTGCTGTTGCCCCGCTTGTGTTCCAGAAGGAGGCGTAGCTGTGGTTTCCTGTGGAAGTGACTGTGACGAGAGATACTTGTTCCATTGAGATCCTGGTTTCGATTTGAACAGGCCCGATGTGTTAGGGCCTGACGATTGCTGCGGTGGCTGTTTCAATTGTCCCCAGGAAGCGCCTGCAAAGTGACTAAGTTTTAAACCAGAAGATGGCCTTTGTCCGGAGGAAGACCCAACCCCATACGGTGTGGACGCAGCGACAAACCCACAACTCTGACAGGCTCCCCCTCCGGCAGGGAGTATCGTACCGCATCGCTGACACTTCTGAATCGAATCACCTCCGAAGGGAGAAACAGGTGAGGACATATCAAAAACCTCCAGAACAACCTACAAATTCTCTTTTTTTCAAATGTTTTCATTTCTACAAGAAACATCGTCCTCCTCCCCTTGCCGTCACGCTCTTGAGAAAAATACCCTATTCTCTCTCCTTCTATCTTCCCATCCGCTGCGGTCTGCGTTTTCTTACTGGTAGCGGTTCATTTCAACCATTCTACAAGAGGCAAGATAGACCGTCAACACATACAAGACACCACATAGGAATATATTCACACATTATGAATAACGGCACCTGCCTATAGATGAGTTTTTAGCGCTGCCCTCGCGCTTTGAATCCTATAGATGCTAAACGTTTCTCTTGTTTGGCCTCAAGAGAGATGACCATAAAAAAGGCCTGCATCTCCCTGTCTCGACAGATGCAGGCCACCAGGAAGCAAAGCATGCTTCAAGGTTTCACGCCCCAGACTGTCTGGCAATACCAGAGACAACAGAATGTATCCTCTTCAGCCTCATCAAGCATGCGTGCATAAAGAACATCCAGTTCCTCCTGAGTACTCAAGCCACAACGTATGATAAGCGGCTGCAAGAGCTTGAAACCGGTACGCCAATCATCCATGATCGCGTCATGGGCTGGCATTCCCTTCGAGCCGTTGAGAGCGTGCGCCTGCGCTTGAATCCGGGTAAAACCCGCTTCTGCAAGCAGGCGATGCTGAACAGCGGTAATCCCGATAGAGATCCCTTCCGGAGAGAAACATTTCCCCGTACGGCGCAGCGCTTCCGCAAAGAGCCCGGTATACCGCGTCATGGCCGGGGCTGTTGTCACGCCTAGCTCGCTTTCATTGCTGCATAAAATGCCCCCGGGGCGCAAAATACGATAGCATTCCCGCAAGACAGGCACCCAATCATCAGTTCTTAAAAATGACGACATCAGACGTGTGTACACAATATCAAAGGATTCTGAAGGAAAATCCAGCTTCTGGCGGGCATCCATAATCTGAAAGCGTGCATTGCTCACGTCCTGGTCTGCCGCAATCGTATTCGCATAGGCAGTCATCGTCTGACTGATATCGATCCCCGTTACACTGAGATGTGGATAGTGACGAGCCACCTCCAGTACCCATTCACCCGGGCCACTCCCGATATCAAGCACACTCTGCGCTTTCTCCAATGCGCCCATATCTGGAAAGAGTCCAATAGCTTCGGTGAGCATCCGGGCCTGCTTGATGAGACGCGCCATTTCAGCTACATTCTCTGCATCCATCATATAGCTTGTAGGACTAGTTCCCTCACTCATTGTAGACAATTCCTTTCTTTACGGCATCCATTTCTTTTCTCAGTATACTATATTAAAAACCTATTTTGCCCTAGAGGTACATGACTACCTGTACTTTTATCTACACGGGCACACTTCTCGAAACACTGTATCCAATACAAAAAGCAAGAGAAGCTTGTCCTTAGCAGGCATGTCTACAGGAAAAAAAATAACCAGAAAGCGGATATACAGTCCACTTTCTGGCTCTCAGATGCGAGAAAAAGGAGAGCGGCCATATTCTACCGCTCTCGTCGTCTCTTCATCGCTCTTCCGGACGCTTCTTTTCCACGCCCTCACTCTTAATGTGCGGATGCCCTTCCCGCTGGATTCTCGGCTCCTCGTGCCTGACAGTTTCCGTGATGTCCTCTTCACCCTGCACTTCTCGCTTTTCCGCCGTCACTTCACCTCCAACAACCGTTTCTTTCGAGATATTCACGCGCTCTTCGCTGAGTGGAATGTGAATGGTCTCGCCCTCACCAATCTTCTCAGAGGTGGGATGCTCGCCAGAGACCGGATGCCGTTCAATAACGACCTCCTCGTGTGAGACCGGGACTTTGAAGTGCTTCTCTTCGCTGACAACTTCCTTCCCGATGGTCACTTCACCGCTTTCTACACGCTCCTTTCCCAGGTGGACCTGCTCCTCACGCAGAGGAATTGATTGTCCGGTTTCTGCTTGCGGACCTCTTTGCTGCGTCGTCTCCACGTCGCGCTGCTGGCTGATATTCCCGGGCCGTTGCGTCGTTTCTGCTCGGCCCTGTACGTTCCTCTGCTGCGCGATTCTGGCCTGCTCACGGGCGGCAGCTTCAGAAGTCCTCGTAGAGGGCCTCGTCTCCTCAGCCTCAGTCCTGTACCCTAACTTATGCTCGGATGCCTCTTCAGTGGCACCTCTTTGCGCCGACAACGGCTCTCCGGTGCGATTGACAGCACCCCTGATACCAGCTCCAGCAGTGCCTGCGGCTCCTGCTGCCCCTCTCTCACCCATTGTCGAACGCGTTTCCTGCTTTGCGGTCTCTGCCTGCTTGGTGGGATGTGCGTATCCGGTCGGAGCACCGCCAACAATATTATCCGCTCCGCAGGTAGTAAGAATACTGGCAGCCTGTTGTTCTCGTCCCTCGGCTCTGACCGAGAGGACCTGACGACCAGCACGGAACTCCTGATCATAGAAATCAGCCTGTGCTTCAGGAACGCCCAGATTCATCAGATCTCGCTTCAGGTCCACGGCCATCGCGCCGCCTTCATTCCACGCCAGACCAAGCTGATTCTGCTCAAAGCCGGCATCCCTCAAGCTTTCAAGCGCTTTCTTGGCCCCTGCCTCGTCTTGAAAGACTCCTATAACCAGAGGATGTCTGGCAGCCATAGCCTATACTCCTTTCTCTCAGCACAATGTAGCAAGAATGAAAGATTGTCATCTCCTTGTCCTGTAGACAGCATGAGCTAAATACATTCAGGAAAATCTCCCTTCAGCGCGCTCAGCCTGAACAATGACAAGCACCCATGCCATCTCTCCCCTTTACACGCGCACAGTTTATAGATTGATACACATGCATTTGAGTATAAATACTCTTACCATGAGCAATAGTGTTTCCCAAATTACAGGATATATCAAGAGGCAACAAAAAGCAGGGGCACGGCTCGGAAATGGCAGGCGCGCATCAGGAAGACAAGGGAGTGAGCATACCTGGCACAGCCAGAGCTCACCCCTCTTCACACCCTGTCCTAGCGCCTGGTTACCATCGGGATCTCACGGCGAATATCAAATCGTAAACAGGCATGTGCACGCCGGATCGCCGCTTCCACAGCCTCAGGCGTCTCTCCGCGCGAGAAGATAAAGCCCAGATAACTCGCGCCTTCAGGCAGCGGCACCAGCGGGTGATGCAGCTTGGCCGTAATCTCGACCCCGGTAATCAGCGGGACCGCCCGCGCCTCTTCCACACCATGAACGCCTTTAAGCATACCAGCGGCAGGAATCGGGATCATCATTACTCCGGCAGCATTTCCTGCCCGCTCAATCATGCGTACCTCTTCGCCAATGGCATGGCGCAAGATCAATTCTTCCAAACACATGCCCGTCCCAAATTCCAGCACAGAGGAGCACAACCCACCGATCGAGCGACCGGCAATTTCAAGCATCCAGGGTCCCTGCTCATTGATACGCAGTTCTGCATGAACCGGACCATGACGTAACCCGAGCGATGCAGCCGCCCGGGTCACACAATCTGCGATCGCCTCTTGTGTCGCCCGAGGAAGCCGTGAAGGGGTGACGTAAATAGTCTCTTCAAAGAACGGGCCATCCAGAGGATCTGGCTTATCGAAGAGCGCCAGCACTTTGAGCTGACCTTGCGTGAGCAGCCCTTCGAGGGCTACTTCACCTCCGGGAATAAAGTCTTCTACCAGAAAAGTGGTATGCTCCTCATCATAGCCCTCTTGCAAAAGAAGACGCTTGAGACGATAGAAGGCCGTCGTAAACTCCTCTGGATTGTTTGCGCGAATCACGCCTCGACTCCCCGAGAGACGGCGTGGCTTTAAGACGCAGGGATAGGTTACCTGGGTGGCAAGCTCGGAGGGATCGGAGCTCAACGGGAAATTACGAAAGACAGGGCAGGGCACGCCAGCCGCCGACATCAGCCTGCGCATAATCCACTTATCGCGGGCAGCTTCGGCAGAATCAGGCGTGTTATGTGCCAGATGGAGTGCAGAGGCCGCATGAGCCGCCAGTTCCGTCGCGCTATCATCGACGGAAAGCACAGCCGTCAGGGGGTGCACACGCGCATAGTCCACAATCATTTGCACAGATTTGTCGATATCAGTAAAATCAAGCCCGAGCGGCACATGCCAGTATTCCGCCAGTTGTTCGGGCATATCCACGCCGAATACCGGTTGAAGATCCAACCGCTCGGCAGCACTCAGAAACGCCCCGGCCCGATAGGTTGCCGGCGACATCAAAAGCAATACTCTTTTTTTCTCGCGCTTTTCTGTATTCATACGTCTTATCTCAATCCTGCGCAACATCCACGGGCAGCCCCTTCGCTTTCAGGGCCGCAGCCAATCCAAAAAGGCGGGCATCACCCTCCACTACCCAGATAATCTCACGGGGTGATGTCGCATATTTTGGGCGCTCCTCGGGGCGCTCCCAATGGCATTCATACGTTCCCTGCCAATCGCGATGCTTCACGCGTCCCTGATAGCTCCAGGGATCATGCATCGGACGCCGATTGACAAAGCCAAAACCGGCCCCCTCGATACTGGCAAAGTCTTTGCTACGGAAGATTACTTTCATTGACTCTTTATCTCCAACGGTCTTGACCGGTATAGAACAGGCTCACTTACTTCACTAAAGATAGCAAATGGGAGCAAACAAGGCAAGAGAGAACGCCCTCTGCTGACCTTCGTTATATAATAGGGGCAGTCGATCACGCCACCTTCCGCTTCGCCTCTGCCACGCGAAGCTGAAAGAGCGTATCAGTTTTCTGGAAAGAAGGCCCATCATGGACAAACGAGCACTCGTTTTTTGGATAGATGTTGATAATACACTACTTGACAACGATAAAGTCAAAAAGAGCTTTGACGAAGTGTTACGCGTTAACGTCGGGGAAAAGCTTACCCGGCGCTTCTGGGAGCTCTATGAGGAGATCCGGGCAGAGAAAAGCGTTATTGATATTCCGCTAACTCTCGAACGTCTGCGCGCAGAAACACCGCAATCCGAAATGGACGACTATACCTATCAGCATATTCACTCCATCTTCGAGCACTATCCCTACCGCGAAACGCTGTATACGCACGCACTTGATACCTTGCATCACCTCTCAACACTTGGCACTACTGTCATTGTATCAGATGGCGACCCGGTCTTTCAGGCGGAGAAAATCGTCAATAGCACCATTGCGGACGCCGTCGAGGGGCGTGTTCTGCTGTATGTACATAAACAGGAAAACTTGCAGGATATGATCCAACAATACCCGGCAGATCACTATGTAATGATCGACGATAAGCCCACCATCCTCGACGACATGCATCACTTGCTTGGCTCACAGGTCACCACCGTTTTTGTCAAACAGGGGAAATATGCCAGCCAACCACTTCCCGCGGGCTTCACACCCGATATTAGCGTTGAGCACATCGGTGACCTGCTCACCTTCAGCAAAGAACAATTTCTGCCGCACCCGACACCCCATAAGTAAAAAGGATGTGAGGGAGAAACACAGCTTCTCCCTCACATCCTGAAATGCTCCGACTAGATTTCCAGTTTGACACGGAACGTCTTAATCTCGAACGGGCGCACCTGGAACTGCAAAGCATTCCCCTGGTACGAGGCGTCCGCAATAGTTTCTTCCAGCAGGTTACATTCCTGAGCCGAGGCAATCGGTGCAGAGAAGGTAATAGAACCTTTACCACGCTGGTTGTGAGCCTCATAGAGACGCACAATAAAGCCATCGCCATCCTCAGCGGGCTTGACGGTATCGATGACCACATGCTGACAATCAGTCTGCATAAACGAATACGCCGCAATGCGTTCCTCCGCCGAAGAGGTCGAGGTGCTGCCGGTCACCGCCAGAACAGGAACGTTCAGCTCGTAAGCGCGGCGCACAACCTCTGCATCACGCCAGTCACCCCTGTGCGGAAGCAGGCTGTAGGTGAAGCGATGAATGCCCTGATCAGCAGTTGGGTCAGGCACGATACCAGACTTCAGCAGGGTCAGGCGCATGACATTATCATGAATGTCATGACCATACTTGGCATCGTTGAGCAAGCTGACGCCATAGCCCCCCTCACTCAGATCTGCCCAACGATGAGCACAGACCTCGAAGCGAGCCAGATCCCAGGAGGTATTGCGATGGGTCGGGCGTTGAACATTACCAAACTGAATCTCGTAGGTCGCCTGTAACGCATTGATGTCGACCGGGAACGCAGCTTTCAGCAGAGTCTGATGCTCGTGCCAATCAATTTCGGTTGAGAAATCAATGCGCGGCGAATTGCGCCAGAGCGAGATGCGCTGTTTCACAGTGGAGGCCATGAACGGGCGAATCACTTCCACGGTCACGCGAACCGGGCCCTCTTCAATCACCCGGATCTCCGACGCCTCGTGCAGCGGATATGGCTTCTCTTCATAGTAGAGATCGATATCCCAGGCATCATAGTTCATCGGGCGATCTTCGTACGCGATCAACTGGTTACCGTTCTGTCCTGGAACCAGGACATCACGCTCGGCAACCTTATCATAGATGCGGCTGATTTCGCCATTGGCAGCAAAGGTCAGATCATAGTACTGGTTGTGCAGCGCAATCAGGCCATCGGTAGTACGCGAAATGCTGCAAGGCACTTCGCTGGAAACGCTTGCTGCCTGATCGGCCAACACAGCGCCAACCGCCGGGATCTGCAAGCCATCAACCAGATAATACTTGTGGCCATCCCAGTCCTCGACCTGCTGTGCGGGCAGATTGTTCACCTGCAACTCCGCTGGAATCTGAACCGGGTCAGTACGCTGCCATGCCAGCGTGTTCATAAGCACAAGATCACCTTTACGCCAACCGAAGCGCTCACCCAGCACAGAGCAAGCCTCGTCGCGAACCTTCTCGCCAAGAGCGCGCGCCTCGGCGTGAATCCTGGTTGCGTCCTCGTACACTTCGGTAATCGAGGAACCAGGCAGAACATCATGAAACTGGTTCAGCAGGATACCGCGCCAGCCCTTGTTCAGCTCTTCCTGGCTGCCAGTCAGGCCAGCCCAGGTGCTCAACAGCTCTGCGTCACGATAAAGCAGCTCATTGCGGCGGTTTGCCAGCTTGGTTCGTCCCTGAGAGGTGTAGGTACCACGATGATACTCAAGATAGAGTTCACCGGCCCAGGTCGGCAACCTGGGATCATCCCAGACACGCTCATACAGATCGCGGAAGAACTTCTCGGAGCGATCCCACCGCACTTCAGGATAGCCGGGCAGACTCTTCATGGCCTCGGCACGCTCCATCTGGTGCTCATCCGGGCCGCCACCGCCATCACCCCAACCACACAGGTACAGGATCTCATCGTTGATTTTCTGCTGGCGATAGTTCTTCCAGATACCGACCATATCGCGAGCGCGGAACGGGCCGTTATAGGTGTAGAACCAACCACCATCATCAGAGACAGGAGCCGTGACAAAGTGCGTCAGAACCTCGGTACCATCGATACCACGCCAGCGGAAGGTATCATTTGGCATGCGGTTGAACTGGTTCCAGCTAATCTTGGTGGTCATAAAGACGGGGATATCAAAGCCCCGCATAATCTGCGGCAGCGCGGCGCTATAGCCAAAGACATCGGGCAGCCAGATGTTATTGGGTTTATAGTCAAACTCTTCTTTCAGGAAGCGTAGGCCCTGCATAATCTGCCGGACCAGCGATTCGCCAGAGGGCAGGTTACAATCAGGCTCAACCCACATGCCACCAACAAGCTCAAAGCGACCTTCCTTCACCCTCTGCTTCACGCGCTCAAACACTTCCGGCGCATCCTCTTTCACCCACTGCAATGACTGTGGCTGGCTATGGCTGTAGTGGTAATCGGGGTAGCGCTCCATAAGCGCGAGAACTGTGGAAATAGTATGCACAGCCTTCTGTCTGGTTCGCCAGTACGGCCACTGCCAGGCCAGGTCAAGGTGCGCGTGACCGGTTACAACAACGCGGGGACGGTTGCCATCTTCCAGCCCATCCCGCAAATGCTCTTGCAGATAGGCGATTGCCTCTTTTGCAGAAGCAACGAAGCGAGCGCTTGAATACCCTTCGCGCAGATCAAGCATATTGTACGCCGCATTGAGGCGCTCGATCAATGTATGACGAACAATGTCATTCTCATCCAGAGCAAGAGCAGCATCTAGAACGGTCTCGATCACATGATAGAGCTTCCAGGCTGTCTCATTGCGGTTATGAATGGTGAGGCCGCGGAAGGGAATCGGCTCTGAGGTATAGACCTGAATTGTCACCTCATGTGGCTGACCATCAGCGGCATGAGGAGGCAATTGAAGTTCTTTATGATAATAGTCAAAAGCGCCAACTGCGATCCCATCCAGGAATGCGGTCGCTTCCAGACGCAAGATAAGACCATCCGATGATGGAGAATCCCAATGGAGCTGAAGGATCACAGGATCATTCCGCATCGGCTCGGGAACCTGAAGCTCTGTCTTCAGCCAGACAGTAGCATGCTTCCTGCCCCAGAGCTGACCGACCTCAACCGGCTGCCACTCCTCGGACGCCGGAGATGGTGGGGGAGTCATAGGACCAGTGGCGGGCGCAACCAACACAGGAGAGAGCGGGTGCCGTTCTCCTGAGTATGCCTTGCGCAGGTAATTTGCAAGATGTGCTTGCAGCTTCTTCTCAGTAAAAGGCATATAAACCAAATCCTTCTCTAGTAGAAAAATGGCTCCTTCATTGTATCTTCCAGGCAAGCAGGCAGTAATGAATGTAGCCATTTTCTCTTATAGAGCCCTGGTACTATCCAGCCAGCAAGGCGGTCAGCACAGCGTTTCTACACAAGAAAATTTCTATCTATCTATTTACTCCTGCTCAAAGCAGAGAAGAGCTTTGTGTACTCACGCTCTTCCTGAATAGATAGGCCAAGCTGACTGAGACGACGAACGACCGCGCTGCATCCACGCTCAATCATCCATGCATTGTCAATGACCGTCTCTCCCTCTGCCGTCGCAGCCGCGATAATGAGCGCAGTTCCAGCACGAATATCATGAGCCGTGACCTGCGTTCCCCGCAATTGAGCCACCCCGGAAACGACTGCGACTCCCTCTTGAATCTCTATTGTAGCACCCATTTTCTGCAATTCCTGTACCGCAGAGAAGCGTTCCTCAAACAGCGTCTCACGCAGATACGACCTTCCTTCGGCCAGACAGGAAAGCGCCATAATCTGCGGCTGCAAATCGGTCGGATATCCTGGATACGGCCAGGTGATGACATTGACCGGCCGCAAGGGAGCAGTGCGCCGCACGCGAATTACCGAGCCATCCTGCCAGAACTCCACTCCCATTTGTTCCAATTTTGCCCGAATAACTCCCAGATGCCGCAAGTTTGCCCCAACCAGCGCCACATCACCTTGCGTCGCTGCTGCCACCATTGCCATCGATCCCGCATCCAATCGATCAGGCATAATCGTATATTCGACCGCAGAGAGCTCCTTCACACCCTCGATATGCAGCACGCCGGTTCCGATGCCCGAGATCCTGGCTCCCATGAGGTTCAAAAAGTGCGCCACATCGGCAATTTCGGGTTCCAGCGCCGCATTCTCAATTGTGGTCTCTCCCTCAGCCAGACAGGCCGCCATCATCAGGTTTTCGGTGCCGGTATGGCTTGGCGTATCCAGATAGAGATAGGCCCCCTTGTAGTCCTGCATCTTCATCGAGATGCGTTCGTTGTCTTCCGTTACCTCGGCTCCCAGACGAGCAAATCCCCGGTAGTGGAAGTCCAGTCGACGTTTGCCCAGCCTACACCCGCCAACCGTGGCAATAGAGGCCTTACCGGTTCGAGCCAGCACCGGTGCAAGGAAGAGAATCGAGCCACGAAACAGTTCGGTGAATTGAGCTGGAAGATCGCTCGTCTTAACGTCTGATGCATCGATAATAAGGACCTGGTCCTCTTCATGCAGCGTCACCTTCGCACCAAGCTCGCGAGCCAGAGAAATAGCGGCGAAGATATCTCGAATCAAGGGAACATTACGTAGAATCGTCTGCCCCTTTCGGGCCAGCAGCGAGGCAGCGATGATCGGCAGAGCTGCATTTTTCGCTCCTTGAATCACAACTGAGCCTTCCAGCCGCTGTCCGCCCTGCACCGTATAGCGCACCGCCTGACTGCTCAATACTCCATAAGGCGCTTCTTTAATAAATTGCTGTGGAGCAACCCTGAGCCAATCACAGAGCTGTAAAAACGTTTCAACATCTACCATCTTGCCATGCTCAACCCGAGAAAGGGTCGCCGGGCTGACATTGCCAATCTCTTCCGCCACCTCACGCAATCCGCGCTCGCCACGTTTTGCTTTTAATAACTCAGCCAGATAAAGGGTGTCCAGAAAACTTTTCATCGAAGAATCTCTATACGTTTAATCTATTAAACATTGTCTGATGTGTTAAACAGTATACAGTAGACGAAACAGAAAAGCAAGGGAACAAAAAAAAGGAGTGCGATGAAATTCCTGTTCAGATGGAGAAGCCCTTTACACCGGCAACCAATCAAGCTATGCTCTCTCATAGAGATACAATCAAAATAGGTGGAACTCGTACATTCATGACCCACAACACGTCCACAAGAAGAAAGAGCTTGACTGATGGCACGACAACGCGTCACCTTGAGTCTTCAGGCCTATCAGGAGATCCTGACCGATATCTACACACGGCCTCAGATTGAAGCCTGCGGGCTCCTTCTTGGCAGAATTGAGCAGGAAAAACACTGGCATGTATGCGGGGCAAAAGCACTCCGCAATATCTTTCAGTCACCAGTGTACTTTGAGTTTGCTCCGGAAGAACTCCTTGAGGCAGAACTAACCTATCCTGAACAGATCATCGGTGTCTATCATAGCCACCCAACCGGCTATCGCAAAGCCAGCCAGACAGATCGCACGAACATGCAGCGGGTCAACGTGGAACAGCAGATTCCCTGGATCTGGCTCATCGTCTGTGGCCCCTTTGAGCAGTCTCCGACAACACAGCATCCAATCCTTGCCTACTATCATGACGCCCACGCTGGCCTGCAACACCTCTCTCTCACGCTTGAACACCATCTCTGATCCCGGTTTGACAGCGGTCAGACGTATGTCTACAATAGCATACAGTGCTATTTTTTTATACGTGTGCGCCACACTAGCGGCATGGATGGGAGTTCATATTTGAAACGGAAACATATCTATCTTCTCATTCTGGTCTTCATCGGAGGCCTGAACAGTCTCGCGATCGAAATGTGTGCTCAACGCCTCTTAGGAGCGTATTTCGGCAGCTCTCTGTATATCTGGGCGGTACTGATCGGGCTCATTCTGATTTATTTAACTGTCGGCTACTATATTGGCGGCAAACTAGCCGATCGCTACCCCTCTGAAAAAGCGCTTTGCCTCAGTACTGCTATCTCCGCTCTCTTTATCACCCTGATTCCCTTTGTCAGTCAAAGCGTGCTTTCCTGGTCGATTGACGCGATCGCGCATATCTCAGTCGGCGCTTTTCTGGGTTCACTGCTTGGAACAGTGCTCCTCTTCGCGGTTCCGGTTATTTTGCTTGGTCTGGTCTCACCCTTCGCAATCCGACTTGTGACACAAGAGCTTGACCGCAGCGGGCGCATCAGCGGCTCACTCTACGCCATCTCAACAGCGGGTAGTATCCTCGGGGCCTTTCTTCCTGTACTCTGGATGATCCCCACTTTCGGTGTGCGCCGGAGCCTCCTTATTCTGGGTGCACTGCTCTTTCTTGCCTCGCTCTGGGGATTACGCCCCTACTGGCGGTTTGCCGTGGTGATCCCGCTGATCGCAGTCGTTCTTCCTCTGGGACCCTTGAAAGAGATTCCCAACCTGATATACTACCAGGAATCGTACTATAATTACATTCAGGTCACAAAGGAAGCAGATGGAAGCCATCGTCTGATTCTCAATGAGGGGCAGGCCATCCACTCCATCTATTACCCGGACCTGAAACAGCAACCCCTGACAGGCTGGTACTGGGACTACTTTCTAGCCGCGCCCTACTTCAATAAAGGCTTCAAGCCCGAACAGCTCAAACGGGTCGCTATCGTTGGTCTGGCAGGCGGCACGATCGCCAAACAGATCACCCAGGTGTACGGCCCTGTCGCAATCGATGGAATTGAGATCGACCCTGCGATTGTTGAGGTCGGACGAAAATACTTCGATATGAACGAGAAAAACCTGACGGTCTATGAGCAGGATGGACGCGCGTTCTTCTCAACCACGCAAGCCAAGTACGACCTTGTGGTGATAGACGCATTCCAGCAACCCTATATCCCGTTCCAGCTCACCACAAAGGAGTTCTTCGAGGAGATTAAAGCGCATCTCACACCAACCGGCGTCGTTGCAATCAATACAGGTCATACCGAGACAGACTACCGTCTGGTGCAGGCATTCGTCAACACCATGTCCACGGTCTACCCGAGCGTGCACACCTTTGACGTGCCCAATACGATTAATACCGAGGTCATGGCGACCATGCAGCCCACCAGCAGCGACACCTTCCGCGTCAATATGGCCCAATTCGACCGCTCTACAACAATGGGCATTGTCGCCAGCGAAATGCTCCCGGCGATGAAAGAGCGAGCACCAGATGGCGGCCTCGTCTTCACCGATGATCGTGCTCCAATTGAACAGATTACAGATCAGCTTCTACTGAATTACATTCAGGGACCATAACGTGTTTCTGTGCCATACACGACGCAGAATATTGTATGTACAATGAAAAGATTAAGTAAGAGAAGTGCAATCACTTCTTCGGTGTATTATAGTATTGACAGAACACCACCTCAAACAATAGAATAAAAGAAGCAATCAGAGTCAGAATAATGTACTGTTTTGCTTCTCCAGGTGGTATGCTAATACAGATTGCACCCACGTATAGCAGAGAAACACAACTAGAAAGCAAAGAGGATAGACGATAATGGTGGCAGTCGCAGTCATCGGCGCACAATGGGGAGACGAAGGGAAAGGCAAAATTGTTGACGAGCTTTCAATGAAAGCCGATTTTGTGGTGCGATATCAGGGCGGCACCAACGCCGGGCACCGTGTCGTACACGAAAAGGGGGATTTCTCTTTTCGGATTGTTCCCTCCGGAATACTCTATCCTAATACAATCTGTGTCATTGGCAATGGTGTTGTGGTTGATCCCAAAAGCCTCATCATGGAAATGGAAGAGTTGCAGCAGCGGGGAATCGATATTTCACGCCTCTACATCAGTGAGCGCGCTCATGTCATCATGCCGTATCACTTCGTCCTAGATAAACTGGAAGAGGAAGCACGGGGGACTGAAAAAATTGATAGCTCGTTGCGCGGTCTGGGGCCAGCATACGTCGATAAGCATGCCCGCAGTGGTATTCGCATGGCAGATCTGCTCGATGTCGATACCTTCCGCGCCAAGCTTTCAACCATTTTGCAGCAGAAGAATCGCATGATTACCCAGATCTATGGGCAGCCGCCACTCTCACTGGAAGAGATCCACGGCGAGTACTTCGGCTACGGGCTCAAGTTGCGACCCTATATTGCAGATACCCAGAAAATGCTGCGCGATGCCCTCAGCGAGCACAAGATTATCCTGCTTGAAGGCACACAAGGCGCGCTGCTCGATGTCGATTTCGGAACCTATCCCTATGTGACCTACTCTTCCACTCTGGTAGCGAATGCCGCTGCCGGTGCAGGTTTGCCCCCTCGCTCCATTGATCGCATTATCGGCGTCTACAAAGCCTATACCACGCGTATCGGCAGCGGTCCTCTACCAACAGAAATCTTTGATCCGGTCGGACTGGAAATGCGTAAGCGGGGGAAAGAGCATGGCCCCAATGACAGTCTCGAACGACGCTGTGGCTGGTTCGATGCTGTCGCAGGGCGCTTTATCTCAGAACTGAACGGTCTGGATGCAGCCGTCATTACCAAACTGGACGTTCTAGATACCTTGCCAACCATTAAAATCTGTACTGCGTATAATCTCCGAGGGCAGATTGTTCACAGCCTGCCCGCAACTCTGAGCGACCTTGCAGCCTGTGAACCCATCTACGAAGAGTTGCCGGGGTGGCAGTGCGATACCAGCAATATCAGCAACTATGAGCAACTCCCCCGGGAAGCTAAGGCCTATTTGAGACGACTGGAAGAGCTCCTTGAGACCCCTATCTATATGATTTCGGTCAGCCCTCAGCGTGGTCTGACCATTCAACTTCAAGATGTTCTGGCCCCCGAGAAATAGCACAGATCAGCGGCCTAGCGGTTTCTTCGCTATGGCCGCACCAGTCCGAGGATACTGAGCCGGGCAGCGTTTGCGCTGCTCCCAGACAAGCAACCTTCGTCCATCATCTAGCCCCGGAAGCTGAACCGGAACGTCCTCCTTGAACGCAGCTCCCACCATTGCGGCAGCACGCTTTCCGCTGGCAAGCTCTTCGCTCAGGTCGCCCTTTTTCGGCAACACAATCATACCCCCCACCTGACAGTACGGGGCGCAATATTCCAGCAAGACCGGCAGCGCTGAGACCGCCCGCGCCGTCACTATATCAAAGGAGGCACGATACTCGGGCTTCTGTCCCAGTTCTTCAGCCCGCCCGTGAATCACTTCGACGCCTTCAAGATGCAACATCTCTACCATATGCCGCAAGAACGTCACCTTTTTGTTAGTCGCCTCCAGCAGGGTGACCCGCCACTGTGGACGCACAAGCTTGAGCGCCAGCCCGGGGAACCCTGCCCCCGTCCCGATATCAAGCAAACGCGCCTCCTGCTGCTTACACACCAGCAACAGGGACAGGGAGTCCAGAAAATGCTTGATCAGGACCTCTTCCGGGTCTTTAATCGCTGTCAGGTTAAAGCGTGTATTCCAATCAAGCAGCTCGTCCCGGTAGCGCAGGAACAGTTCGACGGATCGTTCATCGATTCCAAGCTGTTGCAGGCCGGCAAGAAAATCATTGTATAAGCCTTCAGCCATCTCTCTCCTCAATCATCTTCATTCTCTCTTCTTCTGGCTACAGATCATGTGCGCGGCGAATAACGCGGATCTCATCACAGTGCTCCATCCAATGCCGTACCAGGATCCCGATCATCGCTCTGACGGATAGACGCCGCATATGCTCACCCTTTCCCAGAAAGACAAAGCGCTCCCAACTATCGGGCACCAGACGTACGATCTGTGCTATTCGCTGCCGATGAGCACGGATAAATGCCAGAGAAGGCTCAAGCGCACGTCGACCATACGCAAGCATTTCAGGCCAGAGCTTCTGATCATAGGGCCCCTCTTCAAGCGTCGCCCCGGATTGAGCCAGCGCGACCAGGATAGGCATCATATACAACCCCTCCACTTCTGCCAGATGGTGCACATTATAGCGTATTGACCACTCTTCTGGCGCCTTTTGGAGATCCAGTTCCGCCTCGGCCAGCCCCTCTAGTACCTGTGTCAGTTCTCGCATGCAACCCGTTTCATACCAGTCAAGCAGATGCTCAAGTGAACCCAATGCAATAAACTTGAGCGTGTAGCGATCCGGCATTTCAATACAGACATGCCGCTCCCCCCAGGGCCTCGTTTCAATCGAAAAGCCCGATGATATCCGCTGCCGGATGCTCTCTGCATCTCTGAGCCACGGTATCCCTTCCCCACGAAACCCGACCGTATCTCCCGGCTGAAAAACAAACTGCGTTCCGACCAAATACGCCTTCACATCCTCAACAGCAGCATCAGCCAGTAGCAGCGGGTCGCCGTCAGAGTCCAGCAGCAGCACCACCCCCTCGTCAAAACGCGCCTCCACTGTCTGAAAACCGACGCGTTCCACAAGAAACGAATGAAGCGCCTTCAGACTATGCACCTGCATAGCAATTGAAGGCGCTGGCGAGAAACCATTTACCACGCACACAGCTCCTTATAAGCAAGCAAAATAACGATGTTATCAAAGTATAGAGGAAAAATGAGCTTCCGGTAAGCCCCCAAAAAAAGAGAGCGGCGGATAGCAATAGTATCCGCCGCCCGCTGAAAGTCTAGTGCACAAATTTACGCTTACTGTTGAGGTAGTCAACCAGCAGGTATTCACCGAGGTTATCACGATCAGCATAGAACGTCCGTCCCCGGTTGATCTGGGATAGCTGGTTGACAAAAGCGATCATATAATCATCGTCGTACAGCATAAAGGTATTGATGGTAATGCCTTCACGCGTACAGCGCTGTGCTTCCAGCAAGGTCTGCTGTTCCGCGTAGGGACTCGGGAACGCAAACTGCCAGCCACCATAGCGCTCTTCATACCAGACGGTCGGGCCTCCATCGGTAATCATGATGATCTGCTTGTTGACGCCACGATGGCGCGCCAACAGTTGCCGCGCAAGCATCAGACCATGCGCCATATTAGTGCCACGGTCATTATCATAGCGACTGAGCTCAATCAACTCATGCGGCTTGTACTCACGCGCCACAAATGAGAAGCCCACCACATAGAGATTATCTCGCGGGAACTGTGAGCGAATCAGGCTTTCAAGCGCAATAGCGACCTTTTTGGCCGCCTGCTGACAACCGTTATACACCATACTCAGGCTCATATCGATCATCAGCACCGTGGATGACTGGGTTGAATACTCGGTTCGGTAGACCTCAAAATCATCCTGCGTGAGCCGGACAGGCGTTCCTGCCCCCTGACGAGTCACTGCATTCATCATCGTCTTTTCCAGATCGAGCAAGAACGGATCACCGAACTGATAGGGCTTACTCTCATCGGTTCGATCACCACCAGTGCCACGATAGGGAACCACATGTCGCCCGAAACCATCTCGTTTGAGCTTATTGAAGATATCCTGAAGCGCCTTCTGACCGATCTTCCGGATTGCCCGGGCCGTCAGTTCCCAACGGTTTCCGCGCTTCTCGATATAACCGGCCTCTTCCAGCATCTTCATCAACTCTTTCAACTGCTCAACGGACTGGTATTCTTCATCTCCTAGCAGTTCCTTGACTTTCTGGCTGTCAATCGCCTCCAGATCATCCAGACGACGGGCCTCCTGAAGCTCATCTTCCAGCCCCTCCATCTGCTGCATGCGCCCCATCATGCGCAGGGCCTCGTTCAGTGGCAGGGTTTCATTGCCTCTGAACGGGAACCGGGTGCGGATATCATCCATTGGAGCCAGGGCTTCCAGATGCGCAAACATCTCCATCATATCAACGCGAATCCGGTCATCTCCCAGCAGTTGATCTGACAACTGTTGCAGTTCCTCGCGTTGTTCAGGAGAGAGATTATCGAGAATGCCCTGCATCGCTGCCGACTGCATCTGCATCTGCTCGATCAGATCATCCAGAGAATTAACCCCCGGGAAGTACTGACCATGCTTTTGCATAAACGAATCGAAATCCGGCTCGTGTCCCTCGCGGCGCTCACGCAACATCTTATTCAGGTCGCGAATCATCTCGCGCAACCGGGTCACATCTTCCTGACTCATTGAGCGCAAGGATTGCTGCATTCCCTGAAAGAACTGCTGCATCATCTGCTGTTGCAAGCTATCCATCAATTCCTGAAACTTCTGGCGGGCCTGTGCATCCATAAAGTCATACTCGGAGAGCTTCTTCATCTGCCCCGGGATATCTTTTGGCAGGCTGTCCAGATAGTCCAGTTTGCGTTTTGCGATTGCTTCCAGCATGCGGCGCTTCTGCTCAGGAGACAGGCCATCACCCGACTGCTCCCCTTCAGAGGATTGCTGCCCTTCCTCACCCTGCTGCCCTGCACCTGACTGCTCCCCTTCAGAGGACTGCTGCATTCCCTCACCTTGCTGCCCGTTGCTCTGTTGTTCCTCCGCTGGCGACTCGGCGCCCTGGCGTTCAAGGCGTTGCTGAATCCCAGAGCGCTCCATCTGTTTAATCTCATCCAGCTTTTGCCGGAGATCATCCATCACGCCTGACGCCATGTTGTAGCGATTGAGCATCTCATTGCGCTGGCGGCGCAGGCGATCCATAAGCTCGCGCAAGCCCATTGCGCGGCGTCCATCTTCCCCGCGTACCCCTTCCTGCATCAGGCGTTTCATGGCCTGTTGCAGATTTCCATTTTCCAGGTAGTCATCTGAGAGGGCTTTCAGGATATCATCAGCATCGAGTCCCTCTAGCTGCTGCGTCCCATCCCAGCGTGAATACCCGTAACGTCTGCGAAAGAAGCGTTCTAGCATAAACCATGTCCTTTAGCGGCGATAGCGCACTTTTCCACGGACATCATCCTTATTGAGACGGCGATTCAGGTGCAATCCCTCAAGAATAAACTCGACGGATGATGCAATAGTCGCGGGGCTTCCCCGGCCTTTCAGACGGTCAATCGCTTTGCTAAGACCGCCAACCTTTGAAAGCTGATTCACATATTCCATCGCGGGCATGTCATCACCGACCTGAACGTGCAGCCCCCGCTCAAATCCAGCCAGCAATTGATCAAACTCACGCGCCTCAAAGTACTGGCCGAAAACGTTCAAAATTGCCATATTAATCAGCTTGCGCACAACGCGCTCTTCCTGCACATCGCCAATTGCATCCAGCTCAATCTTGCCACAGGTTGAGGCAAGGATAGCTGAAAGATCGCTCACCCGAGGCGCCACCTGACGCTCACCGAGGCGTAACGCACGGCGACTGGCGTTACTGAGCACATTTTCAAAGTTCGCCACCGAAACACGCACGCTTACCCCCGAGCGCTGGCTGATATCGGTACTTCGCCGCGCCAGATGGGTAATCTCCGCAATCACTTCTTTCATAAAGTCCGGAACGAGGACTTCCAGCCCCTCCGTCTCGAAGTGATTGCTCTCCGACTCCATAATCCGAATCTCGTGTTCAACATCTGTCGGGTAGTGGGTGCGAATCTGCGAGCCGATACGGTCCTTCAACGGGGTGATAATGCGACCACGATTGGTATAATCTTCCGGGTTCGCACTGGCAACAACAAAGGTGTCCAGCGGCAACCGGATTTTATAACCGCGGATCTGAACGTCACGTTCCTCCATGATGTTCAGCAGACCAACCTGAATCCGCTCGGCAAGGTCTGGTAGCTCGTTAATACAGAAGATTCCACGGTTTGTGCGAGGAATTAAACCGTAGTGAATCGTCAGCTCATCAGAGAGATACCGCCCTTCAGCGACACGAATCGGGTCAACTTCACCGATCAGATCAGAAATGGTGATATCGGGCGTTGCCAGCTTCTCGCCATAGCGCCGCTCTCGGGGAATCCACTCGATTTCTGTTCTATCACCCAGTTCCGCGACTTTATCGCGCGCGTACTTGCTGATCGGCTCGAACGGATTGTCATTTATCTCGCTCCCGGCAATAATCGGGACATATTCATCCAGCAAATTGACCAGGCTTCGCGCCATACGCGTCTTTGCCTGACCACGTTCACCGAGAAAGATAATATCCTGACCGGAGAGTATCGCGTTCTCGATCTGGGGTATTACCGTCTCTTCATAGCCGATAATCCCTGGAAACAACTCTTCGCCTTTCCGAATTTTCTCTATCAGATTCTTGCGCATCTCTTCCTTTATGGAGAGCACTTTATAGCCGCTATCGCGCAATTCACCAATTGTCCGAGGTCGAGTAGTAATTGTCATTCAGTGCATAACCTTTCTTGGGGGACCGGCTTTGAGACGCATGCCTGACTCTGAGGAATGTTGCCCTATCAGACATGGGTCCCACAATACAAGAAACTAGTGGAACCAGTACTAGATTCTACACAGTCCGAGAAGATAAATGCAAGTCAGGCCGGTTCAAGCTGGCAGACAAAGGGCTATCTACTAGCTCGTCAACGGGCAACTGAGGCCGAACGAGCGCCTTACCTGCGAAAAAAGAAGGATTTGACGACAGAGAGCAACGTCAAACCCTTCCCAGAGGTCGAAACAGCGGTTCAGAAGAGGGATACCAGCGCTACAGATCTGGACCCTCTTCTCGTTTCAGGGGTACGATGTGGATATCCACATCCGGATTCAGGCGGAGAAGACGATTGATCACCGATCCATAGAGCATTTCTTCAAACCGGGTATGCGCGGGCTGGCCGACAACAATCTGTGTCGCTCGCTTTTGTCGCGCGATCTCAGCCAGCAAAGCTGCGACATCATCCCCCTTAATGCGCAACACCTCCGCCCCCAGATCTTCAGCCAGCGTCATATGCTCCTCCAGGCGTTTCCGCGCCTCCGCACGATGCGCCTTGATCGCGCCGCGATACTTCACCAGCGCAAACAGACGGCGCAAGAAGGCCCGATATCCGCCAACCTCAATGGAAACTGCAACAAAGTCGGCATGCAGGCCATGTGCCAGCCGCCAGGCATCCCGAATAATCGAGCGGCTCTGCGGTCGATGGTCAAAGCCAACCAACACCCGTTCATTGGTCTCCCAGGTTGTAGCCTGCATTGCATGTTCATCGAGATATTGCTGTAACTGGGACTCGGTTTTATTGGCGGTCAATCGGAGCGCGATTTCGCGGAGCGCCGTCAGGTTCCCCTCACGGAAGAAATTATTCAGCGCGGTCTCAATGCGTTCTGGAGGGTAAATATTGCCGTGTCGCATCCGCTGGCGCAGCGCCCGAGGAGCGATATCGATCAGCTCAACCTCATCGGCCTGATCGAGCACCCAATCAGGCAACGTCTCGCGAACTGTGATCCCGGTAATGTTGGAGACAAGGTCATTCAGGCTCTCCAGATGCTGGACGTTCAAAGTGGCAATCACATCAATCCCTGCCTCCAGAATTTCCAGCACATCCTGATACCGCTTCTTATGCTTTGAACCAGCCGCATTGGTATGTGCCAGCTCGTCAACCAGCGCCACTTCAGGGTAACGTTTCAGAATGGCATCTGTATCCATCTCCTCAAGCAGTACCCCCTTATAGAGAATCTGCTTGCGTGGTATGATCTCAAGGTCTCCTATCTGGGCCTCGGTTTGGGAGCGCTTATGCGTTTCCACATAGCCAATCACAACATCGGTACCGCGTTCCTTGCGCCGCCGCCCCTCATTGAGCATGGCATAGGTCTTGCCGACACCAGCCGCCGCGCCCAGATAGACACGCAGACGCCCTCGCCTGCGTGTCTGTCCTATCTCGGTACTGACCTGCTCCTCCTCATCAAGATGATACCGCTTGAGCAACGCTTCAGGATCAGGACGACCATCCTCACGCTGGAACTCTGGTGGCAGATCTGTCATACGCCAATGTTCTCCCGCTATTGCTTGAGCGCGTCCAGGGCAAGATTCAGCTCAAGCACATTGACATGCGGCTCACCGAGGAAGCCCAGGAAGCGGCCCTGTGTATGCTCCTTAATCACCTGCTCAACCTGTGCTTCGCTGATTCCCCGGGCCTTCGCGATACGTGGTACCTGATACTCCGCACCCGCAAGGGTAATGTCGGGATCAAGTCCAGAGCCAGAAGCAGTCACCAGATCAACCGGAATCGGCGTTCCCGGCTTCACATCAGGATTCTCCTTTTTCAGCTCTGCAATACGCTCCTCAACCGCTTTGGTCAGATTCTGGTTGGTTGGTCCCTGGTTGGAAGCGGTCGAGTTCTGTGCATTGTATGGCTCACTCCTGGAGCTATCCGAGACGCTCACTGTCACAGAAGGGCGTCCGTGAAAGTACTTCGGCTCGGTCCAGTACTGCCCGATCAGGTCTGAACCGATAGGTTTCCCATTTACCATATGAATGCTGCCATTCGCCTGATACGGGAAGAGAAGCTGCGCCAGTCCGGTGACTATTCCCGGATAAATCAGGCCGGTGATTATTACCAGAAGAATTGTAATCAGGACAGCGGGACGAATATAGTTTTTAACGGCACTCACAACCATGATAGCGTTTCCTCTTATCCTCAGCGGTAGAGCAACCCTGCGGGCCGCTCTACCAGTTCTCTGTTCAGGCCAGATGTAACAGCACCAGGACCAGATCGATAAGCTTGATCCCGATAAACGGAACAATCAAACCACCAAGTCCATAGAGCAGGAGATTCCGCCGTAGCAGGGTTCCAGCTCCGAGCGCTCGATACTTCACGCCCCGTAAGGCCAGCGGGATCAGGATGATAATAATGATAGCATTGAAGATCACCGCTGAAAGCACTGCACTATGCGGCGTCGCCAGATGCATAATGTTGAGCGCATTCAACTGCGGGTAGGTGGCACTAAACATTGCCGGGATAATCGCGAAGTATTTCGCAACGTCGTTCGCGATACTGAAGGTAGTTAACGCGCCACGCGTCATCAGCAACTGCTTCCCTACTTCAACGACCTCAATCAGCTTGGTTGGGTTCGAGTCCAGATCAACCATGTTGGCGGCCTCTTTTGCGGCCTGTGTCCCGGTATTCATTGCCAGACCGACATCAGCCTGAGCCAGCGCGGGTGCATCGTTGGTTCCATCTCCGGTCATCGCAACCAGACGGCCACCGGCCTGCTGCTCCTTGATCAGCTTCATCTTGGTTTCAGGAGTTGCCTGCGCCAGGAAGTCATCAACGCCTGCCTCTTTCGCAATCGCCGCAGCGGTCAGTGGGTTATCGCCTGTGATCATGATCGTGCGAATACCCATACGGCGAAGCTGCTCAAAGCGCTCACGCATACCGCCCTTCACAATGTCCTTCAGCTCAATCACCCCAAGCAGACGCGCCTGTCCTTTCCCTGCACCTTGCGTCACCATCTCAGCAACCACCAGCGGCGTACTGCCGGAACTGGCGATCTCTTTGACCAGCGCATCCAGCTCTTTGCTGCGCTGCCCACCATTCTCAATCACATATGTATTGACGGCATCGGAGGCACCCTTGCGGATCATGCGGACACCACCACCCTCGTTCAGATCAACGCCACTCATCCGTGTCTGGGCGGTGAAGGGAATAAAGGTAGCTCCAGTCTCCTCGGTTGCGTGCAGCCCATAGCGATCTTCAGCCAGCTTGACAATCGAGCGACCTTCTGGCGTTTCATCGGCAAGGCTGGAAAGCAGTGCCGCCTGCGCAAGCTCTCGTTCATGAACGCCCTGTGCAGGAACAAAGCGGCTGGCCATACGATTTCCCAGCGTAATCGTCCCGGTTTTATCGAGCAGCAGCACGTCGACATCTCCAGCCGCCTCGACAGCACGTCCACTCATTGCCAGCACATTGCGCTGAACCATGCGGTCCATACCAGCAATACCGATCGCTGAGAGCAGACCCCCAATTGTTGTCGGGATCAGACAGACCAACAACGCAATCAGTGTCGTGATCGATACCGCGTTTCCTGAATAGATCGCAAACGGCTCCAGCGTCACGACTGCCAGCAAGAAGATGATCGTCAGACTTGCCAGCAGGATATTCAGTGCGATCTCATTCGGAGTCTTCTGGCGGGCCGCACCCTCAACCAGTGAGATCATACGGTCAAGAAAGGTTTCACCAGGGTTCGCGCTGATCTTGACCACGATCCAGTCAGAAAGAACTCGTGTGCCCCCTGTGACTGCACTGCGATCACCGCCGCTCTCACGAATGACAGGAGCCGACTCACCAGTAATCGCCGACTCATCAACAGATGCAACCCCTTCGATCACCTCGCCATCACCCGGGATCACATCTCCCGCCTCAACCAGGACAACATCACCCTTGCGCAACTGTGGTGCCGAAATCTCTTCATAGGAGCTGTCACGCGAGGCAGAAGCCAGGCGCTTCGCCATCGTTGTCGTGCGTGTCTTGCGTAGCGCGTCGGCCTGTGCTTTGCCCCGGCCCTCGGCCATTGCTTCGGCAAAGTTTGCAAAGAGCACTGTAAACCAAAGCCAGAGCGTCACCCCTAGCACAAACCACATCTCGGCAGCAGGACCGGTAATGATCAGGCGAACCGCCTCAATAGTCGTGATGACGCTCCCGATCTCCACCACAAACATCACCGGGTTCTTCATCTGCCAGCGCGGATCCAATTTCTTCAATGCATCCAGCATCGCCCGACGCAGAATCGCCCCATTGAAAATGGAACTCGCATTGTTCTTCTTCTGAGATTTCCACTCTTTAGATTCTAAAGTACCGATACTCATTGCTTAAAACACCTTGCCCGAAAGCATCAGTAAATGCTCGACAATTGGCCCCAACGAATAGGCGGGGAAGTAGGTCAAAGCCCCAACGATCACAACTGTACCTGCCAGCAGGAAGACAAAGAGCGGGCCCGTAGTTGGGAATGTTCCCGGTCCAGCGGGAACCACCTTCTTCTTGACCATCGAACCGGCAATCGCCATTGTGGGTACAATAATCAGGAAACGTCCTAACAGCATCGCGAAGCCAATCGTCCAGTTGTAGAACGGCGTGTTTACGGCAAGCCCTCCAAACGCAGAGCCGTTATTTCCAGCACCAGACGTGTAGGCATACAGGATCTCTGAAAGTCCGTGCGGTCCCGGGTTCGCAATCGAACTGGTGCCAATTGGCAGTACAGCCGCCACAGCGCTCATAATCAGGATAGTTGCAGGCATTACCAGGATTGCCAGGGCAGCCATCTTCATTTCTTTCTTCTCGATCTTCTTGCCGAGATACTCAGGCGTACGGCCAACCATCAGACCAGCAATAAACACTGCGATAATGGCGAACAGGAGCATCCCATAGAGACCGGAGCCGACGCCACCGAAGATAACCTCACCAAGCGCGATATTCGCCATCGGGATCATACCACCAAGCGGGGTATAGCTATCATGGAAGCCGTTCACCGCGCCACAGGAAGCAACCGTTGTCACGACAGCAAAGAGTGCGGATTGCGTAATTCCAAAGCGAACCTCTTTGCCTTCCATGTTGCCGCCCGCCTGCAAATCAGTTACAGACAGATTCGCTCCTGCCTTTGTCAGCAACGGGTTCCCGGCTTGCTCGGCTGACATGGCAACCGCAATACCGATCACAAAGAGCAGCGCCATTGCAGCCCAGATGGCCCATCCCTGCTTTGTATTGCCGACTGAGCGTCCAAAGGTGTATACTAGTGCGGCAGGAATGACCAGAATGGCCAGCATCTCAATCATATTCGTCAGCACATTGGGATTCTCAAATGGGTGTGCCGAGTTCGCATTGAAGAAACCACCGCCGTTTGTGCCAAGCTCTTTAATAATCTCTTGCGAGGCAACCGGCCCCTGTGCAATAACCTGTTTCACGCCCTCAAGCGATGTCACCTCAACATAAGGCTGAAAGTTCTGCACCACCCCCTGCGAGACCAGCACCAGCGCCCCTACTATACAGATAGGAATCAATATATAAAGCGTGATACGTGTCAGATCTACCCAGAAGTTCCCGAGTGCCTGAGCGCTCTTGCGCGAAAGCCCACGGATCAGAGCAACCGCTATTGCGATGCCAGCAGCCGCAGAAACAAAGTTCTGGAACGCCAGCCCTGCCATCTGGGTCAGATAGCTCATCGTTTGCTCACCACCATACGCCTGCCAGTTGGTATTTGTTGTAAAACTGGCCGCCGTATTAAAGGCCAGATTTGGCTCGACAGCGCCAAATCCCTGGGGGTTCAAGGGAAGCCAGCCCTGAATGCGTTGAAGCAGATACAGAAACAGCATACTGGCCAGGCTGAACGCAAGCATGGAGACGGTATATCCGGTCCATTTCTGCTCCTCATCAGCCTTCACACCACAGATCCGGTAGATCAGATTCTCTACGGGCCGCAGGACAGGCGTAAGCCAGGTCTTCTGACCATTAAACACGTAGTACATATACAGGCCAAGCGGCTTCGTGAGGAGCAGCAGAATGACCAGAAAAACAAGGACCTGCAAGATCGAGTTCACCATTACAGGCATAACCAAAACACCTCAACAACAGCTAAAATTTCTCCGGTGCAAGCAAAGCGACAAAAAGATACACCCCGAGCACCAGGGCAACAATACCAACCAGAACGTATTCAACGGGAGTATTCATTCTCTGGTAGTCCTCCTACAAGCGGTCACATGCATAGGTAAATGCAACACAGAGTAGAAAAAACACAACAGTCGCAAGAACAACGAGCAGATCCAGCATTCTCACGCCTCCTCATCTGCACGGCAAGGGATTGAATTTGAAGTATAATGACGATCAGATGCGGCCTCAGCAGCCAGCCGGAGTAACGCATCCATCACGAACGGCTTGGGCAAGTAGGCAAGGGGGCGAAATTCCGCCAGGCGTCGTGGACTGACGCGAACCGCTGAGAGCACGACCACTGGAAGCTTACCCGCATGGTTTCCCTCTGGCAGCGGTTGAAGCACTCGCTCCTGTAAGGCACATCGCAGCACATCCCAGCCCGTTTGATCTGGCAGGTTGATATCCAGAATAATCAGATCAAACGTCTGTGTCCGCAGGCAATGCAACGCCTGTTCCACGTCAGTGGCGCTCGTAGTCAGATGCCCACGAGCCCGCAGGTTCCGCATAATGAGCTGACAGAGCATTGCATCATCTTCAACCAGTAGCAGACGTGCCCCTTGCATACTCACCCCTTTCTAGCGCTTCATACTCCGAAAGAACTTCCGAAAGCCACATCAGAAACTATACCCCCTGTTCGCTCAAGGTGGTATAAAAAGAGTAAAGAGGATTCTCAAAATTTGCTCAAGATTTCTATGGAGAGGACCGAAAGCATTTGATCTTTCTCAATTGGACTCGTTCTTATCATGGAAGAGGATTCTCAAGTTGTACTCAAGAAAAACAGTAGAATCCTTAAAATTTTCTCAGAAATTGGCACGAAAAAACCTTACTTGTTCCGTTGGGCTATGCTAAACTATGTAGATACGTGACCAGAAGCGAACTCATGGTCAGAAGCGAGAAACGTCATAGGCAAAACACAACCATTCTTTTTAAAGGATGACACAACAACATGGCACAGGAATCTGTGGCACCAACAACAGCAGACGTAACACATGGAGACGAGCAACACGGCAAACAAAATGCTCTCGGCCCTATTCTTTGTTGGGCCGTCGTCTTTGCCGATATAGGAACCTCTATTTACTACACCCCGGGTATTCTGTATCACAACGTACAAGGATTGGCAGGCTTCTTTGTCTTTCTGACAATGGCCGTCTTTGTGCTATTGACGCTGAAATACACTGAGGTTTCTCACCGCTTTCCGCAGGGCGGTGGTGTCGTAACGGTTGCCGCTCATGCCCTGAACCCCTGGTTTGGCGCATTGGGCGGTATGTTTATTCTTGTAGACTACTTTTTGACGGCAACAATCAGCTGTCTCTCGGGTGTTATCTACCTGAGCGTCGTTTTTCCGGCCCTACATCCCTGGGCGGAATGGGTCACTATAGGTGTGCTCATCCTGCTTGGCCTGCTTAACTGGGTCGGTATCAGTGAGAGTGCCAAAGTCAGTTTGATTGGCGCGGCAATTGCATTTGTTAGCGATATCGCCATTCTCATCACGGTATTCACACACATCTCATTTGGTGAATTCCTGGCGCTCTTTCCCCGGATGTTCCAGGAATCTCATCTGACGTTTCCTGCTTTACTTGTGGGCTTCGGGAATGCCTTCCTTGCGTTCTCGGGATTGGAAAGTATCTCGCAGCTTTCCCCGGTAATGAAATTACCTCGGAAGAAAACCGCAGGGCTTGCAATGTTCCTGGTGGTGCTAACGATAGGTATAACCAGCCCACTGCTCACGACCCTCTCAACGATGCTGCTCAAAGATGCAGCTCAGGATCCCGTTCGCAATGAGCAGATCATCTCGCTCCTGGCCGGTCACTGGGGCAATACGATCCTTCAGGCAGAAGTCGCGATCAGTGCAGGTGCCTTGCTGATCTTCGCCAGTAATACCGCGATTATTGGCGCATACCACGTGTTTATGGCGCTGGCACGGATGGAATTTCTTCCATCTTTCCTGCTCAAGCGCAATAAGCTACGCAATACACCGCATTTCGCGATCCTGCTGGCGGTCGGTGTCCCTATTGCGGTCCTGATTCTGGTCCAGGGGAATCTGACAATTCTTGGCGATATGTACGCCTTCGGTCTCTTAGGCGCCTTTGCCCTGACCTGCCTGGGTCTGGATATCATTCGTGCCAGAGACTGGAAGAAGGCACGGGAAGCGGAGGAAGCAGAAGAATGGGGAAGATTACTCGGTCCTTCAGAACCATTGACTGGTACAGATGGGCAACGAGAAGTAACAACCACGCACGATTTACAGCTTTCGGGCACTCCACAGCCACAGCGCACCGGTGCACTAGCAGCCAATACCCAGGAAGCAGAGGTTATGGCTTCGGAGGCCGAAACCAAAAGCCTGTGGTTTAAGATTGATTACTTCCTGGGTATACTCACCACTCTTCTGGTAACGATAGCCTGGACTACCAACCTGGTAACCAAGCATCTGGCAACAATTTTCGGCGGCGTTATCACCATCATCGGTATGGGAGTAGCGTATCTGGTCTATATTCGCGCCAAGAAGGTAACAGGACGCGTCCCTGTGCCTATCGTCGTCACGCGGATCGAAGGACGCATCCCGAATTCAGTGCTCGCTATTCTTTTGCCGGATAACGAACACAACAAGGCGGTTATTCGCGCGGCTATCACCAACGCGGATCAGGAGAAGCCAATTATGTTTGTCTATCTGAGTAACCGCCAGCCACGCCAGCAAACGCCTCGGATGATGGAAATTGTTGATCCGTATCTGGAAGACACGCAGGCGAAACAGTACTTCGGTCGCGCCGAAAGCCTCGCACAGCAGGCAAAAGTACCACTGCGCCGCTATGTGTATCTCCAGGGTGGCCCTGAAAGCGTCACACACATCTGGCAAATCGTGAATCCGCATGATACGGTCATTGCTGCCTCGGATAACGACTATATCAAAGACATCAATCCTGACCGTATTCGTTACGAGCTTACGCCTTACGGGAAAGTGGCTCACCTGCTGAAGACGTGGTAAACGCTTGCTTTATTCTCGCTCTTCGCTACTAAAGCGATAGCCCACGCCTGAAATGGTAAGAATAAAGCGAGGATGAGCGGGGTCTGGCTCTATTTTGCGACGCAACTGCCCGATATATACGTGCAGATAATGCGCCTCAGAGCCATACCCTGCGCCCCACACCTGCGAAAGCAACATCTGCCGCGTCATAATCTTCCCTCGATTGTTCACCAACGCCTTTAACAGATCATATTCGGTTGGTGTCAACTTCACATCTTTCCCGTTCACCTGTACAGCCCGCAGGGCAAAGTCAATCCGGAGCGGCCCGGACTCAAAAACAGGCTCGGTCCCTGCCTGCACCTGTGCCGAATGCCGTAAGGCCACTCGCACCCGCGCCAGCACTTCATTGATCCCGAACGGTTTGGAAACATAGTCATCCGCTCCAAGATCAAGCGCCAGCACTTTATCACGCTCGGTATCTTTGACAGATAAGATAATAATGGGCAGATTGGATTGTTCGCGCACCCGCTTACATACTTCCAGGCCACTGATCCCCGGCAACCCGAGATCCAGCAGAACCAGATCAGGCCGGTGACGCATGATCTCATCCAGTGCCTCTTCACCACTTCCCGTTGTAAAGACCTCGTAGCCATGCGCCGTTAAACTGCGCTGCAATGCCCGCACAATCTCGATCTCATCATCAACGACCAGAATACGTGCACCGCTTTTACTCATTATCCCTCCTGTACTCCCTTTTCTAAGGGTAACGTAAACCGGAAAAGCGCGCCTCCGCCTTCCCGATTCTCGGCCCAGATTCGCCCTCCATGTGCCTCAACCAGCCCGCGACAAACCGCCAGACCCAGTCCAGAACCCATAATGCTGGTATTCTTGCGCTTTGTTTCCAGTACCCGGTAAAACTTATCAAAGATGCGCTCTATATCTGCCGGAGGAATGCCCGGTCCGTAATCGCCAACACTGATCAGGAGGTCTTGACTGCGAGCCTCAACAGAGACCTCAATTGGTGAGGCGGGTGGCGTATAGCGCACCGCGTTCTCGATCAGGTTGGTAAGCACCTGATCCATCTGCAAGTAGTCAATCTCAACCGGGGGCAACTCATCCGGGATCGTCGTTCGAACCTCGCGTCCTCGCAGCATGGGGCTTAAACGCTCCAGCACGTCATAGATCAGCTCATTAACGAGATACCATTCTTTCTCTGGCTTTAACGCGCCTCCCTCAATGCGCGACATATCAAGCAGATTCCCGACCAATCGATTCAAGCGATCTGCTTCCGTCTCAATCGCTTGCGCAAAACTACGCCGCTCTTCCGGGTTCCATTCCACGTCCTCCTGAAGCAAACTACTGGCAGCCGCTTTAATCGAGGCCAGTGGCGTGCGCAAGTCGTGCGACACCGAGGAGAGGAGCGCGGTTCGTAAGGCATCCGTTCGGCGCAATAATTCTACCTGCAAGTTCTCCTGTTGTAAACGCGCCCGATCGATGACCGCTGTCGCCTGATCCAAAAAGGTCCAGAAAAAGGTTTGCTGTGGATCTTTCCGCACATCGCTGATCCGCAAACTGCGTGCCAGCGAAAACCGCCGCGAATCATCCTCAACCAGCAGTCGCGCCACGCCTATCACGCGTACCCCCACACGAAGGGGCAACATGCGCACATATAGATTTCGTTGTCGCCCTTCGCGTAGATCACGCCGAAACCAGTAGGAAGAGCTTGAATGAGGCCCGTTATCTTCTAAATAGAGATCGACAATCTTTCCTTCGCGCATGGCCGACTCCGCCGTTATCGCCTCATCAGCGGAGAGCCGCATATGCTCGGCAACATGGCAGGCGTCGGCCCGCAAGGTCAACACCCCACGCTCATCGGGCAACAGAATAGCGCAATCACGCACTCCAGCAGACAAGAACACCTGTAGAATAGAGTCTGCCACCACCTGAAGCTGTCGTTCAAGATTCTCTTCATCCAACGTTGCTCGCACCAGATTATAAAGGGCTCGCGTTTCCCCCTCACGCTTTTTAGCCTCCTCCGCCTGTTGCCGTAGACGAGCAGCCAACTGACCGGTAATCACCGAGATCAACAAGCAGATAAAAAGCGCTAACCATTCTTCAAACCGATGAATAGTAAAGGTATAGATCGGATCAACGAGCAGATAATCAAACGAGAGAAAGGCAACAATGGTCGCGACCAGCGCTGCATAGAGCCCGCGGGTTGTTGCCAGAAGGAGTACCGCCAGCAGGTACAGAAAGGTGATATTCGGAATCTTCGGATACAACCCGAACAGGAGGATAATACCCGAGAGACACAGCGCACTCACCAGACCAAGCAGCGTATCGATCAAACAGCGCTCTTTTCTTTCACCCCTTCTCGCCCCTAAAAATAATATCTGCTCAATAGACTTCTTCATCACGTCACCAGCGCAATCACAGTTCTCTCTGCCTGTCAATCAGGCAGTTTCACTGCCAAGCATATCACACAACAATGGACAACGAAAAATCCTTCCTCGCCCCGAGAAAAACACTGACAAGAAGCACGCTCTATGTTATACTCAGACTCATGGGAAAGCCACGCGTTCTTCTTATCTTGCTGCTTCTGCTGGTCGGATTGTCAGCCTGCGCACCCGGGCACACAGGAACGAACGTCCTTGCGTATCTCCGTGATGGGAAAGTATGGACAGCAGATCCTGACGGGAATAACGCCTTTGCGGTGATTTCTCCAAATACGGAGGTCATCGGGTATAGCTGGTCGCCCGATCATCATATATTCGCGTTTCGCAGTCTGGACCCGGAGTTTGCCAAAACGCCGGCGGCCCGACAGATCGCACGTCATCCGCTTACGGGCCTGGTCGCTGACATGCCTGCACTGGTTCAAACCGTTGGCGTTGACGGAGGCTACCCTATAGCCGTAGCGTTCTCCAATCCGCATACGCAATATAGCAATCCAGAATGGAATAAGGCGGGCACACGCCTTGTCTTCCGACGCTCGCAGGTCTCGGAGTCGGTACCGCTGGAAAGCCGTACCTGGCTGGTCACCCAGAACGATCAGCCCGGCGAAATTGCCGCTCGCTATCTCCCCGGGACATACTCCATACCTTCACTCTCATACCAGAACAATCTTGTGGCGGCAAACTCCGAACAAGGCTTGTACACAAGTACGCAGGAAGCGACTGATCAGCACTTCTTGACTCGCGAAGTGCTGCCCGGACACCCACTCCCGGCCTCGCTGGAACGCGTTCTCTGGCAACCCAACAGCAATGATAGCAGCGTCCTGTATGCCATCAAAGCGGGACCACAAAAAGAGGGCGAACGTTTACAGGTTCAGCTTATCCTGCACACCCTCTCCTCTGGAAAGACCACGACCTTGACAACCTGTACCTGCACACAGTTCGCCTGGGCACCAGACGGAAAATCCATTCTGTATAGTGATAGCAATGACCTTTTCCTGCTTGATCTTCAGACAAAAGCAACCCTGACCTTGCCCAAAGCAGGCAATAGCGTGCCCTACTGGTCACCAGATAGCCGCTTCCTCCTGCTCGATGGCGACAACTCCCTGCAAATGGTCGAGCCTGCACAGAAACGGATCACCACCCTCTTGAGCGCCGAGCATTCCAAGAAGCAGGCATCATCAGTGATATTGTCTTCGCCTGAAGCACTCCTTCAGCCAGTGACAAACAATATCTGGTTCTCCAATAGCCGTCAGTTTCTCTTTCTTACCCGAGATCGCTTGCTCTGGCAGGGACACCCCTTGCAACAGGGAAACGGATTGTATACTATCACTATTGATACGACAGGCAACCCACAGGGTCAACCGGTACAGGCCGCAAGTGGCAACATCCAACAAGCCGGGTGGGCCTATCAGGATGCAAATACATCTTTCCTGTTTTAAGGAAAAGAAAGCAGGTGCATAGTGGATAAGGACAAAGAACGCTTCAGGATTATTCATTCAGCAGACTTTGAAGACGATGAAGAAGAATACAATGACATGGAGCTTCTTGAGCGCCTCGAATCGCTCCGAGAAGATATGGAAGAGCTTGGTGTATCCTCATTAGCGGATGTTGAGCGCCGCATTGAAGAGCTTCATCACAAATTGGAGCATCACTTCTAGTTTGAAACCAACTAACACAAAATGCCTGCCGAACATTTCCATTCGGCAGGCACAACGTTTCAGCCAGGGTATATCAAGCACCACCAAGATACGCCTGACGGACAAGGTCATTGGTCAGTAGATTCTTTGCAGTATCACTCAGAACAATCTTGCCTGTCTGTAACACATATCCTCTGTCGGCCAGCTTCAATGCCATCGAGGCGTTCTGTTCTACCAGAAAGATCGTCTTTCCCTCTTCCCGAATCCGTAAGATGGTCTCGAATACGGTCTCAACCATCAGTGGAGACAATCCCATAGACGGCTCATCCATGCATACCATACTGGGACGGGAAAGCAAGGCACGTGCCATTGCCAGCATCTGCTGTTCACCACCCGACATAGTCCCCGCCACCTGCTTCAGGCGCTCCTTGATACGCGGAAAGATTTCGCAGACATGTTCCAGATCACTTTTGAACTCCGCTTTACTTTTCCGCGTATACGCTCCCATTTCCAGATTTTCCAGCACCGTCATGCGAGAAAACACACGTCGTCCTTCTGGAACCAGCGCCAGACCAGAGCTTACGATTGCATCGGTCGCTTTTCTGGTAATATCTCTATCATTAAATATGATAGACCCGCTACGAGCTCGAACCAGCCCAAAAATGGTCTTCATGGTCGTGGTCTTGCCCGCAGCATTTGCCCCTAGCAAACAAACGATCTCCCCCTTGTTGACTTCAAGCGAGACGTCCTGTAAGACCTGACTGGGGCCATAGAATGTATTAATATTGCTTAAACGTAACATGCTCAAACCTCTTGATCTCTTCGTCGTTCAAGCCCAGGAACACCTATTCGGCCCCTGTTGCCGGTTCCTGTCGTTCATTGCCTTGAATCACTGATTGTTGTTTGCTAACTCTCGGTTCCTGAGACTCACTTGCCTCAAGCTCCGCATCCTGCTGCCCGGTCACTTCTCCCCCTGGTTCCTGGAGTTCACTCGCTTCCGAAGCTATCTCCTGTGACTCAGCGATCTCTATCCCTGATTGTTGTTGCTCGCTCGCTTCAGAAACTGCATCCTGCTGCTCACTCTCTTCAGCCGACTGTCCGAGATAGGCAGCGATGACGCGTTTGTCGCGGCGTACCTCTTCAGGCAGACCTTCGGCAATCTTTCGCCCATAATCCAGCACAGCGATCTTATCGGAGATGCCCATTGTCACCGTCAGCTTATGCTCGATCAGCAGGATGGTCAGGCCAAGTTCATCACGCAAGCGGCGCACATACTGGACCGCTTCTCGTGTCTCCGCCTCGTTCATTCCCGCTGTTGGCTCATCTAACAATAACAACTTCGGGCTCGCAGCAAGTGCGCGCGCGATCTCAACGCGCCTTCGATCAGCATAGGACAGGTTCACAACGTACTCATCTTGCCGATCGACCAGAGACGAACCAAAGAAGCTCAGGAGCGTAAGAGCCCGTTCACGAGCCCTCTGTTCCTCTCGCTGGACGCTCGGCCAGCGGAAAAGCGCCCCCAGTACGCCCGCTTTGAGCTGACTATGCTGGCCAACAAGGATGTTTTCCAGTACAGTCATATTATTAAACAGACGAATATTCTGGAATGTTCGAGCGATCCCACGTTCTAGCACCTGGTCAGGATTGAGACCGACAATGGACTTGCCAGCGAGCGTGATTTGACCCGAGGTAGGGCGATAGATGCCGGTAATCAGGTTAAAAACCGTCGTTTTTCCCGCTCCATTTGGTCCAATAATACTGACGATCTCCCGCGGATATACCTTCAGATCAACATCGCTGACGGCAACCAGGCCCTCAAACTTCTTGGTCACCCCGCTCAGCTCAAGCAAGGGCTCGCCATCTGGTCTCCTCATCTGTTCTTCAGACATGCGCCATCTCTCCTACAATACTGCTTATTCAACCCGCACCTCTTGCTCAAAATCGGGGCTCCCTGGAGCAGTCTCTAAAGCGCCTACATCTTCTTCGGGTTTATTTTCCGTATGGTGTAGCTCTCGCTTCCGGCGCGAGCTTGGCCAGAGGCCCTCAGGACGATAGAGCATGATCGCCACAAGCAGGACACCAAAGATCAGCCCTCTGATGTTATTCAGCGATGACAGGCCAGGAATCGCATGCAGAACATGGAGTGGGTTGGTGGGATTACTGGCAAGCGTATCGAGCTGAGCAAGCACCAGCACATTGATCGCATAGACAGCTATCGCGCCCAGAATCACGCCGGGGATACTCCCCAGGCCACCGATAACGACCATAGCCAGATAGATGATTGAGTCACCAAAACTGAAGTTGTCAGGCGTCACACTTCCCAGTTTTGCCGCCTTATACATACCCGCAATCCCGGCAAAGAAGGCACCGGCGGCAAAGGCGAGCAGCTTGGTCTTGGTCAGGTTGATGCCGGAAGAGGACGCTGCAATCTCATCCTCACGAATAGCAATCCAGGCACGCCCAAGCCGCGAATCACGCAGCCGTACATTCGCAAAGATGGTAAAGACAATCAAGGCCATGATCAGGTAATAGTAAGGTACAGGCGTGATCGAGCTCCAATCCACCCCAGGTGCGTTCGGAGAGAAGATACCAATCAAGCCATTTGCGCCATTGGTATACATATCCAGTTCCAGGAAGACAACCGGGATGATCTCACCGAAGCCGAGCGTCACAATCGCCAGATAATCACCTCGTAAGCGAAGCGTTGGTGCACCAAGTGCGACCCCCCAGAGCGCCACAATAATCGCGCCAATAATCAGCATCGGCCAGAACAGCCAACCGGCTGTAGCCTGGGCAATAGGTATCGACAACAATACTTGCAATTGAGGCGAGCCGACCAACCCCCAGATATAGGCACCGATCGCAAAGAAGGCAACATAACCGAGATCCAGCAATCCGGCAAACCCGACCACAATATTCAGGCCCAGTGCCAGAATCACATAATAGCCAGCATCGTTATAGCCAGTCAGCCGACCATCCATACCAAAGCCAAAAAGCAGAGGATCAAGGGCAGGATAAAACAGCACAAACGCAATAATCAGTACAGAATAGATCCATTTCGCACCCTTGCTCATAAAGGGAAGGTCATGCGGCACAAAGTCGCGCGCCTCTTCCTGTTTGCGTTCCGTCGAAAGCGTTTCGAGCTGCTGCTGCTTTCTCCAGATCGCGCGGCGAGTCGCGCCTTTCCCCTCCTCATTGCTCACCTGTGAGGAAAAGGTGTGATGTACCGCCAGACGCCCACCCCAATAACCGAGGAAATACCCGGCAATTGGAAACACAATCGTCCTGATCGCAATCCAGAGCCACAGTGTCGAGGAATTGAGTGCTCCACTGAGGTAGTAGATGATATCAGCGACCAGCATCACTACCGAGAACACCAGGCCAATCCAGAAGCCGCCAGCAGTTCCCCGTGCCAACATCGTCTGCTTACGCCCCTCATCCAGGACCTCAATCTCTGCCAGTGGCGGGGGCGGCGTATAGTGCAGCCACTGATGCACCCGAGGACGCAAAAACAGGTAGATCGCCCAGACCGGGACGCTGATCGCCAATCCCATAATCAGCCCGGTACTTCCAGAAAGGGCACAGATCAATAACGGGATGGTCACCACAAAAATGACGTCTGCCCAGAGTTCATACATGCTTCTGCGACCACTATCAGCGGCGACCAGATAGCCTCCGAGCATCAAGAAGGCAGGATACAATACCAGAAGAAAGATCGTGGTCTGAATCAGGGTAGACCACGTAAACGCTGTATAGCTGCTCTCTTGCGGTGAAACGTAGGTCAGGAAGACGCTGTTCAGCATCCCCTCACCGCTCCAAACAAGCGTGAAGATACTGAGAGGGACAAGCACCGCCACGACCCATTTTAAAAGCAGCTTGCGTGTTTCAAGATCAGGACGAAGCATTCTTAACGCCAAGATGCATCACCTCACTCTTTTCAAAAAATGATGACAGGAAAACGCTTCCTGCTGCTGTTATACTTTCTCGGGCGTGTGTTGTCCCAACAGACCAGAAGGCCGGAACACCAGAATCAGAATCAGCACAACAAAGATCAAAGCTCGATCCCAGGCTGCGCCACCATGCGGGAGCCCCCACCCGGTTTTAAGGGAATCGGGGATCAGAGAAACCAGATTGTAAATCAAGCCGAGCACGATGCCACCGAGCATAGCCCCCCGAATGTTCCCAATACCACCGAGGACGGCAGCAATAAAGGCAACCAAACCATATTGATACCCGATTGAGTAAATGGTTGCCCCATTTTTCAGGCCATAGATAAACCCGGCTGCCCCTGCAAGCGCCGCGCCTATCAGAAAGGTGACGGAGATGATAAGATCAACATTTACCCCCATAAGAGCCGCGGCCTCGCGATCCTGAGCGACAGCCCGCATGGCTTTGCCTACTTTGGTGCTGGACACCAGCCACTGCAAGAAGACCATCAAGACAATTGAGATCGCCAGGACAAGCAAGGTAATATTGTCGATTGTGACCGATTCGCCCGGTGTTGCCAGACAGGTCACATGGAAGGGGGAAACAGAGTCGATACGAATGGGGTAAATGCAGTAGTCAACACGGTCGAGGATCTGGGGGAAGCGAATGTAGTTAATGCCGTTCCAGAGCTTACCCACATCCTGCAAGATGAGCGAAACACCAATCGCGGAAATAAGCGGTGCCAGACGAGGAGCATTACGTAAGGGCCGGTAGGCAATACGCTCAATGATGACACCGAGCACCGCGCAGACTATCATCGCGCAGATACAGGCAACCAGAAACAGGCCAACTAGCCCGAGAAGATTGGGCTGCGTTTGATCGGTCACACCTAAGAGGGTCAGAACGGCGATCGAAACCATTGAGCCAATCATAAAGATGTCGCCGTGAGCAAAGTTGATCAGCTCAATGATGCCATACACCATCGTGTAACCGAGCGCGATGAGCGCATAAATTGAGCCTTGAGCAATACCTTCCTTGATGAGCTGGAAAATGTGTACAAGCATAGGCGGTATCCTACTATTCCTCAACAAAAGCGACGTTAAGAAGATGGAGGCAGGAGGGAAAAGCGCTGTATGGCTTCACATCCCCCCTGCATCACTAGAGAGTGTTGGTAAGTACGTGCGGATCAGCAAACTCTAAGGGGATTTTCAGAGCCTTCAGCCTTATGACGCCTTGCTAGCATCAAGCTGATCAACAAACTCGTATTTACCCTTTCCGCCGGATTCCTTGATCTGCCAGATGGAAATAACCTTGTTTGAGGTATCGCCATTCTGGTCAAAGGAGTGATGACCGGTTACGCCATCGTAGTTGGTCTTTGTCATGGCATCGATCACCGCCTGACGGAACTTCTTTGCACCATCGGTATCGTTCGAGTCTTTCGGGGTCACAGCTCCGCCATCCAGGGCTCGCTTGATCGCCTGAATGACAATCATCGCGCAATCATAAGCAGCAGCGCTGTAGGAACCGTACTCGGCCTCGCCAAATTCCTTGTTATAGTCCTCGATAAACTGCTTGGCGGACGGAAGAACAGTCTCGTTCACTTTCGCCTGACTGGCGAATGTCGGGCCGCCTTTCGCGCCAATCGTTGAGGCAAATGCATAGTTCTGAAGACCATCACCGCCGGCAAAAGGAATATTGCGGGTTGCGGGATCGTTCAGCACCTGACGCCGGAGCTGCGTGCCACCTTTACTGTCAGTACCACCGAAGAATATAACATCAGGGTTTGCCTGCTTGATATTGGCGACCGTGCTGCCATAGTCATTACTCGGCTGCTTGCTCTCACGGTTCCCGACAAGCTGCCCACCGGCTTTTGTCCATTCGCGCGCGAACACATCGGCAAGGCCTTTACCATAGGTAGAGGTATCATCAATGACATACGCCTTTTTGTAGCCCTTACCCATCAAGAACTTTGCCATTGCGAGACCCTGCAAATCATCGGTCGCGGCCACGCGGAAAAACGTGACTTTCCCGGTCGGACGCAGGCGAGAGACCTTATCATCAGCTCCGGTACACCCGATTTCAGGACCACTGCGCGTCAGACACTGGTTCGTGGTTGATGGAGCAATCAGGGTAATGGGGGCCTGGTTCGTCACCGGCATTTCTGCCTCAGCCACGGAACTGTTAAACGGGCCGACAATACCTGCGATAAGCGCATCACCAATAAGATCAGTTACATTCTTCTTACCTACGTCCGGGCTGTACGAACCGTTTGGTCCCACATCGTCCTTTGGCACAAACTGAAGGGTATAATCACCAAGCATCTTCTTGTCGTTCGCCTGCTTGATCGCCAACTGGACGCCATTCTGTGCCGGTTTACCGTTCGCGGTATCCAGACCGGACACAGGGAAGTCGCTGCCAATCTTAATGATTTTGGAACCACTTCCGCTTGGCGAGCCGGTATTCCCACCGGCTTGCGGGCCACAGGCCGCAAAAAGGAGCAGCATAAGCGAGCATACACTGCCCAGGGCAAAAATACGTGACCAGCCTCTCTGCATGTGTTGTTAGCCTCCTTAGCAGCTTTACAATTTTTACAAGCAATGCAGGGAACCCGGGGAAGCTAGAACAGAAATCCTGGCAAACGTGAGCGAAGCAGAAATGCGTTAGCCAGCATAAAACTCTACAGTTTCATGCTCTAGACTCCTCCTCTGGTAATTACGTTAAGAACCGATGAAATCTCACCTGATTTGTACAGGAATTCAGTACTGATTTTAGAAAGTAGGGACATATTTTATTGAACTTCTACAAGAAGTAATTGGATAACCTTAATCTACTACCTTTGGTCACGTATGCCTCTTATCTAATGATTGAACGAATTATAAGCACTATAGTTCAGCATGTCAATATACTTTTTTTCTTCCATAGACATAGCATCCAGTCAGGACAGAAGTGTGAAAGTCCTTCACAGCGTCCCGCACGCCTGGAGAGAAAGTAGCGATACTGATGACTCTCATGAAATTTTACCGGTCTTCTCGGGTATAGCTTCGACAGAAGAGGGAATATAGAATCAATATAGTATTTCTTTATTTTTCAGAGTGGGAAAGAGAAGAGGCAGGAAGTTCCCGCACACACTATGCCGGGAACTTCTCACAGAAGCGACGGAAAGCAGTAATCACCTGCTGACGTGTGTTGTCAAGCGATCCGCTGTTATCGATTACCTCATCTACCAGAGGGATTTTCAAGGTAGCAGGGGTTTGGGCATTGATTCGCACCAATGCATCAGCGGCGCTCAGGTTACTGCGCAGTTGCAGACGCTGCAACTGTTGTTCCTGCGAGCAAAGCACCAGCCATTTGCTCTGGCAGAAGCGTCCGGATTCGCCTTCCAGTAACTTTACAGCATCGATAATCGCGATACCAGAAGGGCTGACTTGTGCCAGTTCCAGGCGGAGCGCCTCGGTGACGGCGGGATGGACAATCCGTTCAAGCTGTTGTAGTGCTTGTGCATCCTGAAAGACCAGGTTTCCCAGTTTCTTTCGGTCAACGCTCCCATCTGTTGCGAGAAAATCATGTCCGAAAGCGCTGGCAATGGCGTGAGTTACGGGCTGTCCAGCAGTATAGAGCTGATGTACCAGTGCATCGGCATCAATGTAGCGCTCAGCGCCCAGTTCCAGTAACATCTTTCCAACCGCTGTCTTACCACAGGCAATATTTCCAGTTAGGCCAAGAGTGCGAGGCATTTGGCAGAGGCTCCTCTACATGATATGATGTCGGGGACACATTGAGTATACCATAAAAAAAATAGGTACCGCTCACCAGGGTGGTCAGGCCTGCAAAGCATACCGGGTCAAAAGCCCGCTACATTGTGAACGGGCCGCCAAAAGTACCTCTTACCGCGCTATATGTGGCATCCCCCTTTTTTGTAGCGTACAATGCCTAATAGGCTGCGAAAAAGAATCATACAAGCATTGAGGAGCTTCGATGGGCAGACGACTGGGACTCATTATAGGGATCAACACCTATCAGGACCCCACCTTTCAACCATTACAATTCGCAGAAAATGATGCACGAGCACTGGCCCAATGGCTCGTCAATAATCAGGGCGGCAAATGGTCTCCAGGAGACGTACAGGTCGTTCAGGGGCAACATGCAACCCATGAACTCCTGAAATCCCTGTTCACCCAAACCTGTCTGCAGGTTGCCCTCCCTGATGATCTGGTGTTTCTCTACTTCGCCGGTCACACCTATATTGATGAGAGAAGTGGTCAGGGCATTTTAGCTGCAAGTAATACATCATATCAGGACCCAACTACCGGCATTCCATTAATCACAATTGCACAGCAACTCTTTGCACAGAGTCAGGCAGGGCAAATACTCTTCATAATTGATAGTTTCCAAAGTGGCCGCCTTTGGAGCGCTCGCCGTGCCAGTCCATATGACTTCAGCCCTCTGTGCAGCCCTGCTGTTACCAGCGCTCTTCAGCAGCAGCCAAATCGCATGCTTTTCTTTTCCTGCCGCGGCAATGAGTTCGCGCCGGAAACAGGGATGCAAAAACTTGGCAGCTTTACTCATCGCCTGATAGCTGGATTGTGTGGGCCAGCCAATGACCCCACACTCGGGCGCCCAACAATTGAAAGCATCTATTCGTTCTTACAGGGCTCGCTGAGCGATCAGCAGAAACCGCAGATCATCGGCCAGATCAACTCGCCCGTTATTCTGGCAGGTGATCCGCTACCCGATCCCTCTCAAGAGCCGGTAGCAAGTAAGCCGCAACCGCAGGTTTATCACGATACTCCAGGTTCGCAATATCCACAGGGGGCATCGCTGGCAACTGCAACAACTGTACGGACGCAACAGAATGAGCCTTCAAGTGGGCCATTGGTCAACCATAGCGCCCTCTCGGCTTTTCAGAACACGCCGACCACGGATAACACCCAGGCAGTTACCCCTATGCTGGCTCAGGCCAAACAGCTTGTCCAAGCCAATCGCCTTGCAGAAGCGATCATGTACGTCGAGCAAGCTCTGCAAGCCTCCCCACAAGATACTGAGGCGCTGACACTCAAGGCGCAGGTCCTTGGAACGATGGGAAGGCTTCAGGAAGCATTCGCTGTGATCGACCAGATGCTTCAACAAGACCCTGAGAACGCGCTCGCCTGGAGTATGCGGGCGGTCGTTCTGAACAATGCAGGTCAATATCAGGCCGCGCTTGAGGCAATTGAACGCTCTCTGGAACTCAACCCGAACAATCTGGAAGCGTATAACATCAAAACCGGGATTATGGAACACCTGGCCACGACGCAATCACAGCATGGGAAGACAGGAGAGCTAGCGGCCAAGCTCATTGAGGAAAGCAACAAAGAAGAGGGCAGGACAAGACCTTTCTGGAAAGATGCAGCCCTCCAGATCGTCGGCCTGCTTATCGGAGTTGTGGGAATCGCGCTTCCGCTGGCACTGCCAGGCACACTGGCACTGGCGGGCCTGGTAGTGAGTAGTATTGGTTTTGCCCTCTACTGCATTGCCGCAATCCGTGGAGCCTATAGCAAAGGCATCGGTTCGGCCCTGCTGACTATTGTACTAAGCGTCCTTCTTGCCGCGCTTGTCGGGGGAGCAGCACGCTTTGGTCTTTCTCCGCTGATTGATCTGGTGCATAAGAAACAGGAGCTGTTGGGCGCAATCTTTTACGCGGCTGTTGCATTGGTCGCCGTCGCAATTCTTGCGCCCGTGCTCGCGATTGGAAGCTTTTTTGTTGGCATTCCGCGTCGTCGTAAAGGGAAATAAGGAGGCTAGCTGGCAACGTCTGCCAGCTCCTCCCATTCACTCAGGAGTGCATCCACACGCGCTTTTGCCTGCTCATAGTCCTCATTCAAACGCATCAACTCATCCGCATCGGCTTGTAAAGCAGCTTCAGATAGAGCGGTTTCCAGTTCTTTCACCCGGGACTCCGCCTTCTCTATCTCGCGCTCCACATCCTCAATGGTACGCGTTTTTGTACGAGTGCGCTTCTTATTCCGCGTGGGTGCCGCCTCTGGCTTCTTCTCAACGGTCTGCTTCTTCTCAACAGTGGGCTTATCGAGCACCAGAGGTCGCTTGAAGCGCCGATACTCGGTATAATTTCCCTGGTACGGGATCAGCACCCCCTCCTCAATCGCCCAGATTTTGGTTGCCAGGCGATCTACAAAGTAGCGGTCATGCGAGACAAAAAGCAATGAGCCCTCAAACTCGCTCATCACTTCTTCCAGAAACTGGCGCGATTGCAGATCCAGGTGGTTGGTTGGCTCGTCCAGGATCAGGAAATTTGCACCTTGCAAGGTTAACTTAGCTAACGCGACGCGGCTCCGTTCGCCACCACTCAGCGCATGGATTGGCTTAAAGACATCATCCCCTGAAAACAGAAAACGCCCGAGAAAGCTGCGTGCGCCCTCCTCGCTCAACGCGCTGACCTGTCGAATCTCATCGATAATCGTGCGGTCCATATCAAGACCAGAGTGCGTCTGCGAGTAATAGCCAATTCGCACATTATGCCCAAGCTGAATATGCCCGCCAAGCGCTGGAATCTCCCCGATAATCGTACGCAGCAACGTCGTCTTACCCGATCCATTCGGCCCAAGCAGCCCGATACGATCACCGCGCTCCAGTTCCAGATCAGCACACTGGAAAAGCGCCTCGCTGGGCTCGTGCCGCTTCTTGAAGCCGATTATCAGCTTACGCGCAGAGAGAACCATACGCCCGCTATCCATCACCGGACTGAGTTCAAAATGCATCTCAGCAAAGTCCTGTGGGCGCTCAATGCGTTCCATCCGGTCCAGCAATTTCTGGCGTCCACGGGCCTCTTTACTGCGTTGTCCGGCTTTATACCGCCGAATAAATTCTTCGGTTCGTGCGATATATGCTTGCTGCGCCTCATATTCTTTCAAACGCCGCTCCATCCGCTCTTCGCGCAGGCTCAGATACTTTGTATAGTTTCCCGGGTACTCCTCAATATGACCAAAGGCAAGCTCAATCGTACGCGTCACTACTTTATCCAGAAAATAGCGGTCGTGCGCAACAATCAGCATTGCTCCGCTCCAGGAAGAGAGATATTCTTCCAGCCATTCCAGAGACTCCAGATCCAGATGGTTTGTCGGCTCGTCCAGCAACAATACATCCGGTTCCTGCAACAGCAGCTTACCCAGTGAGGCCCGCGTCTTCTGTCCGCCACTCAACTGCGCAAAGGGAGCATCCTGTTGCTCACGAGTAAAGCCCAGACCATCAAGCACCTGCGAAACGCGATGTTCATAGGTATAGCCACCAGCATGCTCAAAGCGTGTCTGGAGCTCCGCATATTGCTGTAGCAACTGCTCATAGACGGCTGGTTGGGCCTGGGCTTCAGGAGCAGACATACGCTGAGCCAGCGCACTTAATTCCTGTTCCCACTGCCGCACCTGCGCAAAAACGGTCAGCATCTCCTCTCGTAACGTATTACCAGGCTGAAAATCCGCCATCTGCGACAGATAACCAATGCGGACATTGCGCGCGACCGCTATTTCTCCCGCATCAGGCTCCTCGCGTCCCGCCAGAATATTCAAGAGGGTAGACTTCCCTGCACCATTTGGCCCTACTAAACCGATCCGATCCCCTGGGTCTACTTGAAAACTAACATCAGAAAAAATGAGTTCAGCACCAAAGGATTTCGCCAGATTCGTCACTGTTACAATTGGCATTTTTACATCACCTAGCTAGACAAACATACCTGTAGACATTCTTTCCAGGGCAATAACGTTGAGTAGCGTATCATAATCGCTATCCCCCGCGCAAGAGAAGCCAGCCAGCACACAAAAAAGCAGCGCTCACTATCCCTTGCTTATGTGATAAAAGGATAAGGAAGAAATACCGGAGGACAAAAAGCGTGCAACCAGGCATTTGGACTCAAAAGCAGTTCCTGGCATCCTCGCCACAGCAGAACCGCGCTCCCAAACCATCCGCGCTCTTCTGGAAGAACATGCTGCTTCTGGCATTATAGCATACCGTTGATCGTATTTATACACCTTCTATAGAATATCTATCGGCCCTTCCCCTTGAAAAATTCAATCCTCACGCCGAAAACATCCATTCTGCTAGCCATCCAGAAAGAAGAATGGAAATACGCCTCTAGTAGGAACGATCCCCACCTGTAGACTGATCTCCATTCCCGTTCAGTGCACTATACTCAATACAAATCGATTTCAAATCCCTCTACCTCACTATAAAGCAATGCAAGAACAGGAGTTTTTCTACATGAATACGACAGCAACGACCCCATCTAATGGGGGCAGCCGATCAGTTCCTTTCAACTGGCAATGCGCTACTGCTTCCTGGTGGCAGCCATTCTGACAGAGCTTGGCATTGTCATACAGGTGTTTTTTGCCGGCGCGGGCATTTTCGCACAGGGCTCATGGTTTATGTATCATGGCATTCTGGGCAGTACAATCTTTCTTCTACCACTCTTACAGCTTGTCTTTGGTCTGCTTGGTAGGCTTCCCTGGAAGATCAACCTGCTGAGCGTACTGGTTGCCATCCTGATTATTGTCCAGCCCTTTCTCATCTACCCGTTTCGAGCCGCTGGTATTCCTATTGTTGCGGCCCTCCACCCGGTCAATGCCATGCTCATTTTTCTGTTAGCGCTCACCCAGGTCTTGCAAGGGCGGAAGTATACGCGCACGACCAACATCCAGCCAGAATAGAAGGGAAGAAGAACCATGCGTATTCGCTTCATACTTGCCCCAGCGCTGCTCGGCTTTCTGATTCTGACACTACTGGTCGCCTGTGGCAGCACATCAACTACGACCAGTACAGAGAAACAGCAATCAGCATCTGATAATGAAGTACATATGACAACAAACGACTTCGTGCAAAAATCGATCACTATTCACAAGGGAGAAAGCATCACGCTGATCGCAGATAACGCTGTTCCGCATTACATCTCAAACGGCACCTGGAACAACGGTTCGGCAAAGCCTAAAGCGGAGGCAGGAGCTCCCACCGCGAACAATATCACGATCAATGGGAACAGCACAGGCAAGCTTGGCCCATTCAATACCAGCGGTACATTTCAGTTCTACTGCACGATTCATCCGGGCATGAATCTCACGGTGATCGTCCAATAAAGAAAAAGGAGGCTACTGGGGTAGCCTCCGCCTCGTTGTTTATTGCGCTCCTCGCGCCGCAAGCTGCACATTTTCCACCGGACGTTTCTTCCAGGGCCACTCGACCAGAATACAGTTGTAACACAACACTGTAAAACAGGCGGAAATAATCGTTGAGTGCAACAGCGCCGCCATCAACTGCCCTCCCGACGCGATCGTCAGCCAGCCGCTAAGAGCCTGCGCGGTAAAGAGCGCAAAGGCAATCAGGCTTGTCCAGAAGATATCACGTCGTCCCTTCTGCAAACGAGCAACCAGAACAAAGAAGATCAGAGATAACAGCCACAGCGAAAGGGCACAAAAACGATGCAGCATCTGGATACCGGCCAGGGTCGAGAAATTGGGGAAAATTGTTGGGCCACAGCCCGGGAACTGGAAGCCACAGGCCATTGTCGCCTCAGTATGCCGCACCAGCGCTCCTGTATAAATAACAATATAGGTAATAACTGCTAGCAGCCATGCACCATACTGTACCACTTTTGCCGCGGGCTGCTTCCGCTCCCGCACTGGTGTATCAGCCTGCTGGCCGGGCTTGATCTGGAACAGTCGAATCGTCAAAAGAATGACGCTGGCAAACGAGATCAGCGAGAAGCCGAAATGAAAGGCAAGAAAGACATACTTTCCCATTGTGCCTTCAAACATCACCGTCAATGCACCTAGCGCGCCCTGTAAGATCACAAAAAACAGGCTCAGACCGCCAAAAAACTTGACGCGAAAATCATGACGGAACGTCAGCCAGGACCAGACCATCAAGATCAAAATCAAGGCTCCATCAAGCCCTGAAACAATACGGTGACTATATTCAAGGACCGTCTCAATCGGCATTGATTCTGGAATTAACTGGCCGTGGCAAAAAGGCCATGATCCTCCGCATCCTCGACCAGAGCCGGTTTTCGACACAATCGCACCCATCAGCACCATAATATAGGCACCGATCGCGGTTAAAATAGCAAATGCTCTCATCAAACGATGAAACTTCACGTACTCTTCCTCCTTAGAAACTGAGCAGGATACCAGAGGCACCAGAATCGTTCTTTCCTTTTCTCACGCGTGGTATCCTCTCATCCCCCCTCACAGGATAGCCTTTCTAGAGTCTTTATGCAAGCAGATACTGCAATGAATCTCATGACATCATAAAGGGTTTGAGGGCTCGATACACAATAGTCTATGTTCGGTACAGCAAGCAACACTCGAGCTCCCCGCCGTCCTTTTCTGGAGGTTAGAAACAGCATAAACACGTTTCACCTGCTGACAGGGAGAGATTCCTGCATCGAATTTTACCTCTCAAAGCAAGATGAAGACAAGACCAGGACCGAAGTTTCGATCTTCAGCCCTGATCCTGGAATCACCTCCGACGCAAGCGATACACCCCCACCAGCGCAGTCAGAAAGACCATGAACAGACCAATACCCATACATAACAACACCGGACGGGCTCCAAGCGGCTCTAACAGCAGACCACCCCAGATCAACGCCCCAACCGGCTCAATCCCGAATGTCAGGAAACGGAACGCACTGTTCACGCGCCCCTGTAGCCCATCCGGGATGACCGTCAGGCGATAGGCTACCATCGGCACGGCATAGAGTGTCCACATCGCTCCACAGAGCATCCGAGCCAGGAAAAGAATGACTGGATGCACAGGCAACGCAGCCAGAAGCAGGCTACACGCCATTCCAGCAATGGCGCCGACCAGTAGCCATCCGGTCCTGTAACGACGCTGAAACCAGGGAGCCGCCCACCCACCCAGTACCACCCCGATACCATTGGCACTGACAATCAAGCCAAGCCAGAGCACATCCAGATGCAAATCACGCTCTGAAAGCACAATCACCGCTAGATCCGACGATACCAGCAGAAAATTGATGAGCATCGTTAATAACGCAAGCGCCAGCAAAATACGCTCTGTAAAGAGGAAACGCAGCCCTTCTAGCATGTCCCGCCAAACTGAACGCAGAGGCCGCACCTCCACCTTGCTGTGAAACGGACGCTTGATACAGCCTAATGAGAGCGCAGACAGCAGATACGAGATGCTATCAAAGAGAAATGCCAGCATCGCACCCACAACCGGCGTTCCAGCAAGCCGGATCAGCAAAGATCCCAGGTTCTTTCCAAGCAGCGGGACACCATTTTCGGTCATCTCACTGAGCGAATAGGCCCGCGCCAGGTGCGCCGAGTCTACCAGACGCGGTAAAGCCGAGATCTGAGCCAGACTGAAGAAGACACCCGCCGCAGCCGCCACAAAAACCACAATATAGAGATGTACCACTTCCAGCGTACCGGTCACATAGAGCAGCGGCACAAGCCCCAGAACAAACCAGCGCACCAGATCAGCCACGATCATCACGAGCTTACGGTTCCAGCGGTCAACGAACGCCCCAACCGGCAAACTGAATAACAGATAGGGTAACAACGTGAGCGTCTCAACGATACCCGCTGCCGAAGCTGAATTCGTTAATGCCAGCATCAGTAGAATAGTCGCAAACTGTGAAAGAGTGGTCCCCATTGTCGAGACGACCTGCCCACCAAAAAGGAGCAGGAAATCTTTGTTCCGCCATAAAGAGCGTGACCGCTCCTGCCCTGTTTTAAGAAGAGATGATGACATATATAGTACTCCTTCGTGTTGAGATAAAATGAAATGTGTTCAAACACGAAGAAGCAGGGAGGAGCTCTAGCAAGAGCCAACAATAAGCTACGCCAGATAGGGGCTACCGGCGTACAGAGAGAGGTATATTGATCTCTATAGTGTTGATAGAGATATCGCGAAGGACGGCCAGTCGCGCTGGCTCAATTGGCTCAATAGAAAGGTATCAACGCAATTTTTCTCAGATCTAGATCAGATGTGGAAGTGATCCCGGCTTTCACCCCGTTTGCAAAGGGTAGCACCGAGTGCAAAGCTCACATGAGACAATAGAAGACGGCAGAGTTGGACCTGTTCCTCCTCCCCGGCAGACGCATCTACCGAGGGACTCTCATCCTCTATTGATCTACGAATTCCGCTAATGGCAGCATAACAGAGCGGCTTTCACTTCGTCAAGGGTAAGAAAGAAAACAACGACGAGAGGAAAAAGAGAAGTGGAGGCGACCGGGAGTCGAACCCGGCATCCTGCTTCCAGAGCCAAGAGCTGCGCTACCCTTACGCCTCACCCCAACGGCAGTATAAGGCGAAAGGGGGTTCGAACCCTCTATCTCCGTCTTGCAAGGACGGTATTCTCACCGTTGAACTACACCCCATGCTGATCGGATCAACTAATGAAGCAATTATAACCCGTTTCGTATTGTGCAGTAAGATTACATTTCTATACATCAAATTCACTACCAGGGAACCGAGACATAGTCTTTGTAGAAATGCCCGTATGTCAGCTTACCATCCACTATCCCCTGAAAGATTGGATCACAGACGCGTGCCGCCGCATCTACAAGATCAAGCGGTAAGATCAAGTGCTCATCCTGAATATCCACAGGCGTCTGCAACGAGATCCAACCGGGATCCACACTGTTCATATAAAGAGAATCTGCCGCCAGCTCCTCCGCCGAAGAATGGGTCAGCATATTCAGAGCCGCCTTCGCCATATTCGTGTGGGGGTGCGTTCCACGCTTCTTTTGCGCAAATTGCCCCTCGGTCGCAGTGACGTTCACGATAAAGCGATGCGGGAACTGGCTTCGTTTCATCAGTGGACGCAGGCGACTGATAAGCAGAAATGGCGCGGTAACATTGACAACCTGTACCTCCAGCATCTCTGCCAGTGAGATATCAGCCAGGCGTGCAGTCCAGCTATTCTGTTCTGCAACGGCAAGCGGACCAACCTCTTCCTGCGCGACCGGAGGCGCCTCTTTGGCCGACGATCCAGGGGGGGCCAGTAAAGCCCGAAAAGGCTCCTCTCCATCTTGCATCATAAACGCGACCGGAGGTAACATAGCCTGAGAACGCTCAACCAGCAACCGCTGTTCCGCTGAAAGCTCGGCTCGCTCACTTGCCAGAAGAGCAGCATAGGCTGAGGGCGGCTGTTTGACCGTTTGTGCCGCATTGTTAATCAGAATATCCAATCCCGGATAGGCCGAGGAAAGGTAGTTGATAAATTGTTCCAGCACTGGCAAGGAGCGGAAATCAAGGCCATAAATATGCAGCCGATCGCGCCATTTCTGAAAATCAGGCTCACGGCTGTAACGTCGGGCTGCGTCATAGGGAAAACGTGTTGTGGCAATTACCCGGGCTCCTGCCCGCAAGAGGCGTAAAGCGGTCGCATACCCGATTTTTATTCGTGCTCCTGTCACCAGCGCAATGCGCCCTGTCAGATCTCCGGGGATCGCCCGTTTCACATAGTTGAGATCACCACACTGCAAGCAGAGCCGCTCATAGAAGAAGTGATGGTGGGTATAATTCCGCTTGCAGACATAACAGGTATATGCCTTGTCAGACTCCAGGGTACGAGAAATATGAATAGTGCTCTGCGCAAAAGGAATACGATCCAGCACGGGATTACGATACAAGAGACCGTGCCCCTGCGCAAGCAAAAAATCGGGAAGCGACAGCATCTTCTGCCGCTTCAGACTGGCATCCAGTAACAACACAAGCACTTCCTGGCTCTGCGTTTGCGTATCTTTTAATGCCCGAAAGGCAATAATCCCTAATGGTAAGAACTTCCCAAGCCGACGCGCAGGCCTCTGTGTTGCCAGAATCTCTTCTAACTTCCGTTCGGGCAGCAGAGTTTTAGTGGAGGCGGTCACCCGCAAGAGCGCTTCCAGCCCTACCGTATCGAGCGCGTCAGCAAGCTGAACAGTGACAAGCGCCTGACGAATATCAAATATCCCTTCTTCCTCTCGCATCAACATGCTCTCAATCGTCCGATCATAGAGCACCAGATCAACACGAGATGAGAGCTGTTGCCGCTCGTTACACAAACGGCCAGACCCAAGCCCGTAGCTCTGTGGGAGTGGCTGGCGTAATTCAGCCCGCAGAAGCGCCAATGCATCAGGTTGTGTCAGATTCCTTATTTATACAAGAAAGAATAGAAGATAGGTGCAGGCGAATATCAGTCATCGGTCCTCAAAAACGCGTTTCTACCCGGAACAACATAGCTTCGCATAGACTACCATCCTGTATAGATGCATGTCAACGCCGATGATCATGCCAGAATCAAAAAGCCGGGCGCATTTCTGCAACCCGGCACAACCTAAAAGCCTACTTCTTCGTTGGCAGGACGCTTTTGACCAGCTCTTTTGCTGACTGCTTGATAATACCGCCCTCTTCGGGATCACCCTTCACAAGCGCTTCCAGGTAGTTCTTCGCTTGCTCAAACGTGATATGCGGCGGTAATGTCGGCACCTCACCAGTCACGCAGGCTTCATAGACTACCGGACGATCAGCCCTTAACGCCTCATCCCATGCGGAAGCAACATCTTCCGGCCTCTCAACTCGGATACCTTTAAAGCCAAGCGACTCAGCAAACTGTGCATAGGGGAAATCAGGCAAATTCTGGGTTGCTTCCAGCTTAGGATTACCGGACAGAATACGCATCTCCCATGTGACCTGATTCAGATCACGATTGTTGAGCACCATAAAGATGATACGGGGATCGCTCCAATTCTTCCAGTACCTGGCAACCGTTATCAGCTCGTTCAGCCCATTCATCTGCATCGCGCCGTCACCAGTCGTACAGATAGGGATGCGATCAGGATACGCGAACTTTGCGGCAATCGCATACGGAACCGCAGCCCCCATAGTTGCCAGGCTCCCTGAGAGCGAGCCCATGTTTCCCTCTTTCATGCGAATAACGCGCCCATACCAGTTCGCGGTTGTCCCGGCATCAGCAGTCAAGATTGCATTTTCAGGCAGCCGCTTTGAGAGTTCCAGGAAGACAAGTTCCGGGTTCACCGGATCGGCCTTCTCCTGTGCCCGGGCCTCGACCAGCTTCCACCAATCGGTGACATTCTTCTCGATTTTCTCGCGCCACGAGCGATCCTTTTTCTGCTGTAACAGTGGTAGCAGCGCCCGCAAGGTCTCGGCGCTATCACCTCTGAGGTTGACTTCCATTGGATAGCGCAGGCTCAAACGAGCAGGATCTATATCGATCTGCACTCCCCGAGCCTGTCCCTCTTTTGGCAGAAACTCGGCATAGGGAAAGCTCGACCCGATCATCAGGAGTGTATCGCACTCCATCATCATATCCCAGCTTGGCTTTGTACCAAGCAAGCCAATACAGCCGGTAACATAGGGCAGATAATCGGGGAGAACGGCTTTTCCGAGCAATGCCTTCGCAACACCGGCTCCCAGCACTCCAGCCACGTCCGCAACTTCTTTACTGGCACCCAGGGCACCGGCACCAACCAAAATCGCAACCTTTTTGCCCTCATTCAACACGGTAGCGGCTCGCTGCAAGTCTTCCTGTTTGGGAACAATACGAGGCTCCGAGTAGCCTATACCGGTATGGATGGTATTATGCGCGTGAGGCGGGTTCTCAACTGCCCCCATCTCTTGAATATCCTTTGGCAGAATCACGCAGGTTACGGTACGCTCTGCCTGAGCAATGCGAAATGCGCGATCTACCAGATGACGTACCTGCATCGGGCTGGAAGCCATATGAACATACTCACCGGCCACATCTTTAAAGAGGGAGAGCAGGTCAACCTCCTGCTGATAGTTGCCACCAATTGCCGGACGCGCCGCCTGACCGACGATAGCGACAACCGGTTGATGGTCCATCTTGGCATCATAGAGCCCATTAAGCAGATGAATTGCGCCGGGGCCGGAAGTAGCAAGACAGACCCCCACTTCTCCGGTGAACTTCGCATGCGCTGTCGCCATAAAGGCAGCCATCTCCTCGTGACGCACCTGCACGAAATCAAACAGATCTTTATGCCGCTCTAATGCACCCAGTATGCCGTTAATACCATCACCGGGATAGCCGTAAATACGCTTCACATTCCACTGTGAAAGACGCTCTAACAGAAAATCGCTGACTTGAGCCATAACGTAACTTACTCCTCCTAGCTAAAAGACCTTCTAGAGGTTCTCTCTTGTCAGGCATGCAGTCACACTGCATGCTCAAGCCCACTGACCAACGGTCCCTGATACCAGAGGATCCATCTATCAGGATGATGCGGCGGGCACAAATACTTCACCCACTTTCATCATAAACACTGTTCCCTACCACTTGATGTAAACCAGCACGAGGCTTTCTTTACCATGCAGTCATAGAGACGCGCCATGCTTGATTGCTTGAGAGAATACGGCCAGCTACATGAGGTACACGATTTCAGCAAGAGACATGTTACGTAACGCCGGATTGAGACCAGAACCAGCCATAAAAAAAGCTCTTCCGCAGAAGAGCCTGTTTGTAAGTCTCAGAGCCGATCAAGCACAACGTTTTCGTAGCCATATTGTTTGAAATAGGCCAGCAAGGCAGGCCCATCGATCAGCGTGATTGGCAAATCTCGGACAAAGTCCCTCGAATTATCACTGAAGCGACTTGTTGCAACAAGAAAGCCTTTCGTTGCCTTCTCTTTCAACATAGTTCCATAAAGAGCCCGAACGGTTTCTATTGGAACCATATTTGTATAGCGTTTCACCTGCACAACAAATTTGCCCCCACGCAGCGGATCAGGATCCTTAACCACAATATCAACCCCTCCATCACGGCTCGCCTGAGTCACTGATATTGTTACCCCATGTCCACGGAATATTTTCCGAAAAAGTTCCCCCACCAGATGCTCAAACTCCCGCCAATCGATGGTAGCAAGATTGATAAGCGGCTTCTCAGGAGAAAGTCCAGACATACCTGTCGGAGTCAAGGCAATGGACGCTCTGTTCAGTATCATCGCTTTTGACATCACTTGCCCCGTATTCTCGCCAAATATCCCATCCAGTCTACGTACACATGCTCTCGGCTGAACCAATTCCAGATTGATTGTTGCCAATACATCCCTTGTGATATCTAGCATAATAACATAGGTATCGACAGGGCGGCCGGTAGCAGGGTCAATACTTCTCACATAACCTCTCACCTGCAATACATTCACATGGGGAGACATCACATATAAAAATATGCGATGAGCGACAAGCAAAACCACCTGACAAAGAAGTTCTTCATAAAGCTCTTTATGCGCCTCGGGGCGGAATGGAACCGGCACAATCCTCTTTTGATCTGCAACATAGACATATCCCTGATACCATTTCAATTCCTGCATATCAGGAACACGTAACAGAATCTTTGCGGTCTGGTTCTGTATATCAAGCGTTGTATCATATTCCTGTATGAAATTTTCCGGAGCCTCCAGAGCAGAGAGTACCTCGTTGACTACATTGACAATGGCCTCACCTTCACCACGCTCAAAAGCTTCTTTCTGCTTGACATACGCTTCCCATGCCTGCTCCTTCTCCACCACAAATGCCTCAAAGTCCCGGCCATAATGTTCCATTGCCAGTTCATGTCTTTCTCTTCGTCGCTCTGTCAAACCAGGAAACAATCGTTCCGGCAAGGACCAATATCTAGGCACCTTATACATCTTTAAATATGTTTCAGGAACAGGTTCTTCTTTCCCAAAGGCAAAAGGAGGATATAGTTTCTTTCCTTCTTTCACTTCCTGTATTGCAGGCTTATCCTTCTCATAGCTCCGAAGAAGAAAACGTCTCAAATCTTCAATTCGCTTCTCTTCACAGGCAGTCAGATTATCGGCTTTTCTTCTCTGCTTTTCCGCTTCCCAGTGCTCACGCTGTTGCTTCACCTGCGCCTCAAGCTCTTCTTCTGAGTATGCTGTAACAACGTGCGATTCCATCAATTCAAAATCCCAAATACGCTTCTGGTACTTTTTTGTTGCACCCATCAGAATAACCCTTCCTCTCTCGCATACATAGAGCATCAGCACTCATAAAAGCTGGATAAGTCACCCAAATATCTTCTCCTCTCCTTTTCCAGCCCATCGTACTTGAAGAGTGATGAGTGCTGATCTGTTGGGAATCAGTATAGCATAAGGATGAGTTAAAAACATGTTTGTTCAGACATAAAAAGTTCCCCTGGATGGCTTCGCAGGGGAACTTTAAGAACAACAGCTTATGTCAGATGCTCGGCAATCAATTGAGCCAGATGCAACACTCGAATCGGTCGTCCTTCCGCGTCCACACCACCGCGCAAATGCATTAAACAACCGGGATTATCCGAGACAAGCAGTGCCGCTCCTGTCTGCTCCGCATTTGCCAGTTTCTGCTGCAACATCCGTTCAGCCAGGCGCGGTTGCTCAAGTGAGACGGAGCCACCAAACCCGCAACAAACATCCGATCGGGGCATTTCTTGGACCTCGATATCCAGAATCTCACGGAGAATCGTTCGCGCCTCGGAACGAAGGCCCAGGCAGTTACAGGACTGGCACGAATCGTGATAGGTTACGGTATCATTCGGCCCCGGCCGCCTGACCGAGAAACGAACGCCTTGCGCCAGCACCACACGCGCCATAAAGCCAGTAAAATCAATGACGCGCTCGGCAACGGCCTGAGCTCTACGCAGCCAACCAAGTTCATCCAGATCCTCAAAGAGCCGAATATAATCCTGGAGTACGGTCACCACACAACTTGTAGAGGCACTCAGAATATAGTCGACACCTTCGCGGTCTATCATCTGCTCAAGCGTCCTGATTGTCTGCTTTGCCATCTTTGCCCCGTTGACCGTATCGCCGGAGTTCAGCGCGGGGAGTCCACAACAGTTCTGGCCATGAGGAAAGATCACGCGCACACCCGCCGCTTCAAGCACCCGGATTACAGCCTCTCCCATCTCAGGATAAAGCCTATCCGTCATACAGCCAGCAAAGTAGGCCACAGTCAAGTGAGCCGATGTTCCAGACGGCTGCGCCTCCGAATACGCCTTCACCCGATCGCGAAGAGGCTTCACAGCCAGTGCAGGCAGACTCCGCCAGCGCGTCAATGCAGCCATACCGCCGATAAAAGGCAGGCGCGAAAACAGCCGGAGATTCCGCGAACGCACAAAACGACTTCCGCGCGTTGCCGGAAACTGAAAGAAACTCCCAAACCGCAGCAAGATATCAAACAGACGAGGACGAGCCATTATCCCGAAAACAGCCTTCTTGATTGGAGACAGACCTTTTTCCCGTACCACTTTCCGGCGCACATCCAGAATCAGCGAGGGCAAAGGAATCTCAACCGGGCACACGGTTTCACAGGCATTACAGCTCACACACAGGCTTTGCGGACCGGCTCCTGCCTCAATGCCATGATGGAAGGGCGTCACTACCAGCCCGATAGCACCACTATAGATATGACCGAACGCATGGCCGCCCACCTGCTGATAGGCCGGGCAGATATTCGCACAGGCTGCACAGCGAATACACCGCAGCGCTTCCTTGAAACGAGGATCAGCCCGCATCTCGCTCCGCCCGTTATCCAGTAAAATAATATGCATCTCCCGCTCAGGAGAAGAAAGCCCGGTAATAAACGTGGTGTAGCTGGTAATCGGCTGCGCGGTCGCACTACGAGCCAGCAAACGTATCTGCGTCATCGCGTCAGCAAAGGTCGGCAGCAGCTTATCATAGCCCGCCATCACCACATGGACTGGAGGCAGTGACGTCACCAGACGCCCATTTCCCTCGTTGGTCTGCATCATGACGGTGCCGCCTTCTGCAATTAACGCGTTCGCACCACTGACTCCCATGCTCGCCGTTAAAAACGCCTTACGATGCTCTTTGCGGATGACCGCGACCTGTTCGGCCACAGCTTCACGCGAGATCTCACGTCCGGTGGCTCGTGACAGCGTCTCGCCAACCTGCTGCCGCGTTTTGTGAATAATCGGCATGACCATATGCGAAGGGCGCTCATGCTCAAGCTGTGCCACCCACTCACCCAGATCGGTTTCAATCGCGGTGACGCCACGGGCCTCTAAGTAGGCATTCAGTTCCGTCTCCTCACTGACCATTGTCTTTGACTTCACCACAAGCTGAATGCCCTTGCGCTGACAGAGTTCATAGATATAGCGGTTAGCATCCTCAGCGGTTCTGGCCTCATAGAGAAAGGCGCCAGCGGCTTCAGCCTGCTGCTTAAATTGTGCAACCAGTTCTTCTTGGCGCTCAATCGCTTCATCTTTCGCCGCCTTCAGGCGTTCCCGCAGCCGCTCAAAACGGAACTCTTCCCCATATTCCTGTTCTGCTGTAGCAAAAATCTTCTCGCGAGACTCACGCCAGGAAGGCGCAAAGCGTTCCAGCGCACGCTGCAAATTTTGATCGTTCAGGGCACGATCCAGCCGCTGAGGGAAGGGCAGATGCTCATGTCCATTCTGAGCCGCTCTCTGCTGGATAACAAGCAATTCCTTTTGATAGCGAATCGTCATGGCTGGACCTCCTGGTGAGCTACAAGCAGAACACACAATGCCTTAGGCCCCTGAACGCCGATTGTCAGGGTACGCTCGATATCCGCGGTACGACTGGGCCCGCTAATCAGCGTCATATGGTGTCGTTGTGTGGGTCCAGGGCGCGTTAGTTGATACAGGCGCTCTCCAACCTGATCCAGGCCCGGAACAAGATCCTCGACTCGCACCAGCACAAAATGGGTCAACGTCAGCATACTGACCGCCCGGGCTGCAAGCACATTATCCGCAACCAGCACAGAACCCGTCTCAGCCACGGCCAACTCAGCCGCCGAAAGGCCTGCCGGAGCATCGGCAATCCCGGCAGGGGTCTCAGCCTCACTGATCTGAATTTCTTTCGCGGCAAGCAGAGGAAGAAGCGCTCCCCAGAGAGCGCAATCAGCAAATCCAGGTGGAACAACCAGGGTACGCCCGGTTAAAGCGCTATGAGAGGCAATTGTGTTAGCGGCGGCAGCAAGGTCTTCAACAAGCCAGCATTCGCCTCCACTGGCAGTCAGACGATGCTGGAAACGAAGATATAGTTCTTGCGCATCCATGCGGCTCCCTCTTTTCTCTTACTTCGCAGTCCAACCGCCATCAATCACCAGGGTAGAGCCGGTGACAAAAGCAGCTTCATCCGATGCAAGATAGAGGGCAGCATGCGCAATCTCATCGGGTCTTCCCATACGTCCAAGTGGCTGACGCGCCCCGAGCTGCTGAATCATCTCTTCCTTGTTATCAGGGTAATGGCGATTTAAATAACCCTCAACGAACGGCGTATAGACGGTCCCGGGACAGATCGCGTTTGCTCGTATGCCCTGTGAGACAAAGTCGATCGCCACGGAACGAGTCATACTGATAACCGCGCCCTTACTGGTACTATAGGGGAAACGGCTCTCGACGCCGATCATACCAGCCGCCGACGCAATGTTCACCAGCACACCCCCTTGAGGCTGCTGCTGCATCATCTGGGAGATGGCATATTTAGAACAGAGAAAGACACCCATTGCATTGACGCTCATCACCCGATTCCAGTCCTCCGCGGTCGTCTCTAAGATCGAACCAACATGGCTGATCCCCGCGTTATTCACCAGAATATCGATCCGCCCCTGCTCCTGTGCTACACGCTCAAACGCAGCCTTCACCTGTTCCTCATTGGTAACATCCAGGCGCAGGGCGAATGCCTGCCCCTCTTGCTCCAGGATCTCCTGCACCACTGTTTGAGCAGCCTCTTCATTGATATCTGCAATATAGACACTGGCCCCCTGTCTGGCATAAAGCAAAGCAATTTCTCTGCCGATGCCGGAACCGGAGCCAGTGACGAGCGCGACTTTATGGTCCAATCTGAACATTGATTTTCTCTGCCTTTCCAGCTTATGGGAAGCCTTCAAAACGCAATAACAAACGTATCCTCTCCCTTGATCTGAGGCCACGTTATTCCGCGCGCAACTCTCCCTGTGAAAAGAACTCTCCGCGATGAGCACGCTCATACTCTGAGAGATCATCCAGTGTCACAACAGCAAGCGCCCGGTCTTCGCAGGTAGCGTCCATCTCAAAGCCGAAACTCTGCTTGTGCACCTCAATTCGCGTCGCGTGACGTAACTGAAGCAGGAACCAGCGCGCCGAAGCAAGAGCACCCTGCAAGCCACATCCACGCGTGCCAATTAAGCGATCAACGATAGCGCCTGTCCCATCTCTGGCAATTAAAATATAACCATTTCGAGTCTCTTTCTCTTCGCGCTGCCAGTACCAGGGAAGCCAACTTGTTCCTGGATCTGAAGCAGAGAGCCAGAAAAAATAAATTCCACGGGTCGTAATAACACGATAGACTCGATATGTGCAGTTTCTATCCAGGCGCCTGTGTGGCTGTACATCACCGTCAAACGGTCGCCAATCGGATGCCTCCAATTCCTCAGCAGAGAGTCCTATCTGCACTGCGAACGCGTGAACAGCCTCGCGCCCCCGATCTGCGAGCAGACGGTCTTTATGCCAGGGGAGCGCTTCAATGATGCTATCATCAATCTCGTTGATATTGGCATAGCGCAAATCGCGTTCATATTGCACATGCCCGGCATAGCAGCGCCACTGTGGAATACGCATCCAGACCTTGCCCGCCATCAGTACCTCTCTATAGCGAATGTAGACGCCTCTTTTACAGTCCTTTCGCTGGCATTTCAGCACCTGTTCCATAGATGAACACCTTACTCTCCCATCTGCGTACCATAACTCTTTCTCACAGATTACACCACATGTGCGTTAAAAACAACAGCGCTGTGTAACACGGGAAGAGTAAGCCCGGTGGCCCCCGCAGAGGCCACCAGCACTTACAAGAGGCGGGAAGGCAATGGTAACGTGTACTTATTCCTTCAAAAAAAGCTCCACGACAGGAATCAGCACATTCGGGCGCAACGCCGGCACATGGAGCACCAGCGTCTCTTCATCGCCTCCAATGTAGGCACCGCCCCATTGTCCAGCAACGCCGGTGAAGCGCACCTCGGAGGCATCGTGAAGAAACTGAGCATACTCGACCTTGCTGAGCAGACCATCAAGCACAAGCGGTCCCATCGGCCAGCTATAGATATGCAGGTAAAGCCGATTGCCCCGCTGCGTCAGACGGCAATTATCCGGCGCCTTGAACTCGCTTGCCGTCGCCCCATAGATCGAGCGACTGTGCAAGCGCATCCATTCTCCAATGGCCTGAAGAGAGGCGACTGCACGCGGCTCAAATTCGCCGCGCCCATTCGGACCAACATTCAACAGCAGGTTACCACCATTGGAGACGGTATCGATCAGCATGCGCACCAGGACATCCGGGGTCTTCCAGTTCTGGTTATCGCGATGATACCCCCAGCTCCCGTTCAGCGTCTGACAGGCCTCCCAGACGACACGGCGCCCGTTGATCGTCACCCATTCGCGCGGCTGGATCTGTTCTGGCGTATCAAAGTCCGCCTCTTCGGGCATCTCCAGACGATTGTTAATCAAAATATCAGGTTGCAGTTCACGCACCAGCTGGATCAACTTTTCGGACTGCCAATCCTCGCGTCCTTTGCCTTTTGACCAGCCCCAATCCTCATGCGAGTAGGAAAAGTCAAACCAAATAATGTCGATCTTGCCATAGTTCGTCAGAAGCTCACGCACCTGCCCATACATATACTCGCGATATTTCGCCATATCACGATGCTTGTTCTGCTCCCGAAACGCAAGATCATCACGCTGTGGATGAATTCCATCAATGGGAAATTCTGGATGATACCAATCGAGTAGCGAATAGTAGAAGCCAACCTTCAGCCCTTCAGCGCGAAAAGCCTCAACCCAGGGACGCAAGAGGTCTCGTCCATAGGGCGTCTTTGTTGCTTTATAATCGGTCAGGGCAGTATCCCAGAGACAGAACCCATCGTGATGCTTAGCCGTAATAACGGCATATTTCATGCCTGCCTGTTTTGCCATGCGCGCCCACTCACGCGGGTCATAGAGGTCCGGGTCAAAATGATCGAAATAGCGCTGATACGCCTCATTGGTGATTCGTTCATGGTTTCTCACCCACTCGTGCCGCGCCGCCGCAGCGTAAATTCCCCAGTGAATGAACATCCCCAGACGATCATGGGTAAACCAGCGCACACGCTGCTCTGCGTTTGTGGCGTCTGTCTGTAACATCATACACTCCCTGATAAACTGTGAGCCTTTTTTCAATGGAACACTCAGGCTTTCTGCCAGACCGCTCCATCTGGATATGCATATGCATCCAGCGTCTCTGGAAGCATCGTCGCGCTATAGCCAGGGGCCAGGGGCGCCTTATAATGTCCGTTCTCAATCACAACCGGATGCACAAAATGCTCATGCAGGTGATTGGCGAATTCAAGCATACGATCCTCAAGCGAGGCACTGACACAAATATAGTCAAAGATCGAAAGGTGCTGCACATATTCACAGAGTCCTACACCGCCCGCATGAGGACAAATCGGGATGCCAAACTTTGCCGCCATCAAAATAATTGCCAGCACTTCATTGACCCCGCCAACCCGGCAAGCATCAATCTGACAGAAGTGGAAGGCCTGAGCCTGAAAGAGTTGCTTGAAGATCACGCGATTCTGGACGTGCTCGCCAGTAGCCACCTTGATCGGCGCGATGGCTTTCGCGATGGTTGCATGCCCAAGCACGTCATCGGGACTGGTTGGTTCCTCAATCCACCAGGGATTATAGGGTGCCAGCGCCTTCATGTGGGCGATCGCCTGGTCAACATCCCAGACCTGATTGGCATCAACCATCAAGCGACGCTCGGGGCCAATTTCCTCTCGCATGATACGAATACGTCGCAGATCATCTTCCAGATTGGCACCGACCTTGAGCTTAAAGTGCGTCCAGCCTTTTGCCAGCGCCTCTCGTAAAAGCTGGCGCATCTGCTCATCGCTGTAGCCAAGCCAGCCAGCCGAGGTGGTATAGGCCGGATAACCACGCCGCCGGATCTCTGCTTCACGCTGCGCCCGGGTTGGCTCGTTGCGCCGCAAGAGCGTCAGCGCTTCCTCTGGTGTCAGCGCATCCGTAATATAGCGGAAATCGATACAGGACACCAATTGTTCTGGCGAGAGATCAACAAGGAGCTTCCAGAGGGGTTTCTGTTCCGATTTGGCCCAGAGATCCCAGACCGCATTCACCAGCGCAGCCGTTGCCAGATGAATCACGCCTTTTTCCGGGCCCACCCAGCGTAACTGGCTTTCAGCGGTTAGCGAACGCCAGAAGGCCGCCATATGAGAAGTTATCCCTTCCAACGTCCGACCAATCACCAGCGGGGCAAGTGCCTTAATCGCCGCAACACAGATCTCATTGCCGCGCCCGATAGTAAACGTCAGGCCGTCTCCCTGCAATGCTGGATCGTTCGTTACGAGCGTCACATACGCCGCCGAATAATCAGGATCGGGATGCATCGCATCTGACCCCGCCAGTGATCGCGACGTCGGGAAGCGAATATCACGAGCCACCACATCCGTTATGGTCAGGGGCATAGGTATTATCGCTCCTTACTACACAAAAAAATCAGGGCTGCTCACCACCACCATAACTTGTAAGCAACCGCCGCACCTCGTTTTGATAATCAGCCTGTACAGTGAGAATATGCGTTTCCATTGCCTTCACAGCGGCCTCTGCATCTCCCTGTTTTATTGCTGTCAGCACCGCTGCATGCTGCTCGGCAGAGAGCAACAATGAGCCAGGCGTTCCCCCGATGACGAGTTTCAGCGCCCATCGTTGCAAACGAAACGTCTCATTCACGGTATCGACCAGGAATTGATTGTGAGAGGCACGAGCAATACCAAGATGAAACTCAATATCACTCGCAATAAACTGGTCCCATTGACCGGCCTCTGCACTGCGCTTATTCTGTTCAACCGCGTTTTCCAACGCACGCAGTTCAGAAAGCGTGACTCTTTCCGCAGCCAGCCGGGCAGTCAGCATCTCCTGCAATCGCCGGAATTCCAGCAGGGAAAGCATATGGTCATGATCAACTGGCATGGAGAGAACAATAGCTGCGGTTGCCAGTGGTTGCTCTGTAGAGGTTACGTAAATACCACTCCCGCGCCGAGTCCGAACATAGCCCCGGGCGGTCAGTAATTTGATAGCCTCGCGCACCATTGCACGACTTACACCTAATTGTTCCCCAAGGCTCGACTCCGTGGGGAGACGATCGCCAGGTTTCAAGCCAGTAGTCTGAATCAGCTCAATGATCCGATCAGCTACCGTTTCATATCCTGGTCGGTAAGAAGTTTCTACTATCGCTATATCTTTATCGGTCATATTAATAGCTACAACTTCGTAAATAAATATGACTCATCGCTTTTTCGATTGTACCATAAGCAGTTGCAGAAATGCAAGAGAAACTGGCATCTCATGCGAAATTCGAAGACCTCTTCCTTAAATTAGTCTGACTCATTTTCTCATCCTGAACAGGTACATTTCTGCCTGAACGCGAAGGCCATTGGCCCTCTTCTCTTTTGCCTGCCCCAGTTGAAGCAAACACACAAAAAGCGGAGTAATATTAACAATAGGTCCAGGAACAACATCCATTTACATGAAGGAGCAAACGAGCATGATGAATGGTCAAACGATCGCGTCTTTTATCTGGACGGGATACAGTCGCGGCAAACGCCCAGAACGCAACGAAGACCGCATTCTTCTGAAGAAACGGCGTGGACTTGCCGCCATTTTCGACGGTGTTGGTACCGCAATGGGCGACGTCGGCTCCACGCTAGCGGCTGAGACGATCCAGCAACACTGGCGGCAACAGCCCACCCTCTCTGCCCTGCCCTCACTACCTGAGAACATTGAGCAACTGATCCAGCACGCTCACCAACGCATTCATGAGGAACGCGACCGCCGTCAACAACAGAACGCTGATGGTAATCCTGTTCGCATCGGCACAACGCTCGTGCTTACCCTGCTCTGCCCCCAACGCACCGAACAGGGCTATCCGCTTATTTACGCTCATATTGGCGATAGCCGCCTGTATCGCTATCGCGAAGGCATACCGCTGGAACGATTGACACTGGATGACAGCTATATCAATCACATGGTGACACAGGGAGCACTTTCAGCAGAGGCAGCCCACCGCATCGATCAAGCCACCAGCCGCGAGCAACTTTCCACGGAAGAGATGACCTATTTTGAACAGCGCAATCGTATCACGCAAGCTCTTGGAACCGACAAACCGCTGACCATCCACCTTGAGCAGACCTTTCTGAGCCCCGGTGATCGCTTGCTCCTCTGCACCGATGGCGTGCACGACAATCTCACCGATCAGGAAATCACACAGGTCTTGAGCCAGACAGCCTATACGAAACTCGCCCGCAAGCTGGTACAGGCGGCGTACCAACGCTCTTTGGAGAAGGAACCACTCCGCGCCAAAGCCGATGATATCAGCGCGATTGTGATTACCTGTCGGTGCTAGCAATACCCGTTAAAACTGGAAGCCTGTTCTCTCTCTCATATTTCTGCTACAATGTGGACAATCAGAGTTGGAAATGAGGAAGGTAGCTATGCAGCCCGAAGGCCGCTCAATGCGTGAAAACATTCTGGCAGCAGCCGTACAATTGTTCTCTGAATACGGCTACCATGCAGCGCCACTCCGCGATATTGCCCGCCTGGCCGGAATACAGGCAGCCAGTATCTATCACCATTACCCCAGCAAGCAAGCGCTGCTCGTTGAGATAATGGAAAAACATATGCAGCAATTAAATAGCAAGCTGGAGCGCATCCTGCATGAGTATCATGATCCACTCGATCGTCTGCGCGAGGCAATAGCGAACCATATTCGCCTGCATACCAGTAACAAAGCTGAATTCTTTATTATTGATACCGAGTTACGGGCGTTGGAAGGGGAGCATCGTACACGGATTATCGCTATGCGTGACACCTACGACGCTATGATTCAGGAGATCTTGCGAGATGGCATGGAACGCGGCGTCTTTCACCCAAGCGATGTAAAGGTAACGTCCTATGCCATCATTGCCCTCTGCACCCAGGTCTCTTCCTGGTTCCGTCCCGGCGGTCGTTTAAGTGTCCAGCAAGTTATTGATATTTATTACCAGATGGTAAGTCAGGGGCTTGTGCGAGTTCCCGAGCATAAAGATGAGCAAAAGCGGGAGGAATCAGTGCGTACTTGACGCCCTGTTTTTGCAGCAGCAATTGAAGCGCGTCAACAGCAGCTTCCAGCGGAAGATACGCGGAAATTAAACGGGTCACATCGACCTGCTTGCTCAGAATCAGCTCAAGCGCCTGAGCAAAATAGGTAGGCGTATGGTGAAAGACCCCCTTCAGTGTTAACTCGCTGTAGTGAAGTGGCCGGGTGGCAAACTGCACGTGAGAATCAGATGGGCAGCCTCCGAACAGATTCACCAGTCCACCGGGGCGTACAACCCGCGTTGCCAGCGTCCAGGTCTCAGGGGTGCCAACCGCTTCAATCGCGACGTCCGCACCGCGCTGGTTCTCGGTCTGCTGACGAATCGCTTCACACTGCTCATCCATTGACATGCCGGTCACATCCAGCACAATATCTGCGCCAAAAGTACGACCCAGAGCAAGCCGCTGCTCACCTCTTCCGGTCAGAATAACACGCGCACCGCGCAGCCGGGCAACGGCAACCAACAAGAGCCCAAGCGGCCCGGCCCCGAGGATTACAACGGTATCGCCAGACATAATCTCGCTAGCCTCAACGCCATGCACTGCACAGGCCAGTGGCTCGGTCAATGCAGCAGCAACAAATGAGGTGCCTGTGGGCAACACATACAGATTATGTTCGACAATGCGGGCAGGCACAAGCAGGTATTCGGCATATGCCCCGTTCAACAGTAACAGATCTTCACAGAGGCTATAGCGCTTACGTCGACAGTAGAAGCACTGAAAACAGGGGGCTGAGTTCGCAACGGAGACCGCATCTCCTTCATGGCAGCGCGTCACTCCCGGGCCAACAGCCGCCACGATACCCGAAACTTCGTGCCCAAAACCGCCAGGACCATTTTGAAACAGAAGCGGATGGCCGCGTCGATACGTCTTGAGATCAGTGCCACAGGTCGTAGCCGCGGCAACCTGGATGACAATCTCCCCAGGCCCCGGCTGCGGTACCGGGCGCTCCTCTAAACGAACATCCATAGGAGCATAGAACATTGCAGCGAGCATGAAAACACCTAGCCCTTCACTTTCCGATACAGATTTTGGAATTGTTATATCATATCTTGCTGCATATTGAAACCGCCGATACATACAAACAGCTACAACTAGCAAGCATGAAGCAAGGCCATAAAAAAAGAAACGGAACAGCTCCAAATTCGTTTTAGAGTATAGATGATATTTGTCTGTTCCCAACAATGCCTCATTTTTTGGCATTCCGTCCAACGAAGATGCATTGTGATACGTAAGACAAAGTGTATTTCCCTTTGATTATCAGGAATACAAACAAACAAACAACAGGTGATACATTACAATGGTGGAAGAACATCTGCAACCCAAGCAGGACACGAAATATCGCCGTAAATGGAGACTTATTCTGCTCTTTGTCTGTCTCCTGGTGCTGATCGCGGGAAGCAGTATCTATATGGTCGTTCGCGCGACAGGGAAACAGGAACAGCAGGAAAAGGCCAAACACATTACACCGACCGTTGCTCACCCCACAGAAACACCCACTGCAACTGTCACCCCATCAGCGCTCTTTTCAGATGACTTCAGCGAGGCAAATAAAGGCTGGCTTATCAGCAACAATGATGGCTATATCCGCTCCGTTTCCGAAGAGGGTCTGCTGATCGGTAATACCAATCACCGCATCACAACAGAAAGTATTCCGGTCTATTCACCATTCACTGATTTCGAGCTCACCACAACCTTTGTATTTCAAGCTGGCGACGATAATGATAGTATTGGCCTGTATTTGCGTGGCGACAACAATCTTGACCATAATTATCGCATCGAAATATATGGGAATAATACATATACCATCGCCAGAGAATCCTGGAATGTCAAAAACCATAGCCCGGAAGAAACAATGCTTGTGGATTACACGACCAGCAAGGCGCTCAAACCACGCGGTCAGGCCAACACGCTGCGCGTGACAATGCAGGGTTCAACCCTTCAGCTTTTCATTAACGGGCAACACGTGCAAACCGTTGAAGACTCCGAATATCAACAGGGACAGATTGCGCTCTTCGTCCGCAATGGCTTTAGCTCTGGAGGCGCACAGGCACTCTTCCAGCAGGTTGAAGTCTATCCGCTCCCCACTCCGGATACAACCGCAACGCCAACCCTCGATAGTACGCCATGATGGGCAAACAAGGGCATGCAGAAGGAGAGCATGCAATCTCTCCTTCCCTGCCAACACCTCTCTCCTGCTCACACGGTAACATCTATCAAACACAATAGATTACAATGAAACATGATGTCATATTTGAACGTGTACATATACAATATTCATAAGCACAGGAACTATATGTTACAATAGAAAGAGAAGCTACCTGTTCTCAAGTGAGCAAGAGGAGAAATGCAGAGTCAATGAGAGTAAAACATGTAATGACCCCGAAGGAGAAGGTTATTACGGTCAATGAAGACCAGACTCGACAGCAAGCAGCCCGGTTGTTATCAGAACATAATATCAGTGGCTTACCTGTCGTCAATCATGAACAGATCGTTGTTGGCATTGTCACAGAGTTTGATGTCATCGCCAAAAAAGGACGCCTTGTCCGCGATATTATGACACGCGGCATCATCAGCGTCACCAGTGAAACAGATCTGGAAGAGGTCCGAAGAATACTTATCAGTGAACGGATACGCCGTCTACTGGTCATCGATCAAGGCCGCTTAGTTGGTATTATCAGCCGCTCAGACCTTATCAAAGAAGTGGCAAAACATTATGTTTGCCCTATTTGTGGTGAGCTGATGCATATGCCAGACCCCCCGCGCGAATGTCTGCGCTGTGGGACTCAAGAGAACGCAACAGAACCTGAGCTTGTTGCACCAGGCTTCTAAAGCCAGTTCGTTGCGTCATTCCGCACGAGGTATATGAGGACAGATCATGCTTTTTTTACAGGCTAGCCAACAGTCCTCATGCTCGTATCCAGGATCCGCAGAGAGAAAACGAATAACAGTCGAACAGGTAGCATTGCCGCAACCACTGTCGGTTGCGGCTTGCCATTTATCCCCGGTCTCAACGCAGATACTACCCCGATCTGTATACTACCTATAGAGAAGAGAGATCGGGAGAGCAGGAAATGACACAGCCGCTTCGTATTTTAGTTGTCAATGATACCCAGGATATTCTGGATATGTTCCGCATTCTGCTGGAAGAAGAGGGCTATGAGGTTATCCTTTCCTCTTATCCGCTTCAGAAGGTTGGCGAGATAGAAAAACTTCATCCGGACCTGATCATCCTCGACTTTATGTTCGGTAGCGAGAAATCAGGCTGGCAGATGCTTCAGCTTCTCAAAATGCAGCGCAGTACAGCCTCCATTCCAATTGTACTCTGCACCGCTGCTCAGAATGCAGTACGCGATCAAGAAGGATATCTGACCGCCAAAGGGATTCGGATCGTCTATAAACCCTTCGATATTGATGAGCTACTCATAGTGATCAAGGAAACCCTGGATGCACAGAAGAACGCCCATACAGTCAGGAAGCACGAGGAAGCACCATAGCAGCCCGGCAATATAACCGTATTCAGTCAGGCAGCGTATACCGCTTATCAATCGCGGCACGGATCCGCTCTCTGCTCTCCTGTGCGGAAAGCTGCATATCGCGTTCGACTTCCTCAGCTTCTCGGGCCAGATCAGGATCTTTAATATCCTCCCGGAACCAGTGCGAATAATCTCCTTTGCGCAGATGAAACAGCCAGGTCTCATCATCAATACCCTGAGCAATCTGCATAAAGATGATGAGATTCTGCGCCCGCAGGTTCAGCCTTCCCTCGGGACCGCGGAAGTAGAAGCTCTTTTCGCCAACATTCCCTTCTGCGTATTTTCGCCGATGCCGCAGGTGCTCTTCTTCAGGGTGAGCAGGCACAATCTGCACCGCGGGCGTCGTCGCATCACGGAACCAGACCAGTGCCGCACCCGAATCTATGGTTGCGGGCAGCGGTCCAATCTCTGACAGGCCAAGCGCGCTGCAAAACTCACGCAAGACGGAGGGAGCCTGTGCCCCCACGAATATGGCAACATCTATCAATTCCAGGACGCGGCGAGCTATGCTTCCTGGATGCGCCGTAATAAATAGGAGATTGAACAGGTCACGCATTTCGATGAATGTAGCTGCATCAAACTCGGGCGAGAATATATGATGAGCCTCATCAAAGATCAGCCAGTGAGGATGACCCAGACGTATCTGAAGCTCTCGTAGCGAGGGCAGCAGGTTCCGGGCGATCATCGGCCTATCACTCAACGGACAACCGAGCAGGTTCATAATGGCCTCTTGCTCTGGCTTCTCCAACAGTTGCAACATTTCCTGGGCAGTGGGCTCTTTCTGACTACTGCCAAGAGATGTGGCCGCCTGAAAGGTTTCATAATCACCCTCAGGATCGATCAAGCAAAACTGATAACACTGATCAATAAGCTGCTCTAGCAAACTCATTGCCAGTGTAGACTTTCCGCTTCCAGATGCTCCCGCAATCAGCATATTTGTGCGATTGACATTCAGGATTAGCGGCTCATTGTTCTTCTTTGTCCCGAGTACAAGCTTGCATCTGGCAACCCGTCCATCAATCTCGCGAAGGTCATCAGCAACTAGCTGATCAACCAGCTCCACCACCCCATTACCGTGATCCGCCTTCGTCACATAGTCGGCTCGATCCTTCAAAGCAGGCAGAGCGTTTGAGACCGCGACCGAGCATTCACACAGTGAAAGGAAGGAGTGATCGTTTTCAGCGTCCCCCACACCTACCACATTATGCGATGAGATCATGAGCGTATCGAGCACTCGCTTGAGCCCGGTGCCCTTGTTAATACCTGCCGGGAGCACCATTACTGCCCCCTTATTAAAGATCACCTGATGCTCCAGACCCAGTTCATGAATAGCTTCTATCACCGTTGTCTCATACGGGCTATGCGTCGAAACAATGACTTCTCCGACTTCTAGAGGCGTGACCCCCTTTGACCGCAACAGTTCAACAAATTGTGGTGGCGGTGCCTCTGCCAGAAGCTTCTTTGTCCCGCTGGCAGGCGAATAGAAGAGGGCACCATTTTCCGCAACAACCCAGGTGAATAGATCCAGACGAGGAAAGATCCTCTGTATATCTTCCAGCAGACGTCCGGTAATCAAAAGGAGCTTTCGACCCGATGCAACAACGCGTTCCAATGCATGTATTGTCCTCTGGCTGACTATCCCATCTTTTGCCAACGTACCATCATAATCGCAGGCAAGGATCATATAATGCATAGCTGTTCTCGTCCTCTCCGTTTAGACTGCACCACAAGAGAAATCACAACACATTCTCCTGGATACAACACGGTTCCTGCTCTATCATGGTGTCAACGATAAAAAGGGCCGAAAAGTCCTTGTCAGGTCCCTTCGGCCCAAGCAGTACGATTAGCGAAGCTTCAGTGTCTCTACAATCAGATCGAAAATGTCTGTTTGATTCAGCACTCCACTCACCTTTTGCGCGTTAGGCCCTATAGCAGCAATCCGCACCTGTGTTCCTGTATGGGACTGCGCTTTCCCCTGTGGTGCCGTTGCATAGCTGACATACAACAGAGAGCCATCCTTTGTGATCAGCTTGCTAAAGGCTCCGGGCTGCTTCGAGTCCTCTGGCTTTTGAATAATCTGAGCTGTTTGCCCGTGATCAGCCATAACCAGAATCAAGGTCTCCGGGTGGGTCTGGGCAAAATCCAGTCCCACTTTCACGGCGGAATCAAAGGCTATGGTCTCGCCTATTTGTTGACAGGGACTCATAATGTGGCTCTGTTTGTCGATTGAGGCACCCTCAACTTGAAGCAAAAAGCCCTTCTCGCTGCTTTTTTGCAGGAGTTCAAGGGCCTTTAAGGTCATTGCCGCCAGTGAGGGTTCATTGGCAGGCCGTTGATTCTGCTGGCAGGTCTGGGGGCCGCTTCCAGGATAGGGGCGCGCCGCTTCTCCTTTCCATTCCAGACTCATATCAGCATCGTGGAACAGGCCAAGCACATGCTTTCCCTGCGCTTTCTGCATGCCCGCCGTATCGGTCACTACCGTATAGCCCCGTGTCTGCGCGACCTCCATCAGCGTCTTATTACCGTTCTCAATCACCTGGGAAAAGCGCTTTTTTCCCCCCCCAAGTAGCACGTTGACCTTATGATCGATCTCCTGTTCGGCAATCGAACCAGGACCACCCGCACTTTTCTTATCCTTCGGGCAAGCCTTCATCTCGGCTGGGCTACGACAATCCCGATCGCTGACGTGCGCCACTGCCGCCGCAGGTGTTGCGTCTGTCAGGTCCGCCGTGGTGATATCACCGGTTGCGTAACCTGCCTTCTGCGCCAATTCAAGCAGGGTGGGCAGATCCTCATCTGTACCTGGCGTTGTCGAGATCCGTCGATTGCTTGTCTTCTCTCCGGTTGACCAGCCAGACGCACTGGCGGCTGAACTGGTTACATACTCGGGACGGTGAGGCTTTTCTTCCTGCACCGCATAGGTGGTTACAGAGCCGACAAACGGCAGACGATCCAGAGAGAGCCTGCCCGCCGCCCCTACAGCATAGTTCCGGGCAAGCGTGATCTCGGAATCGCCCATACCATCTCCAAGAAACAGAATGACTTTTTTTGCCTGCTTATAGGTCTTGCTCTCTGCCGTTAACAAACTCTTTGCAAACAAAACCGCTGGCACTGCGATGGTTACCAGAATCGTCACCAGCAAACCGATGGTTCGTGCTCTCCTCAACCACACGTTCTCCTCCTCGCGATTTCACAGCACTCGATCATTGCCCTACAAAGCGGATTCCCACCCCTACAAAAACATCATATTACCAGTATACCCGCTTTTCTTGATTTAGAGCAAAGTACAGTAAAAGCACAAATACATCTCTATTCTTCAATATGCATGTTCTGGCAAGCGCTCACGTATCCATGTCGCAACCGCCTGCACCGTCTCTTCAAGAGAGTGCTGGCCGGTGTCATACAACGTCACGCGCTCAGGTGAGGTCGCAGCCTGTTCTCGAAAATACTGTTGGAAGGAGATCATGCGCTCGATCACTTCCGGCGCATGCGTTTGGCGCCAGGCGGGACGATCATGCAGCCGTTGCGCCAGCAATTCATCATTACAGACCATTGCCAGTGCATGTATCTCTGAAAAGAAACGCCCTTCAGGAGAGGATGCGCACCGTTCGGGCAAGAGCGAGCCACACAGGACCACAGCCAGTCCCGATTGCTGAATGTTCTTTGCCATCCGCAACCAGACAGAGACATAATCTTCGTCGCTCACATTGGTTGCTCCCCAGAGGATATCTGTTTCCAGCACAACACATTCACCGCGCAGCTCTGACGCAAGCGCGAGACAGATCGTCGTCTTTCCGACACCGCTGGCTCCCGTAATGAGAAACAGTGGTAGTTGCACAAAGGGATAGTGATACTGACAAACCGGGCAGATCGCAAAGGGCCCGGTCCGGTCTATCACTTTTTCAACGCGATACTCTCCACAGCGTGGGCACACATTAAACATCGAATAGCTCTCCTTCTCCATGCGACTCCAACAGGAACAATGTAGCATACAAAGAGTGTAGCAAGCAAAAAAAGATCTCCCGAGCGGATCAGAAGATCCGCTCGAGAGATCCATACCCCGTTCACACACACGAACCTATCAGGCTTTGCTCTTCTCGACAGCTCTCGCTTCTTTCCGTTGAGCCAGCGATCCCGTCCAGGGCGTCCCGAGCAGTGGCAGGAGATAACGGTCAACACCGTAGTATCCTGCGATGCGCCATGCCAGAATGAGGAACACAGAGAGCACGGCCAGAACCGGGTTCACGCTGACTGCCCCTGCCAGCAGGAAGTTCAGGTTCATGAAGAATCCGAAGAAGGCGGCAATACCGGTCAACGCCCCGACGATCAAGCCCAGTCCTACCAGGAATTCACCAAACGGGATGACATACGAGAAGACATGCGCGTTGGGCAGTACTGCGTGTTCAAGGAACCATGCATACCAGCTCTGCACCGCAGGATGTGCCCCTGCCGCGTTCTTGAGCGCACCCTGGATAAACCCATGCATTGCCGCATCGCCACTAGTCAGCCAGGATGTGCCTTCGGGCTGTCCAAACAGCGTATACCCGGTTAACTTCTCCCATCCGGCGGAGATCCACTGATAGCCAACATAGAGGCGCACTAGCAGCCAGAGCCAGGCAACACGCGTATCCGAAAACAGGAACCGCACCACAGGGGATGCTGGAATATTCATCGCTGATTTTGGCTGTACTTTTTGAAAAGTATACATGATATCTATTCGACTCCCTTCTGCACGAAGATTGCTTGCAGTCTCATCTGCGGTTCCGTTCCGCAGTTTGTATTTCTTCCTTGTCTCTGGCCTTAGTATGCACTCTGTAGCTCACAGCACCATCTCATGCCTGTTGCTTTTCCTCTCAAGCGCATCACAAAGGGGAAGGCATCACTTTTTCCCTGAAAAGCACCATCGTTCCGGGGAGAGCAGTACCATAAAAACACGTTCCCTATCCTGAAGCACTTCTTCTTCTATTCTGAAGGAATTTGTGAGCGTTTTGTGATGCCAGAATGCACCACAACAGTACATCAAAAAACAAGAATCCGTATAATGGGAATGTCCATCTCGCAGGGAGTCAAACAGACAATCATCATAGGAAAAGGGAGACTATAGCATGCCTGGCGACTCCCATTTTTCAGAGAAGATGCCCTATCCTCAGACGCTTGTAGCAGGAACTATAAGACGACCGAATAGATAGATCGAAACAATTGAAGGAGAGCGACCCATGTCTGTCAAAAAAACAACCATACTGGTAGCGGATGATGACCCCCAGTTGCTTCGTCTGGTATCGCGCAACCTGGAATTTGAGGGCTATGATGTACTCGCCGCAAGCGACGGACAGCAAGCCCTGGAACAGATTGAAAAACACGCTCCGGCTCTGGTCTTACTGGATGTGATGATGCCCAGGCTCGACGGCTTCACTGTGTGCCAGCGCGTTCGCGAGTTCTCCTCTGTCCCTATTATCATTGTCACTGCTCGCGGTCAGGATCAGGAGAAGGTGAAAGGGCTGGATCTTGGCGCTGATGACTATCTCACTAAACCCTTCAGCGTCGATGAGTTGCTTGCTCGCGTTCGGGCTGTTCTGCGCCGCACGCAGCTTTCTACCCAGAACGATGGAACAGGTCTGCGTACTATTACAACCGTTGGGGATATCACCATTGATTTCGCGCAGCACCTCGTTACCATCTCAGGGAAAGAAATTTCTCTCTCCCCAACCGAATATCGCCTGCTTGAGTATTTAGCACAAAACACCAATCGCATTTTGACACAGGATCTCTTACTTGAGCATGTCTGGGGGCCCGAATATATCGGTGAAAGCCATATGCTTCAGGTCAATATCAATCGGTTACGACGCAAAATCGAAAAAGACCCAGCTCACCCCTCCTATATCAAGACCAAGATCGGGGTAGGCTACGTGCTAACAGAGCCAGGAAAGAAAGCAAAGTAAAGAGCGTCCGGCAGGGTTACCGTGATGTAGCCCTGCTCCTATCAGAACAGATCGCAAGCCGGGCAAAAAGCTCCGCAGTCTCATACTTGATTTTTACCTTGTCCGGCTATTACTCTTTAAAGAGGTTAGATACTCATACTCATAGCCTGCTTGAAGGAGAAATGTTCATGTCTGAAGAGAACCAGGGCTCCTCTGCCCTTTCCGAGCAAGGAACAATCAGCATCTCGTCCAGAGAGCTCGGCCCCCTGCTCGATGTGCTCCCAGATGCACTGGTCATCGTCAACCAACAGGGAACCATTGTTCTGGTAAACAAGCAGGCTGAAAAAATATTCGGCTATACCCAGGCCGAGTTACAGGGACAAACTATTGAGAAGCTGATCCCACAACGCTTCCGACAACTTCATGTTGCGCACCGACAGCACTATTCAAAGGCTCCCAGAACGCGCCCGATGGGACTGGGATTGCAGCTCTATGGCACCCGCAAAGATGGCTCCGAATTTCCTGTTGATATCAGCCTGCGTCCACTTCAGCTTGACGACCAACCGCACGTGATTGCTGCCATTCGCGATGTCACTGCACAGCGCCGGGCGCAGCGTGAGCGTATGCAGCAGCTTCAGCAGATTCAACGACAGAGCGAGATCATCAATCTAGCCTACGACGCTATTCTGATTCGTGACCCCATCGGGCGTGTACTTTTTTGGAATCATGGAGCAGAACGACTCTATGGCTGGTCCACACAGGAGGCTCTGGGGCGCATCGCGAACACACTGCTGAAAACGCGCTTCCCGGATGGGAAAGCAACAGTCAATGATGATCTCGAACAGAAGGGCAAGTGGGAAGGCGAGCTAATTCATAGTGACCGAAACGGCAATATGCTTATTGTTGAAAGCCGTCAGGTACTTGTCCGCGATCAGGCAACCAATGAGCCAAGCGCCGTCCTGGAAATTAACCGAGATGTGACGGAACGCCATCGCCAGGAACAGAAGCAGCAGGCAGTGCATGCCGAGACGCTGGCCCGGCTCTCGTTCCTGCGCGAAGTGCTCGACGCCCTGCCAAACGGTATCCAGATCGTATATGGGCCGAAAGCGCGTCTGCTTCTCGCGAACCGGGCCACCCATCGAATGTGGGGCGCGTACTGGAAGCAAGATCAGCCGATGGAGGACTTTCTGAAGCAGCATAATATCCATGTGCTCGATGCAAATCAGCAAGAGATGGCTCTTTCGTCCTTCGCCACGCTTCGCGCTGCCCGGAAAGGCGAAACCGTCCTGTATCATCAGGAAACCATCCGCCAGCCTGACGGGACCAGCCTCCCCGTTCTGGTAAATGCGATCCCTGTGCGGAAAAAGCAGGCAGATATTTCATTTCTGCTCCAGTCCGACACTGAGTCCGTGGAGCAGCAACAACTTGCGATTGTTGTCTATCAGGACGTCACCCCCTTAAAAGAAGCCGAATATTTGAAAGATGAGTTTATCGGGATTGTGGCGCATGAGCTACGCACGCCGCTGGCGGTCCTGATGGGCTATGCAGATACGCTGCTGGTCCAGTCCGCACGCGGCCATGGCGCACCTCTGGCCGACTGGCAACAGGACGCCCTGCAAGACATTAAGCAGGCAACCGAGCGCCTTGTAACCCTGACTGATGGCTTGCTTGATGTGACACGCCTGCAAGCCGGGCGTCTCCTTCTGCACTGCACCGCCACAGATCTGGATGCGCTGGTACAGCGTGTCGCTTCGCACCTGCAACAGACAACATCACAGCACCAACTCGAAGTACATCTGCATACGCCCGCGGCCATTGTCTATATGGACCCACAGCGCATCGATCAAGTCTTAACCAATCTGATCGAGAACGCCATCAAATACAGCCCACAGGGTGGCCCTATTTGGATCAAAGTGCGCACCAATCCAGAGCAGCAAACCGCGATTGTCAGCGTGCAGGATCGTGGCATAGGTATCCCGAAACGACAGCAGGGGCAAATCTTTGGCCGTTTTATGCGCGCCGATAACGCTCAAGCCTGGGGCATTACTGGAACCGGCCTGGGGCTCTATCTCTGTCGCCAGCTTGTCGAACGGCATAAAGGGCAGCTCTGGTTTGAGTCAGAAGAAGGGGTTGGCTCAACCTTCTTTATGTCGCTCCCGCTACTCAGCCTCCGGGATGAAGAAACGTCTCCACCCACTACCTCAGCAAACTAGTAGACAGGTCGGGAGTCAGATGCAATACTCCCGGCCCTTTTCCTGCCCGGATGTGACCGAACTGTGAGACCCTCATCTCCATTTGAGAGCACTCCGTGAGTATTCACGCCTATAGTATCTGGCAGAGATGAATTTCTCTGCCAGCAGTCGCATTTTAAGAGAAATGATCCGCTCTTCACAGGAGAGGGGAGGTTTCTCCCTGCGTATAGAACCGGTCAGGTTTTTCGACGTTTAAAGAGGTATTGAGATTATGGATGCACTCACTCTTGCCAGATGGCAATTCGCAATAACAACGGTCTATCACTTCTTTTTCGTCCCCTTGACAATCGGCCTCTCGCTTATTGTTGCCATTATTGAAACAATGTATGCTCGCACAGGCAACCTGCTTTATAAGCGTATGGCGACATTCTGGGGGCGGCTTTTCCTCATTAACTTCGCGATGGGCGTGGTCACCGGGATCGTTCAAGAATTTCAGTTCGGCATGAACTGGTCCGATTATTCGCGCTTTGTCGGTGATATTTTCGGCGCTCCCCTCGCAATCGAAGCGCTGCTCACCTTCTTTCTGGAATCAACCTTTATCGGCCTCTGGATCTTTGGGCGGGATAAGCTCCCCAAAATGGTGCTTGCTGCCTCGATCTGGCTGGTGTTTATTGGAACCGTGCTTTCCTCTTTCTGGATTCTGACTGCGAACTCGTTCATGCAGAACCCGGTCGGCTTTGTAATGCATAATGGCCGCGCTGAGATGCATGATTTTGTCGCTCTGGTCAGCAATCCGAATCTCTGGAGCCAGTTTCCGCACGTTGTGCTTGGCGCACTGACCACAGGCGCATTCTTTGTCCTGGGAATTAGCGCCTATCAACTTTTGCGCCGAACAAAGCAACAACAGTTTTTCCGCACCTCGATCAAAGTAGCTCTGCCAGTTGCCATTATCGCAACCATACTTGTCGCAGGCACAGGACACATGCAGGCACAGTACAAAGTGCAGTCGCAGCCCATGAAAATGGCTGCTGCCGAAGCGCTCTGGCATGCGGAAGACCCTGCTCCGTTCTTGCTGTTCTCTTTTATCGATGAAAACAACAAAAAGAATACGTTCTCGCTTGAGGTGCCCGCTGGCCTCTCACTGCTTTCCTATAACTCGCCTTCCGGTCAGGTCATGGGCATTCATGAATTGCAGGCCCAATATGAGCAAACCTATGGTCCGGGCAATTATATCCCGCCCGTTGCGCTGACCTTCTGGACCTTCCGTGCGATGGTTGCTGCTGGCATCCTCATGATCGTCCTTTCGCTGTTGACCCTCTTCTTTATGAAGCGAAAGAGTCTGGAAAAACATCGCTGGTTCCTGTGGGTTCTGTTGTTTGCGCTGGCCCTGCCGTATATCGCTAACTCGACCGGTTGGATCATGGCAGAGGTGGGCCGTCAGCCCTGGGTCGTCCAGAATCTGTTGCAGACCGCCTCAGCAGTTTCGCCAACGGTGAGCGCGGCTTCAGTGCTTACCTCGCTGATTGCCTTCACCTTGCTCTACGGTGTGCTGGCAGGGGTCGATGTCTTCCTGTTGAGCCGTTATGCCAATAAGCTCGAAGATGAAACGCCGATCACCCCGAAAGAGCAGTCCAGGCCCAATGAACACATCCTGTTGGCCCCAAAGCTCAGTTAGAAGGAGGTAATATCTGATGACGCTCAACGTATTATGGTTCATTCTGATCGGCGTTCTCTTTACAGGCTTCTTCTTTCTTGAAGGGTTCGACTACGGCGTCGGGATGTTGCTACCCTTCATGGGTAAAGATGATGCCGAACGCCGCTGCATTCTTCAGACTATCGGACCTTTCTGGGATGCAAACGAAGTCTGGCTCCTGACCGCCGGTGGCGCGATGTTTGCCGCCTTCCCGAACTGGTATGCGACCCTCTTCAGCGGGTTTTATCTGGCACTGTTACTGATGCTGCTTGGTTTGATCCTGCGCGGCATCGGGATTGAGTACCGGAACAAGATGCCCGGGCTGCGCTGGCGGCGCTTCTGGGATACGATGATCTTTGTGGGAAGCCTGCTTCCGGCCCTGCTATGGGGTGTCGCGATCACAAATATTATTCGGGGTGTTCCCATCGATGCCCGGATGAACTATGTGGGAAGCTTCTGGGATCTGCTGTCGCCCTATGCCTTGCTCGGTGGCGTGCTCTTTGTGATCCTGTTCCTGCTTCATGGTGCGGTCTTTGTCAGCCTGAAAACAAACGGCTACCTGCATCACCGTTCCCTCACTGTTGCGCGTTTGCTCTGGGTGCCCACCGTTGTGGTCACGCTGGCCTTTGCGATCACCGGACTGCTGACAATCCCGGCATTCCAGCATAGCCCGGTCACGCTTCTCGGGATGGGGCTTCTGGCGCTGGCACTTGTACTCAGCGGTCTGTTTCTCTGGAAAGAGCGCAGTGGCATGGCATTTATCATGATGGCCGTCACCATTGTAATGATGACGGTGACCGTCTTTCAAGGGCTCTTCCCGAACGTGATGATTTCCAGTCTGAACCCGGCATGGAACCTGACCATCTACAATGCGTCGTCGAGCCCCTACACCTTAACCGTCATGAGCTGGATTGCCCTGACATTGGTTCCGTTTACGTTGATCTATCAGGCCTGGAACTACTGGGTTTTTCGTAAACGCATTGCGCCGGTCCATCAGCAAGCAGGCTACTAACACATTTCCACCTTCTGACTAAATCCCGGGGGGCAGGTCCGCTTCTACACCTGCCCTCTTTTCTTCTTGTGGCATATGCCTCACTTCTGCGGCATTTCCTGCACACCAAAAGCGCCGCCTTTAACCTGCCTCAACAACGGTTGCGCCTTCTCCCATTGCTTGCTATGCTGCAAAGAGAGAGCATATCTCAGAGAGAGGATAAGCAGCGATGAGGCATTTGAGCGCAAACGAACAACGAAACTGCTGGCTTCTGGCCGGTGTGCTACTCCTGCTGGCAGCCATCACGGCCCTCCATTATTTGACCAGCGTCCACCTGGTTCCCTATCATGTTGTCTATCGGAGCCTCTACTTTCTCCCGATCGCGATGGCCGCGGTGCTCTGGGGAGTCAGGGGCGGGCTGATTACGGCCTTGCTTGTCACTGCTCTCCATTTACCCTATATGCTTTTTATCTCTCATGAAACTTCCGACTCCTTGCTTGACAACATCCTTGAACTGATTCTCTTCTATGGAGTCGCGCTTCTGGCAGGAATTCTCTCTGCAAGGCAGCAGCAGCAACGCCGCGAAGCGCTCCGCATGCGGACATACATTGACGGCATTCTCGCCAGTTTGCCCATCGGAGTAGCAACCATCGAGCCCACCGGAAAGATAGCACTTCAGAACCCGGCAGCCGTTCACCTGATTGGTAAAGAGGTGCATGATTTCCCCTATCCCATACAGCAGGGCTACAGTGAGTGTCAGTGGCAGGGCCGCGCCCTCGGCATCCATCGTTCAACCCTGTCTAGCGCCCTGGGTGATGTGATTACGATCGAGGATCTCAGCGAGCAGAGACGGCTTGCGGAGAAGATTCGTCAGGCAGAACGTCAGGCATCACTGGGAAGACTCGCAGGAGGGCTGGCCCACGAGATCCGTAACCCACTTGGCATCCTGCGAGCAACGGCGCAACTGCTCGCCACACGCTTGCAGAATATACCTGAGGTTACACGCTATACTCAGGTCGTCACCACCGAGTCAGACCGCATAGATCGTCTGATCAGTGAGATACTCTCATATGCGCACCCGCGCTCACTCTCTCTGGAAGCAGTTGCGCCTGGGCCATTCCTGGAACAGCTTCTTCAGGATTGTCAGCCCTACGCGGAACAACACTCTATCTTGCTAGAGATCGAGCGGCGTGACAACCTGCCTATCATTTCTGCTGACACCGAGCTTTTGCGTCAGGCCCTGCTGAATCTCCTGCTCAACGCGATTCAGGCAAGTTCACCGGGACAGACCGTCACCCTCTCTGCGCAACAGGCAGATACAGCGCTCTGCTTTGCGATCTGTGATCGTGGTCCTGGCATCCCTGACACGATTAAGGGGCGCATCTTTGACCCGTTTTTTACTACTCGCGATGAGGGAACAGGGATGGGTTTGGCAGTGGTCGCACGTATTGTCTCTGATCATCAGGGAAGCATTGAGCTGGAAGAGAGACCAGAAGGTGGCACCCGGGCCCGGCTCTGCCTTCCTCTACAGAAGGAGCAACCATGAGCGAATATGTGTTAATCGTGGATGATGAGGCAAATATGCGCTGGATCCTCTCCGAGGCACTTCGTACCACCGGATTTGAGCCCGAAAGCGTCGCCAGCGGACAGGAAGCCCTCGCGAAGATGGCCGAACGTACGTACCAGCTTGTGTTGCTGGATCTGAAACTGAAAGGGATGGATGGTCTGGCAACGCTGCGCAAACTACGTGAACGCTGGCCTGAAGTAGTGGTCCTTATGCTGACGGCCTATGGCACTGTTGCCAGCGCCGTCGAGGCCATGCAGTTAGGCGCCGCCGATTACCTGCGAAAACCGTTCGATATCGAAGAATTACACTTCAAGATTCAGCGCGCGCTTGAGCGGAAGGCTCTGCAAACCGAGGTACACCACCTGCGTAATCTGAGGAAAACCACTCAGGAGCCTGTCGGAAGTCATCCGCGCTGGCTTCAGGCTGTAGAACAGATTCGCTCGCTCACACGATTGACCCCCGATCTCCTTTTCCTCGGTGAGCAGGGGAGCGGCAAAGCCCATCTTGCACGCTGGTCTCATCAACTCAGCACACGCTTTGAAGCGCCTATCGTCGAGCTGGATCTTCAGCATCTTGCAGAGGCACAACTTCAGCAGCTCCTGCAAGGAGGGCGCATGCTGGTGGGAGCAGGGACGCTCCTTCTTCGTCACGCCCATACACTCGCTGAGCCCGCCTTAGAAGCGCTTATTCGCCTTTTTCCAGCGACAGAACCAGCCACACGCCCGCGCCTGTTGCTGACCAGTGAACGCCCTCTGGCACTATTTCAGCACCTGCCGACCATTCCAGTACCGCCACTGCGCGACCACCGGGAAGATATCCCGCTGCTTGTTCAGCACTTCACCCGGCAACCATTCACACAGACAGCATTTCAGGTACTGGAACATTACGCCTGGCCCGGTAATATTGCTGAACTCCGGCTTGTGGTTGAGCGAGCTGCGGTGCTGGCGCAGGGTGCACTCATTACTGAAGGGCATCTACCGGAGCGGGTGCGCCAGGCTCCGCCGGCTGATCAGCCGATCCGCCTGCCACTGGAGGGACTCAATCTGGAAGCAGTGGAAATCTCGCTCATTCGTCAGGCGTTGGAGCGCACCGGCGGCAACAAAACTCGAGCGGCAGAGCTGCTCGGGCTCACACGCCATACACTGCTCTACCGCATTGAAAAATACCACCTGGAAGATTGAAAAAGCATGGGGGAAAGTGCTTCCCCCACCTTTCCTAGTGATGTTGTTCTCCCTCCGACGATTGCCCATACCAGCTCTTTTCCCACTGCTTCATCTGATCTATTTCCTTCTGCTGGGCCGTGATAATGGAGTTCGCCAGGTTTTTGATCTCCTGATGTTCTGCCTTCTGTTGCGCCTCCTTCGCCATATCGATCGCCCCCTGATGATGAGAGATCATCGCGGCCAAAAAGCGCTGATCAAAGGGCTTGCTGGTATCATCAGAGATCTTCATCTCTCCCATATGCATATCAAGCCCGTTGGTCTGGGCAAGCTCCGGATACCACTGCTTGCGCCAGTTCTGCATCTCGGTAATCTCTTTTTGTTGATCGGTCACAATGGAGTTCGCCAGATTTTTGATCTCCTGATGCTCTGCTTTCTGCTGCGCCTCCTTCGCCATGTCGATCGCTCCTTGATGATGCTTCACCATACCATCGATGAATTTCGCATCAAAGGGCGCGTTACTGCTTCCCGGAGGAGCGCCCTCCTGTGATGTGCCACCACAGGCCGCCAGCAGGACTGCCAGTACAACACCAAGAAGAACAAGAGAAAAACGCTTCATCTTTTTGTCACCTCTATCTGTTTATTCATTGCCGCATACTCGCGCACACAGGGGAGCGTATCACGCATCCAAAAAAGAGCAAAAACAACCCTGATTTGAGCATAAAAACCATCCCCAACCGTAGCAAAAGCAACACCGATGCTGTATTTGCCGCACTCTCTACCAGCCCCTTCCACCTCAAAAGATGAGCGTCCATCTCGTGCTCGTTGCAAAGAGAAGAGAAGCACCTGCTATTCTCGAACAAAATGTCTCCTGCATCGTAATTATTCTGTCAACAAATCTCATCTAAAAAGTGATATAGAACAACGAGAGGTTGTATAGAATGGAAACTCGCTTCTATCAAGCACGTGATCTCGATATTGAACGCATCGCAAGGGACGTAGAGGCTATTTTTCATGCCCAGGGATATCAGGCACAGCGGATCGGCAATCGCGAACAGATGATTGTGCAAATCCGCAAGGGAGGCGATCTTGAAGCGTTGATAGGTATGCAGGCGGCCCAAACCATTACGCTCAGGAGCGCACCCGGGGGCATTGTAGCAGCCATCGGAGAGGGACAATGGATCGATAAAGCAGCCATCGGTGTCATGGGACTCTTCCTCTGGCCGCTCTTCCTGACAGCCGGGGCCGGCGTGCTGCGTCAGGCTTCGCTGGAAAGCCAGATTGTCTCAACGTTAGACTCCATTATCCTGCAACATCGGTCAGATGTACATATCGGTCCGGTACCTCCGCACATGCAGGGCTATACACAGCCTCATCCACAATCGCAGCCTGCCCCCCATGGAAAGCTAGAATGTAGCAACTGTCATGCCGAGAATGACTACGATGATTTCTACTGTTCCCAGTGTGGAAAGCCATTGGCTGTGCGGCAGCAACATTGTCCACAGTGCCACGCAGCGGTCAAGGCGGATGCGGCATTCTGCACGAAATGCGGCACAACACTCCCAGCCTCCAAGAAATAAAAAAAGGGGCTGCCATGCAGGCAGCCCCTCCGGCTCAAGAGCGAAAAGGATCGAGTGAATTTAACTTCCCCAGACATCAACGAGATAGCGCTTCTGCTCGGTCAATTGCTGCATCCACAGTTCCGCAGCCTGAGCACTCACCCCCATCTTCTCCTGATAGAGCGCAATGAACGTCCTTCTGACATCTGGAGCCATCTTATTTGCATCCCCACAAACATAGACAACAGCGCCCTGTTGCAACAGGTCCCATACTTCCTGCTTCCGCTCTTTCAGCTTGTCCTGCACATAGACCTTTTTATCTGGATATTCACGCGAGAAAGCGACCGAGAGCGAGGTCAGGCCTCGTCGCTCAAACTCCCTCAATTCATCCTCATAAATGAAGTCCTGTTGCGCATGACGGCAGCCGAAAAAGAGCAGCGATGGTCCCACGTTCTTTCCTTCATCCTGAAGCGCAGCTCGCTCCTGTAAGAAGCCGCGGAATGGCGCGAGACCGGTTCCTGGTCCTACCATAATCAGGGGCGTTTCAGGGCTTTCAGGCAGCCGGAACGCCGACTTGCTATCCCGCACAAACGCGTAAACGGTATCGCCTTCCTGCATCCGCTTGAGATAATTGGAGCAGACTCCCAGGTACTCACCGCTGCCGCTCTTTGCCTCACCCTGCACAACTCCAACCGTGATGGTACAACGACTCGGATCTTGTAACGGAGATGAGGAGATCGAGTAGTACCGCGGCCGAATCGGGGCCAGCATTTCCAGATAGATTGAGAAAGGTAACGTACAGGCCGGATATGTTTCAAGCACGTCAATGAGCGACTTTCGCTTGAGCAACACTTCCGAACGATAGAGCGCAGCGCTGGTCTCATCGTCTCCCGAAAGAGCAACCAATTGCATCTTCTCGGGCGGGCATTCTGTATATTCGACCAGCCGCTTGAGCTGCGAGCGCGTGGCGACGTCTTGCAGCTCGACATAATCGGCCAGCAAGTCATAGACACGGATCGGCTCATCGACCGGAATATGCGTTTTACGCGTATCGGTCTTACGCAACCGGATTTTCGCCTCCGGATCAAGCTGGAAGTGCGCGGCCACGCGCCTGATCTGGGCATCGTGATTTCTAGCGATAATGCCCAGGTGATCCCCCGCACGATAGGATACCTGCTCGGGAAGTGCCAGTTCTATATGGCGGGTTGAGCGCTCCGAGGGCGTCGGACCATCTTTTGTATGAAGCTCCCGATTTGCCAGTACCCGCATCGGCAGCGCTCCAAATGAGGCCACAAACGGGTTAGGAGCCTGCACGTCTGAGAGGACCTCAACCTCAAAAAGAGGTTCCTGAGCGCTCCGGCTCTGTTCGTCCATTTCGAGTGAGAACGTCTCACCAAGCGCTTTCCAGAGCCCCTGATACCACTGCTGGAACTGACCATCAAAGTCATCGCTGGCATCGCCCTCACCACGCTGATACAGCCGCTTCGCGCCATAACGCTCCAGGGCATCATCAAGCTTTCGCGGGATCGCCTGAAAGGTCGCGGCCCACTCGCGGTTTCCACACCCAAAGACGGTATAGCGAACGCCATCAAGCTCGCCGTCGTGAGCATACTCATCCAGCCAGCGGCAGAATTCGACGGCGTTATCAGGAGGCGTACCGTTATAGGAGGCCGTCACCACCACAACAGCGCCTTCTCGGGGCAATTTCCCGGCATACTCGTCCAGCCCGGCAACAGAAGTACGGAAGCCGTACGCGGTGCCGTCCTCGGCAATATGCTCTGCGATATCCTCGGCAGTGCCCAGATTCGAGCCATAGAGCACCAACAATGGCGTATTATGCTGCTTGATTGTCTTCGGCCTTGCTTCAATCCGAGGCTGTTCAATCTGCACGACCGGACTCTGCACCGCATGCGTTGTTCGTTTGCGCACCTTCATGCGGAACCCCTCTGGTTTCAGGGTCAGGATCTGTTTAATCCGCAACTGGTAATTCAGATGATCGATCAGTTCAAAGCGCTGAAGGAGCATCCCCATTACCAGTGTCGCTTCTTGCATCGCGAATTGACGACCAATACAGGCCCGCTGACCATTGCCGAAGGGCTTATAGGCATTGGCCGGGCGCTTCTGTTCCGCTTCACGGCTAAAGTGCTCGGGGTTAAAGCTCTCCGCATCCTCACCCCATACGCTCTTATCCCGATGCAGCATCGGAATCAGGATTGTGATTTCCTTCTCTTTTGGCAGGAAGTACTTGCCACCGATTATCGTATCTTCATACGGATAGACAAAGAACGCGGGAGCCGTCGGCCAGAGCCGGAGTGCCTCTTTGAGGATCTGCGAGACATAGTGCAACTGGTTGATCTGCGCAAATGTCGGCAAGACTGTCGGATCGGGGCCAAGCACGCGATCCACTTCCTCATAGGCCTTTGCCAGTACATCGGGATGCTTCAATAAGAAGTAGAGCGCAAAAGAGAGCAGGCCGCTTGTCGTCTCATGTCCGGCGATCAGGAACGTGATGATCTGATAGCGAATATTGATATCATCAAGCCGTTCCCCTGTCTGCTTATCGACTCCCTCCAGCATATAGCTGAGCAGATCCTTTTTCCCGTTCTCCAGTGGGCCTCTCTCCTTGCGCTCCCTGATGAGCTTATCTACCATCGCGTTCATAAAGTCAATATCGCGCTGGAACTGTTGATGTTCCCGCACCATCAATTTATCTTGCAAGGGAAGCCGCCGTAAGCGGACCATTGCTTCGGTCAGCGAGCGGACCATTGCATCAACAAACGGATGCATATCTTCTCGATAGAAGGAGTTAAAGCGATAGTCAAAGCCACACAGGCCGATGGTGTCGAGCGTCAGGCGCGTCATATCACCGGGGACATCAATATCATCATCGGCGTTCAGACGCTCCCACTTCTCCATCAACTGTTCAGCAATATCAAGCATCATCGGGAAGTAGCCCTGCATCGCTCGCTGACTGAAATTCGGCAAAAGAATATTATGCGCCTTTTGCCAGTTTGGTTCCTGGGTCATTGCGGTAAACAGACCATCACCGCCGAACTCCCTGACATTGCGCAAAGGCGCGGACAGTTTCTTGTCGAAGCGCTTTTCGTCCGAGAGCTCATCCACCAGTTCAAAGCCAGAAACGATTACGGGGCTTCTCCCAGGCACCTCTAACTGAAAAATTGGACCATATTTGCGCGCCAGCTCCATCATACCAAGAATGGGCTTCTCGCCATCAACATCAAACAGATTCCCTACAAACGGTTTCGCGGGCGGTCGAGGAATAGGTACCGTTCCCTGCTTTTCAACAATATGCATAGTTTCTCTGCTCCTTGCCTGATTGGAGAACATCGAAAGTAAAACAGAACACGTATTTCTTTTTATTAAGAGAATTGGAGAGGCTTGAGCGTGCAAGGGCCATGCTTTCGGTCAAGCCTTCTGGACAGGTAAAAACATTTATGGCTTTTCGGTGCGAAGTTGTGCAGAAAAGACGTGTGGCGGCAGGCCGAAACGTAGCAGCCGCACCACTTGATCGGTCATCTCATCTGGATCAGGAACCTCATTTTCAAACCACCACATCACGCTTTGAATCACAAGCCCTGTAATCAGATGTGCCAGCAATGACAGGTCAAATCCCTGCACCGCTTGTCGCCGATGAATGTCTTCAAGCGTTGTCAGAATGAGCTGCGATAACAGATTTTTCGCAGTATAGATGCTGGATATGGCTTCTTCACCTGTCAGCACAATCCGGAACAGGGCACGTCGTTCGTACGCGAGCTGTAATATGACTCGAATAAGAGCATCCAGTGTAGGTCCTTTCGGGTCCTGACGAAGAGCGTCCGTAGCATGCTGCATCACTTCGCAGAATCCTTCTCGGAGCACGGTAGTGAAGGCCTCATCTTTATCGCGAAAATAGAGATAAAAGGTACCTACCGCGACACCCGCTTTTTCAGCGATTTCAGCAATGCTCGCATCATGATAGCCGCGTAACGCGAAGACTTCTTGCGCCGCTGCCAGTATTTCAGCACGTGTCCGTGCTCTGCGCCGACTGTACCGGCGTTTTCCAGAAACTGAATCTTCATTCATAAACTGAATTATAATTCATTTTTGCAAAAAGTCAAGAGTATCTTTTCAAGAGGAGCGAGGGACAGGCAGAAATTCAGAGAAGCAGTTTTATTTTCCCTCTTGTATCAGCACATCTCAATGAGAAGTCTGCAAGCATACAAATGCCTGAAAACGCACGACATGCCCTCCTATACCACGCCTTCCGACACTCTCTGCCTGATCGCCCCCTTGTCAACAACCTATTTTTGTGGTATAAACGATTTAGCAACTGTTAAATCGTTTAAGCGTTTCATCGAGGGAGCAAGGTCATGAATAGTCCATTGGAAGACCAGCCCAATCAGCCAAAACGCAAGGCTCGCGCCTCCCGGCAAGCAGAACAATGCCAGGTCCACGGTGCAAATCAAGAGCGCGTGGAGCGAGGGCGGCAACTGCTGATTGAAGAACAAACCGCCTTCGAGGTTGCGGAAATTTTTCGGGCTCTGGGCGACTCAAGCCGCGTCAAAATTGTATACAGCTTGCTTAAACAGGAGCTCTGCACCTGCGACCTTGCAGCGATCACCGGAAGTTCCGAATCCTCTGTTTCACAGCATTTGCGTATTTTACGTCAACTCCGGCTGGTAAAGAGCCGCAGACAGGGAAAACAGGTCTTTTATAGCCTGGACGACGCCCATATTCGGACCTTGCTGTTGGTCTGTCTCAATCACGTACGCGATGATAACGGCCAGCAGCACGAAGGACTGGGGAAAGTACTGGCATTATTTGAGCAGGAGACGCCTGCTCGTTAAAAGTTCAGCAGCCGTAAGGATACTCCTTTCGTAGAATGGGGAAATAGTATGGCAATTCAAACAACTGAGCTTGACCTTGCCTCTCTAGGAGCCGATTCCTGCAAAGACTGTGTGCAATCTCTCCTTCTGGAGATGACAGGAGTCAAGAAAGTCACATTGAAAGATTGTGGCTGCCATCTGAACATAGCGTATGATGCGCAGCGCTCCACGCCAACCCAACTGCAAACGCTGCTTCTCGCCGCACAGCAAAAACTTATCCCGGCCATTCGGCATGAGAAGCTTCAGTTGACTGGCGTTGATTGTGCCGAGTGCAGCCGTACGCTTGAACGAGGAATTCAGAATTTGCCCGGCGTCCTCCATGCTCAAGTCAACTTTGCGAACGCGCAGGCGCTTATTGCCTATAATCGAGAACGCTGTACACCCGCCCAGATTACGCGCTGCGTGCGTGAGCTAGGCTTCGGCATTCAGGGAGAGCAAGCAAGTCATCAGCATATCGGCTGCGCCTGTGGCGAAGAACACACCCATGAAGAGCATGCCATCCAGTCCACTCCCTCACGCCTGCTGGCTCTCTGGCAGCGTGTACAGCTCTGGTTCCCAACCGCCGCCGCCGCCAGTTTCTGGGTCATCGGTTTTCTGCTCCCCTCCCTCAATGCGCCCACGCTGGCAAGCACGATTTGTTTCATTCTAGCAATCATTATTGGTGGATATCGTGTTGCCCGTAGCGGCTATTTTGCCCTGGTTCGCAGCAGGACACTGGATATCAACATTCTGATGACGATCGCTGTTATCGGAGCCGGCATCATCGGGCAGTGGGAAGAAGGGGCTGCGGTTGTGATTCTCTTCTCTCTGGGCGAGATGCTGGAAGAAAGCTCAATGAACCGCGTGCGCAAGTCGCTACATGCATTGATGGACCTTGCTCCACGAGAAGCAACCCTGAGAACGTCAGCGGGAGAACGTCGTGTCCCGGTAGAACAGCTACAGCCCGGAGATACGATTCTTATTCGCCCGGGAGAACGCATTCCAGCCGACGGCCTGGTGAGTGCGGGCATGACCCTGGTCAATCAGGCTCCCATTACCGGTGAAAGCATCCCGGTTGAGAAGCTGACCGGTGATGAAGTCTATGCGGGCACGATTAACCAGCATGGCTCGCTCGAAGTACAGGTGACGAAATACGCGCAAGATTCGACACTGGCGAAGATCATCACGCTGGTGCAAGAGGCGCAGGGCTCGCGAGCACCCATTCAGCGCTTTATTGATCGCTTTGCCCACTACTATACGCCCGCTATCGCTATCTTTGCCGTGCTCCTGGCCGTCATTCCGCCAGTGGTGCTACAGGAACCCTTTGTTACCTGGCTCTATCGTGCGCTGGTGCTGCTGGTAATCGCCTGTCCTTGCGCACTGGTCATCTCAACGCCAGTCGCAATCGTGTCGGCTGTCAGCCGCGCCTCTCGCGCTGGAATCCTGATCAAAGGTGGTGCTTTCCTTGAGATCTTGAGTAGCCTGAAAGCTATTGCCTTTGATAAAACGGGTACCATCACACAAGGCCGTCCGGCAGTCACCGATGTCGAACCGCTTAGCGACCTTTCAGAGGAGCAACTGTTACAACTGGCCGCCGCTGTTGAGATACATTCAGAGCATCCGCTTGCCAGCGCCATACTGGAAGAGGCAAAGGCTCGTGAGCTCAACTGGAACGAGCCAGAAGCGTTTCAGGCGCTCCCCGGTCAGGGTGCACAGGCACTGGTTGAGCAGCAAACCATTCTGGTTGGCAAACCTGCGCTCTTTGCGCCCCTCGAACCAACCATTGAGCAACGTGTGATCGCGCTGGAGGAAGCCGGTAAAACGGTGCTGATTGTAGGTGTAGAAAAGCAGCCGGCTGGCCTGATCGCCGTTGCTGACCAGCTTCGCCCGGAGGCCGCCGAAGCACTGCAAGATCTGTATCAATCCGGAATTGCGGCTACCACAATGTTAACGGGAGATAACGAGCGCACTGCCCGGGCCGTTGCGCGTGCCGTTGGTGTGACCGATGTCGCGGCAAATCTCTTACCAGAGCAGAAGTTGAAGGCTATCGTGCAACTGAACGAGCGCTATCAGCGGGTCGCAATGGTTGGGGATGGTATCAACGATGCCCCGGCGCTGGCGAAAGCATCGGTCGGGATAGCAATGGGGGCAACAGGAAGTGATACGGCTTTAGAGGCCGCAGATGTGGCTCTGATGACCGATGACCTGCGCAAGCTGCCATTTCTGCTGCGGCTCAGTCGGGCAACGATGCGAACCATTCGCGTCAACATTACCTTCTCGCTGGTCATTAAAGCCGTCTTCTTGCTGCTGACCATTGCCGGTATTGCCAATCTCTGGCTTGCTATTCTGGCTGATACAGGGGCCGCGCTTCTGGTAATCGCGCATAGTCTACTTCTGCTTCGGTCTCGCTCTTGAAGGAAGAAAACAAAGGGCCCTGTCTTTTGTGGCAGGGCCCTCTTTAGTAGTCTACAAGGAGAGCTCGGTAAGAATAGCCTGCTTCAACATCTGATAAACGTCGGTCTGTCCTCGTTCCGCGAAAAAGAGCAACGCCACCAGCGAGATATAGCAATGATAACACTGTATCCGTTCCTCAAGAGCTGGAATGGAAGTCTTGCAGAATTGCGAGTAATCCTTGAAGGCCCGAAAGAAACTCCCGCCAAAATCCCAGAATGAGCCCCATGAGACATCAAACAGGTAGTCACCATAGGAGGCACTCCCCCAATCAAGCACAGCGCTGATTTCGCCGCCATCGGTCAGCACATTATCAAAGCTGTAGTCTCCATGAATCAGATAGCGTTCCTGAGGACAGAAGGTGCTGAGCGCTCTCATATTCTCATAGAGCCGGGTACATAGCCCACGATCCAGGCAAGTGGTACGATATGCCCGCTCCATTCGTTCGGCCTGCTCCCCTTGATTCACCGAGAGCAAATAGTCCGTCCAGCTCGCAAACATCCCGTTCCCCTCACGATCCAGGGGACCATAGCCACGACTCTCACTGACATCACAATGATGAATACGGTCCAACATCTCAATCATGCGCGGAAGCAGTTGTGTCACTTCAGCCTCAGGCAACTCCATTAGCATCTGGCCGGGCATCCTTCGCGAAATAGCATAGGCAAAGTCCCCCCGCTCCCCAAGCGCGATCATCTCCGGTACAGGAATCCCCGTGTGTGCATAACGCCGATAGATCCAGGCATCGCGCTGAAAAAAGATCGCCTGCTCGTTCACACGCAGGATATAGTCCGGACCACCCTTCGTTGACACGATAAACGCCTTCGAGACCTGCCCCGATCGCACCGGTTGAATGGCCTTTATTTCCTCCGAAATCCACTTCCCTGCAAGGGCTGCCAGTTCTTCAGGTGCAAACTCGCTCTTCATCAAACAATGCGCTCCTCTCGCTTATATTGTCCTATCTCTTGCACCCCACTCTACCACAGGCAAGCAACACCTTCAAAACCCTGCTATAATTATATTGAAAAATGCGTATATTCAGACAGGCAAAAACCACGGCCTCTTGACGAATGCAATTAGGGTGTGCTAATATCCGACTAAAATAGTAAGGTTTTAGCGCCCCGAAGTGAGCACGCAAAAGCCTTACTCGAAGAAAGCAAAAGCCCAGGAGCTTGACAGTGATAGAGAGAAGATTTTGCGCTCAGATTTCACGAGAAGCGGCCGAACCCTTTATCGGCACCGCCGTTCATATCGATGCGTGGTTGTTGCTTGAATACACAGGACCCTGGAATTATTATGCGGTTGAAGACAGCGCTCTCCCGGAATCGGTCAAGGGGTGGATTGCCTCGCTTAAAGAGGCCTATCCGCGCTTTCGCACCCAATTTATCAGGCAGAACACCCGAATTCAGAAAACCATTACCTGCTTCTTTGTCATCGCACAAGAAGGCAGGCAAGCAGTCTACAAGTTCCAGTTCGGAAGCTATGAAGATCTGCTCTCCATTAATTTCTCGGCAATTCTTTCCGGTCACGCATCATATAACTCCTATCTCTCACAAGATCCTATTTTTCTTGTCTGCACCCACGGTAAGCATGACCACTGCTGTGCCAAGTTCGGAATGCCAATCTATAACGAACTGACACGACTGGTTGGCGCTCAGGCGTGGCAAACCTCACATGTGGGCGGAGACAAATTCGCAGCCAATCTCGTCTGTTTCCCACACGGGCTCTACTATGCACGTGTCACCATCAGTGAGCTTCCGCACATTGTCGCGGCCTATCGCAATGGTGAGGTCTATATCCCAAAGCTGCGGGGGCGCTCCTGCTACAGTCCTATCGCACAGGCGGCGGATTGCTTCTTGCGAGCCCAAACGAGGTCCACGGCGCTAAATGCTTTCAAGCTGGTAGATATTCAGGAGGTAGAAACGGATACCTATACCGTGACCTTCTCCTCTCATACAGACCACAGCATTCATATGCTCACCCTGTCCGTTGAGCTCAAGAATGTTGCCTGCTTCTCTACCTGCAAAGGAATGCACCAGAACCGCATCACCTATACACGGCTTCAGAAGCATGATGTGCTTCTGCCAACCATGCATTCACCATCACAACTCGCATTACACTTTGCTTAGGAGTTTCTATATATTATGTTGAGACATCTATCCGCCACAGCAGGACATCGTTTTCCGAACTGGCGGTTTCATAGTCTGGCGCTCTTATTTTGTCTCTTCTCTCTTCTTATTTCAGCCTGTGGAGGGCAATCCGCCAATACCAACGCCTCCAACACCGATACCGGTGACCGGGTCATCAAACATGCAATGGGCGAAACCAAAGTGCCAGCCCATCCCAAACGGGTCGTAGTGCTGGATACAGGTGAGCTCGACAACGCCATTGCATTGGGTATTACGCCTGTTGGTGCGGTCTCCGCATTCCCGGATGGAAAACTATTGACCTACTGGGGTGACAAGACCAAAGCCATCACGCTTGTTGGGACGATCGCGCAGCCAAATCTGGAAAAGATCATGTCTCTCTCTCCTGATCTGATCCTGAGCAGCAAAGTTCGCCACGAGAAGATCTATAAAGAGCTCTCCGAGATTGCTCCTACCGTCTTCACTGAAACCGTCGGCGCACCCTGGAAAGAGAACTTCAAGCTCCAGGCTGAGGCTCTGAACAAGATAGACGAATACAATCGCCTGATGAATGCATACAATCAGCGCCTGACCGAGTTCAAGCAGAAGATGGGAGCCAAACTATCCAGCACCCATGTTTCAATGGTGCGCGTTCTCTCTGATCGGGTCCGTATTTATCAAAATAAATCCTTTGTCGGTACCCTGCTCAAAGATGCAGGTCTGCCACGCCCTGCGGTTCAGGATAAAGACGACTTCTTTATTGAGGACAGCAGCTATGAGCGCATCAAAGACATGGATGGTGATGTGATCTTCCTGATGAACTATGGAAACAGCGAGGATCGGCTTGAGGAGTTGACACATCAGGCACAATGGAAACAGCTCCAGGCAGTCAAAAGCGGGCGCGTCTATCGTGTCTCCGACGACATCTGGGCCCTCGGGCTCGGCATTGGTGCGGCAGACAAGGTCATAGACGACCTGTTCACCTATCTAGCAAAGTAGTTTCTATGGCTTATAGTAAAGGCTTAACAACAATCCAGAATGGACCATTTCGTAAGCAGCCGCTCCCGGGTTTACTCCTGGGAGTATTGCTGCTTGCACTCGCTGCCTTCACCAGCCTCGCTATCGGTTCCGCGAACATCGATCTTTCGACCGTTCTGCACGCGCTCTTCGCCTTTAGCGGAACCCCGGATCAGTACACTATTCGAGATATCCGTGTTCCCAGAACGTTAATTGCGATCTGTGTCGGGGCAAGCCTGGCTGTAGCCGGTGCATTAATGCAGGCAGTCACACGCAACCCACTGGCCTCACCAGGCACAATGGGAGTCAATGCCGGGGCCTCGTTCCTGGTTGTAGCCGTTGCCTTCTTTATGGGTGGAACCTCGCTTCAGATTTATTCGGGGTTCTCACTGCTCGGCGCAGCGGGAGCCGGACTGCTGGTCTATTTCCTGAGCTCACTTGGACGCAAGGGAATGACACCCATCAAGCTTGTCGTTGCCGGCGCTACCATTTCGACGCTCTTTTCATCGCTTTCACAGGGTTTCCTGACTATTCGTGAAAGCGCATTAGACGAAGTCCGTTTCTGGCTGGCGGGCGCGGTTGCCGGACGCAACATGTCCCTCTTCCTGCAAGCGCTTCCCTATATGGCAGTGGGTCTACTTATCTCTCTCATCATCAGCAAGCAAGTAACCATTCTCAGTCTGGGTGACGACGTTGCCCGTGGCCTGGGGATACGGGTTGGCGCGATCAAACTGGTCGCCGCTGCAACAATCGTCCTGCTTGCAGGTGGTGCGGTCTCCATTGCCGGGCCAATTGGCTTTGTCGGCCTGGTGATTCCGCATATTGTCCGGGCACTGGTAGGTACTGAGTATCGCTGGATCATTCCCTATAGCATGATATATGGCGCGTTATTGCTGCTGCTCTCGGATATCGTCGCTCGCATTATTTTCCATCCTGGAGAAGCTCCGGTTGGCGCAATTACAGCACTGGTCGGTGCCCCCGTCCTGATCTGGCTGGTCAGACAGCAAAACGCCAGAAAGGGGAAAGAGAATGCGTGATTGGTTTGTCTTCCGCTCAAAAGCGCTTCCCCTGTCGTTTCGCGTCAAAAGAAATGTGCCACTGGTGTTGCTGATCCTGCTGGTACTGATCCTGGCCGTCTCGGTTATCTCTATCAGTGTTGGTGAATTTCAGATCTCGATACCGGATGTGCTTGCGACCCCTTTTGGCGCAGGAGATAAACGGTTCACCTTTATCATCATGCGGCTCCGGCTTCCACGAGCCCTGATTGCGATTTTTGTGGGCATGGCAATCGCCGCCTCGGGCGCTATTTTACAGGGCTTAACCCGCAACCCGCTGGCCTCTCCTGATATCATTGGTATCAGTCACGGAGCCAGTTTAGCCGCCGTCGGCCTCATTATTTTTGCAAGCTGGATCTCGATTACCTTCGTTCCCGTGGCTGCCTTTCTCGGGGCGGGCGTGGCAGCACTGCTTGTTTACCTGTTGGCCTGGCGCAAAGGCAGCTCGCCTATTCGTCTTATTCTCGTGGGTATCGGCCTTTCCGCAATCGCCTCAGCGCTGGTCCAGATCATGATTTCCACCTCGGAGATCTTTCGGGTCAATCAGGCACTGGTCTGGCTGGTAGGAAGCATCTACGGGCGCAGTTGGGGTGAGTTCTGGGCATTGGTACCCTGGCTGGTAATCTTTCTACCGCTGGCCTTTTTCCTGGCGCGTCATCTTGATGCTCTGCATCTGGGTGATGATCTGGCCCGCGGACTTGGAAGCAATATCGAACGCTTACGCCTGATTCTGTTAATCACCGCAGTAGCGCTGGCTGGAAGCTCGGTCGCAACTGCCGGGACCATCGCCTTCGTTGGCTTAATGGCCCCCCATATCGCGCGGTTGCTGGTTGGTCCCTCACATAACGGCCTGCTTCCGACAGCCTCTCTGCTCGGAGCTTTGATTGTCGCACTCGCCGACCTCCTGGGACGCGTGCTATTCGCTCCTATCGAGGTTCCTTGCGGTGTTATTACAGCCGCGATCGGCGCACCCTACTTTATCTGGTTATTACTCAGGAGCCGCAATCTATAGGAGGTTTTTCTTGATGAGCGCACTGCAAGCAAAGGATATCACCGTTGCCTTTGACAAAGTTCGAGTACTTGAAGATTTAAATGTAGAGATCCCAACAGGAAAAATTACCGCGCTGGTCGGAGGAAATGGCAGCGGCAAAACAACACTTTTACGAGTACTCTCACGCCTGTTGAAGCCAACCGGAGGCACAGCCTATCTTGATGGAAACGCAATCGCTCATCTCCCTCCCCGAGAGATTGCACGGCGTCTGGGCATCCTGCCACAATCTCCTGTTGCTCCCGAGGGTATGACGGTTCGCGAGCTTGTAGCCCAGGGGCGTTACCCCTATCAGACGTGGTATCGGCAGTGGTCAGAGGAAGATGAGGAGATGGTACAGAAGGCTCTGGAAACCACCCATCTGACCGAACTGGCTGAACGCCAGGTAGAGCATCTCTCGGGCGGCCAGCGCCAACGGGTCTGGATCGCGATGGCGCTGGCACAAAACACGCCGATTCTGCTGCTTGATGAACCGACAACCTATCTGGATCTCGCGCACCAGGTCGAAATTCTGGACCTGCTGGACGAGCTGAACGCCAGAGAGGGACGCACCATCGTCATGGTTCTTCACGACTTGAACCAGGCTTGCCGCTATGCTCATCACATCGTGGTGCTTCAGAAAGGAACAATTGTCGCTTCAGGCGATCCCTGTGAAGTGATAACAGAAGAACTGGTACGCGGAGCCTTTGGCATTGAGTGTCGTCTGATTGCCGATCCTCTGACCGGCACCCCGCTCTGTGTCCCATCCATGCGACGCACGAACTGCGATAACTGTGTCATGCGGACGATCCCCCCAAAGGTCAGCGTCTCCTGAGGATCGAGAGATCCATAAATCAGGATCTCTAAAATAGAGAAAAGAATAAATGCCTCTTTGTCAGGCGCTCCCACAACGGGAGCCAGTACAAAGAGGCATCTTTTTCTTCTGGATGGTCGTTCTCCGCCGATATATTATTCGACCTTGATCCGAGGATCAACAACCGAGTACAGCAGGTCCGAGATCAGGTTACCGACCACAGCACAGGAAGCAAAGAGCAGGGTTGCTGCAACAATCACCGGATAGTCGCGGTTATTGATCGCGTTCAGACCAATACTACCAATGCCAGGGATGTTGAAGATCTGCTCGATGAAGAAGGAACCTGTAATCAGGAAGCCAACAGAAACGCCGATCAGCGTTACCAGAGGAATCAAAGCGTTGCGGAACGCGTGACGATAAATAACAACTCGCTCCGACATTCCTTTCGCGCGTGCCGTACGGACATAGTCCTGTCTGAGCACTTCCAGCATAGTGCTACGGGCATAGCGTACAAAGCCAGCAAAGCTCAAAGCCGCGTATACGACAATCGGCACAATTTTATACTGCAAGTCTTCCCATCCATACTGCCAGGGTTGACCCCAGTTCGCGACAGGCCAGGGGAAACCGGCTTTATTCAGCCAGACAATGAAGACCTGAGCAAATACTGCGAGGATGAAAGATGGCAGCGCCCACGTTAACAGTGAAAGACCAACCACCAGCGTATCTATCCAGGTGTTTGCTTTCAGCGCTGCAAGAATTCCCAGAGGAAGCCCGACACAAATCGTAAGCAGGAAGCCCCAGAAGCCCAGTTCGGCAGAAGCAGGGATACCCTGAACAATCATTTCAGATACCGGGCGCCCGATCTCCTGATATGAGAGACCGAAATCCAGCTTCAACACACCGCCCATATATTCAACATACTGCTGGAGAATGGGCTTATCCAGCCCATACTGGTGTCTGAGCTGCTGATAGACCTGTGGATCCTGGTGCTGACCCATCATGTTCCTGATAGGATCACCCGGGGCAAGTCTCCCCATCATAAATGTGATGAAAGAGATACAGAGAACGACAAATAGGAAACCTATCAGGCGTTTAATAAGAAATTGGACCATCCCTATCTCCTTGTGATAGTTATCAGCTTTTTGTTAACTCGGCTGACAGTGCTCTATTGTATATACGCATGCAAGCTCAAGATTCTCTCAAGAGAGACGCCCGAGGGTGCGCGCCTTTCGCCAAGAAAAACATGCTGCCACACGTCAGCCCTGATTGTGACTCTTCGCTGATGTTTGATTATCTTTTACCTATCCTTCATGGAATACAGGCTTTTCGCTCTTTCCATGATGATAGTGCGATAATCTTTCTATTAGGATAGGCACCTCTTCAAATGAGGTTGATATAGAAGAGCAAGAGGGAGGCTTGCTCACGACCACTTCCTATCTCCATCATAACAGAGGGATCTTTCGATAAGAAATGGTCAAGAATATAACACAGAGTATATCACGGATGCGCTAAAAATGAAACGCCGCCTCTTTGCTCAGACACCGGTTACCCACTCCCGCAGCGCTGGATTAGCGAAAAAGAAAAAGGGTATCTCCCGTGAGAGCATACCCTTTTCTTCTTACCATCTGCGTTCCTCTGGCGAGTTGCGCCTAACTATGCGTTCTCAACCACGGCCTCTTCAGCCTCTTCCGCTTTGCGCTTTCCGCGGATGGTGATAAGGCTTGCCAGGCCAACCAGAACAACCAGCGCCACAATCACGATCACGTACAGACCGATCACTCCTGTGCGTGAACCAAGACCGGACAGAATACCAACCAGCGCGAAATCAGCGTCACCGAACGTGGTATTGCTCAGACCCAATGAGCCCATAAAGGCCAGCAGAAGGGCAGGCAAAAACGTAATCAGCAAACCATTGATGAAGGCGCCCAGAATCGCACCAAAGCGGCCACCTGTCGCGTTACCGTAGACACCAGCGGTACCACCATCGAAGAAATGGGGTACCATACCGGGGATAATCAACGCCAGCCCGAGTGGGCCCATCAGGAACAGACCAACAATACCACCGACCAGGCTTGAAATAAAGCCAAAAACGACGGCATTGGGAGCAAATGTAAAGGTGGTCGGGCAGTCTAGCGCGGGCAGGGCATTCGGTACAATGCGCTCCGCGATACCCTGGAAGGCAGGCACAATCTCCGCCAGGATCATACGCACGCCCATCAGGATGATTGCCACACTTGCACCAAAGGTCAGCGCTTGTGTAAAGGCATACATCAGGTAATTGCTACCACCGGCCTGAGAGGCGATCGCAGCCGGTCCAGCGATAATGGCCAGGATCAGGTAGATCACGATGACAGTCATCGTGGTCATAACCAGTGAGTCGCGCAGGAAGCTGAGCTGCTCAGGCACCTCAATTTCCTCGGTAGAGCGGCTCTTGTCCTTCATTACCTTGCCAACCCCTTTACCGATCAGACTGGAAATGATGTATCCGACCGTGTTAAAGTGCCCCAGAGCAAAGCCTGCTCCCTCGGTCACCTTCTGAGTAAAAGGGTGGACAAGTGCAGGCAGCACTGTTGCAGCAGTACCGAGCAGAAGCGCACCCAGAATGATCTGGTTCACGCCAGTAATACCAGCACTTCCCAGCACCACTGCCAGCAGGGTCGCCATAAACAAAAGATGATGCCCTGTCAAAAACACGAATTTTGCAGGAGTAAAACGCGCCAGCAGGATATTGACCACAAAACCGAGAGCCATAATCGCGGCTGTCTGGGTGCCAAACGCCTTCTGCGCCAGACCAACAATGGCCTCATTCGTCGGCACCACCCCATGCAGGTGGAAGCCAGCCTGTACCATCGCTCCCAGTGGGGTCAACGTTCCTGAAAGCAGGTCCGCACCCGCAGACATAATCAAAAAGCCAAGAATGGTCTTGAGGGTTCCTGATACCACATCGCCGGCGGAGCGCCGCATAAACAGCAGGCCGACCAGCGCAATGATACCCACCAGCAGCGCCGGTTTACTCAAGATCTCATTGACGATAAACTGAAGAACTGCTACAAGAATATCCATCTCGAATACCTCTTCCGCATGAAAGATTTGGGCTTGTGGCTACTCCGGATTCAGGAGCCCTTTTTCTCACCCTGTACGATTGGAAGAAGCTTCTCGCCGATCTCTTTCTTATCAACATAGTTCTTCACAACGACGACAGGAATGTTCTTGTTTTGCAGGAGCTTGGAGAACTCCGACGACGTAACAATTACATCAGCAGTTTCAGATTTAGCAATACCAATATCTGCCGTACGAACATCCGCTTTAATCCCGGCGCTCTTCAGCACAGACTCGATACTCATTTTCAGTACCATACTGCTGCCAAATCCCATACCGCATACTGCGAGAATCTTCATGATTTCCTCCTTCATAAAAGAAACAACAATACAAAAAGGGCTTCTACTCACCAGCCTGAGCAGCCGCAATGATCTGTAATACTTCGTCAACCGAAGTACTGTGACGAATTGTCTCCATAGCCTGCTCATCTTCGAGCAATCCGGCGAGAACAGCAATCGCCTCTACATGCTTGCTGTTGTCCTCGGCTCCCAGAGCGAAAGCGACACTGACTGGATCATTATCCGGATTGCCAAACTCAATCGGAGGATCAAGGGTAACCAGGCTCATACAGAGCTGCCTTACCCCATCCTCAGGCCGAGCATGTAAAAGCGCGACTCCCGGAACAATCACCATATAGGGGCCATGCGTCTTTAATGAGTGTTTCATGGCTTCTATATAGCGCGCATCTGCATTTCCACTTGCAACCAACAACTCGCCCGCTTTCTGCACAACATCCATTCGTCCTGTTGCACGTACCTGCAAGCGAATTGTCTCTTTCGTTAACAAATGATCCAATTGCATAGCCACAATCCATCCTTTGCGCAGTGAAAAATGGTGTATTTTGTATTACCTTATCGACAATTCCACGCGATTCTATATACCAGTTATCGGAGAACATACCCGCTTGCCCCCTGCTCTCCCATCATCATCGCCTGGTTGCGTATAAACAGTGTAGCACACAAAGCTCCTCTTTTTAAAGATCAGTTTATATGTCAGAGCATGCTCAACCGGATACCTTCAGCGATAAAAAGAAGAAAACGAATGGACAAAAAAGAGGCGAGCCCCGTGCTTGATTGATCTCCAGAACCGGCCTCTTTTTTCCTATGAACTCTACCTATTACAAAGAACACGCGAACAGGGGAAAAGCTTCCCCGGGAAGGGATGGAGCTATGCCAGCAGCGCACATCCCTAGCCCTTGAGTGCTCCCATGCGCACACCTTCCAGGAAGTAGCGCTGAAAGATCAGGAAGAAGACAATCATTGGGAGTGCAGCCAGCGCCGCACCGGCAAAGATGATACCATAATCGGTTGAAAACTCGCTCTGCAAGCTATTCACGCCAACCGGCAGGGTAAAGCTTGCCGTATCGCTCAACACAATCAACGGCCATAGGAAGTCATTCCAGTGTCGCACAAAGGTAAAGATTGCCAATGCACCAATCGCGGGCTTACAGAGAGGAAGAATCACATGCCAGAACACCTGAAGCTCGTTACAGCCATCAATGCGTGCGGCATCCAGCAACTCGGACGGAAGCGTCTGAATATACTGCCGCATCAGGAAGATGCCAAAAACATTAGCAAAACCAGGCAAAATGACGGCCCAGAGCGAGTTCAAGAGATCCAGTTCACGAGTCACAATGTACATCGGAACCAGGGTGACATAGGCAGGCACCATCAGCGTTGCAACAATAATCCAGAACAGGATATTGCGGCCCGGGAATTGCCGTTTCGCAAAGGCATATCCAGCCATCGTATCAAAAAGCAGGTGAAAGAGCGTAATGGCGATCGAGATCAGAAAGCTATTGAAGCCCCATGACCAGTAATCTGGTGCGCGGGTCAGCAGGCGTTCAAAATTGGAAAGGCTGGCATGCAACGGCACCACATCGGGCGGCGTCTTCAACGTATAGGTTGTTGGCGTCAGCGCGGTCACAAACAGCCAGTACATCGGCCAGAGCGAGATACAGCTTGTTACGATCAAGACAAGCCAGGCCAGTGCGGTACTGGGTTTGAACGGCGCTTTGCGGACGGTTGGCGTTGCCCGAAGTTCCATCGTTAATACTCCACATCCGTTTTAAACACACGAAACTGTACAACAGCCACAGCGGCAATCATCAGAAACAGGACAAAAGCCTGTGCGGAAGCCAGCCCATAGCGGAACTGCTGGAAACCATTCTCATAAATCTGTGTCACGATTACCTGAGCGCTATCGCCCACGCCCGCCGGGATCATCACAAAGACCTTCTCAAACACCTCAAAGCTGGCAATAGTATAGAGCACGACCAGATAGAGCGTCGTTGGCTTAATCAAAGGAAGCGTGATATGCCACCAGCGCCGAAATGGACCCGCACCATCGATACGCGCCGCCTCATAGAACTCGGTGGGGATACTGCCCATCGCAGCATTAAAAAGCACAACCCCGGTTGCTGGAACTGTTAAAACGGTCGACAGAGTAATGCTTCCCAGAACAAGATTCGGGTCGGAAAGCCAGCGCACCGCAGGAAGATGGACCAGACCAAGCAGATAATTCAACAGGCCATATTCACTGTTATAAATCCAGCGCCAGGTAATCGCGATAATCACCACACTGGTTACAGCCGGAAGATAATATGCTGCCAGAAAGAACGTTTTCCAGTGTTTGCTTCGTCCCTGAATCAAACTGGCAAGCGCCAGTGCAATCAGCACATTTGCGGTGACCGTGATGATGGTATAGAACAGCGTATGCTCGATTGCCCGTAAGAACACGCCATTCTCAGTTGTAAAGGCCCGTACATAATTGGAAAAGCCTGCCCATGTCCCATCCCAGGCGAAATCATAGTTCTGGAACGAAATCACCAGCGCCCAGAGCACCGGGATCAGAATGAAGACGGTGAACACCGTAAAGCTTGGGAGAACAAAGAAATAGCTCCATCCATAGGCTTTGAAGAAGCGAGCGATTTTTCCACGAACACCGGAAGGTCGCTTCAGATTTTCTTTTTCTAAAGCAATGTTCGACATTACCTACTCCTCACACGGGAAAGCAAGTGGCTTTAACGCTTTGCTGTCCATCTCTCCCAAAGAGCCTGTGAGCCAAAAACGTTAAAGCCACCAGGAACAGCCATTGCCTTTGATTAGCTACCGGACAAAATAGAATTGATCTCGCTGGCAGGCCCGTCTAGAGCCTCCTTGACCGATATCTTGCCCAGAACAGCTTTCTGAATGGAGTCATGCAGAATTTTCCGAATCTGAGGCCACTGCTTAATCATCGGGGTAATATAGGTGTACTCAACAAACGGCGTAAACATGTTGATAGGATCTTGCACAACAACGGATTTACGTGCTCCGGGTGCCAGATAGTAGCCGTCGACATCTTTCGCGACCTGAGAGCCAGTCAGATAGCGTGCCATTTCCATCGCCAGCTTGAGCTTGTTTTCGTCGCGCAGATTTGCGACTGAGATCAAACCAATACCGCCAGCGGTAATGTGTTTCCCGCTTGCACCAATAGGCATCGGCTTAACCACAAAATTCATATTCTTGTTCCGGTAGGTCTTTGAAGAACCACTTGGCTCACTGTACATGGCATAATTGCGCTTTTCGCTAAAGCCGGTAATCAGATCAGCGGGTGCCTGGGTGCCAAAATCGGGAGGAGTAACCTTGTATTTCAAGGCCAGATCAACCAGCTTTTGCAGACCGGAGTAGCCTTCAGGCGTATTAAAGGTGTATTTCTTGTTATCCTTGCTCAGCGGATAAGCGCCGTCGCCCATAATAATAGGCCAGGTGTTTACCACACCTGCGTCAATCACGCCTGAATACCCGTAGACTTTCTGCCCGTTGCTGCGGGTAAAGGTCAGACGTTTTGCTATGTCAACAAACTGCTCGTATGTCCAATCGTCAGGAGGAACTTCTACACCGCGTTCTTTAAAAATATCAAGGTTGAGGAACATACCAACCGGCGGAACCCATAACGGCCAGGAATAGTGCTTCCCGTCATCTCCCCGTACAGAGTCCAGGAGTTGCGGATAAATATCTTTCTTGTCATCCTCGGTCAGAAAATCGTCGATAGGCGCGACCGATTTTTGTGCTACCAACTGCTGTAACACATCAGAGGGAAGACGAAATACATCGACGGTACTGCCACTCTGGACAGCCTGCACCAGCTTGGTAAAACCGGCCTGATCACCGGTATATCCGGTCACATCGACAGTCAGACCAGCATGGCTTTTCTTAAAGGCAGCAACCGCTGCATCGGTCAGTTTCCCGGTATCATTTCCTCCTTTTGGTGAATATCCTAAGACCCAATACCGTAACTTGTTGTCCTGGGCAGATCCTCCAGAGCCACCACAAGCAGCAAGCGCAGCCCCGAGCATCGTTGAACCAACAATGATCTTACTCCCGTTGACAAAGAAGTGGCGACGCGTCATTGAACTAACCATACCATTTACTCCTTACCAAATTGGCAACATTGCCAGGTTGAGCCAGACCCCCTTGAGGTCATTGTTCGAGAACCAATTGAACGACCCGGCTTCAATGCCGAATCAAAAAAAAGAAAGCCAGCGGGAACTGTCATACTGACAGAACAAATGATGCCTTAATCACTCACCAGTATCTTCAATAGGTAGATGGCGCCAAAATGAAGAAGCTTTTTACCCATACCCCTTTCTTTCCATATGGGCCTTGTAACACCGTTGAAGATAATCCATTCTAGCGGTTCATTATCGGGCGTCAATAGCAATAGAAACCTCTACTGAATGCATAAATTATACATAACCTATCTCACATTTTGCAAGACATTTAAAATCTCTCATATAGAACTATCCATTGACTCACATTGACCGGTAGAAACATATATCACATGTGAACTTTTCCTCCATTACTTCCATTTCTAAAGATACTATAAAAAAGAGAATAAAAGAAATGATCACATCCCCTTCGTGGCATACCTTTCTCCTCCCACTCCTTCACGGCATTCGTGCCATTCTCGCTCTTCACCAGTCATGCCAAAAAAATCAGTAGCGGTACCTTCGCGCAAGGTACCGCTACTGATTTTCAAGAAGGATGTGAGGTTGTCAGTGACTGCTTCTTCTACTATCTATTAAATTATGGTGTGTTTTCTCGTCGCTTGCTCAAAACAATCCGGGTGTATTACGGCTGGCAGACCCATTCAACCCAGCTATTGCCGTCACGCTGGAAGATCTCATGAGCAGCATTGATGTTTGCCCAGGGATCGGTGAGCGAATTACCAGCCTGCGATGTACCAGCCCATGTGGCAGGCATGATCTGGAACAGTCCAGTTGCACCAGAAGGATTGTATGCGTTCGGATTCAGGCTCGACTCACAGGTTGCAACACGGACAGCCTGATCGCCATACGGCCCAAAGACCTGATGAATCATGTCAACGATCGAACCGCCAGCAGCGCTGGTTGTAGGCTGCGAAGGGAGTGCTTTCGACTCGGACGGAACATTCGTCGTCTGGGTAGCGCCACCGGTCGGAATTGTCAATGACTGACCAGCATAGATCACGTTGACGTCAGCGATTCCGTTGGCAGCCGCAATCGAGGAGACGTCAGTACCAAAGCGGGCAGCAATACTGCTAAGAGTATCTCCGCTAACAACCGTGTAGGCCTGCCCACCGGCTGCATGTGCGCCTGTTACGCCAGCCAGTGCCATGACACCGGCTAATGCGGCGACCATAAATCCAGGTGCAAACTTGCGGAAAATGCTGAGCTTCTTGCCATTCTGTCCTTTTGTCCACTTGTCACGTCGTACTTGCAAAGTACCCCTCTTTCTTCTCTGTAAAGACTAACTTTGACAACCTCTAACTCTAGCTTCGGCTTACCTGATCATTTTCTTTAATCTTTTTTTAAGATTCTATTTTTTATCGATCAGGCTAACCACTATACTTTGTGTTCGGCTTCCTGGTTCAGATCTTTAATCTTTTTTTAAGATTCTATTTTTTATCTAACCAGTCAACCACTACACTTTGTCTTCGGCTCTCCGGTTCAGATCTTTAATCTTTTTAAGTTTTGATCTTTCAGCGAGCCGTCGACTGTTCCATTTTGTCTTTGGCTCTCCGGCTCAGATCTTCAACCTTTTTCTCAGATTTGATCTTTTACCGAACCGTCAACCGTTACATTTTGTCTTCGGCCCTCTGGTTCAGATCTTTAATCTTTTTCTTAGATTCAATCTTTCAACGAACCAGCTAACCGACCACCCAAGCCCTGGCAACCCGCTTCTTCATCTTTCAGCTTTTTCTTAATCTGGAACCGGGCAACCTGTTCAACTCAGGATGTCAACATAATACATTGAAACGTTTTGATACGCAAAGACACAGGTCAACCATAGCCCATTGGTCCTAATAGAGACATGCCTGTCCTGCCTGAATGATATATACAGGTATTTCGGGCGCTCTTTTATGTCAATCCTTCCCCTCTCTTCTAGCTTTTTTCTCAGTAGAACTGTATCGCACAGGAAAACAAAGCCCATTTTTTCACAATGAGCGGAATAGCGACGAATAGATACATGCATAAATACAAAACCCTCACCATACACATCATCCCCTCTCTTTTTTTTTGCAAATGACCCCTCTCAAGACAGAGCCATAGGTATTCTGCAAAATCATTCTAGTATTTGGTGGGTATCTGTATAGTGGAAGTGGAAGGTAACACCATTCCAATACGCAAAGTTGATACACCGTTCGTCCTACGTAGAACAACGAAACCATACAAGCGGACTTTACTTGTTGTCCGTAAAGCAGAGCCATCTCGCTCTGCATTCACATGAAAAGGAGTAGCATCCCATGAAACAAAAGCAAGTTGTTGGTAAAGACGAGTTGATTCACCAGATCGCAGCCAGAGCCGGTCTCAACCTGAAAGAGACCAACAAGGCAATCGACGCATTTACCGAGGTCGTACGCGAGAATATCGAGCGCGGCAATGAGGTGCGCCTGATGGGCTTTGGTACCTGGGAATTACGCGATGTAGCTCCCCGTAAGGTGAAGTCGATTCGGGGTGGGCAGCAGATTACCATTCCTGCACGCAAACGCGTTGGCTTCTCAGTGGGAGCCGTGCTTGCACAGGCCGCGCAAGGCTCTGCAAAAAAAGCAACCGCCGAAAGCAAAACAGCCAAAGGTACCAAGAAATAAACAACACAAAACTCATCCCTCCATTGTGCAGCAACGAAGCTTGATTGGCTATTTGCACAATGGAGGGATCTTTTTTGTATGTTCAGATCTGTTCTAGCTCACGCTCATACTTCTGCTGTTCCGAAGGCTGTAGCAGACGGAATCCTCCGTTCTCATTGAGGTATACAAAGCGCGATTCACGAAAGAGGACAATCATATCCGGCTTCCGATCGTGGTTAACATCGACAAAACGCAGCGTCACCGGTATCAGTTCATCGTTCTCTCCATATAATTGTGGGCCCATATAGACCTTCGGTTTTGAGGAATCGCCACCGGGGAATTCAATAATCTGGATACGCCTGTTGTGGTTGATAGCAATAAAATGACTGGGGATACCATTCTGCTCGCTATGCCCGACCAGGGCATCAATCTGAAAGGTGCGCGGCCGCCCGTATTGGATATCATCAAGGGTCACGTTGATCCAGCTCACGATAGGGGCAAGCAACAGCGAGAGCGCCAGCATGACCAACATTCCCAATCCAAGATAGAGTAGCGAATGGCCCGATCCCTTTTCGCTTTTGCGGGCTATAGCACGGCGCCTCAAGTCGAATCGACGGAGAAACCGGCCTGCGATGCCTGGCGCTTCAGTGCTCTGTGCCTGTGTCCACTCTGTAACATCATCTGTAGTATCGACAGCAGGAGGACGAGACGCGCGCTGCACAGAAGGGGTCGTATCAGTCGTTGTCGGTCCACGCTTCCCAAAAATCGGGCGATGACGCACCAGGCTCCTCGGTGCAATCTCTCCGCCATCTTTCGCTAAGATCGGCATAAGCAGGCAACTCCTCTCCTCGCAAACTAAAAGGATGCCAGTCTGAAGAAGAAATAATACTTACGCCCGGAGGCTGGCTGCGTCATTCGCTTGTGTCGCATCGCAAAAGGAGATCTCGGTTGTGCGGTTTTGCATGCCGTTCCTTCAGCGGCAACATACCAACATTGTACTGCAATATGCCAGTATTCCAGACAGAATACCTTTTCTCGTGCATTGTCAGCAGATATTATAGCATAGGAACAGCAGCATTTACCAGTGCCTATAATGCCTTTTCGTTTTCCAGGATGTTCTGTAAATCGGCAGGGAGAGGTGCTTCCAGGAGCAGTTGTTCTCCAGTGCGAGGATGCTCAAATTGAAGCTGAGAGGCATGTAGGAACTGACGCCCAAGTTGTATATGATGCGAGATACGGCGCCCCGAACCATACGTAGGATCGCCCGCAATCGGGTGTCCGATCGCCTTAAAATGGACACGAATCTGATGGGTGCGTCCCGTTTCCAGTTGAGCCAGTACCAGCGTATGGCGGGCAAAGCGTTTTAAGACCCGAAAGTGGGTCACCGCGTCTCGGCTCCCCGTGGCCGTGATTGCCATCAATTGTCGATTGCGAGGGTCGCGTCCGATGGGAGCATCGATACTCCCCTTATCAAGCGCAATATTCCCTTCAACCAGAGCCAGATAGCGCTTGATGATTGCGCGCTGCTTCATCATCTCCACAAGCAATGCTTGCGTCGGTCTATTTTTCGCCACGATCAAGAGGCCAGAAGTGTCTTTATCCAGCCTGTGAACAATTCCCGGGCGCATATCCCCCTCTGCGTCTTGCAGTTGCGGATAGCGCGCAACCAATGCATTGACAAGCGTATCCTCATAATGGCCGGGAGCTGGATGCACCACCATGCCCGCAGGCTTATTAAGCACCAGCAAGTCATCATCCTCATAGAGGATATCGAGTGCCACCGGCAGCGGCAAGACCTCCTGCGGAGGTGTGGGAACTGTCGCTTGCAAGACTTCGACAGTATCATTTGCGCGTAAGGCATAGCCCGGCTTTCTGGCTCGTCCATTGACCAGAATCGCGCCCTCGTCAATCAACTGTTGTACGCCGCTGCGTGAGATCTCCGTTAATCTGGCAACAAGATAGCGATCCAACCGCTGACCGACAGCTTCCGGTTCCACCGCAAAGATCTGCTGCGCATTCGCCTTATTTCCATCCATATTGTGCATAACCTGTCCTATTCCACCTCAATTGCTACTCGTTTGAAGAAGAAGAAGGGGTCGAGCTCTGAAGCTTCTTCTCTGCGCCCTCCTCCTGTTCTGAGTGGTGAAACCCGTTCCAGAGAACCAGAATAAAGAGCAAAACGACCCCCACCGAGATACAGGCATCAGCAATATTAAAAATGGCGAAGGAAAAATTCAGCTCTGGAATACGAAACGAGAGAAAATCAACCACATATCCACCGTAGCGGGCCCTGTCGATCAGGTTCCCGACCGCACCACCGATAATCATCCCGAAGATAATTTTAGAGAAGAGTGAGCCGGTGTTCAGATTCCGAAAATAGAGGTAGCTGATGACGACTATCGCCACCATAATCAATACCGTAAGCAGCAGTGGATTTGAATCCAGCATACTAAAGGCAGCACCATTATTTTGAATATAGTAGATACTCAAATATTTCCCGATAATCGAGATCGGGGGCTTACTCTCCGGGGGACTTAAATGCGTTACGACCAGGAACTTAGTCCACTGGTCAAGCGCCAGAATCAGAAGCACTGTGAACAGCGCAATTGCGTCATAGATACGAGCACGTTTAACCGCCACGCTGGATATTTCTTCCTTTCCTCAAAAATACAGAGGGTACAACAGAGATTATGCCTGTGCTTGAATTATAGACAGGGAACTGAAGAGCGTCAAGGAAGCCCCCCCTTTCAAAAAGCGCCCGTATCTTTCTTGTTGGAAGAGCCAGAGGAGTGCGGCATGCACTCCCCGCACCCATAGCACTAGTAGAAACGCTTTTCCGTATTATCAGGTCTGGCACGACTTAAATTTTGCTGTTCCAGCCGTTCGGCATCCTTGACACAGCGAGATGCCCAGGGCATCGCTTCAAGGCGTTTTTCCGGGATCGGCTGGCCGCAGTCCACACAGCGCCCATATGTTCCCTCATCGATGCGCTTTAACGCATCCTGGACCTCGGCCAGCAAAGCCTGTTGATTGACCAGCGTTGATTGCTCTTGCTGTGTTTCCAGAAAGTCAACGGCTGTCTCTTCAGAATCCTGGGGACCCTCGCTAATCTGGATCGGATCGACCGGCGTTGGATACGCTTCTGTTAAACCGTCGATGCTGCTTTTCAGATTTTTCTCTTTCTCCTGTAAACGTTGCTTCAGCTTTTGTATATCAAGCGTCATGGCGACTGACCTTCCTTTCTCCCAAAGCGTCTCTTATCCAAAACACGTAATAGAAATGAAAGCAGTCTCATAGCCCTGTCTTTCCAGACAGAGATACGCACGCCTTCTATCAAGACCCGCGTCATACTTTCGAGGGAGGACAAAAAGGACCACATATACAGTGTGGGTTATAATCAATGTAGAAGATTGCCTTCAAGCAAGAGCATACCGTGTTTTTGCGTGATAGAAAGCGATATCTTCGGCTGTTGGCGGTTAAGAGCTACTAAGGATGTGAGCAATGACATTATCGCAACCACAATCAGGAAATACTCTCTCTTCTGAAGCAGAGCAGCGAGCAATACCATCTCTTTTCAGCGAGTTTGACTTTTATCTTTTTGGACAGGGAAAACACTATCATATCTATGAAAAAATGGGGGCACATCAGCGCACCGTGAACGGAGTCTCCGGTATCAATTTCGCGGTCTGGGCCCCAAATGCCCGCATGGTTTCCGTCATTGGCGACTTCAATCACTGGGATCGAAGCGCGAATCCTATGATTTTACGTCACGCTGAACTGGGCATCTGGGAATGTTTTGTGCCGAACCTGAAACCCGGCACGCTCTATAAATATGCCATTTACTCACGCTTCAATAACTATCATGCGGACAAAATAGACCCCTATGGCTTCGCCTTTGAACTGCGCCCCAGCACCGCCACGATTGTCGCGGATATCAGTCAGTATCAGTGGCATGACGAGCAGTGGATGCGACAGCGCGGGCTGCAACAGGACTTTCACGCACCAATCTCGATCTATGAAGTCCATCTGGGCTCCTGGCGACACGTACCAGAACGGCATCAGGAAGGTGCCGTTGAAGAGGATCGCTTTATGACTTATCGGGAGCTGGCTCATGCGCTGGCCGCCTACGTCAAGAAAATGGGCTTCACCCATATCGAACTACTTCCGGTCACGGAATATCCCTACGACGGTTCATGGGGCTATCAAACCACCGGCTACTACGCACCAACCAGCCGCTTTGGCTCCCCCGCTGACTTTCAATACTTTGTCGACTATATGCATCAGCAGGGCATCGGCGTGATTCTGGACTGGGTGCCGTCTCACTTCCCCAAAGATGGGCACGCCCTGAGCTACTATGATGGCACGCACCTCTATGAATATGCAGACCCCCGCAAAGGTGAACATAAGGGATGGGGAACCTATGTGTTCGACTACGGACGCAGCGAGGTCTGTAACTTCCTGATTGGTAGCGCCCTCTTCTGGTTGCGGGAATATCATATTGATGGGCTCAGGGTCGACGCAGTGGCTTCCATGCTCTATCTCGACTATATGCGTCCCGCGGGTGAATGGGTCGCGAACCAGTACGGCGGTCGTGAGCACCTTGAAGCAGTGAATTTCTTGCGCCAGTTCAATGAAGCCGTGTATGCAGAAATCCCGGGCGCGATCACAATCGCGGAAGAATCCACAGCGTGGCCGCTGGTCACTCGGCCTACCTACGTCGGCGGTCTGGGCTTTACCTATAAATGGAATATGGGCTGGATGCACGACATGCTTGAGTATATGCACCTTGACCCGATTCATCGCCGTTATCATCACAACAATATCACCTTCTCGCTGATGTATGCCTACTCCGAAAACTTCGTGCTCCCCTTCTCACACGATGAAGTCGTTCATCTGAAGGGCTCGCTGCTGACCAAAATGCCGGGTGATCTCTGGCAGCGATTCGCCAATCTGCGAGCGCTCTATGGGTACATGTGGGGGCATCCCGGGAAAAAGCTGCTGTTTATGGGGGGGGAGTTCGGGCAATGGCATGAGTGGAATTATAAAGAGAGCCTGGATTGGCATTTGCTCGAACCGCCCAGTGATCCTCACCATGCCCAGTTGCAAACCTATGTGCAGGAGCTCAACCGCTTCTATCAGACAGAGCCTGCTTTCAGCGAACTGGACACAAACCCGGAGGGCTTTAGCTGGATTGATTGCTACGACACCGAGAACAGCGTGATCTCCTTTATGCGCAAAGGCAAACACCCTGAAGATACCGTAGTCGTAATCTGTAACTTTACGCCAGTTCCGCGTTCGGGTTATCGAGTCGGGGTGCCGTATGCTGGCGAGTATTATGAGGTATTGAATAGCGATGATACCCGGTTTGGCGGTAGCGGCATACGCAACGAACAACATATGCCAAGCGGGCCGCTCTACTGGCAGTCCTGCCCACATTCTATTCTGCTCACGCTGCCTCCACTCAGCACCATCTTTCTCAAGTGGCACCCCCCTGGCAAGCAGGAAGAAGACAAAGCGGAGGCGTGAACCGGGCCAACAAAAAAGGAGGCGGAGTTCTTTGATAGCTCCTCCTCCTGCTTTTCTTTTCGGCTACCGGATTGACTTCTCACGGTTTCTGTCCTCTTTTTCGAGTTCATGGTTGCGCTGATACGCGTCACACACAAGCTGACAGATCTCCTCGGGATCATCCGATACCTGAATCAAGTCCAGATCCTCAGGTGACACCTTGCCTGAATCCAGCATGGTGGTCCGAATCCAGTTGACCAATCCCCCCCAGTATTTCGAGTCATAGAGGATTACCGGGAAATTGCTGACCTTCTTTGTCTGGATCAGTGTCAAAGCCTCAAACAACTCATCCATCGTGCCGAAACCGCCAGGGAAGATAATAAACGCGTTTGAGTACTTGACAAACATTGTTTTACGCACAAAGAAGTAGCGGAACTCAAGGTCAATATCCAGATATTGATTCGAGGACTGTTCAAACGGCAGCTCAATATTGCAACCAATCGAGAGATTCTCGCCTTCCTGCGCCCCTCGGTTGGCCGCCTCCATAATCCCCGGCCCTCCACCGGTAATCACGCCGAACCCGGCCTTTGCAAGCAGCCGTGCAGTCTCTATAGCGGCCTTGTAGGCTGGATCACTCGGTTTTGTTCGCGCCGAACCAAAGATCGCCACCGACGGGGGAATATGAGCCAGTTCATCAAACCCATTGATAAACTCGCTCATAATACGGAAGACTCGCCAGGGGTCCGTAATAGTAAAATCGAAGTTCAGCGCACGCTCAAAGGCATGCTCATCAGCATGTATTTTCTCCAGCGGTGTAGGTTCACTGGGGCTGACCAGAGGCTGAGTCGGGCGACGAAGCAATCTCTCGTCCTCAGTAACCGCTCGTCCTTCCCCTCGCCAATTGCGTATGTTCTCCCCACGCCGACGGCGCTTATACGGCTTATAGTGACCATGTGCGTTCGCATCTTCATTCACATGTGAATGGCCGTTCTGTGTACTGCGATGAGAATCGTCATTTTTCATAGCTTTTCGCCCCACAACACACTTTCTTTTGTGATATTCTATTTCTCTCCTGCATGGTAGAAATAGCCTGTGCGACCCAATTGAAGAGTCAATGACACCCCGCGCTCTCTCTTTCTGAATACTGGGGAGTTCCCGCAGAGCCGCGAATAGAGGAGGTTTCAGCCTTCTCACATAGAGACGAGGTATCCATTAGACATTACGTATAAAGCCGTTCTCCAGTTGCAAGTTGTACAGCTTTTCTGCTGCGATAGAGTTTCCCGTCCTCATCGGGTGAGCCCTTCCAGGGGGCTTTCTCGCTCATACTGTAAAATGATTAAACCGGCCAGCACAAGCACACAACCCACGCTCTGCCAGAGATCCAGCGTCTCTCCCAACCAGAGAAACGCGATCAGACCGCCCGCCACCATTTCCAGATTCGCCACAATACCAACGCGTGTCGGATTGACCCGTTGCAAGGCTCCGAGATGCAGAGCGAACGGAAGCGCCATCCCGAGAATGCCAACAGCCAGAATCAACAGCCCATTCATCCCGCTCCAGGTTGTCGCGGGAATTGTCCAGGGCGGCTGTACGCAGAACCAGATCAGCGCGGCAATCAACGAACCATAGGCTGTAGCCGCCAACGGAGACATATCGCGACTCACGCGCTCGCCAAGCAACAGATACGCGATAAAAAAGAGCAGCGATAGCAACGCAAAAAACAGGCCCCAGGGATCTAACGAGCGAAAATCGGCGCGCCAGATGCCCGTGAGAAGCAGCAACCCCCCAAAGGCACAGACCAGCGCCAGCAAAACATGAACGGTGGGGAGCTTGCGTCGCCAGATCGCTTCACCAACCGTCATCCAGGCGGCAGCACTGAACTGAATGGTCAGGGCAATCGCGATCGGCAAGCGACTGATCGCCATAAAATAGGTAAATGTGACCAGCGCCAGCGTCACACCAAAGGCAAGGAGCCATCCCAGGGATCGAACAGGCACCCGCAAGGAGCTCCGAAGCCCGGGAAGCAGAACGATCAGCAGGCACAGGCCCCCGATCAGCGTCCGAAACGCTGTCAGCGTAATCGCCGAGACGCCTCCCGCGAAAAGAGGCTTTGAAATATTGCCATTCAAGCCAAAAAGAAGAGAGGCGGTCACCACCATCAGGTAACCAACCAGACGGGCAGACGGTTTCCGTCTCTCTCTTCCTCTGCGCAGCATCATGAGATCTGCCCACCACACAGACTACAGTAGCGTCTATTCGTTTGCTCCCGGCCACAATGCGGGCAGCGCACCAATTCAGTTTCTTCACCAAGCGGGGAGGTTGTGCGTCGGCTCCCGCTGGTATCAGGGGGAGGCGTGACAGGACCGGTTGTATAGCCAGGGCGCCACATGCGTGGATAGCGTCCTTCAAGGATATCCCCGTATTCACGGCTGCCTGCCCAGTCAACAATCTCACGCGCCCGCACAATAATCAGCGGATGGCTCACCGGTGCGATCAGTAACAGCTTGTAGAAGCGGTCCAGCATATTTGCATCGACATCGTTATAGAGGTCGGCCTGTTTCAAGAACTCGCGAGCATTCATCTGATCACGCTGGAATAATGTGCCTCCGGCAAGCTTCATCATCAAGGACAGCATTACATCTGGATCCTGCACTACCAGCATGGCCGCACGATCGGCCGTAAACTCTGATTTGCGGTCCCATTCCAGAAAGGCCCCTTCCAGCGTGCGCCCGATAATGCGTCCGATACCGAGCGTCATATCACCGACAATGGAGAGTATCGCGCCGATGCTCCTCGCCATCGTCTTATACAGAACATGCCCCGACTTGATATGACCCAACTCATGGGCGAGAACTGCCATAATCTCATCATCGTTCATCATATCAAGCAGCCCGGTCGTTACCACGATAAAGGGGTTATCATGGCCGCTGGTATAGGCATTGGGCACCGGGTACTGTGAAACATAGAGCTCAGGTTCCTGAACATCAAGGATCTCACAGGCATCCTGCAACAGACTATGGAGCTGCGGGCACTGTCTGGGCGTTACCTGCACCATCTGGGCAACATGCTGAATATGGGAAATACGTTCCGGAACCAATTCGATAAATTTGCGTACAACAACATCCAGCCCCGGCACTTTTTGTAGAGCATTCAGGGCCGCGCGATCATATGGATGTTGAAGCGCAACCGGGTCAAGATCAGGGAAGCGACGCCGCTCCGCTGGCTGAGCAGTGGTCATAGCATCTCCTTTTCTATTGCACTATCCTGAGAGCGGATCGGGGATCTTTCCGAAGGCCCCGAAAGAGCTTTCAAGCATTTATGCAGGCTGTTTTACATCAAACTCCACCATAACAAAGGGAAGCTTGAAATGTGCAACTGTATGAGCCCACAAACGGATAGCCTGCGCTACTATTTCGTTATCTCTCGGTTGAGATAATCTATCCCGTGGTCCCAGTTGTGGAATAAGCACACGAATACACCACGTGCCATTTTTACGCTTCAGTTCCAGAGGAGTTGCAACCCGCAAGAGCGAGGCTACCCGAGGGGACTGACGGTGGACAAATGGTACTATATCCGCCCAGAATTCCAGCAGTAGCGCAACAAATTGAGAGGAAAACTCATCATAGTGATAACGGGGCTGTTTCTGATGTTCCACTGGTGGGGCCTCCTCATCGAGTATCTTTCTGAACTCCGCTCAAGTATATCACATCATCCCTCCCTTTGCGGCTTTTACCATCTTTCAACGTATTACCTCTACAAGGAGCGAGGAAAAAGCCGTTACAACTTCCACCATTGACTATGCCACTCTCGTGCCCGAGTCAAGGCCTCCTGTGTCTCCTTGAGCAGGATCGTTGCGCTCGTCTCCAGCTCATCAGCCCCATCATAGAGATCAACAATCCCAAGATCCACACCAATGAGCGGCTCGACGGCTGCCGCGGTACAGAATGGAACATAGGGAGCGCTATAGCCACCTGCCTGTAACATTACCAGACGCCCATCACATACCTCTTCCGCCAGTTGCACCATCTGCCGGGATATCTGCCGAAAGCCATTCATCGTCATCATCAACTGAGTGAGGGGGTCCAACCAGCTTGGGTCCTGACCTGCCGTAATCAGAATGAGCTGCGGACGAAACTGTCTCCCGATTGGGACGACAAGCTGTTCAAAGGCCATCTGATAGCCCTTATCTCCGGTTCCGGGAGGTAAGGGAATATTTACGGTCAAGCCCGCGCCCGCGCCCTGCCCAATCTCTTCCAGATTGCCGGAATCCTTCGGGTACCAGTTTTGCTGATGAAGCGAGACGAACAACACATTGGGGTCATCATAGAAAGCATCTTGTGTGCCATTGCCATGATGTGCATCCCAGTCGACAATCATCACACGCTCAAGCCCGTAGCGCCTCCGTGCATAGAGAGCTGCCAGCGCCGTATTGTTAAAGATGCAGTAGCCCAGTCCCTGATTACGTGTCGCATGGTGGCAAGGAGGACGCAACAGTGCGTAGCAGTTGCGAACCGTTCCCGCCATGACTGCATCAACCGCATTCAATGCGCCGCCAACTGCATAAAACGCCGCTTCCAGCGAGGTGGGTTTGATTACCGTATCCTCATCGACATATCCCCATGCGCCCTGAGAAGGGCCACCGGCTGCATATGCCTTGATCCCTTCTATATAGTCGCGTGTATGGAATAAGGCCACCTCGTCTTCGGACGCTGCACGCGCTTGTAGCGGCAGCATCATGGATGCCAGACCGGATTTTACCAGAAACTCATGTGTACGACGGGTAATAGTTACATCCGAGGGGTGAGGCTCAGGCGCAAGCTCAAAGGTGCGGTCACGCAGCCTGACCGTTGTCTCCACCCCACTATCATGAGCAAGAAAGTGCGTGTCAAAAAGAAAACCGGTACGAAACTTTTGCACAGTCAAAGCAATCCTTTCAGCGAGGGTTAGTAAAACACGCACCTAGCATATCATATTTTTTCGATAAACTCCTTCTCGCCGCACCAATCAAAAAAGACCGCTCGTTCTATGAGCTGTCTTGTCAGCGAGCTACTCCTGAACCACATAGCTTGGATCAGGGCGAGCCCCCAACCAGAGATAGGTTTGTCCATCCGACTCTTTGCGCTTCTCATGGATCTCCTGATCCAGCTCCTCGGCTGGAAGCGCCGTCAGAGCATCGCTTAAAGAGCAGCGCACACTGTTCTGAAACCCCTCGACGGTTGCCCGGCTCTCACCTTCGTCAAGGCGAGCATTGAGATAGTCGCGTAACCGCATCTGATAAAACCTCCTTTTTCTTTCTCATTCTGGCAATTCTATTCAGATTCACGCTTTCCCTGTGCCATATGTGTCTTGATTTCGATTACCATTACGAGCCCCTTATGAAAGAATAGGAAAGCGGTGTAGTGTTTGGAGGCAGACTGAGCGAGCAGGTTCTCGTCATGCTGCTGGATAGCAATAACAAAGCAGCTTCTTTTTTCTCCTGCCGCTTCTGTTATAATTGAGAGGCACACAGCTATTACCAAACCTATATGACTGTTCAAGCGTCCCAATCTCTGACGCGGGCAAAAGGCGATTTTTTATTCCAGTCTTTGAAATTCGACCAGAAGGGAGGCTTCAGTGTACTGAAAAGGAGGGGATCAAACGTTTAACTATCAGGATCGTATTTCGTACCTTTTCCCAGTAGGGGATTTCGTAGCGCACTAATCTAAGATCATCAAAGAATTTGTTCACAGTATTTGCCCTGCCAGCTTTTTTCTAGTGGGTCTGATCACCTTCCGACACGATGGAGCAACATGCTAAAAGACCAGAAAAGGAAAATCATCCCACATCGGTTTGTGAACATGTACATGTTCCGGCAAGTGGTGTATAATGCGAATGCAGGCATGCAAAGCGACCGAGACAGGGATGGTGCAGACAAAAATGTGTATCAGAGACAGCAACTGCTCCAGACCCTTACTCCGTTCGGCAGGCAAAGAGGGAGACTTCTTCAATGATAGAGACCGTTCCATCTGGTACCGTTCTTCATGGACGATATCGCATCGAACGTGTGCTGGGCAGCGGTGGGTTCGGACACGTTTATTTGGGATTAGATCTGACAACATCACTGCATTACGCAGTGAAGGAATATTTAGTTACAGGGGCAAGTGGGCAGGAACAGCTTAAACACGAAGCCAACGTGTTGAATCAGTTGCATCACCCCAACCTCCCCGCTCTCCAAGACGCATTTATGGAGCGGGGTCGTTATTATATGGTTTTGAACTATATTGAGGGGAATGACCTGACCGACCTGATTCGTATTGCACGCCAGCGTAACGATATCGTTCCTATCTCACGTATCATGGGCTGGCTACTGGCTATCTGTGACGCCGTCCATTTCCTACATAATCAACGGCCCCCTGTGATTCACCGCGACATTAAACCCGACAATATCCGTATCACCTCGGATGGGACAGCGGTACTGGTTGACCTGGGAAATGCGAAAGCAGCCGCCGATGGCGCGCGCACGCTTTTCTTTATTCGCCACCAGGGCACTCCTGGCTACGCGCCACCGGAACAATACCCCGGTGGGGCCGGTACTGATATCCGTTCAGATGTATACGCTCTCGGTGGGACTCTCTTTTTTGCTCTCACAGCTCACGAACCCCCAAGCGTCTCTATACGGAATCAGGCCATGCAGCAGGGCCGACCTGACCTGCCAACTCTGCAAGAGGTCCTCGCGAATAACCCGCCCGAGGAGACCCCGGAGCAGCAGGCAGCGCGTCAATTCAGGCTTGGTGGGCCAAAACCCGGAAAACCGGCGCCTCGTCATATTCGTCATGTTGCGCAGCTCGGGACCCTCCCTCCTCAACTGCTGCAACAACTCAACAAGGTGATTCAGCGGGCAATGGCTCTGCGACCCAAAGACCGTTATCAGTCGGTCGCTGATTTTGCCCATGATCTCAAAAAAATTCTGTCGGCCCTCCCGCATCCGCCACAGCCGCCACAGCCTACCAAGCAGGATCACAGCACACAGCCTGCACTGGATATGGTCTATGAGCAGATGATGGCCGATGGAAAGATCAAACAGGGCTCGCCCGATACGGCAACTTCGCCGATGCCCGATCATTCGACGCAGGCGGCGCATTGTCCACGATGCAATGCGCCGCTTCAGCCGCATACCCAGCGCTGCCCAAACTGTGGAACAACTCTTTCATCGCAACCAACACCAATGAACACAGCTCAGCAGGGTGCAGGCGACCAAACCTTGTTCATTAAACAAAATAACGGGATCTTCCAGCAAGCTCAGGCAGCTTATCAGGCTCAGTCAGCCGCCCCTGCCGCCACCATGCCAAAACAGGCACAGACACCGGGGTTCTCTGGCCCAATTCCGGCTCAGTCGGCCTCCGGCCCCCATTCCAACCAGATGATGTACGCCTCTGGCGGGCAAACCGGTGCACAACCGAGAAGTCACGCGCCAGCCTCTCATTCTCAACCCAGATCGAGACTTATCATCCTAGCTCTGGTTGCAGTGGTGGTTCTCATCCTGCTCATTGGTCTCTTCCTTGTGCTCAAATAGCGCAGCGTCACAACGAAATCATCCCAAAAAAGAGACAGCAGCATCCATCGCGAGAGGAAGTGATGCTGCTGTTCTTTTGGCTTGTTATGCCCACATTTCTTGAAGAGATAACCGAATGCGCTCGAACCAGGCCGGAAGCGCTGCCGCCCACTCAAGGCGTTCCAGTACATCTTCAATGATCGGCTCCTCTTGTTCAGGGCGCTCGTAAAAGAGATCTTCCAGCGGGCCATTCATGGTTGCGATTGGTGTGATAATCTGAAGGGCATCGGCCAGCAACGCCGCTTCGCCCTCTGCGGGCGGATAAATCTGCCCATAGGCATCGAGGAACACACGCAAGCGCTCCGGTTCAAAACCTCGCTTCACCAGAGGACGCGTCAGAGAGCTGCCCGGCAGCCAGGAGAGACCACTAAAGTAGAACAGAGCAAACGCCAGCTCAAAGATCCGCTTCTCCCAGCGAGACGCATCAAAGCCCGTGACAGCGGTCACATCATCCGACGAGAAGCGCAGATTCAACGGATGATAGTCCCCGTGAATATGAAACTCGGGCAGGTTGCGCGCCCCACCAATGGAGACCATCGCTGAGGGAAGCATCTTTTCCCATTGCTCTACCAGATGTTGCATCGCGGAAGAGAGCGCGTAGACCTCGGTCTGTTCGGCTCTGGTCCGGGCCATTGCCAGCCAGTTCTGTACCATCGCCCCGATATGCGCTTCGGCAGGCCAGCGGTACTGTGGTCCCTGATAGCGCCGCGAGGCCTGATGTAGATGAGCAAGCATCGCCGCGGCCTGCGCCGTCCACTGTATACCACGCAGGCTCATCGAGCTAAAGAGTTCGCCTTGTGGCACTCCCTGAAGCTCAAACGTTTCGCCATCTACCATAACATACGGCTGCTGATCGGGCGCCAGCCGAAACGGGGGAATGGGAATACCGGCATCACGCAAATAGTGCTGAAACGCATAGCGATGCCCATAGTCTTCACCCAGGGGATTCTCAGGGCGCTCACGCAGCAAATACCGCTCCCCCTTGATCTCAACCAGCAAGCCCAGGCTGGCCGCGGTCGAGCTATCAGCGGGTCCCAGGTTCTCCCAATCCCGCACGCCGAAGGCCTGCATTACCCGATTCGGGTCAAGCACTTCTTCCTGTATCTCGTTCCTATCCGTCCTCTGTTCTTCCATCTTACCTTCAAATCATCTAGACTTCGGTCGGCAAATCCTGACGTACTCCCCACTCGTTCCAGGAGCCATCATAATTGGTCAATCTGGGATAGCCAAGCATTGCAAGGCTAAAGAGGACCGTTGTTGCCGCCACACCGCCATTACAATACGCAACAACACGATTATCGGGCGCGACCCCCGCAGATTGAAATATCTGCTTGAGTTCATCATTGCTGCGAAACGTCCCGGTTACGGGATCAATCAACTCCTCGCGAGGAATATTCAACGCCCCGGGGATATGGCCCGCCCGCCCGGCTCCACGAGTGACAGAGCCGTCATATTGTCCCTGATCGCGTGCATCAATAAGCTGAATACCCTTCTGCCCGATCATCTTCAAAACGTCTTCGGCGGTAGCACGCAGTTCAGCCTGCACGCGTGGCGTAAAGGTCGCACGCGAATACGAGGGAATGACGGTATCCAGAGGCCGCCCTTCGCGCTTCCACTTGGGCAACCCTCCATTGAGCACCACTACCCGCGTATGTCCATAGTAGCGTAACGCCCACCAGAGGCGCGTAGAGAACTGGGAAGCGGGATGAGCATCATAGGCAACTACAAGCGTCTGATCGCCAATGCCCAGGCGCTCCATTACCTCTGTGAAGCGTTCTGGCGGAGCAATCTGCGCCTCTACCGGATCGTCATGGTTCACGATGTCGCTGCTCCAATCGATATAGACCGCGCCAGGGATATGCTCCTGCTCATACTCATCGCGGGCACCGACATAGAGCGCGTCCTGTACTTTCTGACCTTGCTCGTTCTCCCGCTCAACGGTACGAACATAGCCACGCATATCAACGATGCGAATCTGTGGGTCATGGAGATGCTCTTCAAGCCACGACGTTTCTACCAGAAATTGATTGCGTCCAGTCTCCAACATGAGCCCCCTTTCTATGCAAAGAGTCCAGATGCGTCTGGATTCTCAGTCCGAACGAAATGCGCATTGGCTCCGAATACCTTCATGGGTTTCACCTCAAGAATACGCATGGAGGAATTGGGCGTCTGCGTTGTCACAAAGCGCTGAATGGTCAGTCCTAACGGACGAGCAAGCACCAATGCCGCCGTTGAGGCCAGGATCACATTATTGGCGGTGCTATATGGACGTTTCAAGCGGGCAATTGTCATCGCCGCCAGACCAGACAGAATACCCGCAACCGCCAGATTCGTGCCGCAACGCTCATGAACAGCCATGTCTGGATGAGTGGTACGCAACAGGTGCAGGGCCTCCTCTGCCGCAGGCAGAATCGCCTCCGTCGGCACATTGCCAAAGACAAAAAAACCGGCAGCAAACGAAATACCGGAGAGGCGCACTTCTGGATATTGACGCGATAAGAGAACAATCGTCGCATGCTCTAGCGCATGGTTCTGCTTGACCGCTCCACCCAGAAATATCTGCTGTGTCGCTTGTGCAATCGGATTCATAAGCATCACCAGATCCTTATAGAGTATTCGGACCAGGCTCTAACAGCCTGTCCTCATCAAAGATAGGTTATAGAAAACACGACCACCTCATCACCAAAGTTGATTCGGTCTCCATCGTTCAAGACGACTGGATGCGTCAGCCGCATATTGTTCACGAAGGTGCCATTTGAGCTGCCCAGATCGGCCAGAATCCAGCGCCCATCTGCAAACCAGAGGCGAGCGTGGCGCCTCGAAACTGAAGGGCCCGCGATAATCAGATCGCATCCGTTTGTGCGCCCGATAGTTGTGATGACATCCTGATGGAACCGAAACGAGCGCCCGGCCATCGCGCCACTCTGAATCGTCAGCCGAGCCAGAGGAGCGCGTCCGGTATGGTCAGTATAACGATCATGAATCACATCGTTATCTGCCAGCTTATAGCCGCAATAGGTGCAAAAGTGTCGTGTTCGAGGGTTCAACGCCTCACAGCGGAAACAGGTGATTGGCGCATCGGGAGGCAGTTGCGGACTACTCGTCGGCGGCAAAGAGCCAGAAACCCGAGGAATGTTTCCCGCAAGATCATATTGAATCGGGGTCCCAATCCGCCAATGACGCGAAACAGAGAGATTGCTTGCAGCCAGAGCGTTTACCAACGCTTCGATCAACGCTTCTGCCGTCTGGAAGCGATCAGCAGGCTGCTTCGCGGCCATCTTCGCGACGACATGGACAATCTGTGGCGGCACACCGGTCGCCAGCAACTGCTCAACGGGTAGAGGTTCATTGACGTGCTTCAGCGTGATCGACAGGGGATTTTCAGCAACAAAAGGAACACGTCCTGTCAGGCAATGAAAGAAGACGATCCCCAGAGAGTAAATATCACTCCGACGATCCACGGCCTGCCCTGTTCCCTGCTCAGGAGACATATACTGAGGGGTACCGATCCCGGTTCCAACGCGGGTAAGATTGGTTGTGCCCTCAAGAATCTTGGCAATGCCAAAATCCGAGAGCAACAAATGTCCATCTCTACGCAAAAGCATATTTGCAGGCTTCACATCACGATGCACAATGCCATTGCGATGGGCACAATCCAGCCCCTCGGCAGCCTGAATAATGAAGTCTGCCGCTTCCTGCACGGACATAGGTTTCTTGAGACGGTCCTTGAGCGTTCCCCCATCAACATACTCCATCACGATATAGGTAATACCGTCTGTTTCCCCAAAATCATGTATCTGAACAATATTAGGATGAGCAAGCTTGGCAACAGAACGCGCCTCCTGTTCAAATCGCTTGATAAAAACAGGCTCACGCGCATGATATGCCGGTAACACCTTTACGGCAACATAACGGTCGAGGGTGGGCTGATACGCTTTAAACACGGAGGCCATACCACCGGCACCGATTCGTTCTACAATCCGAAAGGAACCGAGAGTCTTTCCAATAAGTGCACTGGCATCGTCTCCCTCAGCCGCTCGACGAGGATAAACGTTCTCTGGTTGCATACCCCTGACAACTCCCTCTGTTTCTGCCCTTTTTCTCTCACTCTCGCGACACGCTGTGTGCCCGCTCCCCGCCATAGCTGGCAGAGAGGGGCACTCGTCTCCAGTAGAAAAGACAGAATCTGCGGCAATAGGCAGAAGCAGAACTGTGATGAAAGGACAGTGTTGCTTTTTCTACTTGATTATACAGATTAGAACGTTCCCTGTCGAGGGAGATCAAACCCTTTTAGCCTTCAAGCAACAGCGTTTCAGGGTCTTCAAGCAGCTCCTTGACCTTCACCAGGAACCGCACAGCTTCACTACCGTCAACAATGCGATGATCGTATGAGAGTGCCAGATACATCATCGGGCGAATCACAATCTGGCCATCAACAACAACAGGTCGCTCTTCAATTTTGTGCATCCCTAGAATGCCAACCTGTGGACCGTTTAAAATAGGCGTTGAAAGCAGAGAGCCAAAAACGCCACCGTTTGTAATAGTAAACGTGCCACCCTGCAGTTCTTCCAGGGTCAGCTTACCAGAACGTGCCCGTTTCGCCAGATCAGCAACATCACGCTCTATCTCCGCAAAGCTCTTCCGATCTGCATCGCGCACTACCGGGACAATCAGCCCTTCCTCAGCGCCAACTGCGATCCCGATATCATAGTAGTGCTTGATAACCATTTCGTTGCCCTGGATCTCTGCGTTCAGACGAGGGAAGGCCTTCAATGCCCCAACGACGGCCTTTGTGAAGAACGACATGAAGCCCAACGAGACATTATACTTCTCCTTAAATGCCTCTTTGCGCCGCTTACGAACATCCATAATCGCGCTCATATCGACCTCATTAAAGGTCGTCAACATGGCTGCCGTATGCTGCGCTTCTACCAGCCGTTGCGCGATCGTCTGTCTCCGCCGCGACATACGCACACGCTCCTCACGCCGATATGGCGACTCGGGCGCCATCAGTGGCGGAGCAGCAGGGCGTGGCGGTGTTGGCCTCTCCGGCGGGGGCGGAGGTGCCGTCACAGGAGCAGTGGGCTGTTGCGCGTTCTGTTCAAGGTACTGAATGACATCCTCTTTGGTCACTCGACCATGCGGGCTGCTCCCCTTGATCTGGGAGATATCCACATTATGTTCAGCCGCGATACGCCGTGCCAGGGGCGAGGGCGGACGCTGATTCTCGCTGACAGTAGCAGCGGGCTGAGGTTTCTCGACTTCTCCAGGAGGAGCCGCAGCCGGTTGCGCAGCCTCACCGATCAAGCCAATCACCTCACCGATTCCGACGGTGTCGCCTTCATACTTCAGAATCTTTTGCAGCACACCATCCTGATCGGCGGAGACCTCCACGTTGACCTTATCCGTTTCCAGTTCGGCCAGGGTTTCGCCGCTCCGAACTGGATCACCTTCCTTTTTTAGCCAGGATGCAATAGTTGCATCGACAATTGATTCACCCAGTGATGGTACACGAATTTCAGTGGACATGCTTTCCTCCGGTCTGTTTTACTGGTAAGCCGGAGGCTTCCGCTACAATGCGTTCCTGTTCGGCAACATGCATATCGAGATAGCCAACAGCGGGGCTGGCATGCTCGGGACGAGAAACAACTTTTATCTCTAAAGACTGGCCTACAAGGTTTGCAAGATGCGGATACATATAACTCCAGGCTCCCATATTACGAGGTTCTTCCTGCACCCAGATAATTTCTCGAGCATTCGGGTACTGCTCCAAAACCTGCTTCAATCTGCGGGCAGGGAAGGGATAGAGCAGCTCAACTCGCACAATCGCCGTATCGTCGCTATGCGCACGGCTCTCATGCGTCAGCAGATCGATCGCGATCTTGCCGCTACAGAGTAAGATGCGGCTGATCTGTTCTCGGTGTTCCTGCGCTTTCTGGTCATCGATCACCGGCTGGAAGGAACCATGTACCAGATCCTGTAAGCGGGATGTTGAGAGCGGATGACGCAACAGACTTTTCGGCGTCATCACCACCAGCGGGCGCGGATACCGTTCTAGAAGATGCGCCTGCAAACGCAGTAAATGGAAGTACTGCGCCGCAGTCGTACAATTCGCTACACGCCAGTTGTCGTCCGCAGCCAATTGCAGAAAGCGTTCCAGACGGGCGCTGGAATGCTCAGCTCCACCTCCTTCATAACCGTGAGGAAGCAATAAAACAAGAGATGAGTCCTGCCGCCACTTGGCACGTCCGGCGGCGATAAATTGATCGATAATCACCTGAGCCACGTTAGCAAAGTCACCGTACTGGGCCTCCCAGAGCACCAGGGCATCCTGCGCACGCACGCTATAGCCATACTCGAAGCCCAATACCCCGGCCTCACTCAATGGGCTGTTAAAAATGGAGAACGACGCCCGGGCATCCGAGAGGTGCTGCAACGGGATATAGACGCTGTTATCATCCTGACTGTGCAGCACAGCGTGGCGATGCCCAAACGTGCCCCGTTCGGAGTCCTGACCGGTCAGGCGAATCGGTGTGCCATCAGCCAGAATAGATGCAAAGGCCAGCGCTTCGGCCTGCCCCCAGTCAATCCCGCCCTCCGGGCCAAGCGTATTCGCACGACGCTGCAAAATGCGGGCCAGCTTGGGATGAGGCTGAAAATCTTTTGGCCAGGTCAGCAGTTCCTCATTATATGTAATGATCTGTTTCTCGCTGAGGGGCGGCGGAACGAGGTCCTCATCATCAAGCGTCACCTCTTGCTTCGGCAGGTTGTTGGCCTCGGCCTTGATGCCATAGACACCGTGCTCGGCTTCTTTCTTCGCTCGCTCCAGCACCTCATATGCCTCACTCACCTGCGCCCGGGCCTCTTCCTCGGTCAGCACACCCTCCTTAATCAGGCGACGCGCCAGCAGCTCACGAACCGTCGGGTGCTCGCGGATCAGCTCATACATATGGGGCTGCGTAAAGGCGGGCTCATCTCCCTCGTTATGGCCCCACCGCCGATAGCCAACCAGATCAATCAACACATCCTTATGGAACTGGTCTCGATAGGCATGGGCGATACGAACAGCGGTCAAACAGGCATAGGGATCATCGGCATTAACATGAATGATAGGAATATTGAAGCCTTTCGCCAGATCGCTGGCAAACAGTGTAGAGCGTGAGTCGCTTGGTTCCGTTGTAAAGCCAAGCTGATTATTAACGATAATATGAATCGTGCCGCCAACCCAGTAACCGCGCAAATGCCAGAGGTTCAGGGTTTCTGCAACAATTCCTTCGCCCGGGAAAGCAGCATCACCGTGTATCAGGATGGGAAGCGTATCATCAACGTCCAACAGAGGAGAACCAACCACGGAACGGATCTCCTGCGATGCGCGCGCCATGCCCTCAATCACGGGATCCACAAATTCAAGGTGACTCGGGTTCGGAGCAAGGGTGACTTTCAGCCCAACAGAGGCACTTTCACCCAGGATCTGTTCAGCGCCCAGATGATACTTCACATCCCCCGACCAGCCATGCCCGAAACTATCGGTCAGCATGGAATTCTCATCCAGTTTGGTATGCGCGAATTTCGCCAGGATCTCGGCATAGGGTCGCCCCAGGATATGGGCCAGTACACTCAGACGGCCCCGGTGTGCCATCCCGATCATTACGTTTTTGGTCTCTGAGTCGATGGCAGCCGAGATAATCTCATCCAGCATAGGGACAAGAACATCCGTGCCCTCAATCGAGAAGCGCTTCTGCCCGGGGAACGTTTTATGCAGATAGCGTTCAAATGCTTCAACCTGAGTCAGGCGTTTCAGCAGGCGCTTCGCATCCTGTGGACCGGGGTCTCTATGGAAGAGCCGCAAGCCAACAGCGTCGCGGAGCCAGCTACGCTCATCAGGGCTTTTCACTTGATCAAATTCATAACTAATAGTGCCAGAATACATCGCACGAAGCGCATTGATCGCTTCCAGTGCGTTACTGGCCCCCTCAGCAGCATGACCACCGATCACCGTAGGCGGCATCTTCGCCAGAATATCGTTCGTCAGGCCATAGGTTTCCGGCAATAGAGCGGGATCGCCTAACGGTTCACTCCCAAGAGGATCAAGGTGTGCGCCAAGATGTCCACGTTCACGAATGGCATGAGCAAGGGCCGAAGCCTGCACGATGTTCTTGACATCCTCTACAGGTACATAGCCAAGCGCCGCCCGGCCTTCAGCAGCCTGCGACGTGGCCTGCGCCTCCTGTTCAGGTCGCCAGGAATCAAAAACGGCCCTGGTGGCCTCGTCAACAGATAGGGGGTCATGCTTATACCGTTCGTATAACTCCAGAACATATCCGGCATTGGGTCCATAAAAAGCTTTTAAGTTGTACATAACGTTCCTTTTTACGTTGACACAAGTACCGCTTTTAGCTCTTATCTCAAAGCAAAGCTCACCATCGAGTAGGTTGCTTGTGTCTGATTTACAGCTTGTTTTCTACCCACCCCTATGGTATCATAGCTGTGCGAGACATTGAATATTTACAAACAAATAATCCTACCAACTGTTATAACGAACACCATAGTATACCCGTTACAGAATTACTGAGGCAAGCAAAAAACAGTCTGCCCGGTAATTGAAAAGGCTAAGATGGAGCCAGTAGACTCGCTCTTTCTCTGGTGCAGAGAGTCCGGGGTTGGTGCGACCGGAACCAGAAAGCAAGTCGAATATCACTCCAGAGCCGCTCTGCTGAAAACAGAAGAGTAAGCAGCGCCGGAGCCTCCCCGTTATCAGAGAGGATGTAATCCAGATCCTGGAATACGCGAAACGAAGTGAGCCAGTGCCTCATTGCCTGGCTAAACAGGGTGGTACCGCGGGAGCTCCTCTCGTCCCTTGATAGGGAGAGGGGCTTTTTTTATTGGTTCTGTAGTCTCAGAGAGGTACACAGCATGGAGAAAACAAAGCTGATCTACCACACAAACAGCTACACCTATGAATGTACGGCCCGTGTTGTTGCGGTTGAAGGCGATGCCATCGCACTCGATGCCACTGTGTTCTATCCCGGGGGCGGCGGGCAAATGGCTGACCGTGGTTCCATTTCATGGGGTAATGGCGACTACGAGGGCAATGTCATCGCCCTGAGCAAGCGCAATGACGTGATATGGCACGTGCTTGATTGCAGCCCTCCAGCGGTTGGCACCGAAGTAGTGGGCACCATCGACTGGATGTTCCGCTACAAAATGATGCGCACACATACCGCTCTCCATATTCTCTGTGGCACAATCTGGAAAGAATTTGGCGTCCAGGTAACCGGCGGGCAAATGTATCCCGACCGCGCTCGCATGGACTTCGCAATAGATAATCTGGATAAAGAACGCATTGCCTATATCGAAACGAAAATCAATGAAGCGGTAGAAGCCGATTATCCGATACGGGTCTATACCCTGCCCCGGGAAAAGGCGTTTGCAATTCCTGATCTGGTACGCACTAAAATTAATTTGCTTCCGCCTATGATTGAGGAAGTTCGCATAGTGGAGATCGTCGGGCTCGACCTGCAAGCGGACGGCGGAACACATGTCAACCATACAAAAGAAGTCGGCCATATCTATATCACAAAGGCTGAGAACAAAGGCCGCATCAATAAACGTCTGGAAATCGTGCTCGGCGAAGGCTAATCGTTCTCACGATCACTCGCACTTATCCTTTTTCTTTATACAGTTGCACCTTTTCGCTTCCCACAAGGTGCAAAGGAGGTCACTTTGTCAGTTACATCATCCGTTTTCAAGCCTGTGCTCGGGGCTGATAAGGTAGAGTATCCCAAACTGGAACAATCAATCCAGCAATGGTGGGATCAGCACAATATCCGTCAGCAATACATCAAACGCAATGAGAACAGCGAGAAGCGCTATTCGTTCCTCGATGGTCCCATTACAGCAAATAACCCAATGGGCGTCCACCACGCCTGGGGTCGCACCTATAAGGACATCTATCAGCGCTTCAAGACCATGCAGGGCTACAAGCAGCGCTATCAGAACGGCTTCGACTGCCAGGGACTCTGGGTTGAAGTTGAGGTGGAAAAAGAGCTCGGCCTGAAGACCAAGCGGGATATCGAGGAGTTCGGAATTGCCCGCTTTGTCGAACGCTGTAAGGAGCGCGTGTTCCGTTTCGCGAAAGTGCAGATGGAGCAATCCATCCGCCTGGGCTACTGGATGGACTGGGGCAACGACTATTACACGCTCAGCGATGAAAACAACTATACTATCTGGTACTTTCTGAAGAAGTGCAAAGAGCGTGGCCTGATCTACAAAGGACGCGATGTGATGCCCTGGTGTCCTCGCTGTGCCACCGGCATCTCGAATATGGAGATGGAATCTGAGGGCTATAAGGAGACCACGCACCTGAGCCTGTATGTCCGTTTCCCGCTGGTTGACCGCCCGGGTGAATACCTGCTGGCCTGGACCACCACACCCTGGACGCTGACCTCAAACGTGGCCGCTGCCGTGCATCCTGATCTGCCCTACGTTCGCGTTGAGCAGGATGGCGAGTTCTATTACCTCGCTGAAGAGCTGCTGCCGGTTCTGAAGATGCTCAAGGGACGCGACAAGGGCGAGTATCGCGTGACCGAAACCCTCAAAGGCAGCGATATGGTTGGCTGGAAATATCGTGGCCCCTTTGATGAGCTGCCCGCCGCGCAGGGCGTCGAGCACCGGGTGATCCCCTGGAAAGATGTCAGCGCAACCGAGGGTACTGGCATTGTCCATATCGCTCCGGGCTGTGGTCGCGAGGACTTCGGCCTCGGTAAAGAGTTCAATCTGGCCGTGATCGCTCCCGTCGATGAGTCAGGCGTCTATGTGGACGGCTTTGACTGGCTGACCGGGCAGAAAGCCTCGGAGGTTGCACAGCAGATCGCCGAGAACCTGACGCAGAAAGGGATGCTCTATCGCCCGCAAAACTACCGCCACCGCTACCCGACCTGCTGGCGCTGTAAGACAGAACTCATCTTCCGGCTGGTTGATGAGTGGTTCATCTCGATGGATCAGTTGCGCTATGAGATCATGGAAGTGGTCAAAAAGATCACCTGGCTGCCCTCATGGGGCTTTGACCGAGAGATGGACTGGCTACAAAACATGGACGACTGGATGATCTCCAAGAAGCGCTACTGGGGTCTGGCACTGCCTATCTTTGACTGTCCGAAGTGCGGTACCTTCGAGGTGATCGGCAGCAAAGAGGAGCTTAAAGAGCGCGCCGTCTCCGGGTGGGAGGAATTCGACGGCCATAGCCCACATCGCCCCTGGATCGATGCCGTGAAGATCAAGTGTCAGAACTGTGGCACGGAAGTCTCACGCATTAAAGACGTCGGCAACCCGTGGCTCGATGCCGGTATCGTTCCCTTCTCGACACTTGGCTACCGCACCAATCCCGAATACTGGAAGCAGTGGTTCCCGGCAAACTTTGTCACCGAGTCCTTCCCTGGCCAGTTCAGGAACTGGTTCTACTCGATGCTGGTCATGAGCACCGTGCTTGAGCAGACCAATCCCTTTGAAACGCTCTTTGGCTATGCGCTGGTCTATGGTGAGGATGGCACCCCGATGCACAAATCGAAGGGCAATCTGGTGATCTTCGATGATGCTGCGGAACGTGTCGGTTCCGATGCCATGCGCTGGCTCTATACAAACCATGTGCCCGAGCAGAATCTGAACTTCCCCAACATCCCCACCAGGGAGGATATGGAGAAGGCCGAGCAGATGGGCGTTCCCGTGCGTCTGAGCGAGAAATGGATGCAGGTGCGCAAGACCATTGATAAGATCTGGAACGTGTACTGGTTCTTTGTGACCTATGCCAACATCGACCAGTTCGATCCGACAGCCTATCAGCTTGCACCTGAGAAGCGCAGCGAGCTGGATCGCTGGATTCTCTCTGAGCTACAGGAAGTGATCCGCACCGTCACACATGGGCTGGAACACTATGACACAATCAAGCCAGGCGCAGCCATTCAAGAGTTTGTGGACGATCTGTCAAACTGGTACCTGCGCCGAAGCCGAGAGCGCATCTGGAAATCGACGCTCGATGACGATAAGCTCTCAGCCTATCTGACACTCTATGAGTGCCTGACAACCCTTGTCACACTGCTTGCGCCATTTATGCCGTTCGTCACCGAGGAACTGTACCAGAATCTCGTGCGCAGCGTCAACAAAGCGGCTCCGCTCAGCGTTCATCTTTGTGATTGGCCCGTTGCCCGCGAAGAACTGGTCGATGAGCAGCTTGAAAAAGAAACCCATCTTGTAATGCGAGTGGTCGGACTGGGTCGCGCGGCCCGTGAAAAGGCACAGATCCGCGTACGTCAGCCGCTGCATGCACTACACGTTCGTGTGACCAGCCCCGAGGAAGAGGAAGCCATTCTCCGCCTGAAAGAGCAGGTGCTTGAAGAGCTGAACATCAAGGAACTGAAGCTGATGAGCGGCGATAGCGATATGCTGGCATATACACTGAAGCCGCAGGCAAAGGTACTCGGTCCCAGATATGGCGCTCTGGTGCAGAAGATCATTGTTCATTTTAAGAACCTTGATACGCTCGATACGCAGAAAGCCGCCCAGCAGCTTAACGCCAGCGGAGAGCTGACCATCACCGTTAGCGATCAGAGCGTAACCCTCACTCCGGAAGAGGTACAGGTCATCTCGACCGCTCGCCCCGGCTATGTCACGGCTGAAGAGCGCGGCTATATTGTGGCGCTGGAAACGACGATCACACCGGAGTTGCGTGAGGAAGGTATTGTGCGCGACCTGACCCACTTTATTCAGGACATGCGCAAGAAAGCCGGGCTCAATATCGAAGACCATATCGGGTTAGCACTGTATACTGATGCAGAGCTGGCGAACATGCTGATCCACTATGGCGAGGAGATCCAGAGCGAGACGCTCGCTCGGAACCTGCTCATCTCCGTCAGCCAGAAGGATAAGCCATCCTTCGAAGAGCTCTACCGCGAGACCATCGCCCCCAATGAGCTCAAGAAGCTGGATCATTATACTGTCGAAGTCGTCATCGGCAAGCTGTCATAGCAGAAACAAGCGAAGGGCTCTGGCACCCACAGGGGTGACCAGAGCTCCCTTCTTTTTAGCCCCACTGCTCAAGAATCGAGGGAAGATCTGACAGAGTCGTAATCACGGCAGACGGTGTGATGTGCTCAGGTTTGGGCCAGGGATAATCATTCTGACGCCAGACACCACGCATCCCGACGGAAAGCGCTCCTCCTACATCGTCTACCATGCGATCACCTACCATCACACATGCTGTTGTTTCGACTTGCAAACGTTTCGCGACTTCGTGAAACACATAGGGATGCGGCTTGGAGTAGGGCAGATCAGAAGTATAGGCAACCACATCCAGCAACTCGGTCACACCGTGCGCCGCCAGATCCGCATCATGCCAGGCCCCGGCCCACCATGTATTTGAGAGCAGCCCCAGGCGATACCCCCGCTTGCGAAGTAGCAACAGCGTCTCAACGGTATCAGGGAAAATCTCCGCCCAGCCAATAACCGCCTGTGAGTAACCATCCAGCACCAGTTGCATCGCCCGCTTGTTCTCAGGGAGCCCCAGATAGTGGAAACCATCACGGATCAGGCGTTCGGGCTGGTCGCTGGTATGCACTGTCACCACTCTGTCCCAGTGTTCTTTTTCCGCACGCCGCATAGCCCGCACATATTCCTCACGCAAGGGCCAATTGTTCTCGGGATACCTCGCCACCAGATAATCATAGGAGAGGGCCCAACGACGCTCTATATCCTCATCCCAGTCCGGCCAATCCAGCAATGTGCCGCCAAGATCAAAAATAACAGCTCGAAGAGAGGTCAAGTAGTACTCCATTTCTAGATCAAGCGCTGCCGGCACCTGATACTTTCATTATTGCAGGAAAGAAAATATGTCCGCTTGCTTCTCTCCAGGGAGCTTTATTATACACTCTCTTCTCACTTTTTCCCAGAAATAAAAAACCCTGCTGTGTCTCCAGCAGGGCTCTCACAGCATCCTCAGGGCACAAGCCCTTTCCGCCGCATCTGTTCCAGATCATATTCAGCGGGAGCAAGCGGCTCCACACCGGCAGCCGCACAGGCCCAACCAATCAGCGAGAAACCAATATGCAAGCCTCGGGCAATTGCGTTCGGCTCTTCTTCAGAAATAGAGCGCAGGCATTCCTCACGCAACTCGATGACCTTGGTCTCGGAGTAGCGCCCATGATAGCCCTCCAGAAGCGCTTCATGTGGTGCGAAGCTCTGGAAAGGAATATCACTTCCCGCCGCCAGCAAGAACAGCCAGTAGCCGACCTGACTTCCCTCAAGAATTGTATCTGGTTGCCGCCCCGAATGGACATGCTCACCGCTCTGCACTTCCGCCAGCTCATCAAGCTCATCTCCTAAGCGAGACAGCAAATAGGAGTGACTGCGCTCCTGAAGCAGGCGCGATGTATTTGACTCTTCGCTCATATCATGATCGCGCAGATAGATATAGACGCCATAGAGTTGGCGCATGGCCGCCTCCAACTTCTGGCGTATTTGCGGAGAAGCCACATCTGGCGCCTGCTGATGATACACCTGTGCGGGATCAAAGACACGTTCGGCCACGATCTTATACGAATTGTCTGGCTGAATCTGGCGATAATAACAACTGCGGTAGCCATCATGACAGGCAGCTCCTCCGTGCTGAACCACGCGAACAAGCAGGCTGTTCTCCTCACAGTTGACATAAAGCCCGCGCACTTCCTGTACGTTTCCCGACTGCTCGCCTTTCTTCCAGATTTTCTGGCGTGAGCGACTGAAGAAATGGGTGTAACCGGTTGTTCGCGTCAATTCAAGCGCCTCTTCATTCATAAAGGCAACCATCAAGACCTCGTTCGTCCTGTCATCTTGCACGACAACGGGTATATATCCCTGACTATCAAACTTGAGGGATAGATCCATCTCAAATACCTCCCGGCAAAAAGCAACGGCGAAGACGCGCCGCTTCTACTTGCATATTGCTTGGTATATAGTACCACATCACTCCGTCTTTCTCGGCTCGCTGCAAAGAGCCCTGCCTACAAGAAAGAAGAAAGTATGCTGAACCAGTAGAACAACATACTTTCTCCTCATTCAACAGAAAGGTCACACGAAGAATGATTCTATGCTTGCTTTTTTGCCTGCTGGTATCGTTTTTCAACCTCATCCCAGTTCACGACGTGCCACCAGGCGTTCAAATAATCGGCACGCTTGTTCTGATACTTCAGATAGTAGGCATGCTCCCATACATCATTGCCCATGATCGGGTACTCATTTTCGAGAATCGGGCTGTCCTGATTGGGTGTCGACTTGAGATGCAACTTGCCGTCTTTCCTCATGACAAGCCAGACCCAACCAGACCCAAAGCGCCCGGCTCCCACCTTATTGAACTTCTGCTTAAACTCGTCTATCGAGCCAAACGTTGACTTGAGCGCCTCGGCAAGCTCTCCCTGAGGCTCCTTCTTTCCGCCCGGACGCATAATCTGCCAGAACATAGTATGGTTGACATGTCCTCCAGCATTATTACGCACCGTCTCGCGCTTCGCTTCCGGTATATCGTTCAGCTTGCGCAACACATCTTCCGCAGAGGAGGCCTGTAAAGCGACCTCTTTCAACGCCGCGTTCAGATTTTTGACATAGGTAGCATGATGCTTGTCGTGATGCAGTTCCATCGTTCGCGCATCAATATATGGCTCCAATGCATTGAAGGCATATCCCAGAGGAGGAAGGGTAAATTCCTGTACGGTTTTGGCTGCATTGGTCTGATCTACCTTTGCTTCAGGAGCAAGATTACTACAGGAGACAAGCACACCGCTTCCAACTGCCAACGATGTAAGCTGTAAAAATGCTCTTCTATTTATGTGGTCCTCTCTATCCACAGACTCCATACCTTTCTATCCACAAAAATTTCTTCGCACTTCATCAGGAAACTCTTTACAAGCTGACAAAAATGCAGAAACAGCTTCTGTAAAGAGGATATACATATAGTATATTCGTCTGACAAAACCAAACCGTGCAGCAAAGGACCACAACAAATAAAGAGCTGCAAATACTATCATGAAGAGGGTAACGCAATCTTCTACAAATTCGACCTTATCTCGAATCGAGGATCATGATTTTTCTCCCATACTACAACCTCTATTTCCAGAAATTCTAACAGGTTCCGCTTCTCTTTGTAGGTGAATTCATAGTCAGGATCGTTAATCTTTTCTTGTATACGTTCACACGTTCTATATACAGTGTTCAACTTTTCCTGCGCCTTCGCCCATTCCCTGCGCATTTTTTCCTCGTCTCTTAGCTCTGCTTCACACTCTTTTTCCTCTTTGGCTAGCTCATGCAATCGATTGGTAAGATATGCTTCTGTCCCGGGATCGAGTATCTTTCCCTCATAAAGCCTTGCAAGGTTAGCTCGTAAGGAGTTCTGCATCTCTCTGATCTCTGCCAACTTCGCTTTAACATGTTTACGTCGGCCCTGAGTCGGGTCTTTTGACCGCCTTTCTTCAATTTGCTTGTCAATGATGGAAGGATTGAGCACGATCTTCTTTGCAAAATTCCATGCTGCTTGATCAAGGATAGGTACAAGGATATAGCAGCCGGGGCATTGATATAGGCCATTGTACTTCCTGCTACAGTTATAGCCTATCTGATCACGCTGTCCTTCAGGTCTGTTCTTGTAATGGTTAACTCGCCTGTTTACTGTTAGATTGGCCCCACAATGACCACATTTCGCAATGCCTGCCCTGAGCAATGCATCTTCTGGTCTGCGATTATTAGGAGCTGCTATTTTTTTGTTGCGCGCAAGATGCTGCTGCACAACCTCAAACATATCTTTGCTAATAATTGCTGGTATGGGGACTTTAATTTGCTCGTTGTCTGGCCTTATCTCAAATTTAGGCCATTTCCTCCCGGGAACCTTTACAGTCCGTTTTTTAAATATGGGATATTCTCCGCAATAACCGGTATGTCTGAGCATTCTACTAATCACAGCAGGTTGCCACAGAATAGGTCCATCTACAGCCTTTGATTTAACTTTTTCTCCCTTGGATACGCTAGGTGCTGGTATCTCAAGCTTGTTAAGCCTCTGCGCGATGCGACGAATAGGAATACCTTTATATGCACAGCGGAAAATAAACTTGACTACTCTTACTTCGGTCCATGTTACTTCCCGATTATCTTTGATGGTTTCGAGATTTGGAGTAAGACCTGATCTTTTGCCCTTCTTATCCAGCGTAAAATGATAGCCATAAGGTCGTGAAGAACTTCCAACGACTTGCGGTGGTATATTGTCCTCTGGGCTTCCTAGCGCTTTCTGTATCTTCCCATTAGTAGTTCTTCTGACTAAATCATTAATTTCTTCCTCCGCTTTATGTCCTTTAAACAGTCGTATTATTTCCCCCACTAGACTATCATCGTCTGCGTGTTCCTCTGGATCTGTTGTCAGAATTCTGACCCCCAATTCTTTGAGCTGCATCCTATAGAATTCGCGTTGTAGCCCTTTGCGTCCTAGCCCTCTATCCAGCACTTCCATACATAGCACATCGAATTCCTTTTGCTCTGCCAGTTCTAGTATGCGATTCAAGGCTTCTCTGTAACGAAAATCTAGACCTGTATATGTATCTCTGATAATATGGTTGGGATCTAAAATTAGCCCTAACGGTTCTATCAACTTTTCGCGAACGAGTCTCTCCTGATACTGATGGCTGAGGGTAGTATCTCTCTGTTTAAGAGTGGACACCCGTGTGAGTATCAATGCCCGCAAACCTCTATACTTCTCTGGATCGTACATCAAAACGACTCCTTTCGTTGTGTTGCGCTTCTTTCAATAGCAAAAACATGTATAAATTAACTGAAAAAGGTATCGCTTTCGCTGTTGCGACAGTAACTACACCTTCCCAATTCTAACACTTTTGCCTATAAAAGTAAATACGCTAACGCTATATCATAAACGCTAATCCCCCAGACATATAAACTTGACAGGACTATGCAAAGGGAGTAGTCTTGATGTGAGAACGGAAACGCTTAAGAAGAGGGGTTATGATGGCAAGATTAATAATTAAAGAGCTGGCAGAACGACAAAATATAAGCCAGTCTCGTCTACAGCGTGAAGCTGGTGTTACTATGTCTCAGCTTAGAAGATATTGGTATAACCAGAGTGAAAGCGTTGTCCTAGATGCATTGGAGCGTATTGCAAAAGTGCTCGGTGTTAAAACTGGTGATCTGATCGCCGATAACGACGAAGCACAACCTGCAAAGTAGCAATTGCAGTGAGCGGGGCTATTCCAGCCTCCGCGTTTTTTCAGCTAAGTGGGTGACGTTGGCATTGGAGCGGGCTGAAATAAAATGCGGAGGATCACGGACGTTGCCGCAGGTAAGGAATGGGCCGTGTGGGAGTGCTGCTACCTGCGGCAATTCTGAACGCTCCTTTGTCACCCTTTCTTCAGGGATGCACAGCAGACATCACTCAAAGCCGCACAGTGACACCTTTATCATGGAGATACTGTTTTACATCCTTTATACGATATTCGCCAAAGTGGAAAATAGACGCCGCAAGCACGGCGTCCGCTCCGCCCAGTGTCACTCCCTCATAGAAGTGCTCAAGCATCCCAACACCACCCGAGGCAATCACCGGGACCGAAACAGCCTGCGCAATTTTTGCGGTCAGTTCAATATCATAGCCCTGTTTTGTGCCGTCCCGGTCCATACTTGTCAGCAGGATTTCACCAGCGCCCAACTCAACACCACGTTGAGCCCACTCAAGCGCATCCATTCCTGTCGGCGTGCGTCCACCATGAATAAAGACCTCATAGCCACTTGGTAATGCAGGATTGGACCGGGCATCAATAGCCAGCACGATACACTGCGCCCCAAATTGCTCAGCACCTGCACGCAGCACCTCCGGATGCTGCACAGCGGCGGTATTGAGAGAGGTTTTATCGGCACCCGCATTCAGAGTTGCGCGAATGTCCTCAATTGTGCGAATACCGCCACCAACTGTGACCGGGATAAACACACGCTCAGCGGTGCGCCTGACTACATCAAGCATCGTCCCGCGCTGCTCATAGGAAGCGGTAATATCCAGAAACACAACCTCATCCGCTCCCTCATCATTGTAGAGCGCAGCCAGTTCAACCGGATCACCGGCATCACGCAGATTCACAAAGTTGATCCCCTTGACCACCCGTCCAGCAGCCACATCAAGACAGGGAATAATCCGTTTAGTCAACATTGGGCCGCTCCTCTTTCTCAATCACGCGTACAGCGGTCGCAAGATCAACCGCGCCTGTATAAAGGGCCTTGCCAATAATCGCGCCTTCCACTCCCAGTGCAGCCAGTGCTTGCAAATCCTCCAGAGAGCTCACGCCACCAGAAGCGATCAACGCGGCAGGAGAGGCCTGTTGCATCTCGCTCAGAGCCGCAAGATTTGGGCCAACAAGTGCCCCATCTCGGGCGATGTCTGTATAGATGAAACGGCGCACCCCGAGCAGCGCAAGCTCCTGAGCCAGATGCGTCGCCTTTACCTGGGAATCCTCCATCCATCCAGCAATAGCAACATAGCCATTGCGAGCATCGATTCCGACAGCGATCCGTTCATCCCAACGCGCGAGCGCCTGCTTCAACAACTCGCGATCGGTAATCGCAACAGTGCCGAGAATCACGCGCTCGATTCCAGTGCTCAAGAGGTGTTCGATATGACCTGGAGAGCGCAAGCCGCCGCCGACCTCAATCTTCAACGAGGTCGCCTGACGAATGCGTGCAATCAGCTCTACATGAACGGGATGCCCCTGAGCAGCCCCATCCAGATCAACCACGTGGAGCCAGCGCGCTCCGGCCTCCTGCCAGCGCATCGCAACCTCAACGGGGTCTTCCGCATACGTCGTCATGCGGTTATAATCCCCCTGAAATAGACGCACACAGCGCCCATCCTTGATATCAATAGCAGGAAAGAGAATCATTGCTGCACCCATCTGGCAAAATTTTTCAGAAGCTGTAAACCAACAGCGCCACTTTTTTCGGGATGAAACTGCGTGCCCCAGACCTGTTCCGTCACAATTACCGAGCAATAGGGCGAACCATAATCCGTGACAGCAGCAACACCACTCTGCTCATGTGGCTCCACATAATAAGAATGGGCATAATAGAAGTAGGAGTCTGGGGCAATCCCGGCAAAAATGGGAAGGTTCTCACGCAAAGGCCGCACCTGATTCCAGCCCATATGTGGGATCTTGGGCCCATGCGGAATACGTCGCACCTCTCCGGGAAACAGCCCCAAGCCAACCGTCTCACCTTCTGCATGGTGATCGGCCAACAACTGCATACCAAGACAGATCCCCAGGAACGGCTTTCCCTGCTGTGTCGCCTCCCGAATGGCATCATCCAACCCATGCTGCTGCATATGCGCCATCGCCGCGCCAGCAGCACCCACACCGGGCAGGACAACCGCGCTTGCCTGTTTCACCACAGCAGGATCATCTGTTACCTGTACCGCCGCACCCACATATTCAAGCGCTTTCGCGATACTGTGAATGTTCCCGGCTCGATAATCAATAATGGCTATCATTGCTTAATCCTTCCAGGAGAACACACCATTATTCCCCATATAGACAGCATACGTCAGGCCAACCCACCCGATCAGCGGAGGCATCCGCTTCGGATCAAACAGGTTAATGGTCAGCAAAGGACAGCAGAGCAATGCAGATTGGATGATCATTTCCCAATCGTCAGGCAGTGAATCAATCGAGCGCAACCAATCAAGCAGTGGATAGATCAAATGCTTGAGCTTGGTCTGAAGAAGCGCCAACCGCACCGGCGCAAGCGTAAAGTCATACTCAACGACAACCTCCCGCTCCTCTTGATCCAGACGCGCCTGAAGCGTGCACGTTGGCTCGACCTCAAAGGGAAAGTACATCCAGGTCGCAAACACGTTGTGAAACAGCGGCTTAATTATATCGAGCAGCGGTGAATGGCGTCCCGCAAACGCTGGATCAAAGTAGAGATAGTCCCGTTGCTGCTCTAAAAAGACATTGCCAAAGTGAGCATCACCATGTCCGACCACCGTTGCCGCCTCACGCGAGGGGAGCAAAGCCACCTCAGCACGCTTGATAAGCTTCCCAAGCGTATATGGCTGAACAACCCCATTGATTCGCCAGCGATAGGTCAGAAGCTCCTCAAAAGGAATCCCGCTCTCAGGATGCCGGGGCAAGGGAATACGCTTTCCCGTGTAAAAGGTCTTAAGCCGCTCACCGGTGAGCCGATGCCAGAACAATTGATGAACAGGTGCTGACGCATGCTCGGCAGGCGAGACGAACTGCAAGCTATCGCGATAAATGGAGAGAAGCCGCTCACATTCACGTTTTTCCGCTTCCACCAGTATCTCTTCAGTTGCCCGATGCGTATCGCCGGTCTCTACCTCGCGCATAAGATCGAACATCACAGGCCAGCGCACCACCGGATAGATGACCATCTGGCGATCTTTCTCGTGCAGCGTTCGTACCGGTCGCACAATGTGATACCCGGCCTTCGTCAACAGCTTCGCATTATAATATTCGGCCAGGATCCCCTGATCCTCGATATGGGTCTTGAAAAAGAACTCCCCGGTATTGCTCCGATAGATACCGTTAAACGAATTGAGCGAGGTCGCTTTCGGCGTCAGAGAAACGCTGGCAGTCGCAAGTTGCATATGCAGATAGAACCAGCGTTGTAAAAGCAGCTCCGCCTTTGCCTTCTCGGTAAATTGAAGCCGCTGAATCGTCCCAAGATCGTCAAATTGCGCCACCAGCTCTGGAACCCGGGTAATATCCTTCAGCAGAAAATCTGGCTGGCTCTGTTCAAGCAGCGCTCGTGCTTCCTCTGTGCGCACGCCGGAATAGACCGCGATCGAGATGGCGTTTGCAGCCTCGGCACCACGGACGTCGCTTGGCGTATCGCCCACCACAATAAAGCTTCCTCGTGGCGGAAGCGGCGCATCAGGTCGATGCTCTGGACGAAACGCCTTCAAGAATGGGAAAGGATGCGGCTTGGAAAGAGAGAGTGTATAGCCCTGCTCGCGATAGCTCTGCTCCGCCTCGACCACCTGTGTATCAGTCACGATATGGAGCTTATCGAAATACTGATACAGATCATACTTTTTCAGCGGCGTTGTGGCCTCCTGCCAGTCACGCCCGGTACACACCGCCAGGGTATATCCCTGAGCCCTCAACGCCTTCAACGCCGTCGTAATCTGGTCAAGCGGGAGCTGTGGCTTCTCATCATGAATACAGCCAGGCTTTCCAGGCTGTAGCGGCTTCCGTCTGTAAGACTGCTGGTAGAGCGTATCGCCAAGGTACCACTCCTGAAAGATGTTCTGAACAAACTTCCAGGAGTCGCTGTACCGGGAAAAGATCTTCACATCTTTGAGGCCAGCTCGCTGCTCGGCGACCGTGTTAAAGCGATCCAGCAGGGCAAAGCCTGTATACCCGCTAAAAATGGGATCACTGAGCGAACAGAGGCGCTGCGGTCCGATCTCGGGCAGTGTCACCTGAGCAAGGGCTGCGCGGAAAGCAGTGTTCCAGTCTTCCTCCCAGGGACGCAGGGGCTGTAACGCCTCTCGGGCTGACGCAGGTAACAGCGAAAGCAGATCTATCAGGTACAGACTGAAGCCAGCATAGCACGTGTCCCAGTTGGAGTTCACAGCACGCGCTTTGAGACCCTGAATCAGTGCTACCGGAAAGACGGACTCTGCCAGCGCCTTCGCCTCCTCGGCATGCTGTGGAGCATGATACTCCTTGCGTCCATCGATATTCCAGTAGCGAGGACTATAGAGCAGCTCATGCAGTACCAGGCCTGCCGCTACCCAGTAGCACTCTTCATTCGTAATGACACCGTCAAGATCAAAAACAATAACTTTCTCTGCCATGCCTACCTCAACCTTTTCAGTCGTTCACGCAGAGCACGCACACTTACCGAGCTCTCGGTAAAACGATAGGTAATCGGCGTTACGTGAACATGGGTCGCCCCGGCAGCACGAAGCACCGCGATAATCTCCAGCAGTTCTGGAGCCGAATCGCCGACCCGCGCCACACCTGAAATGGTATAGGAGCCCGGCGCCGCACCATCATCCGGCGTCATCAGACGAAACTCGGTCGAAATACCCATCGCCTTGAGACGCTGATTGATCCTGGCACAGGTTTGCTGCACAAGCTCCTGATCATTGCAGCTCACATAGGCTGTCAGCAGCGAGCGATTACGCGCCTGAACCCGGGCATCAATCATTTCCAGAATAATCTCGGTCATCTTCAGCGCATGAGCATCCTGGCCAAGCAGGCGAGCATTGCCGATCAGACACGATTGAGAGCGCAGCACAACACCATCTTCAAGCAACTTCAGATGATTCTCGCGCAGCGTTGTACCTGTCTCGGTCAGATCGACGATCAGATCAGCGGTATCAGTTAACGGAGCCGCTTCAAGTGCGCCATGAGGCGAGAAGATCTTACAATGAGTAATATTATGACGCCGTAAGAACTGCCCCGTCAATACCGGGTATTTCGTCGCGATCCGCAGGCCACGCCCTTTATGCTGCCTGTAATAGCCGACCAGATGCCAGAGATCCGCGCAGGTACTCACATCGATCCAGGTTTCAGGCACCGCTACCACCAGACGGCAGCTTCCATAGCCCAGATCTTTGACCAGCACCAGCACCTCTTCATCCTCTTCTACCTCATCCGTCACATCATCGCCATAGCCCCGGTGTTCGGCAAGAATGTCATAGCCCGTGATTCCAAGCGCCGCATCCCCACTCTGCACCAGTGCCGGGATATCAGCCGCCCGCTGAAAGACGACCTCTACATCAGGCAGGCTCTTCATGCTGGCAAGATACTGGCGCGGATTGCTGCGGCGAACCTTGAGCCCACATTCCGCCAGAAAATTCATGGTTGCTGCTTCCAGAGCGCCCTTTCCAGGAAGCGCCAGACGAATGCGCTCACTCATAGATACTGCTCCTTTACCGCCACATAATCGCCGAGAGTCGCGAGAGGAACAACTTGCTCGGTCCCTGTCGCCAGGTGTCGAACTGTCACCGCTTCCTGAGCTCTTTCATCTTCTCCCACTATCAGCGCCAGCGACAATTCTTTGCGTGAAGCCTGCCGCAAACCAGAACCAACGCCATGCCCGCTCACGTCAACTTCCGCCCCCACCTCCATTGAGCGCAGCAGCTGTGCAACATGCAGCGCATAGGGCACGTCCTGCCCGCTGACCGGTATCACCATCGCCTGTACCTGCTTCTGGGTCGGAATGCTCGTTTTGGGCACATAGTTCAGCAGGCGCTCGACGCCAAAGGCAAAGCCGCACGCATTGACATCACGCGATCCCCCAACCGCTCGCACCAGGCGATCATAACGACCGCCACCGCATAACTGCGAGTCGAAGCCTGCCACATCCTGTGCATGTATCTCAAATACCAGTCCGGTATAGTAGTTGACCCCGCGTCCAAGCGAGAGATTGAGAATAATCTGCTCGGCAGGCACGCCGCACTGACTCACGACCTGCACCAGTTGCTGAAGCTCGGCCAGCGGGGCGGGATCAAGGTCATAGCGATCCAGTAATTCACGCAGCCTGCCAAAGACCTCGGGAGGCGGTCCCGAGACGGCATGCAGCGCCTTGAGAAACTCCAGCGCACCCATAATCTGGCGTCGCTGCTGGCTTCGTCCCATCTTCCAGAGGAAACGTTCAATTACCTCGCGTCGCGCATCATCGTCACCAAAAGAGATGCTGATACCACTCAACAACGAGGAAATATAACGCTCTTCAATCTCGCCATTTGTGCTCGAGGGCGTTGCGCCTCCCGAGGAAGCAGGGTAAAGCTCTTCCAGTCGCGCCTGAACATTTCGCTCTCCCTGGGGAGAACGGTTTATCTGTTCCATTAAACTGAGAAGTAAATGGGCCGCATGACTATCCAGATGGAGTCGATGAATGAAGCCGCTGGCAACTGCAATATGTCCCAATTCCAGGCGATACTGTCTGATATCCAGAGCATGGAGAATCTCACAGGCCAACTGAAGGATCTCCGCATCTGCTACTGGAGCGCTTCCGCCAAAGAGCTCAACGCCCAGTTGTGTATGCTGACGATAGCGACTGCGACCGGGTGCCTCATAGCGGAACACAGGCCCGACATACTGAAAGCGTAACGGCAGGGCCTGCTGCTGATAATGGTCTAGATACAGTCGACAGATCGAGGCCGTAAACTCCGGGCGCAGACAAAGATCGCGTTGATGCAAACGAAACGCATAGAGGTTCTGCCACAGTTCCTGTCCAAAGCTGACATGAAAGAGATCGCTTCGTTCGAGGAGAGGAGAGTCAACATGTGCATAACCGGCCTGTGCCAGCAAAGAACCGAGTTTTCCAATCACCCATTGCTGTTGCTGATACACGTCCGGCAAGAGATCATACATACCACGCAATCGCTCAACGCGCTTCCTCATACCAATCCTTTCAAAATAGCATAGCTGCACCGACAAAGCCTCAGAGAGGGGCTTTCCCCGCTCTCTGAAGCGCTTAACGGATAATCATGGTACCGGCACCCTGATTCGTGAACAGTTCGCGGAGCAACACATGCTGCTCACGGCCATCAACAATATGGACTCGCGGCACGGCAGCCAGCGCATCCAGGCAGGCCGATACCTTCGGGATCATGCCACCACTGATAATCCCCTCTTCAATGAGCTTGCGGGCCTCTGCCTCGCTCAATTCTGAAATCAGGGTCCCATCGGCTCCACAGATCCCGACAACATTACTCAAGAAAATGAGCTTTTCCGCATTCAAAGCGCCCGCGATATGGGCAGCAGCCAGATCGGCGTTAATATTCAGACAAGAGGCTCCAGCACCCTGAGCAAGCGGGGCAATGATCGGGATAAAGCCCTGTTCAATCATTGCCTGGATCGGTGCGGGGTCTACCTCATCAATTTCGCCCACATATCCCAGTCGCTCATCAGCGATATGAGCACGCAGCATACCGCCATCGGTTCCGGTCAGCCCGACCGCATTTCCCCCCAGTTGAGCTGTCATCAACACCAGACGCTGGTTAATCTGGCCGGAGAGAACCATTCGCACCACTTCTAATGTCTGCTCATCAGTGACACGTAGCCCGTTGATGAAGCGGGTCGGGATCTGTAAACGGGTCAGCCACTCATTAATATAGGGTCCGCCCCCATGTACAAGGACAGGGTGAGCGCCCAACTGGTGGAGCCATACAACATCCTGCAAGACTTCTTGCTGATGCTCAAGCATGCTCCCACCTAATTTTATCACCAGAATCTTGCCTTTGAGAAAGTTAATATACGAAATGGCCTCACTGAGTACCTGTGCAATAAGATGTTGATCGCTGATGATATTGCCCTCCGCATCCAGCGAATAGGTAATCGCCATGAAAGAAATGTACCTCCTTCACTCTTACCGCGCGCTTCACCGGGAAGCGCCGATTTCAGGAATGAAAACTCAGGGATAAACGCCGATTCCCGCCAGTCCAGTTGTTTCCGACAACCCGAAGAGACGGTTTGCATTCTGCACAGCCTGACTGGATGCCCCTTTCATCAAATTATCCAGGCAGGAGACCACAATCAGGCGCTGCGCTTGTTTGTCAACAACGGGATAGATAAAGCAGTGATTGCTTCCGTAGCTCCATTTGGTATGAGGTGGTGTATCAACGACGTGCACAAAGGGCTCATCAGCATAATATTCAGTATAGAGTTCTCGCAATGCCTCCTTTGAAGCGTAGCGCTCAAAAGCCTCCGGCTTCAATGAGGCGTAACAGGTCGCCAGGATGCCCCGGGTCATCGGTACAAGGTGAGGAATAAATGTAAGGCGAAGCCCATTCGCAAGCGGATGCCCACCTGCTTCAGCACCGGCGATCAACTCTTGAACAATCTCAGGCTGATGACGATGCCCATCCAGGCCATATGCACTGATATCTTCATTGGCCTCCGAATAGTGTGTGTTCTGCTTCGGGCTGCGGCCAGCACCACTGATCCCAGATTTTCCGTCAACCACCACATCAGGCTCAACAATGCCAGCGGCAAAGGCGGGCAACAATGCCAGAATCGCTGTTGTCGCGTAACAACCGGGGTTCGCCACGATTGATGCCTGTGCTATCTGCTCACGATAGCGCTCGCAAAGCCCAAAGACAGCGGTTTCCAGCATCTGTGGAGCAGGGTGAACATGTTTGTACCACTGCTCATAAACGGCGACATCATGCAAACGGAAGTCAGCCGAGAGATCAACAACTTTTGTTCCCTGTTGCACCAGTTCAAGCACCGCTTCCGCCGCTGCGGCATGGGGCAGACAGACAAAAGCGAGGTCCGTTCGTGCAGGCTTCTCGGTAATCACCATTTCAGGATGCACCGATGAGGAAGCAGTGAGGGCACGAAGCTGAGGGAAAACATCGCACAACCGTTGCCCGACGGCGCTCCGCGCGGTCACTGAAACGACTTCAAATTGTGGATGACAGGCCAACAAGCGCAATAGTTCCAGGCCTGTATAGCTTGTCACATTCACAATAGAGACACTGATCATAGCAACCACCTATCATGACAGATTAAAAAATGGCAATAAAAAAACCCTCATCCCTATCTGTTACACAGGGACGAGAGCCGAAACAATGCTCCCGCGGTACCACCCGGATTGCCTTTCCCTCAGGTAGACTCTCTCATCACAGTCTCCATCATTACCACACCATCGTGAGGGCGGAAAGACCACTCTCTGGCTCAGATCTCTCTGCATGGGAGCCTCTACCATCCGACCTACTTACTCTCAGACAAACGAGAATTTTCTTCGGTCAGCCGCTCACGAACGCGTTCTGAAGCTGGCTCTCCAGCCGGCCTCTCACCATATCCCGGTTCGCTGTTGGTTCCATGCCTCATACTGGTTTCGATCACAGCGGGACAGATTCCTGATATTCGCTTGTGTAGACCGACATACCCCAACCGGTCTCTTCTCTCTCAATAAGAGGGCTCTATCAATTGAGGTTTCTTCCTTCATCCAGCCAACGCTTGCCATTACAGGAAAACGGGCTGTCCAGAAGCGTTTGCGGTTGTTCAGACCCGCTCGTTCCCGACTGCCGATCGGTACGATATAGCGCTTGCCCGGGCTTCTCAAGACCCTTCGTCAGCAAGCCGCTCTATACCTGCAATGCTCTTCTATAGAGAAACGAGTATTCACAGCCAGAAGTCACATCTTTTTCCTTCTGTTCAGAATCGCGTTTCCTCATCCTGTCCGAAAAAACAGGACTTCTCATCCTCTCAAAGTAAAGCATAACAGCAGCAGTACCAGATGTCAACAGAGCGAAAAAATCTAGATACTTTGGATATTGACGATTGCCCGGATGGGGGAGGTCTCATCCCCCAAAAATAGGAGTAGCAAAAAGTATGCTTGCCCAATACAGCAACATCACGTACAATATGGCCTGCACCAAACCATCATTTATACAACACAGAGGCAGAAATTCATGACAGCGCGACGTGAAAAGACGATCGTTGCCCTCTCATCAGTAGGAGCCGCGATCGGACTGACAGCCTTGAAAATCATCGTTGCCCTGCTCACCGGAAGCCTGGGTATTCTCGCCGAAGCGGTTCACTCTGCTCTAGACCTTGTTACAGCGCTGATGACCTTCTTTGCCGTGCGTGTTGCCGACAAGCCAGCCGATGCCGAACACCACTACGGGCACGAGAAAATAGAGAACCTCTCGGCTTTTATTGAAGTCGTCCTGTTGATCCTCACCGCCCTCTGGGTTGTCTATGAGGCTGTCCAGCGGCTCTTTTTCCACGGTGAACAGCTTGACCTGAGCATCTGGGCCTTTCTCGTGATGGGTATCTCAATCATCGTCGATTACAGCCGCTCCCGTGCCCTGCTCAAAGTTGCACGCAAACTGGGCAGTCAGGCCTTAGAAGCGGACGCACTGCACTTCAGCTCGGATATCTGGAGTTCCAGTGTTGTAATTGTGGGTCTGCTAGTCGTCTTCCTGAGTAAACAATTCTCCCTCCCAGAGTGGCTGAGGAATGCCGATGCCCTCGCGGCGCTTGGCGTCTCGATAATCGTCCTGCGGGTCAGTCTGCGCCTCGCACGGGAAACCATCGACGCCCTGATTGATCGCGCACCCGAGAAGCTTCGCGAACAACTGGGCACTGAAATAGGCAGCATCAAGGATGTGATCGAGATCAGGCGCGTGCGCAGCCGCCGCGCTGGCAATAAAACCTTCACCGATCTGATCATCGCCGCCCCCCGTACCTTCAGCTTTGAACAAACCCATGAACTCAGCGAGCGCGTCGAAAAAGCGGCAATGGACGTTGTGCGCCGCATCTCTCCACAGGGAGAAATAGATATCGTTGTACACGTTGAGCCAGTAGCAGCACCAGATGAGACCCTCAGTGAGCAGATCCACTATCTGGCAAAGAAACAAGGCATCCATGTTCATGATATCCACATTCAGGAGATTGAAGGCAAGCTTGAGGCCTCCTTTGATGTCGAGGTACAGTCCGATATGGATCTACGACAGGCACACGAAGAAGCCACACGTCTTGAGCAAGCCCTGCTGCAACAGAATAAGCTCCTTCGCCGCGTGACTACCCATATTGAAGCCCCCAATCACACTATTCTGCCCCGTCAGGATGTCACCAGACACTACACCGAAATGGCTCAACGGATTATGCATATTGCCGATATGATCGCGGGCAAAGGGAGCGCACACGATATTCGCCTGTATCGCCCGGCTCCACAGCCTGAGGGACGCCATCCGGTAGAACTGGACCTTGTGCTGCATACTGTGTTTGACGCCCACGCCCCGGTCAGTCAGGTGCATATTGAGGCCGAAGAGATCAAACGAGCGCTCAGGCGCAGCTATCCCAATCTGGGCAGCATTATTATTCATACCGAACCTCCCGAAGCGCAATAGTTGAAGATACTCCCCATTGCGGCAATTATCGCGTATAATTTGAGCATATCTCGTTCAGGCACTTTCACGTCTCCTTACAGCCGCAGTAAGTCATATGAAAGGATAGAAGTAACATACGTGAGCGATAATATTGATGCACTGATCGGAAAAACCCTGGGTACGTGTACCCTTGAAACGCTCCTGGGACGCGGCGGTATGGGCGTTGTGTATCTGGCGCAACAGACGCGACCTCACAGAAAGGTTGCAGTCAAAGTACTCCATTCACCTGTTACCCTGGACCCGCAGGTCTATCAGGAATTCCTGGCTCGCTTCAGGCGCGAAGCAAATGTGATCGCTAGCCTGGAACACCCGCATATTCTTCCCATTTATGAGTACAATGAACAAGACCATCTGGCCTATCTCATCACCCCCTATTTAACAGGAGGCAATCTGCGCCATCTCCTGAAAAAGCGCGGGGCTCTTTCCCTGATAGATGCATCACGGTATATCGATCAGGCAGCCTCAGCCCTTGATTATGCCCATGCACGCAACATCATTCATCGGGATCTCAAGCCCTCCAATTTTCTGCTCCATGAAGATGGGCGCCTTGTTCTCGCTGATTTCGGTCTGGCCCGCATTCTACAGGAGACACCCCGAGGGCAAACGCTGACACAGACCGGGGTCCTGCTTGGCACCCCCGAATATATGGCCCCGGAAATGGTTCAGGGAACAACTATTGATCATCACGCCGACATTTACGAGCTCGGCGTGATGCTCTACGAAATGTTGAGCGGTCAAACACCATTTCAAGCAGAGACTCCTTTTGCTCTGGCAGTCAAACAGCTACACGACTCCTTGCCCCGGCTTCATGAACAGAGAAGCTCCATTCCTGAGGCCGTCGACGCCGTGATGCAAAAGGCAACGGCCAAACAGCCAGCAGAGCGCTATAACTCTGCCGGAGAGATGGCAGCCGCCCTCCGTCAAGCCATCCAAACAGCGGGGCATCCACAGGCAGCCGACGATATACAGGAATATATCCCTACAGTGCTGACGCCGAGCCCCTCGAGACAAATACCAACCCGGGTCCCCGGAGTAACCACGCAGCCACGAGAGCCAAGCACACCACCACCCTGGCAATCAGCTCCGACACTGGTGCCACCATCACACGGCGGCCAGACACAACCACCAGTCAGTTCGCCCTCCAAAGAGCAGCGCTTCTGGCAAATCATTACCGTTGGGTTACTCGTCGTCCTACTACTAACAGTCGGCACTTTTGGCTTTTTTCTGCTGCGTGGCCCCAATGCGAGCCCCCAACCAACCGCCACCGCGCCAGCGACAACCCAACAGCATACAGAAACCGTGGCAACAACGATGACGCCGAGGGAGACGGCAACAGCTACGTCTGCACCATCCCCTCCCCCTTCACCGACACCGTCGCCGACGCCAACCAGCAAGCCGATCAATACGCTCCAAACGGGCCCATTGCTCTATGCAACCGGGATGGTTGGTGAAGAATGCGACCGCCAGGGGGGAATCTGGGACAATTTCAACGGAATACAGATTACCTGCTTGAACAGCGGAGGCACACAGCTTACCCATACTACAGCCACACAACAGCTACAAGGAACCTTCCTTAAAGCGCTGGCAAGCGGTCAGGCCTATGCCTCAGACTATGTTGTACAGGCCACCTTCCGCATGCAGGAAAATAGCGGGACCTTCGGGCTGTATTTCCGCAACCAGCCCGGACAACAACAAGGGACCTACACAGTTCTTGTAGCGCCAAAGCACACCTGGACAGCAACAGTGTATAATAATGAAACAGGAGCGCCGACCCTCCTGACGGAAGGGACATTCAACGCAGGAGGAACCATCACCCTGTCAGTTAAGGTCAGCGGCGCAGAGTTCAGTTTCTATGTCAACAAACAGTTGATAGAATCCTTTTCCGATTCTACATACACTCTTGGAACAGCAGGTATTGCTCTTGATGCAAATGCAAGCGTGGTATGCACCAAATTCGAGCTATATGCTATCGGCTGATTCCGCTTGTGAAGCGCGATTAACACGTACAGTCAGGAGAAAGTACTAGCCACTACCATCCTGAAAGACTGTATATTATAGTAAAGGGGTAGAAGAACGCCACAGGCCCGGGCCTCATAGTTACCCTTCTGGTTTGCCTTCATGACACGTTTGAATATGCAGATGTGCACAGTGATAGGAACAGAAGGGTATACAATGTACAGGGCCTCGCTTTGAGAAGGGAGCACCCGTTCTTGCAAGCAGTTCAGTCTCGTGGCGTCATCCCGGTCAACGAAATCAGGAGAGTCCTGCACAACCTGCGAAGATATAAAGAATAACAATGAAGATATATTTCATGTGAGAGGATTGACGAGCGTGATAATAGATTACAATGAGCTCATAGGTAAAACGCTCGGAACATGCACAATCCGGCGTCTCCTCGGACGAGGTGGAATGGGTGCGGTCTATCTAGCGCAACAGGCGCGGCCACGGCGTACGGTCGCAGTCAAAGTCCTGCTTCCAGCAACAGTCATGGAAAAACGACCGCGAGCAGAGTTCCTGGCGCGCTTCCGACGCGAAGCGGATGCGATCGCCGCCCTTGACCATATCAACATCATGCCAGTCTATGAGTATGGTGAGGACGAGGATATTGCATATCTGGTCATGCCTTATGTGACCGGCGGCACACTCAAGGACCGCCTGGAACAAAAAGGCATACTACCTATTGAAGAAGTAATCCCGATCATAGAACAGGCTGCTGATGGCTTAGACAGCGCTCATGCTCAGGGCATCGTCCACCGGGACCTCAAACCGGCAAATATCCTCTTTCATGCAGATGGCAGAGTCTTGCTGGCTGATTTTGGGCTGGCAAAAGTGCTACGCGATATCAAGGAAAGTGATTTCAGAACACATGGCACACCCGCGGGCCTGACCAGCGCCGGGACTATCGTTGGTACACCTGAATATCTTTCTCCAGAACAGGGCACAGGAAAGCCAGTCGACCACCGCACTGATATCTATTCGCTTGGGATCACCCTTTTTCAGATGCTCGGAGGCACTGTTCCTTTCACCGGAACCTCTCCTGTAGCAATCGCGATCAAACATACGCTTGAGCAGCCGCCCTCACTTCGCAAGCTGAACCCTAAAGTGACCCCTGAAATGGAGGCCGTTGTCTTTAAGGCAATCGCCAAAGAGCCGGAACAGCGCTATAACAGCATCGGTGAGCTTGCACGTGCCCTGAAAATAGCAGCAGAGAACGCAAAGCGACCACCGGAGACAAATCTATCCAAATTTGTCGATATGCAGACCATCACACCGCCACCGGAACCCAAACCCTACACCCCCGACACTGCCGGTATCGATGATGCAGAGACGCGGCTGGAACTGGAAACAACCGGGCCAATGGCAACACCTCCATATCCTGCCGGTGGACAGCCGCTTCGCACCTCGTCACAACCGGCAGAAATCGGGATGGGAGGAAGCCCCTATAGCGCGCGAACTGTTGCCCATACGCCGACCAGAATACCGCCACAGATCGCACCACAAACGCCATCACGCCCATTAGAACAGGGACAGCCGCAACCTGGCCCTCAGCTCTATAGTTCGCAGAAAGTGCCCTCTGCTCCTTCTTATAAGAACGGCCTGGTCTATCCTCCGCCACAAACGCCACCGGTTCCGCCAGCGACACCTGTTCAGCCGAATACCATACAACAACAGACAGGCGCCAGACGTCAGCCACGCTTGATGGTAATGCTTGGTGTCCTTCTGGCGCTCCTGGTAATCGTTGGCGGACTGGCATCCTATTTCTATATCCTCAATGGGAATAACAAGGCCAGTAGCACACCTCCAGGGGGAGCACAGACCTCGCTCAACGCTACCGCCACAGCAACAGCACAGGATAAGAAGCCGCTCAAAGAGCTTCATCTACCCTCACCCATCGTCAATGCAGGCGAACGTCTTTACGGAACAGAACAACCGGGCCCTGATTGCGATCAGCGCGGAGGGAAATGGAAGACAGTTGCAGGCCTCACCGTCACCTGCAATGACACTGATGTTACCTTGCATGCCGGAGGAAACGCCGGAGGACTCTTGCTTCAGAGCTGGCCCAATCAACCACAGGGATTAACAAACTATGTTATCCAGCTTCAGATCAAGGCCACAAGCGGCTCGTTCGGGGTGATCTACACCAATGAGGACACCAATAAGCTCTATGATGCCTTTGTCTTCAATGAGGCTGGGGCATGGGTCGCGGAGGCTCATGACGAGAATATGCAGGTGAAGAATAGCATGACATCTTCCCCGATAGCGTCGGGTATCTCAAATCTGCATGATGAAATCACCATCGCCATTCAGGTGCAGGGCGGCAATGCCACAATGCAGATTAAAGATGCCTATAATGGTAATGCGATGAATCAGGTCTCCTCCTCTTATGCCTGTGGTATTCTTGTTCAGCCAGGCTCAAGCGTGGTCGTCAAAAACGTCGCCATTTATGCATACTAAAAGCTCCAAGAAGGAAGCGTCCGGGAACAAGACCCCGGACGCTTCCTTCTTTCTGTCATTGATCATATTACAAAACGTAGCACCATCAATACTACGGGGAATGGCTTAGTGAAAAAGGATAAGAACAATCATTTATTCGAGCACGTCTACGATACTTTCGAACTCATCATCGCGATCCCGCTGTTCTGAATCGGGAAACCAGTTACGAACGCGCTGAGCTGAGATAACTCCTTTCGCTTGACGTACCAGTGATGATGGATCGTGTTCCGACGAAGCAGCAACTACTTCAGCTTGCACCTGATCGGGAGGACATTTTTGAAGCTCTCTTGTGATCGTATGCAGTGCAGATTGCAAGCTTTTGATCGTATTGAGAGACTCCGCAGAGGTACTGATGCCAGCCTGTTGCGCCTTCTCAAGATTTTCACGCAAGGTCTTGACCTGACTCGTGAGCTGTTCTTGCAAACGGCGTAGCTGCTGGCACCTTTCAGGTTTATGCGTCATTACACCCTCGCTCTAATGCATTTGCTCATTTGAGACATTTCCCCCTCTGCAAAGGGGTTCACAGTACAATGCCTTTATACACTATCAGACACACATTGTGCAATGCAAATTCGTCCACACAGCCCTTTTATCTTATCACAGCCATGAGACCACTTTCAAAAAGAAAGGAAAACCAGGGTTTCAGCCTGTACCATTGGGAGCGAAACTCTGGTTTTCCTTTTCAATCAAGGGCAAAAGTGCGCTACTCTGCCTCCTGCTGCTTGCTAGAGCACAGTACTATTTGTATAGGCCTTCTGCAAATCCTTCACCGGCGAAATCATCTTCTGATCTACCATAAAGCGAGCCGTCGCTTCCCAGACCGCCGGGTCATTATAGCCAAGTTTGCCCTTGCCCTGCCATGTCGGGATAGTCGCCTTCAGCACTTCCAGGGCGCCAGCTGTATCAGTCAGGCCAGGCACATAGCTCTTGCTGATCGTGACCGCCTCTTCGGGATTCTTGATGACATCCTGCAACCCCTTCAGCGTCGCCTGTACAAATGCCCGCACTGTCTTCTCATCTGTACGCAGCATCTCCTCGGTCGCGACAATACCATTCGAGACCAGCGGATAATTCTCCGAGACCGCGAAGGTACGCACCTTGACCCCGCGCTTCTGCAACTGAAGCGGCTCATTGTTGGAGTAGCCCATAATAGCATCAACACGGTGCGCCAACAAGGCCGGAACCTGCGTAAAGCCGATTGACTGAATCTTGACATCGGCCTTTGTCAAATGTGCCTTATACAACAGCGCCAGTAGCCCCACATAAGAGGCCCCGTATTCTCCCGGAACCCCGATAGTGTGTCCCTTGAGATCCTCAAGCGACTTGATCGACGAGTCCTCGGGCACAATCAGGCTCACCGGATACTTTTGAAAGATTGTCCCGACATTCACGGCATTGACCTTTTTCTCCCGGGCAGTCAGGAGTTCATCCCCACTGACAAACACAAAGGTGTTCTTCCCGGCAACCATCGAGCCCACCAGATCAGGCACAATCCCATGATTGAAGGTGACATCCAGACCAACTTCATTATAATACCCCTTACTCTTGGCAACATAGAAAGGGGAAAACTGCACATCAGGAACATACCCCAGACCGATAGAGACCTTCTTCGCGCCGGGGGCAGGAGTTGCAGGGCTTCCTGCTCCGGTAGAGGTGGCTCCTCCACACGCAGCAAGCAGCAAGCCCAGGGCGAGCACCAACATAAGCGCTGATGACAGCGCAGAGATTCGACGACGTACAAACATCTGCTTTATTGACTCCGTTCAATCCAGTAATCATGCAACCGGAAAATACCGGCTATCAGTAGATGATCTTCGCCAGCTTTCCCAGTAGCCACGTACTGCCATAATATGCCACAGCCAGAACCACTAAGACAAGTAAAGTAGCGAACATAAATGCGGTATTATATTGATTCTTGGCAACCAGCAGTAAGGAGCCAAGCCCCTGATCGCCGCCCTGCACAAACTCGCCTACCAGAGCGCCTACAACCGAAAGCGTTAACCCGGTGCGAATCCCTGCCACGATTGAAGGCAATGCCAGCGGGAACTCGATATGCGCGAACATTGTCCAGCCTGATGCCCCCTCAACTCGCGCAGCATCAATTAACGGCTTTTCAATTGTTTGAATACCAAGCACGGTATTCACAACCATTGGGAACAGCACAGTGAGTGCGCAGACATACATGTTGGGAATCCAACCATACCCCAACCAGAGTACCAGCAAGGGGGCTATCACGATCGCCGGGATCGCCTGTCCCGCCGCCAGATAAGGGTGAATAGCCGCAGCCAACAGCCGCGACTTCGCCAGACCATAGCCAAGCGGGATCGCAATAACCAGCGCCAGCACAAAGCCTAACAGGCTCTCTTTCACCGTCACCAGCACGTTATTCAGATAGAGACCAGAAGCGATACCATCATTGAGAGCGGTAAACACATCCTGTGGTGCGGGCAAGAAGAGCGCATTTATCTGTCCCTGATTGGTGCCCAGATACCAGCCAAGAAACAACAGGAGCGCCAGTACCAGAGGAGGCACAACGGAAAGCAAGATGTTCGCGGTACGAGCATGCTGACGGGCTCTTTGATGCCGCATACGTGCGGCAGAAGTCATTCCATGTGGTTGCTGCTCAAGCAACGCCTCATCCTTGATTGGTGAAATCACACTCATTTACATCCCTCTCGGTAGTTTTACAGACGGAAAAACACGACAAGACACAGCTTGTCCGTCGAAAGCCACCGACCCAGGGGGAAATGTTGCGAGGGGAGATACATGGCGATCGCGCATAGCACACACAAGATATGCATGTTTCATGCGATACAGCACGCACACCTTATGCACATATATACATATATAGAAACGCTATGCCTCTCCCTGCTCGAAAGTGCAGGAAGATACGATCTCTTTTCAACCTTCTCCCATCCGGACTGTAACCGTCGGCTCTGGAACTTCCCCAGATCCACTGCATACTGCAGGTCGCGGGCTTTACCGCCGGTCGGGAATTGGAAATTCGCTTTCCTCACCCTGCCCCGAAGGTCTTTTCTTCAGCCATAGTATGCCACAAAAGGTCATAGGCATGCAAGGAGAGATCCATCCCCTTGCATATACCCGAGCTTAGCGATTTTCGACGCGATGGAACGATTCCCCATACAGAGAACCAATTTTCTTCCCTACCGAAGCAGCCCAGTAGCGCAGCATTGGCACAATAGCTTCAAAATCAGCAGAAACCTGGCTGGTATGTGCTCGCAGCGCCTCTAGTTTCGTTTCAAAAGTCTCGGTAATATCGACATAGTGGTTCTCCACGGGAGCGCCCACAATGTAAATCTCCGACACCTTATGCGGCTTCAAGCCTTCTGCCAGCAGTTCAGGGAAATCCCAGGGATTCTGCGAGGCCGGGTAGAGAGCCGCCAGCGTCGCTTCACCGGCAGCCAGATGATCTGGATGATGGCGCGGAATGCTCAATTCTGGAACCCAGGTCCGCTCAGGAGACTGGCAGATCACACGCGCAGGCCGATATTGTCGCAGCAGCCGCACAATATCTTTGCGCAACTCCAGCGTTGGCCGCAACATGCCATCTGGATACCCCATAAAGATGACATCTTTCACACCGAGGATACGGCAGGCGTTCCGCTGTTCTTGCATTCGGGTCTCGGTGATCTGGCGTCGAGCTTCCGGGCTCACATCAGTGGCATCATCAGAACCACCACTTCCACCATCTGTACAAACGACATAGTACACATCCCATCCCTCGCGCACCCAACGCGCAACGGTCCCAGAGCATCCGAACTCGGCATCATCAGGATGGGCCATAATAACCATAGCGACTTTATTCTGTTCTTCCTGTACGCTCACTTGTTTCTTCCTCACACTCTTTTCATACAGAAGGCCTGAAAAAGAAGGGCGCATCAACACCCTTCTTGCTGACATCCAGAACCCTTTATTCTCAAGCATATTATATGCAAGCAGTTCAATTCTGCACACCGTCCAAAAGGACAAAAACGGGCTCTAAGATTTTCCATCAACATTGAAGCAAAATAGTGTCCCTGGACAGGATCTCTTTTGACCTCCTGGTATTTCTGTATAGCTATAGAAACAATCGAGCAACGAAAAATATGCCGCCCTCAGCAACAAAGGCGGCATATTTCTGAGCGATCGCAGAAAGATCAGGCAAGCAATGTCTGTTCGCGATGTGGACCAACGCCCACACTATGCAGCGGGACCTCGGTCAGCTCGGTCAGGCGATCCAGATAGGCCCGAGCATTGCGCGGCAGATCCTGTAGCGATTTCACCTGACTGAGATCCTGCTTCCATCCCGGCAGATACTCATAGACCGGCTCGCACTGCTCATGAATAAACGGGTCAGGCAGATCCTGCAAGATCTCTCCCTGATAGCGATAGGCTACACACACCGGGATCTCATCAAAGGTATCCAGCACATCCAGCTTGGTGATTGCCAGGCCAGTACAGCCATTGAGTCCGGTGACAAAGCGCGTCACGACCGCATCAAACCAACCAACGCGCCGTGGACGGCCCGTTGTCGCCCCATACTCGCCCCCAAGCTGGCGCAGATGTTCGGCCTCTGAACCTTGCAGTTCGGTTGGCATTGGCCCTGTGCCTACCTGCGAGCTATAGGCCTTTGCGACGCCGATCACCCGATCAATCCGATACGGAGGAATACCAGCGCCAACAGCGGCCCCCGCCGACGACGGATTTGAGCTGGTTACAAAAGGATATGAGCCCCAGTCGATGTCCTTCATCGCGCTTAGCTGACCTTCCAGCAAGATATTTTTCCCTTCGCGCAATGCTGTACGCACCAGAGGCACTGTATCAACAATACGCGGACGAAGCTGCTCTCCCCATTCCAGACAGGCAGAAATAAGCTGCTCTGCATCAAATGGCTGCTGCCCATACACATGCGTCAGGATTGTGTTATGACGACGCAAGATAATCGCCAGTTTGTCGCGCAAAACATTTTCATAGAACAGATCACCTATCCGAATGCCGATGCGAGCCACTTTATCCGTATAGGCCGGACCAATCCCACGGCCAGTAGTCCCGACGCGATACGCACCACGTGCCTCGTCTTCCACCTTATCCAGCAACTTATGATAGGGCATCACCACATGAGCGCGATCAGAGATCAGCACATGGTCGATGGGAACACCTTGCGCTGCAATCTCCTGAAGCTCCTCTAGCAGGGCCGGAGGATCAATCACGGTTCCGGTGCCCAGAATGCAGGAACAGGTAGAATTAAAGACACCCGAGGGGACGAGATGAAGCTTGAACTCCCCAAAGCGATTGACCACGGTATGGCCTGCATTGCCCCCGCCCTGAAAGCGCATACAGAGCTGAGCATCCGCACTCAACAGATCGACAAGTTTCCCCTTGCCTTCATCGCCCCATTGTGTGCCAACGACAACTGTAACAGTCATAAGATATGCTCCTCAAAACGTAGTCAGGCCAAACATGCCTGAAAATAATACAGCAACTAGCGCAACGACTCATCCAAAGCAGCCGGAAGGTGAATCGAGCGTGAGCCCAATGTAGTGATCGCCACCAGGCGCTCAGCATCCGCCTCGGGCAACAAGCGCCGCCGCAGCTCGACCAGATGTGCCCCGAATGCTTCTTCCAGGTCATCCGAGAACCGCTCATAAATCGCGGCAACATATGCCTCATCACGTATCAATTTTTCCACGAGCCGTACCAGAGTACGGTTTTGCGTCACCACACCAGTTGCGGGCGCGTCAAGCGATGCCACCAACGCCTCTTCAAAATCAACCGCCAGCGCCACCAGATGGCCACTGACCACCTTCTCCGGTCCCTCGTGCTGATAAATCGTTGCGAAGTCGGCCTTAGCTTCACCAAAGAGATTCAGGATAATAGTGCAGCCACGGTCTCGCGCATCACGTAGTGCGTCGGCCAGCGCTTCCAGATCTTCCGCCCAGAGGCTGGCCGCAATGCGATGTTGTGCCGCGTTCACCAGTTCAAGCAAACGTGCCTCAATACGACCTCGCTCGTTCAGCTCCCAGTAATGCCCAACGGCATCGGGCTGCTCAAGCGCAGAGAGCTGCTGTTCCAGCGCCCGGCACCGTTCCTCCGTTTCGGCCTGAATTCGCTTCAACAAACGCGCAGGAGGAACAGGCGCATACCGTACCGGTTCCGCACTGACCGCAGTTACCCGTTCTTTCGCCGCCAGCGTCTCCAACGCCTGATAGGTATTTGCCCGGGGCAAACCTGTCCCTTTACTGATCTCATAGCCGGTAGAGAGGGGATGCTGAAGAAGATAGACATACACCTGCGCTTCGGCCCCGGTGAAGCCGAGATGCTTCATTTCCTCGATGGGTGTGCCGGTCATGAGATTCTGTCCTTTCTGCATAGGGTATAGTAGTAGCAAACACTACTACTATACCGAACTAACAGGAGCGCTGTCAAGGGAGAAGCCAATATCATTTTTTGCCGGGAAGTCTTTTGCTCATCTTTTTGGGGCGCGAGAGAAGCTGTCTCGTGCTCCAGCTCCCGATCATTGCCGATTGCTCATGCATGATATACTAGTGTTTAAATTAACGTCTCTCTATTTCAGCAGGACAATGCATGGAGGAAAAAGCAGTTGCGCCTGACAACCTACGATAACATCAGCGGTCATCATCAACACATCTTCGTCTCATCTCACTTTGATGACGTTGTGTACTCCTGTGGAGGAACACTGGAGGCTCTGGCGCGCACAGGAGCGCGTCCACTCGTTGTCACCGTTTATGCGTCTGCCCCCGGTCCAGAAATGCCTCTCAGAGAAGAGGCCCTTTCTATTCACAAAATCATGTCGCTCCCTGAGACAACGCCAGCACAGGAGGTTGTTGAAATCCGTCGCCTCGAAGACGCCGCCGCCTGCGAGCATCTGCACAGTGACTATCTCTGGCTCCACTACTATGACAAGATCTACCGCGATACGCCCTTCGCCAGCGATGAGAGGAAAATTCCCCAGATTCACCCGGATGATCGCTGGATCGAAACGCAGCTTGCGCAAGAGCTTCTTACGGTTCAGCAGCGCCATCCAGATGCAATATGGTACTTCCCGCTTGCAACTGGACATCATGTCGATCATCTCAGCGTTTATGAGGCTGGAGCACTGCTTGAGCAAAGCGGAGCCACTGTCTATTACTACGAAGACTTCCCGTATGCACTCCGCGCCGCGCCGCTCTCACTTGAGGACCGTATGAGCGAGCTCAAACGCTCCTTTACGCCGATGCTTGTTGACATTACCGAGACCCTGACCTGCAAGGTCGAAGCCTCGAGCATGTATAGTTCACAGACATTGATGAACTTCGGCAGTCAGGAACAGCTCGTCGAGCAAACGACTACCTATCCGCGCACGATCAAGCCGGAAAGCGGTCGCTGTTACGAGCGCTACTGGCAACCAGCAAAGTGATCTATCTCCACCCATAGCCATTTTCAACACAATAAAAGAGCAGGCTCTATCACAAGCGAACCTGCTCTTTCTTTGCACCTTCAGCCTTGATCTTCGTCCCGCTCAAACAGGACCAGGATCAGGCCACCAATCATCGCCAGATTCTTCATGAAATGAATGCGCTGGCCGGTACGATTGGCGGGATCATCTTCCTTCCAGAAAGGGTGTCCCAGCAACGTTGTCGGGATCATCGTTCCAATCAGCGTCAATGACGCGAGCTTCGGCAGCACATCGACCGCAAGAGCGGTACCGCCAAGCAACATCAACGCTCCATTCAGAATCGTTGCCTGGCGAGCCTGAGGAATACCACTTGCCTCAACAGCTTGCGCGATTCCCTCGGGATGCATCACCGTGTTTGCGCCACTGGTAATAAAGATCGCTGAAAGCAACCCCCGCCCAACCGTTTTCAGTAGAGACATAGCTTCCCCCTTTCGATATATACCTTGTCATGCAGGTAACTGATCGAAAGCAAGGAAGCAGCCTCTGCTGAAAGATGAGCCTGCTACTGCGTCAGATACACCTCCGACCAGTCACCGAAGTAGAGACCATTACTGTTTAAGGTCACGCCATGAAGCTTAGAAGAGAAGACAGCCGTCATTGATTTGTGCGTCAATGGTAGCCAGCCCACATCTTCAATAGCGATACGCTCAGCTTTAGAGTACAGATTCAGGCGATCCTGCCCGGAAGCGTTCTCGGCCTGCGCAACCGTCTTATCAAACTCTGGATTGTTCCACAGGCCGTTATTGTTGGCGGATGTTGAAAGCAGGCTCAGATCCAGCCACTCATACGGGTCCGGGAAGTACACACCCCACTGAGTAAAGCCAAACTGGACAGTTCGTTTTGATGTCTCCTGGTTATAGGTTGTCAGCTCCATCGGGTTCAGCTTCACCTGAACACCGAGAGCATCTTTCCACATCTGCTGCAAAGCGGAAGCCTCATCCTGTGGCACCTGCGACCCCGGATAGGTAAAGGTCACAGGCGGCATCTTACTCACATCAGGATAAACTGATTCCAGTAACTGCCGGGCCTTCTGTTTGTTGAAGGGAATGCCTTTGTAATCAGTCTGCGCGCCAGGTTGACCGGGCGGGATAATTGTATCGGCGACCGTCACCGTATCCTTAAAGATATTTTTTGCCAGCGCCTCTTTATCGATGGCTGCGGCAAAAGCCTGACGGACAGCAGACTTATCAAACGGCGGCATCTTATTGTGAAAGAACAGCAGATCTGTCTGTAAGATAGGCTTGCGCACAAAGCCCGGCAGCTTCTTTGCAGTCTCCTGATCGGCAGGAATCAGGTTCCAGATTAAATCATACTGGTTTGCCTGATAGGAGCGAAAAGCGGTTGCAGGATCTTTGATAAAGAACATATCCACTTCGCTCAATTTCGTCTTTGTTCTATAGTAATGAGGGTTCGGCACCAGAACCATCTTCACGCCCTTCTCCCAGGATTTCACCATAAAGGGTCCGGTTCCCGCGCCGGTGTTGGCGATGTTCTGGGACCAGCGATCCTGTCCATATTTCTCGATGACCTGCTGATTCAAGGGATAGAAGAGGGAGACGGTAAGCAATTGCAAGAAGTAGGCCGTGGGACGGACAAGCGAGACCTGTAATGTATGCTCATCCAGCGCCTTTACACCGCTGAGCGTTTTCGACTTGCCGGAAATGACATCCTGCGCTCCGACAATGGATTCCATCAACACCGAGGCTACAGGTGACTTCACTTCAGGCAGAAGAGCACGCGTCCAGGTCCAGACATATGACTGAGCCGTCACAGGAGTTCCATCCGAGAACTTGACGTCTGGTCGGAGCTTAAAGGTATAGACTTTGTTGTCCTGCGAAATCTTCCACGACTCCGCCTGATCGGCGACGACGTTCAAATCTTTATCCGAGCGCACCAATCCACTAAAAATCATATTAATGGCAAGATTTGAATTCGAGTCGGGACCGCTTGCCGGATCAAGTTTCCCGATATCAGCCGTGCCGACATTCGGGAAACGCAGTACCTGCTTTTGTGCAGGTGTCTCACTGTTACTCGTAGCACCTGTACTACCACCTCCACAGGCTGAGAGTAGAAGAAGCAGCAAGCAGGCGAGCGAAATAAAAGTGAAGCGTGTGTCCTTTTTCCGCACTAAAGGCATAATTATCTGTTCCTCTTTCTTCTCGAAAGTCCACACAAACTTGTAAACAAACAATGCATTATTATACATCCTCAGAAGGGGATCGCGCATCGGCGCAACAGCGACGATACGAAAAAGAAAACAAGACAAAGGGTGTCTTTTCTTCCAGATAGAATGGCATCGGAAAGTATACCCCCCCTTCCTTGCAGGAGAGTATCACCATAAAGCAACACTTTATTATTTGCAGCATTGCATCCAAGCGTATATAATACAACACGAGGAAAAACATGAATACAGAAATTCGCATTATTCCAATAACCGGCATAGGTGAAGTGGCCCCAGGAACTGACCTGGGTCTTCTCATCTTTGAAGCATTACAGCACCAGAACTGCGCCCTTCAGTCTGGAGATATTCTGGTCATCACCCAGAAAATCGTCTCGAAAGCCGAAGGGCGTATTGTCCATCTGGAAGATATCGAGCCATCGCCTTTCGCGGTGCGATTTGCCGCTGAACATAACAAAGACGCGCGACATGTCGAAGTGGTGCTTCGCGAGAGTAAACGCATCGTGCGCATGGATCGAGGGATTATTATCAGTGAAACACACCACGGCTTCATCTGCGCCAACGCTGGCGTTGACGAATCCAATGTGGAGGGCGGAGACATTCTGACCCTGCTTCCCGAGGATTCGGATGCGTCGGCAAGCCATATTCGCCAGCGTCTTCAGGAGCTCCACGGCGAGACCGAGAAACTAGAAATAGCCGTCATTATTTCTGATACCTGGGGTCGCCCCTGGCGCAGCGGTCAGGTCAATATGGCAATCGGAGTCGCAGGAATGAATGCGCTGACCGATTATCGAGGGCAGAACGACCCCTATGGCTTCGAGCTTCGCGCCAGCATTATCGCTGTTGCAGATGAACTTGCCGCCGCTTCAGAACTGGTCATGGGGAAAGTGAACGCAGTTCCCGTTGCCTTGATCCGGGGCTATGAGTATCATCCTGGCACCGGCAATGCAAAGACACTGCTTCGCGAAAGCAGTCAGGACATGTTCCGCTAAGCAACAACCGATATACAGGGAGCAACCGTGGCTATCGATTCCAACACCAAAACAACAACAGGCAGGCAGCTCAACTCACTCGATGAGATCATCAGTGGCCGCCGCAGCGTTCGGCAGTTTCAGCAACGAGCCGTACCGCGCGAGTACCTTGAACGCATGCTGGAAGCCGCTCGCTGGGCACCATCACCACACGGGCGCCAGCCGTGGCGTTTCGCTGTCGTCACGCGCCCCGAGCTCAAGCAGGAGCTTGCCACTCAGATGGGTGACGAATGGAGACGTAATCTGGAAATGGACGGGCAACCCGACGAGATCGTCACGCTGCGGCTGGAAAAATCACGACAGCGCATTCTCAACGCGCCCGCCATCATCATTCCCTGCCTCTACCTGGAAGAGCTGGACACCTACGCCGATGAGCAGCGACAGGCACATGAAACAACCATGGCCATTCAGAGTATCGGCGCTGCCATTCAGAATATGTTGCTCATGGCCTACTCACTTGGGCTGGACACCGGCTGGATGTGCGCCCCACTCTTTTGCCCGGGAATAGCCCGCGAGGCGCTGGAGCTGGATCATGCCTTCATTCCCCAGGCCATGATTATTGTGGGCTATGCGGCAGCCGATCCCAAGCGCAAGCCTCATCGCCCCATTGAAGAACTGATAGTACGTTTCGATTGAGGATAAAGTCACCATGATAGTAGTGCTTGCAGGCGGGGTCGGCGCTGCTCGCTTCCTTCAGGGAGTGGTGCAGGTTGTCCCCCAGGAAAATGTGACCGTTATCGCCAATACCGGAGATGATCGCGAGTTTTATGGGCTCCACGTCTCCCCCGATGTTGATATTGTGCTCTACACCCTGGCGCATCTGGTTGACGAAAAGCAGGGATGGGGCATTCAAGGCGACACGTACCATACTATGAAGCAGCTTACCGCCTACGGTTATGAAGATTGGTTCGCCCTGGGAGATCGAGACCTTGCCACCCATATTCATCGGACCAACCTGCTCCGTCAGGGAAAAACGCTGTCCGAGATCACCGAGCAGATGCGCGAAAAGCTGGGACTTTCACTGCGCGTGATACCGATGACCAACGATCAAGTCGCTACCCACGTGCAAACGCCGGACGGCCTTATTCACTTTGAGGAATATTTTGTCAAGCGGCGTTGTAATGATGAAGTACAGGGTATTACCTTTGTAGGCGCTGAAACTGCCAGCCCTGCCCCGGGCGTACTTGAAGCGATTCGCGAAGCCGAGGCAGTGCTACTCGCACCAAGCAATCCCATTGTCAGTATTGGCAGCATCCTTTCCATTCCGGGTATTCGTGAAGCCGTACGCCAGACAAAGGGAAAGGTTGTCGCGGTCAGCCCGATTGTCGGAGGCGCAACGATTAAAGGGCCAGCAGATAAAATGATGCGCGGTCTGGGTATGGAGGTCTCAGCAGCAGGGGTCGCCCAAAGCTATCAAGATTTTCTCGATACAATGGTCATTGATACACAGGATGAAGGGCTCGCCCCGGCAATCGAGCAAGCGGGTATACAATGCATCGTGACCAATACCATTATGCGTGATCTGGATGCGAAAACCGAGCTTGCCAGAACGGTACTGCGTGCAGCGGGGGTGCTCTAAGTCAGTACACATAAAGAACAGGCAGTGGTAGAAACATAATGACATATAAAGCGCTTATTCCCGTCAAACGTCTTACAGAAGTGAAAAGTAGATTGGCTCCCCACCTCTCGCAAAAACAGCGGGCAGACCTGGTCCTTGAGATGCTCCGGCACGTTATTGATGCCTTACAGACCAGTAATGCGCTGGATGCCATTCTTGTTGTCAGCGCGGATCCCCATGTGCTGGCTCAGGCCAGTGCCTGGGGGGCACAGCCCTCACCCGAAGAGGTACCAGGCCACAACGAGGCACTCCATGCGGCAGCGATCCGAGAGCGCAATGCAGGAACCGGGGCACTTCTGACTATTTCTGCCGATCTGCCGTTGCTCCATCCTGACGACATCCGTCAGATGCGCAATCTCGCCGAAGAGCACGCCGTTGTTCTGGCTCCCTCCCGCGACGGGACCGGTACCAACGCCCTGCTCACTCGCCCCCCTCTCGCGATTCCATACCGTTTCGGACCTGGCAGTTTCCAGCTTCACCGCGAGGCAGCACAGGATCTCGGCTTACAGCATACGCTGTATACCAGCATCGGGAGCGCCCTGGATATTGATGTGATTGACGATCTAACCGCGCTCAAATACCTGAAAGCCGAGGCCGTACGAAATCGCAATTCGCTAGTAAGCTAAACAAAATCGGAGCACTTATCACATGACAAAGAGCCTCTCAGCAAAAGCACGTACTTTCCTTCAGGAGCGCCGCTTTGCGGTCCTGGCCACCATTAATCCGGATGGGAGCCCGCAGCTTTCCGCAATGTGGTATCTGCTTGAAGACGAGCATACCATCCTGATGAACACAGAAGCAAACCGCATCAAAGCACGCAACATACGTCGAGATCCACGTGTCTCTGTTTGCTTCGAGGATGGGGGCTATCTTACCATCTCAGGGACCGTTGAGCTGATCGACGACCCGGATATCGCGCAGCGTGACATCTATCGTCTGGCCGCACGATACGACGGCGAAGAACAAGCCCGGAAGCAGATGGAAGTGTATTCCAAAGAGCAACGGGTTTCTCTCCGTATCAGGATTACCAACATTGTTGAAAACATATGAAAGATAAGGAGCAAGCTACAATGGCAAAACAGATTCCTGAAGCTTATCAGAAGCTTTTTAAGGCGAAAAGCTTTGCGCACCTCGCAACCATAATGGCCGATGGTACCCCACAGATCACCCCGGTCTGGATCGATTTTGACGGCCAGCACATCCTGTTCAATACGGTGAAAGGGCGCACCAAAGACGTCAACATCCGCAAGCGCCCTCATGTTGCGCTCTCCATTATCGACCCGGAGAACCCCTACCGCTATGTCTCCATACGCGGGAAAGTGGTTGAGATTACTGAAGAGGGGGCAGAAGAACACATCGATCACCTGGCCAAGCGCTATCTGAATCAGGATAAACATCCCTTCCGTCGCCCCGGTGAGGTACGCGAGATCTGCAAGATTGAAGTCGAGCACATTGTTGGCTAGCCAGCGAACAAAGGGGCCAGGTTGTAATCTATGCCTGGCCCTGTATCCGCTCCTTACGAGAGCGATTTTGCTGAATAACTGACTTTGATACCGTTCTCATCAGCGCTTGCTCCAGTTGCACAGTAGGTAAAACCGGGAAGCAGCCGGGCCGGATCTACCTGTAAATAGGTATTCACCTTCCCCTCAAAATCGGCAGCGAAATTGGTTGCTGGAATCCCTCCCATATCGGCATGAATCATCCGGACCTGCACCTTACAATCCTGCACATAGGGCTGCATCACAAGCGTGAAATGCTTGGTAGTCTGAAAGCCGAAAATCGTTATCTGATCATCTCCGGTAATCGCGAACTGATTGTTCTGCTGATAGGAGACCTGTGCATTACTGACCTGCCCGGGAAGCTCAGAGGCCGCCGCATCAATGTTCTTTGTCAAAATCTGCGAAAGAAATGGATAATTGAACTGAACAACAATTGCGTCTTTCCGATTGGCAGGCGTCTGTGTGACCGGTGGGCGATCACCGCCAAGAAACCATACGGCAAAGACAGCAAGACCAACTGCACCCACCAGGACGCCAAGTAAGAAGGTCAATAGCAAGCATCCAAGAGGCCGTCGTGCCTTTGGCGATCGCGGAGCTGAGACTTTCGGGCTGGAGGATGCAGGAGATGGGGCAGCGGGCCTCTGTATTGGCTGCGTTGTATCATCATAAGAACTCATCAGTCTCTCCTTTAAACACAGTACTCATCATCATTTCAGGCCAGGGTACAGCGTCATTTTTGCCAGAGTATCACGTTAAATCAGTAATCTCCTATTGTACAATATGCCTATGCTCTCTTTTCATTGTGCCGAGATACTGATACTATATATATCTATTTCTATCAGATCTTCGAGACAAAACACATCATCGTATCTCATCGGGCTCTATCCAGTGTGCATCATACCTTTCTGTGCAGGATGACGCAAGTTTCCAGCACAGTCTTTTCCTCTTTTTTGTGCACATTGCACAAACCCAACTATAAAACTTTCGGACAAAGTAACTGTAGTATCCCTTTCCTCGGAGCGATACTATATCTACAGAGAAAAGCACTCAGCGACTTGCTGAGCCAACAAGCACAGTATCTTATGCAAAATAACTAATAGAAATACGTGAGCAATGTGTGCTGCAAGAACCGGCAAAGGTGCAGGTATTTACGCGAAAGTCTGAGAAAACAAGAGGAGAGGTAAGCAGATGACTCCAGAGGAAGTCTTACGATTTGCCGAAGAGAACGGCGCAAAGATGGTAGACCTGAAATTTTCCGACCTGCCCGGAAGGTGGCAGCATTTCAGCATGCCCATCCGTCAACTCTCTGAAGATATGTTTCTCGAAGGTTTGCCATTCGACGGATCAAGCGTCAAAGGCTTCCAGGCGATTCACGAAAGTGATATGCTGGTCTTGCCAGATCCTGACACAGCATTCATGGACCCATTTACCGCAGCACCAACATTGAGCCTCATCTGTAATATCGCCCATCCTGGCTCTCGAAAGCCATACAGCCGTGATCCCCGTTACGTTGCTCAAAAGGCTGAAAATTACCTGCGTACGAGTGGCATTGCAGATACAGCATACTTTGGCCCGGAAGCGGAGTTCTTCGTCTTCGACAGCGTCCACTACACCTCAACCGATAACAAGCAGTGCGTCGAGGTTGATTCGGATGAGGCAGCATGGAACAGTGGCCGCGATACAATGGCTGATGGCAGTCGCAACAAGGGCAGCTTTATGGCGGTCAAGGGCGGCTACTTCCCTGTTGCCCCCAATGATACCTTGCAGGATCTGCGTACAGCGATGGCACTTCAGCTTGAAGAACTGGGCATTGAAGTCGAAACGCAGCACCACGAGGTCGGCGCGGCAGGACAGTGTGAGATTGATATCAAGTTCGGTACCCTGCTGAGAACAGCCGATAACATCCTGCTTTATAAGTATGTTATCCGCAATATGGCCCGTCGTTTCGGCAAGACAGCAACCTTTATGCCCAAGCCGGTCTTCGGTGATAACGGCTCTGGAATGCATACCCATCAGAGCCTCTGGAAAGATGAAAAGCCCCTCTTCTACGATCCTGATGGCTATGCCGGCCTTTCTGAGACAGCTCGCCACTACATCGGCGGTGTGCTGATGCATGCACCTGCCCTGATGGCGATTGCCGCACCGACCACCAACAGCTATAAGCGTCTGGTGCCCGGCTTCGAGGCTCCGGTCAATCTGGTCTTCTCCCAGGGCAACCGCAGTGCTGCTATTCGTATCCCGAAATGCACCAGCCCGAAGGGAACACGCATCGAGTTCCGCCCGCCAGATCCAACGGCAAACCCCTACCTGCTGTTCTCGGCTCTGTTAATGGCAGGTCTGGACGGTGTTCGCCGCCAGATCGATCCAACCGATTTCGGTTATGGCCCGATCGATAAAGACCTGTACCATCTCCCGAAGGAAGAGCTGCGTGACATCTGCTCGGTTCCCGCCTCGCTGGAAGAGTCGCTGAAGGCTCTGGAAACCGATCATGCCTTCCTGCTCGAAGGTGATGTGTTCACAACTGATCTGATCGAAAAGTATATTGATCTTCTGCGCGAGGAGTCGACAGCAGTACGGTTGCGCCCGGTGCCCATCGAATTCGCACTGTACTATGATGCATAAACAATTTCGCCTCCTTTGAAATGAGAAGAGCCACCCTGACCACAGCATGGTCTTGAAAAATGGGTGGCTCTTCTCATTTACATGTAGTAGCCGCCATACAGGACATAAGCCCATACATACGTCATCTGAACGGGCTCTTTCCTCAACGAAAGTGTTAACAATGTCCGCAAAATGTGATACTATATGAATCTACAGGGCGTTTTAAAAGCAGAACGCGCTGTAGAAAGCACCCTCTGAAAGGGCACCAGCAGAAAGGGAGCAACTGACGTCATGGAACCACTTGTTGATAGCTATGGCAGACGTATCAAAAGCATGCGTATTTCAATTACTGATAAATGTAATTTCCGCTGCACCTATTGTATGCCTGCAGAAGGGCTCCCCTGGCTGAAAAAAGCCGAGATTCTCAGCTATGAGGAAATTGTGCGCATCAGCCGAGTCGCCGTTAACATGGGCATTGAACAAATTCGTCTGACCGGTGGCGAACCGCTTGTCCGGCGGGATGTTCCTGATCTGATCCGTCAACTCCATACGCTGGAAGGCCTGCGTAGCCTGAGCCTGACCACCAACGGCGTGCTCTTGAAGCAGCAGGCGCAAGCACTGGCAGAAGCAGGGCTCACCCGCATTAATGTCAGTCTCGATTCCCTGGTACGCGAGAAATTTGCCCAACTCACCCGGCGTGATCAAATTGAACGTGTCCTGGAGGGTCTGGAAGAAATCAAAAAATATCCCTCGATTCATCCCATCAAAATCAATGCCGTGGCAATGCGCGACTTCACCGAAGAAGAGGTACTCGATTTTGTGCGCTTCGCTCGCGACAACGCCTTTGTTGTCCGCTGGATTGAGTTCATGCCCCTCGACGCCGACCAGATCTGGCGGAAAGAAGACATCCTGACCGGCGCGGAGATCAAGGCCATTATCGAAGCAGCCTATGGACCGCTAGTACAAATTAAAGGCGATCCCTCAGAAACCGCCCGCCGCTACACCTTTAGCGATGGTGTGGGCGAGATCGGCTTTATTAATCCGGTCAGTGAGCCTTTCTGCTCCTCCTGCGACCGCATTCGCCTGACAGCCGATGGGCAATTACGCACCTGCCTCTTCGCTACTGAAGAAACAGACCTGCGCTCAGTGGTCCGCTCCGATGCCAGTGATGCACAACTCGCAGATGTGATTCGTCAGGCAGTCTGGCATAAGGAGCTCAAGCATTATATTGGAGATAAGCGCTTCAAGCGTGCAAGTCGTACTATGTCCAGAATAGGGGGATGAGGCCGCAGCGTCAAAACTCGGTTTCTTCACCCCTTACCACAGTACCATACTCCGACGTTAGTTTCTATTCAACAAGCATATAACTTCATGTAGATACACTGTTACCTCAAAGCGTTATATTCGTTTCTATAGTCAAATGGACATCTAATGGAAGTCCTGAAGTATTAAGTTTAGCACGTATTATAGAAGATATTCCATTGGTCGGGAGTTTAGGACCAGAAAGAGGGGCTCTGTGGAATACCATGACAGTGATCTACTGACAGTTCGAGAAGTCGCAAAACGATTGCGTGTTGATGATACTACCGTCAGACGGTGGATCAAAAATGGAGTTCTAGACGCAATCACCTTACCCCATCGTGGCACACGGCAGGCCTATCGCATCCGCCGTTCCACGCTAGAGCGGCTTCTGGCTCCATCACAACAACCGCCTCTTCAGTAAGAACTGAGGGCCTGTTTGTGCTGTCCATCGACTTCGGTAGTATTTCCTCTACTACCGAAGTCTAACCTTGTAGCACTGCAAGATAGGATCTCCGCAAAGAGAACAATCAGGCTCCCCGACAAGGAGAAAGACCAGAAAAGAGGCCTAGAGTTCCCGCCGATACAGGCGCATACCGGAAGGCACCACAGCTTCAGTCGGACGCATTTCACACTTTGCCGCCAGACGCTCGGCACCGGGATGACTGCTCGGAAGGAGCGCCTCAAAATAGACCGGAATTCCCTCTTGTTCCGCCTCAAAAGCGAATTCAAACGCCAGTACCTGTGCATGATTGAGCGCCCCACGCAAGAGAAGATGCCCCCCATGTTGTCCGCGTAGACGGGGCAAGACAGCCCCCTGACAGAGAAAATGGTATCCCTCCTCATCGCGCAAAAGCTGCACGACGGTAAACCCTGCTTTTTCTCCCTCAAAACCTTCCAGTGTCCCGGCCTGACTCCATGTCGCCAGTTCGTCCTCGTCATCGGTCACAACAAAAGCATTTGTGGAAGGCTGAAGTGCATCCAACCACATAACGAATTCACTCTCACTCATCTCCTCCGTTCCATCAATACGCGCAGCCTCTTGATGAATACGAAATAGAGCCACTTCATCCCCTTCTCGAAAATTCCGAATACGCATATTCTAGTAACTTTCTGCTCGTATACAACAAAAAATTCAGTCTGTCCAGGCTACCAATTATATAACATATCTAACAGCTTCAACAGAGTGGCAGTTCTCCTGGAGGCTTTACTGACTACAGCAGTGCTTTTGAGATATACTTTTGATATGAGAAAACTCATACTTTTCTCCCTGCTCTGACACCCATTCGCACTAACATGTTAGAAGGAGTAACACAGCTTGACAGATCAGCATCTTGAACGCATCCGCCAGACCACACCCGCCACATCGACACACATCTATCTGAATACTGGCACATTCGGCCCACTGCCGATTTGTGTGGCCCAGGCCATGCAGCAGCAAACGGAAGACGAGCTTCGGGGTGGACGTATTGGAGGCAAGCCCTTTGAGAAGCTTAGTGCTATCTATGCAGCCGCTCGCAGCAATGTAGCACAGTTATTACATGCCAGCATCGATGAAATTGCGCTTACCGATAATACCGGTGAGGGTCTGAACATTGTCTGCTATGGCTTCAACTGGCAGGCAGGAGATGAAGTTATCACCACCGATCACGAACATGTCAGTGCTCTGGCTCCCCTGTATCAGATCCGCGAGCGATTCGGCATCTCTATCAAGGTGGCTGAACTAGGCCCTCGCGCTGACGCACCACTTGCAGAGACGATAGAACGCCTGATTACAGAGCGAACCCGCCTGATCGTGCTCTCACACGTCACCTGGACGACCGGAACCGTGCTGGACATCGCTTCGGTCAATCGCATGGCCCACGCGCATCATATTCCAGTGCTTATTGATGGCGCTCAATCGGCAGGTGCTATTCCCATCGATGTCAAGGAGCTGGACGTCGATTTCTATGCGCTTCCTATGCAGAAGTGGCTCTGTGGTCCCGATGGAACCGGAGCGCTGTTCGTCAGCCAGGAGGCACGTGAGTATATTCAACCAACCTACGTCGGCTACTGGTCAGCAAAGTCGTTCCACGGAGACGACTGGCAGCTTAACGAGAGCGCACAGCGTTTTGAGTTAGGCGGCCGCCAGACCGCAGCCATTGCCGGGCAGAATGCCGCACTGGAATGGCTTGAAAAGACGGTTGGCTATGACTGGCTCTTCGCCCGTATTTCCCAGCTCCATGCTTATGCTTATGAACGCCTGCAAACGGTGCCGGGTTTAACACTGCTTACACCGGTTCCCGGAGCTAGCGGTCTGCTCGCATTCACCCTTGATGGCAAAGCTTCCGATGAGATATCAAAGCAACTCGCGGAACACCATAATATCCTCATTCGTGATATTCCGGAAACAAAGGCTCTGCGCGTTTCCACCGGTTTCTACAATACAGAGGCCGAGATAGATGCATTGGTTGCCGCGCTCTGCTCCCTCTAAGTTCATAAGAATGCTGAAGTGTCCGCTCCATTGGCGGCCTTCAGCATTCTTATCGAGCTTCCACCCGCCTTTATTCCCCCTATACTGGCTTGTCCTGGCCTCACCATAACCTTGACTTTTACCAGAAGTGCATGCTATGCTATCCTGCAAAGTAAACGTTTTCTTCTTTTATTCAAAAGGAGCAAGGGGATTACATCCTCCTTTTTGAAACGCCAGAGGAGACGACCAGAGAAGATGAGATGATGCCCACATACAGCATAGTACGCCCGGGTGAAGGGAGGGACAGACGGCACCCGCTTTGAGTTGAGACCCTGTTTAGCGATCTCGATCCGGCCGCTTCCACCAAGCAGCTCACATCCGACCCACTCATACAGAACACGAAAATACCTAACAGGCAACAAGGATTGTTGCGCAAGGAGAAAACATATGGCAGAGAATCTGTCGGTTCACTCGCCAACGCAGGCAGGCAATACAATTCAATCTCCTGCACCTGACACACAACTCTCTCCACAGAAAGCGCTCCCAAAGAAGAGAAAACAAAGTCGCTTGCTTCAACAAATGTGGCGAGAACGCTGGATTTACGTGCTGGCCCTGCCCGGCATTGTGTATTTTCTACTCTTTCATTACTGGCCTCTGCTCGGCAATATTATTGCGTTCCAGGACTACTCACCTTTCCTCGGCTATTTTCGCAGTACCTGGGTAGGCTTTGCCAACTTTGCGCGTCTATTTACCGACCCCGATATTCTCATCGTGCTGAAGAACACGCTGGTCATCAGCCTGCTTCAGCTTATCTTTGTCTTTCCATCTGGCATCATACTTGCGCTCCTGCTGAACGCGGTCGTCAGCGAGCGGCTCAAACGCCTGATGCAAAGCGTTGTCTATCTCCCTCACTTCCTGAGCTGGGTTATCATCGTCAGTATCTGGCAGCAAATCTTTGGCGGAGATGGCTTTATCAACCATCTGATCACCGGCACAGGCGGCCAGCCGATTGATTTTCTGGGCAACCCGAACCTGTTCCAGCCAATGATTATCCTGCAAATTATCTGGAAAGAAAGCGGCTGGAGTACCATTATTTTTCTGGCAGCCCTCTCCGGCATCAACCTTCAACTCTACGAGGCAGCCGTTGTTGACGGTGCAAGCAAGTGGCGTCGTCTCTGGCATATCACCCTTCCGGGTATCCGAAACATTATAGCCCTGCTGCTTATCCTGCGGATTGGAAGCGTGTTGAGCACAGGCTTTGAACAGATCTTCCTGCAACAAAAAGGCATGCCAATGGAGGTTGCAGAGGTCATTGATACCTTCGTATACTCGCGTGGTATTTTGAATGGCGAGTGGGGGTACACAGCAGCCGTGGCCTTAACCAAAGCGCTTATCGGCCTCATCCTGATCTACACCTCAAATAAAATCGCCAGGAAATTCGGAGAGGAGGGCTTACTTTAATGGCACCCTGGATGACAAAACGAACGTTTCTAGAACGCTGGTCACTGCGGCTCGTGATGCTTCTGATCGCGATTGTGATGATCCTTCCTTTCCTCTATGTCGTCTCGGTCAGCTTCTCCAGCTACAAAGACGTGGTTAGCGCGAATCTGGTGATCTTTCCGCTGCATCCAACTCTTGAAGCTTATCAATGGGTGCTCTCGGGAGGCAGTATTCTACAGAGCTTCTTTAACAGTGTCATTATCACCGCCGGCGGCACCGCCATTAACATGTTTATGACAACCACAATGGCCTATGCGTTGAGCCGCAAAAATGTTCCAGGCCTGAAACTCATTCTGTGGATGGTGTTGCTCACTTTCCTGATCTCTCCGACCATGATTACCAGCTATCTGGTAGTACGAGATATGCACCTGCTTGGCACATGGTGGGCGCTGCTGCTACCGGGCGCGATCAGCACCTTTAACCTGATCGTGATGCGCCAGTTCTTCATGGGACTGCCTGAGGAGCTGATAGATAGCGCTCGCATTGATGGAGCCAGTCATCTGCGTATCCTGTGGAGCATCGTGCTTCCGCTCTCAAAAGCCTCACTGGCCGCGATCGCACTTTTCTACGCCGTGGCTCACTGGAACAGCTTCTTTAATGCCGTCATGTATATTAATGATCCGCAGCTTTACCCGTTAACGCTGATCTTGCGTCAGATCGTGCTTCAGGGAACCATGCCACCCGATGCAGCCACCCTTTCCTCAACACCGCCGCCCAATCTGACCATCCAGATGGCCGTGGTCGTTATCACAATGGTGCCTATTCTGCTTGTCTATCCGTTCTTGCAGAAACACTTCACAAAGGGTGTGCTTACCGGCTCGATCAAGGGATAGGAGATTGTATCAATGTCAGTTTCAAAGAAAGTAGCCCTGCTGGTTATCCCGTCGCTTCGGCCTCAGATTTTCACCGCTGGGGCCCTGCAACAGCTTTACGCCGTGGCCGATGTCGCCACACTGCAAAGCGAGAATCCGCAGGAACAGGAGCTACTTGAACTTTTAGAGGGGGCAGTGGCCTGTATCACTGGCTGGTCAACCCCGACACTGACCGACACCATGCTTGATCAGTGCCCCCATCTGCGCCTCGTCGCTCATACAGCAGGCACAATTCATCACCTGATTCCAGACTCCTTCTTTGAGCGCGGCTTGCGCATCACGCACTCAAACTCGGCGCTCGCTGAAGGGGTAGCCGAGTTTACCGTGCTTCAGGCGCTGCTCTGCTCGACCAGACTGCATGAGTTTGATCGTGCAATCCATGCAGCGCACCCGCAATGGCATCCCATTCCACCGGGACGCCTGCTCAGCGCGCAGGTCTTTGGTATCGTGAGCGCCAGTACCATTGGACGTGAGGTGATCAAGCGACTGCGCCCGTTTGGCTGTCGCATTCAGGTCTATGATCCGTTTCTAAGTGACACGGCAGCGCAGGAACTGGGAGTCAGCAAGGTCGACCTTGAGACGCTCTTTGCCACCTCGGATATCGTCTCTCTGCACACGCCACTGCTTCCCACGACACGAGGAATGATCAAGGCCACGCACTTCGCCCGCATGCGCGACGGCGCTATTTTCCTGAACACAGCACGCGCAGGCCTGGTTGAAGAAGAGGCCTTGATTGCTGAGCTGAAGAAGGGACGTATCTATGCCGCGCTTGATGTCTATCATCAGGAGCCACTGCCATTAGAGAGCCCGCTACGCAACCTGCCAAATGTGGTTCTCTCGCCTCATATTGCAGCTCTTACCAGAGACACGCTCTTTAAACAGGGACAGATGATGGTAGATGAGGTTCAACGCTTCCTTCAGGGCGAAAACCTCTGCTACGAAATCAGTCCCTCACAGCTTGCAACAATGGCATGACGCCTCTCCAGAACGGTCTTTCCGCTCCCACCAGCTACTCTGCCAGGAGCGGATTTTTCTTTTTTGACTGCATAAACCCTTTTTTCCGTTTGTATTATTACAACGCTTCTCCCCCTTTTATATCTATTTCTGACAATATAACTCTGGCGTCGAGAGGAGATCCAACCTTTCATAACAGGCAGACAACGTTTTCTATCTCTCTCTTGACGAATAGGCTTCTCTCATGCTATTCTACGGCTAGAAAAGGGTAAACGTTTTCTATCCCCTTGCCCCTGCTGTCGGAGAAAGTTGCCTCTGTGTTGTTGGGGCTATTTAGACATATGGGCCAATGGGCAACGATGCTCCCGATCGCTTCACAAATTATCTGTAAACAGTGACGTTTGCATCGACTTCTATTTGCTTTGAGGAGGACCCTTATGAGCGACGTTTCACAGCCCAATGAGAAAAAACAAGGTATTTATAATCGTCGCCGCTTCTTTCAAGTCGCAGCTCTTTCAACCGGCAGCGCTCTGCTCGTCGCCTGTGGAGGCTCTGACCCTGCGCCGCTCACGAAAGTGACACCGGTCGCAACCATTCCAGCGGCACAAGCGACTGCCACGGCCACGGCCTCTATCGGAAAAACCTTCTTTCCTTCAGGTGATCCCAATATTCCGGACGCCTACACAGTCCCCCCACCTCTGACACAGTCGGTCGAATATGTCCCGGGACGCGGCAACAAAGTGAAATTCTTCTGTCTGAGCTACAAGACGCCGCCTACTCCCCTCAATCAGAACAAGTACTGGCAGGAGCTGAACAAACGCCTCAATATCCAGTGGGAAGCTAACCTTGTCAATTTCGATACCTATAATGAGAAAGCCACAGCCATTCTGGCAAGCGGGGATGTTCCCGATCTCTTCTATCTCAGTGTTACTGACAATCCTGCACTGCTGACCCCGGTCCAACAAGGAGCCTTCACCGATCTGACCCCATTTCTGACCGGCGACGAGTTGAAAAAGTATCCCAATCTGGCGAAATTCGGCGAAATCACCTGGAAGAACTCACGCCTGAATGGGAAGATCTACGGCGTGCCGCGCCCGCGCCCGATTCCCGGGAGCGTCCTGCACATTCGACGAGACTGGATGAAGAAGCTTGGTATCAAGGACCCAACCAATAAAGATGAGTTCCTGACAATGCTCAAGGAGTTTATGAAGGCGAAGCCGGATGGAGCGCAGTGCTGGGGCATTGGAGGCCTGGCAGGTACAACGAATTTCATTTTGCAACTCTTTGGCACCCCCAATATCTGGCGGCTGGAGAGCAGCGGCAAGTTGACCTACTACTATGAAACCGATGAGTTCAAAGCGGGCATCGACTATCTCAGAACCCTCTACAAAGAAGGAGTCATCCATCCTGATGAAATCCCTGGTAGAGGCAATAGCGCCACTATTGATAAACTCAACGGTGGTAAAATCGCGGCCTATCAGGATGGTTGGGGCGGCTTCTGGAACAAACGCCTTGCGCTCAAGCGCATCAAGCCAGAATCGGATCTCAGCATGCTCATCCCGTTCAATGCGGATGGCAGCCATAAAGCCAACCATTGGACCGGCCCCGGCTTCTATGGAATGGCCGCCATTCCTGCTCAGGTAGGTGGCGATGCTGAGCGCGTGCATGAACTGCTGCGTATCCTTGACTATTTCTGTGCTCCCACCTTTAGCATTGAGGGTGACTTCATCGCAAAGGGGCTTGACGGTTGGGACAATCAGAAAGACCCCAAAACTGGCGTCAAGAAACTGACGCCAACCGGTGACAAGGAGATCGCAGAACTCAACTACATCGCGAACCCGCCCTATGTCTACTACTTTGCGGAAGATCCGGAGTTTGGTCCTGCCTTCCAGAAATTCGATCGGGAGTTGCAAAAGATCGGCATAGCAGATCCGACTACAGGAAAGGTCTCACAGGCACAGACCAAAAACAACGCGAAGTTGAACCAGATCTATAACGACCGCTTCTATCGTATTGTCAAGGGTGCTCTTCCCCTCAGCGCAGTTGATGATCTGGCCAATGAATGGCGCAAAAATGGCGGTGAAGATATCCGCAAAGAGTTCATGGACCAGCTTCAGAAACAATAGAACAACTCTTCTCCTTTGGGCAGGTACAGGGGTCATCTCTTGAGCAAGGATGGCCCCTGTCTTTCTTTTATAGAGCAGATCTAACGCTCGCCTGCTGCGACAGCCTCTTCCAGCCTCAGGGAAAGAATACTTGAAGCGCTATTGCGCATAGAGACTCCATAAATAACCTGCGCTGTCGTCATCGTAACGCGGTTATGCGTGATCACGATAAACTGTGTCTTCTGGGACATGCGTCTCAGGATATCACAGAAGCGGGTCACATTCGATTCGTCAAGTGCAGCATCCACCTCATCCAACAGACAGAATGGCGGTGGGTTAATTTCCAGCAACGAGAATAATAGTGCAGCCGCTACTAAAGCGCGTTCCCCACCTGAGAGCAACGAAAGATCCTGCACTTTCTTTCCGGGAGGCTGTACAATCACTTCTACCCCGGTCGGCATCCCCGCGGGCGCATCTTCATTGCGTGAGGTGACCAATTCCAGTCGAGCCATCCCCCCATTAAACAAGGTAGTAAAATGCTCTTTAAAGCGCTCATTGACGGCGCGGAAGGTTGCCTCAAATTGCCGGGCCATCGTTGCATCAAGCTGCTCAATAATGGAGTGCAACTGTTGTGAGGCCTGTTCCAGATCAGCTATCTGGGTAGTCAGGAACTCGTGACGAATTCGTGTTTCCTCATAGAGCTGTGGAGCGTTCTCGTCACAGCCGCCCATTGCCTTCAAGCGAGAACGCAAAGAGTCCACCCGCCTGCGCAGCTTACGCAAACGCGTTTCCTCCTCCTCTGTAAGCTGTCCGTCTCCTGTCTCATCCTCCCGGTTCGCGTAGCGCGAGAGCTCTTGCGGGTCTTCAATCCCCATCTCCTCCTGCAATTGAGTAAGCAATGTCTCTACGGCATCTCGTGCCCGCTGGCATTCGAGCAAGGAGCGCCGATAGATATTCTCCTGCTCATTCTTGCGTTGTTGAAGCTGCATTCGCTCTCGGTCAATCGCTGCAATATGTTGCTCTACATCGGCAAGCTGTGCCTCAACGGTTTGCAGATTCGTAGCAAGCATGTTCGCTTTTTCCCGGGCCTGTCCCAGTTCGTCGCGCAGGCGCTCAAGAGTGGTCAGAAGCTCCTGTTTGCTCTGTTCTACTTCCTTTGCACGTGTCACCTGCTGATCGACCTGGGAGCGCAAATCCCGGGCAAGGGCCTGCTGTTGTACCAGTTGTTGTTGTAACGATTTCGCCTCCTGCCGCTTGACGGCCAGGGCGGTGCGCTCACGGTTCAACTCATCCTGACGGCGCCGATAGGCGGTCGCTCGCTCTTCCATCTCATACTGTAACTCTTCGACAATCCCCTGCAATTCACGTTGTGACTTCTCATGTTGCTGCACCCGCTCCTGAACGGCGACAAGCTCCTGCTCAAGACCAGCGACTTCCGCCGCGAGCTGCTGTTCAACCGAAGCAGACAATTGAATCTCGGTCTGGAGACGTTCAAGCTCACGCTGAGAACCCTGCACCCCCCTATTCAAATCATGAATCCGCGCTCCCAATTTCTGGATCAGCTTATCCAGAGCGTTCTGTTCAGCTCGTCGGCCCTCCTGTGCCCGCTGAATCTCGCTCATTAAGGTGTTTAGCTGATCAAGCGCCTCCTTCTGCTCCTCAAGCTGAGCGGGCAGCGCTCGCAGCTCACGTTCATATGCAAGCAAGCCCTGCTGACCACCATCTTTCCCATCACCACCCGAAAGCCAACCATCCACATGCAGCGCATCTCCTTGAAGAGTAACAACAGAAGTAAAGGGCAGATCGCTATCAGAGGAGATACTGAGTTGTAGCACCCATTCCATGAGTTCTCGGGCTATCGCAAGATCTTGAACGACGACAGCTCCACGCAGCAGGCGCCGAAAAAGCGGGCGAAAACGTGGCTCACATTGCACCAGTTGCCAGGCAAAACCACACACGCCTTCACATACCTGTGGCTTCTCGGCCAGAAAGCGCTGCAAGATGGCCTCTTCTACCTCCCCTTGAATCTGACTCACAACCTCATCCTCCCCTTCACGTTCCAACCAGAGCAGCATTGCCTTGCCAGCACGCGACGTTTTCAGATATTCCCGGCAGTTCAAAGCATCTTCGAGCGTCTGAACGACGACAGCCTGCATATAGGAACCAAGCGCCGCCTCTATCGCCTGCTCCATCCCTTCCGACACAACTCCCAGTTGTGGTACAGGCCCGATCAGCCCTCTCAATTTCTCGGTGGGAGCCCGCAGCAGCGCCCGTACTCCATCACTATAGCCACTCAGGCTTTGTCGCCACTGCTTCAGCATATTCAAGCGATCCGAAAGGGTACGCCGACGGCGCTCCGCCTCGGCAAGCAGGTTTTTCAGCCGCTCATATTCCTGTTGCGCCTCAGCAATGCTACGCTGAACAGCCTGTCTCCTCTGTGTTGCCTTTTGTTCCTCGCTCCGCTCCTCTTCCAATCTTTGACGTTCGGTCTGAAGACGCGCTTCAATGGTCTGAAGATTGTGCTGCGCTCTGGCAATCGTTTCACGGCGTGCCGCCAGCGTACGGTTTCGCTCACCCAGTTGCTTCTGCAATCGTCCCAATTCCGTCTGGCTGGAACCAAGCCGGGCCTGCAACTGGATCAGATCATTCTGAGCTCCTCGCAAGCGGCGTTCATCCATCTCATATTCTTTTTGCGCTTTCGCCACTTCTGCCTCAAGGGTTGCCAGACGTGCTGAGCCATTATCAACTGCTTCTTCAGCCAGATCACATTGTTCTTCCAGGTCAATCGTCTGTTTCTGCACCGCGATCAGGCGTTCGCGTAAACGACGTTCCTCTTGCTGAAACGCGGCTCGCTGGCGATCGAGACCGCCCAGGCGTTCTTCGTTGACTGCAAGCTCACGCTCGATCTTTTGAACCTGATTATACGCTTCATTCCAGAGGCGACGCACCTCCGCAATACGTCCCTGTGTTTGCTGACGCGCAGAGCGCAGAAGTTCACTTCGTTCATTTGCTTCCTGCAAGGCTCCTTCAAGCTGCTGCATCTTCCGGGCCTGCTCTTGCTCTCTCTGCTCGGTAAGCTCTTTCGTTGTCAGCAGTCTCCGCCACTGCAACGCATACCAGGAAAGCAACACATCCTGTAACTCGGTCGTGAGCTGTTTATATTCGAGCGCCTTGCGGGCTTGCTCTTTGAGAGGAGCGAGCCGTGGCTCGATTTCGCTTACGATATCACGAACCCGTTCTAGATTCTGTTCTGTTTGCCGGAGACGATTTTCAGCATCGGTACGCTGGACCTGATAGGGACGAATACCAGCTGCATCCTCAAAAAGCCCGCGTCGTTCTTCGGCACGCAGGCTGAGTGTCGCGTCAATCATCCCCTGCCCGATCACGGTATAGGAATCGTGACCGATACGCGCCTGTGCCAGAAGCAACAACACATCCTTCAGGCGGACCTTTCGCTTGTTAATCAGATACTCATTCTCCCCTGAGCGGTAGCTTCTCCGGGTGACGGTGATCTCGCTATACTCTGAGGGAATCCAACCAGTACTATTATCAATGGTCAGTGACACCTCGGCCATGCCAAGAGCCGCACGACCGTGCCCACCCGCAAAAATAATATCATCGCTCTTCTTGCCGCGTAGCTGCCGCATACTCTGTTCACCCAGAACCCAGCGCATGGAATCCGCAACATTGGACTTCCCGGCCCCATTCGGGCCAACAACGGCAGTGATTCCCGGGCTAAACTCAAGCACGGTACGTGCGGCAAAGCTCTTAAAGCCAAGCATCTCCAAGCGCTTTAAATACACAGCCTGGTCCAAGCCTCCATCTAGATATTGCCAGATGTAGCGAATAATAGCATAGAGCATGGTTGCTGGTCGAGAGGGAAGGAGCAAGCAGCCATGCTCTCGAAAACAGCCATATATTTCTTGGCTATATGAAACACACGTAAAAAAGATATGTTCGTTGGTTCTCCTTCCTTTCTTAATCAACGAACACGGCCTCCAGAGAAAGGACAGCTATTCGCGTGGTAGAACATCCCAAAGCAACCAGACAAAAATGGTAATAGAAAACCCACACAGATGTTTTTAACCGCCCTGATAACTCCCCTTACCATATACCACCAAATCACGCCTTTCAAGATATCGAACTGTTACCGTTCCACGCAAACAGGGAACCACTGCTTCATGCGCAACCTCATCTACCAGAACGCCATCAGCCTCCCCTTCATGGCTATAGGAAATGCACTCGCGCAGCAAAAACACCTCCTGTCCGCTTATCAACTGCACCGGAAGCTCACCCCATGCACCCACACCACACACAAAACGATAGACATGACGCGCCTCCCATTGCGCAGCCGGAACCACAAAATCTTGCTCAGCCGGGAACGAATAATAGCTGCTTTGAGCCTCATCCTGTTCCTGTACCTGCGCCTCTCCCCGAACAAGCGCCTGAACAGCCCGCACGAGCAAGACACCGCCCAGTTCTGCACAGCGTATTTCCAGTTGCTCATAATCAATTCCCTCTGGCACAGAAAGTGCTCCCTGAGCCAAAATCGCGCCACTGTCCATCTTCTCTTCAAGCAGATGAACACTCACCCCGGTACGCTCGCATCCAAACCGAAACGTCCAGAACAACGGCACGGGACCACGGTTCGCAGGCAGCAGCGATGGATGGACATTCAGACTTCCCAGACGAGGTATCCGCAATACCGACCGCGGAATACGCGTGGAAAAACAGGCAACACAGATCAGATCAGGCCGATAGGCCGCCAGCATCTTCCGAGTCTCAGGGGCAGAAAGCGAAAAAACATCCCAGACCGGGATGGAATGCTTCCAGGCTATTTGTACAATAGAGGTATGGAGCGATGAGCGAACGATGGGGAGAAGCACACGTTTCCCCGCAGGCGGCTCGCGCCGCCGATAACCCTGCAAAGTTCTCCCCGGCAACGCCTGAGCGGGAAGAATCACAGCACAAACCTCAATCCCGCTTTTCAAGAGAGCCGAGAGGACCGGCGCGGAAAAACTCCCTTCCATACCAAAAAACAGAACGCGAGGTCGCTCTGGTTCAGAATGTTGATTTGACATGCTACTTCACATCTTGTAGTATCACTTTAAGGCGGATTCGCTTATCCAACGTATCAGGAGTTCCATCATGCCACGAACGGTCTATTGTGTCAAACTAAAACAAGAGCTCCCTGGCCTGGAAAAGCCACCTTTTCCCGGCGAGCTAGGGCAGCGCATTTATGAACATATCTCTCAACAAGCCTGGCGTATGTGGCCAGCACAGAGCATGCAGATTATTAATGAGCGGGGCCTGAATATGGCTGACCCTGAAGCCCGCAAGATCCTGCGCCAGGAAATGGAAAAATTCTTTTTTGGTGATGAAGCCAGATCAACGCAGCAACAAGAGCCGGGTCAAAGGCTGGTCTACTGTGCGAAATTGCAGCGTGAGCTTCCCGGCTTAGAGAAGCCGCCATTCCCGGGACCGCTTGGACAACGGATCTATGAAAGTATCTCCAAGCAGGCCTGGGAGATGTGGCCAGCCCAAAGCGTCCTTATTATCAACCATTATGGACTGAATATGGCCGACCCCGAAGCCCGCAAGATCCTGCGCGAACAGATGGAAGAGTTCTTCTTTGGTCAGGATGCTCGCATGCCAGAAGGTTGGACACCCGAAGCGGCAGGAGCTGGACCACAGCGCAAGGGCGGGGGTGGCGTCGCAAGGAAGAAATGAAACAACAAGGCAATATCCTACTTCTCTCGTGCTATGAACTGGGCCATCAACCATTTCACCTCGCCTCACTCTCAGCGATCTTACGGCAGGCAGGCTACGCCCCTGTAGCCGTCGATACTGCCGTAGAATCGCTCACAGATGAGGCAATCAAGCGTGCTCGTTTCATCGCCATCTCTGTACCGATGCATACAGCTTTGCGTCTGGGGGAACAACTGGCCCGACGCATCAGAGCGGTGAATCCACAGGCATTTATCTGCCTCTATGGGCTCTACGCGCTTCTCAATGCCGAGCATCTACTGCAAGGAACTATCGATGCGGCAATTGGAGGCGAATATGAAACGCCACTACTCAACCTGATTCAGGCACAGGAACAGGGCTCAACGCTTGAGATTCCTGGAGTCTACAGCAGGGAAGCAAGCAGCGGCCCGTGGATAGCACGAACACCCTTTATTATACCCGAGCGACAACAGCTCCCCCCACTTACGAGCTATGCTCGGCTACAATGGGGCGATGAGATCAGGCTAGCAGGCTACACCGAGACGACACGTGGCTGTAAGCACACCTGCACCCACTGCCCACTAACGCCTGTCTATAACGGTCGCTTCTTTGCCGTTCCGGTCCCAATCGTGTTAAATGACATCCGTGCTCAGGTTGAGCAAGGAGCACAGCACATCACGTTCGGCGATCCCGATTTCTGGAACGGCCCGACTCACGCAATGCGTATCTTACGCTCCATGCACCGGGAATTCCCGGAGCTGACTTTTGATGCTACCATTAAAATTGAGCATCTACTAAAACATCAGCACCTGCTCCCGGAGATGCGTGAGCTAGGCTGCGCCTTCGTCGTTTCAGCGGTCGAGTCGCTCAATGATCTTGTACTCCAACGGCTGAAGAAGGGACACACCGCCGAAGATGTCGCAACCATCTGCGATATTATGGATCAGGTGGGCGTGGCACTCCGACCCTCTCTGCTTCCCTTCTCTCCCTGGGAGACACTGGAGAGCTATCTTGCTCTACTCCAGTTTTTTGAGGATCGAGGCTACATTGAACATCTTGACCCTGTCCATCTCTCCATTCGCCTGCTTATTCCACCGGGTTCCGCCATTTTGGATGCCCCTGACCGCAACGAATGGCTAGGGAAGCTGGATGCAGCCGACTATACCTATCGCTGGCAACATCCAGACCCACGTATGGATCTGCTTCAAAAGCAGGTTGCACACCTGGTAGAAGAGGGTGAACAGTGCAAAGCAGACCCGGTTGAGACGTTCTTCCAGGTCAAAGCACTGGCACTGGCAATGCAGGATCAGCCATTCTCGGTTGCAGACGCGGTACAGCACTATCAGAAACGCGAAGTCTTGCCGCATCTGACCGAATCGTGGTTCTGTTGAGCAGAGCCGACGCGGGACCAGTTGGGTTCCACACGCTAAATCTCATTGTTACCCTTTTCTATCTTTCTCGTTTCCCTGATAGTAGAGATGTTCTCTCTGTTATCAGGGAACCGGGAACATCCCGGGATTCCCGCATACATACCTCCTTTCTTGATACTCGCTCAATGTTTGCACAATGTACCACAAGGAGCCTTATTCATGACAACAAGCCCCACTGCCAGAAGAGTACAGGAAGAGCTTCACAGGCGCGGCTTTGATTGCACTGTCATCGAGCTCTCGACACCTACACGCACCGCGAAAGAGGCTGCTCAGGCTGTTGGCTGTGGCGTAGAGCAGATTGTCAAATCGCTGATCTTTCGGGCAACCGACAGCAATAGCCCCATTCTTGTCGTTGCTAGCGGGTCCAACCGCGTCAACGAGGCCAGAATCAGTCAGCTTGTAGGCGAGCCAATCGCGAAAGCGGACGCAACCTTTGTGCGCGAACGCACCGGGTTTGTGATTGGTGGCGTTGCTCCCATCGGTCATAAAGAGCCTATTCGCACATTTATTGACGAAGATCTCCTTCAATATAGCGAGATCTGGGCCGCCGCTGGAACACCCACCTCTATTTTCAAACTCACCCCACATGATCTACAGACGATGACAGATGGCCAGGTCGTCACAATCAAATAGCACGCCACATCGGCCCTCCGGGGCCGATTTTTGGGTCCGCTACCGCTGAAAAACCTCCAGAAACGCTCTATTTATGATGAGACGAGAAAACATGTTTCTCCCTCTCAGAACACAGAAGGAGATTTTACCTCTGGACTTCACATTGAGCTCATAAAAAATGAGGATACGATTTTACCTCTTTATGAATAATAAATCATAATTCCCTCTTCAGTTTTGAATTGCCTCTCTAAGTAATATTGTTCCCAACAAAAACCGTTATAAATATGCTATTCTTAATATATAAATATACCGCTACTTACCTCAGGGTATTTTGTTCTCCACATTATGCCAAGTGGAATGTGAAGTTGAAAAGGAGGAAATTAATTTGTTAGCCACTGTTTGGCAAACGTTTCGGAAGGCTCCCAATACCCTCAAGAATGAGGAGAAACTGGGAGATTTTACTGCTACGCCCAGGGTGATCTGGCTTTCAATCCTTGCTATCGTTATTGGCATCTTCAGCACTTTTATTGCCCTTGTTCTATTAACCTTGATTCGCTTCTTTACCAATCTCTTCTTCTTTCAGCGCTTCAGTATTGAGGATGTTTCCCCTGCTACCAATCATCTGGGTATCTTTGTGGTGATTGTTCCTGTAGTAGGTGCATTGCTGATCGGTCTGATGGCCCGGTATGGTTCGGAGCGCATTCGTGGGCATGGCATCCCCGAAGCGATCGAAGCTATTCTCGTAAATGGAAGCAAAGTCGATCCCAAAGTAGCACTGCTGAAACCTGTGTCAGCAGCCATTTCTATCGGCTCCGGTGGCCCCTTTGGCGCGGAAGGGCCAATCATCATGACAGGTGGAGCATTCGGCTCAATGATCGCCCAATTCTTCCATTTTTCGAGTGCCGAAAGAAAAATCATGCTGGTTGCCGGGGCCGCCGCTGGAATGTCGGCAACCTTCGACGCACCCGTTGCCGCAGTACTGCTCGCCGTGGAATTATTGCTGTTTGAATGGAAACCACGCAGCCTGATTCCTGTCGCGCTGGCAAGCGTGACTGCGGGCTTTCTACGCTACTACTTCCTGGGCGCTGGCCCGCTCTTCCCGGTCCCGGCTCATCCTGCGGCCCTCGATTTCTGGGCACTACTGGCCTGCATTGCGACAGGAGTTCTGGCAGGGCTGCTTTCCTGCCTTGCAACCATCCTTGTCTATGCCTTCGAGGACCTGTTCCACCGCTTACCGCTTCATTGGATGTGGTGGCCAGCCATAGGAGCGATCGCGGTCGGCGTCGGCGGCCTGATTTTCCCGCCAGCCCTGGGCGTTGGATATGACAATATCGGAACCATACTTCAGGGAAACACGACTCTGACGCTGCTCTTCGGTATCCTGATTGTGAAACTGTTGATCTGGGCGATCGCGCTTGGCTCGGGAACCTCGGGCGGCGTGCTGGCACCGCTGCTGATGGTCGGGTGTGCCCTGGGAGGTCTCGAAAGCTTCATCTTCCCTCATCAAGGCGGCGGCTTCTGGGCCCTCCTTGCCATGGGGGCGATGCTGAGTGGTACAATGCGCGCCCCCTTGACGGGAGTCATCTTTGCGCTTGAGCTGACCCATGATCTCAACGCGCTGGTTCCGTTGCTGATCACCTGCATGCTCTCGTATGGCTGCACCGTTCTCCTGATGCGCCGCTCGATTCTAACCGAAAAGATCAGCCGCCGGGGCTACCACCTCAGCAACGAATACGCGATCGATCCCCTGGAAATCCTGTTTGTACGAGAGGTCATGCGCACCAACATTATCGCGCTGCCAACACAGGTGACACGAGATAACCTGATACAGCTACTCAACAGCAAGCAACTCAAGCAGGGGAAACAACTGCTCTTCCCGGTCATTGATGAGCAGAAGCATATTCAGGGCGTTCTCACACGCAACGATCTTACCCGGCTGATCGATGAGGTGCCTGCCATAGGCACGCATCCCCTTTCGACCTATCTGAAGACGAACCCCATTGTCGCCTATACTGATGAAAACCTGCGCACAGTAGCCTATCGTATGGCCCAGACCGGACATACCCGCTTCCCTGTGGTGGAACGAGCCCACCCTGATATATTGGTAGGCATCGTTGCGCTGAGCGATCTGTTGAAAGCGCGTTCACGCAACCTGCATGAAGAGCGACAACGTGAGCGTATCTTCCAGATTCATACTCTGTTTTCCTCTCGAACCAGAGTACCGGTTAAATAAGAGGATAAGGGAGGGTCTGAAATGTCCCTCCCTTTCTCCTGATTTTGTGAGATAATGAAACCATGAAACTCATAAACCCATGAATACGTACTAGGTAGGGGAAAACTTCTTCTCAATCAAACTATCTCCGAAAAGTAAGGAGAGAAAGAGTATCGTGATTGAACAGTCAATACACTCCTCGGAAGGGGACAAGGTCGCAACGAAGACGATCTTAGTGGTCGATGATGATCTAGACATTGGCTCCTGGTTAGTTCAAGCCATCGCGGAAGAAACGCCATACGAAGCCTTCTACGCACAAGACGCCTTCGAGGCGTTGCGCATATTACAGGATCAACCCTGCGATCTTTTCCTTTTAGACTATCAGCTCCCGGGCATTAATGGCCTGGAACTTTATGATATGCTCTGTTCGTCTATGGGCATCGACGTGTTGCCCGCTATTTTTATCAGCGCAAGCACCAGACTCCCACAACAGGATATTCAAAGGCGCAATTTACGCAGCCTCAATAAACCTTTTGAACTCGACGAACTTTTGCACACCCTGCATGAACTTCTAGAAGAGCCAGTCTAAATGCAACATCCCGCTCGGGAGTTCTTTATCAGAGAGGGCGTGGAAGTGGAATATCACTATATAGTATAACAGAGACGGTATAATAAAAGAGAAGCGTTTCTAGAGTTGTTTCCAATGCGCTCAAACGTTTTCAAACAGAGTTTTGATGGCATACCCGTGGCTGCAATCGCGGGAATGCTTTCATTGCAGTTGTTCAAAGGAAGAAGGTAGAGAATTTTATGGACACATCCACTAAGAAACAGGTTCTACGCATGTTTACCTACGGCTTGTACGCCGTTGGCTGCGTGGATGGAAACGACGTAAACGCGTTTACCGCGAACTGGCTGACACAGGTCTCTTTTGAACCACCTCTTATCGCTGTCTCCGTCGAGAATGATGCCAAATCACTCCCGATGATCCAGCGAAGCCGCAAATTCACCGTGAATGTGCTTCGTTCGGGACAGCGTGAACTGGCTGGCAACCTCGGGAAATCCGCACTGAAATACCCCGACAAGCTGAAAGATATCCCTTATGAACTGATCGAAGAACAGTATCTGGTGCTCAAGGATGCGCTGGCCTGGGTTGCCTGTGAAGTCCGGCATACCGCACCGGCTGGCGACTCAACCCTGATTATCGCCGAAGTTGTAGGCACCGGTATCCTTGCTGAGGGACAGCCACTGACAATGACAGAAACTGGCTTCCGCCACGCAGGCTAAAGGAGTTTATATGCAACAACAGAGCAGCATTTCTGCTGCATCGGCATATCAATGTCCATTCTGTCAAAAGGAGCACCTGAGCGGATATATTCTCCGGGAAAGTGCCTCGTTCTACATAGTGGTTGACCACGCCCCTCTACTCAAAGGGCATCTCTTGATTATCCCGAAAAAGCACTATAGCTGCTATGGAGCGGTCCCTGCCGAGCTGGATAACGAACTCCAGGAGCTCAAGCAAGAGGTTGCACACTTCTTTTCATGCTTCTATCAACAAATCGCATACTGGGAGCATGGTGTCTTCCACCAATCCGTCTTTCATGCACACCTCCACTGCTTCCCGCTCGGACCAGCCCGCTATGATCTGAGCGAGCAACTTCATGTTCACATAGTGAAATCTCAGGATGATGTCAGACAGTGGTACCAGCAACACGGCCACTATTTCTACTTTCAGAGCCCCTCGCAGCCCGAACAGCAGGGGCTCATCTTTCCGCCAGATCGCGGCATCTATGATCGCATTGCACGGCAGGTCATCTGGCCCTCGGTTGCCGCTCAAACCGGACAGACGCGCTGGCATACGGCAGCGGAACGGCTTGCCGTCGGACAGCCCGCTATAGCCGAAACCCGGCTGTATTGGAAGCAGTTCCAGACAGGTTGTCAGATCAGCTAACAACGTACAAAGATGCATCAGAATGCGATATAATACTTGAGAGCTCTTGCGGATGCAGAGCACAGGATGCAATCGTTCAATAGTGCTTAGAAAGGCAAAAAGATCAATGGCGATCCGTAAAGCAGGTTTTAAAGTAGGTGTCATTGGCTGCGGCCTTATGGGAAGCGGCATCGCACAAACATGTGCGCAATCAGGTTATGAAACAGTGGTGCGTGAGGTCAATCAGGAGCTGCTTGATAAAGGACTCGCGCGCATCTATTCCGCCTGGGAAATGATGGTCAACAAGGGGAAAATCACCCAGGGCCAGGCCGACGAACATAAAGCACGTTTGCATGGTACGGTGCGACTGGAAGACCTCGCGGACTGCGATATTGTGATAGAAGCAATCATCGAGAACATGGAGGAGAAGCTGCGGCTCTTCCCTGCGCTTGATGCGATCTTGAAACCCGAAGCCCTTATCCTGAGCAACACCTCTTCGCTCAATATCACTCAAATGGGCGCTGTGACCAAAAGACCAGAACAGGTATGCGGACTTCACTTCTTCAATCCAGCACCTGTTATGAAACTGGTCGAGATCGTCAAAACACTCTCCACCTCCGAGCAGACCATTGAAACGGTCCGTGAATTCGCTATTTCGCTCGGGAAAACGCCGGTGCTGGCGAAAGATACAGCCGGGTTTATTGTCAATTTCCTGCTCATTCCCTATCTGTTGGCCGCGATTCGGATGCTTGAAAATGGAATGGCAAGCAGGGAAGACATTGACACTGCGATGAAGTATGGATGTGGCTACCCAATGGGCCCCCTGACGCTGCTCGACTATGTAGGGCTGGACACCACCCTGTGGGCAGCAGAAGCTATTTACGAGGAGTATAAAGAGCCACTTTATGCGCCGCCACCCCTGCTGAGGCGTATGGTGAATGCCGGAATGCTCGGTCGGAAAAGCGGTAAAGGCTTCTACGATTACAGCGAGACCAAATAGCACAAAAAAGAGGGATGAGAGCATACGCTTTCATCCCTTTTGTTCTTTCTGCTTTGCTCTATGCCAACCCTAGCGACTCACAGCAGATGCGGCAACCCGACCCGGGTTCTTCGGCATAATCTTACGCCGCTCGCCAACAAACTTCTGAGGCTTCGGCGCTACTTCCTCCGGGTGGAAGGAACCGCTTGCATCAGTATTGATACCAGGATAGTTCGGACCGTAGTTATAATGGCCTGTCTGTGCCGGGGATAGCGGAGAACGACCAAAGAGAGGTACGCCGTTCAACGCCGGTAGCGTTCTATCCTCAACATCATCGTACAGGTCATCCGGTACGGTGTTCAAACCACGCTTGAGCAAATCATCTTCGCTCACAGTCAGGCGCAGAGCGTTACCCTGGCTTGTCTCCTCAATCACATCATGAGGGACATAGAGCACCTTCGCAACAATATCACCGCGTTCAGCTAGAATATAATGACTAAAACGCGCCTCCACCCTACCGAGCCAGTTTCCATCTTTATCGACAACTTCCTGTCCAATCTGGAAACGAGAAGCAGTCTCTACCACTTTATAGCGCTCTTTTGGCTTTTTCATCGGATCTTCCAGTGCCCACCCCATAATACCGACAATGATAAAGGGGGCTCCGACATACGTCAGAATGGCACTATCAGGAAAACCAAGCATGCCAGCGACGGTGATAAAGATGGCCACCGTTAAAATCAGAGGCCACAGGCTCGGATTGGGAAGATGGATATGATGCTCTTCTTCTGCGCTCGTCGCCTCCGCCTGTTCAACTACGGGGGATTGTTTTGCCTCGTCTGCTGCGAGACTAGCACTTCGAAGAGTACTGTCCATAAGCTCCGCTTTCCTCTAAGAAAATGTGTACTATCCGCGAGGACTGCTTCTTCCCTTGCATTGTCCTTGATCTAAGCATAGCACAATCCTCGCGGTTTGACCAGTAGCAGCCCTTGCTTGCTTTCTACTGGCGAGGTCAAGGATAGTGTTTCTCATATTATAAGAGGGTTGATCAACCCCTTTCAGCATCAATACGCATTCATTCCTCTAAAGCCGATTTGAGAGCAGATATTCTTTCATTTCCTTCTAAAAGGGTGATATTTTCTGTTTTTCTATCGTATTATAAAGTACACAAAATATTTTCTGTGCGCCTGTTTTATGATCCTGTAATCTGTATTTCGTTCTATTATATTGTTGAATGTGATTAGGAGATCACAGGATGGATACAAAAGATACGCTCTCCTCCCCCGATGAAAGCGCCAGGCCAGCTCTTCCTGAGGACGTTGAACAGCCAGAACAACACGCCGAAGCAGTTCCAGAGCCGAAGAAGTCCCCGACGCCGATGCAAGAATCACTGCGTCGCTTCAGGCGTGATACTCGTTCCATGATCTGTTTGGCAATCATGATTCTCTTTCTCCTGATCCCTCTGATTGGCCCGCCGATCTACCGCAATATCGGGCCAGTCATGACCACCTCGACCGGCACACAGATACATCCGCAAGAATATCGTGACCCTTATCATCAGGAGCTTGATAATCAGGATCAGGGACCATCGGCCTATTATTGGCTGGGGACTGATAGCATTGGTCGCGACTTACTGGCACGTCTGATGCAGGGCCTGCTTATCTCCTTTGCCGTCGCTATTGTCGTTGAAATTGTCACCGATGTTCTGGGCCTGATAGTAGGCACTTTAGCAGGCTACTTCGGTGGCTGGATGGACCAGATTCTCGCCAGATTTACTGATATCATGTTCGCGTTTCCCGGACTGCTGTTTGCCATTCTTCTGACAGGGATTTTCGGCTCATCGGCGGATACCTTTTTTGACAAGGTTCCGCTTGTTGGCGGCAACGGCTATGCGCGTCTGATTCTGGTCTCCTGTGCGCTCTCACTGGTATCATGGCCATTGGTTGCACGGCTAGTTCGAGGACAAACGCTTCAAATTAAAGAACAGCCCTTTATCGAAGCCGCCCGCGCCTCGGGAGCATCCAGCAGCAAGACCATTATTCACCATATCATCCCGAACCTCTTCTCTCTCATTCTGGTTCAGATATCATTGAGCATTGGAGGGACCATTATTGGTGAGGCCGGACTGAGTTTCCTCGGTCTGGGTGTCCAGCCTCCCGGTTCCAGCATTGGTCTGATGATTAATGATGCCGCCAATCTGGTAGACACGTATCCCTGGGAAGTCCTCTTCCCGTCCATCGTCCTGACCATTATTGTGCTCTGTCTCTCATTTATCGGTGATGGCATGCGTGATGCCTTTGACCCCCGCTCGAAAGATTAAGCCAGCAATGGTCCCCGGCGCGTCTTGTTCCGGGGACCATTGCTGCTAGGCAGTTACCTGGTGCAACAAAAGATCTTCCTCATAGATCCGTCGAATAATCGACTCAATCTCTGGCTCTTGAAAGGTCACATCACGCAACGTCACCCGCTGTCCAAGCCAGGCCACCAGCTCATGAGCAGGCATCGCATCTCGATGGAACTGCAACCAGATCTGCGGTCCATCAGTGCGGACCAGCTGCACCTGCGCTGGCAGATCAGGTAGCAGAACCTCACCCGCCTCATCGCGAGGAAGCTGTTGCAAAGCCGACTGCTCCAACACCGCAATCAACATGCGATCCTTACCAAAGGTATTGCGGATCTCGGTAACCGTGCCATCATACAGCTTATGCCCATGATCGATAATCACCATACGCTGACAGAGCGCCTCGATATCGTCCATATCGTGCGTTGTCAATAGAATCGTCGTACGGCGTTCGGTATTGAGCCGCTGCAAGAACTCCCGGATGCGCGCTTTCGCAACCACATCCAGGCCAATCGTTGGTTCATCCAGATAGAGAAGTTCCGGTTCATGTAATAGCGCTGCCGCGATATCGCCACGCATACGCTGCCCTAGAGAAAGCTGACGCACCGGCGTATCAAGAAATGCCTTCAGATCTAGCAACTCACAGAGTTGTGCCAGATTGGTCCTAAATCGTGTCTCGGGCACCCGATAGAGATGCCGCAGCAATCGAAGCGAGTCAATAAGTGGGAGATCCCACCACAACTGTGAGCGCTGCCCGAACACAACCCCGATCTTCGCGGCCAGTTCACGCCTTCGTTCAATCGGCACCAGCCCCGCAACGCGAATCGAGCCACCTGACGGCTGCAAAATACCGGTCATCATCTTGATGGAGGTACTCTTTCCAGCACCGTTCGGCCCAATCAGCCCTATCATTTCGCCACGCTCCACACGCAACGAAAGCCCCTGCACCGCATGCACAAGTTGCAACTCCGGATTCACAATACTTCTCAACCCACCCAGAAAGCCCGGGCGGCGCTTTGCCAACCGAAATACTTTGCTGAGATGCTCTATCTCGATAATTGCGGACATAGCACAGTTCCTTCCTTATCTTCCTAACTTCCTGTCCCCTGATAATGGCGAATCCCGATACGCCAGAGCAGCGAGGAGAGGAAGGCAAAGACAACAGCACAGATTGGAGAAAGAAATGCAACAAACGCAGGAAAGCCAAAAGGCAATGGCCTCCCTAGAACATAGCAAGTCGGAAAGTACGCACCAAAAGCGATAGGCACGATAAACGTAAAGAAATGCTGTAACAGATCATTATATATAGTGAGAGGATATTGCATCATCTCACGTCCACCGTGCGTCACCATATTGATAAGTTCGGTTGTTTCCACCGTCCAGAAGCAAATCACCGCACCAATAAGAAAAAGCGCTAGAAAAATCGTTGCTGTGCTTAGAATGCCCAGAAACAGCACAAGCACTTTATCCAGCGTCCAGAGACTACGCGGAAGCAGCACCAGGGCCAGACAAAACACCAGAATGCCCTGTGTCACACGCCCGAACTTGCGCAACGCGAACTCGCTTCCAAGCACCTGAAGGAAAACGCTATTCGGACGCAACAGGAAGCGGTCAAAAGACCCCTGCCGAATGATCAGCGAGAAATGATCAATGCCCTCCCCAAACACATCAGCCAGCCCGAAACTGGTATAGGTAAGAGAACAGAGCAAAAGGACCTCACCTACTTTCCAATCCAGCAAGGAAGGGAATGGGATAAAGTAGAGCAACAGAGCCACAAACTCCAGACCTGTCATCAACAGGTAGGCACCAATATCAGCAAGTAGGTTGAGCTTATACTGAAACTGTGACCGCACCTGAAGCTCCAGAAAATGCCCATATAGACGCAGATCATCAAGCACATTTTGAAGCATGTTCTTCTCCTATCCTCCCTGCGCAATGACACGACGCGTAGCACGCACTGTCAGAAAGCGCATGACAAGGATCATTCCGACACTCCAGCACAGCAAACAGACAAAAGCCCATCCCATTTGTGCGGGGCTCACCTTGCCCAGTAATACCTGGATTGGAAAGTTCATCAGACCATTAAAGGGAAGGACTTGTGCCAGCCCATAGAGCCACCCCGGCAGGAAATACAACGGGATATAGGAGCCGGCAAAGAATAACGCCACCGTGACCGCCAACCAGACCATTGCCCGCGCCTCCACTATCCAGAACGCAATGATGTTGTAGAGGTAGCGATAGGCTATCCCCAGGACAATCGCCAGCAGAAATGCCAGCACGAAGATCAGTAGCTGCAAAGACCCGGCAGGGAAACCGAGATTGAACAACAATGTTCCAGCAATATAAATTGGTACTCCCCGAAAGAGCGTGTAATACAGGCTGCGTCCCAGTTCACGGCTGAACCAGTACCAGCAGAAATCACACGGCTTACTCAGATCTGAGACAACTTCACCTGTACGAATGGTGTTCATGAGGTCATACCAGGCGAACGGCATAACGACCATCAGGAGCGCTTGTGCCAGCCAGGTATAGCGCAATGTATCCGTCACTGTATACCCGTCAACAGATTGCCTGGCATGATGCAGTGCGATGATTACAAAGCTAAACAGAGAGCCAAAAAACGTATTTGTTATCAGACCCGCAATATTTGCCCAACGATATGCCAGTTGCCTCCGAAACGAGGCAAGAGCAACATGGAAATAAAAAGGGAACATAATCTCTTACCTTGCCTTTTTTGTTCGATGCGCAAACAGAAGCCACTGTCGCACTCCTGGAAGAGGGCAACATGCTCCAGATGCGTATTTCAGGACAACACTTAAGTGGATGGATCTTTTGAGGGCATGCGGAAACACAGGATAGTGAGGAACCATCCTGTTCAATTGCACAACAAAGGTAAGGACCTGAGATTATAGCATACTACTCATGGGCTGTCAATTATTTTGCCTCATGCATTTGCTGGTCAGAGCCTTTTTGCGGTTCTTCCTGCAGCGAGTTTAGTAAAGGAACTGATGGCGGCTGCTCACGAGGAGTCTGTTCGTGAAGAGGGGTCGTCATTCTCTTACTCGGGTGCGCCCGCTCTGCCGGGAGCTGCTGATGATAATACAGGCGATTAGAGAGTAACGCATGATTGGCATTCATCGCTACCTGCATCGACTCAACTATCTGTCCAAGTTGCTCTATACTTTGAAACAGCTCATGGATCTGGGCGTTGCTGGAAAAGGGAGAAGCCTGTTCGCGCTGTAGATCTTCACGGATACTGTGGAATTGCATGGTCAGATAATTCTCTACATCTCTGAACCATCCCTCAAATGTCTGATGCAGCGTTGAAAGTCGTCGCTCCAGCACTTTATCAACAACCTCGGCAATATCATCCCAGGGTATCTCGGTCTGCACCTCAATCGTGTCATAATCGGCGGCATGGTGTTCATGATGCTCACCTTCGCCATCATAGTGAGAGGAGAGATGCTGATTAAAAAGCTCCTCGATTGCAAGGAGCTGTGCCGCGAGCGCGTTTTCCGTTGTTCCTTGAAACTGCTGTCGTTGTTGTTCTAGTTGTCGCTCCATACTCTGCGTCATATCTCGCCGCCAGGATGTGTGCTGCTGCTTCATTTGCTCGTTCCATTGATGCTGTTGCGTGTTCAAACGCTGCGTCAGAGTGCGATACATGTCTTGTTGAAAAGAGGATAAGCGCTGCTCTAGCTCGCGTCGAAGCCCATTGAGGCGCTGATCAAATGTATGTTCCAGCTCTCGGCGATGAACAGACAATCGTTGCTCAAGTATTGTGTTAAACGCCTGTAACTCATCTTGCGTAAACGCCATGATCCCCCTCCTCTTGCATTCTGGCAGCTTACTAACGTATGATGCCAGTATAAGTTTACCTGAACGTGATGTCAATGAGCGCCTGTTAGAACGCCAGAGATGGCTATTTTCCAGGAGGAATATATATGCCTCGGGCTATAGACTTTCATGTACATCTTCCAACGACGGAATTTATGCAGGTCACGCTTGGCCCCTATGCAAAGGCCGCCGAACGCTATTTTCGCACCGAAGTTCGGCTCAAGGACATCGAACAGATCGCGGCTGATTATGCCGAACAGGATATCATTGGCGTACTCCTTGCCTGGGATGCGGAAACTGCGACCGGGCTTCCGCCACTGGGCAATGACTATATCGCCACCATCGTTAATCGGTACCCGGACCAGTTCATCGGCTTTGCCAGCGTCGATCCCCACAAAGGCAGAGCAGCCATCAAAGAAATAGAGCGGGCCGTCAAAGAGCTTGGCCTGGCAGGCGCGAAATTTCACCCGGGCGTACAGGCCTTCTATCCCAATGATCCACAGTTCTACCCCCTGATGGAGAAGATTCAAGAGTTGCGCATACCTGCCCTCTTCCATACAGGGACGAACGGTCTGGGCGCAGGAACCCCCGGCGGCATGGGCATTAAGCTTGACTACACCCGCCCGATTTATCTCGATACACTTGCCGCCGATTTCCCTGACCTTATTATTATAGGCGCACACCCATCCTGGCCCTGGCACGAAGAGATGATCGCCATTATGCAACATAAGACCAATGTGTATAATGACCTTTCTGGATGGGTACCCAAACGCATCCCACAAGAGCTGCTTAAAGTAGCCGCCACGCGCCTTCAGGACCGCTTTCTCTTTGGCTCTGACTATCCATTTATTACGCCGCAACGCTGGTTTAAAGACTTCGATACACTGAACTACTTCACGCCTGAAGTACGAGATAAACTACTCTGGAAAAATGCCCAGAAGCTCTTAGCACATACGCGCGTCGCGCAAATGGAATTTAGCAGTGCCGTTCAAGCTTCGTAGACAGTTACCCGAGAGCAGAGAGCACGATTTCACTCTGCTCTCCCTATGGAATCCTCCTCCTACAACTTTTCGCCCTCCAAAAATAGCCTCTTCTCACGTCTAGCCCAAAAAGATCATTCTGTTGCGGGATTGCAGAAGATCAGCTTATCCTACAAAGGGGAGACCACGCGAAATCGTCGCGACAAAACGGCTCAGTTTTTCATCAATATATTCAAACAAGTATACATTTTACCAATAACTCCAAAAGACTATGTCAGAAGGAAGATCAATTTATGTCAGCACATGGACGCGACAACAACCACAAGCCTTCTTTCCGCTTTAACAAAAAGCTCCATCTTCCAATCATTCTCTTGGCTATACTCAGTGTCTCGCTCTGGGCTGTTGGCTCCTTTGCCGCAGGTATTGCCGCTGCTGAAGACGAAAAGAACAGAGCGCTGACCATTACACCAACGCCTGGCCCATCACCAACAATAGTATTTACACCCACTCCAACACCAACCATTGAGCCGACACCCAGCCCGACAATTACCGGCGATTCAACGCCGATTGGCAATCCGGGCAACATTCCCAATGTGATTACCAATGGCAGTCGCAACCGGCTTGAAATCGCCCTGACATTCGATGATGGCCCCCATCCCCAGTACACGCCTCAGGTCCTTCAGATTCTCAAGCGCTATAACATTAAAGCGACTTTTTTCTGTCTGGGCCAAATGATCCAGGAGAATCCTGACCTTGTCAGACAGGAACACCAAGCGGGCCATGTGGTCGCCAGCCATAGCTGGAGCCACCCCGATCTCACTACACTTTCAATGGACCAGCTACAAAAAGAACTGAAAAATACATCTGATTTAATCTATAACACTATCGGTGAGCGTCCAACTCTGGTACGACCTCCCTACGGAAGCTACAACAATAACGTCGTACAGGTAGCAAACAGCCTTTCCGAAAAAATCATCATCTGGGATGTTGATACCAACGATTGGCAGCGCAAAGGCGTTGACTCGATCGTAAACACCGCTTTTCAGGAAGCAGGAAAAGGTTCTATCATTCTGATGCATGACGCTGGCGGAGAGCGCTCGCAAACAATAGCCGCCCTGCCACGCATTATTGAGGGCTTAAAGGCGCGTGGCTATAGCTTCGTCACTGTCCCTGAGCTGCTCTCACATATGGGATAAGATCATCCTGAGAGACTATCATTTCACAGATAGTCTCTCTTCTTTCAGCACTTATTCCCCTTCTTGTAAAATGATAAGATACAAGGATAAAAAGGCATCTACTACATGCTTCAAGGAGGGCAAACCACATGAGCGAGCTGGAACACCTTCTTCCCCTTCAGAATACCCTTGGTGAGGGCCCTCGCTGGAATGAGGTCACACAGCGCCTGTACTGGGTCGATATCGTCAACAAATGTTACTACCACTACACACCCGCTACCGGCCACTATGAGCAGATCCATGTCGGCACCCAGATCGGGACACTGGCATTTCGAGAGCAAGGCAATCTGATTCTGGCGACGCAGGAGGGCTTCGCTTTCTGGGATGAACAAACCCGACAGCTTCACCACCTGATAAACCCCGAGGCGGAGAAACCCCATATGCGCTTCAATGATGGAGCTGTTGACTGCCAGGGACGCTTCTGGGCTGGCAGCATGGATGAATATGAACAAGAGGATACTGGCTCCCTCTACCGGCTTGATCCTGATGGTTCACTTCATAGAATCCTTACTAATCTGGGAATCTCCAACGGGATTGGCTGGAATCCCGACAACACCATCATGTATTTTATCGACTCCCCACGCCGTACTATTTCCGCATTCGATTTCAATGCCACCACCGGCACCATCTCCAACGAGCGTCCCCTTGTAACTATCACTGATGCAGGCACCATCCCCGACGGGTTAACCGTTGACAGCGAAGGGGGCATCTGGTGTGCTCACTGGGGAGGAGCAAAGATCGTGCGCTATACACCAGATGGCGAGGTTGAACGCATCATCCCGATCCCTGCGCCCCATGTTACAAGCTGCACCTTCGGCGGCCCACGTATGGATGAGCTCTATATTACAACTGCCCGCAAAGCTCTCTCCACCGAGCAACTGGCTCGTTCCCCCTTCTCCGGTGACCTGTTCCGTCTGAAGGTTGGCATTCAGGGACTTCCCGTCTACCGTTTTAAAGGATAATGCACACACAACAGGGCCTTTCTCTCAAGGTCCTGTTCTCTGGATATATCGGCACAGACGGGAACTATTGACCAGCTTTCATCGTCTCCTCAAATAGGTATATCTCTATCTGCTTTATCAACATTCAAGACTACACATTTGGGAGTTTCTATACGATGAAAAAAATCAGGTTGCCGAAAACGAGAAAAGCTCGTGTTCTCTACGGGATAGGAGGAAGTCTTCTCATCCTGATTCTTCTAGTTATTGCCATCAACACGATCAATCATCTCTCAAGAGGACGGACGATCCAGTCTACTGTTCTTCCGTCCAGTATCCAGACCGATTCAAGTACTGGCAAACCCACACTGACAAACACCAACGGCAAAAACGCTATGCCGCCCTCAAAAGAGCAGACAGACACCTCATCCACTACCACCCCGCAACAGCTCATCAAAAGCCTGAACGTCTCAATGGAGTTTCAGGACCCAACGAAGACAGCAAAAGAGCTGGAGCACTGGATTATGCAGACCGATCCTAAAGCCAGCAGCGAAGGCATTCAATATCAACGCTCATATACATCTGCATACGTCATCACAATGACCTTTTCGGTGCAGGCAAACATCTACCCACAAGTACGAGCCTATTTAACCGACTATGCCAAACAACATCAGGGACAACTGCTGTCTCTGCAGGAGGCCATTCAAGATGTGACAGATAGCACAATTGATCTGAAATCCCGGATCAAGAATCTGGAAGTTGAGCGGGACCGCCTGAACACACTAATGAAGCAGGCAACCGAGATGGCTGATATTCTTGCCATAGAGGAAAAGCTATCAACGGTTGAAACCGATATCGAGCGCTATCAAACGCAACTCGATTCCCTATCCAAACAAACGACAATGTATCCGGTGACGATCACCCTGTCACCCCTAAACACAACAGTTCCCACAACGCCCGATACTCCTTCCTGGAATATTGGCGAGGTGTTCGCGGAGGCATGGAGTGCGTCTCTGGAATTTGCTCAGACATTAATCAGTATTGTCATCTGGCTCCTGGCCTTCAGCATCTACCTGATTCCGCTCGCGCTCATTGTCTGGTTGATTCGGATGTTCCAGAAAAAACGTGTTCAGACCATCGCTCCCAAGATAGCGACAACCGCACCGGTGGAACCCCATACCTTCGAGCCAGCAGAGCCCGATAACGAGAAACAGCCTGCCGAACTCACTAAATAATATCGAAAAACAAGGGAGTAGAGCGTGCAGCCTCCACTCCCTGCCCTCTTCTCTTGCTATAATACGGCAAAACAAAGAAGAGATGGAGAACACCGTTTTGCAACAAGAGCAACTCACAGTCTACCTTCAGCGACAGCAGCATATCAGTGAAGAAGAGGCATTATGGCACCTGCTACGCATGCAGCTAAACTGCTATCTGATCCAGGAGCTTCCCCCGCTTGAGTTGGTAACCTCGGTTCGGTGCATCGTCTTTCAAGAGGAACAGGTTCTTGTCGTCAAAAATCCTTTCAACGTGCATATTCAGCCAGGCGGAAGGCGCGAGCAAGGAGAAAGTCTGGAAGAGTCATTGCGGCGCGAACTCCTTGAAGAGACCGGTTGGGAGATCCAACAACCCTCGCTTCTGGGAGTCAAGCATTTTCACCATATAACCCCCAGACCGGAAAACTACCAGCACCCTTATCCTGACTTCCTGCAACTCGTCTATTGTGCCCGGGCAACGCTCTATAGACCAGAAGCAAAAGAGGTTGACGGCTTTGAACTCGGGGCGGATTTCCTCCCTGTTGCTGAGGTGAAACAGCTTACCCTGACTGCCAACGAGCGCATTTTCCTGGAAACCGCGCTACAAACACTCGGCATTTGCGACTAGTCTCTAAGCAAGCGCGTCAAGCATCGCCCGAATAAAGCCGACAGCAACCGCAACCCAGTCGAATTCCCGGGTCCAGGCCACCCATTCCTGCTGGGTTGGCCATCCGGGTCGATAGCGGCTCACCATCTCGCGTGGCATCATAATCGCCCACTTACTCCCCTCACCCAGACCACCCGGGGTCAGACGAACACAGATATTAAAGACATTCTCCTGTGGCAAGCGCTTTTTCCAATCAGGCATTGTCTTCAGCAGCGCCTCCTGTCTCCACTGTGTAAACAGGACTGGCTTCTCTTCCCCGGCCTCCTGACGCACCGTCGTCACCTGCCCGAGTACAACCGAGCGCTCCCACTCAGGAAATCGTAGCCAGACCGAATAGCGATACTCATTCAGCCCCATCCCCACCAGAAACGCCTCGCGTCCTTCGCGGGTTAAACGTCGTTCAGTATCATTCTGCCAGAACTGCACCATTGCATCGAGTCGTTTTCGTTTCTCTGCTTCACTGGCCTTTGCCAGCGGCCCCGTAGCCGATGGATATTCCATATTCGCTCTTCCTTTCAGCTTCTATTCCAGTGCTCTAGAACCAGCGGGCATCTCCCGTTGTAACCAGTCCTGCAAATCGAGAGATAAAGGTGCAACAAAGGTTCGTTCTTGCTTTTCAGGATAATGTCTCACAGTGATACTTCTTGCATGTAAGAACTGACGTGTCAGGCCAAGCTGTTTAGCCTGCTCCGTCGCATAGAGCTGATCGCCGACAATCGCCCATCCAATTGCCGCGAGATGAGCGCGTATCTGATGCGTTCTCCCAGTGATTGGATGCACGTTCAGCAACGCAAAGCCACGCTCAACAGCCAGTACCGTACAGGCTGTCAGCGCGTCCTGCCCACCCTCAATGACAACGCAGCGCCGATAATCCTCGGGATCACGCCCCAGAGGGCCCTGAATCACAAATTCGCAGCCCTGGCATATCACCTGATCTGGCGATCCTTCTAACGGCACAAGCTCTCTATTCTGGCTGATTGAGACCGTACAGGTCGTTCGAGGGCGCGTCCACTCGGGTGCCCCCTGAGACACAACCGCAAGATAGCTCTTCTGAATCGAGCGCTCCTCAAACTGTTTGACCAGAAAACGGCGCGAACGCTCTGTACGAGCCAGTAATACCACGCCCGAGGTATCCTTATCCAGACGATGTAACAAACAAGGACGAGGCAGCAGCCCTTCTTCTCGGTCGATCCTCTCATACATCTTTTGCCGCAGCATAGCCTGCACCTCAAGCGGCGCTTGTGCCCACTCCGGTTTATCTGGCGGTCGAGGAGGCGTCCAGCTCTCTTGCTCCTGACAGGCTAGCAGTGCTAAGATAGCATCCCACATCGTGCCATCTGCATGCTTATATGTCGGATGAATAACCAGCCCTGCCGGTTTATTCACAGCAAGGAGATAGTGATCTTGATAAATTACCGGGATATGAACCATTTCCATGAGCTGAGTATAGATTTCCAGAAAAAGAGCGTCAATAGGGAGAGTGAACCAATAGTCCTGGTATACCAAACAGGGCAGGGAAGCGGGGTCAGAAATCAGGTGCGTGCCCCTGGTTCTGGCATATCTCTACTACCGTATTTTCCTCCATGTACAAGCATGATAGAATGGTAACAAACATTTGCTAAGAAACACTATTGCAAGCAAATAAAGAGGTCATAATACATGTCATCAATTCGCTATTTTGAAGAGCCGACATTGCGAAATCCCATTGCTATTGTGGCGTTCAGCGGCTGGAATGATGCTGCCGAATCAGCCACAACAGTAATGAATCATCTCATCAACCTCTGGGCACCAACAAAAATAGCCGAGATAGAGAACGAGGACTTTTTTGTCTATACGGAGACCAGACCAACCCTCAAGTACGTCGAGAGAGGACGACGTGAGGTGATCTGGCCTACACATCGCTTTCTCGTTCATCGTGATCCAGAGCGCGACCGGGATATCATCCTCTTTCTTGGCCCCGAACCACAGTTGAAGTGGAAGACGTTCAGTAAAGCATTCCTGGAGGTCTGCCATCACTTCCACGTGTCGGAAATCGTGTTTCTTGGCGCTCTTCTTGCAGACATTCCCCATTCTATCAATGTTCCTGTTACCGGCTCTTCAGAAGATGCAGCCATTCAGCAGCGACTTCGCTCGTTTGATCTGCCAGCTTCCGATTATGAAGGCCCTACAGGTATTGTTGGGGTCCTGCATGAAGCCTGTCAGCAGGAAAATATCGATGCTGTGAGCTTCTGGGCTGCCGCTCCGAACTACCTTGACACCGCGCCCAACATCAAAGTCGCCGCGGCCTTGCTCACCTACCTGAACAGGTATCTGGAACTTGATCTGAACCTGAGTGTTGTCTATGCAGAGGCCGAGCGCTTTGAACAGCAGGTTACCGAAATGGTTGAAAGCGATCCCGAAGCCAGCGAATACGTTCGCCAGCTAGAGGAACAGATGGATGAGGATGAGGATGAGGATACCATATCCATATCTTTCAAACCAGATTTCCTTGAGGAAAGTAGCCCCCTGCCACAGGCAGACCTGATTATTCGCGAGATCGAAGAACTACTTCGGAAAGAACGCGAAAAGAAACCGCAAAAACACTACGATGATGATGAAAAGGATTGCGAATGAATAAAGAGCTCTACAATCTGAAAGAGATTCTTCATCCGCGTTCTGTCGCCATTCTGGGAGCCTCCCGCGCTCCCCAGAAATGGGGGCATGTTGCCGCCAAACAACTGATTCAGGGCGGCTTTCAAGGCGACATTTATCTGATAAACCCGACCAGCAAGGAGATCCTCGGGCGTCCAGTCTATCCTTCACTGCTCGACGTTCCAGGACCTGTTGATCTGGCCGTCATCGCGACCGCATTTCCCCATGTTCCTCAAGCCGTTGACGATTGTATTGCACATGGCGTCAAAGGTATCGTCATTATTACAGCAGGCTTTAGCGAAACCGGCCCCGAAGGGCGTGAGCTTGAACAGAAGCTGGTCGCTCGCTGCCGTGAGCACGGCATTCGGATTATCGGCAGCAATTGCATGGGGTTGTACGTTCATCAGTCAAAGGTCAACGCACTCGGCATGGTCTTTCCGCTACCTGAAGGCCCCATTGGCCTCGTCTCACAGAGCGGAAACCTGGGAATGTATTTCTACGCACAGGCCCATCTCGACGGTCTGGGCTTTACCACCTTCCTGAGCCTGGGCAACGCAGTTGATGTCAATTTCCCTGAGTGCATGCAGTATCTGGCCGACGACCCGAACACAACCGTAATCGCGGGCTATGTTGAAGCCATTGAGGAAGAGACGTTGCGCCAGGTTACGAAAGAGATGTACGACCGAGGACACTACAAACCAGTCGTGATCCTGCTCAGCGGCGCAACAGAAGTCGGTGTACGCGCTGCTCTGGCACATACCGGTTCACATGCCACTGTGCGTCCGGATCATGATACCAGTCTGCTTGGCAGCGGCGTTGTGCGCGTGATTCGCTCAGACGAGCTTTTCCCGGTCGCTCAGGCGCTAGCAACACAGCCCCCCACGCCACATGGCGGACGACGCATCGCGATTATCGGTGATGGGGGCGGCAGCTCGGTCGCGACCGGCGATGCAGTCATCCGCGCAGGACTGGAAGTGCCCATTCTCAGCGAGGAAACGCAGCAAAAACTCCGAGCCCTGATGCCCGCCCGCGCTACCTCTACCAATCCGGTCGATGTCGCAGGTGCCGCTGATGAGGATCCGCTTTCTTTCGCGCATCTGGCCGAGGTCTGTGTCAAAGATCCTGATATCGATGGCGTTATTATTACGGGCCTCTTCGGAGGCTATCGCTGGCTCCTTTCCGAAGAGTTTGGACCACGCGAGGAGGCCGCAGCGCGGGCAATTGGTGAGTTGGTTCGCCAGTATCAGAAACCAATCCTGATCCAGACCATCTACGCACGCCACGATATCCCGGCGCTCCGTATTCTGCGCGAAGAACGCGTGCCCTATTACGAGTCCGTTGAGATTACCTGCCGGGCTATGGCCGCGCTCTCCGAAGTCGGACAATTTCTGGAAAAGCAACAACAAGAAGCATAAAAAAGCATACAGCGTTCAGAGGGAGGCGTGAACACGCTCATGCCTTCCTCTGTTTTCTGCTTTATATCTCAAAGGTCGCTTGTATGCGCCGCGTAATAGCATACGCCTCACTGACCATGCGCTCTATCAGCTCTCGCGTTGTTGGTATATCATGGATCAGGCCCGTCACCTGTCCCGCCCAGACAAACCCTTCATCTAACGCTCCCGCAAGCGCCGCCCGAACATTGACCGAGCCACGAATATAGGGCAACAGACGCTGGACACGCTCTTCAGCAGGCAGAGCGTCCTGCTCCATCTCCTTTTCAACCTGAAGAATCTGCTCGACCCGGGTACCCTTGAGTGCTCGTGCTGGCCGTCCGATCGCTCGTTCAATGATCAGTGTATCGGTTTCCTGCGCCTCGATCAGCGCTTGCTGATAGTGTGGATGTGCGTTGCTCTCCTGTACCGCCACAAAGCGTGTTCCAAGCTCGACCCCATCAGCTCCCAAAGCCAGCGCAGCAGCCAACCCACGTCCATCAGCGATACCACCACTTGCCAGCACCGGAATCCTGACAGACTCGATCACGCGTGGCGTCAAAACCATTGTACCGATATCGTCACGTCCGAGATGACCTCCCCCTTCAAAGCCGACTGCAATCACAGCATCCGCTCCAAGCGCTTCGGCCTTCTTCGCAGCACGTACACCCGCAACCAGCACCATTGTCTTCACCATCACCCCACTTTGCTGTATCCGCTTCAGGAGTTTCTCAGGGTTTCCGCCTGTAATGCTGATGACAGCAGGTTTCTCTTCCAGAGCGGCATCAAGAAAGGGTTCCAGAGGAATGTGGCCGATCGGAAAATTAACACCGAAGGGCTTATTGGTCAAACGGCGAGCTTTCTGAATATTCTCCTGCAACTCCTGTGGCGTTTGAAAACAGGCACAGCCAATCTGCCCCAGGCCTCCGGCATTGGAGACTGCGGCCGCCAGTTCAGCAAAGGAAAGATGCGCCAGACCACCCTGCACAATGGGATAGCGAACTCCCACCAGTTCCGTAAAGCGCGTCTGCATTCGTTCGGGCAATTGTACCATTCTTCTCTATACCTCTTTCTGAAATAAAAACGTGCCTGAAACGTTCTATCACATTTCAGGCACACCAATCAATTGTGGTTCAAATCGCATTATCTTTTCCTACATCAGAAGAGCGAGCCCGAGTACAAAAAGCAATACAATCACTATCAGCAGAGCGAAAAGCAGTACGGTAATCCTGCGGACATAGACCTTCGCCATGCTCCCCTCTGAACCGAGCATGTCATAGTATTCCTCTTCTGCAACCACCTCCTGGCTTAATGCAATCAACTCGCGAGTATGTTCAACTGGTTTTAAAGCCCCTTTTGCATGCAAGTACATATTAAATCGCACACCAGCAACGATTAATAACACGGGCATTACCAGTCCTAATAAGCCAAGCCAGTTCATGATTTCACCGTCCCTCTGGCACGCAGCCAGCACTACAGGGGCTCGTATTTCAGCATATCTATTCACTTTGACGCTGAAGCGATGCAAAAATAAAAAAAAAAGGTCGTCTTTCAAAGATCTTTTTCGAGATGACGACCTTCTTACTTGCTCTTTTACAGGATAAATCGCTTCTTACTGCTTACAACACAGCGGTTACTTTGCGCGAGGTCCCCTCACGCAAGAAGCCAAGCACGATCCGGTCTCCCGCTCCATGACTGCGAACGACCTGCTGTAGATCTTTTGGCTCAGTCACTACATGTTCATCAGCCGAAACAATCACATCCCGTCGCCTCAATTGTGCCCGCTCAGCAGGACTCTCACGCCGCACCTCTACAATCTCCATACCATAACGAGAGCGCAATCGATACTTTTGTCTCAGTGCCTCATCAATCAGCACTCGCATACCGCCAACTCCAAGCGAGACCCCAGATAGCGACGCCGCCTCCTGCTTCTGCATAATCCGCACAATCGCATCTTTGACTGTCTCTAACGGCACCGAGAAGCCAAGCCCCTGCGCCATCGGCATCATTGCCGTCGTAATGCCAACGACGCGCCCCAGACTATCAACCAGCGGGCCGCCGGAATTGCCGGGATTGATAGAGGTATCCGTTTGAATAAGATGTTCCATCTTATACTTGCCGGGTACATCCAGTGTGCGATCAAGGGCACTGACCACACCAGCCGTAACTGTCCAGTTCAATCCATAGGGATTCCCAACCGCAACCACCAATTGCCCTACCCGCAAAGGAGCTTTCCCAAGTTCAGCAACGGGAAGCCGATCGGCCCCAATACGCAGAATCGCAACATCTACTGAAGGATCACTTCCTACAAGACCTGCATCAAAGGTGCGCCCGTCGGCCAGCGTCACCCGAATTCGGCGAGCATATTCGACCACGTGCGCATTCGTGAGGATCTGTCCATCTGAGGAATAGATGAAGCCGGAACCAATGCCGCCCCCATACTCAGGGCGAGCCGTAAACCGCCCGTACCGCTCATGCTCAACGTCTATCCGTACCACGGCAGGGCCCACACGCTCCGCCGCAGTGATAACCGCGTGAGAATAAGCGTCAAGCGCTTCCGTATCTTTCTCGAAGATTGCCATAGCTGGTACCATACCTTCTTTGTGGAACCATCATCAGTACCGATATGTGCGAGGCTATGACTCTCCTATTTCTCTCAAGTGATCTCTATTGTATCACAATAGCAGCATGCGCAAGCCCGAAAAACAAGCTACTACCACAAATCGGAAATACCTTATAATATGTATTTAAACGGAACACAACCAATTCTATCCACTCTTCTATTGTAAGAGAAGAGCCAATCAGAGAAGGAGTCTTACACTCAATGTCCCGGCAACAATTTTCTCAACAGCTTCGCCGTGAACGGGAACTCCGTGGCTGGTCACAGGCAAGACTGGCCGCAGAACTGGGAACAACCCCAAATACAGTGAGTGCATGGGAACGAGGTATTTCCCTTCCCTCTCCCTTTTTCCGGGAAAAGCTCTGTGCGCTCCTGGAAAGGAACGCGCAAGAAATGGGACTTATTCAAGCTGAAGCCAAAGAAGAAGCCTTGCAAGACATATCATATACAACTATTGAGATCCCTTCTAATGAGCAAAAACCAATTGAGCAAACAATCTTCTCTCACAAGACAGCACCAACAAATGTAGCACCCCAAATTATCAATCGGCCGCTGGATATACCCGAAGAGACACGTCCTCCAGCCAACAAAAAAGCCCGAAAGCTTCTGCTCCTCACCGCTATTCTGCTTATTCTCTCACTCCTCATCGGGGCAGGGAGTATCTACCTGACAGCGCAACAGCCGAATCCCTATACGCAAAAAGGCACCCTCGTTCTGGAAGATACACTCGCAGCCCAAAACCTGCATCTCAACTGGCAGGAAGGGTGGAATGAAAACCATGCAAGCTGCCAGTTTCGTAGAGAGGCTTATTTCTCTTATCAGCCGCTAGAGGGCTTTTTCCATGCCTGCATAGCTCAGGCAACCAATTATCAGAATTTCGCCTATGAGGTCGAGATGACACTGCTCTCGGGCGATTATGGCGGTCTCATCTTTCGCTCAATGAACAGTATTGACTCAAAGTACTATCTCTTCCGCATCCATACAGATGGCCGTTATGCACTCAAACTCTATATTGATAAAGTAGACGACCATGCGCCGATGCTGGCAGAGGGAACCTCGGCAGCGATTCGTACAGGTATAGCCCAGACGAACCTGCTTGCCGTCGTCGCCGACAAGGAGACGATTTCCCTGTATGCCAATCATCAGAAACTCGCCACCATTCAGAACAACACATATACACATGGACAAATAGGACTTTTTGCAGGCAACGAAATGCAGGCACCTGCTGAAGGCTTTTTCCGCAATCTCAAAGTCTGGACATGGTAGAGGCCACTTTATTTTGTAGAGGAAGGAGTTAGGACACTACTGATTGCAGATGTGAGCGCTTGAATCGTGAACGGCTTTTCAATTACCCCGGCATGAGGCGCGACCCGCAAGGCAAGCGCCACTTCTGAAGGAGCGGCAGCCGTACAGAAAATCAGGGGAAGAGAGCGCGTCTCAGGATGTGCTTGCAAGGAACGCAAAACGTCCAATCCATCAATCTCGGGAAGGTGGAGGTCCAGAATCAGGACATCAATCGGCAATATTGGTCGAGCCACACTCACGCTCTTTTCCCGCCTGCCAATGGGAGAGGTGAGAGCAGCCAGGCACTCCCGTGGATGCTCATAGATTGTGACCTGATGCCCTGCATATTGCAGCATCGTTGCACAGAGACGAGCAATACGCACATTATCTTCGAGTAAACCGACCTGCGCCATGATTCCAGAACTTCTATACTGCTGTTGTCTTCACAGTGAAGATTGTAATGTTTCAATGCATATTCTGTCAAGCGGAGCCCCTTTCGGTGTAAGAAGGCTCGACGCCACCCCATCTATGCAGTACAATCTTACGTAGCGCTTACTATTTCAACAGAGAAACCAGGCGGAATAACGATCTATGAGTGAACAGAATCCAGCATCCCCAATCAGTGTCGTACGCTATGGAATGGGCAAAGAGATTCGGCTGTACAAAGATGAACTGGTAATTACCGGGCAAGAGGTTGAGACGGAGACACGGGTATATCTTCAGGACCTCAAACGGCTGATCCTCATGCCCGGAGACCCCAATCCATCAAAGCTCATCCTCATGGCTGATCTGGTGGATGACACAACAGTGATGCTCGCTGAAGGAATGACCAACGCAAAGGACTTTCGGGCTATGTTACCGCAACTACTGGAACTGCATCCAGACTTGCAGCTTGATCCACCTGATATGATTGAGCAGCTTCGGCAGGCACTTAACACGCGCCGTGCATGGACACTGACTTGCTATGGAGCCATTGTTCTTGTATGCATCTTTCTTTACGTTCTCTACCTTGTAGTCGCATATTTAGGCGCTCATCGTCCATAATCCGACCTTGAGAGGTGCAGCCTGTCTACTCCTCTCAAGGTCAGCAACACTTACTCTTCAGCTTTCTCTTTCGTCTCGGCAAGACGCACAGCCCCTCGGCGCCGCCGACTCCTTGTCAGCACCCAGTAGAGCGCCACGAAGAGGACAAGTATGAGCACCCAGAACAGAATACGGCTGAATGGCCAGCCACCATTCATCCCGGGGAACAGATAAACGTCATTTGCAGTTGCAGCAAAAAGTTGTGAGTAGTTCTCAGCACCCAGAGCAAAGGCATAGACGATCGTTCCCTTAGGCAAACCTCCAGCGATCAAATTCCAGCTCTGACCTCCATCATTGCTCCGAAAGGCGCCCTTGTTCGTGCCGATATAGAGCGGCGTCTTATCGTTTCGGAAATCAACCAGCAGGGCCAACACTCTGGCCCCGGTTAAAGGAATTTTACCAGTCTTCCAGGTTTCTCCCTGATCCTGGGAGATATACAGCCCCTTATCGGTACCTGCATAGACCAACCGCTCCTGTCCTCCTCCTGCCGCTGCGGGAAGCACCACATTGACCGCGGTGTTAGCAGGCAGGTTATGCTGAAAAGAGCGCCACAAGCCCCCTTGGTCGTCCGAACGGAATACACCGGCAGTAGTAGTAGCCCATATCTGCCGGGCGGAGGGGTCATATGCAAGATACTTGATCGCAGCATTTGTGGGAAGCCCCTGGCTGACGGCCTTCCAGGATGTCCCTTTATCCGCGCTCACAAAAATACCATGCCCCGCAGTTCCAACATAGACACGGTGAGAACGTCGGTCATCAAACAAGATAGAAGTATATCGATCAGCAGGTAAGCCCATCTGTTGCGTCGAAATAAGCGTCCACTTCTGCCCCTCATCCGTGCTCACAAACAAGCCCTTCTCGGTGGCCGCGTACAGCTTCTCTCCAGGGATATCAAAGGCGAGAGCCAATACCGGATTTGGCTTTGACCAGCCCTGTCCCCGTTCTGTCCATTGTTGCCCACCATCGGTGCTGACAAAAAGCGTACCCTGCTCATCAGCAGCATAGATTGAGGCTGGTTTGGCGGGATTCACAGCCAGGACACGCACCGCATGTTTCTGCAAATTGCTGAGTTGCCATGCTCCACCACCAAGTGCACCACCATCAGTGCAGGCAGAAAGCAGCAGTATCAATAGCAGGGCCGGCAAAAGGACATAAACGTGCATTATTGGTTGCCTGTGCGCTTTCATGTCCCTGTAGAGCGCCTGTAACATCTGAATTTGAACCTTCACTCCGCTCTCCTTCATTCAGAGAATGAGCTGTATTTCTTCGCCTCTATTGTGTTGACGAGCGCAATAGTAGACGTGTGCAGCAGTTATAATGTCTTCCAGAGCAATTCCTATCCCCTTATAAAGGGTAATCGCATCGGGCGTTTCACGCCAGGGTATATCAATGCTTACAATCTCAGAAAGCTCATGCACCTCGCTCAAGTCAAAAAGCCCCTCATTCGCTGGAATAATCAAATCCCCGGCCTCAACACAGGCCTGCTCCAACGAATCAGTGACGACCAACGAGCAATGTTGGATCGTCGCGCTATCCAGCTCGCGCCTCTGGGCCCAATTGGAACCAATAGCGTTTATATGGCATCCGGGCTTGAGCCATGCTCCTTCAAATACCGGATAGCGTGACGTCGTCGCTGTGATAAGAATATCGGCATATTCTACTGCCTCTTTCGCAGTAAGGACAGGCCTGACATCAAGATTGAGCAGGTGAGACATTTCCTGGCAAAAGAGCTCACGAACAGATTGCTGTCTGCAATACACCAGGACAGTGGAGAGCGCTGGAAGCAGAGAGCACACACCCATGAGTTGCGTAACAGCTTGCTTACCCGCCCCGATCAGTCCGACGATATGCGCATCCGGTCTGGCAAGATATTTCGTCGCCAGCGCGCTCGCCGCTCCAGTCCGCATCGCCCCAAGCCATTCAGCCTCTATGATAGCAAGCAAGCTTCCATCATGGGCACTAAAGAGAAGGACAACAGAGCGCACACCTTCCCTGAAGGCTGTATAGGTTTTATATCCCAGAACACCAAAAGTTGGAGCAGCCGCGGCTTGCGTATTCAACACTCCATTCGGAATCATAATGCGGCTGCGCGGCTGATTCACAACCATTCCCTGTGATTGGGCGTTGAACGCCTCCTCCAGCACCGCCACCGTGTCATGCATGCTCAATAGAGAGCGCACATCATCTTCACGCAAAATCAACGCCATACAATAACACTCAGGAATGCTTTATAGCTTACTTTCCTTACGAATAATGCGACGAATATACACAACAGATTCCTGCATCTCATAGCCCTTTGGCAGCTTGATCTGTTTGCTACTCTGAGGGAAGAGTGTATCTTTAACCTCATTCAACACAGGAAGCGCCTGTTGCGTTGTTTTGGCAGCCGGGATCAGACGGCTCAGCAGGTTGCGCCGCAATAGTTCCAACCCGACGCCCAAAGCCAGTGCCCCGACACCAGCAGCAACACTCTTCGGAACTACAGGATTCTGTAAAACGGCCGGTAAGCGAGACGTGACAGGGACAATACCGCGAGATGGAGTCGCTAATTCAGCACCACACTGCTGACAATGCGTTTCCTCTGCTGCATTTTCAAACTGACATTGAGAACACTTCATCTATAGCCTCCTCACGAGGTGCTCTTTCTGTTTTTCAATATCTCAGCAATAGCCTCTATAACAATAGCGTTTTCCTCGATGGTATTATAGAAGTACGGCGAGATTCTCAATAAACCGGAATAACAGTCCACAATAATATTACGAGCAAGCAGTTCTTTCAGCATATCCTGAGGTCGCTCGACTTCCAGAGCAACAATAGGGCTCCGCCGCTCCTGTTCCAGCGGGGCGTGCACCTTCCAGCCCAGCTCACGCGCCCGAGCAATCAAATCATTACTCAAATAGCGCGAACGCTCGCAAATGCTCTCAACGCTTGCCTCAAGGACCATATCCAGGCCGCCATTCGCGGCATAGATAGCGGCCATCGCAGGCGTTCCCAACTCGATGCGTCGGGCATCACTCCGAAACACCAGTTCCTCTATGCGATACTGAAACTGCTCCTGATGACCAAACCAACTGGCAATTGTCGGCCAGAACGACGAGAGCAGCCCTTCACGAATGTAGACAAACGCCAGTCCCGGGCCACCCATCAACCATGCCTGAGTACTGGTCACCAGAAAATCGACATCCAGTGCGTTCACATTCACAGGAATCAAACCAGTGCCCAGATAGTCATCAACTAATACATACGCACCATGACGATGCGCTGTATCAGCAACAGCACGAATATCCTGTATATAGCCACTGGCCCCATACACACGCGAGGTCGCGACCAACACGGTCCGCTCATCTACAACCTCTTCAAACAATTCCGATGGCACATAGACCCGATCCGGGCTTCTCACAAACTGGCACTCAACGCCATAACGCCTCTTTGCCAGCCACTGGTAAGCCAGAGAAGGGAACTCCATATCCGAAAGGACGACCTTCTTCCGCTGGCTGTAATCAAGAGCAGATGCAATGGAACTCAGGGCAACAGAGACACTGGGAGCTATCGCAACCTCATGCTCTTGCGCCCCGATAATGGAAGCAAATCGGTTACGTGCTCTGGCAACTTCTTCAAGCCAGAGATCCTGCCGTGCCTGGCTTCCCCATTCATTCCAGGTGTCCAGAAACCGGGTCACGTTCTGAGATGAACGCCGAGAAAGCGCCCCACAAGAGCAACTGCTGAAATAAGTCTTGCGCTGCAAGATAGGGAACTCATTACGATATAGAAGGAGTTCAGGATGTTCTAGTGCTGGAGGGACGGGATATTGCATCCTGGAATCGCCCAAAGTCATCAACGCTAACTCCTTTTAACGATTAGTGCTTTGCCAGTCTCTACCGAGAAACTCACCCTGCTTGTATAGGGACGCATTCTATTCACTTATTTTAACAGAGGCTACCTAAAATTCACATCCCTTTCCTTCTGGCCCGTATCTCTATTCCTATTCGAGCATAAAAAAAGGCCTCTGCTCAAGGCAGAGACCATCAATAGCTTATAAGTTTGATTACTTCGCAAATTTGGCAGCAAGCTCACGAGCTCCCGGCTCAACCAGAATAGAGCCATCAGGAAACACAATCGTCGGCACGACGCGCTTTCCACCATTCAGCTTCACAACCAGCTCGGCAGCGCTCTCATCCTGCTCAATGTCAATTTCATCATAAGCGATGCCATGAGAGTCGAACCAGCGCTTGGCGAAACGGCAATCGCCACACCATGTGGTTGAATACATTACAATCTTTGTGTCGTTCTTTTCCTGAATTGTTTCGGCCACGGAATAAACTCCTTGAAAGCTATAGTTATAAGCGAGGTATGCTTCCTCATGAGTTACAACGTAGAGCAAAGCCGATCTATTCCCCCAAAAGAACGTCAGCGGCCAAACATGGCTACTTGCCTGGCTCTACTGGCGATGGAGAGCCCCAACCACCACCTCCCGGAGTGGCGATAATCAGGCGGTCTCCCGGTTGCACTCGGAGATGGACCTTCCCGGGTAGCACCGTTTCTTTTCCCTCGCTTAGCAGCCGATTTTCGCCCTTTGCGCCGGGCTCCCCTCCCTGTAGTCCATAAGGGGCAAAACGCCTGCGATCGGACAGCAAGGTCACCTCGGTAGGCACCTCAAATTGTATCTCACGCACCAATCCATCGCCTCCACAGGCCGCACCCACGCCACCGGAGCCCTCACGCAGTTGATAACGCATGATCCGCATCGGATAGGCATACTCAAACGCCTCAACAGGTGTGTTCAGCGTGTTACTCATATGGACATGAACTCCCGAAAGTCCGGATTGCCCGAGACTGGCCCCCATCCCGCCTCCCATCGTCTCATAGTAGGCAAATGGCTGTTGCGTACGCGGATCGAAACCACCCGCCGTAATATTATTCATGGTCCCCTGACCGGCTGCGGGAATCGTTGCCGGGAGAACCTGTGCCAGAGCTCCCAGCACAACATCTGTAATCCGCTGCGATGTTTCCACATTTCCCTGGGCGACAGCCGCGGGAGGCCGTGCATGAACAACCGTTCCCTCAGGAGCCAGTACGGTAACAGGCGCAAAAGTACCTGCATTGGTTGGCGCATCTGAAGGCATCAGACAACGCACGACATAATACACTGCCGATCTGGTCACCGCTGCGACCGTATTCACATTGCCCCGCGTCTGAGGGCTACTTCCACTGAAATCGACAGTAATATGTTTTCCCTGTACCGTCACAGCCACGCGAATCATCACAGGCTCATCAGTAACGCCATCATCATCTAAATAGTCGACAAAATAATAGGTCCCATCAGGAATCGCTTCAATGGCGGCTTCGGTAATGCGTTGTGCATAGGCAATAAGCGCATCTATATGGGCCTCCAGCACCTGTATTCCCCATCTCTCAACCAATTCCTGTAAACGCCTGCCAGCCGTCCGATTTGCCGCTATCTGGGCCGCCAGATCACCGCGTCGCTCGTCAGGAGTCCGAATATTGCGCAAAATCAACGAAAGTAAGGGCTGATTCAGCCGCCCTGCATCCCATAACTTGGAAGGAGGAATAATTACCCCCTCTTGATACACCTCGGTTGCAAGTGGCATCGAACCAGGTGAAATCCCTCCAACATCGGAATGATGTGCCCTGTTCGCCGCGAATCCAATCAAACGTTGCTTTCCCTCAACCTCGACATAAATCGGCGCAATCAAAGTGATATCGGGAAGATGCGACCCACCCAGATAGGGATCATTCAAAATAACGACATCACCGGGCGCAAACTCTGTAAACGCAGCCAGCGCAGAGGCCACAGAATCGGGCATTGCTCCCAGATGCACAGGCATATGATCTCCCTGAGCAATCAGTCTACCACGTATATCAAAGAGCGCACAGGAAAAATCACGCCTCTCCTTGATATTTGGCGAATAGCTACTCAGAGTGAGTACTGTTCCCATTTCCTCAGCAATAGCAGTCAGAGCGCTACGAAAGATTTCCAGACTAACAGGCGTTACATTTGGCGTCTTTCCCATGACTATTGCTCCTTCATTTGTTCAAGCAGAAGATTCCCTGTCATATCAACCCGTAAGCGCCACGCAGGCGGTACCACGGTCGTTGTATCATATTGCACAATAATTGCAGGCCCCGAGAGTTCGGTATCAACAGCCAGAACAGACCGCTCATAAATCGGCACAACAAAAGGCATTGCTCCAGTCTCCGAAGGGAATAGAGCCGTCCGATATGCAAATGGCTGTATCTCGTTCGTGTTCTGGGCCTTTCGACTCTCAAGGGCTGGTTTATGGGCTTTTCCTCGTGCCTTCAAACGCACATTCACCACCTGAACGCGCTCATTCGGGTCACAGTAACCAAAGCGCTGCTCATGAGCCATATGAAATCGCTGGACAGCCTCAACAATGGAACCAGTAAAGGGAACAAATAATTCATAGGATTGTCCGATATAGCGCATATCTAAGTAGCGCTCGAGCACAATATCTTGCTCAGCAATTCCTTCACGCAGAAGATCCGCATGCCCTTGTGCTTCCAAAGACGCTAGAGCGTCGATTATGGGCTGTTGAGCCTCTTCGACAGGAACCATGATAGTCTGCACATAATCTTTTAGCGTATCGGCGACAAGCATTCCCAGAGCTGACAGTACTCCTGGTGTCGTTGGAATGAGCACTCGAGGGATCCCTAATGCTGCCGCCAGTTCACAAGCGTGTAACGGACCAGCTCCACCAAATGCAACAAGGACACAATCACGAGGGTCGCTGCCCCGAGCAACCGAGATCACGCGAATAGCTGCTTCCATATTGGCATTCACGACACGAATAATACCCAGAGCGGCCTCTTCGACTGTTGTTTCCAGACGAAGCGCGATCTTCTCTACTGCATTTCTTGCTCGCTGGACATCAAGCGACATCGTGCCACCAAGAAAAGCCTCAGGGATCAACCTGCCAAGAACAACATTCGCGTCTGTCACTGTTGCTTCCGTTCCACCCAGACCATATGCTGCCGGGCCGGGAGATGCGCCAGCAGAAACAGGCCCAACTTTCAGAGCACCACCGACATCGAACCAGGCGATACTACCACCACCCGAACCAACTGTATGAATATCAATCATCGGCAACTTTGAGGGATACCCCCCAACCGAACCCGATGTCGTTTCGTTGATACCACCATCAATCAAGGCGACATCGGTTGAGGTTCCGCCGATATCAAAGGAGATCGCTTTCTGAAAGCCGGAAAGCCGTGCAACATAGGCTGCGCCAACCACACCAGCCGCAGGCCCGGAAAGCAATGTACGAGCCGCTTCCTTCCGCGCGGTTGTACAGGAAATAGAGCCACCATTTGACTGCATAATCCGAAAGGTGATTCCCGAGGGCAGCTTCTCTTCCAGAGAGGCCAGATATCGGCTCATTAGCGGGCCAACATAGGCATTGAGTACGGTTGTACTGGTTCGCTCATACTCACGAAACTCCGGTACAACCTCAGAAGATGCGGAGACAAAATAACCGGCCTTTCGTGCAGCATCAGCCACCGCTTGCTCATGCGTCGGGTTGGCAAAGCTAAAGAGCAATGAGATAGCAACCGACTCAACGCCGGCCGCATGGAGGGTACGCAAAGCCTGTTCCAGCGTCATCTGATCCAGAGGGAGTATCTCTTCTCCTCGCTCATTCAACCGCTCTATAACCTCAACGCGCAACGAACGAGGCACCAGGGGAGGCTGTTTCTGAACCCGCAAATTATAGATCTCAGGTCGAGTCTGGCGCCCAATTTCCAGCACATCTCGAAACCCTGCGGTCGTAATTAACCCTGTAACCGCTCCCTTTCGCTCAAGAACCGCATTCGTAGCTACTGTAGAACCATGAATCAAAACGCGCAACTCATCAAAAATACCGAGGTCATTCAATCCACGGAGAATCGCTTTTGATGGATCATCGGGTGTAGAAAGCACCTTGTGGACTCGCAACGCACCTTTCTGGAGCACCACAATATCGGTAAAAGTTCCGCCAGTATCAACACCAACCAGATGCGTAACCATTGCCTTACTCCTTCCCCTTCAATGACAAGTTCTCGGGCGCCAATCTCTCCCTCTTCTATAGCGACAGAATCAAAAAGAAAAGGGAACATATGATTCTAGCAAAAGAGGAACAATGAATTATAGTACACGTTTCCCCAATCTGGCGCTATACTTTAGCAACAATTCGGCCTGTATCATTCCAAAAAGGGATACACGAATAATACTCTATTTCAGAGTTCTCGTGAAGAGGATTGTAACTGTGAAGGCACATACGGATAGAGAGCAAGCGCTTCAGTGCAACACTGGAGCGCTTTTCACCTGATGGCGGGCCAAAAATGCAAAAAGGCCCGTCCCCGCTTCCGGGGCGAACCTCTTTCTCCTGTCCACTGAAGAGTAGAAAGCAATCTCTCAAGAGCGATCATTCAATTTTGCCGAACTGTCATCGATGCTGCACCCGCTCGGACACCTTCCTCTGCACCACTTCCCCTCACCTGCGAGGCTCCGATTCAACAAGCCGTTCGACCATTAGTCCCGTTCCGCTTCGCCTGTTACCAGACGTCCACGCACGGTCTATCTACCAGATCTTCTTTCTGGGGTCTTGGCTCCCTCCTCTCGGAGAGAGCGGGAAGACTCTTCTTGGGGTCGGCTTCGCGCTTAGATGCTTTCAGCGCTTCTCCTTTCTTGACGTAGCTACTCAGCTCTGGCCCAGGCAGGCCAACTGACGCACCAGCGGTCAAGCCAT
>NZ_QKUF01000006.1 GCF_003253565.1 Thermosporothrix hazakensis
TCCGAGCCAAGTGAGTGAGAAGTTTCAGAGAGCTGTTCCCGGGCGAAACGGAGCGATTTCTGATAGTCTGGCGTCGACGTTGAACGAGTCGTATGGCTGAAGGATGCATGCGAAACGAACGGCAGGTGATGGTGATAAACGGTTTTCATCCTGGACAATCCACAATGCCAAAAATAAAGAAGCAGCCAGGGGAGGGACCGCCTGGACTGCTTCTCGACGTCAGCCTTCTGAGGCATGACAGTGAACGACAAAGAACCCTGTTCGTACCGAAAACAGGGACCTGCTCTATGAGAAACTATCTGTCTGCTAAGAGTTCCTCACGAGAGCTCAGTTGCCCGATAGAGTTCTGCCATACGTGCCGCTTCTGCTCGCTCTTTCTTTTCAAGATCGAGAATCCAGCGCAGAAAAATGATGCTGGCAATCACGATAAAAAGAATGCTACCTGGTATCCACATCAACGCCCCGCCCAGATGCTGATCTACAGCGGGATCAAGCAGCTTCGTAGGATTGTTGATATAGACTGAATACAGCGGCGGCATCAGTGTAAGTCCAGCGCTCAACAGGACCATTGGCATATCATTTGAAAAGATATAGAGCAGTTTTGCTGCAATATTGAGTGATGGCAAGGCTTTTGTTGCTGGCGTCAGGAGTGGCCACCAGAACAGAGCGCCTGTTATCAGGAACAGGAATTGCGCTAGAAGGTGCAAGTACGTGTTTTGCATCATCGCGTTAAGAATTGGCTGTGCGTGCCAGAGCCAGAGGTTCCCGTTGAACAGGAACGTAGTCACAAAGATATTCGTCAGCCCTTTCATGACAACGCGTATAGAACGGACTTCCAACGCAGCCTCAATCAGCCATGCAGGCAAACCAAGCACAAGCAGTGGAGCCGCGACAAGTGCCAGTAAAAGGTGTTGTGCCATATGCCCGGTAAAAAGCATATGCGAAAAGCTATTCAAGGGCGAAACAAGCGCAATAAAGATCACAAGCAGCCCGAGTAAAAAAGAAATGAAGCGCCCTTCTGGCATTCGAGCCGCGAGTTGTCGCCGCTGTCGCCACGGCCCTATCATGTAGAGATATGAGCCAAGCAAGAGCAACAACCCGAGGATAAGAAGCGGGTGCCAGTTCCATTGCAAAGCGAGTGTTCCGTGCTCATGGGTTGGCATTGACATTCTCACTTTCTATGTCGGAATAGGACATGCGATCGTGCAACGAAGAAATCATAGAAAGTTTTCACTTTTTTGTCTATTGGGATGAATACCTATTTTTTACCTGATCCCGATCCTGAACATTGGAGCGTGCCAGGAGTGGAGACGCACCAGAGAAAGTAAGCTGGCGTGCTTATTGGGCGGGCTTGATACCGGCAACAAAGGCACGATGCAGGTAAAGATGCAAACAACTTGTCTGGAAGCCTGCTTCCTGGAGGCCCTTGAGAAGCTGTTCGAGTGGCATCGGGTGATCTTCTTTTTGCCGAAGCTCTTCAAAAAAGGCATTTTCGGTATCCTGGGAAGCAGTCAGGTGATTCCACATTGAAAGATAGAGCGCTCCAAATGGCTCAGGCTTTATCTCAACGCGATCGATCAGCAGAAAGATACCACCAGGGGCGAGCGTTTGTGCAACAAAACGAAACACTGCTTGCTGTTCTTCGTATGTCAGATGATGCAGAGTTTGTACGCTGAATGCAAGCTGATAGGTCGCTGTCGGTAGCGTACATTCCTGAAGCGTAGCAAGATCATGTTGTATAAGCGTACATTGGGCTTTGTAAGATGTAAGGCGTTCTTGTGCGAGATCGAGCATTGCACGCGATGCATCGATCCCTACAACCACGCTCTCCGGACGGCGTGCGAAAAGTAGTTCCTCAATCTGGCCTGAGCCGATGCCCAGATCAAGGATATGTGTCCCTTTTTGGTACAGATCGGCGATAAGCGAAACCAGGATCTCAATTTGTTCTGCCCGTATCGGGTTTCGGATAAGCGCTGCCTGGTCCCAATAGCGCGCAAATTCGGGATTGTCCCACTGATCCTGCATCGTTAAAAATCCTTTCCTTGACTCTATTTCAATTCTGAGAAGTAGTATGGATGGTAAGAGGTGTGCAAAGCGTTTGCGCCCGACGTTTTGTCTGAGCGCAAACGGAACGACAGTATAGCAAAAAGTCATGCAAGCTGCAAAGAGCCTTTTTTATCGCTGACGTGGGCGCTTCCCGAAGCCGCGAATCTCTGTAAAGCGCAAGAGTATGCCTCGCTGACGAAACTGAGCGATTTCCGGTGCTGTCCGCAGATGAGGTGGTAATTCCAGATGCCGCAGGGATGGTAAATGCAGGAGCGGCGTTATTGTTGTCAGCTTCGGGCTGGCAAGGATTGCGAGACTCCTTAGTGCTGGAAGGGAGGCGAGCGGCTGAATGTCTGTTAGTTCTATCAAGCCAGTGAGCGTGAGAATGCTTAATTGTGAGAGGGTAGTTAGTGGTGCCAGATCAGTGATAAGTGGTGTACCCGTGAGGGAAAGCTGTGCCAGTCGAGTAAGCCCGGCAAGCGGTGTCAAATCTCTTATATGCTTGCTTAAAAGAGCAAGGCCAGTGAGTGCTGATAGATGTGTAAGGGGAGTGAGATCACGGAATGTGCCTTTCAGGACAAGCCGCTGTGGAAAATGCGGAATCAATTCCAGCACATGGATCTTTTTCAGCGAGCGAATCTGATGTACAAAGAGCGCAGGGCGTCCATCCCAGCTTATCATGCGGACACGGGGTTGCAGCGCGTTGAGCGCCTCTCGACTGTGCAGCCATGCATATTCCTGCTGTATTTCCGGTCGCTTGTCTGCTTGATACGCTTGCAAGGAGTGAGTATCATGCATCACAGCAAGCGCACGCATACAAGCAAGCGTCGTTTGCACATCTTGCGTAGGATTATAGAGCAGCAGAGCTTTCAAAGGTGCTCCGACTGCCGCAAACAGGTATGCTTCGTCGAGTGTTTCAGGCAGTATGACTCTCTCTTCCAAATGGTACTCTCCCTTTCAAAAATGTGTGGCTTTTGCCTTCCTGTTCTTCTGTCAGCGAGCCAAAACGGATAAAAGCGGTAAACCGCTCGCTTGCTTCTCTATGGGCAAACTTTCTTTGCTCTCTCATAGAGAGATATGCTAGCGAGACATGAGAGAGCTATACATGTGGGGTGCTGTATTTCCAGAAACCTCGATGCCTGGGAGAATAGAATGAACGCGCTTTGTATTCTGGTTTTCCGAAACCGGAGGATCTGGCTGAAGTTTGTCTTTTGCTGAGCTGAGACTATATAAGAAGTGTTCTATGTGTGAGAAATGGAGAAAATTCGTGATGAGAAGCCTGATACAGGCTATTGTGATAGATCTGGGTAGCGTATTGTTGCAGATTGTAGACTGGCGGAAATGGGAGTGTCTTTTACAGCTTCCTGGCGGTGAACTATCTCGCTTGCAAATCAGCTTGAAGAGGCACTTGGGCGCTCCCTTACTACTGTGTCTGTGCCGTTCAGAAGCAGTACGGGTTGAGTGGAGCGCAATGGGATGAATGGTTGCACGATATCGGCGATGATGAGCATTTGAACGAGGGACTAGCTCCTTATTTCCGTACACTGCGCTCTCGATATACGCTTGTTGTACTTTCAAATAGCGATTTGCATGCGATGGTTACGCGAAAGTTCGGCCTGCATACCCTGGTGCATCAGATATTCTTTTCGGTTGAAGAGGGACTTGAGAAGCTGGATGCGCGGCTGTATCAACGCATGCTTGATCGTTTGCCACTGGCTCCCGAGGCGACTGTTGTGCTGGATGATCAGAAAAGACACCTCGCAACAGCACGGAACCTCAGGATGCATACGCTTCTCTTTCGTGAGACAAAACAGGCAATTGCTGAACTGAAAAGTGCGCTCCAGGCGTGAACCACATTTTTCTGGAAAAGATGTCAAGTTTTGGGAGCAAGCTGCGATATACAGAGAGGAACAAAAAGGAGTCTGAAGTAGATGTTGAGCGAGGCTGTTGTCAGTTTGCCGCCGACGCGTCACTATACTCTGGATATGTTGTTAACGGGCGAGAGAGCCTGGTTTGTGTTCTGGCACGCAGGATCAGAGCGTGAGCATGAGGGACTGCCTGTATTGCTCAGCCGTTTCCAGAGTAAAACGAGTGCGGAAACACCTGATATTCTGTGCACTACGATGTGATTAAGGTGATTGTTGTTTATTAGAGTGGATAGCGCCTCAATGAGGCAGGGAATGAGTGGCCTGAAGTTGCTCTATTCCCTGCTCTGATGCGATCTGGTCATTGTGCAATTTGGAAGGGTATATATATGAATAGTTTCCCTATAGAGATCGAGAGTTGCTCTATGCCAGGACTGTGCGTTTGTAGTTCAGGTAGGAGTTGATTACCTGAAAGCCCGCTTTCTCAAAAAGCTGATGTGCATTCGTCTGGCTGTTGCTATCAACATTCAGACGCACAGTGGAGATACCGCGTTGATAGAATGCCGAAAGTGTATGTTGCAAAAGCTGCATTCCAATGCCTCGCCGACGCCAGGGACGCCGAACACCAAGATGCATGATTTCGCCAACATTATTCACGATTTCGCCCAGACAACAGCCTGCAATAGTAAGGTGTTCCCATGCAACAAGCCACAGCGATGCATTAAAGTGAGGCTCATTCATATGGAAGCGCCGACACCACTGTTCGTATGTACGGGGTTCCTTACCCCGCTCATCTAAAAATGCCTCCTCATCAGCTTCGTAGACGGCCTGTTCATCCCAACCTACTACAAATGGGCGAATATCGATATCTGGTATAGGTTCAGCAAGCGTTGGCGGCCCGTTCAAGTCCAGTTCTCTAACCTGAAAAATGGAGCTAAGCTCATAGCCTGCCTTTTCCAGCATCCGTTGAGCTGCTTTTTCATGCTCCCAAACCTGGGCGAGAAGCGTCCCGGGGTGTATTTCCAGAGCACGTAGCAGTCGTGTGCCGATACCGCGTCCCTGCATATCCGGACGAACCCAGATTTTCGGGACAAATTGCTGTAGAACAGGAAAGCTTTGTAGTTCTGCGTACCCGATGGGCTGTCCATCGAAAGAAAGAGCAACCCACGCCTCTCCATTTGCTGGGATTGCCCATTGACGCACTAACTCTCGGTCTATCATGGTTGCAGGCCGAATAGTGAGTGCATCATATAAAGGCTCATCTGTTTGCATCGATTAATTTTACTCCTTTTGACTGCTGGCCGGCATTGGTTTCAATCTTACCTCTGTTTTGCAGAATATATGATGGAAAGCCTTTTGTCTACTAAGATGACCAAGAGGTAGGAATGGAGAGGTGAGAATATGGGAGAAGCTGCCTGTGGAGCGAACCGACAGGCAGCCTTTCTCTTTTAGTCGATTCGTACCACGATGGCTGTACTATTATCCGGGCCGCCATTCTCATTTGCACGCTCAATCAAGTATCGGCTGCTTTCCTGTGGAGGATATTGAGTTACGATAGTATATATTTCTTCTTCACTGACCTGTGTATGCACACCATCAGTACAGAGGATCAGTGTATCACCGCTTTGAAGATCAACCGTTGTTGCATACACATCGACATCGGCCTGAGTACCCAGGGCACGGATGATCATATTCCGATTTTTGGTACTCTTTTTGGCTTCCTCGGCTGTCATTCTGCCCTGACGAACCTGTTCTGCAAGCCAGCTATGATCTTCTGCTATTTGATGTACCTGCTGGTCTCGAATGAGGTAGGCAAGGCTATCTCCGACATTAGCTAATATGAGGGAATTATCCTTGATGACTGCTGCAACGCAGGTAGTCCCCATACTTTTGGGCAGTGTTCTGGTATCTTTCTGGCGTTCAACCTCATTGACCTGGAAGATTTTCTGATTTGCGAGCTTGATGGCGTGGACGAGCGAGTCTGCAATATTCTGATTGGTATTATAATAAACTTCTTTGATTGTTGTAACAGCTAAATCACTTGCTCTCGCTCCAGCATTATCATCACCCATACCATCAGCGACTACGACAAGGCTTCCTTTTTTCTCTCGCAGGTTACTTTCTTCCGGGATAACGGAGAGCATCTTATCTTCGTTCACCTGGCGTTTTAACCCGATATCTGTGTTCGATGCGATCTGGACCTGGAAGGGGCTATATGTCTGTTCCTTTGACCACAACTGTTTGAGTAATTGTGCATATTCAACCGTGATACTTTTGGCAAAATCATAGAAGACCAGGCACCAGAAACGGAAAAACGTACCAGATTCATCGCTTTGGAGCGCTTCCAGGCAACAATCACGAAACGTAAGCTGCATTTCGGCGCCATACTCCTGCCGAAATGAGCTTGGATAAGCGAAGAGCAGTAGCTGATAGAGTTTCTGAGACCAATTGAGCAATTGGAGAGATGTTTGCATGCTTTGAGGTTCCCTTCATGGTATGTGATACGCTGTTTTGCTCAACGATGTAGTTGTACAATTGAGAGCATTGGAGTGTTGATAAATGGCTGACTCTGCTCAACCGAGAACGTGTTTTAGCTGTGCAATGGAAACGAGTTGTGCGAGCCGCTCTGCTTCAGCATGAAGCACTCGTTGTCCAAAGCCTGTAAGCCGATAGTAGCGACGGCGTTCATTCCCGTGTTGAGGGTCTGCTTTCTCTCCTGTTTCCTCAATTAGCCCGCTCGATAGCATCCGTTTTAGTGATCCGTAGAGTGTTCCTGGACCCATATGAACTGTGCCCTTGGTTCTCTCTGCAATTTCTTGCATAATCCCGTACCCATGTCGTTCGCCATCGCTGAGAGCCAGAAGGATATGGAAGACAGCTGGCGTAAGAGGTAAAAGGCTTTCGGGATCTTTTTTTCGGCTATGAATAGTATGACCTCCTTTCGTTGTATCGGACTCCTCGCAGATAAGCGTATGTGCCAGAGTTTGTTGCACTTGCTATATTAAAGCTGTATATATCCGCAATGGATATATCTGTACTCGATAGTATAGCTTTGTATTTGATAGTTTGTCAAGTTCTCAATGAGAATGCTGTCCAGGACCAGAATATTTGTCCAATGTCACAAAGAGAACCCTGGTTTCGCGAAACCATTTTTATATCTATTATTTGTCTGTGACATAGAAGTATTTCGTTCTAGTCTGATTTTATCAGATAGTAATCCCATTCTATAAAGTCAGTAATATATACGTTATTCAAAATGGGTTAAGAGGCGCCAGTCGTTAGAGCAATCTTTTATAGTGACATATAGTGACATCTGATTTCGCGAAACCACCGCAACCACCTCGTTTCCGATAGTTACTCTTGATAGTTACGCTTACCAAAACGATGAAGCTTTGGTTTCGCGAAACCGGTAGCGGACAGGAGCATTTAAGCTTCTTTTCGTTTTCTATCTCTGGCAGTTCTTGACCCTGTTTTTGTATACTACAATAGTTTTTTTAACAGAAGAACATGTGGATCTGCTATGTCTATAAGTGAGGAAATATTCTATCTGTAAGAATTCATGTAAAGATTTATAGAAGAGAAGCTAGAGAACAGTGGTTTCGCGAAACCAACAATTGAAAGAGACAGCTGTAGAGTTGCTTCCCCATACCTACTTCAAATGCATCCGGCCAGGCAGGCGGTACGGATGAGCCAGTTGAGGTGCAGTGGTGTGATGTCGTTGGGCTGGTTGGACGCTGCTACTGTATAGTGAAGCGGAAACTGTCCCGTTTGGATTAGAAGTAGTACCACAGGCTCACAAGGACTAACGTGAACTCTTCCGCACGCAAAAGGTGTGATCTGTGCCTGAGCTTCACAGGCGTATCTGGCAAAGAGATGTGATAATGTTTATTAATTATCACAGGCTGTATTGTGATGAAGATATTTGCGTCGTATATTGCAAGTTCCTTTTGGTCATGTTCTTTCTTAGAACGCATTGAAGATGCTGAATGCCTTTTTACTTCCTCTGCCATTCACAACAAGCTTTTAAGATATTAGATGTATCCAGGCCACCCTGCAAATTCTAATAAGATTTAAGACGCGTAGTGGTTTCGCGAAACCAGAAACTGGAATTCTGGGGTTGGAGCGATTTAATATTATGTAGTGTTTATAGTCTGCTATCGATGGAGCCGAGATGGGACTGGCTTCTAACTTCATGGCACAATATTTGTTTCTTATCTTTTGTCCTACCGAGTAATGAAACAAGCTATAGTTTCGCGAAACCATAGCTGTAGGGTTCAGACTAACGTAATCTTGATCTAATTTGCAAAGATCTTGGTTTCGCGAAACCAGAAAGTCTCGGGTATATCTAGAAACGCAAATTAGCAGTATTCGCTATAGAGAATAGCGGTTTCGCGAAACCAGAGTTTAAACTTTTAAGAGGACTGGAAGCGGCGATAATCAAGCATTATGCCCATACTCACCCTTCTCCTTTGTCCTTTATATTCCTTAGTCTGAACCCCACAGCTATGGTTTCGCGAAATTATAGCTTGTTTCATTTCTGACGTACATCCATTTACTTTACTGCTGACTCTAGTTGGCTGAGTTCGATGTTGACCCATGCGTTGGTAATAAAGCACGAAATAACGAGTAGCTTCCAGATGTTATTACTTTAGTAATAACACTATCTTTTTGTAAGGAGATCTGAAAGATGAAGGCTGTAGTGTATGTGGGTTCTGGCCAGATAGATGGGCTCCATTTACAGGAGGTAGAAGAGCAGAAGCCACTCACCGGAGAAGTGCAGGTGCGCTTAAAAGTAGCGGGTATCAATCATCGGGATCTATTTCTCTTAGAATCGAAGAAAGAAGCTTTCTTTCCAGGGTCAGATGGTGCAGGTGTTGTTATAGCAGTTGGGGAAGGAGTGACAAATATACATGTGGGGGATGAAGTAGTGTTAAATCCCAGTTTGCGCTGGGAAAAAGCATCCGAGGTGCCAGCTGTACCTGAGATTCTGGATGGGACCTTTGCTGAAACAATCGTTGTTCCAGCAGAAAACGTTGAACTCAAACCGAAGCATCTTTCCTGGGAAGAGGCAGGTGTATTGCCACTCGCAACATTAACTGCATATAGAGCTCTGTTTACCCGTGCTCGCGTGAAACCAGGTGAGCATGTCTTAATTCCTGGCATTGGGAGTGGCGTGGCAACTATCACTCTGCTTCTTGCAAAGGCTGCTGGAGCATATGTAACCGTGACCTCGCGAAGTGCTGAAAAACGAGAGCAAGCTTTGAGGTTAGGGGCGGATTCTGCCTTTGATAGTAGCGGGAAATGGGACTTGAGTAGAAAAGTGGATGTCATTATTGAGAGTATTGGTTCCGCCATTTTTGAACGATACTTCTCTGTCTTACGTGAGGGGGGCCGCATTGTCTCGTTTGGGGCAACAACTGGTGATAGAGTAGAGATACCTTTGCGTACATTCTTCTTCCAACAGTGGAGTATGCTTTCTACTTCAATGGGAAGTCGGGAAGAGTTTCAGGATTTGCTTCGCTTCGTTACTCAGCATCGATTGCGTCCAATTGTTGATCGAGCTTATAAACTTGAGGAGGTCAGGCAGGCCTTTCAGCGAATGCAAGCAGGTGAACAATTTGGCAAAATCGCTTTTCTGATCGAATGAGATCTGCGTAGGAACTATTGTAGAAAGCCGCTTATCCTTCTATCTCTTTTCCTATAGATAAGATGAGCGGCTTTTCTTTGCATCTTGAAATTCGTTTGTTTCTCTTCTTCTGATTGGTCTGCATGCTTAAAAGGGAATTGGCTCTTTATAGAACAGTCTTGCGCTATTACAATGCTAAACACGTACTTTCGATGGAGCGTATGGCTTTTCGTATTGACGAAGGAGAATATGATGAATATTACCCCTATCACTTTATCTGGAACGTATGCTCGCTTGGAGCCCCTTCATCTGGATCACGTAGAGGCATTGTTTGACGCAGCTCAGCATGAAGCTATTTGGACATTTTTACCTGAGAAGGCGGGTCAATCTCTTGAGAATATGCAAGCATGGGTGAAACAAGCTCTACGAGAGCAGGAAGAAGGGACCAGTTTGCCCTTTGTTATTGTCAGCCTGCAACATGATTGTATAGTTGGTTCTACCAGATACTTGGATATTGATCGCGTGAATCGAGGGCTGGAAATTGGTTGGACCTGGCTGAATCCTCTCGCGCAACGCACCTCTATTAATACAGAGTGCAAATATACCTTGCTTCGACATGCGTTTGAGACGCTTGGCTGCATCCGAGTGCAGTTGAAGACAGATGTACGTAATCTTCAATCGCAACGAGCCATTGAGCGTATCGGTGGGATAAAAGAGGGGATCCTGCGTCAGCATCGTATTCTCTCAGATGGCTATAGACGAGATAGTGTGTTGTATAGCATTCTCGATACAGAATGGCCCCATGTAAAGGTAAAACTTGAAGCAAAGTTGTCTAAATAATATTGCTCCAAGTTACCTGGCTTGTATGTATTTTTTAACTTAATTTAGGATCATTGCTCACCTATATAGCAGATACAATACGGGAAGACTTGATTGTATATTGTGGAAAAGACGAATAGATTTCCTATATCAGGAAGGATTGGGAATGCAGTTCATTAATATTCGCTTGCTGATCAACGATTATAAGGAGTCTGTTCAGTTCTGGAAATATGCACTGAAAGCCTCCCCTGACTACGAGCTTGAAGAGATGGGCTACGCATACTTTAGAACAGACAGCGCTGGAATTGAACTTTACAAGCGAGACAAATTTGCTGCAACTATGGGTGATCCTCTGCTTGCGCGACAAGCTCAGGAGCTTCAAGCCGTTCTTGTTTTTCTTGTAGACAATGTTGATGCGACGTATGAGCAGTTCGTCCGAGAGGGGTTGAACGTAGTGGCGAAACCTCAAGATAGGCCGGAGTGGAATGCTCGCTCTGCCCATGTCTATGATCCGAAGGGCTATTTGATCGAGTTCTATAGCCCTTTGTCCTCTGAAATATAAAATGAGCGGAGAAACCTCCGCTACATGTTTGCCTGCTAAGGAATGAAGGGATCATGTGTCATTGAGGGAACAATAGCTCAAAGAAGGCCGAGGCGATCATTATGTTCCGCACCGGCATCGCTTCGGCCTTTTGTACTCTCTGGCTGCGATACGATATGCTTACTCGGTTGAGGGATCCTCACCGAGAAGCTCTTGTATCGCTTGCGCCATGTTTTGCAGAAGGACCCGTTCTTCCTCTGTGAGGAGATGGTGTATCGCAATTTTTCGATAAGCATGGAAGCGCCTCTCGACCGAATGGAGCTTACCAATTCGTTCTGCTGCAAGCGAATGCTGTTCAGGTGAAGCTGGTACAGTTTTTTCAGTAAGCGGTTTTTCAGGTTCCTTTTTGCTTTCGACCTCAGCTTCTGGCGTCGGCTTCGTTTGGGGGCTATGAGTCGAGGCCTCTGCGACTGCGGTTATTTGCTGCTGTCTCGTAAGCACGACTTCAACGGCAGCCCGAACTCCATCCGTAGTCAGCTCGCCAGCGAGGAACTTTTGCATGATCGGAGCCCGATCTTCCTTGCTTTCTAGCCGACGGAAATACGTCATCGCGCGCAGGCTATCCGGCTTACGTCTCAACATCTCTTGAATATCCTCAGGTGAGCGGGCAGCCATCAGACATAATTTCACATGGTTTCGATCTTTATGGACCATCTGGGCTACCTGATCCTGAGTCATGTGAAATTCATCCATAATGTGTTGATAGAGATGACCCAGGTTGACCGGAGAGGTATTTACCCGCGCTCCATTTTCACGCGCAGCCCGAAAAGCCTGTTTGAGTCGGGAGGGTGGTGGATCTTCAACAAACACCGGTACTTTTGTTAGACCCGCCTCACGTGCTGCATCACGCCTCTGATGTCCGCCACCTGTCAGAAAGTAATGGCCTTCTTTTTCTGCTAATGGGCTGACATTTAATGCTCCCTGAAACCCATCTGCTTTAATTGAAGCAACAAGGCTTTGAAAGTCTGCCGGGTTTATTTCTTCTGCGTGCTGAAAAGGGTTATCGTGAATGCGATCAATCTCAATCCAGATAACACCAGGATCAGAGGGCGCGCGCACCTCTTCGTCATCATCAACATATCCGATGAAGCCCGATACCGCTATTTGCTGCAATGGGTCTAGAGCAGGTCGTCCCTTTTTTGGCATATGTTAAACCTCCACTACCTCTGCTTGCTGTGCAAGCTCGCGAGCATGTGCACAGTGTTTACAGTCATCGAAACCTACGATTTTGCCTTGATATCCAGCGATACGCAGTGCCAAAGCAAACAGTTCTTTTGCACCGCGGCTGGAGCGGTCTTCCTCAAAGCTTGTTTTTTGATACGCTTGTGCGTTTGGGATAGTCTTGTCCGTATGAATGCTGAATGTAGTCAGGGTGGGAAATGCGCGCCAGACGCTTGAGAGATAGTCAACCGTGAGAGCGCCTGTATGGTTGACTTTAAAAGGCACAATACCGGTGATCTTCAGTTTCTGTTGACGGCGCCGGAATTTGCGCTGAATATCCTCAAACATCTGGGCCAGTCCCTGGTAAGCATACTCTTCTAGCTCAACAGGAATGAGCACTTCCTGACTGGCATAGAGCATCGCTGTTGTGAGCGCGTTAGGATTAGGGGGATTATCAAAAATGAGGAAGTCAAGATAATCTGGATGGGTATGAAACTCTTCTTGAGTTGTTGGCTCTATCTTGAAGTCGCGCGGTCGTACTTCTGGCTTGTTCCACCAGGGAAGCTCTTCACTGGCTGATTCTTCAAGATCAGCCTGTAGGTCATCAACACGGTCACAGAGAACATCAAAATCCTGTTGCCCATGAATATACTCTACAGCACGAGTGAGATGCATATCAGCTGGAACGATCCATAAATTACGGCGCGCCTGATACATTGCGTCGAGCAGTGGCACATTCTCGCTGACTACATGAGTAAGAGTAGGACGTTGATATCGATGTGGAAGCGTGAGCATACTTGCATTTGCCTGCTCGTCCCCATCGAGCAATGCAACCTTGAAACCAAGAGCAGCCAGATTCGCAGCCAGGTTAGTCGCGCAACTGGTTTTTCCTGTTCCCCCTTTTTTGTTGTAGATGGTGATAATTCTCATCTGTTTCCTCCTTTGAAATGTGTGATAGTGAGAGGTTTGTGCTGTATATGCACTTTCCTCCAGGTGGGGATCTTCGCTGTGCGGGTATGCCTCGCGCTTTCCAAGAAAATCTAAATATTGCTGATGCGTATAGTATCGCCGATTTGTTGGGCTTCGTTTCGCCTTGAGTATTCCCAGGCGGTCCCAACGTTGCAGGGTGAAGACTGAATGTCCAATTAAGCGAGCGAATTCCCTGGGCTTGTAGATCTTCTCTTCCATGCTTACCATTGTACACTGTTTGATTATGTTTGACTACATTTTGTAGGGATTTTTTTGGATTTTTGCTCTCCTTGAATTCGAGAATCCGCTTCTATAGCAGTTTTATACCTGACGAGCAAGGAAAAATTTACCAGTCCTATTTCAAGTGAAAAATGTCCTATAGTTTCTTTCCAGGGATATGAAGAATATGCATCTTTGCAGTTTTCTATGACAAATTGAAAGGTTAAGCGGATTGCCAATTATGATGGCTGTGCTCCTGGATTTTATATGCGGTAGCCTGTGATCTGATTGCTTTCCACTAACCTGGTGCTGTACTACTGGCTGTTTGTTGCTTGCTTCTAATGTTGCGAAACCGGTTTTATTGGTGCTGACTCGCAAGTGCCTACCATTCCTCTATCTGGTTTCGCGAAACCATTCCCATCGTTGCCTTTTCTCGTGCTTTTGTACATCTCTGTCAAGCGACAATTGGCTGTCATTTTTCTACACGACGATAGATAGGAGAGGACGAGTTATGTAATGAAAAACTCAACAAGTGATAGGCGATTTTACTGATGAGAATAGAAGGGCTGTGTATAGTGCGGCAGAAATGCGCCCGACCGTTATCAAGGGGTGTGCAGAGATGCCGGACGCCGCCAGATTCTCTCGCTTATATGGCATCTTTCGGGTCTGCTAAAGAGGTTCCGAGGAATACATGCTGACGCTATGAATATGAAAAGCGATGTCAGCGAAGAAGCTTTCCCTTATGCCAAATTATTTCAGTTTAGAACCCTATCGTAGAAATAAAATGGTGACATGGGAAGGGGAGATAGACGCAATCATAGGGAGCTTGTAGCGGGCTATCTGGGAAGGCGAACCTGTACACGTCACACGATAAAACATGTACAGGTTCATCGCTTTTATGAGAGAGCGAGTTTTCCGATATAGTTCTTTTCTTCTGCGAACCACAGTGCTCCATCAGGTCCCGCTACAATGCCATGCGGTTCCGCTTCGGGAGTCAACAGCGGGTAGCTGGTTATGTCACCATGTACAGTGATTTGTCCGATGCTGTTGTTCTTCCACTCAGTGAACCAGAGTGACTCATCAGGACCAGGTGTAATCGCGTGTGGGCGAGCTTCAGGAACAAGTAACGGGAACTCGGTAATGTCTCCATCAGGTGTAATTCGCCCGATGCGATTGCCAATAATTTCAACGAACCAGAGAGCCTTATCTGGGCCCACAGCTATGCCAACTGGTCCCGCATCAGGGGATGGAAGTGGGAATTCGGTGATATCTCCATTGACGGTGATGCGCCCGATTTTGTTTGCCTGATTCTCAGTAAACCAGAGGGCTCCATCTGGTCCTGTCACTATATAGGCCGGAAACGCTCCGGCTGATGGAATGGCGAACTCAGTGATATCTCCATTGAGGGTGATGCGCCCGATTTTATTTGCCTGATTCTCAGTAAACCAGAGAGCATTGTCGGGTCCAACTGTGATCCCATATGGTCCTGCGTTGGGTGTAGGTAGAGCAAATGCGCTGACCTCTCCACTCATTGTGAGGCGACCGATGCAGTTTGCCTGGATCGGGGTAAACCAGAGAGCATTGTCTGGCCCTGGAGTAAGCAGCAGGCTGCCTGAAGCGCTGGCAAGGCCTGCATATTCGGTGATGGTTCCATCCAGTGTGATTCTTCCGATGCTATTATGACGCGCTTTACTGAACCATATGGCCCGGTCCGGCCCTACTGTAACGCCATATGGCCCGGTATCGGGAGTGGGAACTATATATTCTGTAATATGTGCTTTCAATGACACGTTTTGCTCCATCTTTGTGTGTATATGACGGTTTGCTCAGGAGGGAAGTAAGCCCAACAACGTTTTCTGGCCCTTACGGATCAGACGGAAGGGACTTTTCTGAGAGAAGTTAAAGGAAGGGCTATTTCTACATAGAAAGGGTTTTCTCGCTTTCGTGTCAGGCTATTGCTATCCTAGCATACGCTGTCAAACATGCTCTATGAAGCATACAGGATGCACTGCAGACGGAATCTCTGCTTGACAGTCCAATTTAATTTGTATTATAATCAGGACAGAAAAAATTGGAATATTCCTTATCCTATGAGAGAAAGGCCAATAGAGAATTGCAAAGATTTGTTGATAAAATCGTACTTGTAACGGGCGGTGGTTCGGGAATCGGTCAGGTGGCAGCACGTGCTTTTGCCCGTGAGGGAGCCTCGGTCGTTGTCGCAGGACGAAGGGCAAGCGAAGGGGAAAAGACGGTTGCTCTGATTCAGGCAGATGGTGGAACGGCTTCCTATATCCCGGTTGATGTTAGGAACGAAGCTGATGTTGCGCGCTTGATTGAGGAAATTGTTGCTCGTTATGGCCGGCTGGATATCGCGTTAAACAACGCCGGGGTTTTCTCCTTGGGACCGCTCGCAGAGGCAACCGAGCAGACGTGGGATACAATAATAGATGTGAATCTGAAGGGCACATGGTTGAGTATGAAATATGAGATTCAGCAGATGTTAAAGCAGCCCGAAAGAGGAACTATTGTCAATATTGGATCGAATATCGGAGTGCCTGGAGTAAAGCCAGGAATCGCTATTTATGCTGCCTCAAAGGCTGGCGTACAGGTACTAACGAAAGCGGCTGCGCTGGAATATATCAAGCATGGGATTCGTATTAACTCGGTCAGCCCGGGGCCAACAAAAACCAATATGTCGAAGCGCCCATCTGAAACAGACGAAGAGCAGGCGCGTCGCATTGCAGAGAGTGTGCCCCTTGGACGTATCGGTTTACCGGAAGAGATTGCCAGTGCGATTCTCTGGCTGAGTTCGCCTGAAGCTTCTTTTGCTGTAGGCCATGATATCGTGCTGGATGGTGGGACTACTCTGCAATAAGAAAGTATCGCCATTGTTTGAAAAGAGCCGCCCGGTACGACGGCTCTTTTCCTTTATTTTGAGTGCGGTGGAGTATGTGCTTCCGGGTCGTCCGTGGGGGTTACGGAGGCTGGCAATCCTTGAGCAATAAAGGTCGGAGGGGTTTCTGAACGGTAACGGCGTACTACTTCTTGTAGAATCTCACGCAAGCGTGTCTCGCTAGAGTATTCTGTATGAAGGGCGATAAAGAGCGAGTCGAGAAGTTCCTGCGTTGTATATCTTGAGCAGTGCTGCTCAAACTCTGCATCTTCAAGTGGTCGAGTGAGCTGGCCGGGTTCGTATCGTGCATATCCATTGACATAGGTAGCGAGGAGACGAAATTCCATAGCGTGCGTTTTCTCGGTCTCGTTTTTCTCGTTCAACCAGGGTTCGGGAGTGTCAAGAAGCCAGAGCGCGAGAGAAAGGGGCCAGTAGTTTGTGCGTCGCTCTGGACCGTCAAGCTGGACGATATCTTTGGCTTGCTCAAGATTGATTTTCCAGACAGGGACTTCTTCAGGGCGAGGCGCACGGACATATCGTCGCCAGCCGGGCATTGCCACACCTGTCAGGATAAAGTTTCGTTGCGCTTCTCTCAGGCTGACCTGATTGGCGCCTCCCGGACGGTCAGGAGCAAGTGGGCCCGGTATACTATCTTCCCAGTAACAAACTGCACAAATATCGTAACCCCCCGGGGGCGGTTCTCTCAGAGTTAGAAAGCCACAACAAGGACAGGAGAATCTCCGTGTTTTGGTCATGCTGCTTCTCTTTTCTCTTATAATGAAAGTATTTTCGTTCTTCTCGAATTATACGATAAAAAGGAAGAAATTTCTATATCTATAGAACCAAAGTCGTAATAACGGTGGTATCAGTACTCCTCGGGCGTTCTTTCTATTGATGTGGATTTTGCTGCGTATTTCCTATATACACGTCCTTTTTAAGGACGAATGTGCTCAAAGTAGGAGATGACGAAATCGTGAAAGATACGCATTGCGGTTGTCTGATAGCGATCTTGCATCCAGGCCAGACCGATTGTGCGCTGACAGGGAATATCACTGATATGCAGCGGGATCATTGCTGGTTCTGGAATGCCGCGGAGTGCCAGGGCGGGAATCATTGCGATGCCCAATCCTGCTGCAACGAGACCGCGCACTATAGCAAGTTCATCTCCTTCAAAGGTGATGCGTGGTTGAAAGCCTGCTTGACGGCAAAACTGATCGGTCATCTCGCGCAACCCGTGACTTCGCTTCATGGCTATAAAATCCTCCCCTGAAACCTCGTGCAAGCCGACACTCTCTCGATTGGCAAGTCTGTGATCTGGCGGTACTATCAGCACTATTTCCTCCGTCATGAGTGGCGTCCAGGCAATGTCCGATCTCTCAGGACGCGGTGAGGTGATACACATATCGATTTCGCCCTGTTCAAGTTGACCGGCCATGATATGCGCGGCATTCTGGTAGAGCTGGAAACGCACTCCCGGGTGTTCTTTGCGAAAAGCGTGAAGGAGTTCGGGTAACAGTTGGGCTCCGACCGTGTAAAGTACTGCAACCCCGATCTGCCCTCGTTCGATCCCGGCCAGGTCGGCCACTTCTCGTTGTCCCTTTTCCAGTTCAGCGAAGGCCTTTTCTACATGTTGCAGGAACGTCTTTCCCAGAATGTTGAGTCGAATGTGTCGTCCCTGGCGATCGAAAAGGGGAGCACCTAATTCTTCTTCAAGTCGCGCTATTGCTCGGCTCAGGGATGGTTGTGCAACATAGAGCTCCTGTGCCGCTCGTGTCATGTGTTCCAGACGTGCAACGCTTTGAAAGTATTTGAGTTGCTGAAAATCCATAGCCGTTCTCCTGAATTGATAGCTGTGAGGTATAGAAATTATAGCAAAATATATATTGAACATCATAAATAGGAGGGGATACGATACATGATGTGAGTACCTGATATCGCGGCGTTCATGAGAGGGAACGCGTGGAACTTATTCTGTGTTGTGAAGGGAATGTGAATGGAGTACATTGAAAAAGGAACTTCGGCTTTTCGACGTGTGAATGTCTGCTTTTTCATTGGTGGACTGGTGACGTTTGCTGTATTGTATTGTACACAGCCGCTGTTACCGCGATATACCCAGGAGTTTGGAATTCCACCTGCGACAGCCAGTCTGGCAGTCTCGGTAACGACGGCGATGCTGGCAATTATGCTAACGTTTGCCGCAGCATTCTCGAATGCTCTTGGTCGAAAGCGAATCATGACTATTTCGCTCTTCGCGGCTGCTGTAGTGACCATTGCCTGTGCATTCAGTCCGAACTTTGCCTATCTGCTGTTCTTTCGAGCACTTGCGGGTATTGTGCTTGCTGGTTTGCCTGCGATCGCTATGGCATATCTGGGAGAAGAGATACACCCGCGGCACCTTGGTTCTGCAATGGGAATCTATATAGGAGGGAATGCGGTTGGAGGGATGTCGGGGCGCATTGTTGTCTCCCTGATTACGGATGTTTCTTCATGGCGTGTGGCGTTGTTCTGTGTGGGTGTACTGGGTTTGTTATGTGCATGGTGGTTTGTGAAACAACTACCGGAATCGCGGCATTTTGTCGCCAGGCCATTTATTGTGCGCGAGCATTTCCGCGGTCTAGCAAGCCAGTTGCGCAACCCGAGTGTTCTCTGCCTGTATGGTATTGCGTTCCTTTTGATGGGATGTTTCGTGACGCTGTATAGCTATCTGGGCTATCAGCTTGAAGAGGCCCCATATCATTTGAGTCAGGGCGCTATCGGCTGGCTGTTCAGCATTTATATCGTTGGTTCGTTCGGGTCGTCGTGGTTGGGCAGCCTGGCCGATCGCTGGTCAAAACTGGGCGTACTGGTGCTGAGTGTTGCGTTCGTCGGTATTGGAGCGCTTATTACGCTGGAAATGAACCTCTGGCTGAAACTGCTTGGTGTGGCGATACTGACGTTCGGCTTCTTCGGTGGTCATGCGATCGCAAGTAGTTGGGTGAGTGAACGCGCTGGAAGCGGCAAGGCATATGCTTCGGCCTTATACCTGTTCTTTTATTATGTTGGTTCCAGCGTTGGTAATACTGGTGGTGGTTTTTTCTGGAGCTCGTTCGGCTGGAATGGTGTGATCAGCGAGATAGGCCTGTTCGCGCTGGTCTGCCTGATACTGACACTGGTATTGCCCTTTGTGATGAGTGCCCGATCACTGGAACGGCATGCGGCTCCGGTTGGCCTGCCACGTCCGCGAAACCGATAGCAGAAAGCGTAATCGGGGAAGACGTAGAAGCGCCGTGTGAGGGGGGAATCTCGATCGAGGTTGCAGCGGAGAGACTCCCGAGGTAGAAAAAGAAGCGGTCATTCGTTTCTGCTGTTCCTGGCAAGAACGCGAGGGACCACTTCTTTTTTTCGCGTCGACTTTGCTTGCTTTTCAGCTCTTGTGTATTGATCTCACTTCTATCAGGTTGACATAGCGTGTCTTTTTATAAGCTCATAGCGGAAGGAGGATGATCTATTCCGGTTTCGCGAAACCATTCCAGTCTTTCGATGTTATTGTGTGGTTTTGACGGCAAAGTAGCTTCTCTGGGCGAGTTTTCCGTTCCAGTATACTTCGACCTGTCCGGATAGCGGTGTATCGAAGATGAGCGGGAGCACGATATTCTGTCGATCTCCGTCTTTTGTGGTTTTTGTCTGGCGAGTCTCTTCGTTAAAGATCTCTCCATCTGTGTACACTTTGATGGTGATGGTTGCAGGGTTTTTGTCCAGTTTAATTCCTGTAACGAAGTAGAACTTGGTTCCAGGGGCAAAGGTATCGCCGACAACGCCGGGGTTGCCGTTTTCGGTGGTTGTTGAGGCAAAGACGGCAAGGTCGACCATGTTCGCTGCTGGTCCTGGCTCACGCTTTTTAGGATCAGGAATATTTTTCTGTGCTGATGCTGGCTGAATTGGTGGAGGCGAAGAGATGCCAATGAAGCGCTGAATGTTATCCAGCATGCCGCTGACCTTTGCATAGTAGCCTGCACCACCACACAGAAGCAGCGTGACGATCAGCATGCTAAGGAACCCGCTGATAATGCGACGTCGGGGAATAACCGGGCGCGGCTTCGTATACATCTGAGGAATGTAGACAGATCCCTCTTCCTCTGGCAGCGCCGGTAATATCTCTTCGACGCGCTGTACCGGTACCATCGATACAGGACCACCATTCGCCACCGCGATTGGAAGTTGTGAAGGAGCCTGAGGTTGCTCCGGCTCAACACTCCAATAACTTTGTGCGTTTGGCGCTGGCTGTGCATTCCAGGAACCGGGTTGTGCAGTTGCTGCTGGCTGTTGCGAAAAAGCGAAATTGTTCGATGCATTGCCTGCGTTCCATTGGCTTGCCTGATTATTTCCATATGCCATTGAAGAGGCGCCACAGTGTGGGCAGATAACCTCATGTGTTTCTTTAGGGAAATTGCAGTTCGGACAGATCATCAACCTTTTACCTCATAAGCAGATAACATCTCTATTTGTTACAATCAACAGTATCACTGTAGAGAGGAAGTAGCAAATAGAGTGTCCTTCTTTAGACCATAATGGCTAGAACTTCCTTTCTATCCCCATAGAAACAGGTATACAAGCAATGTGCTGCAAGAAGCATCAGGAATGAAAGGTGACCTCTACTGTTGTGCAATCCCGATAAGGAGCAAGCTGGCTGGCTTCGGCTTCAATCTCTGCCTGTGTCTCAAGGGAAAGCACCCAGAGTGGTTCGACGGTAACAAGCAGACGTTTTCCCTTCTTCTGACCGCGCCATGTCGCAACAATTTCGCCGTCGGCTAACACAACCCCGGGATTGCCAAGCGCTTTCCAGATTCGTTTCTGGTGAGCGAGCTCAGGAACTAATGTTGAGCGATCGGGCTGGTCAAGATAGATATCATAAGCAGGCAACAGGCGAACCCCTTCGGGTTGTGTCGGGTGCTCAAAAGCGGCTCTATCGTCAGCATGCAGCCAGGTGCGGCGCCCATCTAGAGCAACTTCAATAAGTTGCTCTGCCAGACGTTGAAATGATGCCTCCGCGTCAGCAACGGAGATACCAACCCAGCGGGCAAACTCGCTGCTTGTTGACGGACCAAAGGCACGCAGGTATCGACGAAGGAGTTCCTGGCGTGCAGCTACACGATCTCGCTCTGTGTCTGGTTCAAGGTGCTGAAAGGCCATGCTCCGACCTGCCCGGGGGGCGATAACATAAGCTCCATTGACGCCAGCCAGACGAAAGAGCGTTTCGTTCACATGAAAGGCGTTGCAGGGCCGACACCAGGGCGAAAGCGTTTCAGGAATGCGGCGCGTGATCGCCTGACTGAGCGCTGCTTTTGAGAGAGTTTCCGTTCCAAGAGCCTCTATAGCTGCCTGAGTCGCCATTTCAAGTGCCGCTGTCGCCGGTATTCTGGCTTCCTGAAGCGCTGGTGCAAGGCTTACAAGCTGTGTGAGCAATGAAGCGTCGTCTGCCGGGAGCGCGCCCAGCGTAAAGATGAGCATATCTTGCGCTGGCACAATGAAGGGTGAGCTGCGCACGCTGTACACTTCAAGGAGCCCATGCTGAAGAGCATCTGGCGAAAACGCTTCAAGACGCGCATGGAAGGCTAAGAGCGCCGAGCCCGGTGGCGTGTTGCGAATGCCACACACTGCCGCGACATCGAGCAAGCTATCTACCGGTTTCCGTTGCAAGAGATTCTGGCTGCTCAAGCGAAATGCGAGTGCCTGTGTACGTGTTGCCTGGATCATCGTTTAACACCGTCTTTCCCTGTTAGAGAAGCTATTTTCTACACAGAATACCACCCAATCCGGTCAAAAGCCGTCCTGATCCTGGCTTATTTGAAGGCGTCAATCCGCTACCATGCCTTCAATGGCTGTTTCCGTATCTCCGGTAAAGAGCAGGAAGTAATTGGTTTCATCGCGCACCGATGTTGCCAGCACATACCAGTGATCCTCTTCGGTTATATGGGTTGCGTCGGTACACTCGTTGGTGCGCTTAAAACAGACCCGCACATGAAAAGGATGAGCAAATTTCGAGAGCTTGAGATTAATGTCTTTGCAATAGGGAGAGGTGTTTAGCCACTTTTCCGCGTTATCTGGATACGCAAAAACAATTGCCGCGTTATGGCTGAATGTCTCCGCTTGACCGTAGCAATCGGCGGCAGGCCGAGCTTCCCGCGCTGAGGTAGAAGAGACAGGCAAGAAGAGAAACATGCAACAGAGGAGTATGCTGATCAGGATACCACGAACCACACGTACATTGCACTGCATTGTCTATCCTCCACTCCTTTTCACGAATCACCTGAAGACCATTTTCAGTCTGCTGTATCTGCAATATTCATCATTATAATAGCATAAATATGCAACTGCATCACCAGGAATAGCCCGAAAGTTTCTCACCAGTTTTGAAACGATGCTCCTGTGCTGCCACTTTTCTATCAAAAGGCTGGTACGGTTACGCGAGCCCTTGCAGCCTGCGGGCGAAGATCTCACAGTACGCTTGCAGGGCCTCGATAGGAAGCGCCTCTGCTCTATCGACTTGCTGTTGCATAAACAGGTGTGGACCTCGGAGCTCTTCCGGAAGATCGCGCGGACGAGCGAGCATATGAAAGTGGACATGCGCGAATCCCTTTTTCTCGCCAAAACATACGAGGTACTCTTTTTGTATGGAACTATCCTGGCCCATAGCATGTGCAAGTGTATATTGGATGTCTGCCAACTCATGGAACTCTTCTCGGGTTAGCTCGTGAAGCGCTTCGACATGGCGAAAGGGCAGGATAACAAACCAGCCGAGGCTTGCACAGGGATAGCCATGCTCGACTTGCCAGCAGGTACCGCGATACACGGGAGGAACCGGCGTGATAGGCCGTTCGCCACTCAAATTCAGGCAGGTAAGACATTCCATACACTTTTCATCTTTCCTTGAAGCTTTTTTCTGAGTATACTATGCTGAACAGCAAAAAGGAAGGCTTGTCTTAAAGAGCGTACCTTTTGTATTACCATCTTTTCCGCGAAAAGTGAGTGAACAGGTAACAAATGCCAGTATAAGGAGAAAATGATATGGAGAATGCAGCATATAACGAAATCGTCACATGGTATGATCAATATATACAGGAAAATCCGTTCTATTCTGATATGCTTCTTCCATCATTGCTGGAATGTACCGGTGATGTGCAGGGACAGCATGTTTGTGATCTAGCTTGCGGGCAGGGCTGGTTTGCCCGAATGCTGGCGAACAGGGGCGCTCGGGTTACAGGGATCGATTATGCTGAGGGCCAGCTTGCTCGGGCACGAGAGTATAAAGAGCCTGAGGGCATTGTATATCTACACGATGACGCTCAGGAAGCTCGTTCACTGCCGGATCATACCTTTGATGGATGCGTCTGCATTCTGGCTCTGATGGATATCCCTGACCATCGGGCAGTCTTTCACACGGCGCGGCGCGTGCTCAAAGCCGGTGGCTGGCTGGTTTTTGCGATTATGCATCCCTGTTTTGAGGCTCCTGAGGCAGGCTGGATAGCAAACGAGCAGGGAAAGCCAGCCCGTGTGATCAGCCGCTATACCCGAGAAGGGTTCTGGAAATCGACTTCAGGCGGCGTGAGAAGCCGTGTGGGAGCCTACCACCGCACACTGAGCTCATATACGAACGCGTTAATTGATGCGCGGTTTGCGCTTACCCGAATGCTTGAACCGCGTGCCGGTGACAGGCGCCTGAAACAGGTACCCGGCAATCAGGAAATTCCCTCGCTGTTGATTGTACGTGCAGTCGCGATGGAATAATTGCTGAAATACTGAAGAATGGATTACCTCTTCATGAGTGAGGTATTCATCAGGCACTGATTAGGCTTCCTGGGCGGTGCGAGACTCTCCCTATATAGTGGCTATCCGGATATCGTGCCATGCTCGGAACAGCATTTCGCGAAGCTCCCCTTCTTGATGGAAGCCCGGGCGCTTGGGGGGCTGGCTGACTTGCGTATTGAAAGGGAAAACGCCCGGAGAGACACGATGCAAGCCAGGCCTTTGCAACACATGGGCTAAGAGCGCCCGTTGCGCCTTACGAACGTATCCATTTCCTCAACAATCCTCTCTCGAAGAGAGAATAATGCACTCCGTTTTTCTATTCCACTAATCATAGAGACTAATGCTGACATGTCAATAAATTGACGAACTGCATTTCTACAGAGAAAAACATGTAGAAAAAGAAGAAGTCGCGATATCGGCTTTCTCTCTTTATCGAAATGAGTCAGAAGCGATGCAAAATCGGGAAATTGGCAGTAGCTGGCAGCGCTTTTGCTGGAAATGGCAGTGTGCCGGGCCGTATGATCAGAGCAACGCGGACCCTTTGAGGGGTCTTGCAACAGCCAAAAGCAAGAAAGGACTTCGAATGATGAAAGCAATAACACTTCTGCGCGAACAGGTACAACAGGCACATGATTTTCTTGAGGCAACAATGACCGATGTAACGAGTGAGCAGGCGCATTGGACACCTCCCGGAACCGCGAACCCGCTTGCCGCGACATATGTCCATGCGATCGTGAGCGAAGATGTGGCGATTCAGATGGCGCTGCGCGGTGAGGCCCCGCTATATGCCAGTGCGTGGGAAGGAAAAACGGGTATCAGCGAGATACAACCGCTTTCTACAGCAGAATGGGCGCGTCGAGTGAAGGTCGATCTTCCCGCTTTGAGGGCCTATGCACAGGCCGTTCATGCTGCGACTGATGCCTATCTGGCCTCATTGCTTGAGCCAGAATTGGAACGCGTGGTTGATCTTTCCAGCTTTGGTCTGGGTCAAATGACGGTGGTCTCTATTCTCAATCGACTGGTTCTCGGCCATATCGATAATATGTGTGGTGAAATTTCAGTCTTGAAGGGGCTGCAAGGTGGCCGCGGCTATCCTATGTAGGACAAAAAATGGGACTGCACGCTTGTCCGTCGCAGTCCCATACTTCTATTTCTGCACTGGCTGATCCGGATAGCAAACAGGCAGGAAATATGAGAAGTCGTCAAAGATCAGCTTACGCGCTGCCCGTACACCTACTGCCGAGGGCTCTCCGGCGACAACGAAGCAGTTATGCACAAGGTTGACTTCGGTGCGCCCGTCTTCTGTCTGGATTGTGGTTGTAGGCGGCTCCGTATACTGTTGATACACCATGACCTGATCACTGTAAAAATTCAGGTCACTCTGCTCAACCACTTCACCGCGATGACACACGGTGATCGAGATACCTTCACGCCCGTATACAGGCTTGATGACGTGCCTTCCCTGAATGAATGGCTGTCCCTGGGCATCGTGTGGCGCGAGATATGTTGGAAGAAGATACTGCTCAATCCATCTGTGCTCTTCATGCGTGAAAAGATCGCTTTGCGCAAGATGCAGGGCCCAGAGGACCGCGACCAGTGCTTTGTTCTGTAGCACAAAAGCGGTCGGCGGATTGATAATGGCGAGCTGCCGCCTGCGAACCAGTTCCAACAATGCCAGCCCGATCGGTGTCCCGTCGGATGACTCATCCTTGATCAGGTATTCAGTTGGATAGAGCTTGTAGAGCACGTCAACGCGTTTTCCCTCGGCAGTGAGCAGGGCATCATCGGTCACACGAAGCGCCTCAAGGCTCTGATAGGCGGTTTGATAGGGCAGAGGCCCCCGGCTTTCAAGCAGGTGCCGGTAAAACTCGGTTGTGCCACGCTCTTCCTTGTCTGTTGACGAACTGAAAATGATCGTCGCCTGTTCCGGGCGCTGCTTAAGCCAGCGGAGAGCCCCTTCAATGCTGGACTGAATTGCCTGTGCCAGTTGCGTTTCACAATGTACATTGGGATCGCGTAGCCCAAAATCAGTACATACCTGACTGTTCATATGGAAGAGCTCAACCACAACCGTCGGTGTTTCGGCATTAAATTCAAGGAGTTTTGGTCCAGCAGCCGTCATTAAAAACTCGTAGCGTCCGCACATGACCGCTGGCATTTCTGGAATAACAATATGTGCGTAGGGAATAGCTGCCTCTGGAATACCGATATCTCGTAATGTCTGATCGTCGGCCTGTTGGAGGACCTGAGCAAGGCGCGTCATCAGACGATAGAGCCGGCTTGCAGCCATGCGGAGCGCCTGAACATGTTCGGGTGGAAGAACAAGCGCTCCATATAATGCGTACTCTTCCACTTTCAGACCAGGCAGCGTACCCCAGAATTCAGGAAAGCGATTATAGTACGCACGTCGCCATTCTCGGTATTGACTGGTAAAATCTGCGGAGAGGCTGGTCACTACAATTACCCCCCATTGTAACAATCGGTACCGATACCTGCTGCTCCGCTGGTGCCGACGGTGAGCTTGCCGGGATTCGGGTGAATCCCGTCGTCACTGGGCACCCAACCGCCGAGCGCCGGTATCCAGAGGAAATAAGCTCCATTACTGGCCATATATTTGATCGGCGTGGTGCCGTTTACCTGTGGCTTTGCGGTGGCTTCAGGAGGGCAATCCTCGTTTGGACGACCGCATGAGCTCAACGGCATAAGCAGGGCTGCACCCAGACCAACCGCTGAAACGATCCGTGCCACACTGGAAGGAAGGTACCAGGCTTTGCGTTCCGCAGGTGGCTGAAACGGCTTATACTCGACGTTTGTAGCAACCGGAAAAAAGGTCGTTCCCTGTACGCTCGTTTGCTCTGCTTTGCTATTGTGCGTTCCTTGTGTCTCTACAACTGGTCCCTCGTTCGTCTGTAGATCCTTCTTTATTTCTTCTTGCATATATTGCTTCTTCCCTTGCTCCCTTCTTCTCTGGAGTTCTGGCACAGGATACCGCTTGCGAAAAGGGACTGATATAGAATGGATACGAGAAATGAGTACTTCAATCAAATCACGAGGGTATTTTTCCTGTCAAAGGGAGTGTAGCAGAAAAGTGAGGGCTGCGCTATGATGTACCTCTCTTTTTTGAGAAGGTCAGATCTGGCAGCTGCGAGGTATGGGGGTACTGGTAACAGAGGGGCTCTTGCAGAAAATGGTATGAAATAGCGTAATTTTTATATTTTTTTAACACAAACGGGTATTGTTTTTGCTATACTGGTTGCACGTTGAGTTGATGAGTCGTTATTAGTACGTCAACTACCCCTGAACTCACTGGAAGCCGCCCGATGAGATACGGGCGGTTTTTTTCTGCTCAAAAGAGGTGCCTTGCCCCGGGAGACAGGGCAAAGACACTTGAGCGGTTCCGTTCATTACGCACAAACAGGTAGGTCTCGGCCACCATAAAAATGACGAAGAGCACGCCGATAATCAGCAGCTGGATCACCTATATAGATGATATAGATGATGCCGCGAAGGGGATCAACCACATAGCGGAGAGGCGTGAGTTAGAATGTCCAGGTACCAGGGAAGCACACGTATGGGTGTGAATACGCCTGATAGCAGAAATTGCGGCATAATAAGGAAAGGGATGAGCTGAGATGCGACACGAGCGCTGCTGGCGAGCGACGCAACCAATGTGCCGAATGCGCCACCAAACAGGCAGGTAGCCAGAGTCGCTGGAATGAGCAAGAGCGCGGCTGTGAGCGAAAGATGCAGGCCGAAGAGCAACAGTCCTGAAAGAATGATCTCAATGCATTGGACAAGCGTGACTGTTGTTTCGCCAGGAATCTTGCCGAAAATGATTGCGTAACGCGAGACCGGCGCAATAAAGAGCTCCTGAGAGAAATCGGTTTCTCTTTCCTCGACCAGAGAGGTAATGCCCGTCATCGGCGTTTGAAACAGGTTCATTGCCAGCATCACATAACCCGGCTTCAGGTAATAGCAGGAATGATTCCTCACTATTTCTGGTATTTCTGCCGGTGTACGGGTGAAAAAAGGGCATGCACTTAATGGCATACCCTCAACGACACTCGTTATTTTAGCGTACAGCTTTTTGTGCCACTATTGAGTACATCAGCGGCAAATTCGGCTGTTCTGGCGGGAGTTGCCAGCGCTGGTCAGGCAATTCCTGCATATTCTGGAATGGCTTGAACCCATTAGAGTATGGATACTCCTTGAACTCAGTGAGGGTCAGGCCGCTTCCGAGCAGGGCGCCGAGGATCTCGGAGATGTTCCACGAATAGAGGTGGCTCCGATGCGGGTTCTTGAAATCCTTCACGCCTTCTTCGCCCGATGTGCCGAACAGCAGCCCTGTGTCTGAGAGCGCGACGTAATCGCTCACGCCGCTTTCTTCGGTGAACGCGCGGCCCTCCGTAAAGTAGGGATAGCGGCGCTCCATGTCCCATTCATAGAGCATGCAGACCGGGTGAAAATCGATGACGATAAAGCGGCCTCCCGGCTTGAGAACGGCGGCGATGCCTTGTGCCCAGAGAGGCAGGTCAGAAAGCCAGCATAAAGCGCCATACGAGCAAAAGACGATGTCAAAGCGTTGTGAGTCGTGAGCCGCCTCTGCAAGCCAGTCGTAAACATCCATGCGGTGGAACGTGGCGGGAATGCCGCTCTCCTGTGAGAGGCTCCGGGCAAAATCAATCGCTGTGTCGCTGATATCGACTCCGGTGACAGATGCGCCCAGGCGGGCAATGCTCAGGCTATCCTGGCCAGAATTGCATTGCAGGTGAACGACAGAGAGACCATTCACGTCGCCCAGGAGCTCGCGTTCTTCCGGGAACAGGGTTGAGCCGCCCCGTCGAAAGAAAGCAGCTTGATCGCCTTTGTGGCTGTTGTGTGCAACCGTTGCTGCATTCCAGGAAAGCCTATTCTCTTCGTGTATTTTCTTATCCATACAGTGCATTTATTCCTTTCTACTGCGCTAAAACATGCTATGCCGATCCCTCGTGGAGGTAAGAGAGCTCATTCGGGTGTTGAAGGTCAAAAAGTGTCCATGATGTGACGTAATGGCTGATGCGAGGTGTAGTGCGGGAAGGCAGAAGAAAGGAACGATCAGAGCAGCAGAGAAAACCGTACTCCAAGCGTATGATATATCTGTTGCGTCTTTCCCGCTGCTTACCATCGACGCGAGGAACCGGTAAGCAGCGAATTATCCGTTTTTGCGTAAAACCGTTAAAAACCAGGCGCTTTGTGAATCGCGACCCATCTGTTTGCTTTCTCCTATGTAATCTAGCTACCAGTATACAGGAAAATGTTACCGAAATCAAGGATCAGTATGTATAAAATGACGTTTTTTAACAATACTGCGTACGTACTTTATGGTATGCTGCGTAGGAAGAATGGAGGGCGAACATGTTTCATAGTACCTGTCTGCGGACCAGATTTGCTGAACCCGGAATCTGGGCGCACTTTGCTCGCACGCTTGAGACAACGGTTATGCGTAGTTGCTATGCTCGAACGGTGCATGAGGCGCTTGGAAACTTGCGGCAATGGTCTCGAGCTGATCGAGAGCTGATACAAAGAGCGCTGGAACGGCTCTATGAGACGCATGGTCATGTACGTATGGAAGAGTTGGCCGCTCATTGTGGCCTCTCGCTGCGTCAGTTTGAGCGGCGTTTCAAGCGACGAATGGGCCTCGCTCCGAAAGTTTTTGCTCGCCTGTTGCGCTTCGAGGCTGCACGTGATGCCCTGTTGCAGGGACAGGAGGCGGATGCTATTCGGTTCGGATATCAGGATCAGGCGCACCTGATTCGTGAATTCTCGTTTTGGTCGGGAATGACACCCGGAGCATTTGTAGAACGAGCGCGTCAGCGAGCAGCGCAAACCCAACGCCCTCAACGACAACATACGTTTATTGCTCTCTTTTTAGTATAAAGGAAAATACAGAATGAGTATGTGGAATGGAATTCATCATATTGCACTGGCAACCGCGAATCTGGATGCAACCATCCAGTTTTATCGCGATATCCTACAGATGACTATAAGTGCTGTTGCTCCCTCAAAAGAGGGACGAGGACGACATTGCTTGATCCTGGTCAAGGAAAATGATGAGGACACGTGGGGCTTCCACTTTTTCGAGCGACCAACCGTCGGCAAGGGGGCTCAGACGCTTGCTGAGGTCGATCCGACGGCATTCCTGATGCATATTGCGGTTCGCCTGAGAGATGAAGCAGCCGCCAGAGCACTGCGAGAGCGCCTGGAGCGGGTTGGCACGCCCATTACAGATATCCCTGAGCTGGGAACGTTTGTCTTCCCTGATAACAACGGCATCATCTTAGAAGCAACCTGGCCGCGAACGGCTTAACCCTCAAAGGGTCGTGGTGTGTTCTTGCTTGTCTGCTATGAAGCGAGGCGAATGGTGCGATCTCCTCATGCATCATGTTTGCGACAACTTTGTGACAAATAGATGATATGCTTGCGACAACTTCCGCCTATACTTCATAGCAACAACACAAAAGGAGAACACACCATGACCATTGCTCAACATATTACCAGTACCGTTTCAGCTATTCTGCATTCGCATCCAGCGATCGAGCAGCATGTGCAGGGGTGGCTTGAGCATGACGAGCTTCCGATTGAGGATCAGAAAACGCGCACACTCGAAGAACTTGAGCAGGAAGAGGATGCTATCTTTACCCTGCTGGCGAACTCGCTCTTTGACACTTCCAGCATAAACTAGAATGCGCTTATCCTCTATTTGTAGAGCCAGTTGATGCCCCGGCAGGGAGGGAAGGCTGTCGGGGAAGCTGTGATTTGCTGAACTTCAACTTTCAATCGTTCCATTCCAGAGAGAACACATTGCTTCGCTGGTCTCAAGCAATTGCTCAAGCGGTCCAGCGGCCACAAGACGTCCATCCTGTAGCACAAGGATCTGATCAGCCTGTTGCAGCGCGAAATGCCGATGTGATACAAGCAAGCAGGTATGTGCTCGATTGGTGAAAAGGCGTTCCCAGAGCTGTCGTTCAGTCTCTACGTCGAGAGCGCTGGAAAGATCATCAAAAACAAGTAGATCAGGCTCGCGTAGGAACATTCGAGCCGCCGCCGTTCGCTGAATCTGTCCTCCTGAAAGTTTGGTTCCCTTCGGCCCGACAACCGTTTCTAGCCCTTTCTCAAGCATCTGAATATCTCGCTCCATCACAGCGGCATGAATGGCAGCATGCAAGCGCTCTGGCTCGTCAGGAAGCCCCATCAGCATGTTCTGCCTGAGCGTCTCACTGCATAGACGGGGCACCTGTGGCGTGTAGGCGCTCTGTGGGGGGACGAAGAAGCTGGCCGGGTTCGTGATCTGTTGACCGTTCCAGTAGATCGCTCCACTTGCGGGAAGCAGCCCCAGGAGCGAGCGCAACAGCGTTGATTTCCCCGAACCAATCCGCCCTGTGACAACCGTGCAGGTGCCCCGAAGCAGCAGAAAGCTGATATCCTCGATCCCCTTTTTGCTTTGCGGGTGCAGGTACGTCAGGTTGCGCACCTCCAGACGCGTAAGCGGTTCAGCCTGCCTCTGAGGCTGTGGCAAGGCGGGATATGTGCCACGAAGATGAAGCGGACTCTGATCTACAACGGCATTCTCAGGCACATCTGCGGGCAAGATTGTCTGTAATCGCTGTAAAGAAACGCCTGCCTGTTTCCTTTTTGCCAGCCCGATGCTGAACTGAGCAATGAACGCGGTGATCTGGTCCAGGTACAGGAGAAAGAAGGCAAGTTCTCCAACAGTAAACGAACCCTGTTGCATTGCCTGAGCCGCCAGAAGCAGGATGATCCCGAACGCAATATTCGTAGTATTGCGAGAGACAGAAACAAGTACAACATTCGTAAAAAAGAGGCTTTTGAGTGTGGTCTGACGGCGCTTCTCATTCAAATGGCGTAGATGTGCGATCACATACTGCTGTGCCCCTGTAAGCTGAATCGCCTGCGTATTTTTCAGTACTTCTCCGAGAAAGGAACTGACAGCTCCTGCTGCCTGTCTGCTCTCCCGATGGTAGGCGCGAATGCGAGTTGTCATGCACTCTATCAGGATATTTGAACCTATCATCGGAATAAGTGCAACAATGGTGATAAGCGGATGAATTGATAACAGCGTAATGATGGCGATCAGTGCCTGTATACCTGCACCGAAGGCCATAAGGTTATAGACAATCGGCTCTGAAACCTGATGTGCATCCTCTCTGAAGCGGTTCAACATGTCTCCGGAAGAGGCTGGAAGCGTCCGGGCTCCTGTTTTCATGATGATCTGCTGGAAGACATTGCGCCGCAAAAGCGTCTTCCCTGTTTCAACGCACGTTGTGTCTGTGGCAACGCTGCTCAACATAGCAAGCACTCTGGCGATGCCAGCACCCACCAGGAGCGCCCCGAGCGTCCAGAGATTCCAGCCCGATTGGTGCTGATGACTGATTGAATCGAAAAACGCCGCGATGATCGGGCCAGGTAGAAGAAGAAAAATGCTGCGAAAGATCTGCAAAAGGGCATTCAGCAGATAGAGCTGTGGAGCGTACATCATGATTTTGAAGAGCCCGTTTTTCATGCGATAACCTCCGTCAGGCCGCTCTGGATGAGCTGTGAGAAGCGTGATGTGGGATCAGAAGCAAGCAGGTGACGCTCGCCATGTTCGCGGATGTGGCCACCCTCAAGGATCAGGATGTCATCGACGCGTTGAATGGTGTCCAAGTGGTGCGCGATGATGATCCCCGTTCGGCCCTGAAGCAAGCGCCCAATTGCCTGTTGAAGCAGTCTTTCTGTCGCTGGATCGAGTCGAGATGAGGCTTCATCGAGGATGACGATATCAGGATTGTGCAGAAACACGCGCGCAAAAGCCAGCAACTGAGCCTCTCCTGATGAGAGCATTCCGCCGCCTTCTGTCAGCACAGTATCCAGGCCATGCGGCTGCTCTGCAAGCCATTGCGTCAGATGAAGCTCAGCGAGCGCGTGCATGATTTCTGTGTCTGAGATGTTCGGATTGAAGAGCGTCAGATTTTCTCGGATGCTTGCTTGAAAAAGCTGGACATCCTGCGTGACGACGCCAATGCGGGCACATAGTTCCGCACGGGTTGTCCTCCGTATATCCGTGTTGCCAAGCAGAATCGCTCCCTGCTGCACGTCATAGCCCCGATAGAGCAGGCGCGTAAGGGTGGTTTTGCCACTTCCAGTTCTCCCGAGTATCCCGAGTGTACGGCCTGATCGTAGCTCAAATGAGATATCATGAAGTACCAGTTTTTCTGGAGCGTACCCAAAAGTGACATGCTCAAAACGAAGGGCAAGCGGTCCATCTGGTAAGAGGCCTCCTTCTCCATCGACGATAGCGCTTGTGGCGCTGTGGAGCTCCGTAACGCGTTGGATGCTTGCCAGTGCCTTCTGAAATCCATCAAGATGGAAGGTGATCTCGATCAGGCTATTCGTCAGCAAATTTGTGTAGAAAAAAGTGGCGTATATTGTGCCGAGGCTCATCTGTCCATGTCGCGACAGGGAGGCTCCGAGCGTAAGAATTGCAGCCATCAGCGCCTTTGCCCCGATTTCAAGCGCCCCCGAGAATAGACGGCCATAGACGCTACTCAAGCGGGCTGTGTGCAGAATGCGTCGGGAGAGCCTGTTCAGCCGCTCCATAACGTAGGGCTGTGCGCCGTTCCCACTGATATCCTCAAGGCTGGAAAGCCGTTCTTCAAAGAAACTGGCAAGCTCTGCATCGGCCTGTCGAGCTGCCTGAAACATTGGTACACCTCTTTTTTGAATTGGCTTGAAGAGCGAGAACAGGAAAATGGTGAATATGAGAAAAAGCAGCCCGGCACGCCAATCAGCCATAAACGCAATTACGATGATGCCAAGCAAGAGCAGAAAGCGACCAAGCATGACGAACACGAAGTTGGAAAAGAAGTCTGAGAGCGTGGCGATATCCCCGTCAACGCGCTCAAGAAGCACGCCTGGCGTGTGCGCTTTATGGAAATGCATATCCAGATTGAGACAGTGGAGTGTCAGGTCAACGCGCAGCTCGTTCGTCGCTCGCCAGCCAACAGCCTCGCTCAGGTAGCTTGCAAAGGTAGTGCACAGTTGATTGAAAATGGTAAAGCAGAAGAAAAGGAGTACTGGAATAAAGAAAGAACTACCTGGATATTGAAGTGTATCTATAAAATTTTGCAGAAGAAGCGGGCTGAGCAGTTCAAGGCCGATGCCTCCCAGGAGTAAGAGAGCAAGCATACAGACATTGAAGCGCTGCGAAAAAAGGTAGGTCCGCAACAGGATCAGGTAGCGTTTCATTCTATCCCCTTTTTAGTGAGAGTAGTGGTATTGGAGTAGCACATTTTAGTATCCATATTCGATGTATCGGCTATCGTTATATCCGCTATAGATATATCTATGTTCGATATAGTAACCGCTGCATCGGGTGTCTGTCAAGCCATGCATGCTGCAAAGTGGCTGGTCTTCGGTTATCTGAGCAGATCAACTGAGAATCGGTCTACTTTCTCTAAAGAGTTTGTGGGAAAAGGTAAGAGGTAGAGAAAGAGAAGAATACTTGAAAAAGGGATGGAAAAGAATGTAGGATAGAGATGTATTATGCTGTGCTATCGTGCCGGGGGACACGGTCAGCACATCGAGGTCTTGCACATGGAGATAAAGCGTGAGGCTGCTTCCCGAGCTAATTGAATGGTATGTCCCTGCTCAGAGAGACAAACTGTTTTTCAGAAAGGAACACGTTTGCATGCATCAAGCCGTAGAGAACTTGCTTCAGAGTGTCTTACAAGGATCTGAACTCTCCGCTACTGAAGCGCTGGAACTGGCAACTTTTGATGATATGCCTACGCTATTAGGTGTAGCATCACAATTGCGAGATCAAGGCCATCATCAGCGTATTTCCTATTCGCGTAAAGTGTTCATACCGCTTACACAGCTTTGTCGCGATGTTTGTCACTATTGCACGTTTACAAAGCCTCCGGTGCGGGGGAAGCGCTCCTATCTAACGCCAGATGAGGTGCTTGAGATCGCCAGAGCAGGTGTTCAGGCAGGCTGTAAAGAAGCGCTCTTCACGCTTGGCGACAAGCCGGAACTGCGTTATAAGGTGGTCGCGCAGGAGCTGGCTGACCTGGGTCACGAAACGACGATCTCATATCTGGTCGAGATGGCCGGGCTGGTTCTGAAGGAGACCGGGCTGTTGCCCCATGCGAACCCGGGCGTGTTGAGTGCTGCTGAGCTGGCTGCTCTGCGCACGGTGACGGCTTCGCAAGGCATAATGCTTGAAAGTGCGTCCAGGCGGCTTTCTGAGCGCGGTGGGCCCCATTATGGCTCGCCGGACAAGGAGCCGTCGGTGCGTCTGGAAACGATTCGGCAAGCGGGCGAGCTGCGTATCCCCTTTACTACTGGCATACTGATCGGTATCGGTGAGACGCGCCTTGAGCGTATCGAGTCGCTTCTAGCGCTGCGTGAGCTGCATCGTCAGTATGGGCACATTCAAGAATTGATCATTCAAAACTTCCGTGCCAAACCGGGAACACGCATGGAGAAAGCGCCTGAACCCGCGTTGGAAGAGTTGTTATGGACCATTGCTGTTGCACGGCTGCTTTTTGGTCCTCGGATGAATATTGAAGCGCCTCCCAACCTGAGCCCTGGTGTCTATGAACGGCTGGTGGGCGCAGGGCTGAACGATTGGGGTGGCATCTCGCCTGTGACGCCCGATCACGTGAATCCCGAGGCGCGATGGCCGCATCTCGACGAGCTGGCAGAGCGCACCAATAGTGTGGGTAAGGAGCTGGTTGAGCGCCTGACAATCTACCCGGAATATGCATTGAAGCCGCATGAGTGGCTCGATCCAAAGGTTGCGCCGCTGGTCTTGCAGCAGCTCGACAGTGATGGTCTGGCTCGGGTTGATACGTGGTCACCGGGAACAAGCGTGCAACTTCCCCTTGAAAAGGATCTCGTGCTGCATCGGAGGCCTCCTGAGCGCTCTACCGCGGAGGTGCGTGAGTTGATTGCACGGGCGACGGAGGGGGAGGATCTCAATGAGCACGAGATTGTGCGCCTTTTTGAGGCAAGGGGCGACGATTTTGCAGCAATCTGCCAGGCAGCGGACGAGCTTCGCAAGCGAGTGTGCGGTGACACGGTCACCTACGTGGTCAATCGCAATATCAACTATACCAACATTTGTTACTTCCGTTGTCAGTTTTGTGCCTTTTCGAAAGGAAAATTGAGCGAAAACCTGCGTGGAACGCCTTATGATCTTGCTCTGGAAGAGGTGGTTCGGCGGGCAAAAGAGGCGTGGGAGCGTGGCGCAACCGAGGTCTGTATGCAAGGCGGCATTCATCCTGAGTACACGGGTCAGACGTACCTCAACATGTGTCGAGCAATCAAGGAAGCGGTGCCGGAGATCCATATTCACGCCTTCTCACCGCTTGAGGTCTGGCAGGGAGCGCAAACGCTTGGGCTCAGCGTACGCGAGTTCTTGCGGCAATTGAAGGATGCCGGGCTCGGGACGCTTCCCGGGACTGCTGCTGAGATCCTGGACGACGAGATTCGAGCGCTGATCTGTCCCGATAAGCTCAACACGGAACAGTGGCTCTCGGTTATTGAGGAGGCGCATGGGATCGGCCTTCGCACGACCGCGACGATCATGTATGGTCATGTTGAGCGGCCAGTCCATTGGGCGCGGCACCTGTTGCGGATTCGCAATCTCCAAAAGCGAACAGGCGGCTTTACGGAATTTGTCCCGCTCCCATTTGTGCATATGGAGGCTCCACTGTACTGGAAGGGGCGCGCGCGTAAGGGACCGACCTTCCGCGAGGCCGTATTGATGCACGCTGTGTCTCGTCTGGTGCTACACCCATATATTACAAGCATCCAGGTGTCGTGGGTCAAGATGAGCCCCGAGGGGGTGCAGGTGTGTTTGCAAGCGGGTGCGAACGACATGGGTGGAACTTTGATGAATGAGAGTATTACACGAGCGGCTGGCGGAGAGCTCGGCCAGGAGCTTCCCCCGGCATGGATGGAGCAACTGATTAGTTTGATTAAACGAGTTCCACGGCAGCGTACGACGCTCTATGGCGATGTGCCCGAGGAGCGCTATCGGGCTTCCCTGGCCGCTCCAGAGCTGCAGCCAATTGTTTTGACTCCTGTCAAACGCTACATGCGTAGCAAGCGCCCGACTTCAAATGCTCAAACTACAAACTAGTTTGGATGAGATCAGTTTGTGCAAACCAGTTTGCATAAAGGTGAAAGATTGGTGGTATATGATGGTTCTGGATGATGCGGCAGCGATGCGCCAGGCACTGGCCTGTGCACGAAGTGTCGAGGGGCGCACCAGCCCTCGACCACCGGTAGGTGCTGTTGTGGTGCGTGATGGCGAGGTCATCGGGCAGGGGGCAACCGCTCCCCCCTATGGCCCGCATGCCGAAGTGTTCGCGTTACGTGAGGCCGGAGAACGGGCAAGAGGGGCGACGCTCTATGTCACGCTGGAGCCTTGTTGTATTACCCGGCACACACCTCCATGCACGGAAGCGGTGATTGCAGCGGGGATTCGCCGTGTTGTTGTGGCGATCTGTGATCCCAACCCCCACGTGTGTGAGCAAGGGATTGCGCAATTACGCGCTGCTGGAATTGAGGTGACAGTAGGTGTTGGTGAAGAGGAAGCTCGCGAAATAATTCAGCCGTTTCTCTTCTATATCTCGAAAGGCAGGCCCTATGTAACGGCAAAGTGGGCCATGACGCTTGATGGCAAGCTGGCGACACGCACAGGAGACTCGCGCTGGATCAGTGGTCCGCGGTCGCGTTTGCGGGTGCATCAGCTTCGTGACCGGGTTGATGCGATTCTGGTTGGCGCAGGGACGCTTCGCCAGGATGACCCACAATTAACGGTTCGCTTGCCTGAAGAGCTGCGTGGTAAGCCGCGTCAGGGGCCACTGCGCGTTGTGATATCCGCTTCGGGCAATGTACCGCAACAGAGTCGGCTCTTCTCATCCGAGCTGGCTGAGGGAACCTGCCTGATCGTTGGCGAAGGAAGTGAGCGCCGTGAGCTCCTTCAGCGCCTGCGTGAGCGTGGTGTCTCTGTGCTTGCCGCACCGCTTGACGCGCGTAATCAGGTGGACCTGGATGCTGCATTGCGGTTGTTGGCTCAGGAAAAAGATTGTATGCACGTGTTGCTTGAAGGGGGAAGTCACCTGCTGGGGAGTGCCCTTGATTGTCGGCTGGTCGATCATGTGCAGGTCTTTATTGCACCAAAAGTGGTAGGCGGCTCCACTGCCAGTTCACCGGTCGCAGGCGTCGGTCTGGCTCTGATGTCCGATGCATTTCAGCTACAGCATATGTATACAGAGATAGTCGAGCATGATATGTTGATAGAGGGAGATATATACTATGGTCCGGGAGATGGGAACTGAGGCCAATCAGTTTTCGGTGCTGCATGCTGCTCGTATGTTGCAGGAAGGGCGCCCGGTGCTGTTGTATGCTGGCCTGTGCGATGATCCGCCGGTACTCTGTCAGGCCGGGCAATTTGTCACTGCTGAAACGGTTACTCGCTTGCTGTTGATTGCGGGTGGTGAACTGCGCGTCCTGTTGCGTCATGCCCGGCTGGATGCTTGCCGGCTGACGCCTCGCGCTCGGGCTGGTGAACCTGCCAGCCTGGTACAAGAGATTCGCAGGCTGGTTTTTCCATCTGCCTGTACTGACGATCAGGAACCGCTTCTCACGCGGGTTGATGCTGCTGGCTATGAGGAAGCGGCGCTTGATCTCCTGCGCATTGCTGGTCTGGAAGAGGTTGCGGTGCTCTACGAGGTGCGGAGTGTGGTCGATGATATCGCGTTGCTGGAACTGGTAATGCATCTGGATTGCGGTATTACTTCTATCGAGGCAATCAGGCAATACCGAAAGGCCCGCCGTGTCAGCCTGATTACAGAAATACAGCTACCGACTAGCTATGCTCCATTCCGTTTGCAGCATTATCAGGAGCATGAGACGGGGCTCCCCTATCTTGTGCTCCTGCTCGGGGATCTAACAGGCGATCCTCCTCCGCTTGTGCGCCTGCATTCTGAATGTAAAACCGGCGACGTATTTGGCTCATTGCGTTGCGATTGTCGTGCGCAGCTTCAAGCCGCGCTCAAAGAGATTGCGCAGGAGGGATGCGGTATGATAATCTACTTACCGCAAGAGGGGCGGGGAATTGGCTTGAGCGGCAAATTACAGGCGTATCGTTTGCAGGAGCGCGGCCTTAACACGATTGAAGCAAACGTACAACTGGGATATCCGGTCGATGCACGCGACTATACCAGCGCTATAGAGATTCTACGTCATCTGAAATTGCGCTCGCTTCGCCTGCTGACGAACAATCCGAAAAAGCTACAGGTGGTGCAGGAAAGCGGTTTTCAGGTTGAACGAGTGCCGCTGGAGATCATGCCTGACAGCGCGAATAGAGCCTATTTACAAACGAAGTATCAGCATATGGGCCATCTCTTGAGCCTGTTTGCGGAGTAGCAACTGATTGCAGGAGCATATGGGAAAGAGCAGCAGGAAGGGGGGATCTTCCCGCTGCTCCCGTGCTACCTCTTCTACACTCAATCTATTCTACTAAGAGATAGCTATGAGATACCTTAACAAAGTGAAAAGCCGTCTTCCCGCCTACGAAGCCGCTCTACTCGACTGATGTTGTTTCTTTTAAAGATGAAGGATATTAACCTTGATCCACTGCTGAAGCCGCCTCGTGTCTGAGAAGATGTATGACTCAGGGAGTATAAGTGGATACCAATTGTCTTTGTAGACAAGCCCGTACACTGGTTGTTCATATCCCCTGACACATCCACATCCTTCTACACGACACTCAAGGCGGGCCCCGATTTTTTTTGCTTCCCGTTCAATTGCCGCTAACTTTGCCTGTGGACTGAGCTCCAAAATGTGTACCTCTCACAAAAACATCTACGAGCGAATAAGAGGTAGCACATATTTTATATACCATTACTTCTATCCAGGAGTAAAGATATATAAGAGAAATTATGTACTTTGTTGAAAGGAAAGGATACAGGTGAAATAAGCAGGGATCAGAAGTATCACTTTTGCTATCTGCAACAAGAGCAAACAGGCAGAAAAAAGAGAAGAGGGAAGGTGTAACGTATGAAAATAGGGATTTTTTCAGATGTACACGGAAATTTTGTTGCCCTGCAAACTGTTCTGGCCGAACTGGAACAGGTTGACCGCTTGCTATGCCTCGGCGATATATGTGCACTGGGGCCACAGCCTGCGGAAGTAATTGAGCGTCTCAGGCAGCTCCAGTGTCCGGTTATTTTAGGGAATACCGATGCATGGTTAGAAGACCCGTTACTCGCTCGTGAGAGTGAGGCCGAGCGGCATTGTATCTTCTATGAGCTGGCGTTATGGAGTGCCGAACAGCTTTCGGAGAGTGATCACGCCTTTATTCGGTCCCTCCCGTCGACGCTGCATGTGCCGCTTCAGCAGGAAAACTCGCTGCTCTGCTTTCATGGCTCTCCGCGCTCATTTGATGATGTCATTGCGGCGGTCACGCCTGACGATGAGGTTGCACGTATGCTACAAGGGCAGACGGCGACGGTCATGGCGGGTGGTCACACACATATTCAGATGGTGCGTCGCTATCAGGACTCATGGATTCTCAATTGTGGTGCCGTTGGCCTGCCGGGTGTTCATGCAGGGAGTCCCGAACTGCCGCAGAACCCAGAATGTTTGTTGGGCCGAGTACGCAATTCTGCGTGTTGAGCAGGGACGGATCTCGCTTGAGCTTCGCCGCTCGATGGCAGGCAGCTCGTTCAGGCGCTTGAGCGCTCTTCGATGCCCCATAAAGCATGGTGGTTGCAAAAGTGGCGTATCGATTGATGCTCGATGTGCGTACACAAAAATGCGTATAGAGGACGTGCTACTTCCTGAACAGGTGCTATACTAAAGCAAGGTTCCGGAAAGGAAGGAGGATGTACATGAACGACTACAATCGCAAGGTTATTGAGGAGTTCCGGGCGAATCGGGGAAAAGTCGGCGGCCCATTCGCGAATACGCCGCTGCTGCTTCTGACCACAAAGGGAGCACGTAGCGGAAAGCCGCATACCACGCCGCTTGGCTACCTGTCTGAAGGCGAACAGATGCTGATATTTGCCTCGTATCTCGGAGCTCCGAAGCACCCGGCCTGGTATCATAACCTCGTTGCCCACCCTGAAGTGACGGTTGAGCGAGGTGACGAGACCTTTGAGGCGCGTGCAACCGTGCTCGAAGGTGAGGAGCGGGAACGCATGTGGCAGAAAGCCGTGACAGCCTTTCCCTTCCTGCTTGAGCATCAGGCGAAAACGTCGCGCCAGATCCCACTTATTGTCCTGACGCCCCGGGAGCGCTTGTAGCGAGGAAGCACGCATCCGAGTGTTTGCCTGCCTGTCTGGTTCTCGTGAGGGAGCCGTCAGGCAGGCATTTCTGTGTCCCTGAGAGATTCCAGTTGTATCTGGCTGATTGCTGCATCTATGTAGCTGCTGAGCCATGCGAAATCGCTCCAGGAGCAGGCGGCACAACAGAAGCACGCGTTCAACTAGCCAAAGAACAAATGCAGAACCAGCAGAATACATACTCACCCCTTCAGAACATACTTACTCTGCAAAAGAGTATCTCACATGGTGAAAGTAGTTGCAAGCAAAACAGCCAAAATGGCTAGCAGCTCTGCACTTTTCTCATAGAAAAGATCTTCAGCTCCCTCCATAGAACTATTCGGGATATTTTATGCATTTTTGCTGTATATATAATTCCACTTAAACTGTTCCTTCCTCTGAGAAATCTCCTTATTGTTCAGTGACTCCTCTTGTTTGTGGCATACGTATTCTAGAGTAGGGGAATGAAAAATAGGTAAGAAAGAGAGTAAAGGTATGTTCAAGCGTATCCTTGTGCCGCTGGATCGCTCAGAAGTTGCCGAGAAGGCGCTTCCTGTCGCATTTCGCATTGCCCAAACCACAGGAGCCTCAGTTCTTGTGTTGAATGTCCTTTCATCGGGCACTGATTATGCATGGACTATGTTACAGGCTCCAATGGTGATAGGGGAATATGTTGAGCAGGAGCAGCAAGATGCGCAGGAATACATGCAGAAAATAGAAGCGCTTGGCCAGAAAGAGCAAGTGTCGCTGAGCTCGCTGCTGGCGCGTGGCAATGCCCCTGATACCATTATGGAAGTAGCGACCGAGCAGAAGTGTGACCTCATTGTACTGTGTAGTCATGGCGCAAGTGGCTTGCAGCGCTGGGTGATGGGAAGCGTTGCTGCTCGGGTGGCTCGTCATAGCACGGTACCGACCCTGATTCTCCAGGAAAAGGCCGAACAGAGCATCGTGCAGCGCATTCAGGCGGGGCAGCAGATCAGTGCTCTGGTGGCGCTTGACGGCGGTCCGGGAGCCGAAACGCTGCTAAAACCGGCGGTCTATCTTTCGTCTCTCCTCTCCTCACCGAAGCCCGGCAAAGTACGATTGATCCACGTTGTATCGCAGAGTACCTTGAGGGGAAGAGATGAGAGCGGGAGACATGAGAAGCAGATGAAGGAATTCGCGAAAATGGGTGCGGAAAAGTATCTGAATGAAGTAAAGCAGCGAATAGAGAAAGAAGTAGGCGCGCAACTTTCCTGTCAGATCGAGACCGTAGTTTTGAGCGGGAGTGATGTCGCATCGGTCTTGCTCGATACCGCAAAGTCCTGTGAGCAAGCTGGCGAAGGGGCTATTCTGGCACTGGCAACACATGGGCGCAGTGCCCTGTCTCGCTGGATTATTGGGAGCGCTGCTGATCGGGTGCTCTCGACCTCGCAACATCCACTGTTGATCTATCGCCCGGAAGAGATACAAAAACAGCCTCAAGCATAGAAGAAAAGGGCTACGCATCAGTGGACGTAGCCCTTTTCTATGATTTTAAGATTCCGTTTTTCCGCTTTGTTCAACGACAGGGGTATCTCTCATAACAGGGGCGATCTTTTCGCCTTGAATACCTGTTTGGAGGAGAGCACTGTTGCTGGAAATACTGCTGCTGCTTGTGTGCTTTCTCCCGGCCTTCCCTGCAATCGGCTTGCCGAGCGCTTGTGTCTACCCGGGTGAGAGCCTGCTTCCAGCATTGCCCACCCTGAGACCTCTGATGGTGCGGGTATTGCCACGGGGCCGCTGCTTGCATCCGCCTTGATGGCCGTTTGAAAGCAGACAACCGAATACAGCTTACACCTTCCAGAAGCGGATAGTACCATCAGTGCCAGCAGATGCGATTCTGGTTCCGTCAGGTGACCAGTCGAGCGCTGTAACCTCGCCTTCGTGTGCCTGATAGAGCGTCTCACGTTCACCTTTTGCGCTGTTCCAGATATGGACAGTGCGCGTGCCGGCAGAGGCGACTTTTTCCCCGTCAGGTGACCATGCAAGCGCGTTGATGGCCTCCTGATGGCCCTGATAGGTCGCAAGCGGAATACCGGTCGCGGGATTCCAGATCTCAATATTGCCGTCGGCGCTGCCATAAGCCAGAATGTTTTTCTTCGGCGACCAGCGAAGAGCCTTAATTGCGCTTTTCGTCACGCCTCGGTAGACCCGGCTATGCTCACGGAACGTGTGATTTTCTCCTTGCACCTCCATAAACCAGAGCTGGAAAGCGCCATCCGAACTGGCGGCAACGATATACATGCCATCAGCCGACCAGTCAAGTACTTGCACGTCTTGCAGCTTGATCGGATAGCTGACGAGCACTTTTCTGGCTTTGATATCCCAGATATTCACGTTCGTCCCGGCAACGCTGGCAATCAGCCTACCATCCGAAGACCAGGCAAAATATTGGATAGGCACCGTCTCCTGACAGATCTGGAGCAGCGTGCCAGATTTCGCGCTCCAGACCTGGATGATGCCATCATTGCTTGCAGAGGCGATCATTGTCGACATGCCGTGTGGGCCCCAGGCTGCCTTTTTGACCCTCGTGCGGTGTCGTTGATAGACCTGAAGTACTTTCCGGTTGGCGACGTCCCAGACATAGATATGTTTCTCGTTGCTCCGCCCAAGCAACTGCTCGCTATCAAGCGACCAGTCAACCATAGTGACTGGCTCGTTCTGCCGCCAGAACAGCTCAGCCTGGGGAAGCTGCTGTTGCTGCTGGACAAAGAGCGGAGTGGGTGGTGTTAGTGAAAAGCTGGAAGGGCGTCGCAGGGCTCCCGTGGCGCTTGTAGATAGGGCGGCCTGTTCCAGTGCCATTGCAAACGCCTGGATGTTACGAAAGCGCTCGTTCGGGTTCTTTGCCAGAGCGGTAGTCACAACCTGCTCGACGACCGGGGAAACCTCCTGCGCCCTGCTGCGAAGCGACGGCGGTGAAAATGCGAGGTGCTGGGCGATGACCTCCCTCGGGGTTCCTTGAAACGGCAGGTCGCCGCTGAGCCAGAGATAGACGGCGAGCGCCAGCGCATATTGGTCGCTTGCTGGTTGGGGCTTCCCTTGAATCTGTTCGGGAGCCAGAAAGGAGACCGTGCCTCGCGCAGCCTGCATATTGAGCGAAGAGCCTGAATTGGGAATCGCCGTAATGCCGAAATCACTCAGTAAAATCTCTCCCTGAGCATTCAGAAGCATATTTTCTGGCTTCAGATTACGGTGAAGCAATCCATGCTCGTGTGCGTATTGAAGGGCGCTTGCAATCTGTTTGACGTAGCGTACCACCTGCGCCAGCGGAAGCCGCGTTCCCTTTGGAATATGCTGCTGAAGCGATCCCCCTGATGCATATTCCTGCACCAGAAAGGGCTTGCCTGCCTGAATGCCAAAGTCAAGCAGACGAGCAATGTGGGGATGCCGAAGGCTTGCGATTGCCCTGATTTCCTGATTCGCTTCTCCTGCCTCTCTCTCTGTAAGTGTAGTATGTAGAATTTTTATTGCTACTTTTATCTGCAATTGCTGGTGTTCACCTAAATACACCTCAGCAAACCCGCCTTCTCCCAGAAAGCGAGTCAGCCTGTACTTACCCCAGCTTTGCCCGATTACCTGCTTCATGCGTTCTATACCTCACCTGATGAGAAATAATAAGTCCCTTAATGCGTAAAACAACGTACCCTTTACTCTCTGAAACTCTACCGAGAAAAGATATCGTTTGTCAATGAATTCATAACAAATAAGCATACGACAAAAACAGTGGAATCTGTCACGCGTGCTATTTGCTGACTATTTATGTCATACATGCTTCTGGGTAGTGTTACTGACAAATAAAGGGCGGAAATGGATGCAGCAAAGCGCTGCACATAAGCATAAATGGGACGCAGAGAAATTGCCATACCTATTTCTAAGGAATCACTGTATGTCTCACCCATTGGTTTCACGCTGGTCAAGAGAAGGGGAGTGTGCGGGCCGCCAAAGTGCACCCGACTGTAGTGGGGATGTGCATACATGCGATCTGTTCTATCGAAGTCGTATGTCACCTGCTCTTGTCATTGTACCATATTGGCGAAGAGGCTAATTGCAGGTTGATGGTGCAGCGCTTATAAGGTGCAAGCAGCATATCAACATCTCGTGGCGCCTGATGAAGCGCAATTGCATTATTATGATAGAGCTGAAGTCCGTTTTCGTCATGTAATAGTGTAAATTTTTTGTGGAATGCTGCATCTCGCCAAAAGCGCCTGGCAACGCGATCCTGTGGACGACGAGAAAGGAGCACCCACGTAACCTGCTTCTCTGGCTTGAGGAGCGCTCTTTCCCAGTAATGTCTGTTTCCCTCTCCGACAAAGTTGCGGAGGGCTATAGACAAATCCGGGAGAAAGACTGCACCCTCATCCAGAAGAATACGTTCTCCCTGCTGGTAATAGCGCAATAGCGTTCGTACGGCTGGCTGTGCGGCCTGACATGAATAGCCATATTGTCCATCATAGAGAGTGATCACACCCTGAGAAATGAGCAGGAGCGGCTGACTGAGCACGATAACGATGCACAGAGCGATTCTGAATGTAGATACAGGAAAGTGAATGGCGCTGATGCGATCGATAAAGAGTGCAAGAGCAAGAGCGACAGGCACAACCATTGCTGCACCATAGCGTACATTATAGATCGTGGTTGGTCCTGTTCCAGGAATGTAGATGACCGCCTGGCCATTATAGAGAGCAAGAGTGTAAAACGGGAGCGGTGCAAAGAAGGGGAGAAGGGCCCAGATGGTGAGCTCCCGCCGATGTTGAATACAGTAAAAGAGGATCGCTATTCCTGCAAGAAGCAGCGGAACGGGACCGATAGTTGCAATTATAGTAGAGAGATAGGTCTGTAGGGCGATAGACAGGTTATGAAAGGTTGAGACAACGCCCTCCTGAATCAAGCCTGCATGTTGTGTTTGGGCTGAAAAAGCGCCATGCTGGAACTCAAGCGGATCGCCGAAGAGGGCAGCGTTCCAGAGAAACCAGAGGAGAATGCTGAAGCCGCCCGCGAACAGGAAGAGCGTCATATGACCTATCAGTTTGCTGAGAGAATAGCGCTTCTTCCAGCATATGAGAGCGATAAGTGGTAGAAGGAGTATAAAGAGGAACCAACCATCATAGCGTGAAGCGGTGGCTGTATTGGTCGCAAGTGCGCAGAGGAGAAACGTGCGGGTGCGCCCGCTCTGAATCCAGGCAAGAAAGCAAGCACAGGCAATGGTTGACGTGCAGATACAGACCAGCTCTGATAGCGGAGTCGTCTGAAGATAGAGAATGTTCGGATTCAGCAGAAAGCAGAGCGTCCCGAGACAGCTAGCAGGTTGGTTTCCTGTCAGGCGGTGGGCGCTGTGATAGAGCGCGAGTGCCGTTGCCACATAGCAACACATGGAAACAAGGCTTCCTGCTAGTCCGGTGTGCCAGAGGGTGTCATTCCAGATAAATGGAAACATCAATATATGATGAAATGGGAGCCAGACTGTACCAAGTTGTGCCAACCCCGGGGTGAGGCTATCAAAGACCTTTCGTGCTATCCGAAGATGGGAAAGGGCGTCGGCATACAGAAGTGTTTCCTGTCGAGCCAGAAAGAATAGCAATGCACCTGAACTGCAAATGATTGCACTTATAAGCGTAAGGCGGAGCCAGAGATGTGATTTGCTCTCTTGCTTTGAAAGTGCAATCTCAGGTAGGCGATGTAAGAAAGGGGGTGCGGGAACATAGGGCACAATATCCCTCTGCCTGATGTTCAGGAGTGATGTTTTGAGTGCACTCCTCTGTTTTGAGGCGTGCCTGTGCCTTTGGTTTCCCTGTTTTTGTGAGGAAGAGACAAGGTGAAATCCATGTGCGGTCTTCTGCCAGTAATGTGGTTCCCGTAACAGCTCGTAGAGTGCGATGAAAGCTGCAAGCCAGGTGAGCGCCCAGTAACAGAGGATACCCAATGTCCAGGGAATAAGCTGGTAGTGTTCCTTGCGCATGCATCCATACATATAAAGAAGTACATAATAAAAGTTACCGAACACAAAGCAAAGAAAAGCCGGATAGAAAATCGGCGCGGGAAAAAGTTGCTGATAGAACCACTCGACCGATGGACGTGCCAGAAAGTAGATGCAGGAAAGGATCCACATAAGTGGAGTAAAAAAGAGAAGTGTTACACTACTTCCAAGCAGAATATTGAGCACGAGCAGGTATCTCGGATTCGTTTCTCGTAAAAGGTTGCCTGGCTGTCGGATATGTACAAAATAGGTTTGCATATATCCCTTTATCCAGCGGGAACGTTGCCGTAGCCAGAAGAGCAGCTTCGAAGTTGCCTCTTCTTCTGTTGTCGAGTCGATCATAACTGTTCTGAGGCCACGACGCGCGAGCCGCAGGCCAACATCACAATCCTCAGTCACGTTATAGGCATCCCAACCACCAAGCGAGCGTAGATCAGCAGTGCGAAAGTGGTTGGAAGTGCCTCCAAGCGGAACGGGAAGTCCCAGGCGCTGCAAGCCTGGCAATACCAGATGAAACCACATGGCATATTCGGCGGCGTACCAGCGCGTAAGCAGGTTTTGTGAGGCGTTATAGCAACTGAGCTTCGCCTGCACACATGCGACTTCAGGCGCCTGCACAGCAAAGGTAAGAGCTGCCTTTTTTAACTGAAGTGGGTCAGGAATATCTTCCGCATCATAAATAACAATATAGTGACCTCTTGCCCACATTAACCCGTAGTTGCATGCCCGTGGCTTGGTGCGTGGGCGCCCGGCAGGAACCACAAGTACCTCGAAATGCTCAGGAAGGTGTATTCTTTTCAAGGCTTCACGTGTCTCTCGATCCTTTTTCTCAACAAGAAGGAGAATCTGGAGCTTATCAACCGGGTAATCCAGCTTCAGCAGTGCCTGAACTAACTGAGGCAAGACGGCTGATTCTCTGTATAATGGACATAAAATAGTATAGGAAGGCCACGGAGCATCCTGTAACCTCTGTAGTAATGCTTCATCGATCGAAAATGTATCGGATCGAAGCGCTGTTTGGAATGACAGGCTCAGGCTGAGCGCCAGGGTCAATATATAGAGGAGAGTAATAAGACCCATTACGAGCGTCAAGAAGCTCCACTGAAACATACATACTGCAAGCAGACACGTACAGAGTAGAAAACCAAGTATCACGCGTTGTGCTCTGGTCAGGGTCTTGTGTGCTGAATGTTCGGGTCGACAAAGCGAAAATGATCCTGGAAGAGCGCTATACCGCTTGATATGCTTTCGATAACCAAAGCATTCTTTGTACCTATCTATCTGTAGTTCATGCTGTTCATGTTGTAAGAGCCAGGCTCTAAAGTGATGTTCCTGGGCCAGACGGCCTGATGTAGACGGGCGAAGGTGAGCCGGTGATTGTGTGCTCTGTTCCATATCATCACTCTCCTGCTCTCTTCTGTATAGGCTTTCAAATCGATAGGTTTATTTTTAGCATAACCATATGGGGCAAGGCTTTATCAGGACAGGAAGATGAGCAGGGTGTAAAGGAAGAGGAGAATGAAAAAATCCCCGCTGCTTGAAAGCGGGGATATCTGTTCTACTGATAAGCGAAAGTGACGTTGACTGATACTCATCTGACCCGCACCGGCACCTGGGCGAATGAACAGATGGTTGGTCGGACCAGGCGCTCAAAGTCCGCAAAGCGAAGCTTCATGGTCTCGGTATGTGTGCCAATCGGGAAAACAATATTCTCCTGACGCTTTAGGCTTGAATCTACAAAAACTGGAAGATGGTACAGATTCCCGAACGGTGGCATAGAGCCAACCTCGCAATTAGGGAAAAGCGTTCGCAGGTCATCTTCTGTGGCAAGACGGACATCCGTTGCTTGTAGTTCGTGCCGCACTTTGTCAAAGTCGACGCGAGCAGAAGCGGGTAGGACAAGCATGCAGATTTTGTTGTCTGCGTACACAATGACGCTTTTCGCGACCATTTTGCCCGAAACGCGCTCATATTCGGCAAGCTGCTGAGCAGTATACGCGACGGGGTGATGCTGAATGGTGTAGTCTACTCGCTCGCTATTAAGATATTCTTCCAATACTTTCTGGCATTGCATGGTAAGCACCTCACACATGACGACGAGGCATCCTGCCGAGTGCCGTATCTCCCAGTTATGATACGTCTGAGGGCTCCTCTACGTGTCAGTGTATAGCTTGCTGGTGCCTTTTCTGCTCCTGTTGCATGAATTGCAAAAACGATCGATCAAGGCGACTGGCCGCTTTGTACCCGTTTTGAGTATATAGCTGTTGAACAAGCTGTGATATGCTGCTGTCTGTTCTTGTTTCACCAGGAAAAGGGTGATATACTAGAACTATACCCCTACCCGGGGGGTCTGCACGTGAGAGGAACTGCTATGAGTGATGAGAGACAGCAGGCACCCTGCTTGCCTGTTTCGATCAGTGAGAAGGCTGAGCAAGCAGAGAGGCGGAAGAACCCGCTTTTTGAGCGCCTCTCTTGCGCTATGCCCTCGACTGGCCGAATAGAAAATATAGGAGCAATCATCGGGGCACTGGTTCAGTTGCTTACCGCCTCTCGGCAGTTTGTGCAATCGCTGAGCTGGCTCGGAGACGCCATACAAGCCCTGCCGACAAAGGTCGTTGTTGTGGAGCGTGTGCGTGATCCGGTATGCGGCAAGCGCGTTGATCCACATACCACCCGGCTGACAATCGAGCATCAGGGCGAATCGAGTTTTTCTGTTCAGAACAGTGTCGCGATCTATTCACAGAAAGGGCTCCACAGGCGGAATGATTGCGTGAGTCAGCTCGGTTCGCTGCATCTTTGCGACAGACTGAGGTGTGGCATACAGTATCTCTGATATGCTTTACTAAAAATAGATTCTCATCTGTTCTGTGAATCTCTAGAAAGTGTATAGTGTTGTATCATGGAGAAGAAAAAGTATACAGTTCGTAAAGGAGAACCACACGATCTGGTAACGATTGAAGCGCTCTGGTCGGCTTCTCAGGACGCTGATACCGCTGCATTTCGGCCTTCATCCGGTTGGTGGTCGCTTGTGGCATGGGCCGATGAGACACGGCTGTTGCTGGCGGATCACGAGCCGATCGGCGTTGTTGCGGTCGTCTTTGATGAGAGAGGGTACGTCGAGGCACGTCTGGCCCTGGCTCCTGTTCATCGAGAGAAAGAGGCTGCTGATCTTCTGATTGAACAAGTAACTGCATTAGCCGCAGAAGCGGGAAGAGCGCAGATTCGGCTCTCCATTCCCTCGCTTGCTCAATGGGCGTTGGAGGCTGCTCGCCGTCATGGGTATACGCCATTGCGAGCCATTCATATGATGCTTCGTCCCGCTCTGGAAGGTCGTTTGCCGGTAGCAACGCTGGAAGACGTGCAGATTCGGCGTATACGTCCAGATGAAGACTTAGCAGTTCTGAATGCATTGAACCGTGCCTGGTCGACAACCTGGAACTTCCGTCCGATCAAGCTGGAGTCGCTTGAGGCCGACTTGCGCGGGCAGCGAGATGGCTTCTTTGTCGCCACGCCGAAAACGGATGAGGCGCAGATTGTGGGCACGGTACATGCGCTCTTTGATCCGACTGCACAGAATCCTGATCAGCAGCCGTATGCCTGGATCTCGAACCTGACCGTTGATCAGTCGCAGCGGGGCAAGGGGCTCGGGCGTATTCTGCTGGCGACCGGTATCAACTACTTGAAAGAGAAAGGGGCCGGTTCGATTGCATTGGGTGTTGATGGTGGTTCAATTGCGCCTATGAAGCTCTATCGTTCGGTCCATTTTGAAGTGATCCGCACGGTCGATATTCTCCAATATGTGTTGACGTCGGATGAAATGGCGACCGATAGAAGGGGCTCGACTGCGCTGGCGTAGGATGCTATTCAGGGCAGAGCGCAATGAATCGAGGATAGATGCGCATGCCCTGAATAACATCCCTTGCTCTTCAGAAAAATGTATGGTATGCTAAGAATGTACCCCCTGGCAGGGGGTAAGGGTAAAATCCCCTTCTTTTTTGTACACCTGTAACCCCATCCCACTGGGTATGGGAGATCATAAAGGAGAAAAACAATGGCACAAGTTATTGATCCCGTTTGTGGAATGACTGTTGATCCAAATACCGCCCGCTTCTCAAGCGAGTATCAGGGCAAGACCTTTTACTTCTGCGCCCCCGGGTGCAAAAAGACGTTTGAGCAGAACCCTGCATCCTTCCTTCAGCAGGGTGAGACGGAGCAGCAAGGGCATACCTGTACCTGTGGCCACTGCTCGTAAAGCCTCTTCATAGGGAAATCGTGCTCTGGAAAAGATGCCTGCTTTTTCTGGAGCACGTTTCATTTTTCCTCTGTATTTGTTTGCCGGAAAACGCGCTGCCAGAAAGAAAAGAACTGAAAAACCGAACAGGGTGGAGGTCTTTTCGATGCAGCTTTTACGATCAGTTGATCGTTTTATACAGCTTGCCTATTCTCCGTCTGCTCCCTTGCCTGGTGTTCTTCCTCCGGCTGCTCAGGCCATTATCCGCAATGCGCAGCTTACGACTGCCGAGGAAGTGGATGCGGCGCTTCAACGTCTCCGAGAGCCTGTAGAGTGTGCTGAGCTGCTCCCGGCCGCCGTTGCATCGTTGGTATGTGGCACGCTGGTTGAGCAGGGCGCAACGCCCGAATGTGCGGGCGAAGCCATTCTTCGGCGTACACAGAAAACACTTGCACTTGCAACATCCTTTATTCAGGGATGTATGCGTGAGGCCGCTGGTGAGCTTCCAGCAGAGGTTTGTGTTACCCGCTATCGTGAGGTTGTAAGCAAGCAGCTCCCACAAGAAGCGCAGGCGTTTGCCCGTCAGGATATGTTCCTCTCCGCTGCTACAGCGATTCTCTTGCGCAGTGGTGCTTTGCGTGCCCTTTTTCAGCGTGATGATGCATTTCTCGCTTTGCTCAAGCACTATCCTCTTGACGAAAAACTCTACTATCTTGAGCGGCTGATGAGCATGCTTGATGGCGAAGAGATGCTTGTGATCCATCCAGAACTCAAGCGCGGATATCGCATTCGGATTGATGGCATCGCCGACAATTTTCAACTGCATACGCTGCTTGCCGATACACTGATCGGTGATCCCGATGAAGGTTGGCTGCCCGGTACGCGCCCTGATCCCCTGGCCGCAGAAGCCTGCCGAGATGGCTATTTTCCGCAAGAGGACGATCCTGAAGCGGCACACTTTCCGCTGGTCGAAGGGGCATTCAACCTGTGGAACTGGACAGCATTGCGCCCGGATGGCACGCTTCCTGAGCGCCCTTTTGATGCATCTTCACACTGGATCTGGAATGAGGGGACGCCGGCTGATATTCAGTTGTTTGAGGGAATTCGGGTGATTCTGTTAGGGCCACCTCCTTATCAGCGTACCTGGAATGCCGGTCGCTTCTTTCCCTTGATGAAGGGTGAGCTGACCGTCTGCGAGGTGCTCTCTTCCGCCCGGGTCGAGCACTGGCTGACTCGCATGGCCCGAGCCCCACGCTAGACTATTAATCCAGTTTTTTTTGCATTGTCCGAACATATATGCTATACTATTGGCATGGAACAGATAGAGTTGGCAAAGATTGCAGCGGCATTCAGTGATCCAATCCGGGTACGCATCATGGATATTCTGATGCAGGGTCGAGATGAAAATTGTGTCTCGACGCCACATCCTGAGCTGCCGCATGCTATATGTCCATATGTGGATGTGCTCCCGAAGCTCGGGAACATTGCTCGCTCAAAACTGTCATACCATCTGAAAGAGCTGCGTGATGCCGAACTTGTCGAAGAACGCAGGATGGGCAAGCAGGTCTTTTACCTGGTCAATCAGCAAACAATCGAGCAATTTCTACACATGCTGGAACAGCGGTACCTGAGGCAGGGAAGGAAAGCGTAGGTCTGACAGAGAAGAGGCGCAGAACCGGTGTTATGGCGGTCTGCGTGTCTTCCCTGCTGTTCCCTGTCTTAGAGTTCCACTACCTTGATACGTTTCCTCTCTAATCCACTGGTTCTCATCGAGAGAAGGCAAAGGATGACTCCGAGCAGGCAGGCGCTCGCCATAATCATCACATCAATCTCGATACCGCTCTTGATTGTCTCCTTCCCGAGCTGTGATCCCAGAATGGCCACGCTCAGCAGGCCACCGATCTGACGTGCCGCGTTAAGCGCTGCCGATGCAACCCCCGAGAGCTCTTTTGGCACATTTTCCAGCACGACCGCTGTCATTGGCGACGCGACGAAACCCGCGAGCGCGCCGATCAGCAATTCACCAAGCAGAATCACAGGCAATGAGGTGTGTAATCCAAGCAGGACGACCAGCATTCCAGTCATACCCAGGAGAAGCCCGATTGCAAGCGCTTTCTCAGGCCGCAGCAGGCGCATGATGTGCTTGGTCATAAAGAGCAACAGAAACGAGCCGAACGCTGTTTGTGGCAGGAAGGCAAGTCCCGTCTCGAAGGCTCCGTAGCCATATGCATGCTGGAAGTAGATCGCGAAGGCAAAGAGCATGCCGAAGAAGCTAAATTGATAGGCAAGCGCGACAAAAAGCGTGGTTGAGACTTTGCGCGAACGGAACAAAGCCAGTGGAAGCATTGGCTGAGAGCTATGAGCCTCAATCCGGATGAAGAGCAGAGTACAGAGGATTGCGAGCGCCAGCATACCGATTCTGAGAGCTGGCGGGAGATGTTGCCACTCGATCAGCCCATAGCTTAGAAATAGGCAGGCCAGGATTGCAAACACCTGCCCGGCCAGATCTAGCTTTTTGCCGGATTGGGCTGGTATTGGCTGGATCGTCAAGAGCATCAGGACAAGTGCCAGCAAACCAGCGGGAATGTTAATGAGAAAGATGGAAGGCCAGCCGAAGCTATCTACCAGGATTCCCCCCAGAAGCGGACCACTGGCAACTGCGAGCGAGCTGATGCCGCCCCAGGCCGCGACCGCTCGGTTACGCTCCTGTGGATCCTCGAAAAGGTGAGCGACCAGGGAAAGGGAGTTCGGTAGGAGTACTGCCGCCCCTGCTCCCTGAAGGGCGCGAGCGATAATCAGCCATTCTACCGAGCGCACCAGGCTACAGATGAGCGAGGAACCAATAAAGATGAGCAGGCCGAGGCCAAAGACGGTACGAACGCCGAAGCGATCACCCAGGGTGCCAGCCGTCAGCAGAAAACTGACGAATATCAGTATATAGCTATCAGCGATCCATTGGATGTTCTCCAGAGAAGCGTGCAAGCTGTGCTGAAGAGCCGGGAGCGCCACATTAAGAATGGTAGTATCAAGGAGCACAATGAAGGAACCCAGGCTCAGAGCGAGGATGGCTGCCGCCTGTTTCCAGTTTTTAGTTCGTTCGATATGTTGTCTACTCATAATTTCCTCAGGACGAAGTTAGCCGCATAGGGACTCAGGGCTATGTATGCGGACGGATAGGTGTTCCTTGTCACTATAAAGTCGCTGTGTTATATTTGTCAATATAGAGATAATGAAGTTTGTGTTCAGTTTTGATAATAAGGAAAGCCTGCAATGGAACTGCGTCATCTGATTACCTTTCAAACGATTATTCAGGAAGGAAGCTTTCTTCGTGCAGCGGAGAAGCTTCAGTATGCCCAATCCACCATTACCCTGCATGTTCAGCAGCTTGAAGCCGACCTGGGGGCGAATTTGTTTGCCCGGCGAGGCAAGCGTGTGCAACTGACCGAGGCCGGTCGCGCTCTCCTTGAGCAGGCGGACGCGCTGATTCTCCGGGCGAAAGCCTTGCAGCAGACAATGAAAGATATCGTGCTTGGCAATGCCGGTCACATCCATATAGGTACTGTCACCTCTGGTGTCTGTTGTTGGCTCCCCTCGCTCCTTACCACCTTTTTAGAGGAGAGGCCGAATGTGCATGTGACCGTCGAAACTGGAACATCGCATCACCTCAACCAGCGGGTCGCCGCAGGCCTGCTAGACGTAGCCATCTGTTCATCACCAGAGGCTCACTTGAACCTCCTCTTTGAGCCCATGTTTACCGAATCGATGCTGCTGTTGTTGCCTGAGCAGCACCCGCTTGCGGCAAAAGAAGCGATCATGGTGCGAGATCTTGCGAATATGCGCCTTTTATTGAGCGGTCATGGGTGCTCGTATCGTCGTTTGATCGAGACAACGCTGATCCAGCGCGGGCTGAATCCTTTCGCGAAGATCGAGTTTGCAAGCTGGGAAATGCTCAAACAGGCTGTGTTGAGCGGGCTTGGGCTTGCGATTGTGCCAGCCAGTGCCATGAATTCCCTGCCTGCTGGACTCGTTCTACGCGAATTGGATAACGTCACGATGCAGCTTCCTATCGGGCTGGTCTACACGGCTGAGAAAAGCGAGCCCGTGGGGGCCCTACAGGCGTTCATGCACCTGCTACGCTCCTACCTGAAAAAGGATCAGGAAGCGCTTGAGGAGCTACGGTCGTCAACGCTCAAGCCTGATTCCGGGCAAGCCATTCCCGTTTAAGCAGGCCATAATAGGTCTCGTCCAGAAGCTCGCCTTCCTGGTCGTAGCGTTCGCGCAAGGTACCCTCATAGGTAAAGCCGAGCTTTTCAAGCAGCGTTTTTGAGGCAATGTTCTCGATGTCAATGATAGCTTCTACGCGGTGCAAGTTGAGCTCGGTAAAGCCAAAACTCAGCATAGCGGTCATTGCCTCAAACATGATGCCCTTTCGCCAGTGAGCTTGTGCGAGTTCGTAGCCAGTTTCCGCGACGCGATGTTCAGCCCTGAAGTGGTGAAAGCCACATATACCAATCAGCGTATCGTCGTTTTTCAAAGTGATGGCCCATCCAATTGCCTCGCGTTGTGTGTAGCTTTGCCGTGCCTGCTCTAGCTGGTCTCTGGCCTCATCCAGAGAGCGAAGAGGCGGGTGGCCGGAGTATTTCATCACCTCCTCATCTGATCGAATCGCGAAAAACTCCTTCAGGTCCTCAGGGCGAACTGCTCGCAGGCGAAGCCGCTCTGTTGTCAAGCTCGGGAACTGAGTAAAGGCCGTATCAATAGACATGAAACATCCTCCATTGTGCTTTTCAAGAAGGTCTGCGAGAGCTTAAAAGAAGCATACATTTCTGCTCAGGATAGCCCGTCTGCTTCGACGGTTGCGTACGGGCTTGCCTCTGCCGGGGAGCCGATTGCGACGTCTCCTCGGGTGATGGGCGCTGCTGCAAGCGAACCGGGAGAGGTTGGCTATAGATGTGAAAGAGCGTTCCGGCGATAGGTGGCATTGCCAGTTCATCCATCTCATGACGCCTATCCTGCAAGATACAATACTGGCACTGCTGTTGTAGCCGGCTCAGGATTCGACTGAGTTGTCGCTTGGTCGCGGCCTCACTTTTGCCAACAATCCGAGCAATTTCCGCGCTGGGCAGCCGAGCAGCAAAACGAAGAATCAGCATCTCGCGATCGGTCGGGGCAAGAGACTCGATCATCGTACGGATCTGTTGAAAGGTCTCGCGATGGATCAAGGCCTCTTCTGGCGTTTGCTCAGGCGCAATATTGTCGCCCATCTGTTCCCAGGAGACCGCTGGATGGGTAGTACGATGGAAATCGATCAGGCGATACTGCGCGATCCCGAAGAGCCAGGTGGCGGGTGTGCCTCGTTGCGCATTATATGTATGTCGCTGTTTCCATGCTTGCAAAAAGACCTGTTGTGTTAAATCGGCAGCATCGTCTTCATGCTTGAGATGCGCAAAGAAATAGCGATAGATATGCGTCGAATATTGCGCATAGAGTGTATCGAAAGAAGGGAGTCCCTTCTGAGTCTGTGGTGCTGGACTATCTGAGAGAACGATAGCTCTGATCCTCCTTTTTTGTCTTATCTTTATATACGAAGCTCTGGGGAAATGGGGACATCGAAAATGACCAATTTTGGAAAGAAGCAAAAAATTTGTTTGCGGGTGCTCGGCTTCGTGGACAGAAAGAAGCAATGGGAAGAAATCCGCTATAGAAGATGGGCCGCCCTTTCCCTCTGTTTCTCATTCCCGAAGGATGCTTCGGGCGGCGGCAGTGAGAAACGTTTTCTCTACAGAGGCGTGCTAACAACAGATAAAAGAACGTGATTTTGTGAGCATGTAGAGAAAATAGGCTGATGGTTAATGTTGAGAACCGCGTTCTCTGTTTGGTTGTCTGGTAGAACCATTCCGAGAGGTGTTGTCTTCCTGGTTCTGTGCTTCATTGGCTTTCATGCGCAATGCCGCTTCTCTATTGATGGGAATAACTTTCGATGTTTTCCCTCGACTCCCTGACTGGCGTTTTGCCATAGGAGACCTCCTTTCTCTATAGTAGATAGTGTGAGTCAACTATCTCTGCTTTTACGATACTCATCGTGCCAAATAGGCGGTTCTATTGGCCGTGCCTTTTTCCTTTATGGTGGAAAAGGGATGGATCATTGTTCTCTTATGAGACGGAAAACGCTCACAGAGTTGTTAACGGTCATCAAAATGCGACATACTGATTTTTAGTGTAAGAAAGAAGAAAAAGTTATTTTGTTGTATAGAAAGCAATAACGAGATCAACGTATCATTCCTCTGGCCCATTGCCTGACTGCACCCTCACATCTACCGCAATAGATGTAGAAGAAGAATGAAACTCTTCTTGTTGATTTGCGTGTATAAGAAGCTGACAGAGATGGAGCTGCTTCATGCCCGCTGATACAATCTCTTGTGAACTGGATATCCTTGTTGAGCCGTGCGCTGGCGACGCGGTGCGCCTGCATTTGCTTGAGGATAGACGCTCTGTGAGCTGGCTTCAGATCAACCATCATATCATGTGAGTGGGCAAGTGCTCTGTTGCCAGTTGGCTGATGGATGTAGAAACCAGGCAAGGGGCGCTGTGTCCGGGAAGCAGCCATACGCTGGATGCGTGTTCTTGCCTTGCTTCACGGTATCACCGATTTGTACCCGAAATTTGGCTATATCGGAGTCGATAGTGCAGTGTTTTGGCTGAAGGGATTCAATCATTTTGTGTGACTGGGACAATACCTGTAAAGATCATTGTGACTCGAGAGATGGTATGAAAGAGATACAATTGCTATGGCTTGGATTATCCTTATCATCGCAGGACTGTTCGAGATTGTTTGGGCGGTTGCTTTGAAAGAGAGCGCGGGCTTCAGTAAGCTGGTTCCAAGCATTATCACCGTTATCGGTATGGCTATCAGTATCTGGCTGCTTGCTCTGGCAATTCGATCGCTTCCTGTAGGAACCGGATATGCTGTCTGGACGGGCATTGGAGCCCTGGGAACGGCCATTATTGGTATTCTCTTTTTGCATGAAAGTACCAGTATCCCGCGACTCATTTTCCTGACTCTGCTGATTACCAGCTTGATCGGACTAAAACTCAGTACGCCCGAAGGCTGAAAGCGGAACACATCCGCTATAGCGTAATTGTACTTCTGCTATAGAAGCGCTCCCCACATTAGAAGGGAAACGCTTCTTGCTTCTGTACGGGCTTGATGCCTCGCAGGAGAAGGGACGCAAAAATGTCGCTATAGTGGATTGTGACCGGGAAACGTGATCGCGTCTGAACATCAGCGTGCAACAGAGTAAAGGAAAGGACGGAATGAAGCGCTTGTTCTATGGAAAGAGGCGGCTCTGTTCGGATGTGAAGTGGCTCTACAGGCGCTTCCTGTGCGGATGGCTGAGCAGTCACAAGCAAGGCCTGTTGCTCATCAAGCTTCAACGCGCATCCTGCTGATGGGTGTATTGCCTGTGCCTGCCTGTCTGCTGATAGCTCGTCTGCGCTGAGCTCGACACCGTAGAGATGTGGTATCCCGGTTCTGAGAATCTCGACCGACAGAAATTGGGCCTGAATATGGGCTCCCCAGGCCTGTAGCGCCTGTTTTTCATTTCCTCGGAATGGACCATCACGATGTATAACAACTCGCTTCCCCTGAAAGAGCGTTGCCGGGAAGAGTGCCTGTATTGCATCAGGTATAGTTTCCTCTCCTTTGATGCTGCAAAGTTCATAACGGAGAAACTCACCGGTATTGCGGAAGATGCGTGAAATTGCAGTCATCGGTATTTCATCGTCCGGTTGCTTGCTGGTTGGGCGAGCGACATCAAAGCCAACGACCATATCGGTGTAGGAAAGCGGCGTTCCAAGTGCGTGTGGCGTACCTCCAAGCTTGTTCAGGATCGAGAGCGCGATAGCGTTTTCTCCATGTGTAAGTGTCGCCTGGTGCACGATTTGTCCTGAAACGCCCAGAGCGATCGTTAACGCGGTAAAGAGATCTGCCAGACCCCATTGTTCCGCCTCCCGTCCTGGCTCATCGGGCAGAAGCGCCAGGATGAGATCAGCACCGCGCTCATGAAGATAGTGTAACGCTTCTTCCAGTGATTTGCGAGAGAAAGTCTGTAAAGAAGCAACTCCGTTATAGCGGGCAGGAACTCGATACAGGCGTAACGTTTGATGGAGCTTTTCGAGAAATTTCCGATAAGGACTATCTGGAAGCGCGTTCAGCACTCCAATTGCAACAGGCTTTTTGAGTGAAGCGTGCTTGTAAACACCGTATTGCTGGATCTGCTCCTGTAGTGCACTGACTTCACAGGTATGATTCTGACCGACACGAACAGTGGGCGTAAAGTGAAGGTCCGCCGTATCCAGAAAGGACGCTGAGTGGCGCTGTGAGCTATATGCGGGGCCAAGCAAGCCGCGTTTGCGCCCGATCCTGACAACCTCTTCCAACATTGTCGAGCTGCCTGCTGGCGTAAGACGAAGAGCGGCTTCAGCCTGCTCTGGATCGATGCCGAGGCGCTCATAATCCGCTGGTCGAGCCAGGATGCGGAGCGCTCTGGCAACATAATCATAGGTTCGGCGATGGGTATAGATTCGGACGACTATTTCATCATCTGCTGCTTGCTCAATAAATCGTTTTGAACGCTCTTTTGGCTTAAAAGCAAGCAGACGTTCGCGATGCTCTGCAACGGGACCGACAATATCCATAACGGTTCCCTGCATGGTGGAAGCCCGATCAGCGACCATAAAATGAAGGATTGCATCGGCAGAGTCGACATTTTTGAGATATGATTGAAGATCATAGATCGTTTGTAGTCGCGAACGAATCGAGATCGAAAGAGCCGGTTGTCCCCAGATAGTCCAGCCGCGAACCTCACATTCTCGCGTAACCAGCGTTCTGTTGAGATTATGCGCAAACCGGGCTAAAGCAGCGTCTACGTCATCTCTCAGCTCGGGCCAGAGCGCCCGTGCCGCGAAGTCGGCCTGAGCTTGCGGCGTTGGCTGCCAGCCGGGCACCGGTTGAAGTGCGAGCAGGCTTGCGAACGCCTCTGAAGGATCATTCCGAAGTGTTTCTACAAATGCTTGAATATCCTCTACGGGAGTATCCGTCACAATGTATGGCGTGGACCATGCCCATCGTCCTGAGAATGCTTTTTTCAAGCGATAGGGAAGTTTTCCGCCAATAGCGGCGAGCTCCTCGTCTGCTGTCTGCAATTCATACGCCAGCAGCTCCGGGATTGCCTGAGGCTGAACGGGAAAGAGTTCACTGATAACAACCGGCTTCATCTGCATGCTATACCTCTCCCACTTGTAAATAATGCTATGCATCCCCTGCGTGAGGAAGCGAAGGCAGATATCTGCCTTCCTCTTCTCTATTCTGAAATGGCCGCCAGAAAGTGGAAATGTTTTTGCCTGTTGTCACTATAGAGGAATTTTTCTTCTCATTCTCGCTGTGGCTCGGGAGGGACGGTATCGGCGATCTGCAACAGGTTTTGTCCGAGCTTGCGTATAGCGTCACGTAGCTCCGGAGGCTGATGGACGACAAAAGGAAAACCTATAACAAGCAGGTAGCGAGCCAATTCATCCAGGCTAAAATACGTGGTTTCAAAGAGCGTTCCCGCTTTCGTCGGCGTTAAGGTACCATAGGACGAGGGGATTTTATGTCGCACCAGATGCAGTGCAGCCTGAAACTCAACCTGGACGTGCCAGCGAGCCGGGACGGCCAGAAAGTGCTTGTGAATAAACTCCTGATAATCGAAGCTCTCATCCTTCGCGAACTTGTCTGCAAGGACCTCCATGCGCTGGATGCGGTCAAGGCGAAACTGTCGATAATCTTTTCGTAAGCGACAGTAGGCGACAAGGTGCCAGTGCCCGCGCCAACCAAGCAGGCCATAAGGCTCAACTTCCCGTTGAGTGATAACATTATAATGCGAACAATATTCCAGCGCGACGATATGTTGTTCGTGGATGGCTGTACTGAGTTTCACTAATAGTGAGGCATCAGGGCGTGTCTCGTTTTGATGAGGGGAAAGCATAATGTTTGATGAGATCGCCTGTAGACGCTCGCGACCATGAAACGGGAGGACGCGATAGACCTTTGCAAGCGCTCCTTCAACTGCAACTGGAGAGATCTCAATCTCAAGCCAATGTGCGCCCAGGAGACCGAGAACTACTGCTGTGGCCTCTTCTTCTGTGAAAAGCAAGGGAGGAAGCTTAAAACCAGGACGTAAACGATAGCCGCCGCCCGGTCCCCGAGCCCCTTCAATGGGCATACCCATATCTTGAAGCATCTGAATATAGCGGCGGATGGTGCGAGGTTCGACCTCAAGGCGCTGTGCCAGTTCCTCTCCACTCATAGAAGGGCGCGTTTGCAGTAATTCTAGAATTGTCAGCAAGCGAGTTGTTGGGCTATACATTATTTCTATCTCCATGCTCTAGATTGCGCAGGTATATGGCTCATCTCAAGTATGCCTGAAATGGTCCCATTTCTGCAAGAGGAACGAGCAACCTCGTGCAATCAGGGCGGAATATGCCCTCTTTCTTCTGTATACTTACATACAGAAAACACCCAACAAGGAGACTATTATGATCGAACATTTGAACCCTGAGACACTCCATAGAAATATGGCTTTTACGCAGGCTGTAAGTGTGACTGGACCGGTGAAAATGGTGTATATTGGTGGGCAGAATGCAGTAGATCAACAAGGGAATATTGTTGGAAAGGGCGATGTGCGGGCTCAGACTCAACAGGTGCTGGAGAATATAGAGAAGGTGCTGACTGCGGCTGGAGCGCGGCCAGAGCATATTATTAAATGGACCGTCTTGCTGGTTCAGGGGTGTCCGCTTCAGCCCGGTTTCGAGGCCTTTCAGCGCTTCTGGGGGGAACCGTCCAAACCCGCCAATCATTTCGATGTGTTATGTCGCTGGTCTGGCGCATCCCGATTTCCTGCTAGAAATAGATGCTGTCGCTGCCGTTCCTCTATTGGACGAATCCGCGAAGTAGGACTATTGCTGAAGGATTGTGAGGCTATAGTGAACACGCATAATGAACAGAAAGAAGTATATCTATACGAACCCTTACGCGAACAGCGTGTTGTTGGGCAGACAAAAAAAGCAGGCTTCCAGATAGGAGTACGGAGAACGATTGCAGTATCAGTTGAGGATGCGTGGGCAATGCTGACATCCGCTGAAGGGTTAGGGCTCTGGTTAGGAGCGCCCCTTCAACTGGAGCCAGGAGCTTCCTATCAGGCGTCAGATGGGGCTACAGGCACGGTAAGCGTCGTCAATCCTGAAGAGAACATCCGGCTGACATGGCTTCCCCGGCTTCATTGGCCGCGTGCGTCAATAGTTCAGGTGCGTGTTATTCCAAATGGTGCAAAAACGGTGATCAGTTTTCATCAGGAGCACTTGCCCGGTCCCTTCGAGCGGGCTCGGATGCGCGAGCACTGGACGAAGGTGCTTGATGCTCTGCAAGCCTCTCTGGGAAAAAACAGGGAAAGCATATAAGCTATATCAGCATTCACTTGTGCCTGAAAAAATAGCTCTTCTCCTTTCAAAATCGATAGTAAGGAAAAACTCGAAGGGGAGTGAGATATGTTATACCGATGTACAGTCATCAGCTTGATAAGAGTTTATATAGCGAGAAGAAGAGAGATAACAGGATAGCTCTTCCGAACAGGGAAAGTGGCTTCTGGAGCGGGTCACAACCGAATCGACTCGAAAAAGAGAGACGTCCGATGCGAGGTTGCAAGCTGCACTTGTCATTACACTATGAACCTGAATTGTCCTCTTGTACCGATGATAGGTCTCCTGTGGCTAATGAAGATGTTGAAGATCTGTTGTCTCTCTTGCAGGAGATACTGGAAATGCTGCTTTTTGAGCAGGAAGCGATCGGCTTTTCTCCTCGCTCCTTATTGAGAACAAGCAGGCAAGAGAACACGATGGACGAGCTTTCCTGCCTGCTTTAAAGCTAGAATTCGAGCGGTAGGCTGCGAAGCGCACGGAATTTTGACCCGCTCCATACGAGTTGTTCAGGAGGGACAGCCAGGCGCAAGTGAGGGAGACGCCGAATCAGCGTTCCAATCGCAATCTGACTTTCCTGGCGGGCTAAAGGCGCTCCCAGACAAACGTGAATGCCTTTGCCAAACGCGACATGTTTGTTTTCTTCCCGGGTAATATCCAGCTTTTCGGGATGCTCGAATACATCAGGATCAAGGTTAGCCGCTGTCAGTCCGACGAGCACGATATCACCCTTGCGAATCTGCTTGCCATAGAGTGTTGTGTCTTCCATTGCCCAATGGGATCCGGCTGCAAAGATTGGTCCAGTATAGCGTAATAATTCTTCTATAGTGGATGGAAGCAGCGACGGGTCTTGCTGAAGCAGTTGTAATTGATCCGGGTGCAGCAACAATTCGAGGACGCCGTTTGCAATCAGATTGACCGTCGTCTCATGCCCGGCAACGATAAGCAAGAATATGCTTGAAATGAGCTCATTTTCACTTAATTTATCTTCCTGTTCCCGGGCCTGAACCAGTACACTGATGATGTCATCCCCCGGATTCTGGTGTTTTTCCTCGATTAAGCGCTGAATATAGCTAATAAATTCTTCTAAGGGAGCATTCAGAGCTGCGAATTCCTCGGGCTTTTGAGGTGGTACGATTAATAGTTGTGTCCAGTGGCGGAACTGCTGGCGGTCCCTGGCAGGAATGCCGAGCATCTCACAGATGACTGTAATTGGGAGTGGATAAGCGAACTCAGAGATCAGCTCGATTTTCCCTTTGTCCTCAACAGCATTGATCAATTCATCCACAATTTGTTGCATTCGTGGTCGCATCTGCTCGATCATGCGTGGAGTAAAGGCTTTCGCAACCAGCTTACGCAGACGTGTATGATCGGGAGGATCGACCGCGAGCATATCGCGCCGTTGCAGTACATATTGCTCAAGCGCAGAATGGTACCTGGTTGTCTGTTCCTTTTCTTCTGGCGACAGGAGTTTCAACCTGTCCCTCGTGAAGGGATGAGGATCTTTAAGCAGCGCAATAGCGTCCTCATAGCGAGTGAGCAGCCAGAATTTGCCTATACTCGGGTACTCACCGAGGTCGATAATTGGCCCCTGTTCGCGCAATTGCTTGTAAAACCTGATAGGATCTCTCTTTGCTTCGAGAGAAAACAGGTCGTTAACTGTTACGTTCCTCATTTTTTCCTTCTTCTGTCGGACCTTTTGCATCCGGCAAGCGTTCTCATCTGATCTTGTTGACTGAATGAGTTTATTCAGTCATATCGTTTTGATACTCGAAGTATAGTCCGAAAGAGGAAGGGCTGTCAAGAGAAAAGTGAGTACTATCCTCCTAATTTGGAGGAGCTCGTTTCCTTGCAGAGTGTGCTTGCGAGGTAATGAAGACTTGGAGAAAGAGGATAGGCTGAGCCCGAGAATAGCCGGACTCAGCACCAGAAGAGGATGACTATGTATTGATTTATAGATCAGGAGATCTGATGCTGCATCCACACGTTTGGTTCGATATAGATGCCTTCGTTGCGCTCATGCGAGAGCTCAAGCGGGACGAGCGCCTCGGGGATAATATAAGCACCGCTTTGTGGAAGTTTCATCCCGCTCCAACGCTCCCAGTCTTGCACCGTGCCGGGAATAACCATCGAGCGCGGCGCAACTTTGAGTATACGCGCTCCCAGACGGGCATGAACCCGCATCCAGGGATCGAAGGGCAGGCCATCTTCTCGTGTCCATCTGATATAATCTTCCATCGGGATAAGCGGGTAGCGGCTTTTGAGTGAGGGCCGAACTGGCGCGATGAGAGAGGTATAGCCATAGTGTTGCGCCAGTGCTCGCATGCCCTGCACTATCTGTGTACTGAGCTTTTGTCCTCGGAACGAAGGCCGAATCACAATCGCCAGTGCTGAGAGTGTGTTCGGTTTCCTGTTCTGATGCGGGGTTGTTCCTTGAATGAGCGCGTCTTCCCAGCTTTCTGGAAGCCCTTCAATGGTGCCATCCCAGTAGAGCGGGACCGTATAGCCCGCGGCGATTACCTGATTCTCCTTATTAGAGAGCATGAGCTGATACTGAGGGAGTGTCTCGCACAGGAAAGGCCAATGTTTGTCGGCGACCGGATCGTTGGTCATGAAGGGGGGCCAGCCCTCGTTATCAAGCGGGCCGAGCTGTGCACGAAGATGCGGGCTATCGCGTATCGTGGTTAGCGTATAGTTCATATTCTATCCTTTCTTGAATGGGTTCTCCTGTTATTATGCGCGAAATCAGTGTGATAGTGCAAGAGAGTATTGCACTATTTTACATTTAGAGTGACTTATGCATCTTTCTGTTGAATTGAGCGAGACAGGGAGCCTGCCATGCTTTATAATGAGGGTGTGAAGCCTCTTCAAATGTTGCGATACGGAATGGAAGGGGTTGTGCAAGCGGTACAAGAGTAAACGAGGAGAAGATATATATGAATCATGAAGAGATTCAGAGGTTCTTTGAACATCTGGTTGAAACAAAGGCAATCTGCCAGCTTACACCGGGCATTCGGATGCAGGTTGAGGAGGTCGATATGCATTACGACAAAGAGAAGAATCTTCATGTCGTGATTACAGTAGGAGACGAAGATTATAACGACTATTTTGAGATGATCTTTCCTGCGCAGGAGAAAAAGCAGGCCCCTTCCTCGAAGAAGCCTCGCCGTTAAATGATATTCTCTCTGTAAAAGAAGGAGCAGGCTCCTTCAGGAAAAGTCGTGTAAAAGGGATGGAGGAGACGCAAGATATACTTCGCCTTCTCCACTTTTTTATTGAAAGCGAGGTAATACCTCTTTTAGCAGTAATTCTGCTGTGGTCATATCGTCGAAAGAGTTGCACCCAAGCATAAATGTATCAATACCGAGATCGATGTACTGCTGAAGCTGTGCCGCGATCTGGTCGGGAGTGCCTGTTAAGCCACGATCATGTAGCGTGCAGGCCTCTTGTTCGGTGGCCACGCAGGTGCAGCGTCCGAACCAGCTCCGCTGCACGCTGGAAGGATCACGTCCGACTTTCTGGCATTCCTGTTCAAGTACCTTTGCTCGCGCGGCATAATCTTCGGGGGTGAGCCAGGGAGCATTCCAACCGTCTGCATAGCGAGCAACAAGGTGTAGCAAGCGTGTGCCCTTGCCTCCTATAATGATGGGTGGAATGGGGTCCGGCTTTGGCTCGCAGTACGCCGCCTGGACTGAGAAGTGTTTTCCCTGGAAGGTTGTTTGCTCCTGGGTCCAGAGCGACTTGACGATCTGCAAAGTCTCTTCAAGCTGCTCAACGCGCACCCGTGGGGAAGGAAACGGATAGCCGTACGCACGATATTCTTCCTCATGCCAACCTGCGCCAATGCTGAGGAGAAAGCGCCCGTTACTCATATATTGCAGGGTTGTAGCCATTTTTGCCAGCAGTGCAGGATTGCGGAATGACTGGCAAAGGACCATATGGCCTACTTGAAATTGAGGATATTGGGCAGCAAGATAGGTCAGGGTTGTCCATCCTTCAAGAACCGCTGACGAGCCGAATTGCAGGTGATCGACAAACCAGAGCGAGTCAACGACGCCATCCGCAAGTTCGATTTGCTTCTGTATCATCTTATGGAATTGCTGCTGAGAGATACCCTCGGTTGGTCCAACAGAGAGAGCCCAGCCGAACTTAACTGTCATATTAACCTCCTCGTGATGACTGCCTTCCTGCTTGTTTCTTTTGTGACTCAGAAAGCAAGAAGGCAGACGGAATATGGAGTCTCAGTTCCCTTTATGGTGTATTCGGGCTGTTCGATTTTTATTATACTCTATGGACCTGTGCTGCTGCGAGAAGAAACGCGTCTCTTCTCTTAATGTGCTTGCTTGTAGCGTGCCAATTCCCGACGCTGCTGCAAGAGAGTGGAGAACTGGAGCAGTGCGAACGCCTCGACGATAAGGGCGATCAGGATGACAAAGCCCTTACCCCAGAGCGTGAGCGGTGGTAGTTGAACAAGCAGCAGAATGATACTCGCGAGCACCCAGGCATCATTGATGCAGATCGTTATCAGGCCGTTTCGCGGGTGTACTTCGGGCCCTCTGCTGATGAAGAGCAACCAGGCAACATAGAAGAACAGGCCAATTCCTACAATGATTGGGAAGATAGGATCTGTGAATCCCAGAATGGAAGCAAGCGGGCTGATGCCGACACCCAGAAACAGGAATGCGCCTAGAAGAGAAGTTGCGGCATCAAGTTGTATAAAGAGTTTCAGCCTGGAAGATGTGGAACGAATAGAGTGCTGTGCCATCTATCGAAGTCCTTTCCTGTTGTATACTTGCTCAGAAGCTTTCATTTCGCTTGGTCACGCTTCTGATCTACAATCAGCATAGTGGTAAAAGCACTGCCATTCCCAGTCAAAGCACTGCCATATACTGCCAATTTTTTAGGTAGTACCAGAAAAAAACTCATACTTGACAGATTTCATACAGACTGCGATAATCGGAGAAACGTTTGTACTAAGTTTGTGATGTGGGAGCGTATGGTATGACGGGTTATTTTGCCGCAGGCGCAGGAGTGCTCGAAATCCTCTTTTTCGGTCTGTCGCTCTGGCTTGGAACTTACCTCTTCAGTCGAAATGTGAAGAGCACGCGTGTCGGGCTGGTTGGGGCAGCACTGATCTCTTATGCACTGGCCGCTGGCTGCATGTACCTCGAACCCATTGCTCCCTTTTCACATGCGATATTGGCTGTTCCCGCACAATTGTTGCTGTTGTTGCCTTCCTTACTCTGTGCTGCGATGCTGATCTGTACTCGCGTCGAGAATCTGTTTGGGGTTGCTCGTCAGGCCTTTTTCAGCGGGCTTGGTGTGCTTGGCTGGTTTGTGGCGTGCGGCGGTATATTCTTCTTTTTGCATCCATTGATAGCTCTGGGCGCTGCTTTGTTGCCTCTTGTGGCTGCGCTGGTGCTCTGCTGGCGGCACCTCCGGGACAAGCAGCCGCTTTTGTTCGTGCTGCTGGCTCTGATCTGTACCTCTGCTTTTCTTGCGGTATCGTGGCCCCTTGCTTGCTTGCCAATGGGGATCAATCTACTGATGCTTGGCTGGCTGGTTGCCGCGCAAGACGCTGTAGAGCAAGGGGAAGCATTCCTGCCCGATGTGTTTCGGTCGTTTGATTATTCATTGTTGCTGGCCCTGCTCTTTGGAGGACAGGTCGCGCTGCTCTTCTGGATAGGAGAGAAGGTAGAGTTCCCGCTTGCGCTGCTCCTGCTGAGTATCATTGCAACTTCTATTCTGGTACAGGTGTTTTCTCGTTCTGCTCGAAAAATAGCAGAGAGAATTGCTTTCAGTACATTCCCACAGGTGCGTGAGGCGCGGGCTGAACTGCATGATGCTGCCGATGCTCTCCCGCGAATCAATCAGCAAATAGACATATTGAACACTGACTCCGAAGAATTCGTGCGTTTGACGCGACGAGCGTTGAGCAACTTTGGTGATCTGCAACGGCTGGCAAGCAGCCCCCTGACGAGGCTTCCACAGGTGCAAGAGCGGCTCGCTGCCCGGGGGGCGAAAGATGATGTGCTGGAGCGAGCTACCGAGCTGAAGGCCCTGTTAAGTGAGAGCATCGAGCGGCTGAAACCGCGTGCGAAGGGCGACTTTGGCACCAGCGACGAATGGCGCTATTATAACGCGCTCTATTTCCCCTATGTAATGGGTATCAAGCCGTATAGTCGGCGTGGTTCCTCCGATCCGCCTGATCCCACGACTCGCGAGGCGCTTGAGTGGTTTCGGTTGCAGGTCCCCGAGCGCACGCTGTATAACTGGCAGAATAAAGCGGCCCGGCTCATTGCTGCTGATCTCCGAAATCAATGTAAGTTACTATTGCCTGAAGCAGCTCGGGAAGCCGGGTGAAGCCTCTCTAACCTCTTCTTTGAGAAAAGCGCTCCCGTTATTGTATTCCCTTGCTCGTACAATGGAAAAGAAAAGAGAAGCGCGACCGCTAGACAGAAAAAATCAAGTAGGTCTGCCGTACTCTCCTGGATGCGCGAAGAGAAAGAGGGGATAGAAAGGTGAATGCGTCACAGCAAGAAGAACCATACACTGATTCAACTGTGTTCTGGTACCATCGATTTGTAAAAGGGGCAGCTCTGCTGGTCTGGATCGCAATAGCCGGAGTGGTGTTCTGGCTGGCCGGGCGTGTGGGGCAGGCGCTTCTGTTGCTCATTTTGGGTGCACTGATCGCTCATATTTTGGCGCCGCTAGTTCGCTTTTTTCAGCGTTGGTTACCGCGCTGGCTCTCGATCGTGCTGGTGTATATCTTGATTCTCTCGTTTGTCTGTGTCCTGCTCTTCTTCATTATTAGTGCAGCCATTCGGGAACTATCGCTTTTCATTGGCTGGATGAAAGCGTACCTGTCTTCGGGGCGCGGCCTGATTCCTCAGCCGATACTCAATTATATGAGTAAACTGGGTATCTCGCAGGAGCAACTCCAGCGTATGGGAGAGCAGTGGTTCTCACAGATCCAGGGGATTTTGAGCTCGATTTTCCCGTTGTTGAGCAATACGTTTGTACTTTTTATCAATACTGTGCTGGTTATCATGCTCAGTATCTATTTCCTGTTAAGCGGTCCTGTTATCACACACTGGTTGACGAGCCGGACGCCGAACCGCCATCAGCGCAACATTGCTTTTGTGCTGCAAACAACCGGGCGTATCATCGGTGGCTATATACGTGGGAATCTCTTGCTTGGTGCTGCCATGAGTATTCTGACGGGAATCGGACTCTTTCTGCTCGGCGTTCCATACGCATTTTTGCTAACAGTGCTGGCTTTTGTCCTGGAATTTGTGCCGGTGGTTGGTGTCTATATTATGGGTGGAACAATTGTCCTGGTTGCCCTGACAAAGAGCCTGCAAACGGCGGTGCTGGCGCTGGTGCTGGTGATTCTATTGCAGAATATTGAGAATAACATTCTGGCACCGCGTATTATCGGGCGCGTTGTGGGTCTGAATCCTATTTTGACGGTCTTTGCGATTGTGGCAGGGACCAATCTTTTTGGCGTTGCGGGCGCTTTTCTGGCTGCTCCGGTAGCGGCAGTGCTTCAGGAGCTGCTGAAGGCAGGCTGGAACTACTGGCGTGAAACGCATCCCGAACAATTTCAGAATGAGCAACCGGGCAACTGAGCGCTACTCGGCCTGTTCTTGGAAGGGCCAATCAGGGAGCGGCTCGCGTACCTGTCTCCACGCCTCAGGAATGCCCTCAACGCCGGTTGCAAGCACGACGATGCCTCCGACAATCGCGCACGTGGTGTCAACATCGCCCCCGGCACTGGCTGTCAGCAGAATGGCTTGCTTATAGTCTCCGAGGTGCTCGCCGGCACACCAGAGCGTAAACGGGACAGTATCCTGTGCCGAAACCAGGCTGCCGTTACCAAGCATTGCAACCACTGCATCAAGCGCCGTTTTTTCCGAGATATCTCGGGCCAGCCGTAGTTTTCGGCGCAGTTCGCTGGTTGGCACAAAGGGAAGGACAAGGTCAATAAATTCGCTACGTGTTGGCAGTTGAGCCTCATCACGTAGGCTCCATGCGTGTGCGGTGGCAACCGCGACGGCAATGGCTCCCGCGACACCTTCCGGGTGCGTGTGGGTGACTTCGGCAGAGCGTGCGGCCTGGATGACGACCTCCTCCATTGATCCGGCAAAATAGGCACCAACCGGCGCAACACGCATTGCTGCCCCATTTCCATATGATCCCTGACCTTCAAACTGGTTGCTTGCTCCATCTTTCCAGGGAAGCCCGCTCTGAAGCGCTCTGAGTAGCTGGTGCATGGCCGGACCATAGCCGCGCCGGGGATCATAACGCTGTGCAAAACTGCGGGCCAGTTGATCCTGCTGGATATACCCGTATTGCCGGAGTATCGACACGATTGAGAGTGCCATCAGCGTATCATCGGTGAATGGCTTGGGTGGCGTTTTGGCCTGGTAGGCTGCTTCCACATGTTCGAGGATAGACGGATTGGAGAAGAGGCGTTCCCCAAAAGCATCCCCAACTGATAGCCCCTCAATTGCGCACAGGACGCGTTTCATTCGTTCATTATGGTTTGCTGGTAGTTGTACCTCGTGCATCTTTCACTCCTTCCTCTACCATCAACACTGTAAACCACCCATCAGGCGGCTGTCAAGCTTTTCCGATTTCTCAACAAAAGGAGGCTGCTTCAGCATCGTGAAGCAACCTCGGCTGCTTGTTAGAGTGGGCAGCTTCCGCCTTCACAGGTTCCTTCTGCCTCAGAAGCGAGTTCAAGTCCGGTCGACGGGTGTGTTTCGGCCCATGCAGTCTCAAGTACTTTCAAGAATACTTCGGATGTTTGTGCTCCAGAGATGCCATACTTTTCATCAATGACGAAAAACGGAACGCCGGTAATACCAAGCAGCAGCGCCCGCTGCTTATCGGCATTTACCTCATCCATATAAGCGTCACTATCCAGCACAGCCTGTACCTCGTCGGGGTCAAGGCCTACCTCAACCGCGAGTTCAAGCAGCGTCGTAGGGTCGCTGATAGAGCGGTGTTCAGAGAGGAACGCCGTCCAGAGTCGATCCTGCATTGCTTCCTGTTTCTTCTGTCTGGATGCCAGGTGGACAAGCCGATGAGCAGTTCGAGAGTTGACCAGTCGTATCCCTTCAAGATGATAGTTCAGCCCTTCTTGTCGCGCGAGCTCTGTGACATAGGTGAGCATTGCTGAAACCTCTTGAGCACTTCTACCGGTACTGCGTGCTGTACGCTCTTCAATGGTTTCCTGCGAATCAGCGGGAAGACTCGGATCAAGCTCGAAGCTGCTGAAACTGATCTCTACCTGATCCCGGTATGGAAAACGTGCAAGTGCCGAGCGGAGACGCTGTTTCCCGATGTAGCACCAGGGGCAGAGAATATCTGAAAAAATCTCGATTTTCATATTTTCTGCTTCTTTCTGTGACTGTGGTGGTAGCAGTGAACCGGTTCTTGTTCTTAACTATACGGAGGTGAGGGGTCTTTTACAAGAAGGCACTTTTTAGTGGTATAGGCACCTGGAAGATACTATCTCTTTTGGTAGTGGAGAAAACAGGGAGAGAGCCCGGACAGCACCGTGTACCTGGCTCTCTTTTTACTGAAAAAAAGGCTATATCAGGCTATTCCTCTTTTTCGTTACAGGAAGAACACCATCACAAGGATGCTCAGGAACAGGCAGCCTCCCCAGAGGGCGGCGAAAAGATAGTGATTGCGGTTCGGTATTGGGGGCAGGCTTTCCGGTTCGGGAAGAATGCTCTTTTCGTCCTTCCCTTCTTTCTCCTCTAATGGTGCAATATTTTGTAAGTATTTCGCAAAAAGATCCTGAGTGGCGTCTCCTTGTGGTGTAACTGGTGGGACGCTGATCGGCGTCGGTATTGGGCCGGGGGCTACCGGTGGGATGGAAACGCTGCGCAGGGCGCGTGCACAAAGACGAAGCTGCTGTGCCAGATCGGCGGGTGTTGTGTAGCTTCGGGGGTCATGCAGTCCGCGCATAATGACAGCCTCCGTTTGCTCTGAAATGGCAGGATTGAGCTTGCGGATTGGTTGAAGCATATTTTTATCTGGCTGTTTGCCTGTCAGCGCGATATATGCAGTGACCAGTAACATGACAAGGTCGGTCTGGATGAAGCCGGGCTGAGGCTGCTGCTGAAGGAAGCTGAAGAGAAGCGGGGAGAAGCGAAGCAATTGCCAACCGCTCCCCTTTGCATCGGAGAACAAATTGATGGTGTTTGGCTTGATACGGCCGTGCGCCAGCGGTGACTGCTGACGTGCAAGCAGCTCAAGCACATCGAGAATCGCGAGACAACCATCCAGCACTGTGAGCTCAGGGAGCACGCCACCTGTTGTCAGGCGCAAGGACTGGCTGAGCAGTGTGCCAGCCGGTTGCTCAAACACGAAATAGGTATGATTGTTCTCAAGAAACATGTCGTGCAGTGCAGGAATACGTGGGTGTGCTGAAAGCGCGACAATGCTTTTCATCGCTGCCTGCACATATGCTTGAGGGACATTGTTTCCTGCCGGAAATGAGGCTTCACAAATAGTGACATGCTTATTTGTCTGTAATGTATCTTGTGCAAGCAACCATACTTCCGTAGAGCCATTTGTCCACTGTTGTTTGTCTATCTGGTCGATGACTCGGTAACGACCAGAGCCAAGCAGCCTGACATCAGGCTGCAACGGTGTCAGCGCCTTTTTTTGATGAGTGAGTGGCCGGGATCTGGGAGCCTGGGTGTATGTACAGCGCGGGCATGGCTCACCAACACGATACCCCTCATAGTGGCATTGTGGGCAACTCATACTTTCTCCTGAATAAAGAACTGTCGGGTGCCCGTTGCCTTTCTTCAGGAAGAATTCGCTTTTTACTCAATTGGTCATGGCTTGCACCGACAGGGAGGGTGCAGTCATGGTCGTAGAAAGGGATGCTTTTTCTATAGGGACTGGAAGACAGGGTATGAAGTGAGGGTACTCGATTGCTCTCTGCATGTCAAGGAGAGTAGGTAATGATTCCTGTATGCAGGGATTTGTTCCTCTGATATATGGGTACTTTATCCCTGCTTTCTCATCCTATAACCTGGTATTTCTAGAGGCGTTGTCGTCATCTGAGAGAGAAACAGACAGCTTTAGTGCAAGAGAGATGTGACAGAGTGACCTTAAAAAAGGGTAGGTAATTCTTCCTAACATATATTTTCTTCTTAAAATTAACTGTTGTAGTTCTTTACAAAAAGGTACTAATATGTTTATATACAGGAGAAAGCATAGTAACAAGGGTGCCAGCAAAAAAACAGGTAGATTTTATCGTCTCTGGACTCTCCTGCTTAATATGAGTATGCTTGAAATAGCAGGCTGAGGGTCGGTCCCGTGTGCCAGTAGGGACGGCGATACAAATCAGCAATCGCTTTGGTGAAAGGGAAACGCAGGAGAATCAACGCGGGGAATGAGAAGGCAGGGAATAGTATTGTTCTTTTTCCCATGCGAAGAGGCCTAGTGTATATGCGTGAACGAATTCCTACTTTAACATCAGAAAACTACGTTCGGCGTGTTCTGCCGCCCGTATTGACGAATTTTGACTTCACCATGTCCTTTATGATGGTGATGTTTTTCGTCTCGAACCCGGTCGGTACCATCGCTTCTGGGGCGGTCTCCCTCCTCTACTGGGGGATCGGAGCGCTGATCTTTTTCATTCCCTGTGTGCTGGTTGTCGCTCAATTGTGCGCCTGGTTTCCTGTTAATGGTTCATCCTATAACTGGACACATAAGGCACTTGGTGGCTTCTGGAGCCTGTTTGCTGCTGTGACGTTCTGGATACCCGGTGTTGTGGCGATGGTCAGTGCAGCCAGTATCGGGATCACCATTGTGCAGAGTATCAATCCGCATTTATTAGTAGAGCCCTGGCAACAGGGACTCGCTGTGATCGCGATTCTGATTTTTGCCTGTCTTATCTCTCTTCAACCGCTGCGAACGTTTCAGCACGTTGTGAACTTTGTGACGCCTCTAACCTATGCAGTGGTGTTACTGCTGGGTATTGCGGCGGTCGTCTGGCTGCTTGGTGGCCATTCCAGTGCTACCCCGTTGTTGAACCCGGCAACCTGGGCGATCACGCCAGATAACTTCAAGCTGTTTGGTATTGTCGTGCTGGCGTACCTGGGTGCAGACGTGCCTGTGATTGTGCTTGGCGAGGCGAAACAGCCAGAGAAGGGCTATCGTCATTTCCTCTGGGGCACGCTTGCTGTGCTAGGGGCTTATTTTATTCTGACAATGGCCTTGCTGGTTGTGATCGGTCCCGAGGCGGCAACGCTCAGTAACGCGTCGATTCTGATTGCCCTTGAGCGCCTGTTTGGCCCGGTGGTTGCACGTATTGCTGCTGCTTGTCTGCTTGTGTTCTTTCCATTATTTGTCGCACTGACCGGGAGCCTGTTCGCTCGTTTGTTGATGACGATTAGCGCAGATCGCCGTTTGCCGATCGGTCTGGTTCGCCTGAATAAGCATCGAGTGCCTGTCAATGCCATTCTCACACAAACTGCCATTGCTATCGGGTTTACGCTCTTGCTGTACTTCGTGCCTTATGTTTTTTCAATGGCTGAATCCGCAAATCTTGCGCTTGAAGTGCAGGTGATCACGCTTTCGGTGCTGGTGTTGATCTGGGCTGTTTCTTCCGCTTTTCTCTTTATCAGCTTGCTCGTGTTGATGAAACGCTATCCTGAGCTGTTGAAGAAAGGGCTGATTGTGCCGAAATGGCTGCTTCAGACCTGCTGCTATGTGGCGCTGATTGCCTGCGCGGTTGCAATAGTCAACACGCTTGCCTATAACCAGCTTGCTCCGTTGATTAATGACATGATGTGGCGTGTCTTTGTGGGCAGTCTGACGGTGGTGTGTCTGTTTGTGGCGTACTTTGGCTGTGTCTTTGCGACCACCGAGGCGGCATGGCAGGACAAGATTCATGAGGTTGAATCTGGTTTTTAGCGAGAAAAGATTGACAATAGATAGTAAAAGCAATGGGGAACTCTCCATGCTCTCTGGCCGCACAGGGAGTATGGAGAGCTTACAACGTTATACCGGCAATATTGCCTGTATGATATATTATTTATCTTGAACTCGAAGGGAGTTTGCGATGTCTGCTGATTCTACGCTTGGAAAGGGTGAATCCGGGCAATTGCGCCGAAATACCATCGGCCTGCCGGGGGTCCTGTTCCAGTCGATCACCACGATGGCCCCTGCATCTGGCCTTGCTGCCAGCCTGACTCCGGCTGTCGCTCTGACTGGTCCGGCGCTCCCGCTGACAGCGTTTATCGCGTTGATTGTCTGTATTTTCCTGGCCCTGACCATCGGGTCAATGGCGAAGCACCTTCCCTCTGCGGGCGGCTTCTACACATATATCAGTAATGCTCTCGGACAGAAGGTCGGTTGGTTGACCGGGTGGGCTTTCAACCTTGCCTACTTGCTGATTATTCCGTTCCAGTTGCTGGTGCTGGGGCCAACCGCGGATCAGCTTGTGAGCCAGTATTTCCATATCTCGCTTGGTTGGTTCACCTGGGTTATCATTTTCACCGTTATCCTCTTCCTGCTGTCGTATTTTGGTATCAAGGTTTCTGCTGACGCCGGTGTGATTCTGGGTGCTATCGAGATCGGCGTCTTTGTGCTGTTGAGTATCTGGCTGCTTGTTACCAACCCCGGTAACATCTCGCTGGATATTCTGAATCCTGCTCACAGTGGCGATCCTGCCTGGGGTGGCTGGAAAGGCATTCTGATGGGCATGACGTTTGTCCTGCTCGCCTTTGCTGGATTTGAGTCTTCTGTTCCTCTGGCAGAAGAGACTATTAATCCTCGCAGAACTGTACCTCGTGCTATCTTGCTCGCTGCTGTGTGTATCGGTCTGTTTTATGTCTTCTGCTCCTTTGCCGCAATGGTAGGCTGGGGCCCGGCAAATGCTGCCCTCTATGGTTCGCCCGATCATGCAGATCCGTGGGCTGAGATGGCTCAGCGAGCCTGGGGACCGGCAAGCGTGATTATTCTGCTGGCGATCCTCAATAGTGCTCTGGCGAACGCGAACGCCGGTGTGAATGCCGTGACGCGTGTGCTGTTTGCGATGGGTCGGGTTGGCACGCTGCCGAAGAGCTTCGCGCACCTGAACAAGTACGGCACGCCGGATGTCGCTTTCATTCTGGCGATGATCGTGGCGCTGGTCTGTTCACTGGTTCCGGGCTTTGTTTATGGTCCATCGCTTGCTTTCGGCTTCCTGGGAACGATCCTGATTCTCCCGATTATCTTGATTTACATGTTGACCTGTATCTCTGTGGTGGTGTTCTATCTGCGCAAACACAAGGATGAGTTCAACGTGTTCCGTCACGTAATCGTGCCGGTGATCCCGTTCCTGGTGCTCCTGGTTGTGTTATATAATCAGTTTAATCCGTTGCCTGCCGCTCCGCTGTTGTATGCTGGCCCGATTGTGCTTGCATGGCTGGTTATCGGCGTGATTATTCTGGCAATACTGAGCGTGAAAGCGCCTGAGACGCTGGCAAAAAGTGATGAAGTATTTGTTGAAGGAGAGGAGTAAATAGAAGAAGAGCTATGATTCCTGACGTGAAATATCATCTGCACCATACACATAACTGCTGGGACCAGAGCATTCCGCCTCTGGTTACAGTGCAATCTGGCGATGTTGTTGAGCTGGAAACGCGCGAGGCTTCAGCCGGTCAGTTGAACCCTGGCAGCACCAGCGATGCCCTGCGCTCGCTGGATTTTAGCGCGGTCAACCCCGTTACCGGGCCAATCGCGATTGATGGCGCGAAACCTGGTGACGTGGTTGAGGTTGAGATTCTTGATGTGCGCCCAAAAGATTGGGGCTGGACAGGCGTTATTCCCGGCTTTGGCTTGCTGGCCGACGAATATCCCGAGCCGTATTTGAAGATCTGGGAGCTGAACGGGGATCATGCGTATTTCAAGCCTGGAATTCGCATTCCGCTGGAGCCGTTCTGTGGCATGATCGGCGTCGCTCCGGCTGAGCCCGGTGCACTGGATATGGTCCCGCCTCGTGCCAATGGCGGCAACCTGGATACCAGACAACTGGTGAAGGGCTCAAAGGTCTATCTCCCGGTTCTCTATCCCGGGGCGCTGCTCTCGCTTGGCGATACGCATGCGGCGCAGGGTGATGGCGAGGTCTGTGGTTCCGCAATCGAGGGCCCGATGGTGGTTAAGATTCGTGTGAACCTGCTCAAGGACGCCGATCTCAGCTCTATCTCCTACTATACGCCAGGCAACCAGGCTCCGAAGCAGAACCAGAAGGGCTACTATGCGACAACTGCCTATGGTCCTGATCTGTTTGAGGCGGTGCGCCAGTCTATCCGGGGCATGATCAAGCATCTGACGAAGAACTATGATCTGACGCCGCACGAGGCCTACGCGCTTTGTAGCGTTGCGGTCGATGTGCGCATCGGCGAAGTGGTAAACGCGCCTAACTGGCTGGTTTCCGCCCAATTGCCGCTTGATATCTTCGAGGGCTAAAGCAGTTTCTTCTCATTATTGGGAGCGGGTCAAAACAACCTGCTCCCACTTTTTATGTACATCTATCTGAGGGGAGCCAGAAAAGGACGATAGCCTCAATGCGCTCCGCAAGCGCGTGGGGCCAGCGAAAGCCGTGAAGCGCGGCAATGGAGCGGCAGACCTCCGATCCCAATTCGATGCTCTTTCTCAGCGCTCTGGCGGTCCCTGCAAGTGTTGCCGCGGTGGGCAGACAGGCATTCAGCCTCGCCAGTCGTTCCGCAGGAAGGGCCGGTTCAATGCCACTATGGTGGTTGTACCATTGTGAGATAATTGTGGCTTCCAGCCTCAGGAGCCGGATCAGGGCAGGTAGAACACTGACATGAAAAAGCTGGCAAGCGTTCCATTGATCGCCACGCAACAGCTTGCAAAGGGTGTCGAGCAGATCATACCAGAAGGTGCTGGCAAGTTCTTCAAACGTTGCCTGCTGATCGGTCGGGAAAGCATCGGCTGCTTGATGAAGCGCCGTTGTAAGCTGTCCGGTTGCGTCATAGAGCACGTTGGCCTCAAGGGCCGGTCTATCCAGGGTGAGGTGCATGGAATTGGCGGGCAGGCAGATTGCTGTGAGGTGTACAGGAAGCGGCTGCGCATCATAGACAACGCGAATGGTGTTCTCTGCCTCTCGTAACAGCAGGAGGGGAGGTCCAAACCGGGTGAACCAGGCCTCAAGCTCCAGCACAAACGTGTCAAAGTAGGTATCTATGATAAAAAGCGTCAGGGCAAAGTCAGTTCGACTCTCCAGGATGCGTTCATCTTCTGCACTGTAATCGACCAGGCCAGCAATACGCTTGTCTTGCCGGCACATATCGAGTAGTTGCGCCTGTAGAGCCTGACGCGCTGTCGTTTTCCCCATATTCCTCCTCTTCTTTCCCCCATTTGTCACCCCTTATTCTAGCGCTTCCAGACCAAGATGGACAAGAGAAAAGAGAGAGGAGGGGGTAGTATTTATCATACCTTTTTAAAAATGGCGCTCTCTTTTTGGAAATAACTGGCGTAGTTCTATTGCCCGGTACAGTTGACAGGTACAACATATGAATAGCATACTGTAAAGGATATGGGAAGGAAGAAGCGATAACAAGAGAACAACACGCATCCGCTGAGGAGCGTTTTGCACTGATTCGTCCGTTTGTGGAAGAAGGGGTGCCGCCGCCTGAACGTCCCGGTATCGCTTCCCGAGAGCACGCTTACCCGGCTCTACGAGCAACTTGAGGGCTGGCCTGCTGGTCTGCGTCTCTGGGCGCGGCGCTGGCAATCTGGTGAGGTGCTCTCGCGTCCGCTGCTGGATTATGTGCGAACGGAAGTTGTACAGCGGCTCCCGGAGTCACTTCTGCGCTCTCTTGAGCAGATCTGCCTGTTGAGCCGGCTGAATGCGGCTTTTGTCTTCCTTGCGATGGTGCTTGCTTTGTTGTTTTTGTTGCCTGGCAGCGATACGAAAATCTTCCTTGCGCGCAATTCATTGATTCCGGGTGTATTCGGGCTCCTTTTACTGCTCTCGTTGGCGCTGCCTCGCTCGATTATATTTTATAGCGTTCTCAAATTGTGACGGGTGGCGTGAGGGAACGGGTTGCCCGATTTGAGGAGGAATGGAAAAAAGAGGCTTCGGTACGCTTCTGGATTGTCATACTCTCACTGATATGAGGCGTCGGGATGCTCGTTGACGCTGTAACGGGAACGGCGCTGGCGTTTTGGCTCAGGAACGAACACTTTTTGCTGGTATCACCTTTGGTACAGCTAGCACTTTATGGACTGCTACTACTGTTCTCTCTGGCACTGTGTCGGCGACGGGGATGAAAGAAGAGCATCTTCTATAAGAGAAGTGAGATCTCTATAGAAGATGCCCCTTTTCTTCAAAGAAGGAACATTTCCGCTTTAACGGATGGAGAGTGCCCGCTTGATGATCTGAAAGATGTCGGTCTGGTTGATCACACCCATGACTCGCGGCGCTTCAGGACCCATTGCAGCGATACGTACCTGTGTCCCTGTGTGCGACTGGGACTCCCCAGAAGGAGCCGTCGCATAGCTCACGTACATGGTAGAACCTTCCTTCGTGATCAGCTTGCTGAAGACTCCAGGCTGCTTGGCGCTGGTTGGCTCTTCGATAATCTGGGAAGTATGGCCGTGATCGGCTGTGACGATGACCAGCGTGTCCGGGTGCTGGCGGGCGTAATCCATGCCTACCTTGATTGCTTTATCGAACGCGATGGTCTCACCAATCTGAGCGCACGGATTGGCAGCATGGTCCTGCTTGTCGATGGATGCGCCTTCAACCTGTAAGAAGAAGCCTTTGCGGCTATTTCGCTGAAGGAGCTCGATCGCTTTGCTGGTCATGTCGGCCAGGGCGGGTTCATTGCTCGGTCGATTGTTCTCCTGGCAGGTCTGTGGCCCACTTCCAGGGAAGGGCTGCGCGGGAGTGCCAGTCCATTCGGTCGTCATATTACTCTGGTTGAAGAGACCCAGAACATGCTGACTGTTCACCTTCTTGAGCCCGTTGGCATCGGTCACGACGGTATATCCCTGGGCCTGAGCGGCTTCGAGGACCGTCTTACCGGTATATTTGCCAAAATCGATCTTTTGGTCAAAGCGCTGCTTCCCGCCTCCAAGCAGGACGTTGACCTGATGGTCAATCTGCTGTTCCGCGATCGAGCCGGGGCCGCCTGCCGACTTCTTGTCCTGCGGGCAGCTCTTCATGTCTGCGGGGCCCTGGCAAGAGCGGCTGCTGACATGCGAGGCCAGCACTGCCGGAGTCGCGTCGGTCAGTTCAGCGGTGGTGACGTCGCCAGTCACGTAGCCCGCTTTCTGAGCCAGTTCAAGGATGGTCGGAAGATCTTTGTCTGTCCCGGCTGTGGTCGAAATGCGCCCGTTGCTGGTTTTCGTGCCAGTCGCCCAACCAGTACCGCTGGCTGCCGAGTCGGTCACATAGTCCGGCTGCTTCGGGTTGTTTTCGAGCACCGAATAGGTCGTGCTTGCGCCGACATAAGGCAGCTTATCCATGTTGAGACGCCCGTTCGCACCAACGAAATAGTTGCGTGCGAGGGTGATTTCGGAGTCGCCCATACCGTCACCGAGGAAGAGGATGACGTTCCGATAGCGTCCGTGCGTCTCGGGGACCGAAGTTCGAGCGAAAGCTGCGGTAGGAATTAAGAGTAAGAGTAAAACAAGAACTGAAATACCAATAGAGAAATACTGCTTTTTACCTTGCATATCTGCCTCTCTTTCTTTCTAGCGGGGTTTGTCTCATTGTATGTTCAATGTTGTTAAAGGAGTTTTAAGCCCGGGTAAAGCTTTGTCAATTTTTCTTGTAAAGAGTGTTAACACGCGGTTAAGAAATACTTGTAGAGACAGATGTTCCTCTCGTAATATAGGGAGAAGAAGCAGACTTCGATGGAGGAGAAATGATGACTATACGGACAATTCGTCGGGCTCAGGAAGCGGAACGAGAGGCGATCGAGACCTGTGTGCGTCGGGCCTATGCTTGCTATCTTGCTCGTATGGAGCGTGAACCTGCTCCCTTGCATGCTGATTATCTCTCTCTGATAAAAGATGGTACTGTCTACGTCCTGCCAACGACAGAAGGCATTTGTGGGGTCCTGGTGATGATGCCAGAGCGTGACGCCATGTTTGTTGAAAATGTGGCGATCGATCCTCGTTTTCAAGGGCAGGGACTTGGGCGGCTGCTCTTCTCGTTTGTGGAGCAAGAGGCGCTCAAGGCAGGTTTAAAGGCGATTCGGCTCTACACGAACGCTGTAATGGTGGAAAATTTCCGCTTTTATCGACGTCTGGGATTTGAAGAAGTAGACAGAAGACTGCACGAGGGATATCAACGGGTTTTCTTTCAGAAATTGCTCTAGCTGCTCTGTGGGCCTGTGGAAAAGGCTGACTCTTCGACAGGCCCTGACCTGATCTATGCCTCGCTGCCCTGTTTCACTGTCGTATCGATGTGCCGAACAAACACATCTCGGTTGAGTGTGTGAGGTACAAGTGCTTCCAGAGCCAGTTCGTATGCTTCTGCTTTTGTAGATGCGATCACTTTGACGTGTGTTACGAGCGTGCAATCAAAGAAAAAGAACTGTTTCCCGGGAAAAGAATCGATTTCAAGCGCATCTTTGAGATTGCGTGCAGGCACCTCTGTCACTCCCTCCGCGTCACAATAGTAGATGTCACGCTGCATGGTAGCGACAACGTATGGGTTTTTGGAACTTTCGGGGCAATATTCCAGTATGTGAACGTAGAGGCCGCCGGCTGTCTGGTACCAGCAATCGAGCCGGAAGGGAGGATACGCCTTTTCAAGGAGCATATATTCGTCAATATCTCCATTATAGCGGAATTGTACCCCTTCTCGGTAGAGTTCTGTATAGGCATCTCGAAATGTCTCGTTTGCAGCATGTCGCTCGGGGGTTTCAGGTGGAAGCGAGCGAAAGCGGTGCCATGCTTCATTCAGCCTTTTGAGCTTGCGACGGCGTTCCTCTTTCGAGAGCTGGCAGGCTGACGGTTGGCTAGTGGACAATTGGTCCGGAGTTTGTCTGTTCGTCATTATGTATCTCCTGAAAAAGAGTTGAGACAGTAGCAGTGATACAGGTCGTTGTAAAAGGCTTGGTGAGAAATGAGTGTGCTCCAAGAAGCCGCGCCTTGAGCCGCTGGACGACACCGCAATGACGTGAGATGAAAAGAAGCGGAACTTCAGAGAGCACTGGCTTCTTCTTGAGGTAACGAGCGATCTCAAAACCGTTCATTTGAGGTAAGTCGATATCCAGGATGAAAAGCGAGGGTATCGGCTCTACAGGCTCATTGAGGAGCGTTTTGAGCGCGAGCACTCCATCCGGAAATGTGGTCACAGGATAGCCTGCGCGTCGCAAGGTAACCTCAAGGATCTTGCGGATAGTAGGCGAATCGTCAATGACGACGATCGGGCGCTGCATGGCATTTTCCTCCCTACAAACATGACGTCTACCATACTTAAAAAGGGAACTGAAGAATGAGTAGCGTAGGACTTTATGTAGATCCTATTGAAGTGTAGTACGCGTTAGTGGTATTATCAAGGAACGGGATGTTCCTGGAGAGGAACATATTGTTACGAAGCGAGCTGTGAAAAAGGGAGGTTTTATGTCGGAGAAGCGTCATCTGGAATTCAATAGCAACGAGTTTGGGAAACTGGTGCGGTCGTTTCGTTTACAACGAGGATGGTCGCAGGGGGATCTTGCTGAACGGTGGGGACACACCCGAGAATATGTATCTCTGATTGAAAGAGGCAAGCGAAAAGTCGACAAGCTGGAACAAATCAGCCGCCTGGCAGAAATTCTAGAAATACCGCAGGAACGCCTCGATGCGATAGGGAAGACAAGACCTCCGACAAAGCTCCTTGCCGATAAACCGTCTGAGGCCAATGATATTCTACTACAGACGCTCCTGGAGCCTTCTCTTGCAACTGCAAAGTTATCCTGGTTGCTTTGGCTTGCTGATGGGAAGAATCAACCTGTTGTAGAGAGTCTGGAAGGGATGATAGAGAATCTGGAGGGTGCTCTGACGAAATATCATGGTCAATTTATGAAACCCGCGCAAAAAGTACTGGCATATGCGCATGAGATGATGGGACGGATTGCATATGATCAACTTCGTTTTACGCAGGCATCAGGCCATTTTCAGGAAATGTTTGATTTAGGGGAAGAGTTGCATGATGTCGATATCATGTGCCTCGCGCAAATCCATCAGGCGGATGTGCAGAGAAAGCGGGGGCGATATGAAGCAGCGGTCAAAATTCTGCATAGAATGCAGCCGATCATAGATGTGGCAAGCACGCTTGTCCAGGGAGTACGCTGGCAGATTCTGGCGCGAGCGCACGCTGCTTATGGTTTCTCGGCTGAGTTTCTCGATGCAATTCAGCGAGCAGAAGAATGTGCACATCTTGTGAAAGATAATTTAGATACTCAGTATAATCAGTTTAACCGGATTGAGGTATTACAGGAGAAAGCGCAGGGGCATACGTTGTTATGGGAGCCTGAGAAGGCGCTTGAGATCTACGCCTATCTTGATAACTTGAAGCCATTCCGTCCTATGCGTGCGCTCGGCTCCTATACTATTATTAAAGCTCAAGCATATTCCTATAGTGGGGACATGGAAAAAGGAGTCAAGCTAGCGGTTCGGGGAATAGAACTTGCTCGACATTATGGTTCACAACGCCATATCAGCAGAGTTCAAGCGATGTATGATAGACTGAACATCACGAAATTACGGAATCATAAAGCGATGAAGGAATTACATGCAGTTTTAATGGGTGGGTAGCTGTGTCTGTTGCGGTGCGAGATATGGAGCGGCGTGACTCTGGTTTCTCAATCGAAAGACGGCGATTTTTAGCTGATCTCTTCAATATCCCGCCGATGCTTTTAGGTATCGTGACGGTAGATGAGATTCTGCAAAAGCTGGCAAAGGATGAAAAGATAGAACAGACCTCCCATATAGGTAATAAGAGGATTGTTCTTAATTTTAATGAATACGAGTGTATACTACAAAATTACTGGGACTTGCATCATGTGCAGTCGATGCACCCTGATATTCAGGCAGTTGCGCTACATGTTGCTGTCCTTCAGCAAGCTGCTGAGAACTACAAGGGATCGCAGAAGGAACAGTGCTATACATTGTTAAGTTGCTATTATCAGGTGCTCGCGATGATTTTTCGGGATCTCGGGCTATTTGACGAGGCCGACAGCCATATTCAGCGGGCAGTTGAGTATGCTCGTTTAGTAGACAACCACGAGCTGCTTGCGATCTCGCTCTATCGTCGGGGCGTTCTCCTTTTTGATCGTGGGCGGCTTGTTGAGGCTCCTCGGTTGTTTTACGATGCGTTGCGAGATTTTCAAGAAGCGCTTTCCTTGAAGACACGCCTGCCTGCTCTTCTCATTGCTGTATTGAAGCTGAAAGAAGGTCATTCGCTAGCACGCATAGCGAGAACTGAATATGATAAAAGAAGTGTTGTACAGACTATTGATGAAGCAGGCGCTCTTATCCGGTCTTTGAGTAAAGTAGAGAGAGAGCAAGAAATATATGCTTTAAAGACAGATCTCAACCATTATCACATTGATAAAGGGGCAGCCCTGATCGTGCTTCAGCGGCCGGATGAGGCTCTTGATGAGCTCAATATGGCCCTTGAGCGATCAGGCTTCAAGCGACGAAATATCTATCGCGATATCTTGCTTGCGACAGCAGCTCTTCAGAAAGGTGAATTTCTGCTGGCAACTACTTTAGCGGAAGAGGCGCTTGTTTGTGTGAAGCACATGCGTTCGGAGGTGAATGTTCAGCGCATTGCTCGGCTTTATAGCAGATTGAAAGAGAGCCCGTATGGTAATGAGCCAGAGGTTACGAGACTTGGATACTTGCTGCGACGGAAGCGGTAAAGGAGAAGAGAGAGTGGCTGAATATACAGTCCGCAAAGCAGGAATGCAGGATTGTGATGCTATCGTTCAACTGAGAATCCGTCTATTTAAAGAGGTCGATTTCCGGGAGGGTGGTGAGCCATCACAAGCCCTGTTTGAGCAGACAAAACAGTATATACAAGAAAATATAGCTTCTGGAAAATTTCATTCATGGATAGCGGAAGCAGCCGCAGGAGAAATAGTGGCGATAAGTGGAATGGTCTTGCTGGAAAAACCGCCCTCGCGTTTCTGCCCATCTGGCTTAGAGGCATATATTATGAATATGTATACTCTTCCGGGATGGAGGGGAAAAGGGATAGCAACTGCACTTATGAACCGTATTATTGAATATGCGAAGCAAGTCCGTGCCTCTCGCGTTTTTCTCCATACAACCGATGCAGGACGCCATGTGTATGAGCGTTGTGGTTTCCGACCGACCCATGATGATCTGGAGTTACTGTTATAACCGGCTTTTCGCGAACACATCAAAAAGTGGCCGGAAAAATTTCCGCTTTTTCGATTGACCGGGGTATTAAATAACACAGATGGCATATTGCCTGAAAACTCTAGAAAGAAGAGGAGCGAATCAACCGAAATGAATTCGCAAACCATGAAAAGAGTGCTGTACCTTGTTATCTGTGCTGCCGGTGCAGCGCCGCAGGCCTATGAGCTGATCCCGCTTCTGATCGCTGCTGGTTGGAATGTCTGTGCGATTCTTACCCCGAGTGCGACGGCATTTGTCGAGCAAAAGCGGCTGCACTATCTGACGGGAAATCCGGTTCGCACCAATTACAAACAGCCCGGAACGCCGGACCTTCTGCCTCCTCCTGATGCATTGCTGGTGTTTCCCGCGACCTTTAACACGGTCAACAAGTGGGCGCTTGGTATCAGTGATAATCTGGCGCTCGGGCTTCTCTGCGAGCATACCGGCATTGGAACGCCGATTCTGGCCGTACCGGTAGTCCGGCGCGGAAAGCTGGCCGAGCATCCCGCATTTCCGCAAAGTCTCAAGCTGCTCACCGAATATGGCATTCATGTTCTCTACGAGCCCGAACAGTATCCACCGCGGAACGAGGTGCCCGGGGAGATCATCGTGCAGGAACTCTTGCGGATTACGTCCCTCTAAGACGTTTCTTATAGTTGGAAAGAAGCATGCTGATGCCGTGTGTGGGTGGTACTGTTCGGCCTTTTATTGTACAGTTATCTCTAGCGAGACAACTTATGGAAGAGGTTCTGAACAATGAAAACAACACTCTATATCACACGGCATGGAGAGACGCAATGGAACATTGAAAGGAGGCTGCAGGGCTGGCAGGATTCGCCGCTGACTGCCCTGGGGGTCTGTCAGGCGCAATGGCTCGGGGAAGCGTTGCGTGAGGTCGCGTTCACCGCTATTTATACCAGTCCGAGCCAGAGGACGCGCACAACAGCGGAGCTGATCGGCGCTCATCATTCCTGTGATATTATTCCACATGATGCATTGCGTGAATTATATATGGGTGATTGGGAAGGAAAGACGCGTGAGGAGCTTCAACAGCGCGAGCCGGAGATCTTCGCTGCTTTTTGGAGCCGTCCGCATCTCTATCGGCCCGTCAACGGGAGCGAATCCTTCTACGATCTGCGGGAACGCGTGCTCCCCTTTCTCCAAAGCGTGCTTGAGAAACAGAAAGGGGAAACGCTCCTTCTCGTCACGCATGCAGCGACGCTGAAGACCATAATGGCCTTCTTCGATGAGCGCCCAATGGAACGGCTCTGGGAGCCGCCGGCCGCGTATCCGACCGGATTATGCAAAGTCGTGATCGAGGAGCAGAAGCCGCTTATTGAGCTGTACGGCGATATCTCCCACTATCGTGAATGGGCGAACGTGCAGGGATAAGCTGACCAATACGAAACAGATTGTCAAGGAAGATCCGAGAATGTTCCTCGTAGGTGGGGTATATCGTTCTCCATGCTTCCTTGATATGCTGATACGTTTCTGGCTTGTGCTGGAAGGCGCGGCGCGTCGTTTTGTCTGAAAGTTGCTCCTCGAACATCCTGGGAGTGAGCTCAATATGATACTGAATGCCATAAGCGTTCGGTCCAAAGCGGAAGGCCTGATGCTCTCTGCCTTGCGAGGTGGCGAGGAGAACGCCGTCCTGAGGCAGATCGAACACATCATTGTGCCATTGAAAGGCGAGCTGATGGGCTGGCATGCCGGTATAGATCGGGTCGCGGCGGCCGGCATCGGTGATATGGACATTGAGCAGGCCAATTTGTGGAGCAGCCAGGCGTCTGATCCGTGCTCCCAGTGCTGAAGCAAGCAATTGACCGCCGAAACAGATTCCCAGAAAGGGGAGCCCGCGGGCAAGGGCTTTGCGGGTTAGCTCCTTTTCCTTCGTAATAAAGGGGTAGCGATTCTCGTCATACACGTGTTCCTGCCCCCCAAAAATGATGAGCATATCATAATCATAAAGAACGTCCGGGAGTGGTTCATGAGAGGAGGTGCAAATGTCGATCTGGATATGCTGCTTCCGGGCCATGTCAAGCACAAGGCCGGGTGGGTCCTCAGGTGTATGCTGGAGGGCCAGAATGCGCTTCGTTCCCATAGTTTTCCTTCTGATAGACTAATGCAGCTTTGTGCGTATCGAATGTTCGAGTAGAACACGATGAGCGATGGAGGTTGGTGACGGTTGAGCTCTGTGATGGAACCAGGGTGATAGCTTTCACGTGAAAAAGGCGTTGCTCTATTATTCCAGTTGCAGTGTAGAAGGGGAGAGAAACGTATATGTCTACTATTCTTGTAACCGGGGGCACAGGCGGAGTGGGTCAGCTCGTCGTGCAGTTCCTGATTGACCATGATCATAATGTGCGTGTCTACACGCATCAGGAGAATCCGCCCGTGCCTGAAGAGATCGAGGTCTGTCGCGGTGATATTCGTACGGGGAGCGGGTTGAAGGAGGCAACAGCGGATATTGATGCAATTGTGCATTGTGCCAGTAACTATCAGGAAGAGGGCTTCACGACCGATATTCGTGGGACTCAACATTTGCTGCAAGCTGCCCTGCAACATGATCTGCCGCATATCGTCTATATCTCGATTGTTGGCATTGATAAGAGTCCATATCCGTACTATAAAGCGAAGCTGGAAGTTGAGCACATGATTGAGCATTCCGGCTTGCCCTGGACCATTTTGCGCGCGACCCAGTTTCACGATCTGGTCCTGAACCTGATCAAGCAGGGCGAGAAGCCGGAGGAGAAGAAAATTGTCATCCCGGCGGGAATGCGCTTTCAGTCGATTGATAAGCTGGAGGTGGCTCATCGGCTGGTTGATCTGGTAGAACGGGGGGCCTGTGGGCATGTGCCGGCGATGGGTGGGCCGCAGGTGCTGACCATTGAAGAGATGGCCGATATCTATATGCGCGTCTATCAGCGAGAATGTGTTATCCATCCGATGCCGCTCAAGAGCCCACTGTATGACGCTTTTCGGTCTGGTGTCAATATCGTGCTTGACCGTGCGGTTGGCCATATTACCTGGGAGACCTTTTTACGTAATCGCCTTCAAAATGGCTAGACCTTTTCCGCTTTGACAGCGAACCGGGGTATTCAAAAAGAGAAGAGAAAAAGCAGGGAGGTGTGTGATAGACGTTTTCTGGCGGAATGTATTATGCCTGCTGATGTGGTTCCCTGGCTGGCAGCAGTGGGCAGGCATCGAGTGGCCTGTCACTGCTGCTGTGTGGCAATCTATGCATCGCGGGCAAGCTGAAGGAGCTTTTGGAGCGCTTCCACTACCTCGGAAGTGGTCCATTGCTCGGTTGCCTCGCCAACCACCACTTCAACCATTGTCAGAGATGGGAATTGCGTTTCGTGGAGCGTGCCGAAAAGCCAGATATGTTCGGTTTCTGCCAGGTGCTCGATCCCCTTCTGAAGTGCCTTTGCTGGTGCTGGAAGGTAGAGCTGAAACGAGTTGATATGCGGCGGATCGGGAACAAGCTGTACTCCCTCGATCCGGGAGAGCGCAGCCGCTATTTCCCGGGCTCGTGCCACATAGGAAGCCATTTTAGGCAGGTGGTGTTGTAGTCCCTCATAGGCGGAAAGCACATAAGGGAAAACTGTGAAGATGTTGCCTCCAAGCCGTGTTTGCCATGCTTGTGTTTCCTCAATAAAGTCTTTTGGACCAGCCAGAACACAGCCTGCAAGCCCGCCGAGCCCTTTATAGAAGGAGACATAGACCGAGTCGGCAAGCGAGGCAATCTCTGCATAGGAGCGCCCATAATAGGGGCCGCACTCCCAGAGCCGGGCCCCATCGAAGTGGAGCGGTATGTGCTGCTCGCGGGCCCAGGTGGAAATAGCATACAGCTCGTCCCACGGCAAGAGCGTAAAGCCTGCATTGCGCAATGGAAGCTCAATCGTAATACTGCCGGGAGGCTCGTGAAGCGCCTTGAGCTCCTGGAGCGTAAACATGCTATGCTCCGAGCCGACACGCAAGCCAATCAGTGGGTGAAGGCGTTCATAGGCATTTCGCTCGTCAGCATCAATATGGCTTTTGGGATGAAGCGCGACAGTATAGCGGCGCGTTCGTTCTGCCCATGTGCGGAGCGCCATCTGTTGGGCAACCACCCCTTTATGCACAAAAACAGCGGCTTCCTTGCCTAATATCTCGGCGGTTTCCTGCTCTAGAAGCTGAATCGCAGGCCCTTGTCCATATCGATCAATGGGCATATCCAGAAGCGGTGATAGTGCCAGTTGCTTGAGCTGGTCGCGCTGCGTCAGAGGAGTATGTCCACAGAGGAAGCGATCACACGTGGTGCGAAGCCCTGTGTTCGCAAATAACATCATACGCTCATTTTCCTTGCTTGTGAGCTCATCTTGCGAATGAGAAAGACAGTTGTAGCTGGTTCAGTATATCTCGACTATTTCCAGACTGTCAAAGCGGTCGTTTGCCCGGGAGCGTCTGGCCGGGACTATCGAAGGAAGCGCCCGGAGAGGCCAGACCGTCCGTGTCTCCTGTGAAGGTCAGCGCAATGCCGCGCTTCCGAAGGGCAGTTGCCACGCTGCTTCCCTGCCACGACTCGTGAAGCGTCACCGTTTTGAGTTCGGGTAACGAAAGCAGAACAGAGATATCGGTCAAATGGTCGCACCACGAGAGGTTGATATGTTGCAGCCTGGTCAGCCGGGAAAGCGGTGTGATATCAGTCAGGTGGCCGCACCATGAAAGATCGAGCGCGGTGAGTTGCCCGAGCGCGGTAAGCGGTGTGATGTCCGTCAGGGACCAGCACCACGAAAGGTTCAGTGCTGAGAGCTGCGGCAGTGATGCCAGAATGGACAGGTCTGTAAGCTGAGAGCACCACGAGAGATTGAGCCGCTGAAGCCGCTTGAGCGCTGTGAGTGGAGTAAGGTCTGTGAGTTGTCCACAGGATGAGAAGCCGAACGCGGTCAGGTTTGCGAGTGGTGTGAGATCGGGCAAGCCTTGCAGCGTCTTGCAACTGGAAAGCATGAGGGTGGTGAAGTGCGGCAGTGTCGCCAGTACTGAAAGATCAATCGCCTGAGAGCAGTTGGAAAGCGAGAGCGTGTGCAGGTGTGAGAGCTCTGCCAGCGGCACGAGATCAAGCAGGTTGACGCAATCATTGAGAGCAAGCATGCGCAATTGAGAGAAGCGGGCAAGCGGTGTGATGTCGGTGAGCTCGTCACAGTGTGTCAGTGTGATGTCGACAAGCTCGGGAAGTTCAACGAGTGGCTTCAAGTGTGTCAGCTCTGAGCGTGCTGGCAGGGTCACGGTTGTCAGATGGGGAAGGTAGGCAAGAGGTGAGAAATCATGGAGTGCCCTGCAATCTGAGAGGGTGACCTTTCTTACCTCTGGTAGATCGGCAATCGCTGATATGTCGAGAAGATAATAACCATGGTTGAGTTTGACTGTCTGTATATGTGTAGGATTCACCTGGCTTGAAAGTACTAATACTGGATAATCCAGCGTTTCCAGAGTATAAAGATTGCACTCTATGGTCTGTCGGTCGTCCTGAAATTGAAGAGATGGTACAAGCGAGGGGCGAAAAAGTGTTTTCGTCCCAAACTGATGCAGGCGCCGATATTCGCGTTGTATCGCGTCTCGTGGGTCTTGCTTGTACGTGTGAAGGAGGTTCCAGGCTTCATCGGTGCCGATGAGGGCCAGCGTACGCATGCTGGCAAGAGCTGACTTGCTTGTTCGCTCGGCATCATAGCGAAGAAGAGGAAAGGCAGCGGAGCCTGCTGTTGCCAGAAAGAAGGCTTCTGGAAGCGTTTGAGGTGGTTTGGCTGGAAACATGGTTCTCCTTTCACATGCCTGAATATGAAGTGCAAAAAGAAAGCAGTATAAGCTCTTCCACTATGATCGAGAGAAAGAGTATTGAGTAGCTTCCTGGCAGTGATATGCGGGGCGATCGGTACGGGAAGTTCTGTTTTCAAGGTACCATTTTTTGCGCCGGAAGAGCGCTGTCCTGAAGAACGGTTTCTTCCCTGTCCAAAGGGACAGGTAGAAACTGGCCGATTGCTACGAGATCTTCTTGTTCCGCTCTGATACAATGAAAACGCAACGAAGAAGAGGTATTGAACATTCCTGCCTATTGAAGAGACACTTCCATACAGTACTGCTTTAGCGTTGTTGCGGTTATTTTATTGCCTGTGGCGATAAGCGTTGAGGGGCGAGGAGCACCAGTGTGTGTTCTTCGCTCTCTTTTTTATTGAAGCAGCTTGCTCCTCTTCATCTTTGATCGATGATCTTCAAGAGAAGGTGAACAGGAAAGGCTCGCTGAACAGGGAAGAAGAAAGAGCCTTTCCTGACACATGTTTATTGGGAAGCTACGCCAGCACTAAATGAAAGAAGAGACTGTTTCAATAAAAACTGTATAACCTGTTGCACGTCGCCTGTGCGTTCGTAGATAGCAATCTGGCGGTCTGCTCCTGAGCCTGCCGGATCCTGTAGCAGGTGACGCAGAAAGTCAAATTCTGGCTGACAGCCCAGATCTTCTACAACATCTTGAACGAAATCGAGGAGTTCATGAAGCGCATCGCGCATAGTTAAGCGACGCCCTGTGAGAAAATCAACAATAGATGCATCAAGTCCGTAACGAACGGCTTTCCATTTATTTTCTTCGATGAAATGGCGTGGCAGAATCGGATAGGGGCGGTTATGGGCCTGCAACCAGGTCAGTTTCATGACCAGGGCCTGAAAGAGTGCTGCCAGCGCTAGCGTCTCCTCGGTAGTGGTGGGCATATCACAGACGCGCAGTTCCAGCGTTGGGAAGAAGGGATGTGGGCGGATGTCCCAGCACAGCTCTTTTCCATTTTCGATACAACCGAACTGTATAAGCTCATCGACTGTCTGTTGAAACTGCGTCCAGGATGAGAGCACGTCGGGGGTTCCGGTACGTGGAAGCATATTCCAGATGATGGAACGATAGGATTTCAGGCCGGTATAGCGTCCCTCCCAGAAAGGGGAGTTGCTGGAGAGAGCAAGGAAGTGTGGGAGCCAGGCCCGGAGCTGGTTCATCAGATCAACGGCAAGCTCGCGGCTTTCAATACCTGCATGAATGTGTAAACCAAAGATAACCAGCGCCCGATCAACATCTTGAAATTCTTCTTCAAGCCGCTGGTAGCGCTCACCCACTGTTGTTTTTTGTTGCTGCCAGAGGGCACCGGGATGGGTTCCAGCACGGATCAGGGCGAGCCCCTCACTGGCGATAAGATGGCTGAGCTTTGTTTGTAATGTCATGATCTCGTGACGAGCGTCTTCGATCGTGGGACAGACGCCGGTTGTGAGCTCAATACATGCCTGTTTCGCCTCCAGTTTGAGGTGTTCGCCTAATAGTTGTTGTCCTTTTGCGACAATAGCTTGATTGCATGAGCATAAATCGCCGGTTTGTTGATCTACCAGTTGAAATTCTTGCTCAATTCCAAGAGCACAGGGTGCTCTCAATGTCATAGTATTCTCCCTTTCTGAAAAAGAGCTTTGCAATTCCAGACATGTGCTGGCGGTGGCTCCTCTTTCAGCCTCTGGAAGCGGAAAACAGCAGCCGCTTCCGTAATGAATACGATGCCAGTGCAAGTAATAGGCAAAAAGCATTTCCCCCTTTAGATGGGGCTTCCTCGGGTAAACTGCTTCTTTGCCGCTTTATAGGTGTAAAGCGTCTTGCTTTTTGAGAGCTCACTTCTTTGTGAGTGGGAACTGTCTGCTGTCTCTCTTATAGTATACACAAGAAAACTCGGTAGAAAGAGGAGATTCAGTAACTATACTTAAAAACGATATAGAAATATTTTGCGAGACAAAGCTGTGGAGGCCATTAAAACCAGCGGCTACGATCGCTTTTCGATCATATCTTCTGTCGGAGATCTACCCTTTTCTCGTTTATCTTGAAATAGAATTCGATGCGATTACAGTAGCACTCTACTGCATGTATATGCCTTGCATGTAACCACCCATTCTGTTGTAGAATTGCGTAAGGACGCTATAAGGAGGGACAAATGCGCTTACTGGATCAAATACTTGTGATAGATGTTGAGGCGACGTGCTGGGATGGACCGACACCGGAGGGCCAGGAATCGGAGATTATCGAGATTGGACTGTGCCTGCTAGACGTGGCGACTCGTGAGCGACATGGGAAACGAAGGATTCTGGTGCGGCCCGAACGCTCGACTGTCAGTCCGTTTTGTTCCCGGCTAACCGGACTAACACAGAAATTAGTAGATACCGGTATTTCATTTGAAGAGGCATGTTCTTTGCTTCGGGATGAATATGCCTCTTCACAACGCGTGTGGGCCAGCTATGGTGACGCCGATCGGCTGCGTTTTGAGCGTCAGTGTCAACAGCGCCAGATTGCTTACCCGTTCAGCCCGAAACATATCAACGCGAAGATTCTGTTTGCAGTGCAGCATGGTCTGAAGAAAGAGGTCGGAATGGCACGGGCGCTCCAAATCCTGGAGGTGCCGCTTGAAGGGACGCATCATAGTGGTGCGGATGATGCGTGGAACATCGCGCTGATTCTGGCCTCGATTTTACAGGGAAGTTCGCTCAAGTAATAATGCAGAAGAGTTAGCGCATTGAAGAGATAGACTTTTCGAGTAAAATAAGAGTAGAGAAGTGATGAGCGTATTGTCATCGGGAAGAAATGACAGTATGATAAAAATAGAGTAAAGAGAACAAAACGAGGAGAGGGTGCAGTGCTGGATCAACCTGACAACGCCCATTCTTTCTACTTTATTGACGTCGAGAATGCCGCGGAGATTGCTCGATTGATGAAGCAAGCCCGGTTGCTCAGTACCGCGTTTGATACGCTTCCCGAGGCGCTTCAGGCGGTGGAGAACTGGCATATCCTCGATCTTGCATGTGGTCCGGGGGAGTGGGTTTGTCGTATAGCACAGGGGCATCCTTCCTGCCAGGTAACAGGGATTGATATCAGTCAATTGATGATCGACTACGCGACGCATATAGCGGAAACGATGCAACTGCACAATACTCATTTTCGAGTAATGGACGTGCGGCAGCAACTCGAATTTTGTGATTCTTCATTTGATGCTATCCATGCCAGCCTTCTTCTCAGTTTTCTGGTAACGAAGGACTGGCCCTGGTTATTAGGGGAGTGCATGCGTCTGCTACGACCAGGTGGTTACATGATAAATATAGAGCCCGAAAGTATGGGTTCAACAAATAGTGATTCTCTTGCCCGATACAGTTGTAGGCTGACCGAGGCAATGCGCAAAGCCGGATGCTGCTTTACGAGTTATGGCGAACACTATGGTATTTCTGCTGTGCTCCCGCGCCTGTTCCAGCAAGCGGGCTTTGAGCAGATCAGGCAAGAGGTCTTTGTGCTGAACTATTCCGCTGGCATGCCCGCTTACAAGCCTTTCTACGAAAACATGAAAACGTTCCTGAAACTACTGCAACCTTTTATTGTGCAAAATGTCCTCTGTTCCCGTGATGAAATTGAAACGCTCTATGCCCGTGCTATCGGTGACATGGAGGCGCCAGATTTCTGTGGTGCTGCCTACTTCCAGCGGCTCTGGGGGCAGAAGCCCACGTGATTTCTCGCTTTGTGAGCAAGATCTTCGAGCGATTATTTCAGAAGAAAGGAAACTATGCAGGGATGACTACATTTCCGATTGGTCTCGTCCTCTTTCCCCCGCCTGCACAACGTGTCCTGAGTACGATCAAGCTAGCCGAGCAAGCAGGTATTCCGATGGCCTGGGTGCCGTCCTGGCCGGTTGGTCCTGATGGACTTGCGATTGTGACAGCGGCGGCAGCGCAAACCAGCAGAATCGGCCTGGGAACCTCGATCACGATTACGTACCCGCGTCACCCGTTGACGCTCGCGAATGAGGCGCTGGTGCTGGCGGAGATTGCCCCGCAACGGATCCGCCTGGGACTGGGCGCGAGCCATCGTCCGGAAATCGAGGGGACGTACGGACTGGATTTCGCGAAACCACTTGGACACCTGCGCGAGTACATCACGGTGCTGCGCGGGCTGCTCTGGGAGGGCGCTATTGATTTTGAAGGAGACTATTACCGCGTACATGCTCGCTACCCGCAGGGAACGCCGCTCCCTCGTTTCCCGATCTGGCTGGCGGCGTTGCGCAAGAACATGCTGCGGCTGGCGGGCGAGCTCTCGGATGGGGCAATGTTAATCTGGTCGCCTCCTTCCTATATCCGGTCGGTGGCGTTGCCCATGCTGGAAGAAGGAGCCCGGCAAGCGGGACGAGCGCGTCCACCGCTCATGGTAAGCGCTCCCTTGCTGCTGACAAAAGATTTCGGTGTCGTGCGCAGGCTGGCTCAGGAGTCCTTCGCCGTCTATTCGCGCTTCCCGACCTATCGGAAGCTTTTTGAGGAGGCGGGTTATCCCCTCCCGTCTGATGGCAAGCTGCCCGAGGAGCTGATTGACTCGGTGTTTGTGTATGGTGATGAAGACGAGATCAGGCGGCGTATGTATGCAAAGCGCGAGGCCGGGGCTGACGAGATTATGGCAACCGTCAGGCCGATACACGATGCAGAAAAAGAAACACGGGCTCTGTTAGAAGTGCTCGCCAGCCTCTAGCGCGCACTCCGCTTATGAGAAAGCGTTCCCTGTCCGGTGGCTTCAAATCCGGCGGGAGCGCTTTTGTGTTCTGCGGAAAAGATGATACAATGTGTCTGAGGATAGGATACTCTTTTCTCCCGGAGCCTCTGGAGCCGCTTTTCCTCCTGTTTGTCTGGTCTGAAGTCGAACGGTTTCTTCGGCTTTTTGTGCAGCAAGCCCGTTACTGTCCGCTTCTGTGAAACGTTTCTGTATTGGACTAGATATACAGTGGTCTATACCAATAGGCCGGATCAGGAACCGGTGGCAAAGGTGAGAGCTCTCATCGACTGAAAATGGAGAGGATATACGTAATTATGACACATATACCTTTTGTTGTTGCAGAAAATGCTCAGGAGATTGCGCAGACAGTTGCGGCAGAAATTGCAGCCCTGATTCGCGAGCGGAACGCTGAGGGCCGTTCGACCGTGCTTGGATTGGCAACCGGGAATACGCCGATCCTGCTCTATCGCGAGCTGGTGCGCTTGCATCGAGAAGAGGGCCTTGATTTTTCACGTGTGATTACGTTCAATCTGGATGAATATTATCCGATGCAGCCTGATTCTTCGCAAAGTTATCACTATTTTATGCACCATCATCTTTTTGATCATGTCAACGTTCCTGCCTCTCAAATCCATATTCCCGATGGCTTTTTGTCGAGAGATGCAATTGCTGATTTTTGTGCTGCATACGAGCAGAAGATTCAGCAGGCGGGCGGTCTGGATTTCCAGCTCCTGGGTATCGGTGAGAACGGGCATATCGGTTTTAACGAGCCGGGATCTGCACGAGACAGCCGCACACGCCTGGTGAGGCTGGATGCCACTACGCGGCGCAACGCTGCGGGTGATTTTGGTGGTGAAGATTTAGTGCCCCGCGAGGCGATTTCGATGGGTGTTGCCACGATCCTTGAGGCCCGTCGAATTGTGTTGATCGCCACCGGGAGCAAGAAAGCGACGATTATGCAGAAGGTGTTGCATTCAGCGGCAAGCTCCGATATTCCCGCAACCTTTCTTCAACTGCATGAGAACGCGACTATCTATGTAGATACCGCGGCACATGCATCATTGGTATAATGGGTGTGCCGAAAAAGGGGCCGTTTCGCTCGACTCTGAATCGGGCACGGTCCCTTTTCTCTTGCTCTTTTTCAGATATACTCTGCCCCATCGATTGCTGAAAATCCCTGCTATGTTTGCTTCAGAGCGCAAAGGCATGGTATGCTCTAAAAAGAGAGGGCCTGATGATGAGGCGGACTCCATTTTGATGGTGAAACATGCTTCTTTCGGTGTTAGAGAGAATTACGTATGCTGTGGGACAGAAGAAGATATGTGTCCCTATTCTCAGGGAGGAGACTGTATAGTGCTCCATATTTTTGTGAAAGGAAGAAGCAATGTATCCATCTGAGTCTGAAGCGCGTGCTCGAATCAATCATGAACTGGCGATTCGCTTTGCCCCAGAAGATGAGGCGCTACGGGCGTCTGTTGCCAGCACGGAGGCGGCTGGACTGCCTGGAAATCAGGTTTCACCTCTTCAGGGAAAACTTTTGCATGTACTGGCGCTGACCTGTGGCGCTCGCAAGATCCTGGAAATTGGCTCGCTGGCGGGCTATTCAGGCGTCTGGCTGGCGCGTGCATTGCCGGAAGACGGCAAACTGATCACGCTGGAAGTCAATCCCGAGTATGCGGCGCTTGCCCGTAAGTCGTTCCACGCGGCGGGGCTTGATAAGCGAACTGAAGTGCGAGTTGGTCCCGCGCTCGACCTGCTCCCTGCGCTTACCGATGAGGCGCCTTTTGACCTTATTTTTATTGATGCCGATAAGGTAAATAATAGCCATTATCTGGAATGGGCACTTCGTCTGAGCCGCCCGGGCTCGCTGATTATTGCTGATAACATCGTGCGCAGCGGTCGACCGTTTCAGACTCCACCACCCGATGAGAGCGCTGCTGGAGCTGCTGCATACATTCACAAAATTCTTGAACATCCGCGCCTCGTCAGTGTAGCACTTCCCTGGGATGACGCAGTGAACGGCCTGGATGGTTTCTCGATCTCTGTAGTACGATAAAGTTTGAGGAGTATGACGTGAAACAGGCTTGTTTGTTTGCTCGAACGGAATTTTTATGCAAAAGCAGACGTACTGTTTTAATCCTCCCTACAAGCTGTTTTACGCTCTCTTCCGCTTACATGGTTTTTAGACTGTATAATGCGCTCTGAATGGAGAAAAGCCGTTCCTGCATGTTATGGGGCGGCTTTCCTTTTTTTGAAGGGATTGAGAGCATCTTTTCCTGCGAAATGCAGCAGCTACTCGTCATTGAGTGCTGCTGCTTGAAAACACCAGGAGGAACATTCGCGAGAGTCGAGTTTGTCTGCTACTCGCCCTTGTCCGGCTCGGGAAGCTCTACCAGATCGAGATTGATTTCTGGATAGAGAGGGAAGCGGGTCAGAAGCGCCTGTACGCGCTGGCGTGCCTGCTGCACAATGCGTGGATCAAGCGTATACTTCGCCCGGCTTGGCTTGCCACTGGCGGCGGTTGTTGGTGTGATATTTGAGAGCACCAGCTTGAAGATGCGGGCAATCTCCGTCATCTCGTTGGGGCCCATGCCAAGCGTCGTGACAGCAGGCGTGCCGACGCGCAGGCCGCTGGTATACCACGGACCATTAGGATCGAAGGGAAGCGAGTTGCGGTTAAGCGTGATGCCACATTCGCGTAATGCTGTTTCTGCCTGCCTGCCGGTCAGCCCGAAGGTTCGCGCTACATCAAGCAGGAGCAAATGGTTATCGGTGCCGCCTGTGAGCACGGTGCAGCCCTCAATGTGGAACGCTTCAGCAAGCGCCTGAGCATTGTCAACAATCTTCTGTGCATAGGTCTGGAATTCGGGCTGTGAAGCCTCGCGAAATGCGATCGCCTTTGCCGCCATGACATGTGGAAGCGGACCACCAAGCACAGAGGGACACCCCTTGTTGACCCACTCCGCGAACTCTTTGGTACAAAGCACCATACCCCCACGTGGCCCGCGAAGCGTCTTGTGCGTTGTTGTGGTTACGACATGGGCATGTGGAATCGGGTTATAGTCTCCTGTAAAGACTTTTCCGGCAACAAGGCCGGCAAAGTGTGCCATATCAACCATCAGAACTGCACCGACTTCATCAGCAAGTTCGCGCATCTTTGCAAAGTTGAGCTTGCGCGGGTAGGCGCTGTAGCCAGCGAGCAAAATCAACGGGCGAACAGCGTGCAGTTGCTTTCGCAGTTGATCCAGATCGATCAGCCCGGTCTCGCGATTGACACTATAGGTGTAGCTCTCGAAGAGGTGGCTGGAAATATTATGGCGATAGCCGTGGGTCAGGTGGCCGCCGGAATAGTAATCGAGTGAGAGCAAGCGCTGATTGTGAACTGCGTGCCGCACTTTTGCCCAATCCTCGGCTGAAAGCTTCGCGGGGTCTTCCTGTCCCAGTTCGCTGAGCAGCGGCTTCTGAATTTTCGCCGACAGGATCGCGAAGAAGGCGACCAGGTTCGCATCTGCACCGGAATGCGGCTGAACGTAGGCGTGTTCGGCCCCGAAGAGCTCGCAGGCGAGTCGAACAGCTTCACTCTCGATCGTGTCTACATTGTCGCACCCGCCATAGAAGCGGTGCTGCGTGAAGCCCTCGGCATACTTGTCGGTCAGGAGGTTGCCGGTGGCAAGTTGGGTTGCGAGCGAGCTGTAATTCTCGCTGGCAATGAGTTTCAGGTTGTTACGCTGGTCATGCAGCTCTTGCACGATAGCTCGGGCAATACCGGGAGAGACCGCGCTGATCTGATCCAGCGAAGCATAGAATGCGGCTGCACCGGGATGTGGAGCGGCTCCATTCAAGCTGTGCAGGTAGCGGAGCAGAGAAGATGAGGCCGTGGTGATAGTCATAACGCGTTCGCCCTTTCCTATCAGGTTTTCAAGCAAAAGTCGATGTGACCAGCCCAGGCGAACGACTGAGGATTGTATATATGCTGTGGGCTCCCTCGTGGTTTTTTCCACTGACTCGCCAGTCACCCGCAGCAGTTCAGCCCTTATTATACATGATATCTTGTCCGTTTACAATCCCAAAAAATGAGTACAGGGAAGGCGGTGTTAGCGGGGCTGATCGTTAACACCGCTTTTGAATCGAGAGAGATCAAGATTTAGAGCGTGTCTTTGAGCAGGCTCCCCAGGCGCTTGATGCCTTCATCGATCTGTTCCGGAGAAGAGCTTGAGAAGCTCAGGCGCATGGTATTCTGGCCGCCGCCACAGGGATGGAAAGCCGCACCCGGCACGAAGGCGATCTTGTATTCGAGTGCTCGACTCAGCAATTGAGCGGCGTCGATGTGCTCCGGCAGCGTGACCCACAGGAACATACCACCTTGTGGGCGTGTCCAGCGAACACCCTCAGGGAAGTAGCGCTCAAGCGCATCAAGCATGGCATTGCAGCGCTGTCTGTAGGTTTCACGAATCAGCGGAATGTGTGACTCAAGGAAGCCGTCGCGCATGAGTTCGTAGGCTACAAGCTGATTGAAGGTTGAGGTGTGCAGATCGGTTCCCTGCTTGGCAAGTACCAGCATGCGAATGACTTCGGCTGGCGCGACAACCCAGCCCAGACGCAGGCCCGGGGTCAGTATCTTGGAAAAGGTGTTGAACTGGATGACATTTCCGGCATACGGGCGCTCTGGAGGCTGCTGGACGCGCTGCTGTTCGAGCGCAAGCAGAGAAGGCAGATGTTCGCCCTCAAAACGCAGCTCGGAATAGGGGTCATCTTCGAGAATAGTGACATTGTAGCGGCCGGCAAGCTCAACAAGCTGCTGACGCCGTTCCAGTGTGTATGTCACGCCACTCGGATTCTGGAAATTTGGTAGGGCGTAGAGACACTTCGGGCCTTGCTGTAGAGCCGCTTCAAGCTCTTCGGTAACGATGCCCTGATCATCGGAGCGAACGGCGATATAGCGCGGCTCGTAAGGATTGAAGGCCTGAAGCGCGCCCATGTAGGTTGGCTCTTCGACTAACAGCCTATCATTCGGATCAACAAGAATCTTGGCAATCAGATCAAGTCCCTGTTGCGATCCAGAGACGATTAAGATGTTATCAACAGTCGCATGAATGCCTTTTTGGCGCATTCGCTCTATAATCAGTTCACGTAACGGGGTGTAGCCTTCGGTGGTGCCGTATTGGAGCGCCTGGGCGGGATTGTTCTTCAGAATACGCTGCGTGGCCTCGGCAACCTGCTGGACGGGGAAGATATCAGAGGCGGGGAGTCCTCCAGCAAGCGAAATAGTTCCGGGGATTTCGGTCACTTTGAGTAGCTCGCGAATGGCAGAACCTTGCATGCGTTCTGTGCGTCGGGCGAAGCGCTGGTCCCTTGTATGCATATGGTTTGCAATCCTCCTGACTTAAACTCTTTCATGGTACTGTATCTGATGTATACAGATTTGTCGAGAGGCAATGGACTATTTTGTAAGAGCCAATTCGCTTTTCTTTGCAGGCAAACGGGCGTGCCATTCAAGCGATTTGATGATGAATCTACGGTTGAATTTCGTACACCGCTTAGAAAAAAAGATTGGAAAAGAACTTGCACTTGAATGGGGGTTCGGCCCGATATTCGATATTAGATGGAGAGAGCTGCATAATGGGGCGAGGTGCATCCCGAGGCTATCACATTTTGGTTCAAACCAGCGCTAAAGCATGAGGAGGAGTAACAAGCTTCAGTGCATGGCTCATGTTTATCTGGCTTTAACTCTACTATAACACGATTTTCTGCCCTTGACGCATGTCTATAGTATATGAGAGAATCGACTAGCATTCCGTGATTTTTTTGAGTGTAGAAAGGGTATGCGCGGTGGAACAACACGAACTTTCCAGAAATGTTACTGGTTCCGATGTGCAAGATCATCCTTACTCTATAGATGAAGACACCGGTGTAGATGCAGTGCATACTGAAGCAGCGCTCCTCGATATTATTCAGGATGCTGTTTTGATGTATGATTCACAGTATCGTCTCTCTTTTTGGAGCAGGCAGGCAGAAAATCTCTATGGTTGGACCGCTCAGGAGGCTATCGGGCGCGATCTGCGGGAGCTTTTTCAGGAGCAGATTATTAAAGAGAACGCTCCAAGAGAAAGACGTATTTTTCAGGATGAGGGGGTATGGGAGGCAGAATTGATGCTTAAAGCGAAAGAAGGCAGAACGGTTATAGTGGAAAGCCATGCTCGCTTGCTTCGATCAAATAAGAGACACCTGGCGCTGGAAGCACATCATGATGTGACCATGCAGAAGCAGCGTGAGGAGCTTCGTGCGGAGTATTATCAGGGGGTACAGAAGGCCATCGATATCGGTGTCTGGCGCTGGGAGATCAGCCGGAATAAACAGGGTCAACTGTATGCCAGAGGGATTATTAATAGCAGCGTTGCCCATTATCTGAAACTACCCTCAAATACGTTATTAACAGAAGAACAGTTTTTTACGTTTGTCCACCCAGATGACCGACCTTCTGTGCGGAAGATATTTGAAAGGGTAATTGAGACAGGATGCGACTATAACGCAGTCTATCGGATGCTTGATCCTGAGCTTGGGACGCGTTGGGTCGCGTCGCGTGGCAGTGTCGTGACTGATCAGCAGGGGATGCCGCGGTATGCTATCGGCATAACGCTTGACATTACCGAACAAAAGCGAATAGAAGAGGCACTACAGATAGCAAACCATCGAATTACGTCCATACTGGAACAGGTCGCTGATGGCTGTATTCATATCGATAAAGAATGGCGATATAGCTACATCAGTCGAAGCACGGAAAAAATGGCCGGAATCAACCGTGAAAGCTTTCTGGGTCATTCTGTATGGGAGGTCAGGCCGCCGCTCTGTGGTGATGAAGGTGAGCGCTTTTTGCGGCTCGCCAGGGAGACACAGCAGCCCATTCAGTATGAGATGTTCTATGCGCCTGCCCGGCAGTGGTGGGAAGTACATGTCTACCCGTCCTCCGATCGGCTGGCCTTCTACTATCATAATATTACCGCGTTGAAGCAGATAGAGTCGCTCTACAGGGAGCAGGAAGAGACATTCCGCCGTCTGTATGATGCAAATCTGGTTGCGGTAGCATCCTGTAACGAGGCGAACGATATTCTTGATGCGAATGATGCTTTTCTTTCACTTATAGGTGCTACACGAGAGGAGCTGCAAGCCGGGCAATTAAACTTTCATACGCTGACACCTCAGGAGTATGCCGCGCTTGATAGAGAAAAACAGGTAGAAACAAAAGTTGTTGGTGTTTGCTCGCCATATGAAAAGGAATATTATCACAAGCAAGGGCATAGGGTACCTGTTCTGGCTGCTGTTGCCTACATGGAAAAGACAAAACATTATATATCGATTATCCTGGACCTTACTCGACAAAAAGAACTTGAGAAGCAAAGAGAAGTGTTTCTTGGTATTATCAGTCACGAGCTACGGACGCCGCTGACGGCTATTGGTGGGACGTTGCAACTGGCGCAGCGGCGGCTCAAGCGCTTTGGCGTGCAATCTGGTCTGACAGATCCAAAAGCAACCGAGCTGTTACAGAATACCGAGCACTTGCTTGAGCAGGCACTCAGGCAGACACGCGTCCAGAATCGCCTGATCGAAGATTTGCTGGATGCCTCGCGGATAGCGGTTGATAAGCTTGAGTTGCACATGACGGAAACAGATCTCCGCTCGCTTGTTCGGGAGACGGTTGATGATTTGCGGGCCACAGCTTTTGAACATAATATTGAGTTGATCCTGCCTGAGAAGCCAGTTCCAGTGTGCGTCGATAGTATGCGTATTGCTCAGGTTATCGGGAACTATATTACGAATGCGCTGAAATATTCGCCGCGGCAAATGCCCGTAACGGTTGAGCTGACTGCGGACGAGCATGAGGCGCGGGTGTGGGTGCATGATCGCGGGCCGGGACTGTCGGAAGAGGCAAAGCAGAAGATCTGGAGCCGTTTCCAGCGTGCAGCCGATGCCAGAGAGCATAGCCGCCTCGGGGCGAACCTGGGGCTGGGATTATATATCAGTCAGTCGCTCGTGCAGCGGCATCAGGGGCGGGTCGGCGTGGAGAGCGAGCAGGGGAAAGGCGCTTCTTTCTGGTTCTCGCTGCCGTTGCGCACTTCCTGCTCCTAGCCGGCAGAAAGCGCCCGTCCGCTTGCTCTGGGCAGGCGCTTTCACAATGAGAGCTTACGCTTTTTTGCCGAGTGCCCGGAAAATGAGCAGGCCGCCGAGAAAGATCAGGCCGGAGATGAGGACCACAATCCACAGGTGCACGTGCTGGCCCGCAAGGTACTGCTCAAGCGAGATGGTGAGCAGCCAGAGCTGAATTGCCATCAGCAACAAGCCAAGCACCAACGCGCTTGACGCAATCGCCATCTGCCCGGGAGGCAAGGTTCTTTTGATATTTGCCGTATTCTCGCTAAGAAGCATATGGTCTTGATTCATGCTGGATTCACCTCTACTGCATAGAGCATGGAACCGTCCTGCCGAATGCTGATGCGCGGAAGCGGGCGCTGTGGCGGACCGCCGATCGCTGCGCCAGATTGCGGATCAAAGTAGCCATCATGGCAGGGACAATGCAATACCTGCTCTTTCTCATCGTAGTAGACTGCACATGAAAGATGTGTGCATCTCCCACTAAAAGCGGTGAAACGACCATCAGGAAGGTGAAGAAGAATAGCCTGTTCATCGGCTGCCGGGTAGTTAAAGTAGTGCACGCCGCCTTTAGGGATATCTGAGGCGCGAATGATTGGCTGAAGCTTACTTTTTAATCCGCGCGGCTTCAGATATGAAAGACCTACTATCCCGGCTGTTGCGGCGAAAAGTGTTCCAGAAGCGATAACTGCAAGCCGAAGTACCTCACGGCGTGATACGTATTCGTCTGCATCCCAGTGATAGGGGAAAAGGGCCTGCCAGCGCGATAGGCGCCCGTTCCGCTGAAATTGATGATTTGACGCGTCCTTCCTGCCTATCATAGAACCCATGCCTCCTCTTCCTCTTTTGCCTCTGCTTGCATCTCAGAGCCATATTGATCTAAAAGTGCTGTAATATCCAGCTCTGGTGTCTCTGCTGGAAGCACCCATTGCACTCGCGTTCGTACTGCCTGCGTGCCAAAGTCTGTTACATTGACGACGTTGCCGACGCGCTGGTTTGCGAACTCCTCATAATCGCCGTACCAGAGCGCCTGTGTGGGGCAGACCTGAGCACACCACGGCTTGAGGCCCTGGCTGGTACGGTCGTAACAGAGATTACATTTTTTCATCAGGCGTTGCTTGATGTCGAACTTGGGCACACCAAAGGGGCAGGCATACACACAGTTGCGACAGCCAATACAGCGCGACGGCTCGGCCATTTGCACGACTCCATCATCGGTAATCAGGATTGCCATCACCGGGCAGACCTGCGCACAGGGGGCCAACGGGTCCTGACAGTGCATGCAGACGGTCGGTTGTGTGGCGACGCTAAAGCCACGATCGATAAAGTCGACCATGACCATACTTTCGCCCTTGTGCGAGTCGCACTCACGGCAGGCGGCCTCACAAGAGCGGCAGCCGATACAGCGCGATGGATCGACAAAGAGCGTTTTTACTGCCATTCTCTACCCTTCCCTTTCTAATAGGCTTTTGCGTGTTGATCTCCCTCGGGCTTGGTTTCACCCACCGTGTAGGGGAACATTTTCGGTGAGTCCTTCGCCGTATAGTTGACTTTGTAGCCGCCTTCAAGCGGCTTCTCGGGCGTGTCCAGCTTCTCAATCCGGGCGACGCACGCCTTAAATTCTGGAATTTTCACAGTTGGTTCAACTGCCTGCACTGTCAGTTGGTTGATTGCTTGCTCATGCCCATAGTGGTAGGGGACAAAGAGCGTATCGGGCCGGATGGAGGGCGCAAGCAGGGCCTTGAGCTGCATCGAGCCGCGTGGCGTACGCAGGCGAACCACTTCGTTGTGTGTGATGCCGAGCTTGCTTGCTGCCTGTGGATGAATCTCGACCCAGGGTTCGGGGGCCTGCGAGTTCAAGAAGCCAATGCGGCGCGTCTGGGTGCCGCTGAGGTAGTGATAGACCACGCGCCCGGTTGTCAGGCGGAACGGGAAGTTTTCACCGGGCTCTTCCACAGGCGGCTGAAATGGAATCGGGAACATTCTCGCCTTGCCGTCGGGGTGCCCGAAGCGCTCGGTATGCAGGCGCGGCGTGCCCGGGTGATCCTCCGTCGGACAGGGCCAGAAGACGCCTCCTTGCCTGTCGATCTTTTCCCAGGTAATACCTGAATAGTCAGCAATGCCGCCTTTTGTTGCCAAACGAAGCTCATTCCAGATGTCGAGTGGCGAAGCGTATGAAAAGATCTGCTCTTTCCCGAGACGCCTCGCAAGCTCTACCAGAATGACCCAGTCATGTTTTGCCTCTCCTGGAGGATCTGCCGCTTTATTCGTTTTGATGACCCGTCCCTCAAGGTTCGTGGTCGTGCCCTCATCCTCAACCCAGACCGAACAGGGAAGCACTACATCAGCCAGCTCAGCCGTCTCAGACAGAAAGAAATCCACGACGATCAGCAGTTCGAGATTATTGAGTGCCTGCTGCACAACTCGGTTGTCGGGCAGCGAGACCATCAGATTCGAGCAGGCAACCATGCAGCTTTTGATCTCGCCTTTCGCCATCAGGTGGATCATCTCGGGCGCTGCGGCCCCTTCCCAGGGCAGTTCATCGACCGGGATGCCCCAGACACTCGCAGTATACTGGCGATGCTCAGGGACATCGATATGTCGGTAGCCGGGCAACTGATTGGCCTTCTGCCCCATCTCGCGCCCGCCCTGGCCGTTCCCCTGTCCGGTAATCATGCCACTGCCTCCGCCCGGCTTGCCAAGCTGGCCGCGGGCCAATGCCAGATTGATACAGGCCAGGCAGGTATTGACGCCGTGGGTGCTATGCTCGATGCCACGGGCATGCAGGATCATCGAGGGGTCAGCTCGCCCGTAGAGTCGTGCCGCAGCCAGAATCCGCGAGGCCGGGACGCCAGAAAGTTCCTGTGCGCGTTCTGGCGTGTACTCTTCAACTAACGCTTTTACCTCTTCCCATCCATGTGTGCGATTGCGTACATATTCTTCATCGACAAGCCCATCATGAATGATTTGCCGCAAAATTGCATTCAGAACTGCGATATCTGTGCCGGGACGCACCGGGAGCCAGAGATCAGCCGTGCGAGCAAGTGGCGTTTCGCGAGGATCAAGCACGATCAGGGCCGCGCCGTTGTCGCGTGCCCGCCAAACCCATTGCATCATCACCGGAAAGCATTCGCCCATGTTGGAGCCAACGACAAGCAGGCATTTCGTTAAGGGGATGTCGGTCATGGGGAAGGGGCAGCGGTCGATGCCAAGCGCCTGAGCATAGGAGACGGCGGCAGAGGACATGCAGAGGCGACCGTTATAGTCAACGTGACGTGTCCCGAGGACGGCCCGGGCAAATTTGCCCATTGCGTAACACTTTTCATTGGTCATCGAGGAGCCGCTATAGAGAGCGATCGAGTTGCGTCCATACCGGTCCTGTAGCTCCTGCCAGCGCTGGACGATATAGCTGAGCGCCTCATCCCAACTGACGCGCTGAAGCGGCTGCCCCTTGCCTCGTCGCATCATAGGATAGCGCAGGCGGTCGGGATGCTCGACCTGTTGATAGGCCACGACGCCTTTCGGGCAGAGTGAGCCGCGATTATGCGGAAAATCACGCGCCTCCACGCCGATCACACGCCCCTCCTGCACCTTAATATTCATACCACACTGCACGCCGCAAAAGCAGCAATGTGTGGGGACCAGTTGTTCAGGAATGCGGCTTGCGCTCTCCCATTCGACCGGCGGCCTCCCGACGCTCTGGAAGTCGTAATTGAAGTCCCGCTCCTTAAAGAAATCTTTATTTACTGACATTGCGTCTCTCCTTTTGCTCCTGTTACAGGAAACGCTTCTTCATGAGCGCATAATATGCCTGGCCTCGCAAGACGCGTTTGCAGGTGGGGCAATATTCCTGCAAGGTGCCGCGGTCGTCACCGAGGTTGTATTCCTGCCCCACATCGCGAAGAATTCCCTTCAAGTCTGAAACAAACTGGCCCGAGGGCAGTTTTTCATTACAGCGTCGACAGCTCGTCGGGGTGGCCTGTGGGTCGTGAGGCATATGCTCTCCGTAGTGCTCTACATCCTGGTTAACGGTTTGATAGAGCGTGACGCCGATACTGGCCGGACGCTCGATGATATGGAAGAATTTGCCGAATGGCAACACAAGCAACCAGGCAACTACAATCGCCTGATGTGTCAGCGAGATGAACCAGTAGTAGCGCCCGTTCCACCAGAGTTCAGAGGCAGTGAGCGCCAGACCGGTAATAGCGATGGCGAACAGTAATATCAGCGGCAACAGATCAAAGCCGAAGCGCTGAACGGCTCGCAGACCGGCATCGGTAATGCGGCGCCAGAAGGCGATAGCAAGGCCGATAATCAGCAACAGGGCCGTGAAATCCAGGGCGTGATAAATGGCGAACCCGGTTCCTGCCTCTATCGGGAACGTGAAAAAGGGAATGCCGAAGACCCATACTCGATAGTCGCGCGGCGGAACCAGTGTGAAGCGGAGCCAGCCAAAAGTAAGCGGCAACACAACCAGCAGCGAGAGAATCACACCCCAGAAGATCGCCATATGCATGATCCAGCGCAAGACGCCGCGTTGGAAGATGAACGTCTGGGCAAAAATGTCCGTCCACCACGCCTTTGGGATCAGGAAGGTGTAGCGCTGGAAGTTTCGCCAGGATAGAAAGTTAACCCATCCTCCCCGGAAGTAGCGCCAGGTCGGCGAGCGATGCAGCCAGAGCGTATAGCGGTAGATGAACGCACCAATGCAGAAGACCGTTCCCACTGCATAACCGATCAGCGCCGAATCAAAGTCGCGAAACTCGCGTGAGCCGATAAAAATGAGGATGAGCAGAATAAGGGTTACGATCGCAGTCGTGATGCCTGCGTGCCAGTACGCCCGGCTGCGCGACTGCTGTGTTGGATGCACCACTGTCTTGAACTCCTTACCTCTTGTTGCTTGATGGCGACAGAGAAATGAAATGGTATCTACTTTTCTTTGTACTCGGCGCTACAAAATATCTGGTGTTCGATTTGCAGAAATAGGCGCAAGAGGTACTCTTTTTCTTGTAGAAATTGCGACCTGCTCTGAGAAATGCTGAAAAAGGGTCCGGACAAAAGAGCGCAACTTGTTCTTCATATACGCGAAGTGGTGGGGTGAAAGGCTGAGTATTTCTGCATATGGTCTCTTTTCAAGGGAGGACAAAATGAGGAAAGAGCCCGCTTTCTGTTTGCGGGCTCCGATTTGAGGTTCCTTAGCGTACCGATTTAATGTTGCGTACCAGCAAGGCGCTCAGCAGCACCAGCACGGCGCTCGTCAGGAAGAGGAACGAATAGTTCTTTTGTGAGAGCCAGAGAACGGATGAGCCGATCATGGGCGAGAAGATCTGCGGCAGGGCCATTGCCATCGCGATAATGCCGATATCTTTTCCCCGGTCGCTCGCTTTCGGCAAGACCTGGGTTGCCAGGGCAGTATCAACGGCGAAGAAAGAGCCATAGCCCAGACCCAGGATTATCGCCCAGGCAAGTAGCGCGTTCCAGCTCGTGGAGAGGGCCGGGAACAGACAGGCAACCATGACGATAAGCGCAGAAATGGCGACGACCGGCTTACGGCGCTGGATTTTGTCGGAGACAATACCCCCCACGAACGAGCCGATCACCATCGTCACGGTCATGAGCGTTTCGACCGTAAGTATACCCTGATCGACCGTTTTCCCGGGGAAGAGCGCTTCATAGTGTAACGCGTTCTCCATATATAGTTTTAAAAATGCTGTTATAGCGAAATAGCCAAGCATAAAGAGGAGACGCGTCAGGAAGGTCCACGCGAAATCGGGATGTTTGCGCGGCGAGATCCAGAAATTCTTCAGGAAGTCGACCCACCTGAACGGCGGCACTTCCGCCCGGCTGATTGGTCGCTCTTTATAGACCAGGGAGAAAAACAGCGTCAGGAGCAGGATCGCACCCATGAAGACGTAGTAGGCAGTGAGCTTATTGTTCTTCAGAAAAACGGCAATGATGATGCTGCCAACCATCACGGCAAGCGGGATCGCAAGCCCGACATACACTGAGAGCAGGCCGCGCTGCTTTTGAGGGATGCGGTCGGGAATGACGGCCTGAAGCATGGCCGTGACGGTATCCGCAAAGAATTGCAGCAAGAACCAGCCCACGGCAAGCAGCCAGAGGGTCGATGAGCGCGCCAGCAGGAATAACGAGAGTGCGGCACAGACGGCACTCAGCAGCATCCAGAAGCGGCGACGGCCCAGGCTGATCGTCGTGCGGTCGCTAATCGCGCCCATAATCGGGGCTGCAATGACCGAGGCGATGCCGCCTACGGCCTCTACCCATCCCAGGCTGAATTCAGCGTTATGGGGGTCCATCAACTTGATTTGCATGGGCAGGAGAAAGATAACGGTCGGGATGATGGTTAGATGCCCGCTCAGGTTGGCAAAGAAATAGAGGAGCTGAAAATACCAGGGTACTTTGCGCTCGGCGTCGCTTGTGTCCTGCGGCGAGGAGGGCACAGGCTGCGATGGAGCAAGCATATCAGCCATAGTAATAAAAACATCCTTTCTGGTGGTGGGTCCAGAGTGTGAGCAAAAGATGAATCCAATTCACGCTTGATCGCTGCCCTCAACAGGCAGTACAGGCACGATGAGGAGTATCTATTGACCCCTTCGTGTATTGCTCTCTGTTTGGCTGGTCGGCGGATGCATCCATATCCGACCTTTTCAGTAAGATATTAGCCTATCCTAATATTGCTGTCAAGCAAGAAAGCACCCATTTCTTCCGCTTTTTCTGGGATGCAAGCTGAGCAGTGGAGTCGGGAGGCGCTGTCCCGCGCAAAGTTGAGCGTGTGCGGTGTGATTTTCGGGTGAAAAATGGGGAGTTTTGGGCGATTTGGCAAAATAGCTCGAAAATGATGTCCCCTTTTGCGAAAAGCATCGTATTATTGAGAGTAAGGCGAAATTGTGCGAAAGGAGCTATAGAAACAGCATGACGCTATTGCACCTTCTTCTGGTGTATGTTAGAGTGGTGATGCCTCCGCAGGTGAGCCTCGCCTTGCTGCTGGCCTTGCAGGCCGCTGACAGGCAAGCGAGTATATGGCCGTGGATGCCACGTTTGTCGCTTGCTCCCTGCTTTCAAACACAGAATGGTCTCTATCGTCTGTATCAACAACTGCGAACTTGAGTGGTGAACACGTCTATGATAACTCCTCAGGATATTGATATGTATCTGCAAGCCCTGGCTGAAGAACTGGGTTCGCGTCGAATTGGCAAGCCGGTTCAGTTACTTCTGGTTGGGGGTGCGTATATGCTGTACTTTGTGCGCAATCGTTCGGTGACGAAAGATGTCGATGTTGTGCCGGTGAGCTTTCCCGACACGATGAACGCGGATAAGGAGACGAAGGCTTTTCGTTCGGCTGCGAATGCGGTTGCACGCCGGTTTGGTCTGCGGCGGGATTGGGTGAATGATGTGGTTGCTGCGTTTGCACCGGAGCCCGGGCCTACGACGCTCTGGCGCGATTATGGGGCCTTGCAGATCTATGTTCCCGATGCTGCGTATATTCTGGCGTTGAAACTGCTTTCCGGGCGTGATCGTGATGCTGATGACATTGAGGCACTCTGCGAGATGCTGCATATCGAGACGCGTGAGCAGGCTCAAGAGCTGGTTGATCGTTATGCTGACAGTGCATGGCAGTACGAGTGTAATCTTCAAGCAACACTTGATGATCTTTTTTAGTACTGCCTGTGGCTACCCGTCTTCTCATGATATAATGAAAAAGAAGACAGGAGGTGAAAGCAATGCTGTGGCCTGAGATGGAAACTATCAATGATGCATTTCAACGTATAGTGTATGGGGAGCGCCTCTGGACGGCAATTGGTGATTTTCTGAATTACTGGCACGTCTATGCAGCGGATCGGCGGGAGCAGCTTGTACAGCAGCCGCTGGTGCTGCCTCGTGAGATGACACCCGAGGTGCGGCGCTGGGCGGCCTTTTGTGCAGCGACCGTTGAGTATCTCTGTGAGCGCTTTGAGGTGCCCTGTCCGGCGTGGGTACATCATCCTGTGTATACGCTTCCAGAGCCCTGGTATACGGGTCTCGGTGCGAACAAGGAACATGTGCAGGCGCGTCTGCGGCAGGAGGCTCCCGAACCATTCCGCAAACGGAACGTGTTCTGTCGCGAGCGCTCTTTCTCGACAAAGTACGAAATTGCAGCAAAAGTGCAAATCATGGCTGTACCGCAGCCCGAGCTTGTCTGACAGAAGGCGTAATCAGGAATCTGTCTGCTCGTTCATTATTGCACTTATACGCGAGCGAAGATTTCAGTGAGCCAATCATACACCAGTGCCGAGGTATAGGCAATGGTGTTCAGGCCACAGTGGCCGTCGGCCTCTGCCTTCTATCTGCACTATCAGGATACGTATGTCCTTGTGCGCAGCATCTTTCGAGAGGCTATTGATGCACTGGTGCTGCATCTGGAGCACCCGCAGGCAGGCCCGGGACGCGTTGCCCTCGGCGGTCCGGGCCCGGCTTTTCGAGCACTTTGTTGACCGTGCGCGGATGCATCGGGCTTTGTTCGGGAAAAAAGGAAGCACATGGTTTATTGTGGGAGATGCAGGAAAAATGGGGAGAATTGAAGGCAAGAGGCAACAACGTCCTCTCACCTTCGTGCATCTGGCTACTGCTTTTCCGGGTCAAGTGCTTCCTGCACTTCTGCCTCAATCTGACAGAGAAAGTCGATCAGCATTTCGACCTGCTGAGGATAGAGTTCATACTGGCCCTGTGGCGTGATAAGAAACAGCTTGCCGTCGCGCCAATCACAGGTCACTTCGCCGAAGTTGATAAGTGCCATGCTTTTTCCTCGCTTTCTTCTGGCTTGTTGTATGCTCTCTTAAGTACAAGAATGAGAGGGCAGAAAGGATACAGTTGAGGAAAAAGTGGCTAGCGGAGGAATCTTAATATGTTTTTAATACCATCCCGCTCACTTTCTGCTATACTATGACTGTCCAATTTTCATCCACACGAAACATTTTCTGATGTGGTCGCTCAACGCTCGAATTGGGCGACCTCTTTTTCTGTTGTGGGATGCAGTAAGGACGAGAAGAGGCAAAATCCCCTTCTCTGTGAGATGGCTATGGTTTGATAACCAGGCGAGCGTTATTGCTATTCTGGCGCATCCAGACCTCTTCAATGGCAGAAAGCGGTGCTTGCTCGGCCTCGATGTGGAGCTTGCCCGTCGTGGCATACTCAACAAAGTGAGGGATCTCGGCAAAAACTCTTTTCGGTGAGATCGTGCCCCCGCCGCTACCGGAGATTTCGAGCCCCGAACTGCGTAAGACGGCTGCGGGAAGCGAGATGGTCGGCCCGGCCATGCTACCAATTTCAATCAGGCGTACCCGGGGAGCAGCGTGTGTCAGCCCTTTGCGGGTAAGCGCCATGATGGTTTGCTCGGTTGGATGCCCGTACAGGTAGTCGAGGATCACGTGAATTCCTGTTTCACCGGCAGCTTGCATTAAGGCGTCGCGGTACTCCTCGTCGGAGTTCCCAAGCGCAATGATGGTATCTGCTCCAAGCGCAGGCAGCGTGTTCAGGATTTGCTGATTGCGGCCAACGGCGATGATTTTTCCGGCACCGAGGTGTTTCGCGATCTGGATAGCCAGCTTGCCTGACGAGCCGGTCGCGCCGAGGATCAGGATAGTTTCACCTGGCTGTATCTGCGCTCGCCATTTTAGCGCGAGCCAGCCAGAGAGGCCGGGATTGAAGAGGGCAGCAGCCGAGACATCATCAAGACTTGCGGGAAGTGGCAGACAGGCCTGACGGGGAACAACCGCACGTTCGGCCAGTGTTCCATAGGGCGGGCGTGTCATGCCGAAGTAGACGCGCGTTCCGTCTTCAAGCTGTCCGACGCCATCGATGCCGGGAATGAGTGGGAGAATATCTGTACTACCGTAGTGGGTGCCATTTGCCAGCGCTCGAACGATAGGATGAATACCGGCGGCACGTACATGTACCAGAACATCGCCTTCGGTCAAGGTGGGTTCAGGAAATTCTTCAAAGCGGGGTGTTTCGCCAAAAGCATGAATAACGGCAGCTTTCATAGCACATTCCTTTCTGAATACGCATTTGTATACAAGCGCATAAAGAGCGCAAATCTTAATACGATTTTTATTGATCTTTTTACCGGATCGCGATATGCTTGAAGAGCACTGACAAGCAGTATGTTCCTGCTGTGTCTCATGAGGGAAGTATAGAGGCCTGGGAAGGTTTTTGTCCCCCAACGGAGGTATGGTTTTTGAGGATGGGATTGCTACTCGTCAATCAGCTTGAGCTCGCGGGCTCGTGTTACGGCCTGCATACGTGTGCTGACGGCCAGCTTACGATAGATATTCATAATATGCCATTTGACTGTGCTGAGGGCCAGAAACAGCGCTCTGGCTATTGCATCGTTTGATTTGCCACTTGCCAGGAGCTGAAGAATTTCCAATTCTCGCTCTGTAAGCGCTTCGGGTAAGGGAGCTGGGGCTTCCTGGGAACTCAGCATGAGAAGCTTGCGGGCATAGCGTACCACTGTTGGGCTCGTGAGAAGGCGAGCCGTGAGGGAGTGTGAGAGGAGGTCTAGAAGCGGTTGTTCCTCGTCCAGAAAAAGACGTATAAAGCCTTCCGGGGCGGCCAGATCCAGTGCCTCTGTCAGCAGGTGTGCTGCCTGTTCTGGCTGGTTGTGTCGCTGCTCGAGCAGTGCAAGCAGAAGGTCCGCTTCGATAACAGTGCGCCAGCGCTTGAGCTCGCGGGCTGTTTGCAACATCGTATGCAACAGTGTGTGAGCGGCTGTATCGTTATTTTGGGCCATATAGATGCGTGCAAGTGTGAAGTGGCTGAACTCGATCAGTGGAAACGGAGGCTGTGCCTGCTTGAGAGATGCAACATAGGCTTCACTCCACTGTTTGGCTTCAGTATGCTGCCCACGCACCAGCAGTATACGGGCACGGCATGCCTGTACCTGCCAGGCGGTATGAGGGGCAAGCCGATCAAGCAACGACATTGCCGTCTCTATGGTTTCGTCGGCCCGCCGGGGCTCGTCAAGCTGCTCATAGACGCGAGCGAGCGCGATATAGCCATCAACAACGATTTCCGGGTACGTATAGGGGCGGTCCAGTGTAAGCCCGGTCTCAAGCATCTTGCGGGCACGTTCTGGCTGGTTCCACTCGCGATAGAGATCACCCAGATGCAGGTAGGCCCAGTGGGTAAATGAGATGAGATTTGGCGGGGTGATGCGTAGCGCTTCCTGACACGTTCGCTCAATTTGATGCAAGCGGCCCTGACCAAGCTCTTTCAAGGAGCGGTTTTCCAGCGCGAAGGAGGCTATCAGGTAGTTCCCATGACGCAGGCTGGAATGAGCCAATGCGGTGAGCTTCTGAAGTGCTTCATTGCTCCCTCGAAAGAGCAGGTCTATTGCTTCGTGAAGCAGTGTGGCGATATCACGCCAGATGGTCTGATGTGCTGGCAGGAATTGGAGCGCCATAGTGCTGTGCTCCATTGCCTGTTGAGGCGTGCCTTCTTGTATCAGGAGTATAAGGGCCTGGAGAGTTGCCAGCTTCCCTTGTTGAGCTTTTTCGGCTAGCTGTGCTTGCTCAAGACGTTGCAATGTGGCACTTGCCTGCTCGATTTCACCTGTGATGAATTGCGCCAGACCAGAGGCAAGGGCGAGGTTCGGGTGATCATCGAGCAAGATATGCGGGAGCTTATGAAGCCATGCAAGCAAGGTTGTTGTTTCACCCCGTTGAAGCATCAGTTCTGCTTCTGCTTCAAGCAAAGCGGCAGCCAGTGGATAAGCCTGAGCAGCCTGAGCATGTCGAATCGCGTCCTGCGTCTCGCCTTGAGTTGCAAACCAGCGGGCGGCGCGTTCGTGGCTCCGCGCCAGAAGTGCTGAGTCTTGTTGTGCAAGCCGCTCCCGGAGCGTGTCGGCAAAAAGATGATGATATCGATACCACTGCTGGTCGAGCGCGACAATGAAGAGATTCGCGGTCTCAAGCTTTTCGAGGGTCCGCTGTCCATCACTACGGCCCGTAATCGCGTCACAGAGCGGTCCGCAAAGACGAGAAGCGACAGAAGTGAGAAGGAGAAATTCCTGTAACTCGGGTGGCTGCTCGTTCAGCACTTCATCTATGAGGTATGCTGCAATATAACGATTGTGGAGAGAGCGATTCTGCTCGTCAAATGTGTGCAGATAGGTGTCGATATCGGATTGATGCCGAAGCGAGAGGGCGGCAAGCTGCAAGCCAGCAACCCAACCCTCAGTTTGTGCTTCCAGTGTCGCAACTTGCGTTGGCGTCAGATGCAGTCTCATCGTTTGTTGAAGGAACTGCGCTGCCTCGTTTTTTGTGAAACGAAGATCTGTTTGCTCGATCTCTGCGAGCTGTCCACGGACATAGAGCCGTGTGAGCGGCCATGCAGGTTTGGTACGTGAGATGACAACCAGTCGCAGGCTATCAGGCATATGCTGAATAAGGAAGAGTAGCCCGGCGTCAATTTCGGGGGTCGTGGCCAGAAAGTAATCATCAAGCACAAGGAGCAGTGGTTGTTGTGGTTTGCTCAATGCGTTGATAAGGGGCATCAGTAGTTCGTCGACTGGCGGGAGAGGTAGCATTTGAAGCGCCTGGAGGGCTTCACGTGCGGTTCCCGGGACGATACGCTCGATTGCGTTGAGCAGATAGTACCAGAAGCGGGTGACATCCTGCTCGCTACTTTCCAGGGAAAGCCAGGCGAGCCGCCAGCCTTGCTTTTGAAGGCGCTCGCCTGCCTGGGTCATTAGCGTAGTCTTGCCCGAGCCTGCGGGGCCAGTGATGAGCGTGCAGGGACGTTCGAGAGCTCGCTGTAAGGACTCAAGCAGACGGGGGCGTGGGACGTATTCTGATAGCAGGCGCGGGATAGCGAAGCGCGTTGTGATGAGAGGGACAGGTTGCGGTACTGGGTGCTCGGGATGCATATGCAGCAATTGGGATATTTTCTGCATATGGGCGGCGGTCAGGTCTTTGGTACGTCCGAGATAGCGCTTATAGAGCCTGCCCTGCATGCGCCTGTACGCGTACCAGTATTGGCCGCCAGGACGCTCCTCGCGGCGTGCGCTAAAACGAAATGGAGGTTCTTGATAGGTGAAAGCGGTGTGTTGTTCGACCCAGGTAAACCAGTCGGCCGTGTCCAGGGCAATCGGTTTCGCTTCTGAAGCTGGATAGAGTAATCCCTGTGTAATGTATGGGTAATGTGGCATAAGACCTCCTCATTGTGCGCTTTGAGGTATCGTACCAGATCTCTGGGTAACTTTCCAGAGTGACCCATCCTCGCTTGCAGTATTGCTCGCTGAAGATCCTGTGATAGAGGAAGAGGCCATGATTTTCCTCTTAACAAGCTTGATATCGTTATTGGCAGGTGGTAAGGTAGAAGAAGTCCACTGTGTTGTGACGGAATGAGGGCGATACGAAAATTTCGCCTGAAATCCCGTTGCTTTCTCAGGATGGTATACGTTTTCTACTGCAAGGGGAAATAATGCTTGATAGCTTTCTCGTTCAAGCAGAGAGCCCTCTTGAGCTACCGGGCTGTTCCTCGGGAAGTGATGCCTGTGGACAGGGTGGCGCTGACACGCTATGCGATGGTTTGAGCGCCCTGACGAAGCAGGAACTGACCCTGCCGGGTTGGAGAACGGCAGAGTAACGGAGTTGTGCTCTGTATATCGAGATGCAAGAATAAAATCATTGGAGAGAGGTTTTTTCATGGCCTTGCGTTTCATTCAAGCTGGATTGGGAGGTTGGGGGTATAGTTGGGCCCGCGATGTCCTGATGAAAAATGAGCAGGTAGAGCTGGTCGCTTGCGTTGATATCAGTGAAGAAATCCTGCAACGCGTGCGGACCGAACTTGGTATCCAGCAGACATTCACCTCATTGGAGGAGGCGCTTGATACCGTCGAAACAGATGCGGTGCTGATTACATCGCCGTTGCCCGCACATGCTCCTCTGGCTCTCACAGCCCTGCGAGCAGGAAAGCATGTTTTACTTGAAAAGCCATTTGCCGCGACGATAGAGGAAGCGCGCCATCTGGTAGAGGTCGCTGAGCAGCAGAACGTGATTCTCGCAATCAGTCAGAACTATCGTTTCTATCCGGCGGTGCAGGCCGTCAGGAAGCTGATTCAGAACAATACGCTCGGTCCCGTTGCATCCGTCAATCTGGATTTCCGCCGCTATGATAATACAGCTCCGGTTGAGACGTATCGTCACTATCATATCTGGCAGCCGTTGCTCGTCGATATGTCGATTCACCATTTTGACCTGATGCGCTATGTCCTTGGCCAGGAGCCGACGCAGATCAGTTGTACTACCTGGTCGCCGTCCTGGAGCCGTTATAAAGAGGACCCGGCTGGCGCTGCGACTATTTCCTTCACGGGAGGCGCGATCGTATCGTATCGCGGTAACTGGGTCAGCACCGGGCCTGAGACACCGTGGGCCGGTGAATGGCACATGGAGTGCGAGCAGGGTGAAATCGTGTGGACCTCGCGTGGAGCCGGTCCAGAGGATGAGCGTGTGACTGTCCGCCCGCGTGGCAAGCGCCCGTATGGCCTGCGCCTGCCCGAAGTGTCAAAGCAGGACCGCCACGGCAGCCTGACGAGCTTTATTCAGGCCGTTCAGACAGGTGAGGAGCCGAGTATCTCCGGACGAAACAACCTGCCTACTCTGGCTTTGATGTTTGCCTCGGTTGAGGCTGCAACTTCCGGCAAGCCCGTGACGTTTGAGCAGCAATCAACAACCATATCTCAACAGTAAACGTTGAGCGGAGGAAAGCGTATAGATTGACAATTGCATCTATACGCTTTCTCTGCGTTACCCTCTTTCCACAAAAAGTATATCCATGCACCTGACGATGGAGCGCCCGGACATCACGGCTCTGATTGGCAAGCATGGTGATGTTGTCATACAGGGACACCTGTGCTCACTCCCTCTTTGAACGTACTCATGATCTTTTGCTCCTTATTTATGAGGAAGCTATACGTCTTTTTGTTGCCATTCATTATCACTGCCTGAACGTGCGGGCGCATGATCTCAACGGTTTGAGCTGGCGCAAAAAGAGGTATTCGACGGGTGAAGACTACAGGTGGAAATGAGTAGCTGTTTTTGCTTAAACTGATTGGATAGTTGCACTCGTCTTCGGGGGCTGCATAACCTTCGGTGACATTTTTATGTATCCTCTATCCGGAGCAAGTATGTTGCCTATCGTAGAGAGCAGCCCCCAAGTGCGGGCTTCCGCGTGAAAAGATGTTGCTCTCATAAGAGTCGAACGGCGCTGCAAGCAGGGACAGCGCCGCTCTCGTTCCCTTATTGTTGTAGCCACTCTTGAGCGGCCTTGATGACGTTATCCTGTTCGGTATAGAGTTCGGCCCAGTTGATAGTGACCTCCTGATCGGGCGCGATGGGCCCTTCGTAGACCCGTCCGGTACGATCGGCGTCATTCGCGACGGTCAGGTAGAGCTGTGCGCCATCGCTCAGGATTTCAAGCGTGTTCGCTGTTGGCAGACCATAGGTGCTTTCACCAAAGAAGCGCGTTGATGGGCGTCCGTGGAAGGCGATTGCGACCGCTTCGCCAGAACTCGCCGTCAGGTTACTGGTCAGCACGGCGACGGGCGGTAGTGGCTGCTTGAGCCGGTAGGGCTGCTGGACCTGAGCAAGCATGTAATCGTCGCTCATAGCTTTGCCCTCCTGATATATCCAGGTGCCGACCTCCTTCCCGTGACTAACGAACGCGCCCAGCTTTCCTTCACCCAGAATGGGCCCAATACCGGCGAGCATCGGCCAGCAGTTACCACCGATATTATTGCGCAGATCGATAATCCATCCTTTAATAGTGTATTGCTGATCGAGCTTACGAATTTCGTCATGCACTATATCTGCATAGTGCTGTTCCATTGTACCACCTATCACGGCTGGGAGTTCGATATAACCGATGTCGGGCTGAACAAGTTTTCCCCACGGGCGCTTGTTGCTCTCGTATGGCTTGAGCGCAAGCGTGACCGTGTAGGGTTGCTCATTGCGAGTCAGCGTAAGTGTGGCTGTCCCGGGGTGTTTCTTGAGGCTGTCGCGGATCGCATCGGAGTCGTCGCGATCGAATCCGTTAATCTGTGTCAGCACATCGCCGCGCCTGATCTGCCCTGAGGCGTCGGCGGGGCTATCGGGTAGAATATCGGTGATAATGCCATCCCGCGTCATACGCAGGCCGAAGGGGTTGCCATGTCCATGCTGCTGTTTCCGGGCCGCCTGAGGATCAAGGAAGAAGCTGTGATGGTCACCGAGCTGCTCCAGAAGCCAGCGGATAGTGGGGTAGGTATCGGCAGTTGTCCGGGCGTTCTGAATGCGGTTCATGGCTTCCTGCCGGATTTGAGGCCAGTTCAGCTTGTCTGAGTTCACCGAGTTGGCCTGGATGTAATCAAGGACGAAATTGAGGTAGTCGGTTGCTTCCTTGCTTGCGGGAGCGCTCCGGGCGTGGACCGGGGTCAGCGTGCTGCAAGCAAGCAACAGGAGCAATGCAACGCCTGTGAGGTACTTCATAGGTACGTCCTTTCCATCTGAATACTACCACTACTTATATAGTGTACTCGCAATGTGTTGCATTTCTATAGCAAAAATGGCAGAAAGCAGTCTCTTTTTTCTAAACATATTGAGTGCAGTGGGATGAGCTACTTCAATCTCTGATTTGAGAAAAAGCATGCGGAAAAATCAATAATTCGAGTGATGTATTTCTGCTGTATTCGGACTAAACTCTTGATAGACGTTGCATAAAACATTTTGCTTCAGGATGAGTAATGCTACGCTCATGCTTGTTTTGCTTGAAAGGGGTCATATCATATGGATTATTCTGGATTTCGTGTACCTGGAGAATTTGAGAAACAACGAGCTGTGATGATGATCTGGGCGCAACATGAGAACATAATCGGTATGTCGCATCAACCGCTGCATGTGGAAATGGTACGGGCAATCGGTGCGCACGTACCGCTGATTATTGTTCCCGGACCTGGCTTGCATACTGCGCATGATATCCAGCTTTTGCTTGAAGAGTGTGCTATACCTCTGGAGAATATCACCTTTCTTGCGATTGAGTGCGCGGCGGTATATCCCCGCGATTTTGGGATAGAAGTCATGATTGATGATAGAGGAAATGTGATACATGTAGATTGTGATTTCAGCATGTATGGTTATATGCCTGTATGGGACCGGCGCTGTCGCGTTACGGAGCGCTTCGACCGTCGGACCGCGGAGTATCTGGGAATCACTGAGAGCGTAATGACGCGTCTCATCAGTGAGGGAGGAGATCGCGAGTTCAACGGGAAAGGAGTGCTGATGACGATTGAAGAGACAGAGGTGTGCAAGCGTAATCCCGGGTGGACAAAGGAAGAGGTGGAGCAAGAGCTAAAGCGTATCTTCCAGCTAAAGAAGCTTATCTGGCTCCCGAAGGGCCTGCATGAGGATGAGAGTATGATGAGTGGACCTATTCCGGGACCGGATGGGCAGCTTAATGCTTATCGTGCTGCTTCTGCAAATGCACATATAGATGAATTTTGTCGTTTCGTCGCCCCGGATACGATTCTCCTGGCAGAGGTGACGGAAGAAGAGGCGCGTCGAAGTCCGCTGCTGGCGCTCAATAAGCCGATGCTCGACCAGGCTTTCGAGCTTTTGCAGCATGAGACCGACCAGGATGGGAAGCCGTTTCGTATTGTCAGGATGCCAGTTCCAGAGCCTGAATATTATATGGTCAAGGCGGGCGATGACATCTATGAAGTGTATCAGGAATTAAAACGTTTTTATAAGGTGATGCAGGACGGTTCCGAATTCCCCTCCGGTTCCTCTTTTCCGGTTGTGCCTGCCGCGAGCTATTGTAACTTTTTAATCACAAATGGCCTTGTTGTCGGTCAGCACTACTGGGAGCCGGGAAAGAGTGAGCTGATCCGCGAAAAGGATAAACGGGCAAAGGAGGTACTACAGGCCCTCTTTCCTGAGCGAGAGGTAGTAACGCTTCCAGTGACGGCGCTTAATCTTGGTGGTGGCGGCATCCATTGCAATACACGACACATCCCGGCCTGGTAGCAAACAAGCAAATAGTGGGGCCTCCAATACAGGGGGCTCCTCTCCCGGACACAGGTGTCAGCCGCTCCGGCGGATACTGTTTCTTCCACTATTCTGGAACATTGTTGAATATGCATTCGTGATATGAGAGAAGAGAGGATCTGCGATTTCAAGTGTTTCCGTAGCAAACCTCAACACTATCCCTCGAGCTGAAATAGAGCGCGAAAGGAACAACAATGGAATTACGGGATACACTCCGAGTCTGTTTACAAGCGATCCTGAGCCGCTGCCCTCATTGTATGATAGAGGCCGACAAGGAGCTATTAGGGAGGGATGCGTTCGAGCCGCGTCTGCTTCCTGTAAAAGATGTTATCAGATGGTATGAGCAGGAAGATCCGAGCATACTTGAAGAGATGGCCTGTTTGCGGGTCGATGCTCAGCGTTGCGAGATTGCACTGTGTGATCGCTGTCTGGAACCGGTTTTTCGGATCTATAAACGGGACAAGGCGGCGTGCCAATCGTAATGACAGGGGAGCTTCTGGTGTCTACGATCACTGGCATCAGCGAGCCTGTTTGTTCTAGATACGAACAAATGCGATAGCAATTCCTTGTCGTTAGTGGTACGTCATAAAATATACGTAGTAAAAAAGAGGAAGTCCTTTTTTCTCCTTTATGGTAGAGCCTCTTGTATCCAATTCCTCTCCTTTCCCCACTTTTGAGATATCATACAGGCCATCAAGGGAGACATTGCGTTTGCTATCCGGACAGGCTATACTGATCCTGGATACCTGTTGTCCTGAATAGATCTGACAGAGGAAGGAACGCAATGAGACTGAGTGAAGGGGTTGAATGGGGCATTCATTGTACTATATCGCTTGCTGGCTTGCCGGAAGGCGCCACCTTACCGACAAAGGCCCTTGCAGAGAACTATGGGCTTTCAGAGACGTACCTTGCCAAGCATCTACAGGCGTTAGCGAATGCAAAAATACTGGAATCGGTCCCCGGGCCGAAGGGTGGCTATCGGCTGGCACGGCCTGCTGAGCAAATCACGTTGCTGGATATTGTCGAGGCGATCGAGGGGCGCGAACGAGTGTTTCGCTGTACCGAGATTCGCCAGCGTGTGCCTGTGCAGTTGCCTGATTCGCTCTATCGGATGCCCTGTGAGGTGCATGTGGCGATGTTGCGAGCTGACAGGGCCTGGCGAGAAGCGCTGCGCTCTCAGACGGTTGCTGAAATAATCGCTAACTATAAACAGAGGGTTGCTGCACAGCTACGGCAACCAGGCGAGCAATGGATTGCTGAACGGATACGACATGCTCCTGAGAAAAAGGAGCGCTCATAGCCGCTTTCAAGAAAGGGCAGGGATGTGATTGTATCTTCAAATGGCTTTGCAAATGGATTTGAGGGTGATCGTGACTCCTCATTGGTAAGCCTGAAAAATGGGAAATTGCAGTATAGGATGTATGCCAATGAGGGCGAGAGCGAGGCTATCCATACTATTCCCGATTTTTCCTACTGCGGCTATAGAGGCGGCGGCGTACGGCTTCCTCAGCTCCCGGTCCGGCAGGTGCTTACCCCGGTGCCTGGTGACAATCGAGCACGCATTCAGCAGGCTATTGATGCGGTTTCGAGCTTGCCTGCCGATAACGATGGCTTCCGCGGTGCTGTGCTCTTGAAAGCAGGAACGTATACTGTAGATGGGCCGCTTTTTTTGCGAACTGGCGGTGTAGTGCTGCGTGGCGAGGGGCAGGGGCCCACCGGTACAGTTTTAATCGATACGTTGAGGGAGCAGCATGACTTTATTCAGGTAGGCGTGCTGAAGAAGAAGAAACCCTGGAAGCCGCTTAAGGAGACGCGTCAGCCAATCACTTCGCCTGTGGTCCCGACTGGTGCTCGGCGCTTTGCGGTGACCTCAACGGAAGGTCTGAAGCGGGGTGACAGGATTATTGTGCAGCGTACACCCGATGAGGCCTGGATTACCGCTCTTGATATGGCACAATATGGCTGGAAAGCGGACATCTATAAAGTCGGGTATGAACGCGTCATTACCGATATCGCAGAAAATACACTTTTGATCGATGCACCGCTTGTGCAAGCTATCGTGCACAGATATGGTGGCGGGATGATCTTCAAGTACACTGTGGAGCGTATCAGTGAGGTGGGAGTGGAACATCTACGCCTTGAATCGGTTTATGGGAGTGAGACTGATGAGGAACATGGCTGGCAGGCGATTTCGATGAATTGTGTAGAGAACGGATGGGTTTCGGGTGTCACGGCGCGTCACTTTGGCTTTGCGGCGGTCGGCCTGAATACGTCGGTGCAGCAGGTAACCGTGCAGGATTGCGCCTACCTTGAGGGAAAATCGAAGATTCGCGGCGGGCGGCGCTACTCTTTTTTCATCGATTCAACAAGTAGTCGTAATCTCTTTCAGCGTTGCTATGCATCCAGTGGGCGGCATGATTTTGTAACTGGCTCGAAAGTTCCCGGGCCCAATGCCTTCGTTGATTCTTTCGCGGAGCAAGCGCACAATGATACAGGGCCCCATCATCGCTATGCAACGGGGATTCTGTTTGATAACGTCAGCGCGCCTCTGATGCGCGTCTGGAACCGAAAAGCGATGGGGTCGGGGCATGGGTGGGCGGGCGCACAGGTGCTTTTCTGGAACTGTCATGCCGAGCAAGAGATGTGCGTTGATAGCCCACCGGGAGCGCGTAACTGGGCAATTGGCTGTACAGTGGGGAAAAGGAGTGGAGCGGGATATTGGGAACGTATGGGGCAGAAAGTGAGCCCGCGCAGTCTCTATTATCAGCAATTGCAGGAGCGACTGGGAGCGGCGGCACTGGATAATGTAATGCTTCCTCAACAGAAACGAGGCTCTATCTGGGAATTACTACAGGTCTGGGCCGGCAATGGCTTGCTCTCCTGAGTGGACGCAGCGGCTGCTATCTTATGCCTCTTCATCTGCGTCTCTCTTGACATAGGAGCGCTCTGGATACCCCAATATGTCTGTTCCCTTGACAGGAACACGGGAACATCTTTATACTGTTCCCAGATGCTATAAAGAGGAGGAGCGCGTGCTATGGCGAAGGTCTTAGGTTGGGTACTTCGGCGCTGGCAAGAGGAGCTTGAACCGGTGATCCGACCGGCTACAGTCGCTCAAGAGGCCGAATTGCAGGAACTCTGGGAGCGTGAACTGAACTGGTGGAAGCAAGGGCGCGGGTTGGAAGGCGATTCCTTGCGCAAACCGATCACACAGGTACGGAACCTGATTCGAGATTTACCGGTAACAGAAGAAAATAGTTGGTTTAACCCGCGTACGAAGGAGCGTGAGCATATCGCGCTGAAGGTGTTTAACCTGTCTGAGGGTGAATGGGTACGCCTGAACGATCGCAGTCGTGGGGTAGCTGAAACGCGGTTGGAACATCAACAATTGCTGCAAGATCCTGATACGATCGTGCAGCGTGCGCTTGCATTATTGCTATCGGATGAATGGCCTGATCTGGTGGTCGGAATCGCGGTTTGCACAGGGCGGCGACTTGCGGAGATCATGAAGACGGGCCGTTTCGCCGTGAAGGAGCCATATACGGCCTGGTTTTCGGGGCAGGTCAAGGGGCGCACGCGCTTTGATGAGCGGTATGAGATCCCGACGCTGGCTCGCGCTTTTCTGGTCGTAGACGCGGTCGAGAAGCTTCGTTCTCTGGTTGATTGCTCTGAACTGGAAGTGGAGCAGGTCAGCCAGCGCTACGGGCGAGCAGTCAATGAGGCGGTCGATCAGCACTATGGCGATCTCATTCCGGTGCGCGTGACCCGGGAGAAATTGACCGTTCACGCCCTACGCGCTGTGTATGCGCAAATTGCTACCTTCTGGTATGCACCACCTACTGTTGCTTCTATTACGTATATGGCACAAATTCAGGGACACCGTTTTGTGCTGGAACCAGAGGCTGAGTTAGAGGGTGAGCCCGCTGGAGAGGTCGAGCAGGTGCGGCGCAATTATGCCAGCCATGCCCATTATGCCGATTATAAGATTGCGGACCGCAACGGGAATATTGATGGAAGGCAGGGCGTCAAGCTTGACCAGCCGGGCGTGACGGTGCTCGATGTCTTTCGCAAAGAGGCCGGAATTGAGGAGCCGCAGAAGCCGTCGCGGCGGAAGCGCAAGAAAGCGTCCGAGAACAAGACCGGCTATTCGTCGCTCAAGCCGCGCGTTGCTACACGTGATTGGGTCGACGAAATTCGTACAGAGCTTCAGAATCGCCTGGGACATGAGGTGAGCGATGATGAGGTGTTGCGTCATCTGCTGGTTGCCTATGTGCAGGGGCGTACTGCTGTGGAGACGGCTGCACCGCCGACCTCTATTGCGCTTGACACGCTTGACGTCCCGGCTCAGACGCGTGAGCTATTACGTGAGGGAATCGCGCTCTCGGGAGCTGCTGATGTGCTGTCGTTTCTGGTGGCGGCAGGCGAGCGAGAGGCGCGGCAGTTGAAAGGGCAGGCGCGGCGGCACGATCAGGAACGCTATGCGGCCATGCCAACCTCTCAGTTGATTGGTATGAAGGTCGTGGAGGCGGCGAATGAGCGCTTTCGCCGTGCCGTCTGGACGCTTATGCGCTGGAATGAGCAACACCGCCCGCTTGAGCGCTGGTATATCACCACGCTGTCCATACAGAAGCTGGTCGGTGGGCGTAAAGACGCGATTAAAACCTATCTCGACGCGCATCGGGAGGAGATTGAGGCGCATCATCGCGAACTCGATATTCGGCCCTCTTACAATCGAAAACCTGAGGCGATTCAAGATATGATTCAGGTTCCGGAGGAAGCGGAGGCGTTCCCGTGGGGTCATGCACCTGCCGAGAGTGCTGATTAGGTTCTAGCGTACATGCGCAGATTTCATGTTCGACATGGAGAACAGATATGCGCCGCGAAGCACTATAAACTGATGGGGCTGGATGGTCAAATCTCTGAAAGCTCGATGCCGGGCGGATATACAGATGAGAAGCTCGGCATCTATGGACGCCTGGATTGCCTGGCGCGTTGCGATACGTCACACGAGGACAGTATGTCGAGCACAGGGTCTTTTCGCCAGCGAAGAGGTTGCGATTGAGGCCGGCTTTCGACCCTGTGGCGTTTGTATGAAAGAGCGCTATCAGCTCTGGATGCAGGCGGTAAGCCGCACGAAGGACGGAAAGGAGCAATGCAAAATCTACCGCGAGCTGCTTGCACGCTACCTTGAAGCGATCCCGCGGGTTGCGCTCTGGTTTCGCGAAAACGAAGTGCTGTATCAGGGTTGAATTCCGATATAACGGGCACGTGGCCTGATTTCTTGCTTGCTCTGGTATTGCTCCAGCGCGTGCCCGATAATGCCCACACTTCGGGCCAGCGTGAACAGCCCTGAGATCTGCTCGTCTTCAAGCCCGAGCACCATGCCGAGCACTGCATAGGCAAGGTCCATGTGGGGATGCAGACCAAGCTGGCGCTCTACCTCCTCGATAAGTGTCCATGCAAGCTTGATGACGGGCTCAGCCGGATAGGCCTCTCGCAGCATCTGAAGCAGCTTGATCGGTCGTGTGTCGCCAACAGGGAAGAGGCGATGCTGAAAGCCCGGGAGCCGCTCGCCCTGTTTCAGATAGGCCTCAAGTACCGTGAGAGGGCCTCGGGCGCGTTGTGGTGCGCAGACCTCGCGTAAGAACTGAAGTGCCCGTAGATAGCGCCCACCCCCATTGATACCGTGAAACGCCGCCAGTGCAGCCTGCATAACCGCATACAGTGGTGCATTGGTTGAGCTGACACAGCGGGCCGTGAATGCCGGGACGGTCAGTTCGTTGTCGGCGTTGAGAATCAGTGCTGCATTGAACAAACGAGCAGCCTCTTGATGATCCGGTGCCCAGGCCTGTTGAAGTGTTTCGGCAATGCTTGCTTGTAAGCTGTTGATCCGGGAGAGACAGGCCGTGAACAACCAGAGAAAACGCGTCCCTGTCTCGATGATTGCTTCAGGCCGCATATTATATGCTGCGAGATCCCCGGCGGCCAGACGGGGCAGTGCAGCCTGAAATTGCTCAAGCAGGGGCAGATCGCAGAGGAACTCGCTGGTATAGAAGCGCCTGAGGAGCTGTAGCATCTCTTCCCCTGGTTTCTGCTTTTGAAAAAGATCTTGCGCTGTATACCCCTCTTGCTCTTGAAACCCCCAGAGAAGCGCTGCCACCTGTTCGATGGTATGAGTTTCGGCCAGCGAAATGGCGTCCTGCCCACGATAATACACATGATCATCTTTGATGAGCGTCAACGCCGAATCGAGGACGGGATCACCCCATTGTAATGCCTGGCTTGCTGCTTTTTCAGGGTTACGACGCAGCTCCTTGCGCTCTTTGAGCCGGTAAATATCTTCCGCAAGATAGGCCCGCGACTGCCGTGAGCCGCCTGATGCCTCTGAGCGAATTTGTCCCCGACTCACATATGCATACAACGTCTTGAGATTGACCCCTAGCTCTGCTGCCGCTTCTCGTGCGCTCAGATATCGTTTGGTGCTCATGGTTCTCACTCCTTTCTTCGGTATCATACACTATGTTGATTGAAAAATCAACCAGTTGACTACTTATTGGTTGTGCCATATACTTTGAGGCAGGGAAGACGAGAGGCAGCTATGAAAGGAGTTATGGCCTATGTCTTTACGTCAAGTGGTGGTGATCGTCCTGGGGGTGCTGCTGAACGGCTTAAATTCGTCGATGATAGCAGTAGCCCTGGTACCGATCAGCGCCACCTATCATGTCAACTCACAGGCGACAGCCTGGCTGGTTTCCGGGCTTTATCTGGCGACCTCGGTAGCGCAACCGACAATGGGCCGCCTGGCTGATTTGCTCGGACCAAAACGCGTCTTCTGTTTCGGATTAGTGCTGACGGGTCTTGCAGGCCTGGGTGCCTGGTTTGCTCCTGACCTCGGTTGGTTGATTGCTGCGCGGGTCGTTCTGGGGATCGGCACCTCTGCCGCGTATCCTTCTGGACTTGCCCTGGTGCGGCGTAACGAGAGGGATGGCGAGGGTATCAGAACATCTGTTGTTCTGGGCGCCATCACGATTTCAAGCCAGGTTTGCACGGCATTTGGGCCAAGCGTGGGCGGGTTCCTCATCACCTGGTTTGGCTGGCAGTCAATCTTTCTGGTAAACGTGCCGGTGACGCTGCTCGGGCTGCTCGGGGCGCTGTTCTGGCTTCCGGGCGATCAGCAGGCGATCAGGGGTAATCTCAGGAGCGTGCTGAGGAGTCTTGATAGTCTCGGCATCGCTCTTTTTTGTGCCATGATGATCGCGCTGCTGTTCTTTTTGATGCGTCTGAGTAGCGGCATTGCATGGGGGCCACTGGTGATTGCTTTGCTGGCAGGAGGCCTGCTTTTCTGGCGTGAATGGCGCTGTACGACGCCCTTTATTGACATCCGGATGCTGGCGTCTCACGGAGGGCTTTTAATGACATACGGGCGCTATATTGCAACCTATCTGGTGTTCTACTCGGTGTTTTATGGGTATTCGCAGTGGCTCGAGCAGGGGCGAGGGCTGGCACCGGATATGGCGGGACTGGTAATGTTGCCTGTCGCGGCTGTGGGAGCGCTGACCGCCGCCTTGATGACAAAGAAGCTTGTCATCTGGCGCGGGCTGCTTGGAGGTGCGTTGTTTATGCTGATCGGGACCGGACTGTTGCAGCTTGCCGGGAGCACGGCATCTCTCTGGCTGCTGGCTCTTATAGCTGCGGTTCTGGGTATCCCAAACGGGCTGAGCAACGTGAGCAATCAGAATGCGCTGTATCTGCAAGCGCCAGCCTCACAGATGGGGGCGGCGGCTGGCCTGCTCCGCACATCGCAATATGTAGGCGCGATTCTGGCATCGAGCCTGATCAGCATAAATTATCATCAACAGGCTACTGATGCTGGCTTACACCACCTGGGGCTCTACCTGACAGGAGTCAGTATGCTGGTCTTGATCGTCGTGCTGATTGATCCGAAATTGCGGGCGCTGTCTGATCATCTCGTGAAGAAGGTATCTACGCAGAAAGGAGAAAAGGAATATGTCCGTTCAACTCGATAGAAAGACGGCTCTTGTTTTGATCGATTTACAGCAGGGCATTGTGCGTTTTCCGACTGTGCCGCATCCGGCTGATGGAGTGGTGGAGAACGGAAGACGGCTTGCGGAGGGCTTTCGTGCACGCAATCTTCCAGTTGTCCTTGTGCGTGTGATAACCGGGCAGATCGGCCCGGAGCAAGCGGAGCTGGTGCTTGAGAAGCATAAAGAGGATATTGTGGTGACAAAACATAGCTGGGGCGCATTCATCAATACGGAATTGGATGCGCAATTGCGGGAGCGCGGGGTGACGACGATTGTGCTTGGCGGCATCGCGACGGCTATTGGTGTGGAGTCGACGGCGCGGGAGGCGTACGACCTCGGCTATCAACTGATCTTCCCTGAGGATGCAATGACCGATAGAAGCGTTGAAACGCATAAGAACAGCGTACAGAAGATCTTTCCCCGTATGGGGCAGGTTGTGACGACAGATGCGGTGCTTGAAGCGTTAAAACAGTTTGATGAGTAAGCGGGGCTCCGTGGGGGCCCCTTTCTTTTTTTCTGGCACATCCAGGAATGCGGGCATCCGGGTCCCCATCTGGCAGGGATGACGCCAGATATTGTCAGAAAAGGAACGCCATTTTGCAAAAAGGATGACATACTCGATTATATGACTCCACTGCCTGAACTGTAATGCGGCCTGGGAAGCCAGATAGCGTACCATACCAGGGAGATTCTTTGTCCGGTGGGTTGCTCTCGAGCTCTATTACTGAAATAGGGCAGGCTGAATAAAAAAAGGAGAGGTTTTCTCTATCAGAAGTATGCAGTATTTCAGGAGAGAAAGAGCTATGAAGGGGCTCCTTCTCTCACAGAACGATTATTCCTGAACGTCGCGAGGGTAGGTTTTCTTTGCCTGTGCGCTTACTTCCAGATCGATTTCTGCTGTAACAAAGGGAGTTTGATGGGATGTCTCGGCCAGGATCTCACCATCTGGATCAATAATCAGGCCTCGGCCACCAAAGAGCTGATTGCCAGCATGATTCGACGAAATGACGAAGGCGCCCGAGGAGATAGCGGCCATGCGCGGTGCAACCTCCCAGCGTGCATGAGGAGGTGTGGCGCGTGGTACTGCCAGGATATTCACTCCCTGTCTGCCATAGTGGCGGGCCCATTCTGTGAACATGACCTCGGTGCAGATCATGAAGCCGATAACCATATCGCGAACGCGAACGGGCGTAAAGTCCTGCGGGCTGCGATCGAACCAGCGGCGCTCGTAAAACAGGTCTTCGTCAGGGAAATAATATTTATCGTGAACGCCGGTGTAGCCGTGCTCTGGGGTCCAGACGAAGCCCCGGTTGAGATGTCGCCCTTCTTCGATTAGCAGGTGCGTGCTGAGGACAGTAGCAGGAGCCAGCTCCGGCAGGCGTTTCATCATGGCATCGTGCTCTTGCTGGACCCTCTGCCAGATGGTCGCGTCAAAGTCGGGCGTGGTGGCAAACCAGGACGAGAACGGTAGCTCGGGTAAAAGAACCAGATCACTCTTTTGTTCTTTGACATAAGCTACCAACGCTTCCCAGGCGGCTTCAAAGGTACTACGCTCGTCCGGAAGTTCGCAAACGGTCACGCGCATGTCTCTTTACTCGCTTTCCTTGTTCTAAAGCATTATAATCTGAACCACATCATACAATATCTATGGATACGAAGGAAATAGGACGATTGGCCAGTTGCTTTCCGGAGAGAAGAAAAAGCCTGATAGATGCAGAGATACTGAAATGGGAAGGGGAGAGCATTCTAGTAATAGCGTATTTCCGGATGGCTGCTGTACGCGGTACGACAACAGAGGTTATACTGTGGATAAACAGAAGTAGTGTTGTAACCAGACAAGGAGGTTAGCACATGGTGGGTTTCCATGAGGCGACGGTTGCGCTCCTGGAATCGCGCATGTCAGACGAGATGGCGAATCTGATCCGTCGCTTTGGAGGAACGCCGTACAGCGTAGCGTCTGTGCGTGAGCTCCCCGTGCAGGATGAGGGTCAGATTGAGGCTTTCATCCGCTTGCTGCTTGATAAAGAGGCAGATATTGTGATTTTTTCGACCGGGAAAAGCGCTTCGTTGCTATTGCAGGCGGCTGAGGAGCGCGGTCAGCTTCCAGCGCTGTTGGAGGCGTTGCGACAAATGCAGGTGTTCTGCCGTGGTCCCAAGCCGTATGCAGTGCTGAAAAAGCATGATGTCCCGGTCGCATTGCAGGCTCCAGCTCCCCATACAACTGAGACATTATTAGAGGCTATGAAGGGGCTTGAGATGCGGAGTAAGCGTGTGGCATTGCTCCATCATGGAGAACGAAACGAGGCGCTGGTTCGGGCGTTGCGGGAACGCGAGGCAGCAGTGAACGAACTCTGTCTCTATGTCTGGCAGCTTCCTGAGGATACCGGGCCGCTTCGGAAGCTGGTTCACGAGCTGATAGCGGGTGATATACATGCGATCGTGTTTACCAGTCAGGTGCAGGTGCGGCACTTGCTGCTGATCGCGCAAGAAGAGGCACGGGAGAATGAACTGATACAGGCGCTTAATGAGCGGGTCATTGTTGGCTCCGTGGGTCCTGTCTGTACCGCTATGCTGAATCAGTATGGTGTGAGACCGCATGTCGTCCCGGATCATCCCAAGATGGGGCATCTGGTGAAGGCGCTGGCTCAGTATATGGGGTAGCGATTATCACATATTGTAGAAAAAGCATCTGTTTATTCAAAGAGCAATAGGGCGTGGCATGCTTTCGCAAGAGGGAAGCATGCTGTATTTTTTTCTCTTCTTTCTTTCTAAAAAGAGCACGGATTATCAAGCGAAGCGCTGCGGTATCTGGGAAAATGGGCACAGGGAGGGCAACGATGGATTACTTTCGACGAATACAGAACGCGATTGATTTTATAGAGGAGAATTTGCAGGAAGAGTTGAAAATCACTGATATTGCCTCAGCCGCCTGCTTTTCAGCATTTCATTTTCAGCGACTTTTTCGGGCTATATCGGGATTTTCTGTCTATGCCTACATTCGTGAAAGGAGGTTGACGGAAGCAGCAAAAGCGTTGAGAGAAACAAAGAGAACGCTTTTGGATATAGCGATTACTTATCAATATGGATCGCAAGAGGCCTTTACACGAGCATTTGAGCGTTATTTCTCGTGTTCTCCGTTGGCATATCGCAAGATGGATGTGCCTTTGAGGGGGAGGGAGCGAGCCCGCTTTCTGGATTATCGGCAGTATATGAGAAAAGAGGTTACGATGCACAAGCCTGAAATACTTCTGTTGGATGACATACAGCTTGTTGGTCGCGAGTACAGAACGACGCTGGATAGCGATCAGTATTTCCGGGACATTCCCCGATTCTACAAGGACTTTGGCGCTAACGAACACTATTTACGTATTCCGAACCGGGCAAAACCCGATCTGGCATATGGCGTGGCGTGTCATTTTGCGGATGATGAGTCCTTTTCTTTTCTGATCGGAGAAGAGGTATCAAGCGTTGATCCAGAGCCGGTTGAGGGCCTGGTTCCCTTTGTCGTTCCCGGGGGAAAATATGCAATGTTCAAGGTTGGTCCGCTGGATGAGGCGCAGGATGTACGACGCTATATCTATGGGACGTGGTTGCCTCATTCTCATTATGAGCGAAGAGAGGGGCCCGATTTTGAGGTAACAGACGTCTGTCACAATTACTTCTCGAGTGGAGTGCATGTGATTATCTATATACCGCTTCAATAAATAAAAAGAAGAGGATGAGCGAGCGCCCACCCTCTCCAAAGACTGTCTTTATGCACCGGTTGCGTTGGCTGTGTCTGCTGGCGCAACCTCGGCTGTACTCTGCTGACGAAGCGCTGCGAGCTTGCGCGGTCGCCAGATCTGAACATATTGCGAGACGAAGTAGGAGCCGATGACCAGAATTGCGGCAACCGCCTGAGCACAGAGCGATTCTACGTTTGGGAAGACGGCGAACCAGACGCCCATCCACTCGGGAATGGGAAGATTGACCGGCGTTGTGGTAATCCAGTGGGCTTGTTGCAGCTCCTGAGCGCTCTCGCCGACCATCACAATAAGCACCATACCAAGCAGGATACCAGTAAAGATCAGCATTTTCTTGTAGGGGAGCTTCTGATTTGCCAGGAAGGTGAGACAGCCGACGATGATCGTGAAGAACAGGCCGACAGCAACCCCTTCAAGGACGACCAGAGAGCCGACCTGAAGCCGCAGACTTTGCAGGAACAGCACCACTTCAAATCCTTCACGATAGACCGCCGAGAAACCGAGCAGAGCCAGACCAAGCATCGTGTTGGTCGGTTGCTTCTCTGCCTGCCCGACAAGCTCGCGGCGGCGCTTGTTATGCATGGAGATCCAGCCTGTCCAGTAAATCTTATGGAAGAACCAGTTCATGATGACGAGGAGAACAACAATGGCAAGCAGGCCCGTTGCCGCTTGAATATCGAGTGCAGGAGCATTGATAGAGCTGATAACAGCGATTGCAATAAACCATGTGGCAATTGAGGCGATGAACGCGATACCGGCGCCTGCTGCAATAGGGCGGCGGTACCCCTGTTTTTTGCCAACGAAACTCGCGGTAATGGCTGCCAGCACCAGAATTGCTTCAAGCCCTTCACGGAAGACAAGCAGGCCGGTGTTCAAGATGACTGCACCTTCACTCAGGTGTGCGGCTGTAGGATCAGGGACGCCACCGGCATTGATACCCTGCCAGACAAGCGCGCCGACAATGATAAGACCGGCAACAAGCAGAACAAGTTGAAATACGGCCTTCCAGGGCTTGTTTGTAAAATAGTTCTTCAAGAAAGCGCTCATTTTTTCGTTTCTTCCTCTTACCGTTTATGATCCTGTGCCAGAAGCTCCTTTGACTCCTGGCGAACATCCGACGATCGAATACGACAACCGTATGTGATGACGTAAATATGTGCGCTTCTGAATACTCCATAGACAGGATCGAAGCGCCTGTGTGTATAGCCTCAGCTTTTGAACCGGCTGAAAGCATCTAGGTGATGTCCGGACGTGCTTCAGGGAGTTTGAGGTTACTCTATACCTCTCTCTTTGGTCCGACTTTCTCTTCGGTTCACTGATATCATACCTGACAGGTCGGATATTAGCAAGACCTAAAGTGACCAATTTTTCCCATTTCTGAGAAGAAACTGAGAAATTACTGAACCCTATCTGTGGGCTAAACACGCTACAGAAGCGCGTTCAGCATTATTATAAATAGCAAGAAAAAGATGTACGCATTTTGGAGAATATGTCAAGCTCTTTGCTGGAAAAAGAGATACCTGCCTGTGGTATAGTGATTTGTGCTATAAATAGCAATATGTATGGAAGAAGTAGACTTTTACACGTACAAGTTCGGTTTCTGGCAGAGCTCCACGCTATGCACCGGCTGTCGGTGAGTATCGGAGCATCTGGGAGCAAGAAGGCGAGCATATAATTGCTCAAATGGAGGAGGCAAGCGGCCTGCTCATGTTAGAGCACGAGATTGAAGCAACCGTTTATGAGGGATAAGCTATTCGCATCCGTTGCATCTGAGTGACTATCCGTATGATGTGAAAAAAGGCGACACTCATTCATGAGCTCGGGCATTGCTTGCTTGTTTGGAATAGTGAACGCTTCCGCTCCGAATGGCGGTTTCGGAAGTCTTTAGGGCTGGAAGCGTCCGACGCGGGGCAACCTGCGTAGAAGCCCCGCTCTTCTAGGGCCGGAGTACTTCACAAGATAGGACCCTTGACAGCAGGGCCGCCGGTAGAGTAAAGTATGTGAAGTATCAACAAACTGGTTTGGGCAAACCAGTCAGAGCAAATCTGTACAGCAAAGGGAGGATGTTATGAGCTATCGTCTGGTAATCCTGGGTGTGCTGGCTGAACGGCCTCAATATGGCTACGAACTGAAGCAGAGCATCGCACGTCAGCACTTTGCGGATTATATCAGATTGAGCGGTGGCGGGCTGTACTATCATTTACGCAAACTGCGTGAAGAAGGGTATATAGAAGAAGAAACGGTAGAGCGGGAGGGAAATTATCCTGATCGGCACATCTATCGCATTACCGAGAGTGGGCGCTCATATCTGTTCGAGCTGCTTCGGAACGCGCTGGACGACGCCGAGGCTCGACGTACCTATGACCCGATTGATGCCGCGCTTGCCTTTGCGTTTCTGCTTCCACGTGAGGAAGTGCTTGCTCGCTTGCAGCATCAGCTAGATATGATGAATGCTGCGTTGATTGCAATGGAAGCCACGCAACGGTTTCATCGCCGTGTCGTCGAGCAGGCGCATAAAGAGGCTGATAGCGCTGCGAGAAGTGAGAGCCTCTACGCACAATTGATGATTGATCACAATGTTGTGCGGCTCCAGGCTGATATCTGGTGGCTGCGCGAAACGATTCGGCGTATTCAGGGTGACAGCCGCTATGAGTGGCGAGAAAAGCAGCACTCTACGGCCAGTGAAGCCTTGCGAGAGGCATATGACACGTTCAATGCGGATATTGCGAAGGTGGAGAAGGCTCATGCTGCCTACGTACGGCAGTTGGAGCATGCATGGGAGGAGTTCGAGCATTTGCTTGCGTCTGGTGTGGATGCGGAACAGGCTCGGGGCGGCTATCAAATGCGCGTTGATACTATCGAACGTGCCTATCAGGATGCTATTCACATGCTTGATCCCGATCTCTCCTGAATAATTTTTTTTACCGTACTAGTTTAATCAAACTACTTTGCACAAAGGAGTTCTATAGAGTATGACACAACGAAATGCACGCTTTGGCTTGCTTCTGACCAACCGAGGGGTAATGATTGGAGCCTCGAACGTCAATGAGATGCTGTCAATGGCACAGCAAGCTGACAGGGCCGAGGTGTGGGCTTCGGTCTGGGTAGGTGATTCGATTCTTGCCAAGCCGCGTGTTGATGCGCTGGTGCTGCTTGGAGCGCTGGCGGCGGTGACAAAGCGTGTTCGGATTGGCCCTGCCTGCTTTGCCAGTACGCCGCTGCGCCCCCCTTTGCTGCTTGCGTATCAATGGTGCAGTCTGGACGTACTTTCGGGCGGACGTACGATCTTCATTGCTTGTCAGGGGCGCAATGTGCATGGTGGTGGCAAGTTCAATGAGGAATATGAGGCTTTTCACATCGATCCAGCAACGCGTAGCAAGCGCATGGAAGAGGCTGTTGAGATCCTTCGGCTGCTCTCATCGCAGGAGCAGGTCAGCTATGAGGGCGTCTACACGCAGTTTCGGAACGTGACGGTACAGCCGCGCCCCATTCAACAACCTGTCCCGGTCTGGATCGTTTCGGATTTCAATCTCTCCAGACCAAAATTGATGGAGCGAGCCATGCGGCGGGTGGCGAAGTTTGCGGATGGCTGGATGACTGCTGTCGGGACACCTGAGACGATCGCTGCCGGGTTGCAATCCATTCGCCAGTATGCGGAAGAGGAGGGGCGCGTGCTGCCCACCGATTTTGAGGTAGGTTTGACCTATAATATCCATGTCAATGAGGATCGTGACGCGGCCTATGAAGAGAGCCGGGAGTTCTTGAAGCGCTATTATGGTGAAGATTATCCACGTGAATTCCTGGAAAACTACTGGCTGGCCTCTGGTTCGCCTGAACAGTGTGCCGAGCGGCTTCAGACGCTGCTTGATGCCGGGGTCACTCACCCCATTTTGCGGATTACTGGCTTTGAGCAGCAACGACAATTTGAGCGAATCACGTCTGAGGTGCTCCCACTGCTCCAGGCAAAGTGAGCGCTGAGAGCAACCAGCGAGCGATGCGCTCGGAATACAGCCCATCGCTCGCTGGTGCGTGTCTTCTGAAGACCGAAATGTGCTATACTTACGAATGGAAGAGGCTTCATTCCACATTTTTGACTATCCAATTTTGAAGTAGGTAGATGGTTGGTCTATGGTAAAACTACGGCCTTATGAGCCTGTACCCGCTGCCATTCAGCAAAAGCCGCGCTTTCCGTTTGTGACAAGAGTGCTGCTAGAGCTCTTTACTGCTGGAGAGCTCCCAAACGTGCGGGAGATTGATCTAGAGCCCGACTATGGCTATGTCGGACGCATTGTCTATCACTCGGGCGCTGTTGTGCTGTTTCGGGGGGCAAGGCTGCACCTGAACTCGCTTGGCGCAAGCGAAATCGCGCTCGATAAGGGGTATACCAAATATTTTCTCAGGCAACTGGGCTACCATACCCCGCAAGGCCGTGTTTTCCTGTTCCCCGATTATTTTCAACAGATCGAGAAGCAGGCGTTTCAGGGCGACTTTCAAACCTTTATTGATGAGGTAGGAGCAGCAATTGAGCAGGAAATAGGTTTTCCATGCTATCTCAAGCCAATCTCGAAAGGACAGGGAGAAGGCGTCAATCGATGTGCCAGGAGAGAAGATCTCGCTGAAATAGTAGGCGAATATCAGTCTGCTGACTATCAACTATTTCTGGTAGAGCAGGCGGTGAACTGGCCTGATTATCGGGTGGTCGTGTACAAAGATGAGGTTGTGGCCTGCTATCGCCGTGTCCCGCTTACCGTGCAAGGTGACGGCGTTTCTCCTATTCGGGCGCTGCTTCAGCGCAAACAGGCTGAATGGCTTCAGCTTGGACGAGCGCGGCGCTTTGATATCGAAGACAGTCGGATCATACGGCGCTTGCAGCGTGATCAGATGAGCCTGGAGACGATTTTACCTGTGGGTCAGCTCTATCAACTGCATGATGTCTCGAATCTCTGTGCAGGTGGTGAGGTCGAGGATTACACCGAGCGGCTGCATCCTTATTGGCGCGCATTTTGTGTGCGATTGGTGGCCGATATGGGACTGCGTTTCTGTGGGGTTGATCTTGCCTGTGCTGATGTGGAGCGGGCCGAGACCGATTACAGTATTCTAGAATTGAATGCTGTTCCCGGTTTGAGTAATTATGCGGCAAGCGGTGAAAGACAGGCGCGCATTGTACGCTCGCTCTATCAGCGGATCTTTAATGAGGGCGATCAGGGATAAATTTCTCGTATCTGGCGCTTGATTGGTTCCATCCCGTATGGGGCGAAGCCGCTTCTCATAGGTCATCAGCAGGGTATGCAGTGGTTTCACGAATTGCCTCTTGACAAAGATCAGCATTTTGCGTATACTGTATAGCGAAATAGAACTTCGGCGTATGTGTCGTTGTCGGCACTGCGCTTTTTATCCTCTCTAAAAGGAGCGTATCACTGTAAACATGGATTACACAGTCAGGTAAGATCTACGCAACTCCTCTCATTTGCACATATTGTCTCGTGCTATGCTGGTTGCTTGCGTTTGATACCTGGTTCTGTGCTCGTGTTTACGGAAAAAACGCGCCTGTCCACTCAATAACCATTTCTTTCCCCACAAGCAGCATGAGCACGGAACCTCAAGATATTCCTTTTTTCTCCTGATGAAGATGTACGAAAAGCTTGAGGTGCAATAGATGTTGTTAACTGTTCAGAATTTGAGCAAGTCGTATGGGGCAATCACGATCTTGCAGGATGTGTCATTTGTTGTCAATGCAGGTCAGCATATAGGGCTTGTTGGTCCGAATGGCGTGGGGAAATCGACGCTACTCCGTTTGCTCATGCGGCAAGAGGAGCCGGACGAGGGCTCTATCACTTATGGACCTTCTGTTGAGGTTGGCTACCTGCCTCAGACGACCCCCGATTTTTATGGCCAGAGCATCGATGATCTGATTTATGAGTCGCTTGGCAGCTTGCGTCGCCTGGAAGAGCGGATGCACGCGCTTGAGGCTGAGATGACGGTTGCGGACGAGCAAAGGCTTGCGGAGCTGCTGGAAGAATACAGCCAGGTGACGACGCGCTTTCAGGATCAGGGAGGCTATGAGCTCGATCATAAGATCTCCACTATTCTGGATGGGTTACGCCTTTCCTATCTGCCGCGTGATCGGGATGTAAGCACCCTTTCAGGCGGCGAACGCGCGCGGGTTGGGCTGGCGGCGTTGCTGCTTCGTGCTCCAGATATTGTGTTGTTCGACGAGCCGACAAACCATCTGGATGTCACGTCGTTGGAATGGCTTGAGAGCTACCTTGCGGCCTATCATGGAGCGGCATTGATCGTTTCACATGATCGCCAGTTTTTGAATCGAGCTGTGAATGCGATTTTTGAGCTTGATGAATATAAAAGAACCATCAAGACATATGTCGGTAATTATGACGCCTATGTCGAGCAAAAGGCGGCAGATAGGCAGAAGTGGCAGGAAGATTATGAGCAACAACAGGAAGAGATAAAGGAGCTGCGCAAGCGGATCAAGGAGAAGGGGAAGCATATCGGGCATAGCTATCGACCGAGGCGAGATAACGATAAGTTCGCGGTGCATTTCTTTTCACAGCGCGTCGATAAGGCGGTTTCTCGTGATATTCATGAGGCGGAGGAGCGCCTGAAGCGGATCGAGGAGAATCCTGTCCCCAAGCCGCCCGAACTGGTGCGCGTCACTTCATACTTTAAATCGAAGCCGATGGAGTCACAGGAGGTGATCCGGTTTGAGGGGGTTGGTAAGCAGTTCGATGGGCGTCTGTTGTTTCGCGATCTTACAGCAAGCATCGGGCCGCGGGCGCGCATTACGCTTGTTGGTCCAAATGGGATCGGTAAAACCACGCTCTTCAAGCTCATTCTGGGCCTTGAGCGGCCTGATATGGGCTCGATCAGTGTGGCTCCAGGAGCGCGTATCGGTTATCTTCCTCAGGAACCGGATTCGCTCGATCTGAAGAAGACGGTGCTTGAGAGCTATCGCGAGGGACAGGTAGGTTTTGAGGGTGAGCTGATTGGCAAGCTTATCGGGTATGGGCTGTTCAGGCTGGAAGATATGCAAAAACAGATAGGACAGCTCAGTATCGGCCAGCGGCGCAAACTGGAAATCGCTCGCTTGATGGCGACTGATCCTAATGTGTTGTTGCTGGATGAGCCCACCAACTTTATCAGCCTTGATGTGTTGGAGGCTTTTGAGGAAGCAATTGTCAGCTTTCCGGGCCCGGTGCTGGTGATCTCACATGATCGCTGGTTTTTACAGCGCTTTGGAGGTGAAACCTGGACGATTGCCGAGCAGCGGGTTTCGCGTCAGGAGGCCGTATCGGTGCTTGAGTAGAGGCAGGATTTCCTGCCCCTGCTCTTTTTTTACGGCTACTTTGTCGATTACTTATGCAGCTGGTATAAGCTCATCCTTTAGTTGAGGTGAAATAGTTTGGTTTCTTCTAACTACTTGACAGAAACTAATGAATAAGGTACGATTCTTTATACAGTATCGATGATCGTAGGCTCGGTTGCTTAAGGAGTCGTATATGAATCCCCGTTCTGTGGATGAGCTTATACACCTGTATCATGCTGTGCTACGTATGATGCAGCGTCCCACGCTTCAAGATTGGCTGGCGCTTGATATTACGCTGGCACAGATGAAGATGCTTTTGTTGCTCTTCCATGAACGTTCGCTCCCTGTCAGTGAGGCGGCTCAGGCCCTCGGGGTGAGCGCTCCGACAGCAAGCCAGCAGATCGATCGACTTGTACAGGCTGGACTGGTGCAGCGTATTGAATCTTCGCTCGATCGGCGCTATACGCTGGTTTCATTAACTTCGGCTGGTGAACAGCTTATCAGCAATCTGCGGCAAGGGCAGAAGGAGCATGTAGGGCAGTGGATAGAGTCGCTAGGGAGCGACGAGCGGCAGCAGCTCTGTATGGCGCTTGAGGTGCTGGTGCGCTTGCTGACGCCAGCGAACGACGAGACAAAGCAGGACCAGTAGAAAGATCGGCGAAGGAGCGGCGATCTGATACACTCAGGGAAGAGAAGGAATATTATGTTGACTGAAGCATTTTCTACTTCTTAGAAGTGTTTACTCTATTTCTCCCTTTCTATTCTTCTTCATATTTTTTTCTCTTCGCGATTGGCAGTCTGGATAGCGCGAACTATCCGTGTGGGAGGCTGTCGAACCTACATAAGCTCGTCAGGACGAGCGTTACGAAAAGAGAGCTTGTAGAGAGACTGTAAGAAAGGATGAGATTATGTGTGGAATTGCAGGCTGGATTGACTGGGAACGAGATCTCAGACAGCAGCATGAAATGCTTGAACGGATGGTCTGTACCCTGGAACCCCGAGGCCCGGACGCAGGCGGTACCTGGCTTTCCCAGCATGCCGCGCTGGCTCACCGCCGCTTGATCGTGATCGACCCTGCCGGTGGCAAGCAGCCGATGCACTACGCAGTTCACGGCCATAAGTATGTTATCACTTATAATGGAGAAATCTACAATTTTCGTGAACTCCGCAGTGAGCTGGAAACCCTCGGCCACACCTTTAAAACGCATTCCGACACTGAAGTTATACTGCATGCCTATGATGAGTGGGGGACCGATTTCCTTGATCGCCTGAATGGTATCTTCGCTATTGCTCTCTGGGATGAGCCGAAGCGCACTTTGTTGCTTGCGCGCGACCCGCTCGGGGTCAAGCCGCTCTTCTATGCACAGCGTGGGAGTGCGCTTCTCTTTGGTTCGGAACTCAAGGCACTGCTTGCAAACCCGCTTGTGAAGCCAGAAGTGGATAGCGAGGGGCTGAATGAGTTGTTCGGGCTGGTGAACACGCCAGGACAGACCGTCTTTCGCGATGTGAAGCAGCTTCGTGCGGGATATGCGATGCTGCATAGCCCTGAGCAGACGCGAATCTGGCAGTTCTGGAAGTTGCAGAGCGCTCCGCATACCGATGATGTGGATACGACAGTTGAACGCTTGCGTTCGCTGCTTCAGGATACCGTGAAGCGCCAGCTCATCGCTGATGTGCCGGTCGTCTCACTGTTGTCGGGCGGGCTCGATTCCAGTGGTATTACCGGACTGGCACAGCGTTTCTTCAAGCAGGAAGGAAAAACGCTGCATAGCTATTCGATTGATTTTGTAGAGAGTGCGCAGCATTTCCACGGAAGCTTGATTCGGCCAAGCCTTGATACGCCATTTATACAGCAGATGGTTGATTATTTAGGGACAGAGCACCACAATATCGTGGTTGATAATGAAGCATTACTGGAAAACGCACTCGTTCCTATGTATGCGCATGATCGGCCTGGCATGGGGCAGATGAGCACATCGCTCTACCTCTTGTTCAAGGCCATCAAGTCTCAGGCGACTGTTGCTCTCTCGGGCGAGTCTGCTGATGAGGTGTTTGGCGGCTATCCCTGGTTCCATCATGAAGAAGCTATAAAGGCAGATACGTTCCCGTGGATGGCGCTGCGAGGACGTCAGGCAAATCTGGGACAGATTTCGCTCTTCTCGCCTGCTCTCGAAGCGCGGCTGAAGCTGTCTGAGTATCGTAAGCAGCGGTATGAAGAGGCACTGGCAGAAGTGCCACGCCTGCCAGGTGAGGACGCGGAGAATGCTCGTATGCGCGAGATATTCTACCTGAATCTGACGCATTTTCTACCGTTGCTGCTTGATCGAAAGGACCGAATGAGCATGGCGGCGGGTGTCGAGGTGCGTGTCCCCTTCTGCGATAAGCGCATTGTCGAGTATGTCTGGAATATTCCCTGGAAGATGAAGACTATTGATGGACAGGAGAAGGGCATTCTGCGTCGTGCGCTGGCCGACGTATTGCCGGAAGAGGTGCGGAAACGCAAGAAGAGCGCCTATCCTTCCACCTTCCATCCCGGGTATGTGCAGGGAATTCAGCAGCGTTTGAGCCAGGTACTCGATAATCCTGAAGCGCCGCTGCTCTCGTTGGTGAACGTGCCGCTGGTTCGTCGTCTGGTTGAAATGCCTGCGGAGAACTTCCAGAGCGATATGGGCCCGGCATTCCTGGAATACCTGCTGCAAACGAATGCCTGGTTGGACTCCTACCATGTGACCATTGTCTGATTTTCGGAAGCGAAGGCCGGAAAGCTTCAATCCTTTTGAGACTTCCGGTCTTTTTTATTTCTGCTGTTTTTGTCGCGTAAGAAAGCGAGCTGACAGGTGGTGTTGAGATGATAGCTATAGTGAAGATAGGAAACCATTTTTCCTGGAAGAATGCAAGTGGGCATGGCAGATGTTCAGAAGTGAGAGCGAATGCGAGAATAGAAAATGCTTTATTCATAGTGGAGGCAAAAACACAATGAGTAGAAATGTAACCCGGCCTGCTCGTACTGAACGACCCATATCTGCGACTTTTGTGGCGCTGGTGGCCGCGCTTGGTGGGCTGCTTTTCGGTTATGATACGGGAGTCGTTTCGGGGGCTTTGCTCTTTCTCAAAGACACGTTTCATTTATCGTCTGGACAGCAGGAGATTGCGGTCAGTTCTGTGCTTGTTGGTGCGATTATAGGTGCGCTTGGCGCAGGACAAATAAATAACATATTGGGACGACGCAAAACATTGTTACTACTGGGTGTCGTGTTTACTATTGGTGCAATACTGATTGCTGTCGCCCCGAACTTTCCCTTCTTCCTTGTCTGGCGTGTCATCATTGGGCTGGCTATTGGAGCGGCTGCAAGTGTGGTGCCGGTTTATATTTCGGAGATGTCGCCACCAAAGTCGCGCGGCGCTCTGGTTTCACTGAACCAGTTAGCGGTTACACTGGGTATCGCTATCTCATACTGGGCTGATCTGGGCTTTGCTCGCGCCAATCTGGGGTGGCGTCCGATGTTTGCGACATCCGCTCTACCTGGCATCTTTCTCTTTCTGGGTATGCTGATGAGCCCGGAAACACCGCGCTGGCTTGCCAGCAAAGGGCGCTGGACGGATGCCGAACGAGTGTTGAGGCGTATCAAAGGTATAGATCCTGAAAGAGGTATAGCAGAGATTCATCAATCCTTGCTTGAGGAGGAGCAGCGGGCTATAGGGGCAGGAGAGCTCTTCAAACCTGGCCTGAGACGTGCGTTGCTGGTCGGGATGGGGATTGCAGCTATACAGCAGCTTGTTGGTATCAATACTGTGATTTATTATGCACCGACTATCTTTCAAGCGGCGGGAGCCCCTAGTGCAAGCAGTGCAATTCTGGCAACGAGTATTGTTGGAGTTGTCAATGTCCTGGCTACTATCGTTTCGCTCTTTCTCGTCGATCGCTTGGGGAGGCGCCCCCTGTTGCTCATCGGCACAGCGGCTCTTGCGGTCGTCTTGTTCTTCATGGGACTCTTCTTTACACCGCAGTTTGCCGCCCATGTGCGCGTGCTGATTCTCGTTGCGCTGATCTGCTACATTATTGCCTTCGCGATCAGCCTGGGACCGGTTTTCTGGCTGATGAGTGCGGAAATCTTCCCGACGCGTGTGCGAGCCATTGGCGCGAGCCTTTGTTCATTTACGAACTGGTTGTTAAACTTTGTTGTGAGTATCAGCTTTCTTTCACTTGTGAATGCAATCGGCCAAACGTGGACTTTCTGGATTTACGCGATTCTCAGTGTGCTTGGTTTCATTTTTTGTTTAAAGCTCGTTCCCGAGACGAAGGGACGAACGCTGGAACAGATCGAGCATTACTGGATGCATGGGCCTCGCTGAAACCTGTCTTCTTGCTATGGCGGTGGAATGTAATTATCCGCTTGCGTTTTCAGATCGTTCAAGGCCGAGCTGCTGACGGATTTCAAGCGAGCGTATTACTGCATCTCGGGTCAGCATGCCAACAAGCTGCCCATTCTCGAGCACAGGGAGCTGGTTGACGTCCTGACGAGACATGAGTGGAAGTGCATCTTTGATACCGTGTTGGGGGGTCACCGTGTGAAGTTGCTCTACAGGCTTCATGACAAGGCCCACGGGGATACGCTCCCAATCGTCACGAGGGACACGTTGAATGTCCTTGAGGGTAATAAGGCCGACAAAGCGATCAGCCTGCATTACGGGTGCACTGCGTAACCCTTGTGGAAGAATATACTCGTCAATGAGTCTGCGAAGCGATATATTTGCAGGAACGGTAATCGGATCTTTTTTCATGAATTCTCCTACTGTCGCTCCTTGTACCAGTGTGTCGAGCGTGGCCTGACTGCGTGAAGCATGCGCGGCTGTGAGCAGGAACCAGCCAATAAAGCCAAGCCAGATCCCGTTGAATGGGTCACGCGAAAAGAAGAAGATCCATATGCCGACGAGAATAAAGAGGTAGGCGATGAACGCACCCACGCGTGTTGCAATTTGTGTGGCCCTGTAGGCGCTTCCCGTCGCCTTCCAGACGATCGAACGGAGCACGCGCCCGCCGTCCAGCGGAAAGCCCGGGAGCAGATTGAAGACGCCTAGCAGTATGTTTGCTAATCCCAGATAGGCCAGCATCGGCACAAACGGCGAGTGTGCTCCACGAAACAGGTAGAAGAGCCCGTAACAGATCGCGCCGATAATCAGGCTGACGAGCGGGCCAACGACGGCCATCAGAAACTCTGTGCCGGGGGAATGGGGCTCCTCCTGGATGTTGCTGACGCCGCCGAAAATGAAGAGGACAATATTTCGGACGGGTAAGCCTCGCGAGCGAGCAACCAGGGAATGTGCCATCTCGTGGAGCACGACGGAGACAAAGAGCAGGAGTGAGGCGATCAGTCCCAAAAACAGGTACGAGATGATTGACTGACCGGGATAAAGGGCGGGAAACCAGCCAAATGCCAGCGAAAATGTCAGCAGGAAAAGGATAATAAACCAGCTAAAGTGAATATAAAGGGTAAGTCCTGCGATAGTGCCAATGCGAAATGATCCGGGCATAGAAAAACTCCTTTGTTGAGCTTATGCACTTTTTCTCCTGTCGTCATTATACTCATTGAGGTATGATGCATGGGATCATTCGAGAGCAGATCGATTCGCTTTGCCCTTCATTGCATAAGAAATCACAATGCCTGAGTGAAGAGGAGTCGTTTCACCAGCATAGACAATGCATCTATAGCGTAATCATAGGAGTGCGATGAGCCACCATGCAGGGCAATTGCTTCTGATCCCCTGCTTTTGTGGCTGTGATACCAACTGCCTGCACTATTTTCAGCCCGCTGTCATCGCCGTCGATAGCAAGCAACATTGAGGAGAAAGCTCGATACAGCCAGCAAGCGCATAGATACGCGAGTCTGCTTTGATGATGCCCTCCTGAAATGAGAAGAAGCATTGCATCAAAGCAAGGCGCAATCCTGAGCCACTCAGGCACATGGAGAATCGAGTTGAACAAGCAATATGACATACAAACGGGTTCCTGCGAATTATGGGAATACTGGACAGGTCGTCTGTTCAAGAGGTGGTTTATGAGTTGAATGTGTGTACGCGAATCCACAAATGCTGTCTCGCAAGGTGTCGGTCTGGTTAAGCTGTTCGATACTCAGATCTGTGTGGAACAGATTCGCCTGTTGTATATTAGCGCCGGTCAGGTCTGCCTGCTGGAATGTGGCGCTGTCGAGGTTTGCCTTTCTGAGATCTGTATCCTTCAGTTTTGCATGGGTGAGATCTGCGTAGGAGAGGTCAGCTCTGGTGAGGATCGCGCCCTCAAGGTCGACTCCCTGAAGCTTTGTACTCGTCAACACGCTTTGTGACAACAGGGCTCGCTGCATCATTGCACCCGTAAAGATGGTGGAGAAAAACTGAGCATTGCGAAGATCTGCATCAGTAAGTGTTGTGTGCGAGAAGTTACTGTAAGATGCACTTACATCCGTGAGACGAGCATACTGCATGTTCGCACCTTCACATTTCGTATAGTTTAGATTTACATGTAAAAGCTCTGCATGGTTCAGGTTAGCTTTGGTGAGATTGGCCCCACTGAGATCAGCCGTGCTCAATAAGGCAGAGGTCAGATTTGCCTCGCTCAGATTCGCTCCCGAGAGGTCAGCTCGCTCTAGTTTTGCATTGGCGAGATCCGCCCGCGAAAGATCTGCTTCGCGGAGCGAAAGAATAGGCGCTTCTTTATAGATAAGGTTCGATTCATAGAGGAAAAGCACAACCTGCCCTTTGTATTCCTCGTGATGTATCTTGTCCAGGAGTCTCAGCGTGAGTAATGTGATGCTAAGCGCGCTGTGACGTGCAGGCTCGTTTGCTTGTAGCAGCCCCTCATGCGAGATCAGGTCGTAAATATTGTTCTTGAATTCCTGCAGTATTTCATTTTGTACCTGCTCTTCCTGCACTTTTACCTGAAACGTCTGTATCTCGTTCTGGGCAGTAGTAACGCTGATGGCGGCGACGGCCAGGATGATGGGAATCGAAAAATCCTTCAGTATATCCCAGAGTGTTTTGTCGTGAAAGCCAATCCAAAGATGCCGCTTGCCAAGCCATTTGAGCACGAAAAATAGAATGATGATAAGGGATGGAATGAAGACGACAGATAAAGACTGATAGATACGCCAGAGAACAAAGCTGATGAGCCCTATGATGAGCAAGATGACAAGAAAAGTCAAGAGCTGCTTAGCTGCGACGATGCTGTTTAAGTATAAGAAGTCTGTTTCCTTCTTTAGCGCTTTCTTTGGCTGAATACTGAGAAGATATTCAGCAACGTCATCAGGATTCATTCTTTGAGCTTGTTTGTGAGTTGTCATGCGTTTCTGCATATATCACTCCTTAGACATCATGGAAGAGGGAAGAATGCTTTTACGCCTAACAGAGTAATAAACGTTTCCTTTTGCTCTTTCTCAAATGAGAATGAAAGGAGTTGAACAGGAGAGAAGGAAGAACCGTTAGTTGTGGAAGAAGGAAAGAAAATTGCGCTCGGCCAGCTCCTCATGTGAGAGCTCGCGTACGATCTCAATACGTGCTTGCAGCGCTTCATGCAACACTGGATACATGTTTGCCGGATCCCATTGAAAATGCATGCGTTTTGGTTCAATGATGAGAAATGGCATACCACCCAGCGTTGGAACCTCTTCAAAAGGAGCGGAGCCGGGGAAAAAGAGGCCGCCGGGGTAGGTGAAATTGAAGCGCTGATAGTCTGAAAGCTCCCGCGCTGCTTGATAATCAGCGGGTGTCAGATGATCGTTTTTCGCATAACGGACAGCCTGAGGATCAGTCGGAGCTGCATTGAGATAGCCCGGCCCGACATATTGCAGAATGGCATCTTGCAACAGGGCATAACAATGGTACATGACGTTCTGAACACCGATCAGACGAGTCAGGAAGGCGCGGCGGTTGGTAGGATCGAGGATCAGCAGCTCTTTATCATCCAGCAGCGTAAAGACGCGTTCCAGATAATATGGGATAAGACCGGCCTGCTCCAGTCCAGTGACAAGCTCGACAACATCCGTGCGCTGCTGCCACTGCTTGCGACGTTCTTTATCACGACATAGCATGGTCATTGCCGCTGGAATGGTTAGCGGAAGGGCTTTCTCTGCGCGTACCTCTTCTGCGTAGCGCCTGAACGTGTCTTCGGGGCTGAACGATTCATTGCGCTCTGCAAGTGCTTTAACCAGTCTCAACTGATGGACGAGCAGGTTCATTGTGTGCTCGAAGGGGATTGAGAGATCTCCCCCGCGTTCAACCGTGCTACCACACAGCAATGCAAGCATGCCAGCATGGAACGTGTCGATACGCGTGAGATAAGGCGCAAATTCAGCAAGAAACGCGTCGCAGTCACCTTTCGTGCGCAATGGTCGCGTAGAAAGGAAAGACTGTATGCTCTCATGCGCGAATGCGGACTGAGGATCTTGTATCTCGCTAAACGTGCTCGTTTGTTGCATAAAAGCAAGGAAACGCTCTTTGCCTTCGATCTCCCTCACCTCTTCCTGTGCTCACTTTTTCGCTTAACGCTTAACGACTTGCACAAGTCGCTATAACTGCATGTGGCTCATATTATAGCCGTTGGTATCGATTTTTGTCAAGAAGGAACCTTCACAACAGCCAATTTGTCGTATACTTGATGGAAGAAAAAACGAAAGGAATGGCTTTATGAGACGATTGAGAGCACGTGAAGCCGGTATTGCACTCGGGGGAATGCAACCGGGTGAACACAACGCGATCACTGATGTGAAGGGTGTGCGGGTAGGCCACGCGACTATCATCCGTGGTGAAGGGGCGCTGGTGCGAGGCGTCGGGCCGGTTCGTACCGGGGTCACAGCAGTTATTCCGCATCCCGGCAACCTCTTTGCGGAAAAAGTACCAGCAGCAGCGACCGTATTTAACGGGTTTGGAAAGACGATCGGGCTGGTGCAGATTGAAGAGCTTGGTCAACTGGAGACGCCTATTCTGCTGACCAATACACTGAATGTTGGAAAAGTCGCTGATGCTCTGGTTGAATATATGATCGAGCAGCACCCGGCGATCGGCGTGACGGCGGGCTCAGTGAACCCGGTCGTGTGCGAGTGCTATGACGGTTATTTGAATGATATTGGCGGTCGGCATGTGGGACGTGATGAGGTGCGGAAGGCGCTTCAAGCGGCCTCGGAAGCTGTCCCGGAGGAGGGGAACGTTGGCGCGGGAACCGGGATGATGGCGTATGGCTTTGCCGGAGGGATTGGTACAGCCTCGCGGCGGCTTGAAGAGCGGTATGGAGGCTATACACTTGGTGCGCTGGTGCTGGCAAATTTTGGACGTCGAGCTGATCTGTTGATTGGTGGGGTTCCAGTCGGGCGCGAACTGGGACGAGCTCCCGGGCAGGCGCGGGAACAGGGCTCAGTGATCGTGCTGCTGGCGACTGATGCGCCGCTTGATGCACGGCAACTGGCTCGCCTGACGCGCCGCGTGCCGCTTGGGTTGGCTCGCACAGGGACGCATGGTGGACATGGAAGCGGTGATCTTGCGATCGCCTTTTCGACTGCTGATCGCATTCCATGTGAACCAGAACCGCCTGTGCGCCTGGTACATGTGTTAAACGAGCAAAGCCCGATTCTGGACCAGCTTTTTGCGGCTGTGGTGGAAACAACCGAGGAAGCAGTGATAAACGCGCTGTATGGAGCAAGGTCGATCACAGGACGCGATGGACATGGAGCGGAGGCGCTCCCGCTGGAATTGGTGGGCGAGATCTTGCAGCGCTACGGAGTGGAGTAATCGGGGAAGGGCAGCAGGAGCGCCTCCGCTGCCCTTTTGGTTTCGCTATCCTGTTGTTTTTTTGTAGAATATATTCTGCTCCTGTCTGCATGTTCACTTCCATCAAATCCTTGTGCTGTTTTTCTTTTTATATGGTTACTTCCTCTTACATCTGCATATCTATTCACTCTTTTCTGTTTATCTGTTATACTTCTAAATGTGTATGTGTTACAGATGATTGTAGGGGGAGTAGGTAATGAGGCTTTTTTCTCGTGTACGGGCTCAGAATGTGCCTCATCCCTGGGTAGCACAAATGTCTGAGCACCCCCGGTTTGGAGTCCTGCTCAACGATCCCGGGGCCGATTGGAGCCAGTATCGGGACTTTGCGCAGGCTGTTGAGGCGCTTGGGTATGACGCGTTCTGGTTGAGCGATCATCCTGGCCTGGGTTTTATGGATTGCTGGACGACGCTTGGCGCGCTCTCGCAGGCGACGAAAACGATTCGCCTGGGTGTCGCTGTCAGTTGCGTGCTGTTCCGGCCGCCCTGGATGCTGGCTCGGCTGAGTGCTGATATCGATCGCTTGAGCAATGGTCGCCTGATTCTGGGCGTCGGCATTGGTGACATGGAGGAAGAAATCAGGAATTTCGGTCTTCCTTTGCCAGGGGTGCGTGAGCGACAGGAGTGGCTTGAAGAGACAGTCTATCTTGTGCGGCGTCTCTGGACGGGTGAGCCGGTGACATTTCAGGGAAAGACCGGCCATCTGGAGAATGCAATCATCCAACCAGGGCCTATACAACGCCCTTCTATCCCGCTCTTGATTGGTGGTGGTGGCGAGCAGACAACCCTTCGTCAAGTTGCATACTATGCCGATATGTCGAACTTTATGGCACATGCCCTTGTTGGCAAGGCATTCACGCTTGAAGATGTGAAACGAAAGCTGAATGCGCTTCGGAAGCATTGCGAGAGCGTCGGGCGCGATTATCGTACGATTCTGCGGAGTTATATCAGCCTGCTGCTACTGGCGGAATCGCCTGAACGGGTTAAGGCCAAACGAGAAGCCGACCCGCTCGGTTATCGGGACTTCATGCGCTCGGCGACAATGGCTGGAACGCCGGAGGAGATTATTCCCTCTTTTCAGGCACTGGTCAATTGTGGCATCCAGTATTTTATTGTGATGTTGTACCTGAACGATTATGAAACGTTACAGGTACTTGCAGAGAAGGTCATACCATTCTTAAAACTGCCTATGCGCGAAGTTGAAACCCCCTCATAATGCTCGTGTCACGAATGAGAAGCCGCTTCTCCCTTCACCGAGAGAGGCGGTTTCTCATTATTGTGGGTACTCTTCTACAAGGGGACGGATGGAGTTCATTTGTAGACCGTAGGTACGTGCCCAATCAAGCAAGCTCTGGATTGGCTCAACAAGCGTTTTGCCGAGTGGCGTAAGCGCATATTCGACCGTTGGCGGTGATGTTGGGTAGACAGTGCGTGTGGCGAGCCCTTCATCCTCCATTTTGCGTAATGTCTGGGTCAGCATTTTCTGGGTGATGCCACCAATTTGCCGCTTGATATTCATGTAGCGACAAGGACCAGTCGCAAGAATCGAGATGACAAGCGGCGTCCACTTATCTGTAATCAGATCCAGCGCTCGACGAGATGGGCAGTCCTGACTTGAGAAATTGAGCGAAAAAAGGTCTCTGGTTTCCATACGATATCTATAGCACTTCACAAAACCAATCTGCAAATAGATAGTGGTAATTTTATTGAGTTAAAAAAACGATAGGGAAGAAATAAGTATGTCTCCCCTATTTTTTTGTCTATGGAGATGCCCGTGTGCTGGAGCCTTTTGCACCTGTTGTTGCTCATCTAACCTGAGAAATCGTGACAAAAAAGGGGAGAGCTCCCTTTTTTACCGGGAAGCCTCCCCCTTTTTTACCATGTTTCATCGAGATGCTGAGCGTAGTACAGGAGTCCACGCTTGAAGTACTGAAGCTTCTCATCAGTTGTGGTTTCCAGCAGGTTCGTTAACACAATCTCCATCGCCTCGCGATAGGCTCCTGTGTTATACAGCGCCATTGCCAGGAACGTCTGAAGCGCCCGGTTTTCGGGGAATTCGCGGACGCCCCGGCGAAGCGTCTCTACCGCTTTTTGATATTCTCCCAATCCTCTGTAGGTGCTTCCCAGGCCGAGTAACGCTCGTTCAAGGTCTGGGCCAGCGAGCCCGAGATCAAGGGCTTTGAGATAGTAGGGAATGGATTCGCGTTCCAGACCCAGATTGTCATGAACCACGGCTGTTTGAAATATGATTTCTGCATCATCGGGATACGCTTCAGCAAGCTCTAGAAGCAACGTTTTGGCCTGTTCCAGAATGGCCTGATCTTGCTTTGCACGGCCTGTTTCGCGGAGCTGAATAGCTTCAGCGAGGCGTTCTCGCATTGGGTGTACCCCTTTCCTGGTATAGTTTGCTTATTGTACCATGCCACGCAGATACTGTCGATGTTTCTGTGTAGGCCGCATGCGTATTAAAAAAGTATTAAGATTTCCCCTGTTCTTGCGCGAAAAAATGAGTAGATAAGGTATTGAATAGAATCTGTTGGTGTACTTTGAAATAGTGAAGAACGAACACAAGCCTGCGTAGAGGTAGTATACTATTTTCTATTGAGTATGAGGCTTTCGTTCCAGACTAGTACCAGGCGTAGGCCCGTTGTAATGGGGAGAGAGCTACATGAGAAGCTCTTTGCCGAAAGATTAGTGCGAAAAACCTGCCGTCTCGGGTGGCTTGAGAAGCGGCAGCTCAGAGTATTTGCTGCTCGTTGAGAGGAGTGAGAACATGTTTTCTTTTTTTCGTAAGAAGCAGACAGGTGGTATTTCATCTCGTCTTGCGGAACGCCTGAAGCCGCTGGACTCCGTGATTCAGCAGCGGCGTTTTCGTTCTGATGTCCCGTATTTCTTTCCTAAAGACCTCTCAGAACAGGATCGTTTGAACTTTCAGCACTATGCCCTCCGCTTTTTGTTGAAAGGGAATTATGTAGCACCCTTACCAGAAATGGTAAGGGATATTCTGGATGTAGGAACCGGTACCGGCATCTGGGTGCGTGAGATGGCGAAAGAGTTCCCTGAGGCGAAAGTTGTGGGCATGGATATTGAGATCCCGGCAACCGCGCGGATGGGAGCGCCGAGGAACAGCCAGTTTGTTGAGGGCAACGTCCTGAAAGGGTTGCCATTTCAGGATGGGGCGTTTGATTTTGTGCATCAGCGCTTGCTTGTGGCGGCGATTCCCGGTTCGGCCTGGCCTGCTGTTGTGGCAGAACTGGCACGGGTGACGCGTCCAGGTGGCTACGTCGAGCTGCTGGAGACGCTTGATGTGTTTGAGAATGAGGGGCCGAACACCGCTCGTTTGATGGAGTGGTGGCGCGAGGCCGGGCGACGTTCGGGGTTTGGCTCGCCGCCCATTCAGGAGCTGGATCAGCTTTTTGAGAGCGCCGGGTTGACCAATGTCACGTTTACTGCGGTCCCGGTGCCGCTGGGTAAGTGGGGTGGCCGCGTGGGTGAGATGATGGGGCGAGACATCCACCTTGTGTTCAACAATTTGCGTGTTGCCTGTGACCGCCTGGGTGTGGTCCCCGAAAAGGAGTACGACGCTACCTGGAAAGCGCTACCCCAGGAATGGGAAGAGCTGCACACGAGCTCAATCTTCTTCCTTGTATATGGGCAGAAGCCATAGTAATAACTATGCGGATCCACTCTCTAGAAAAGTGAAAAGTGAGGGAAGGGTTACACCACTCTTCCCCTTTTTTATCCCCCATTTTCTGTCCTCCTCATTTTTGAAAATCACCCGGCAGTGTGATGTCTCTTCACCCGCTTCCCCCGTATACTTGCTCTTGTAGGATTTCTTCACAAGGAGGTACAGACAATGCATTTTAGCGGAACGATGCAATCAACCGAGCTGTTAATGAAGGCGACAAAGAGCGCCTACCATCTTCTTGACACAACAGTCCTCCCTATTTTGAAGCAGGAGCAGGAAGAACAACTTAACCCTTTTAGTGAGCGCGAAAGTACACATTGGTGGATGGTTTCATGTGCCGCCGATCTGCTGCGGGATGAAGGAGAAGCGGGCCGGCGCCTCTATGCTCTGGTGAAACCGCATCAGGGCAGGTGTGGAGCCGCTTTTCACGATGCGCTCTGTCTTGGGCTGCTGGATGCTGACAAGAAAGCGCCGTTCAATGATCCTCTGCTGCCCGGTGGGCTCATGCCAACCTGGAAGAGCCACTTTTATGATCCTGATACGGGGACAAACTGGCTTGGCGAGACCGCTCCGACGGCTGTTACGAATGGCGAATTGTATTATCATCTTGCACATGCAACCTGGCTGAACGGAGATGTGGAGCGAGCTGGCTACTACTTCGGGTTGTCGCTGCACTATATGACTGACGTGACGCAACCGATGCACGCTGCCAACTTCACCTGGCTGAGCTCCCGCGATTTTGGCTATCATACTGATTTTGAAGTATACGCTCGTGAGGCGCGGCTATCGATCGCTCCGCCGACGGGATATCACCCGCTCATGACGGGGGCTGATGTTCGGAGCTATATCGCGGCGGTGGCCCGATATATCAAAGATGGCTACTATGCGCAGGTGTGCCGCCCGGAATGGACATATACCTATAAACGTGACCTTATGACTACGCAATTATGGGACGAGCGCGTTGGATCCTGTCTGCCAGCTCTCTTCTCTGATGCTATTCAACTGACTGCCGGTTATATGCTTTTATGGATGAAACATCTTATTAAACTTACTCATTATGAAAAAGCTGCTTTTGCAATGAGCTATTAAAAGGGGTGTATATATGCGTGTTGCGATTATTACTGAAAATTTTCTGCCAAAACTGGATGGTGTTACCCGAACCCTAGCTCGTTTGCTCGAACATTTGCAGCAGCAAGGTCATCAGGCGCTGGTGCTTGGCCCGGAGAGCGGCATGACACGCTATGCCGGGGCCGAGATTGTGGGCACGCTTGGTTTGCCGCTGCCATTCTATCCTGAGTTGAAGATGAACATGTTCAGGCCGCTCTTTTTGCAGCGTTTGCATGATTTTCGCCCGGATGTGATTCATCTGGTAGATCCGGTGTTTCTGGGGGCGACCGGGCTTGCGGTGGCACATCTGATGCATGTGCCCTTTGTCTCGTCGTATCATACGAATCTGGCTGAATACTGTAAACACTTTGGTTTTGCACCACTTGTTGAACCGGCCTGGTCTTACATGCGCTTTTTACATAATCAGTGCGCCCTGACATTTTGTCCGTCGCCATCGACGGCTGCACGCTTGCGAGAACAGGGTTTCTCTAACCTGCGTATCTGGCCGCGCGGGGTGGATACGACGCTGTTTCGGCCTGGAAAGCGTGATGAAAGTCTGCGTGCTCACTGGGTTGGAGGCGAACAGAAGGTCGTACTGTTGTATGTAGGACGCGTCTCATATGAGAAGAATCTGCGTCTGCTTATTGAGGCATATCGTGACATGGATCACGGACGGTGTCACCTGGTGATCGTAGGAGATGGTCCGGCTTCGGAAGGGGTGCGAGCAGCTTTATCTGGCGTGCCTGTCACCTTTACCGGCTATCTGAGTGGCGAGGCATTGGCACGAGCGTACGCCTCGGCGGATGTCTTCGCGTTCCCCTCGGAGACAGAGACGTTCGGGCAAGTGGTGCTTGAAGCAATGGCATCGGGTCTGCCGGTTGTCGGTGTGAGGGCCGAGGGGGTCTGTGATCTCGTAACGCATGAGCAGACGGGGCTTTTGCTGGATAGGCGGCGGAATGAGCAAGTAGCCGCCTATCGTTCGCTGCTTACTCGATTGGTAGAGCGCCAGCAAGAGCGTGAGTGCTTCGGAGCAGCAGCCGTGATCGAGGCACAACGGCAGAGCTGGTCTGAAGCAATGGAACGGCTTCTAGACGGCTATCGCGAGGTTATCCCGGCAAACAGAACGCTGCTGTATGCGTCATAGCGTTTACCGATCACCCAGGATGAGCAGGTCCGGGCCAACGCTGGTGATGGGCGCGAATGGAACCGCAGGTACGGCGTCAAGCTGGCGGAGCAGCTCCATACGCGAACCATCAATCCAGCGCTCGGTGATCCTGCCATTCTCGACGGCATAGATGCCGATGGTCATCCACGATACCTGCTTGTTTGTTGCGGGAACGCCGAAGATCTCGCCTTTGTGGGTGCCCGTGCCGATCATCCTGAGCGTGACGTGCTTCTCGCTTGCAAAGAGGTGTGTGACCTCAAGCTCCAGATCGGGGAAGGCACGGCGCAAGATGCGGACCTCTTCTTTTAAGCCCTCGGGGCCGTCTGGAAGCCCGTCGATCCATCCTCCATGATCTTTATAGGTCGGAGCAACGACACCATCAAGCAGGGAGATATCGCCGCTTCGATGGGCATCAATGAGCCTGTGAAGCGGTTCGAGCTGCTTAGCCTGATCGAGCGCGGGTCGGGCATCGAGCGCGTAATGCGGCGTGTATGGCTGCTGAGACTCAATCTGCTTGAGCGGCGGAATGACCCCATAGTGAAGCATATAGGACAGATAGTCAAAGGCCATCCAGCGCTCTTTGATTTTGCCCTGCTCTACACGCCAGATCATAGTAGCCGTCCAGGTAAGTGGTTTTTCCGGGGCGGGTCTGTCGAAGAACTCCGCACAGGGCTTTCCTGTTCCAATTACCCGTACTGCTGAATATTCATCTGCTATAGTAAATGCTTCGATTTGATCGGTGACATTCGAGACGATATCACCAATGCGTTGCTGCTTTGCAGGTGGCGGGAAGAGGCCAGGTTTGAACTCATGCTCGACAACATCGGGCGCGAATATCTCACGTATGCCTGAAAAATTCTGTTGATTGACAATCTCATCAAAGAAACGAAGTACAGTCTTCTTTGTCTCTTCGGTCGACATAGATAACACTTCTTTCCAGTTATACTGAAAGCGACGGCTGTAATACCAATCGCCTGAGTATGAGTAACAGAGAATCCAGAAAAAACTGGATTATGGCGATACTATATTGCAGTTTTTCCTGGAATGTCAAGGGTGGGAGAAAAGAGAAAAAAGAACTATTGGACTCTACAAATGGCATATGGACATTGTATAATTGGGGATAAATACTTCGTCAGGGAGGGAAGTGGATGCAAGCGTTACCGTTCTCACCGCGCGGGTTTCGCTCAGTTGCGAAAAATGTCGGGATCCGGGATGAGACCCTTGATTTTACCGTGATTGTCTCGGATGTGCCTGCTTCCGCCGCTGCTATGTTCACGCAAAGCCGCTTCTGTGGCGCTCCGATCATTGTGGGCAGGGAACATGTCGCCAATGGGCAGCTTCAGGCATTTGTCATTAATAGCAAGAATGCGAACGTGGCCACCGGAGAAGAGGGACTGGCGAACGCGCGTGAGGTCGTGCGGCTGGTCGCTGAGGAACTGGGGATTGATCCGACCGATGTGCTGCCATCGTCGACGGGCGTGATTGGTTGGCAGCTTCCGATGCATAAGATACGTCAGGGGATTCGGGGAATCGCGAAGGAACTGCGCGAGGGTGAGCTTCATATAAGCGCGCAGGCGATTATGACGACGGACACGCGCCCGAAGATTCGCGCGTGCAAGATTGGTAATGCAACTCTCGTCGGCATGGCGAAGGGTGTCGGCATGATTGAACCCAATATGGCAACCATGCTCAGTTATTTTGTAACTGATGCACGGATCGATCCGAAGACGCTCAAGGAGTGCCTGCATGAGGCGGTAGCGGTCTCCTTCAACTGTCTGAGCGTCGATACCGACACCAGCACCAGCGATACCGTGGCGATTATGGCGAACGGACTGGCTGGTGATGTGCCTTTAGGGGAATTCCGCCGTGCTCTGCGTGAGATGGCGATTGAGCTCACGAAGGATCTGGCAAGCGATGGTGAAGGGGCGACCAAGCTGCTGGAGGTGACGGTGCGTGAAGCGGCTTCCTATGAGCAGGCAAAGCGTGTAGCCAAGTCAGTTGTGAACTCGCCACTGGTGAAAACAGCGGTGTTTGGCGCTGATCCCAACTGGGGGCGCGTCGCGATGGCGATCGGCAAGTGCAGCGAGCAGGAAGACATCATGCCCGAAAAGGTCACAATCGCCTTTGGTGATCTGGTGGTTTATCAGGGGCAACCGTTGCCACAGGACCGTTTGCCGGAGCTCAAGGCCTATTTGCAGCGCTCCGAGGTCGCGATTCGGATTTCACTTGGACTGGGTGAAAGTGCGGCTACCGTCTGGGGTTGCGACCTATCGTATGAATATGTGCGCATTAACGGAGAGTATACGACGTAGAGCGAAGCCTCTCCCCGGGCTCGGGGAGAGGTATCAGCATTGCTTTTATTGATGTCCTTCGGGCCAGGTTCCCATCACCTGCCGTAAGATGGCGAACTCGCCGATATGGTACGCGTTATGATCGGCCACAGTCAGGATTTCTTGCAGGATGTTCTGACCATCGCCATGCGGAATAGGCGCATACAGGTCGGTTTTGGGATCATCGATAATGGCGACCAGTGCTCGCTGATCGGCATGAAAAGACGCAATCGTGGCTTCCCAACCCTCCCGGTCGGTCAGGGCATCGGGGGCAGGCCAGTAGCCCGAGGGCCATGCAGGCGCAATATAGTTCGGATTGCGAATGAAATCCAGAATATCCCATTGAGTAATGCGAATATGCTCAAGGAGATGCCACGGTGTATAGGAGACATTGGGCGCCCTTTGATTCATCTGTTCTGCTGGAAATGCGGCGACAGCATCATCAAAGGTCATATGTGCATTGCCTTTGAGCAAGAGTGTGCGAAGTTGCTGGCGGAGGATTTCATCACTTGACATACGTTCTCCCTTTCTTTCTCAGAGCCATAGTATGTGGGCAAAAAGGCGGGTGTGTCGGCTCTATTGCTGACCTCGGCCCTTTCCCCTCTTTTTCTTATCATACAACACCCTGAAGGCATACGGCTGCTTCTTCTCTCGCGATAAAAGGAGTAGTATACATCAGGATAGGAGTTACAGGTTCATTGCTTGCAAAAATTTAGAGAGTACAGTATACTCTGACATAGAGAAAAGTGGTGCGATGAATACATTTTGGGGGTGTATATGGATATTCTCTTAGAAGCAGCGTGGGTGGCCGCCAGGGCAGAGGACCAATGGCGTGAATATCAGGTCAATCGCTGTATTGCTGCTTTTGTAATGGGTAACCCGAGGGTGCTTGAGGAGGTCAAGAAGCTGGCCCAGAACGACAACAGACTTGCTGCGCTGGCTCAAGTGAAGCTAGAGCAGTATTTTCCTGACGTGTGGGGGCAAGGGGAGGAGGAATAAAGTTGTAATCTTTCCGGGAGGCTGTGGCGGTGGGGCTCATTCTCCTGAAGACGCAGATACAGGCGTTCGCAAAAGCAAGAAAGAATGCTACAGGCATTTCCCCACTGAACGCGACACATGCGTCACTGAGCAAGCAGGTAACGTTTCAGCGCTGGATCACGTGATACCCTTTGAACTTTGAATGCTCCGATGCCGGAGATAGCTGTTCTGCTTGTGTTTTGGGAGGACGCTGTGAAACGTGTTGCTGTTCTCAATCGGAAGGCGGCGCTCGGGCCGCAGGTGACGGATGGAGCTGCGCTAGAACGAGATTTGCGGGCGCGGGTGCGTGGCGAAGTGCGCTTTGACAGAGGGAGCCGGGCGCTTTATACAACCGATGCGTCCAATTATCGACAGGTGCCCATCGGGGTTGTGCTTCCTCGCGACGCTGATGACGTGGTGGCAACGGTCGAGCTTTGTCGACGCTATGGCGCTCCAGTGCTTGCACGCGGTGGTGGTACGAGTTTGGCGGGGCAGTGCTGTAATACTGCCGTCATTATTGATATGTCAAAGTACATGAATAACCTGCTCGAACTTGATGTAGAGCGACGTCGAGCGCGGGTGCAGCCCGGGCTGATTCTGGATGATTTGCGAAGTGCGGCGGAGCGCTATCATCTGACGTTCGGCCCCGATCCTGCTACCCATAATCATTGTACGCTTGGAGGTATGATCGGGAATAACTCATGCGGGGTGCATGCGTTGATGGCGGGAAAAACCGCTGATAACGTGGAAGAGCTTGAGATCCTGACCTATGATGGTATTCGCATGCGGGTCGGGAAAACCGAGGATGACGAGCTTGAGCGTCTGATACAGACGACTGATAGACGAGGGGAGATCTATGCACGGCTTAAGCAGTTGCGTGATACCTATGGTGGCTTGATTCGCGGGCGCTTTCCAGATATTCCGCGGCGCGTTTCCGGCTATAATCTGGATCAGCTTTTGCCGGAGCATGGCTTTCATGTCGCGCGGGCACTGGTGGGAAGCGAATCGACCTGTGCGCTTGTGCTGGAAGCAACCGTGCGTCTTGTCAGCAGCCCGCCTGCTCGTACGCTGCTGGTGCTCGGTTACCCGGACATCTATACAGGGTGCGACCAGATACCGGGGATGCTGACCTTCCAGCCGATCGGGCTTGAGGGCTTTGATGAGCTGCTGATCCATGATCTGGAGAAAAAGGGGCTGCATGCGGAGGAGGTCGCGCAGTTCCCGCGAGGGCGTGGCTGGTTGCTCGTCGAATTTGGCGGGGAGGACCAGCGGGAAGCAGATGGCCGGGCACAGCGGCTCATCGAGTGGCTGCAAGGTCGGAGCGTGACACCAGATATCAGATACTTTCGTGATCCCACCCAGCAAAAGCTGGCCTGGTCCGTGCGTGAATCGGCTCTGGGTGCGACCTCGTTTGTTCCAGGGGAAGCGCCGACATGGCCCGGTTGGGAGGATTCGGCTGTCCCTCCCGAACGGCTTGGTGCGTATCTGCGTGAGTTGCGGCACTTGCTCGATTCCTTTCACTACAGAGGGAGTTTTTACGGGCATTTCGGGCAGGGCTGTTTGCACTCGCGTATCAACTTTGATCTTGAGACAAAGCGAGGGATAGAGACGTTTCATGCTTTCCTTGAGCGTGCAACCGATCTGGTGCTGAAATATGGCGGCTCGCTGTCGGGTGAGCATGGTGACGGGCAGGCGCGGGCCGAGTTTCTGCCGAAGATGTTCGGGAATGAGCTTGTAGAGGCTTTTCGTGAGTTCAAGGCGATCTGGGACCCGGATTGGAAGCTGAACCCGGGCAAGCTGGTTGATCCGTACAGGGCTGATGAGAACTTACGGCTTGGCACTGCCTATAATCCAATGCCCGTCAAGACGCATTTTCAGTTTCCCGATGATGAGGGGAGCTTTGCACATGCGACCTTGCGTTGTGTGGGCGTGGGCAAGTGCCGCCGCCTGGAAAGCGGGACGATGTGCCCGAGCTTCATGGTAACGCGTGAAGAGGAGCACACGACTCGCGGACGGGCGCGGTTGCTGTTTGAGATGATGCAGGGTGATCTGCTGTCGCAGGGCTGGCGGAGCGAGAAGGTACGCGAGGCACTTGACCTCTGCCTGGCATGCAAGGGCTGTAAGGGCGATTGTCCCGTCAATGTAGATATGGCGACCTACAAGGCAGAGTTTCTCTCGCACTATTATCAGGGGCGGCTTCGACCCCGGACGGCGTATTCGATGGGGCTGATTTACTGGTGGGCGCGGCTTGCCTCGCATATGCCCCGAATCGTGAATTGTGTGACGCACGCGCCCGGGCTGAGTTCGCTTGTGAAGCTGGTCGGTGGTTTTGCTCAGGAACGGCACGTGCCTCTGTTTGCCACGCAGACGTTCAAGCGCTGGTTCCAGCATCGGGGCACGCGCAGGACCGAGGGCACGCGTGTGGTGCTGTGGCCGGATACCTTTCACAATTATCTGAAGCCGGAAGCTGCTCGGGCCGCTGTAGAGGTGCTCGAAGCTGCTGGTTGTCAGGTTGTGGTACCGCGTCAGTCGCTGTGTTGTGGGCGTCCGCTCTATGATTATGGGTTTCTCGATCAGGCGAAGCGGTTGATGCGTCAGATTCTCGATACGCTTGCGCCCGAGATCGAGGCCGGGGTACCTGTGGTCGTGCTGGAGCCGAGTTGTGCGGCTGTCTTTCGCGACGAATTGCGAAATCTCTTTCCGCATGATGAAAATGCGAAACGGTTAAGTCAACAGATGATGCTTCTAAGCGAGTTTTTAGAGCAACAGGGATACAACGTGCCGAAGCTCCAACGGAAGGCGCTTGTTCACGGGCATTGTCATCATAAGGCGATTATGAAGTTGCGCGATGAAGAGGCCATTTTGCGGAAGCTCGGGCTCGATTTTCAGGTGCTTGATTCAGGCTGCTGCGGCATGGCGGGCGCATTCGGCTTTGAAAAGGATCACTATGCGATCTCGATGAAGGTCGGTGAGCGGGTACTGTTGCCTGCGGTGCGTCAGGCCGAGGATGAGACGTTGATAATTGCTGATGGTTTTAGCTGTCGAGAGCAGATAGAGCAAACGACTGAACGTCGCGCCTTGCATCTGGCCCAGGTAATCCAGATGGCGCTGCATGGGGGGCAGGAAGTGCATGAACCTGCTCCTGAACGCTCGCGAGTGCTTCCGCTGGCGTTGTTGAGTGGGGCACTGGCCCTGGGTGGCCTGCTGGTATGGAGACAATGGCGTAAGCGGTAAGAGGTGTTCTCTGGCTCCTGGAGCGGGGCCAGAGAACGTGTGATGGATGAATCAACGTACCAGTCTACCGATCGACACAGCCTAGCACTACGTCGGTACTGCCGATAATGGCGATTGCATCGCTGATCTTGTGCCCGCGGAGCATCTCCGACAGGATTTGCAGGTTCACAAATGATGGAGCGCGCATTTTCATTCGCCACGGATATTCACTACCGTCGCTGATACAGTAAAAGCCGTACTCGCCACGACTGTTTTCGATGGCAAAGTAGGTCTCGCCGCGTTGTGGGCGCAGGGCGACGGGGACACGAGCGGAGATCGGCCCCGGTGGCAATCGATCAATTGCGATCCGGCATAGGCGGATGCTTTCGCGCATCTCCATCATCCGTACCATATTACGGGCAAAGCAGTCACCTTCCTGCCGAATCTGCACATTTACTGGTATCTCGCGATAGGCCATGTAGGGCCGGTGGACGCGCAGATCCCAGTTAATGCCACTTGCGCGGGCCATCGGGCCGGTCAGACCGTAAGCAATGGCGCGATTGGCATCAATGAAGCCGATACCCTGCGTGCGAGCAAGAAAGATCTCGTTGCCGTTCAGCAGCGTATCCAGCTCGTTGATGTTCTTTTCCAGACGCTCCAAAAAGGCTTCACATTCCTGAAGCCAGCCCTTTGGAATGCCATGCAACACGCCGCCGACACGATTGTAGTTCACGGTGAAACGGCTGCCTGCTAGCGCTTCAAACAGGCCCAGGATACCCTCGCGATCGCGGAACGTCCAGAGGATCGGTGTGAATGCGCCAAGATCCATCCCGTAGGTGCCAATTGCGATCAGGTGGCTGGCAATGCGTTGAAGCTCTCCCACGATCAGACGAATATACTGCGCTCGACGGGGGATCTCAAGCCCCATTGCCTGCTCGACGGTGCCTACATAGGCAATTTCGCAGAGCATGGGCGAAAGATAATCCGAATTATCGGTATAGCGAATGCCCTGCATGTAGGTACGATTCTCGAAGATTTTTTCCATGCCGCGATGCAGGTATCCGATGATAGGTGTGCATCCGACGATCGTTTCTCCCTCCAGCTTCACAATCAGGCGTAACACCCCGTGTGTGCTGGGATGCTGCGGGCCCATATTCAGCAGCATCTCTTCTGAAGGCGCCTCGGTGATAATGCCTGAAGGAACCTGACCGTATGTTCCTTTTTCTTCTCGCATTAACGCACTCCCGCAGTATGGATAGCGAGTCCCTGTTTCAGGATCTTCTCGCGCAACTTGAGAATACCTTCAATTAATTGTTCGGGCCTGGGCGGACAGCCGGGCACATAGACATCAACGGGCACAATAGTATCTACACCTTGAACCGTGTAATAGCTGTCATAAAACTCTCCTGCCGAGTTGGCGCATTGTCCCATACTGAGCACCCATTTCGGTTCAGGCATCTGCTCCCAGAGCAGGCGCAAACGAGGCCCCATCTTGATTGAGACGGTTCCGGCAACGATCATCAGATCTGCCTGACGCGGGCTCGAACGGAACACCTCGGAACCGAAGCGCGAGAGATCATAGTGTGACTGTGCCGCTGCCATCATCTCGATTGCGCAACAGGCCAGGCCGTAGCTCAGAGGCCAGACGGAGCGCGCGCGCGGCCAGTTCTGTGCCCATAAGAGCATGTCGGCCATGCTGGTTAACTGGACATTTGGTTCCTGGTCGCCTGGTTGGTATTCATAGGGACCGCGGGCCATGCGTAAAGGGACAGGCTTTCGTTGTCCCGGATAGGTCACCGGATCCTGATCGGGATGGTGCTGGGTCATTGAATAAGCTCCTCCTTACAAGAAAAGGGGAAAGATGAGATAAAAGGCATAAGATTACTTCTCACACGCAAGGGAAGGGTAACATGTAACACCCTGATGGCGGGGAAGGGGAGACACGCGGTTGAACCTGCCATGCTCTGCCAACGTGTGAAAGAGTGTGGGGTCATCTCCTGTTGAAAGGGAAAATGAGCGAAAGTGAAGTATTCAGGAGGTACGTTCTATGCCTGTTCCGAGGACAATTCAGAACTCAGAGGAATATGCACAGCGAATATGGGAAGAAGCCCATAAGAATGCTGTGAAGACATATGGAGAGGGAGGGCGTGCATATCGTGTGGCCTATGCGGCGCTGAAACACGAGTATGAGAAGCAAGGCGATCGTTGGGTACGAAAGGCGGAAAAGGGGCCTTCTGATCCTCAAGCTGCGCGTGGGCCGACGACCGAGCATACATCCTATGGTGAACCGCCTGCCCCGACGGCACGAGGCAAGGTAGTGGAGCCGAAAGAGACGCCAAAGGCTAAGAAGGAAGCGAAGGCAAAAGCAAGAGAGGCGCAGAAAGAGGCTGCCGAAGCCAGAAAGCATCGTTGAGCCCGGAAGGCAGGGCGTCGAGAGAGCTCAGCGCCCTGCTGTTTGCCTGGTTTCGCGAAAACACGCTTATTTTTCGGGCTTATGGCTGGCTGATGGTAGGGCTCTGTGCAGCGTGCCATAGGATGGTGCGCTTATGGCCGCACCCGGCGCAGACTGCGTTTCCAGCACTTGCCGCTGCATACGGCGTACGGTCGGCGAAAGCAGTCCCCCGATGCCAAAAAGGACGCATCCCAGGCCGGAAATGGTAAGCAGCCAGGATGATGAGAGCGGACCGAGTAAGAAACTACTGGCGACCGCTCCAAGCGGCTTGGCTGCTGCTGCGAGTGCCCAATAGGTGCCGAAGACCTGCCCTTGAAGCTCTGCCGGGATCAGGCGCTGTAGAAAAGCTGTCTGCACCGGCTTAAAGGGTGCCCAGCCCGCGCCAGCCAGAATCAGCAGAGCGATAGCAATTGGTTGCGAGATCATCGGTAGCAGCAGAGCAGTAAATGTGCCCCAACTGATCGCGACAAGCATCTGAATGGTTCCAGGTTTCATACGCGTAAGCAGGTAGTCCGTAAAGGGGAGAGCAAAGAGTGTGCCAATGCCCATACTTATCAATAAAAAGGCGTATCCAGTGGCCCCGGTGTGTAGCTCTTTATCACAGTAGAATGGTAAGGCCAGCTCGAAGGGGCCAAAAAGGAAGTAGAGACCCAGGGTAAAGAAAGTGAGCCAGCGGGCCTCTTTGAGGCGCATGAGCGGCCCAAAACCAAGCCAGTACTTGTAGAGAATCTGCTTTAGTGGCACTGGCTGGCGCTTCAGCGAGGGGAGCAGCCAGCTTAGCAGGGCCATCATCAAGAAGCTGAGTATGCCCGGGATCAGAACCCAGGAACTCCCCGGACCCGCCAGCGCGCTGACCCCCAGAAGCGGCCCGACCAGCGCGGCCAGCGGCACGTTCATCTGAAGCCAGGAATAAGCGTTTTCAAGCTCGGCTTCCGCCACCAGGTGCGGTAACAGAATGCGCATGCCGGTCTCGGTGGCAGGTGTCAGCGCGCCGAAAAGAAACGCGATCAGATAGATGTACCAGAGATGCAGGCAGCCGAGAGCCGCCAGAAGTGGGATTGAACCCATACATAGAGCCAGCATCAGATTATCCAGCATGATAATGACACGCGGCTGAAAACGATCAAGGAGTAAACCAAGCAGCGGGCCTGTAACAATACCCGGAAGTAAAAGACAGAGGAAGATAAAACCGGTAGAAACGCCAGAGCCAGTAAACTGCAACACGTACCAGGGCAGTGCAACATGCATGATCTTGAATCCCAGATGAAACATGCCAAGCCCCAGCCATAAGCGCCTGAATGGTCGATGACGCAGCGGCTCCATTTTTAACATCCACAACACCACAACCCCTCACTTTCCACCACACCTCGTCCCCATTGGAACACCGCTTATCTACGATATGGCTTTGAGGATTTCACATAAAACGATTGCGTACACTTCACTTTTTATTGATCAGGTGACACCTCTGGAGCCTATGCGAAAGCTAGCTTCCAGGCTCTTCTCTCTATTATAAAATCAACTGCAAATACTGTATCTTTATCTATTGATTGAGTAATGATTGATTACAATTGCCCGGGCTCACCGCTTCAGGAATTCCTGCTCATTCACACGGACAGCGGCAAATTGTAATAAAACCGGTTCAGCAAGTCGAGGCGGTATTGCGTGCTTTTCAGAGAACACTGTGTTATATCTGGAAAGAAGCGCCCCAATATCGATGTAGGGCAGGATCTCCTGCCGGAAGATATCAAGGATCTTGCCCTGATATCCCTGTTGGAGACACGCATAAAGCGCCAGTCGCGTTTCATCTACTTCTCCCACGCATTCAAAAGGGCGGTGCCCGGATTTCCCCATAAGCTGAAAGAAGATGTCCTGCACCTCTTGCTGATCGAACAGGTTCTCGTTAAAGAGGTTGACGCGCAAATAAGCGAGCGTGCTTAACCAGACATAGATGCACTTCGGGCACCGTTTACACCAGGGCTTAGTGATATTACAGGAGTGGGTGGTGCGAATGTGCTGCTGCTCATCGCGGAGCAGTTGGAAGATCAGAAAATCGTAGATCGGCTTCAGGATGCTGAAGACGTGCAGGTTGCTCAGAAGGTGGCGCTGAATGTAGCGATTCAGGACGTGCTCGGCTTCCAGGCTCTTGCCCCATTGATGGTTGACGAAGCGCTGTTCTTCCTCCCAGAAAAAGTTCTCGCTGTCGGCTCCCTGTTCATGACCCAGACAGAGGAAGGTATAGCCATAGTTGAGCAGTATAGGAAGCGTTGCAAAAATACTGCAAGGCGTTTCAGGGGCGCAAAACGTGGTAACAGGGCCCGGAAACTGTTCCAAAACGTGCGGCTGATGCAGAAAGGTATCATGCAGTGAGAAGCGGTGCTGACGGGCCACGGAACAGCAACGAACCATCTCGTCAATCAGCGCGTGCTGAGGCTGCGTGGGCCCATAGCAGGAATGGGCGTACTGGGTCACAGCATAGGGTTCGCCGATGCGCTCCAGCAGCTTCATGACTGCAAGACTGTCTTTGCCACCGCCACAGCTCACAAGAAGCGATGGTTCGTGTGTCTCGATGGGATGCGGCATGCGTGCTGAGGGCGCGGAGTCGGGCACAATGGTCGGCCCGGGATAGTGAGCAAGCCCGTTCTCCCAACGGTGCTGTGCGAAAATCTCCTGATAGAGCAGTTTGAACAACGCAATCGTCTCTTCGGCGCATGTCCAGGGCGTAATATCATAGATGTGAGGGGCCAGGGAACAGTATTTCATCCCCTCAAAAAAGGCGATATGAAAGGCTATTGCATCGATCAGCCGTGCGCCGTACCTCTTTTTAAGAGTATCCAGTTGTACATCATGATAGTGAATGGTCGTTATAAAGGGGCGAGCATCAAGGCTGTGGCGAATGATGATCTGATCTGACGTCAGTTGAATAGCTTCCAGCCGGAGCAGCGGCATCCGATACCTCATTTCTCTGTAGGAAAGAGCCTCCCTTTTTTGCTTATACAACAGGAAAGGGGACAACAATAACTATCGTTTCAATTGAAAATTCTGAAACGTTCGCGGCTTTTGTTCGGGCAGAAATGGGCTATAGGGGTCCGATTCTTCGGATACGATGCGAAGAGAAAGTTCATAAAGGGGAATATCAGGCATTCGGAACAGGGAAATGATGCCGCGCCAGTGTGTGCCGTTGGTATGCTGGAACCGCCAGAGGCTGCTTGCGCTGTATGTCCGGCTTTCAGCAGCGAGCAGGTGCCAGCCGTTCTGCTTGAGCTGCTCGTTAAAATGCTCAAGCAGCGAAGGCGTGTCGTACGTTGGGGCTTCCGGAAGTTGCAACGTCATCGAAGAATGGGCTTCATAATCTGACCAGCCCGAGCCGTTCTGCCGAATCTGACTGCCAGGAGGCGCCAGCAGCACGGGAAGCGGTGAGGCATGATCTGTATGGTGAGGTTGATATGGGCGCATGTGTAAATCGAGGAGGAGACGGACAGGCGTTGGTGGCCCTTGCCTTATGATGTGAAGCGTGAGTGAGGGGCCTTGTGGTCCTTGAAGATATTGAAGGTTCAGGGCAGGAGAGTCACCAGCAAAGCCGCCTATGGGGAAGTGTGATGGGGCCTCTTGCCAGCCCGCTGCTTGCATCTGCTCTCGATAAAAGGTGAGCGTGGCATCCGGGGAAAGCGGTGAATCGAACAGAATGGTAGCTGTCTGCTCGTCTGCCTGCGCTGAACCGAACACCCGGCTCTTATCCGGTAGGGGAAGCTTTTCCTGTAAAGCGGGTATTACCGTGCCGACATACAATTGAGAAGCTGTTCCTCCGAAACTATAGAAGCTGCTTGCCAACCGCTGAGCCAGCTCCAGCAGCAGCGTTTCGCGCTCATTATTCTCCATCATAGCCTCTCTTTTGGTTACTATAGTGATAGGTTTAATTGCATTTCTTTCTATGTATTATATCATAATGGTGAGGTTAGATCCTTCTCCTGATTTTTGCAAGTGAGGCTTCACGCAAACGGAAGGATAGGGCAGAGAGTACCTCCGCTCTATCCTCCTTTTTATGGATCACACCTCTTTTTCAAGTACCTGCCATGATGCCTCACTGGTCGCGAACAGGCTGCCAATTGTCGCGATCGCCAGACAAAAGACCGTCATTCCGCCTACCAGCAGCCACCAGTGCGCATTGCTGATGAGCGGAATCCAGGAGAAGAACAGGCTATCGATAATAGCGATGAGGCAAGCCAGCGGGCCTACAATACTCGATAGGACAAGTACCCACATTGGAAAGATGCGTTTTTTGTGAAATGCGGCTTTATCGCGGAAATAAAGCAACATCAGGTTAATGAAGAAGAAGGCCGTCGAAATAGCCCAGATCAGCGTGACACTGGCCTGCGAAATATTGTAGATCTCAAGGGCCAGACTCGCGGGACTGCTCAGGCTAAAGATGTAGGGTATGACCATAAACGCAATAAGCGTAAAAATGATGGATGCAGCCGTCTGCAAGACAATCGCTCGAGCCGGGACGCGATGCCGATTCAGGAAGCTAATTTTTGGCGGGAGCCGCAGGTCAACGCCGCCCACGAAGAGCAGGCGCGAAAAGCTATGGTTGTAGGCGACGACGATCACGATGAAGTAAACCATGATGCAGAGGGCAACGATTGTGCCTGCCCAGGATCCCAGGACGGTTTGTACCGTGCTAATCAGTGAGAAGCCGCCAACTGCACCCGCTTCGGCTCCCTGAACGATCAGCAGAGAGGCGGTGGCGATCAGATAGAAGACGATCACAAGTAGCGTGCCCCAGAAGAGATGACGGGTAATCGCCTTCTGCTCGCGCACCTCGCCAGCCATGTTGAGCGGAACCTCGGTTCCCAGGTAGGCCAGCGTGACGAGCCCGAACAGGTTGATATTACCGTGCGCGGGATCCCAGTTGATGGCCCATTGACTCGGGTCGGCAAAATTGGTCGCCGAAGCGTGGCCAGTAAGTATCCAGATTGGACCGGAAATACCTACCAGAAAGACGGCCACAAAAATGAGGAGAACCGCGCCATTAATCAAATACTGTACCATTTTCAGGCGTTGCATCGCCAGAAAGGCACTCAGGAGCAAGATGCAGATCAGAACAAGGCCCTGCTGCCAGGGCTCGGTGAGCCAGTCGCTATGGAGTCCTTGCAGTAACGTAATGACAGTATCGGAGGCCGACACCATCACCAGCGAGGCAGGCATCCAGGAGCAGAACCCTACAAAGAAGCTCCAGTAGCCGCCTAGCGTGTGGTGCGTCCAGTTATACAATGAGCCCTCATGCGGAAACATGTGTGCAAGCTGAGCCGTTGCGATCGCACAGGGAATGAAAAACGTGATCGCTCCAAGCAGCAAATAGGTAAACGCTGAAGCGCCACCAGAGGCCGCGATAGCAGCGTTGACGATGAAGAAGATAATCACAAGATAGGTTGCCGTCATTCCGAACGTGGTGAGCACGGGCGGCATGACCTTACGTGTATACTCTTCCGAGTAGAGCGGTTGGGCTCTTTCAGGGGTGTGAATTTGGGCCATAGCTCCTCCTTTTGGGCTACTTCCAGAGGGTAAGCAGCGTCAGACAGGCTGTGATCCCGGCCAGCCAGCAGGATGCAAGCAGCAGATCGTTCCCGCTCGAAATGGGAGGGAGGTCTTCCGGGCGAGGAATCAGCTTCGCTCGACTTTCGTACTCATCCTCTTCTGCGAACTCGGCGAACATCTGAGCCATCGGGTCAATGGCGGGCTCATCCTCATGATTGAGCAGGTAGTTGAGATCGCGCACAAGCGCTGTCGCGCTCTGATATCGACGGTTAATATCGGGATGAAGGCCCTGCATCAGGAGATCGTTCAACGGAACTGAAAGCGTTTGATTGAGCTTCCGAGGCGAGATGAGATGTCCTCTTTCGGGTGCAAGTCCTGTCAGGGCATGATAGGCCGTTGCCAGGAGCGCATAGAGGTCGGCACGGGGATCGAGCAGCGTTCCCTCGGGCATTGCGTAGGGTGGGAGCTGTTCTGGCGGCATCGGTGAAAGGTAACGGTGCGCTCTTCCGGCAAGAAAGGCGGAAAAGTGTAACAGGTGCCATTGTCTGCTTTGTTGTTCCACAATGATGGTATGTGGCGAAATGCGTCCGTGTATCAGGGAATGGGATTCCAGTTTTTGAAGTTGTTCTGCTACCTGTAGACAGCCCTCAAGCACCTCCTGCTCGCTCAGGTGCCGCTTGCTCTGAATCTGAGAAGCAAGCGTCTCACCAGCGGGTGCATGAAAGACGAAGAAGGTGCGCCCATATTCGCTAAAGGCATCGATCAGCCTGGCAGCGCCTGTGAGCGTCCCTGCCAGTGAGAGCATGCGGGCCATCTGCCGTGTGAGGCTTTGCAGGGTATCGCGGTTGCTCTCTGGAAGCATGACCTCGGTGATGAAGACATGCGTATTGATGCCCTGCGCCAGCCAGTTTGTTTCGTAGCTGTTGTAGAGCCATATCTGAGTGCTGAGAGATGAGAGCAGGCGATAGCGACTATTGTGAAGATAGGTTCCCGGTTGTAGCTTCGCTTCAGCCTGAGAGCCAGCGAACATGCCAGAGCCTGGCTGCAAGCCGCTTGGCGAGGCCTGCCAGATGGCTTTAGAGTCACCTGGTACCATTTGCATCAAAGAATCAGGTTGTGTGCTTGTCCTCTGGACCTTCTGTGGTGGTGCTTCAAGAGCCGTCAATTTAGGACGGGCCGGAAAGCGAGTTGCCAGGCCACAATGAGGGCACGCGCTTCGTTTGTCTGGCAGCTCACGTCCGCAGCGTGGACACATCGTCATAGTTCTTCCTCTTTTCTCCTGGCTGGAATAGTGCGTAGTAGTAAGAAAATCGAATGAGAAAACCAGGAACAGACCTCGAGGCTGCAATCACATTTTTTTACTGGTAATAAATGTGTAGTGCAACGGTGATAGCGAATTCTCTGTTTCTTTAAATAAATATATGCATAGGGTGTAAGCCCTGTCAATGGATGCTACCACTTTTTGCTACTAAAGAAGTAGAGAAAATTACGTAGATAGCTTGTATGTTTGAAATGTGAAAAAGAGTGCACATTTGTTGCTCAAATGTAATACATATGGAAGGAAGGAACCCACAACCAGAAGAGTTGCTTCTTCCGGTTGTGAGCATAATACATCCTGTTCGAGATGCGCGTTTAACTGGTAATTTGCTGAAGGAGTTCTTTGTCAGAGATGTCGGACTTGATGGTCTTCTGACCAATGAAGAAGATCACGACCCCGACCAGCATCGAGAGGATTGCAATCGCTGCAATCAGTATTTGCCATTGAGTGAGCTCAATATTGCTGGCCCACGGGGAGATAAAAATGACGACCATACCGACAGCGCTGGCAATGGTGCCAAGAACCGAACAGAGGTAGAACACCCAGTCGGGAGCCAGCTTCACCCGCTTGAACTCTTCGTGATACATACGGCGAATAATGATGACATCAATAAAGAGGATCATCATTGAAATGCACCATATAACAGTGACTGCTGCCTGAAGAATCCAGTAAATGGATGATGAGAGGTCTGCCGGTGACGCGGTTTGAATAGCATAAGGGATGATCAGGAAGACCAGTGCAGCGATAACGGCGGCAATGATGCTCTGCACCAGCACTGCCACCCAGGGAACTTTGTTTGCGTTCACCTTACTGATGACTGCTGGCAGGCGGCGATCAAGGCCAGAGACAAACAGCAGGCGACCAAACGAGTAGTTGTAGACGGCAGTGTTAAAGAGAAAGAAGCCAATAAAGATGATATTGACTATGGTGCTCACGATCTGACCGGCTGGTCCGAATCCGTTGCGAACCGCTTCGACCATTGCTGCCGGACTGTTCTGGTGCTCGACGGGCACGGCAACCATAACGCCGAATGTACCGATGAGGTAGCCAATCATGACTACGGCGGAGCCCCAGAGCAGATAGCGTGTGATGGAGCGAGTATTCTGGACCTCGACACCCATGTTCAGTGGCACCTCAACCCCGAGCAAGCCCAGAATAACTGTGCCATAGAAGGTGAAGGTGTGCACCTGTGGGAACCAGTTTGAGGGCGAGTAATCAACGTGAGCCGGTGTGCCACCCAAGAGCGTCAATATGCCTGCAATGCCGATAAGCAGGATTGCGCCGCCATAAGCAACAAAAATGATGTTGACTACGTTCTGCGTGGCACGGAAGCGCAAAATAGAGAGCAGAAACGAGAAGGCAATAACGGCAATAATGACAACGCCCTGTTGCCACGGCTCGGTCAGGAAGGCCGGGTTCATTTGCTGAATCAGAGTGACGACTGCATCACTTGTGGCGATCATAACCAGCATAGCAGGCCACCAGGCACAGAAGCCTGCCAGGAAGCCCATAAAGGGACCAAAGGCTTTATGTGTCCAGACGTAGATAGAACCCTCGCCCGGGAACATCAGGCCAAGCTGTCCGGTGACGATAGCGCCGGGAATAAGGAAGGTCAGAAATCCCAGAATCCAGTAAAAATATGCTGCTGGTCCAGCCCCAGAAGCGAGACCGGCTGAGTTACTGATAAAGAGGACTATGGCAACAAAAATAGCGATCATATCGAAGGAGTTCAGCACTTTTGGCAAGATTCCTCCTGCGATACGCTCTGAGCGCAGCTCGTTCTCGGCTGCACTACTCACAGGTGTTTCCATACGTGATACCTCTCTCACTATATTCTGTCCGCTTGCTTCATTCCTTCAGGTGAGATGAAGCGATAGTGATACAAGCGGGTGTGGCGTTCTCTCACGAGAAGAGTCAGCATCTCCTTCAGGTACATGCCCCCACTGAAATGAGCGACTTTTTCTTATCTACAGTCCTGACATAACTACTCATCCCTTCCCAGAGAAATCGCCAATAGACAGAAATATCATAAATGGATATTTCTATCATGTCAAGTACTTCTCTCAAAGAAGAGAGTACATTGTATAGAAGTACCGTCTTTCCTGTTCCTTTCTATTGTAATGAAACTTATGCCTATTATAATACCCTGTTGTGTACATATGTGAAAATCTGTGATAACAATGTTTCTCCATTGTTGCTTCTCCTGGCTGATCGCTTTTTGCAAAGGCATGAAAGGGTAAACAAGCTTCTTTTACCGAAGCAGGTGTAGAGAGAAGAAATGGGGAGATATCTTCTTGTTATTGAGGAAAGCCGGGCTTTCTGGGTCTGAGAAGAAGCTGTATCCGGGAATTGCCGGGCGAAGAACAACGTTTTGTTGCCCTCAATATACACTTGAGCGTGAATAGCCCGCATTGTGCTGGATATTTGGGTCAGGCATGGGGCCTCTTTTTTGCGTATGTGAAGCAAGAAGAAAGCAGCAGAAATGCCTCTCACTTCCTCTTTTTTGAGCAGGGAAAATACGTTGTTTTCCCCTTGACTTTTGGCATCGGTTCACTGTATAGTTCTGAGAGGATAGATAAATGACTGTTTACAATCAAATAGTCATATAGTTAAAGGAGGATAGACGGTTTGACTCCGCAGGGGGGAAATGGGCGCGAACGTTCAAAGAGACAAGAGAGGGCTTTGCGCATCCTGGATGCAGCAGCAGCACTGATAGAGCGTTGGGGCTACCAGAAAACCACACTCGACGATATCTCGAAGCAATCCGGCGTACCGAGAGCGACAATGTATCTGCACTGGAGAACTCGCGAAGACCTTTTGCGGGCGCTGATACAGCGTGAGCGTATTGCTATGGGCGAGGAGCTGAGAGAGCGGATTCTCGCTGATCCCGAGGGCGCGACAATTTCAGGTGGACTGAAACATACGGCGTTGCTGATCATGCAGCGTCCCTTGCTTCGGGCGCTCATCATGCGTGATATTGAGATGCTGGACAAGATGGCACACGAAGGGGTGAACGGAGAGTCGCGGGTGAAGCGTATGGCTGGCTTTCAATTTTACCTGGAATTTCTGCGAGATCATGGCCTGGTGCGCAGCGATATGGATGTGAAGGCTCAGGTATACGCCTATAGTGCAATCTGTTTGGGATTTTTCCTGGCACAGTCATTTCTTCCTGAAGGCTACCAGTTACCAGATGAAGAAATAGCTGAATTGTTAGCGCTATCGGTTGAACGTGTGCTTGGCTCTATGGATCCCGTTGCCCCTGAGGAACTCGAAGCCGCGACAACAACCTTTATACACTATCTCGATAGTTCACTTGCAGAAGCAAAAGAACGATTTCAACAAGAACTAGAATGAGCATACTGGAGAAACGACAATGAACGGTGAAGTACATCTTCCCCTGGTTTTAGCCCTTGATGATCCGGCGGCCACGCTTGAGCGGGTTGGCGGAAAAGGGGCTTCACTGGCTCGTCTGGCCGCGGCAGGGCTGCCTGTACCCGCTGGTTTTCATGTGACCACGACGGCCTATCAGCGCTTTGTGCAGGAGCAAGGTTTGCAGGGGGAGATTCTGGCGGCAGTTTCTTCGATCTCAATCGATCAGCCGTCGACGCTTGAAGCCGCTTCTCAGCGCATTTCGTTGCTGTTTGCGCAGCATTCCATTCCGGCTGATATTGCTGCGGCCATTCGTCAGGCCTATGCCGAACTTGGTGGGGGAGCGGTTGCAGTGCGTTCGTCAGCAACCGCTGAGGATCTGCCTGAGATGTCGTTTGCCGGTCAGCAGGAGACCTACCTGAACATGCAGGGTGAGGATATGGTGCTTGAAGCCGTGAAGAGCTGTTGGGCCTCGCTCTGGACTGCTCGGGCGATTGGTTATCGGGCCCGGCACAATATCGCACCTGAAGATGTGAGCCTGGCTGTGGTGGTACAGAGGCTGGTTCCAGCCGATGCTGCAGGCATTCTTTTTACGGTAAACCCGTTGACCGCAGCTCATGAACAGGTAATGATAAATGCTGCCTGGGGACTGGGTGAGGCAATTGTTGGCGGGCAGGTGACGCCCGATACCCTGGTTGTCGATAAGGAGAGCGGGGAAGTTGTAGAGCGGCAAATTAGTTCAAAAGATGTGATGACGGTGCGAACTGCTGAGGGCACCCATGAAGAGCCTGTTCCGCTTGAGAAGCGCACTCAGCCGGTGCTCAGCGCGAAACAGGTAGCAGAATTGGTCCGCCTGGGCATGCAAGTTGAGCAACTGTACAAGCAGCCAATGGATATTGAATGGGCGCTGCATGAGGAGCATTTCTTCCTTGTGCAGGCTCGACCGATTACTGCTCTACCGGAGCCTGCCGCGCCCCGTGAGTGGAAGCTTCCCAAAGCAAACGGGCGTTATATGCGCAGTAGTGTGATTGAACTGATGCCGGACCCGCTTTCGCCGCTCTTTACCACGCTTGGCCTGCCTGCCTGGAATCGGGTGTACAAGCAACTGGGTGAGGAACTGGGCCTGAGTTTTCTCTACAATGATTCGTTTCTCACGACTGTGAATGGATATGCGTACTATGATCTTTCCGCTTTAAATGTCCGTTTTAAAGACGGCGTGCGGATCATAACTCTCTCGCTGAAGGAGCTTTTTAAGCTGCTCAAGACCGCCCAAAAACGCCTGGAGGAAGACGCGCGACCCAGGTATGCAGCGTTGAGCCAGCAATGGGAGGCGGTTGACCTCCAGCAGGAGTCGGCTGCACGTTTGCTGGAAGGAGTGACGGAGCTGGTGAAGGTAGCATCCGAGTATTACCTGACGATCCAGAGCGGTGTGCTCCCAGCAGCATATATGAGTGAGGCTGCCTTTACAGCTTTCTATGAGCGGCTGATCCGACGGCGAAATGATCCGCCCGCTTTGACCTTTCTGTTAGGCTTTACAAGCGAGCCGATACGGGCCGAGCAAGCGTTGTATGATCTGGCGCGTTGGGCCAGTACGCAGCCTCGCCTTGCTGATGTGTTGTTACAATTATCAAGCGAGCAGTTTCGTGAAGTCTACCAGGCGGATGCGCTGGCGGGCGTCGATACCGACATCTGGCAGTCATTCCGTGAGCGCTTCATTGCGCATCTGAAGCGCTTCGGGCACGCGATCTATGATCTTGATTTCGCGAAACCAGTTCCGGCAGATGATCCCGCGACGCTGTTTGAGACGCTGAAGTTTTTCTTGAGTGGTGAGGCGCCGAACCCGTATGATCGACAGAACGAGGCGCAGATGCGGCGTGAACGGGCAACACTGATTGTGCTGACACGCTTGAAGCGCGGTCCGCGTCTGGCGGCGTTCAAGAAGTTGCTGAAGTGGGCGCAAACGCTTGCTCCGTTGCGTGAAGATGGGTTGGCTGATGTCGGGCTTGGCTGGCCGGTTGTACGAAAGATGTTACGGGAGATCGGGCGGCGTCTGGTGCGGTCTCGCGCGCTGGCTACCGAGGATGACGTGTTCTGGTTGACCCTGTCTGAACTTCAGCAGGCCGTCAGCTTGCTTGATCACGGCCAGACACCAGAAAGCTATCAGGACATCGTGAGCAAGCGACGAGCGACATGGAAGAGTCAGAGTACAATGAATCCGCCTGTGGCGCTTCCTCAGAAGGGAGGCACGCGTGTTCTGGGTATGGATTTTGCTCGCTTCATGCCTGCTCGAACTGAACAGGAAAGTCATGATGTATTAAAAGGTGTGGGAGCAAGCCCGGGGCGGGTCACCGGCACTGCACGCGTGATTCATGGTCCGGATGAGTTCCAGCAGATGCAACAGGGGGATATTCTGGTTGCTCGTATCACAACTCCGGCCTGGACTCCACTGTTTGCGCTGGCAAGCGGGGTGATTACGGATGTCGGCGGCCCGCTCAGCCATAGCTCGATTGTGGCGCGCGAATATCATATCCCTGCTGTGCTTGGTACGGGCATGGCTACCGAGCGGCTACGCAGCGGGCAACGTGTGACCGTGAATGGTGATGTCGGTACAGTGACGATTCATGAGAAGTAGCGCTCTATTCTGGCTAAAAACGAGGGGACCTTTTCTGAAAGAGGCCCTTAAAAGTGCGTAAAATGGTCCTGATTGAAGGGGAGCTGCTACCCCATTTTTGTGATGCTCAGTTTGGAAAGGTCAGTTTCATGTTAGACAAACTTTCGACTATACAGGATGTTGAGCATTCGTACAAATATTACCAGATCATGCGTGATACTCAGCCTGTCTGGTATGACGAGCAGACTCGTTCATGGAATGTCTTTCGCTATCAGGATGTGTATACGGTCGTCACTGATCATCAGCGTTTTTCTTCGCAGATGAAGGCATCGCGCTCGCTCGATCGGGTGCTTGAGAACGAGAGCAGAATCAAAATGGGCAAGGCGCTTACCCGGTTGGATCCGCCGCTGCATCGTCGGTATCGCAATCTTGTTTCTCCTGCGTTTACACCTCGGGCGCTCTCCCGGCTCTCCGGGCGAATCGAGGCTATCAGTCAGGAATTGCTGGATCAAGTGCGGGCGGCGGGGAAGATGGAATTTGTCGCCGATTTTGCGTATCCGCTGCCGACAATTGTGATTGCTGAGATGATCGGCGTTCCGACTTCTGATCGTCCGCTGTTCCGAGGTTGGGCCGATGAACTGCTGAACAGCCAGATCCAGAGAGCGGAGGAGCCTCATGATGGGGACTCAAACGTGCGGCGCATGGTAGATGTGTTTGCGGAGATGAGCGAGTACTTTGATCGCATGCTGGAAGAGAGGCGGCGTCATCCTCGCAACGATATGATGAGCGAGCTCCTGGCGGTCGAACTTGATGGCGAGCGGCTGAGTACCGAGGACACCATCAGCTTTTGTATCACGCTGTTGTTAGCGGGCCATGTTACAACGCTGAACTTGCTCAGTCTGGCGATCTATTGTTTCCACACACATCCAGATGCGATGGAGCGGCTTCGCAAGCAGCGCGAGCTGATGCCTGGTGCTATTGAAGAAGTCCTGCGCTATATGTCGCCGGTGCGTGCGCTCAGGCGAGTCACAGCGGCTGATGTGACGCTTGGTGACGTGACGATTCCGAAAAATGCCCAGGTGTTTGCCTGGTTGGCTTCGGCCAATTACGATGAGCGCCAATTTGCTGAGCCAGAACGTTTTGATATTACGCGTGAGCCGAATAAACATCTGAGTTTCGGGCATGGCGTGCATTTCTGCATCGGTGCTCCGCTTGCACGAATGGAAGCAGGAATTGCTCTGCCGATGATCCTACAGCAATTGCCTGAACTTCGCATTGAGACAGATCAGCCACTAGAGCTGCTGGAAGGCTCGGGTATTCTTGGTTTTAAGCGCTTGCCTGTTACCTTTACCGCTTCGGCGTAGCCCGGAAAGCGCAACGAGTCTGCGGGAGGGGGAAGGGATCCCTTCTCCCGCTTTTTTGTTGACTCTTGTGAATATAAGGCAAATCAGGGTACACTACAGGAAGATCGTTTGTCGTATGAATAACAAGAAAGAGACGATTATGACTGTTGCATTGACCCTCTCGCTCCTTCCCGAAACATTTGCGATTTGCCGTCTGGAGCCGGGAACGCCTCTGCACGATTTGCAGAAGGGCGGCTCGTTTTTCTCTATCACCAGCACTATGGACGAGCTTTCGGTGGTCTGCCCGGTTGATTCGATTCCTTCGACGGAGATCAAGGCAGACCGTGATTGGAGCTGCTTCAAGCTGCATGGCCCGTTCCCGTTTGATCTGGTTGGCTCAATTCGGTGACCGCGCCACTGGCTGAAGCGAAAGTTGGCATCTTCGCGATCTCAACCTATGACACTGATTATGTACTGGTCAAGCAAGAGCTGCTGGAAAGCGCTATTGCCGCTCTGAGAAAGGCCGGACATACGGTGTACACCGATTGATCGGTAGGTTTCTATAAGGCTGCCTGCTTATACGCTATCTGTAATAGATCTTCCTCCTCTTAGACTTGTTCTGCGAGATATTCCAGCAATGATGCATCAGAGAGCCCGAGTCCTGCCTCCAACCACGAGGATGGTATGTTTGGATGCGCTGCTGTATCGATGCGCCAATGAAAGCCCGTTGCCTGTTTGGTCTGGTTGCTCAAGAGGTAAGAAGCGATAAGGGTGCAGTAGCGTGTCTTGACGCGGTCTACAGGAATATCAAGTATAAAGGTGTGCTTTTTGAGTGAGCAGGAAATATACTGATAGTAGTGCGATCTGTCGTGTTCATCAAGCAGGCTGAGTTCTACACCTGTTCGTGGTGGACCTTCCAGTGTCAATGTGAGCTTGTTTGCTTGCAGATGGCTCTCAAGGATGCGCGGTGGTCTATGGACCTCAAACGAGAGCGCTTTTTGTCCGCTTGTGAGTGTGAAGGTGGTGTACTCAGACAGGCAACAAGGTGCAAGTATTTGAAGGTCATTGAGAAGCGCATTCCCTGCACTATTTGTGTGATATGTGCCGAGCAATTGTTTCCCGGCGTATAGTCGAATCTCACTTTCGGGAACTGAAAAGATATATAGAAGGGAATGAGCAATGTAATAATACTGTAATCTCTCGACGCGTTGCCATGTTGTGCCCGAACTCCGCTGATAGAACCGTATGCCGAAAAGAGGCGGGGAGAAACAAAGATCGATTGTTTGTGCAAGGGTTGGAAAGGACAGCGGCACCGTGAGCCGGGGCGCAGTGAGCTCTTGCACGCCTTCAGGAAAGTGTTGTTGTGTATCGATGGGCGAGGCTGGCGTGACTGCTTCGGCTGTTACCTGAATGCTTGTTTGTCTGGTGGGCCGCTCGGGAGGCCCGAAGAGCGGGTGTGAGGCACTGATTTCGAGCGTTGTCGGCTGGCCCTCGATAAGCGGATAGGATGATGCACTGATTTCGACCGATGGGATGAGGGAAAATGTGCATTGCTCTATAACTTCATCTTCCTGAAGAAAGTGAAGCTGCCATTTGCCATAGCGTGCGCGGGTGAAGGTGTGCAAACTGCGCAGCGTCTTCTGATCGAGCCTGTAGCACTGTTCTGCGATCTCGGTCAGGGTGATGGGAAGCGTGACCTGTTCATCCCGGTAAGCAAGCTGACAGCGCAGTCCCTCTAGAGAACGATTTGTGTTGATCTGAAGCTGATTGAAGGCATAAAACTGACCATGTTTCAGGTGCACGGAAGAGCCATTTTCCGGCTGAATACTGATCGAAAACTTGCCTGGTTGCTTGAAGGTCCAGCGACATAGGCCCGCAGAGAGCTGAAACGGTTTCTCGGTCTCTTTCCAGATGACGCGATAGACTCTATAAGAAGTAGAGTAGGATTCTACATTTTCGAGTGCAATATGCGGTGCGTGCCAGATGCTGCATCCCTGCTTCACGAAGAGATAATAAAGCGTATCTCCCCATTTTCTCCTTGTACCGGCAGGAACATTCTGACGGGTACTGGAGGCGAAGAGAAGCGCATCATCCAGCGTTTTATGCATATATTTGGATGGAAGTGTCTCGAAACTATATTCGATAGAAAGGTCGCAATCAATGCGCTTGAGCAGCAGGCCGGGCATGTGGGACTCACTCTGGACCCCGCCTGTGTCGGTAGGATATAGCGGCCACTGTTGGGTATCACCTTGCGAGGTGCGGACGGTGAGAGTGCGTATAGTCTGATTCCAGAACCCAACTCTGACCCAGGGAAAGGTAAGCAGAATAGCCGGGCGCTGTTCCTCGAATGTCAGCTCCAGCGCTATTTTAACGGAGAGGCCCTGGGAGGCTTGCACTTTTTGTGTATCTATGAGCAACAATTCCCCGGGCGTTATCTCATCGACATAGAGGTAGAAGCTATTTCCCTGCTCATCATAACATCGTCGGGTGACATGAATGCGCTGCTCTCCTTTCCGGACCTCGAACGGCTGTGCCTTTTTATAGGCGATGTAGTGATTCTGCCGAAGCGGGATCAGTCGGTTGATGGGCCATTGCTGGATTGCTTCCAGCCAGAGCCAATCAAACGGCACTACCTGATAGCGGGTCTTTCCTATCTGATAATATCCATAGTGTAACATGTTCGACTGATAATGTACCCGGGATATATTTACGACGCGGTGTGCAGGTGTACTGATCTGCGTGTCGGACGGCAAGCTGAGCAGAAGTTCCAGAAAGCGTTCAGGCCTGAGGGCGTTGCGAAAGCGCTGGTAGACGCTCAGGATAATGTCTTTCTGGCGGCGGAAAAAGGATGGCGTTTCATTTTGTTCGAGCAAGGCTTTCAGGCTCTCCTGATCGGGGTATGTTCCTTCTGCGATCCGCTCTATAAGCTCTGCGAGCTTGAAAAGATCTTCCCGGAAACGCGGGTATGCTTTGTGATGGATTGGCAGGCTGTCTCCTGTTTGCCGTTGATATCCCTGAAGTATCGATTGCACTTCCAGCGAGTACGGATTCTGATGCGAAACAAAACGATATTGATAAAACCAGCAAAAGAAGTCAATAAACTGCTTGCGTTCAAGGCTGGCAACACCGGGGAGAGCGTCTGTCAGCGACTTGATAATCAGGCGGCGAGTTTGATCTGTGTGCTGCTCGTAGCGCTGTTGCCCGCGCCGGGGAATATGAGCCTGTGCATACGTGAGCCAGAGAAGCTCGGCGAGCGGGTAGGAGTACGTTATGCCGGACGCGCCAAGCTCTGGTAAAAAATCTTCCCAGAATTTGTACTCTTTGAGATAAAGCGTGTGCCGGATGTATTCGCAGGCATAGGCAAGCAGGATGTAGCCTTCCTTGAGGTAAGCCTGAAGGAGATTTGGGCGTCTGGCTTCGAGGTCATCGAGGGCTGCCAGTTGCTTGAAAATGGAGCGAGCCAGCTCTTGCAGCACTGCGTATTCCTGCTCGTCGAACTCGACCTGAGCAAGCGAGCCGCCGGCACGATATTGGCGCGAGACGAGTTCGCGATACACTCCCAATCGGTTCTGCTGTTGAAATGTCATGCCATATGCTCCCCTTCAATTTCTATCGGATCGAATACAGCCTGCTCCCTGAGCCATTCGAGGAGATACCAGCGTATCATCAACAATTGTTGCGCTTTGTTGATAGTGGTGATATGTGGGGATGGTGGCGTGTCGATGGAGGCAAGGAGCGGCTCAACGAGCGTGGATTCCAGGCGGAGCCAGCGGTTCCAATCCTCCCATTTGCTACCGGTGTGTGTGGTAGTGTGAGGATGGATGTTCAATTGTTGTGTCAATTGAGCTAAAGCCTGTCGCCAGGCGGGGTCAAGCGTTGAAGGCTGCTCCTGCTCGCCGTCGAGAGTGAAGAATATCTTATCGAGTAGCTTTTTGGCCTGGTTGAGCCTGTATTGTCGGAAGATCGATTTTCTGCGGTCAGCGAGCGGAAGAAGTGCTCGCATCTCTGTCAGATGGCTACGTAACAGTGCATCGTGCTCGGCTGTTTGGCGCTTCAGGGCTTCATATTGTTGCCTCGCGCGGTGAAGGATCTCGCTGTTGTTCTGGCTCATAAGTTGAAGAGTGGTCTTTACTTCCTGTAATTCCTTTTCTGACTCTTCAAAATTTTCCAGCGTTATTGTGTAGCAATCGTTAGCCTCAGAAAGCTCCTGACGGAGAAGCTCCTGTTCTTCTTGATGGCGCGTTTGTAGCTCAGTGAGCTTTTGTTGCAAGTCATGAGATTGTTTCTGTAGCTGCTCGATCTTTTGTTGCTGCTGCTGAACACATATAGTGAGTTCGTGAAGCCGCTGTTTTTGATTGTTCAAGGTAGATTGATCAATATGCAGAGAAGCGATTTTTTGTTGAAGCGTAAGCGCATTTTCGCGCTCGGTTGTGAGCTCCTGTTCCAGTTGCAAGATGCGCTGCTGTCGCTCCTCAAGTGTGGTCTCGAAGCTCTGATGCTGCTCCTCAAGCGCCGTGTTTCGCGCTTCAAGCTCCTCTATTTTATGCTGGAGGCGATGAATCGCCACTTTTTGCTTGAGCTTGCTGTCAGCTTGCAGAAGCTCCTGCAATAGTTCAGGAGTGCAGGCAGCGCTCAATTCTTTATGCATTAATAGTGCAAAATAGAGCGCGATGCTGATTCTTTCATCGTCCTTTTGATGAGCGAGTAAACGAACAACATCGTCTTCTAGATGTTCGGTTGAAGTCCGCTCCCAGGCCTGAATAACGAGGTGCCCATATTTATTGAGCCAGTGACTGTATAGCAGGAATTGCGCATGTTTGCAGCCGGTGCAATGGGTAATAAGCTCCTGTATTTTGCTCTCCGGGACATTGCGACCGCGCTCAAAGCCTTTTTTCCAATAGCGATCCTGCGGCTTGCGGTGATCATCCTTCTGAATTACCTCTTGAACGGCCTCCTTGCCGAGAAAGTGGACAAACGTGTCCCAATCGTCCCGGGTAAGCAGTTCGAGGGCGACGTGGTCATGCTTCTGCTTTTTGATCATGAGAGATCCCTTCTATATTCTGTTGAATAAAGCGGCTTGCTGCCTGCCATACATCATCGAAAGAGGGACGCGAAGGGCTGGAGAAGTGAAGATCTTCGATCAATTGCCCGGTTCCGATGATGACGTGTTTCTGACATGCTCGATGAATCCGAATGGACTGCTGTTCGAGCGTCCAGAAGGGAGAGGGGTTGTGCTGAAGCCAGACGCAGAGCTGAGGCCAGGCACCAGGGGAGAGGCCCAATGCGGTACCATCGTAGAGGCCTGGAGGACGATTGAACAGGGCGCTGATGGTTGCAAGCAGTTGCAGACGTTCCTGAGCGGTCGTAGCCAATGCGGCATAGTGAAGAAAAAGTAGCTCTTCAGGCTGATTCATGTGCTTTCTTTGCCTTCTCTCTATTGTGCTGTCTGAAATGCAAAAGAAGTACATCTACCACAACATACACGACACATATAGCAAAAACTGTGGAGACGAGGGCATCCTACACACTCCGCACCTGTACGCCTCCCAAAACCCGTAAGTAGAAAAGCGATGTACGAGATAGCTGCTTTTTTGAAGAGTTGGTGCGTCCGAAACGCGGTAAGCATATCTTACGAAGAGATTATACAATACTTGATCATTTTATGGAAAGGGGATAGTACCGACGGTTTCCCCATTTTATGGGATATCTCTACTTACGGCCATATCTGTAATAGGAGAGGAAGCAATTGAAGAAGCCCTCACGCCTTAAAGAAGCAAGAAGTGAAACATGATCGTTTGCTGGATAACCGTTTGCTTTATTGCTGCAATAGTTGAGGACAGGTCAGGAGCCATTCGCTCAAATGAAGAAAAGGGAGGCGGCCTTGAAGCTGCCTGGCAGGATTATAACTGAAGCCATCAAGTGCGGCTGCGTAGAGCGGTATTGCTGCCGTGTACGGTGTCAGCGCTTTTCGTTCTTGCTCCGATAGACGCGTATGGGCGGTTGTCTCGTATGCGTTGAGCAGCAAGGCAATGCGGTGCCATGCGAAGTCTTGCGGCTTCTGGGGCCCGTTGAGAGCAAGCAGCATAAAAGCCAATGCGTAGGTGAGGTCGTGGATGCGTGGGCGATACGCAAGAAAGCCAAAATCCAGATAGATCGTTTGCTTGTCTGGTGTCTGGCAGACGTTGCTCAGGTGGATGTCGCCGTGAATGAGCTGTTGTGGCAGATGTGAGGCGGGATGCCACTGCCGACGGAGCTCCCGAACGAGCTTTCCCAGATAATGAGCGATCTCAAATGCCTGTGGATGATCGTGAAGCGCCTGTTGTGTCACCGTTAGCCAGCGTCTCAAGCTGCTCGGAGGCGCATATGTTGCGACCAAGGGACGGGGAACCGTGTTGTCACAGGTCGAAAGCGCATGATGCAACCTGCCGAGTGCCTGAAAGAGCCAGCAATACGCCTCAAAGGTATGAGGTAGCCGTTGATGCGGCCTATACACTTCGATTTCTGCCCACCGTTTCCCACAGCGAAGCACGGTCGCGTTCGGCTCGGGAAGCGGAACCTGAAGCCCCTGTGCTGTAAGCGCTTGTCGAACACGCTGAATGGCAAGCAGGCGCTCACGTGATACGAATGGTTGATGTACACGTAAAACGATATTTTCCGGTACCACGTGTATATTCAGGCTCATGGTGCCGCCGAGATCGATCGCCGATGAGGTGGGATAACGTGACATGAGAAGCCGCTTCACATCTGGATTATTCAGGGTAGGGTGATCCGGATTGGCTGGATTGTCCTGCCACCATGAACGTAGACGGCTATGCTGTCCCATTATTTCTGATATTCCGCGAGGAATGTGCGCGTGCCAGAAGAAAGAGGCCGATCTTGAAACTGTACTTCGTGTAAACCACACTGTTGTATATGGTCAAGCTCGAAGCGGGCAAGCGGCCAGGGCGGACCGTCAAACTCCTCTTCCGGCTCACGTCCATGACAGATAATGAGCAACGTGCCACCCGGTGCGACACAGTGTGCAATAGCTTCTATGGCCTTTGTATGCAGATGGGGCGGAAGCGATTGAATGGTGAGCGCGTCAAAGACAAGATCGAAAGCCTGCTGATATCCCTCGGGAAGCGTGAAGAGATCCGCGACCTCATAGTTGACAGGAGAGCCCGGGAAGCGCTCGCGACACCAGGCAACGGCGTTCGGCGACACATCGAAGGCAGTGACGGTAAAGTGCTGATGAGCAAGTGCCTCTGCATCGTCTCCAAGCCCACAGCCGACGACAAGCGCTCGCTGTTTGTCTCCCTGGCGCTGCTGTAACCAATCGAGCAGGAATGGATGAGCGCTCTGACGGGCCCAGGGAACCATTGAGGGGTTATGTTTAGCATGAGTGTAAACGGCGTCAAACCATGCTGAAGGATCAGTGTAAGGCTGCCTCAGCGCACGGTTTTGGGTAGGGCCTTGCTGTTCCATACTTTTCCTCTATTTCTCGTCAATGTATGTAATCTACACTGACTGTACACGATGCTACACGAAAGTGCAAGGGGACCCTTTCTTTTTGTCAGGTAAGTGGGAAGAAATATGGTATGCTGATGAGTATGCTGGTGTAGAACGAATACACAAAATAAAGGACGAAATTTGCTTGACCCTGACACGGTGTCATACTTTACAATATCAGTGAAGATCAAACAGGAGGCTTAAACATATGAACATTGGCGAATTGTCGCGGCGCACTGGTGTCAGCATTCGATCATTACGCTATTATGAAACAAAGCATTTGCTATCGCCACAGCGGCGCGAGAATGGCTATCGCTTTTATGATGAATCAGCGGTTGAACGAGTGAAAGCTATTCAATTTTACCTGAAACTTGGTTTGACTACTACTGAAATAGCTGCCGCTTTAGGGGATTGTGATCTTGATATGTCATCATTTTCCCCTGAGTCGAACTATCTTTATGAGTGTCCTGAGGAACTGGCGCTGTATCGGAAGCGACTTGCAGAAGTGGAAGAGCAGATTGAAGCTCTCGAACGAGTCAGAATGTACCTCAAACGTAGTCTCTCAAAGGCTCAGGAAACGGTGTCCATCTAACCAGTGACGGACACTACAAGCGAAATAGTAGAAATAATCGTCCCTCATTATGTGAGCACTGATTGATCTTTGCCTGAAATACAATAGATTGCCTCCAGTATAAGAGTAGAGGGATAGAAATAGAATGGAGGAGAAGTGTACAGGGAAGAAAGCTGTCATTATCGGTTGAACAATTGGTATGGGGCTGGAAACAGCCCGCTTGCTTGTTGCAGGAAGTGCTAAAGTCCTGTTGACTGGTCGAAACGAGGTAAATCTAGAAGCAGCGCGGCAAGAATTCGGCTCGAAAGCACATGTAGTGCGTTCTGATGCCACTATCATGGCAGATATCGATGCACTGAAGCCGATCGTTGAGGAGAAGTCTGGTAAGGTAGAGCTGCTCTTTATTCATGTCGGGACCGCGCTGTTTGAGCCATTCGAGCAGGTAACAGAAGAATCGTATGCTCGACAGTTTCAAGTCAATACAAAGGGGCATTTTTCACGATGCAACGCTTGCTTCCTGCATTGCGGGATGGAAATGCAATCGTCTTGACGTCATCGGTGGCTGTAGGTGGGGGAAGATCGGGTGTGAGTGCCTAAGTAGTCACAAAAGATGTGATTGATGCATTTGCAAAGCTAATCGAGGTAGGTTACTGCTGCGAGATATTCGGGTAAGTGTGATCAGATCCGGTTTTATCGACATACCGACAATAGGTGTGGTTGGGTTGACTGAAGTTGTCAAAGAGATACTCAAGCAGCGAGGAGATAAGGTGACCCCGATGAGACGTCATGGTTTGGCCGAAGAAGTGGCGCGGGCGGTGCTGTTTCTCGCGTTCGAGGCCACGTTTACAACTGGCAGCACGCTTGCTGTTGATGGCGGGTTGGGAGAGCGGCTTTCTCGACCCCAATAGAGCTTGAGAAATGTTGTATTCTATAGATAGAGGTAGGAAACGTTAAAAATGCATTATGGTATAACTCTTCCGAACGTCTATAACTTCGCTGAGCCACATCTGCTGGCTGATCTGGCTCATACCGCAGAAGAGGCCGGTTGGGATGGAGTTTTCCTCTGGGACACGCTGCACTATCTGGCTGATGGGCAGCCGGTAGCCGAGGCCTGGATTTCCCTTACGGCAATGGCAATGCGGACCAGGCGCGTGAAGCTTGGCACGATGGTGACTGCGCCAACACGGCGGCGTCCTCAGAAGCTGGCTCGGGAGGCGGTAACGCTGGATCATGTCTCGAATGGCCGCTTTATTCTGGGTGTAGGAATTGGGGATATTGAGGATAAGGGCTTTACCCATTTTGGGGAGGTACTGGATGCAAAGCAGCGAGCAGGCATGTTAGATGAAAGCCTGGAAATCATCCAGGGGTTATGGAGTGGTGAGCCATTCAGTTATAGTGGAAAATATTACCAGGTCGATGAGATTCAATTCTTGCCAACCCCACTTCAGAAGCCCAGAATTCCGATCTGGGTGGCCGGGACATGGCCAAATAAGGGGCCTATGAAGCGGGCTGCTCGTTGGGACGGTGTGCATGTCTTCTCTTCACCGGAGGGCATTGCGCCAGTGAAGCGCTTTATGGATGAGCATCACACCGCCGGGGCGCCGTTTGATATCGTGGTGTCCGTGCCGCTGTTTGAGGCTGCGAGAAATGCTCAGGCCCGGGCAGCACTTCGTGAGGCTGAACAGGGGGGTGCAACCTGGCTGCTGGAATTTGTAATGCCGAATCAAGATGTTGACGCCGTTTATGCTGCGCTGCGTCAGGGGCCGCCATCCTTGTAGGAGACGAAGGCATAGTCACTTTATGCTTGCCCGCTTTGCTCGTTGTATGAAATAACAGCAATTTTTTAGCAAACGAGGAGGCGGGCATGCTTATTGAACTTGCAGTTGGTGACGCCTACGGTGCCGGCTTTGAGTATGCGGAGCGTGCATGGGTCGAGCAACACAACACGCTGGATCGATATGTATTGCATCCCAGACACAATATCGCTCCGGGTTCGTATACCGATGATACACAAATGACGCTTGCCATTGCAGAAATAATGGTATCTGGCGTTCCCTGGACAAAAGAGACACTGGCCGAAAAGTTCGTCGAGGTGTTCAAGCGTGACCCTCGTGAGGGATATGCGGGCAGCTTCTATCGCTTTCTCAGCAGGGTGCGCGATGGTACACAGTTCTTAGGCGAGATCCGTCCTGATAGCGACAAGAGCGGTGCGGCGATGCGTGCTGCTCCTATCGGGCTGTATACGACTATTGATGAAGTGATCGAGAAGGCGACGTTGCAGGCAGAGCTGACGCACAACACTTTTGATGGCGTGAACGCAGCTGTTGCGGCGGCGTTGATGGCCCATTATTTCATCTATCGTCTGGGGCCGAAGCAGCAACTGGGGCGTTTTCTTGAGCAGCATGTGCCCGGACGCTGGGCGGAGCGCTGGCAGGGACCGGTGAAAGCAAAGGGCTGGATGAGCGTTCGTGCTGCTATTACTGCACTCCTCGATCATTCGCGGATGAGTGATCTCCTGCAAGCATGTATTGCATTTACTGGTGATGTTGATACTGTGTCTACAATCGCGTTGGCCGCTGGCTCCTGGAGTGTGGAAATAACGCAGGATTTGCCTGGACAACTTGTGCAAAACCTTGAGCAAGGGCCGTATGGAAGAGAGTATCTTTTACAGCTCGATGCTCAATTGACTGCGCTCAAGCGAGCATAGACGCCGGGTCTGGTGCGCAGGGGCCAGACCCAGGACGTTGCCTTATCTCCCGTGGAGCCGTGCGACGATGGGAGCGAAATTTTCAATCTGTCCCTCATGCACTTTCAGGTACGAGAAGCCATACTGCTCCCTGAGCGCTAGCAGGTGCTCGATTGCCTGCTGTGTGCTCATCTCCTGGACTGGAACCTGCGGCCCGCCAGGTGCGGCGGTTGCTTTTTGCTTACTATCAGTAATGTGTAGATAATAGACTGTTTTGCTGAGCTCTCGTGCTGGAAAGCGCTCCTGTGCCCCCTCTTTAACCCATTTCAGTTTTTGCTCAATTGAGGTATTTGACTCCTGGAACATTATCGCAACCTCAACTATATCTGCCTCACGTCCCGCCAGTTTCAGTATTCGTTCTCCAGCACCTGCAAGCAGAATAGGTGGGTGAGGCTGCTGTACAGGCGCAGGCGTGCCAGCTACATCTTTAATCGTATAATATTTTCCAGTATAGGTCACGCGCTCTTTTGTAGAAATCTGCTTGATAATATCAATTGTTTCCTGAAGATGCTGGACACGCTCTCCACCACTTGCGAAGGGTAATCCCATTTTTTGGGATTCCTGAGGCCCATATCCTACGCCCAGACCAAGTTCAAGTCGTCCATTGGAAAACACATCCAGTGTTGCGGCTTCACGAGCAAGAAGAAGTGGGTGGCGTAACTCATTGTTGAAGACAAAGCTGCCAATACGAAGCGTGGTTGTGACCGCTGCTGCCATGGTGAGCGCGGAAAAAGGTGCGAGCCCACCAACCGAGGGAACATCGGGCATCAATAGGGATGAGTACCCCAGATCCTCACAGCGGCGTGCCTGGTCGAGCCACGAACTGCGCGTATGTGGTGGTGTGCCCATCGAGACAACGCCAAAACGAAACGGATGAGACATCTTTTTCTCCTGAAATTTGGATGTATCGTATGATAAATTATTTTAGGTAGACATACTATATAATAAAAAAGAAGAGCGTGTCAAGTCAACTTCTTCGCGTGCAAGCAATCGTGCAGGCGCTTTTTCTTCTACTATACCTGATTCTGTTGCACAAGCTGGAGAAATATGCCAATTTTCTTTCTCATTTAAAAACACCAATGGTCCTGTTTTAGATAAGTAGCTTGAAATATTTGTATGGCTGTAGTATCATCTGCGTATATGTGTGTTTTGGTTAGAAGTGTAGTCTGCGAACAGGGACTGGGTATGATGAATAAGGTTGAGCGTAGAGATCTTCCCCTTGCAAAATGTGATTATATGCGTGTACTGGAAGTAATCGAGGAGTTGCTGAAGGCTGATTTCAGGCAGATCGAGACCGGCGACAGGAGCGCGTATTTCTCTGTAGCACTTCTGAAGGCTGCTCAGGAGCATGGACACGCGCCTCTGTTGTCCCCAACGTTTGATGTGGATGCGCTGGCGTCTCAGATAGGAGCGCGGTTCACTGAAAGTCATGCCTCGCCTTTTGAACATCAGGCAGAAACGGCGGATGCTGCTATCTCTATACCCGAGTTTGAGAAGCGAAAAGAGTTCTATAGAACGATTCAGACTATCCTGCACTTGATGCGCAAGTGTCTGCATGCTGAGTTGCAGCGGTCTACTCCTGATGGGCAGCCCATGTCATTGCATGCCCTGATGCGCAATCTGGTCATGAGACCGGGGAAGATCGTCCCTGAGCATGGTGAAGAAAAAGAAGCTCATCTGCGTCGCTTACTGTATGAAAAGCTTGAAGAGACCGTTGAATTACAAAAAAAGAGCGTTGTCATCGGAACAAAAGAGGCGCGAGATCCCTGGCTAATGGGACACAGGCTCACGCTGGCTGTGAAGGGGGTTCAAAACTTCTTCCGGCAATTGGTAGGGAGCATCCAGACACATCTTGAGCGGCTCCGAGCGAAGCATGCTCACGTTACAGAAGCCGATATGCAGCGGGCTCGTGATGCTTTACATGCGATGCAGTTACAGGAGCATTCAGAACTGCAAATTCTGAAGGAAGCTGTTCTCGGACAGAGTATTGCTCGCATTTTTCGGGAGTGTCAGCTACTCTATTTGGACTATCTGCTCAAGCGTATCTGTACCTGTGAGAAGATTGACACGCGCAATGCGAGGCTGCTGGAACATCTGATCGTGCGGTTGCGGGCGCTCGACAGCTTTAGTCATAAACATGACGATGCTTTCTATCAGGTGACACTGAAGCGTGAAGTGTATGACACGAAGCGGCTTCTCACGCTTGCCAGCGCGTTTGATCCTCTGCCGGTGCTCCCCGAAATAGGTGGAATGTTGAGCGAGGCATCTCTGGAAGGGGAAAAGACGTTTGTGGTAGGAGTGAAACTGAAGCTTAATAGTGCGGTCTATACACACGGTGGCAGTGGCGAATCAGTCTATGTCTATAACATGGCGTTGCTTGATGCTGAAGCCGGGCTATACAAGCGGCGCAAAGAGAGCATCACCTATGAGAAGCACTTCTATGAGGAAGTCTTGCGGATCGCGCTGCTCTACCCGGTGCTGTACAGGCTCGATGATGCCTCTTTTGATGTTGTTGCATATCTGGAAGAGAAGGTGTTCCCGGTCTTGACGACAGGAACGGAGGAGGAGAAAACCGCTCTTTTCAAGCAGATCAAGGAGGACATTGACAGGAGCGGCGCTATGAGGAATGTGCAGGCGCTTCGTGAGCTTTTAAAGGAGTTTATGGAACAGGCGCCTGTTGAGCCTGACATGTGCCCGCAAACGCTGGTACTCAGTCTGAAAGAGACCGTGCTGAATCACGATCTGGATACTATTTGTACTGAGCAGCGCTTCTTTCGAGATGTGAACCTTGCGGACCAGCCTGAAACCATCCTCAAGCATATCGCGGTCGAGCAAGAAGGAACATGCCACAATGCGCTCTGTACGCTGCCGCTTCAGGTGCGGTTTGAGCCGCTACATTATTATCCAGCAGATGACGAGGTGAAAGAGTATAGTGTGAAATATGCCTGGGAACGCCTGGGGATGCTTCCCGTTCTGCTGATCCCGCCTGACAAGGAGAATGAGGCCCTTCAGCTTGCTTTGGGGGACCTGAATCGAGTGACGCTTTATTATCGCAAACATGGTCGGCGTTTTGGCTCTGAAGGAGCGTTTGCGTATCGCTTTGCGTATCTCACGCTTGCCTATACCTTTGCCAAAATGCTAGCGACCTACACGAAAGTGGCAGATGCACGGAGGCTCTTTATCCCGATAATCTATATATGTGACCGGAAAGGGGGTGGGCACGAATATAAGGATAATGATGCAAAGAAAAGTATAAAAGAAGCAGGAATGTATAGATTATCTGAAGAGGAGTTTATGTATTCGGTTGCGAGGTTGCTGGAATTTATGCTGAGTCAGGATCACCTGAGCGGCTCGCAGAGCTTCCAGCGTGTTCCGATTCATGGAGTGGACAAAGGGCCATGTATGTCAGGGGATGAGCACCTCTCGCTCTCCTCAATGCTCCCATGCGTATTCAGCAGGAAGGGGCCTGAGCAGCGGAGTCATCAATTGAAGAAGCTTGCTGTGGTGCAGGTCACCAGTTGTGCCTGTAATCGAACAAAAGCTGGCCGTGATGATCATTCCGTCTCGACGCTCTACGGGCAGGTTATCGGGATCGAGCGCCGAAGTGATGGCTGTCTCCATCTGGGCCCATTGACGACATTCTCAACAAATATGCGGCATGATGAGATGTTCAAGCGGCCTCATGCGCTTTTTCGGCAGATCGAACACTGTATCGCGCGAGGCTATCATCACTTCCTCTATATAGCGGATGCTCCTTATAGCCGTTCGCTGCATATCTCTGATGTGGGAAGTGGGCCATGCTTTATGAGCGAGGGTATGATCCGAGCGCTTCGGGAGCTCCTCTATGAGGAGAATGGCAAGATAGCGCGGATCTGGGTATATCCGATTTTTGGCGATACGTCTTATGTGGTCAATCGAAGAGGGCCGCAGAACCCACAAAATGGCTATTCACTTTATGTCGACGAGGGTGGTGAGCTTGTCCATAGAATGGGGGGTGGGAAGGTAGCTACTTTTTTCCATCTGTGTCTGGATAAAAATGAGAGCAAGCCTTTTTCCTATAGAAATGTCACGGCCTATTCAACGCCGCTGCATCTCTATAAGAACGATGCGATCTATGAGCGGTATATCAGGGATGACCTGCTCCACTGCGGGGAACAGTCTCCGTTGCGGAGTGAGCTGCTTGAGATGCTGGCTATGCTGCATTTCTGGCGCTTTGAGCTGAATGGTCGGTACAGGCTTTATCCTGATCAGAAAGCAATCGAGATAGATTCGATTGGCATGCAGGCGACCTATCCGGGCATGCGAAGCGGGATCAATTTTAATGGGCTGGCCTATCTAACAGAGGTTCGTGCGGCGTTGCGCATGGCTGAGGTGCGCAAGAAAGAGGCGGTGTGACGAGAAGAGGTGTACAGAGAGGGAAGTCCGGGCGGCGTTTTGAGCCAGACTTTTGGACTCGCTTGTTGATAAAGGATCATTCCGGCTCTGTAAGGCAGTATGGAGCCAGATCAAGGTGAGAAGTCATTCCGCGCGGTATTGCGGGAAGCGCTCCTGTGTTCCAGATAGCGTGCTGCTGCTTCATCATGGGTGTGATGCGTTTCCTTTTTTGATATTTTGGAGCACGAGTAGCGCTCAAGATCAATTTCAAGAAACACCCGGCACGAAATGACCGCTCTCAATAGGTGCTGATGATAAGCGGAAGAGGCTTATTGGACCTCGATGCCAACACGCTCAAACAGGTGGCGGCAGAGCTCTGCGCGGTATTTGATGGGCATGCGTCCCGGAGGGCCGTGTGAATCTGAGCCCGCACTGACGACAAGGTCATGCTTTTGCGCGTATGCCAGATAGGTGGCGACAAGCTCGGGCGAATGGGTCGGGTAGTAGACCTCGATGCCATCTAGCGGGACTTCGGCGCGAACCTGATCGAGCAGTTCCGGGGTGTAGAAGGTGAAGCCCTCTTCCTGTTGACCACGTCCAGGGTGAGCGATCAGGGCGATGCCGCCACTTTGATGAGCTGCCTCAACGGTCTCTGCAATATCGGCCAGAATCTCGCGGTAACCTGCCTCTGTGATCAGTTCCAGCGCTTGGGGCCAGTCATTGATATAGCCGTGTTCAAGAAGCAGCAAGGCGCAGTCTCCAGCAACGCGCAATTCGCCGTTGCTTGTCTTGAGAATCTCCGCCTGTCGAGGGAAACGATAACCCCGCTGAAGCAGTTCGTTATAGACCTCTTCGGCGTTAGCCTGCTGGCCCTGGCGAACTCGCTGTGTGAGAGCAGCCAGAGGCTCGGATGTGGGATCGATGCCGAAGCAGAGCACATCCGCCATCTGACCACGCCATTGTGCGCTGACCTCAACGGCGGGCAGGACATGAATCTGTTTTTGCTGACCAAGCCGCTGCACGCTGGCGATGGTGTCAACCCGGTCGTGATCGGTGACGGCAACCAGCCCGAAACCCTCCTGTGCGAGATAATCGAAGAGCTGCTCCGCAGTCCAGCGGCCATCACTGTACGTCGTATGCATTTGTAGATCAATCGACGTATCAGATTGAATTGTCAGATGCATTTTGCTAGCCTTTCTCAATATATTTGATACTATGCTTTATTATACCCTGTAGAACGGGATACAGGAAGAAGCTGCGATTCTGCTCTTTTCCCGTTCGTTCAACATCCTGGCTTTGCAGGGTTTGTCCTTTTGTCGAGCTGCCGCGATGGTGGTATGCTTAAAGTAGCGTTTCTCGCTTTATTGTATCCGCTTACGCTTTCGCATGGAAGCAATGGAACGAGAGATGCCTGTTTTCTGTGGGGAAAATGAAGCCTATAGTGAGAGGTAGCTTGTATGGAGAATGCATACAACATCAAGAAGGATGCGGTCCAGGTTGAGGCCGTATCTGAACTCGGATTGAACCCGTTCCCCTGGTATGAGGAGATGCGCAAAAATGACCCGATTCATTTTAACGAGAAACTGAATGCCTGGGAGCTTTTCCGCTATAACGATATTCTGGAAGTGGTGAAACATCCAGAGATCTATTCTTCGCGTCGAAGCCGTTCCGGTGACCCGGCAATGGCGATTCAGAGTGGTGGCAATCTGCTTATGACCGACCCTCCGCGCCACCGACAGTTGCGCTCATTAGTCACGCAGGCATTTACTCCTCGCACTATTGCACAGATGAGCGGGCGAATTATCGAAATAGTTGATTCGTTGCTGCAAAAAGGGCGTGAGACGGGGCATATGGACCTGATTGCTGATCTTGCCTACCCCCTCCCGGTGATCGTGATTTCTGAAATGCTCGGGATACCGCCTGAGGAGCGCGATTCGTTTAAGGCGTGGTCCGATCTCATTGTGAGTCCCTCATATGCCGATCTTGAACGCGGCAGGAAAGAATTGAGGGCCTATTTTCAAAACGTGCTTCAGCAGCGTAAGCAGCATTTGCAAGATGATCTGGTCAGTGGGCTGCTTCAGGCGAACGTCGATGGGGAGCCGCTGCAAGAGACAGAGATCCTCGATTTCTGTGAATTACTGCTGGTTGCCGGGAACGAGACAACAACAAATCTGATCGGGAACGCAGGGCTCTGCTTTGATGAGTATCCCGAGGCAGCTCGCGAGATTCGTGAGGATATTTCGTTGCTCCCGAGCGCAATCGAGGAAGTGTTGCGCTTCCGCTCGCCTGTACAGCGGTTTGGGCGTACCGTCGTCGTTGATACGGAACTCGATGGCCGACAGCTCAAAGTGGGACAGCGTGTGTTCTGCTGGATTGGTGCGGCCAATCGCGATCCGGCTCAATTTCCTGATCCCGGTTCTTTCAACATTCGTCGTACACCGAATCGGCATCTGGCGTTCGGGCAGGGGATTCATTTCTGTCTCGGTGCACCGCTTGCTCGATTGGAAACAAAGCTCGCGTTTGAGCGGCTCTTCCATACATTTAAGGATATTCAATTTCAGCGGGATGTGCCGTTAGAGCCTATCAGCAGCTTTTTCGGCTATGGGGTGGAACATCTTCTTGTACAGGTACAGAACGCGTAGCTCATTTGGGCCCGACAGGTAAGCAGATCTGTCAGGCCCGCTCTCGACCCTCATATCATTAAAAATGGGTAGTACCCCGATGGCGTTACCTGTCCGGGAGATGGTTCGGGAAGCCATTTCAGATCATCCTCATGAATATGAAGGAGCAGGCAGGCCTCGTGAAGCGATGGGAGAAAGCGGCGGACTTGCCAGCTCCCACGGGCGTCATGTAACAGGGAGCATTGCACCCACCAGCCTCTTGAGCCAAACCAGCCCCAACGCCTGCCTGGCCACAACTCCGCCCTGACAAGCCTGAACTGAAGCGCTGCCGCCCGTGGCACCTTCACTGATCGCCTTGTGAACATTATCCCTTTCCTTTCTTTGTCGCATTGCTTCTACCTACTATTACGTATCATGACTCCTGGTGTGACGAGCAAAAGGGACAGACGAAAAACGAGAGAGAACTGCTGTGCTGAGGATGAGTCTATATTGAACTGTACTACATGCGCCTCTTCACTGAACGAATGGACAGGAGACAATCTGTCTTGAAGGACAATTTGTGGTGCGATGGAAGATGTTATGCTTGCTGAAAAGGAGATGGTGAGCCGAGATGAAGAAAAGCGAGCTTGTACGGCTGCTCTACGAAGAGGTGCTGAATAAGGGCCGTCTGGAACTGCTTGATGAGCTGTTCTCGGCGCAGTTCGTGGATCACTCGACGCCTGAACAACCCTGTGGGCCTGCGGGCGTGCGTCAGTACGTCGAAGAGCTGAGAAGAGGATTTCCTGATCTACGGGTAGTAGTTGAAGATGTAATCACGGAAGGGGAAAAGTTGGTTGTGCGAACGACATGGCAGGGAACGCATCTCGGGCTCTATGAGGGCCATGAGCCAGATGGCAGGCAGGCGCTACGCAGTATGATTCAAATATTTGTCGTGCGGGATGGCAGGCTGAGCGAGGAATGGAACGAGGGTGAAGGCCTGCTCGATTCGTAGATGTTCAGGAGTCTAAAACCGGAGTTGCTCCTTTTCTCTTAGCGCTTTATGAAAGGAACGAGATCTATGGTAGACAATGCGACATCCGTAAAAACCGCTGTGATTACAGGAGCCTCACGAGGCCTGGGGCGCGCTCTTGCTCGACAACTTGCCCGGCAGGGCTGGACGTTGATCATTGATGCACGCGGTGCACAGGCGCTTGAGGCGGTTAGAGCCGAATTGGCACAACAGACCGAGGTCGTCGCCATTCCCGGGGATGTGGCTGATTCCGCTCACCGAGAGGCTTTAGCGCAAGCAGTCCAGCGTTTTGGCTCGCTGGATGTACTGATCAATAATGCCAGCGTGCTTGGTCCAAGTCCGCAACCGGCGCTGCTTGAATACCCGCTGGATGTGCTGGAGCAAGTCTATCGGGTGAATACCCTGGCTCCGCTGGCTCTCATTCAACAGCTTCAGCCGTTTTTGCAAGCAGGTGCTCGTATCCTTAATATCACGAGCGATGCAGCGGTTGAAGGCTATGAGGGATGGGGTGGCTATGGTTCGAGTAAAGCGGCTCTAGAACAGCTCTCGCACATTCTGTCGGTCGAGAAAAGCGATTGGCGCGTGTACTGGGTCGATCCAGGCGATATGAATACCGAGATGCATCAGGCGGCTTTCCCGGGTGAGGATATCTCAGATAGACCGCTTCCGGAAACAAGCGTGCCGGGGCTAATGCGGCTGATAGAGGGCGATTATCCCAGTGGACGCTATGCCGCCCGCACTCTGGCGTGAGGAGAAATGGTATGCTTACTTCGCATGTGAGGCCTCTCGATTTCCTCTTGCCAGAGGAATTGGAGGCGGGCGAGCCCCCTGAGGCACGCGGGCTGGCACGAGATGAGGTTCGATTGCTCGTCTCATCGTATACAGATAATCGCATTGAGCATGCTCAGTTTCGGCAGATCCCGCAATTCCTGGCTCCGGGTGATGTGGTGGTGATCAACACGAGCGGCACCATGAATGCCGCTCTGGAGGCCATTGGAGCCGATGGAACGCGCTATGAGCTGCATCTTTCGACCCATCTCCCGGCTGATCTCTGGGTTGTGGAGGTGCGCATTCCCGATGAGCACGGGACGAAACCATACTACGGCATGCGTGAAGGCGAGGTCTTGCGGCTTGCCGAGAATGGGACGGCTGCGCTGCTTCTGCCTTATCTACCTGAACAGCGTGTCCAGGACAGAAGTCAGAAGCGGCTCTGGATTGCTACCCTTCACCTCCCGATGTCTTGGCAGGAGTACTTGAAGTCATATGGTTTCCCGATTCGCTACCGGTATGTACGTAATGCCTGGCCGATAGAATACTATCAGACGGTTTATGCAACGGAAGTAGGTAGCGCGGAGATGCCGTCGGCAGGACGTGCCTTTACACCTGAGCTGATTACTCGGTTGGTCGCTCTCGGGGTACAGGTATTACCGCTGCTGTTGCATACCGGGGTGGCAAGCCTGGAAGCGCATGAGCCGCCATATGAAGAGTATTATCGTGTGCCGGAAGAGACTGCTCAGGGGGTTAATGCCGCGCGGCAGGCCGGCCGAAGAGTAATCGCTGTCGGAACAACGGTTGTGCGTGCGCTCGAAACAGTGACAACGCCAGACGGCGTGACGCATCCCGGAGAAGGCTGGACACAGACCATTATTACACCAGAACGCGGTGTCCGCGCTGTACATGGCCTGTTGACTGGCTTGCATGAACCGCAGGCATCGCACCTGTTGATGCTGGAAGCTTTTGCGCCGAGAGAGCACCTGAAGCTGGTGTATGCGGAGGCGCTCCAAAAGAAGTATCTCTGGCATGAGTTTGGGGATCTGCATTTGTTGCTTCCATAAAAGGCGGCATCAGGACGGGAAGAGTTCCCATCCTGATTGTGGCCTGAAGGTTCAGGCAACGAGCCCTGCAAAATTTTCTGGATCGAGAAAAAATCGAATGCTTTGAATTTTGCCCTCTTCGTTCAGCTCAAACACATCGATACCATCTGAAGTGATGCTCTGGCCGCTCTGCGTCGTCATCTGTGCGGTGTAGAACATAGCTGCTCCGTTCGCGACGAAAAACAGTCGGTTGATTGTTACATGCATCTCCCGAAATGGAATGATTGATTGTTCTGCGATCTGACGGGTAGCGGCCTCGCCGATGATAGGTGATGTTTCAGCGACGTAGTAGAAGGCGGCATCCTTTGCGAACAGGTTCACAAAGCCTTCTGTGTCGAGTGTATTATTTACGTGAATATAGCTCTCGATGATGGCACGAATTTGTTCCGGTGAAAGCATAGTTTGAACTCCTTTTCTTCTTATAAGAGAGTTGTTGTTTTCTCCTGCTGCATTGTTTCTGGATTCTCGCCCTCGGCTGCCGATCCGAAATCGAAGGCAAAGGGTGGAACAGCTTCATCCAAAAGCGTTTCAAGGTCCTGGTTATAGCCCTCGCGCAGATCGGCGAGAATGGCTTCCTTTTCGGCTGGCGACACATGTTGCAGGTACATCTCAAGCATGCGCGGATTGACGACATCACGCGGTGAGATGAAAAGCCAGTTCATCAGGAAGTAGCTCATATATTGCGGCTCGAATTTGCCCTCCTGTGCCAGGCTGTTGAGTTGCTGTGTTGAGATGCGAAGGCAGAGGTCAAAGTATTTGTGCAGCAATGTGACGCCCTTCAGTGGCTCGGGGCCGATATGGGTTACGCCGGGCCAGCGAAGATCCTCGATGGTGCTGCGCCACCATGCCGGAGCGATGGCATCTTGCATCCGTTGCAGCACATAGTGCTCGAAGTTCGGCTGCCCTTTGTGCTCCTGCAAGCAGGTGGCAAGCGTCTCCACTTCAATCGCTGCAAGAGTCATACCCTGCCCGTAGATTGGGTCAAAGAAGCAGAGCGCGTCCCCCAGAACAAGCAGGCCGGCGGGCCAGCGCTTCATCTGCTCGTAATGGTGGCGTAAGCAGACAGGGAGACGGAAGCCACGCGGCTCGGTGAGCGGTTCGGCATCGTGGAGAATCTCAGCCAGAATCGGGTTGTAGAGCCGGGCGAGCCCTTCTTCAAAGCCTCGGGCATCGGTTGGAGGATACTGATCACCTGCGCTGTTCAAGCAGACTGCCCAGGTGTCGTCTTCAATCGCCTTGAGTACGCCGCCTGACAGGTGGCCGCTTGAGGCATGCGGATCGATGACAACAAGGGCTATATTGCGTTTCTCGGGTGGAATGCGATAATTGCGGGTGCTGTAGCCAATTCCGGTAGTCACATACTCGTCTTCGGCAAGCGTATAGCCGAGGTCGCTTAGCCAGCGTGGCGTTCTAGAAGAGCGTCCGGACGTATCGATCACCAGATCAGCCTGAACCTCTATACGCTGTTCGACCTGTCCACGTGGCCGGATGTATGCACCGATCACCCTGGTTCTATCGGGCGTTGCCATCAGCTCAATGACCTCGTGCTGATAGAGAATGCGTACGTTAGGGAGCGCCTGAACCCGCTGACGGATTGCCCATTCAAGCAACCCTCTACTATAAGTGAAACCTTCTCCGTTCCCTAAGGGCAATGCACCAAATGGGTTGAACATCTGGATCGTTGCTTGCTGAAGCTCAAAGGCTCCGAGCTCCTTGATATCGTTGACAAAGTCCGGAAACAGGCGCTGCACGATGGCTTCTCCCCGAGGGATGAACTGATGCAGATGAAAGGATTGCGGCACACCAGCACGCGGTGCGGGCTGCTGAGGCTGCGTATCGCGCTCGATGATACAGATCTCTTCGTATTGTTCAGAAAGGACGCGGGCTGTCAGCAAGCCTGCAATACCACTACCGATAATCAATACTCTTTTACTATTATTTGATTCATTTATGTTCATTCTAATGCTCTTTCCTTCTCTCTATACTGGTGTTTATTCAAGTGCACTTTTTCTTTTGCGACTGTTGAAAGTATAGCCGAGGCAGAGCAGAAAAACACTACCCACATGGATAGTGAAACGGGTAGTCGGGGTGGGTAGGGGTTAGAGGCCGAGCCGGTGCGCTACCTCGCCCGCCTGAGTGCGATTGCTGACGCCGAGTTTTTGATACAGACGCTTAATGTGGTATTTCACGGTATTGACTGATATAATCATTTCGTCAGCAATATCCTGATTGTTCCATCCTGCTGCAAGTAAGCGCAGAACTCGTTCTTCCTGTAGTGAAAGCGGCTCGAGAAGCTGGCTGTCTGTTCGTTTCTCTCCAGAATGTGCTGCTTCTAAGATGCGCTGAATGTATGGGCGAAGGATTGCGTCATGTTGTACAGAAGGTAAGATGACGCGTAATAGATGAAGCAAGGGTGCACCTTCATTCAGATAGAGGCGAATACAGCCCTCATGAGCGGTCTGCAATAGTGTTTGCCGCAACCGTTCAAGGGCTTGCTGTTCCTGCTTACAGGCATTATAGGCCAGAGCGAGCAAAAGCCGAAGCTCGGCGACTCGATAGAGTTGCAGGTGCTTGCAAGCCTCGGGAAGAAGTGTAGTAAACTGCCTGATTGCCTCCTGATATCTTCCCTGAGCCAGCCAGAGACGCCCGAGGAGAATGCCATCTCGCAGATAAAGAGCAAAAGAGGGAGAAGTCTTATCTGGTTCGGGAAGCGCGTGAAGTTTGCCGCTCGCGAGCCGCAGGCGTTGCACCCACTCGTGAACCAGCAGGGGGAGCTGGAAATGATTGGGACTCTCGTCTTGCTGTGGAACGGCTTGCAGCGCTTCCAGATGGGCCAGCGCTGCCTGCATTTCTCCCCGAGCGTACTGAACAAGTGCAAGCGCGAGTTTCGCTCTATCGATGAAAGCCTGTATTGGATTTGTCTGTGCCATTTGTAATGCTTCTGAGGCAAGACGCTCTGTAGCGTCAAGTTCATTACGTTCAAACGCAATACTGGCAAGGTTGAGCAGGATATCAATATGCATCTCAGCATCGCTTATATCCTCACTTACTGAGAGCAGATCGTGAAATAGGTTATGCGCTTCATGCAGTTTCCCTTGCAACAGCGCACATCTTCCCTGCATCAACTGAATATCAGTGGCAAGAAATCGGTTCTCGGGCGGAACGAGATCTTTTTGAGCCAGAGTAAGCAGGCGTTGAGCTTCATCGATAGCGCCGAGGCGAATCTGTTCAATACTGTAAAAATGCTGTACTGATGCACGATACATGAAAAGGCGCGGATCAGTCGTTTCAAATCCCTGGAAGTAGTGAAGTGCTTGCTTCGCATGCTGTATAACAAGTGAGAACGGCTCGTTAAGCGTCAACGCATGGAGGGCCCGGTGCGCGTAAATCGCGCCGATCCAGGGAAATTGTCCCATGTCGCGCCATATTTTCTCAGCCCGCTGAAGAAGTGCTTCGCTACGAGCGCGATCTTGCTCCGTGGCTTGCAGCAGCTCGTCCCTTGAAACGGCTTTTTGAGCGAGACGAAGCTGTATAGGGAAACAAAGCTCGGTTGCCAGAAGCAGACAAAGGAGGGGATGCGCCTGCAAAAGGTTCTCCGGGAAGTGGTGAAGCCAGCGTTGAATAGTGTGTGGCTCGTTATAATTCCGCCTGTTTGCCTGCTCGATCAGCGTCGCGACACGCTCAAGGTCGGATGCCAGCCATGCCGCGTCGATGGCTTCGGTCAGATAGGCCTCGCGTTCGTACCACTCGCTTGCCCGCAACAGAAGAGCCTGTAAGGCGGTTTCACCCAGACGGCGAGCAGCCTCGCGGCGCATTGCCTCGGCGAAGAGCGCATGATAGCGATACCAGCGCCCCGGCCCTTCCAGCTCATCAAGAAACAACCCTGCCCGGTCGATTGTCTCAAGAAGATCGGCTCCCTGTTCGCTTTCGGTTACGGCGTTACAAAGCGGCGCACAGAGCCGATCGAGAATACTTGTTTGTAGCAGAAAGAGCTGTATGGGCTCGGGCTGTGTTGCCAGAATCTCGCTGGCGAAGTAGTCAAGCAGGGAGTGGTGCAGGGTGTCGGCCTCTCCTGCGAGCATGCCCGGTGCGCGTGTGGATGAGGCATAGACTGCTTGCTCGATTGCCTCAGCGGTGCGCCAGCGTGCAAGGGTCAACGAGAGAAGTCGCAGTCCGGCAGCCCACCCCTCAATTGTGCTCTCAAGCCGCTTTAAGAGATCATCTGAGAGCGAGAATGGCAGGATCTTCCGCAGAAAATCACTCATTTCTGCCCGCGAGAAGCGAAGGTCCGCTCCACGCAGCTCGCTGAGTTCCCCTCTGGCGCGCCAGAGGAGAAGCGGTAATTCAGGCTCGGTACGTGAAAGAAGTAGAATATGTGTCGATTCGGGCAGATAGTCGACGAAGAAAGCAAGCGTTTCGTGAACAAGTGGCTCGTTGATTACATGGTAATCGTCCAGCACAAGCAAGCCGCCGGAGGACGGAGCTGCCAGCGCGTTGAGAAGCGGAGTCAGCACAGTATCAAGCGTCGGTAGATCAGCGGGAGAGCGCTGAAGCTGTGCCTGGACTGCCTGTCCGATTGGCTGCTGTTCAGGGCTGAGAAGTTGCTGACAGGCTGCGATGATATAGCGCCAGAAGCGGAGCAGGTCGTTATCTCGTTCGTCAAGCGAGACCCAGGCGCGCGAGATGGGGCGCGTCGCGAGCCATTGGTTGACAAGCGTTGTTTTGCCGAAACCTGCCGGGGCTTGAAGCAAGACAAGCTTGTGTGTCAGGCAGGTGTCAAGCTGCGCGTGCAGGTGCGTGCGCTCAATTAATGAGGCGGGAAGCAGCGGCGGATGGAGCTTGGTTTCGAGGAGCAAACTGGCCTCAGGAGCGGGATGGCCTGGCCTTGTTGTGGGCGAGAAGAGAGCACTGACCGTCTCTAACTGATCACGAGATAGCATGCTCGTCTGGCTCAGGGAGCGCTTCTGTGTGCGACCGTGCAGAGTACGGTACGCATACCAGCGCGTGTCACCATGTTGAAAGTGCTCCTTGCGGATAGTATACTGAGCACCATTTCGATCCTCAAAGAGAAAAGAGGAAAGTGAAGAAGATATATTATTCCACTCTATTGAAGACGTAATAACCTGTAGCTCATGATTTTGTACGAGTTCATATTCATTGGTGTGAGATGAGAAGCGTAGTAGAGGAAGATTTGCGCGAGACATTGTGCTCCCCTCGATTTTTTTGCCGGACGTACACGGAAAGTATAACACATCAGTCGGAATCAGGTAAATGTCTGTCTCATTGCAATGCGAATACAACAGCCTGGCACTTATTGTTGTGTTTTCTACTCTGAGTGAAGTCTGTTGAAAGAAGAAGTGAAAGAAAGAGTAAAATGAGTAAGAGGGAGATGTGTTGCCTCTTTTTTTGCGAACGTTCCTGCTGTGGTTCTGGTATTATTTTGCCTGAGTATTGCGTTTTTCCTCTGGAATCTGGTATTCTTCATACCAAGTATCTGTACTCCTGAGTGCTAGCGCTACCAGGGGAGCGTTAGCAGGACTGTGACAGGGAGCTGAAAGCATGCACTCTCAAACTCATTTTATCTGCTCTGGTATCACCATTTGAGTATACTGAAAGAAGAAATGCCATAAACAGAACCTTTCCGTTCATGGAGAAGAGTTTCTCTTATTTTCATTTTTTTCTCAATAGCCAGATATGGCCTCTATTTTTGCTTTTAATTTAGATGCAGTATGTTAAGAAGGAGAGAAGAAATCTGTGGTAAAGACATATTCTTCAACAAGTGGTGATCGAGTTCGTCTACAAGAATGGTCCCCTGGTACCTGGGAACCACACTTTTACTTTCAAGGAAAACAGCTTTTCTATAATCGGATTCCCTTTAATAATCGAGCGGAACGGGCAATTGAGATCCCGATAGCGCTGGAGTTCTTGCAGCGCCAAAGCGGTTCTCTGCTGGAAGTGGGTAATGTGTTGCAGTATTATGAGACTGGCACCCTGCCGCCTCGACGGATTGTCGATAAGTTCGAGCAGGGAGATGGGATCGACAATTGCGATATTATGGATATGCAGCCGGCTGAGGAACGGTTTCAATCCATTATTTCTATATCAACAGTTGAGCATGTAGGCCAGGGAAGCGATCCCACCGGGGGCTTCGGTGAAACGAGTGTCAGAAGCGACCTGGAAGCCCCCTTGAAGGCGATTGTGCGGCTCTATGAGCTGCTGGAAATGGGTGGGAAAGCGTTGATCACGGTACCGTTTGGCAAACTGCTGGATGGAGGCTGGTATATCCAGTTCAGTAGCGAGTATCTGGAACGGCTTTTCCTGCGATATGGCATGCCACGCGAGGCCGTAACGGTCGGGTACATGAAATGGGTTGCACGGGAAAAGAAGTGGCGCAACCCGCGTCAGTGCTGGGTCGAAGCAACGGCTGAAGAGATGAAAGAGGTGCGCTACGATCATTTATTCAGTGGAGCTCGTGGGATCGCTGTACTTGAACTTACAAAAATAGTGGAAACCTGTGCTGTAATGGAGCATGAGGCGCTGGACCCGCTGGTGTATGAACGCATGTTGCCGTTTCATCGCGTTCTGGCGCCGCTCGGACGCCTGAAAAAGCTTCTCTCATAGGAGATGATTGCAAGGTGGGCCAGGGGTCCTGTGCCCACCTCTCGGCCTGTCTAGCTTGCGGAGCGCATGATAAGGCGGCGCAGGAGCCGTTCATACTCTGAAGGAACCTCAACCATCGGCGTGTGACCTGAATCAAGCAGAAAGAGCTCAGCAGTGGGGAGCCGCTGAGAGAGAAGCTGAGCGTGCGCTATTGGCCGCGCCTGGTCATGGCGACCATGCATCACGATGACCGGGAGCATAAGCCGCGAGAGGGCGTTAGAAAGATCCAGTGCCGCCTGACTTCGGAGCGCCTGTAATGCGGCTTCGGAGGGTACATTTTCTGCATACTCCAGCAGACGCTGTAGCAGGGCGGGCTCAGGTTGATGGAGAAAGCTTCGTTTCATCAGTTGTTGAAAGAACGCCGATCCGGTGGCTCCTTGCTCGATTATTTTGAGAATGCTGGATACGTCCCCATGCCCGTGCATGTTCGCTCCTGTATCAGAGAGCAGCAAACCGCGAAATGACGCGGGATTGGACAGAGCGGCGGCCAGGGCGATTGCACCTCCAGTTGAATGCCCGACGAGCAGGCAGGGACCAAGCTCCTCGGCAAGCTGTTGCACACGCTGTCCGAGGGTTGGGATATCCCAGGGACCGGGCGATGTCATCCAGGAGATGGGAAGCACCTGGATCTCTGGAAATAGGCGCTCGTCAATGAGCTCGAAGACCTCGGGACTGCAATACGTGCCCGGGATGCAGAGAAGTGGCGTACGTCCTGCAACGGGTTGCCGTGTCAGATGAAGTGATGACTGCATAAGCACCTCCTTATGAGAAAGAGCTATTCTGCTCATTTCTCATTATACGTGCTGTAACTTCGATTTGTCTTCAGTAGTTAGAAATGTCTATATATTTGCAGTTCAAAATCCTCTTCCATTGAACCTGTAGTGGCTTCTAGGCCGTATCTATGGTAGGAGTGTGTGTGCAATGACGCTGTTTCCAGCACATTCCTTGAAGGAGGAAGGATGATTAGCCATGTTGCACTTTTCACGTTTTGCAAAGCTGATGTCAAGAATGCTCGGTCATCCACTTGCATTTTGTCTTGCGCTGCTGGCGGTGGTGATCTGGGGCATCACCGGGCCGATCTTCCACTTTTCTGATACGTGGCAACTCGTTATCAACACCGGTACCACCATTATCACCTTTATGATGGTATTTCTCATCCAGAATACGCAGAATCGTGATAGTGAGGCTATGCAGGTAAAGCTTGATGAGATCATTCGTGCATTGAAAAAGCGCGGATAATAGCATGCTGAACATCGAGGATATGACTGAAAAAGAGCTGGAGAAGTTACAGAAGCACTATGAGCATATGGCAAAACAGGCGCAGCATCATCTTCAAAAGAGGAAGGGTACATCCTGAACAAGGAGCTTGTGGGGCTGAAGCAGGCAATCGTGCAGTGGAAAGATCGCTCTTCAGCCCGACAGGCCCCTGTTCAAAGGTCGAGACTCCCTCTCCCGTGACGCGCTGCGAGAACACTGCCTCTCAGAACCCGGTGCAACGCTCATCAGACCGAAAGAAAGCCTTTCAGAAACGGGCCCTGGAGGTGCGGCCCATTCCCCTGGTAGAGATCGCATGAGAAGCGCTGACATCTGGGTCATCATTATTTCTTCCTATCTATCTGCTTCAGTGCAGGTCCCTTTTGATATAGCAGTAAAAGAGTACGCGTACAGAGCAAATAGCTATGCGTAATACTATTGGATGACGTGCTTTCGGGTGCATATTCCGGGTAAAAAATAGTATCTTTTTTTATCTGGAGAAGAGTATGCAAACACGTTTTACTTGCTTCTCTGTGCAAGGGCGAGTGACCGACCAACCAGGCGCTCACTCAAGCTCCCAACGAAAGGGAAGGGGTAGTACTTCCCGCGCCACGCCTGGATGATCCCGACGACCCAGACGATGAATGTGAACAGGTTGAGAAGGAAGAGAAGCAGTGCCAGTGATCCATTTATCAGCGTTTGTGTTGGATTCGCGTACATCTTTTCTACTACTGACATCATCCATAAAATGAGGCATGACAGAATATTAGATGCTCCGAAGAAGAAAAGTGCTTGCAGGCTGTGAAATCTCACAAAGTGGTCCCGATTCAGGAGAAAGAGGAAGAGCCCGCTCAGCCAGCCAAATATATGGCTGACACCCGCCCACCAGCGGGATGCGTTCCCTGGAAGGTCAATTTTAGCATGGGAAACCGGAAGCGGCTGTACCGGAATAACTTCCTCTGCGGTGGCCTGGGAAGCCGATTCGCTGTTCTTCTCTTCGTTTTCCAGAAAGCCGAGTTCGCGGGCATCTTTGCCGAAAAGCAGACAGAGTTTTTCGCGAAAATAGGGTGATGGTGTTGCGTAGCCACGTTCCCACCGGCTAACATTGACTGCTTCGGTTCCGATCTGCTCTGCGACTCGTGCCTGCGACCAGCCCCGTTTCTCCCGTTCCCGCCGTAACAGTTCATTTCGTGCTTTGTCCATGCCTTCTTTTCCCCCCTCCTTTGGCTGAAATGTTCAATATTTGTACAGTATCAGGCTAGAAATCGTTCTCGTTTTTTGGGCACTTCCCTGTCATACTTTTTGCTACGTTCTCAGGAGCATGCTTCTCAAAAATGAATACGAAAGGCGATATATTGATGAGACTCATTATAGAGAATGTAGGAAAAAGATACAAAGGGGATTTCTGGGGATTGCGTCAATTCCATCTGGATCTAGGACCGGGTATTCTGGGTCTGCTCGGTCCCAATGGAGCCGGGAAGTCAACGCTGATGCGGATTCTGGCAACTATTACCCGGGCGAGCGAGGGGCGGGTGCTCTGGGATGGTATCGACATTGCTCGGCGGCCTCATGTGCTGCGTTCGGTGCTTGGCTACCTGCCGCAGGATTTTGGGATCTACCCGCATTTGAGTGCACAGGAATTTCTCGAATATATGGCCGCGATCAAGGGGCTGGATGGTCGGGCTGCGCGGCGGCGGATTCAGGAGTTGCTTGAGAATCTCAATCTGACAGAGGCGCGAAAACGTCCGCTTAGTAGCTATTCGGGGGGGATGCGGCAACGGGTCGGCATTGCACAGGCGTTGCTGAACGATCCGCGGCTGTTGATCGTGGATGAGCCAACCGTGGGTCTGGACCCTGAGGAGCGCGTGCGCTTTCGCAACCTCCTGACCGACCTTTCAGGCGAGCGAATCGTGATTCTGTCGACGCACATCGTGTCGGATGTTGAGGCGACGGCGAGCACGATTGCGATTGTGAATGGTGGTCGGCTGCTTGCTCATGCCACACCAGAGCAGTTGATAGCACGAGTTGAAGGGCGCGTCTGGGAGCTTGTTACCACCAACGTTCTGGACGTGCGTGAGCGGTTCGCGGTTAGCGGTATGTGGAGACGAAGTGATGGCATTCATGTGCGCGTACTGTCGGAGTTGCCGCCTATGCGCGATGCGAGGCCGCTTGCTCCGTCGTTGGAAGATGCCTATCTCTACGCTGTCCGTTTTTCCCGGTTTGGAGGATGAGATATGGTTTTGCGTGCGCTTTTTCACCTGATTCTGGCCGATTTTCGCGAGCGAATGAGGCGCTATAGCTTTTTTGTGATGCTGGTGTTGAGCATGCTTGCTGCCTATTTCTACCTGCCGCCACAGAGCAGCCCGTATCAAACTCTGAACCTGGGTATGTTTCGGGGAACGTATAACTCGGCGTGGGTCGGCATGCAGATTGCGCTGGTGGCCTCGCTCTGGTTGCCGATTGTGGGCTTCTATCTGGTCAAAAATGGGATAGAGCGTGATCAACAGACGCGTGTGGGACAGATTATCGCGTCGACCCCACTACATACATTTGTGTATATCCTGGGTAAAATGCTCAGTAATGTGGCGGTTCTGGCGTCGATGGTTGGTGCAACAGCTATTGTGGCGGGCGGAACCCAGTTTTTACGGGCCGAAGACATGCGGCTTGATCTCTGGGCGCTGTTGAGTCCATTTCTGTTTCTGACGCTCCCCGCAATTTTCATACCTGCGGCACTGGCGGTATTCTTTGAAACGGTGTCCTGGTTACGGGGGAGTCTCGGTAATGGAGTCTACTTCTTTATAAGTATTGTACTTGCGTTTCTCGGGCAGCGATCGACGGGGGCGCGAGTTGAAATGCTTGATCCGTTCGGGATATCGGTACCGCTCAAGCAGGTCCATGCATTTCTACTGCGATCATTCCCGCATTTTACGGGTGAAACATCGCTCGGGCTGACATTTAATGATCCCGGACGACTGCAGGTGTTCACGTGGCAGGGCATTGAGTGGAGCGGTGACATTCTGCTTCAGCGTCTCCTCTGGATCGGCATTGCATGCGCCCTCGTGCTGATAGCATCGCTCTTTTTCTCGCGCTTTGATCCGGCAAGGGCGAGCAATAAGCGTCATATCGTGGAGAAGGTGCCAGAACAGGGAAGCAATCAGATACGTATACCGGTTTCTGTGCCTTTAACGCCGCTGCTACACGGGACAACGCGGGGGCGCTGGCTCAAAGTGCTTCAGGGAGAGCTGGTGTTGTTGTTGAAAGGGCGCTCAATGTGGTGGTATGGGGCGCTTGTGTTGTTGAATGTCATCATGCTGGCCGTGCCATCCGGGCTCTCTCAGTATACGCTGTACCCGCTGGCGACCATCTGGCCGCTGTTTCTCTGGTCGAGCCTGGGAAGCCTGGAGACGCGTTGTGGAACACAGCAAACAGTCTTTGCTGTACCGCATCCGCTGCTCCGTCACTTGCCGATGCAATGGCTTGCCGGGGTGCTCTGCACGCTGCTTATGCTTGCCGGCCTGGTAATACGCCTGGGGATAGAGGGCAGCACTGGAAAACTGATGGTGATATGTCTGGTTGTGCTGTTTATCCCTTCGCTGGCGATGGCATTTGGCATCTGGGTTGGCAACGGGCGGCTGTTTGAGGTGCTCTATCTGGCCTGGTGGTATATCGGGCCCGTCAACCATCTCCCGGGGCTGGATTATCTGGCACCGCTATCGATGGGGATGCAGCTACAACTAGCCAGTATCCTGCTCGGCGGGCTGCTCCTGCTGCTGATACTGATCTTCATCGGGCGAAAGAGACAGTTGCTGCTATGAGAAGCAGGACCTGGCAAGGCGGAGAAAAGCATGCAGCGCCGGAGCTGCTTCATCACGCCGCCACGCGAAGGCAAGCGCAATTGTGGGCGAGGGCTCCTGAAGCTCCTTGTAGAGCACGCCGTCCTGCTGGAGTTGTTGCAGTGAGGCTGGAACCAGGCTGACGCCAAAACCTGCCGCGACGAGCCCGACATGCGTTTCCATCCGAATTGCTTCCTGTGCGACACGTGGATGAAAGCCTGCTTGCTGACAGAGGTTGATGATCGTGTCGTACAGGCCCGGGCCCTGCTGACGTGGAAACAGAACGAATGGCTCGTCTGCCAGCTCGGATAGCGCTAATGCCGCGCGTGGCGCCAGACGATGGCCCTCGGGAAGCGCGACAATCAGGGCTTCCCGGTGAAAGATCTCAACCTGAAGCGAGGGCTCCTGGACCGGGGGCCGAAGCACGCCGAGGTGAAGCTGTTGCTCACAGAGTGCCTGTACCTGCTGGCTGGTTGTAAGCTCACGTAACGTCAGGGCAACATCGGGGTATTGCTCCCGAAAGCGCTTGAAGAGCCGAGGGAGCGTGTAACTTGCGGTCCCGACAAAGCCAATGTTCAATTGTCCGACCTCACCGCGGGCCGTGCGTCGCGCAACTTCGGCGGCGTGCTCAACCTGTGCAAGCGCTTTCAAAGCCTCTTTACGAAACGCAGCGCCGGCCTCTGTGAGCATCACACGGCGTTTGGTACGGGTAAAAAGCGATACCCCGAGTTCTTCTTCGAGCTGACGAATCTGCTGACTTAGCGGCGGTTGTGCGATATGAAGCCGTTCGGCTGCTCGTCCGAAGTGCAGTTCTTCCGCGACAGTGACAAAATAGCGGAGATGGCGTAGCTCCATTTCTGTGATATCTCCTGCATATTAATTGGTCATCATTTATATATTGGACACTCGGCTTTCTTGCTATTATACTTATTTCTGTCATCAATTGAAAGGAGCACGAAGTGAACACGTTAGAGCAACAGACTGTTCTTGTGACAGGTGGAAACAGCGGCATAGGGCAGGCAATCGCACGGGCGTTCGTGCAGCAAGGGGCCGATGTGCTGATTGTTGGGAGAAATGAGGAGACGCTGCGTGATGCCGCCAGGGCACTTGGTGAAAAAGTGTCATGGTATCGTGCGGATGTCAGCGAGAGCGTACAGGTTCACGAGGCTGTCGCGCAGATGATGGGGACCCGACAGAAGGTTGATGTGCTGGTGAACGCGGCTGGCTGCATGGGCTCTGTGAGCGCAGATACCCCTTTCGAGCAGGCAGAGCGGACATGGGATGCAGTACTGAACGCGAACCTGAAGGGAAGTTTTCTGATGGCATTGGCTATCATACCCTACTTGACGCGTCCGGGAGGCCGCATTATCAATATCAGCTCGATAGGTGCCTACACTGGTGGCAGCAGCGCAGGCGGCCAGGCGTATGCTGCTGCGAAGGCGGGTGTGCACGGGTTGACCTTTGCACTGGCTCGTGAACTGAGTCCGCAGGGGATTACTGTGAACGCGATCGCTCCCGGCTTCATCCCGGGGACGCGCTTCTTTGGCGGTGAGGTGCCTGAGGAGCGGATTCAGAAGGCAGTGCGTGAAACGCCGGTCGGACGCGTGGGGCGACCCGAAGATATCGCGGCGGCGGCTCTCTATCTGGCTTCACCGGAAGCTTCATTTGTGACAGGAGAGGTGCTGAACGTGAATGGCGGCTGGCTCTTCGGGCGATAATAGATATGCGCTGTACCGTTTGTCAGGATGAAATGAGAGGGACACGAGGCCTGTCCCTCTCGCACTCGCTCTATTGCGCTTGCAGCGAGTTGTAGAGCTGGATCTTCAGGGTCACAGATCTATGCCTGACGTGCATGCAATGCCGGAAAATCCTGCTGCGAGCGAAATTCCTTTGCGCCGCGGCGGATCAGATCAGCGAAGGTTGTATCGAGGTTCTCCACCTGAAATGAGAGGTAGGTATGACACGATTCAGGGATCTCCATATTGAGCATACGGGAGAACGCTGCCTGCCTAAAAATGGCCAGGGTCGTGCCTCCAGTATCAACCGAAGCATAGCCTATCGACTCATCATAATAGGTGATAGGACGTTGCATCACTTCGCGCCAGAAATGGACCGTTTGAGGTACGTCTTTAACCAGCCGACAGATGAAATTGAGTTTCATGTGCTTGTCCTTTTTGAGGGAGTGCGGCGGCAAAGCTGGCAGGTGCGCGGTGAGTTGTGCGATATGGCAACCTATTCACTGCTTGCTGCTGAGTGGCGCGAACGCTCCCAATCCTGAGCGAAGAGAGGACTGAGGTCGTCATTCTGGTGACTTCAGTCCTCTTTTTTATGTATCCCGGTCCAGTGTGGTGGTGCTGAGATCGAGTCCGGCACGAAGCCCTTTCTCGTATGCATGATAGGGTGGGTGTGTGCCAGCGCCCTCATAGAGCCGAAATGCCAGCGCGTATCGACATGCAAAGGTCTCCGCTGTGTCTCTGAGATGTTCCTGTTATGTAGACTCCTGCTGTATATGAAGGTGTTACTTCTGCGGGGTATATCTTCTCCCGGGAAATACAGAAATACTGGAGACAAGTAAAAGGTGAATATGGCTATCACTGCTCCATCTGCTATGGAGTGTTGTCACTGGCTGCATGACGCTTGCTTGCATTAGTATTACTACAGGCGAGCAGCTACGACTCTGCTTGCAGAAGTGGGGAGCTTCTGGTGTTTTTAAAAAGGGGAAAGCCTTTTTTTGCTCCTTGCGCCTTGTCGGTAGGTGTCAAATCTGCGGGCGACCAATAGGTGTATTGTCCCTAAATACTTGCTTCTCAGTTCGGTTTGTTACACAATAGATGTACGTATTTCCATTCCTATTTCTACTACCATACGTATGGAGCTTTACATATGTTTTCTCTTTCACCTGACGAGCAGCCGACCCTGTTGTTACAGAACTGCACTCTTCTGCCGGATGCAGGGGGGCAGGGACTGCGTGCGTCGCTTGATATTTCGATTGTTGGACAGATGATTCAGCAGATCGGACCCGCGGGTAGCATACCAGTTTCGGACCATACCCGTGTAATCGATGCGAGTGGCATGCTGGCTGTGCCCGGGCTGCTGAACGGACACACGCATTCGCCCGAGAACCTCTTGAAAGCCACTATTCCGCCGCTGCCGCTTGAGCTGTGGGGGCTGACACTCTTCAGCTCCTTTGTGGAGTGGACCCCGCGTCTGACCTACCTGAGCACGCTGCTTGGTGCGATTGAGATGCTCAAAGGGGGCACGACGGCGACTCTTGACCACCTCTGGACTGCTGACGGCATCGCCGGGGAGCACCTTTCGGCTGCCATGCAGGCGTATCGAGATGCCGGTATTCGTGCTTCTGTTGCACCTATGATTGAGGATCGAGATCTGTTGATCGAGTTCGGGCAGGAGCACGGTATTGAATTCCCGTCGCACCCGTTCTCGGACCGCTTCGAGCTCTGGTCGTCGATGGATGAGCAGCTCGCGACTCTTGAGGCATTCATGGATCAGTGGCATTTGCAGGGCGATGGTCGGCTGCGCTGTCTGCTTGGGCCGAACGGCGTGCAGTGGTGCAGTTCTTCGCTGCTGGAATCCTGCCTCAAGCTGGCTGATCGCTACGAGACGGGACTTCATCTGCATGCGCTTGAAACGCAGCTTCAGACGCGCATTATCAAGCGGATGCTAGGTACAGGTGGTATTCGCTACCTCCATGATATGGGAGTCCTGCGTTCCGGTACCTCGCTGGCCCATTGTATCTGGGTGGAGCCGGGCGATCTCGAAATCATTGCGGAGAGCGGTGCTACGGTCATTCATAACCCGGTCAGCAATATGCGGCTTGGAAGCGGCATCTTCCCGCTTGAAGAGGCGCGGCGTGCGGGTGTACGCGTGGCACTTGGAAGCGATGGGTCCGCCAGTAATGATACCCAGAATGTGTATGGGGCGTTAAAACTGGCGGGTCTTCTCCATAATAATGCGTATGTCGATTATGCACAGTGGCCGAAGGCGGAACATCTCTGGTCAGTCGCGACAATCGGCGGTCGTGAGGCGCTCGGGTATCACCGGGGAGAGATCGGTGAACTGGCTCCGGGACGGCTTGCAGACCTTGTGCTGCTTGATCTGAATGCAATGCCGTTTTTCCCGCTGCGCGATCCGTATCTGCATCTGGTCTACTGTGAGCCGGCCCAGGCCGTACACACCGTGATTGTGAATGGTCAGGTGGTGGTTGAGCAGCAGCGCATGGTGACCGTGGACGAGGAAGAGGTTAAGAAGGAGATCAGGGAGCGCTGTGCGAACATCTGGCCCGGTTTTGAGGCGAATCTTGAGAGCGTGCCCAATACGCGCGAACTGATGCAGGCTTTTGACCGGTTGCGTGCGCTGGATATCTAAGCGATACCTCTTACGAAGAAAAGGTCCCTGTCCTACGTAAGAACAGGGACCCAATTTCAGGGAATTGGGAGGCAAAAAAATGGGTATCAGCCATTCTTGCTTGTTGATAATCCCGTTATTTCACAAATTCGTTGGTAAAGAGCTTTGTTGAATCAAGTGCTTTGACTGGCTTTTCCTTATCGTCGGTGACGGAATTCGTCTTCAAAATGAAATCAACGTACGCTTTCCAGATTTTTGCGTCCTGCACACCCCACTTCATTCCCTCATCCTCATAGTGAGAGCTGGCGAAGCGCTGCCCCTGCTCAAGCTGCTTCTCATCGCTGAAGGTACCCTGTGGAGCGCCCGCGATCAGCAGCTTGGTGGCCTCTTCGGGGTTCTTGCTGGCGTAGTCATAGCCGCGCTGCGTGATTTCCATGAAGGTTTGCAGCAGGTCATGCTTCTCTTTGATGGTCTTCTCGCTGCTGACAAGGTTTGGTGCGTAGTAATCGGGTACGCCATACTCTGTGACTGAGAAGGTCTTGAGCTTGGCACCCTGAGCCCGCGCCTGTTCGACATCGAGGCCAAACACCCAGGCGAAGTCAACCTGCTTGGTGATGACAGCCTGAATCGCGTCGGTTCCAAGAATAATGTTCTTGAAGTTGCCTTTGCCGCCGTCATGCTTGATGGCCGTGCTGACTATGGGCACCTCATAAGGAGCGCCGTAACTACCGAACTTCTTGCCATCCAGATCTTTTGGACGCTTGATAGAGCCATCATCGCGCGTGACCAGCACCGAGGTATTATGTGAGAGAATAGCGGCAAGCGAAACGATAGGCTGATTTTTCGCTGCGTCGAGCACAATGGTTTCGGTCGAGCTAAACGCGACGTCTGCCTGACCCTGTGTCACGAGGGTGTCAGGGAACGAGTTTTGCGAGAAGGGCAGAATATGCAGGTCAATTCCTGCCTCTCGGTACCAGCCCTTCTGCTGCGCGACGTAGACGCCGGTATGGTTTGGATTCGGCGTAAAGTCGAGTGCCAGAGTCAGCTTGTTAAGCGGCTTCGGTGTCGCTGTCGCCTGAGGCGCTTCTGCTGCAGTGTTGAGTCTATTCTGTTGCCAGAAGAAGAGCGACACCACGAGCAGGATAAGCACCAGCGGCAGCACGAAGACTAATATCATTCGTGAGCGGTTACGCATAGATCATCCTTTCATCTATTTCGATTTACGCGAGACGTTGTCTCCATCCCTGTTGCTGGCGGTCGTTGAGTGGTACCAGGGCAGTGCCAGGCGTTCGAGCAGAATAACGAAGCCAAAAAGGAACAGGCTGAGCAGAGAAAGGATGACGATTGAAGCAAATACTTGAGCAGTAGCACGTGCATTCAATGAAAATTGCATAAAAATACCCAGTCCCTTTTCTGCTCCAACGATCTCACCAAAAATAGCCGCAATTGGCGCATAGGTAGCAGCAATTCGGAGTCCTGAAAAGAATGAGGGTAGCGCTCCCGGCAGGCGCACAAACCAGAGTTGTTGCCAGCGCGATGCTTTCATACTTCTCAATAATTTGATGAGATCACCTGGAGTACCTTCAAGTCCGTCGATACAGGCAACTGTGATCGGGAAGAAGCAGAACAGGATCACGACCAGAATTTTGGGGCCCATATCGAAGCCAAACCAGATGCGCAGCAATGGAGCCAGCGCCACGATAGGGATTGTCTGCGAGAGGATCAGCAGGGGATAGAGTGCGCGGCGCACCACTCCCACCAGATCCATGATCAAGGCCAGCACCAGGGCACAGATAGTCGCCAGGGCAAGGCCGAGCACGGTTTCCATCAGCGTGTACACCGTGTGGTCGAACAGCGTGTCCCACGATTTCCCAAGTGTGGTGATGATCTCAGTCGGCGCCGGAAGAACCAACGGGTTCACGTTGCCAATCCTGGTGTACATCTGCCAGCCAAGCAGGAGGACAAGGGCCAGAATCATCGCCGGTCCATAGAGCGATATCCATGAGCGCTTCATACCTTTTCCTCCTCCATTAATTGTGCAAAGATTTTTTGCTCCAGTTGAATTACATGTTCCTGTGAAAGATCTTCAATTTTGCGAGGTCGAGGTAAATCGACATCATATCGTTGAAGTATGCGTGCTGGCCGGTGACTCATTACATAAATAGTGTCAGATAAAAAGATTGCTTCTCGAATATCGTGCGTCACCAGGAGCACGCTGGCCGAAATCGACTCCCAGAGATCCTGTAGCCAGAGATGCATGGTCTGGCGTGTCAGAGCGTCGAGGGCGCCGAATGGCTCATCGAGCAGGAGCAGCTCGTTCTGAAACAGAACAGTACGAAGTAAGGCGACACGCTGCTTCATGCCTCCCGAGAGGGTCGCGGGGTAGTTTTCCGCGAAGTCAGCAAGGCCAAATCGTTTCAGCAGGTCGCGTGCCTTTTCCAGCGCCTCTTTACGCGGCGTTTTGCGCACGTCGAGGCCAAGAATCACATTCTCTTCAACAGTCCTCCAGGGGAGGAGCAAGGGCTGTTGTAGCATGTAGCCACACTTGCCCGCGCGCGAACTCTTGCTATCGCCATGAAGGATGATCTCGCCCTCGTCTGGCTCATCGAGTCCGGCGATGAGATGAAGCAGGGAGCTTTTACCGCAACCGCTGGGTCCCACAAGAGAAACGAATGCTGCTTGAGGAACAGTCAAATCAATCTCTTGTAGTACTGGGACCTCACGGCCCTGATGTAAATAGCGTTTGCTTACTTTTTTTATAGAGACCGCAATGCTTCTTTGTTCCATAGATATATCTATCCATTCAGTGGCTTGATTTGTACCATTATAGCATTTACCTTGTATTGCATCAATAACATTGCTATAATTATATGAGCCGCATTGATAGAAAGAAGAAAGAGCCACAGAAATATCTATTTTCTTTGTAACTACCTTTTTATTATAGGAGAAATTTAATGTTACAGAATGAAGCTATTAGAGATACTCCTTCTCCGGGAACTCTAATAGATGAGACGTATGCGAGAAGCAGGCCACTTGAACGCGTCGGTCTCTGGATTGTGATCGGCTTTAGCGTCGTTTTTGCTCTGCTGCTGATCGTGCTAACGCTGTCCGGACAGAAACCGGGCGAAAGTACCGCTCTCAAGTCGGTCTCAGATATTTTTCAGACCGGTGGGCAGTGGATCGGCTGCGCGTTCAGTGTGGTCATCGCGGTGCGCCTGACGCGGGTTGCACAGATGATCCGCCGCCAGGCAATGCAGGTCTCATCGAAGCAAGAGCAGCGACAGATGTTTTTGAATTATAAGCGGGAGATGCGTACTGCGGTTGCGTGGTGGTTGTTGGCGGCTGGTATCGCATGTTACGGGTTGGGCGGTATTATCTGGACCTCTTTTGATCTCAGAATGCCTACGTCTGAGGTGCCGTATCCCGGTCCGTACAATATCTGTTATGTGCTGGCGTATCCTTTCTTTATTGCAGGAACCGCGCTTTTTGCTCGCAAGAACTCGGGCAATGTCGAGCGAATGCGCCTGCTGCTGGATGCGGGTGTGATTATTGGTACGGCTTTTGCGCTGTCGTGGCCGCTGTTGCTGGCTCCGACGCTTGGTAGCCTGCCTGGAATCACCGATCCCCTCGCTGCATTCCTGGCTGTCTATTTTCCTGTTGGCGATATTCTGCTGCTGGCTGTCGGTGTGTTGCTCTATTTCAGCCCGTTCTCTACGAAGCAGCAGGAACCTGTGCTCTTGCGCCTGATGCTCGGTCTGGGCTGTTTGGGCTTCGCTGATAGCTTGCTCGGGTATTACAACCTGCTTGGCGGTTTTAAGACCGGCACTGTGCTTGATCTGTTGTGGCCATTGAGTATGCTGCTGGTCGGTCTTGCCGCAATCGAGCAGCCAAAGCGTGCGGGCCAGGAAAAGGAGCGCGCGGGAAGTAAAAGCCTGTCGCAAACCAGCACGATCTTTCAGGCAATGTTCCCGTTTGTGCTGGCAACTGCCGCCAGTGCCGCGCTGCTGCTAATAGTCGCGCCGCGTGGGCAGGGCGATCTGCTCTTCTCAGCCGTGAGCGTAATTATTATCACGGTTCTGGTCGTTATCAGGCAGACGCTGGTCCTGCTGGAGAACCAGAAGTTGACAAGCCAGATTCGTGGTGAGCTGGTGGTGACGCGCCGCGCCGCGAAGGCCGCCGAGATGGAGGCTGATGAGGCATCACAGATTCTCAGCTCGATGCAGCAGCTTGAACAGGGTATTCAGGTACTTCAGGATGTGCATGCAAGTGTCGCACGAGGAAACTTCTCGACGCGGGCTCCGGCGATGGAAGGTCCGCTGCTGCCGCTGGTTGCCAGCTTGAACCTGATGCTTGACCGCTTGCAGAAATACTCGCAGCGTGCCGAGGCATACGATCAGGTGCAGCGTGAGGTGCATCAGCTCTCGCAGGCAATCATGTTGTTAGGAAACGAGCAGGGGACGGGGCAGCTTCAGTCGCTCCCTGTGCGTGACCTGCAGCAGCTCAAACAGGCTATTCTGGCGAAACAGCGTACTCTGCTTCAGCAGAAACAGCTTCAGGACGCTCAGCAGCAGCGGATTCAGGCGACACTTCAGCGTGTGCAGGATCAACTGCTCATTCTGAAGGGGACGGTTCCGCCTCAGTCTGGTGCAGCCGATGCGTTGGATACCGTGCTGCGTACATTGCAGTCGCTGGCTTCGCTCTGGAAGCCAGCGCGTGCCAATCAGCAGCACTCAACGCAACAGCCGTCACCTGGAGGGAGCCCGCGAACGCTTGCCTAGCTATTCGTTGTTCTAAGGAGGAAAGGAGGTCGCGCCTCCCAATTTTTGAGGGGAGGCGCTCTATTTATGCAAGCGACATGTCTTGGTAATCCACCTCACCCGATGGACCCAACCGAGGTGTTATGTAGACAGTGTGGCGCTTTACGAGCGGGGTTTGCACTCGGAAGCTATCAGGTACAATCCCTGCTTGGTATGAGGCCTGGCTGTCAGGCGTATGCCGCAAAGGACCAGACCGGACGTACGGTGGTACTCAAACTGTTCTCGTCTCATCGGGTGCCGCTTCATAGCTGGTCGGTGGCGGAAAATATCGCCTGGCAGATCAGGAAGTGGCAGCATCCCGCCATTCACCCGATTCTCAACAGTACTCAGTGGACCCCTGATCGTTCGGCCTCAATCTTCTATTATGTGTCGATTCATGATTATGTTCCGGGAAACCTGCTTCATCTGCTCGCCTTTTATGCCCGCCAGCAGAAACAACAATTTGTCAATCAGCAAATGTTGGTATCAATGCTGTTCCCATTGCTCCACCAAATAGGGCAGGCTCTCAGTTTTGCCCATGAGCAGGGGGTATGGCATGGCGCACCGATGCCGACGAATATTCTGACCGATGGCAAGGGACAGGGCAAACTGGCTGATTTCGGCTTTGCGCGCCTGATCCCGCCGACTTCCCCTTATCTTCCACCGGAATGGGGACAGGGCGGCCCGCGCTCCGCAGAGGAAGCGATTCTCAGTGATCAATACATCTTTGCGTTGTTGTGCGCTCAGGTGCTTGTTGATTTCTGTAAGCTTCATGATCCAATGCTGCGCATGATGCTGCAAAAGGGCTTTCATCGGCAACCGGAGCAGCGCTACCCGACTGTGCAGCATTTTCTTCAAGAGCTTGATGGGCAGCTTCGTCGCGGCACACCGTCACAATCAGGAGTTTCGTTCTCGCAGATGTCACCGTCGATGTCGCAGATCTGGCAGTGGTCTCCGTCGCGCTCGCTCTCGCTCGATACGCCGTCAATGGAACGGAAGGCTCCGCAGGCGGCTTCACCCACTCATCGTGAACTGATGATTGAGGGCAACAAGCTGTATCGTCAGGGACGTTTTGAGGAAGCGATCAAGCGCTATCAGCAGGCGCTCAAGCTGGATCCGCGAAACGCGACCCTCTGGACTTCAATCGGTGATGCCTCCTTCGCGCTCGAACTCTACGCTGAGGCGATTCATGCATACGATCAGGCGTTGATGTATGCGCCGCGAGATCGAGATATCTGGATGAATAAAGGGGCGGCTCTGGAAGCGATGGGACGGAAATCTGACGCCAACAAGTGCTATCAGCAGGCACAGCTTTTAGAGGAAAATGAATAAATGGTCCGATCTTCCGCTATTCCCCCGGGCGGTGGATGGATTTCTCTTTCTGCTTTATCTGGATTGGAGTTTACGCAGTCATAGCCCTCTATGAGAGTAGATAACGTACATATTTTTGTATACTTTCTTCAAGTGAATCATGCTTATTTTCTATAAAAAGATAAGGAAGCGCATCATGAAATGGGCACTCAATATACCGACAACTGGTGTGTATGCGGATGCCGCCCGCAGGTTCGGTTGGCTCAGGAAGCGGAAGCAGCAGGCTGGCATGGCTCCTTTCTCCGGGATGTGTTGCCAGGAGGTGGGGCTTGATCCCTGGATCGCATGAACAGCAATCGCACTTCAGATCTCCTCGATCACGTTCGGGATGCTGGTTCATCGAGGAGTTTCATGAGCGGATTCGCAGTAGATCATTCGCCATCCAGTACAGGAGAGACGCCCGCAAGCGCCTCTCCTTTTTTCTACCCGGTGTACTCTAAAAGAGCTATGCGTCCCCATCAATTATACGGAAGGTGGTCAGTACGGCCCCGTGATCGGAGGGATATCGTTCCGGATGGCTCTCGATGACGAGCGAGGCAAGCGGTTGCAGGGTTGCGCCGCGTTGAGTTGTATTGCGATAGTAGATATAGTCGATGCGGTCATGCGGGTCGGCGGGCGCAATGGGTGACCAGGTGTACCCTGGCTCTGCAAGCGGGTCGGGATGGATTTCACGATAGGAATCGCGGAACCCGGCTTGTTCCATTGCCTTGCTGACTGGCCAGGGCAGGACGTGACCTCCATGTTGGGGCGCGGTTGTGTCAATCCAATCCAGATGTGAGCCGCTGTTAAAATCGCCGCCGATCAGGATAGGCTCGGGCAGCCTGTGAGCGGTGCGGAGTATCTGGGTGATCTCTGGAAAGCGGTACTGATTTTCTCCGGCCAGAAATTGTTGTATGGTAAACGGGCGCCCGGCCTTGATATCGCCAAGATAGTCGGGGAGGTAATGCAACCAGATATTCAGGCAGTGCAATGAGAGGTCGGACCGCAGCGCGATTCGAGCACATCCACTGAAAAAGGGGTCAAAGACCGGTACCGTACTCAAAATAGGGTAGCGACTCATGATAGAGAGGTTACGACTCCGCAAATAGAAGTAGTAGCCAAGCGCCTCCGCGATGCGGGGACCGGAGCCATAGGTCTCCTGTATGGTGATAATGTCGGCGTTCGCTTGCTGAATCAGCTCGATGGTGCGATCAACTCCCTGTTCCTTCCCGGTTTCGCGGCCCCCGTTCCAGATGTTAAAGGTCATGACATGGAGCGTGTCACCACAGATCGGCGGCTGATGTCGGGGCGCTGCAAGCTCTTCTGCGCCGAGCATCCGGGCGTAAAATGAAAGCTCATATTCAAGCCCCTGATGCTCGTCTCCGATCAGCAGATATTCGGCGCTCGTCAGGTTGGGAAGCGCGTCCAGATGATAGATCGCCACATTCAGGCCGTCGTAATAGAGCCAGATTTCAGCGCGACGAGCGGAAAAACAGCAGGCGAGCTGATGCCATTCCTCATCAAGGATGGGCTGGCGTGCAGGCGTGGGATGATAGCTATAGGCGCTCTCACCCTGTCTGGCCTCCCAGAACCATGAACCGTTCTCCTGTATGCCAAGCTGCCAGCGGATCTGTTCGTCAATGAGGGTGGCAAGAAGCGGGTGTTGGCGGGCCTGTGGTGCGCCTCGAAGCCGAAAGAGAAGGGAAAAGTCCTGACAACCGTTGAGGGGGTTGACGATTTTGAAGGGAAGTGATGAGCGGGTTGTGAGATGTCCATAGGGGACGTGAATCTGTCCGGTACGATCAATTTGAAGCTGGAGTACGGGCCCGGGTTGCTGTTCCATCGTTGTTCTCTTTCTTCCTTGTCTGGATGGGTTGCTATGCAGGCAGTATATCATACTTTCTAAGGAAAGGGAGGAGCTCCTTTCCTCCCTTTTTTGCGTATTACGAGGCACTCGCGGCGCGCATCAGGTTGTTCGTGCCGCGCAGGCTGAAGAACAAACAGAGCGCTGCTAGAAGCGCCAGTGGGATGTAACCGAGCGTGTACGCTCCGGTCATCGTTTTGATCATGCCCATCACAATTGGTGGGAAGAAGCCTCCCAGGCCGCCCGCGGCACCGACCAGCCCGGTAACGGTGCCCGCCTCTTTGGGGAACTGTTGTGGAACAAGCTTGAACACCGCGCCATTCCCGATACCGAGCAGCAGCGCGATCAGCAGGAAGCAGATGGTCAGAATGGGCATGGTTGGCTGAAAAGCAAGGATCAGCGCCAGCACGGGCAGGCCAGTGAAGACGATTCGTACAAGCAGTCGGGCGCTGACTTTGTCGGAGAGCCAGCCGCCAAGCGGGCGGGTAAAGGTCGCGGCCATGACGAAGATTGCAGTGCGGTTGCCTGCGTCGATTTTATCCAGGCCGAAATTGTCGATCAGCAGCTTGGGCAGGTACAGGCCAAAGGCAACCAGGCCGCCGAACGTCACGAAGTAGAACAGGCTGAGCAGCCACACCTCTTTGCGCTTGAGCAGCGTTAACTGTTGCCTGGCTGACTGCTTTTTTGCTCCGGCCTGGGGGGCGTCGGAGACCAGCAGGTAGAAAGCAAGCGCCATCACCAGAATAATGATTGCGCCGGCCCAGAAGTTCGGGCGCCAGTTTCCGGCCAGCTTGCTGATCTGGGGCGCAAGCGAGGCGCTGATAGCACTGCCTACATTGCCAATACCAAAGATGCCGATGACGAGTCCCTGACGTTCGGGCGGGAACCAGGAGTTCACCAGCGGCACGCCAACAGCGAAACTACTGCCCGCCACGCCAAGGAGGAAGCCCCAGAGCAAGAAGCCCCACAGGCCAGTGCTGGTCGTCATGCCAAGCAGGGGAGCGGCGGTGAAAAGGAGCAGGAATGTCATCACGCGGCGGCCTCCGAAGCGGTCGGTGAGCAATCCCATCGGGATACGAGCCAGAGACCCCAGGATGACCGGAACCGCGAGCATAATGCTTACTTCTATTTCTGATAAATGAAATTCCTGCTGAATTTGGGTGGCCAGGGGTGACAACAAAGACCACACAGCGAACGTGATCGTAAACGAGAGCGTCGCCATGAGTAAGGCTATCCAGGCTTTATATTTTGGCAAGATAATAATCTCCTTTTCAGGTACATTTTTTTTAGTAAACGGCGGGTTGTGCTGGTTTAGAGTATAAAAAATGGTGATTACAAGAGCGTCACAGGAATACCGCTGTTTCTCTCAAAATGCTCACATGTATGGGAATCGCGCTGATACGGGTCTGTGATCTGGTTGTGATCATGGTGTGAAAGGCTGTGACCATAGCGTGATCTCTTTCGATTATTGTTATAAGTATCTTATCTGGCTTTCCCGGTAAAACTGATTGTAACTTAAAATAGAAGTATGTGCATCTCTTTCTGAAGAATAAAGGAGATTAGAGAAGGATGGAGCCAGAACATATTGCTCCCCCTCCACGACCGCGGATGCATAAGGGCGCGTTTGCGGTTGCGACCCTTGTGACTGGCCTCGTGGTAGCTTTGATTATCGTAGGCTCAAGAGGGCTGCGTGATTTTGACTCAGCTCTGATCGGGTATGCAGTGGCGTCGTTATTCGCGATTGCAGTGCTGCTGTATCGGTATGTCCTCTGGATCCTGCGCCCGCCGACAGGGCGGTACTTTCGTGCCGGTTGGTCTTCCTTTTTTTCGTGGCAGAACTTCCGGCGCTTTACGACGCTCGTGCCTCGGGCGTTATGGACCGATATCTTCGCACAAACGTTTATTCTCAAGCGTAGCCTGTATCGCTGGGTTATGCACATGTCGCTCTTCTGGGGCGTGCTATTGTCGCTGTTCGTGACGATTCCGCTGACGTTTGGTTGGCTGCATTTCACGCTTGAGGGGGTAGATACCTATCGCATCTGGTTTTTCGGTCTGCCGTTGTTCACCTTCCCGGTTGAGGCGGGTATTGGTTTCGCCTTTTTCCACGCGCTGGATATCACCGCTTTTCTGTTGATGGTAGGAGTGGTGATGGCGCTCTGGCGGCGGCTTCGTGACTCTGGTCTGCTTGCAACACAGCGCTTTGGCTTTGATATGGTGCCGCTGGTGTTGCTGGCGGCGATCGCGATCACTGGACTGGCTCTAACGGCGTCCTCGATGTGGTGGGGCGGTCGTTTCTACTGGTTCATTTCGTTGACCCATCAGGTAACAGTGGTTGCCTGGTTCCTGACGCTCCCGTTCGGGAAGTTCTTTCATATCATCCAGCGTCCCGCGAGTATTGGCGTCACCCTCTATCAGAAGGTAAACCAGGACAGGGAGCGCGGCGAGCAGCAGACGGTGGGCGTGTGTAAGCGCTGTGGTGAGGAACTGCCCTCGCAACAGTTTATTCGAGATCTCAGGGCTGTGTTGCAAGATTTAGACCAGAACTATGATCTGGGAGCTCATGACAACCTGCATGAGTACTGTCCTCGCTGCAAGCGGGTGTTGCGCGGTCAGGCGTATTATGCAATGATGAAAAAGCGCTTTGTGTGATGGAAGGAGAAGCAGGAGCATGTCTGTTAATAAAGATGTTTTTCAACAACGGAACACAAATACTGACTTTCAGTCTCATGGGCTGAAAGACTGGGATGCTCACTCGCGCACGCCTGAGACCTTGATCCCCACCCATTGCAGCTTTTGCGGTGTGCAGTGCGGTATGTATCTGAAGGTGCGTCAGGGGCAGGTGATTGGCGTCGAGCCGCGCAACTACGCGCACAATCGTGGCTCGCTCTGTCCGAAGGGCGTGGTAGCCTACCAGCAGGCAAATCACCCGGACCGTCTGCGCTACCCGCTGATACGGCGTGGCGGCAAGGGGTCGCCGCTGGAACGGGCGACCTGGGATGAGGCGCTCGATTATATCGTGAGCAGATGGCAGGATCTCCAGGGGCAATATGGAAAAGATGCTATCGCGATCTACAGCGGCTCATCGATGACAAACGAGAAATGTTATGCAATGGGGAAGTTTGCGCGTGCGGTGCTTGGAACGCGGCACGTCGATTATAATGGACGTCTGTGCATGTCTTCGGCTGCTGTGGCATATGCGAAGGCGTTCGGTATCGATCGCTCTCCCATACCGATGACCGATATTCCTAATGCGGATTGTCTGGTTGCGGTCGGCGTGAACATGTCAGAGTGTTTTCCGGTGATGATGCAGTGGGTCTGGCGGGCGCGGGATCGTGGCGCATCGTTGATTGTGCTTGATCCTCGGGAAACGCCACTTGCTCGTACGGCTGATCTCTGGCTCCCGGTGCGCTCGGGCACTGATATGGTTGTGCTGAACACGATGCTGAATCTGCTCATTCAGGACGGCATGATTGACGAGGAGTACATCCGCGAGCGCACTGTTGGATGGGAGCAGGTACGCGAGACGGTCGCGAAGTACACGCCAGAGGAGGCGCAGCGTATTTCGGGCGTCCCGGCTGAGCGCATTATTACGGCAGCCCGCATGTATGGCCGGGCGGCGACCTCGCTGATTATGCATGCACGCGGCATTGAGCATAGCTCGCATGGGGTCAATACCTGCCTTGCCTGTACCAATCTGGCGCTTGCTCGCGGGCAGGTTGGCAAGTTGGGCGGCGGCACAATGATGGTGACAGGCCAGGGCAACGGGCAGGGCGGTCGCGAGATGGGACAGAAGGCCAACCAGCTTCCGGGCTATCGTCATATCGATGTTGATGAGGATCGTCGCTTTATTGCTCAGGTGTGGGGCATTCCGGTTGAGGAGATGCCGTGGGAAGGTGCGGCAGCCACCGAGATGATTCATCTGATGGCGAAGGGCGACATTAAAAGCTGCATGATCGCCTGCTCGAATCTGATGGTCTCGCTTCCCGATAACCAGACAGTCAAGCGCGCTTTGCAACAACTGGATCCATTGATTGTGGTCGATTTCTTCATGTCTGAAACGGCTGAACTGGCTGATGTAGTGCTGCCGGCGGCGGTCTGGTGCGAGGATGAGGGCACGACGACCAATCTGGAAGGCCGCGTTGTGAAGATCAACAAGGCGGTTGAGCCTCTGGGCGAGTCAAAGGCTGACTGGGAGATTCTGGTTGAGCTTGCAAAGCGCATGGGGAAAGAGCGCATCTTTTCCTATCGTTCTGCACGCGACATCTGGAACGATCTGCGAAAGGCGACGAAAGGTGGTTCTGCCGACTATTCAGGTATGAGTTGGGAGAAGATAGATGAGGAGCAAGGAATGTTCTGGCCCTGCCCCGATGAAGGGCACCCGGGCACGCCGCGCCTCTTTACCGAGCGCTTCGGCCACCCGGACGGCAAAGCGCGGTTCATCGCGGTAGAGTATCAGCCGCCCGCAGAGGAGCCCGGCGAAGACTTCCCCTTCCGCCTGACAACCGGGCGCGTGGTCTATCACTACCTGTCGGGCAACCAGACACGCAGACTTGGCTTCTTGAATGCGCAGGCTCCGGAACCGTGGGTTGAGATTCACCCGCAGGCCGCCGCGAAACTCGGGATTCAGAATCATGATCGGGTGCGCATCACCTCGCCCCGCGGATCGATGGAGTTGCAGGCGCTGGTCGTGCCGACGATCCGCCCCGATACGCTGTTTGTACCCTACCACTACGGGCATGCGGAAGCAATCAATCAGCTTACCAACCCTGCCGTTGATCCGACGGTTAAGATCCCTGAATATAAGGCCTGCGCGGCTCGCATTGAGCGCATCGACGCGCCTGAGAAGGAGGGCGGTACAGGGTATACGGTGAACTATAACCCGGAAAATATGCCTGCGATGTTCCCTTATGCCGTTGGCGAGACTGGTAACAAGAAGATCAAGGAATGAGAAGAGGTACAAAATGGCGATAAAGACCATGTTTGTCGATCCCTCACGTTGCATCGGATGCCGTTCTTGTGAGGCCGCCTGCCGGGAATGCGAATCGCATAAGGGCGAAAGTATGGTCATGGTCGACTTTATTGACCGAGAACTCAGCGTGGCGACACAGCCCACGATCTGTATGCATTGTGAAGATCCGCTGGCCCCGTGCGCACAGGTTTGCCCGGCGCTGGCGATCCTGGTGACTGATGAGGGTGTGGTGCAGATGGCAGAGCCGTCGCGCTGCATTGGCTGCCAGAACTGCGTGTATGCCTGTCCGTTTGGTGTGCCGAAATTCGATGCGAAGGCGCGACTGATGAAGAAGTGCAACCTGTGCTATGATCGCACCTCACAGGATCTCACCCCGTGGTGCGCGCAGGTCTGCCCGACTCAGGCGCTCTGGTACGGGACATATGAGGAGTTTATGCATCAGCGACAGGGCAAGCCGGTAAACATCACCAATTTTGGCCCGCAAGAGGTCAAGACGCGCGTGTACTGGGTGCTGCCCGACGAGAGCGAGCCGCTCAATATTGCTGATCTGCTGGATCAGGTGACAAGTAAGGAGAAACAGACAGGAGAGGAACCGTGGGTTTTATAGAGGACAAGGAAGCTGAGAAGCGCCCTCGGCGGAAGATTACCCGCTGGCAGGCATTGTTCCCCTTTCACTGGGATGCCGATGCGTTTGTGATGCGCCGTGACCTGTTGAGATTGGCTGTGCAGGCATCTGGAGCCTTTTTTGCTGTCACTGCCGGGCTGGCCGGACTGGGAACCCTCTGGCCACGGAAGGCCCGGGGAGCGCGACGCCCTATTATTGAGGCTGCGAAGCTGAAGCCGGGAGATGTCCATTACTTCTCCTATCCGACGGAAGAGGATCCGGCGATGCTGCTCCGTCTCAAGGATGGAAAATTCGTCGCCTATAGCGGACGTTGCACTCATCTCTCCTGCGCTGTCTACTATTCGCCGAAAAAGGAACAGTTGATCTGTCCTTGCCATGATGGCTGCTTTGAGGCGCGGAGCGGGGTGCCGCTTGCCGGACCTCCTCAGCGACCGCTGCCACGTGTGGTGGTGCAGGAAGATGGTGGCATGATCTACGCTATAGAGGAGCAACCACGATGAAGAAATCTGTGCTGCCTTTAAGTGAAACAATCGGGGGCAGTTCGGCCCGACCTCCGCACGGAATGGGGGCGATCCTGCTGGCTGCTCTGCTGCTCGGGATTCTGCTGATGGGCCTGCAACTCTGGCTGCTGACGATCGCGCTGGATCTCTACCTCTCGGGTCAGACCGCAGGCATCTGGGAACTGGCGGCGTTGTCCGGGGTCATTTTTCTGGGCGGCGTGCTGTTACAGATGGCGCTTCGGAAGACCATTACAGGCCCCTGGAATCGGTGAAATGCACAGGTGTGCTGCTGTGACATGCAGCGGCGCACCTGCTTTTTGTATTCTCATCAGCGTCGTATTTTGCAAGTAGGCGTATAGCAAGAAACAGGTACGCGTCAGTGCTCTGGTGCAGGCTGTTCCTGGTAGGGCTCGCTCTTTAGCTATCGCTCATTTCGGCTGTTCGGTTGTCGGCTCGCCGCTCATAGCGCTTGCAGGGCCGAATCAGTGCGGAATGGCTCAAAGGTGTGATTCTGCTGCACCCAGGTGGCGACCTCGGGTTGAAGGCGACGCGCTTCATGCAAGAGGGTGACAGCTTCTCGATCTGCGCCTGCTTTCATGGCGATCTCGGCCTGCTGGTAGATTGCACGCCCAAGCTCGTTGGCGGGCAGGTCGCGGCGGCGCATAATGCCAATCATGCGATCGTAGAGGTGAAGGGCGTCGTCACATTTGCCCTGCTGAAGCAAAAATGCAGCTATGTGCCTGTATGAATGTTTGACGCCGGTCGACAGGATCTGCGGCCAGAGGGGTTCGCCCTGTAACGAGGGAAAGTGCACAGGATCGCTGAGCTGCTCTTCAGGCAGATATTCAACCAGCATCAGCAGCTCGCGGAAGGCATTTTCTGCCTGCATTGCAACCGTCTCCCAGGTGCGCCGTTGAGCTGCGGCAAAGATGCGAGCATTCAGCGCGTCTGTCTGCTCTGCTGAGTTGAGGGAAGTGGGAGGGTCTCCGTGCTCGGCCTGCTGGATGTGCTCGCTTGTACGCTCTTTCCAGGCCGAAATGTGGGCCAGTACTTCCTTCGCGGACCAGCGTTCCACCGTTCCGAGGGCCTCCTTTTCGGAATCGCTCAATGTGCTGATCCAGCTTAATTCCTCTTCGCGAGCCAGATGCAGGAGGGTAAGAAGGGTGGCTTTCGGGAAAAACGGTGGCATTATTTGGAATGTCCTTTCTGCTGTCCTGTTGCTGTGTTTATTGTATTCTGGAGGTACAAGCAGTATATCATAGAGAAGCAAGAGAATGCGAATTATTTCGTTGTGTATCAGTATGTCTCACGCGGGTTCGAGAGGCGTAATGGGCGCTTTCAGGCTGGATAAAAGCCTGTTCTGAGCAGAGATGTCGGTAGCCATTCCGGGCTACTGCTGTGCGATGAGCGCGCGAGCCGTCTGTTCGACGCTCTCCAGGCGGTCAAAACAATGATTCTCGATCATATCCAGATTGTTCAGACGCTGGACCTCGTTGAGTGGCTCATGAAGCAGGCTGTGAAGCCACGCCGCCAGATTGCGCAACTGGAGGCGATACGTATAGTAGGCGAGCAGGGCCATATTCCACTGAAAAGGTGCCTCATAGCCTGCCGCGAACGCGCTGAAGTCGGGCTTGATGAAACCGCTGTAGAGGTATGCGTCCCGCTCTGGTGGCGCGATAATGGCTGCTTCCCAATCCAGAAAGGTGAGTCGCTGCGAGGACGTACGAATAATATTGCCGCCCCAGGGATCACCATGACAGAGCACTCTGTGTGTGGGCTTCTGGCGCGCCTTCTCGGCATACGCGTCGCTCTGTTCGAGGAAGGCGTCTATCTGTGTGCGGCGTGGCTCGACCAGTGCTCGGAGCTGTTGCAGAAAGGGCGGGCTCGCTGTCGTGATGGCGTCCAGCGCGGCCAGGTTTTCGCGTAGCTCCTGATCGAATGGGGCTGTGAGGTCGTCGGGTGGGACATGGAGCCCCTCGGGAGGCCTGACGGTATGGAGTTGTGCGAGGGCGCGCCCGATCTGCCCGACCAGTTCGCGCGACATGGGATAAGCATTCGCGAGCGTTTCGCCCGGGATGAAGGTGTAGAGCGCGAAGAGCAGCGGCCCTGTATCTGCCTGGAGGGTGCCGCTTGTGGTTGGCAGAGGAAGCGGCGCGTCAAGCGCTTCGAGGTGCATACTGGCGATGGTGCGCTGCTACGGAAGCGAGAACTGCATCCGCTCGGCGGTTCGACGTCCGGTTGCGGTGCGCCGATCAACGATTTTCAGATAGGTTGTGGAGTCCGCTTCTACCTGATATGAATAAGCAGAATCACCTATCGGGATGAAATGCAGGTCGATTGGCTCAAGTTGCCAGTACTCCCGCAAGATGGAGCGAATCAGCTCATTACCTTCAGGCAGCGGTTGTTTCACCGGGGGCCTCTTTCAAACGAGCCATGCGTGATGACTCAGGGACGTCTTCAGGCGTGATAATCGATGACGATCGCGGTCATGTCGTCGGGCTTGGCGCGGAGGATGACACGATTCTCCGCGCGTGAGCGCTGAATAGCGGCGTCCACGAGTGCCTGCGCTGCCTGCGCGATCTCGGTATCTCGCAAAATACGCTCTATTTCCTGATTGGTCAGGTTGTCGTGAATGCCATCAGTGCAGAGCAGGAGGCGCATGCCCGGCGTGAGTTCGCGGGTTCCAGTGTGCACACCCAGGTGCTGCGCGTCGCCTAAGGCCTGTGTGATGCCGTTGCGGCGCTGAAAATAGAGATATTCGGCGTCGGAGAGCTGATCACGGCTTGTGGCCTGTTCAATGCGCTCGGCATCTTCTGCGGTGACGTAGCCCTTCTGAAGCAGGAGGGTCAGATAGCTGTCATCCTGAGTCAGGCAGGTGAGCGGCTGATCCGGCGAAAGGAGATAGAGCCTGCTATCACCGACTGAGGCATAGGCCAACGTATAGCCATCAGCATGAGGGCATAGAGCTGCAATCGTGGCTGTAGTCGCCTGACTCTCAAGGCGTTGAACACCGGCACGTTGCAGACCATCCTGACGGATTTGTTCGTGCGCCTGTTCAAGGAGCTCGCGGAGCCGGGTGGTGACATCGTCCGGTGCTGGCGAGGTGGCGTCTGTTTGCCAGTGCGTAAAAAGGCGTTCCCAACCCTCCTGGATGACGCGAGCGGCGATCTGTGACGCGATCTCTCCGCCCATGCTTCCACCGACGCCATCAAAGACGGCGGCAAAACCCCGCTGCTGATCGGCGATCAGTTGATCTTCGTTGCGTTCCCGGTGCGTATCGCTTGCGACGCTGTGTGCTGTAAATAGAAAAGTCGCTTGCTCAGGTTGGTTCATGCCCCTCTGCCTTTCTGTTCCCTTTATACTTGTTCTCTTGAGAAAGAGCCAGCCTTCTCTGTCTTTCCGGGGTTGATTGCGGCGTGCGATAACAGGGCTACTGTTCGTACTGTTCAGACGTGAGTAGCATGTTCTATTCTCTTTATGAATGTGTTCCCATTTTAAAGCGAGCTACAAGAAATGTCAATCGTTTTCTGGTTGTGCCTTGAAAAGCAAGCTGGCAGGCGGGAATCTTCGTTGATTCCTGTCGCGGCGATCTGCTTTCTTGCTTTCGAGTAATACTGAAGCCGAAACGAGGGAATTCCAGGCTTCCCTGAAGCGAGATGTAGAACTCATCCGTATTCCTAACAAGACCAGGGATGCATACTCTGCCATACCAGTATATAATGAAAAGGCTTTTATGGAGAATGCGTATTTTTCCTGCCGGTGAAAAGGAATAATAAAGAAGCATCATGGTCTAAAAGGAGGCGGTATTGATCGTATGATGCGCAATGAACACCCTGCATCCTCTCTTGATTTTCTGGCAGGTGGGGGCGAAATGGGAGAGCGTATTCGCTCGTTTGATTGGGCCTCGACGCCGCTTGGGCCTGCCGAGCAATGGCCACAGAGTTTAAAAACGATTGTCCAGATTATGCTTACGTCGAGTCAACCGATCTGGATTGGGTGGGGACCTGATCTGATCAAGCTCTATAACGATCCTTATAAGGCGATTGTTGGCGGCAAGCATCCTGAGGCTCTTGGTCAGCCCGTTCGCGTGGTGTGGCGCGAGATCTGGCCTGATATTGCCCCTAAACTGCGCACCGCAATGGAAGATAATGTCGGAACCTATGATGAGGCGGCACTGCTCATCATGGAGCGCTATGGCTATCAGGAAGAGACCTACTATACCTTCTCGTATAGCCCGGTTCCAGGTGATAATGGGGGCGTGGGTGGCATTATTTGTGCAAATACCGACGATACTGCCCGGATTATTGGAGAGCGGCAGGTGAAGCTGTTGCAGACACTTGCCGCCGAAACATCGGACGCACGTACGATTGGGGAGGCCTGCCGCTTGAGCGCCGAACTGCTGACCCGAAATCCGCAGGATATTCCGTTCGCGCTGCTCTATTTGCTCGATCAGGATGGGAAGCAGATGACGCTTGCGGGGACCAGCGGCATTGAGCGTCAGCATCCTGCGGTGTTTGAGCAGGTGGCGCTCGATCAGGATGCTCCCTGGCCGTTTGCTGAGGTGATGCGAACGCAGAAGCCCTGTCTGATTGACGATATCCAGCAGCGCTTTGGGGCCCTGCCTACCGGGGCATGGAAGAAAATGCCGCATCAGGCCGCTATTCTGGCGGTTGCTCCCTCGGGCCAGACTGGCCAGGCGGGCGCGTTGATCGTGGGCCTTAATCCCTATCGGCTCTTTGATGAGAGCTATCAGGGCTTCCTGAAGCTGGTATGCAGCCAGATCTCAAACAGTATTGCAAACGCGCAGGCATATGAAGAGGAGCGGAAGCGTGCTGAGGCGCTTGAAGAGATCGACCGGGCCAAGACGCTCTTCTTCAGCAACGTGAGTCACGAGTTCCGCACGCCGCTGACCCTGATGCTTGGACCAATCGAGGAGATACGCGACGATCCGAACACGGCGCCCGCCAATCGCGAACGAATTGAGGTCGCGCATCGGAACGCGCTGCGGCTGTTGAAGCTGGTCAACACACTGCTCGACTTCTCGCGGCTGGAGGCGGGTCGCATTCAGGCCAGCTATGAGGCGACTGATCTGGGCATCTATACCGCCGAACTTGCCAGCAATTTTCGTTCCGCGATTGAGAAGGCCGGAATGAAGCTAACGCTGGATCTCCCCGCGCTCTCGGAGCCGATTTATGTGGATCGCGACATGTGGGAGAAGATTATCTTGAATCTGCTCTCCAATGCATTTAAGTTTACCTTTGAAGGCGAGATCGCTGTGCGGCTTGAGGAGCGGCGCGACCATGTGGTGTTGCAGGTGCAGGATACTGGTGTTGGCATTGCGCCCGATCAGTTGCCGCTCATTTTCGAACGCTTCCGGCGCGTTGAGGGCGTACGGTCGCGCTCTTATGAAGGATCGGGAATCGGGCTTTCACTGGTGCAGGAGCTTGTCAAGCTGCATAAGGGTGAGGTCGAGGTGACAAGCACCCCGGGCAAAGGGACCACGTTCACCATCACGCTGCGGAAAGGGACGGCGCATCTGCCTGCGGACCGCATCGGAGCGACACGTACCCTGCAATCGACCGCCCTGAGCGCTGCCATCTATGTTGAGGAGATGAGCCAGTGGCTGCCTCCTGAGGAAGAGGAGCCGGCAGGCTTTCCGGCTGAAATTCCTGCCGGGGACCGCCCGCGTATTGTGCTGGCCGACGACAATGCGGATATGCGTGACTATATCTGCCGCCTGTTGAGCGATCGTTTTACGATTGAGGCCGTCGCGAATGGTAAGCAGGCGCTGGAGGCGATTCGGCGCGCTCGCCCCGAACTGGTGCTGACAGATGTGATGATGCCCGAGATGGATGGGTTCCAGCTTTTGCAGGCAATAAAGGCACATCCCGATACTGCTCGTATTCCCGTGATTATGCTCTCGGCTCGCGCTGGCGAGGAAGCAACGATTGAAGGGGTGCGTGCGGGTGCTGATGATTATCTGGTGAAGCCTTTCTCGGCGCGTGAGTTGCGGGCCCGCGTGATCACGCATATCAAGCTCGCCCGAAGCCGCTACGAGTCCGAGCGCAAGCTATTTGACCTGTTTATGCAGGCTCCGGCGGCCATCGTCATCTTGCGTGGACCGACATATGTGGTGGAACTGGCGAACCCGACAACGCTCGCGATCTGGGGCCGAAGCAGTGAGGATGTGCTGCATAAGCCGCTCTTCGAGGGACTGCCGGAGGTTCGCGGACAGGGCCTCGAACCGCTGCTAGAGGTCGTCTACACGACGGGGGTTCCCTACGTTGGCAATGAACTGAAGGTGGCGCTTGATCGAACCGGGAGCGGACAACTTGAGGATGTGTACTTTACATTTGTCTACACTCCTATGCGCGACGCTGTAGGGACGATCGAGGGGGTGATGGTTTTCGCGTTTGATGTCACCGGGCAGGTGCTTGCGCGACAGCGAGCCGAAGAGAGCGAGCTGCGTTTTCGGACGCTGGCCGATAACATCCCTAATCTCGCCTGGATGGCAGATCGAGGCGGTCGGATCTACTGGTACAACTCGCGCTGGTATGAGTATACCGGGACCACGCCCGAGCAGGTGAAGGATCAGGGTTGGGAGCAGGTTGTTGACCCGCAGGACCTCCCAGCTGTTCGGCGGCGCTTTCACCGGGCTCTCTATGAGCACGAGCCCTTCGAGATGGTGTACTCCCTCAGGGGCGCTGATGGCACCTATCGCCCGTTCCTCACACGTATGGTGCCGATTCGCGATGCAGAAGGTACTATTGTCCAGTGGTTTGGTACCAATACCGATATTACCGAGCAGAAGAGACTGGAGCGGCAGAAGGATGAGTTTCTCGGCATTGCCAGTCACGAACTGAAGACGCCTGTGACCAGTATCAAAGCGTATACGCAATTACTGGAACGTCGTTTCCGCAAAGCAGGGGATGAACGCGCCTCTGAACTCCTCAAAAAGATGGATATGCAACTGAATAAACTCACCTCGCTGATCGCCGACCTGCTGGATGTGACCAGGATTGAGAGCGGCAAGCTGCTGTTCCATCCCGCTCCGTTCGACTATAACTCGTTGATTCAGGAGGTGATAGAGGAGGCACAGCGCACGACCACTCGCCATACTATTCTGCAAGAGCTCGGGCCCTCTGTCACCCTGACCGGAGACCGCGAGCGCATCGGGCAGGTGTTGACCAACTTGCTGACCAACGCGATTAAATATTCGCCAAAGGCTGACACTATTTATGTGAAAACCGAGCTGAAGGACAATATGGTGATTACATCGGTGCTCGACTTCGGGATCGGTATTCCTGCCGAAAAGCAGCAGCATCTCTTCCAACGTTTCTATCGTGTAGAAGGTGAAACACAGATGACGTATCCAGGGTTGGGGCTGGGCCTGTATATCTCGGCAGAGTTCGTCAAACGCCATCACGGAACGATCTGGGTTCAGAGCGAAGAAGGGAAGGGGACGACCTTTTCGTTCTCGCTGCCGCTCTCGCTCGCGCCTGAGGAACACCTACTTGAGGGAGAACAGAGTGCATAATGTCACAGAAGAAGCGTATTCTGATTGCTGATGATGATCCTGCTATTCTTGATTCGCTTGAACTTATTCTTGAAGATGCAGGCTATGAGGTGATTACAACCGGCGATGGGGCAATTATTCAGGATCTGGTGCAGATGGGGCCTGATCTCTTGTTGCTTGACATCTGGCTTTCTGGCTGGAATGGAAAGGATATTTGCGCCACATTGAAACACAATGAACAAACGAAACATCTCCCGGTTATCCTCTTTTCGGCGAGCCGGGAGACGGAAGCGATTGCCCGAGACGCGGGCGCAGATGCGTTTATTACCAAGCCGTTTGAGCTAGATGATCTGCTCGATACCCTGGAGCAGCATCTGTAGCGGGGAGATCTCAACGGTCTCCCCATTGATCGCAATAGTCAAGCGAGATGCGGCTATCCTGAGCTTGCTGCCGATCGGAGTCACGGTAGAAGAAATAGGTATCGGCATCGAGTAGTAAGAAAGAGGTAGTAGGGTGTGTATGATCCACGGAAATCTGACAGAGAATCCCCTGTAGCGCTGCAAGCGCATGTCCATCGTATTGTTGATGTTTCTGCATAACGTGGCCCCTTTCTTCTGGTTGCATGCTTTTCTCTGAGTCTACCATGAAGCGGATCGGGCGGAATGGGTCATGTGTCCCATTTTGTCCTCAAGCGCAGGGTTGAGGCGACAATCAGCCAGAGGATAGCCCGTGAGTTGATGTGTCGCGCTGACTTTCCGGGTACACTGGCTCTCATGAAAGGGTACGTGTTGCCCCGTTCGTCCTGCGCAGGCGACGGCATACCCAACAGATCGTCAGGTAGCAAAGGCAATGCCGCCGCTTCGGAGCTCGACGCACGCCGGGATTACCGGAATACGCCACTCATGCAAATAGCTCGTCGGAATGCCTCCTGAGAGGTATGCGGGCGCTTCTGAAGCAGTGTACGCTATGGGTGAAGATGAAATAGAAAAGAAGGAGATCAGAAACATGGTCCATTTGCATGAGTTGAACTCGCAGGAGACAAAGCGTCACCCACAGGTGTTTTTCGGTCAGTTGCGCGAGGGGCGCGGCCCGTACTTTGTTGAGGGGCTGAACGCCTGGGTAACGCGAGCTATGAGGATGCGCTGTTCGTGTTGCGCGATCCCCGGCTGACGAAGGATCGGCGCAAGCTAGAGGCCGCACGTGACAAAGTATTAGCGGAACAGGCGCTCGAATACCCGCATCTGTTGCTGGTCGATCCGCCCGATCACTCGCGCTTGTGGCGGCTGGTATCCAAAGCCTTTACGCCAAAGATGATCGAGCAGCTTCGCCCGCGCATTCAAAAGAGGCCTGCTTGATGCCGTGGAGGGGCGCGACCATATGGATCTTATTGCTGAGTTTGCCTATCCGTTGCCGATCACGGTCATTTCCCGCAGTGAAACGGTGAAAAAGGGGAAATGCTGAGTGTAGTACTTCTGCATTGTTGCTATACAGAGAGCGAATCTGCTATGCTTATGGAATCTGGTTCGTTTTGTCGATGAGAGAGGAAAGATAGAGTGAATCTCCAGGCACTTTTTTCCGCACCCATTCTTGAACAAACGTATCTTGATCCCGGCTACTCGGGCCATGCAAGCGATGTCTGGCGTGTGCGGACAGCAGAGGAAGTGGTAGTTGTACGAATGCTGCGTCAGGGGCTCCCTGAGGTGCCATTCTGGTATGGGTGTCATGTATTGTTTGGTCTCGATCAACGGGCAATCTTTCAGCTTGAGCCGCTCAATCGTCTGCTTGCTCGTTTCTGTTCGCTGCCTGTTCCGCAGGTGTTGCGCAAGGGCACGCTGGAGGATCGACCGTATGTCATCGTCGACGCGATGCCCGGCGTTTCCTTTGAAACTTTCTCGGAACTGCCTGAAGAGGCACTGGAAGCTATGGGAGAGGAGTTCGCACGTTTGCATTGTGGTCGCTTCGACTGGTTTGGGACGCCCACTGGCAGTACGCGGTATGACCTCGCGGACTTTCAGACGCGATTGCAGGAAACACTGCGCCTGCTGGTTGAGCGATTTTATCAGCAGGATGAAGCGATCAAGAAGATGCTCCCCGCCGCCTGTGAGGCTGTGACACAGCTTCCGCCTCTTCACTATACCGTGCCCGTTCTGATGGATATGGATGCATCCCAGTTTCTGACCGATGGGAAGCGTATCACTGCCTTTGTTGATACAGAAGGGTATGCGATGGGACCGCGTGAGCTTGACTTTATCGGGCTGGAATATGTCTTTCAGCAGCGTGAGGCGCGGGCCTTTGCCCGGGGCTATGAGCGCGTTCTGAGCCTGCCCGAGATCGCGCCTGTACGCTTCGTCTATCGCTACCTGTATTGTTTGATGGAGGTGCAGGGCTCGGTCGCATTAGATCCCTGGATGCGCTATCCCGCTCTTTTTGCGTAATTGGTGGTATAAAAGAGTACTCCTGAAAAGAAGTGGTAGGCAATGGAATACATATAAATTATATAGAAATTATCAGGTATTCCTGAAATACGCAGAAGAGAGGTATGTTGATACTTCCCCCGCTTCAATGCGGGGGATTCTTCTTTCAGCCGGCAACCGTCTTGCCGCGATGCAGAACGGCTCGACGAGGTGCACGACGGGCCACGGCTTCCGCCGAGCAACTTGCCTCAACCAGTACCAGATCAGCCGGTTGACCGAGGCGCGGCCATTGTTGCTCACCCTGCGCGTTGACGGGCGTGAGGCCTCCAGTGATGAACGCAAGGGCTTCCGCAAGGTCTTCTTCCTGAACCATGCCCTGGGTCTCAGCGAGTCGGTTTGCTCGCTCAAAGATATCGCCGGTGCCGAATGGAGACCAGCTATCATAGACGTTATCACAACCAAGCGCGACATGGACCCCCGCTTTATGCAGCGTGTAGAGCGGCATCGGGATGCTCAAGGGGACACTTGAATTGATGCTGATGCCAAGCTCGACGAAGCGTTCGGCCAGGGACGCCAGCTCGCGGGTGTCGGCATCGGCGAGCGCGAAGGCATGGCTGATTGCTACTTTTCCCTGAAGCCCTGCCTGCTCGATCATATCGGCGAGCGTGCGAATCGTGTAGAGGCCCAGTTGTCCACGATCGTGCAGGTGCAGGTCGATGCCCGCGCCAAACTCAACGGCTATAGAGACCATTTCTTCTAGTGAGCGCTCAAGCTTGAGATCAACGGTGCCGGGGTCAACGCCACCGACCAGCGTCGCACCGAGCTTCATCGCCTCGCGGGTAAGCTCCTGAGAGGAGGAGCGGAGCAGGCCGTGCTGAGGGAAGGCGACTATTTCATACGTCAGGTTGTTCTCGTTCTCTGTCAGCACTCGCTTGACTGCTTCCAGATGGCGTAGCCCGTACGCCGGGGCAATGTCGACATGTGTTCTGACGTGAGTGGAACCGGCGCGCTGGATCATGCCCAGGAACTGCCGGGCGCGCTCCTCGATGGGAACCGGGTGATTGTTCAGGATCTCAGCCTCGATCGCGACACGTTCAAGGATGCTGCGAGCCGGTCGCGTAGGCATCCAGGGGCCGCCTAACAGCGTCTTATCGAGATGAATGTGGCGCTCAATGAAGGCCGGGAGCGCGAGGGCCCCCTGCGCGCTGACGCGCGGGTGCTGATCGTGTACGGTATCATTGGGCTCGATAGCGGCGACGTGCCCATCTCGCAGTAGAAGCTGGAACAGATCAGTTTTTGTGCGTATGCGATTTTCTTCTTGGACGCGGCCTGTTTCCAGTAAAACATCTGTAAGCCAATAGGCTGTCATAACAAACCTCCAACCAGAAATAGGGATGTGGTGGGCACATGGTATCACCCGATGAAGTTCCTCCTTAGTTGCCTGGAGGGGCCTGAGAAGCGCTTTCAAGCGAGCAACCACCGGCAAGCACTATGAGGAAGCGGAGGCGCTTGCCCTGTTCTTACTTTATCATACTCACTGAGAAAAAGCGAGCAGGCTCTATTTTGGATGTGACGTATAGGGGACAAGTGTTGTTCTGTTCCTTTGAGATAGAGTATAATGGCCTTGCCTGATGTGCTCCCTGATTCGAGGGAGTGGTCAGAAGAGCCTGTGCGTAAAGGGGGAATGCTGTGCCGAGACAGACTGCCTTCAAGCTGCTCTGGGAGCCTGCGCGTGAGCGTTACGTTGTTGATATAGCTGTTGATATTGCTATCAATATTGCTGGTGATATGACTGTACCATGTCAGCAGATAGAGGTAGAGAGTCAGGATTGGTTTCAGTGGTTAGAATATGTTCCCTCGTTCTCGTTTCAGGATCGACGCGGCTACACGTGTACTCTGCGGAAAGAGCGTGTCCAGCGCGGCGGAGCCTACTGGTATGCCTATCGTCGTCAGCAGCGAAAGATGGTCAAGCGCTATCTGGGCCATAGCAAGAACCTCACCGTGGCGCGTCTGGAGCAGGTCGCCGAGCAACTCAATATCCCGACAGAGACTCCCGAACTGACAGCAGAGCATGTGCAGGAGCTGCTGCGACAGGGGCGGCTGCACCAGGCGGCTGCGCTGTTGCGTCGGCTGCTGGAGGGCGCTGAGGCCGAGAAGAGCCGTCTCTTGCTGGCACAGAGCGAGATCGCATATGAATGGAATGATCTGTCTGCCGCCCGGCGTGCGCTGGAAGAGGGAATAGCCTGCGGTCGGCCAGAGGAGCAGCTTGACGGCTATGTTCTGCTGGCGCGGCTGGCTCTGGCTGAGGGGCAGATGCAGGAAGCCGAGCAGGCGCTACAGCAGGCGGAAGCACTTGCACAGCAGCTTCATGCGGCGTCGCTGGCACGGGTTGCCGGCATGCGGGCGCTGCTGGCGTTGAAGCAGGAGCAAAGAGAGCAGATGCTGCTCTGGGCGCAGGAGCAGCAAGCTGACGAGAACACCTCGCTCTTTGAGTCTCTGGTGCTGGCTCGCGTGTTGCTGGCGCAGGGGCGCATTGCTGATGCCACTTCCCTGCTCAAGCAGTTGGCCGTGCATCAGGAGGCGCGTAACGGCTCCCTGATCGAGATTCGGATGCTGCAAGCGCTTGTGGCCCATGCACAGACGCGGAACGAGGAAGCGGTATCGTTGCTGATGCAGGCGCTCTCACAGGCTGCTTCCGAGGGCTATATGCGGCTTTTTGTCGATGAGGGGCGAGTTATGCAGGAGCTCTTGCTGCGGGTGCGCGAGCAGCATGGACGCAAGCCCGCCAGCTTGCTACACTATCTTGATCGTCTGCTTGCTGCCTTTCCTCCCGCACCTCACCAAGCGAGCACACACGAGTCATTGAGCAAGCGAGAGCTGGAAGTGCTTGCCTTGCTGGCTCAGGGCTGTTCCAATCAGGAGATTGCCGGCAGGCTGGTCGTTGCTGTCAGCACGGTGAAGTCACATATCAAGCATCTCTTTGCCAAACTGGGCGTGCAGCGCCGCTCGCAGGCTGTCAAGAAGGCGAAAGCGGCGGGGCTCCTCGATGCGTGATCCGTAACGCAGAAAAGGGGAGGCGTCCGTTCCTTGTTGCGTTGCTTGAACAAGCATCCAGCGAAGCAAGGTTTGAACGGCGTCTCCTCCCATTCTCAAGCTGGCTCGACAAGAGCACTTCAGTGTCTCTACACCTGTTTTCCTACTTCTTCCTGTTCTTCTACTCTTGAGCCGCTCAGGCTGTGCTCCCTGTCACGAACCTCCAGATAAGGAGTATGTTTGCTCGCTTCTGAAGCAGGGAGAGCGTATTTCCCTTGCTGTAAGAGATCGCTTGACACCTCTTTGAAGAACGCCTATAGTAGGTGCAAAGCGCTCTATGCGTATTTCGTGCTCTTGGTTTTGGAAGGAGGTAGTATGAACGAAGCATGGATGCCGGTATCAGCGCCGCTGCTGAACCACAGTGATGACCCTCATACGCGTCGCGCCGCACTTGCTGATCTCCTCATGCAGGAACGATCCCCCTCTGCTGTCGCGCTCGCACCCGATGGGAAGCGGGTTGCGTTTGTTGTCACTGAGCCTGTCCCCGGGGCTCAGACGTTCAGCCGTCGTATCTGGCTTACCGATCTGGAAGGCAATGCCCGCCCGCTGACCACGGGCAAGCAGAACGAGCGAGAGCCGCGTTGGTCTCCTGATGGGCGGTGGCTGGCCTTTGTCGCGACGCCCGAAGGGCAGCAGAAGCCGCAACTATATCGAATCAATCCTGATGGTGGTGATCCCGAGCAGCTTTGCTCGATGCCGAACGGCGTCATGAATCTCGCCTGGGCGCCGGATGGAAGCCGTATTTCCTTTCTATCGCTTGAGGGAGAAGAGCCGAAGAGCGATCCGAAGGTTCTGGGCCCCGAGCGCTATTGCCGACTCTGGGCAGTGCGTCCCGGACATACAGTTCCGGAGCCAATCACGCCGCCCAACGTGACCGTTTTTGAATATGTCTGGTCGCCTGATAGCAAACAGGTCGCGCTGTATTACTCGCATGGTTCCGATTACACCGACTGGTATAACAGCGAGATCGGGGTGGTTCCCGCGAATGGCGGTTCTGTGCGGCAATTGACGCTGCTTCAGTGGCAGGCGCGGGCACTTGCCTGGTCGCCTGACAGCACCAGAATTGCCTATCTCTCAGGTCGATGGAGCGACCCCGGGCGTGGCTGCGGCGATATCTTCACGGTATCGGTTGCGGATGGGCAAACACGCAACCTGACGCCGGGGATTGATTGCAGCCCGGCCTGGTGTCGCTGGCTGCCTGATGGGCGCTCGCTGCTTTTCACTGCGGTCAAGCATGTGACGCATCAGATATGCCTGCTTGATAGCCAGAGTGGCAGGGTGACTGTTCTTGACGATGATTTTGCGATGTACTGGGATCAGCCGAGCCTCTCAACGACGCCGGATGGCCGGATGATGGCAACCACCCACTCGACGCCACAGAAGCCCGCTGATGTGTGGTATGGCACGCTGACCGAGCAGGGTATCAAGTGGCGACAGCTTTCGCGGCTCAATCCGCTGCTGGAGGCGCTAGGCGAGCCAGTGAAGACGGAGCGCATTCGCTATAAAAGCGTGGATGGTCGGATGATTGATGGCATCTTTATGCATCCGCTGAAGCCGCCCGCTGATGGCATGTTGCCGCCGCTCTTTGTGCAGGTGCATGGTGGACCTTCCGGGGCCGAGTGCGATTCCTGGAAGGGAGGCTTTTCCTTTATGGCCGCTACGGAGGGCTTCGCGGTCTTCCGGCCCAATTATCGAGGTAGTTGGGGACAGGGTGCGGCCTTTGCTGATGAGGTGCTGGGCGATATGGGCGGCAAAGACTTTCAGGATATTATGAGCGGTGTCGAGTACCTGGTGCAGCAAGGGGAAGTTGATGGCGAACGGGTGTGTATTGGCGGGTGGAGCAATGGCGGCTTTCTGTCTGCCTGGGCAATCACGCAGACCGACCGTTTTAAGGCGGCAATGGTGGGAGCGGGCATTATCGATTTCCACAATATGCATGGGCAGTCTAATATTGCGGATGCCGATGAGCTCCTGCTGAATGCCAACCCGCTCGATCAGCCTGAGGTGTACCGCGCATGTTCTCCGCTGACCTTTGCCGGGCGTGTAAAGACGCCCACGCTGATCCTGCATGGCGAAGCTGATGAAGCGGTTCCGGTAGCACAGGCATATATGTTCTATCGGGCGTTGCGCGAACGAAAGGTGCCCGTCGAGTGTGTTATCTATCCGCGTGAGGGGCATGGTTTCCACGAGTTTGATCATATGCGTGACTCGGTGTTGCGTGTAGTCGAGTGGTTCCTGCGCTACGTGTAGCCGGGAAGCGCGGGCTCACTGCTGCCCTGTCTCAGCCGGGAAGGAAAGCGAGCGCGCGCTAGCAGAAGAAGAGCCGATCTGATCCGGTCGGCTCTCCTGTTCAGCAAGGGTGATAGGCGCTGTGTTTAGCCTTGCAGTTCGTTGAGGATGCGACGCGCTCTACTGTGGTTCGGCTGAAGCTGTAAGGCATGCTCAAGAGCTCTCCGGGCCTCGCTGATCCTGCCCAGATCGCGAAGCAGCTCCCCTTTGTTGCTCCATGCCGAAACATAGTTCGGGTCGATCCGGATTGCCTCCTCATACAGCGGGAGCGCCTCGCTATGGCGTCCAAGCTCGGAGAGGGCCAGGGCCTTGTTATTCAGGGCCAGGGTATAGCGCGGGTTATACCGAAGCGCTTCGTCATAAGCAACGATCGCTTCCATGTAGCGTCCGAGCGCATAGAGTGCGCGCCCTTTATTGTTCCACCCGTAGACATAGGTGGAATCGAGCTCAAGCGCCTTTTCGCAGGCGTGTAGCGATTCGAGATAGCGTCCGAGCTCATAGAGGGTCAACCCTTTGTTGTTCCATGCATAGAGGTAGCGCGGGTTGAGCCGGTTTGCCTCCTCATACATCGGAAGAGCTTCTTCATAGCGCCCCAGATAATAGAGCGCCAGACCTTTATTGTTCCACGCATGGACGTAGCGCGGGTCGAGGCGCATCGCTTCCTCATACATCGGAAGAGCCTCTTCATACCGTTTGAGCGCCTGTAGCGCCAGACCTTTATTGTTCCACGCTGAAACATAGCGTGGGTCGATGCGAAGCGCTTCGTCACAGGCTTTCAGTGACTCTTCGTAGCGCCCGAGATCATAGAGGAGCGTGGCTTTATTGTTCCAGGCCGTGGAATAGCGTGGGTTGAGCCGCAGCGACTCGTTGTAGAAAGAGAGCGCCTGTTCGTACTGCTTCAAATTATGGAGAATACTCCCCTTATTGTTCCATGCGTAAAAATATGTAGGATCCTGGCGCATCGCTTCCTCGTACGCACTGAGGGCTTCATCATAGCGTCCGAGGGCCTGTAGTGCTCGACCTTTGTTGTTCCACGCGTAGACGTAGTTCGGATCGAGATAGAGCGCCTCATTGCATGCTTGCAGCGACTCGTTATAGCGCCCGAGATCGTAGAGTGCCAGCCCTTTGTTATTCCAGGCGGCGACATAGCGCGGATCAAGACTGAGAGCCTTTTCATACATGGGAAGCGCAGCGGCAGCTTGTCCCGAGTCGTAGAGAGCCAGCCCCTTATTGTTCCACGCATAGACGTAGTTCGGGTTGATGCGGATAACCTCATCATAGGCTGTGATCGCCTGCTCGTACTTCCCGAGATTGTAGAAAGAGCGTCCTTTATTGTTCCATGCCGAAACATGAGTCGGATCAACGCGTAGCGTTGCTTCACACGCCTGGATGGTCTCTTCATAGCGCTTCAGATCGTAGAGAGCCAGCGCCTTATTGTTCAAGGCGTAGACGTAGCGCGGATTGAGGCGTATGGCCTCTTCGTAGGCTTCCAGCGCTTCGTTGATGCGACCCATATCGTGCAGGGCCAATCCTTTATTATTCCAGGCAGCGACATAGCGCGGACTGAGGCGTATGGCTTCTTCGTAGGCTTCCAGCGCTTCTTCATAGCGACGTGAATCCGCGAGAGCCAGCCCCTTGTTATTCCAGGCATGCACATAGTTGGGGTCGAGGCGGAGCACCTTTTCATACATGGCCAGCGCCTCATCATACTGTTTGCGGTCGTAGAGGATATTGCCTTTGCCGTTCCAGGCATGCACGTAGTTGGGGTCGAGGCGTAACGCTTCATCGAAGGCAGCCACGGCCTCTTCATAGCGCTTCAGATCACGCAGGGCATTGCCTTTGCCATTCCAGGCATGGACATAGGTTGGATCGAGGCGTATGGCTTCTTCGTAGGCTTCCAGCGCTTCCTGGCTGCCTCCCAGATCACGCAGGGCATTGCCTTTATTGTTCCACGCGTAGACGTAGTGTGGATCACGACGCAGGGCCTCGTCGTAGGCGCGTATGGCCTCTTCACTGTGACCGGCATCGTAGAGGGAGAGCCCTTTGCGGTTCCATGCAGCGGCATCGTAGAGCTGCTCGCCGGGCCGGAGCGATGGTTCTTCTCTTGGTTGTGAGGTTTCGCGAGGCGGCGACTGCATGGTTTCCTGCTCTGGCGGCGCGGGTGGCGGCTGAATGCGCACGGCCTCCGGTTTGAGCGCAGCCAGAAATGCAGGGATATCCTCAAAACGGTTGTGACGCTCTTTTGAGAGAGCCTTTAAGATCGCTTGCTCAAGATGTGACGGAATAGATGGGTTCAGTATGCGTGGAGAGCGGGGCGGCTCGTAAATATGCTTGTAGCCGACCGAGAAGGGATCGGGAGCCTCAAAGACTTTGTTCCCGGTCAACAGTTCAAAAAGCATGCAGGCCAGCGCATATTGATCGCTCTGGGCGCTGACTTTGCCCTGAAACTGCTCGGGAGCCATATAGGTGGGCGTTCCCGCGACCGTCGTTGATACCATGCTCTGGGTTGTGAGCAGTGAGGCAATACCAAAGTCGGTGAGCAGCGCCGTTTCTTCGTCGGCAAGGAGAATGTTTTCTGGTTTCAGGTCGCGATGGACGACTTGCTTTTGATGCGCATAGTGCAGCGCTTCCCCGATCTGAAAGACGTACTTGAGTGCCTGTTCTGTTGGTAGTGGCCGTCTCAGGCGCTCCCGGAGCGAGCCGCCCGCGATCAGAGGCATAATCAGGTAGGGTATGCCTTGCAGCAGCCCGGTGTCGAGCAGAGGGACAATATGCGGGTGTTTCAATTGTTCCAGTAGCTCGGCCTCGCGCAGAAAGCGGACTTGCTCGCTTTGATCCACGGCATGCCGCATGATCTTGATGGCAGCGATTCGCGACGGCAAATACATATGCTGTCCTCGGTAAACCATCCCGAATCCGCCCTGAGCAATCCGTGCGACAATGCGATAGTTGCCGATTTGTTGTTGCAGGAAATAATCGTCGCGTGGTTCCATGCGTCTTTGTTTCCGTTGATTTCTTGGTTTTTTGCTTTCATCCCTCAGCCGCTCGTGAGAGGTGCTGTCGTACCCGCACAGATGATTTTGTGCAGCAGTAGCGCGGGTATCTCCAAGTATAACAGATTTCGCCTTATGATACTACCCCTTTTTGTGCGCATTTCATGGTGGCAATGGGATGCTCCAAAATGATAGCGTAGAAGCAACCAGGCGCTCTATGTGCGTGCTCACTGCTGAAGATTGGCGTTCGTAAGGGGGAGCTGTCTGGCTGCCTTCCATGTGTATGATGATTGCTACCCTTTCGTGATTCTCGCTATCTTATACAGCACTGTTTGCTTTCAATCTCGATGCTTGTGAGTATGAGAGTAGCCCCTTCATTAGAAGAGTACTCACTTTGATAGGGTAAGAAACTGGTAAGAGGGTGTATATCTCTGTCTGGCTGCTTTGTAATAGAGCAACATCGCTATGCTATCGTTTCCTGAATGAGTGAAGCTGTGCTACAGTTTCACATTCTATAAGTGGTGATATGTGAGAGAGAAGCAGCAGGATGAGTAGAAATTTGTGTCTATCTATGTGGAAAGAGGCTGGTTGTCTGGAATGGTGGAGTAGCTCTTTATAGGGTGGAGGGTGAAAGGCTTCGAGTGCTTGCTGAGATGGAACCGAGGCAATGTGAAAAGGGTCCTGAAACGTTGAGTTTTTGCGCGTTTCGTTCTATTCTGAAAGGATAGGTGGAGAGGGAAGACACATTCTTCACCTGATTCTTGAGAGGATAGAGGAGAAATGGATGCTGTTAACGCTTAATGCAACGCTGTTTCACCTGGTCAATCAGTTGGCCGGTCGCTTCCCCTGGCTTGACGATGTGATGATATTCTGTGCAGAGTGGTTGATTTTCTGCTGGCCGGTGTTGCTGCTGGTGCTCTGGGGGCTGCCGCGGCGGTCCATGCAGTCGACGGACGAGCAGCAGGCCGCCTTTGAGCGTCGGTCATTGGTGCTCTGGGTTGCTGTCGCCTGCGCGCTTGCCTATGGGTTCAATGTTGTGATCGGTCACCTTGCGTTTGAGGAGCGACCTTTTGTTGCCATGCGTGCGCTGGTGCTGGTTCATCATGCAGCAGATGCCTCATTCCCGAGTGATCATACTGCGTGGTCGTTTGCGGTCGTGGGGATGTTGCTGTTTGCTCTGCCACGGCTGTTCCGGCTCACGCTTCCACCAAAGAGACAGATCTTTCTGATTCTATTGACAGGGGCGTTCCTGGTAGTAGGGGCATTGGTAGGATTTTCGCGTATCTTTGTTGGTGTGCACTATCCAGGTGATATTCTGGGTGGAATATGTACAGGGTTGGGTTCTGCGAGAATCGTGACATGGCTGCGGCACCGCCTGGAAAGGCCGACGCGGGCTGTAATCGCGTTTGCCCATCGCTGTTATCTTGCCTAGCAGGGGCAAGTCAGTACGACGGTGACACGATGTATCAGTTAAGTGAAGTCTGGTAGAGCTGTTACCGTCGTCCCGATTTTTGGCGGGTTGTGAGAACAGGTGTATCCGATAGGTGCTTGCTTGCTGCCGATGTTCAAGTAGTATATCATTTGAAATGACTTTATGGAAACATTTATAATAGCAATAGATAAATGTTGTTTAGCCAGGAAAAGAGGTTCTGTTATGAGTTGGAATGACAACGAGGATAAAACACAGTACAAAGTAGTTGTGAACCACGAGGAACAGTACTCTATTTGGCCCGCGGACAGGGATAATCCGCTTGGCTGGCGTGATGCTGGCAGGACTGGAACAAAGGCTGAGTGTCTGGAATATATCAAGGAGGTCTGGACGGACATGCGACCGCTGAGCCTCCGCAAGAAGATGGAAGAGGCTGCGGAGCGGAATCGGGAATAGGTCCGGCTGCCCTTGAGTGCCTTCTTCCAGCTAGAGGGCACTCGATTGGCTTTGTGAACGGGCGGATTGTCCGTTTTTATGCCCTTGTACGGAGGCATCGGGCTCCTCTGCTCTTTCGCGCGAAGGCTGTGTATCCCGTACCGGAGCAGGCTCAATCCTCTCTCAGGAGATGACAGCAGCGCCTGCATCTCGTCGCGCATCGTTCCCGGTGACTCGTATAAGGACTTCATCTGCTTTGCTCTTCCCATTTTTGAGAAGATTGTGTGTTCGCCCTTTATCCTTTTGCTGATAACAAGGAGCTTGCTTCAGGCGCCATTGCAGGCCAATATTACCCGGTTGTTGAAGATCGGGTGTGGCGTAATGTGGGTAATAGTTCAGCGAAGAGAGGTGCGATGCAAGTGGCTTGAAGGGTGGGGAGAGAGAAACGTATTCATTTTCTTTGCTTCCCTGGCATCATCACTAGAGAGTTTTCCCTTTTCCGCTCCAGGATAGTGTGGCTGCCTTCTCTGTTTTATGTATGCTTCATGTATGAAGTGTTGCAAGTGCTCAGAAATGAAGAATTGTTGCTACTCTTTTCCTGTTTTTGCTGTTATACTTTATTACAGGGTAAGTAGAGAAAAAGAAGTAGTTTATTTCCTTATAGAGCCGTTTCTGTTTTTTTCTGATTCAGAAAGAAAGGGTGTCATTCACATGGCAGATGTCTATCTTCAGAAGCTCGCTCGGGTACTTGTTCACTATTCGTTCAAGCTGAAAGCTGGCGAGCGGTTTGTGATCCGGGCTCCTGAGGTTGCCGCTCCGCTCGTTCGTGCTGTGTATCGTGAAGCGCTCCGGGCGGGCGCTCATGTGTATCCCATCATTCATCTGGATGGCATGCGCGAGATTTTCTTTCAGGAAGCAAATGACGAGCAACTCAGCTACACTGCCCCGGTTGAGCAGTTCGTGACGGAACACTTTGATGCTGGCCTGACCATCTGGGCCGAGCAAAATACCCGCGCTCTTACCCGCATCGATCCCGCCCGGCTGGCGCTCTATAAGCGGGCGCATGCCACACAGATAAACCGCCAGATGCAGCGTGAGGCGGAGGGAGCTTTTCGCTGGTGTGGGACGCTGTTTCCGACGCATGCTCACGCGCAGGATGCGGGTATGTCGCTTGCGGATTTCGAGGCGTTTGTCTATCGGGCGGAGCTACTTGACGAAGAAGATCCGCTGGCAGCCTGGCAGAAAGTGCACGATGAGCAAAAAAAGCTCGTCGATTTCCTGATGCAACATGATGAGATTCATGTGGTGACCCCTGACACTGATGTGACGTACCGCACGGGCGGGCGCAAGTGGATTAATTGCGATGGTCGATACAGCATGCCAGATGGAGAGGTGTTCAGCTCGCCTATCGAGAACTCGGTCAACGGAACGGTTCGTTTTCGCTATCCGGCAAACCGTGACGGTAATCTTGTTGAGGACATTCGGCTGACGTTCCGTGATGGCAAGGTCATTGAGAGCTATGCAAGCCGTGGGTTGGAGTATCTGAATATGATGCTGGATCGGGATGCGGGCGCTCGCTATCTGGGTGAAGTCGCTTTTGGCACGAATTATAACATTCAGGAAGCGACCGGGCACACGCTCTTCGATGAAAAGATTGGTGGGACGATGCATATGGCGCTTGGGGCCTCGATCCGCTTGACGGGCGGCATGAATGAGTCTGCCGATCATTGGGATCTGGTTTGTGATCTGCATGAGGGCAAGGTGTACGCAGATGGAAAGCTCTGCTACGAGAACGGGCGCTTTTTGATCTAGCCTCTCGCTTGAACGCTCCGGTATGGCGCGCTTGCGGGGTGCCGGAGTGTTCGTCTGGGTGGATGTGGCGCGTTGTCCGGAGAATAGAGCAGGATGAAACAGCAGGAAAAACGGGTGAAAAGGCTTGTGTGGGGAAGAAGAAAAGTGTATACTGTGGACAAGAATAGCGAGCAGGATGTGCTTTCGGTACTGGCTGATCTGGATGTTGTAAGGGAAATCGCTGATACCCCGTGACGCACGACGCGAGAATCTCCTGCGGAGGAAGCTGTATAGAAATATTGACCCCGCCTCATCTATCTGTCGAAGAGGAATGTAGTCAGAATGAGTATCTGCATTGTGGAGGCCGAAAGTCCATTGCGAAGTTTTATTTTCAGCTATTTTACGTATTTTGCAGAAATCAGGACTTCCGCGACTCGATCTATCAGCAGGCGCTAGAAGCCATGTGAGTGCCTCGCCCCCAAAAAAGGGAAAGAGCCCGAAACGGGGATTGAAGAACAAGGGAAGGATTGAAAGAATGGATTTGTCAAACTGGGTCGGGGCGTGGTATACAGCACCTTCACGGGTCCTTTCGGCTAATATGCAGGGACGCACGTTGCGTCAGATCGTGCATCTGCATGTGGGTGGCGAACAGCTTCGGGTGCGCCTGTCGAATCGATATGGGGATGAGTCGGTCACGCTCGCTTCGGTGTGTGTGGGTGACGTCGCCGGGGCGCCGATTCTCAGTACGAAAACGCGACCGGTCACTTTTGGGGGCAGACCAATGCTGACTTTGGAGCCGGAGCAGGAGGCGGTCAGCGATCCGGTGGCGTTTCCTGTTCAGGCGTTGAGCGATCTGGCAATCTCCTTTTTCGTGGAGCGGGGTGAATGCGTGACGGGCCATTTCAGCGCCCAACAAACCTCGTATGTTTCGAGGTTAGGAGATGTGGCCGCTCTGGAAGTGGATGCGGCTTTTCTGGCCTATCCGCTGCTTACCACGTCGTGGTGGCTGCTGACTGGTATCGATGTTTTGCCCTCGACTCCGCTCAATGCTGTTGTCGCATTTGGCTCCTCGACAACAGATGGGTTTGGCTCAACCACGAACGCAAACAAGCGTTGGCCCGATTATCTGGAGCGTCGCTTGCAGGGGGCGGGCGGACAGCGCGTGATGTCGGTCCTGAACGCGGGGCTTTCGGGCAATCAACTGACCGGCGAATTCCCTCCGTCCTATGAAGGGGAGCCGTCCCATCTGTTCGGAGAGCCGGGCATACAGCGGATGGCCTGGGATGTGCTGGCACAGCCGGGAGCAACCGACCTGATTGTGCATATTGGATCGAATGATCTGCGGGCTGATGTGCCGGCTGCGACGGTCATCGAGGCGCTACACCGGGTGGCGAAGCAAGCAAGACAAACGTATCGGCGCGTGTTCGGTACGACAATTCTGCCCGGCGGCTATACTCCCGAGCAACAAGAGCAACGTCTGCTTGTCAATGCGTGGCTGCTCGAACAGGGCTCGCAGTGCTTTGACGCTGTCTTCGATTTCGCGACGCCGCTCTGTTCTCCTGATGATGCTGCGAGGCTCCATCCGGCCTATGATTCCGGCGACGGCGTTCATCCCAATGATGACGGCTATCGGCGCATGGCTGAAGCTGTAAACATCGCGCTCCTGACCGGAAGCCCGGAACGCACGGCGTAGGATGCTGTGTCTCCTCTGGCGGTACCAGGGCTTTCCGGGGAAAGCAGGGTGAGAGACGGCGGTTGTTTCCCTCTTCGGCTGAAGAACCCGCTTGATTCCCTGCCTCAGCAGGATAAACAATATAGACAGGGATCTTCTGTGCCTGTATACTGTATGAACAAGCAAGGGAGCGGTCAGAGTGAAGATGTTGCGCGAACGCGGTTATTGAGCCTTGTGAAGGCAGTATGCTCTTTTCTATAGTCCTGACTGCATCTCGCTTGGATCTTTTGAACAGTAGATCTGGATGCGCTGAAGCGTCGAATGAAAGGATGTGTTGTAATGGAGTATCGTCGCCTCGGACGAGCTGGCGTCAAGGTCAGTTCTATCGCGCTTGGAAGCTGGCTGACCTACAGTCAATCTGTGGGTGAAGATGTCACGACGCGTTGTGTTCACAAGGCCTATGAGCTTGGCGTGAACTTCTTTGATACAGCGAACGTCTACAATAGTGGAGAAGCGGAAAAGGTGGTCGGGCAGGCTTTGAAAGCTTTTCCCCGAGACTCCTATGTGCTGGCTACAAAGGTCTTCTTCCCGATGGGTGATGGCCCCAACGATAAAGGGTTATCACGCAAGCATATCATGGAGCAGTGCCACGCGAGTTTGAAGCGTCTGGGCACAGATTATATCGACCTGTATCAGTGCCATCGCTATGACCCCGAAACCCCGATTGATGAGGTGGTGCGGGCTCTTGATGATCTGGTCACACAGGGCAAAGTGCTCTATGTCGGCGTGTCGGAGTGGTCAGCCGCGCAGATCTCGGATGCAGTGCATACGGCGAGAGCGCTGAATGCAGATCCGATCGTCTCCAACCAGCCGCAGTATAACATGCTCAATCGTCGCATCGAGAACGAGATCATTCCGCTGTGTGAGCGCGAGGGCATCGGTCAGGTGGTCTTCTCTCCGCTGGCGCAGGGCGTGCTGACCGGCAAGTATCGACCGAACGAGCAACCGCCCGCAGGAACGCGAGCTGCGAACAACGAGATCAACTATTTCATCAATCAGTTGATGCAAGATCGCATTCTGGAAGCGGTGCAGCGCTTGAAGGATCTGGCGGCTGAAGGGGGCTACACGCTGGCACAACTGGCCCTGGCCTGGACCTTGCGTCAGAAGAACGTCAGCTCAGCGATCATTGGAGCCTCGCGCCCTGAGCAGATCGAAGAGAACGTCAAAGCCAGCGATGTCCATCTGAGCAGCGATGTGCTGGAGCGGATTGATGCCATTCTGGAGGGGCTCATTAGCTACTAGAAGCCCGGCCTGTGAACCGGCACGAAGCTGCATGCCAGGGTGTGCAGCCACAACAGAGGCGGCTGTCTGATTGGTCGCCTCGTTGCTGTGCTGCCCATCGCGGTACAGTCTCTTATTCAGTTGCGGCTAGTCGCTTGCAAGGAGATCGAGACGCCAATCATTGCACCGCATAAAGCTACCTTTCGGGTATTCGAAATCGCATTCCTCGATCAATGTGAAGCCAGCTTTGCGACAGAGCGCATTGGAGGCGTGGTTCTCAACCGAGGGGAAGGCGTGCAGATAGCGATGCTTGCCTGCTTTCCTTGCGTGTGCTATTGCCAGAGCAACCGCTGCGCTTGCAATGCCCCGGCCCTGAAACCCGGGCAGGACCAACCACCCTGTTTCATAGATCGCTTCCCCATTGTGGACGCTCTCCCAGTACCCGACCGAGCCGACCGCCTCTCCCGTGTCCTCAAGGACAATTTTATACATGCGGCCCTCTTCTGGCTTCGACATCTGCTCATAGGTGGCCTGGCGCTTGATCAGCTTCTCCTCGCTTTCAGGGCCGCCAAGATAGTGCATCATCGCTGGATCACCGAGTAGTTGTTTGAGCAGGGGAAGGTCGCCTTTCCCCCACGGCTCAAGACGTACAGCGTTTCGGTTGGTGTTGCTCTCTGTTGACATCGTCTGTTTTTCTCCCTCTCGCTATTTCAGCGTAGCCAGAAAGCAAAGAGCAGTCGAATGTATACGGAGTTTTAAGTATACCACCTTATGGGCTCTCGTATGTTGTCCGGGCAGCTTACCCACTGCCTGTAGTGGCGGTATTTGCCCATCTCAATGCGACCAGCACAGACGCGGAAGTGCTCTCCCAACACAACTCGCATACCTTTTATAGATAGATGGGTATTAGCCGACGACCCGGGGGGTAGACAGTTGAGGTGTCTCCTTTCCCTCAGCCCGCTTGTGATAGTACCCACTCATGATACCCACAAACGCCATCGCTCCGGCGCCGACCAGCAAATGTGCTCCTTGCACAAGCCAATGCCACTCGCCAATGAGAAGCTGAAACTGATTCATCCCAAAGAGAGGGATGATAATTGCGTATATGATGCCTAACGCACCTGCGACCCTCAAGCCTCTGGTCAGGAGCAAGATGACACTCAAGGCAAGCAGAGCCAACGTGACAGTCAGGCCGAACCACATATGCACGGAAAGGAAGCTGATATGCGCGAACCAGTGCAAAAGTCCTAACACCAGTGCTCCCGCGCCCGCAATATTGCTGATCCAATGAATGACACGAACTGCTGTTATCATATAATCCCTCGCTTGTTTCTATTGCCAGATGATTTTTCTGGTAACAAATTGCCCATCTTGAAAGGCCGGTGCGTCGACCCCCCAGCTCCATGAGACTTCTGGCGTTATGACAATGTAGGTCCCGGGCCCCCGATAGCCTTGCTCAAGGGTGACAATCTCAGCCTTTCCATGAAGCTTGATGGCGCGTGGCATCAGTGGTTCAAGTGAGACCAGATCATCGATGATGAGCGAGATCTGCTTCTGTCCGGCAGCGATATTTTTATACTTGCGTGTACGCTCCAGGGCATAGCCGCTGATATAGAAGCGCTCCCCATCAAAGCCAAAGCCGACCGCATCAACATCGGGCTGACCATTGACTGCTACAGTTGCAAACCGAGCCAGCGTCTGGCTGTCAAGAAATGCACGTTCACGCTCTGAAAACATATGCTCCTCTTTCTCTTTAATAGATCTACTGGTTGCGGATCCGGCCTGCACGACCATCAGCGCTCCTCTCTCCAGGAGCGAGCCGTAGGCCAGCTCGACGCTCTCGGCCCCTCGAATGGACCGCAGCGAAGGCGCCATGCCCCACTGAAAGTATCTGAGCAGGATAAAGGCTTATCCTGGCACAACAGATGTACTAAGGACCACAGACAGGCATGCACAAAGTGTTCGCGCACATGACTTTCGGCGGCCTGCAATGCCTTCTCGGTACGGTCACTGTTAAGGGATACCGAGGTAAGGTAGGGCACCTGACCGGTCCTCAAGTGCTTTCCTTCTCGTCCTCGATTTCAAGAAACAGCAGGGTCAGGCCGAGACGACGAATAGTCAGAAGCACCCCGTAGAGTGCGGCCTGATCTGCAAGCTGACCTGAGAGAAGCGACGTGCCATCTGGCTGATGAGTGATATGTAAGTCCTCAATTTCGGGTTGCCAGATCGCGCCGAGATGCCCTCTGATACGGATCTGCACATGCATTGTGCTTTCTCCTTCTCTACAGGTTGTCTGAGGGAAAGTATAGAGGAGATCGGGGGAGAAACATCACCCTTGTGCGTGATTTCAAGGGGTGATATTCTCCTGGAGCAGAGAGAGCTGCTGTGCCAGCGTGAGCGCCTCAACGCGCCGACTGACGCCGAGCTTGCGATAGATACTGCTGACCTGCGTTTTAATCGTGTTACGAGAGACAACAAGCCGCTCCGCGATCTCGGCGTAGGTCTGTCCGGCTGCCAGCAGGCGTAAGACGCGCTGTTCCTGAGCGGTCAGCGGATTGGAAGAAGCGGGCGCTGAAGCGTTTCTTGACGCTTTGTTGGCGGATGTGCCTCCCACGCGCCTTTGTTCCTCCCGGGCGAATGCGGCAAGAACAGATGAGGCAAAGGAGCGTAGCGTTGCGTCCTCGTCACTATTCAGGAAGCGGGTGAGGATGTGCCGCATCGGTTGGCCCATGTTCAGGAGAACCCGAAGACGCTTTTCTGGCTCGCAGAGGGCCAGGAGACGCAGCAGGGTGGTATGCACCTGTTCTCGTTTTCCGGTCTGGTGCAGTGCGACAACAAGGAGCGCCAGAAACTCGGCCTTATTCTCGGTATTCTCCATTTGCTCAAAATACTGCTCTCGGAAGCGCTCCAGCAGCTCAAGAGCGGCGGGGTAGCGCTGAAGCACGAGAAAGATGCGAGCTACCAGCAGCACTGTCGCTGTGTCATTGTCCTTCCAGGTTTCGGATGTGTATGAGGTGGCCCATTGAGCTGCTTGAGCGAGATCACCAGTTGCCAGCCAGTATTCAACACAGACCGGGATGATTCGTTCTGCATGCAGAGAAAAGCCCTGGCTCTGGACCAGCGCCTGCACCTGTTGTAGCATGTCATGGGCACGAGCATGCTCACCTGCTGCCAGTTCCACTTTGATTTGATAGATCCGCGCTGCGATCTGAAGATCAACTTGCTGGAAGATCTGGGCATCATGAAGCATGGATTGCAAGAGAGGGCGAGCCTCTTCTACCTGATTTCGGTGATACAGTACATTGACGAGGCAGAAGAGAAAATAGCCCTTGAGGAGCGCATACCCGTCGAACTGCTCAATCAGGGCGAGGGCCTCAATGCTCTGCTGATACGCCAGGCTCAACTGACCCACGCCCAAATACAGGAGGGCCAACCATTGGGAGATCTTGAGCAGAGCAAAAGGGTTTCCGGACTGCCTTGCGCGCTGCCAGGCTTCCTGGTACTGAGGAATCAGAAAGCCACTCTTTTGCAAGAGCGACCAGTGAAGAATGAAGGCGACGGAAAGTGGGATTGTGTGCCACACGATCTCATCATCCAGGTGAAGCGCCTGCATTTGCTGCTGAACCTGTGTGAGACGCCTGATGAGCGTCTCGATATCATCGCTCGTGCTTGCCATTATTTCTATATGCTCTATCCCAAGATGGAGCAGGGAAAGTCGCTGCTGCAAACGCTGTAGGTTCTCTGGTTCCGGGAGATCAGGCTGCCTGAGGTTGGCTTCAACACGTGTTATCATCTGTTTGACCCGGTCGAGTGTGCTCCGATGTTGTGGGTGGCTGACTGAAGCGGCAGTATTGAGCAGATAGAGGGTAGCGGTCAGGACGAAATCCGCATGTGCGCGAATGTACGTTTCGGGTAGCGCCATAATCCAGTGATAGAGGTTCTGGGCCTCACCGCGAAGCCAGGCGACTTCTACGCGCTGCTGCATCAGGGCAATGGCATAGTCATAGTCGGCCCCGTCCAGCGCGTGGGCAATCGCTTCCTGCCTGGCTCCTTGCTCCTCATACCAGCGTGCCGCTCGCTGATGGAGAAGCGGCACCAGTTCCGGTTGTGTGGCCTTCAGGCGCCTCTGAAGTGCCTCGCGAAAGAGATCATGGATCCGATACCAGCGCCGTTCTCTGTCCAGAGGAACAACGAAGAGGTTCGCTCGCTCGATTGCCTCAAGCAATTCCTGGCTTCTCGTCTCGTGCGTGACGGCCTGACAGAGAGGGGCGGTTATGCTTTTCAGCAGGGAGGTTTGAAGCAGAAAGTCATGCAGCGCCGGAGGCAGGCCGGTCAGAATCTCTTCTTGCACATAGTCCAGCAGGGAGCGATGCCCGCCGGTAAAGGCACGGATGAACTCCGAGCGATCCTCATAGTGCTGCATGGAGAACGCGGCCAGTTGCAGACCCGCAACCCATCCCGCTGTGCGGCGAACAAGCAGGTGTACGTCGTTGGCTTCCAGTGTGAGTCCCATCGTTTGTGAGAGGAAAGAAGCGGCCTCATCTTCAAGAAACCGGACGTCAGCGTCTCGAAGCTCCAGGAGTTGGCCGTGAAGCCTGAGGCGGGAGAGCGCAAATGGTGGATCAATGCGACTGACAAGAATCAGGTGCAGATGAGGGGGCAGATGTTCCAGCAGGAAGAGCATCGTGTCATGGATGCTCTGCTCGGTGATATGGTGGTAGTCGTCCAGCAGGAGAAAGAGCGGCTCTGCAAGCGTTTCCAGATCATGCAGGAGCGTCATTATGATGGTAGTGAGAGCCGGAGGTTGTTGTGCGTTGAGCATCATCTGTGTGTGCTTCCCGATAGCGGGCAGGCGGGTTCGGAGCGCCGCGAGCACCGAGAGCCAGAAGCGTACGGGGTTATTGTCCAGCTCGTCCAGCGACAGCCAGGCGACGCGTTCAGGGGCCTGCGCAGCCCATGCCGAGAGCAGCGTTGTTTTCCCCCAGCCGGCGGATGCGCTGACCAGCGTGAGCCGATGGGATTTGGCGGCATCCAGGCGTGTGTGCAGGCGCGCTCGCCTGATCGCCATTACCGGCAGGTGTGGCGGGGAGAGTTTGGTGCGCAGAATGACAGGCTGCTCGACGGGTTGTGGTGGGCTGGTGGTTTCTGGCGAGCTGCTGTTGAGCGCTCGGGCGGTCTCTTCTAGCCGCTCGAAGGTAAGGTTGGCCGTTTGCCCGAGATAGCGTTTTCGAGTGCGTTTTGAGGCGGGGGCATACGCGTACCAGTATGTTCCTCCTCGGGCCCGAGCCTCTTTATAGACGTTGAGACGCCCCGATGCTCCTTGAAAGGAGAACGACGTTGCGGTTTCGAGCCATAGGAGCCATTGATGTTCCGTGTGAAAGTGCTGTTCGAGATGGTGCTGCGTCACGAGTTCATACTGATGGCGCTCTGAGGACCAGCGAAGGATGTGAAGGGGTGATCTGGGCATAGGACCTTTCTCTTGTGTGTTCTTCCCAACGATGTTCTTTCTTCCCAACAGTTAGAGTATAGCAAGAAAAGGGGAACAGGTAAACCTGTTTGCCCGATCAATAAAAAGAGCTACCTATTTTAGCGGGCTGGCCGTTCTCCTTGACAAGCCATCAGTTCACGCCGTATACTGAAAAGTAAACGTGTTTACTTCTGGTGAGGGAGGAAGAGATGAGTGAAGCGGCAGAGAGCAAACGGACGCTGAAGGGCGAACAGGCGCGTCAACGTATCCTGGAAAGTGCCCTGACGCTCTTCGCCTCGAAAGGCTATGAAGAGACCACGATGCGTGAAATCGCGGCGCAGGCTGGCTATTCGCCGGGCCTGACCTATCGCTACTTTGCGAGCAAGGAAGAGCTGGTCTTGCAGTTGTATCGCGATCTGTGCGCGGAACTGGATCAGTTCACGCATGATCTGACCGTCAGTTCGCTGCCAGAGCGCTTTCAGGTCTTGATTACAAAACAACTGGAATTGATGGCTCCCCATCGGGAGGCGCTGAGCGCGCTGTTTGGCACGGCGCTGAATGCCCGGTCGAATGTGGGCGTGTTTGGTAAGCAGACAACTGAGATTCGACGGCGGGCCCGCCTGACCTATCGCGAGGTGATTGCAGGGGCGAAGGATGCGCCAAAAGCGGCACAACACGACGATCTGGCGACGGTGCTCTATGCGATGCATATGGGAATGATCCTGTTCTGGCTGATTGATGAGAGCCGTGATACAAGCAGAACATGGCGGCTCATCGCGTTTTTGCGCGATATGCTGAAGCTCTTGCTGCCGATACTCTGGCTTCCGCCGGTGGCTCATGCCCTTGTCCGGCTGGCTGCTATTCTGGGTCCGATGTTTGGAAAGGATGAGTCTCTTGACGAAACATAAAGGCTCATTTCTCTTTTGGCGGGTTGAAGAGGCTGAAGATGTATGTTTGATGATGAGATTTTTCAAGCAAGAGAAGTAGCAGGATATGTTCTCATCTCAGAAGGTGGTGCCTCCAGCAGAGAGACGTAAAGCTGGCAAGCTGCGGACAGGCGATACGTGCTGCATGAAAACACGTACAGCACGTATCCATATTTTTACCCGGTATCATGCCGTCTCTTCGGGCAAGAGCTGGGGATTCCAGAGGATTTCCCATACATGCTCATCGGGGTCTTGAAAGTAGCCCGCATAGCCGCCCCAGAAGGTTTCTCGGGCCGGTTTGAGAATCCTGGCGCCTGCTTTTCTTGCCTGTTCCATCACGATGTCAACTTCGGCTTTGCTGCTTACATTGTGACCGAGCGTGAATTCAGTCGGGCCGGGTGCTGTTTTTGCGAGGGCGGTGTCATGGGCAAGGTCATCCCGATTCCAGATGGCGAGCTTCACGCCAGCTTGCAGATCAAAAAAGGCGACAGCACCATGCTCAAACTCTGTCCCGACAATGCCTTGTGTTGGAAGGCCAAGCCCATCACGATAGAAGGCAAGCGACCGTTCCAGATCATCGACGCCCAGTGTGATAACGGTAATTCGTGGCTTCATAGCAATCGTTGCCCTGCTTTCTTTCCAGATGTGTTTCTCCGGGATTGAGCTGCCCTGAGAGAAACAGTACAAGTGGGAGCGCTTCTAAAGCGGTGCCATGCTCTCCCTCTGAGCATAGATTACTGCCGAATGTGGTTAGAATCGGTCCTCATTAAAAGTGTGAGTAGTAGAAAGGGGAAAGGTGCTCGGAACCATACGGGGAAATGGCAGGGTATAGCTTATGGGGGGCGTGTGAGAGCTATACCGTGGTCAGGAATGTCTTTGAAGCAGGGACAACCCGCTCTCGTGTGAGAAGAAATGATGGTGAGTTGTGCAGCCATACATCACGACTGCACAACCGACTCTTCCATGATCGGAGGAGAAGATAGCAGTTCGGGTACTATTCCTGCTCGTCGAGGCAGAAGCACGTAATTGCGCAGCTCTCGTAGCAGGTATTGATAGTTGCCAGCGCACTCGGCTGAGCATTGCTGGACGGAGTACTGACCCGAATGTCAAGCTCGAACTCGTCCTCAAAAGTGGCATCATGGCGCAGTTCGATAAGGGCTTGTTCCATAGCGTTTCTCCTTTCTCCTTTAAGAGAACATCTATTTTGAGTAAGTATACACTGTTTTTATGATTTTTTCCAGACTCAAATATATCTGGATTGAAATTAAAGAGATACAGGAGCAAAATGCCTTTGAAAACCAGGCCGTTTGTTGCAGAAATAAAGCTGGCTAACGCTATAAGAGCGCGATCGGCCTGTGCAGAAATGAGCATTTCTATGAATTGTAAGTGCACACAACGCTCTGACGAGAGCACAAGAGAACCCGTGGTGCAGGATGAAGGGTAGCGCGTCTCCTGTGGTATTGGGTGAAGAGGACAAGCTGCGCTATACTGATGCTCATTCAATATCATTCCGATGCTGGAAGGCAAGGGGCTGAACATCTTGCTCGATACGGAGCGCTATCGGTATAAGTATGTACGCCTTCTGGACTTCAAGTCGCCTGGTGGGGGCGTCGTTCAAGTACACTACGCCCTCGATTAGAGAAGCAGGAGAGCATGCGGCGTGAGCTTGCAACCGAAACGCTATGTGCTCTCTTTGCAGAAAGGCCATGAAGGGGCATAGCGCTTGCTCCGATCCCCTGGTCCCTCGATCAGAGGCGGCTCAACACCGCCTCTGCTGATCTGTTATTCAGAGAAACGGTTGCCCTATTCGAGATACCTCCAGCGTGAAATGATGAGCCCGATCAAGATAGCGGGAAGAATGAGCCCGAGAATGGTTGTTCCAACCGCTGCGGAGGCCACTTCCGGGGTCGCAGCTCTCACAATGTCGAGGACTGATAGTACTCCACCTATTGCATACGCCACGAAGACAAGGTATGCTCCCCATTTCCGAAGCTTAAGGACCCCGATGCAGCCAGCGACGGCCATAAGCCGCACAGCAGGCGCAATGATCGGGTAAGGGATATCATTGGGAAAGGCCACCGGATTCAAGATATCCACAAGAGAGATCAGGATATGGCCGATCATCAGGAAGACGAGCAGAGCGATGAGACAGCCCCCCGGGTCGCGTGTACTGTTTATGTGCGCGGTTGGTGATGGTGCAGAGGTTGCCTGCGGTGATGTCGTGGATGACGGGCGTGAGTTGGGCTGATTGGTTGACATAGATGTTCCTCTCGGTTTTTCCAGGAGGTCTTTTTTTGTCGACGCGCTCAGAGGATGCCTGTGCCCTGACTGTTATTGTGGCTGACCGGGCGTGGCACAACAACAGTGAATACCTTGAAGTGTTGCGTGGAATGGGGTATCATTGAACGGAGATCTCACGATGGAGGAAGGTAATCAGATGCCAGAACGGTGTACAGAATGTGGAGCTCTTCAGCTAGAGGGAAAGACGTGTCAGGAGCTTTTCGACGAGTTTACGACCCTGAAATATCTCAACGAAGACTATCTTCGTGTCCACTTCTTTCTTGTCTCCTGTTTTATGATCCAGCATAGACGCTACAGTCAGGAAGCGCTTGCTCAGGTAGAGTCGGTGTTGCGTGCCGCTCTAGAAAAACCGATGACCCTGCAACAGCTTCGTCAGATGGCGGCTCCGGGTATGAACAGCCATACTCGTTCCTGGCGTATGGAGCATGCTGAAGATGTGCCGCCTTTCCCTGAGGTTGCCTGGCGCATGACGATTATTGATGTCGCCCGGAACTCTCAGGCGGGGCAGGACGTCGAGCAGTATTGTGCGCTTATCAAACAATGGGCACAGAGCACCCTGGAGCAACTGTCTGCTTTGCGTCGCTAGAGGACGGACTTCTCTGCAATCCCCTTTTTGCTGCGGGTGCGTTGTGGTAAGAGAGGCGGGTTCAAACGCTTTCCTGGTCGGCTGCGGGCCGACAGAGCTTACGATGGCAAGGCCATCCGCTCCTTATGGAAGAGAAGGAAGCTCTTGTCAGCCCTCAAAGCCTACCCGGTTTGCTATAGGCTCCCCGTTGCGAAGCGAGTTTATTGTCTTCTCCGTCGAGGACAACACGAACATAATAGTGTTTGCTCGATCAGACATAACATTCTGTGATGCTCTTCTCCTGCCAGCGATCTCTGCTGAACGATCGAGTTATACACCTGTACTCAAAGCGTATGCCTCTAAAATAATCAAATATTTCAGGAGCATCAGAAGGAGAGGAGTGTATGTCGAGCTCTGACTTCATGCGCTGCTTGTTTCTCCTGTGTTAAGCGTTTGGGGGGCCGGCGCTCATTTACACCAGGCGTTTCAATGAGATAGCCTCGCCCCCCATGCGAAGCGAGTTCAGTGGCAAGCACCTCACGAACACGACGCCAGGCATCAACCGCTACCTCCTGGCAAAAACTCTCACCTGCTTCGTAGAAGAAACGGTGAGAAGTATCGGGGTAGACGACCAGCTCATGTCTGACACCGGATTCCCGCAGTTCTCGGGCAATCAGATCACGCTGCTCAGCCGGGATAAGGGGATCTTGCTCCCCAACAAGCAATAAGAGATATCCATTGCGTTCAGCTATTCCAGGAGTCAACGCGAGAGTCGGGGTGGGCCTGCTGAGAGGAATATCCTGAGTGGGAAGCCAGCCCGGATAAAAGGCTACAGTCGCTTGAAGGTCCAATTGGGTAGCGGCAAGGTAGGCAATATGTCCGCCGACGCTCAAGCCCATTATACCAACCCTGGTGCACTTCTTCTTTGTACGTAAGTACGTAATTGCAGCCTGTACGTCATGGAGTGCCTGCTGCCGGGTCAACTGATGCAGCAATTCAAAACCACGGGCCCGCCCCTCGGCTGTTGCTTCCAGCTCCACGCCGGGCGAAGAGCGGTGGTAAAAATCAGGGGCCAGTGCTACATAACCAAGCTGAGCAAGACGATCTACAAGAGTGCGAACATATGCGGTCAGCCCAAAAAGCTCAAAGCCGACAATCACGCCCGGAGCATTTTCCAGGTCCTGAGGATATGCCAGATATGCACCCATAGCCGAGGCGCCAGACTCCTCCTCTACCGGAATATGAATATGCTCTGTTGTGATCTGATGGGTTTCAGTCATGTATGACATTATTATTCTCTTGCTTTCTCTATAGATGACCAATAAAATTGTTCTTCGTCCTGCTGCTCATCCGACAGAGCGAGGAAGGCCTTTTTATGCTCTATCTTACTGTGCAGTGCTGACATATGTTGTTCTAACTTCTGCATTTGTTGCAGGAGTGCTTGTTGATGCTGTTCAAGGATATGCAGGCGCTCTGATGCCGTGGCCTTTCCCTGACGGCGAAGCATAGCAAAGTGGCGAATCTGCACGAGGGGCATTCCCGTTTCGCGTAGATTGATCACCAGTCCAATCCAGTCAATATCCTTTTGCCTGTAGCGCCTGTGACCGCTTGTTGTCCGACTTACCGGCTCAAGCAGCCCGATGCGTTCATAGTAACGCAGGGTATCGATAGAGAGCCCTGTCTTTTCTGCAACTTGCTGTATCGAGAAATCTGTTTCCATGCAGGAACTATACAACCTGGAGTCCACTCCAGGTCAAGAGAGAAGCAAGGTCTTTTCCTGCCCAGCGAAAGAAGCCTGTCACGCTCCCTGGTCAACCGTTCCACTGATATTACAGGGAATACCACAAGGATTTTATCACTTGCTCCATAGAGTTTCGCCAGGACCGAGGAGGAAAACCTGTGTTTTCATCTTCTCTTTCGTTGTTTCATGCAACACCAGGGGGAAAGTGTCGAGTGAGTTGGAGACTAGTGATCGCAAAGCGATAGAGAAACAGTGGCTCAAAAAGAGCCACCGCGTGTTAACGAAAAGATTTTTCAAAGAAGCAGAACAGGTTATGAAGCATCATCGTGAGGATAACAGCTAGAAGGACTCCGATAACGAAGCCGCTCCAATGGTTCAGGGTTTGCCAGAGCAAGTAGGGAAAAGCCCAGAATGCCACACGAATGCAATAGAAGGTGCTGTTGAAATGGGATCGCATTAGTTTGTCCTTTGCTTTGAGGAGCCATGCGTTAGCGTTGTTAGCAGGCTGACGGTGATGGCCGCAGAAACAACGTGCATTGCAATCATTACCCAGAAGATGCGCATGCTCATACCAGGAATGGGCATCAGTCCACTCAGTGCCAGAACAGGGGTGAGCAACGAAATCAGTAAGGCAATGAGTGCAAGGATACGATAGAAATGAAAGGGTCTTCGGGCGAAACGACAGACCAGGACAAAGGCGAGCAACGCCAGCAGCAGGTAGGTGATAGTACTGCCAATGATCGTTGTGCTCTGAAAGTACTGGAATGTTTCCGGGACCCCCAGAAAGGCAGTTGCAATGGTTCGAATGATCAGGTTTGCGATTATCGCGCAGACAATAACCAGTGGGCCTACCCACAAGAGCTTGCGCAAAGCAACGACGTCGCGAGAGCGGACTGAATCCATGTGATGAGGTCTCCTTTGGGTGTTGAACATATGATGCTCTTTCTCTTCATGGAGTTACTATAGCAGGTGGGGAAGGAAAGAGCCTCCTCCTCGGGGGTAGTGTATGGGTAGTCGTTCAGATGAGCCTGAGATGCTGGGCTACCTTGCTGGCCTGAAGCCGATTGTTGACGCCGAGTTTGCGATAGAGATGCCTGGTATGGTACTTCACCGTGTTGACCGATATGACCATTTCCTGCGCGATCTCCTGATTACTGCGCCCGGTTGCCAGTAGTCGAAGGATACTCAATTCCTGTGGGGTGAGTGGCTCGATCAGTTGATCTGCTGCTGAGCTTGTCTCTTTGTTGGCAGCTTGCGCAAAGGCACGAAGCAGTATTTTTGCATATGACCGTGTGGGCTCCTGAAGGGTTGGGAGCAGGTGGCGTAGCAGTTGAGCAAGCGGTTCTCCTTCTGCAAGAAAGGGACGCACAATGCCTGCATTCCGAGCCAGTTCAAGTGCTTGCTGAAGTTGTTGCTGTGCTGCTTGCTCTTCCTGAAGGGTAGCGTGAACCAGCGCGTACAGTATATGGATCTCAAGGGCGAAGGGCCATTCCCGGGCGAGCGAAACCAGAGATCTGAGCTGCTGTAGAGCCTCGTGAACGCGCTGCTGAGCCAGTAGAAGGCGTGCGCGAAGTAATCCGAACAGCAGCGCTTCGTCCTGGTCGTGGGGCTCATTCGCAAGCAGCAGGCGGTTCACTGTTTCCTGATCATCAATTTGCAGTGAAAGCTGAGCTGCATATATCTGTACATGGCGACGCTTTTGGGCGGCCTGTACAGTTGTCTGTAGCTGAAGGCGGGCGAGTACGACCGAAACCTGTTGCTGTGCTGAGGTCAGGTGCCCACATGCATGCGCTATTTGCGCAAGCTGAAGAGTTGCCTCATCGCGAATGTCCGGGTGCTCATTGCCAGCAAGGGCCAGAGCCTCGTTTGTCTGCTGTTCTGCGAGCGAGAGGTTATTCCACATGAAGGTAATGCCGGCCATTCCAAGCAATGAGCGGGCTGCTATCTCGTTGTTCTGCTGGTCCCTGGCTCCGTGAAGGGCCTGCTGATAATACTCGTATGCCTGGTACAAATCCCCGAGGGTATAGCTACAGAACCCGATCAGGAGAAGCAAGCCATCGGTGAAATGCCTGTGGTTGGTTGCCAGTCCATAGGTGTACGCCTCCAGGAGAGCAGTTCGCGCTTCTGTGAAGGCTTTGTTATACAGATGCCCGACACTGATGATAAACAAGCACATGCCACGCCACATCTGAAGGGAAGATGGCTGCTCGACAGGTGGGAGCAGTGGAAGCGCTTGCTGTGCATAGTGCAGGGCCTCAGAGAAATGGTCGCCTTGCCAGGCGATCAGGGCGCGAAGAGCGGTGATATGCCCGGCGGGCATGTTTGCCTGTTCGGCCCGTTGGAGCAGCGCTTCAGTACGCTCCTGGATCGGAGCAGAGGGCGCTGTCTTGTTCTCTGGCACTTGAAGTGTCAATGCCGCAAGCCAGCAGAGTTCAGGGTGTGCGTGAAGCAGCGGTTCAGGGAGGCATTCAAGCCAGCGGCGGACGGTATAAAGCTCGTTGAGCAGGCCTTCCTGGTTGATCTGTTCGATCAAAAAGGCGGCGCGTTCAAAATCATGGCCCGCAAGAGCTGTCTCGATTGCTTCCATCGGTAGCGCATTGTGTTCATACCAGTGGCTTGCTTGTAGCGATAAACGGCGTAGTGCCTCTTCACCAAGTTGTATAGTGGCTTCTCGGCGCATCGCCTCTGCAAAAAGGGCATGAAAACAGTACCATGTTTCGTCCAGCGCTTCGAGAAAGAGCCCGGCCTGTGCGATTGCTTTCAATTGAGCTGCTCCGTTCTCGATCCCGGTTACCGCCTCACAGAGTGGCCCGTTCAGGCGCGAGAGAACGCTTGTTTGGAGAAGAAAATGTTGCGTTGGCTCTGGTAGTGTTTTGAGAATCTCGGTCACAAAGTAATCCTGTAGTGGGCGATCCAGCGAGGCCAGCGCTTGTTCAATACTCTTCTCGGTTGCTTGAGAGGATGCGGGAAATGAGAGCATCAGTAAGCGCAGACCGGCTATCCATCCCTGTAAGGTCTCGTGAAGCCGGCGAAGCGCTTCTTCAGAAAGGGAGGTGGAAAGCGCCTGACGCAGAAAATGTGCTGTTTCTTCCTGCGAGAAAAACAGGTCTGTGTGATGTAATTCGGAGATATCTCCTCTGGCTCGCCAGCGAAGCAGCGGTAATTGAATTGGCTCTGTTCGGGATAGAAGAAACACGCTGAAATGGGGTGGTATATGCTCAAGGAAGAATGCCAGCATTTCGTGAATACGTGGCTCCTCGATAGTATGGTAATCATCAAGCACAAGGAGTCCGGGGCGACTGAACTGTGCGAGGTCATTGATGAAGTGAGACAGGGATGTTTCCAGTGGTGGAGCGATGAACGGTGGCTGTAAAGAGCGCGAGAGATCCTCGAGGCTCGCCCGACCCAGGCCCGGCTGAAGTGTCTGGCTGGCGGTAATCACTGCTTTCCAGAAGCGAAACACATCATTATCGCCTCTGTCGAGTGAGACCCAGGCAACCGCATGATCACGGGTCTGTAGCCACTGGTTTACAAGGGTTGTTTTGCCAGAGCCGGCAGGAGCGACAAGCAGAGTGAGTTTCTGCCTCGATGCGCTGTCAAGCCGTTGGAGCAAGTGCGGGCGGTCGAGAAGAGATGCGGAGAGGCGTGGAGGTCGTAACCTGGTCAGGAGGAGAGGGGGCGTGTCCCTCTCCTCTGATTGTACCTGATACAGTTCGCGGGCTATCTTCTCGAGCCGCGCGATGGTTACTCTAGAGGAGCTACCGAGATATCGTTTGGTGGTGCGGCGGCCCGCTGTGCGGTACGCATACCAGTATCCTGCGCCCCTCGGGCGTGCCTCTTTGATGATCGATAGGCGTCCTGCTCTTCCCTGAAATGCAAAGGAGGTCTGGCTTTCCAGAAACTGAAACCACGCTGGCGGCTCGCTTCCCTGCACGAAACAGCATTCGATATGTCCATTTCTCAAGAGCTGGTAGGTTTGCTGCTCCTCTAACCAGAGGATCTGGCAGACAGGCTGTTTCGGCATTGCTTCTCCTTTACGGGCACGTTTTCACACCCAACATACCCAACATCTCCCCCCGACTATAGCAGAGAAGCGAATGAAATGCAAGATCAGGTATGACGCCGGGTTCCTTTTCGTGGCCGAAGGAAGGCACGGCTCAAAGCGAGTCATGCAAACAAGGGCGCTTGAAATTCAGCCCTCTGTGGGAGAGCCGTATTTCCAGGGAAAAGAACGGAAAGGCGAACAGGGCACGCTCCCCTTAAAGAGGATGGGACTGCCCGCGTACCTTTTGTTAAAGCGGTCAGGCATGAGCCGTGCCAGGCGATGAACGACGCTCTACCGTCAAATTCCCTGGATGCGCAAAGCCATCGCGACGAGTGCAGGAATAAGCACACCATACACGAAGCTCTGAATAAACGCTTCCCTTCTCTATAGGTGAACCGTTGCTACTTCTGCCTGTAAATGTTCGATGAACTGGTTGACGTCAATAGCACCAAGGTCTTGACTGAGACGAGTACGTACAGAGAGAGTGCCAGATCATCGGAGTTGGTCACAAAGCCCGTCGCCTGGCCATCTATCGGAGCAAGAAAGGAGAGTTCAGGCGGGATCATCGGCGTTCAGCGGCCCCATTGTTCCTCGCTCCATCCCGGGAAAGCCCGGAACAGATCGAAGAAGGGAGAGGGTAAGCGCTTGCCCTGGGCTCCAACACTGCTGCCATACAACACGAGATGCGTAGGATGTAAGTGGAGCCTCGCAAATAGCTGATGCTCTCCGAGATCTCTTTTATGAGCAACGGGTCAATAACCAATTTCCTGCTGCTTTCAGTCCCGTCTCAATGCGATACGTATAGGGCAGGCCTGATTGCTCGTTCTGGAAGGGCAGGCGATCAAGCAATTGACCGCCTGCTTTGCTTATGATGACCTCTCAGGGGAGGAGACACCGAACAACGAGAGCATACACCCGAGCAGCAGGGCGACTCCGGCGGCACCAAGTGCCACAAGAGTGCAGGGGAGAGATGTAATAAGGAGGTGTCGCCAAAGAGCATGGCCCGGTGACGCGTGTATGATGGAGCGAAGGGCAGGAGGAAGAAGTCACCAGCAAGCAGGCAGAACGGTATCTGGCTCGTGGCGTGTGCCAGTCCTTATAAAACTCATCTCGGCTTGAGTATGATCAATAAACCTGTCACCCTCTCCTCCGTTGAGTATGAATAGCATTGGGCTCATAAGAAAAGGTTCCCTTTGGCTGATTTCATTGTTGTTCTTGAAGAGATGAAGGCGATTTCCAAACCAACCATCTGGACGAGCAGGAGTGAGCTGCACTCTCACTCCATCTCCTCAAGCTATGCCTTTTTGTATTGATAAGCTCCTTTTGCAACAGGTTTTAGCAGAACCCGAGTAAGTTCAGATGATGCGGGTGGCTGATTGGCGTGAGTGAACGCCGTTATTTTAACAACACATCAATCCCTATAGCACCTTTCGTCTTGACACGGATGACCATTGAGGAAGAGCATCTTGCCTGAGAACCTTGATCAGGAGCGGCTTGATGGACCGACTGATACGGTCGAAGTGCTTCGACAAAAAGCCTTGACGGACCATGAACACATGTGTAGGATAGATCTGTCTGCTACGAGAGGAGGAGGGTGACGTGTCCAAACCGAAAACCATCTATGATGTTGCCAACCTGGCCGGGGTCGCATTTCTACTGTATCGCTTGCACTGAACGCTTCAGTGCGTGTCAGCGCGGAGACGAGACGTAAGGTATTGGAGGCTGTCGATGCACTCGGCTTTGTCCCCAAGCCAGAGGCGGTTGCTAAGGCACGCCGAGGCGTGGGACGCGTCGGCGTCGTTGCACCATATACCTCCTACCCATCTGTGACCCGACGCCTCAACGGGATTCTCCACATGGTGAGTCAGCGCCCGCTGGAAATCGTCTTGTTCGACCAGGAGTCAGCGGCACAGAGTTCTTCCCCGTTGCTCTCCAGCTTACCTATCACCGGTCGGCTGGATGGACTCATCATCATAAGCCTGCCGTTGGACGAGGCGATAGCCAAACGCCTCATCGACCTGAGGCTTCCCACTGTGCTGATCGATATCCAACACCCCGGATTCGACTCTGTCTTTACGTCAGACTTCACTGGTGGTCAGCTCGCAGCTTCGCATCTTGTGGCTCGCGGATATCGCCACTTTGGCTTTCTTGGTGAGGAGCAACAATCTCACCTGTATGTCTCACCTGTACAACGGCGGCTCGCAGGCTTCCGTACAGCGCTGACAGAGGCTGGCTATCCCCTCACAGAGAACAATGTACGCTTCGCTGCATATGGAGTTGGGACCGCTTTTGAGGCGGCAAAGGACCTCTTGTCGATGGAACATCGTCCAACTGCTGTTTTGGCGAGCTCCGATACGCTGGCAGCGGGGGTACTGAGAGCTGCACATCACCTGGGACTCGCTGTTCCAGACGACGTGGCTATTGTTGGCTTCGATGACGGAGAACTGGCTGAAGCTTTGGGTCTCACGACCGTACACCAGCCTCTGGAAGAAACTGGTCGGGTTGCCGTGGAACTTCTCCTCCAACGACTTGACAGGCCTGCTACAGCTCGTGAGGTGGTCCTGGGTGTGGAATTGGTTGTCCGTGAGACGAGCTAACGAACATACCAGCCTCATTGGTGTTGGTCCACTCGCCCAAATCACGCAGAGAAGAACAGCTATATGATTGCTTGCTACCCTTTGCATTGCAACCAGATAGCCGTATCAGAGGAATCATCTGACCATGAGTTGTCCACGTGCAAGGTGAAGCTTGTTGTAGGCAGGGAGAGGAACCGAGGCAGTGGTAAAGTTGACTATCCTCTCCACGCTTGAAGGCCAGCACATGCGAAGGTGCCTCCGCCCAGCGCTACAACGAGGCTTCGATGCTCCTCGATAGAGCAAGAGCATCGAGCCAGGATTGTGCGTCTGAGACGTCATGCAGAGGTTGGCCCATTGCGGGAGAGTGGCAGCCTGTGCTGAGTACTCCAGGCGATTCTCTCCCTTCATCGAGATAGTACTGGTAAGAGCGAGAGCGGAGCTGCGTGCCCAATATGTATCAATGAGTGCCTGCGACATTTGATGCTCCCCATCCCTATCGACCAGAGACGACTGTGGGGCTGTCGATAACACAAGCATGGGCAGTAGATACGAGGCGAGTTGGGGGCCTTGTGTACATTGAGACGCCTGAATGCTTGTCTTCCTCCTTGTTTGCTTCTGCCTTCCCTGCTCTTCTGCTACCTGCCTGGTTTCCGCTTCTCCTCCTTGCATGTTGTGCACGTGGCGCTGGAGACTGCACTACGCTGAAAGCGGTACATGATACAGTGAACGTTCACGATCTGCTAAGCGCTTCTCATTCACGAGGTTGGTGAATCATACAGTTATATTACTCTGAGAGGGCTTTCTCTGGTATTATCCATTCGAGATCAAGTTCCTCACAGCCTCTAGAGCCATATCTCAAGCTGCTTCATCAGTTTCACCTGGAATACTTTTTGTTTGCTATAAAGAGAAGCAGACTAGTCCCTAAAGTCCCTAAAGCAATCCCGCCGAGAACAATCGATAGAGGTTGAGCTGGAAGTATCAATGTTCCTAGGAGTGCTGATATACCAAGTACCAAACTAAGTATCGGTATAAATCTTTTCACCAGTATGTCCTTTCGTGCTAAATTCTACCTGCGGGTTTATCTCTCTGCCCTGATACCGGGTGGCTGAGCGCACCTTCCGTTTGATCTCCCGGTGATGTCGCTGCTGCCGCGATCATAAGGGTTTGTCCCAAACCAGCGAGGCCTTTATTTCCTTTGCCCATGAGCCAATGGGTGCTTTTGTGGCTGGCTCCTTTCTCCTCCTCAGCGTCGGCAATCATAAGGTACAGCCTGATGTCAAAAGGCCGAAATCTCCTGCCCACTGCAGGTCAACCAAATGCGATTTGGTCTGTCTACAAGCAGAAGCCAAAGACATTCTATCCCTGTATGAGTCTGGTCGCTGCCAAAAGATCAATGCCCCGCTTGGAGATTCCTGGAAGCGGATTACCGGTTCTCCACAGATCATCGTTATGCAGAAGTCAAGCATGGATGCGACTTCCAGCAATAAAAAAATCAGGCACTTTCTCTCTTCCTGTCTCTGTTTCTTTTGTCACTCTGTAAAGACAGAGATCTTGTAAGGAAATGAAAAAGGAGAGCAAAGAGCAAGGAGCAACCGAATGCTATCCCTATCCAGAGCCACAAAGTCATTGGGGATGTGAAAAGAGGCCAAAGAGTTGGATATACTCCTGTTGCGTTCAGAAAAGAGATTTGATACCAGATGGCTCCTGCTCCCAGCCATATTGCGGCATGAATGCTCCAGTAAGCTCTTCGAGTAGGCAGCATACTTATTCCAAAAAGCAGAAGAGCAAGGGCACCATACAACAAAAAGCGAAGTAAGAAAGCAAAGAGGATTAAAGAAGGAAAAGGAAGATAGGAAACCCTTGTAAAAGCGTAATAGCCGTTTAGTCCAAACACCTCTACAGTCTGGGAAGAGAGAACCATCCACATTTGGTAGGCTCCCCAGCAGAGAAGGAGGAGACTCATCACCCACAACATAGAGATAACAATTTTTCGTTTCTCTCGCATGTAACCGCTCCCTCGCTTCATGCTTTCAAATTCCAAAGGTAATCCTATTATAATGCGCAGACTAAAGGAAATACAAGAACAAAAAGAGCAAAGCAATCGAAAAATTCCTGCTATTAAAAAAGTGCCAGCAGCTCTCTCAAGCAGGTTGAAAGGTATCTATTCTCCTCTATCCTCTCAGGCGTAGAGACCTTGCTCCTCGCAGTCAAGCCGGAGAAAAAGGCTTCGTAGGATGCAAGGGGGCACTGGGCTGCTGGAACCCTTCCTATGCACTGCCCCCCTTACTTTATGAAAGGATACTATTTTGCAGAGCTGTAAAGAAGAAATTATTGTTATGACATTAAGTGTTTAAGAGCCTTACTTCTTTCCAATCTTGTTTGCAGTTCTTTCTTTTCACGGTTGGTGTGAATGAACATGGGGCGAGACAAGCAACGCAGCAAAGGCCAACAGGGACGACGAAGCAGCTATTGAGCCAGGGAGAGGCGTTGTGCTGTGCGATTCTAGCCGCCAGCAAGACATGCAAGCCCAGAGAGGGTATGCGGTCGCCCCTGCTGGAGGCAAAAGAAGACGACATGCGACCTGGGAAAGACCGTCTCGACCTATTGCCGTCGGGCTTGCAAAGATGTGCTGCTCGGCCACTCTTCAGGGACGAGGACTGTAACATAGCTCAGGAGGTGTCACCACAATCAACCCAAAACGTGCATAAAGCCGCTGCTGCATCTGTTCCTCTACAAAACAGTGATCAGCCAGATACACCTCGCTATGTTCGCTCCCCGCCTCTTGAGATCAGTACATTGCGCATGGCGTGCGAACAAGAAGGTGTCAGCCAAGATCTGATCAGTGCGGTTAGCTGCGGCAATTCCATCGCTAGTGATGGTCCGTTTGCTGTGACGGCCCATTGTGGCTTTCCCCCAGCCCCAGCCGCAGGCGGTTAGCAGATGGCCCTGTATTCTCGCCCCCTCAACCCGCTCTCCCGCGCTTGCTGTACCGAGTGGGGACCGCCGTTGAATCGTGCACCTCGTAGCCGTTGTAGGCTTCCTGCAGGCGCACGAGGTCGGGCCAGGCAGCACGCATGAGTCGGTTCAGCTGAGCGATGCGGCAGGATTGGGAAGGCCGGGTGTACATACACTACGGGAAAGCGGAAGAAGTCTCGCTGGATCGGAAGCGGTCCTACTGGCTCAAGAGGGCTAACGTGAGCATATTGGCGCTCGTGAGACTCGGCTTGCGCCCAGGTTTCACAGACTCTGCTGGCACATGGGCTTGACAAAGCTCATCAATTACGACGGATAGGATGGTCAGAAAAGGATCCATGTCAAGCATCATGCATTCCTTTCTTGTAATTTGTTGTATTTTGAAGGCATTGCCGACAATATATGCCTTAATTCTATGTGCTTCATAATTCACAATAAAAATTTAAAAAACAGAGTTTGACTTTACAGTAAAAAAAGTTTATAATTATATCAATAGCATTATTGTCATTATAGTCCTCAACAGCGTGATTATAGAGAAAAGCAGGTATCCTGGCTTAATTGAGAAAGTTCCTGTTACCATCAGATTTGCTTGGTAATTAGGGAAGGGAACAAGTTTACTCTTTGCAGTTGAAAAGAAAGATGTCAAAATCAGCTTTGAGGATTTGCCGTGATGCAGAGAGAAAAGGAACTAAAAAAGTAAGAAAGGACTCTTCTGGCTATGCTACATCGCGAAGGTGTATCAGGAAAATGTAGACGTCTTGCTCTTGTCGGAATAACCTCCCTTTTGTTTGTCGCATGCTTCGTATTTATGACGTATCATGCGCAAGCAGATTCACAAATCGCCATAAAGCAGGAGAAGAATTATTCTTCACAAACTACTCCCTGGTCTAAGCTTCCATCCGATTTTACTGGAAAAACAATTCATTATACGTTCATTCAGTCTAGTTACTATCATCAGGGGCCCGCTTCCGAGAAGAAACTCAATCTTTTAGGTGATGCATGGAGTACATTTGATTCCACAGGGAAATTGCAAGTTCACCATGTCGTCTACACCAATCTCGATACTCACTCATTTTTCCAAGAGACATATACAGATCAAACAACAAGTCTCATCGTATATGGGAAAAATGCTTCAAACCGACCCGTGAACGTGAATAATCCTGCTTCATCTTCATGCGTTGAGATCCTTTCTGGTAGAACAGTTGCAGATCTAAATAGTGACGAAGTCATTCCATTTGCGAATACGAATACCTTACGGCAGAAAGGATATGCTGTTGAACAATTACTCAATCGTATGTCTCAGTCCGTTCCAGAATCCACAGTTTCTATAGTAAGTAAGCCTGTAAAACAGTATACTGCAGGTTCATCAATTCAAGTTCTAACCAAAACAGATACTTCCGAAGAGAAGAACACGAAGGCTGTAGCAAGGATAGAAGTAGATCAATTTAATCGAGTATTGGTTTATAACACCACATTACTTGATAACGATGGAAAAATTATTGCAAGCACCCAATTTGCCTATGGTGGTGTAAAGCTCTATAATTCACAAGATATTCCAGCTTCTATCCTTTCAACTCCCAAAAAGATTCAGCAAGGAGGTTGTACACGATGAAGAGATTTCAGCTTCTGCTTATTTTTATGCTCTTGACCGGATCATTTCTCTTCAGCATAGGGCCAAGGAAACCGCTTCAGCAAAAGCGCTAGCCCCCCAATGTGATCAAGGGGCAAATTATTATGAATATCCGAAAAGATATGTCGGTGGTGGCTACACTCTTTGGGGAGCTTTGTGTATGTTCTATCCAGGAACAATGCAATGGGGAGGCATAGCTGAAACCCGATCAGAACCCTGGGGCCAGCTTAGTTCCCATATCCTTGGGCAGGATCATTGTGGAGCCAATGGGGCATGGATAGTACAATTTGAGCAGGCTTCCGGTTTTGGCTATGCTAACTATAGAACTGTTAAGGCCTATGGAGGAATGCTCGAATGTGGTAGCTTAGGCCACGACTATTATGTAAGTACCCAACACTATGTGAAGGCTGGTTCAAGTACTGTAGGGTTCTGGGAAAACCAATGGAATCCCTAAGGAACTGGAAACATACTGACGTGTTTTCCGTCTAACGCTGATCGAATAGAGATTGGTTAACTACTAAACTAAGAGTGAAGAGCAGTGTCATTTTAGTCATGCTGCTCTTCTTTGTCTAACAAGGGTGTGAGAAATGGTTCTACCTAAATGGGTGTCGGGAGCAGCCATAAAAGTGGCGCGAGCGACCGGAAAAAGAGGCAACTGCGACCTGATCGATTTCGTTGCGGTGCTGATCGGCTATGCTGTATCCGACGAAGCAAGCTTGAAAGCGTTTTACGAACGGTTCATTCCCTGGGCCTCGCCATTCATGGCGCTCTTTGGACGAAACCGGTTGCCCCATCGCTCAACCCTGTCTCGTTTTCTTGCCGCCCTCGACCCACCTACAGTGGAGGCCCTGCGCACGCTCTTTCAAGAGGATCTGCTGACTCGCAAGCTGTTTTCCTCCTCTGGTAGCCTGGTTGATCGAACTGGCGAGCAATGGCTCGTGGTCGATGTGGACGGAACGAGACAAGCTGCCCGCTAACGAGCGTTGCCACAAACAAAAGCACTGCCCGCTCCCTTCCGCCGTTTTGATCGGGTGTGCGCACCAGGGTATCAGGGACGCAAACGAGGAGAAATCGTCCGCACCGTCATCCTGCAGGCGCATACCCACCAGTTTCTGGGCACGTTTGGCGGATCTGGCAATGAGGATTATCGTAGTGAACTGCGTCGGTCCGTCCAGGTGATGACTGGCTATGCCTCCCAGCTTGCGCTTCCTCTCGCCTCGGTGGCACTGCGGCTGGATGGTTTGTATGGTGATGCTGCTCCGCTCCTCGACGTTGTGGCTACGGGACTTGGAGGAATCGCCAGAAGCCGTGCCTATCACTTGTTGGAAGTGGAGGCAGTCAAGCAGATGCTTACTCATGCCCCCAATCATGTGAGTACACACTCAGAAAGCGGCATGACGCGAGCTGGACCAGACGTGCGTTTAGTGGTTGCAACGCATGGTGCCCCCTCCTCTCCTCCTGCCATCGGCGTCGAGCGGGATGGCACGGTCTATGAATTATTTGTCAGTACCCTTCTCTCCCTGCAGGTGTTAGCGAGAGGACAGCATATGCATCGATCCTCACTGTTGCGATATGACATCGTGGTGGTGATCGGCCCCCTTTCTTGTGAGCGGGTTCATGTCGGGCTGGGAAGTCGCACGCTTTGTCTGATGCTCTCTGCCTCAGATCGCACGGGCCTGCAACGAGTTCGCAGACCATTGCACCAGTCTTGTGAGTAGCCCGCCCGAGAGCGTCCTCAGCTTGAGCAGGTCCTCCCTGGTTGCCAACGCCCGTCTGCTTTCTGACAGGGCAGGAGGAAGGTGTTCCTCATCGGATGAGGGTTCAAGGTCTGTGTTCTCTTATGGGAATGCTCGTGTGCTGGTGGTCTGAGAGAAGGGCTCTTCTCGGCGGGAGGTGGCTGACGGGGTAACAGTATCCGCGTTGGCTCGCGCAGGGAGCCGCATGAAAAGGGTCTTGTGTGGCCTCTGCTGGGGTGGTTGAGGTGGAACCACGCTGGCTCGGGTCAGTGGAGCAGGGGCGCGAAGAGGATCTGTGGCGACCGAGCAGTAGACGCTCTGAAAGGTGGTGGGTGTGCCGTTGTGGTAGGGAGCGGAAGGGGGGAGAAGAGCCCTCAAGAGCAAGAGGAGGAAAGGCGGTGCCGCTGTGTCCTGGCTCATCGAAACAGGGGGATGTTCCCGTGAGGCTGGAACAAGCTGAACAGGAGATGTGCGTCCTGCCAGGCAGTATGAGCGGCGGTCAGGAAAAGGCGCATTGGCATGGGAGTGAAGGGGAAGAGGGCATTGTCATGCCTGGAAGAGAGCGGGATGGAGGAGTCATGCGTTCCCTCCTTCCAGGGGCATGTTTCGATGCGCAAACCCGATCGAAAAAAGAGAAGCTGCGCTGGTGGCTTGATGCGTCTGGCAAGACGATTGAGTGTTTCGCGTTCGTGCAGCGCTTTTGGGAAAAGCAGGGGGAAAAAGGCTGGATGTGGTGATAAAAAAAGAGCTTTTTTGGCTGCTTCTCAGCAGGATGCAACGGAGGGACCTTGCGGGAACAGCACCTCTGTTCCTGGATGGGGCTTCATCGTTTCGACCTGACACGTGAGGGGATCGTGTGACGAGTGTTCTCAGTGGATTAGGAAGGGGGGACATGTGGATCGTATCCCGTTCCTGCTGGATCTGGAAAGCGACGGGGTGCGCCCGGACGGCTCCCCAGCGTTGGGCGATGAGCAGGAAGTGCTGCCGACTGAACACGTCAATTGTCACGAAGGACAGCGTGTAAAAAAACAAAAAAAGGGACAGAAGACGGTCTGTTCCTTTCCCTTTGCAAGGGGCTGGCAGCTCAGAGCGAAGGGGGCCAGCGCGGCTCTGAGCAAAGAAGCAGGCTGCTCACCAGAAGCAGCAGCCTTCGCTGTGAGAGGCATGAGCGATGGCAGCATTCACCTTCTCTTTCCCAAGATCATGAACCAGGGAATGGGAGAAACAGACCAGCCCGCCAGGAGGCAATGGCTCGTGTGAGAAAACGAATGAGCAGCTCCCTGCTGAAGTGAATGGCACGGCAAAAATCGTGCGACTCTCAAAACGATCTCTGACCCTGTGCACGAAGATTGTTGAGGATGTCTTCGATACTTCTTTGCATCTTGGCCATTCCAAAGAAGCCCTACAGACATGGTATCTCCAGCGAAGCTCAAGAGTGAGAGCTGCTGGCCATTTCTCGCCAGCAGCGTGTAATCCTCACTCTTCAGCAATTCCGCGAGGAGCAGCGCGGTAGAGATCAGGTGCTTGACTCGAAGAGCTGCGGTCAACCGGCCTGGAGCGCTGCTCCGCAAGGCTCACATCACCCACCTGGGAGGGAGGAACAGTTCAGAGATGCAGCGACGCAGGCGTGTTGTGGGGTGAGTGGTTGCAGTGGTGGAACGAGAACGCTGTGAGTGCGTTTTGTGTACGTTTTGTGTCGGTCTTCATGCAGGTGATGGGGAGATGACAGACACAAAAAGGACACAAAACGGTCCTGATGCGTCCTTGAAAGGGGACAGCGCCTCTCGAGGCTGGTGTGAGGTGCCT
>NZ_QKUF01000007.1 GCF_003253565.1 Thermosporothrix hazakensis
GCACGCTGCATCGTGTTCCGGTGATCGGGGTGGAACCGGCCTTTACAACCCAGGACTGTTCTCGTTGTGGGCAGCGGGTCAAGAAGAGCTTGAGTGTGCGTACGCATCTGTGTCCTGGCTGTGGGCTGCTCCTCGACCGCGATCACAATGCCGCCTTAAATATCTTGCACAAAGCGCTACAGGGTACCGTCGGGCAGACGGGAACCGACGAGGGTGTCTCGTCGAACGCTTCTGGACAGCCTGCCGCTACGCGTCGTCGCACTGCGGCGCCGCGCAAGCAGGCTGGATGAAGGAAGAATCCCCGGCCTTCAGGTCTGGGGAGTGTCAATAAAAACACACCGGAAAGCACTGGCTTGAGCCATGTGGATGAAAGGTGTATCTGCGCTTTCTGAGCAGAGAATGTGAGCATTGCTTGATGATGGAGCTTACCTGTGCTCTGTTTCTTTTCATACAGAGGTACCCCCAGGCAGATGGGCACCGGTGAGCTCCCCTCGTCAAACGCTTCTGGGATAGCGGGTCGTCGTGCTGCGGTGGTTTGCAAGAATGCTGGCTGAAAGAAGCATTCCCCGGCGAGGGTCTGGGGAGTGTCAACAAAGAGTAGCGCACAAAAAAGGGAGGGGAGAAACAACCGGCACATTGTTGTTCTCCCCTTTCCCCATGCCGTGAAGGCAGGCAAAATGAGTGGTTATCTGCGTCGATGTTCGATGACACCGTGAAGGAAAGAGCTCAGCGCGCCACAGCCGAGGATCAGAGCACCAACCACGATACCTGCTCTCAATCCGTAGGTGTCGACAATAGCACCGCCAAGCGTAGGACCGATAAGCTGACCGATACCAAAGATAGCCAGCATAAAGCTGAGGCTACCGGTGAAATGGTCGGGATCAACCGCATTGCGCTGAACGACAGTTGAAATCAATGGAGGCCCGATAAAGAGTGCTGCCCCCGCTAATGCGGCACCAATCCCGATAGCGAAGACGTGCGAAGCTGCCGAAATCAGCGTGCCCACCGTGCCGATCAGCATTGATATGCCCATCAGAAAACCGTTCGGCCAGCGTTGCAGCGATTTGATCCAGACCAGGCCTCCGAGAATGCCGAAAATGCCCATTGCTCCCCAGACAATCCCCGTCAGAATAGAAGGCAGGCCCTGCTGAACGACCAGCGAGATGAAGTAGGTCGTGAAGATGATATAGCCACAACCATAGCTGAACATCGACAGCATCAGAAAAAGCAGCTTTCGTGGAGAGAGAACTTCAAGCAGCAAGACGAGCGGCGATATATGCGCCTGTGCCGAGGATGAGGCCTCAAGCTGCCGATGTCGGTTTGCTTGTAGCGAGCGATAGAGACCGTAGGTGCAGATCAGCCCGAGCAGCCCCATGATGGCCCACATTAGTCGCCAGGAGAAACCGCTTCCAAGTTGCAGGACGGGCGGTGCGATCAGGCCTGTGATGACAATACCGAAAGTGCTTCCGATCCAGATAAAGCCGGTAGCATCGCTCTGTTTTGCCGGCGGGGTCCGCTCAAGCAGCAGTGAAAGGGTGAGCGGGTTCGCGACCGCTGAGAAGAAGCCGACCAGAAAGCGCCAGATCCCGAGCTGAAGAAAGTCGGTGCTGGAGGCAGACGCCAGAATGGTGGCATTCATCAGAAACAGGCTGATGCAGTTCATTTTGATGCGGTCACGGAACATCATGAGCAGGAAGGGAAGGCCCAGTGTTCCAAGCAGATAACCCGCGAAGTTCGCTGTCCCGATCAGGCCAAGCATGCTATAGGAGCCATGCAGCGAGTCCTGAATGGTCGGAATAAGCAGGCCATAGGAGAAGCGCGCAAAGCCAATAATACAGGAGAAAGCCAGAGCAGACCACCAGGCAAGTGGACGTAAACCTGTCTGGACTTCATTTCTTTCTATTGTTACGGCTGCATGTGCGAGAAAATCAGTTGTTCGTTCTTTTGTCAGCATAGAGAATAGGTACTCCCGCGTATTCAGCAGAGAATTGATGTCGTTTTTCAGACAGTACAAAAAAGAGATGTGTAAGAAAGATATAGGGAAGTATGCTGAAGGCAGCGGCTTTGTTGCAATCAGATCGTTGTTCTCTTCATTCTGAAGTATAATAGATAGATGTTGATATGTCTAACACTTCTTTGAGAAAAGATTGATGCCGTGGCGGCATCAAGTGGGGGATGGCATGGAGATTCGACAACTGACCTACTTTCTGGCGGCGGTAGAGACCCAGAATTTTCGCAAGGCAGCGGAATTATGTTATGTCGCTCAATCTGCGTTAAGCCGCCAGATCGCAGCGCTGGAACAGGAACTCGGGGTTGAGCTCTTTGAGCGCAAGAACAAGCGCATTTTTCTAACGCCAGCAGGGCATGAGTTTGCGGCGTATGCACGGCAGGCGCTCGAACAGCTTCAACAGGGCCAGCTTTCAATGGCGCGGCTTCAGGGAGAGTTCAGCGGCACACTGCGCATCGCATGTATCGAGCCGCTGCTTTCGACGTTGCTGTATTCGCTGGCGACTCATTTTCATCAGCAGTACCCGCATATTTATCTTGACGTACGCGTGGCCTTGACTGACGAGATCCTCACGTTGGTAGAGCAGGGGGAGATCGACGTTGGCTTTCTCTTTGATCCATTGGTGCGGCCTGAACTGCTGGTTGTGCAGGAGCTCTTTCGGGAGCCGCTGCAACTGCTTGTTCCGGCGCAGCATCCCCTGACTCGTGTTCCTGCGGAGGAGATCACCATAGAGCGTATTGTCTCTGAGCCGCTCTTGCTGTTACGCTCAACTTTTCGCCTGCGTCGGATTATTGATCGTGTGCTGCTTCAGCGTGGCATTGCGGTTCAGCCTATTATCGAGATCGATGCCGTTGAAGGGTTAAAGCAGCTTGTGCGACATGGAGTGGGTATCTCGCTGGTGACAGCGGCCTTTGTGCCAGTTGAGCAGCGTGATGACGGGCTGGCCATTTTGCCGATAGTTGATGTTGTAGAAGAGTTTCTCTTTGCCATCACCTATCGGCGCGTGGGGCCATTGCCCGCGGTTGCCCGTCGATTTGTGGAAATGGTACTTGACTCAAAACTGCGGCTTCAGGGCAATTGAATACCGGCTACTGGCTGAAGGTGTCCGTTGACCTCGCTGAGATACTCCTGCGTCAGGGTATAGCGGCCATCTGGAGCCGTCTGGAGCTGAACAAGTGCCAGCGTATCCTGATAGAGAAGGTGACGCTTTAGTTGGACCGAGGGAGCAAGGGCCTGAAGCGGGAGTATGCGTGTACGCAGGTGCCCATAGCTGGCTCTGGTCACATAGGACTGGGTTTCAATCATGAGCCGATGCTTGCGGGCAAGACTGTTATGGATTGGCGTGCAGACGAGCTGATGCAGCCGCGCTCCGCTGCTTTCCTGTGCTGTCGCTGCATAGGAAAAGTGGACATCACCCGAGAAACAGAGCGTATCCAGTTGTCTCCGAGCAAGCTGCTGACGTAGCGCGTTCCAGGTGACATGGTAGAGTGGCCAGTGATCGAAGTCGCCTTTTCTCGCCAGAAACAGGCCAAAGCGTGCAAGTTGTTTTTTAAACCAGTTGTTTGATGAGCCGCGTACGCCCGCCATATATTCAAACCAGCCGATCAGTGGTGGCAGAAGCAACGGAACCGAGGAAACTATGAGCGCGGGCGTCTGAGTCTGAGCTTGCAGCCATTGTTCCAGATCTGCCATCTGCTGTGGACCCATAATCTGAAGTGGGGCGAAACGTGCGTCGCTCTCTGGCTGGAGGACCGAGGTGCGATCAGCCCGGGTATTGGTGACGAAAATGGTGGGAGAGGTTGGAATAGTGTAGTGCCAGGGCAGCTCATAGTTTTTATAAATCGCTGCTCGCATAACATTGCGTAAAGTTTCCAGACAATCTGTGCCGCTCTGCTCAGCTTCCTGCATAATACGCAGGAGCGGGTGCTGTGGATAGAGATGAGGCAGGATATTTCCCCAACCCTGGTAAACCCAGTAGGCTACCATCCCATCGATAATTGTCTGTTCCAGACCTTGTTGCAGCGCTTCCTGCCGCCAGGTGGGCGAGGTATTCCAGTTATTGGTGATCTCGTGATCGTCGAACATCATATAGGTTGGCAGGGTTGCCAGAACCTGCCGGATACCCTCGTTCGCGGTCCAGGCATAGTGATAGAGGAACGCGAAATCGTCGAATGTATGAGCTCCCTCGCGAAATTGAGGATAGCGTTCAATAAAGGAAGCGGAAGGCCTATCTGCATAAATCTGGTCGCCAATCAGGAGCAGGAGATGTGGCCAATGCTGCTCTTTGTCGGTGGCATGGGCCTGGAGCCAATTTCCGAACAGGCTCAAAGGATCAGTATGTTGTGGATGGAACTGCCGACAGGAGCCGTACACAAAGCGGAGCTGATGGGCAGATGTCGAAGCGGGCAAGGTGCGGAGGTAGTGAAGTTGCTCGGTTGGGAGAGGGATTAAGGTTCCGTCCGCTTCTGTTGAGGTGAGCATGGTATATCTATACCAGCTTGCCGGTTCCAACCCCTGTAGCAGAACCGCAGCAAAGTAGTGATTCCCGACGCGAATGGTATGCGCATACGCGGTGACACGTTCAAGCGCCGAGGCTCCTTCTTTTTGGGCAATGACGGTAACAATACAGGGCTCTGAAAGTTCTGCCCAGAGGAGAGCGTGAGAGGAGTCAATAGCGCGTAGAATCGGGCCAATACTCAGGTGTGGCATGGTGCTCATTTAAATCCTTTCAACCGTTGGAGATGTGCCTTTATATTACGTTGTTCTGCCTTGATGGTGCAAATAGAGCAAGGCATATCTGTGCTCTAACATGTACGCTGTAGGAGGCCAAAATGTCATAGAGATTCTTCTTGAGTACCATCTGAAATGCGAAAAAGAGAAGAAAGAAGGTATAGTGATAAAGAGAATTGAAAAATTGTAACAAAAGATACCATGTAGTATGAGATAAGGAGAAAAGTGAAAGAAAAATCATCCCAGTGCTCAAATCCTTTTGTCTGTATGAAAAAAGATTCAGTGTTTTTGAGGTGGAAAGACAGGGCGAAAGGTGTGAAAGATGTGTTACACTGATGGGAGATCTTTCTCTCTCTCCCTATTGATGGCTGAGTTATTGACGACGGCATGCATCTGTATGGTATACTTTGTTGCGATGTGCGAGATGTATGTTGTAATTCGTATCGTACATGTCGCGTACATGTAACTTGCTTGTTGTGCGTGTTCTGAGATAAGAAACATCAGACAGAGAAAATTGTTCTCCTGAATGCAGAAAAAAGAACAGGAGAATGCTTTTCAGCTTTTACTGTAGAAATATGTATATCTTCAGTCCTGCTCGGTGCCAATTCTTTTTCTGCTTTTGTGCAGAGAGTGACTGATGATTTTCTGGACAGTCACAATCAAGGGAGGCTGAGTTGAGGGCGTTTAGACATATGTATCGGGTAGGACTGGCATGGAAGCAATGGAAGCAAAAACAGACGCATCGCCAGTAGATGAATCTGCTATCGTTGAGCGTGTTGCGCGAATCATGAACACCGTACGCGGTGCAAAGTCGGATTATAGCCTGTTGGTTGCAGAATTAGAGCTAACATTACCCTTTGACGTGTTCGGTGTTGTCTTGCTGCGTCATGATCGCAAGGCGATTCGGGCAGTGATTTGTCGTCGTGAAAAAGGAAAATGGGTAACAGAGCACCGCCAGCATCCTCTATCCGGCTCGATGGTTGAGCGAATGCTGAAGGCGCCTATTCTCCTGGTCAATGACTACCCGGAGGGGCTGGATGGGGCGCCCGCAGTGTGTGGGGATGCCTTGAGCTCGTACCCTCAGCTTCACTCGACCTTGATCGCACCGCTGGTAGTCGAGGATCGAGTGCTCGGTACATTAGAGCTTGGAAGCGTTGATTCCGGGGTTTACGCGGATCAGACCTTGCAGCGTCTGGTGAATGCAGTCGCTCGGGTTCTAGCGGCAGCGATTGAGAGTGCTCAGCTAGGAGGAAGTGCCGAGCTTCAGAATCGCCAGCGTGAGGCGCTAAAGGCTGTCACCAATGCCCTGACATCGAAGCTGGATATCCCGACTATTTTACATCGTATCGTCAGGGGTATTGCGCATGCCCTGAATGTGGCTTCTGCCATTGTGATTGTGGATCGGCGGCGAAACTGTTTGAGCTTTGCAGCACATGCTGGGTTTCAGGGAGATGCTGAGGAACTGGAACAGGTCTTTCAGGAAACGTTACCAGTGCGTGATGGCTGCATTATCAGTCGCACCATTCACGCGGGCAACTCGGTTGTCTCAAACGACATCGCGGTAGATGAGGAGTTTCCGGCCAGTCGTTTTTTTGCCAGTCGCCTCGGTATTCACTCGGTTTTGAGCTATCCGCTGCACACCGGGAATATGGTGTTTGGCGCTCTTCTGCTCTGTTCGCCTGAGACGGGGGGCTTTACGCCGCTGAAAGCCGATATTCTTGCGCTTTTTGCCGGGCAGGCTTCCTTTGCCATTCATAACGGTCTCTTGCTGGATTCTGCTCACCGACGCAGTCGTTTCCAGCGAGCAATAGAGAAGCTGGAGCGTGCACAGCAGCAGCGCCTGGTCGCTCAAGATGACGGGGAAGTGCTGCGAGAAGAACTCAGATTACTGGAACAGATCCACAAAGAGACAAAGCGTACGTTCGGTATTAAATTCAGTAGTCTGTTGCGGTTCGTCAGCGACCATCTATTGACGCTCAGGGAACAGACGCTTGAGGCTGCCATGTTCGCAGAACTGGCGGATCGTAGGATTGATGAAGAGGCAAAGCTGGAGAGCGTGCCCATTGAGGTGCTGCCAGAAGACCTCGAACTACAGCCACTGGCGGATGGTGAGGAACCCGAACCCAGGGACGACGTGCCGAACACAGTTGCTCTGTTGACCAGGGCGGCTGAAGCAGCACTGGTAGGGACCGGCATGGTGGGTGAACTGACCCCATTGATGATCAAGTCAAATGGCATTAATGATGCCTGGCTGGTGATCGATCTTGAGGGACGCTGTACCTACATGAACCCGGAGGCCGAGGCGCTCTGTGAGACTCGAATTGAGGGGATGTCACGTTTATATAACTCATCAACGATTCTTTCGCGTGAGCCAGAGGCAGCCTCGCTTGAAAGCGTCTTTGTAAAACTTATTCCTCGCATGCGAAATCGTGCGGAAGTTTTGCGCTACTTGCATGACTTCGGGCAGGAAGGCAACAGCCGGCAGGAGATCCGCTGTATTCTGGCGCCTGCACCGGTCTCGGAAAAGGAGCAGGTTGGAGAAGGATGTCATAGAACTCCTCTTTCCGAAATCTTTCCGGGTGATCGCTATTATCGCTTTACGCGGCACCCGCTGCCAAACCATGATGGCTTACTGGTTGCGCATGTCCTACAGGTACACGATATTACCGAAGAAGTGCGGGAAGAAAAGCATCGTTCAGCCCTGCTGACCTCGGTCTCGCACGATCTGCGCACGCCACTGACCACGATCAAGGCGGCGGTCTCCGGGCTCTTGCAGGAGGGGGTGGAATGGGATGAAGAAGACAAGCGCATGATCCTTGAGGATATCGAGACGGAGACAGACCATCTGACGGCACTGGTTAACGCGCTGGTAGAATTGTCTCGTATTGAGATGGGAGCGCTTGTACTGGCGAGAGAATGGTGTGATGTTGCTGAAGTGCTACATGGTGCGTTAAGTAAATTAGGGCGTATTCTGGGGGAGAGGAATGTAAAGGAAGAAATTGTCCCATCGGTGCCACTGATATATGTAGATCATGTACAACTTGAGCGTGTTTTCTATAATCTGATTGAGAATGCGGCGCGACATATACCCGAGGATGAGGAAATCACGGTCAGTATGGCGGTCAGGGAAAATGAATTAGAGGTACGCGTGGTTGATCTTGGAAGCGAGATCCCTGCGCATGGCTATGAACGTGAGCGTATCTTTACTTCATTTTATAGCTCTCGCTCCTATGGTAATGGGCTCAGTTTAGCTATCTGCAAAGGTATAGTAGAAGCTCATGGCGGTCATATCTGGGTTGAGCCAAACAGGGTTGATGAGGATGGCAAAGGGGGCAAGGGAGCCTGTTTTGTCTTTACTCTTCCTCTCCTTGAAAAGGGAGATACACCTGTTGAGAAAAGGTAGACAGGCAGAGAATGCTGATACCGCAACACCTTGATTATGTAAGGGGAAGGAGCTAATGAGGCCGAAGGGGAAACGTATACTCATTGTTGATGATGAATTGCCAATCCAGCGTATTCTACGGAAGTCGTTGCATGCAAGTGGCTATGAGGTACTTGCAGCCTACAATGGAGAGCAAGCATTAGAGATAGTACGCCTTCATCAGCCGGATCTCATCCTGCTGGATCTCTGTATGCCGGGTCCGGTCAGCGGGCTGGATGTGTGCGTCGCAGTGCGCAAGCAGGGGAAAACCCCGATTATCGTTGTGTCGGCGCTGATCGATGAGAAGGAGAAGGTAAGGGCGCTGGATCTGGGAGCGGATGATTATCTGACCAAGCCATTTGGCAATAACGAACTGATGGCGCGGGTGCGAGCCTGTTTACGCCGGGCCCAGACCACAGAGACCGAAGAGGAAGAAGAACCAGAACTGCTGGTCAGTGAAGACAAATATATTTATATGGATGTGGTGCGGCGTCAGGTGCGGGTGGGTGGGCAGGATGTACGCTTAACACCGACTGAGTTCGAGTTATTGCGCTACCTGATGCAGCATTCAGGGAGAGTTCTGACCCATCGACAGTTGTTGCGCTCGGTCTGGGGGCCAGAGTATGGCGATGAAGCGGACTATTTACGTGTCTATGTTCGGCAGTTGCGGCTGAAAGTAGAAGAGGAGCCGTCGCGGCCACGCTATATTATAACTGAACCTGGCGTAGGATATGTATTCCGTTCTCCTATGAAGAGAGAAAATATTTAATAGAATTTTTATGTCAAAAGGGAATATTTTCATTGCAAACTCGGAGAATGTTCTATACACTGAAGGGCAGAGAATCCCCTGAGGGGACTGCATGGACAGAAAGGTATGGATGTGCGGCACTCCCTCGCGAGCGGAGGCAGCCCGGAGCTGAAAAGAGGTGTTATCTGGGGGATGTTATAGAGGTAATCCGAATGGTGCAGAAGAAATCAATGCGCGTATGTATTACCGGCAACGAGAGTAGCTTTTATCGGATACTCGTCTCCAATATTGTGCGTTGGGGATATGAAGCAGTTATTGTTTCTCCCGAACACATCTGGAACATGGAGACAAACATACATACAGAGAGTGACATCTTGTTGTATGATTTGGATATGGTCTCTCGCTCTTCCGGTTCAAAGCAGGAAGCGGGGAAAGCTGAGCAGAAAGTGGGAGGTGTGGGAAGTGGGACCAGAATAGCGCCTGTATGGGGAAAACTGCCCTTACTTATCGCCCTGGGAAGTGGTTCAGTGTCGCGCGTTATGCTGGAAGAACTGGGGGCGATTGCGTTCTTACAGAAACCGTTCGAGATGAAACAGTTGCAACGTTATGTACAGGTATTGGGGCGGCTGATCGCGCCCACAGAGAGTGAACAGATGGGAGTGCGGAGCTGCACCGATGAGATTCGGGTGCTGGTTGTAGATGATGATGCTTTTGTTGCAAAGACAATTCGGCAGAGTCTTGAAGAGAAATTGGGCTACAATGTCGTAGTGGCTCACGAGGGTCTGGAGGCATTAGAAGTATGTCTTGACTGGCAACCACACTGTATTATTACAGATGTGATTATGCCCTGGATGAATGGATATCAGATAATGCGCTGTTTAGCTGCCGGAACAGTACAAATGATGCCTTCGTTTATCGTGATGACTGCATTGACGCAGAAAGTACGGCCTGCTGAGAGTGGATATTTGCCGACGAAAGGAGTTCTGTATGTGCAGAAGCCCTTTCGGATGGGAGAATTACTGACAATGGTTGAACAGGCATGCATGCAGAGTTCAGGTGCCAGTTCATAGAGGGGAAGAGGCAGGCAATACGCAAATTTCTGAGATGTGTAAGTTAGTCTTCACTTTTAAGGATCTAGGGATAGAATGGAACCGCAGCAAGACCGCATAATGGATGGAGACCTGCAAACATTAGGCCTTCAGTCCATTTTGAAAATGCTAGCCCTGAGCGAGAAAACCGGAAAATTATTTGTCTCCTCAGGACCAGAGACGCTCTCAATCGGGCTGCGTAAAGGCAAGATTGTTGGCTTGCATGAAGAGGGTATTCCTCAGCCCGATCTGTTGGGCATGCTCTGCCTGATGAACAGGTTGACTCCTGCGCAAGCGCAGATGGTGCGAGATGCTGCACGCGGCAATATACAGCATACCCTGGCTTTACTGGTAGAGCGAGGGTGGATGAGTCCGGCGGAAATGCAGCAACGCCTGGAATTTTTTGTCACCCAGGCGATCAGCCATGCGCTTCGTTGGGTGAATGGGCGTTTTGTCTTTTATTTGCAGATTATTCCTGCCGATACCGGAATGCAACCGCTTGACGTGGACTCAGTGCTTCTGGAGGCTCTGCGTCAGGCAGACGAATGGGCGGAGATCATGGCGGAAGGGGGAAGCATTACCGGTTTTACCCGTACCACCGTGGCCCGTTGGAAGCCGCAGGTGCGTAATGACGTGCGTAGTCTGGGACTGGGTCAGGAAAGTATTGATGTGCTATGCCTCTCTAATGGGGAGTTCCCCTTGCAGGCTGTCTCGCTCGCGCTCTTGATGCCTGAGGCCCGGGTTGCCCGCATCATGGTTCGTTTAATTGAACTCAGACTGATCGAGGTGGTGGATACCGCGTTAGAGGCTGAGCTTCAACAAGATCTTTCAAATATCATCATTAAAAGTCAGTATATGCTGGCGCGCCATCGCAACGCCTCTAACGCTGATCAACTCCTGCTGGGTTTGATCGCGACTATTGCTGAATGCATCAATGGGCTGTTGGGCCATCATGGGCATTATGCACGGGCTTTGCGCGGTCGTGGTCATGTCCCTTCCGCCGAGGTGGTCAGATATATTGAGCAGCGCTTCTATCCTCATTTGCAGAACCTGGCTCAGAAGCAATATGCTATTTTAGAGACAGCAAGCTTTGTCAATGGACAGCTTGATTGTAATGATATACTCACTCTTAATAAAGTGGTCAAAGGCGAACAGCTAGAAGAGTTTTATTGGGAAGCGGTGTTAGGACTTGCAGCGTTTTTACGCATTGTGTTCTCTGAAATGCTCCAGGATGAGGTAGGAAACTCCCATACTGGCCGCCAGATCAACGTTGCCTGGAAGGTCTTTTTATCAGAGATTGACCACGAGGTACAGCAGTATCAGATCTATCGTGCTCATCGGAAAACACAGAAGGCACGAGGACGCGATAGCCGGGCGAATACACCATCATTAAATCTGATGCAGGGATGGTCAACCTCAGAGAATGATGGAGATTACTGGTCGCCTGAGACACAAAGGAGGACAATCTAAAATGGCCGCTGAACCAACAGTACTGGTGGTAGACGATAGTCCCACCGTTCGCAAGATTGTACAGATGACATTGCAAAAAGAGAACATCCGTGTCATCACCGCAAGTGACGGGCTGAGCGCTTTGACTTCAGTAGCCGATGAGATGCCTGCTTTGATTCTGCTGGATATCCAGCTTCCACGCATGGATGGGTACAATATTTGCCAGATAATACGAAAAAGCTTGCAGTTTCGCCAAATTCCAATTATTATGCTCAGTGGGAAGGACGGTTTGTTTGACAAGATGCGTGGCCGTCTGGCTGGTTCTACGGAATATCTGACAAAACCCTTTGATTCTGCGGAATTAGTACAGACGGTGAAAAAGCATCTTGCGAACTGGCAAGAGCGCATGCCTGTGCAGCAACCAGTTCGCCAGCGTGTGCGCTACCGTCGGGGCTAGTGTGCCGTTCTTGTACACTTTATCGGTGAATGATGACCAGTAAGGTGCATTCCGTGCAATAGCCTTTATTTCCCAATTCACTGGTAAATCTTGTATAGGAAAGGTTATAATTGGATGCCTGGGCAAAAAGTACTCGTTGTGGATGATAGTTGGACAGAACTGACAATGATAGCGACTCCTCTACGAAACAGTGGCTTTGAGGTGGTCACTGCGGTAGACGGAGATGAAGCGGTGGAAAAAGTTTTTAAAGAACGTCCACAGTGCATTGTCCTGGATGTAGTGTTACCAAAACAAAATGGTTTTCAGTTGTGTCGCAAGCTTAAAAGTTATGAGGCGAGTCGGCATATTCCGATAATCCTAATCAGCAGTAAAAATACTCCCCTGGATAAAGCCTGGGGATTGCGCCAGGGTGCCGATATGTATATTACGAAGCCTTTTAACGATGAGGAGCTTGTTGCTAGCGTGCGACGGCTGGTATAACCTACCAGCCTCGCCGCTTGAAAGAAAGCGGTACTTATTTTTTATATGGCTTGAAGGTGTCTACGCGCCTTTTGCCCTTTGGAGTGTTTTTGTGTCCAGTGATGATCTGAAGATGTTGCAACGTGATAGACTCGCTGCCTTCCAGCAACTCCAGGCTCGCTTGTCCTCTCTCTCCCACTTGCAGGGAAAGCAAGATGTGGCTGAAGGCGCTGAACCGGCTGTTGTCGGTGAGCAGTATCTGGTGTTTACGCTGGCAGAGCGCGAGTATGCTGTCAAAGCGGAGCACGTGCAGGGAGTTGAGCGTCTTGGTGATCTGACTCCTGTTCCTAATGTGGTTCCCTGGGTTCGTGGTGTTATGAACTTGCGTGGAGCTATCGTGTCGGTGGTTGATCTACGTATGTTTCTTGGGCTGGAACAGGTGGCTTATACCCCTCGCACTCGCCTGTTATCATTGCAGTGTAATGAGATGGTCATTTGCTTCGTGGTAGATGCTGTCAGCGAGATGTTACCAGTTCCTGCCGCTGCAATCACTGCTGGAAATATACGTCAGGCTACTATCCCTCACTGGGCTGTCCCCTTTGCTGCTGGGTGTGCGTTGCTCTCTAATCGTATGCTGATTTTATTAGATGTGGCACGACTTCTTTTCTCCGAAAAAATGCAGCGCTATCAGGCCATTAGTTAAAACTATGTAGAAGAATAAACTTATGGGTGTCCAGCTTGACAATGAATTCAGTTCAACAGGAGGTCTGGCGGATGAATCCTGATCGCAATAAAGGTGGAATGACCATTGATGCGATTATGCAGGTGGGTTTGGTGTGTTCTGCCCTTATCCCAATCGTTGCCCTTGCCATTGTTGCGCTTCTCGCGCTTACACTCTTCCCGGCACTGCTCGCGCAGGCTACGACCTTTATTATTATCCTGGTCGTGGTGGCGGCAGTGGCGGCTGGTGGCGTCCTCATCACCAATATGATGGTGAGAACGAAAGTCCTGGGCCGAGTGCAGAGCCTCATTGAGGTCTGTCGCGACTACGCGGCTGGCGATCGCAATGTGCGCGCATCGGTTGATGGCGACGACGATTTTGCTGTACTTGCGCTTTCGCTCAATTCGCTGCTGGAAAATCAAGGGAATAATGCGAATAATACTCTCGGTGGCAGCGGTGATGCGGCTGCTCTGCAAGCGCAAATTGAAAAACTGTTGCAAGAAGTCAGTGCGGTGGGTGATGGTGACCTACGGGTGCAGGCTGAGGTGACACCTGACACCCTGGGTGTTCTTGCTGACTCCTTTAACTACATGATTGAGGAGTTGGCAAAGGTCGTGGGGCGCGTGCAGTCAACCGCTGTTCAGGTGACAAACGCCACCCGGCGTATTCTTGATCGCTCTCAGGAGCAGACCCAGGCCTCTGAAGCTCAGGTGCAACAGATCTCGCAGACGACCGAATCCGTTGAAGCTCTGGCGAACTTCATCCAGAACGTTGCGCGTAACGCTCAGATGAGTGCTGATGTGGCACAGCAAGCGTTGAAAAATGCCGCTGCCGGTCAGCAAGCCGTGGGCCAGACGCTTGAAGGTATGAAGCTGATTCGTGAGAACGTGCAGGAGACTGCGAAAAAGATTAAGCGCCTGGGTGAACGTTCAAACGAAATCGGTGAAATCGTTCGTATTATTGCTGACATCGCTGACCAGACGAACTTGCTGGCTTTGAACGCTGCGATTCAGTCTGCTATGGCTGGTGAGCACGGTCGTGGTTTTGCAGTCGTTGCCGATGAAATCCGTCTGCTGGCTGAACGCTCGACCGAGTCAACGAAGCGTATCACCAATCTGGTGAAGAGTATTCAGGGTGATACGTATGAAGCTGTTGTGGCAATGGAAGATAGCACGCAAGAGGTGGTAAAAGGATCACAGCTTGCTGACAATGTACAAAATGCATTGAACTCTATCTACGCTGATGTGGAACGACAGGCTCAGATGATCGAAAGCATTGCTCGCTCTGCAAATGAGCAGGCAAGCGTTTCTGAGGCTGTGGCTGTGGCAATGGCTCGTATCTCGGAGATTACTCGTCAGACCGACGCCAGCACGCAGGAAGCCGCTGTCAGTGTAAGCTATCTGGCCGAGCTGGCCGAACAGTTGCGCGCCTCGGTGTCTACCTTCCGCCTGCCCGAACGGGTCACCAATGATATCTCTGGCTCGTTCCCGAACATGACCTCTGTGAGTGAGCTGTCCGATGAGAACAACGGTCAGTTTGGTTCGGCGCCCTTTATCTCCAGCCCGGATGGTGGGGATTGGCAACAGGGCTTTTCGGGTAACTTCCCGCCGCTGCCTGAGCCTGAAGACAATGAGTCTCTGCTGGCGCTCGGGTCGCGTTCTGGACAGTTCGGTTTCGATAGTCAGCCCGAGTTTGGGAATCAGGCGGGTTTTGGTGGTCCTCAATCGTTCTCTGGTCTCCCGGGGATGCCAAATCAGTTCTCGCCCTCCAATTCTGGCTTCTCAAGTCAGCCTTTCGGGCAGCAGGATTTTGCCGACTTGAATGGCTTTGATGGTCAGCAGCAGGGCTTCGGGAATTTCCAGGGGTCCATGTCGGGTATCGGGAATCAGAATCAGTTCGCTTTTCCGAATCCTGGCAGCACGCCAAATGCCTTTTCAAACTCTGGCCTCTTGCCGACTGCACAACCGGGACAGGCTGGTAATCCTGCCTCACGTCAGCGGCAGCAGGGAGGACCGCAGCAGAATCCAGACCAGTTCTCTTTTAACCAGGATCAAAAACCCTTCTAAGCTTTTTATGGGATGGGTTGTTTCGGATAAAGTAGCAAGCTAGTGCCGAAACGTTCCTGACATAATGCTTGTTCTCACTCTGGTATACTGTACCCCATTTAGCAAACATGTAAATGGGGTACAGCTTGAACCTTTTTCAAGGGTAAGGTCATGGGCGTTATTGAAGGATGAAGGAAGCCGCTACTTGCTCAGAACACAAATGTTAGTTAAGTGGGTTTGCGCAACATGTCGAATACGTTTGATAAACTATCAATCCTCGATTCGTTTATCGAAGAGGTGAATAGTTATTTGCCGGAAATCGAGGCAAACCTTGAGCGTCTGGCACAGTCACCCGGCGACATGGATGCTCTTGAGGAAACGTACCGTCGTACTCATACGATTGGCGGTTCCGCTTCCATGATGGATTTCCCTGGTCTGGCTCATGTGGCTCATGGCATGGAAGACATTTTGGGCGATGCTCTGGATGGTTTAGCATCTTTAGATGAGCCTACTTTGGGTCTTTTGCGTCGCTCGTTGGGTCGTTTATACCGACTCGTTGAAGGCATCCGTAGCGGTGTGAACGAAGAGGCGATTGTTGCTGAAGATGATGAGGATTACGCGCAGTATCGAGCTATGATGGATGCGGCTGAGGGAGGCAATCCCCCTCAGGCGACACCACAGGCTCAGACGATGGATGTTCCTGCCTCTCCTGCTCCCTTTGGAACAGAAGGGATGGCTCCTTATTCGTCTCTTCCTGCTCAGAACTTTGATTTCTCTGCGTTTACTCAAACTCAGAATGCGTTCTCTCCTGCCCTGTCTTCTACCCCTTCAATGCCTTCTCTGGATGAAATGGTAGAGGCCTTCCGCACGCCTTCGCTGTCTGCCGGAGAGGATATCGCCTGGCCTGAAGATCTTGTTCCACCTGGTGAAGAGCCTGAGCCGGCGCCACAATCGAACGACTGGAATGAGTCCTCGTCGTCTCAACTGTCTTCTTCCAGTGCTCTTGAAGCTTTGATATCTTCCTCCTCCATTGGTGAGGTCCCTGAAGTTCAGAAACCTGCTTCTCAGGATGCTTTCTCTTTGCTGACTTCTTCCGGGTTTCACGAGCCGCAGACGCAGCATAATGCATCGGGACAGCAGCAGGGATATGATATTTTTTCTTCTCTGGCTGCCACTCCTCAGCCGAGCCCGCAGCCGCCACTTCCTGTACCACAGGAGCCTCAGTTACCGCAGGCATATCATACCGTGCGCAATGATATCCAGACCCTGGAGAATCAGCTTGTCACGCTCAAGGATCTGGTATCGCAGGTTCGTTCTGCGATCTCGGTGGTTGAGGATCAGCGAACTGAGTTCCGGAGTTTCCTGGATGGCTCGAAGGATGCGTTAGAACGCATGGAAGATTGGGCCGGGCGCGCGATGGGATTGAATCTACGGAACAGCCCTGAGAAAGTGCGGCGGTATCTTCCACTTTCGGTCATGTGGGTGTCCAACAGCAAGCTGAAAAAGGTGCTTGAGATACTCAAACAGATAGCGGCCCGTATTGAGGGGGCGGACTCTCAATTGCTAGAGACTATCCAGCAGGTCCAGGAGTCGCTTGCAACCTGTGAGGCTGAGATCCTTCAGATGCAGGTTCCGGCTCAACCGTCTGCCTCGCTCTCAGGGACAGGATGGAGCCCATGGGAGATGCAGGTCTCGCAGGATCAAGCGCAGTTGCGTCAACGGGTAACCTTTGAGCGTCAGGGCGATCCTGCTGCTATTCGGGCCGAGGTTGAGGCCCAGCTTCGAGAGGAGATGCGCCGGGAGATCGAAGCTGTGCAGGCGCAGGCACAATCGCAGATCGAAGAGGTTGCACGCCGCGTTCGTGAGGAGACGCTGCGCGAGGTTGAGACGAAGGAGACCGCGAAAGCTCGCGCGTTTGCCGGATCCATGGATCAGGAGGCGTTGCGTGAACTGGAGCGTCGACTGCGCAGTGAGATCGAGATTCAGGTTCGTCAGGAATTCTTGAACCAGATCTCCCATTCGGGGAGCATCTCCGATATGCCCCAATCGTTGACTAAAAATGATGCAGGGGCTATTGCGTTGAACTTTGGCGTTGGCAACACTTCAACTCAGCAGGTGCCAACTAATCTCCAGGCCCCCAAAGTACAGCCACCAGAGCCCGCAAAGCAGAATCCGATGGGGGGCGACTTTGGTGAAGAAGCTGCCGAGATTTTCCGAATGGAAGCAGAGGAGCATTTGCAGACGATTAGTGCTCGAACTGCTGCTCTGGAAAAAGACCCCGGGAATCTGGAGTTGATTCAGGCGATTCGCCGTGCAACGCATACGCTGAAAGGTGCGGCCGGTATGATGGGCTTCCGCCCGATCGCAGATCTCAGCCATATCTCGGAAGACCTCCTTGATAGCATTATGGAGCGGACCACACCCATTACGCCGCAGGTTCTGGGAATTATCCTGGATACCACTGAGGCGCTGGATATGCTGATTAATGGCCGTGGTGAGGGCGCCAGTAACCCTGAAGGGCTGGTACAGAAGATGCGCGCGCGCTATACGCAGCTTCTCGGCGAGCATAGTGTGGCTGCCATTGGTCCCGCCCCGGATATGGATATCGATGAGGAAGACGAGCATCCGAACGCGCACCCGAACGCGCCGCACGTGTCCAGCGTGGTTGAAGGGGGAGCGAAAGCTGAAGGACAGGTTGCGAGTCGGGATCTGAATGTGCGTGTCCGTCTGCAAAAGCTGGACGAACTGGTAAACCTCTTCGGTGATCTCCTGGTAAACCGTAGTGTTCTTGAAGAGCGTATCCAGCGTCTGGCTCGTCTGGTTGCGGATGCCAGCGTCAGCAGTAACCGCTTGAATGATATCGGTCAGCGCCTGGGAACTAGCTTTGAAGCGGTTATGTTGCCCAGTGGTCGTTCTGTGAAGGTCGTCTCGAATAATGGTGAGCAGAGCCTGATCTTAACGAATGAGAAGACTGAGCAGCAAGAACCAGCTCACCTGGCAGACTTCGATGAGCTGGAACTTGACCGCTATACCGAATTCCACCAACTTACCCGTGGTCTCAGTGAGAGTATCTCGGATATGGCGACGCTGAGTGCCGAAATGGAGGCGATTATCCGTGAATGTGAAAACGTGTTCGCGCGAGAGAATCGCCTGAGCACGACGTTCCAGGATCGCCTGATGAAGGTGCGTCTCGTCCCTCTCTCCACCATGACCCCGCGTTTGTACCGCGCCGCGCGTGTGGTCGCACTGAAGCAGGGAAAAGATTTTGATTTCGATCTGGAAGGCAACGAGACTGAGGTTGATCGTACGGTGTTTGAGGAGATTGTTGGCCCTCTGGAGCATTTGATGCGGAATGCGGTGAACCATGGTCTTGAAGCTCCCGACATTCGTGCCTTAAAAGGCAAGTCTCCTAAGGGGCAGATTAAGCTCTCTGCCGGTTACGAAGGTAATCAGGTTGTGATTACGATCCGTGACGATGGAAACGGTATTGACCCCGAACGGGTACGGCAGATCGCGATTGAGCGCGGCCTGATCCGCCCGGAACAGGTTTTGAGTGAGAGCGATGTGGTAAGCCTGATCTTCCAGCCTGGCTTTTCTACTGCTGAAGTATTGAGTGAAGTGAGTGGGCGCGGTGTTGGTCTGGACGTTGTTCGCGATGCCGTTTCGCGCTTGCGTGGAACGCTTGAGGTTGAGACAACGCCGGGTCAGGGAACTGCTTTCACAATGAAGTTCCCGACCAGCCTTGCCATCCAGAACGCGATGATGGTGCGCATCGGGACACAGCAGTTTGCCATCCCGACGCTGGTGGTGGAAGCGATTGGACGTCTGGATAGCTTCAAGCGTACTGTGGTCGATCAACAGCCGGCGGTCCTGATTCAGGATCAGCACTATCCACTTCGTATGCTTGCCCAGTATCTGGGGCTGCCAATTGGCCAGCTTGACGAGAAATCGCAGTTGCTGATTGTTCACGCCGGTGGACACCATGTAGCACTTGTGGTCGATGAGATCAAGGGGCGCTACGACATCGTGATGAAGAGTCTTGGCCCGCATCTGCGCAATGTGCATGGGGTGGCCGGTGCAACCGTGCTTGGTAATGGTCAGGTGGTGCTGGTCCTTGAGCTAAACGACCTGCTCTCCACCCGAGAACGTACCAAGTTGGTCGCAAATATTACGGGCAATCAGCAGGGCGCCATGCGGCAATATGTCGATACTGCAGGACGTCCAACGACGGCTGCAATGCGACCGTCACCAGCGTCTCCTGCGGCAGCCGACCGCGGTCGACATATTCTCGTTGTTGATGATAGCCCCAGTGTGCGCCGTGTTGTCAGTAATATGTTGAAGCAGAACGGCTGGGAGGTTCAAACCGCCCGCGATGGAGTCGAGGCGCTGGAAATGATCTCGTATGAGACACCAGCCGCGGTGCTACTTGATATCGAGATGCCGCGTATGGATGGATATGAGTTGATTGCAACGGTACGTGCGCAGGAGCAGTATCGCTCGCTGCCGCTGGTTGTTCTGACCTCGCGCGCAGCTGCCAAACACCAGCAGCGTGCGATGCAGTTGGGTGCAAGCGCCTATGTAATCAAGCCATATCAGGATGAAGATTTGTTGAATACCCTGTCTTCACTGGTCTATGGTACCTCTTCCCGCTAAGAGGAGCTGTACCGCGGGCCAGCGAGTGTCTCAGTGAGGAGCTGATCCTGATGGGAGTTGAACGAGCTGTTACGCGTTGGTATGTTGAACGACAGATGATTCTGGATGAAATAGCAGCGCTGGAGGCGAAGAAAGCGGCTCCCGCACAGGAGGATGGTGCTGTATCGGAACAGGCAGATTCTGCCGAGCTAGAAGAACAGTTAAAAAAGGCCCGGGAGAAGTTTCGTCTCCTGGGCCCTTGTCCTAAGCCGATGATGGGTTAGGCTTTTTCCTGTGCAATGCGCTTGACTGTTTCGATTACGCGATTACCCATCTCTTTGGTCCCAATAACCTCTTTTCCACTTTCGCGCAGGTCCGCTGTGCGATAGCCTTCATCAATGCAGCGCTCGACTGCTTTTTCAATGACTGTGGCTTCGTGTTCCAACCCCAGAGAGTGGCGCAGGAGCATCGCAGCACTGAGAATAGCAGCCAGGGGGTTTGCCTTATCCTGGCCTGCGATATCGGGGGCAGACCCGTGAATGGGCTCGTACAGCCCAAAGGTACCGTGTGCAGTGCGGCGTGTGCCCAGACTTGCTGAGGGAAGCATACCCATTGAGCCTGCCAGCATAGAGGCTTCATCTGTCAGGATATCGCCAAACAGGTTTTCGGTGACGATGACATCAAAGCTGCTCGGTTGGCGAAGCAGATGCATGGCGCAGGCATCAACCAGCAGGTGTTCAAAAGTGACATCAGGATACTCAGCGGCGACCCGTTCGGCGACCCGCCGCCAGAGCACTGACGAACTCAGAACGTTGGCTTTATCGACGGAGGTCACTTTCTTGCGGCGTCCACGGGCGATCTCAAAGGCGACCCGCACAATGCGCTCAATCTCTTCCTCGGTGTAGAGCAGGGTATCAATAGCCTCGGTTCCACGCTCGGTCTGGCGAATCTCGCTCGGTTTTCCTGGCACAGCAGGCTCAAGATGCCCGTAATACAGCCCGCCGGTCAGCTCACGTACAACGATCAGATCGGTCCCCTGCAAGACTTCGGGTTTGATTGTGGAGGCGTTGAGCAGGGCCTGGAAGGTGTGAACCGGGCGCAGGTTGGCAAAGAACTGAAAGCCTTTACGCAGTCGGAATAGCGCCTGCTCTGGTTTGACCTTTGCTCCTGGCGTTGCCCCACCAACTGCGCCAAAGAGGATAGCATCACTCTGCTCACAAAGCGCTACCGTCTCATCAGAAATAGCCGCGCCTTCTGCCTCTATCGCGGTCAGCCCGACCAGCCCACGTTGGAACGTAAAGGTGTGTCCATAGAGTTGGGCAACGGTTTCCAGCACTTTTTCAGCCTGTGCCGTAACTTCTGGACCAATGCCATCGCCGGCCAGAACGGTGATTGTGTAATTACCCAAGGTGAAACTCCTTCAAAACTGAGAGTAGTCTTTGCCGTTATCTTAACCCATTGCCCGCAGTGGCACAAGTGAGGAAATAAACCGCTTGGTAGGTGCTGGTATCCTGTGAGAAGGGGTTATTCGTGATAGGATAGAGGGGGGCTCAGCGAAGGTGAACTCGCTCGTTATCTGTGTGGCATAGCAGGCGGTAACGTGTTATAATAGGGCAGGTGGAATGTACAGAATATACATCACCCCCCAATGTTCTTATTACCCTGCATTATCTCAACCGAGCAATAGGTGCTGCTAAACCTTTGCACAGGAGTTCTTACTGATGAGCAGCAATATCACTGAAAAAGGGAATGTGCCTTCCGTCCCCGGGCGGCGCAAACCGGTGCCACTTGCTATGGCGACCGGCCCTTATGAATATATTCCTGGAGATCAGGAGTTGCCAGTCCAGTTGACCAGTCTGGCCGATATGTTACAGTGGGCACAGAACTGGGCACGCTCGAAGTCTGTCTGGCCGATGAGTTATGGACTTGCATGCTGTGCCATCGAGATGATGGCCTCGGCGCAGTCGCACTATGACCTGTCTCGCTTCGGGTCAGAGGTGTTTCGTTCCAGTCCTCGACAGGCCGACCTGATGATTGTAGCTGGCACTGTTTCTGTGAAAATGGGACCGCGTTTACGCCTGCTCTGGGAACAGATTCCTGAACCCAAGTGGGTGATTAGTATGGGACAGTGTGCGAACTCCGGTGGTGAGTTCTATGATAGCTATTACACAGTTCAGGGTGTGGATACTATTGTCCCTGTTGATGTGTATGTTCCTGGCTGTCCACCTCGTCCAGAGGCACTGATTGAAGGTATTCTCAAGCTGCGAGAGAAGATTGCCAAGCAGGGTCTCAAGGTACGTGGCGAGAAGGGAATTGAGGTGTAATCGATGCGCGGTATTCTAGAAGGTATGAATCTTACCTTCAGCCACCTGTTTCGGCCGAAGGTGACTCGTCTCTACCCCTATGAAAAACCGAAACTGCCTCCACGCAGCCGTGGACTCATTCAGTTGATTGCGCAAGAGGGCCTCAAAACAGAGTTCAATTTGAAATGCGAGGCATGTCTTCTTTGTGAAAAGGCGTGCCCACCTCGCGCTATCACGATTGAATATGAACCAATGTATAGCTGGAGACAGCGCCCCTGGTTCAAGTCTTATATCCGTGAGGGCGCAGAAAAGTTTACTCCACGCAAGATCCCGCCTGCATCTGGTATCTCGAAAGCTGGCTTCTACACTCAGCGTATCTCGGAATATGCAGTGCGTTACTACAACAAGCCAGTTGCTCCCTGCGTTGCAATGCCAGTAAAAGATCATCTGGAGCCTGAGATTGATTTGAGCAAGGTCGATGAGCTGCTTGCGAGCTGGTCATATGAGGCAAGCGCGTTGCCCGCGTTGCTTGATGCGATTATGGATCACTATGGCTACCTTCCCCTGCAAGCGGCGAAGCGTGTGGTTCAGGCTCGTGGCGTAGACTTGAGCGACGTTTTTGGCATTGCCACAATGAGTCCCAAGTTTAAACCAGCCCCCGCGGTGAAGGGTATCCGGCGTGATGACCAGCCTGAGCGCGGTCTGGCTCCCGATAAGCGCGGCGTCTGGGGAAATATTCATCATGTGAGGCAGCCAAATGCCTGATTTTCAGAAGTCATATATGGTTTTGCGGCGGCAAGATGATCCTGATGTTCGTTCTCTTGCCGCTTATCGGAAAGCCGGTGGCTACTCCGCTTTAGAGAAAGCGGTGCGCGAATTGACACCGGATCAGATTATTCAACAGGTCATTGATGCGAAATTGCGTGGCCTGGGTGGTGCCGGGCGACTTGCGGGCGAGAAGTGGCGCATTGTACGAGGCACTGAAGATAATCAGAAGTATGTTATTTGTAATGCGTATGATGCCGATAGCCGGTCATATGCAGCCCGTTCGCTCCTGGCCTTTAACCCTCATCAGGTAATTGAGGGTATCGTTCTCGCGGCGTATGCTGTTGGCGCGTCAGAGGCGTTCCTTGTCACACGCTCCCTCTACAAAGAGGGTGTTGAGGCGCTTCAGGCCGCGTTACAGGAAGCGACTGAAGCTAATCTGGTAGGCCGTGATATTCTTGGAACCGATTTTAGCTGTACTATCACTGTCATGGGCTACGATATGGGCTTTATGGGCGGTGAAGAGACAGTTCAAATCGCGGTGATTAAGGGCCGCCGTGGTATGCCGGAGCAGCGCCCTCCGTTCCCGGCTCAGTATGGTCTGTGGGATAAGCCAACCGCTATTAATAGCATTGAGACATTAGCAAATGTGCCTGTGATTGTGCGTAATGGTCCCGCTGCGTTTGCCAGCGCTGGTACCGGTGTCACCGGAGGCACCAAGATTCTCTCTATCTATGGCGTTGGTAGCACAGAACCGAAAGTCGTTGAGGTTCCATTTGGCACCACTCTGCGTGAGATTTTGAACCATGCCGGGGTGTCAGTTGGCGAGGATGAGGTTCGCGCTGTGGTCGTCGGTGGCGCTGAAGGTGGTGCTCTGCCGCTTTCGCTTCTGGATACGCCTTTCGATTTCGATCCAATTGAGCAGACCGGTGCGATCGTTGGATCTGGTGTCATTGAGTTGCTCCCCTCGAACACCTGTATGGTGGCGTGGGCAATGGAGCGCAGCCGGTACCTGAGTAAGGAGTCCTGCGGTAAATGTGTCCCTTGCCGCGTCGGGGTGAAGCGCGTGACCGGTATCCTGGAAGGTATCGTCAGCGACCTGGGCGTCAATGGTGATCTGGATGTGCTGGACGAATTCGCTTCTTATATCCCCAACTCCTCTATCTGTGGCTTTGGGGTACAGTCGATGAACTCGTTGAAGACGGCCAAGAAATACTGGCCCGAGCATTTCACTCTGCACGTTCAGGAATTACAGTGCCCGACAGGAACCTGTGTACCTGTGCGCTCTCATCGTTTCGTGACGAAACATGTTTTGCCTTAGTCAACAAGTAGCAACTCGGTAGAGGAAACTTATTCATGGCTATATCAATCCGAGATAATTTTTCGCTATCTACCAGGGAAGCACAGCCGCCAATGGTGCGCAATGAGATGGGTCATCCTAGCTTCACTGTGACCATTGATGGCCGCGTGATGCAGGCGTACGAGGGTCAGACGATCCTGAGTGTGGCGATCGATAATGGGATCACTGATATCCCGAATCTCTGTAATGACGAGAAGCTTGAACCCACCTCGGCCTGTCGCATGTGCCTGGTACATATTGACGGCTATGACCGTCCTTTGCCTTCCTGTAACACTCCGGCTGAGCCCGGCATGGTGATTACCACCAATTCAGATGAGCTCTTCCATATTCGGCGCACGAACCTGGAAATGATGCTCTCCGACCACAATGCCTACTGTCAGCCGCCGTGTCAGGTCGATTGTCCGACACACATCGATATCCCTGGTTATCTGGAACTGATCGCTAAGGGCGAGATGAAAGAGGCCGCACGTCTGGTGAAAGAAGTGCTGCCCTTCCCGTACATTCTGGGTCTGGTCTGCCCGGCACCCTGTCAGAAGGCATGCCGTCGCGCGCTGGTTGATGAAGAAATCGCGATCTGTCGCATGCATGGCCACGCGGCTGAAACCTGCTTGCTTGATCCTCCCGTGCCATACGAGAAAGACCCAGCGACAGGCAAGAAGGTCGCGGTGGTGGGCGCTGGCCCCGCTGGTGCTGCTTGTGCGTTCTATCTCTCGCTGCGCGGTCACTATGTCAAGGTCTTTGACAAGCAGCCTCAGCCTGGTGGTATGCTTCGCTATGGTATTCCTGAGTATCGTCTGCAAAAGGATATGATGGACCGCGAGCTGAACCAGCTCTGGAACCAGCTTGGCATTGATCTTCAGTGCAACATTGAGCTTGGCAAGGACTTCACCATTGATGATCTCTTTGCTCAGGGCTTTGATGCTGTCTACCTCGCCATTGGTGCCTGGACCAGTAACCCTCTGCGCGTTGAGGGTGAAGATGCAGAGGGCGTCGTTAACGCAATCTCATTCCTCGGTGAGAAGGTTGAAGGTAAGTCCGTTCCTGTCACCGAAGGCGATGAGGTCGTTGTGATCGGTGGTGGTTTTACTGCCTTTGACTGTACTCGTACCTCTCTACGCCTGGGCGCGAAAGTACATACGATGTATCGCCGCGGTCGTAGCGAAATGGGTGCGACGGAGGAAGAGGTTGAGGACGGTGAGGCCGAGGGTACACATCTTCAGCTCTATGTGAGCCAGACCCGTATTGTCACCGAAAATGGCAAGGTGAAGGGGGTCGAGTTCCTGCGTAACAAGCTTGGTGAGCCCGATGCAAGTGGTCGCCGCCGCCCGGTGCCGATTCCCGGTTCTGAGTTCATTCTAGAATGTGATGCTGTTATCCCGGCTATCGGTCAGAAGCCAGATACCTCGGTGCTTGATGAGAAGTCTGGTGTGAAGTGGACCAAGTGGAGCACCATTCAAACGAACCCGCACAACTTCATGACTGACCGTGAAGGCGTTTTCGCCGGTGGTGACTGTCAGATGGGTGCGAAGACGGTGATCGAATGTGTGGCTCAGGGTAAACTTGGCGCGCGCGCTATCCATGCCTATCTGATGGGTGAGGATATGGATGAAGTGGCTCGTCGCCTCGAACTGGAAGAGCGCAAGCCTGATCTCTTCGACATTGTGCCTTACAAGCCCGTTGAGCCTAAGGTGAAGATGCCAATGCTTCCGTACGAGGACCGTGAGCGCAACTTCCGCATTATTGAGATGGGCTATCTGCGTGAGCAGGCACAGCGTGAAGCGGCTCGCTGTTTGCAGTGCGCCTGTCCTTCTGCTGGTCAGTGTGACTTGCAGAAGTACAGTATCGAGCATGGTTTGGCTGATAACCGCTTCCATGATGGTGAGCCGAGCGACTATCACGATTACGATTTCGATCTGTCGCACAGCTTCATCCTGCGCGATCCTAACAAGTGTATTAACTGTACACAGTGTGTGCGCGTCTGTCACGATGTGATTGGCCCGGACTGCTACGGCATGTTCGGTAAGGGTTTTGACACGATCGTCTCGACGCCGTTCAATGTCAGCCTGCACGACACTGATTGTGTGTCCTGTGGTGCCTGTGTTCAGGTCTGTCCGACCGGTTCGCTGATGATGGCCGAGCGCCACCTGACGCGCTACTCCTTCGCGCTGGATCGCTGTATCTTCTGTGGCGACTGTGTTGAGGTCTGCCCGCACGGTGCGCTGGGCGAGACGCCGAACTTCGAGCTCTCGTTCTTCAACCGCTTCGGCAGTGATGTCACGCTGGAGAAGGAAGATCTGGCGAACGCGCCGAACTATCTGGTGCGTCAGCGCCTGCCGCGCGGCAAGAAGAGCCTACCCGTCATGAGCCCGCTGGTGCGGCCGCTGCCCGCTCGCAGCATCCGCGAATAAGCAGTTTTCGGTAGAGCAGGAAAGGTCGAATCCCTTTTGTTGGGTTCGGCCTTTTCTTTTTCCTGTTTGTATTCCTGCAACAGGAGTGTATACTGTACATACCGTTTTTCTCTCTTCATCGGCATTGGGAGATGAACACGAAAAGCAAATGCAGAGAACGAATGGTATCCTGGTGTTATAGCTGATAGATGTATCTTTGACCTCTCTCCCCGTGCAGGAGAGGGCCGGGTCAGCGGAAAAGGAGAGACTGCGTTTATGGGAAACTCACAGAGATTACCATTTCCAGATGGGTTCCTATGGGGAACTGCCTCTTCTTCCTATCAATGCGAGGGCGGGAATATAAATAATCAATGGTACCGCTGGGAAGAGCAGGGACGTATTTTGAGCGGTGAGCATTGTGGCGATGCGGCGAACTGGTGGGAGGCTGCCGAACATGATTTTGAGCTGGCAGAACAGATGGAGAATAATGCCCTGCGGCTGAGTATTGAATGGAGTCGCGTGGAGCCATCTGAGGGCCGTTGGGACAGTGCGGCTATTGATCGCTATCGGGCCATGTTGCAGGACTTGCGACAGCGCAATATTACTCCCGCGGTCACGTTGCACCACTTTACTGAGCCTCTCTGGTTTGTTGAACGTGGTGGTTTTGCTCGAAGAGAGAATATTCGCCTGTTTCTGCGCTATGTTCATCATGTGGTAGACGCACTTCAGGATCTCTGTTCCTTCTGGATCACGATTAACGAGCCCAATGTTTATGCGGTAGAAGGCTATCTCCTGAAGAATTTTCCTCCCGGCGAAGGGAGTATTCTGCGGACGTTTCAGGTCCTCCATCATCTGATGCAGGCGCATGTCGATGCGTTCTATGTGATTCGACGGCTTCAGCCACAGGCCATGATTGGCTATTGCCTGCATTATCGTCTCTTTGATCCTGCTGATGCTCGCTGGCCGCTGGATCGTGCAGTTGCGGGTGCTCAGGATACCTTTTTCAATTGGGCTGCGCTCAGAGCGACGGAAACAGGTTTCTTTCCCTTTCCTTTGAAGCTGCTACTGGAGCCAGTTTATAAAGCTCCAGGGGCTCGTGATTATCATGGCATCAATTATTATACGCGGGAACTGGTGCGCTTTGATCCGACGGTGCCCTTTGAGCTTTTTGGACGTCGTTTTGTCAAGCCCGATACACTTCGCAATGATAAGGGGCTGGATCAGGATTTTGGGGAGATTTACCCCGAAGGAATGTACCGGGTGTTGCAGGGTGTCTACCGGCGAACCCGCGGCAATAAGCCGCTCTACATTACAGAGAATGGTTTCTGTGATGCATTAGATGATCGCCGTCCTCGCGCGATCTTAGAACATCTGGCAATGGTATGGCGGGCGATTCAGGAAGGGATCCCGGTTCGTGGCTATTTTTACTGGTCATTGACTGATAATTTTGAGTGGAACAATGGCTGGTATGCACGTTTCGGCTTGATCGATGTTGATCCGAAAACGCAGGTCCGAACGCCACGGCCCAGCGCCAGCATGTTTGGGGAGATCTGCCGCGCCAACGCTATTACAGAGGAGATCGTGGCCCGCTACGCTCCAGAGGCGCTGGAAACCATCTTCGGCCGGCAGAAGGAAACACAAAGCGAACTGGCTGTTTAGATCATTTGATCTTAACGAAAAGATCCGTCTTCTATAATAGAAAGGGGTTTTTTTCTAAAAAGGCTGAGTTTGCGTGCTCAGCTTCTCCGAGCTTTTGTCTTTTTGAAGCGCTAAAGGAATAAGCATGGATATAGGGACATCCTATGGTTTGGCATTATCATCCGGTATAAATGCATACCTTCCTCTTCTGTCTTTTGCGGTTGCAGTTCGCTGGTTACATCTCTATACCGTCCAGCCCCCATTTGAGTATGTTACATCCGATTGGTTTATGATCGTGCTGGCTATTCTAGCATTGGCCGATCTCTTTGCCGATAAGATTCCTGGTGTTGATCATGTCTGGGACGTAATTCATACGGTCTTGCGCCCGCTAGCCGGGGCGCTGGTAGCGGCGGTCAGTCAACATCAGGTCAGTGGGGCGGGGCTGGTGGTTCCGGTTGTACTTGGAGCCGGTCTGGCGGGCCTGGCTCATGTGACGAAGGCCTCAGTCCGCGTGACCTCAACTGCGACCAGTGTAGGCTTTTTGAATCCCATTATCAGTGTACTTGAAGATATCGGTATGTTGATTGGAACAGCGTTATCGCTGCTTGCTCCGATTGTCATGGTGATCGTTATTGTATTGTTTGTCCTATTCTTCCTGCTGACTGTGCCGCGGTTGCTCAAACGCTGGCGCAATCGACGCATGAAGCGGGCGGTCGCTGGAAGCTGACGACGTTATTCAGGAGAAAAGCCAGAGCGTGCCTGAGTGCCGAGCAGAAGACAGAGAAAGGGCATGCTCTGCTTTCCCGGATTCCATGCTGGTGAGCCCGGTAAAGCGAGGGGAAGACTGCGTTGCTGCTGAATAGTCTCTTCCAGAAGGGCCTGTTCCTGGAGCCTGTCAACCGCGAGAAGTGTAGTGTGAAGAATGGTGGTCGCGGCTCGGCTGGCGCGGTCGCTGATCGTGCGGGCCCATGCTTCCCCTAACCAGAGACTTGCACGCAAGCGCTCTCTTGTTGCCTCGTTCTGCTCCTCACTTGTTGTCCCCAATCGTTCCCAGGGCCGCCAGATGCGCCATGCACGCTTGAGATACATCAGGGCGGTACCGGGATGCTCTCGGCCTAATTGATACACGCCAGTGACAAATTCAAGCCAGCCCCAGGCCCGTGCCGCCTCGAACGTGGCTGTCTGGAAAGGGCCGGTCTCTGTTTGGACAAGTGGGAGATCGCCGCACTGGCGCTTGAGTGAGGTGCGTGTGCGGGAAAGGAGTTCTTCTCCTTCGTAGAGGTGCCCATGCAGACAGTTGCGAAACGCTTGCTGTGCTCGCTGCATATTGGTTGCAAATGAGTCCTGGTGCTCAAACATGAGGAACCCTTCCTTTTATGCTCGACCTTTGCTACTATCTCTATAAGGAGAGCTTACCATAGAAAAAAGGGTGTGCATAGCCTCCTGGAAGCCAGGTCTTTTTTGTCGCTTTTACCGTATAGAGTAGTGAGGAGGTGACCTCCTTCCGTAGGCTCCGGCAGGTAGCTTGTCGCGGCAAATAGAACGTGTTACACTGTCAATTTGGAATGATTGTAGTATTTTAGTCGAACTACATTCAGACATCTTTGAATAAAAGAGGCTGGATTTATAATATGGAAGCAACAACGTCTATCTCAGAGATGCTCAAGTTTGTGTTTGGGTGTAAGGTATTTTGCTCGGATGGTGAGGCGGGAACACTGACTCATGTCATTCTTGATCCCTCCTCGCGTCGTCTCGCTGCTATCGGTGTGAAAAAAGGCTTTCTTTTCGGCAAAACGATGTATGTTCCTTTTGAGGGTATCAGAAGTGCCTCGGGGGAAAGAGTGGACCTCAAGTTGAGCAGCGAGGAATTCGCGCAGGCATCCACAAACGAGCCTACTGGCGTCGTTATGGATAGTGGCAGTATCGTACAGAATGAGGGGACATCCGAAAGAGGAAGTCTGTCTCTGCTTGCTGTCGAGCCGGATAGCGGTGAAGTGAACTATATCGTCGCTCGTGGTATCCGCCAGGGCCAGAGCCTGATGATTCGCAAAGAGTATATCAAGCAACTTGAGAACAAGCATATTGCCACCGCAGTTCCTGAGTCGGTCTTCAAGGCACTGCCACGTTATCGCCCTGACTCTGAACTACAGAAGGAAGTAGAGCAGATCCTGTTCGATTTAACTCCTCTGCATGTGGATTTCAAAGGCATGGACGTTCGTGTGCTTGATGGTGTCCTGTACCTGGATGGCAATATCTCCAGCTCGCTGCGGGGGGATATTGTGAGAGATCAGGCGCTGGGTGTTGAAGGTCTGCTGGAGATTAAGAACCGCCTGGTGGCTGATGATGAGCTTGCCAGTGATCTGGCCGCCGTACTGGCGCACGATCCGCGGACGGCTGATCTGCCAATTGGGGTGTACCCGCGTCTGGGTGTGGTGCGCTTGAGTGGTGCGGTGCGCAACGAGCAGCAGAAGAATACGGCTGAGGTTATTGCCCGCTCGTTCTCTGGCGTGCGGGATGTGGTGAACGATCTATCCGTTGATCCTAAAACGAGCGCTCTGCATGTGCTTACCGCTTCGGTGGGCAGCGACGGAACCGAGATTGTTCCCGGCAAGTATATCAGACACACCAAATAATCCGAAAGCCCTCTCTCAGATGAAAGAGGGCTTTTTTGTGTCTTTTTTTTGATTACCCGAGAGCCTGTTCAAGATCCTGTAGAATGTCGTCGCAGTGTTCGATTCCGGCGGAGAGTCGAATGCAACCCTCGCTAATACCCAGTTCTTGAAGCTCACGCTTCGTTTGTGTGCGATGCGATGAAATAGGCGGATATGTCACCAGTGTGAACACATCACCCAGGGTGGTAGCAGGAAGGCAGAGTTGCAGGCTGTCCATAAAACGGAAGGCTGCTTCACGCGTTTGCTCTTTCAGGTCAAATGAAAGCAGGCCCCCATAGAGGCCAGGCCGAAGCAAGCGGTTTGCCAGTTCGTGGTGTGGATGCTCTGACAGACCCGGATAATAGACATGGGCCACTGCTGGATGTTGCTGTAAGAATTCGGCGATGCGGGCAGCGTTCTGGCTCTGACGCTCCATACGAAGGGCTAGAGTTCGCAGTCCTCGCGTCATCAGGTGTGTCTCAAAGGGGCTGAGAATGGCTCCCAATATGATTGCGTAATTGCGTACCTGACTGAGCAGGGCATTGGTGGCGCTTACCACAATTCCACCCGTGCTATCACCATGTCCCCCTATATACTTGGTGGTACTATGGACAACCAGGTCAAAACCATGCTCAATAGGCCTGACAAGATAGGGGGTGGTAAAGGTGCTATCAACGATGGTCACGGCTCCGATGGCTCTGGATGCGGTGCTGATCGCATCCAGATCGACCAGCTTGACCAGGGGATTAGAAATGGTTTCGACGAAGATGATGTCGGGCTCTTCTTCCTCGATCACCTCGGCAACGTCGGGAGTACAGAGATCCTTCAGAACAATGGTGACGCCCTGAGGGGCAAACACTTTTTGAAAGAGGCCTATTGTCGCCCCATAGAGGTCTTTTGAGGCGAGAATTTTAGCTCCCGGTGCGACTCCTGCCGCAAGGATTGCGGCGTGAATGGCCGCCATTCCAGAGCCAAAAGAGACGGCTCCTGCTCCCCCTTCAGCGGTAGTCATGGCCTCTTCAAACGTATTGGTGCTGGGGTTCCCGTGACGAGCGTAAACGAAGGCCGGTTCACCTTCGGGAGTAGTTCCCTCGAATGCCTTATCGAGAGCCTCGACTGAGTCATACAGATAGGTAGTACTGGCATGGATCGGCTGAACGGTTGGGGTCCCTGTTGGCAGAGCAGACAGGGTTGTGCGTCCGCTGTGGATCAGGAGCGTTTCGAGATCCCAGTCTTTTTTGTTCGTCATAGAAGTGAGTACCTCGCCATAAGCTAAAATGAGGGAGAAAAGCAGGCGCTTTCTCCCCACAATTAAGGTGTACAGAGACAGTTTATGTATTGCAGCGTTGCAAGCAAGTCGCTGATTGGCGGGAGATCTGCCACGGTCTCCACAGGTGTATGTGTTACCAGGGCATTGTAACGATCTGCCAGTACAAGGCAGGGGCGCAGCTCATGGGTCTCGTTTTTCCAGGAAGTGTAGCGCTCTATGACCGTTCCCTGTGGATCAGAAAGCAGTGGGAATGGAAGATGCAAGGTTTCCTGTGTATGCAGGTTTGTGATGACAGGATCGGCTGTAATGCTCAGAATAGCACAGCGTTCCTCACGTATAGCAGCATAGTGCTGAGCATATGCCTGGAGCACTGTCTGCTCTTCCGGTGTCCTCGAGCTCTGCAAGATGAGCAGAAGCAAATTTTCATGCTGCTTATAATCCCAGGGGCTATGGGGCATCCCATCAGTGCCTGGCAACGTAAAGATAGGGATAATCTGTCCCTGTTCCAGCGCTGGGGCTTGTGGCATAAAGGACCTCCTGATGTAAAAGCTACCCTGAAGCGTTCCAGAGGAAGCGGTTCTCTGTCGCCCGGTCAGGTGTTCTTCCTTATTGTATTACAAAACAGTGTATTTCTACATCTCTACACTTGAGAGGATAGGAGTGGGAGTACTTTTTCTTCAAGAGCCACAGCAACCCCTTCCTCGGCGTTGGTTTGCGTGACATAATCGGCGTGTGCCTTGACATCATCAGCGGCATTACCCATTGCGATGCCCAGACCGGCAAGGCGTAGCATCTCAATATCATTATGATTATCGCCAAATGCGACGATTTCTTCGGGCGCAACGTCGAGCATCCGGGCGACGCGAGCTAGGGCTTTACCTTTTGAGACATCTGGATGCAGGAATTCCAGGAGATCGCTGGCGGCCCGAGTCACATAGAGCTGGCCTGCGAAGCGCTCTTCAAAATAGGGAAGCGAGCGTAGCACATTGGCCGGTTCACCCACTCCCATCAGTTTGACGCAGGGTTGTGGATAAATGGTGGTGACATCCTCAATTATCACCGTTGGTGGCGCTGGCGGCAGATACCAGAATTCGGCTCCCGGCGTGCCCTGCTCTGCATAGACGTAGGTATTGGTATGATAGACACGGAAGAACTGCTTTTCTCGTAGTGCCGCCAGTGCATCATGCACCAGAGAGAGGGGAACCAGAGTCTCGTGAAGGATAGTATCATCTTTCGGGTCAACGATTACTGCTCCATTACAGGTTACTTGTGGTTTTGTTAATGGGAGCCCCGCGCAGAGGGATCGCAGCGCGGGATAGGACTGCCCGGTTGTTATCACAAGTTCCATGCCAGATGCCACGGCCTGCTGAATAGCGGCTCGTGTGCGCGGCGTGATCTTGCGCTCGGGGGTAAGAAGCGTGCCATCAAGGTCAATTGCTAAGAGTCGATACACAGAATACTCCTGATTATGAACAGATGTGCTTATCGCATGCCAATAAAACCTCTTCAGTATATCTGCCAGTTCTTGACTTTGGCAAACAGACAAGCCTGTTTCTGCTTGTCAAATGGGTAGTAAGTGCTTATACTTTCAGCAAGAGTAGAAGAAAAAGCAGTGTTTGCTACTACTGAAAGGATGAAATGTCATGTTGGGAAATCAGAGGGAGCGTTTACCAGATGTGGGCTCATTATTGGTTGTAGGGAGCGGCAAAGGAGGTGTCGGAAAATCAACGGTGAGTGTCAATCTGGCTGTAGCGCTGGCCCGAGCGGGGGCAAGTGTCGGGTTACTGGACTGTGATGTTTATGGACCGAGTGTGCCGATGATGCTCGGTGTGCGCAAGCGAGCGGCAAGCAGTGGCTTTCGTGCGATGTTGCCTCTGGCTGAGGCGAAAAATCTGGCTCCGGAAAAAAAGATTCCTCCATTGACGCGATATGGAGTCAGGGTGATGTCTGCCGGGTTTTTCATCGGAGAAGAGCAGGCCGTGGCGGCTTCGTCCGATATGCTTGGCTTGTTGATCCGCCAGTTGCTGTACTCGGTCGATTGGGGCAGGCTTGATTATGTGATCCTTGACCTTCCGCCGGGCAACGGAGAGCCACAGCAGACGCTCTGTCGGGAAATGGCGCTCGATGGGGCTATTCTGGTCACAACGCCTCAGGATATTGCGCGAATTGATACCGCGAAGGCGCTTGCGATGTTTCAGAACGCTGATGTGCCGGTGCTTGGTGTCGTGCAGAACATGGATGGCTTATTGTGTCCTCATTGTGGTGAGCGGATTGAGATCTACCCGCATAGCAAGGAAGTGCGCACAAGACTGGACCAGGTCCCGGTTCTTGGCTCGTTGCCTCTGGACCCGATGGCTGCCCGATGGAGTGATGAAGGGGTTCCGGTTGCCATCAGCATGGCAGAAACGCCGTTTGGGCAGGCTTTTTGCACGCTTGCCCGTGAGGTACTGGCACGACAGCAAACGCGTAATAGCAGTAACGAGTAACGATGAGGATGGAATGAAGGAAAAAGTCAAAGGCTGGCTCGCAGGTTTGATTTTTCGTTTGATTGCCTTCTGCACGCTCGGGCAGATCTCTCCTATTTTGAGTGCCTGTGTCATTGTTGAGCAGAATGGAAAGATCCTTCTGATAGATCGTTCGGATGGACTCGGCTTTACCATTCCTGGCGGCATTGTGCGTTATGGCGAAACAATCGAGCAATGTGTGCTCCGCGAGGCTAAAGAAGAGACCGGCTACGAGGTGCAGCTCGTCGGGCTGGTTGGTATCTATTCTGCGCTGAAAAGAGATCCCCGGTTTCGCGCCGTCTCTATTGCGTATAAAGGCGTTATTGTAGGAGGGACCGAGCATGGTTCCGGTGAGGGTCTTCCCTGTTGGCGTTCTCCTGAAGAGGTTTCCGGTGCAATGGCTTTTGATTGTGAAATGATGTTACAGGACTATCGCTGTGGCAAGGTGCGTCTCTCCTGAGTGTCTGTTATGGTATAGTAGTGGGGCGGATGCTATCTGGCTATTCATTCTAGCAGAGAAGGAGAATAATTTCGTATGTCGATCTGCCCTATTTGTGAGGATACGGGACTCCTCAATTCAGACTCGACAAAGCCCGAGTTTTGCTATTGTGCTGCTGGCAAAAAGGCGCGGCGTCAGTGGGAATTAGAGCGCGAAAAAAGCACATCTAAACCTGCAAGCTTTATCGATATCACTGAGCTGGAACAGGTGAATGCGAGCGTGGATGCCTTGCGCGCTTCCTTGCTTGGTTCAACTGCTTCGGAGGAGAGGGCCCCGCATAAGCAGCCTGTGGTACAGCTTCTGTATCGTGTGGCGCATCCGGGGCATGAGATTTCTGTGGTGGAAGCAACTCAGTTGTATGACCTGGCGAAAACGCTGGAAGGGTTTTTCGGAGGGCTTTCTGCTATTGGTCGGAAGCGGTGAAGGGGAAGCACGGATAGATATGCACATTGACATTTTGTGCCCTGTTCTTTATACTTGAAGCGGTATAGCATGCTTTCTTATGCTAAATTGTTATTTCTTGTATAATACAGGTCTTTCGAGCTGTGAGGTTGCCAGACCTTGCTCATGAGAGAACGTGGCAATGCCCAGCCCCGGAAATGGTGGGGAGGAAGTAGAAAGGAGGGCGGCGTGACTTCTTCGTGACCTGCGAAGAGGTGAAAGAGCACGTCGCAATATGTGATGGTTTGTCCACGCTGTGGTATGCAATGGGATGTAACCAGACGACCCTGTACGCGCTGTGGCTTATTTGTTCGATTACCGGAATCATCAGAAGCGCTCTCTCAGCCACAGAAGGCTCTCTTAGATGAACGCTCACAACGGAATTCGCCCGCACCAATCGAAGTGACTGGCAGGGATCCTTTTTCGGAGGTCATGCAGGAAAAGACTCCTGCTCCCCTTCCTCTTGTGGAGCCTGTAAAAGAGCGTAAACGAACGACTGAGGCAATGCCTCTCTTTGAGCCAGCACAAGCAACGGCTTCTATGGCGCTCTCTCCTCAAACGCCGAAGTTTGGCCTGATTGGTGAAGAGCTTGCCGAAGGTGGCTCGTTACGTAATGGTCGCTATCTCCTGCGTCGGTTGATTAGCAGGCAGGTCTGGCAGAAGCGGGCCTATGAGGCGTTCTGGCTGGCGCAGGATGTGCAACGTGGTGGGGTGCAAGTCTTTATCAGTGATGTGGGCCTGCCCGCCTACGATACAGCGGCGACGACGGTTCTACGCAACGCGACCAATACCTTTCTGTCGATCGGGCAGCATGCGCGTATTCCAGCTCTGTGGGATGCTTTTAGCGAGCGGCGACGCAATCTGTTTGTTTTTGAGGCAACCGAGGGCATGACACTGCTCTCCTCTATTCGTCAACGCAAACGTGCGCACTCTGAGGCAGAAGTGGTGGACCTCTGTTTGCAGATCCTCGATATTCTTGCTTTCCTGTCACAACAACCTGCACCAGTTGTGCATGGCTGGATTCGACCAGAACATATTCTGCTGAGCGGATCAGATCACAAGAGCTCGTTAATTGGCTTCTCTGTTGTGATGGCCGGGGGCGGTTGGCAATATCTGGCGGGCCTTGAGCGTCTGCGCCTCTCTCCGTATACCGTGCCTGAACTTGGCAATGGTCTGATCGATATTCGTGCCGACCTTTATTCGTTGCTCTCTACCGCCTATTTTGCCGCAACAGGAAGTGTTCCGGCCCGGGTTGCTACCAGCGCAATCGTTCCAAAGATTCGGCGCTTGAATCCCCAACTCTCGGAGGAATTTGAAGAGATTCTGGCGAAGGGGCTCCATGCGCGGGCCTCGCAACGCTATCAGCAGGTTGAGGAGCTTCAACAGGCCCTACAGGCGCTGCTTCCCTCGCTTACTAAGCCTAAAGAGGAAACAGTTGTTGTGCTGCGGGAGCGTGAGAAGCCATCTGTTGAAGATACAGTGGCGCGTATGCTCCCGGAAATGTTTGCGATCGATTTCGATGGTGAGGAGCGCGAGAAGGTTGCGTTGCTACCGAAGCCGGAGGAGCTGCCACCGTTGCGCACCGGGTATGAATGGCTCTGGGCCAGTGCCTGTTTTGGGATGATCCTTCTTGGTCTGGCGTTGCTGGTGGGGATCAGTCGCGGGATGCTGTAATGAAAGAGGCTTGTACTGCGGTACCCCTGACACCGACAGTACAAGCGCCTCTATTGTTCTGGCTTGGTGCCCACATGAATAGCGACCAGTCCGTTGTTCAGGTAGTAATAGCGAACGTCGCTCCAGCCAACCTCTTCCATCAGCTCCTTGAGGTGCGGAGCATCCGGGAAGACCGTCAGGGAATTAGGCAGGTAGTTGTATTCTTCCGGTGCTTTACCAACCAGACGGCCAAGAAGTGGGACCAGCTTATAAAAATAGATATAGAACAATGTGCGGAAGATCTTGCCGGGCGGGTGGGTGATCTCCAGGCAGACGACCCGACCACCAGGGCGGACAACACGCAACATTTCGCTAAAGCCCTGGCGAAGGTTGGTCAGATTGCGGGCAATAAAGCCATGACAGCACCCATCAACACTATTGTCGGGCAGATCGATATGTTCTGCGTCGCCGGTACGGAGCTCAATGCTTTCCTCAAGTCCGAGTCGTTTAATTTTCTTACGGCCCTGTTCCAGCATTTCCGGCACAATATCCATGCCAATCATGCGGGTACCAGGTTTGGCCTGACGAACTACAGTGATAGCGAGATCAGCGGTCCCGGTTCCCAGATCCAGCCCCGTTTCACCGGTAGCTAGAGCCAGATAGCGAGCCGCCCGTTTGCGCCAGTAGATATCCAATCCCAAACTCATCAGCCGATTCATCAGATCATAGACGCCTGCGATGCGGCCAAAGAGACGCTGGACATAAGGGCGCTTTCCCCCGGTCTCGCGAAACTTTTCCTCTAGATTCATAGACGTTTTGATGCTCATTGACATGTATCCTATCGGAGTTGTATCAGCGGTTGCGGACAATCACAAAGTCGACCAGCTCATCCAGGATGTCGCGGTGAGACGAGGGGGCGAAGCTGTAGAGCGCTTCTCGCGCTTTTGCTCCGTGCTCCTCTGCTGCTTCAAAAGATCGATTGATCGCGTCACTCTGAACAACCCAATCAACGACAGAGCGAATCTCGTCTTCATCCTGTGACTGACCGCCTAAAATGTGCTGTATCTGCTGGCGTCGGTCAGCGGACGCGTTTTCTTGTAGTGCGTAAATAAGCGGAAGCGTTACCATCCCCTGGCGAAGATCATTTCCGGCTGGTTTGCCGATGGTTGATTGATCCTGCGTATAGTCCAGAATGTCATCAATAATCTGGAAGGCGACGCCCAGGTGCAGGCCGTACAGGTAGAGCTGCTCAATCTCTTCAGGCGAAGCGCCGCATACGGTCGCGCCACCTTTACTACAGGCAGCCATCAGACAGGCTGTTTTATGCTTGATTTTCTCGTAGTAGGTTTCAATCGTGAGATCAATTTGCCCGGCGGTCATCATTTCCAGAATGGTTCCTTCACAGACAGTTGCGACCGTATCTGAGAAGAGGTGATCAATGCGGTGATCCTCAATATCAGCGATCAGGCCTGCGGTTTTGGCGAAGTAGTAGTCTCCAAGCAGTATAGCGATCTTATCTCCCCAGACAGCATTGACGGTTGGCTGTCCGCGTCGGGTTTTGGCTTCGTCAACAATATCATCATGGATCAGTGTCGCTAGATGCAGCATTTCATACGCGACACTCAGTGGTAAGAGCTTTTCGATATTGTAGTTCTTGAGTTTTCCTGCCAGGAGGGTTATTGCGGTGCGAAGCCGCTTTCCTGGGGAGCCCAGGGCATGCATTGAGGCTGAGTTAAGAATGTCCAGCCCGGAGGATGCCCTTTCCTGAAATGTTTTATCGACAAGGTCTAAATCGGCCTGAATACTGGAAAAGAGTCGGCTCAAAGTGGCCGCCGTTGTATTCATCAGGAATTCTCCATTTCGTCTATCTTCTGGCATTGTGCACCTGGCCTGGAGCAGAACAAAGCGCGTGTACGAGGCTCCCTGTTTATCCAGATAAAAAATATAATCCTGTATAGATTATAGCGTGTGCTGTCTATTACAGAATAGGGCCATGTGCAACCGTCATTAGTGTATCACAAGTTGGGCTTTGTATCGATGTTTCGTAGTGTGCCTGCACATGAAACAGGATGGGTGCCCAGAGAACGACTGGACACCCATATGAACAAACCTGAACTTTAAAAGCGTGCGAAACGCGTTGTGAAACGGCTACTGTTTCTCCTCATCCTGAGCATGCTGGCGGCCTTCGGCCCGTTTTTTCTGCTCATGAGAAGGGGAATTTTCTGGCTTATTGTGTCGAACGCCCTGTAAGAGCTCGGCTGTATCCTGCTCGATTTCTTGCCAGAAACGGGCCTGCTTGCGTTGAGCGGGCCGCGAACCCTTTAAAACACGACCACTACTGAGCTGTGTTGTATGCCGTTCCTGTCGTGGTGGTTTGTTCGTTGGTGTCTTATGGTGTGTAGGTTTATGCTGGGAAGAATGCCCGGGATTTTCAAATGTATGAGTAAAGGACTCATAATCTCCCTCGAAGCGCGCAGCATTTTTGGAGGGTCTTCTGTCCTGGTACTGCCCACCGTAAGGGGGTTGGTACCGCGTTTCATGTGACTGGTGCTGACTGCTCCTTTCGTGATATGGGGTATACCCTCCTTTCCTCGGTTTCTGATAGGAGTCGCGAGGTGTCTGTCCTCGGCTATTTGGGTTTGAGGAAAAGGGACTCTGGTAGTTGTTGTGTGGAGATACCGGATTCGCATGATTATGTTGTGGTCGCTGCCCCCGCCTACTGCTACCATACCCGTTATTGGAGGAAGATGCTGACTGTGTCCGACCATTCTGGTAAGGATACATAGAGCCGTTATTGCGCGGCTGATAATCAGCATGTCTGTTTTGAGCGCCCAGGGCCCAACCCCGATCTACAACCTCACGGCTGAGACGTACACGGGTGGGACGCGCTTGCTGCTCATTGCGATACTGATTGGTGGACATATCGCGTGGCGGGCGTTTGTCTTCTCGCCCTGATTTACTGAAATCTCTGGTCATAAATCCTTTCATGCTTTAACTTTGTGCTGGGGGATGTTGTTAAAAGTGGGTGGTTAGTTCGGCTAGCCCCTCCTGCTGCCTCCCATTATCCTTCCACACTATAAGAGACGCGCGTTGGTGGCTACAACGGTTGTGTAGATAGCACGTCTCCTTCAGTATACCACATCCCCCTGAAAGAAGAGAATAGAAACGGTTGGCCCTGACCAGACCGGTTCAGGAGCCACTTTCTTGCTCTGGTTTGGGCTGCTGAAGCAAAGGCACAGCACGAAAATCGCTCTGCGCACTGCCAAACATGGCAAGCCGATGATTGGCCTGTTCATCGGGAAGCAAAGGCCGTAACGTGACGGTGTAATAGTTCCCATTTTCCTCAAAATCCTGTTGCGCCCCCTTCATCACCTCTTTGAATTGCTGAACCTGTTCTGAAGTCAGGAGCAGACCATGTGCCGGCAGGGTAAATTTCAGGCAGCTTGTTTCCAGATTGGGGGTGTTCTCATTTGCGGGATTTTTGCCGCACTCGGAATATGCCGCTTGTTCCGCAGTATACTCGGTGAGTGGCCATGCCGGATGAGAGGCCGTAGGATCAGCGCCATAGGCGCGGCGGATCAGTAGCGCGTAGTGATTGGTTTGATAAGGCTCTGTTGGGCCTGTGAGCGCCTCCGAGATGGCAGTCAGGGCTTTCCCGAGCCGGGTGTATTCATCACGATCCTGCGCGTTGGCCTGATAGTGTCCAAAAGTCCCATACTGCAATTGAGTTTGCTTGCCATTGAAGGCCAGTTGTAGATAGGTTGAGTTTTGATCCTGAATATCAGAGAATTGCTTGCGTGAGAAATCAAACAGGTTGTAGGTGTTGGCAAGTGTATCCAGCAGCGTTTGCAGGCTGTCTGAGGCAAGCTGTCCCTTTTTTTCGACGCCAAGCACGTATGTGCCATCGCTATAAATGCTGATCTGTGGGCTGAAGGAAAGTGTCCCATGCAGGCCGCCGCCGTAGAGCGTGCGAATAATCGGCTGAGCGGGATCATCTGCGTTCAGCATGATCTGCTGGCGTGGTGCGCTTTGTTGTGGTTGGGTGCTGCCCACGACATTGTTTTGCACTGTGGTACAGCTTGTAAGGAGGCAGAGCAAAAAACAGGTCAGAAGAGAGAGTTTCTGCGTTTCTCTATAGCGTCTTTTTAATTGTCTTATCAAGCGTGTCATCAATTATTCACCAGACGGTTTTTTGAAAAAGAGGAGAGTATAACTCTTCCCTTGTCAGTATAGCAACGATGGGAATAAGCATACAAAAGGGTCAATGGCCTCCCGCTAAAGGTGGGCCCATTCCTCTCCCGCCTGAAGACGGGAGCTTCCTGGGCCGGTGAGGTGAAGCTGAGAATGCGGGAAGATCGGAGGTGAGATCTCTTCCCGCATTCCTCCCCTTTTTCTACAACGAGGAAACGCCTCTCTCCGTCTCGATAGAGGGAAAGAAAGTAGTTATTGTTTGGCGAAAAAGCGGTACCCGAGCATCTTATGCACCAGACGGGCTGCCAGAAACTCCGCATGAGCCTGATTGGGCATCGGACAGAGCTCAACAACGTCCATGCCAACGACGGTGGACCGGCGGCATACTTCCCGCACCAGATCGAGAACCTGATACCATGAGAGGCCTCCGGGTTCCGGGGTGCCTACTGCTGGCATTGCGGCAGGGTCAAAGGCGTCAAGATCAAGCGTGATATAGGTATGTTTGCCCAGACGCTCCCAGGGAATTTGGGCCGTGCCACGTGCGATTTCGTAGGCCCAGACGATGGAGACGTTCGGCCTGGTTTTCATAAACGCAACTTCTTCCGGGCTGAAACTGCGAATACCGATCTCCAGTAGGGGAATTCCCATATCAACCACGCGCCGCTCGATACAGGCATGCGAGAGAGGGGTACCTTCGTAGGTGTCGCGCAGGTCTCCATGTGCGTCAATATGGACTACGGTGAGATCCGGGTAGTGTTCATGGACTGCTTGAATGACGGGGGCAGAAAGCGAGTGCTCCCCGCCGAGCGTGAACGGGAATTGTCCGCGTTGCAATACCTCGCGCACTGCGTCGCCGGTGGCTTTGAGTGCGGCTGCATGATCCATACCGCTATAGTCCAGTGGGGCGCGAGTGTGCACGCCTATGTCTGTCGGGCAACAGTCAAGCTCTTCGTCATACAGTTCCATCTGGCCAGAAGCCTCAAGGATCGCTTCTGGCCCTCTGGCGGTCCCCTTCATATAGCACACGCTATATTCGAGGGGAGCAGGAATAATGATAACCTTTGCTTTATCTGGCTCACAATAGGGGGCATCAGGTGCCAGGAATTGAATGCCAGGAGGATTGACCATACCTCAAGACCCTTTACTGTATTTATGCAGGCGTTGATAAATGCCTGGTTGCTATCTAAATAATCGAATTGGGGAGCAAGAGAGGGAGGATGGGAGAAGATACGATGCCTGTATAAATACTCCTCATCCTCCAGTATAGCTAGAATGAATGGCAAATAGAAAATCTGCCTTTCCCTTTGTGCCCTTAGCGTACCTCCGTCGCCTTTTTCCGGCGAGCGGCGAGAGCTGCTTCGAGGCGGGCAGGATCTGGCTCATCAGGGCGGAGTGAGCGCGTTGCCCTGACCACGAAATGGGATTCTACATCGTCAGTCTGGAAAATCTCTTTTGCATATGCTATAGCGTCTTCCTGACTGAATTCTTTGCAGGAGCATATATCGATATCTACTTCGCCATATTCGGGCCAGGCATGCAGACTGATATGGCTTTGCGCGATAACGACAAAACCAGACATCCCCGCATCCAATGGATTAGAAGTTTCAATATCATAGAGGTGGACCGGGCTGACCTTCTCCATTCCAACGCGGTCCGGGTACTCAGTGAGAACACGGCGGAGCAGCGGTTCATTCTCCAGGATACCACGGTCGATGTTGTAGAGTTCCAACATCAGGTGTACGAGCATCGCATCTTCCTCCACAAGATTTCGTTACGTGGGTTAATGAATAGGCTAAGTGCCTGAATCATGGTATCTGTCGCATGCAAAAAGCATACGGTTGATATTATATAGTAGTTTGTCAAGTAATTGGCAAAAGAAAAGTGTGAATTTTTTTACCGGGTGCAATAGATCTCTTCCACCTAATAATCAGTTCGACTGCATCCAGAGAACAGGCCTTCTCTCCACCTAATACTCAGTTTATGGTTTCACTAAATAGGAAAAAAAGGTTGTCATTAGGTGTAATAGCCCGCAGAAGGGCCTGAACAGCATCGCTTTTTCCTCTTCTGCCGTTTCTTCCTGTTCGGAAACGGGAATAGATAACTCCGGGATTGGGAGGTATTGGATCGTTGTATCGAGATATGCTGAAGGCGGGCTCAAGCGAGCACAATCTGAGGCATGGCAGGGTATGTTGTCGCTTGACGCTCAAGTATGTGTCGAGTGTGAGGGGACAGAAGGAGGAGGGAACAGAGGCCTCCTCCCTGTTGTCATTATTCAATCATCGAGCGCCTGACCTCAATAATCTGGTCGCGCAACTGGGCTGCTTTCTCAAATTCGAGTTGTTTGGCGGCGGTGCGCATCTGCGCTTCCAGATCCTTAATCAAGCGGATCGCTTCATCTTTCGGGATACCGTTCAGCACTTTAGCAGCAGCCTGCTCATTAGCTTCCTCCGCTCCGCTCATCGCTTTCAGGCGTTCCGAGAGGGTCTTTACTTCTTTCTTGATACCGCGAGGTGTGATATGGTGCTGCTCATTATAGGCGATTTGCAAACGGCGGCGGCGATTGGTCTCGTCGATCGCGCGTTGCATTGAGCCTGTAATGGTATCTGCATACATAATCACGCTTCCTTCAACATGGCGGGCTGCGCGTCCGATTGTCTGGATCAGGGAGCCTTCAGAGCGCAGGAAGCCCTCTTTATCGGCATCCAGAATCGCGACCAGTGATACTTCTGGTAGGTCCAGACCCTCACGCAGAAGGTTGATACCGACCACGACATCGTAGACGCCCATACGCAGGTCTCGTAAGATCTCAACTCGCTCAATGGTGTCGATCTCGGAATGCAGGTAATGGACCTTGATATTCAACTCCTGCATATAGTCAGCAAGATCTTCGGCCATTTTCTTCGTCAGTGTCGTGACCAGAACACGTTGTTCCTTTTCGACGCGGGCACGAATCTCCGCGATCAGATCATCGATCTGCCCCTTTGTTGGTCGCACTGAGATAGCCGGATCGATCAGACCGGTTGGGCGGATAAGCTGCTCGACAATGGCGGTGCTATGCTCATATTCATACGGGCCGGGTGTGGCCGATACGAAGAGTGCCTGCTTGATCTGACGCTCAAACTCTGAGAACGTCAGTGGGCGGTTATCCAGGGCCGAAGGCAGGCGGAAGCCATAATCAACCAATACCTGCTTACGCGATCGGTCACCTGCATACATGCCGCGAACCTGCGGGAGGGCCACATGCGACTCATCGACCACAAGAAGAAAGTCTTCCGGCATGTAGTCGAGCAGTGTCCAGGGCTGTTCTCCGGGGGCACGTCCCGACAGGTGGCGTGAATAGTTCTCGATGCCGGAACAGATTCCTGTCTCACGCAGCATCTCAATATCAAAGTTGGTGCGCTGTTTCAGGCGTGCGGCCTCAAGGAGCTTGCCTTCGGCTTCGAGCTGCTGTAGGCGCTCCTCTTGCTCTTGCTGGATCGACTCAATGGCTTTGTTCAGGCGTTCCTGGGTGGTAACCCAGTGTTTTGCCGGGTAGATATCGAGTCGCTGGCGCTGACCCAGAACTTCGCCGGTCAGCGGGTCAATCTCAGTCATGCGCTCGATCTCATCGCCGAAAAACTCAATCCGTACGGCCAGGTCTTCATAGGCCGGGAAGATCTCAAGCACATCGCCACGAACCCGGAACCGACCACGAGTAAAGTTTGCGTCATTGCGCTCATACTGGATCGAGGTCAGATGGCGTAGAATGCGATCTCGGCGGCGCTCTTCGCCGACTTTCAGGGTAAGAACCACCTGATTATATTCTTCAGGACTACCCAGACCATAGATACAGGAGACCGAGGCTACAATAAGCACGTCGCGACGCTCAAAGAGGCTGCGCGTTGCAGACAGGCGCAATTTTTCGATCTCCTCATTGAGCATGCTTTCTTTTTCGACATAGGTATCTGTACGCGGGATATAGGCTTCTGGCTGATAGTAGTCATAGTAGGAGACAAAGTACTCTACAGCATTATTCGGAAAGAACTCTTTGTATTCGCTATACAGTTGAGCGGCAAGCGTCTTATTGGGAGCCAGTACCAGTGTAGGCTTTTGTACCTGCTCGACCACTTTGGCCACTGTGTAGGTTTTTCCACTTCCGGTGACTCCCAGAAGCGTCTGATATTTATACCCCTTCTTGATCCCTTCTGCCAGCTTTGCAATGGCTTCTGGCTGATCGCCGGTTGGCTGAAAAGGTGCTTCAACTTTAAATTCAGGCATAAAGGTGTTTCCCCGGTCCTTGTGTAGAATATTTTTTCCAGTCCCGTCTATTATATCACTTCTCTGCTCTCTTGCGGAGAGGGAGAATGCATGATATAGAATGCATAGAGCGTCCATACTCTCTTCTCGACGAAAAAAGAGTTTCTTCCTCTTTGGAAGGATGAAAGTATATGAAAGGGACAGATACAATTCGTGGCGTGCTGCTTGATATCGATGGGGTGTTGCATGTTGGTATGCAGCCTGTTGCGGGAGCTACCGAAGCGTTAACCTGGCTTGCCGGCAATGGCTATCGTGTTGCCTTTGTGACCAATACAACTACCATGAAGCGGAGCACTCTGGCCGAGCGCTTACAGGCAATCGGTTTGCCAGTGGAGGAAGACGCGATCGTCACAGCTCCTGTGGCGACTGCCAGCTATATTCGCGCGACCTATCCAGACAAACGCTGTTGGGTGATCTCGAAAGGCGACACGACTGACGATTTTGCCGGTATCCCGTTAACAGAAGAGGATGCCGAGGTTGTGGTAATCGGTGGCGCTGAAGAGCTGCTTTCGTATGAGACAATGAACAAGGCATTTCGCTTGTTGATGAAGGGAGCGCCCCTGCTGGCTATGCATAAGAACCTCTACTGGCGAACGACAGAGGGCCTACAGCTTGATAGCGGCCCTTTTGTTTACGCGTTGGAACAGGCGACCGGAAAGCAGGCGGTTGTGCTTGGCAAGCCAGATCGGGCCTTTTTTGAACAGGCTTTGCATTCGCTCGGGGTTGAGGCCTCGGAGGCGCTTATGCTGGGTGATGATGTCGTCAACGATGTCGCGGGGGCGCAAAAGGCCGGGATTCGTGGTGTGCTGGTCTGTACAGGGAAATATTCAGCAGGGACAGCACTGCCAGAGCATATTCAGCCGGATGCTATTTTGCCCTCAATTGCTGATTTGCCTGCGCTCTTACAGCCCTAAAAAGGGACTACCAGCACGGTAGCCCCCTTCTCTCTTCTATCCATGCAGGAGATAGAAAAGTGGTGCAAGGACCAATGTGATCGTGCTGAGCAGCTTAATCAGCACATGGAGTGAGGGCCCGGCGGTATCCTTGAAAGGATCGCCGACGGTGTCACCGATAACACTGGCTTTATGGGCCTCGCTGTTCTTTCCGAGGACAATGCCTTCAGGATCGGTGCGACTGACGACCTGCCCTTTCACATTGGCACGCAGGAAGCCCGACTCAATATATTTCTTGGCGTTATCCCAGGCACCGCCACCATTGTTCAGGAAGAGAGCAACGACGATGCCGCCCATTGTACTAACCATCAGCATGCCTGCTGCGGCCTGTGGACCAAGAATCATCCCAACTGCAATCGGGGTCAGCACAGCAATCGCACCCGGCAGAATCATTGCTCGCAGGGCTCCATTGGTGCTGATATCCACACAGCGCGCATAGTCTGGGTCGACGCGATCGGCTGGATCATCAGCCATAATATTTGGCATCTCGCGGAACTGCCGGCGTACCTCTTCAATCATGCGTTTGGATGCAGTGCCTACGGCTCTGATTGCCAGAGAGCAGAAGAAGAAAATCAGGGTTAGGCCGAGAAGCGCCGCAATAAAGATAGCGATATTAGCGATATCAACCCGATAGACAGTGGCATCATGCTTGAAGCCATACAGGACATCAAGGTATGCACTGAACAGCAGGAAGGCAGCCAGCGCGGCGGAACCGAGCCCATAGCCTTTTGTCAGTGCTTTGGTGGTGTTGCCAACGCTATCGAGCGCATCTGTAATCTGGCGGACGGCTTCGGGCTGCCCGCTCATCTCTGTGATGCCGCCGGCGTTATCAGTGATGGGGCCGAAGGTATCCATTGTCAGCACGTAGGCACAGCTCATCAGCATGCCCACTGTCGCGATCGCTGTCCCGAAGATACCGCTGACATTGATGACCCCCAGCCGTTGCAGCTCAACTGGCAACTGGACCTGACTCCCGAAGAAGTAGGAGAGTCCGAGGGCCGCCGAAATTGCCAGGGCGGGCATGACAACACATTCAAAGCCAATAGTGATCCCGGAAATGATGGTTGTGGCTGGCCCGGTGATCGAGGATTCAGCAATCTCGCGAACCGGTCGCCATGTTCCGGCAGTGTAATACTGGGTGATAAAGACAAAGGCAACGCTCAGTAAGATACCAACACATCCCGCCAACCCATACCAGACCCAGGCCGGGATAGAGTAGTTTGCTGGAACCGCATTTCCGCCAAGTAACAGATAGCTTCCCAGGAAAATACCTATCACGGAGATGATACAGGTAATGTAGTAGCCAATATTGAGCTGATTCATTGCGATCTGGCTTGGGTCGCGTCCCACGGCCTTATCGGGCTCAATGACATTTGAGGCGCGAACATACAGCACGCCGATGGCAGAGGCGATAATCCCGAAAGCTCCAACCACGAGTGGAAAGAGCATCCAGCCGATGTTTCCCGTTGCCTGATAGAGCGTCGCCCCGAGAATCATCGTACCGATATTCTCGGCGGCAGTGGACTCAAAGAGGTCGGCACCGCGTCCGGCACAGTCTCCCACGTTATCGCCGACCAGATCGGCAATAACGGCGGGGTTTCGTGGATCATCTTCCGGGATATTGGCCTCAACCTTTCCCACAAGGTCTGCGCCGACGTCGGCAGCTTTTGTGTAGATGCCGCCACCAAGCTGGGCGAAGAGGGCGACAAAACTGGCACCAAAACCAAAGCCAACAAGCAAGGAGGGTGTATGTCCTGCATTAACATATCCCCCAAAAAGGAGAAAGAGGGCGGAGACTCCGAGGAGCGAAAGCGCCACAACCAGAAAGCCTGAAACAGCGCCGCCGCGTAAAGAAACGACCAGCGCTTCACCGAGGCTGCGCCTGGCCGCGCTGGCTGTACGGCTGTTTGACTGTACCGCAACATACATTCCAATATATCCCGAGATGCCTGAGCAGAGTGCTCCGACCAGGAACGCTACTGCGGTATGCCATGCAAGATCAATTTTGTCTGCTTGAGAACCCTGTCCAAGAAAGGCAAGCGCTGCAGCAACTACCAGCCCCACCACAATGGAAAGAAGAGCGATTGTACGATACTGGCGATTCAGATAGGCTGTCGCACCTGCGAAAATAGCGTTTGCAATCTTTTGCATTTCAGGTGTGCCGCGATCTTTACGAAGCACATAGGAGACAAGGTATGCTGCAAACAGCACAGCGAGTAGGCCCACGACAATGGGAACCCAGATGAAGTTAACCATTGTAAAAAAACTTCCTCCATAAGACAGTAAGCATCTCCCAACATTGCTTTGTCAGGATGAGGCTGTCTCTCAAAGGTGGCTAAGCGGAAGATGGGTACCTTATCGAGCAGCGATCTGGTACAGCTTTTAGTAGAACGTCTTTATTATTTATCATACTGGATTGTCTTTCGTCAAGATTGTAATATTTGCGATAAATCTCCATAGAAATCGTTTCATCTTTCTATGAAAGCGCACCCTGTGCCGATTCTTATGCTTTTCAGTAAGTCTTTTTCTGCTGAATTCGATAAATGAAAAATGAAATAGGTAGTCAGTTTTATCCAGTGGTTGTGCTTTTTTATGTCGCTTCTCGGTCTGGAATATGACAGTATATTCCCTTTTTGGTGAATGCTGCTCTGCTTTCATCAAGAAGGGCGAGTGCTACACATTTCTCAGAGGATCCTTGCAAAGGCGTGCGACACCGTGTCCACTTCCTGCCCTGTCGGAATGTCTGGAAGCATGGATAGACAAATTTTGGTATATGCAAGCGTTCATAGAGAGATGATAGGTTTTTCATGCTGAAAGAGAGAGTCAGCCAGATAAGACGACAGGGTTGATTACTATTTTTGAGAAACTGGTGTATACTGTAAATGAAGAGGTGAAAACAACTCCAGCTTCGCCTTAAATGTCCTGAACAAATTCTCCATGCAACTCGGATTGAAGAGCAAGCGTCCATCACTTCGTATTCTCTTCCTTTCCTGGAAAAGGCAGTGTTACCGGTTGCGGTACGCGTTCAACCCCTTTGTTTCTCCTGGTTTCAGCGATAGTCAAACCGGAGCACAAAGCAGAAGAGACGCAGCGCTGCATGGGGAACAGGCGCAACACTCATTGGTCGTCCCCTCCAGGGTAATAGAGACGGGAAGCACTTTTCTGACAATACAAACTATACGCGTTTTCTCCCTGTCCCTCTTGCCCTCATGATGACCTATAGAAGATAATAATGAGTAAAGATAAGCGCCTTTTCCATAAAGAAAGTGGAAAATAAGAAGTTGATGTCTGGTAAGAGTCGCTGAGGTGGCGTCATCTTTCCAGTTTTCCTGATATCCTACTTTCGTCGTAATTATGCGGGAGAGTTCTCTAGGTCGTTATTCTACTTTTGGAGCATGATGCTTTTCTTCCCTCTCAGTATACTGGTGGATGAATGGTACCGGGCGCATGGATGGCGTTGAGCGGGGATGGGTGCAGGCCTTCCCTGTGATGCACTTGCCACTCATTTTTTCTCTGGGGCATAGCGTGAATTTCACTTTTTCGCAATCATCTGGTATCTTTCTTCCCTCCTGAACCAGTATAAGTATATAGATGCTTGTTTGCAAGGGTATCTGATTTGTAGTGATTTGTAGGAGCACCTGGAATGAAAGAGCGCGTTATTGCTAGTGTTGATGTGGGAACAACAAAGGTCAGCGTTTTAATTGGTGAGATTGACCAGGATGGGGAATTGATAATTACTGGTGCGAGCTCTTGTCCGGCTCGCGGTTTGAAGCGGGGAATGATTATCCATATGGAGGACGCTATATCCTCAATCGCTGCTGCACTGGAGCGAGCCGAACGGTTAGCGGGTAAACGAATCTCCACTGCGTATATTGGAGTATCTGGAACGCATATTGCTTCTCTGAATAGTAGCGGGTGTGTAGCTATTTCTCCTTATGGTCGCGATATTGCTGAGGACGATGTGGACCGTGCCCTTGAAATTGCGCGGGCGGTTGCGCTTCCTGCTAATCGCGAAGTTGTGCATGTGGTGCCACGCGGGTATAGTGTGGATGGCGTCTATGGCATTCAGAACCCGATCGGTATGTCCGGCTTTCGGCTGGAAGTGGATACCCATATCGTGACCGGAGCGGTCTCTTCTTTGCTGAATCTGACGCGCTGCGTCCAGCATGCGGGGATCGAGGTTGAGCAACTGGTGGTGAGCTCACTGGCGGCGAGCGAAGCAGTGTTAAATGAGGGTGAAGCCGAGATGGGGATTGTGGTGCTTGATATCGGCGGTGGAACAACAGATATGGCGATCTTTGCGGATGGCGCTGTCTGCCATACGGCTGTGCTTCCTATTGGCGGCAACCTGATCACCAATGATATTGCGATCGGGCTGCGGCTTCCGATTTCTGTTGCGGAGCAGTTGAAAATTCTGTATGGGCATTCCAATCCGGCGGCAATCCGGGATGATGATATGATTGATCTGATGCCTTTTATCACCGGCTGTAGTGATCTGGTGCCGCGCAAGCTCCTCTCAGAGATTATCGAAGCCCGGGTTGAAGAGCTGTGTGGTATGGTGCTGAATGAAATCAGGAAGGCAGGATATGAAGGGCTCTTGCCCGCGGGCATTGTGTTGACGGGAGGAAGCGCGAACCTGCCGGGAATTCGTACGACAATGAACCAGTATGTGGATCTGCCCACGCGGGTCGGTGCACCATTCGATCTCTATAGTTTTAATGAGTCAGTCAATCAGCCTGCATATGCAACGGCTGCTGGTCTGTTGCTCTGGGGAATGCGGTATGCTTCGTCCCCGGCTTATGAAGAGCGCATCACCGAAGATCCCGCGCCAATTGCTATCTCACCACTTGAGCGTTTCGTGAAAGCGCTTATATCATAGATTAGCACAGCGACGTTTTCGTGTTGTATGTCATAAGAGTATGCTGTTTTTGAGCATTCTAAATCTATGTATTGATATGTATTAGATAAGAGTATGATCAATCAGGTGTCTGGAAAGAGAGCAAAATGCTGGTGGATGAAGGATATTATCTGCTTATACCATGCTAGCTGAAGGATGGGCCGGGTGTACGCATGCTCTGTATTGTGATAAGAAGGGGTACAGAGCATGCCCTGCCACTGAGTTGTAGTAGGGGGGCAAAAAAAAGCCCCTTTGCCGCAGCAAAGAGACTGAAGAGAGCGGGAGACGGGACTCGAACCCGCGACATTCTGCTTGGAAGGCAGGCACTCTACCAACTGAGTTACTCCCGCAGATGGCATGAGCTTTCAGGGTTTCCCTGTAGGGGAGAAGAGCGGGAGACGGGACTCGAACCCGCGACATTCTGCTTGGAAGGCAGGCACTCTACCAACTGAGTTACTCCCGCAATATCGGGATGCGCGGACTCGAACCGCGGACCTCCTGCTCCCAAAGCAGGCGCGCTACCAACTGCGCTACACCCCGTTAGCGTGATAGAAATATAGCATGCTTCCGCCGACTTGTCAAGTACCCCGGGGCCGGGAATTTCGCACGAACTGCTACTTCTTTTTTCGTCTGTAGCGCAACTTGAGCATGAGCAGATTCCACTGCGTCCTGATCTGGTCGAACGGGCCACGACGTAGCGGCGTAATGGTGACGTTTCCATAACGATACGAACGGGGACGGTGAGGCCGAAAGAGAAAGTGGGAGAATGCAACCAGGAATATGCAGAGTGTGGCAATGGTTGCAAAGATACCGGTATAAAGGTCGGCGTAGTCGTGTGGTCGAGCGTAGGCGAAGCCTCCTCCAATCAGGGCACAGAGGATGCCGATGAGGAGTAGCCAATCTGTTTTGGATAAGCGCAGGTTGAAGTGCGGGCGAGATTGCTTTGAGGCAGAGGAGTCAAACCGTTTGCGCGAACGGTAGGCAGGTGTGCGTTGTGCTCCTGTTTCTGCATCTGAGTGTTCCAGATTGCGCAGGATTTCCTCTATCTCGCGTTCATATCTGTTAGGCATAGCGGCTCTGCTTCCTTGAACTCTATAGACCCTTCTGTTCGTAATGATACCAACTTTTGGACGTAGAAACAAGTGTTTTTGTTTCCAATTGGCTCAGGGAATAAAGCAGCGGGGATACCCGGCTGTTTCCCTCTATTTAAGTATACGACTGATTCTAAGTCTCTGCCTCAACTCAGTATACATTGTACCCGCTTGACAAGCTCCAGGGGATGAAATGGTTTGGACACATGCTGCACTGCTCCCAAATCCTTGCTGATCCGAGCGTAGATGCTCTCTGCATGCGCTGTAATGATCATAATGGGTATATGTTTGGTCCGCTTTGAGTGTCGTAATACCTGGCAGAGACGGTAGCCGTTCTCGCCGGGCATCGTGATATCCAGGATGATGAGGTCAGGGAGGCGCTCGATTGCCAGCTTTTCCTGTAATTGCGCTCCATTGGCTGCCGTGCTGACGTCAAAGCCGTGAAGGGTAAGGACAAAAGAGGCAATTTCTCGCACTTCGTTATCGTCATCGACCACCAGAATTTTTCGCCGCATCATTCTCCATCCTTTCTTCAACCACAGCATATCGCTTATGCTTGTATTTTCCAATAGAAGCAAACAGAAACGACTGGTATACTTTCATTACTATTTCCTACAATGCTTGCTTTATTTTATATAGGAAGAGAGAACGTTTTCCTGTTGACTCTGTATACTTTCTCTGTTATCATAGGCAAAAGAGTTATATCTGAATAATTGAAACCGCTACAGTTCATGAAAAAGGCGTATCGTATATGGGTACATCGCTTCAACCCTGGATGAAGGTTTTGCAGGGCGGTATCAAATCTCCGGCAGAGCGCCGCCGACTGGCTCAGGCGTTGCATGTCGCCCCGATGACGCTGACACGTTGGGCAAACGGCGAATCCCAACCCAACAGACAGCATCTGGCTCGTCTGGCTCAGGTGGCAGGTTCTAGCTACCGTCAGGATCTCCTCTCCGCATTACAAGCTCAATATCCCGATTTTCAGAACTGGCTGATGGAAGGTGTTTCCTCCACTATTCCTTCTGCTTTTTTTGCCCGCGTCCTGCGTGAACGTACGATGACAACCGAAAGCCTGATTTTCTGGCGGCTTTCCGAGCTGATCCTTGAACAGGCACTTGAGCAACTGGACCCGCAGAAGGCCGGTATGGCTGTCAGGCTCATTCTCTGTATGCCTCCGCGTGAGGATGGCAATGTGTGGAGCCTGCGCCAGTGTCTCGGGCGAGGTGTCCATCCCTGGAACACAAACCTTGAACACGAGGTGCTGTTTCTGGGATATGAATCTCTCTCCGGGTATGCCATTCATTCCGGGCAGCTCCGCTATGATAATGATCTGCGTGTCAGCAACAGGCTTTTCCCTGCTATCCGGGATAAGTATGAGGTCAGTGCCGCTGCATATCCTCTGCGTTTTGAGGGCAATATTGCCGGGTGTTTGCTGGCCTCAAGCCATGTTGCGCAGCATTTCAATGAGACACGGCTGGCTTTGCTGGCTACTTTTGGTGACCTCCTCTCGCTGGCATTAACGCGCAGGGAAGATTTTTATCCTCCTTCTCGAATTGCCCTGAAGGTGATGCCCGAACCGGCGAGACAGGAAGGACCGATCAGTACGTTTCGTCAGCGTGTCACCCGGATCTACCAGCGCGCTGCGGCACAGCATCAGGCTATTACTGCGGAAGAAGCAGAGATGGAGGCCTGGAAAGAGATTGAATATGAGTTACTGACATTACCATAGGACCCTCTCTCTTATTCGATACCATGCTTGCGCATCAGATAGCGTAGCTGGTCGACTTTGGCAAAGCCTAGCAATTCTGCGGCTCGGGTGCGATTATGTTTGGTCATTTCCAGCGCCCAACGAATAAAGTGTTGCTCTATCTGTTCCGTGATCTTTTCCAGCGAGACAGCGCCCAATGGATGAGAGTTCAACCATTGATCCCAGGGATCAAGGGACGAAGCCGGGCGCTGCTTCTCATTGCCAACAATCTCCTGTGGCAGATGAGCGGGGAGTAGTTCATCACTGGAACTGAGAATCATGGCTCGCTCGATCACATTTTTCAGTTCGCGCACATTCCCGGGCCAGCTATAGCGTAGCAGCAGTTGTTGCGCTTCAGGCGAGATCTTATGCACATTACGTCCGAGGGAGCGGTTAAACTCCTCTATAAAGCGGGCGGCCAGCAACAGAATATCACCCGGGCGCTCGCGCAACGGTGGAAGCGTGATTTTCAGCACTGCAAGCCGATAATAGAGATCAGAGCGAAAGAGCCCCTCTTTCATGGCCTGCTCGAGATCTCGATTGGTAGCCGCCAGAACGCGGACGTTGATCCTCACCTCTTTGTTCCCACCAAGCCGAAAGAATGACCGGGTTTCCAGCACACGCAGCAGTTTTGCCTGCATATCAAGTGGCATCTCACCAATTTCGTCGAGGAACAGCGTTCCGCCTTCGGCAAGCTCAAGGAGGCCACGCTTTTGCTTTTTAGCATCAGTGAACGCATATTGTTCATAGCCGAACAGTTCACTTTCCAGCAAATTTTGAGCGATTGCCGCACAATTCAATGGATGAAATGGGCCAGAGGAACGGCTACTCTGCTCATGGATGGCGCGGGCGACAACCTCTTTCCCGGTGCCACTTTCTCCCATAATCAGGACCGAGGCATCACTGCGAGCGACCTTGTCTACCAGCGCAAAGACGGCTCGCATGCGTTCACTCTGCCCCACGATATGACTGAAGTGGTAGTTGTCGCTTCTTTCCTGTCTGAGCTGGCGTAATTCGCGCGACATAGCACTTGTTTCAAGGGCTCGTTGCACTACCAATAGCAATTCTTCCAGATCAAAGCCTTTCAGAAGATAATCTGATGCGCCAAGCTTCATCGCCTTGACTGCTGTCTGCACATCGCCGTGGGCGGTAAGAATCACAACCGGAAGCTCCGCATCCATTGTGCGAATCTGCTGCAAAACTTCCAGGCCACTCAGACCGGGCAGACGAAGATCCAGGAGTACAAGATCAATAGGGTTATGTTGTAGCTCACGCAAGCCAGATAGGCTATCCGCTGCGGTATAGACTTCGTATCCTCGCTTTTTGAGAAATCGTGCCAGTTGGTGCGGTAAATGAGGCTCATCGTCGATAATAAGGATACTCAGACTCATAGCTTACCTCGTATACTGCCCTGCTCCGGGCGGGTTTCAGCTTCGGGTATGCCGGGCAGGCGCACCGTCATAGTAGTACCTTTGCCCGGGTGACTCTCAACTTTGATATATCCTCCATGATCTTCGACCAGACGGCGGGTGATTGCCAGACCCAGTCCAATACCATGCGCTTTGGTCGTAAAGAACGGCTGAAAGATACGTTCAAGCTGCTCAGGCGTGATGCCTCGTCCGGTATCGTGTACCGAGAGATCGACCCAGAAGGCGGCATGCGGTGGTATGGAACTTCCCGGGCGCAACAGGCCGGACATGGTCAGGTTTGATGCCTGTTCCTGGCTCTCGCGCCAGACTTCCTCTGCCGAACGCTGCTGACAGCGAACAGTGAGTGTGCCGCCATCCTGCATCGCCTGCAACGCGTTGAGGTAGAGATTAAACAGAACCTGTTCTATCTGCCCACTATCGACCCGAAGCAGCGGAACCTGCTCGTAAGCGCGTTGAACGGTAATCTGCGCCGCTTCGCACTGGCTTTGTAGTGCATGCAGCACTCGATCGCTGATTTCTGGTAGATAGCATGGGGTACGCTGTAGCTGTCGGGGTTTGGCGAACAGAAGCAGATCACGCACAATGGCGTCGAGACGCTCGATCTCTTTGAGAACCACAGACGCTGATCCCTGTAGATCTTGCATGTCATCGATTGTAGGGCTTTCATTTAGATCTTCCAGCATCAATTGCATTGATGTTTTGATTGAAGCCAGCGGATTTCTGACTTCATGAGCAACATTTGCGGCCATTTCGCCCAGCGTTGCCAGCCGGTCAAGCCGTCGTTTCTCTTCTTCAAGCCGTTGCAGAAGGGTGATATCTGTAAACGTAATCAGGGTGCCGCCCTGCGTGTTATGCAGCCGTTGAATATTGACATCCAGCAGAATACTGCGCTCATGGCGGTCTCTGGTTTGGAGCGTGCCCCTGCTGCCTGTCTTGATCGGCCCTGTTGATTGCTCGCTGCCCAGGGCCGGGTGTTCCCCGGTGCGAGATAGCTCAAGCTCCGGATTGGGGATAAAGTGCCGTAGATCAAGAATATGGTCTAGTGGCTGACCAATAACCTCGCGCGAGTGATAGCCGAGAATCGTCTTTGCGGCACGATTAAAAGAGGTAATGACGCCGTTGGCATCGGTTGTTATCAGCCCGCTTGGAATACTCTCTAGAATAAGCTCTTTGAAACGTCGGTCGTCGAGAACCTGTCGTAACAGCTTTCGCGCTTCATTGCGGGCCTCAATCACTTCAAGCAGCAGATGGCTGTTTTCTAGAATGGCTCCGGCCTGATTTGCCAGCACGCACAGTAGGGCCAGCTCCCCCTTGCGTATTTTCCAGGGACGATAGAAGCCACCCGCAAGAATACCCTGGAGACGAGGATAGCGCAGCGGCTCCTGAACGCGGTTTTTGTCTGGGTGTGGAGCTTCACCATGTTGACTGAGCAGCGGGACGGCAAAAAAGGTCTTGATTGTGCCTGGCAGATAGGAGAGTAGTGCGGCAGTCTGCGGGGTTCCGGGCTGTTCCAGCAGGAGCGGCTCAGCGGAGTGGTTTTTCTGGAACAGGCGAAACAGGGCTTCTCGCATCAGGGGCGAAAGCCAGGAAGCGTCATCCTGCTGGTCGGGAGCTGTTAGTAGCACACAGACATCTGCGGTAGAGATGTTTTTTGCCTGCTGTAGTACCAGGTTATGCAGGCGTTCCGGCGCGTTCAGGGTGCTATGGAGCCTCGTATTGATGGTATTGAGCAGGGTAAGTTCGCGCATCCGTTCCTGATCGCGTTCCAGCAGTCGACTATTTTCGAGTAAAAGTGCAATGACGCCACTGAGTGCGCCGACAATCTGCACTTCCTCTGCACTCCATATCGATGGGAGTGTTCTCTGTTCCTGCTCACTTTCTTCAAAGGTTGCACCGCGAATGGCGACCAGAACGCCGATCCGATGGTGCCGATAGACGAGCGGCACTGCCAGCAGCGTCGGCTGTGTGGCTGGCACAAAGATAATATGTCCTTCGCGCCATGCGCAGGCCTCTGGTGTGTTGCTGGTGAGGCTCAACGGATTGATATGTGCGACAGTGAGAAGGGCGGCCGACCAGCCGGGCTTGTCATCAAATGAGCCTGCGACAAATTGCAGCGTGTCCTCGATACGCTGATACAGGAGAACGCAGCGACAATGAAGTAGTGAGGTCAGGCGGCGCGGCAAGCTATCCAGTAGTGTGCGGTAGTCTACAATCGCGCTGCAATCGTGGAGCAGTGCGTTGACTATTGCAGGCGTATGTAACATATCTGTCTGATGCTGCTGTACTTCTGCCATCACAACCCCTTCGTACACAGTCCGCAAGCTTTTGGCACGTCTACCCTCGGGCAGAACCCGCATCCAGTCGCAGCAAAGATCGAATTTTTGTGAACCGGAGAAGCGGGTCAAACATCTTTTATCGATCAGGTATCACTACTATACCAGATGTGAGCATACATTGCACGAAGATACGGGGATTCATGAATAGACTGTCATTATTTGGCGAGCAGCCTACTCGCATTGTAGAAAGAGAAGTTATGCATTGAGGAGAAGAAACGATACTACAGTATATCTTATGTGGAGGTTTTTTGTCGAGTTTTGCTATGGCATGAGGGCGCTTTCCACTGGACGGGTAGGCGGAAAAAGAGTACAATAGCTCATGCGCAATTATGTATGGAATGTCCATAATTGCGTTCATTTGTAGCAGCAATTGATGGAAGGGAAAGGGGTACCTTTGTAATCGATTGCGCAAAAAAGAGAATTGATCGTATACTTTCCCTCCTTCTTTTTGCAGGTGCACTGTTTTTGCTTGTCCATATAGCTTTGTTTTAAGGTAAGGGAGGTTTCATGTCATCCAGGGCCGGTTCAAATCAACTGCCTTCTTCTGCTGAACCTGTGGAGAAAACTCTTGAGCGTCTGCGTCAGGAGAATAGCAGGTTACAGAAAATGCTTGAGCTACGGTCCCAGGAGAACGCGCTTCTCAATGAAGTGATCTCTACGGTTGGGTCCACGCTCAAAATGGATGAGGTGCTGCGCCGTTTATTGGATGCGGTAATGCGTGCAACCTCCTGTGATGTCGCATCTATTTATCTGTATGACAGTGATAAAGAGCGACTGGTGTTAGCCAGTGCAACGGAGCACTATCAATCTCTGGTAGGCCGGATTACGATCGCGCTTGGTGAAGGAATCACGGGGTGGGCGGCGCTTCATCGTAAGCCGATCTATCTACGCGAAGAGGCGCTTTCTGATCCACGTTTTCATTATATTCCTGAATTACATGAAGAGCAGTTTCAGTCTATTCTTAGTGTGCCGATTATTGGCAAAGATAATCGGTTGACAGGTGTCATCACGCTCCAGGCGGTAGCTCCTCATGAATTTACCAAGCAGCATCGCAGCTTTATCAGTAATATCGCTGCCCTGGTTGCCAGTGCGATAGAGAACGCGCAACTCTATGAGAGTACACAGCGAAAGCTCAGTATTTTAACCTCTCTCTCGGTCTTAAGCCAGACAATCAGTTCTGGTCTCTATTTAGATGATATGCTTCGCTCGCTTGCCACTCTGACCGTCCAGATTATGGAAGTTGATCTCTGCGTGATTATGCTGATGGATCAAACCCGGGATGGGGAAGGAGTGCGCAATGCTCGACGGTTAACCGTGCATGCCACGGCTCCGAACCTGAACGAACACGCACGCATGCAGACAATCAACGTAGATCGGCATACACTGGAGCAGCTACGCGAATTACAGAACCCTGAGCTACTGGTTCCCCCGTTGGAAGAAGAGGAGGAGGTTGAGGGCGGCTCTTTTGGGCAGCTAAACCCGTTACGTGGCTCGAAATATAAAGCGTTGATCTCCGCACCTCTGATTGCTGGAGCGGAACAACTGGGTCTGATTAACTGCTACAGCAGCAAATCGCGTCGCTTTACGTCGGAAGATCAAACCCTGCTGACCACGATTGCCAATCAGGTCGCGATGGCGATTAAGAATAGTTATTTGATGAATCAGCTTGCGCAGAAGAACATGGTTAAGGGGTTCTTTGAGGATCTGATGCAGGGGCGGCTAGAATTGGAAGATTCGCTGCGGCAACGGGCGCGTTTTCTCGGTTGCGATCTCAGCAAGCCACATGCTGTGCTGATGGTCGAAATCACGCGCCAGGAGGAGCGGCCTGCTGATAGTGGCCGTTCAGGAGAGGAAAAGCGCTTCGCCTCGGGGGGCACGCCCCAGACGACGTATAAGAGCATTAACAGTATGGTGTGGCGGCGTGTGCAGGATAGTTTCCCGGGCTCGGTATTTTATGAGCAGGAGAATGTGCTGACGTTCCTGATTGCATTGCATAAGGATGTGAGCGGCGGTCGCTTAAAACGCTGGCTGCAAGATCTGGCGTATCAGCTCTATAGTGAGTATCGGATAGTGTTGAGTATCGGTATTGGGAATGCCTGTCGTACCATCCCCGATTATCGTCAGGGGTTTATGGAGGCGCAGGAAGCGCTACAAATCGGGACAAGCCTGCATCATGAGCAGGATAGTATGCAGCGCGAGCATTTCTGTGTCACCCATTTTAATGACCTCGGTGTGTATCGTTATCTATATAAGATTGCCTATATGGATAATTTGCGTGATGTGTTTCAGGAACAGATTGCGCAAATTGATACGTACGATAAGCGCAAGAACACCGATCTACTGGATACGCTCGAAACCTATCTCGAATGTGCGGGGAACTTGACCAGAACCGCGGAACGTTTATATGTGCATCGTAATACGTTAATTCAGCGTCTGGAGCGGCTTCAATCCCTTTGCAGCATTGATTTACAGGAGCGGAAAAACTGGCTGACCTTACAGGTTGCCATTAAGGTATACAAATTGCGCTCGCGAGGCGAATAAGCGCCATGTGGGACTCGTTCAAAACGGGTCCCCATTTTTGCGGGGGGTTTGATACTATGAGCCCTGGGCGGCAACTCCCTTGAAGTAGACGCGAGCGAGGTATCTTGCGACCTCTTCCGGGGTCATATGATCTTCGACAATCAGGCGCTCATAGCTGCGGGGCGAAGTCAGGCTGAAGAAAACACTGACCATAATGTTTGTTGGGGTATCTTTATCAACGCTGCCGTTTGCTTTTCCCTCCTCCAGCACCTTCGCGATCCGATCGGCCAGCGCTCTCCATGTCTCTTGTAATGTCTTGTTGCCCTCGTTCTTCTCCATTAGAATACGTTTCGAGTCCGGGCTATGGAATATTGCATACAGAAGCTGCATTTGTCGGCTATAGAAGCCAGTATAAAATTGAAGGAGAATTGCCTCTAGCTTGGCCTGAGGTGTGGTATCGGCATCGAGAGTCAAATCAATATCTGAGAGGATCTTCTGCATGCTTCGTGCGAAAATGGCAGCAAGGATTTCCTCTTTACTTGAGAAGTGGAGGTAGATGGTTCCTTTTGCGATGCCAACGCGAGCAGCGATCTCATCAACAGAGGCTTCATGGTAGCCTTTCTGTGTGAAAACCTCTTCGGCTGCCGCAAGGATGAGTCGCTCCCGTTCCTGACGCTGTTTCTCTTTCAGAGAACGGTGAGAGGTGGATGTATGCTGCATGCTCTGTCCTTCCTGGGGGTCCGGTTTTTGAGGCTCCTGCCCGTGCTGTGTTTTCTCATACAATGAGTTCGTTCATGATGACTATGTAGTCATAATTTTAGATGTCAGTCAGGATATTGTCAAGCTTGTCTATTCTCTCATGGACTCAGTTTGTCCCGGCTTGTAATGGGGCGTAGAGGCATGGTAGGCTGCCAGCAAGGCCGTATCTGGCTGTAAGGTATCAAGAATTCGTTTTTTCTGATATACAGGAAAATAACCAATGGAAAAAGTAATCTATATTGTGCGCCATTGTGAGGCGCTTGGACAGGCACCTGAGGCTCCTTTATCGGTACGTGGCAAAGAGCAAGCAGAGGAACTGGCCGCTTTTTTGCTGCAACAGGCATCTATTGAGCGTATTATCTCCAGTCCGTATAAGCGGGCGGTTGACTCAATTGCTCCCCTGGCCCGGGAGCTTGGGCTTGAGATTGAGCTGGATGAGCGGCTGAAAGAGCGGGTGCTAAGCGCTGGCCCGCTGGAGAACTGGCTTGAATGTTTACGCCAGAGCTTTGTGGATGTGGATCTCTGTTTTGAGGGTGGCGAAAGTGGGCGAGCAGCGCAGAAGCGTGCGCGGGCCGTTGTTCAGGAGGCGCTGGCGACTCCTGCACAGAGCACGCTGCTTGTCTCGCATGGCAACCTGACTGCACTTTTATTGCACTCGTTTGATACCAGCTATGGTTTTGAAACGTGGAAGATGATGACCAATCCAGATGTCTTCTGTGTGACAATGAAAGCTCTTCCCATCGTGGAACGGATCTGGCAGAAACGTTGATGCGCTATGGAAAAAGTGGGAGGGCGCGTGGTACAGTAAGAGAACGAGCATAAATATTGTCAGGTGAAAAAAGGAGATGAATCGTGGCACCTGCCGATTATCCTGAGGAACAACAGCGGAGAAGAAGAGCGTCTATCCTGGGACAAAGTCATAGTCTCTCGGATGAAGAGGCCCGAATGATTCAACAGATGATCCGCGAAGAACAGCAGACTTCACGGCAGCTTACTATTCCCGAGGAAGACCTTGCGGAAGAGGCGACAACCAAAATGCGCCCGGAAGTGGAGCGCGTGGTGCATGTGAGCCGTGTACGTCAAATTCTTGAGATGTTCAACCGCGACTTTCTCTATGGACAGGGTCGCTTTGATGAATATAAAGATGGTCTGATCCTCAAATGGGGTGATGGCTACTCGCGTAAACGCATCTGGATTACGGTTGAGGATAATAACCTCATCATGGAGACCAGCCATTTTAAGAAGTGTGCGAAGGAGTACTGCACCGGCACGCATCATGTGCTGACTCCCGAACTGTATATGAATCTGGATATCTTGAATCAGGAACTGGGGGATCGGTTCCGACGCCCGGTCTACGAGCGTACCGAAGACTAGAAGAGGACCGTCTGTGACAGTAAAAGTAGTGGCGCTGGAGAATGATCTGTTCTTCTCCGTGAAAATTCGTGATACCTTGCGCCATCACGAGATTGATGCTCAGATTGCGCGCACGCTGACCGCATTTGAGCAGCGGCTTGAGCAGGACAAGCCTGCACTGGCAATTGTGGATATCGCGATTCAACGGGTTGACTGGGAAGCTGCCATCCGAGCCGCCCGGGCGCAGAATGTTCCTGTTCTGGCTTTCGGCTCACATATGGATCTGGAGGCCCGGGCAAAGGCATTACAGGCGGGAGCGTTGAAAGTCATTGCGAATTCCAAGTTCGCAAAAGATATGCCCGATCTGGTGCAACGGATGATGAAGGCCCCGGAAACGGTTGTGTCTGAAGGGGAAGAAGAGGGCCACTAAGCATAGAAGGCCTTGCAAACACTGTTGAGATGCCGGACAAATAGTTCCGGCATCTCTCTTTTTCCCTTTTAGCTTATCGGGAGAACAAGAAAAGGTGCTTGATCCCGTAGGGGATACGGGTCAATCCATAACCTAGAGGATGCTTTTCATAGGTTGAGTGCTGTGGGCGATACGTCCAGCGTGCCAGATAGTATTTTTTGTATGCCTGAGCGGGGAAACGCGTAAAGGCTTGCGGTGGAAGAGCCCGAAAACGGGGACGATGGGCAATGCGACTACTCATCAGCACACACTCCTTGTGAAATGAGAATACTGGAAAAAAACAAAAAAGGTCCCTTCCCATGTCGATAATGCAACAGGGAGGAACCTTTCAGGTATGATCCAGACTCAGCCCCGAGGGGCTGCTAATGCCTGTTTGGTTACGGGATTAGTGACCGCAAGCGCAGCTGCGAGCCTCACCACCACCGTTTGCGGTGCGGAACGAGTGGCCGCAACCACAGGTAGAAACCGCATTCGGGTTATTCACGGTGAAGCCTGCGCCCATCAGGCTGTCAACATAGTCTACTTCGCTACCGCTGATATAGGTAATGCTCATCTCATCAATGAAGACTTTGAAATCATTGACCGGGATAACGGTATCGCCTTCTTGCTCTTCATCAAGAGTCATACCATATTGGAGGCCAGAGCAACCACCACCAGCGACAAAAATGCGCAGGCCAAGGCTGGGATCATTTTCCTGCTGGAGGAGTTCCGAGACTTTCTCGACTGCGGCAGGGGTCATTGTGATAACCTGTTCCTCTGTCGCCGTTTGCTGGTTCTGCTCAATCATGTATTCACCTCTTCACTGAGGGTTGTGAAAACCCTGAACTTGATTCTAGATATACTGGACAGTATCTACAGCGTTATTTAGCCGTATTATATACTGCACAAAATGAAGCGTCAAGCAGACGCTCCTCATAAACCAAAACGCTGTTGCACTCGAATAATATTCCCGAGCAAGCTCGGGGCTTCTGGTGGCATGCCAAAAAGACGCTCACTGGTAAACTCTTGCCCACCGGTTAAACGAAGCATGGAGTTTGAGGCCGACCATCCCTGAGACAGCAAATGAGCGCCCAGGCCGGTAATGATCGCCGCGGCAAAGGATGTACCGCTCCAATCCGCCCACCCGGATGTATTCATTTCTCCATTTGGATAAGTGGGCGAAATATATACACCACGAACTGCGTCGGGGAGTCCCTGCTTATCGGTAGAGCCATAGAGATCCCCCCCAAAGGTTGCAACCCCGGTATCCGAAGGGGCAATGTTGGCGGCGTTTGCGTAGAGTGCCGGAGTAAAATTACTGTTGACAGACGTTACACTCAGTGTCGAGTCGAAGCGAGCAGGAGCACGCGGCGGACGAGGTGGCAATCCCTGTTTGACCGCCTCGACCGAATCATTACCCGCTGCTGCCACAAGCAGTGCTCCATGAGAATAGAGGCTTTCACAGAGAAGGCGTAGGCCAGCTTCAATATGGTCTAGAATGCGTGTGATGCCTGAAAGCTGAGTGGTAGGCCAGTCGCGATGATCGAGCCAGATATAGGGAAGGCGACGGATATCAGGCATGATTGTCAGGCTGAGGTTGATAACCAGGCGGCGTGTGGTGCCTGTGACAAGCTCACGTTCAAGGTCGCTGAGAGCCGCGATCAGGCTATAGAGATCTCCACCCCCGTAATCATTCAGCACGCGAATCAGCCGGATGCGGGCTCGAGGCGCGACATCGCGAACCAGGCCAGCCAGCGAGATGCCATGATCGGGCATTGGGTAATAGCGAGTATCGTTGTAGATATCGCGTCCGGTCCGAACATCGTTTGTCGGAGCATAACGGTCATATTCAACCACAAAAGAGCCATCATTCTGCCGCAGATCGGAGGCAAGACGCTGAAGCAGCCAGTTCCGGCGCAATTCTGGACGACTGGCGGCGGTCAGGATACGATCAGGATGCAGCGCGGTATCAAGAATCGCAACCTGTACATCTTCGGCGCCTCGGGTATCTACCGGAAAATGCTGATGTAACAATTTAACACGCCAGCCAGCCAGTGCATTGTTCGGAGACGGCGCGGCCAGGGTTGGTGTTGGTTGGGGAGGAAATGCCGGCCCCCCCTCGCCATAGAAATGGGTGGCAGTTGTCACCAACCAGTGAGGCATTGCGGAGACGATGTGTAAGCCCTGTTGTGAAAAATAGTCCAGCCGTGATTGAATGTAAGAGATGGTCATAGGAACGGGGTCGCTGATGCTGGCATCAGTGTGGCTTACATGAAAGAAGATCGCCAACAGCGGTTGCTTGCGGTGAAGGCCAAAGATAAAGGAGCGGCGGCGAATCGGTGGAAGCGTAGGGGTTGTCCGCCAGCGTCCTGCTGTGCCATAGAGCTCCAATGTAAGCTGATATTGTGAGAGAAAGGTATTGAGTTGTAAACGGATCTGTTCAACAAGGGCGTCTGTGGAGTCATCAATAGGTAAACCCGGTAAACGGGCCACCAATATCATTTCACCAGGAATCCAGTAGAAAAGCTCACTTGGTGTACCCATGATCTCCGTAGAACTACGAGACATGCACGATAAATCCCCCTCCACATGTAGTGGTGCTAGCTGAAAGCTGACGAGAATGCCGCATCACGTGTATTCCCTTGCGCTGTATTATAGCTGAACAGTGAACGAGAAACAATCAGGTAACTTTTCTGGCCTATTTGTTATAATCAAGCCGGGTGTGCTGGCACAACTTTTATGGTAGAAACAGTTTTACTGTAAAGGAGAGAAAAGATGTATTCCAGGGAACTCTTCACAACTCTGGTTGAAATTGTGCGCTTACCAAGTACCTCCGGGCACGAAGATCATGTTCGCGCCTATCTTCAGAAGCGTCTGGAACACCTGGGTATAGCGTTTGAGGTTGACGAGGTTGGTAATCTGATTGCGACCATACCGGGAGAAGGCCCGGCTTTGATGCTGAATGCACATATGGATCGGGTGCCGCCTGGACTCGGTCATGAACCAGTGCTACGTGACGGAGTGCTCTACAGCGACGGAAAAACCAATCTGGGAGCCGATGATGCTGCCGGGATTACCATTATCCTTGAAGTGGTGCGCCGTCTGGCGGAGCAGCGGATCCCTCATCCCCCGCTGGTGCTGGCCTTTACCGTACAGGAAGAGGCTGGGCTATGTGGGGCAGCGCGCTTGAAATCGCGTCCCTGGAATGTGCGGGATGGTCTGGTATTTGATAATGCCTATGAGGCGGGGGTTGTGGTTTCTGAGGGCGCAGCTTACGAGGCCTTCGATATCGTGTTAACCGGGCGGACCGGGCATCCCGGGAAGGATCTTTCACGGACCGTGAACGCGATCGAGATCTTTCATCGGGCACGCTATCCACATGGCTCATTGGCTGATGACCGCACACGGATCTCCATCGGGAAGATTACAGGTGGTGTGTCTCGCAACGCGATTCCCGCCGAGGTGCGGATTGAAGGGGAGCTACGCAGCTTTGAGCCGCTTGCGGTCAGGCAACAGTATATGCGTGAACTTGAAGCCGCTTTTGAACAGGCGGCCCGCGAGATGGGTGGTCAGGCAACCGTGGCCTTCAGCCCGCACTCACAGGGATATCATGTAGATGAGAATGAGCCGTTGTTACAGGTGTACCGTTCTGTACTCGCCGCACGTGGTGAGACGTTGCGCCTGCGGCCAACTTTTATCGGCAGCGATACGAGCGGGTTCCGTCCGGAGATTCGTGCGTTTACGGTCTCTACCGGCGTTGTCAATGAGCACACCTTTGATGAGTATGTGCCGCTGGCTCCGCTGGAACAATTGGTTATCGATACTCTCGCGGTGTTGGAGCGGTGGCGTTCTGGTTCTCAGTCTGAAAAGGGTGTATAATCCCTGCAATAGACATGCGATATGCATACAATATCCGGGAGATACTTCCTGATGTCTTGCTCTCCAGGTCGAATAGTGGCTGGCAGTATGTGCACAGGGCATAAAACCCGGGTGGTGGATGTTAATAATAGCAGAGCAAGCTAACAAGTGAACGAGGATAACGATACATGTCAAAGATTTACGGCACGATCATAATTGGTTCTGGACCGGCAGGCTACACGGCTGCAATTTATGCTGCTCGTTCCAATCTGTCGGTGCTGGTGTTGCAGGGCTACCAGGCTGGCGGACAGTTGATGTTGACCAGTGAAGTAGAGAATTACCCCGGCTTTGAGAATGGTATTCTTGGGCCGGAGATGATGGAGAAATTCGAGAAGCAGGCGCAACGCTTCGGGGCGGAGTTGCTCCCTGAGGATGTCACTGCTGTCGATTTCAGCGAGCGTCCCTTTAAAGTGACCACCGATTTCGGCGAGTACTTCGGCCAGACCGTCATTATTGCGACGGGCGCGAGTGCAAAATGGCTGGAATTGCCCGCTGAGAAGCGTTTGCAGGGTCGTGGCATCTCTGCCTGTGCAACCTGTGATGGCTTCTTCTTCAAGGGCAAGGATGTGGTTGTTGTCGGTGGTGGTGATACCGCGATGGAGGAGGCAAGCTTCCTGACGCGCTATGCCAATACTGTGACGCTGATCCATCGGCGTGATACCTTCCGGGCCAGTAAGATCATGCAGGAACGTGTCCTGAAGAATCCGAAGATTACATGCGTGATGGATTCAGAGGTCGTTGATATTCTGGGTGAGCAGTCTGTGGAAGCGGTGAAATTGCGCAACGTGAAGACCGGCAAAGAACAGGAACTGGCAACACAGGGCGTTTTTGTCGCTATCGGCCATCAGCCGAATACCTCGCTGTTCAAAGACATCATTACGATGGATGAGCACGGGTATATTATCCCGGTTGAGCATACAATGACCAACATTCCTGGTGTGTTTGTGGCGGGTGATGTTACTGATCATCGTTATCGTCAGGCAATCACTGCCGCAGGAGAAGGATGTAAGGCCGCGATTGATGTCGAGCGCTGGCTGGAGGCTCAGGGGCTCGATGTGGGTGTTGAGAGCTGGGACTAATAAAAGCGTTACATGTGTATCCTGAGAGTGGGCCATCAAGACGATGGCTCACTTTTTTTCGCACTTTGAGGAAGGTCAGGCAGATGAATGTGAGCCGGTTCACTGTGTGTTGATAGCGGCGCTGCTACCATACAAAGAGAGAATAGGCCAATCAGAAGAAATGCAGCAATAGAGAAGACTAAAGATCACGGGTTGAAGACTTTTTACACTCTTTTCAGTACTAAAGGTTTGCTCTATGTTACTGTAGCATGTATTGATACGTCTCTATCAGGGAAGCGTTGTTCTCAGTTCTATGGAATGGACAACTCGGTAAGTGGGGTATTTATGATCGAAAGAATTCTTGGAGGGACTTTTTATGGGAGGTAACAGCTTTGAGCTTCTTATGCAATCCATTATCCAGCAACAAAAGGTGATGGAGGCATTAGAGGCAGAGAACCGCGAATTACGCCTTCAGATTCAGGAATTAAAAGAGGGACGTGGCGTCTACATTGACATCTGTGGAACACGTTTCGCTTTGCGCGTGGATACGCTGACACCGCAAGCTACGGCTCCATTGACTGAATACAATGTAACACCTGTCGTGTCCGAAGAGACACAGCAACCACAAGCGCAAGAAACCGGGAAAGATGAAGGCAACGAGCAGAAAAAGGAATCCTCTTTCCTGGAGGAAATTATGATAGATGAGTTTGCCGCACAGACAACCAGCCCTATGTCTGTATGGAAGGGGTCGGCACAGAAACAGCCGATTAACGAGGAAGAGAAGGCGGCCTTACGGCGCGAGCTTTCAGGAAGCTTTATTCTGGAATAGGAACAACGCAGCAGGGAAGAGAACCGCCTTCCCTGATTTTTTTCTACACGATGATGTAGCATCGGCTTCTCAGGCCAGAATTGAGAAGCCGTTTTTTTCTTTTGGGCGAACGCTGTGACCTCTCTGGATGGCTCCCGCTTTTCCTGCTCGTCACTTTCCCTGCTGACGAAACGTGAGGTATAGAGGACTGAGATGCAAGGTTTTCAAAGGAACAGGAGGGATACCGTGAAAGCTGATGAAATAATCAGCAAAGTAATGAAGAGGGCAGAGATTGGCTCTCGTGTCGAAGCGAAAAACGCGATTCAGGCCACTGTGGAGACGCTTTCGGAGCATCTGACCGCAGAGGAATGTCAGAACTTGTCCGCTCAATTGCCACCAGAGATCGCGGACTCTATGCGGAGCTCACGGCCAGGTGGTGAGGCCGAGCGTTTCTCACTTGATGAGTTCTTTCAACGTGTGAGCCAGCGCGAGGACGTCGGTTTGCAGGAGGCAACCAGACATACTCGTGTGGTCTGTGCTGTCCTCGCGGAAGCCATTACGATCGGGCAACTGGACCATCTCAAGGCACAGTTACCGAACGATATTGCTCGGCTGTTTGATGTCCAGAACGAGGGCGAAATACCTGAGCTTTAACGTCCTTCCCGAGAAAGGAAGGCCAGAATTATGACTGATGTACAGAAGCAGGAATGTCAAATCCCGATCAATGATGTGATTACCCTTGATGGAACGCTCGCTATACCGGAGGGCGCTCAGGGGATTGTTCTGTTTGCGCATGGCAGTGGCAGCAGTCGCTTTAGCCGGCGTAACCTGTATGTCGCGCAGGTGCTTCAGGAGGCGGGAATTGCCACACTGCTGATGGATCTTTTGACACGGGATGAAGAGGTGCAGGATCAAGTGACAGCGGCGCTCCGCTTCGACATTCATTTGTTGAGTGAACGTGTCGGAAGGGCAAGCGAGTGGCTGAGTGTCAACGAGAAAACGGCGCAGTTCTCGCTTGGCTACTTTGGGGCCAGTACAGGCGCTGCCGCCGCACTGGTCGCGGCCAGTCAACATCCACTACTGGTGAAGGCGGTGGTATCTCGTGGAGGTAGGCCCGATCTGGCGGGTGCTGCATTGAAAAAGGTAAAAGCTCCTACGTTGTTGATCGTTGGCTTACGAGATCCGCAGGTTCTGGAACTCAATCGTCAGGCATATGATGTGCTACAGGTTGAGAAGCAACTGGACGTGGTTGAGGGCGCCACCCATCTGTTTGAAGAGCCCGGAGCACTGGAACAGGTCGCGGCTCTGGCGCGTACGTGGTTTCAGCGTTATCTTGCAGGCTAAGGAAAGGAGGTGCGGCAATGGTGGAAGGACGCTATAAAGATCGTCAGGAAGCAGGACAAACGCTTGCAACTCATCTGATGCAGTATGCAAACCGCCGGGATGTGCTGGTGCTGGCGCTTCCTCGTGGTGGTGTGCCTGTTGCGTATGAGGTTGCTCGGGCGTTGCATGCTCCCCTGGATGTGTTTCTTGTACGCAAGCTCGGGGCTCCTGGCCATGAAGAGCTGGCTATGGGCGCAATCGCCAGCGGAGGCATCCGCGTGTTAAATGCCGGGGTGATCGGAACGCTTGGTATTCCTGAGAACACGATTGAACAGGCCACCGAGAGGGAACAGCGAGAACTGGAACGCAGAACACAGGAGTATCGTGATAATCGTCCAATGCCGGTGCTCCGTGGTAAAACGGTGATTCTGATTGATGATGGTCTGGCGACCGGCGCAACTATGCGGGCGGCGGTCAGGGCTGTGAGGCAGAAGCAACCACAACGGGTGGTTGTAGCGGTGCCCGTGGCCGCACCTTCGACGTGCGCTGAACTTGCTGAGGAAGTGGATGAGATGGTCTGTGTGCGTCGGCCGGAGCCTTTTTTTGGCGTCGGGCTCTGGTATGAGAACTTTGCTCAGACCTCTGATGATGAGGTTCGAGCGCTGCTCACGCGGGCGACAAAGGAGATACCAGTGCCATCGTGGAACCAGTGATGCTGGTGGCGCTTCCCATGTCCTTCAAGCTGCTTTCTCCCGCTCCCCTGAAAAAGCTGCCCTTCGGGGAAGCCTGCAAGTCTCTCTTGCGTTGCCAGAGTCACTTTTCATTGAAAGGAAGCGTGCTAGGTGTAGCAGAGTCTCTTGTCAAACTCTCACTGCTGACAGAAGGGAAAAGCTATGAGCAATATAGAGAACGTCTTGCAGGAGAAGAGCTATCCTGTGACCTTTACTGCACTGGACACGCTGATTCGAGCGACAGGGCTGGAATATATCTTACAGGGAGATCAGCCTGTTACCCTTTTTGCCCCCTATGATAAAGCGTTTGAGGATTTACCATTGAACGTGTTTGATCTCTTGCGCGAAAATAGCAAGCTTACCGAGCTGTTGAAGTTCCATATTGTACCATTGAGATTGTCGGTAGGCGAGATGCGTGAGGCCTGGGAGAGCAGTATGCAGGCCAGTGGAGAGAACCGGGTGGAAGAGATGCAGCTACAAACGCTCTCCGACCATTTGTTACGCGTCGATTTTGGGGTTGAGGATGAACTGCGAGTGGAAGGCGTGGACGTGATCGAGCTTGATGTTCAGGCAGATAATGGGGTCATCCATGTGATTGATAAGGTGTTATGGCCCCCTGATCTCTCCGTTGATGATTTTCTCGCGCGTGCCCCCGGCGAATCGACACCTTAGCGGAAGAAAGGGGATGAGCGGCACTGCCAGAAGATGGCTTGCTGCTCGTTTTTTTTTGTGGCTCAGAGGAAACAAGAGGTGCTGTCATCAGCTATGCTATACTGAGACAGAGAGCATCTATTTGGGCAGGATCTCGTATTAACGGTGAACAGGATCGGCGTTTTCAGTTGATGAACGTTTGTGGCCCTTCAGGATCCGGGAGAAAATGATATGGAAATCGCAGACGTTGCTCGCACCGTAATGGAACGTTGTGATGTGCTTGCAGGCTATAGTGAAGAGCATGGCCGCCTGACCCGACGTTTTGCTTCACATCCCATGAAGGAGGTCAATCGGCTGGTTGAGACCTGGATGCGTCAGGCAGGGATGGCGACCCGGCAGGATCACGCGGGAAATATCATCGGCAGATATGAGGGACAGGGGAGCAGCGAGAAGGTGTTTCTGCTTGGCTCGCATCTTGACACTGTTCGTGATGCGGGAAAGTATGACGGAGTACTCGGGGTGCTGGTGGCGCTGGCTGGCATTGAGCTATTACATGATCGACGCGAGCGGCTTCCGTTTGCTCTTGAGATCATCGGGTTTGCTGATGAAGAAGGGTTACGCTATCACTATCCTTTTCTGGGAAGTAAGGCGTTGACAGGATCGCTTGAGAAGTCGATTCTCTATTTGACGGATGAGCAAGGTATTCCACTGATTGAGGCTATTCGACATTTCGGGGGCAAGCCTGAGGCACTTATTTTTCATTGTAGTGAGCAGAAACGGTATGATGATTGGCTGGGGTACTGTGAGGTGCATATTGAGCAAGGACCTGTACTTGAGGCGAAGGGACTTCCAGTCGGGGTTGTGACTGCTATTACCGGGTTGAGTCGCTGTAAGTTGGTGTTTGAAGGCGAGGCCAATCATGCCGGGACACAACCAATGGCTTTGCGTCGGGATGCACTGTGTGCGGCTGCTGAGTTTGTGCTGGCCGTTGAGCGCTACGCAGGTACGGTTGAGGGATTGGTGGCGACGGTGGGTCAGCTCCAGGTGAGTCCCGGGGCCATCAATGTAATTCCCGGGCGGGTGTCGCTCAGTCTGGATGTGCGGCATCAGGTAGATGCGATTCGGCGCGAGGCTGATCAGAAGCTCTTTGAGGAGGCAATACAGATCTGCACCCGGCGCGGAATTCAGGTAGCGCGTGAGGAGATGCAGGAGACGCCGACTATTCCCTGTACGCCCTGGCTGATGCAACTGCTTGAGCAGGCTATAGATCAGGTGGGAGGTATGCCCTGTGCTCTACCGAGCGGTGCGGGCCACGATGCGATGATTATGAGTCGATGCACGGATATCGCGATGCTGTTTGTGCGCTGTCTGGGTGGTATCAGTCATCATCCCGCCGAATCGGTATGTATTGAGGATGTGGCACAGGCAATCAGGGTGATGGAGCGTTTTTTCCTGCTGCTGAAGCAGCACGTTTTGTAGTTCGTCTCTTTTATGACGGCACGTGAATGCTTCCATTTCTTCTGGGGTTGCGTATAGTCAGGACGTGTGTGCAATACTCAGGTTGGTGAGAAAAAAGTTGACAGGGTAGACGTTCATAGTAGTGGATATCCCGAAAAGTGCACGTGGGTCTGGCGTATCGTGGCAGCCGGAGTGAAACAGAAAAAGAGGTGAGGCATGTGGCAGACCTATTTGAGGCCTCGATCCCTGAATGAATTGCTGGAATTGATACAGCAACATGCAGGTAAGGCAAGGATGATTGCAGGTGGCAATGATGTGCTGGCTGAATTGCAACGTGATGAGAGCTCCATTCCTACCCTGATCGATCTGACGGGTGTAAGTGCTCAACTGCGATATATACGCTACAATCATAGGAGCACTGCGACTCCCACCATCGCCATAGGCGCTCTGACTACCTACAATGATGTTCTTCGATCGGCCGTTTGTCAACAGTATGCCTTTCCTCTCGTACAGGCATGTCGGGAAGTTGGCTCTCCACAGATTCGCACCCGTGGCACCATTGCCGGGAACCTCGTTACCGCAGCTCCCACAAGTGACATGCTCCCTACTCTTGCAGCGCTTGGGGCTGAACTGGTTCTCCTCGACAAGCAGGGGGAACGGGCCATTCCCCTTGAAGACTTCTACTACGGCGCTTACAAAACCGCCCTGTGTACCGGTGAACTGGTACGGGAGATCCGGGTGCCTGCGATGCAGAAAAGCCAGCGTGGCTGCTTTCTGAAGCTTGGTGTTCGACGTGCGCAGATTGTGACGGTGGTCAACCTGGCGATCCTGCTTACGCTTGAGAACGGTATGATTCACGAGGCTCGGATAGTTCCAGGCTCTTCCAGTGCGGCACTGCAACGCGCTGTTTCGGCTGAACAATTTTTGCTCGGACAGAAGCTTGAGGCATCCGTATGGAAGGAGGCGGGAAGGCTGGCAAGCACTGATATTTCTTTTGAAGAGATGTCCCATTGTTCGGCGCAGTACCGTCGGCATATGCTCTCTGTTCTGGTTGCGCAAGGACTGCACCAGATCGCGGAGGAAGTTCCGGAGTGGAAGGGTGACCCGGTGTTGCTGGAAACGATAGTGCCGACAAGCGAGGAGCTGGAGCCTGTAACCCGCGAGCTTGAGTTGACGGTCAATGGTCAGCGCTACTGGCTCACCGAGGGGCAGGAGAAGACACTGTTACAACTCCTTCGGGAAGATCTCGGGTTGACTGGCACAAAGGAGGGGTGCTCTGAGGGAAGATGTGGTGCCTGTACAGTCTGGCTGAATGGTAAGGCGGTTGTATCCTGTCTGGTGCCGGCCTGGCAAGCACATCGCGCCACTGTAACGACGGTTGAGGGACTGGCGCAAGGGAAAACAATGCATCCGCTACAGCAGGCTTTTATTGAGTGTGGTGCTGTTCAGTGTGGCTTCTGCACTCCGGGAATGCTGATGGCCGGGGGAAAATTGCTGGAAGAGAAACGCAATCCAGATGTGGAACAGATCCGTGAAGCCTTGAGCGGCAATGTGTGCCGGTGTACAGGATACCTGAAAATCATTGAAGCAATTCTTCACACTGCGAGGCAGATATGACAGAGATAATCGGGAAGGCACTACCACGGCCTGATGCGTTGGAGAAAGTCACCGGTCAGGCCAGATATCCTGCCGACCTGGTACAGCCACATATGCTTCAGATTCAGGTTGTGTTTGCGCGACGACCGCATGCGCGGATTCTTGCAATTGAGACTGAGAAGGCATTACAGATTCCCGGCGTTGTGGCCGTCCTGACAGCGCAAGATGTTCCCTTCAACCGCCTGGGTCCGATCTTACCGGATCAGCCTGTTCTGTGCGGGGAGAAGGTGCGCTTTGAAGGGGATCGTGTGGCGCTGGTGCTGGCGGAAAACAAGCGTGCGGCAAAAGAGGGGGCCCGTCAGATACACGTTCTCTATGAAGATCTGCCCGCGGTCACTGATCCACGCGAGGCGCTTTGTGAAGGGGCGCCATTGGTGCACGAACAGCACGGCTCAAATTGTCTGCTGCATTTGCCTTTGTGCAAAGGCGATCCTGTTCGTGCCCTTCAGGAGGCAGATGTTATTGTAGAGGGAGAATTTCGGACAGGATGGCAGGAGCATGCCTTTCTCCAGACCGAGGCCGGGATCAGCTATATTGATGAGCGGGGCCGTGTGGTTGTGGAGACGGCGGGCCAATGGCTGTACGAGGACCGCAGACAGATCGCTCGTATGTTACAGCTTCCCGAGGAACAGGTTATTGTGCGCTATGCGGCGGTTGGTGGTGCGTTTGGTGGTAGAGATGATGTGTATGTCCAGCCACTCCTGGCGCTCGCTGCCTGGAAGATGCGCCGTCCGGTTGCGCTGGTATGGAGCCGGGAAGAATCTTTTATCGGGCATCATAAGCGGCACCCGACAACGATACGCTGTCGTTGGGGGGCTCGCCGTAACGGACTCATCACAGCAGTAGAGGCCGAGATTCTGGCAGATGGTGGTGCGTATGCCTCTACCAGTACTGAGATCCTCAAGGTAATGGCTCTGCTGACCAGCGGCTGTTATGAGGTGCCACATATCAAAATTGATGGCTATGTGGCGTATACAAATAACGGAGTCTCGGGAGCTTTTCGCGGGTTTGGCGCGCCGCAGATCCACTTTGCGACCGAGTGCATGGTGACCCGTCTGGCGCAAAAGCTCGGGCTGGACCCGGTGGAGTTTCGCAGACGCAATATGATACGGGAGGGCAGTACAGAACTTGCGCACGCTCCCTTGCCTCCTGGGGTGAGCGCGTCGGCTGTGCTGGAAAAATGTGCTGAAGAGGTTCAGAAGCGTTGGCACAGAGAGGACCAACAGCCGAACGAGGAGGTCAGGAGAGGAATCGGCCTCGCATGCGGCGTCAAATGTATGGGGTATTCCTTTGGCTTCCCTGAGCAGGCCACAGCGACGGTGGCGGTCTTTGGAACCGCCGAGCCGGAGCGAGCTGAAGTTCGGATTGGCGCGGCTGATGTCGGACAGGGGGCGCATCTGACATTACAGCAGATCGCGGCTGAGACGCTTCAGTTGCCACTGGAGCGGGTGTCGCTGGTGTGTCATGAAAGCGGTACGGTTCCAGATGCCGGATGTACAGCGGCTTCTCGCATAACCCTGGTTGCCGGACGCGCCGTCAAGGAGGCTGCCCGGGTGGCCCGGGAGAAGTGGAGCGATACCGATCAGGAGAGTGCTAAGGCTACCGTACAGTATCAGCCACCGACTACCATTCCGCTGGAACCTGTGCCACAGCGGGGACAGCTTGGTTTTTGCTATGCCTATGCTGCGCAAGCGGTAGAGGTTGAGGTTCATAGAGAGACCGGCGTTGTGCATGTTCGGCGTGTCATCAGTGTTCACGATGTTGGCAAGGCGATTAATACGCAACAGATCACGGGGCAGGTTGAGGGTGGAGTTGCGCAAGCTATCGGGTATGCTTTGCTTGAAGACTTTCCGTTCAAGGAGGGCCGGGCACTGGTTCGCCAATTTGGTGAGTACGCGCTACCTACAGCCGCCGATATGCCCGATGAAATCGTTTCGGTTCTACTGGAACAGGCTGATCCGAATGGACCGTATGGTGCACGTGGCATGGCAGAGATGCCGCTTGTCCCGTTCGCTTCTGCGGTTGCCATCGCGATCCAGCAGGCAACGGGCGTCTGGATTACACAGCTTCCAATGCTACCTGAGCGTGTTCTGGCCGCAATTCAAGAAAATGCCAGCACTTCCTCTGCAATGCAAAACGATTGAAGATCGAATTATATTCCTGTGTATATTGAATTTCAGTGCGTTGCCTTTCTCTGCTGATCTGCGGGAAAGGCAGACGATTATTGTATTTTTATGGGAATTTCGTGAGAATGGTTGTGCTTACATCAAGGGGGAACTTATAATAGAAGAGGTAGACCTTATAATAGAAAACGAATAATGAGGATTGATGCCAGAGGGGGATATATTGGCATTGTGGAAAGTGGGGCCGGGTGAACCCCTGTGACATTGTCAAAACTCAGGAGGGAACCATGCAAAATGGGGATGAAGATGTAGTGCTGGCAAAAGGTGAGCCAGAGAAGCCCGAGACACAAGCTACCACACCAGCCCGGCCTGATACTCTTGCGGATGACTTCACGGTAGCAAAAGTGCAGACAACTCCCTCACCTGTTGAACAGACAGAAAACCCGCAGTCTGCTATGTCATTTGAGCCAACATGGGTAGAGTCATTCTCTGGACCCTCACCAGAGGAGAGAGCTTTTACAACTCCCCCGGTTGTGTCTCCATATGCTACGCCGCCTGTGACACCAGGAGTTATCCCGTCAGATGCTTTGACGCCTCCACCTGTGACACCATACCCCGGGGCCTCTACGCCCCCGCCTTTTGGTCCGAGTGCTGCACAGCGAGTTATCGCGCCCGATAACTGGCAGCCAAAGAAGCCGCGTAGGAAACTGGGCCGCAAGTTTGTCATTATCAGCAGTTGTCTGGTGGTGCTTGTGCTATGTGCTGCCGTCTGGGCCGTTCTGCTTTTTGTGCCTGCTGGTAGCATGACGGTTGAGGTTCACTCGGCGGGACAGCCGTTGAAAGAGTCGGTTATAGTTAACGTGGTTGCGGAGCAGTCTGCCAGCCCTGCCGGTGTATCTGATGCGAAGGGACACAAGCTCGTTTTTACCACCCGGGAGATGGTGAAGACGGTTCCCGTCAAGGGCATGAAACACCAGATTGCGCAGAGCGCGACCGGGAAGTTGGTGTTTACTAATATCAGTGGCACAGAACCAGAAGCGACCTTTAAACGGGTACAGCATAATGGCCTGGACATTCTGACTCAGGCGTTCAGGTTTGTGCAGGGGGAAACAGTGACTGTAGAGGCGGTCGTGATGCAGCCGGGATCGGCAGGCAATATTCCGGCGCATGCTCTGGATGGTCCATTTATTTTTACAAGCTCTAAAACCACAGGAGGGATCATGTTCGATATGTCCAATCCTGATCCCTTTACCGGTGGCGCTGATGAGCGCGACTATCAGGCGGTCCAGCAGAGCGATATTGACGGAGTCGTTAAAGCGTACAGGGACAAGTTGGTTGCGGAAGGTCAGGAGGGTGTCAAGAAGCTGGTTGGTCCAGAGGAAAAGGTGGCACTGAACGGAGATGAGGGCATTATCTGTATCGATAAAGCGACTGCCAATCATAAGATCGATGATGAGGCCACCGAAGTCACAGTTCGCGTCAAAGAAGAGTGCTCGGTTCTGGCATATAAACAGGAGGATTTACAGAAGGCCGCACTGGAAAAGCTGAAAGAGAAAGGGCATAGCAAGCCAGGGACAGAGCTCGGACCGCTCAATGTGAAGTTCGGTGACGTGAAACTGGTCTCTGCATTGAAAGACGTTGCAATGGTCGAGATCGCGGCAGAGGGAAAATGGATCTTCCAGCCTTCAGAGAGTAAGAAAGAGCAGCTCACCAGGCTGCTTGCTGGAAAACGACAGGATGAGGCGAAGCCGCTACTGTTAAAAGAGGCAGGTGTGACGGGAGTCGACTTCAAGCCTGATAGTCTCGGTGGATTGGCACTTCCAGCCGATCCGAAGCATATCACGATCAAAGTGACGACCCCATAACAAGAGGAAGCGTGAGAGGGGACGGAAGTTCATCTCTCACGCCTCTGATAGTGTTCCAGCTCATTTTGCAAGGCCTCTAACTGGTTCCGGAGGTGCAAGATAATCTCAATTCCCTCTAAATTGACGCCAAGGTCGTTATAGAGGCGGCGCACTCGACGCAGAAGTGTCAGGTCCTCGGTGTTGAAGCGAGCCTGTTCCTCAACGATATCGTGACACCCGATGAACCCATCCTCGCACAGTGAACGAATCAGTTGTGGGTCAAGACGTGATATCTGGATCGTTTCCTCTTCGCTATAAAATCTGGTCTGTGAGCTATTGTAGAGCATAATACGATGAGTGCGCGTGTCACTCATAACGACCTCCTTTCACTGTACCCGGCTTTGGGCTCAGGCTAGAACAACGTTGCTAGGATTGCTGGTCAAGGGACCGGGCAAATGCCTCAAAGAGCTTGCGCTGCTCAGGTGTAAGCTGTGTTGGTAGCGTTACGCGAACCTCTGCATAGAGGTCACCACGTTGATCTGTCTTACCGGGTTGTGGCATACCCTGACCACGCAGCCGGAAGGAGCGTCCATTATTTGTCCCCTCAGGAATGCGCAGCAACAAGCGGCGTCCATCGGGTGTCGGCACCTGTATTTCGCCACCTAGCATAGCAACCGTTAGCGGCACATCAATTGTGGTACGTAAGGTGGTCCCTTCGCGAGTGAAGCGCGGATCGGGCTCAATATGCACGCGCAGATAGAGGTCTCCTCGTCCCTGAGTTCCAGCGATTCCCTGCCCGGCAACGCGAATACGTGATCCCTCCTGAACGCCCGCAGGAATCTTCACCTGTAGACGCCTGGTTGTGCCATCGGCCTCGGTCAGTTCCAGCGTGCGCGTGACACCCTGATAGGCTTCTGCCAGCGTCACTTCTATATCTGACTCAACGTCACGCCCACGTGTCTGCTGACGTCGGCTACCGGTTGCGAAGCCGCTTCCTGTAGGTGAGCCAGAGAAGAAGAACGTATTAAAGAAATCAGAGAAGGGTGATTGACCGCCAAAGAGATCGGAGAGATCTTCTTCCGTCATCGTGTGATACTGGTATGGGCCGCCACTCTGGAAGCCACCGGTTCCTGCGCCGGGCCATGAGCCGTAGCGCTGATAGTAGCTGCTCATCTCATCATATTTTTTGCGCTTTTCCGGATCAGAAAGAACTTCATATGCCTCATTAACTTCTTTAAACTTCTCTTCTGCCTCTTTGTTCCCCGGATTAATATCCGGGTGGTATTGGCGAGCCAGCTTACGAAATGCCTTGCGAATCTCTTGCTGATCCGCTCCTTTACTTACACCCAGTATTTTGTAATAGTCCTTATAATCTACAGCCATATAGTGTTCTCCTGAGAAAAAAGAAAGCTCAAATGGGTAACAGGAAATAGGAAAACAGAGCACAAAAGGTGGCTGTGAAGAAGTCCACTTTGCCGATAGCAGAAAGCGCTACCGGCAAAGTAACTTCTGATAGAGACGCTTGTTCTTTTAAACCTTTAGACCTCGCGGTATTCCCCTTCAATTGTGTCATCACCTCGTCCCGAAGAGGGGCCCTGCTGACCGGGGTTCTGTGGGCCAGCACCAGCGCCAGCGGTTGCGCCTGCTCCGGCTTGACCATAGACTTCCTGACCGATGCGCTGAACGGTGCTTTCAAGCTCGCTCATCGTTGCGCGAATGCGAGCCATATCGCTGCCTTTCAGCGCTTCGCGGACATCCTTTATTTTCTCCTCAACCTGACTGCGCAGATCGGTGGAGACTTTATCGCCCAGATCTTTCAGGGTTCGTTCTGCTTGATAGGCAAGGCTATCGGCCTGGTTGCGTACCTCAATCTCTTCTCTGCGCTGCTTATCTTCCTGCGCATGCTGTTCGGCTTCGCGTACGAGGCGGTTGACCTCTTCTTTCGAGAGGCCGCTGTTGGCTGTAATGGTGATCTTCTGTTCGCGCCCGGTTGCTTTGTCGCGAGCAGAGACGTTCAGAATACCGTTCGCATCGATATCGAATGTGACCTCAATCTGCGGGATGCCACGCGGAGCCGGGGCAATACCCTCCAGATGGAAGCGCCCAAGACTGGTATTATCACGTGCCAGTTCGCGTTCACCTTGTAGCACGTGAATTTCGACGGCTGGCTGATTGTCTGCTGCGGTCGTAAAGGTTTCGCTCTTGCGGGTCGGAATGGTGGTATTGCGCTCAATCAGTTTCGTCATCACACCACCGAGCGTCTCGACTCCAAGCGAGAGCGGAGTGACATCGAGCAACAGCACGTCGCGTACTTCGCCTTGCAGCACACCGGCCTGAATGGCTGCGCCAATCGCGACTACTTCATCCGGGTTCACGCCTTTATGCGGCTCTTTGCCAAAGATGTTGCGTACCATATTGATGACGGCGGGCATGCGGGTCTGTCCACCGACAAGCACTACCTCATTGACCTGATTGGCACTGATATCGGCATCGCGCAGCGCTTTCATCACTGGTTCACGTGTTCGCTCGATCAGATCATTAGTGAGCTGTTCCAGCTTGGCTCGGGTTAGCGTCGTCACCAGATGTTTGGGACCGCTAGCGTCAGCCGAAATGAACGGTAAGTTGATCTCGGTCTGTGTCACAGATGAAAGCTCGATTTTCGCGCGTTCGGCAGCCTCTTTGAGTCGCTGTAGGGCCATGCGGTCCTGACGCAGATCAATGCCCTGCTCTTTGCGGAACTCATCGGCCAGCCAGTCAATGATGCGTTGGTCAAAGTCATCACCGCCGAGGTGGGTATCACCGTTCGTGCTTTTCACCTCAAAGACGCCTTCACCAAGCTGAAGGATTGAGATGTCAAAAGTGCCACCGCCCAGATCATAGACGGCGATAATCTCATCTTTCTTCTTTTCCAGGCCATACGCCAGAGATGCAGCGGTTGGCTCGTTGATGATACGTAGCACTTCCAGACCAGCGATAGTGCCTGCATCTTTTGTTGCCTGACGCTGTGCATCGTTAAAGTAGGCTGGGACGGTTATTACTGCCTGGGTGATGCGTTCGCCGAGCTTGTTTTCCGCGTCAGTTTTTAGCTTTTGCAGGATCATCGCCGAAATTTCAGGGGGACTGTATTCGCGCCCTCCCATAACGACACGAGCGTCACCGTTTGCGGCCTGTGTGATTTTATACGGAGAGCTCTTCAGGGAGCGTTGAACCTCAGGATCATCGAAGCGACGGCCCATCAGCCGTTTCACCGAAAAAATGGTGTTCTCTGGATTGGTGACGGCCTGTCGTTTGGCAACCTGACCAACGAGGCGCTCACCACTTTTGGTTACAGCGACAACAGAGGGTGTGAGACGAGAGCCTTCGCTATTTTCGAGGACTGTTGGTTCACCTGCCTCAATGACCGCAACTGCGGAGTTCGTTGTACCAAGATCTATACCAAGCACCTTAGCCATACTCGTCTGATACCTCCTTTAACACGTTGCTCTGCTTCCATTCTTATTAAACACAGTTAACGCCAAAATTATTCGCTCCGTTGCTCTGCGGTTGATGCTGTGCCTGCGACGACAACCTGTGCCGGTCTGATTACCCGATCTTTGAGCATGTAACCGGGGCGAACAACATGGACAATGGTTCCTTCCTCGATATCGGATCGAGCCTCGGTCGAGATTGCCTCATGCCAGAGCGGGTTGAATGGTTCGCCCGGCGTACCTATCTGCTTCAGTCCGATTTGCTGTAAGCTGATAGTGAACTGGCGCGCGACAAGGCCGATTCCCTGGACCCAGGCATTCTTTGAGATCTCAGCGGGGGGCGAGGAGAGCGCCCTGCCCAGATCATCCAGTGCAGGCAAAAGCTGTGAAATCAGGTTAGCCTGCGCTGTCAACATCAGCTCGCTTTGTTCCTGATTGACCCTCCGCTTGTAGTTTATAAAGTCTGCCTGGGTTCGCTGAAGCAGAGACAGGTACTCGGAGGCTTTTTGTTGGGCTTCAGCGAGTTCTTGTTCTACTGCTTCAATCTGGTTCTGCTCTATATCAGCATTTGATGATTTTTCTTCTTTTTTCTTTTCTTCGTTCTCCTGTGCTGAATGATGCTGATCATGTGGCATAATAGTTCTCTACCTCTTTCAACGCAATGGATCAGTAGGAAAGGACGCTACGGCGCTGGAAGGCGCGCACAAGTAAAAGGATGCCGAACAGAATCGCATATATGCCGATCATCCAGGCTATTGCAAGCAGGGATGCCACAGGCCGCGCAAAAAGCAGGACTCCTAGGAGAATAGAGAGCACCCCTGTCAGAAGCAGAAGCCATTCTCCTGTAATAGCCCGACTGAGTTCAATCGCGGCAATGATCTCAAGGATGCCGGTAACAATTGCCCAACCACCAACGAGGGTGAGCAGGACAATAAACGAGATTCCCGGCCAGATAAATGTGAGAATGCCAAAAATGATGCCCGCGATCCCTTCTATCAGGACGATCCACCAGTGGCGGAAGTAGGATCGGGCCTGAAAGGACGAGGTAACTGCGAAAATGCCGTCGACCAGGGCGTAGGCTGCAAAAAGGTAGACGAGAACAAACAGGGCCATCCCGGGCCAGACAATGGCAAGAATGCCGAAAAGTATGGCTATGATCCCTCGTAAGGCAACCCACCACCGCTCTTGGCGATTCGTCCTATAGATGCTACCTGGATTCAATTTTTTCTCCTCCTTTTCATTATACTGATCTTAGAGAGGATAGAAGCGCTTTTCTTCGTTGCTTGCATGGCTTGCACGGGATGAAAGGCGCTCCCTCGTGTTTGTATTCATACAAATATGCTCTTGCCTGCGAATAGATGGGGAGGAACCGAGTAAATACTATCAAGATGACTTAGCAGCACTCTGGCTGCATAACCCTTTTGGAACACGCGGGAGAGGGCCGCTTTGTGACAGCGCTATGGTGCGTGGAAGCCCTTTCGCGCTTGTCTGCCTCTCTGCTATAGTACTTCATGGTAGAGGCTTTACAGAATGGGGCAGATAAGGCATAGTTATGCTATGCTAATGCAGATAGAAGTGTATATATCTGTAGGAAGAACAATTGCGGGTTTGTCAGGAACCTCTGTCTGAATGTGGGGACGGGTGAAGAGCAGGCCTGGACCTGACCTGTCTCAGCTAACACTCTGTAGGAGTGATCCCAGCTCCAGCCGGGTGAATACAAGAGGAACGTCGGGACATTTGCCAGCTCTGACCACTGCGGTACACTATAAAGCAACACTACGGAGTAAAAGCCTGTACGGCAAACAAAGCCACTCCGTATCTGTGAGGTACCTGGTATCCGTGTGAGTGGAGGTCTGAGGATCCTCCCCACAACTCAAAGTCAGGGGCTTTCAGAGGCGATTTGTCTGATGAAAAAAGAAGATATGAACACAATAAAAAGGTCTGAAAAGACACGATATATTACGAGCAGCTTCGTCCTTCTTTTATTTCTGTTAAGCATCGGGCTGGTTGCCTGTGGTCCTGATGCGAATAGTTTACCTGCGAATAGCAATCCGGTACCAACAATTACAATCGATGTCTCGAAAAGTCAGAAGGATATTCCTAACAGTCCTATGAATAACTTACAGTGTGGTGCCTGGGTGACTGATGCAACACCTCCTTATCTTAACGGACAGGCCAGGTTTGGCGCGAATGGACGCTTTGTTCAGTTGGTGAACGGCAACCCTCAAGGTGTCGCTGGCGCAACGGTTACCGCTACGATTACCTGGGGCGATTATATGCAGGAGACACAGACGAAGACGACCAATGCTGATGGCTTTGTTGTCTTTGAGCTCTCAACGGCCAATCATTTTAACGCCATTGGCAAAAACAGCCTGATCACCATGAACTTTAATAAGGATGGATTGGGTCAGTGCAAAGTCGGAGATGATCGACCGGCTTTCTTTACACTGACAAACCCCACCCCGACGCAACAGCCGTCAAAGACGCCAACCTGTACCCCGGGAAAGAAAAACTGTAATAAACACTAGGTAGTTTTCAAAAGAAGAAGACCTCGTAGATTCGCTCTACGGGGTTTTCTTATTGATAAATATCGATAGAGACTCAGGACGGGGTATCGGCGTCTGCACTGAACCAGCGAAGATGCTGTGCCAAATCAACTACATGGCCAACAACAATCAGGGCAGGGGGCCGTACCTGCGCGGCTTTGACCCGTTCCACAATGGTATTCAGTGTGCCGGTCACTGCGTGTTGTTCTGGTAGCGTGCCCCACTGAATGACAGCGATCGGTGTATCTCCTGGACGACCATGTTGTGTCAGTTCATCCACAATAAAAGCAAGATTTCCCAGACCCATCAGAATAATGAGTGTGGTATTTAAACGGGCAAGCGTGGACCAGTCCAGATATGAGTTATCAGGGTGTGTGCCTGTGTGACCGGTAACGACAGTAAAGGATGCCGCATAACCTCTATGCGTGACTGGAATGCCCGCGTAGGCCGGAACGGCAACCGCAGAGGTCACACCAGGTACCACTTGCCAGGGAATACCATGTTGTGCGAGATAGAGGGCCTCTTCTCCCCCGCGCCCAAAGACAAAAGGATCTCCCCCTTTCAGCCGTACGACGATCTTTTGTGAGCGGGCATACTGAACAAGTAGGCGGTTGATTTCCTGTTGCGGCAGTGCATGGCTTCCGGCTGATTTGCCCACATAGAGCTTTTCTGCATCAGGGGGAACAACCGAGAGTAGAACCGGGTTGGCCAGATAGTCGTAGAGCACCACATCTGCCTGGCGCAAGATATTGAGCCCCTTGACTGTAATCAGGTCTGGATCACCGGGCCCGGCTCCAATCAGATAGACGGTTCCAGGCGTTGCCTCACTGGCAAATGGAAATACAGCATTATTGTGCATCTTGCTGGCCTCGTTTCCATAGATTTCAGGTGTCAATAGATTATATTCGAGCAGAGGCGCAAGAGGCAATGAAGTGCTCCCGCTTTATTCATGCTTGACAGGGTGCCTACACAATCTATTTTATATGGAGTACATCTATTTAGAGAGATATCTATGGATGAGGATATACGTAAGAAAACAGAGCGGATCCTTTAAGGTGCAGGAGGAAAAGAGCGGAAAGGACTGCTCTTTTGTCCTGCGATCCATTTCAGGCACTTTTGAGAAAGATTTTTCCCAGGCCGAGCAGACCCATGAAGGCCCCCATTGCAAGCAGAAGCGATGTGCGATGGCTGGTGAGCCAGAACTGGATGCTTGAGGAGCGTGATCGGTCGTCGAACTGCCCATGTGCCCCATGATCGGGGGGAACCGGGTGCCAGAGATTGTCAGGCCGGTTTGGATCTGCCGGTTCTGACGTTTGCTGCGATGCATAGCCGGTCTTTGCCAGATAGCGATCACCCAGGCCAGGAAAGAATTTGTTTCCCTGAATGGCGATGGTCGTTGAGAGTCCAACATACCACTCGCGTCGATAGTGATGGGCGGCATGATAAATCGCTTCGGCGGCGACTTCCGGCTGATAGATGGGGGGAACGGGCTGTGCCTGACGCGGGAGGCGGCTTTTCACCCAGGAGAACTGTGGAGTATTGAGCGCTGGCATCTGTACCATCGTAATGCGTACCTTACTCTTATCGTGAAACAGCTCGCTCCGTACGGATTCGGTAAAACCCTGGATCGCGTGCTTGGCACCGCAATACGCTGATTGTAGGGGGATTGCGCGATAGGCCAGCGCTGAGCCTACCTGGACAATCATTCCATGATCTCGGGGAAGCATCCGTTTGAGGGCTGCCATTGTCCCATAGACGTAGCCAAGATAGGTGACCTCAGTGACGCGGCGGTACTCATCGGGCTGCATCTCTTTAAACGGAGAAAAAACCGAGGTCATTGCATCGTTGATCCAGATATCGATAGGGCCAAAAGTCTGCTCTGTTTTTTTCGCCGCCTCTTCGACCTCTTCGGGCTTGGATACATCAGTCGGGATGGCAAGGGCCTGACCCCCCAGTTCCTCTACTTCGCGGCGGGCATCTTCCAATCCATCTTCTCCGCGGGCCAACAACGCAATTGCTGCACCATGACGTGCAAATGTGCGAGCGGTGGCCCGTCCTACCCCTGCTGAAGCACCTGTAATAACAACAACTTCACGTGCCATGATCTCTCCTTCTCTTTTCTGCTGAGATAGTAAAGGAGTTCCCTTCGCTGTAATGGTGATGTAAAAGAGACACGAACAATCAGGAGACGAATGTGACAGCGAGCATGGCGCGAGCGCAATAAACCTTTTTTGTATAGGGGACGTGTACCTTGTGTGGGATGCGGGGAAGGGGTGATGTAGAGACGGATCATAGAGAGTTTGCAGCGTTAGAGAGGAGCAAGATACATGGTCTCGATTGGCTGGAAATGCGGAATAGAACAGTATCCCCCTGCTGAATTGCTTGATTACGCAGTGACAGCCGAGGAAGCAGGCTTTGATATTGTGGAAGCAAGTGACCACTTTCATCCCTGGAGTGAGAAGGGACAGGCGTCATTTTGCTGGACCCTGCTTGGAGCCGTGGCGGCCAGGACAAAACGAATCTTGCTCGGAACGGGTGTCACCTGTCCCACCCTGCGTTATCATCCTGCTATTATCGCGCAAGCAACGGCAACGTTGGATAACCTGGCTCCCGGGCGCGTCTTTCTGGGAGTAGGGACCGGTGAGGCATTGAACGAGTATCCTGTGATGGCGTACTGGCCGGGCTATACTGAGCGCCGCGAGCGGTTACAAGAAGCGATTGAACTCATGCGTGAGTTATGGACCGGCGAAACAGTTTCTTTCGATGGAGAATACTATCAGACGCGAAAGGCTAAATTGTATACGCCTCCAACACAGCAGATCCCGATTTATGTTTCGGCTATGGTTCCCGGGAGCGCTGAGTTTGCCGGAAAGTATGGGGATGGTCTGTTTACCGTAGGAGGCAAGCCAATAGAGCTCTATAAAGAGATCATCAAGAACTTTGAAGAGGGAGCGCGAGAGGTTGGGAAAGATCCGGCGGAACTTCCTAAAATTATTGAGCTAAATGTGCAATATACGCAGGATACAGATGCCGCTATTCAGGGACAGCTTCAATACTGGGCTGGCTCTTATATCCCGGCTCTTTTTAATCAAAAGATCTATACCCCGGCGATGTCAGAAGAAAATGGGCAGGTCGTAGGTGCGGACACAATCAAGCAGACAAATTGCATTTCAGCGGACCCGGAGGAACATGCGAAATTTGTCAAACAGTACACGGACATTGGATTCGATCATGTGATTGTGCATTCTGCCGGTCCTGATCAAAAGGCCTTTGTGAACGAATACGGCAGGGATGTTATCCCGAGGCTGCACTAAGCAAGGAGTGTTCGTTATGGCAGATCCGGAAATTGTGGTTGTCGGGGGAGCCTATACCGATTGTATGGTGCGGGGCTCCCGGCTCCCGGCGCAAGGGGAGACGGTGGTAGGGAGAACAATGCTGGAACTGCCCGGGGGCAAGGGCGCAAATCAGGCTGTTGCCGCTGCCCGTCTGGGCGGCAATGTCGCATTTATTGGCAAGATCGGGAACGATCCACGTGGGGATGCGATTGCAGAAGCATTTCTCCGTGAGGGTGTCGATATTCGGTATCTCTGGCGGAGTTCGCAAGAACCGACCGGTATGTGTCTGGTGATGGAAGATGAGCGAGATAAGCGGCTTATGATGCTTGGTCTGGCTGCCGCTCATGCATTGACGATCGCTGATGTGAGGAATGCTGCGTCTTTGATCCGCTCGGCAAAGATTGTTATGGTTCAGCTTGAAGTATCGGTTGAAGTCGTTGCTGAGGTGATGCAACTTGGCTGGTCAGCAGGCGCAAAGATCTTTTTTGATCCATCTCCTCCGCTGATCTTTCCTGATGGGTTGTTGCGGCTGGTCGAGGTGATGAAGCCGGATGCTCTGGAAGCACGCGCCATTACGGGCTGCAAGGTAACAGATCAGCAGACAGCCCGGGAGGCAGCTCAGAAACTGCTGACAAAAGGCGTGAAGCTAGTCGCAATCGAAGCCGGAAATAAAGGCAACCTACTTGTATGGAAGCATGGAGAGCATTGGCTACCTCGTCTCCCGGTTCAGATATGCGATAGAATCGGGGCCGGGGATGCATTTGCTGGTGCGCTTGCGGTCGCCTTTGCCGAAGGGCAGGGCATGATTGAAGCCGGAAACTTTGCCAGTACTGCGGCAGCGCTGACAACAACCAGGATAGGTGCACGAACGGCCCTGCCTACTCGTCGCGACGTTGAGGAAATGATGGTGCAGGCGTTTCGTTGATCGGTACTGCGCTGTAAAGAGGGTGCGTCTTATGACTGAGGTGGAACGGGAGAAACTGGCAAAAGTGCTCAGGGAAGAGGCTCATCTGCTCACAGGTAAAACAGAAAACTATGATGCGCTGCTCGATATGATTGGTGATGCCCACTTTGTGCTGCTGGGTGAGGCAACGCATGGAACTCAGGAGTTTTATCGGGCGCGAGCCAATATCACAAAACGGCTGATTACTGAGAAGGGCTTTTGTGGCGTTGCGGTTGAGGCAGACTGGCCCGACGCCTATCGCGTGAATCGCTATATCCGAGGAGAGAAGCGGGATCCATCGGGACAGGTGGCATTGGGTGGCTTCCAGCGCTTTCCTACCTGGATGTGGCGCAATACTGAGGTGCTCGACTTTGTTGAATGGCTGCATCAGTATAACAGGGACAAGCAGCGACCGGTCGGCTTTTATGGTCTGGACCTGTATAGCCTGTATTCCTCAATCGAAGCGGTTATTGAATATCTCGAAAAGGTTGACCCTCAGGCGGCGCAGCGAGCCCGCCAGCGCTATAGCTGTTTCGAGCATTTTGGCGAAGATGCACAGGCGTATGGTCATGCTGCCAGTTCTCAGCTCTCGGCTTCGTGCGAGTCCGAAGTAGTGAAGCAGTTGACTGAGTTACAGCAACAAAAGGCACACCTGCTTCAGAAAGATGGCAAGCTGGCGGGAGATGAGCTCTTTTATGCTCAGCAGAACGCGCGTCTGGTCAAAAATGCTGAAGAATACTATCGCGCTATGTTTCATGGGAAGGTCTCTTTCTGGAACTTGCGTGATCATCATATGGCCGAGACACTTGACGCGCTTGCCTCGCATCTGAAGTATAACGGTGAAATGCCAAAGCTGGTTGTCTGGGAACATAACTCGCATATTGGCGATGCACGAGCAACCTCCGTTGCGGAGGCTGGTGAACTCAATGTGGGACAGCTTGTCCGGCAGAAGTACGAGCGTGATGCCGTGTTGATAGGGTTCAGCACTTTTACCGGAACGGTAACCGCTGCCACTGATTGGGGGGGTCAGCACGAGCAAAAGAACGTGCGTCCCGGTCTTGCTAACAGCTACGAAGAGCTGCTGCACTATGCCGGGAAGGTGACAGGAGAGCCGAACTACTATCTGATTCTCCGTGATAATGGGACAGTGGAACAGGTATTGACTGGACCCTGTCTACAACGGAGGTAATCTACCTGCCTCGGACTGAACGAATCGGCCACTACTTTTACGCCAGTTTGCCGTTACAGTTTGATGCCATTCATATTGATGAAACACATGCGGTGGAGCCATTGGACAAGACGGAAGTATGGGTGAACGGCGAGGTTCCGGAGACCTATCCTTCCAGCGTCTGAGCTTTCGATCTTTCCCCGGTGTCGTGATGGCGACTTACGACACCAGGGGAAGGGTAGAAGACTCTCCGCCTGCCTCTTTTCGCGCTGTCCGATAGCGAATGTAGTCAGTAAGCAGCACCTGCGCATGGGGATCGAGCAACGGGCGCAATTCATGCTCATCCATCCAGCAGGGCTGTCCCTCAACATTGTTGCGTAATGTCCCGTTTACGATTCTGCCTGCGAATACAAAGCTGATATTGCTTATCGTTGTCCAGCTTGTTGCCGTTTTGGTATAAAAGTTGACCAGCCCGGTGGTCTGGATCTCAAGCCCAGTCTCTTCGCGCCCCTCGCGCTCGGCTGCCTGGGGCGGCGTTTCCTTCCACTTCATAAAGCCGCCAGGAAATACCACGCGATTGCCGGGAAGTTTGACGACCAGATAGCGGTTTTTTTCTTCCACGATAACGCAGGCGCTCCCGAAGGGCGGGAGATTTCCTCCCATCAGCTTATTGAGGAGGTTGAAACAGATAGCGGCAACTCTTTTAAGGTAATCGTACATGACCGACATGATTTGATCCTGACTTTCTTTTGTGTGCTTGATCCGCTTTTCTCTGAATCAGCGTATAGATGGCGATGTTCTTGCTGTAATACTACCAGTTTTCTGTCTCTAATAGTTGTATGTTTTGTCGCAGTTTTGTCGCAATGCAGGCGCGATCTTCAACTATGCCTGTGCTTGAAAGGGGTCGCTCTCAGGACACCATTCATGATACAATAGCAGGCACCTGACAACATGGATCTCAATGCATCTGAGCCGACAAGCAAGAACATGCAACAGAGGAGAAAGAGTAGGATAATTGGCTCCTATGTAAGAAAAACAGGGCAGGGTACGTATTTTTCTGTAGATGTTGTATGGTCCAGTTGCATCATCCGGTTTCCTCGGCATATGGCTAGAACCTGTTTTCCCGAATCCCTTGCTGCAGGTTGTCTCTCATGACAAAGCATAGAAAAGGCTTTATAATATCCGGGAGGCAGGGCGGGGATCTACTCTGACATACTGAGTTCAACAGGTGCGAATGCCTATTTTGCGAGTGCTGAGGGAATTATGCGTGTTTCCTGAAAGGTTTCAGGTACACTACCGGTTTGAGATGTGAGTCTCGTGTGTTTGGTGTGAAGGGTGAGCTGTATTTTCTCTTTATTCAGGCTCTAGACGGACTTATCTTTCAGGAGAAGAGAGGATCTTTCAGGCAGTTCCCGTATCTGTATACAAAGCAGAGGCCAGAGTGAACAGCGGTTTTTCTGATGGAGGAACCTCATCTTGCACTCATTCTGAATCGAAGGACTGGAGGAGATTATATTTGTATGTCTCAGACAATGAAGAACAATAATGCTTCTGATAAACGGGGCCGTCCTGGACAGCGCCAACAAGAGCGAATGATGCGCCGTGAGCGCCGTCGCCGTCGTATCCGAAACTGGACGATCTCCATTCTGGCTGTTGTGCTGGTTCTGGCTGGTGTCACCGCGATTCTTTTGTATCAGCGTCAGGTGGCCGAGCAGGAGGCGGCAGCGAATCGGATCAAAGATCAGCACGCGACCGCGACCGCGAACGTTGAGGCGACCGCAACCAATGTAGCGGCAACCGCAGCGGCAAACGCTGAAGCGACGATGATCGCGCAGGGTATGCAGACAGTGACTTCTGGTTCCCCCACTCCTTCGGCTGGACCTGCAACCCCGCCGCCCACGAATTTGACACCGGTAAAGACGCAGAGCGGTTTGCAGTATATTGATCTCAAAGTTGGCTCCGGGCCCGAAGCAAAAGCAGGCAGTACCGTCTATGTACAGTATACTGGCTGGTTACAGAGCGACGGCAAGAAGTTCGACAGTAGCTATGATCGCGGCGGGCAGGCGTTTAAGCTAGAAAATCTGGGCAATGCACAGGTGATCAAGGGCTGGAATGAAGGGCTTCAGGGAATGAAGGTCGGTGGCACGCGCCGCCTGATTATCCCGGCGGATCTGGGGTATGGCCCGAACGGTGATAGTACCGGAACCATTCCACCCAACGCGACACTGATCTTTGATGTCACGCTGGTTGCTGTCAAATAAACTGGCAGAGGAACAACGGCTTCGAGTCACAATTTGAGCTCGGAGCCTTTTCTTTTGGTGTGGCGAGTCGATTTAGAAAAAAAGAGTGAGGGGGCTTGACGAGTCGGAAGGAAATGTGTATACTTTCGTCAATTTGTGTATGCCTAGCAATTGTGTAGCGGAAAGGGTCTCTCCTGATGACAGTACGAATCTATCAGTTCTGTAGCGCTCATTGGCGGCGTTGGAGGTGGAGACTTTTTTCCTGGTATGATATTTTTTTCTTGCGGTTTTCCCCATCCCTCTTTTAGTGGATGTGGGAATTTTTTTTGTGTGTTTGTATTTCTGGATTTGTTGCAGATGCCCGTACAACAAGCAAGTGTGAGGTGAAATAATCCAATGGCGAAACAGATGACAGAGTCAGAGCGGCGTTCATATTTTCCGCGCTGGCGCTTGAAAAAAGAGGGTGTTGTGGCCCCGGACGAGAGACTACCGTGGGGACAGAACATCATGTTAGGAATCCAGCATGTCCTGGCAATGTTTGGATCGACGGTTGTCGCTCCTATCTTAATGGGCTTTGATCCCAATACCGCTATCTTCTTCTCCGGTATCGGAACCCTGATTTTCTTCCTTCTGGTTGGTGGGCGTGTGCCAAGCTACCTGGGGTCGAGCTTTGCCTTTATCGCGGTAGTCAACGTTGCAACACACTATATGGGCTCAGGCCCCAACCCGAATATTGGCGTAGCTCTGGGTGGTATTATCGTGACCGGAGCGATCTATGCGCTGGTTGGTCTGGTCGTCATGTTGCTTGGCTATAAATGGATTGATTTCTTGATGCCTCCTGTCGTGACTGGAGCGGTTGTGACTGCTATTGGTCTGAACCTGGCATCTTCGGCGATCTCTCAGGCCAGCAGCTCGGCATTTGATGGCTGGATTGCGGCGATCACTGTGCTGGCCGTCGCTGTTGTGGCGGTTTTCCTGCCAGGCTGGCTACGGCGTCTTCCAATCTTGATCGGTGGTATCATTGGCTATATTGCCTACGTAATCGGCAGTCTGATGGGCCTGGGACCCCAGATTGACTTCTCGAAGGTGGAACAGGCGGCCTGGATTGGCTTACCTCACTTTACGGCCCCATCCTTCTCGCCGAACGCGATTAGCCTGATTGCTCCGGTCGTGTTGATCCTGGTTGTTGAAAATGCGGGGCATATTAAGGCTGTTGCGGCCATGACCGGACAGAACATTGATAAATATATGGGCCGCGCATTCCTGGGCGATGGCCTTGCGACAATGATCGCAGGTGCCGGTGGTGGTACGGGTGTCACGACCTATTCCGAGAACATTGGTGCGATGGCCTTGAGCCGCATCTATTCAACCCTGCTCTTTGTGGTTGCTGCGGTGATGGCGCTGCTGTTGAGCTTCTGCCCGAAGTTCGGCGCGTTAATCCAGACAATGCCGCAGGGCGTGTTAGGTGGTCTCTCTATCGTGCTCTTTGGTCTAATCGCCGTCTCTGGTGGTCGTATCTGGATCGAAAACAACGTGGACTTCTCAAAGAGCCGTAACCTGATGACTGCCGGTGTAACGCTGATTATTGGCTCCGGTATGGTGGGGAACGCGGGTATCACCATCGGGAGTATCTCAATGGGTGGTATCGGTGTCGCGACGATTGTAGCGATTATTCTCTATCAGGTGTTGCGTGAGCGCGACTCGCAGCCGGATGAAGCTGTTGTGGCCGACTCCGCCGTTGGGAACGAGCCGCTGCCCGAGAAGAAAGAGCCTACGTCTTCGCGCGGACGATAACAAGAACGGTGGGGAACAGGTAGGGGCTGTGCCCTGAAAAGAATACGCTCCTGTTCCCCTTGCCGAGAAAAAGTCCTGTGGCTCTTGACTTTTCTCAAAACTATGAGTTATACTCTTAACAATTTGAGATCAATTTGTGACAGTAATTTCCCAACCAGTAGATACAAAGGCTTATATCATCATGCTCTTGAACGGTGTAACACAGGTAATCCAAATGAATAATCAGGACTGGTATTGTCCTTTCCATTTTCCGGAAAATCATCAGGATGGACCGATCGTTCAAGGGAAAAGTCTTTTTTCCTCGCTCCATTATTGGGGGTGAGGAATTTTTTTTGCCTTGAGGGTTTCCCGTGAGGTGTCGATAAAGAGACAAAAGGGAAAACGAAATTATCTTTGTGTTAATCCTTAAAAAGCTGTAAGACACGAAAATGATGACCTATCAACCTGTTGTTCCCTGTTTTATAGCAATGGTGCGATAGGGACGGTTGTTACAGGAGGTTCTAAGAATGCTGAGCGTCAAGCAAGCACGGCAGGATATTCTGCCAATTCACGGAAGTTTCGCGGGGAAGGATGTCGTCTCACTCGATCAGTTTGAGGCTCGGGATCTGCAAAAAATTTTTGCCCTGGTTCCCGAAATGAGGCGAATTGTTGAGCAAAGTAGGCCCTCGGATATTCTGGCGGGCCGGATTGTCTCCCTGCTCTTCTTCGAACCTTCCAGCCGCACCTTCGGATCATTCGCTACAGCAGTGAAGCGCCTGGGTGGACAAACGCTGGAAGTTCAGAACCCGGAAGCAGTCTCCTCCGTGAATAAAGGAGAAACGTTTGAGGACACGATTCGCGTCTTCGAGGCCTACTCAAATGCGATAGTGCTGCGTCATCCTCAGCCGGGAGCTGCACGTCAGGCGGCCCGGGTCGCCCAATTTGTGCCGGTAATCAACGCCGGTGATGGTAATAACGAGCATCCGACTCAGACCATCCTTGATCTCTATACCCTCTATGAGAAGTTTGGGCGTTTGGATAACCTCAATGGGTTGCTGGCTGGCGATCTCCTCAACAGTCGTACTTTGCATTCCCTTATTCGCGGGTTGTCCCTGTTCCCGAACAACACGGTGTATCTACTATCGCCTGAGAAGCTGCGTCTTTCCCGAGAGGACTATGCTGTCTTGCAATCACGCAATATCAGAATGATAGAGATTTTCAGCGAGAAGGATATTCCCGGAGACTGTCACTTCTGGTACTGGACACGCATTCAGAGGGAGCGTTTCGCATCGTTGGAAGAATATGACCAGGTGGTAACAAAGTCATTTATTGTAACGCCTGCGATGATGGAACGTTACGCAAATAAAGACATGATTCTGATGGACCCCCTTCCACGGGTCGGAACAATTGATCCTGCCGTGGATAGTGATGAGCGAGCCGTGTATTTGCGCTCACAAATTCGTAACGGCTTATACGCCCGCATGGCGCTACTAGCTCTCATTCTGGGACAAGCATAAAGGAAAGGATCAGTGTACGGCGATGCACAATACTATGGAGGACACTTTGCTACAGGATGTTTCTAAGAGTCTAGCTGAGCAGAAGAAGCAGTTGCCCAGAAAGGGCGCGCTGGTGCTGGAAGATGGAACACGGTTTGAGGGGATCTCATTCGGACACCCTGAATCGATTGCAGGTGAAGTGGTGTTTTGCACTGGTATGGTCGGGTATCCCGAGGCCATGACGGATGCCTCTTATACCGGGCAGATCCTGACAATGACGTATCCCATTATGGGAAACTATGGCGTGCCAGAACCTTCTCTCTGGGAGGATGAGCGGATCCGGGTCTCCGGTCTGATTGTCTCGAACTATATTGATACGCCCTCTCACGCACAGAGCACGATGAGCCTGGGTACATGGTTACAGCGCGAAGGCATCCCGGGCCTGGAAATCAAAGATACGCGCCGCCTCACACAGCATATTCGTGAACATGGAACAATGCTCGGTAAAATTCTCATCAATGATGAAGATGTTCCATTCTATGACCCCAACAGTGAAAATTTAGTGGCGCGCGTTTCTACAAAAGAAGTAATGAAAGCCGGTTCCGGTGATACAACAATTGTGCTGATTGATTGCGGCGCGAAACGCAACATTGAGCGAAGCCTGCTCAAGCGCAATGTCCAGGTGGTTACAGTGCCCTGGGACTTCGATTTCCTCGACCCTGCCAATCGCTTTGACTTTGATGGCATCCTGGTCTCGAATGGTCCTGGAGATCCGAAATACGCTGATAAGACGATCAGGATTCTTCAGAAGGCGCTGGCAAGCAAGATCCCGACAATGGGTATCTGCCTGGGACATCAGTTGCTTGCGCTGGCGGCTGGCGGGGATACCTATAAGCTCAAGTTCGGGCATCGCAGTCAGAATCAGCCCTGCATTGAAAGCAATACAAAGCGCTGCTATATCACGACACAGAATCACGGGTTTGCCGTTGGCACCATTCCCGAGGGCTTCACTGCCTGGTTTACCAATGCAAATGATGGTAGCAATGAGGGGCTGAAACATGAGGAACTGCCGTTCCTGTCCGTGCAGTTCCATCCCGAAGCAACTCCGGGTCCCGAGGATGCAGAATGGCTGTTCGACCACTTCCTGAAGGTGGTAAGAGAAGAAAAGAGCAAGAAGGGGGCATAGGCCGAAGGTGAAAACGAATCTACGCAAGGTGTTGGTACTGGGGGCAGGAGCCCTGAAAATTGGTCAGGCGGGCGAGTTCGACTACTCTGGCTCTCAGGCGCTAAAAGCATTACAAGAAGAAGGCATTTCCACTGTTCTTATCAATCCTAATATCGCCACGATTCAGACATCAAAAGAGCTGGCCGACGAAGTGTACTTCCTGCCAGTGACGCCGTTCTTTGTTGAGAAGGTGATTGAGAAGGAGCGTCCAGACGGTATTCTGCTCTCCTTCGGTGGACAGACGGCTCTCAACTGTGGCATCGCCCTGCATAAGTCGGGCGTCCTGGAAAAGTACGGCGTCCGTATTCTGGGTACTCCGATCTCGGCGATTATCCTGACTGAGGATCGAGAAGAGTTTGCAACGCACCTGCGTAATATCCATATTCCGACCCCACAGAGCCGTACGGCTGAAACCCTTGAGGAAGCCCGGACGATCGCGAGTGAACTGGGCTACCCGCTGATGGTTCGCGCTGGCTATGCGCTTGGCGGCCAGGGATCGGGTATCGCTGCAAACGAAGAAGAGCTGACGAAGATTGTCAATGGCGCCCTGGCCTTTGCTCCACAGGTGCTGATCGAACAATATCTGCACCATTATAAAGAGGTAGAGTATGAGGTGGTGCGTGATGCCTACGACAACTGTATCACCGTCTGTAACATGGAGAACATGGACCCTCTGGGCATCCATACCGGTGAGTCGATTGTTGTCGCACCCAGTCAGACACTGACGAACTATGAATACCATATGTTGCGTACCGCTGCGATCACCATTGTGCGGAGTCTGGGTATTGTCGGTGAATGTAATGTGCAGTACGCGCTTGATCCAAAGACCTCCCGCTACTATGTGATTGAGGTGAATGCCCGTCTCTCGCGCAGTTCGGCGCTTGCCAGTAAAGCGACCGGTTATCCGCTGGCCTATGTGGCGGCAAAGCTTGCGCTTGGCTATAGCCTGACCGACCTCACCAATCGCGTAACGGGTGTCACACAGGCCTGCTTTGAACCAAGCCTGGATTACATTGTTGTGAAGATCCCGCGTTGGGACCTGGATAAATTCAAGGACGCGGATCAAACCATTGGCACCGGCATGAAGTCAGTCGGTGAGGTAATGGGCATCGGTCGTACCTTTGAAGAGGCCTATCAAAAGGCGATCCGCATGCTGGATCTCGATTTTGAGGGGGCGACCTCGGAGAAGGTCTTCAGAGGACACGAGCGAGACGCCGATGTGCTCGCGAAGTTTTTGTACACGCCAACACCCAAGCGTATGTTCGCGCTGCCTCTGGCGATGCGCAACCAATATTCGATTGAGCAGATCTATGACATCACGGGTATCGATCCCTGGTTCTTGCAGCGTATCCGGACCATCTTGCAGGCTGAGATAGAGCTACAGGAGACTAAGGATCTCTCGGCGGAGCGGCTGCGGAAGCTCAAACAACTGGGTATCTCCGATAAGCGGATTGGCGAGCTGACCGGCAAAACCGGGCTGGAAGTGCGGGCACTCCGAAAACAATACAATATTGTCCCGGCGATTCTACAGATCGATACGCTGGCCGGCGAGTTCCCATCCGAGACGAACTATCTCTATACCACCTATAACGCCGACCATACCGATATTCAGCCGCTCAACAAGGAGGGCGTGGTGATTGTTGGTTCCGGTCCCTACCGTATCGGGTCATCGGTTGAATTTGACTGGACAACGGTCAGCACCGTGCTGGCGTTGAAAAAGTATGGCAAGCGTTCGGTGGTGATTAACTGTAACCCGGAGACGGTCTCGACCGACTACGATACGTCCGATCGCCTCTACTTTGAAGAGCTGACCTTTGAGCGTCTTGCTGATATCTGCGATTTTGAGAACCCATACGGTGCCATCGTTTCGGTGGGTGGTCAGACGCCAAATAATCGCGTGAAATCGCTGAGTGCCTATGGTGTCCCCATTCTTGGCACCTCCGCTGAGAATATCGACCGCGCCGAAGATCGCTACAAGTTCTCGAACCTGCTGGATGTCCTGCATATTCGCCAGCCCGAATGGGCAAGCGTGACCAGCTTCGAGGATGTGCGCTGGTTCGCAGAGCGTGTCGGCTATCCGGTGCTGGTGCGCCCGTCGTATGTGCTCTCGGGAAGCGCAATGAACGTCTGTTACAATGAAGAACAGCTCAAACGCTATATTAATGAAGCGGTAGCTGTCTCGCCCGAGTATCCGGTGACGGTCTCGAAGTTCTTCCAGAAGGTCAAAGAGATCGAGTTGGATGCCGTGGCCCAGCGAGGACGAGTCAAAGCCTTCGTTATCTCTGAACATATCGAAAACGCAGGCGTGCACTCCGGTGACGCAACCATTGTCCTGCCGCCACAGACGATTAATGAAGAGACACGTGTGCGTATTGAAGAGGTCGGGCGCGCCATCGCGGAAGCGCTGGAGATCACCGGACCGTTCAATATCCAGTTTCTGGCAAAAGATAATCAGGTCTATGTGATCGAGACGAACCTGCGTGCCTCGCGAACCTTCCCCTTTATCTCGAAGGTGATGGGCGTGAACATGATCGAGCTGTTCGTGGATGCGCTTTTCAATGAAGAAATCCCTGCGGTGCGCATGCCCGCCCCGACCTTTACCGCTGTGAAGGCGCCTCAGTTCTCCTTCGCGCGCTTGAAGGGCGCCGATCCAATTCTGCGTGTTGAGATGTCATCCACGGGCGAGGTGGCCTGCTTCGGTGAAGATATCGAGGAAGCCTACCTCAAGGCTATTATCGCGACGGGTAACCATATTCCGCAGAAAGGTGTGTTTATCAGTCTCGGCGGAGAAGATAAAAAGCTTCGCTTCCTTGAGAGCGCCCGTTTGCTGGCGCAGCTTGGCCTCCCGCTCTATGCGACAGAGAACACTGCCAACTTCCTGCGCGAGCACGGTGTTGAGACGACCATGCTCTACAAGCTGCATGAACAGAAGGAGCCAAACTTCCTGACGTACTTCAGGGAAGGCAAGGTTGATCTGGCTATCAATATTGTTGATCGCAATATACTCAAGGAAGTGGACGACGATTACGCGATGCGCCGTCACGCGATTGACCATAACATTCCGCTGTTCACGAAAGTGAAGCAGGCGCGTCTGTTCGTAAAGGCGATCACCGAGAAGGATTTGCAGACCATTCCTATCAAATCCTGGAACGAGTACACAAACGCGAAGTAGTGCCATTTCATTCGGGGAGGAGGGCTACCCCTCCTCCTCTGTCATGAGTAAAAGCAAGGAGCAGTAGCATGTCAACGCAGCCCACAACTGTACAAAAGAGAGAGACCGACGTTCTGATCATTGGCTCTGGTGGAGCCGGTCTGCGTGCGGCGATTGAAGCGACGACGCGCGGTGCGAATGTGCTGATTATCGCGAAAGAGGAGCTGAGAGAGGCCCATACCGGCTGGGCAATGGGCGGTATTAATGTTGCGATCAAGGAACCGGCAACCCCACAGCAGCACTTTGAAGACACGATTAACGGCGGCTGGCGTATCAATAATTTCAAGCTGGCAAAGATCTTTGCTGAAGAGATGCCCGACCGTATCCACGATCTGGAACGTTATGGCGTCCTTTTTGACCGTCTGCCCGATGGCACTTATTTTACCTGGGCCAGCGGGAAGCAGTCGGCGCCTTTGAATCTGTGTGCTGGAGACTATACCGGACGTGAGATGATGCGCGGTCTCTTGCTGGAGGTCAAGCGCCTGGGGGTCCCTTATCTGGAGCATACCTATGCAACGCGTCTCTTCAAGCAGGGTGATCGCGTGGTCGGTGCGTTCCTGATGAATAGCCTGACCGGAGAGCAAACTGTTGTGCGGGCAAAGGCGGTCATTGTTGCGACTGGTGGAGGCGGCGCTATGTATCGCGTGAACACCAATGCTCCGAGCAACACCGGCGAGGGGTACGCCTGGGGCCTGGACATGGGTGCGGAGATGGTTGATATGGAGCTCGTGCAGTTCCACCCGACCGGCATGGCCTGGCCTCCTGAGAAACGCGGCACGCTGGTGACGGAAAAGGTGCGCGGCAATGGCGGCATTCTGAAGAACAAGCATGGTGAGCGCTTCATGGCCCGCTATCAGCCACAGCGTATGGAACTGGCTGGCCGTGACGAGGTTTCACGCGCAATCTATCAGGAGATCCAGGAAGGGCGCGGTACCGAGCATAACGCGGTCTATCTGGACGTTACCCACTGGGAAGAGGGCAAGGTTGAGAAGCTGATTCCTGATGTGTTTGCGGCACATATGGAAGTCGGGATTGATATTCGCAAGCAGATGATGGAAATCTCGCCCTCGATGCACCATATGATGGGTGGCTTCGTCATTACCGAATGGGGTGAGACCAATGTTGAGGGACTCTATGCGGTCGGTGAGGTTTCCTGTAGCGTACACGGCGCGAATCGCCTTGGCGGCAACTCTATCGCGGAAGGACAAGTCTTCGGGCGGCGTGCTGGTATCCGCACTTCCGAGTATGTGAAGGGCGTCTCGATGCCGGAGATCAGCGAGCAACTCATCAATGCAGAACTGCAACGCATTCACTCCTACTTGCAGCGCGAGCAAGGGCCGAAGCCTGCTGAGGTACTGTCGAAGATCAAAGATACCATGTGGAACTATGTCGGGATTATCCGTACGGAGGAGGGCCTGCTGAAGGGACAGGAAGAGATCAAGAAGCTGCAACAAGAGGCGCAGCAGATCAAGGCGACCAACACGCAGGAGCTTCAGGCCAGTCTGGAAATTCGCGATATGTTGGAGACGGCAGAAGCAATTGTCACCTCGGCTCTGGTCAGAAAAGAGAGCCGTGGAGCCCACTTCCGCGCCGACTATCCTCAGATGAGCGAGGAATGGGAGAAGAACATTCGTGTCTTCCGCGGTGAAGATGGCAAGCTGGTTACCAGGGTTGTGCCTGTGACGAAGTAAGTGTGTTGTGTATCAATCGCCCTGCTGGATGGAGAGTCTCTATCCACAGGGCGGAGTATCGAAAGGAGCGAAATGGCGTCAGCGCTTATCGGTTCAATTGTCCTGCCGGATCGCGTCATTGAGGGGACGCTGCGGCTTGCAGAGGGAAAAATTGTTGCTATTGAAGAGGGTTTCCCCAAAGACGGTACCGAGGTGATCGATGTTCGGAGAAAAGGGAAATATATCTTACCCGGGCTGATTGAGGTGCACGGGCATTTTCGTGAGCCCGGTCTTGAGTATAAGGAAGATATTCCGCATGGGACGCGGGCGGCGGTTGCTGGTGGCTATACTACGGTGTTTGATATGCCGAATGTGCGCCCTCCAACCACGACGGTAGAACGCGTCAAAGATCAGATTAAGCGCTACACCGGGCGCTCCTACACCGATTTTACCATTAATATGGGCACCGCAGTCGAGGATATCGATGAGCTGCGGAAGATCGATAAAGACCTGATTACCGGGGTGAAGATCTTCACCGCGGGGCACGCCACCACGCCGACAACTATTCCGCATCTGAGCGATATCACGCAGATCTTTGAGATCCTGGGCGAGCGTCAGATTATGGCGCTGCTACACGCAGAAAATCAGGAGCTGGTCAACTATTTTACGCATAAGTATCGCGATGAATATGGACGAACCGATCCTGCCGTATGGAGCGAGGCCCGAAATCTCGCGGTTGTGCTCACTTCGGCGCTGGAAATGATCTCGCTGGCGAAGCTCAACCATGTCAAACTCTACCTGTTGCACCTTTCCACGACAGAGGAGTTTGAGGCGGTCGCGTTCGGACGACGTATCGGCGTTGATGTCTATGGTGAAATCGCTTCCTACCAGCTTGCCTTTAATACCAGCGACTACGAGAAGTATGGCAACTTTATCAATGTGGCGCCGGCATTGCGCTCACCTGAGGAGCAGCGGAAGCTCTGGCAACTGTTGCGTAACGGGCAGATTGACGCCGTGATCTCCGAACACACACCGCACTCTCTTGAAGAGAAGCAGAAGGCAAACGTCTGGGAGACAGCTTCGGGCATGCCGGGCATTCAGGAGACGTTGCCTGTACTGGTGACAAACTGGATCAAACAGTTCGGCCATGAGACATTGGAAGAAGGGCTTGTACGCATCGCGCAGGTGACGTCACGCAATATCGCTCGTATCTTCGGGTTTGGCCAGAAAGGCGGGCTTGAGGTCGGGAAAGATGCCGATGTCACAGTGATCGATACCGAGCAGGTTTGGGAAGTCAAAAAAGAGGATCTCTTTACCAAGAATCGCTGGTCTGCCTATGAGGGAATGCAGCTTGTTGGACGTCCCATCATGACCCTCTTACGCGGCAATATTGTCTATCAACAAGGTGAGGTGATTGGCGAGGCACGCGGTCAGCGTATCCGCCGCGAGAATCAGCAATAGGAAGGGATGATATGACAGAGATAATGCACCTGTTTGAGCAGGTTGGCGCGATTGTGATGGGTAGTCATTTTGTCTATAGCTCCGGGCGGCATAGCTCGGTATATGTCAATAAAGATGCTCTCTATGTCCATCCCACGATCATCTCTTCGTTGTGTCGTCTGATGGCGGAACAGTACGAGCCGGAGACCGTTGATGTTGTGGTGGCTCCTGTGCTTGGTGGGATTGTTCTTTCGCAATGGACTGCCTATTATTTGACACAGCTTCGCAAGCAGGGTGAGACGCTTGCTGTCTTCGCCGAAAAGGGGGCTGATGGTGTCGATAAGCAGTTCTTCTTCAGTCGGGGCTATGACAAATATATCGCAGGAAAAAATGTTGTGGTGGTCGAAGATATTCTCACAACAGGCAACTCCGCGAAGCAGACCATTGAGCTGGTGCGCAGGCACAACGGACATATCATCGGGTTGAGCGCGCTCTGCAACCGGGGCGGCGTGACTCCCGAAGCGGTTGGCGGTGTTCCGATACATGCGTTGATCGAACTGCCACTTGAGACCTACACGGAGGAGGCCTGCCCGTTCTGTCGGGATGGCGTGCCTGTGAATACGGAACTGGGAAAGGGTCGAGCGTTCCTGGCGAAACGAAAGGGGGCCTGACGTGGGGTTCGTCGAAAAGCTTCTGACGGCAGCGCGACACAATGACAGCCTGCTCTGCGTTGGTCTGGACCCCGAGCTTTCCCGGCTTCCTGCGCACCTGCAAGCGCTTCCACTTGACCGGGCAGTTACTCAGTTTTGTCGTGAGATCATCGAGGCAACGGCCCCCTATGTCTGCGCTTTCAAGCCGAATCTGGCCTTTTTTGAGCAGCTTGGCGTTGATGGGATGCGCGTGTTTCAGCAGGTTGTTAAGGCGGTTCCATCCGAGATACCAGTCATTGCAGATGCCAAGCGGGGTGATATCGGAAATACAGCAAAAGCATACGCAGTCAGTATCTTTGATGAGTTTGGGTGTGATGCGGTGACGGTTAACCCCTATCTGGGCTATGACAGCGTCGCTCCGTTTCTGGCCTATCGCGAGAAAGGTGTGATCCTGCTTTGCCGAACCTCCAATCCGGGCGCGCGCGACTTTCAGGATTTGCCGGTTCAGGGGCCTGATGGGCAGGTGCGTCCGCTGTACGAAGTGGTGGCACAGCGTATCCAGGCATGGAATGAGGCGGGAAACTGCGGCATGGTTGTCGGTGCAACCTATCCAGAAGAGTTGTGTCGTTTGCGTACCCTTTGCCCGGATCTGCCAATCCTGATCCCCGGTATCGGCGCACAGGGCGGCGATCTTGAGGCGGCAGTCAGGGCCGGAGTTGATGCCCGGGGAGAGAAGGCGATTATTTCGGCCTCACGCTCGGTGCTGTTTGCCGGGAGCGGTCCTGATTTTGCCCATGCCGCAACTCGCGAGGCACAACGCTTGCGTGATGCAATTAACAAGGCCCGGCGCCATCAGTAAACAAAGATAGGCAGGTGTTATCATGCACAATGATAGCACCTGCATTTTTCTCTAAGAGAGCTTGTCTTTCCCGTGATATTTCCAGGTACGATGGACGTTCTTTTCCATCTTGTCGATGTAGGCTTGCTGAAGATCAACTCCGGTATAGTTTGCCAGCTTGAAAATGTACGCCAGACAGTCCGCCAGCTCCTGTCCCAGGTCCTCGCGGTGGATCTTCAAGGCTTCATCCAGCGAGACAATCTCATCTTCATTGCGGGCAGGATCGGTCATTGAGTAGACGTTTTTCAATACCTGTGCGACCTCACCAACCTCGCCACTGAGAAGTGTGAGGTTCAGAAAGATGTCTGTATTAAAGTTGTTCTTTTTATCAAGCCAGCGATGAAATTCCTGGAAATCGTTGATTGTTCGCATCTTGTTGGGGAAAACGGTTTTCTCTTCGTCAGCCATAGCAAGATTGTCCTTCTAGTGCAAGAATTGCTCCTGTAGAGGCTCTACAAGCTCTGTAACAAGGCGCTTCACAGTCCCTGTAACGAAAGGAGGACGCAGACTGAGGATCAGATGTGTCGCGCCAGAATCGATATAACGGGCGAGTAATTCGCGTTCTGCTTTTAGATTATCCAGATTAATAATGTCCTGAACGGAGCGCTCAATTGTTGCTGTATCGCGTCCGATGGCGGTACAGTGACGATCCAGCACGCTACTCTTGTGCCGAAAATCCTCCGGAGTGCCGCTGATATAGTTCCACATATCCGCATGCCGTGCGACCACACGCAAGGTGAGTTTCTCACCGCTGCCGCCGATCATAATCGGGGGATGCGGCTTTTGCAGCGGTTTGGGCTCGCAGTAGGCCTCTTTTAACTGATAATAGGTTCCCTGAAAATTGGGTGCTTTCTCGGTCCACATCCGTTTGATGAGCTCACAGGCCTCATCAAGGCGGCGGATGCGCTCAGCGGTAGTGTAGAAGGGCAGGTCATAGGCGATATGCTCACGTTCATACCAGCCAGCACCCAGACCAAAATCAAACCGACCGTGAGTAATGACATCCAATGTCGCCGCCATCTTGGCAAGGACTGCCGGGTTGCGATAGGTATTGCTCATGACCATAATCCCCAGACGTAGACGCGATGTGCGAGCTCCCAGGGCTGTTAACACGGTCCAGCTTTCCAGGCTCGGGGCATCCAGATGGTGTTCATCCATTGAGATGAAGTGATCGTTGATCCAGGCATGTTCGATTGCAGGATACTCTTCAGCTTCAAGCCAGGTATCAAGGATCGCCTCAAAACCGGTATCCTGGGGAGAGGTTTTGATACCAAAACGGAGTGGTTTCTCGGTTTGCATGGGCTGCCCTTTCACAAATTTTCTTATAGCATAACTATATCATCTTTTCGGAAGGGAAGGCCAGTGGGAAGAGAACGCAGGCAGGAAGGGCGGTGAGCGCTCACCGCCCCGCAAGGGATGGAATACTTCTTCGAGATTAGATGCGCTCCAGTGGCTCAAAGCCGAGGGTGCGAAGCACGTTGTTCATAGTTTGGACAGTTGTCTTGACCAACAGCGTACGGAAGGCCTTTACTCGCTCATCCGTCTCTTTGACGATTGGTGGAGTATGCTCATAGAAATCGCTGAAGTGGGAGGCCAGATCGAACGCATAGGAGGCCAGTGCAGGTGGCGAGAGCTGCTCTGTTGCCTCTGCCAGTTTGCGCGGATAGGCGTCAATATGGCGTAACAGTTCCCATTCGCTCTGCTCAAGCGTCTCCGGGAGTGCCTCAAGTCGTGTAGGAAGCTCATATCCCGATTCTTGCAGGCGACGCAAAATGCTGTTTGCGCGAGCATAGGCATATTGCAGATAGACGCCTGTATCGCCGTTCGGGCGCAAAACCTCGTCCATATCAAGCGCGATGATCTGCTGAAGGTTGAAGCGGATCATAAAGTAGCGAATAGCTGAAGCTGCCAGAGCAGCAGCCGTATGGTCATCGATATCTGGCTTGTTATCCCGCTTGCGTGCCTCGTGCATGCGCTTGACAGCCTCGTTCATGAGATCGTCTGCCTTGATCTCAATGCCTTTGCGTCCTGACATCGCGTAGAACTCGCGACCATCAGAAGTATCAATGCCCAGACTCTCGGCGGTTGAGGCGGAGAGGGTGACGACCTCGTAAGCAAGGTGGCGTGAGTTCTCGGCCTGCTCGGTATAGCCGAGGCGGCGCAGGCTCTCATAGACCACCTGTTGCGGGTAGGACTGGCGCACGTCAATAACGTTGATGACGCGTTTTGCATGTCCGAAGCGCTGTGGGTCTGCCTCTTCGTCTGTGGAGACGACATCCTTTGGTGTGCGCATTGTCCAGAGGATGCGCCCGTCATGTTGCGTGCCCCATTTGATAAAGTGGAAATGGACATTAAACTCATCGGAGTCGGTGATACCGAACTTCCAGAGCTGGTTTGCGATATCCTTCGCGGTATAGGTTGCGGTGCCGTCACTCTTGACAAGGATTTTATCGCTCATGCGCTCATTGTCTTGCTCTTTTTTCTCCTCGTCGCCAAACGGGAGAATCCAGCAGCCGGCAGCCGGTCCGGTCTCGGGGTGTTCAAGTAAGTTGCGTGTGCGGAGGACATCAAACGTGTGTTTCCAGAGATGGGCCTGAAGGATAGCGGACTCCCAGGTCAGGAGGTCATAGGAGATATTCAGGCGCGCCATTGTCTTCAGATGGGCCTGAACGATTCGATGGGAGAGGTCAGAGGCGATTGCGACATAATCGGGTTCTCCCTCAAGCTCCTCTCCATGCTCAATTGCGTGCAGTACCTTTGAGCGTAGTTCAAGCGCGTTCTTGCCCTCTTCCGATTCCTTTTCACTGTAAAGCTTATTGACCGCTACATAGACGCGTGAGCAATAGTAGTCATAAGTCTCGCCGGGAAGCGGGTCATTACCCTCAGCAAGTTGCAGCTTGCCCTGTTGGAGAAGGAGCAGACCAACAACGACATCGGCGACCTGGACACCTGAGTCGTCAATGTAATTCTCTGCCTCGACATGATACCCCTGAGAGCGGAGCATACGTACCACAGTATCGCCGATACAGGAATTGCGCAGGTGGCCGACGTGGGCTGCTTTATTGGTATTGATCGCGGTATGTTCTACCACAACCTTTGTACCAATGCCAACTTCAGACTGACCGAAGTCCGGACCATCCTCAAGAACAGTTTCGATGATTACCTGACCGACAGCAGGGCGGTTAAGACGGAAGTTCACATAGCCGGGTTTGGTTGCCGTGATCTCCTGAACAATGGGGTCGTTCAGCCCTTTGAGGGCCTCAACTAACCCTTCAGCAATCTGAAGCGGATTTCGTCCGAGTTTGAAGCGCATCCAGGGCATCACTGGCATCGAATAATCACCGAAGCTGGACTGTGCCGAAAAACGGAGATCGATTGGCAACTGTGCAGCATCACATTGGAGCTGCTCTTGCTCAATGTATTTGGCCGCAGCTTGTTTGACAAGCTGAGTAAGATGTGCAAGTAAATCTTGGTGCTGGGATTCTGGCAGGTGGTCTGCCTCATTGGAGACTGTCATTATGCATCCCTCTCTTCACAAACCAGTAGTTCCAATTACTATAGCTAGCTTTGTAAAAATGGTCAAGTGAGGTCATGAAATGGGCGACCGCCAGGAGAAAAGAGGTCCCGGGGGTCGCCCTTGCGTATAAGTGTTGATGTGCGATTGTCTTTGTTCCCGAAAGAATTACGCGTCCAGTGTGCTGGTATCTCCCACAGGCTCACCCAGTTCTTGAGCACGCAGAACACGACGCATAATCTTTCCTGAGCGGGTCTTTGGCAGTGTCGGGCGGAACTCCAGCTCGTCCGGTGTCGCCAGCGGGCCGACAGTTGAGCGCACGTGCTGCTTGAGTTCATTGGCGAGCGCGTCATTGGCCTCAAAGCCCTCTTTCACCGTAACGAAGACTTTGACGTGTTCGCCCTTGAGTGGATCGGGCTTGCCGATAGCTGCGGCCTCTGCTACTGCTGGATGGCTGACAAGGCAGGACTCGATTTCCATTGAACCGAGGCGATGGCCGCTGACTTTGATAACATCGTCAACGCGGCCCTGTACGCGGAAGTAGCCGTCTTTGTCGCGTGTGGCAGCGTCACCAGCGAAGTAGACGCCGGGGATTGTATCCCAGTAGGTCTCATAGCGGGCTGGATCTCGATAGATGGTGCGCATCTGCGCGGGCCACGGATGCCGAATGATCAGGAAGCCACCCTTTGTGGCATCAACCGGATTGCCGTTCTTATCAACAATATCTGCCTCAATGGTTGGCATGGGCTTTGTCGCGCTGCCGGGCTTCAACGGCAGAATGACCGTCGGGCTGATCAGGATCATGCCAGTCTCGGTCTGCCACCAGGTATCAACGATGGGCAGTTCGTTGTGTCCGATATTCTTCCGGTACCAGATCCAGGCCTCAGGGTTAATCGGCTCACCGACCGAGCCAAGCAGGCGCAGGCTGGAAAGATCGTGTTTCGCGGGCCACTCCTCACCGAAGCGCATCAGACCACGGATAGCGGTCGGAGATGAGTAGAAGATAGATACTTTGAACTTCTCGACGACGCTCCAGAAGCGGTCGGGATTGGGATAATAGGGGGTGCTCTCGAACAGAACGCTGGTCGCGCCGTTCATCAGCGGGCCATAGACAATGTAGCTGTGGCCTGTCACCCAGCCGATATCTGCCGTGCACCAGTAGACATCCTCCGGCTTGATATCGAACACAAAGCGGGTGGTCATATAGAGACCAACGGCATGCCCGCCATGCACGTGAACAACCCCCTTTGGTTTGCCTGTGCTGCCGCTGGTATAGAGGATATAAAGCAGATCTTCGCTGTCCATTGGCTCACAGGGGACAACAGTATCTTCGGGAATGTCTGCCAGTAACTCATCAAGATAGATATCGCGTCCCGCTTGCATTGGCACATCATTACTCAGGCGTTTGACGACAACCACCTTTTCGATGGTGGGAGTATCTTCAAGCGCTTCGTCGGTGATCTCCTTGAGTTTGATGTGCTTACCACCGCGATAGTTCCCATCGGCAGTGATGACCACCTTTGCCCCGGCATCATTGATGCGCTCTCTTAGTGCACTTGCAGCAAAGCCCCCGAAGATGACGGTATGGACCGCCCCCAGGCGGGCAACGGCCAGGAGTGCAGCAACCTGTTCGGGGATCGCGGGCATATAAATCGCGACACGATCACCTTTTTTCACCCCCAGGTTTTGCAGACCCTTTGCCAGACGGTTCGTCAGCTTATACAGGTCTTCATAAGTCAGGGTGCGGGTTTCGCCATTGTCTCCTTCCCAGTAAAAGGCAACCTTCTGACGCACAGGAGTTTCCATATGCCGATCAAGGCAGTTGTAGACGATGTTGAACTGTCCACCGACGAACCAGCGGAAGAAGGGTTTGTTGGTCCATTCAAAGGTCTTTTCCCAGGGCTTAAACCAGTGCAGCTCTTTTGCCATGTCCTCCCAGAACTCAAAGCGGTTCTCAATCGACCACTTATGGAAGGCATCATAGTCTGTAAACCCTTTGGATTTCATATAGGCCATGATGTTAGCGTTTTCGACGAGCTCACTTTTGGGGGGAAATAGACGATCCTCATTTAAAATGGTGTCGGTGTTTTCAAAGTTGAGGTTGCTACTCATACGAAGTATTCCTCCTGGTTACAAGATAGGCTTTTGTGTGGAAGGGTATGCTATTGAGCCACTGGCAATACGGACAGACTCTTGCTCGCTATCGTCTATCCTCTGTAGTTTCCACATTATAGCATATAGGATCGTAGGGAGTATATAGGGAAAAGGGAGATGTCTGGACGTATAGACCAATAAGGCAAGGAATCAGGTGAGGCTGGCAGTGCATGAAAAAGGGTATGTGGAAGAAACATCCCTTTCAAGGATGAGCTTGACTCGAAAGTGCAATCAGTGCTTGCAGAGAGCAGGTTTCAGGTGTTAGACTGAAAACAGATACTACGTGTTTTGTTTTCACAGTGAGGTGATAACATGCAGGATATTTATCTGCTTGCAGGAGCGCGAACCCCTTCAGGCGTATTACTGGGATCACTGTCTCAGATCAGTGCAATAGATTTAAGCGTTATAGCCGCAAAGGAGGCGATCAAACGGAGCGGCGTCGAGCCCGGACAGATCGATCAGGTTGTTCTGGGGAACGTAATACAGACGAGCAAAGATGCGATTTATTTTGCTCGTCATGTTGCTTTAAAAGCTGGTTTACCTATAGAGGTTCCGGCGTTAACTGTCAATCGTCTCTGTGGCTCGGGGTTGCAGGCGATTGTCAGCGCTGCGCAGCTCCTACGTCTGGGTGAAGGAAAGCTGGCGCTTGCTGGCGGTGGGGAGAACATGACACAGGCCCCGCATGTCATCCGTGGAGCGCGGGCAGGGCTGAAACTTGGCATGTCGCCTCAACTGGAAGATAGCCTGTGGGAGGCGCTGGTTGACAGCTATATTGGCTGTGGCATGGCGATTACAGCGGAAAATCTGGCCGAGAAGTATGGCCTGACGCGTGAGCAAGTCGACGAATACGCGCTTCGCAGTCAGGTACAGGCGCGTAAAGCGCAGGAAGCAGGCTGGCTGGCAGAAGAGATCGTCCCCGTAACGGTGAAGGACCGCAAAGGGAAGCCGCAGGAGATCACGCAGGATGAGGGTATTCGAGATACCTCGATGGAGGCGTTAGCAAAGCTTCCGGCACGTTTCCGTGAGGGTGGGGTGGTCACCGCTGGAAATGCCAGCGGCATTAACGACGCGGCGGCCTGCGTGGTGCTGGCGACCGAGAGCGCGGTGCAGGAATATCAACTCAAACCGCTGGCGCGCCTGGTCTCCTGGGGCATAGTTGGTGTGCCGCCTGAAATCATGGGCATTGGTCCGGCTCCTGCCATTCGCCAGGCGTTGAAACGTGCTGATTTACATCTTGAAGATATGGACCGCGTTGAGGTCAATGAGGCCTTTGCCGCACAGTATCTTGCGGTGGAGAAAGGGCTTGGCCTGGATCGCAACAAAACAAATGTCAATGGCGGAGCCATTTCGATCGGACATCCGCTGGCTGCGAGTGGCGCACGTCTGGCCCTCACACTGATGCATGAGTTACGTCGGCAGAAGCTCAAGTATGGTGTGGCCTCGTTATGCATTGGAGGTGGTCAGGGGATTGCAGCCGTTTTTGAGAATGTGACCCGTTAAAGCATGAGCGATTGAAGCGTGAGGGGGGCAGAATATGCCTCTCTCATTTCTTTTTTGGGGAGGGAAGAGAGGTGGCTTGCGAGCGGATTTTCTGGTGCTTTTCTGCCCTTTTCAGCGTCTTGCATAGATATAGCAAGTTATGCTTGACTTTACAGATTACTCAAGGTACCATAAAAAACAAAGTAACACATGTTACTACGAACGTATCGATAGGGGTAAGATTCATGCGAGAGAGCGAGGCCCTGCGCTGGTTGCAGTTAACGTATAAGGTCCCGAGCGAGCCTTCTCAGAAGCGGGTGTGGGTATGGAGACGACTTCAAAGTTTGGGTGCGTATGCCCTGCAAAACTCAGTCTATCTGTTGCCTTTTTCGGATGAGGTTGAGAGGCACTTTCGTCAGCTTGCTCATGATATTCACGAAATGGGTGGAGAGGCAAGTATTTTTTCAGTGATCGCGCTAGATCCTCATGATGAACAGCGTATTCTCCAAACGCTACTGGAAACACGTAACAGTGAGTACAACACTATAGTCAACATCTGTGGGCAATGGCTGGCCCGAGTCGCGAAATTGACAGAAGAACAGCATTGTAGCGAGGCGTTGAAAGCTGAGCTGGCGGAGGTGTTGGAGAAGGCACATGTCTTGTTTCGAACGGCAAAACGACATGATTTGCTTGGATTGCTGACCGCGGCCCGACGGGCTGCGGCGGCTGAAGCACTGGCTGCATGTGAACAGATATTGCGTGTATTTCACGATAAGGACCACGGTAAGGTGCGCCGTTTACTGGAGTTACATGCGGAACTGATTCACCCGTTACTGGAAGGCGATGTTCCCGGAGTAACTGCTACCTTGCTTGGACCGGTGGAAACAAGCAAGCAGGGTGGCTCCCATGAACTGCATGATGATCATGTGGAATAGGTGCTCAAACCAGTATTTGTGGGGGACGAAAGGGGCTTCTCATTGCTTTTCACGGCTATGTCAGGTACAATCCTGAGTACAACTAAGCGCTGGCTGATTCGTATAAAGCAGTAAGAGCGAAAAAACGAGAGAGTGAAAACACTTCTCGGTGCTAAGGGGAAAGAAATATGAGACAGCACTATAGAAAGCCATCCAGTGGCGCAAAAGCAATTGCAATCGATCAACGTGAAATAACCAGGCGCTATCGGCTCATGTTGCTTTGGAGTGTTCTGGCGAGTGCCGGGACTTCCCTTAGTCTTTTCTTTCTACGGCTTCTTTTAGGCTTTTAAGAAAATACTTCTTCTCAGAAAAGGCACAATAACCCGGGCGTCCGTCAGAAGGACGCCCATTTGTATTTCTTGGTGTTTTGTTACTGGACGTAAGAGATGCTAATAAAGTAGAATAGCCGTAAGACATGTAGTGAGCTATTTCAAAAATGAATGTACGCAAGAGCAAGGTTGCGATGGAGAAAGAAAGCTGGATCGTGTTGTTGCATCGAGTGATACGCAGGGAGGGCCGGGTATGAACATCTCAGGAACCGGACCGAAGCAACCACTCTCTTCCCAACCATCACGTGATGCAGTGCCAAGACGGCTGATTGTGACAGTAAGCGTTGTTGCCTTCGCTATCAGTGATTGGTCGCTCTGGGTGCTGTTGCGTGAGGGGCCCTGGGGCCCGCCTATGCGGTTGGTTCTGGGGAATGAGGCTGTGCTTGATTCGGTCGAGCGTACGCTTGAAGCGCTATTGCTCTGGCCGCGAAGCGCTCCGCTGGTGCAGTTAAAAGCGGGTTGGCAAGAACAGAAGGTGCATGTATGGGGCAGCAATGAGCAAGGGGCTGCTGTCTCGCTGATTCATAGTATCCTGTTGCGAGCCAATCGCGATCAACTTCGCCCGAATCTGCATAAGCAGCCAATCCCAAGTTTGCATGTAGGTTGGGTGCCCGTCGAGGATGTAGAGGCGGGACGAAGAGAACTTGATCCCGATATGAAGCCGGTGCTCTCGGCTGCACTGCATACGTTGCGCTCATATATCGTTCGTGAGCCCGAACTGATTCTGCGTTACCTTGCCGACATGGGGAAGATGGGTACAATGGCAAAGGAAGAGGGAAGCTGGCGCACTGGCAAGCAAGTCAACGGGACGAATCGTGAAACGCTGCCGTTAAATGTAATCAAGGAGCCAGAAACAGGCGACGGCATTTTGACGCTCGCCGAGGCAAATTTGCTCTATCGGGCCTTCTTCCCGCCAGATGAACAGGTAGACCTTTCAAACCTCCGCCGGCGCTTTCTGGCAACGAATCGTCTGGAACCCGTTGATGAGGAACGTCATGTGCGAGGCCGAGAGATGGAGTGGCGGCGTGTCAGCCGGGCCTACCGTTATACAGGGGATACTGGTATTCCTGATAAAGTCTGAGAACAGGAAACTGTTTCCTGGAAAGGAGAGGTGTTATGGCAAAGGTGACAACAGGTTCGGGCGATACCGGCTATACCGGTTTATTGGGCAGCCAACGCGTCCCGAAATATGATCCTCGTCCCGATACTTTTGGGACGGTTGATGAGGCAACATCGGCGCTTGGTCTGGCACGAGCTGTGGCACAGGATCAGACGGTCAAGGATATTCTGTTTCGTGTTCAGCAAGAGCTGTATGTCTTGATGGGGGAACTGGCTACACCTCCTGAACACTATGAGACCCTGGGTCTGCGCATGACAAAAGAGCATGTGGCCCAACTGGAGCAGATAGAGGAGGAGTTAAAGAGCAAGGTTGAGATTCCCAATAAGTTCATTATTCCTGGCGACACTGTCGATGGCGCTGCCCTCGATCTCGCACGCACTATTATTCGGCGGGCTGAACGGATGGCGGTCAAGTTACTGCATGATGGAGTCATCCAGAACGGCGAAGTGGTACGTTATCTCAATCGCCTCTCCGATCTGATTTTTATTCTTGCCCGGTATATTGAGGTGACTTCCTCCCTCGCTCAGCGTCCAGAACGCTAAAAATGTGAACTACTTCACAGAAATTACGCGTTGTATTGCTGATAATTAGAGAGTGGAAGTTTATGCCCTCAAAGAGAAACACGGGACTGGCTAAAATCTGATCGAGACAAAATAGGAGTAATGGGCATTGTCTAGCGTAGAGGGAACTGAAATCAGCCGCTCAATAAAATGGTTCTGATGAATGCTGTAGAAAATGAGTCGCGGCTTGTTATAGAGGCGTGCGAGGGATCAGTCACTGCTTTTGAAGCGCTGGTGGTGCTGTATGAGCCTCGTATCAGACGGATGATCTATGGAATGACACGTGATGAGCAACTCACTCAGGATATCTGTCAGGAAACTTTTCTGTCAGCATATCGAGCGCTGCCCCGTATGAACGGGCATGATTTGCGCTTCGCTCCCTGGCTCTATCGCATTGCGTTGAACCAGTTGCGCAGTGAGTGGCGTAAACGAAAACATGTAACGATTGTTCCGTTTGGCTCTTCAGCGGTTGGTGACAATGATACCTCGTTTGAAGAACAGGTAGAAGATGGTGCGCTGCTGGACAACCCATTTGAAGAAGGCGTTGCAGAGCGTGATCTGGTAAAGCGTGTCCTGTCACGCTTGCCACAGAACTCGGTGATGTGCTTGCTGCTGGATGCAGAGGGTTTTTCCTATAATGAGATTGCAGAAATAATGCAAGATACGCTCTCAGCAGTAAGAAGCCGTTTATCTCGCGCTCGCCAGGCTTTTCAACGCATCTACTCCGGCCTTGATCAGGAAGGAAGAAGATGAAGGATACTACACCAGAGTCGTCTAAGCGGGACCTCCCCACCTGCCCGCTCAGTAGACACTGTTTACGTTTGGTTGATGAATTGGTCCGTAGCGATGAGCAGTTAGATCTCCTTGCTTCTGAATTAGATCTAGATGATGAACTGTTGTTGCGTCGTCTGCGCGATCATATTCCGACCTGCCCTGCTTGCCAGGACGCTCTAGAACAGGCACGGCATGTACGCGAGCAGCAGCGGACCCAGTTGCAGGCGTGGCTCGCTCAAGCAGAACGACGTGTTCCTGCAACGACTGATCGTATTCTGGCCGCGCTTCGCGAGGAGGCGTCCAGACAACCGATTGCATTACAGGAGAAACCGGCGCGTAACGGTCGGTTGCTCTCACCCGAATGGCAGCCCGCGAACAGGAAAGTGATCGCGCCACGTCAGTCGGTCCTGAAGAAGGCTTTTGTGACTTTTTCGGCGCTTGCGGCGCTTCTGATTGCTGCTGTCGGGCTGCTTGGCATCTTTTCACTGCAATTCTTGCAGCATGGAACGCAGCAGCAGCCCACACAGGGGAGTACGGAACTGAAAACAACTGCTGTGCAACAACAAAAGGTTGTCCCTGCAAGCACATGGTCTTCCCTGCTTGCTGTGGAGAAGGTGCAACAGCAGGAAAACCTGGTTCTGTACAACCCGGCAAATGGACAGAAAGCGGTAATTGTATCATCAATCTGTCCGCAGAAGCCGAACACATCCAAGATCTCGCACAAACCTGCTGATGAGGTGCTGTATCAATGCACAGAAGCTGATCGCATGACCTATTATTTGTTAAGAGGGCAGAAGAGCTTTAGCGTCAGTGGGGCCCACACACACAGTGATAGAGACTATAATGCCGTCTGGAATACTGATGATAAATCTATCTTTACCTATACAGATACTGCCATTATCGTCTTTCATCCTGGTGATGGTACAAGACGGGATATCCCTTATACGCTGAATGCGCAACATCTACACTTCGCCTATAAAAACACGCTATATTATACCGTGCGGGTAGAGGGCGAGCCGGGATTAGAGCTCAGGCGGTTTAATCTCGAAACCAAAGAGATGGATGTGCTCCTGACGGGGGTAAAGATACAGGGTGAGCTGGTCATGAGCCCTCTGGGTGATGCGCTCTACTTTTCCGGCTCCTTTAAGAATATGCAAGGTTTCTTCCGGTTGCAACTGATGGGAGAGACGCCCAGACTTATCGGCAAGGCGCAGACGCTGGCTGGTTTCGACAGCTACACTTTTAACCCTATCGTATTGCAGACAAACGGGCTGGCTGATCTGATCGAGATTGATGCTACTGATGGTTCAGTGATCAAGACGCTGGCAAGAGATGTCGCTCCGGGATCGAGTGAGGTTTTAACTGATGTTGCGCTGCTGTCGCCTGAAGAGAATACAATGCTGATCACAGCGGGCAGATATCCTGATGGCACAGTGCGATACTGGTATCGCAGCTTGACAGGGACGCAGGAGCCCAAAATGATCTTTCAGTCAACGAACGCGAAAACTGATCCTGTACACTCCTTGCAATGGATTGGATGGAGCATGTTGCTGGCAAGCCCGGATGAGTAATCAGAGAAAAAGCCCGCATGGATAGAGATCATCCCCACCATGCGGGCGTGTGGTCAGGCTTCAGGCAGAACAACCGAGATATTGTAGCCATCAGTGTGGTTACCATCACTCATTGGAAGCGAGATGGAGCGTAAACGAGGGTGTGTGGCCGTTTGCTTGTTGTAGGTATAGAGCGCAGCCGTGCTTCCCGTGTCACCGGCTGCTGGCTCAACCAGGGCTTGCCCATTTCTGATACAGTTGTCAGCGACGATAATGCTTCCCGGGCGACTCAGCTTCAGTGCCCAATCCAGATACTGCGGGTAGGATGGCTTGTCCGCGTCGATAAAGATGAGGTCGAAAGGCGCTTCATCCTGAAGCGTCGGCAAGAGATCGAGAGCCGCCCCGACCCGGACTTTCGTTCTGGCGGTGATCTGCGCTCTGTCCAGCGATTGGCGAACGACCTCTGCATGTTTGGCGCTGACTTCTAGCGTAATAAAGGTGCCGTGTGCTGGCAGGGATCGCGCCAGCCAGATGCCACTATAGCCCGCGAGTGCACCAATTTCCAGGATCTTTTGTGCGTTACAGGCTGCGGCCAGCACCTGAAGCAACTTTCCCTGAAGCGGTGATATCTGGATCTCGGGTAGTCCCGCCTCCTTTGCTGCCACAAGCGCTTGTTGTAGCGCGGCATCTTCGGGAGCAAAGAGCTGCTCCAAAGCGCCTGTAATCTTTTCGGTATCACTCATAATGATTTCATACCTTTCTTGTTTTCTTCTAACCGGCTTCGGCGTATTCAGCGTGAAGCAAGTTAGCGTATGCTTCTTACGACACATCCTCGCTTCGCTTTTCGTAGTTCTTGATGAGTTTTTGAACGTAGCTCAACGGCTGATGTGCGTGTGCTTTGACAAGGATCTGACGGGCTTTATAGAGATAAGAGAGCGCCTGTCGCTGTCCTTCCTCCGTCTGACGGGCCAGCAATGCGGATGCATAATAATATAGGGTATTCGCATAGTCAAGCCGAAAGTAGAATTTATGCCCGAGATTCAGGGCTCGCATAAAGAAGCTGTCTGCCTGCTGATAGTCCCTTTGCTCGTTTGCGATCAAACCCATCAAGCAGAGCGGGAAGCTGGCGCTTGTCCAGGCTTTGGTGCGATTGATCTCGTTCACAACGTGCTCGGCCAGTTGTCTGGCCTGCTCCAGATCGTGTAACAGATAGGCGATATACGCAAGCAGATGCTGCGCCTCATAGATGCAGATAGGCTCAATCTCCACATCATCTGTTGTTAGAATATGGTGCAGGCTATATTGTGCGCGTCGGAGTAACTGGAGGCTATATACGGAGAGCTGCCGAGATGCTCGCTTTTCAGGAAGATACAGTTCTTCCTGCATAATTGCACGATAGATACGAAGGGTATTCAGGCTGAGCCGTGCAAAGCTAATGGAGTGCCTGTTCTTCATCAGCCGTCCAAGTTTGAGGGCTCGCAGGATGTAGGTGCCAGCCTGTTGCAGATCGCCTTTTTCCAGTTGAATGTATGCCATACGCACACAGAACCACTGTACGCCTTCTCGCCCGTTGTATTCTTCCTTCAGGGCAAGGCATTGCAGCGCGTAGTTTTCAGCTTCTTGCAGATTCCCATGAAAGAAGTAGATGTTGGCGAAATTCCCGATAATAGTCGATTTTAAGGGCAAGTCACCGCTGCGTTCTGCCAGTGAGAGCGCCTGTTGTAGATAAGTATATGCCTTTTGCAGCTCGCCAAGCGTGATATAGACGGTGCTCAGGTTATTGTAGATTCTGGCAGTATCCAGGATATGATTGACCTGTTCAAAGAACTGGGCTGCTAGATGAAGGTGTTTCAGGGCGGCATCCTGATTTCCCAGGCTGCTTTCAACCAGTCCGAGCACCTCGTGTCCACGCGCAACCTCAAGAGAGTTTCCCGTTAAGATGCGTTCAATACGGGTCTGAGGGCGTTGTGAGGCGGTTGGAAGCATCTCGTAAAAGGGGCAGATCTGATTCTCGGTACAATCGCTGAATGTTGCCAGAGCCTCCTGGAGATACTGCTGCGCCCGCTTGAAATGACCTTCAATACGAAACAGGGAAGCAATGCTGATCTGGACGCAGACCCAGCCGATACCTTTGGTGCTGTTGGGAAGCATCAGAGTGCGCCGAGCCTCTTCGTAGTAATGGTGAGCCTGAATGCCATCGCCACGCATATGATAGAGGTGTCCTAACTCCCGGAGCAGAAGGCCCTGTATCTGCGTATCTAACCGTTCCTTTTCTGCCTCGTCCATCTCGGCAGGGTAGGCCTGATGCAGAAAATCGGGGCGGGTACGAAGCGCAAGCGTGCAATGGTAGGCAGCTTGCGCCACTGTAAAGAGACCCAGGATCGAGCAGCATTCCGCGATGTATTCGACAAGCAGACTGGTATGGTGCAGGTGCTCAACTCTGTCCTGTTGGGCAAGGAGTGCCAGTTGTTGTTGAAGCTGACTTTGTAGCTCGGTATTTTCCTGGATTGAAAGCGGGGACGGCTGTTGTCCTGATAGCGCCTGAAGCGCCAACACATAATAGCGCAGGGCCTCGGAATAGGATCCCAGGTTATAGGCGCGATGTCCGGCCAGCTCTGCATAGTGAATGAGCTGAGCTGTATCACCTCCCCCTTTACAGAGGTGATAGACGATCTCGGACGCGATTTTCTCTTGCATGGTATCGCTATGGGCAACCTGAATCGCTTCTGCTGCTTTGCGATGCAATTGCGCCCGGCGGGCCGCCGAAAGCCGCTCATATAGATGACTGATAATCAATGGGTGCCAGAAGTGATAGGTGATGTGCGCTCCTGTTCCCTCCTCGGTCAACAAACCCGCATAGAGCGCCTCTTCCAGCAAGTCGAGTACAGCATCCTCGCTCTGCTCACGTGTCATGGGAAGCAGGTGGCGTAGCTCAAAGGAGCCTCCCAGGACAGCCGCCTTGCTGAGCAAGTTCTGACATTCAGCGCTTAAACGTCCGAGGCGACGTTCCAGCACAGATGAGATCGCCTCAGGTAGCATGCCAGTGGTTGTCTCTCTCTGGCCCTGTCTTTCCTCGGTACTGGTAGGCAGGACAATCGCCCGCGCCAGCTCTTCGGCAAAGAAGGGGTTCCCGGCGGCCTGCTGCTGGATGTTTTCAACCACCTCCTGAGGCAGATGAGAGACCAGTGAGCCAATCTGGGCATGTGTGAGCGGTTGGACCGTGATCGCGACGATTGCCTGTTCTCGGCAAAGATCTGCAATCAGCGTGCGAAGCTTATGCTGCGCTGGAAGCTCTCCGTCCCGACAGGTTGCGAGGATCAGGACGCGCTGATCCTGGAGATGATGTACCAGATAGGTGAGCAGGTCAATGCTGCTTGCATCGGTCCAGTGCAGGTCATCAAGAACCAGCAGCAGTGGTTGAGTCTGTCCGATCATTCCAAGCAAGCCGAGAGTTGCTTCCCAGAGTAAGAGCCGTTCCTGTTCATGAAAAACGGCTGGCACAGACCGCTGAAATTGTGTGTTATAGCGGGCCAGCTCAGGCAATAAGCCGCTGAGTCGTTCGATATGAAAGGGCAGGGTCGTGAGCCCCTGCTGATCCTGTGAAAGCAACTCATAGAAAGAGGGGCTTGCGCTGAGCAACGCACGAAGTAGCTCGGTCCACGGACGGTAGGGAATCGAGGTTTCCTGCTCAAAAGAGCGGCTCCATGCAATGGCCCATCCACGCGCGTATGCTTCCATGCTGAGCTCTTCGGCGAGGCGGGTTTTTCCGATACCTGTTTCTCCTTGAAGCAGCGCGAAATGGATTGTTTTGCGGCGCGGCACCGACGGGCCTGTTTGTGGGGTGAGAAGCTGTTCGCCGCCGTCAGGATGGGGACGCTGTGCCTCAGTTGCTTCAAGCGTGCGGAGTAGTTGGCGCAAGCGGTGAAACTCCTGCTCGCGCCCGATTAAGGGACTCTGGTTATGGCGTCCAAGCTGGAAGGCTGGACGGAGAAAGTGAAAAGGCTTTCGTGTGCCCTCTGGGTGCCCGGCAGGCGGCGTTTTTGCAGTGGAAGTCGGTTGCTGCGCTGTTTTGCTACCAGGCATAGGCGGAATATGTCCCTTGCGTAGCGCCTCATAGAGCGCGACTGTTTCCGGCAAGGGGTCGCTTTCGTACTCGCGTTGGAGCATGAGAACATGACGACGATACACCTGAAGTGCTTCACCGCGCCGATCCAGGTGCGTTAGCAGGAGCATCAGCCGTTGCAGTGCCGTTTCATTGGTTGGCTCGGCAGTTCGCAGGCGGTCGAGCGTCTCCATTGCATTGACGTATGCTTCTTGTTCAATGTAGAGGTCGGTAAGCTTGAGCAACAGCCCGATCCAGGCGCGTTGCAGGGCATCGCGCCGGTGCGCAGCCCATTCAGAATAGAGCTCTTCCAGAAGATAGTGGCCCTGGTAAAGTTCGGCTGCTTGTTCCAGAAGATGTCTTGCCTGTCGAGGGTCGCTGCTCGCGCTGGCCTCTTTAATCAGGCTCTCAAACGCCTCGGCATCAACCCAGATGTAGGTGCTATCTGCCAGTTCGAGGATATCACGTTCAAGACGCAACATCCGTGAGGCGGCGGGACGTGCGATATCAGGTTCGAGGATCAGGCGAAGCTCATGCACGGCTCCGTTCAGACGGTTCGCGGCAACAGTGATATCGAGTTCGGGCCAGAGATATTCCATCACCTGTTCTCGACCCAGGCGGCGTCCCGGATTGCTGAGCAGACAACCGAGCAGTGCTCGGGCACGTCGACGGTGCCAGGTACGACTATCAACCGCAACCCATTCATCGCCTATTTTACGTTCAATCCGGAATTGGCCAAGAAGGTAAATGCGGAGAGCAGGTCTGCTGGTATGGTGGGACAGCTCTTTCCCTTCGGCCTTTCGCAGCAGTTGGGTCGCTTCTATATGTTCAGGTAAGCGGGTGCCAATGTACTTACTGATTGTCTTGCCGTTCTCGCTCCAATAAGCATACCAATAAGGCCCATGACCTGAGCCGCCATCCCGGCATTTGCGACAGCGGGGCTTGCCACAGCGGGTAAATTGTTGACGATAGGTAACTTTTCCGTTCATTTTGTGTGCCTATCTGCTGTGCAGGAACAGGGAAATAAAGGTTGTTCGTATACATCATGACAAGAGGTAGAAGAATACGATAGCATTATAACCTAGAATAGATTGCCATAACAATGTGATAGCCGATGTTGCAACCCTGAAAGCTGGCAGAGAAACGCGTTCTGATGCGTAGAAACTGGAGGTGTGCTAAGATAACCACAAGGTACTGATTTTTCCGATCTCAGCATGTCAGTCGAGAATACATTACCATGCCAAAGCTTGATGGATCTGTTGAAAATATCGTTTTTCGCAATGAGGATAATCACTATACTGTCGCGCGTTTTCGCTTGAATAGCAGTGGGCGGCTCTTTCGTGACGATCTTACCACGATTGTCGGGACGCTCCCGGGCGTCCATCCCGGTGAACTATTAACGGTTGAGGGGGAGTGGGAGCATGACCCGCGCTATGGCAAGCAGTTGCGTGTGGTCAGTTTTGTGCAGCGTTTGCCCTCAACCACTGAAGGGATGATTCGCTATTTAAGCTCAGGGCTGATTAAGGGTATCGGGCCCAAGAAGGCGAAACTGATTGTAGAGCATTTTGGCGAGCAGACGCTGGCGATTCTGGAGCAAATGCCCGAGCGCCTGAGCGAAGTCAGGGGATTAGGTGTAAAAGACCGACAGCAGATCGTCAAAACATGGATAGAGCAGGGCGAGATCAAGGAACTGCATCTTTTTTTGCAATCGCATGATGTTTCGATCAATGTCGCAACACGTATCTACAAGCATTATGGGCAGGATTCGATCAGAGTTATTCGCGAGAACCCTTACCAGTTGGTACAGGAGGTGGAGGGCATCGGCTTTCGTATGGCCGATGAGATTGCGTTAAAACTTGGTATGCCTGTTGATAGTGAGCCACGCCTTGCCGTCGGGTTGAAATATGTGTTAACGCAGGCCGCGAACGAGGATGGGCACTGTTTCTTGCATGAACGCGAGCTGGTCACGCGGGGTGCTGAGATGCTCCATGTTTCAGCCGAGGCCATTATGGCTGTGCTTGAGCAGATGCGGCATGACCCGGATATTTTCACTGAGGTTGATAGCGAGGGCGAGCCCTGTATTTATTATGCTCCTTTCTGGTATGCGGAAAGTGGTGCTGCCCGTTTGCTACGAATCCTGCAACAATCTCCTGATACTCTGCCTCCCGCTCCTGAAACGCTCTGGGAGCGGGTCTTTGAGCGCCTGAAAGAGCGGCGGATTCTCCTGACGGAAAAGCAGCGGCTTGCGGTTCAAACGGCCTATACGCAAAAGGTCTCGATCCTCACAGGCGGCCCCGGAACAGGTAAGACAACCTCTATTCGTGCGTTGTTGATGTTCCTGCGCAGTCGACGGGTTGATTTCGCGCTTGCGGCTCCAACCGGACGTGCGGCTAAGCGGCTTTCAGAGGCGACCGGCATGCAGGGAACACCATATGCCGCGAAGACGCTGCACAGGTTGCTGGAGTATACACCCCATGATAATAGCTATCAGCGCAATGAAGAACATCCTCTGCCCTATCAGTTTGTGATCGTCGATGAGTTCTCGATGGTGGATATTCTCCTTTTTTATCACCTGCTCAAGGCCTTGCCCCGTACCGCGCATTTGTTGCTCGTGGGTGACGCCGATCAGTTACCTTCGGTGGGTCCGGGCAATGTGTTGCGCGATCTGCTGAGGAGCGAGGATGTGCCCTCTATCCGCCTGACCGAGCTGTTTCGACAGGCGCAACAAAGCAAGATTATCGTGAATGCGCACCGGATCAATGGGGGGCTGCTGCCTTCAACGCGCATCGAGGCCCGGAGCGATTTCTTCTTTATGGCAGAAGAGGATCCGGTGCGGGCGCAAAAATTGATTCTTGATCTTGTACAGCGTCGTCTGCCCGCGCGTTATGGCTTTCATCCACTGACGGACATTCAGGTGCTTTCCCCGATGTATCGGGGTGCGGTTGGGGTGCATCTACTGAACGAGAAGCTGCAAGAGCGCTTAAATACCTCCGCTTTGGCCGAGGTGGGGTGGGGGGAAAAACTTTTTCGCGTTGGTGACAAAGTGATGCAGACGCGAAACAACTATGATAAGGGCGTCTTCAACGGAGATGTTGGCTGGATTCGTAGTATTAATAGAGATACCTCAACTGTGAAAGTTGAATTTGTGGAAGAGGCGGGCCCGCTCTTTGTCAGTTATGCGTTTCATGAACTGGAAGAACTGGTGCTGGCCTATGCTGTTACCGTTCATAAGAGCCAGGGAAGCGAATATCCAGCGATTATCGTGCCACTTTTCCGAGAGCATCGGATGTTGCTGCAACGCAATCTACTCTATACGGCTATTACCAGAGCAAAGCGTTTCTGTGTGCTGGTCGGTCAACCAACGGCTCTGGAACTGGCTGTTCAAAATGATCGTGTTATTCAGCGAAATACGGCACTGATGGAACGGCTCCGGAGGCTCCGTCAGGGTGTCGAACATGTCCAGTAAATGCTGAGGCTCTATGCGGTAGCAGTAGAATAGAGTCGGAAGGTAGAATATAATTGAGGAAACACTAGCACGTTCTGCCTTTCCCTTATGCGAAAAGCGAATAAGCAGATCTGTCAGTATATTGTTTCGTAGATCCCGTAGTATTTTGATTGAAGAAGGGGTTTTGTATTATGGCTGGATCAGAGACATCAACCGGTTATGCTCATCCTGAAGTGCTGGTTGAAACCGATTGGGTTGCGGACCATCTTCATGATGCTGATATTCGTTTGATTGAGGCCGATGAAGATGTGTTGCTCTATGAGCTGGGTCATATTCCGGGTGCAGTGAAGCTGGATTGGCACGTTGACGTACAGGATAAATATTCTCGCGATTTCATTGATCAGCAGGGCTTTGAACAATTGATGAGTCGCTGGGGAATAACCAATGACACCACCATTGTTCTTTATGGGGACAAAAATAACTGGTATGCCTGCTATGCCTTCTGGCTCTTTTCAATGTATGGCCATGCACGGATGAAGATAATGAATGGCGGACGGGCAAAGTGGGAAGCGGAGCATCGCCCGATGACGCGGGAAGTGCCGCACTATGAGCCCACCCGGTATAAAGCGCAGCCTATGGATGAATCTGCGCGGGCATTTCGGGATGAAGTCTTGCTTGGCCTGAAGAATCCCGGACGACGCTTGATCGATGTGCGTTCTCCCCAGGAATACAGCGGCGAATTGATACATATGGTCAATTATCCGCAGGAGGGAGCCCAGCGCGGTGGCCATATTCCCGGGGCGAAGAATATTCCCTGGGCCACTGCCGCCAATCCCGATGGCACCTTTAAATCCGCAGAGGAATTGCGTCAGATTTATGGTAGTAACGATGTCACGCCAGATAAAGAGGTAGTGACCTATTGCCGTATTGGTGAACGTTCAGCGCATACCTGGTTTGTTTTGACGAAGCTTCTGGGTTATCCGCGAGTTCGCAACTATGATGGTTCCTGGACTGAGTGGGGAAATCTGGTTCGCTCGCCGATAGAGAAGTAATGGAGTCTGTGCGCTCCCGAAAAAGACCCGGGGGGAGGGCGCTAATTGTGCGCTCTCCCTCACCCGTGAGGAGGATATATCTTGGACCGTCAAGAGGCTATCGAATTTCTGGTAGATCACTATGAGAACCCACGCAATAAAGGTGAGATCGAGCATCCCGATGTCAATCTAAGCGGTGGGAATCCCGGTTGTGCTGATGTGATTACTATGCAGGCGCGCTTTAATCCAGAGGGCAAGTTGGAAGAGGTGGCCTGGCATGGTGAAGGCTGCACAATCAGTCAGGCTGCCGCTTCCTATGTGTCCGAACTGGTGCAGGGAATGACGCCCGAAGAGATCGAGGCGATGAGCTTTGAAGATCTGATGGATCAACTCGGGCGTGAATTGGTCATGACCCGCCCGACCTGTGCGACACTGGCGCTAGGAACACTCAAGCGCGGCGTGCATGAGTTCGTGATGAAGCAAAAAGCAAAGCAAAGCGATATCGCATAAAAGAAAGCAGCAGCAGCGATCAAACAAGGCTGCTGCTTTTTTCTTTTAAAGCTGATATTCCTGCCGCCATCTGGCAAGGAGGTCTAGCGCCCGATGAACCAGCCGCTGATTTTCTGGGGCGTTCAACCAGCGACTCACGCCAGATGGGTGCGGAAGCGGAAGGAAGAGCATCTCCTGTTGCTCTTGGTAGGTGCCGACGACGTCTTGAAGCCGGATTTTCTGGCCCAGAAACGCTTCAATTGCCATCGTGCCAACCAGAAGCACGATTCGGGGCTGTACCAGACGAAGCTCGGCTTCCAGAAATGGGCGGCAGAGAGCAAGTTCCTGCGGCGAAGGTTTGCGATCTCCGTTTCCGCGCGGGTTTTTGCCTGGATCGCAATGTGTCAATGAGCTCAAATAACAGTGCTCATAGAGATAATTGGGTGGGAAGCCTGCCTTTTCCAGCCATTTTTGAAGGAGACGCCCTGCTGGTCCGCTCCAGGGAAGCTTGTTCGCTACTGAGCGATGCCCCGGAGCCTGCCCAATAACGAAGATACGGTCGCTTGTTCGTCCTTTGACGATGGGTTGGGCACAAGGAATAAAGCCCTGAAGTTGACATTTGCGACAGGCAAGAATATTGGCTTGTAGTATCTGTAGTTCGGTTTCTCTTGCGATATCCGGATCAGTCTGTTTGTTCATGTGCGGTTGTTGGGAGGGCCGCTGACGGCACGCCTGGTTTTTGCAGGGCTTCTGCCATCTGGCGGTACTGGCCTTTATAGAAAAGCAGTGGTAAGCTTTCTTCTTGTGTATAATGGTGATTAAAACTCAATGTTGAGACCTTCTCTTGCAGGCTATCATCAGCAAAAACAATATGGTCTTGAATACCCATAGCTTCTACCTGTCCCAAAAAAATGATATGGTCTCCGCCGGGATATTCTGCGACAATGCGGGTATCGACAAAAGCCAGCGTATCTTTTAAAATGGGCGCTCCGGTGGCGACGGTCCGGTATTCTGCATAGCAGAAATGCTCAAACCGCTCTACTGATGGTGTTGCAAAGCCAGTGGACAGGCTTTTTTGTTCCTGTGTCAGAATATTGACCGCGAAATTTTTGCCTTCACGCATAATCGGAAGGGAATGGCTGTTCTGCTCAATACATACAAGGACAAGCGGGGGATGGAGCGAAACAGAGCAAAACGCATTGACGGTCAGGCCGCTTATCTTTCCCTGACATTGGGTTGTAACGATGGTAACACCTGTTGCAAAGCGTCCCATCACCTGCCGGAAGAAATCTTTTTCTATTGCCATCTATCAAAAACCTCTAACTGTTTCCACAGTAGGAACGCCTGCTTTGTTTCTCCTTTGAACTCGTGTTGGCGTAAATCACTGTGTTTATGGGCAAAAGCACGCTCTTTGTGCTATTTATTGCCAGGGTGGCTATTCTTTGTATGTAGTATCATCCTCTGGCGTCCTTCTTGTCAACTGTACAGAAGGTCAGTCCACTTGTAGGACTTTAGACGAAGGATGAGGGGAAGAGCGTACAGCATATCTGTCTTTGTAATCGGTATTTGATTGACACATCTTTAGTCGTCTGTCTATACTAGCTGTAGTTTTTGAGGTATTAAAGTAGAACGCTGATGAAAACAGAAACACCTTTTTCCCGATCATTATTGGAACAATCGCAGCGGAGGCGCTATATACCTTTGCCTATCATTTTATGTGTATTGAGCATAAGCTTGCTGCTAGCCCTTTTACTCTCAGTGAGTGTTGGTTCAACGGCGATCCCTCTGGCAACCATTGTCAAGGTGGTGTTGAATGGGACCAGGCTATTTCATTTTGTCCCATCATGGGATTCTTCAATTGAAGTGATAATCTGGAATGTGCGCATGCCTGTTGTTGTTGGATCGGCACTGGTGGGGGCTGCATTAGCGGTTGCAGGGGCGCTCTTTCAGGGCATTTTGCGTAATCCGTTGGCTGATCCCTTTCTGATCGGCACATCTTCGGGGGCCGCACTGGGTGCGACGCTTTCCTTTATTTTGCCAGTTGCTGCATTGGGAACGCTGTTCCCGGCAACGGCTGTTTTAGCCTTTGTGGGGGCAATCCTGACAGTACTTTTTGTATATGCGCTGGCACGAGTCCAGGGGCAGACACCAGTTGTGACCTTATTGTTAGCCGGCGTGGTAGTTAATTCTGTGCTGGTAGCGCTTCAGACGCTGTTGCTGTCGCTTTTCCCTCGGGCGGATTTCCCTTTTCAGGCGCTGTTCAACTGGTTATCCGGTGAAATTGCTGTGACAAGCTGGTATCCGGTTCTGATTGCTGCTGTGTTGGTGCTGCTCGGGCTGGTGCTTGCTTTGAGTCTGACGCGGGTGCTGGATGCGCTGGCGCTAGGGGAAGAGAGCGCAACTGCTCTAGGACTCAATGTGGAGGCATGGAAGTTCGGAATTGTGGTAGTGGCCTCACTGATGACCGCGGCAGCTGTGTCGATTAGTGGCCTGATCGGTTTCGTTGGGCTGGTAACACCCCATGTAATGCGGCTCTTGCTTGGGCCAGAGCATCGTTCATTGCTTCCTGCCTCGGCTCTGGGAGGGGCTATTTTCCTGATTCTGGCCGATTTGTTGTCGCGTACGGTTATTGCCCCGGCTGTCCTGCCTGTCGGCATTTTTACGGCGCTGGTAGGGGCGCCCTTCTTCTTGTTTTTATTGCGACGTAGTAAGAGAGAGTATAGATGGTAGCAGAGACTGAGACACGACAGGGTCTGGATGTCGCCTCTTCTGTTCCGTTGTTGCAGGCCAGAGATGTGACCTTTGGCTACAATCGCCAGGAGTTACTGCATGAGGTCTCTCTTGCCATTCAGACGGGCGAAATGGTCGGGTTGCTTGGCCCGAATGGTTCTGGAAAGACGACCCTGCTACGGCTCTTAAGCGGCATTTTTCAACCCTGGAAAGGGCAGATTCTGCTAGAAGGCCGTGAACTGCGCCAGTGGGGACGGCGCGATGTTGCCCAACGTATCGCCGTTGTGCCGCAGGAACTGCATATGCCTTTTGCCTTTACGGTCAAACATATGGTTGAAATGGGCCGTACCCCGTTTATTCGGTCGTTTTTTGGCTCTCAGGGGAGCCGGGATCGCGAGGCGGTACAGGAGGCGATGGCGATCGCGGGCGTGGCTGATCTGGCTGAGCGGATTTTCAATGAGTTGAGCGGTGGTGAGCGTCAGCGGGTTCTGGTGGCGATGGCGCTTGCGCAGGAGCCGTCGGTGTTGCTTCTTGATGAGCCAACAGCGCACCTGGATATCAAGTATCAGATAGAGACCCTTGAACTGGTGCGCAGGCTGAACAGGGAGCATAAGGTGACAGTGCTCGCAGCGCTCCATGATTTGAACCTCGCGGCCCGCTACTTCCCGCGCCTGATTCTGTTTCAACGTGGAATCGTTGCTGATTCCAATCCGGCGGAGGTGCTGGACCCTGCATTATTGCGTCGGGTGTATGGTGTTGATGTGCAGGTCGGAATTATGCGGGGAAGCGCTCATTTAAGCGTATTGCCGCCCGTGCTGGAAGAGAAGAGAGGGCTACCTGAGCGACCGGTTGTGCATGTCATCGCAGGTGGTGGTTCCGGCGAGGTGATGATGCGAGCTCTGGCTGATGCGCATATTCCCTTTGTCGCGGGAGCGCTTAATATCGGCGATAGTGATCACACGCTGGCGCTGCATCTGGCGACCGAGGTCATCACCGAACAACCTTATGCGCCTATTTCCTCCGCGGTGCTGGATCAGGTACGAGCGAGCTTACGCAGCGTTGCCTTGTTGATTCTCTGCCCTGTTCCCATCGGTGCGGGGAATCTCGCGTTGTTGCGTGAAGCGCTGTTTGCGGCTCAGCGCGGGTTGTCTGTTATCATGCTGGAAGAGCAGGTATCCGAGGGACAGGAAGAAAGCTTAGAAGCCATTCTTCCTCGCGATTATACTGAAGGCAAGGGGACGCGTTTACTGATGTTGTTGCGCCAGGCCGGTGCGACCGTCGTTACTTCAGTGAGCGAGGCGCTGGAATGTGCGAAGAAACAGCTTGCTGATGAGACCTTTCTTTCCCTACAATAGAAATCCTGGCAACTTTAATAGAAAAGGCCCTGTAAGGGATTGCATGTATCGGCTCAATTAAAAATAGAGGAAGTTATTGTACTCTCTTTTCAGTATGTCTGTGCGACCTTCAATGCAGTGCCGACCGGATGACGGTGTGTGCCAGAATAGGATACAGCAAAGGATGATGTACAATCTTTCCAGCAAAAAATACAGTCAAGGTGCAATATTTTGGTGAAAAATGCTTGCAATCGCCGCTGACAGACCCTATACTTTGCCATATATGAGAGAGCATCGAAAACCGAGGCAGCGAGAATGGACCTTGCGATTTTCGTGCGTTCTTATGTATAGATGCAAAAGAGACAGCAAGGATCGGGCCCGATTATGAGTAATGATGCATTGTTTGTAACGCTCCGTTTACCCTCAACGCTAAGCGCATATAGTGGAGGGAAAAGTCAGATTTTTCTCAAAGCCGAGACGGTGCAGCAGTTGCTAGAACAACTTCGATTGCATCATCCGGCAATCTGGGAGTGCCTCTGCACCGAACAGGGACATGTGCGCGAGCATGTGCAGATCTTCGTGAATAATGAATTGATCAGTGGGGCCAGGGGTCTTCATATCCCACTCACACCCGGGCAAGAGGTGATTGTGCTCCCGGCGTTTAATGCATAAGCAAAAAGAGATGATCCGGGGCTTATCCTGTTGTGTGTTCGCCAGCCTCGTACTGGCGTGAATACAGGCAAAAATTCTCTATCAGGAATAATACATGAAAACAGGATTCTCCGAGGAGCCGGATGCCGAGAAGGGAAACGTCTCTCTTCAGCGTCAACCTGAGACGTCCGCTGTGCAACCTGCTCCCGGCTATTGGAGTGTCTTGCGCAACCGTAATTTTGCGCTGCTTTTCTGGGGACAGCTTATTTCGACGGCAGGAACGCAGATGCAGATTATTGCTGTCTCCTGGCAGGTCTATGAGTTGACTCATTCCGCTGTGGTGCTTGGAGCGATCGGGTTATTACAGGCTATTCCCAGGTTGCTCTTTTCGTTGCTTGGAGGCGTTTTCGCAGATCGATTTGACCGCCGAAAACTGCTGTTGCTGATTGAAGTGATGATGGCGCTTCTATCCGCTGTTCTGGCTGTTACTACTGCATTCAAAGTGATCAATATCTCGATTGTGTATGCGGTGGTTCTGATTTCTGCCTTTGTCTCGGCCTTTGAGTTCCCCGCCAGACAGGCAATGATTCCCACTTTGGTGCCCCGTTCTCAGATAGCTAGCGCTGTCTCGTTAAGCATGGTTGTGATGCAACTGACGGTCGTTATTGGTTCTGCTGCGGGCGGCTATGTGCTTGGACAGCTTGGCGTTGTGGCGACCTACTGGATTGATGTGTTCTCCTATGCAGTGGTAATTGGTTCGCTGCTCTTGTTGGTTGTACCGGCTGTCGAGCGCAAGCTCCAGGAGCAATCGAGTATTGCTGCGTTGCGAGATGGTCTGCGCTATCTGTGGCAGCAGCCGATCATTCTGGGCGTGCTGACTATTGACTTCTTCGCTACCTTTCTGGGCTCTCCAAAGGCTCTGTACCCGGTGTATGCGAACGATATTCTGCATGTGGGCGCTCAGGGATTGGGGGTTCTGGTTGCCGCTACCTCGATTGGCGCGATTGTTCTGACACCCTTTACCGGGCTGATTCAAAGCATTCGGCGGCAGGGACTGGGCGTTTTTCTGGCGGTGCTTGTCTGGGGCCTGTGCATTATCCTGTTCGGGATGTTACCCGGACCGCTTTGGCTCTCTGTGCTGTTTCTAGCGGGTGCAGGGGCTGCGGATATGGTTAGTATGATTCTACGCGGGTTGATTGTGCAGTTAACCACTCCTGACGAGTATCGCGGGCGTATCAATGCGGTGAATGCAATGTTTGTGATTGGTGGGCCGATGTTAGGGCAATTCGAGTCCGGTATGGTGGCCGGGCTGGCTACTCCTCAAATTTCAGTGGTCAGTGGCGGTATCGGGTGTATGCTTGCAACGGTGCTTGTTGCTGTTTTTGTGCCCTCACTTTTGAAGATAAAGGCAAAATAACGGGATACTCACGTAACTTTGTATTCTTGTGTAAAAGGGACAGAAAGTACTTATGGACCAATAGTTGCAAAAGTGCTAATATTTGTGGCATAATCATGGAAAATAGGATAAATGCTTGTGATGATGAGGAGGAAGAAGATGTTCTATGCTGGCAAAGGTTTGTAGTTGTGCGATTGTTGGTCTGGATGGCGCCCTTATCGAGGTAGAGGTTGACGTTGCGCAAGGGCTTGCAGGCTTCTCCATTGTTGGGCTTCCAGACGCCGCGGTCAATGAGGCGAAGGAACGCGTTCGTGCTGCCATTAAGAACAGCGGCTGTCTCTTTCCTGTCAGACGTATCACCGTGAATCTGGCCCCTGCCGATTTGCGCAAAGAAGGGCCATCCTTTGATTTACCTATCGCGATCGCGATCCTGCTGGCTGCGGGACAGATCACGCAGCGCCAGATAATCGAGGAAAGTCTATTCCTGGGCGAGCTCTCGTTGGATGGGTCTGTGAAGCATACAACCGGGGTTCTCCCGATGGTGGCGCTGGCCCGCGAGATGAATATTAAGGCAGTGTTTGTCCCTGCAACAGATGCAATGGAGGCCTCGCTTGTCGATGGAGTAGCTGTCTTTCCTGTCCGCACACTGGCTGAACTTGTCGCCCACTTAAACGGCGAACAGTATATCGAGCAATATAAACGTGATCCCGATCTCTTCTCTGTATTGGAAAAACAGGTCTTCTCGATCGACATGGCCGCGATCCGTGGGCAGGAACATGTCAAGCGGGCACTTGAGGTGGCGGCCAGTGGTGGTCATAATATTCTGATGAGTGGTCCCCCGGGAGCCGGGAAAACGCTGCTCGCACGCTCGCTTCCCTCTATTCTCCCTCGTATGCGGATCGAGGAGGCGTTAGACGTGACCCGGGTTTATAGCGTAAGTGGGTTATTGCCCCCCGGGATACCTTTAATCATGCAGCGTCCGTTTCGGGCTCCACACCACACAGTAAGCCATGCGGGACTTGTTGGCGGGGGACGGATACCGCGCCCTGGTGAGATCAGCCTTGCTCATCGTGGAATTCTCTTTCTTGATGAACTGCCAGAGTTTGCACAAATTGCGCTTGAATCCCTGCGACAGCCGCTGGAAGACAAGATTGTGACGATTTCACGGGCAAACGGGACCTTCTCCTATCCAGCAAACTTTATGCTGGTAGCGGCCATGAATCCCTGTCCCTGTGGCTTTCTAACCGATCCTGCACATGAATGTACTTGTTCGCAAACGTCAATAGGCCGGTATCAGAAACGCCTCAGTGGTCCGCTGCTCGATCGTTTTGATATTCATATCGAGGTGCCACGTGTTGATTATGAGAAGCTGGCTGATAAGCGGAAGATTGAGGATTCTGCTGCAATTCGAGCTCGTGTTCAGAAGGCCCGTGAGAGGCAGGAACAGCGTTTTCGGGGCACTGCACTTACCTGCAACGCAGAGATGGGGCCTTCAGAGGTAAGCCGATTTTGTCAGGTAGACTCCGCAGGCGAAAGCCTGCTGAAAGGAGCGATGCAGCAGCTTCACCTTTCAGCGCGGGCCTTTCACCGCATTTTGAAGCTCGCGTTAACAATTGCTGATCTGGCAGGCAGTGATGTGATTGCGGCGCAGCATCTGGCGGAGGCAATTCAGTACAGGCCGAAAGTTGGTCTGTAGAAGTATTGGTTGATGAGGGAGGGGAACCGTGGATACTGTCCTTGAAACGTTGCGCTCTGTGTTCGCCTATGCGGATTTTCTGCCGGGGCAGCGTGATATCATTGAGCACGTTTTGTGCGGTCGTGACGCATTAGCCGTGATGCCAACCGGGGGCGGGAAGTCATTGACCTATCAGCTACCGGCTCTGTTGTTGCCAGGCGTTACCATCGTTATTTCTCCTCTGGTTGCCTTGATGCAGGACCAGGTGATGCGGCTGAACGAACAGCACATCGCAGCAACCTGTGTGAATGGACTGCTCAACGAACAGGGACGTGAGACGAGGCTACAACTCGTGTTGCGGGGTGAGATCAAGCTGCTGTACCTTGCGCCTGAGCGGGTGGTAATGCAGAAATTTCTTCAATTGCTGGACCGGATTGAGCAGCGTGTGGGGCTCTCGTTGCTGGCTGTGGACGAAGCGCACTGTATCAGCCAGTGGGGACATGATTTTCGGCCAGAATATCGCCAGCTCTGGCGCTTACGCGAACGATACCCGCGTCTCCCTGTACTGGCACTGACCGCTTCAGCTACGAAGCAGGTGCGGCAGGATATCGTCGAGCAACTGAGATTGATACATCCATATATTCATATCGCAAGTTTTAATCGCCCAAATTTGCAGTACGAGGTTCGCCCGAAGACGCTGAATGTGTATCCAGAGATGCTGGAACTGCTCCGGCAACACACCGCTGAATCCATTATCATCTATTGTGCGACTCGCAAAGCGGTGGATGAGCTAAGCCAGCGCTTACGTCAGGATCAGATCAATGCCTTGCCCTACCACGCCGGTATGGAAGCGGAAGTGCGGCAGAAGCATCAGGAACTCTTTATCAGCGATCAGGTGCAGGTGCTGGTGGCAACGATTGCTTTTGGCATGGGCATTGCCAAGCCTGATGTGCGGATGGTGATTCACTACGACCTTCCTGCTAATCTGGAGAGCTACTATCAGGAGTCAGGACGTGCCGGACGCGATGGCCTCCCAGCCCATTGCCTCATCTTTTTCTCGAAGAGCGACCGCTACAAGATTGAGTATCGGATTTCACAGCTTCATGACATGCAGGCTCGTCGGTTTGCTCGCTACCAGTTGCGCAAAATGCTTACCTATTGTGAAAGTCACACTTGCCGTCGTCAGATTATTCTGCACTATTTCGGTGAGACCGGGCTTCAGGGGCCCTGTGCTGCCTGTGATAACTGTCTGCACCCTGTGGAGATGGAAGACCGCACTCTCGATGCTCAAACTCTGTTAACCTGCGTACAGGAAACCGGTGAGCATTTTGGCCTCTCCCATTTGATCCATATTCTCTGTGGCGTAGAGGATCAGAGAGTGCGGGCCTACAATCACCATCAGCTTCGTTCGTATGGCGCTGGCAAGCAGCTTTCTCCTGATGAGTGGTTCTATCTTGGACGAGAGTTGCTGTTTGAGGGCGTGCTTGAAGAAAAAGAAGACGGTTTTCCTGTCATCTTGTTGAATGAGCGCTCACGTGAAGTGCTCCGGGGGAATGCTTCTGTGTTGATCGCAAAGCAGCAAAAGCTCCCGGATGCCCGGCTCGATCCTCTGCAAGAGGAGGAGACACGCCTGTTCGAGTTTCTGCGCCATTTTCGTAAACAGGTTGCGAGTGCCTATGAGGTAGCTCCATACAAGATTTTCTCGGATGTGAGTCTGAAGGCGATGGCACAGCAGCGCCCACAGCATGCCGAAGCATTTGCGCGCATTCCCGGGGCAAGCGACTATAGCATAGAGCGATATGCAAGCAGCTTTATTGCAGCGATCCGCATGTATTGCCGCAAGCATAATGTCTTTCTGGAAACCGATTGGCATCCTAGTGCAGCGCTTGTTGAGTTGGTCAAGCAGCCCATATATCAACAGGTTCTACTACTTCATCAAAAGGGGTATAGCCCCGAGTGTATTGCGGCCTATAAACGCACTAATGTTTCGCGTGTGATCTTCTGGCTGGTAGCATTAATCGAAGCCGGAGAGCCGGTTGACATTTCTAAACTGGTGATACCAGAACGCTATGAACGTATTGCGGAAGTGCTGGCGTTTGTTGGTGAAGAGCGTCTGGAAGTGGTTTCGAGAGTGCTTGGCCAGAAGTATTCGTATTATGAGATTTGCCTTGTGCGGGCGGTTGAACGAAGCCGCTGTGTGAAGTCTCCCGACTAATGCTCGGGAACTGGTCCTTGACTTGAGCAGGGCCAGAGTAGAGGCTGCTTGCCATCAACTCATGAAACAGTGAAGACTACTTCTTTTGTTGTGTGGCTTTGGCGACGTTTTGGAAGGGGGCTTGCGAGCTCCCTTCTTTTCTATTCAAGCTGGTTGTACTCTTGAAAGTACGGGAAGCATATGGTATGCTCTTTCATAGACTTCATTTTACAGGAGGTGTATGAATGGTAACTGTCAAATTGGTGCTTGTAGGTGTGAGCGGCGTGGAGATGCCAGCCTGAGTACACATGGCTCCTTGAGTCGAAAGTGAATAAAACGAGTACGCGCTTTTTTGAGCTTTTCAAAAGGCGTTGATTCTTTTCCCCAATTGTGTTTATCACTGCACACTTCTCTTGACCACGTGTCTCTCTTCGGCTGCTTCGTGTTGCCGTGGTCAGGATCTTCCCACATCCATTAACTCTTTTCCTGCCCACTGCACGTCGTTCTGTTCCACTGAGCAAAGATTGCAAGTTCTCCATGCTGCTCAAGAAAGGAGGATAGGTATGCCCTTTTTGACTTTTTCTTGTGGAAAACAAAAACATATGGTGTTTTTAAGGAGAATGGCGTGTTCCATAACGATTACGAAGACGATTTTTTCGAGGAGTCGCAACCTCGCTTTCAACCCATGAAGCGGCGGGCAACCAAATCGAAGCCCAAACCAGAGAAGAAAGAGAGCTATGAAACCAGCCAGGATGTACAGCACTGGTTGAAGTTACAGGAGAAAGAGGCTAGCAGCGCAAAGGAGTTCCACCCAACACGGCTCGATAAGCGGCGTGATGGTGCCTGGTTGCAGTCTTCGCTCTCCCAGTTCTATGAGGAAGATCTGATCACAGATGTGCTTTATGTGGCGAAAAGCGGGAAGGAAGCAACCGTTTTTTGCTGCACCGCACATCCCTCGACACAGGCCGAATTACTGGCCGCAAAGGTCTATCGTCCGCGCATGTTCCGTAGTCTACGCAATGACGCTATCTATCGTATGAACCGTGTGGTTGTCGATGAGTTCAAACAGGCAATGCATGGCTCTCGGGCCAAGCGAGTGATGTCCAGAAAGAACACACAGGCGCGAGCATTGCAGGTTGCAAGCTGGATCGCCTATGAGTATGAAACACAGCGTCTTCTCTATGAAGCCGGAGCAGATGTGCCAAAACCCTACTCGCAGATCGGTAATGCCGTCTTGATGGAGTATGTTGGCGATCTGGAGCGTCAGGCCCCGCTTCTGCGCGAGGTACGTCTGGAGCGGGAGGAGGTGCGGCCCCTCTTTCAGAGGCTCTTGTGGAACATTGAGCTGTTTCTGTCCTGCAACCGGGTGCATGGTGATCTTTCAGAATACAATGTTTTGTACTGGAATGGCCGGATCTCGGTAATTGATTTCGCTCAAGCTGTTGACCCACGGCATGGGGAGGAAGTGTTCCCTCTGCTCTTACGAGATGTTGAGCGCGTGTGTCAGTTCTTTGCACGCTATGGTGTTGAAGCTGACGCCTATGCTCATGCTACGCAGATGTGGGCAGAGTATGTCGGTCCGATAGGCTAGCATCTGAGGCAGGGAGGTTGTTCGTGCCTCCCTGCTCATTTTTAGATGTCCAGCGTTTCATAGAAGGCCCGTTCTCGATGTTCCAGTAACGGCATTGCCTCCTGTGTGACAAAGCGTTCAAAATGAGATGAGTTGACATGGGCTTCGTACTCATCCGCGCTCACATATTTCTCATACAGAAAGAACAGGCAGGGATCGCGGACGGAGCGATGAACTCGATATTCCAGACACCCTTCTTCTTTACGCGAGAGTGGCACGAATTGCCGGAGTATATTCAGGATAGCCTCTTCCTGACCGGTTTTCGCTTTCCAGTAGGCGGTGATGATATAGGACATCGCGCTTTGATCCTCCTTCTCTGGTAGGGCTAGAACGAAGCAGCTTTCATATTCATTATCGGATTGTGGGAAAAATGAATTGTAGAGATAGAGCGAACATGGTACAATCAGGCGGAAATGTGTCTCAAGGAGGAGCATACGCATGGTGGAAGTCGCTTCGTCGTCCAGACCTCTTATCATCCTCAACCCGGCTGCGAATCGAGGGCGGATGGAGTATCATCGGTCACTGGTGCGTCGTCGTATCGAGGCCGATCAGGCTGATATTGCATATATTGAAACCGCGAAGGTTGGAGAGGCTCGGGAATTGGCCAGGCAGGCAGCACGAGAAGGACGTCCAATTGTGATTGTCGGCGGTGATGGCTCTCTGAATGAAGTGGTGAATGGTATTCTGACAAGCGGGCATGTGGTTCCATTAGGGATTGTGCCTGCTGGTTCGGGCAATGATTATGCTTGCAATACGCTTGGTCTTCCGCGTGATCCTGAGGCCGCTTTAGAGCGAGCTTTGAACGGAAGTCCTCTTGCTGTGGATGCCGGGATTGTAAACGGGCGCTATTTTATCAATGCTTTCAGTGTTGGTCTGGATGCTGATATTGCGAGAGCGGCGGAGATTTTGAAGAGGTATCCTTTAATGAGCGGGGCACGGCTCTATTATACAGCCACCCTGAAGCAGCTTCTCTTTGCGTATCATCGGTGCCCTCGGTTGACGTTCTCGCTGGATGCTGAGACTGCACACGTGGAGCAACAGTATGTGTTGCTGGCCGTCTCAAATGGGCCGACATATGGGGCTGGTTTTCGGATCAATCCGCGGGCGGATCATACTGACGGCTATTTTGATGTATGTGCCATTCTCTACACACCGCTGCTTCGAGCGCTGCGACTGTTACCGCGTGTGAAACAGGGCAGGCATGAGGGCTTGAGAGAGGCCCTGTTCTATCGGGCACGGACTGTACAGATTGAGGCGCGGGGCCCTGTTCACTTGCAGATAGATGGCGAGACCTCCTCAGCAGCCCATATAGAGGCGTCTATTCTGCCTGCTGCCTTGCAGGTACGCGTTTAAGTGCCCTGATGGTATGGGCTGCTCGGGCAGAGCGGTGCTAGCGTGCACTGTTCACAATGTGGCTTGCGGGCTTCACAGATGGCGCGACCATGAAATATCAGTAAATGGGACAGGTCCAGCCAATCCTGCTGTGGAATAATCTGCATTAGCTCGCGCTCCACTTTGATCGGATCAGTGTTGGTCGTCCAGCCAAGTCGACGCGAGATCCGCCCTACATGGGTATCGACGACAAAGCCTTCAACGATCCCGAAGGCATTTCCCAGGACGACATTTGCTGTTTTACGAGCAACGCCAGCCAGGCTGAGGAGCCCACTCATTGTTTGGGGGACCTCACCGCCAAACTCGGTGATGATGCGTTGACAGGCGGCACGAATATTTTTCGCTTTATTGCGATAGAAGCCAGTCGGGCGGATGTCCTGCTCCAGCTCTTCCTGACTGGCTGTCGCGTAATCTTCAACAGTACGGTATTTTTGAAAGAGCGTAGCTGTGACCTTATTTACTCGTTCATCAGTACATTGTGCGGAAAGCTGTGTCGCAACCAGTAATTCAAGAGGATTCGAGTAATTCAGGGAACAGCGGGCGTCGGGGTAGAGCCGGCGCAGTTCTGCTATAATCTGGCGGACCTGTGCCGGTGTACCGGGTTCCAGTCTTGTTTCAACAACTTCCATAGAGCATCCCCACCGGGAAGGTGCTGTAGCACATGCTACAGTCCCTTGCCATAATGTTCTCGTTGCGCTCGAAGAAGCGCCCTGAGTGCATCTGCCTGCCCGCGATTCCATGCAGCAGAGCGCACATCGCGTCCGACAATAGGAAGAGTACTTTTGTCACGGATACGTGCGGCTCGTTCCCTCTGCATGATCTCGTGGACTAGCTGGCGATCGCTTAGCTTCCATCCTTGCCGTTTGGCCTGCTCTGCGAACCACATGACACGGGAAAAACCAGCGCGGTAGTCTTTCTCATCGGATGTTTTATTACGCATCGGGGTGTCTCGCATGGTGGTTGTGCCTCTCGTCCCTAAAGAATGTTGGCAGGTGAAATAAAGAAAAGTTACCACTCGATTATGTCAGAAAAATGGTTCAGGAGTCAAGCATAAAGTTCAGATTGAGAAGTATTTTAGAGCTAAAGTAGTATGCTGCCTGTGGAACTGTTCATGTCAGGGTCCATATACCGCAAAGAGCGGAGATAAAGGGAGGCTGGCAGCTTGTTTCAACTGAAAAAACGTTGATTCGTACATGTTTTAGGAAAGGCGTTACGCTTTTGTTGTACTGGACGAGCCATACGGATATACTGAGAGAAAGGAGACAGGCGCGTCTCCCAGACGGCTGAGAATCCGTGTAATCAATATATCGTCTTAGTAATGTTTACGCGAGTGTGGCTGGGCAGTTATAATCTCTGGTAAGTTGTCCCGGTAGCTCGCTCTCTCATAGACGAAACGTTGTGCGAGGGAAGGATACAGCACGTGGCTAATAAAAAAAGAAAATACATTGATACGCCTGATGAGCAGCAAGAACAGGCAAAGAAGAAACTGACTGAAGGTCTTTTTCGTAAAAGCAATCGTCCGACGAACTTCCGAGAGCTTGGAGAAAGCGCATTAAAAAATCTGCCGTCGAATATCTCGATGGTACAGAACCTGATGCGCACCATAAACTGGAAGAGCGCACAGGAAGAGGTGCTTCAGGGTCTGAACAACACTGTTGTCATTGTTGGAAAGCCGAATACCGGTAAGAGCACGTTGTTCAACAAGCTGAAGGGCCAGAATCTCTCTCCGGTCTCTTCGCAGGTTGGAACGACGAAATCACTGGTGCGGACGGACTTTGGCCCCTTTACGCTGGTCGATACGCCGGGTCATCTCCCCGATGTAATGGAGAGTGGCATGCAGCAGGCCAGTGTGATCGTGTTTTTGATTGATGCTTCCCGCGGTTTTCAGGAAGATGATCGGGAACTCTATTATGCTATCAAGAAGCTGAATAAGCCAACGATTGTCGCAGTGAACAAGGTTGATGCCTTGAAGAATGCCGAGGCGGGTGATCAGTTTGCAACCGAAGTTGCGGTCCTGCTCGGGGTTCCCGGCGTTATCCCCATTTCGGCGAAAAATGGCAATAATGTGGCCGAGGAACTGATTCCCGCCGTGATTGATGCAAGTCCTGAGGCAGCGCTGGCTATTGGGCGCGAGCTACCGGCGTATCGGCGCTCGGCAGCGCAACGGATTATCAGAAACTCGGCGCTTATCTCTCTGGCGGCTGGCGTTGAGCCGATCCCATTTGTGGATATTCCCATCTTGCTCGGAACACAGATTCGGCTGGTGCTTCGTCTGGCAGCACTCTATGGCGAGCCGATGGAGACCGAGGATGCGATGAAACATGCGCGCGAGCTGATTATCACGATTGCTGGCGGTCTGGGATTCCGCTATCTGGCTCAGCAGGCGGCTAAACTGGTACCGTTTGGCGGCGATTTTGTGGCCGGGGCAATTGCAGGTGCGGCGACGTGGTCTATCGGTCAGGTCGCGCTTGAATACTACGAGAGTGGCAAGAAGGTTAAGCCCACGCGTTTACGTGAGCTCTATACCAGCTTTTTCCAGCGTTTCCGCAAAGAGAAGAAGGCGGAAGAGTTGCGTAAAGAGGCTGAACGGGAGCGGTTTGATGGCCAGAAAGACCCGATTGCGGCAATGGATGAAGCCCTCAGTCAGGAAAAACACGCTGAAGAAGCCTAGTATGAAAGGATGGCAGAGAGGAAAGAATGCTCTTCCCCTACGAGACGTATCATACCATCAATGAGCCAATTATGGCCTATTATCCGCCCGGGGAGGAGGCGCAAGCCAGGCAGATTGTGCTGAAGCTTGAAAAGGCGGCCTCGCTTCTGGGCCGGTTGTTACAGCAACCGGTACCGGAATTCGAGGTCCTGCTGGTTGCGTCAGAAGACCTTGAGGCCGCTCCACGCGACGATATAGATGAAACGTCGTTACCTCATCCATATTGGACCGAGAGCACGACACCGCCTACGATCGTTATTCCGCTGGAAATCGATCGTATTTTCGGTGAACTGACGGCGGAAAAGTTTTCTTTTATGCTCTATCACGCGGTCGCGTTGGCCTTTTTGATGGAAGATACGCGCCCGTGGCCGGAGGATACTCCTCTCTGGGCTGATGAGTGGCAGGTTACATTTGCCGCTTTATGGCTTTCACAACAACTCGATCATGTTCAGGGAACGGTGCAGAAAGATCTGTTTGAAGAGTATGAGGACGTTTTCGAAATAGAGCCGGATGGAAAGACACCTACTACGCTGCGTAGCTTCGATTGGTATGAAGATACGGACCCTGAAGATTATCTTGGCTTTCAGTTGATGCTAGAACAGTTTGCCGCCGACCTGTTGAGCGCCTATGGTCCGGAGATTCTCCCGCGTTTTCTCACACTCTATCGTGTTGAACGTGAACGCCTGCTGAGCGATGACGTGACATCTATGCTGGTTTCAGCGCTCGGGCCGAACAGTGAAGAATGGGTAGAGAAACTCCCATATTTTTAATTGTACGAACCATCGACGAGTGAAGGGGAGCAGTCATGTTTACTCGTGTTGCTATTATTGGCCTGGGATTGATCGGGGGATCTATCGGGCTGGCTTTACGCAGGTCAGGAGCGGCATCTGAGGTTGTGGGCTATGATCTGGGAAAAGGGGTCAGTGATCATGCTCGCAGAATCGGGGCAATTGAACAGGCATATACGGCCCTCCCCGACGCGGTTCGAGGCGCGGATCTGGTCGTTCTGGCGACACCTGTTGGGGCGATGCATGCGCTGTTACAGGACCTTGCCCCGGCTCTGACTCCCGGGACGGTTGTGACCGATGTCGCCAGTACAAAGAGGCAGGTTCTCGCCTGGGCTGAAAAGTTTCTTCCTTCTTCTGTGGCGTTTGTGGGTGGGCATCCGATGGCAGGGAAGGAACTGAGCGGTGTTGAGGCGGCAGATCCCGATCTCTTCTGTGGACGGGTGTACTGTCTGACGCCAACCGCACAGACGAACCCCGCCGCGTTAGAGATGGTCACTACCATGATTCACGCCCTGGGTGCCCGCGTTCGCTTTCTGGATCCCGCTGAGCACGACAAGCAGGTTGCCTGTATCAGCCATCTGCCGTTTCTGGCATCGACAGCGCTGGTCCAGACCGTGGCGAATTCGCCTGCATGGGGAGAGATGGCGCTTCTGGCGTCTAGCGGCTTCAGAGATGTCACGCGACTGGCTGCCGGGAATTCCCAGATGTATCGAGATATTTGCCTGACCAATGGTGAAGCTATAGTGCAATGCCTGGATGATTATATTGAGACATTGCAGACGTTACGTTCTATGGTTGCTGCGGGCGATCGTACTATTGAGAATGTTTTTGTTGAAGCTCAACAGGAACGCCTGCGCTGGCAAGCATCGCATGATCAGGCTGAGCCCAATTGTGGCGGAAATGGAAAGAAAAGCTAAAATTTTTTCCGAAACCTATTGACAAGCCGCGACACTTCCGCTATACTGACGGTGCGTTAAGCGAATGCGACGTGTGGTGGCCGTAGCTCAATAGGCAGAGCTCTGGATTGTGGCTCCAGCGGTTGTGGGTTCGAGCCCCATCGGTCACCCCGACAATCTGACCTCACCTGCGAGGTCAGATTTTTTTTATCCTCTGATATTCCTCCATTTCTATGAGCATTGATGACAGTTTTGCGACAATTTCGCGATATCGTTGTGACATCTCACGAGTATAGTTATCACTGTCAGGATAAACAAAGAGAGAAATTAAGCGAGCACTGTTTTTATAAAGAACGATATAGGTGAAAGAGATGACGCAATATCATCAGGAATGGAGAGACCGGTTCGAGGCACCGGAACAACAGTACGAACGCCAGTATGTCGCGCAGCAGCAACAACAGGTGGTGCCGCCAGTACAGACCTATGTACCTATCTATACGGTCTCTACCCCTCGTGGCGAGAGCGAAACCCGCCTGCTGGCCGTGGGAAGCTATATGCTGGGTTGGTTCTCCGGGATCGTTTGCCTCTTCTTTGGTCACCGAAACCCATTCGTGCGTTTCCATGCGTTGCAGTCCACGTTGTTCTTTGGGCTGGCGACACTCTTTGATGTGGCCTTCGTGACGATGTTTGGCTTGTTCGATCGTTGGGATCTATTCCCGCGTGGTTTCCTGGGTGGATTCTATGCGTTAGCTCTATTCTTTACGTTCCTGATCGTCAATATGCTTGTCTTCATTGGCTGGATTGTTGGCATTGTTCAGGCTGCCCGAGGCGAGTATTATAAGTTCCCGGTCGTCGGAAATATCGCAGCAAAAGCCTCTTCCGACGGCGCAATAGCAGACGTCAAGTAGCCAGATAAAGCAGTAAGATAGAACCCTTTTTCGCTTGTGGTGTGTTCACGTGTGAAGAATGCTGTTCCCTTTGCGCCTCCATCAACAGGAAACAGCATTCTTCTTTTTCTCCCTCCGGATAAAAGAAACTCTCCCGATATTAGATATTATGGGAGAGTTGTTATGCGTAGTACTCAGTCTTCTAGTAGTATCTCCTGAAGCCGGAGACGGTCATTGTGGGTAAGCTGCATACATTGCTCAAAGTAGGTATCCAGTGTACCATAGCGCTGTTTGATTGCATTGAGCGTCATGATAAGATACTCACGCCGTACTTCCAGCATCGTGCCGATAAATTCAATGGTCTGCGGGTTGTTAAGGAGAGCGCCGAGCATGGTCAGCATTTTCTGATTGGCATCGCGTCGATAGACCGTACTGAGCTCATAGTCATCCAGAACAATGCTCTCCGGTACTCCAAGTGCCAGAAGCAGCAAGGCCGAGGCAAAGCCGGTACGATCCTTTCCGGCGGTACAGTGGTGAACCAGCGGATGGTTTGCCTGATCGAGTATAGTTTTGAAGAAGGTGGCAAAGGCCGGAATACAGGACTCTGTAATTGCCATTTCCACCGTCAGGTTCGACATAAAGTCGGTTGCGGAACCGAATTGACCTGACTCAGCCGCCTGAATGAATTTCACCATATCGAATGTGATGCCGGGTGAGTCTTGCAGGACTGGAACATGCACATAGCGGGTTCCATTCAGCGCTGGATCTGGTTTGCGACTGACCTCGATATCGGAACGGTGGTCATAAATCAACTGAAGGCCCGAGCGCAACAGGAACTGTTTGTCCTTTTCCGTAAGCTCAGCAAGCTCTTCCGACCGAAAGATGTGTCCCCACTTAACGCGGCGACCATCACGGGTCTTATAGCCACCAAGATCGCGAAAATTCGAGCAGCCTTCAAGCATCAGGCGGCGCTCTGCAATGGTGATTCCCTGCCCATTTTCTGGAACGAGACGGAAATAGATACGGGTGGTCGGGTCCGGGTCATCAATGACAATGGATGTGTTGCCGGTAATGTGTGTCAGCAAGGTTCCCTGTTGCTCGATATTGTCAGGGGATGTGCTCCAATAGAGGGAGAGCATCTCGGGGGCCGAGCACCAGGAAATGCGTAATTTCCCGTCTTCGGTGCGCTCTACCTCTGCTTCCATCTCTCGTGAGGTGCGGCGCGGAAGAGGTGAATTGGTGGAACAAACTCCTAACAGGAGAAAAAGGAACAGGAATGAACCTTTCGCAAGCGTGCTTTTCTTCATCTTTTTTCCTTGACTGATGATGTACGTGCTCAACCGGGCGGAAAGAGGTGAAGCCCTGCAAAGAGGGAATGTCTCTTGAAGGGAGAGGAAAATAAGCGAGTGGGAGCAGCATTTCTATACTACTCCCAACAAAAATGCTTCTTCGTTAGCGTCCGGAGCGGCTGTCACGCCAGCGGACCAGTCGTTTGATCGCATCGAAGTCCCAGGGGGCCTGCATGCCCAGGATGAGATGGGTGACGCCAGCCTCAACCAGAGCGTCTCTGGCTTCGTCGCTGTCGTTTGCTCCGGTTCCAGCACTGCGCTCAATTTCAGCAGGGTCTCGCCCAACCTCTTTGCACCAGTTGTCAAGCACTTCCATTTTATGCTTTAGCGTAGCGGCATCGCCAAATCCGTGCCACATCTGGGCATATTTGGCTGTTATGCGGAGTGTCTTTTTCTCACCACTGCCGCCAATCAGGATAGGAAGTGGTTGCTGAATCGGTTTGGGCACGTCAACTTCCCAGCGATGCAGAATGGTGGGGATGGCCTCTTCGAGCGCTTGCAGGCGGCTGCCCGCTGTTCCGAACTCATAGCCATATTCTGTATAGTCTCGTTCGAACCAGCCCGCGCCCAGCCCGAGAATCAGGCGCCCATTTGAGATATGGTCGACTGTCTTTGCCATATCTGCCAGTAGAGAAGGATTGCGATAGGTATTGCAGGTGACAAGACAACCAATTTTGGCGCGGGAAGTGAGGGTTGCCATTGCCGTGAGAAGTGTCCAACCCTCAAAGTGGTTGCCCTGGGGATCACCATAGAGAGGGAAGAAGTGATCCCAGTTCCAGATAGTATCAACACCAAGATCTTCGATACGACGTACCGCATCAGCATAGTCCTGGTATGTCGTATGTTGGGGCTGCATCTGAACCCCTACACGAATAGGATAAGGATACTTGGTCTGTAGTGTTGCCACGCCACGACATCCTTTCTCTGTTGTAAATTCAGGTGTGAAACACCTTCTTGATTGTAGGCACATTCTGTGTATGCTTGCAAGGTGTAGCATTTTGTTGACCGCCCGCAGCGGGTATGCTACACTGTTATAGATATATTGTCTCATTTGGAAAGAGCGAAGGCATGGAATTGAGAGGGAGTAAGAAAACGGTGACAACACAAGAGCCGGCGATTGTACTGGACAATGTGAGCATTGAACTGGGGGGACGCTCCATCCTGCGTGATATGAGTATGACTATCAATGCCGGGGAGTTTGTCGTTGTTCTGGGACCAAATGGAGCGGGGAAGAGTACGCTCTTGAAGCTGTTGCTCGGGCTTATCAAGCCTGCCGGTGGTACTGTTCGTGTGCTAGGACAGCAACCACGAACGGGCAACCGAGCCATTGGCTATGCTCCCCAGCATCGCACGCTTGAAGTCGAGCTGGCGTTGCGGGCGCGTGATCTGGTTGGGTTGGGGCTCGACGGGCATCGATGGGGAATCGGCTGGCCGAGCAAGCAGCGGGACGCAAAAGTCAACCAGGCGCTCAAAGAGGTTGATGCGTTGCGCTTTGCTGAAGCGCCCGTCGGTCAGCTCTCAGGTGGCGAGCAACAGCGTTTGCTCATTGCTCAGGCTCTCTTGAGTGATCCACAGCTATTGTTGCTTGACGAGCCGCTGTCCAATCTGGACATTGCTCATCAACAGGAAATTGTGTCGGTTGTGGCCGAGGTCAGTCGGGCGCGTAACGTCACCGTCCTGCTGGTGGCTCATGATATTAACCCGCTGCTCCCGGTGGTGGATCGCGTTATTTACATCGCAAATGGTCAGAGCATGATTGGGAAGCCAGACGAAGTGATTACCTCTGAGCAGTTGAGCAGGCTGTATGGAGTGCCTGTTGAGGTTGTGCATGCGCTGGATCGAATCTTTGTTGTTGGCGCTGAGATTTAAGCAAGAATAAAGCTGCTGCTGTGCGCTATAATGAAGAAAACAAAACTCTCAGCCTCGCTGACAAGTCGCTATTTCGCTTGTCATGGTGAGGCTATTTTTCGGGGGAAAGGATCTACCCATGCAGGGCATGAAGCGTGAGTTTATTCGTTGGGGCATTCTTGGGACCGCTCAGATCAGCATTCGCGCTGTTGCTCCAGCTATCCAGGCCTCGACGAATGGACGGCTGGTAGCTGTTGCAAGCCGAGATCCGCAGAAGGCAGCAGATCTCTACTCGTTTGTTCCCGGCCTTCGTATCTATGCCGATTATCAGGAACTGTTAGATGATCCCGCCATTGATGCGGTCTATATCCCATTGCCGAACAGCCTGCACGCCGAGTGGGCGATCAAAGCCGCTGAAGCGGGCAAGCATGTGCTCTGTGAAAAGCCGCTCGCGGTCACGGTTGAGGAAGCAAAAGAAATGATAGAGGCGGCCGAGGAGCACAATGTCTTGCTGATGGAAGCGTTTATGTATCGTTTTCATCCACAGATCCAGTGGGCGCTGAAGCAGATCCATGCTGGAGAAATCGGCCAGATCAAGCTGGTACGAGCCTCATTTACTATTGATATTCGCGATGAGCCAGAGAATATTCGCCTGAAGCCAGAGCTAGCAGGTGGTTCGCTGGTTGATCTCGGGTGCTATGCGGTGAACCTCTGTCATGCCGTCTATGGGCAGGCTCCGCGCTCAGTCAGCGCTCGGGTGCACGTTGTGAAACCGGGCGGTGTTGATCTGGCGATGGCGGCCATTCTGGACTATGGTGAAGGGCGCTACGGCTTGATCGATTCGGGTTTTGAAGGGCCAAGACGTCAGAGTGTCGAAATTGTAGGCGATCTCGGGACACTGACTATTCCGGTGCCGTTCGCGATCCGCAATATGGAAGGCATTGTTTTTGCCATGAAAAACGGGCAAATGGCGGAGCGTAATTTCCCGATGGTTGATCAGTATCAGCTACAGGTTGAGCACTTTGCTGAATGTGTGTTGACCGGGAAGGAGCCAGAGCGTAGCCTGAGTGAATCGCTTGAGAACCTCGCGACAATTGAGGCTATCTATGAGGCCGCAGGTCACGATTGGCCGATACTCTAGGCGTTTTGTGTGCAAAGGATAGGAACAATTGCTGTTTCCTTTCCTCTTTTTTTATTCATCCGTTGTGATTTCTGTTGCTTGTATGTGCTCTGGAGCTGTCTGCATGACAGTTGAGGGACATAGATATTTGTCGCTTTTTGTAGTATAGTGAATGTTACTGAAGGCCGTGTCTGCTTAAACAGGTATTCTGCTGAATGTCAAGCAAGGGAGACTGCTTATGGATGCTATACTCGGGCGATATCAAGCGCGTGTGGAAGAGCGAGGGATGGTCCTTCGTCATGCGTCAGGGCTGAGTTTTGATCTGACTGCTGAAGAGAGTCTGGCGCTGCTTGATTTCCTCAGTGCCTATCGACAGACGCTCTACGAACTTCAGGAGAAACAGAAAAAAGAGACCGAGCCACGCCTGAAGCGCATTCGGCTTGAACCACAGAAGGAATAAACCCCGGAGGCATATGGACTGTTTAACAGTCCATATGTTTTGGGCTTTAGAATGAGAGATGCCGGATCTTCGAGTAGTAGAGACGAAGCACGGATGAGAGCGAATCAGCAATACTGACCCGGGAATTGATCGCATAGATGTGGCGTGCCCCCCAGTACAGACTGCGGTGAGAGTCCTGCGCGGTCAGGGCGCCTCCTTCTGTTCGGAGCCTGTTCAACATGGCTATCTGCTGCTCGATTTTGCTTTCGGTATCGATCAGCAGGACCGCGATTTCCGGATTGAAATCAGCAGCCCTATGGAGGAACAATTGCAGGTCAGCGCTCGTAATTTTGGATGGGCTCCCCGATTTACACTCCACCATTACGCGAATGCCATCAACAAAGGCAACGACGTCCAGATCACCACCATCGGCAACGTCTTTCAGAGCAACGCCGTGCCGGGCGGGAACCTGTAACCATGTGCGGAACCATTCCGCGACATACCATTCGAGGGTAGGGCCCAGATTATCGATATGCTGATAATAGGGGTTTTTATGCCAGCATGTCCCGTCATAAAGCAGAAGTTGATGCTCGGTCATAAAATCCAGGTATTTCTTCAGCTTGGGCTCGCTGCTACAGATGCGTTTAAGGTCTACCAACGTACAGGAACGATGAAAGAAAACATGGCGCAGAATTTTGCGGAATGTATTGTCACCAAATGCCTGATAGAAGGCGGCCTGGCGTCCTGATGGATGGCCGTTCTCATAGGAGGTGCCGCGCAGCCGAATGACCCTGGAATCAGTGTACATCGACTTATAGCGGATCAGATGCCATCCCTGACGGCGTAACATGAGTTCAAACTGATCGTGGTTGAGCTCTTGTTCATATGGTAGATTGTGTGTTGAGAAGTTCACCTTTTGCTTCCTGTTTGCCAACGAAACCAGCTACTGTCCGAGCATTCTGGCTTATCTCGTTGCGATCTGCTGAACGGTTGCAGGACGGATCAGAAAGGAAGTGTGGGCCTCATCCCTCTTGTATGGAAGCGTTCTCAGCACTTTTTAGCTGCGCCCTCCTCACTCTGAGTGATGTCGTCGCCACAACCTCCATTCTCTTCCAAAAACCGTGTGATTCGAGATAAAACCAGCGTTGTTTACAACCTCATTCGTGAAAGAATGACACCTGTATTGAGACCGACGGTATGGAGCCCGCCGAAGAAGCGAGCATGCTCCATTTTGATACACCGGTCCTGTACAAAGAGCAATCCGGCTTCTCGGGCTCGGGCTCCAACCTCATCGTTGCGGATGCCGAGCTGTAGCCAGAGCACTTTTGCGCCAATCTTGATCGCCTCTTCTGCGATAGGCGGTGTGTCGGCGGCTTTTCTGAAGACATCGACGATTTCAATCGTTTCGCCTGCCGCTTTGGCTTCGCTTAACGACGCATAGACCTTTTTCCCTAAAATAGTTTGCCCGGCATAGCGGGGATTAATCAACACAATATTGTAGCCCTCGGCCTTCATGTAGATGGCTACAAAGTGGCTTGGCCGATACTGGTCAGCCGAGACGCCAACAATCGCGATATTGCGGTACTGCTGAAGTAGCTTCAGACGTGCATACATGTCGAGCGTCGAGGATTCCGATATAGCCTGTGTATTCTGGCTCACTCGCGTACTCCTTCGTCTGAGATAGTTCGGGTGACGGGATGCTGTGTCTTGCCGGTCGCTTTGTGAAGCGCCTGGTCCAGATCCCAGAGAATGTCGCTGATGTCTTCGATTCCAATCGAGAGACGAATCAGGTCTGGCGTGACACCCCCTGCAAGCTGATCCTCCTCGGAGAGCTGCTGATGGGTGGTGCTGGCCGGGTGAATGATCAGGCTGCGTGCATCACCAACGTTTGCCAGGTGAGAGAAGAGCTTTACATTGTTGATGACCTCTTTGCCTGCCTCGTAGCCGCCTTTGACACCAAAGGTGAAGATTGCGCCTGCGCCTTTTGGCAGGTAGCGTTGTGCCAGCTCATACGATGGATCATCAGGTAGGCCCGGGTAACGCACCCAACTCACGGCAGGATGCTCATGCAGGAATTGAGCAACCTGTAAGGCATTCTGGCAGTGGCGATCCATGCGCAAGGAAAGGGTTTCCAGTCCTTGCAGGAGCATAAATGAGTTAAATGGGCTCAGGCTTGGGCCTGCATCGCGGACGGTTTCGCAGCGGGCCTTCATCACAAAGCAGAAATCGCCAAAGGTTTCATAGAAGCGCACGCCGTGGTAGCCGGGCGAGGGATCAACGATATGCGGGAATTTCCCATTGTCCCAGGGGAAACGCCCGTTTTCGACGATAACACCCGCGATAGAGGTGCCATGTCCGCCAATAAACTTGGTGGCTGAATGGACAATGATATCCGCGCCATAGGTGAATGGGCGGCAGAGATAGGGGGTCGCAAAGGTGTTGTCGACGATGAGCGGCACGCCAGCTTCATGGGCGATTGTGGCCACAGCCTCGATATCGAGGACATCGCCCCGAGGATTGCCGATGGTTTCGCCATAGAGGGCGCGAGTGCGTGGCGTGATCGCGCGGCGGTAGTTTTCCGGATCGGTGCTGTCGACGAAGACAGTGTTGATGCCCCAGGTGCGCAGCATAATATCAAACTGTGTGTGCGTTCCGCCATAGAGGCTGCTGGAAGCGATGAGCTCATCTCCGGGACGGAGCAGCGTCATCATGGTGACCATCTGCGCGGCCATTCCCGAGGCGGTTGCGACTGCTCCGGTGCCACCTTCCAGCGCCGCGATACGCTCTTCAAAGACCGCCGTTGTCGGGTTCATGATGCGTGTGTAAATATTGCCGAAGCGTTGCAGAGCAAAGAGATGCGCGGCATGATCGGTGTCATCAAAGACATATGATGTTGTCTGATAGATTGGAACTGCACGCGCTCCTGTTGCCGGATCCGGGCGCTGGCCTGCATGAACGGCCAGTGTATCAAAACCAAAGATATGATCTCCATCAATTTCGGGCATGGTTTCTGGTGCTCCTTTTGTGATGATACCTTGTCAGTAATCGTATCATATTTTATTCGAGATCAAAACGCTATTCTTTTTTGAAGGCCTGCGCCAGGCTGTATGGATTACCTGGGAATGTGTTATAGTAAAGAAGCAGGTTATTGTGGGTATGGAGGCAGTGCGGGAAAGAATACCTCGTCCTGAATTTTTGCAGACCTCTCGATCCTATACTATCTTTGTTTTTTTGTTGAATGGAGAAAGGCTGTAGATGACGCAAACAGTTGATCCAAATACCGACTATAGGGCGGTCGGCAGATCTACGAATCGACTGGATGGGCTTGAGAAAGTGACCGGGCGTACACGCTATGCTGGTGATATAACGGCATATGGAATGCTGCATGTACGGTTAGTCCTGAGCCCTTATGCCCATGCGCGTATTGTGAGTATCGATACCGCCGCCGCTGAAGCGATTCCAGGTGTTGTTGCTGTATTTACCGCGAAGACCCTGGAAATGGCGGGTGCCGGAACTTCTTCGCGCTCGCAATCACCGCTTGCTCTAGATGAAGCATGCTGGTGCGGGCATCCCGTTGCGGTTGTGGTTGCCGAATCCGAGGCGGCGGCTGAGGATGGTGCGGCAGCCGTTGAAGTAGACTACGATCCCCTTCCTGTTGTCGTTGACCCTGAAGCGGCACTTCTCCCAGATGCGCCCCTGGCTCGTTCGCGGAGTGAGGACGAGGTGTCAGAGATTGCCGGTGGGGGAGCCCATGCTGCGGTTTCCGACGAAGGTGCGGAGGAAGAAGAAGAGGAAGAGCCCCTTTCTCAAAATGTGAGTGACAAAGCGCATATAAAGAAAGGTGATATTGAGGTCGGGCTGCGTGAGGCCGACGTTGTCGTTGAACGCACCTATCGGACGCACCCGGTTCACCAATCGTATTTGGAACCGCAATCGATAACGGTGGTCCCCGGCCCCTCGGGACTGCAAGTCTGGGCCAGCGCGCAGGGATTATACGAAACACGTTCCTCGATTGCGAAGGCGATCAATCTGCCAGAGCGACAGATTCATGTTGAGTCGGTCCCCATTGGCGGCGCTTTTGGTGGTAAATTCGGCCTGCTTGAACCGTTGGCTGGTGCGGTGGCGTATAAGCTGCGCAGACCGGTTCGGTTGGTCTACACGCGTCAGGAAGATCTGCTTGCGGGAAATCCCGCTCCGCAGGCTGTTTTCAAGTTGAAACTTGGCGCGAAGCGAGATGGAACCCTGGTAGCCCTTCAGGCGAAGGTGATCTTTGATGCCGGGGTCTTCCCTGGTGCCGCTGCCTCGTTTGGTGGCATGATTCTTGCGAACACGTATAATTGCCCGAACGTGGACATTCGTGCCTATGAGGTGTTGACCAATAAGGTGAGTACTGGTGCGTATCGCGCTCCGAATGCGCCACAGAGCACCTTCGCGCTGGAATCAACCGTTGACGCACTCTGTAATGAGCTTGGCGTGGACAAATTGGAGTTCCGGCGCAAGAACGCGTTGCGCGAGGGAGATATGTCAGGCTTTCGTCAGCGCTTGCCGCGTATTGGCCTTGTAGAATGTATTGAGCGTATTCAGCAACATCCACTCTGGCAGCAACGCGAGCAGCAGAAGACAGTCGTGCCGGATGAGCTGAAGGGATGGAAAGTCGGCATAGGGGTTGCCGTTGGTGGCTGGCCGGGTGGCACCGAGTCGGCGGCTGCGGCCTGTCGTCTTGAGAAGGATGGTACCTTTACGGTAGTGCTTGGCACCGTTGATCTGACGGGCTCTGATACCTCGATGGCGCTGATTGCGGCTGAGGGGCTTGGGCTCTCAGTTGCATCGGTGAATGTCGCGCATGATGGCACCGATACGATGCCGTACAGTGGCGGCACTGGTGGCAGTAAAACAATCTATTCGATGGGTCCTGCCGTACTTAAGGCAGCTCAGGATGCACGCAGACAGGTATTGGAGATCGCGGCTGACATGTTGGAGGCTGCGGTTGACGATCTGGAGATCGAAGATGGCAAGGTTGTGGTGCGTGGCGTCCCGAGCAAGAACGTCTCGCTGGAACAGATCGCCAATTCTTCGATGAATTTTGGGGCTCCGTATGCCCCGGTGTATGGCAATGGGCGCTCAGCAATCGCTAATGCGTCGCCGATGTACACGGCCCATCTGGTGAAGGTGGCGGTTGATCCAGAGACGGGCAAAGTGCGTGTGCTGGATTATGTTGCTGCTCAGGATGTTGGCTATGCCATTAACCCTGCTGAGGTCGAGGGTCAGATGTGTGGTGGGATTACCCAGGGACTCGGATGGGCTCTGTTCGAGGGCATGGAGTATGACGAGAACGGCCAGTTGCTCACACCAACCCTGATGGATTATGCCTTGCCGCATAGCCAGGACGTGCCGAATATTACGCCGCTGCTGGTAGAAGTGCCCTCCGGTCGGGGACCGTTTGGCGCGAAAGGTGTTGGTGAGCCGCCCGTAGTTCCGGTTGCGGCGGCTGTCGCAAACGCCATTTACGATGCGGTCGGCGCCCGGTTGGAGCAAATCCCGATGACACCTGAGCGCGTGTTTACCGCGATGCAGGCAGAATAAGAGCCAGACAGACCCGGGGAGTGTCTTTATAGACGCTCCCCTTTTTCTTCTACTTTCTTCCTTGAAATATCTCATCTTTCTTGTGCTATACTGTAATTAGTCCTTCTGCGAAGCTGAAGTATCTGTAGTGCTGTTACCAGAACAGTATGTAGAGCAATGGAGCGTGTTTTTATTGAGGAGTTTTCAGCTATGGCGCAGAATGAACCTCCTGCCAAAAAAGGACAAGTACAAACCACCTCCCCGGAAATGCAGACAGAAGTTCCCCCTATTGGCGTAACGCCGCCTCAGGTGCTTGCGCAGGAGGCCGCTGATGGGCATCGTGGCGCGGCGTGGCGATTAATGCACTGGATTATGGAAAATGACCCTCGCGCTGTGGAGGCAGTATCGTCGCTGGATGATGACAGGCTTGCGAAATACTTTCTTGAGTTTATCGCGCTTGGAACGTGGGCAGGGAAACCCTTCGTTGTCCCAAAATCGCTGCGCACTCCCTATGCACGAATGCAGTTGCGAACGCTGTTTCAGCCCGGTGCAGGCATCGATTCTGCTCGTGCGGAGAGAGTATTGCTTGACGCACTCAAGGACCGTCATACTTCCGTGCGCGAGAACGCAATCAATATTCTGGGTCTGCTTGGTTGTACCCGAGCTGTTCCCGCGCTTGTAGAGGAGTTGCATGATCCTCAATTAACGATTCGTTTGCAGGCGGCAAAAGCGCTCGGGCGTATTCGCAGCGCGGAAGCTGTACCGGCTCTGTTGAAAGAGCTCAAGGAGGCAGATGAGCCGCTTAACAGTCAGGTGTTTATCGCGCTGGTACAGATCGGGCCGCGCGCAACGCCTGCCTTGATAGAGGCAAGCAAAAGCCCATCCTCCTGGATGCGCTGGCACTGTATGCGGGCGCTTGGAGAGATTCAGGATGAGCGGGCTATTCCCACCCTGGTACAGGCATTGCTCGACAACGATCATGCTGTTGCCTGGATTGCTGCAAAAGGTCTGGTGAATTTCGGTAAAGATGCCATCGGCCCTCTCTTGAACCTGCTAACACGGGTCGAAACCTCGCCCTGGCTGGCAGAGACGGCTGCCTATGTCTTATATGAGATCTCTATGCGATATACCAGATTGAAGCCGTATCTGGAGCCGGTTGAGCAGGCTATTCATGGAGTCGCGAGCAGGATCGCAACGCCGTACGCAGCCAGAAAGGCGCTTTCTTGTTTAATCGCGGATCATGTCATTGCGGGCTAAGCGCTGAATGGAGAGGCGAACAGGGTATGCTCACCTCTCCTGACTGCTAGCCTAGAACACCTGATGAGGCATACTGTGGACGGATCGTACGTCCCTGTTGAAAGCGCTGTATATCAAAATGAAGCAGATCGGCGGGGAGGGTATCCCCACGAACGAGGGCGGCCATCCATTGCCCGACAATAGGAGAGAGCTTGAAACCATGCCCGCTAAAACCGGCGGCGCAATAGAGTCCCTCATAATCGGGTAGAGCGCTCAGAATCGGGTGATAGTCCGGCGTGTCATCATAGAGCCCGGCCCATCCGCCACGCATTGCCGCCCGTGCCAGTGCAGGCATAATCTCCGGGGCTTTGTGAGCAAAGAATGATATCTCTTCCCGGGTAAGCGTTTGTTGATAGTGGTCAGGGTCGCTTGGGGTATGGACGTCGCTGCAAGAACCGACCAATGTCACACCTCCCGGATCGGGTCGAAGATACAAAGAACGTGACATATCCAGGCAGACTGCATGTGCTTTATAGCGACCTCCCATATCATCGGGCTGACGGAGAGCAAGCATGGGATGTCGTGTGGCGGTAATGGGTAGTGAGATACTGATCTGATGTGCCAGGGCAACGCTCCAAACATTGGCGGCAAGAACGATAGAGGGAGCAAGGAAGCGCCCCTGTGTGGTCTCGACGCCAATAACGCGTCCCTTCTCGATCAAAATACGTTGTACAGCAGCGCCTTCCAGAATGGTCGCGCCATAGTCGCGGGCTCTGCGGGCAAAACAGTGGGTGGTTGCCATTGGATCGGCCACTCCCGCATCTGGTTCGTAGCAAGCAAGCGAGATATCGTTTCCGCTGTATTCCGGGCACCGCGCACGGACATCGGCGGGTGTCAACACCTCAACATTGACTCCCTGGGCCTGCTGAAGCGCGACGTTAGCTTGCAGGGTCTTCTCTCCCTCCTGATCAGCGAAGATCAACACGCCGGTCTGAATGAAGCCACAATCGCCGCCAACGAGGTCGTTAAAATGCTGAAAGAGATGCAGGCTTTCTTTTGCCATGCGCACCGTGAAATCATGGGAGTAGTGCTGCCGCACAATAGCGCCTGAGTGAGCTGTGGTGCCGTTACAGATTGCGCGTCTCTCTACAAGAAGCACACGACCGCTTCCTTGCTTCGCGAGATGATAGGCAATACTGGTCCCGATGACTCCCCCGCCAATGATAATGCAGTCCGCTGTTTGCGTCATACAACTCTCCTTTCGTGCCTTGATCTATCATCGTGCTTCACTCTCAAGGTAGCAGCAAAACGAGCAAATTGCAAGCGCTGGCCTGTGGAATAATTCGGCGAAAGAAGATGTTTGAACTGATAACACCGATCTCCGAACAGGAAAAAGCCTCTCTTCCGGGACTTTGCCCGAGACTTTCCTTGACAAGAGCGACATGTGGTTGTAAGCTTTTGTTAGTATCTGAAGAAAACAAAATTGATTTACTTTGTCAACAATGAGGTGTACAACATGGGTGACGCTTCTCGCGAAATCTTGCAGCGTGCCCGGCAACATGTGCCCGAGTGGTCTCCTGCTCAGGTGCATGAGGCACTGGCACAGCGGGAGAAGGGACAGGACGATCAATCGATTGTTCTGGTAGACGTCCGGGAGAAGCATGAGTGGAACGAAGGACATATACCCGGTGCCCTCCATGTTCCCCGTGGCTTCCTGGAATTGCAGATAGAAGAAAAGGTTCCAGATAAATCGAAAACAGTCGTCCTGTATTGTGCGGGTGGTGTTCGTTCTTTGATGGCGGGCGCGACCTTACAACAAATGGGATACGAAAACGTCATTTCAATGGCGGGAGGTTTTGGACAGTGGAAAGGAAGTGGTCTGAACTACGTCCTTCCCCGCACGCTGAACGAGGAGCAGACAAAGCGCTATAGCCGTCACCTGCTGATCCCGGAGGTGGGAGAGGCAGGCCAGTTGAAGCTGCTGGACTCCAAAGTGCTGTTGATTGGCGCGGGCGGTCTTGGTTCCCCTGCTGCCTATTATCTGGCGGCGGCAGGCGTTGGCACAATCGGTATTATTGATGCCGATGTCGTCGACGAAACGAATCTCCAGCGTCAGATTTTGCATAACACAGAACGCATCGGTCAGTATAAGGCCGAGTCGGCTCAGAAGACACTCAAAGCGCTCAACCCGGATATCAATGTTGTCACCTATATTGAGCGCCTTGATGAGACGAACGTGCGGCGGCTGGTTGCCGAGTATGATGTTATTCTGGATGGGACCGACAACTTCCCCACACGTTATATGCTCAATGATGCAGCCATTATCGAGAATAAGCCAGTCGTACATGGCAGTGTCTTCCGCTTTGAGGGTCAGCTAACGGTCTTTAAGCCGCATGAGGGGCCGTGCTATCGCTGTCTCTATCCTTCTCCACCCCCACCGGAACTGGCTCCAAGCTGTGCGGAAGCTGGCGTTCTGGGCGTGCTACCCGGCACAATCGGGCTCTTACAGGCAACCGAGACGATCAAGTTATTGCTCGGCCTGGGTGAGCCACTGGTGGGTCGTTTGATGACCTATGATGCGCTGTCTGCTGAAGTGAACGAACTGAAGTTGTATCGTGATCCTCAGTGCCCGGCATGTGGAGAGAATGCACACCCCGAAGATCTGCCCACCTATGCAGATGTGTGTGCTTTGACCGGCTAAAAAATAGAGAAGAAATGCTATAAGGAGTAAATGAAGGATGGCAAACGTACGCTTTGCACCGATTTTGCGCGCCTCAGTTGGCGGATCAAAGCAGGTTGCTGCACAGGGAAATACGCTCGGGGAAGTGCTGGCGGATCTTTTCGAGCGCTACCCGACGTTAAAGCAACAGATTCAGCCGGATAACGAGTTGAGCCGCTTTATCAACATCTATGTGAATGATCAGGATGTGCGTTATCTTCAGGGACTGGAGACAGTGGTTGGTGCCAATGATACCGTGATTCTCTTGCCCGCGATGGCCGGGGGACGGTAATTCATCAAGTGGCTGACTGAAGCGGAGAAGCTGATGCGCTATACGAGCATACTGGAAACCATTGGAAATACTCCTCTGGTTGAGTTACAGAGCTTTAGCCCGCGTCCTGGTGTCGAGATTTATGCGAAGCTGGAGGGGTTCAACCCCTCTGGCAGCGTAAAAGATCGTGTCGCCAAAAGGATGATCGAAGAAGCGGAGGAGCAGGGCAAATTGACTCCCGGCTCTATTTTATTGGAGCCTACCAGCGGCAATACCGGCATTTCGCTGGCAATGATCGCCCGAGTCAAGGGCTATCGGTTTGTTGCAGTGATGCCGGATAACGTCACGCGGGAGCGGCGTCAGTTGCTTGAGCTCTACGGGGCGAAGATAATCTTCTCAGATGGAAAACTGGGAAGCAATGGCGCGGTCCGACTGGCGTGCGAACTGGCAGCGCAGGATGATCGTTATGTGATGCTCTATCAGTATGGGAATGAAGCGAATCCCCGGGCCCACTATTATGGGACAGCAGTTGAGATTATTCACGATCTCCCGGATATTGATGTGTTCGTTGCAGGCCTGGGAACAGGTGGCACGCTTACTGGAAACGCCCGACGGCTCAAGGAGCATAACCCTGCTATTCGTGTGATCGCTGCTGAACCGATGCAGGGCGAGGGGGTGCAGGGGTTGCGTAGCCTGGCTGATGGCTTTGTACCGCCGGTACTCGATCAATCGGTGCTGGATGGAAGGATACTGGTCTCTTCGATTGATGCCATACGTCGGACACGCCAGTTGAAAGATCAGGAAGGCATTTTTGCAGGTCCTTCCTGTGGTGCTTCTTTGCATGCGGCGCTCCGTATTGCTGAGAAGATGGAGCGCGGGAAGATTGTCACGCTGCTGGCTGATGGCGGCTGGAAATATCTGAGTGAGGACCTGTGGACGCAGAACCTTGAACAACTTGAAGAGAATTTAGAGGCAAAAGTCTTATGGTAGCTGATCCCGGCTTTGTTGTGCGTATTCCAGAGGCGATCTATGCGGAAATGGTTGCCCATGTGCTGGCTGGATATCCACAGGAGGCCTGTGGTGCACTCGGGAGTGTTCATGGCACGGTTGTGAAGAACTACCCCACTGCCAATGTAGCGGAACATCCCGAGGACTTTTCTATTATCAGCGAGCAAGATATTGTTCGTATCTTCAATGATATTGATAGCTATGACGGGGATATGATTTATTATCATTCGCACCCGATCACTGAGGCATACCCTTCAGCGCGGGATATTGAGTGGTCCAGGCGAAGCGGATATCTCTATATCATCTTTTCGCTTCAATATCACCCCGAGCCACCCTATGCACGTGTCTTTCGGATCAGCCCGGAAGGCGATGTGACAGAGGGGGAGATAGCGCTCTTTTCGCCCGAATGAAGATTCCTGGAACAGTAGGTCTGAATCGAGCGGAAAAAGCGAGAATGACGGAACGAGATGCGGTGAGGGAACAACGAACCGGAACTCCTGCAATGTTGGTAACAGCCTATTTAAGCCTGTAGAAGGATGTACCGCTTGTTGGGCATCCTTCTAGTATTGGACCAAATGTACCCACTCATAAAGCTCTTCCTTGTCACACCCACTGGAGAATGTTATACTTCCTCCTTAGTACAGGTTGTTTAGCATGTCTGTGTTCCATGCTGATTTGCTAGCATAACCTCTTCCCCGGGCCTCGTTTATAGAATGCGCCTTAACCGGAAGCTTGAATACTATTAAAGAGGAAAGCATATTGTTCGTATGCCGCAATTGAAAGAAGGACGTTTTCTAAAGCTAAGCCCCTATGCAATATGGAGTGCAGTCATTATCGCGGTAGCTGTCGGAATTCGTGTTGCACTGATTAATCAGGGATGGCCGCTTCTTGACAGCGACGAAGGTGTAATGGGGCTAATGGGGATTCACATTGCTTTCAAAGGAGAGCTTCCTGTCTTCTTTTACGCTCAAGGGTATATGGGGTCAGCCGAAGCGTTTCTTGCGGCTGCCTTTTTTCGGCTCTTTGGTATTTCTGATGTTAACCTGCGGCTAGGACTCATTCTGATCTACACCATTTTTATGATCGGAATGTATTTATTGACGAGTCTGCTCTATTCCCGGAAAGTAGCTCTGATTACCCTTCTATTCCTGTGCTTTGGCTCGAACCCGATGCTGATGCGTGAGTTGATCGCTGTTGGGGGCGTGCCTGAGACCATGTTTGGTGGAGCCTTTCTGATGTTGCTTGCCGCCTGGTTGGCGTTGACGTCGTCCCCACCCGGGACTGTGCAAAAGTTTCGCTGGAAGCGGCTTCTTCTTTTTGCTCTCTGGGGGTTAATCGCTGGCTTTGGTGTCTGGAGTCATCTCTTAATCGCGCCTTTTATTTTGACCAGTGGATTGCTGTTGGTGATCTTCTGCTGGCCTGAAGTCAGGCGCTGGGGAGGGTTGATCGCTCTGCTCGGTCTGATTCTGGGGGCCTGGCCACTGATCGCGTACAACTTCACGGCGCCCCCCGGTAAGAGCACGATTGATTATTTCCTGAACGTCATGTCCGCGACTGGCGTGCCACAGCCACCGCCAGGAGAGCGGATTGTCAGACAGTTAAAGGGCACTTTTCTGATCGCATTACCAACAGTCTCAGGGGCCAATCCGCTTTGTTATGGCTCAACCGCGAAAACTCCTGTCTTCCGCTTCGGGGATTTTTCGCAAGTGAGCTGTACCTTTATGCACACTGGCTGGTCGCTTGCGGTGATTCTGCTCTGGGCAATTGCGGTGATGTTCTGTCTTGTCTCTTTGCGTCGTCTGTATCGGCAGCCGATAACGCCTGAGTTGCGGAAAGAGCGCATTATTCAGTGGGCACGGTTGGCCTTACTGGTAAACAGCTTGATTCCTGTGGCACTGTATGTGGTCAGCGCAAACCCTGCGATTTATCCGGTAGCGACCTCACGCTATTTGACCGGTCTGATTGTAACGACTCCGGCCTTGCTCTGGGTGCTGATCAAGCCTGCCGAGAAGCTGCAATGGCTGGTTGTGCGTGGCTCGTTCCCGCTGAAGTGGAACATGTCGCTAACAAGCACGATCTTTCGGCGCTGCTGTCTGATCTTTGCGCTTGGTATCTATATACTGGGAACTTTCAGTACCTTTACCGGGATCCCGCCCCAGGCGTACAATCCGCGGGAGGAGCCTTATTTCACCCAGAATGGGACACAGCATTATGATGTGCCTTTTGTACAGAAGCTCAACTGGGATGAAGGCTTCCTGATTCGGCAACTCGGGCGCTGGCATATTGATCGTATTTATTCCGATTACTGGACCTGCAATCGGATAATCTTCCGGAGTAAAGAGCGCGTTATATGCAGCGTTTTGAATGAGAAGCTGAATGAGGGGCACAATCGCTATTACCTCTACTATCAAAAGGTCAAGATGAGTGATCGGGTCGCGTATGTGTTTCGTCCGGGCTCTGCGCAGGATAAGACTTTTCAGCAATACATGAAATCGAATGACCCGCGTTACAAGCAATACAAGAACTATGTCCGCAAAACGATCACTGGCTATATCATTTATTTGCCAAAGTAGTGCATGGTGAATCCCTTTCAGAAAGCGTAGCCACTTCTATCGACTGATGGAGCGGCTACGTTCTTTTTTGTCAGAAAGGTTGTATTGACACTCCCCGGGGATGCTTCTTTCAGTCAGTATGTCTGCGAGTCGCCGCGGTGCGGCGACCCATAGCGGCACGCTGTCCAGAAGCGTTTGACGAGATACGCTTATCAATTCCCGTCTGTCAAACGTGTTCGTGAAAACGGATAGAGCACAGGCAAGATCTCCTGTCAGGCGCTGTTCGCGTTCTCTCGTTCCGAGGATGCAGATGCGCCATACATCAAGCCCGGGGCCTTCTGGCGCATTCTGGTAAGCCGTTGGTCCTGCTTCTACAACTCTCTTGCCACCTGCATGCTATGATATAGTGCAGGTATTTATCGCTTTCCGCAGAAAAGTGCTAAAAGGGAAGAAAAGAACGTTTCTTTCTCTGGCAAGAACGAACACAACAGAGAGCTATGCTGAAGGGGGAGAGCGTGAGACATTTTCCTGTCAGGGAGATAAACTCGCTCAAGATCTCTTCTTGTAATTAAATCGTCTTTTTGCTATCCTATTTTTTAGGAAGATAAAATTTTTTGAAACTGACCGGAGGAATATGGTGCATAAACCCATCCAGGAATTGGCACCGCGTATTAGCGATTGCCTGAAGCTTATCTACTCAATGCAGGAGCATGGGCAAAAAGTTTCTACATCGGCTATTAGCGAGAGACTGGGTGTTAGCGACGCGACAGTGACGATGATGTTCAAAGACTTCGCGGCAGCCGGATGGGTTGAACATGTCCCCTATCATGGTGTGCGCCTGACTCCGGTCGGTGAGCGTAAGGCGATGGAGGTAATCCGTCATCATCGCCTGCTGGAATTATATCTTGCACGCCAGTTGGGATATACATGGGATAAGGTTCACGAAGAAGCTGACCGTCTGGAGCACGTGATCTCAGAAGAGTTTGAGGATAAACTTGATGAGTTGCTTGGATACCCAACGGTGGACCCGCATGGTGATCCCATTCCGAGTAAGGATGGGGTAATAGCTCTACGTCAAGGGCAAAAGCTCTCCCAGTTGAAGGAGGGACAGGCTGCACAGGTGCTGCGTGTAAGCGATCAGAATTCTGAGAAGTTGTGTTATCTTGGCTCGCTCGGGCTCTATCCAGATGCGCGTGTAGAGGTGTTAAGCCGCGCTCCCTTTGGCGGGCCTCTGCATATTCGAGTAGGAACGGGCCAGCAGCAAGCTGAGCATATGTTAGGCGTAGAACTGGCAGACCATATATTGGTCACTGCCCCGGTTCATGATGAAAAGAAAGTGGCAGCACAAGCAGAAGATAAAGGCGAGCAGAAATAGCGCTCACCGATAATGCTCCGGTGTCCCTTCTTCCCATGAAAAGGCAGAAGAGGAAGCCTCTTCTCTTTCGATCCTGGCTCTCTTCTCCCTCGGAAATCCTCGCATGGTGATGGTGTAAGGGAAGTAGCGTTATCATAGAATCTATGCTAATATGCTCTCAACTTGTCGAATGTTTTGTGCCTACACTTGCTAAGAAAAGGAGAGCGCAAGCTTGGCTACCAGAGAGAAGCGTTATGTCATCATCGGGAACGGTATCGCGGGAACAACCGCTGCGGATACCTTGCGCAAGAATGATCCGAATTGCTCTATTCATCTGTTAACGAATGAACCATACCCCCTGTATAACCGCGTTTCGCTCCCTCGTTTCTTGCAAGGGGTTATCACCGAGCAAAAGGTGATGATTCGTGATTTTGCCTGGCATGAGCAGCGTAATATCAAACTGGTGACCGAGACTCTGGTGACCGGTGTGAATACAGAAGAGCGAGTGGTCATCACCGATACCGGTGAGCACCTGCCCTATGATGCTCTGTTGATCGCAAGCGGTGGATGGGCGAACCCGCTCCGGGTCCCGGGGGCTGAAGGAACCAAGCATATCTACAACTTTGTGACGCTGGATGACACCAAAACGATTATTGAGCGAATGCTGGAATCCCGAACAGCTCTTGCCTATGGTGGTAGCTTTATCGCGTACGAGTTGTGCGATGGCTTTGCGGTGCGTAAGCTACATACGACCTGGCTGATGCGTGGTCCGTACTGGCTGCGCAACGCGCTTGATGAGGAGGGGGGAGAGGTTGTCGACAATATTGCCAAGAAGTTTGGCGTGGAAGTGATCCACAATGATGAGATCGAGAGTGTTCTACCGAAAGATGGTGTCCCCCACTACGTCAAGACCAAGAAGGGTCGTGAGATTCAGGCTGATATGATCGGTGTTGGTCTGGGTATCACGCTGAATACACAGTTCCTCAAGGATACGTCCGTTGAAATTCGCCAGGGAATTGTGGTCAACGAGTATCTTGAGACCAATATTCCGGGTGTCTTTGCCGCCGGGGACGTTGCAGAGTTCTATGATCCAACCATCGGGCATCACCACACAATGGGCACCTGGGATAACGCTATGGCTCATGGGCGTATTGCTGGCGCGAATATGGCCGGAGATCGTAAACCCTATATCGATGTGCCGACGTATACCAGCCCCTTATTTGATGTGAACATCGCGGTCATTGGTACTGCTGAGGCCAATAACCCTGAGCTTGAAATGGTCGCTCGTCGCGAGCCGGGTGAGAAGGGGAACGATAACTATCGCCGCCTCTATCTTCGTGATAATCGCCTGGTCGGTGCGTTAATGATCGGTAGTCCGAAGGGACGAAAGAAGCTCGTCGACCTTATCAAGAATCAGCAATTACTGGCTACTTCTGCTGAACGCGAGGCTGTGCTTACGCTAAAATAAAGAATAGATCAGTTCGTGTCTCTATCTCATGGGTTGTTACCGGACATCCGTTGCGATGCCGGTAACACTTTCTCCGTTTCTATCCATATAATAAAGTGTATCTATGAAAATTAGTGTATACTTGAACGGCGTTCTTGCAAATGATGTATACTACAAAAGCAGTATCAAAACAAACACAGGCTCCTGATGGGCCGGATGTAGGAGACTATCCGTGGCTATAAAATGTAACCATTGCGGGCATGAGCTACCGAGAGACGATGCCCGCTTTTGCAGCAAATGTGGTAACACTGTGTCACTTTCCCCGGTAGGCAAAAAAGAGGTTATGCCTGAGAAACGGTCTCCTGCGGAGCAACAGTCCCCTCAGCGCACCATACGCCCGGTTCAATCTCAGGGTACACAGTCGCCCCGCTCGCGTGATGAGCAGAGCGAAGGCAATGGGCCAGTAGAAAAGACGATTCGACCGCAGCAAAAGGAAACGCCTGTTGTTGGCTCGCTGGAGAAAACGAGCCGTCCAGGTGAACGGAGGCCCGCTGAACTGAAGCGCCAGAGGCCGAGCCGCGAAAAAGTGCAGAAACAGGATATTGCCTGGCCTTCGCCGATAACCCATGTTTCTACTGGAGAGAATACCAGGAAGCCAGCTGCATCTGAGAAAAAAGAGTCGCGCCCTTCCTCCGGCGTCGATTTCCGGGTGAAAGTATGGGAGCCCACACCTGAAGAGACTCCAAAAGAAACAAAGGCTCCTGAGAAGGATGATATTGAGTATTTCCCGACCAGACCAATGAGCCGCGAAGAGATTATGCAGCGCTCAGAAGCAGTCGTACAGTCCCACCAGGAGCAGGAATCCTCCCCGGAATCCGAACAGCGAAGACAGGTTGAGTTACTTGAAACGACTCCAATGAAGATCTCAGGCCCTTCCTGGCCGAATCCTGGATCGCAACCGGCTGCCGAGCGAGAACAGACCGCCAATTCGTATCCTGAGCGTGAGCCACGCTTTGTCTCAAATCCGGGAATGGGCCCCGCTTTGACGGGAAACTCGGAGAACGCGTCGTTGGGCCCCAAACCGCAGATCCCGGAGACACCGAAGCCTCAGCGCAGTGAGCCGATTCCCGAGACTCCACGTCCGCAGCGGCCACAACCCACATCAGATCGCGGAAAGAAGATTGCCTGGATTGCTATCTTTCTGCTTGCTCTTCTCGCCATTGGCTGTATCGTCTGGTTTTTCTCAATGAAGCCCTTTGACAGCTCTCCTGAGGCGCAGCCGTGGCAGGCATTGCAAGATCAATCATTCGGCCTGACCCTTGAGTATCCAGCGGGATGGGAGAAGAAGCTTGATGGGAAGACGTTACAGCTTTTGGACGGCAGTAAAACTGGCCAGGTTGATATTCTCTATGAGGAGAAGGCCCCTGATGACCTGGAACAGTATATGAAGGTTTATTCGACGAAAATAGGGATGTCCGCTGGAAAGATTGGGGCTCCGGTTACCTTTGGTGGCGCTGCCTGGAAGCAGATGAAAGGGGCTGTTACCCTGGAAGGAGCTGCTTTCACGGCTTCCATTTATGTCACGGCACATAATGGGCGTGTCTACACGCTGGTCTTTTATGGCCCTGACAAAACCTTTGACGAGCTGGAAAAGTTGCAATTCTCTCATATACGTGAGTCACTGAAGTTTCAGTAGCAGTAAATAAACGAACGCTGAGAGGCTTCATCTCGTTCCATGAATGATAGTCCGTGAAAGGAGATGAAGCCTCTCGTATGTTCTTCTCATAATATTCAGGGTGGCTTGTCAGCTATGTGGCTGTAGCCAGTGAAGTGCGGCTTTTCCAGCCTGGACCGTATGATATAATGTGCATTACAATTGTGGCAAAGGGATGTATCACGTGCCGGGAGGCCAGGAAAAGCGGTTGATACATTCCAGCGAGGTGTATGACGCAGGCGGTCTCCCTTCTACTGTCTGTGGTGGAAGGGAAGCGCAAGTTCCGGGGAAAGGAGAAGCCGCAGCGTAGAACGGCTGTATCAACAAGCATGCTAGAGGATATTCGTTTTGAGCGCCACTTTCGCACACCATATTCTGAGGGATATTACATCATGGAGGATGGTGGTCTGCAAAACAATGGGCGGTTGGGCACCATCGATATTCACTTTACTACAACCGTTGTTCACGGAACGCTGATTCTTGAAAGAGAATTGGAGGAGGCTGAGCTGACCAAATTGATAGAACAAATAGATGAGGATATTGTTCTATCGGCAGATATGCCCCGAGATGATTTTCTGGTAAGCGTCTATGTCGGGAAAGATATTGGCTTTTATAGCGATGAGTATTTCGCTGATGAGAATAACGAGGGGGAAGGATACACGGAATAGCGCTTCCGTGTTCCTTCCTGGCTGTTAGTCTTCCAGCAGGCCGCGTCGCATCGCGTATTTTACCAGCTCGGCGCGGCTATGCAAGTTCAATTTATCCATAATATGGGTGCGGTGAGTATCGACCGTTTTCGGGCTGATAACCAGCCGTTCTGCAATCTGATTATTGGTGTAGCCCTCGGCGACCAACTTCAAGATCTCGCGTTCACGCTCTGTCAGAGAGCTATAACTGTCTTTCTCTTCGCCTGCTCGTACACGCTGTAAATAGTCTCCAACCATGACCGATTGAGCCGCTGGTGAGAGGTAAAACTGTCCGCTCTGGATCACATGGAGCGCGGTAATCAGCTCCGTATCGGCAGCTTCCTTGAGAATATAGCCTGAAGCACCTGCCCGGAGCGCCTGAAACACATATTCATCGTGTTCATGCATCGTCAGGATCAACACTTTGACGTCGGGTAGCAGCTTTTTGATCTGCTTGGTGGCCTCAATGCCATTCATATCGGGCATGGTAATATCCATCAGTATAATATCGGGTTTGAGGCGTTGTGCCTCTTTGAGTGCCTGCCGCCCGTCCTGAGCCTCTCCCACAACCTCCATATTGGGTTGGGCATTCAGCATCATTTTCAGTCCCGCTCGTAGGATTGTATGGTCGTCTGCCAGTAAGATACGAATTTTCATAGTTCCCCGTCAGCCCTTCCTGCTGCATCAAAATTATCGGTGAGATATTAGCCTATCTCAGGCTTACCTGGAGGTCAAGACTGCGTCCTGTGTTCCTTCCGTTTCCAGTGGAATGCGCACATGAATTGTGGTCCCGGCTCCGGGCTTTGAGTCGATCGTGAGCGTGCCACCCAGTAGATTGGCGCGTTCATGCATACCGACCAGCCCCCATCCTCTTTCCTGTCCGGGGCCCGGTACTTTTTGTAACTGTTCGGGAGAAAAGCCACGCCCATCGTCGCTGATACATGCGTAGATCGTGTTCTCCTCTTCTTTCAGCTCAATAGAGACATGTTTTGCGTTCGCATGTCGGGCAACGTTAGTCAGCGATTCCTGCACAATGCGATAGAGCACCGTTTCCATATTGGCTGTCAGGCGTTGTTTAAAACCGACAGCCTGAAAGTCGACCGTGATTGGAAATTTCTTCTGATACTCTTTGATATACCAGCGTAAAGCGGGCAGGAGTCCCAGATCATCCAGTGCGCTTGGTCGCAGGTCGATGCTGAGGTTCCGAATAGCGCGCAGCGTGCGATGGGCCAGCATGCGCGTTTCAGCGATGCGCTCGCGTGCCTCATCAGTGGTGATGGATTCTTCCAGCACAGCGAGACTGATAAGAAGCGAGGTAAGCACCTGAGAGGTCTCGTCATGGAGCTCACGTGCGATGCGCTTGCGTTCCTCCTCCATTGCATTGATGATCTGAGTAGCACGCTGACGATCCGCATCGTCGATTGCTTTCAGCATAGTATTGAAGGTTGAAGCAAGCTGATCGGCAAGTGGATCGGAGCCGGTAATTGGCGCTCGCAGGGTTCGTTCACCGCTCTGAACGCGTCCCATGACTCGATTGAGATGGATCAAGGGACGGAACGCGATTTGCAGGAGCACAAAGTTCAGCAACACGCTGACGGACCAGCCAGCGGCCACAAAGATCACCAGGATTGTCGGGCCATAGCTGGTGTGAAGCTGTGTGGCGAGCCATGTGCCCACGGTTGCTCCGACGAAGATAATCAGGCTATTCGCGATAAGTACCTTGTATAGAACAGGGACTCGAAGGAGCCGCTTGAGTAATGTCTGAATGGGTGCCATATTTCTGGCTTTTGTACTGACTTCTGACATCATGAAACTCTCGTAAGTGGTGAAATTTTCATTTATTTTCTGCTGTAATTGTATCGGTTTCGCTCATTCACTGTCAAACAACTCGGTGAGCTATTTTGTCCTAAGGGAGAATCAGGTGTTTGGCCGGGAAAAATCAGGTAAGCACCTGATGTTTGTCTGAATTTATGGGGAGTAAGCTTAATTTCATACAGGATGAAGAGTGAATTTTAAAGGGGTTACACACTTTTCCTGGGCCCTCTTTGCCTTGAGTGAAAATATTTCATTATAATTTTTAAGGAAAGAAATATGAGGAACCCTTTTCAATAGAAGGGGGTTGGCTTAGCGATTCGTCTCAAGGGGTACCCGCAAAAGCAAAGGTTATGGTATAATCAGCGACACAGCCTTTCAGAACTTTTGTGAAGCGATCTTACCACTAAAGTACTGAGATTTGATCTTTTTGAGGAGGCACAGTGAGCTCTACTCCTAAGAAACAAAGCTTGCTCGATATGGCGACGCAGAAAATCGTCGAGAGCCAGCTATGGCGTTCTATTTTCCGTCATGGCTATCCCGACACCCCGCTGAACCAGTCATTGGTGATGATGGGTAACGTATTTCTGCATCTCCATCCCGTAAAGGTCAGCCGCCAGGCAATGAAAATCACGTATACCTGGTGCATGGGAGGTATTTCTTTCTTCCTCTTCCTGCTGCTGACAATTACCGGCGTCTTTTTGATGTTCTATTATGTTCCTCACCCTGATGTTGCGTATCAGAATATCAATCAATTGAATAGCGTTGTTGCGTTCGGTAATCTCGTGCGTAACATGCACCGCTGGTCTGCCCACTTGATGGTGGTCTCGGTGACGCTGCATATGATTCGCGTCTTCTATCATGGTGCCTACAAGCCACCCCGAGAGTTCAACTGGGTGGTTGGAGTCCTGCTGTTCTTTGTCACGCTCTTCCTGAGCTTTACTGGCTACTTGCTCCCGTGGGACCAGATCGCGATCTGGGCTATTACCGTGGGTACAACGCTGGCACCCTACACCCCGTTGCTGGGTGACACGGTTTACAAGGTGCTGCTGGGTGGTAGTGCCGTTGGTCAGGAGACGCTGATTCGCTTCTATGTCGGTCACGTGATCTTGCTCCCGTTGGCAGGTGCCCTGCTGATGGCTGTTCACTTCTGGCGTATCCGTAAAGATGGTGGCGCAGCCGGTCCTCCGCCAGCTCCAAGCCGCTCGATCAAGGCAGGAGCAGAGAAAGAGCGTATACCGACTGGTGTGCGCTAGCGGCATTGCATGCCGATCCGTATCTTAACGGTACTGATGAGGGGTTATCTCTATGGCTATTGAACCACAAGATAAAGTACAGACTCAGGCGGCAGCAACGCAGCGGCGGTATCGTACTCTCGCAGTGGTGAAGCAAGAAGCAATCACGCGTGTGGAGAAGCCACTCGAAGACTCGGTCTTTGTCTGGCCTCACCTCCTGGTACGCGAGTTCTTCGCCGCGACCATGCTGACAGTGATGATTACGATGTTGGCCCTGGTGATTGATGCGCCGCTTCTGGAGCCTGCCGATCCGAATACAACGCCGAACCCGGCAAAGGCCCCCTGGTACTTCCTGGGGTTGCAGGAACTGCTGCACTACTTCCCGCCAACGACTGCGGGTGTGTTGATCCCGGGTTTGACCCTGACAGCCCTGGCTGTCTTGCCGTATGTTGACCGCAATCCGAGCCGTGCATACGCAGATCGTAAGGTGGCGCTTGTAACCTTTACGATGTTCCTGGTCTTCTGGGCTGTGATTACTCTGGCCGGTAGCTTCTTCCGCGGTCCCGGTTGGGTCTGGACCTGGCCCTGGGTTGAAGGCGTGTACTTTGACCTGTAGTGGTCGGGGAAATACAGTAACAGAGAAGAACGAACCAAGAGGACGAGCATGAGTAGTGATATTGATAGACCACCTATAACGCCGCAGCAGTATGAAATTCTGCATGGAGGTGGCGCTGAGGCGGCGGAAATAGCCAGACAACGTCTATCACGCCGCCGTTTCCTGCGCAGGTCTATGCTGGCTGTCTGGGGCATTTCTGCTGCATCGGCTGTAGCTGGTGCGCTCTATATGTTGTATCCAACGCTTGGCGGGCAGTTTGGATCAGAGCAGACTGTTGGAAAACTGGCCGACTTCCCTGCGGCGAAGCCGGAGCAGATGGAACTAAACGTTAAAGGCATTTTCTATATTCCTGCTGCACGAACCTATCTGGTACATCTCGATAAGGATACCGAGTACCTGCAGAAAGGTGAGAAGCTCAAGAATCTGTTCAATTTGCAGAATATTGTACCTGCTTCTGATGGCTCTCACTGGATTGCTCTGTATCAGCGTTGTGTCCATCTGGGCTGTACCGTACCGTTCCGTAATGACTGTGTGAGCTTTAAGTGTCCCTGTCACGGCTCTCACTATAACGTGGATGGCGAGTTTCTTGATGGCCCGGCTCCTCGTAGTCTGGACCGCTTCGCGCTCTCGTTAAAGGGTGAAGAGATCGTGGTAAATACCGGGGTCATTAATGCGAATGTACAGCATCCAGATGAGGGAACGCGTATCATTGCCAAGCCAAACAAGGATTGTAGCGCATAAGTCGGGTGTTTGCTTGGAGCATGAGCGCTCTACAGCGCTCGATGTGCTGTCTCTGCACTCTGTATCTAGCAGCGAGGGAGACAGCACGTTCCTGCTGTAGAACTCAATACGTTTTATCAGGTTGATTTGTCCGCTGCCTTCTCTGCGCAGGAGGCAAGACGGTTATCAATCATAAGGGTTGTGTATATGGCAATTTTAGGACAAGCTGCTGTTGGCTTTATTGTCTTACTGGTCGTCACGGGTGGCTTGCTGTACATATTATATTCCCGAACGAATGCGGTTCAGAAAACCGGCTATGGATCGCTGATTATGCTGGCGATCGTCTCGATGATGATTCCGGTCTTCTGGATTATGCAGAACCAGAAGCAAGCCGAGGCTCAGCACAAATTACAGGCTTATGCGATTGAGCAGGGACTGAATACCTATGTGAAGGTCTGCACCGATCAGTGTTATGCCATTGATAAGGATAACAAGCTGATCTTTACGCGGTACCTGGGGTATGACATTAAAGAACTGAATCAGATGGCTGACGATAAGCTGAAAAGCATTATTTCCGCTGGTTCGTATAACCCGAAGGCTCCGCATCAGCCTGCAAACTTTAACGCCGTGCCTCGCCGTGATACTTTCGGTGGCCAGCTTCGGGCGATCGATGTTGACTATCTCTTTGCGCTGATTCGCTCTGATGATCCAGCCTATGTCAAGAAAGAGGGCTGGACCGGTGAGGCCGCTCATAGCGGTTTTGACCAGCTTGTGGACTACCTGCAAGCAAACTCGCCGAGCCTTTATAATCAGGCGGTCACGCTTGGTAAGAATGGCCAGTTCGGTGAGGCCGTTGACAAGACCAATGAAAAAGAACTGACGATCCATATTAAGGGTCCTGGCTCGGTTCAGGTGTGTACCAGCGCCTCTGGCTGCTTTGAGTATGCCAATGTCAAGGTCAAAGTTGGTACCAAGATTACCTGGGTGAACGAAGACAAGGTTATCCACACCGCGACCGCGATTGACCCGAGCAACCTGGCTCAGCCAACCAAGTTGGCGAACGGGTTCGATTCTGGAAATCTTACGACAGGCCAATCATTTAGCTGGACAGTAACCGAGGAAGCCTATAATCTGGATAAGGAAAACCATCGAGTGGTCTATTACTGCTCGGTCCACCCGGATATGCAGGCTCAGCTGGTTATTGTGAAGTAAGTCGGACCGTGGCTCAAGCTACGAGAAAGTTCTGATCGCTGGTCATGTCGTTTCTATAGCATTATAACGACGGCATGTTGAAAGGGTTTGCGATCTATGCAAGATGTACAACGGCGGGAGCTGCCGGAAAGGATGTCCTGGGCGCGAGCTGTGATTTTCGCCGCCGGGTTTTTCTTTGTCGCGGCTATCCTGATCGGTCAGCTTCCTGGATACGTGTATCTGAAAATGACAGCATCGACGCTGGAAGGGTTCTCTCAGGGCTGTTTTGCTCTGGCGCTGACCTGTCTGGGGATCTTTGCTATCATTCAGACCAACGTTTCGCTTTTTGACCCGAAACCGATTATCCCACCTGCCTTTTTCACAGCGCTCGGGTCACTGCTGACGGTAGGTGGTTTTGCGTTTGCCATCTGGGCCGATTTAAACCTGCAGTTCTTCCCGACGGCTGATATGTCTATCGCGCCGATTCTGGGCGGAAAGTTCCTCTGGTTCCAGGCCAACTCCATTGACTTTGTGATGGTTGGTCTGGTTGCTATGACGGTTGGCCTGGCGATGGTTTTCTATAGCCGCCTGGCGGCCCGTGAACGGGTGAATCCAGATCGGAGCGATCCGGGCACAACCCCGGCAGTTCGCTGGATGATTATCATTGCTTCGCTGCTGGTTGTGCTGTTCATGGTGGCGTATATGGAGATCAGCGATGCTGGCCTTGCGCATAGGCTCTTCCCAGATGATCCGGATTTCGGCCTGAAGGTTGTTAACCTGGGTGCTGCGATCCCTCTGGGAATTGCGATTCTGCTTGGTATGTTCGCTTTCCTGTTGCGCCTGCATTATCTCATGCGCCCGATTCGTAAAAAGACGATGGCTCCGCTGTATGCGGTGGGCGCGTTTGGTCTGGCTCATCTGGGCCTGATCTTCCTGGTACTGGCGATTGCGCTCTATCCTTTGCTGGCTCTGCTGCACTATATCCCCATTCTGGGACCGTACTTCACCTTCTGTGGTAACGAGGCGCAGGTTCCGTCGAGCTGCACCTTCTCACAGCAGGCAGGCTATCTTGTTGACGCCATTGTCACATCTGGCTTTTTCTTCCTGCTGATGGGTGCTATCTGGGCCTGGAAGTCGCATCGCTATCTGGTGCTTATCGGTAGTGTGGTGGCGGTTGCGGCTATCGCGGCTACAACGCTGATGGTCCACACTGGTCCTGACAAAGTTATGGTCAGTATGATCTTCTGCGCTGGTATGCTGATCCTGGCCGCTATCTGGACGGCTGTGAGCCGCCGCGAGTTCGCTGTGGTTGGCGAAAAGAATCTGGGCTGTCTGGGTCAGTGGTTGATCTTTGGCACCTGTCTGTTTATCTATCTGGGCGCGTTTGCGTTCTTCTCGATCGCGCCTCATAGCTGGGAGCCAGAGACCGCGCCGAACATCCCATTTGTAGCCGGTGCAATCATTCAGGCCCCACTGGCAGCCGGGGCGACAACCCCTGAGCTGGCAAAAGGGGACGCGGTGGTTATGCTGATCCTGATGGGTGTTCTGGCCTTGATTCAGTTCTACTTCCTGAATCGCAATCGCTATAAGATCTAAGTAGTCACTCTGAAGAGGCAGTGAAGCAAGCGCTTTACTGCCTCTTCTTTTTTGTCCACAAACTCTAGAGAAATGCCTGTGGGATGCGTGGGTCGTTCCTTTGGGGGGCCTTGCTTTGTCCAAAAAAACGTCTAAAATACGCAGTAGGAACAGCCTCGTTGTGTGGTAAAATCCTACTCAATAGTGTTAACATAGTGTTTTGGTGAAATAGGCAAAGCTCTGTATGTGGCATTTGCTGATGACTACAGATAGCGAAAGGAGAGGCGGCACTTCCTCTTTTATCCTGATGAAAACAAGGATTCCCCGCCAGACGATATAGATGCAGCAGAATACACAGCCTCTCAATATTTTGATGGTGGCAGCAGAGATTGTACCATTTGTGAAAGTTGGTGGCCTTGCCGATGTAGTGGGTGCCTTGCCAAAGGCGCTAAAGGCCCTGGGGCATGATGTGCGGCTGGTGATGCCCCGGTATCGTCAGGTTGACCCTGAGCGCTTCCATCTCACAAAGGTTCTCTCTGCTGTCCCGGTGAGCATGGGAGATTATCAGGTACAGGTGGACGTTCTTCAGGGAACGATAGGCGAAAATGTTCCCGTGTATATGATCGATGCCCCGCGCTATTTTGAGCGCGAGAATATTTATGGTTACACCGATGATGGAGAACGTTTTATCCTCTTCTGCCGGGCTGCATTAGAGGTGGTACGCGCTCTCGCATGGCCGCCCGATATTATTCACTGTAATGATTGGCATACCGGGATTATTCCAAATTGGATGCAAACTGTTTATCAAGATGATCCCTTCTTTCAAAATACTGCGACTGTCTATACTATTCACAATCTCGCATATCAGGGGATCTTTGGCTATCGCCTGCTGGAAGTAGCAGGTGTGGCTGAGAATGGTTTCCTCTATCCGCATATTACTGAACTCGCCAATGTGGTGGATGTAATGGGGCGCGGAATTCTCTTTGCCGATGTTATTACGACCGTGAGCGAACGCTATGCACAGGAGATACTGACCCCGGCTTTCGGGGAGAAGCTCGATCATCTGTTGCGCTCGCGCAAAGAACGCGTCTTTGGCATCCTGAACGGGATTGATTATCAGGAGTTTGATCCGGCAATTGACCGGTATATTCACACTAATTTTGATGCACACTCACTTGATAAGCGGGTCGAGAATAAGGCCGATTTACAGGAGCATGCCCATCTACCTGTCAGGCCTGATATTCCCTTGCTCGGGATGATTTCGCGCCTGGCCGATCAGAAGGGCTTTGACATTCTCGCACAAATTATGCAGCCGCTTCTGGCTCAAGGAGTACAGTTTGTGGTGCTTGGCATCGGCGACCAAAAGTATCATGAGCTGTTCCAGAATCTTGCTGCTCGCTATCCCGATCAGGTTGCTATCTTCCTGACCTTTAATTCAGAACTGGCACAGCGCATCTATGCCGGAAGTGATATGTTCTTGATGCCCTCGCGCTTTGAGCCCTGTGGCCTGAGTCAGATGATCGCAATGCGCTATGGAAGTGTGCCAATTGTACGCTATGTGGGTGGGCTTGCCGATACAGTGCCGGAATACAACCCGGAGACCGAGGAGGGGACAGGTTTTGTTTTCCATGACTATGATCCCTGGGCGCTCTTCGCTTCGATCATTCGGGCAACGACGGTCTATCGCTTGAAAGATGAATGGCGCAAGTTGCAGCTTAGAGGAATGGACGCTGATCACTCCTGGCATCGCTCGGCTATTCGCTATGTTGAGGTCTATCGCAAGGCCCTTGAGTTTCATCAGCGCGATATGAACCCTCTGTAAAGAGCTTTCCAGTAAAAAAAGAGGTGGAGAAGAGAACAGGCTTTTTCGCCTCTTTTTCTCTTTCCTGTGAGCATTGACAGAGATACCGGAAATGCATACAATGAGCTCATAGTAGAAAAGTTAGTGCTTCCGTGTGAAAACAGGATACGGTGGTTTTGTTGGATGTGTTTCTAGAATATGAAGAGCTTGAGGAAGAAGGTAGAAAGCGTCGTTCTCACTTTGTGCGTCTGTATACAGCGTTCCCGCCTTCTGGTTCTGCCGCGTACTGGCGAGCGCTGCGTTCGCCCTCGTTGCCGCTTGAAGTGCTTGTGCTTGCTGTTCGTTCTGCGGGGTTGGATGAGGCAGGACGGAATACGATTCTTGAGATCCTCATTCAGCGGATTCAAAGGTCCTGTGAGTACTGGGCGCGATGTGTGGTCAGGTCTCTCTCTTCTGGCGAACATATAGCGCTGGTGGAAGATCTTTGTGCTGATCTCTATGAGAGCCTGATTCGACTCTGGCTTGATCCACATGCTCATTTTTGGGAAGAGAACTTTCAGCATTCTTTGCTCTTTCAACGCCGAAAGATCTACAAACGCTTTCTGCTTCGAGAAGGATTCGATCAGAACAGGCAGGGAAAGCGTATACCGCGCAGCCTCTTTTCGCGGCTGGAATATCATGAGGGCGTGATAAGCCCCTTTGAGACCCTGGATCGAACTGAACTCTATTCTCTGGTACAGCTCTTGCCTGAGAAGTTGAGGACGGCTGTGCTATTTGTTTTCTGGTATGGGTGGACGGAGAAGGATACCGCCAGAGTGCTTGGTGTGACGGATCGAACGATTCGGAATCGTTTGCGGAAGGCGTTTCTCTCATTGCGTTCAATTCTTGATTGAAGAAGGGAAAAGCGTATGAAACAGGAGGAACATCGCATCATCGCGCACGTGATCGGTGAGGGGGTGGCTCCTTCTCTGGCCGATTCTCTTGCACGGTATCCTGAACATAGCGAGTCGCTGGCGGATACCATTGCCTACTATCAGACCTTTGAGCAGTCGCTTCCAACTGAAACGGCTCCTGAACCTCTTTCCTCCCTTTCACAACGGGCATTTCGTCGGGCGCTGTCACGGGTAAGTGGGCCCCTGACCTCGTTGCTGATTGATGGCATCACTGTTGAGCAGCTTGCGAAGCGGCTGGACCTGGGCGTTGACGTCGTTATCTGGCTTGAGCGGCGTCAGGTTGAGGATTTACCTGCGCTACTCTATCAGCGGCTTGCACAGGCTTTACAGCAGCCACCAGAGCGTATTCGGGCCTTCTTCACTACCCCAGAACGTCAGTCTATAAGGCAGCAGGTGGCTGAACGGGCTGAGTCATATGGCATCAAAAAAACGTTTCGGGCATTGCTCCAGGCCAGTCAGACGATGACTTCAGCACAGAAGGCCTGGTGGCTGGCCCGACTTGAAGAGGTGGAGTCAGATACCTGAGAGGGGATATACTATCTGGAAAAAGGGATACAGGGGGGCTGAGCAATGACACAACGTGTGGCCTATCTGGATTGCCATTCCGGGATCAGCGGAGATATGTTTCTGGGCGCTTTACTGGATGTCGGCTTGCCTTTTGCGACGCTTCAGGCCGGGCTGGCGTCTGTCCCTTTTGGGGGGTATATATTGCGCCATGAGCCCTGTTCCGATCGTGGTGTTCATGGTTCACGGTTGCATGTTCAGATTACAGATACCGATCCTCCTGAGCGCTCTTTTTCCGATATAGAAGCGCTGTTACTGGCGTCTGCGTTGCCCGAGAGGATCAAGACAATGGCGCTGGCTCTTTTCCGTACCTTTGCGGAGGCTGAGGCCTCGGTAGAGGCCGTTCCGCTTGAGCAGGTTCGCTTTTCTGATACAGGGGCCATTGACATAATGGTGGATGTGATCGGGGCCGCGATCGGGGTTGTAACACTGGATATTATGCGGCTCTACGCGTCTCCATTACCCCTGACCAGCGGACTGCATCAGACACGTGATGGCATGCAGCCGATACCAGCTCCTGTGACAATGGAATTACTTCGCCGTGTATCTGCTCCCTGGCGTTCCTGTTCGCTTGATGAAGAGCTGGTCACACCAACTGGTGCGGCTCTTCTGGCGACATTGGCACGGTTTGACCATCCTGTCCTCTCTTTTGAGCGGATAGGGTATGGTTTTGGGCAGAAGCAGCTTCCCTGGCCGAATTGCCTGCGTCTGTGTCTTGGAAGCAGTCCAGAGACGGCGAACCCTGTACTTGATAGTGATGAGGTCGATGTAATAGAGACAAATATTGATAATATGAGTGGTGAGTTGCTCGGCGGGCTGATGGAGCGCCTGTTTGCGGCTGGTGCGCTGGATGTCGCCTATATCCCTTTACAGATGAAGAAGAATCGTCCGGCAACGCTGTTGACAGTGCTCTGTGCGCCGGAACAAAGTGAGAAGCTGGCGTTGCTGTTACTGAGCGAGTCCGCCACGCTAGGCGTACGGATGCAGCGTATGCAGCGCTTGAAGGCCTGGCGCGCACAGGAACGAATTGATACTCCTTTTGGCTCGATGCTGGTCAAGGTGAAGCGGCTTGGTACACGCGTCATCAGTGTTGTCCCTGAATATGAGGAGTGTGCACGACTTGCCCGAGAGCGGGATGTTCCCCTTGAAGAAATCTATATGGTTGCACGCACGATAGCTCGAAAACTTATAATATGAGGAAAGAAAAGTAAGGTAGAGAGATTTTCTCAAGGAGTGCCGCTATGGATTTTATCGACTACCGTAAAGGGGCAGAGAAAAAGTCCACGAACCAGAATGAAGAGATCGTGCGCAAATCGGCCGGACGACTACGGGGAAGAATGAGGCGTGACTACATAGAGGAGATCATTCAAGAGGCTCAGTCAAAGGGCGAGTTCGATAATTTACCGGGCGCGGGCAAGCCGCTCAATCTCGATGAGGAATATGAGCTTGCTGGTGAAAAGGCGATGGCCTATCATTTGCTCAAAGAGAACAACGCAGCTCCAGCAGAAATTGAGTTGATCAAGGAAATTCGTGCGCTGCGCAAGAAAGCGGAAGCAAAGATTACTCCGGTCATTCATCGGGGAAAGACGCTGCGTAATCGCCGTATTGCTCCGTTTGCCAGCGAGCGTGCCGCGTATAACGAGTGGGTGGAGAGGGCGACTGTCGAGTATGAAAAGGATCTTCGCGAGATTAATAAGCGCATTCTGACGCTTAATATAAGTGTGCCCCCTGCGATGCAACAGTCATTTCTTGATGTAGATCGCTTGCTCGCAGAGTTCCGGGCTGCCTGTCCCCAGTTGTAAGGCTGCCGCATATTCAGAACAACCAATTATCATCCGGGGAGATAGCCTTTCTCCCCACCTTCTTATGTGTGAGGGAACCTGTCCCTAACGCAGCAATGGGGACGTATATGTTGTATATGAATATTTTTTACAATCTTCTATGCCTGCATTTTTTTTGGAGCCATTTTGATGAAACAGATATTAATAGTTGAAGATGAGCAGCAAATAGGCCATTTTTTGAGACGAGGCCTGACCTATAAAGGGTTTGGTGTCTCTGTCGTGGGAAGTGGTGAGGATGCTCTGACACATATTTCCGAGCGTAAGCCTGACTTGATTATCCTTGATGTCATGCTACCAGATATGAGTGGGTTTGAGCTCTGCCGCCATTTGCGCAGCAACGGGTATACCAATTTGCCAATCATTATGCTAACTGCCAGAGATGAGCTGGTTGACAAAGTGGCGGGCTTGAATAGTGGCGCGGATGATTATATGACCAAGCCTTTTGCTTTTGAGGAACTGGTGGCCCGGATCGGTGCTGCATTGAGGAGGACTGAGAGCCGCGATCAGCAATCACAGCGGATTGTTGTTGGAGATCTGGAATTGGATCCTTCTTCCCGACAGGCTTGGAGAGCCGGAGAAGAGCTTATTCTGACTAAGCGCGAATATGATTTGCTGGAACTGCTGGCTCGTCATGCCGGGCAGGTGCTGACAAAAGAGCAGATCTTTGAATATGTCTGGGGATATGATAGTGAGGCGGGGTGGGAAGTGATTAAAGTGTATGTAAATTATCTTCGGTCGAAGCTGAATGCTGGTGGGAAACCCGATGTGATTCATGCTGTCCGGGGAATAGGGTATATGCTGCGTACTGTATGAGTGCAGAGATAAAAAGAAAGAGAAGAGAATGGAAAGGAGTCGTTCCCTGCTACACGTTATGTACATGTGGTTTTTCAGTCGCATGCGCAAGCCGATGACCTTGCGTAGCAGGCTGATCCTCTGGAATGTTGTTGTGCTGGTGCTGGCCTTTCTTGTGCTTGGGGTCAGTGTGTATCTTTTGATGACCTATTATTTGCAGTCGGATCTTGATAAACGTCTGACTGTGGAGGGAGATCGGCTTCAGAGTACAACCAGTATCTGGCTGGCAGTAGGGAATCCTTTCGATTCTAATCTGTTTGATCGTCTGGCTCGAACAGATCAGGGGGACGAGTTTACGTCCGATCCGACCTATATCAAGCTATTTGACATTGAGTCCGGGAGGACGCTGCGCCGCTCTCCCAATCTGGGACAGGAACGGCTGGCATCTAGCTCACAAGAACTTGATGCTGCTTTGCGTGGGGAGGAGATTTTTAAGACGTATCGGAACTCTGGTGGCGAGCAGGTGCGCATGCTCACTATCCCTTTGCGCGATGATAACGGTCATGTGGTGCTGGTTGCGCAGGTAGGGCAATCTCTGAAGGAGGTAGAGCAGGTACGAACCTGGCTGGCTACCTTTTTGATCGTCGGCAGTATTTGTACTGCTCTGATCGCTTATACAATCAGTTTCCTGCTGACAACGCGTGAGCTCAAGCCATTACGAGTGTTAAGTACAACAATGAGCAACCTCAGCGCCCAGGGTCTGGGAACGCGCCTCGCTTCTAAAGGGCAGACAACAGAAGTGCGCTTGCTGACAAAAGCGTTTAATCAGATGATGGAACGGCTTGAGGCAAGTTTTTCCTTACAGCGGAATTTCGTGGCGGATGTCTCGCATGAGCTCCGCACACCGCTCACCTCGATTCGTGGAGAGATCGATGTGCTGCTGCTCAATCCAGAACTGGGGAAAGGGGTGCGAGAGGATATTCTAGCCGTTCGCACCGAGCTGGAACGCCTTTCGCGTCTGGTCCGAAACCTCCTGTTAACGGCGCGCGCAGAGGTAGGTGTGTTGCCACAACCTCCACAACAGGTACAGGAGGCGGAGCTTGATATTCTCCTGATTGAGCTGACGCATCAGGCGCGTTTCTTGAACCAGCAGGTGAATGTAGAGCTTGAAGAGTTAGAGCAGTGCTGTGTCTATGGGGACGCGGATTTATTACGTCAGCTTTTCCTCAATATTCTCGATAATGCCATGACCTATACGCGCTGTGGTGGCAGCGTACGGCTTCAGTTGCGCTGTACCGAGGATGCGCCTGTTGAGGTGCGGCGCAAGCGGGCGGAAACAGTAACGCAGTGGGCTGAGGTCACTATCAGTGATACAGGGCCGGGAATCGCGCCCGATGATCTTCCGCATATCTTTGAGCGTCACTTTCGGGGAGTTCATACGCCACATACTACGCTTCGGAGCAAGCTCGGGTCAGGGCTCGGGCTCTCCATTGCTCTCTTAATTGCCGAAAGTCATGGTGGAACGATTACGGTGGATAGTGAGCTTGGAAAGGGATCACAGTTTCATGTCTGGCTTCCTGCCTGTGAGACACTGATGGCGGCGCGGGTACAGAAATAAAAGGATGAATGCGGAGTTGTGGAACTCAACCCCGCATTCTGGTCCGGTAAGAAGGGAAGGAATGGAAAAAAGGGAAGGGGCGTATTAGAGAATAGGATTTGCTTTACGCCGAGGCCGGTTGCATGACCGGCTGTGTTGTTTCCCTGCGGTCTTTTGAGGCTGGCTCTTTCGGTTTTGTCTCAAAGTCAGACGTTTTCACTTTTTCGATGTTGCGCGCTTTGATAAAGTAAATGATCGAGCCGATAATGCTGGTGAATACGACAAGGGCCAGCCATCCGAGTCTCTGTCGCCCGTTCAAAGTTTCATTGATAAGGCAGTCGACAAGCATCCACATCCAGAAAACTCCCGCGCAGACAACCAACGCGACGAGAAGAAAAAGGGCAATTTCCATAGACTATCCTCCAATTGAACTGATGAAGCCGGGCGCAGCTTCTTTAGGAACCGTTTGAGATGGGAGGAGTGAGCAAGTGAACTGAGAAAGCGACGAGACTTGCCATAAATGGTACTCTTCCCTGTCAGGTGTGTGTTCCCTGAATTGGTATGTCCTTAGCTTAAAGGGCTCCGGTTAAAAAGGGGTAAGGTTTGGGTAAGATTTCGGTAATAATGGGGGAAGTAGTCGAATGTGGCACAAAGAGCCCCCGTAGATGACGCGTTGAGAGGGAAATAGGTGGGTGAGGGAAAATAGGCATAAAAAAAAGCCGGTGGTCGGAATCGAACCGACGGCCGACCGCTTACGAAGCGGTTGCTCTACCGCTGAGCTACACCGGCTTGCTTGAGCTCTCATCACTCTTGCGCTTATGATTATAGCGGGTCAGCCTGGCTCTGTCAAGCGTTTTTCTAGCGAATTTGTTAAGAAGATCTTGGGTTTCTCTCCGTCCGTCTCATTGGCTGCTGTTCCATATTGCCCAATCTCGACAACTTACCCCTATTATGGTAAGATGGGTGACGATGTTTCATTTTTTTCCTGGTTGGGAGACATGATGATGCGGCCCTTGTTGATTGCAACCACTAATCTGCATAAATTGGAAGAGTTTCGGTCGCTCTTTGCCGATCTGCCGTACCAGTTGCTTTCGTTGCATGATGTACGGCTCGATCTGGAGGTCGAGGAGACCGGCACTACCTTTCGGGAAAATGCAGAGTTAAAAGCGCTGACCTATGCTCGCGCCTCGGGGTTGCTCTCACTGGCTGATGATTCCGGTCTTGAAATCGATGCAATGGGCGGTGCGCCTGGTGTCTATTCTGCTCGCTTTGCTGGAGCCAATACCTCATACGAAGAGCGTTTCCGCATCATTTTTGACAAGCTACAAGGAGTTCCCACAGAGCAGCGTACTGCTCGTTTCCGTTGTGTGATCGCTATTGCGGAGCCATCCGGCTATCTTCAATGTGTTGAGGGTGCGCTTGAAGGGAGAATTACTGAGGAGCCACATGGCGCTCACGGGTTTGGATATGACCCTATATTTTTCGTTCCTGCATATGGAAAGACTGCTGCGGAACTGACACCAGAAGAGAAAAACAGAATCAGCCATCGCGGCCAGGCCGCAAGGCGTGCGCAAGCTGTGCTTGAACACTGGCCTGCGTTACCGTCTTCACACAGTCGAGATGTATGAGGAGCGAAGTGGATACAACTAACTGAGAGGAACATAAGGGACATATAGATTATGGCGAAGAAGTCGGCCATCCGTATAGCACTTGACCTGGAAACAACAGGTTTACATACCGAGCAAGACGCAATCCTTGAAGTTGCAGCGATCAAATTCCAGGGCTCAGATATTCTTGATACGTTCGAGTCGTTTGTTTCTCCCGGTCGTTCGATCCCCTATCGTGTACAGCGTTTAACCGGTATTAAGCCTGAACTGCTTGTTGGCGCTCCCCCGTTTGATGCCATTTCAAAGAAACTGCAACACTTTATCGGCGATTATCCCATTGTCGGTCATAGTATTCCGTTCGATGTGGGTTTTTTGCGTCGTTGGGGGGTAGCTCGTGCAAACCCGCTGGTTGATACCTTTGAGCTGGCAACTGTGCTGCTACCTTCCCTTTCAAGCTATAACCTGGGGCAGGTCGCGCACGCTCTAGGAATTCAAGTCCCCGTAGATCGCCATCGCGCAATGGTAGATACTGTCCTTGCCATGAAGGTCTTTCTGGCCCTCTATGAGCGCTTGCAGGCAGTCGATCTGGCTCTATTGCAAGATCTGGCCCATCTGGATGCGCCTCGCTCCTGGTCGCTTTTGCACTTTTTCCGCCAGGAGGTACGGCTTCGTCAGGAGAGCGAAGGTATCGCCGGAGGTCTGATGCGTGGTAGCCTCGGAGATCGTTTCGCTTCGCAGCTTGGTATGGATCCCCGTATCCTCTCATTTGCGATTGCCCGTCGGCAAGAGCATGAACCGTCGCCGTCAGAGCTATTGCCTGTCGAAACAACCTCACTGACTGAGCTTCAGAAGGATATAGAGGTTATCCCGGAAGAGAGTCAGGCTGAGGGCCCGATGGACCATGAGGCGCTGTATGCCGCAATGCGGACCTCTTTTGAGCAAAAGACGCCTTTTCTATTGGAAGTAACCGTCGGTAACAATGACTATGCTCCTGCCCTGCTTTCAGCCCTTGAGTGGTTGTCGGAAACGGACGATGCAGCTCCGCGTCGTCTGGTGGTTGCCTGTGCCAATCAACAAAGTGCCCGGCGCCTGATCGAGACAACCTTGCCTGGCATACAGGCTGCGCTGAAAAGCAAGCTTTCGGTGGCATATTGGGCCGAGAAGGGCGGCTATCTTTGCACGCATCGCTGGTTTGGCGCTGCACTCAGACGAACCAGTGGGGAGCTCACTGCTGAACAGGCGCGTGGATTGGCAAAACTGGGCCTCTGGGCGCAACAAACATTGACCGGTGAGCGCAGCGAATTGACGCTGTTGCCTCAGGAAGTCACAGCCTGGGAACGCATTTCCTCAGGCATTGAACAAATCCCTTCGGCAGACCCGCGTGCGGGCTCAATGTACCAGCGTTGTATGTATCGCCGGAAGGGCTATTGTTTTGTGAGCAACGCGGCTGAGCGCGTGCGCAATGCCCAGATCGTGGTGACAACGCATGCGGGCTTGCTGGATGATCTCTCACAGGCGCATTCGCTGCTTGCTGAGATCCCGACACGCATGATTCTGGACGCCGATTTGTTGGACGAAGAATGCGCGCGTTGGAGTAGCGTCGAGCTAGACTATCCGCGCCTGTATCGCCTACTCAATACGATTGGGGCTGAACTCGCGGACGGACGGTATCAGGGACTGCTGGCGCTTGCGGCTCCTGCTTTGCGTGAGAATGGCCCGGGTGGTATCTCGCGAACGCAGACCATCGCGAAGGCCGATCTTGACTCCCGCCTTGTGTCCTGGTTCCAGACCATAAAACAGGCGCGTAGCTCTGTTGACGCCCTGTTTGGCGCGTTGCAGCAGCTTACAGATGAATTCCTGCATCAAGGTGGACGGGATCGACGTGACGGCCCCCGACATTCGCACCGCTTGCATGAACGTCTGGATCAACCCTTGCGCCTGACTTCCCAGGTTAGCAATCTGCCTTCATGGAGCAATGTGATTCAGCTCTGGCATCAAACGGAGCAGCGCTTGCAGCAGGTCATTGATCTGGCACAGAAAGCAGAAAAGGGACTGCTTGGCGGACAGAGACAGGGGAATGCTCGTGACAAAGGAAGTGGTGAAGAGAGTTCGCTGGCCTCTGAGCTGGCGGGCGTTGCCTCACAGCTTCGTGAATTAAAGCATCTGGGCCAGCAGGCCTTCTCGCTATCCGACTCCGAAAATGTGTACTGGCTCCGGCAGACCCAGAATATAACGACCGCTTCTCAGATGCAACATCGTACTTCCCCTGCCGAGCAGATGCCGGTTTTGTATGCGCAAACAATACAGACGTCACAGCTTCTCCGTCGTCTGTTACTGACAGAGGGGAAAGCGACTGTATTTGCTGGCGCGGCCCTTTCGGTTGAGCAATCTTTTGCCTTTACACGGCAGCGTCTGGGTTTAGAGGATGGTTGCCCGGCATACTCGGTTGTCAGCAAGCGGCACAAGCAAACGCTCTTACTGGTGCCGAGTGATGTTCCTGAACCGAATGCTCCGCAGTATCAGCGTCGGCTTGAGGAAGCACTGATTCAAATTGCAACCTCGCTGGAAGGGCAGGTTGTCGCTCTGTTTACCTCGCATGCGGCATTACGAAGCTCCTACGCGGCCATCAAGCCAGTACTGGAAGCCCGTGGTATTCTGGTGCTCGGGCAGGGTATTGATGGGTCGCCGCGGCATCTCTGGCAGGTGTATAAAGAGCAGGAGCGCGTGGTGCTGCTCGGCGCAGGTGGTTTCTGGGAAGGAACAGATGAGGTGCCACATTCCCCGGCATGTCTGTTCGTTGCCCGACTGCCGATGCCGGTCTTGAATGATCCTCCGATGGCGGCCCGGGCCGAGTTGATTTCCGATCAGTTGCATCAATTAACGGTGCCTCTGGCCTCCTTGCGTATGCGCCGGGCTCTGAACCGCCTTGCCTGGAATGATACCAGACGAAATGCTATTGTGATTTTTGATCGGCGTATTATATCAAAGGAATATGGCTCAATGATTCTCCATAGCCTGCCCCGGAGCTCCCAGCGGCAGGTGATAGCGCAAGAACTGTCTGAAACCTTGCTGGACTGGTTGACAGTCATGGATGCCTGGGAAGATGAGCCGCTTACCGCTCAGAAGTAGGACTGCTGGCAGAAAGGATAGTGTGACCAAGCGATGATCAAAGCGACTGGAGAGGAGAAACGGAACCTCCGCATTGTGTATGGGGCATGCCCGCATGATTGCCCGGATTGCTGTGCACTGGAAACACAGGTAGATGAGCAGGGACGAGCCGTTAGTGTACGTGGACGAGCCGATCATCCTGTTACCCGTGGCTGGTTATGCGCGAAGGTCAATCGCTATCTTGAGCGAGTTTATCATCCTGATCGTTTGCTCTATCCCTTGCGTCGGGTTGGCGCAAAAGGGAAGGGAAAGTTCGAGCGAATTTCCTGGGATGAGGCCATTGCGGTCATCGTTGAGCGCTGGCGTGATATCATTGCTCGGGCGGGCGCGCAGTGTATCCTTCCATATAGTTATGCTGGCACGCTTGGACTGGTTCAGGGCGCGGTGACTGATACGCGATTCTGGAATCGGCTTGGCGCCTGTGGCCTTGAGCGTGCGATTTGCGGACATGCGGCTGAAGAGGCGGTACAGCTCGTGGTCGGCGGTCGTCTTGCCCCTTCTCCCGAGGATCTGGTACACAGCAAGTTTATTGTGATATGGGGGAGTAACCCGGCCAGCGCCGCACCGCATATTATGCCTTTCCTCCGTCAGGCGCAACGCAACGGCGCTCAGATCGTTGTGATTGACCCGATTCGGACGCTTACCGCTCGTTCTGCTGACTGGCATATTCAGCCGATTCCTGGAACTGATGCCGCACTGGCTCTTTCAATGATGCATGTGATGGTGACGGAGGGCCTGCATCATCAGGAGTGGATCGATCACTATACTATCGGATGGGAGCATCTGCTTGAGCGTATTCTGCAATTCCCGCCAGAGCGTGCGGCCCAGATCACTGGGCTGTCGGTTGAGACGATTGTGGAGCTTGCCCGACGCTATGCGACGACCAGCCCGGCTATGTTGCGCCTGACCGATGGTATTAATCGACATACCAACGGCGGCCAAACGGTAAGAACCCTTGCCTGTTTGCCCGCTGTTGCTGGTCACTATGGCGTTGCTGGTGGTGGTTTGATGTATAGTACCAGCGATTGGGTACAGTGGAATAAAGCGGCACTTAGCCACGCTGATGACCCCGCTTGCCCGCCCGTGCCTCGCGTGTTGAATATGAACCGCCTGGGTGCACTGCTGACTGGTGAAGCCGATCCCCCCATATATTCGCTCTATGTCTATAATGCGAACCCTGTTGCCTCATCTCCCAATGCTGGTAAGATCGTTGAGGGCTTACAGCGTGAGGACCTTTTTGTTGTAGTGCACGATCTTTTTGAGACCGATACCGCTCGCTATGCGGATATCGTGTTGCCTGCAACCAGCCAGCTGGAACAGACCGATCTTCATAAGCCGTACGGACATTTGAGCTTGAACTACAACACTCCTGCCATTGCGCCGCTTGGTGAGGCGCGTAGCAACTGGGATGTAATGCGTGCTCTGGCTGCCGGAATGGGATTTGAAGAGGAGTGGTTACAGGCTGATGCCGATACAATTATTCAAGAGGTACTGGAAGCGACAGCCGCTCACAATCCCTATCTCCATGGTATTACACTTGAACGGCTGAAAGAACAGGGCTCGCTTCCGCTGGCGGTTCCTGCTGCTGAGCGTGTTCCGTTTGCTGATGGCCATTTTCGTACTCCTTCGGGCAAAGTTGAGTTCTACTCTGAGCAGGCAATGCGCAAGGGCTATGATCCGGTGCCCGGTTGGGTACCAGATGCTGAGTCGAATGTTGGAAAGCAGGCAGTGACTGTCAATGGCCCCTTGCCGCTGCTCAGCCCTGCCGCGCACCATTTTATCAGTTCGACGTTTGCCAATCAGGAGATCCTGAGACAGAAAGAGGGAACGCCAACGCTGCGTATTCATCCAGTTGATGCTGAAGTGCGCAATATTCGCAGTGGTCAATATGTGCGCCTCTCGAATGAACGCGGCTGGTGTCGGTTGGTTGCCGAGGTAACTGAAGATGTGCGAGAAGGTGTGCTGGCAACTACAACGGTCTGGTGGCCGCGTTTCAGCCCCGATGGGCAGAATGTGAACTGGACGACGCCTGATCGCCTGGCTGATTTCAACGGTGGTAGTACCTTTCATACCAATCTGGTTTTCGTTGAGCCTGTAAATGAGTAGTTCTGCACTTTTAGGATGAAGTATGGTATAATCGTCTTATAACGGAAATAAACGAGGTGGGGCGAGTGAGCCAGCATGAGCTTTCTGAGGAACAGTCCCCGAGCAAGGTACAGGAGCTGCCGGGCAGTACTCCTGCCACGTCATACAGGGAAATACTTAAATATATAACTGAGATCGGTGGCTCGCTGCGTCTGCATATGGATGTGGACACGCTAATTACGCGTGTTGCTACGGCAACCTGTGAGGCGCTTCGCTTCCGCTATTGTGCGCTCTATCTCTTTGATGGAAGCGGTTTCTATCGCGTTCGTGCTGTTTCTGAGGGTATTGATCAGGAAGACATCATCTATCTACAGCAACATCCTGTCCCTGAGGCGATTCTCTCACGCTTAATGCAGCCAGAGTATCTGGTCAGCCGTTCGTATTTTGTGCCAGAAGAATCGCCTCTCTGGTTAGATGATGAGGTTGCTCGTCATTTTGTGATAGGCGAGGTCTATGGGCAGGAAGAAGATGTCCTGCCATTGATCGGCGTCGTGGAGACAGAAAGTATCCCCGAAGAGTGGAAGCCGCTTGATTTGATGATTGTGCCTCTGCGACGTGCCGATGATTCACTGCTTGGTTTTTTGACTCCAGATTCCCCACTTGATGGACGTCGTCCGACGCTTGAACTGGTAGAGCTTCTGGAGCTGTTTGCCAATCAGGTTGCGGTGGTGATAGAGGGGGCGCGTTTGTATGACGAGGCACGCCAGAGCAGCGAGGAACGGGCCGCCTTGATTGAGATCAGCCGCTCGCTCTTTGCCCCTGATGCTCTGCATGATACCCATTCGGTGTACCGCACGATTTATGCGCAGGTATGCCGTATGATGCCAGTTGATGCCTTCTTTATCGCTCGCTATCATCAAGCAAGCAGAGAGGTGATAGTTGATTACCTGGTTGATGAGGGTATTTCCTATGCTCCTGTGACGCTGGCATCGCGACCACATTGGGTAGAAGGGTTGCTTCAGAAAAACGAAGGTTATCTCTTTTCGACCTTTCACGAGTTGAATCACTTTTTGCATGAAGCCTACGCAACCAGTACTGTTTTGATTGGCAATCAGCGTCCCTCCGAGTCGATGCTGTTTGTGCCGATTCATTATGGTGAAGAGGTGATTGGCCTGCTTTCGGTACAGTGTTATATTCCCCATGCGTATACGGAACGCCACCTTGCGATCTTGCGTGAGATTGGCGTGCAGGCTGGTATCGCGATCATGAATGCCCGGCTCTATACCGAGTTGCGAGAGGCTGTCCAGCAAGCTCAGGAGTCGGAACAGATGAAGAACCAGTTCTTGATGACAGCTTCGCATGAGCTTCGCACACCTATCACCGCAATTCAGGGCTATCTTGAACTCCTATCGGTACATGGTGCCTCGCTGGACGAGGCGCGAAAAGAGCGTTTTATTGTCAATGCGCGTCGGGCGAGCGAAGAGCTGATTCTGCTGTTAAGCAATGTGATGGATACCAGCAGGATTGATCAGGACCGTGATCGTGTGATGTTGAAATACGATGCGGTGCCAGTGCTGGATGCGGTGCGCGTCATTCTAGAGATTCTGGAACCATCGATTGCTCGTGAACAGCGATGCGTAGAGGTTCAGGTTCCCCCTGATTTGATGGTCTGGGTTGATGACCTGCGACTTCGACAGGTATTGCTCAACCTCGTTGGGAATGCGCTCAAGTATGCTCCTGCCCCGGCGAAGATCATGTTGCGAGCGCAAAGTATCGAGGTATCGGTGTTGCAACACCGATTGACACAGATCAAGCAGAAACCGCTGACGACTGATACCGAACGCTTCATTCTGATTGAGGTTCGTGATTGGGGGCCTGGTATCGCGCCCGAGGCTCAGTCAATGCTCTTCACCAAGTTTATGCGTCTGCCCGGATCGCACACCAGGAACCAACGGGGTGCGGGATGGGGTCTTTATCTTTGCCGTGAATTGGTGGAGGCAATGCATGGGCGCATCTGGGTAGAAAGTACCGGTGTCGTAGGTGAAGGAGCAACGTTCTTTGTAGCACTTCCGCAGGTTGTGCCCTGATTGCTTTATTCCCCCTGAGAAGGCAAGCAAAGCGGTCATGGAGATTTGACGTGCAGAGTTCTCTATGCTACCATACTTTAGCAGTCTCTGTTCATTGCTAGAGGAGCATTGGCCGTCAGGGATCTCCAGGCCTTATTGCGGATAGAACTTTGTTCTCGCAAGCCTGATCTGACCTCAGTTGTGTGAGATCGGGTCGGGGAGGGCAGGGGGTCTTCAGAAGCGGAGGTTTTTTATGAACTTATATGAACAATTGCTGGTAGTCCGAGAGCGCCTTGAGGGGATAGGGGCTCATGATGATAGTATGTCATTGGTAGAGAAGTTGTTGAAAAAGGCTGAGCCAGCAATGCACGATAGAACCAGTGTTTCGCAGATACAGGTTCTTCGGCATATGTTGCGGTTGCCTGAAGTCATTGACAACTATAATGTCTACAATGACTTGCAGGAGCTCATGAGCGAACGTGATGAAACGGATATCATTGCTCGGGAGGATGCGGCCCCCGCAGCCTACGAATACAACGATCGTCGTCCTAAGCCACGTTCGTATTATAAGGCGCAGAAAGCCAAGAAGAAGGGCTAACATGCTTGCTGTTTAGTGAGCGGTTGGCCCTTCATTTTGTTTATGTTGCAGTTCTTCTTTCATCGCTTGAAGTTGCGTCTCAACGTTTTGTTCGATGGTGATCTGCTGCAACGCCTCGATATGCGATGTCCCTGGTTCGGGCAAATACTTTCTTTGCCCTCCCTGTTCTAGAAGCGGGTGTGCCAGGGCATCTGCTTCCTCCCGGAGCATGCGGACCTGCTCCTGTGCCTGTTCGAGCATCAGACGCGCCGAGTTCATATCCTGAGCGATTCCCTGAATTTCCTCACGAACTTGCAGGCGTGTTGTCGCGACTCTGTACTGCACCTTGAGCATCTCTTTTTGTGTGCGCAGGCCATCGAGGCGCAGGGAGAGCTGCCGTTCAAGCTGTAGCAGGTCTGCTTCCTGTCCCCGAAGCTGTGCGATCTGGGTTTCAAGGGCATGGAGCTGAGCAATTCTGGTCTCGTTGCTCAAGAGTGCCTGTCGAGCCAGCTCTTCTTTGCCTGCCTGAAGGGCATATCGGGCCTGTTGCTGGATGGTGTCACTCTCGTCTTTTATTTGTTTCTGCATTATTTCCAGCCGTTTGCGTTGCATGGTGATATCGGTGACCGCACGACGCAGGGTATCCAGTCGAGTGGTGTGCGTGGCATAGGCTTCATCGATCAGTGCTACCGGGCCTTTTTCTGCACGCTGGAAGCCCAATAGCCGGGCGAGGAATGAAAAAATACCCATAAAAAAACCTCCATCTCTCTCTGTATCATATCCTGAAATATATACGTCGTGCCAGCCGCTTCGTTCGGATCCGGGACATGTGGGAATGCATCTCACCATTGAGGCAGAGAAATGTGCTGATTTTGCAGAGGAGAATTTGTATTTTGGTGATAATGCTCTTGACAGATCTATAAGACCCCGCTATACTATAGGGTGTAAGCGGGTTTGGTGTAGTGGTAACACGCAACTTTCCCAAAGTTGAGACCGCGGGTTCGAGTCCCGTAACCCGCTCTTCTAGAAAAAACGCCTGTCAGTTTCGACAGGCGTTTCTCTTTGCTTGTTTTTATCCCTTACGTTGCAGACGAGCCTGCATCGCCTTCATATCTCCCGCTACCGTCTTCAGACCAATCAAGCAGATAAGTCCGGCAACAAGCAAGCAGATGGGACCGGTAGTCTGTAGAGCGAGTCCGAGCGAACTCCTATCGGCAATCGCACCAATAATGATGGGAGATAGAGCGTCACCAAGCAGGTGCGCGATCAGGAGAGCCAGCCCGATAGCAGTAGAGCGAATCTCTGGTTCGATAATATCCTGAATCACGGCATTCAGCGGCCCCAGGCACATACTCAGTGCCACAATAGCCAGGGCGAAAATGCAGATAAATGGGACCAGAGCGTGAGTGCCTAGAGCAAAGAAGGTGAGCGGCGCACCGAGTAGAAATGCGATGGTCGAGATCAACAGGCGTCCCTGGGGAAAGCGCCGATGCAGGTAGTCACCAATCCAACCGCCAAGCAGTGTCCCGACAATACTGCCGACCGCCAGCGTTCCGCCGGAAACCGCTCCTGCCTGCGCCTCCGTCAGCTTGAAGTCTCGTATGATGTAGGTTGTGATCCATCCCTGGGCCGCGCCAACAATAAAGAAGCTGGCAATAAATGCCCCGAGCAAGATCCAGTAGGTGGGAATACGGAAAATGCGTGCAGCATCTTGCAGGAAGTTCTTGTTTAGTCCTCCGTGGCCGGCAGCAGCGCTACTCTCTATTTCCCCTTCTTCGGCGTTATCAAACGCGCCGCGCTGTGGCTCGGCTGCCCGCCAGATGAGAAAAGCGACGATCAAACCGGGGAGCCCGACAAGGTAGAAGGCCCAGCGCCAGCCAAGCTGAAGGGCGACAACTCCGCCTAAGAGCATACCGATCGCAGTTCCAACAACGTTCCCGATGGACCAGATAGAAAGCATTCTGCCACGCACATCCTTAGGGAAGGAGTCACCGATCATGGAGAGTGAGGCTGGTGCATAGCCCGCTTCTCCGATCCCCAAAACCGACCGGGCAAGGAACAATTGAATGAAGTTGAAGGTAAATCCTGCTACCGTTGTAGCAACGCTCCAGATCGCAACGCAGAGCGCTATAATATTTTTTCGTTTGCCATAGTCTGCCCAGATTCCCAGGGGCAGTGTTGCGATTCCATAGACCAGTAGAAATGAGGAGATCAACCAGCCAAGTTCTGTATCGCTCAGATGGAATTCGGTTTTAATCTGCGTTTGTACAACCGGTAGGATTGCTCTGTCTGTATAGTTTAATATGTTGATGATGAGCAGGAGGATAAAAGAGTACATGGCTTGCCGCCGCGTCAGGGGCTTTACGGGCTTCAGGTCACGCTCAAGTGAGGTTGCATTTCCCATAGATACTGCATTGTCCCTTTCTATATCGAGTGTTTTGCTGCTGCACAACAATGGCGGGTGTAGGCCATTAGAGGTCGCCTGGCGACGAAGTTATTATGAATGGAATATACCTGTTCTTGCGTATTGTACTACACTCTGCTTGCGCTGACATCAGTTGAGGACGTCTGCTCGGGACTGTAGGGGGAGAGATGCTACCCTGTGATTGCTCGATTCGTCTTAGGTCAAGAGGGTCATTTTTTTTGAAGGCTGAGGGGAGGCAAACTGTTTGTGAATGTTCTCAAAGAGATGACAGATTTATTTGTGCAGATTCACCCCTTCTGGATCTATCTTATAGTTGCCATTATGCTGCTCATGGAGAGCTCGGGCATTCCGGTAATGAATAACACGTTGCTGCTATTTACGGGGGCGCTTGCCTCGTTGGGATACCTGAACATCTGGATTCTGGGAGGGGCTGCGTTTGGTGGGAGCGTTGCCGGGGCCTGTAGTGCCTATATTATTGGCTTTTACGGCGGGCGAAAGGTGCTTTTGCGGCTGGCGGGGCTACTGCATATCGATGAAAAAAAGATTGCCCTTGCCGAAGGTTGGTTTCAGCGTTCGGGTATCTGGATGATCTTTCTCTCACGCATGACGCCTTATTTGCGGCCATTTGCTTGCTTCCCGGCGGGGATCACACGTACACCATTCCCGCTTTTCCTGATAAGCGCCTCGGCTGGCTCGCTGCTCTGGTGTGTGGCGCTTTTGGGGATTGGCTGGTATCTGGGGAATCGTTGGGAACTGGCTGTTACGTTGATGCAGAAGTATACCATTCCTGTCGTGCTTCTGCTCCTTGTGCTTATGGTGGGCTATTTCGTGCTCTCGTCGCTGCTCAAGAAACGGTTGAAATCGCGGGTACAGCCAGAGAAGAAGGGGTAGAGGCGCAGAACAAGAACTGGCTGCGCCTCTTTGCCTCTAAAGATGCACAACGGTCACGCCGAAGATATCACCTGTTTCGCCGATTTCGTGCAGCGCCCATTCGGGAATATCATTATCAACCGATATGACCATCAACGCGGTATCGTGCGTGCCCTTTACTTGTTGCTTGCGCTGACTTGGGCCGACGTCCATGTGTCTGATATTGACGGCAGCTTTTCCGAGCACCATACCAACGCGTCCGATCATGCCCGGCTGGTCCAGGTTTCGACAGAAGAGAATGCGTCCTTCCGGAGCGAAATCTGTCCAGTAGCGTCCGACGCGAACAATACGCGGCTCATCATGCATCACGGTTCCGCTCAGCGTCTCCACGTGCTCATCTCCGGAGCCCGGCTTACCCGCGAACGAGGAGGTGTAGCCGTTGGCGTTCAGCACGCGTAGCGTCACCTGATTGGCGAACTCAGCAGGAGTCGTTGATTTCTGCTCGATAATTTCCAGACCCCATTCTTTCGCGATCACCTGCGCATTGATCTGGTTCACGTGGACCTCGGAAATGGGTTCGAGCAGTCCCTTGATCAGGGCGGCCTGGAGTGGTCGCAGGTCATAGCTAGCAATCTCACCGTTGTAGATCAATTCGATCTTGGTGAGTGGTCCGGGCTGAAGCTGCGTATAGAGACTGCCCATTTTCTCCAGCAGCGTCATATAGGGTTGCAGCACCTTCATCGTTTCAGGAAGAATCATAGGCGCATTGACGGCAGCGCGAGGGAAGCCGCCCTTCAGCACCGAGACAACCTGTTCGGCGACATCGACCGCGACGCTGACCTGCGCCTCTTCTGTGGAGGCTCCCAGGTGAGGAGTGGCAATGACGCGCTCATGGGCCACGAGCTGTTTGAGCACGTCATTGTCGCGAATAGGCTCCTGACTGAATACATCCAGGGCAGCGCCAGCCAGACGATTCTCGTTCAGGGCCTTGAGCAAATCTTCTTCGTTGACGATACCTCCACGCGCGCAGTTAATCAGACGAGCTGTGGGCTTCATCAGACTCAGTTCGCGCTCAGCAATCAGGCCACGGGTGCCGCTTGGACCACTGGTCAGCGAGGTGTGGATGGTCACAAAGTCGGAGCGGCGCAACAGTTCGTCGAGGTCAAGCATCTCAATGCCGCTCTTTTGCGCATGTTCTGGTGAGACAAAGGGATCATAGGCAACAATTTGCATCTCCAAACCTTGTGCACGGCGAGCAACGGCCATGCCAACCTTGCCCAGACCGATCACGCCAAGTACCTTATTTCTGACCTCCACGCCGAGGAAGCGACTCTTTTCCCACTTGCCTGCTTTGGTACTGGCGTTCGCGGCGGGAATATGCCGGGCAAGAGACATCAGCATAGCAATGGAATGCTCTGCTGCTGCGATGATGTTTCCTGTTGGAGAATTGACCACAATAATGCCCAGACGGGTCGCGGCTTCTGTATCGATGTTATCAACACCCACACCTGCACGCCCAACGATCCTGAGATTTTTGCCTTCTGTCAGAATGTCGGCTGTAACCTGGGTTTCGCTGCGGACAATTAACGCATGATAGTCTCCGATGATGGCCTGAAGTTGTTCCTTTGAGAGACCACGCCGCTCATCGATCTGCGCTGTGGGAAGCTGTTCCTGTAACAGGGCGATACCTTCGCGAGCGACTTTATCGGTAATAAGGACCTTGACTGCTTGCTCTGCTTGTTGCATGGTTCCTCTCCTTAGCCCTTATATCCGAGATCATGAAGAACGTGTTCAAGGTTATCGACGGCGCTTTGCAGATCGGCCTCTGTAAAATAGCCGAGGTGTCCGATGCGGAAGATCTTTCCGTCCAGTTGTCCCTGACCACCGGCAAAGACGGTCTTCTCCTCTTCACGGAGCTTCTTGAGCATTACCTTCAGATCAATGCCCTCTGGCACTTTGATTGCGGTCACCGTGTTGGAAGCATATTGATGATCTGCCAGCAGGTCGAGTCCGAGCGCTTTGGCTCGATTACGCACATATTCGCCTGCTCGCTGATGGCGGTCAAAGATAGCCTGACGGCCTTCTTCAAGCATCATTTCGAGCGTGACATCCAGTGCGTAGAGAACAGAGAGAGGAGGTGTCGTCGGATGTTGCCATTTGCTTTGCAGCGATTTGCGGGTCATTTCCCAGTCAAAATAGAAGCGTGGGAGCTTTGCGGTTTTATAAGCCTCCCAGGCGCGAGGACTGGCTGCGATCATCATCAGGCCAGGGGGAACCATCCAGCCTTTCTGAGAGCCGGTAAAGACAACATCAAGGTCCCAGGCGTCCATTTCGAGGGGCACACAGGCCAGCGAACTGACTGCATCAACGATAATGAGCGCATCGGGATTATGTTTGCGAATTATGCGTGCCAGCGTCTCAATATCATTGGTGACACCGGTGGATGTCTCATTATGGGTAAGCAAGACACCCTTATACGGTGCGACCTCTTGCAAGCGCTTCTCAACACTTGCCGGTTCCGCCGCTTCGCCCCACGGATATTCAAGCCGTGTCACCTGTAGCCCGTAGGCCTCGGCAATTTTTGCCATGCGATTTCCGAAGTTACCAATGGTGATCGAGACCACATGATCCCCTGGAGAGAACACATTGACAATCGCACATTCCTGGCCGCCTGTGCCCGATGCTGGATAGGTCATGACCAGCGCTTCGGTCTGGAAGAAGTATTGCAGCCGCAAGGTGATGCGCTTCATCATGGCGGAAAACTCGGGGCCACGATGGTTAATCATAGGGGCAGTCTGTGCCTCACTTGCTTCTGGTGGAATAGGGGTCGGGCCGGGAACACGTAGGTTTTGCTTCGGGATGGGTTGACGCTTTTCTACTTGTGGAACAGGTATCTCTTTTTTTTGTTGAGTGGTCATTCGCTAATCTTCTCCTCTGCTACAGACACAACTCGCTCAACCTTGAACTTTTCTGCTTCCCCACCGTTGGAAGAATGCTCTGTTGGCACTGTTTGTATCTACTTCAGATAGTCAACGGAGTGCCTTGCTACCTCATCAGGATAAAGCATTGACGATGTAATGTCAAACACTTCCTACAGGAAGTATACCCTGCGTTCATCTGTTCTGTTCTGGGAGGGAAAAGACAATAGATGACCATGTATTACTGAAGGTATTTATAGAAGACAGGCATGTATAAAAGAAATACAAAATCATCATCAAGGCTTCAGTGTTGCTATGCTGGAATGGACGGAATGGGGGACCGAAGGGCGGGTGAATCTTTTTTGGCTTTGAGAGATACTGGCTTTTATATTCATATATTATATACCACCTCACATCTCTCATCTGTGCATACAGGCCAACCTGTGTTAAACTACGGTTATCTATTTTATTGATGATCTATAACACCATAGGAGGGTTGTTCATGGATTCTCTTTTACGTAGACGTCGCCCCTGGCATGTCTCTTTCTCCTCCTCTTTTTTGGGAGTATTTGTCGTTCTTACCCTTCTTTTAACCGCCTGTGGTGGCGATACCAGCAATGATGCTACACCGGACAAAGCCGTTATTCCTGCCCCCAAAGGGCTGATCCAGGCAGGAACGTTGACTGTGGGCAGCGATACAACCTACCCGCCACAGGAATTTTTCGACCCTGCTCAAAACAAGGCAACAGGCTTTGATATTGACCTGATTACCGAGATTGCCAAGTTGATGGGCCTCAAGGTCGAGGTGAAAAAAGCAAACTTTGACATCATTCTCGACGATCTGAGTGCCAAACGTTATGATGTTGTCATTTCCGCTCTGACCATCAATGACGATCGCAAGATGAAAGCTGACCTCATCCCCTATTTTAATGCCGGTCAGTCACTGCTGGTACAGAAAGGGAATCCATTGAAAATTGGCGGTGTCAATGATCTGTGCGGGAAAAAAGTTGGAGTTCAGAACGGAACCGTTGAAGCCGATACATTGAGCGAGTTGAATAAGAAGGAATGCGCCAGTAAGCAGGTTCAGGTCACTTCATTGAAAGATCAAACCGATGTGATTCAGTTGCTGGTCGACAAGCGCGTTGACGCGACCTTCCAGGATTCACCGGTTACGGACTACTATCTGAAACAGAACCCGGGACAGTTTGAGGTCGCCGGGCAGATTATTGAGCAGGCCGTTGAGGGTATCGCGGTGCGCAAAGGCGACAAGGAAATGTACGATGCGATCAAGTCGGGTCTGGATATGCTTAAAAAGAATGGCACTTATGACAAGCTCTTTGAGCAATGGGGCTTGAATCCGGTACAGAAAGTATCGGACGTTGAACAGCGCCGACAGCTTGCGTAGTATATGGGATATCCTGGCTTCTTTTCTGAAGAAGTCAGGATCTTTTTTCAGGAGGATGAACGCGTGTTTCGTTGGGATTTAGTAGGGCAGTACCTCTTCTCCTTTCTTTTTATCAAAGCTGCCTGGATGACGCTCTGGATTGCTGTTGTTGCTCAGGTATTGGGGGTTGTGCTCGGGCTCTTTCTGGCCTTAATGCAGATGGCGAGGCGGCTGAGGTTTCTGAACTGGATCGCCAGCGTGTATATCTGGCTCTTTCGCGGGACTCCCTTGCTGATTCAGGTCTATCTTTTGTGGCTCGGACCCACCAAGTTCGGGTTGACGCTCTCACCTGAGATGTGTATCCTGCTTTCCTTCTCGCTGAACGAGGCCGCCTATATGGCCGAAATCATCCGGGCCGGTATCTCTTCGGTTGATGAGGGACAGATGGAGGCTGCGAAGGCGCTTGGTATGCGCTATGGATTGGCAATGCGTCGGATTGTGATTCCGCAGGCGATTCGCTTTATTATTCCCCCACTGGGCAATGAATTCAATAACATGTTGAAGACGACCTCGATTGCTTCTGTCATCGGAGTCATTGAGCTTACGCAGGCCGCACGCGAATATGGAGCCCATAGCTTTTCGGTCTTTGAACTCTTAATCGTGTCCTCGGTATACTACCTGCTTATGACGACGGTGTGGACCTTTGTGCAGAGCTGGATTGAGCGTCGTCTTGATCCTGAGCGCAAGGCGAAAGCAGCCCAGAAAAACTGGACATCACGTGTGCTTGGTTTTGAGCCGTCTGCTGGACACTAGGAGGAAGAGGCACGTATGGTAGGACAACAGGAAGCAAACGAAATGGTGCGAGGCGAAGGCATAGTCAAGCGCTTCGGTCATCTCACCGTACTGAATGGTATTCATTTTCAGGTAAAGCGGGGACAGGTCGTTGTGATTATCGGTCCCAGTGGCTCGGGTAAAACGACGCTGTTACGCTGCATCAACCATCTGGAAAAGATCGATAGTGGCCGTATTTATGTTGATGGGCAACTGGTCGGGTATCGCGAGGTCAATGGCAAACTGCTTGAGGATTCCGAGGCAAATATTGCCCGGATGCGTTCTCAAATCGGTTTTGTCTTCCAGCGCTTTAACCTGTTCAGCCACAAGACGGCACTTGAAAATGTGATGGAAGCGCCGATCTATGTGCTGCATGAGCCGCGAAATGTGGTGCGGGAACGAGCTCTTGCCAATCTGGAGAAGGTCGGTCTGGCGGACAAAGCAAATGCCTATCCGCGCCAGCTTTCTGGCGGACAGCAGCAGCGCGTTGCGATTGCCCGGGCTCTTGCAATGAAGCCCAAATTGATGTTGTTTGATGAGGCGACTTCCGCGCTTGATCCTGAGCTGGTTGGCGAAGTCTTGAAGGTGATGCGTCAGCTCGCTGAAGAGGGTATGACGATGGTGGTAGTTACCCATGAGATGCACTTTGCTCGTGAGGTTGCGGACCATGTTATCTTCATGGATAAAGCGCAGATTGTGGAAGAAGGACCCCCTGAGCAGATCTTCGGAAACCCGCAAAACGAGCGAACTCGCGACTTTTTGAGACGGATCGATTAGTCGCTGAGAAGAAGAAGGGCATGGATTCCTGTAACCCATGCTCTTCTTTTGCTATAGAGTTTTATTCCTGGGGCACTTTTTCCACTTGATGAAGTTTGACGAAGTTGGTACGGGCGCGGCTGGCAATCGGGAACCCCCCCATAATCACAACGTTGTCGCCGTCCTCTACAAGGCGATCGTCAAGCAGGCGCTGACTGACTTCGTCGACCAGAGCTTCGGTTGAACCGTGCATGCCAATGTGGTACGGCCAGACTCCCCACCAGAGGGCAAGCTGGCGGTAGACATGTTCATTCGGGGTATAGGCAATGATCGGGCGGCGGGGACGATCTTTTGAGATCAACTGTGCGGTCGCGCCAGAGCGCGTAAAGACGACGATTGCCTTAACGCTGACTTCTTCGGAGAGTGCCCGTGCGGCATGGCTGACTGCATGCTCCTGAGTGAGACGCTGACATTGGGGGAGGCGCGCTGTTCTGTCGCCTGCTTCGGTCTCAAGGGCGATCCGCACCATCATTTTGACAGCTTCAATGGGATATGCACCGCTGGCTGTTTCGGCGCTCAACATGACGGCATCGGTGCCATCAATAATCGCGTTTGCAACGTCGTTGACTTCTGCACGAGTCGGTCGTGGGTTGGTGACCATCGATTCAAGCATCTGGGTTGCGGTGATGACTGGCAAGCCGAGGTCATTACATTTCTCGATGATGTGCTTCTGAAGCAGGGGCACCTTCTCAGGAGACATCTCAACGCCGAGGTCTCCACGAGCAACCATAACGCCGTCTGCTACCTCAAGAATCTCATCCAGCCGGGCTACGGCCTCCGGCTTTTCCAGCTTGACAATTAAGGGCGGCTCGGCCTGATCGGTGCGGTTGAGCTCTTCCTGATACTGCTTAATGAGCTGGCGGGCCTCCAGAACGTCTTCTGGTCTACGGACAAAACTGAGGGCCACATAGTCGACGCCCTGCGAGATGCCAAACCGCAGGTCAGCGCGGTCTTTCTCGGTCAGAGCCGGGGCACTTACCGCAACACCGGGCAGGTTAATGCCTTTATGTTCCTTTAAAAAACCTCCGTGAATGATCTGACAACGAATATCTTCGTCGCTCTTTTCGATCACACATAGCTCCATCAGTCCATCATCAAGCAGGATGCGATCACCGGGCTTGACATCCTGAGGAAGCTGTTTATACGTGGTAGAAACCCTCTCTGCGTTGCCAATGATATCGCGGGTGGTAATGGTGATAAATTCACCTTCCACAAGCTGAACTGGCTGCTTCCCTTGCAGCCTCCCGGTCCGAATTTTGGGGCCTTGCAGATCCTGTAATAGAGCGATAGAGCGGCCAAGCCGTGCGGAAATGGAGCGGATGTGTTCTATGACCTGGGCATGTTCCTCCTGGGTGCCATGAGAAAAGTTCAAGCGGGCAACATTCATTCCTGCTCGTATTAGCTGCTCCAGGCGCTCTCCACTGCTGGTCGCCGGACCGATTGTACAGACAATTTTTGTACGGCGCATAATGGTGAAACCTCTTGATGATTTTTTGTGATGATACCTTCTGGTGTTTTGTTGGCAGCAGCGCCGATGGACAGACGTCGTCCAGTTTATGTCTTCTCCGATATATTTATAATAACGATTGGAGTGTACATCGTATAGAAGCAAGCCGCAAGTACTGCAAAAAGGATACATCGGCTTTGCTATGCCGCCTACCGAGAGGATCGGGTTACGTGACGATGGCACGGATGGGCTTGCGAGAATCGAGCAGGCCCCTTTGAACGAGCGTTGACATTTTGATTGTCGCATGCTATTCTAGTCTAGCCGAAGTTCAGGGAGATTGAGCGCCGCTTTGTTACTGGTGCTGCACCGAACACGGCAGACGAGAAAGTCTAGAGAGTAAATCCCTGAAATGGGGAAGAGGTGAGAAGTACACTAGCATGGCTGTTAAAATTCGATTGAAACGCACGGGCATGAAGAAAGCCCCTAGCTATCGTGTTGTGGTTGCCGACGCACGTTCTCCGCGCGATGGCCGTATTATTGAGAATATTGGCTGGTACAATCCCCGCGTTGAGCCCTCCAAGATCGTCATTGACGAGGAGAAGGCCCTGCGCTGGTTGAACAACGGCGCTCAGCCAACAGACTCCGTCGAGTCCTTGCTGAAGCGTGCCGGTATTCTGGACCGTTTCCTTCAGGAAAAGGCTGCAAAGAAGACTGCTGCTGAAGCCTAGTGTCTGATATAGGATAGAGACTATGCGTAAGCTGATTGAGTATGTGGCTCAGTCGTTGGTGGATGATCCCTCGGCGGTTCAGGTACGTGAGATTCGCAACGACCGTAATGCTGTAGTCCTTGAGTTGCACGTGGCGCAGGAAGACTTTGGAAAAGTGATCGGGCGTCAGGGGCGTGTCGCAAAGGCTATGCGAACCTTGATGCGTGCTGTTGGAACCCGTGAGGGCCGTCATACTGCACTGGAGATCGTCTAGCAACAGAAGAGCAGGAACGGTCTCCAGCTCTTCCCTTTATTCTTTGCATCTGCTGGTATGCCTCTGTGCCATCAGGTGTGCAAAAAGCTCTGTATTTACCGTCCGTAGAGGGCTTTGCTCATGTCTATGCAAAACAAGACAGAATGGGCTACTATCGGTAAAATAGTGGCCCTTTTTGGTGTACGTGGCGAACTGAAGGTTCAACCACTGACCGATATTCCCGACCGCTTTACGACACTGAAGGCGGTGTACCTCACGCCGGGCTATACCCGACATACAATTGAAAGTGTCCGCCCCTATAAAGGCACTATGATTCTGCTCAAGCTGCGTGGCTTTAATGATGCCAATGCAGTCGAAGCCCTGCGTGGTCAGGAGCTTTGTATCCCCGTTGAGCAACTGGCGGAACTCCCCCCTGATTCCTACTATCAGCATGATATCCTCGGCCTGCGTGTGCTGACGCTTGGAAACACGGAAATTGGGCACATCTCTGATATTATCGCGACTGGCGGCAATGATATCTATGTGATTACATCTGTTGAAGGCAAACAGGTAATGATTCCGGCGGTGAAGGCTATCATAAAACAGATTGACCTTGTCCGTCACGTAATGTATATTGATCCTATACCGGGGTTATTGGATGATGATGCACTTGTTGATGATCCCAATAAGCCCTATGGTGAAGACGAGTAAGGCTAACCCTGTCGCGGAAGCGCGCTGATACACCCTTCAAGCGCACTTGAAACGTTTTTGTCGCTCTGGCCGTAGTAGAACTGAAGCCGTTTCGCCCGAGTGCGAAGGTGGCGACAAGTTATTTCGATGGGAGGTGTCTTGTGTCTGACCGTATCCCAACATTAGCCGATCTCTGTACTGCTATCGCTGACGGTCATGTTCCTGCTTCTGTTGATGGCTCGGTATATCAGGTCAATGTCCTGGAGCTTCGACGCTACTTCCAGGCACTCCATTCATCGGAGACTCAATCTTCTCTTCTCTCTTCTCTTTCCCAGCTTGGTACATGGTCTTCCTCTTCTCGTCCCTCGGTTGCTTGAGGGCGTTTTTCTTTCTATAGAGAAGGAGTATATCAGTAGTTGCACGAGTAGAAGGTTAGCACTATAATAAGATTTGAGAGTGTAACCATTACTGGTTGCTCTCTGTGTGCTCGTTCTCTCGGCAGGGGGCTCGTTGTGCTGGTTGCCTGCCGTATATCTGGCTTTTCAACGAGCGCTTTATACATCGCTGAGGAAGGTCTTTCATGGAGCAACTCAATACTGATCAAGTGACAGCAACACCCTCCCGTTTCTCTGAGCGGAAGCGGTTTGACTGGCTCTATTTTCTGCCGATTCTGGGTATTATCTGGGTCCTCTTTCTCACCGTTGCGGTCGTCTTTCAGCTCCCTATCGGTGGCGTTGTCGACCCGGTAATGACCTTTATGATCGTCATTTTCTTCCTGTTCGTCGGGGTAATGTACTGGGCTTTCTATCCCAAATCGAACAGATAGCAAATAAGGAAGAGGGAGAGGAGCATAGGGCTGGTTCTCCGCTCACTATGTTCCTCTTGTTCCGTCTTTATGGGGCCAGTTGTAGACAGGCGGTTGGATCAACGGGAGCCGGGTGTCCCCAGAGGGTGTACGCGATCAACTCGGCTGATTGGACCAATCGCGGACTCGAACGGTTCATATACTGGTTTCCATCAATGGCGTAGACGCGATTGGTTTTGACGGCTCGCAACGTCTTCCACTGTGGATGTTGCTGAAGCTGTGGGTACTCCTGTACAGTACGTTCAAGGGAGAAGCCACAGGGAGAGAGAATCAACACGTCTGGGTCCACAGCTTGTAGCTCCTGCCAGCTTAACCAGGGTGCATGAGTACCCGTACCTCCACAGACTGCTTCTCCACCTGCATATGCAACCAATTCCGGTATCCAGTTTCCCGCACCCATCAACGGATCAAGCCACTCAAGTACGGCAACACGTGGCTTCTGCGCGCTTGCGGTCTGTGCTTGAAGCTGTTCAAGCCGGTGAATATAGATCGCTATCTGCTGGCGGGCAACCTCAGTCGCGTGCAGGGCCGTGCCGATGCGGAGCATATCGTTCCAGACATCTTGTAGGCGATAGGGGGCAAGGGCCACGATGCGGGGCTGTATGCCGATAACGTGCTGTAAGGCAGCGATGACATCATTCTCGCTCACGGCACAGACCTCGCACTGTGTTTGTGTCAGCAGAAGGTCTGGTTTGAGACGCTGAAGCAGATCGGTATCAATAGTGTAGATACTGAGTGCTTTGAGCGCATTACCCTGCGTCTCGTCCCTTGCACGGGCAAGCTGTTTGATCTGGGCGTCTATCTGCTCGCTGCTGGTATCCACATCGATTAACGGGCGGCTAACTGCTGGCAGATGCAGCACTTCAGGCGGATAGTCGCACTCATGGGAGCGACCCACAAGCGCTGACAGGTACCCGAGTTCTGCGACCATTTCGGTGGCGCTTGCCAGCAATGAGACAATCCGCATAACGCTTTTCCCCCTTGCTCCTGCTGTTGAGCTATATTTTTTTCGTCCTACGGCATTGTATCATATTGTGCGTGCAGAATCTCAAGGCGTGGCGTCGACCTGCCAGATTCTTATTGTTTTGTCTGCTCCTGCCGTTGCCAGGTATTTCCCATCAGGTGACCAATTGAGATCGAGAATGGTGCTATTATGCCCGTGCTCTTTGCCAAACAACATGGTAGGCAAGCGATAGCCGTCCTTCATGCGCGGTTTGGGGTCTGCAAGATCCCAGATATGCACGCGATTACTCCACATATAGCATGCCGCGATATAGCGTCCATTGGGAGACCAACACAGGCTGGCAACCTGAGGGAGCAGCTTGAAGCCCAGGTTGTTCTCTTTATCGGGTGGATGGAACGCAAAGTAGTCATCGGTCAGGAGCCGTTGTTCCACCTTGCGCGTCAGGGCATCCCAGATCTCGATGGTATCCAGGTTGCAGAGCGCGAGCTTTGTTTTCTGCGTGGGAGACCATGCCATTATCTGTCGAAAAATGAAGATAGTCTCATCTTTTGTATAGACTTTCGCCCGTTCCGCGGGCTCCAGCAGATGCTTTACCTTACCCGCTTTGACATCCCAGATCGCCACCTGAAAATTGCTGAGCTGTTGCGCGAGCCAGAGGCCGTCTCGGGACCAACTCAGCAGGGTGGTGGTGATGGCATACTTATGTTTCAGGACAGAAGGCAGCTTGTCATCAGCCAGGACTTTTGGTTTCTGTTTGGGGGGAGCTGCCACATGCCAGAGCAGGAGCTTGTTTGTCTCTCCGAGGTCAGTGGCGAAGGTATCTCCCTGCACGTTTGCAGTGATTTTGGTATAGGAGATGGTAGCGAATATATTGTCCTGTGCTGGTGGCTCCGCGTTTCCGTACTGGGTGGCGTCATCATCGCTTGCGGGATCAACGACGTCAATTTCGTTATTCTCGCCACAGGTGAAAAGCAGTCTGCTGCTATCCGCTGTCCAATCGAGCGAGTTCCCGTAGAAGGCTCTGGTTGCTCGCCAGCGCTGGTAGGTGATGTCTTTTGCGGATGATGTGTTGATAGCCTTCCGAATATTCCAGGCATACACCGTTTTATCCAGGCCCGCAGAAGCCAGATAGTTTCCATCAGGAGACCATTTTACCTCTCGAACCTCGTCGAGATGTTTTTCCAGCGAAAGAAGTTGTTTCCCTTCTATGAAGTGGTGGGGACCTGGCTGGGGTGTCGGTGTTGGCTGAACCTCCGACTGCCGTTGTGAGTACCAGCGGAACAGCGCGAAGCCTCCCGCACCTGTGACGATAGCCGCTGTCGCGCCGCCAACGAGCAGTGTTCGCCGTTTGAGCTTTTGATGCGATCCATCTAGAAGGTTTTGAGTCAGCGTCCGTGTATGCTGGGTTACGGTGTCAGTTTCTTGAAGCAAATCTCGGGTTGTCGAGTCAGGTACATCAGTTGTGGGCTGTGTTCGAGCATGGATATCAAAAAGACGGGACGCTGCCGTGTTCGCCGAAGAAAGCCGTTTGCTCCACGGGGCAAGTAGGGTTGCATCGGGATCGGTGCGTTCCATCCTGGGATTATGCCATGCTTTCGTTAGAGCCTCAACAAAAGCCACACAGGAAGGAGGGCGCTGTGCGGGATCTTTTGCCAGCCCTTTCATCAGAACAGCCTCAACATGCAAGGGAATCGTTGGATTGATCTGCCGGGGCCGGGGTGGTGCCTCATGTAACTGCTTGAGGAGCACATCAAACGGGTTATCTCCTCGAAATGGTAGTTTTCCCGTGAAAAGATGATATGCAATGATAGCCAGACTGTAGCGATCGCTGGCGAACTCCGCGTACCCTTGAGCTTGTTCCGGGGCCATGTATTCAGGGGTTCCTCCTCCTGCGTGGGTCTGACTGCGATGGGTTGCACTATTGAGGAGCTTGGCGATACCGAAATCGGCTAGAAAGAGCAGATTATCCTGAAGCAGCATGTTAGCTGGTTTGATATCACGGTGAATAATATGCTTGCTGTGGGCGTAGTCAATCGCTTCGGCGGCCTGGCGAAGAAAGCGCAGCCCTGCCTCAGGCGTCAGGGGTGGCTCACTGTAGATGAGGTCTCGTAGGGTTCCACCTGTCAGGTAGGGCGTGACCAGATAGGTGACGATTTGCTCTTCATCGTCTTCAAGTGGTTGTTGCCCAAAGTCATGGACCTGAAGTATGTGCGGATGCTCCAGCGAGGCGATGGCTCGGGCTTCATAGGTGAAGGCATCCAGATAGCTCTTGTCCTCCGCCAGAACCGGTGGGAAAATTTTAATCGCGACCTGACGTTGAAGCGCTGCGTCTTCTGCCAGCCAGACTTCTCCCATGCCTCCCCGCCCAATCAAGCGGATAGGCCGATAGCGCCCAATGGTTTTATCCTGCCAATCTATCAGATAATACATCGCCATAGATCAGATCCCTCGTCCCTCTATCTTCCAGAAGAAGATACTGGAATTCTTATCGTTCTTATACGTTACCGCAAGCCACTTTCCGTCCGGGGACCATGTCAGCGTTCTGGGGCTCTTTTCAAACTCGGGATGGAGCGTAAGCGGTTGCTGCTTGCTTTTCGTAAAGTCCCAGACCAGCACTTTCCCCCGTTGGGTACATGCTGCGATCAATGTCTTACGCGAATCCGGACAGAGCGCGATAGAAATCAGCTTATCATCTTTTTTGCTGTAGAGGCGATACTTCACCTTTGTATCGGGAAGGCCCCAGATCAGTATAGTGGGCTCGACCAGTGTATAGTTTCCTGCCAGCCATTTGCCATCGGGCGTAAAAGAAACGCTATCCCAATCGCCGTTGTAGCCTTGTTCGGGATCTTTCAGACTAAAGCGCTGCTGCCATTGTGGCTTTTTGGCTGAATCAAGGCGAAATTGGCCTATCCCAATATCCTGGTTACGAGCGATAGCAAGAAGTGGGTCTTTGCTGACACTACTGCAAGCGACCGTCGGGAAGGATGATGAGAGTGCCGAGATATAGCCACCGGTCACAGGGATATTTCCCCAGGTGTGGCGGGACCGGTTTGTTTCTGCCACAAAGAGCGTCTCGCGAGAATTGGTGATATCGTTGTCGAGCGTACTGATACCAACAAGGTACTTGCCCTGCCAGACAAAAGCATCCGTTTTCAGGGTCATCGCTTTTGTGGGAGCATGGAACTCAACCGGGGACCCGAAGTCAGGAGCTTCACGCAATGCGGGTGTATAAATTCCGTAGGTCATGAGTGATATGTCTTCCTTGTTGGAAGGGCTCCCTCTTTGGGAGAGCGCGAGCCATTTTCCATCGGGTGACCATGCGATCTGAAAATCCATAGTAAATGCATTTCTTGTCGCAATGGGGGTCGGATCATGTTTGGTTGCCTGTAACAATGTTTGAGCTTCCCAGACTTTTACAACACCTTCTGTTCCAGCAGTTGCAATGTACCGACCGTCAGCGGACCAGTCCAGAGAAAAGATATCTGATACATGCAGAAACTTTTGCTGAATGGTCGGCGCGGCAGGATCTACCGTCGGCTGCGGGGTTGGCCCGGGAGATGGCGGTTGGTGCATTGTTTGAGTGAGGAGTTGCCAGCCCGTAACACCACCTGCAAGCACTGCTGCGCCTGCAATGCCTCCACCAATCAGGAGTTGACGGCGTGACAATGTCAGTTTTGATGGCTTCGCAGTGGCCTCGGCTGTCAACGGATGGTTTATTGTCACCTCGTCGGGAATCAAGGCAACGGCTTGCTTGATGTTCTGAACGAACTCTTCGGCCGTGGCGGGGCGCTCCTCTGGCTGTTTTGCCATGCCCTGCAAGAGCGCTTTTTCCAGGCTCGGAGAGATGAGCGCGTTGAACTGGCTTGGAAGGGGTGGCTGCTGTGTGATATGTTGCATGATCGTTGCGTAGGTAGTTTCAGCCACAAATGGCAGGCGCCCGGTGAAAAGCTGATAGGCGACTACCGCCAGACTGTAGATATCGCTAGCGGGAACAGCCTGACCGCGCGCCTGTTCGGGAGCGATGTAATCAGGGGTTCCAAAGCCGATCCCTGTTTGTTGTTTGGTTGCGGATTCTTCGAGTGAGGCTTCAAGAAGATAGGCAATACCAAAATCGGTCAGGAGCAACCAGTTTTTATCGCGCAAAAGCATATTGCCCGGCTTGATATCGCGGTGGACCAGCCCCTGTTGATGGGCATAATCAATGGCTTGAGCTGCCTGTGATAAGTAGGTAAGGACAGTGGCGGTAGGTAATAATTTCTCCTCTTGTTTCAACGCTTCCAGAAGATCGGAGAGCGCACCACCGGCGATATATGGCATAACGATATAGGTCACGATTCGGCCATCTGCAAGCGTCTGCTCGCCGAAGTCATGAACTGAAACAATATGTGGATGGTTAAGCGCTGCTGCGGCCTGGGCCTCTTTTTTGAAAATATGGCTAAAGGTTGTATTCCCGGGCTGATGTGGCGGAAGCGTCTTAATCGCGACCTGGCGCTGTAAGAATGGATCTTTGCAGAGCCAGACATCAGCCATGCCACCGCGCCCGATACGTCTGATAACTTGATAGCGTCCAAATACTCGGTTTGTCTGCTGTATTTCGTCACTATCATGGATCATATATGTTTCCTTGCTCTCTCTTTGTGTCAGCGGATAGTATGATGCTTGCTTTCGGGTACGGCTTCGGGCTATGTGAGGCTTCTCTGAAACGCGCGGCCTGTTTGTCCATAGCCTTTATTGTAGTGAGCCTCATCCGTTTTCGCAAGCGCCCTGATATTTCTGCGGTTGCTTTGTCAGGAGAACAGGCAAGTTCTATTTGGTACTATAGAACGGTCTCTAGATTGACAGGTATGAATAAAGATTATCCTCCCCGCTCTCGGGTATGCTCGGTGTCTTGAATTATGGTAGGCTTGCGTCAGGGAAATTGTCAAGCAGCAAATTGAAAACAGTTGCTATCTGTTGTGAATGGAGATAATACGTTTCTCCTCACTTGAAACTCGATAGGGATCAGGGTGAGAGGAAGATAAGCCAGAACTCTCACATTGAGTATAGGGTGGTCAGGTGTTGCGCAAGGAGCAATGAAAGCTGGTATAGACCAGATGTGCTATACTGCCTTCAATTATGGTTCGTCTGATCATTGTGATAAGGAAAAAAGCGCATGCAAGGGAATGTACAGGACTATCAACCTATCTGGCAGCAATTTATTGCGTGTGGTGAAATGGCAGAAGATGTACTTCCTCATGTGGTGCAGCTTTCATGGCGTCGCTGTGCGGCTATGGGTGTGGACCCCTATTTATCGATGGGGGTGAATGCGTCCATGTACCCTGCATCGCATCAGGAGCAGGGAGAAGGTCAGGCTTTGCTCTCTCTGGTGCGACCGGCATTGGAAGATCTATACCAGTTTATTGAGGGGTCTGGATGTGTGGTTGCGTTTGCTGATACGGAGGCACGAATTGTTGATGTCGTTGGAGATGAGGAGCTGCTACAGGAGCTTCGTCAGCGGGGACTCTTTAATGAACAAAGCTGGAAAGAGGAGATACTGGGAACAAATGCTCTTGCTCTTGCCCTGCTTGAATCATTCCCCATTCAGGTGAGTGGCGCGCAGCACTTTTGCTCCCTGCTGCATCCTTTTTACTCTTCGGCTGCTCCGGTCCATACGGTGCTCGGACAGGCCGTCGGTGTGCTGGCTGTGATTGGACCCCGCCAGTGCAGCCATATCCATACGCTGGGCATGGTGACGGCTGCGGCCCAGGCGATCAGTAATCAACTCCAGATGCAATCCTGGTTAACCAACACCAATACCCTGCTTTCCGAGCTGCGTACTATTTTACGTACACTGGCCGATGGTATTTTGCTGATTCGTGATGATGGTATCATCTCCCAGATGAATGCGCCTGCCGGGATGATGCTTGGCCTGATTCCTGAGCGGGTGATGGGTCGAAAGTTGCAGGATGTGCTGCATGTGCCTCCCGTACTGGCACGAGCCCTGCACCCTGGAGGCTCGCTGCTGGATGAGGAGATTGTGTTTGAGACGGTGCGTGGACGCACCCCATTTCTTTGTACATTGAAGCGCATTACCGGCAATACCGGAAAACCGGTGATATCTTCCAGAAGCGATGTCGGCTGGCTGATGCTTGAGGAACCTGTACAGGCCGATGGCTTTATGCTGATCCTCCGCAGTATTGAGGGCGTGCAAAAACTGGTCCATCGTATGACGGGAGCGCGGGCGCATATGACCTTCGCGAATCTGATCGGGGAGAGTTCGGCCTTGCGGGAAGCGGTGCGCCATGCGCAGATAGCTTCCCATAGTAATGCAACCGTGTTGCTGCATGGTGAAACTGGAACCGGGAAAGAGATCTTTGCCCAGAGTATTCATAATGCAAGCGCTCGGGCTGATGGGCCGTTTGTCGCGATCAATTGCGCCGCTATACCACGGGAGCTGATTACAACTGAGCTATTTGGATATGAGGGGGGCGCATTTACCGGCGCGGATCGGCAGGGACGACCGGGAAAATTCGAGCTGGCTCATCGAGGGACACTCTTTCTGGACGAGATAGGCGATATGCCGCTTGAGCTGCAAACCAGCCTGCTACGAACTCTGGAGACGCGTACGATTATGCGTATCGGCGGTCAGCGTATTATCAGTGTTGATGTACGTATCATCGCGGCCACTCATAAGGATTTGCGTGCCGAGGTCGAGAAGGGAAATTTCCGCTCTGATCTCTATTACAGGCTGAATGTCCTTTCGATTGAGATTCCCCCGCTGCGCCAGCGAGAGCGCGATATTCCTCTATTGGTGCAATACTTCCTCTCACGTCAGAGCCGTGTGCTTGGGCGTTCGCTTATGATAGAACAGGAGGCGCTTGAACGGCTTTGCGCGTATTCCTGGCCGGGCAATGTGCGCGAGCTAGAGAACACCCTGGAGCGTACGACCTATCTGGCCCAACATTCCGTCATCACTGTAGCGGATTTGCCTCCCTTTTTCCGTCACCTTGAAACCACACAAAAGAATGATAACGGGCAGAAAGAAACTATACCAGCAGAGGAGGAGCATGCTAAGATCGTCGGACATTCGCTGAAAGAGCGCAGTCATGAGGCGGAGATAGAGGCGATCGTTCAGGCATGGCGGCGGTGTGAGGGGAACGCAACCCGAGCCGCGGCTGCCCTGGGTATCAGCCGTACCACGTTGTGGCGGAAGATGGTGAAGTATGGCCTGACTCCTGAAAAGCTACGGGCCAGCATGTGAGGCAGCCTGTTTCAAGTTAGAAACACTGTATGCTGGAAGTGTTGCAGAATTGCATCTTTCTGTTTCATTTTTGGAACAGCTCTTCCAGGAGAAAAGCCTGCTGCAAAAGAGAAGCTCAACTGGCTGTTGGAGTACCGGGAAGAAATCTTTCCCTCGCTTGCTGTTGAGTTTGGCATGAAAATTGCAAGAAAGGAAAAGAGAGAGCAGATACAGTATTTCATCTGCTTGCGTGGCTCTGTTCCTTGTGTAGAGCGCAGGAAAAATTGCCTTTTGCAGAAGAGGCGCTTGGAGCTGAAAAATAACGCCCTGGGTCCGCTCAGATATAGCCAAAGACGGTATTATGGCGTAAACTGTACTTGTTAAAATAGATCTTCTTCCCTGTTCTTGCTGTGCTTGCCCGTTTGTTGTAAAAGCATATGCGCAGCGGTGTGAGGGAAGACAAAAAGCAGCCAGAGTAAACAAAGGAGATTGCTCGATGAAGAAGCTCATTAATAAGCCAGAAGATGTAGTCAAAGAAGCGCTCGAAGGGATTGCAGCCCTGCACTCAGATCTCGTGCGGGTTGATCTGGAAAACCAGATCATTGTACGAGCAGATGCCCCGCTTCAGGGCAAAGTAGGTGTTATTTCTGGTGGTGGTAGTGGGCATGAGCCAATGCATGGTGGCTTCGTCGGACATGGGATGCTCGATGCAGCATGTCCAGGAGCGATTTTTACTTCTCCGGTTCCCGATCAGATGTTAGCGGCAACAAAGGCGGTCAATGGTGGGGCGGGTGTCCTTCATATCGTGAAAAACTATACCGGGGACGTCCTGAACTTTGAGATGGCGGCAGAGCTGGCACAGGCGGAGGGGATCGAGGTTGCCAGCGTGGTAACAAACGACGATGTGGCCGTACAGGATAGCACCTATACTGCCGGACGTCGTGGTGTGGGGGTAACCGTCCTGCTGGAAAAGATTGTAGGGGGTATGGCCGAAGCGGGTGCTCCTCTGGCGGCTGTTGCTGAGATGGCTCAACGGGTGAACAATCAGGGACGCAGCATGGGCATGGCACTGACTTCCTGCACGGTTCCCGCAAAGGGGTCACCGACCTTTGAGCTTGGTGCAGATGAAATGGAAATAGGCATAGGCATTCATGGCGAGCCGGGGCGCCGTCGCGTCAAACTGGCCTCAGCGGCTGAAATTACAGAGATGCTCGCTACTCCAATTATCAGCGATCTTGGCTTGAAAGCAGGTGAGCGCGTGCTGGCGTTTGTGAACGGCATGGGTGGCACACCGCTGATCGAGCTATACGTTGTGGCGAACGAGCTTGCAAAGATCCTGAAAGGGAAGAATATTTCAATTGCTCGCTCGCTGGTCGGCAACTACATTACCTCGCTGGAAATGGCGGGCTGCTCGATCACGTTGCTGCGTTTGGATGATGATATGATCCGTTACTGGGATGCACCTGTCCATACAGCGGCGTTGCGTTGGGGTATGTAGCGGGTGAAATGAACGGATGTTCGTCTTGATATTCGGGCTAGCAGGGGCTCTTTCTCTTTTTGCGTGAAGCGGTGTACAATAGAAGCATTCCGTATCATGGATAGGGTGCGACAAAGTACGCTGAGATACCCTACAGAGTTCGGAGGCCATGCCTGAGAAGTCAGAGACGAACATCTTATTACTGTTTATTTGGGGGAGGAACATGCCGATTACAATAGATGACACGTTGCGCTGGTTGCAGCGTCTTGCCGATGCCTTGCATGAAAATCGCGACTATCTGACTCAGCTTGATGCCGCTATTGGAGACGCCGACCACGGTATCAATATGGACCGTGGTTTTAAAGCGGTCACCGAGAAACTACCCGCCGTCGCAAGTATGGACATTGGCTCAATCCTCAAGACGGTTGGCACCACACTGGTTTCGACAGTAGGGGGGGCAAGCGGTCCATTATATGGCACAGCTTTTCTGCGCGCCGGTATGGCCACCGCCGGAAAGCATGAGCTGGATGAGGCCGATGTTGTTGCCATGCTTGATGCTGCACTTGAGGGAATCAAGGCGCGGGGGAAAGCTCAACCGGGCGAGAAAACGATGGTTGATGCTCTTGCTCCGGCTGTGGAAGCCGCCCACGAAGCAGTGCAGGCGAAATGTGATCTGATACAGTTGTTGCAGCGTTGCTGTGCTGCCGCCGAAGAAGGGATGAAGAAAACCATCCCGCTACAGGCGACCAAAGGACGAGCAAGCTATCTTGGTGAACGGAGTGTTGGTCATCAAGACCCCGGAGCTACCTCGTGCTGGCTTATTCTCAAGACTCTCTCTGACACGATGGGGCAATAACGTCTACCCCCTGAAGGAGTAAAGGCATGGCCGTAGGAATTGTGATTGTATCTCATAGCGCCCGCCTGGCTGAGGGCGTGGTTGAACTGGCTGGACAGATGGCCCAGGGAAAAGTAGCAATCGTCGCTGCCGGCGGTATGCCCGACGGCTCGCTTGGCACGTCTGTTGATCGAGTAGTCGCGGCATTACGTGAGGCTGATAGTCCTGATGGAGTGGTGATTCTGCTCGATCTGGGGAGCGCCGTGATGACGGCTGAAATGGCTGTTGAGATGTTTGCTGCCGAGAGCTCTCATCGTGTCGTGATTAGCTCCGCACCGCTGGTTGAGGGAGCCGTCATTGCTGCTGTTGAATCCGCTACAGGGAGCAGCCTGGACGAAGTGAATACAGCGGCGGAGAGCGCTCATTTGCTCCCAAAACATTCTGACTAGAAAGTACAAATCTTTGTCGCGCCTATCTCGGAACGTTTGAAGAAAGCTGAAAACCGCGATACAGGGGATAGATCGGTCTCCGTGTTCGCTATGCTGGCGTTCTGGCAAAAGCATGGCGTGATGAGGAGGCAATGAAGCATGATACAGGAAAATGATGTGACGAATCCATTGTCAGTAGTGGCAATTTCACCGGGTATAGCCGTTGGTCCTGTGCTGGTGCATAAGGTAACGGCACGGGTTATTACTGAAACAACGATTGCAGCGGATCAGGTTGAAAATGAGTTGCAGCGGCTGCATTCGGCGCTAGATCTTGCTTTAAAAGAGATACAAAAGCTGTCCAGGCATGTCGCGCAGAATGTGGGACAGGAGGAGGCTGGTATTTTTGAGGCCCATCAGATGATGCTGGAGGATCCTGATCTGCTTGCTTCTGTGGAAGAGCTGATCTCACAGCAGCACTATTCAGCTGAATATGCGCTGCAACAGGTTGCTGAACAGTATGCGGCGCAGCTTGCCGCACTGGATGATGAGCTGCTCTCGGCTCGAAGCAAAGATGTGAAGGATGCGGTGAACCATGTCGTTCAGCAGTTGACCGGGACAGCCTCGCAGAAGCTGGCTCCGACCTCACCTGTGATTATTGTGGCTGAGGATCTGACCCCTTCCGATACAGCAAGCCTGGATCCATCGCTGATCCTGGGTATCTGTACTGTGGTTGGCGGTCCAACAACCCACGCGGCTATTCTTGCGCGTACGCTGGAAATCCCTGCTGTGGCAGGTATTGATGTCGCGTTGCTTGATCGCTTACATGAGGGCGACATTGTGGCCTTAGATGGTGCAAAAGGGCTGTTCTATCAACAGTTGAGCGCCGAACAGCAGCAGCAATTTGAGGCGACCATGCAGGAGCAGCGCCGTCAGCGTACTGAGCGCCGGGCGCAGGAAGAGCAAGTCTGGAAGTCACGACTTGCTACTACGGCGGATGACACACGTGTCGCGGTTTTTGCGAATGTCGGCGATGAGGAAACTGCCCGTACCGCCGCGCTTGCCGGTGCCGAAGGAATAGGTCTGCTTCGCACTGAATTCCTCTTCGGCGGACGTCCAGTCTTCCCTTCAGAGGAAGAGCAGTTTAAGAGCTATGTGGCGCTGTTCAAGGCCTTTCTCGAAAATACCGAACTGGGTAAATCGATTATTGTGCGCACGCTTGATGCTGGTGCTGACAAGCCATTTCCCGCTCTTGAGCCGATTATTGGGGAGTTGCAGGAAGCTAACCCGGCACTCGGCTTGCGTGGTATTCGTATTCACCTCAAGCATGAAGAACTCCTGCGGCAGCAGCTTCGAGCACTCTTGCTGGCGGCTGGCAAAACGGGAGTCGATCTGCATATTATGTTCCCGATGATCGCAACTGTCGAGGAAGTGCGACGTGTCAAGCAGATCTATAGCGCCGTACATACAGAAATAGTTGCGGCAGGGAAGGCCGTTCCCACTCAGGTACACCTCGGTATTATGGTAGAAACGCCGGCTGCGGCTATAATGGCTGAAGAACTGGCTCGTGAGGTTGATTTCTTCAGCATTGGCGCAAACGACCTTTATCAGTATACGATGGCGGTGGACCGTACCAATAGCCGAGTTACTGGCATGTTCAGCACGGTTGAGCCTGCGGTGTTGCGCATGATCGCGCGTATTGCAGAGGCTGGCCAGAAATATGGCAAGTTGGTTGCTGTCTGTGGTGAGCTTGGGGCCAATCCTCAGGTTGCCCCTGCTCTCGTTGGTATGGGCGTGCGTGAGCTTAGCATGTCGCCTCCGTCTATCGCTCGCATCAAGGCAGTGCTGCATCGACAGCCCCTCACTTATTGGCAGGATCTGGCGACGAAACTGCTGGCTGCCGAGACCGCTGCCGATATTCAACAGATACTGGCTGAGAATGAATAGCATGGGGTACTGTTGCCAGGGTATGATGAGCATATGAGTATCACGTTCTGGTAAAAAGAAGAAGTATCCACATCAAAAGTATAGTTATGTTTTTTGCCTCTCCGCTTTCATCGGTGGAGAGGCAATTGCGTCTGTATAAGCCTTTCTCCTTCCAAACTCTACCATATTTCTGCAAATCCCTGGAAGCGATTGCGCTCCTATTCCTGCTGTTCTTGAAAGAATACCTGATAGCCGAAGCTTCAGGAGTGCACTGTTTTCAGAAACGAGCTTTTCTAGTTTTGACTTTCTAAATCCTGCTATGGTGTCTCGAAACGGTGAAGAATTGAAGACTGATATGATGTGAGTTTCGCTTTGTTGAGTACGTATATTCATAATATCAGAGCTATCTGTTCAAGAATGTGCTTTATGGCCTCAAAGAACGCGCTGATGTTACTCATGAGCTATCTTGTTGGGATTGGAGGTACAGCGTGAGTTCCTGAGATAGGGAATATTTCAGGTATACAAAAGAAGTCCCAAGCGAATACGATCAGGCTTTTACCACAATTTTGTACAATGACAGGAAGTTCTTCTAGCCATACTGCAACGCCGTTGTCTTTGTATCGCTTTTGCTACGCGCGTTGTGTAAGGAGTATTTCGTCTATGCTGCGGTATAAAACATGGGCACGCCGAAGCTTCCCCTTGCTTCTTTGTTTCCTGGCAGTGTTAGTTGTCGCCTGTGGTGGGTCCACTGCGACCCCCGGTCAGGGGTCTGATAAAGCCCCTGAAGATAAACAAATCGCTGTCATGCCAGAGGTAAATATCAGCGAGATCAAAACATTTGATCCTGCCCTCGCAACAGATGCCCCTTCTATTGACTCGATCAACATGGTATTTACCGGTCTCGTACAGCTTAATGACAAGCTCGAAGTGCAGGGACAGCTTGCCGAAAGCTATCAGTTAGGGCCTGATGGCGTCACCTGGACCTTTAAACTGAAACCTGATCTGAAATTCAGTAATGGAGATCCGTTGACCGCAGATGATGTCATCTATAGTATTGATCGCGCTTTGCAGCCTGCTACCAAGTCGACGACCGCTGGCATTTACCTCGGTCTGATCAAGGATGCGGAAAAGCTGCAAGATGGCAAAGTGAAGACACTCATCGGTTCAAGTCTGAAGGCGCCTGACGCTCGCACGGTTGTGATTCAGGCGGGAAGTAAAGCGGCTTACTTCTTACAGACATTGACCTATGTCAGCTCCTATGTGGTCAACAAGAAGATTGTTGAGAAGTATGGAGATCGCTGGACGGACCATATTTCGGAAGGCGTTGGCGCCGGCCCCTTTGTTGTCTCCAAATATAATAAGGGTGCTGAGATTATCTTTGAGCGCAACACGAACTACTATGGCGATAAGCCTCAGCTGAAGAAGGTGGTTTACCACTTCTATCAGAATGCCGATACCGCCTATAAAGCGTACGAGTCGGGTCAGCTCCACACTGCTGGTGTTCCTGCCCCTCAGACCGATCGCGCGAAGAATCTGAAGGGACAGTTCCATACCGAGCCGTACCTATCGATCCTGTTCTATAAAATCAACTACCTCGCGAAACCTTTCAATAACATCAAAATCCGTCAGGCATTTGCTCTTGCGATCAACAAAGAGCAGATTGCGCACAACATCTACAAAGATACTGTTGTGCCAACCAATCACATTGTTCCTGATGGGCAGCCGGGATACTACCCAGATCTGAAGGGTCCTGCTGGTGTCTCTACTCCTGCTGGTGATAAAGAGAAAGCGAAGCAGTTATTTGAAGAAGGGATGAAGGAAGAGGGATATACCCGTGCAAACTTCCCGCCTGTTACCCTGACCGTCGCTTCAACCTCTGCGTCTGCACGGCAAGAATATTCGGCAGTGCAGAATATGTGGAAGGAAGCGCTTGGTATCACTGTCAAAATTAATGAGACAGAATTCAACAAGCTGCTGACTGATATCGATGCCACGACTAACAATCCCAATGGATTGCAGATCTGGCGCGTCTCCTGGATCGCTGACTATCCTGATCCTCAGAACTGGATTTCTTTGCAGTTTGGTGAGGGCTCCGAGAACAACAACGTCAACTATGCCCATAGCTCGTTGAAGTTCGCAGCGGAGCAGAAAGAACTACAGAAGAAGATGGCTCAGGCTGATGTTACTGCCGATGAAAATCAGCGTATGAAGCTGTATAACGAGATTGAGCAGAAATTGGTGGACGACGTTGCCTGGTTGCCCATCTATCAGGGTCAGACGGTGACGGTGCGCAAGCCGTGTATCAAGGGTCTTGAAGACAATGCTCAGGCGCTCACCCCACCAGATGATTGGGCCAAGATCTACATTACCAGCGAGCAGCCCTGCGCGAATGCTGATAAGTACAAGTAGACCGTAACGTTCTGCTTGCATGGAAACGGTGGGCGTCTCGTATCTCTTGCAGATACGAGACGCTTTTTTACAGAAAGAGCGAGACAAGCACGGCGATACCAAAGCCACTCAGCACAATTCCGGCAACACGATTGATCCAGAAAAGCCTGCGCTGCTTGAGTCTCTGACGGAAAAAGCTGATACCGCTGGTCAGGAGCGCCCACCAGAGGAGTGAGCCGAGGAAGACCCCGGGAATAACGATAAGCGCACCCCACCTGTTCTCCTGGTCAAAGCCTGCTCCCAGACCCGCGAAGATGGCGGCAAACGAGAGAATAGTTGTCGGGTTGGTCAACGTCAGCAGGAATGTAGTGAGCATGGCGCGAATATGTCCGCCCGCTGGCTCTTTCTCAATGGCATCTGTGATCTGCTTGAATATCGTTTTAACGCCGAGATAGAGCAAGAAAAAGCCTCCGATGAGGCGGAACCAGAAAGTGCAGTGAAGCAGAAAGTCACTGATTGCCGTCAGTCCCAGTCCCGCGATACTGCCGTAGACCGCGTCGGCTGTGGCGATACCGATACCGGAGATAAAGCCATAGAGCCAGCCCCGAGCAAGAGTTCGCTGTATACAGAGAATGCTCATCGGGCCGACGACGGCTGCTATGGCCCAGGAAGAGTCCCTGTATAAAGAAAGATAGCACCTGTTTTTCTCCTTTCTGTTGTGCTTTTTTGGACATAAAAAAATCGCCAGGACCGTGGTTCCGGTCTGGCGATAGCTGAATGCGTGTCTTTTAGAGCAAGGGCATGTCAAAGAAACCAGACCGTAACAAAGCCTGGTTTTGCTGCTGATGCAGTGTTATTTTCTTATATGCTCTCTCAAGACAAGGCATACGCGTTCTTCCCTTATTTATCTCAGCTAAGGGTGGTGGATGTATGCTCTCTTGTCAAGCAAGGTTGCGAGTCTCTTTGCTGTGGCTTGTAGGTTGCCATATCATAACGTACAATGACAGGAAAGAACGATGTTATTTTCTGTTTGGAGGGTAGACATGAGTGCAATTCATCGCTTTAAGGGATTGGAGAACGGTGAATTCCGCTGGCAAGATGTGGAAGTTCGCGAATATGGTCCCGATAATAGCCGGGCGGACCGGGCTTCACGACAGATTCTAGTCGGCTTTGAGGAGAACTCACCTCATTTTCATATGCGTTATTTTGCGGTTCAGCCCGGAGGCCATACCTCACTGGATGAGCATGCGCATGATCACGGAGTCTATGTGTTGCATGGTTGCGCTCGTTTGCGCCTGGGTGATGAGGAGCATGAGGTGAGAGAGGGAGATGCAATCTATATCTCGGGTAATGAGATTCATCAATTCTTTACGGTAGGGGATGAACCGTTTGGCTTCCTCTGCGTGGTTCCTGCGAAGCGTTAAGTGGAAAAAGGACATTGAGCGTATATGTATACAGTTGAATATCATGCGAATGATGATGTTCGCCTTGTAGAAAAGCCGGTGCCGGAAATTGGACCGGGCGAAGTGCTGGTCCAGTTAAAGGCCTGCGGTATTTGTGCCAGTGATGTGATGGAATGGTATATGAAGCCCCGTGCGCCGCTCTATCCCGGTCATGAGCCGGTTGGCGTGATCGTGCAGGTTGGGGAGGGCGTTGATCAGTTCAAGCCAGGGCAGCGTGTCTTTATTCATCACCACGTTCCCTGTATGACCTGCCATTATTGTCAACGCGGGGCTTTCTCACAGTGTGCGACCTTCCGTGCCACGCGCCTCTATCCCGGTGGGCTGGCGGAATATATTCGGGTGCCTGCTCCTAATGTGCAGCTTGACGTTTTACCCCTTCCCGACTCACTCTCTGATGAGGAGGCAACGCTGGTTGAGCCGCTGGCCTGCTGCGTGCGCGGGATCGATCGGGCGAATATTCGCCCCGGCGATAGTGTGTTGATTCTGGGGGCCGGAAGCAATGGCTTGATGCTCGGACAGCTTGCGAAGATGCGCGGCGCTTTGCGTGTAATGATATCTGATTTTATTGCCTATCGGCGTGAGGCTGCATTGAAGGCCGGAATTGATGTTGCGTTTGATCCGCAGGACGGGCCAATAGAAGAGCAGGTTGCAGCGGTCAATGATGGTCTCAAGCCTGATGTTGTGATCGTGACACCCTCGAAGATCAATGTTATGCAGCAGGGTATTGAGCTTGTCGCCCCTGGGGGGACTGTGCTTTTGTTTGCGCCTCCGCCTCCGGCTGACGAGCTTTCAGTCAAGCCAAATCATCTGTTTTTCCGGGAGATCACGCTGCGCACTAGCTATTCAGCAGGCCCTTATGAGACACGCCAGGCGCTGGATCTGTTGCGTACAGGTCGGATTCGTTCCGAGTCTATTATTACCCATCGTTTCCCGCTTCAGGAGGCCCCGCAGGCGTTTCATCTGGTCGCAAATCCAGGTGAAGCGTTAAAGGTTGTCCTGCATGTTGATTGACTGATGTGGTAGCAGAAAAAAGAGGTAGGGATTGAAGTATCTTTCCTACCTCTCTTTGCGAAGAAAGTATTAGACCGGGGTGAGATGTTTGGAGAGAAGGAAGGCGCTGAAGTTTGCCACACTTTCGATATCTCCATCATCTAGCATATTCACCAGGCGTTTGACTGTCACGCGACGTGGCTCGCTCCGACTCGGGATCGTGAAGCCGATGACACTGGTAACCTGAGGCTCGCGTTCGGCACGAATCTCCTCGGCCATGTATTCCAGAAGATCTGCCAGATCGAGATCTAGTGCTTTTGCCAGACTTTCAAGCACTCTGGCTGAAGGATATTTCTGGCCCCGCTCGATCTCACCAACATAGATCTCAGATAGGCCGGCTTTGTCTCCTAGCTCTTTGATAGTCAGGTGGCGATTTTGTCGTTCTTGTCTGATGACACGTCCTAAGATCTCCTGTAAATCCGCCATGCTGTCGCCTCCTTCTATATAACAAGCTATGCTCTGAGCATTGCTACAGAAAAAGGCATGCTGTGAGCATAGATTTTCTCTATCAGTATAGGCTATGCGCGTGCTATATTCAAGTCAGAGAACGAGCGAAGCTTAGTGAGTGAAAAAGGAGTAACTGTCTATGTTTGTTCCTAACAGTATACGCTCTTTAATGTCAAATGGGCAACCTGACCGCCCTACATTCCATATTCCAAAAGTGTATGAAAAGATCGAGCGTGAGCCGCGTCACTGGGAATATCGTGTGCTCTCCTTTGATCCGCGTGAAGAAGCGCTACCAGATCAAGAGGCATTGAACGAGTTAGGTGGCTCTGGTTGGCTGCTCGTCAATATTCTGAACGCAACCGAGGGGCGCGCCGGAAAAGTATACTACTACTTTGTCCGTGAGGGAGAATAGTGCATGAAAGTAGCTCTCATTGCTGACATTCATGGAAACAGGGTAGCTCTAGATGCGGCTCTGGCCGATATCAAGCGGAGCGGCGCTGATATGATTGTCTGTCTGGGAGATGTGGTAGGAACTGGACCACAGCCACAGGCAGTCCTTGAACGGCTTCAAGCGCTGGCGTGTCCCGTCGTGATGGGCAATACCGACGAATGGGCTCTTCGTCCTGCGCTGGAGCAGCCCGAGGATGAGGAAGCGCGCCGAATCGAAGAGCTTGATCTGTGGAGTGCACAGCAGCTCTCTACCGCAGAGAAGGAGTATATACGCAGTTTTCAGCCAGTCTACCGTTTGGAACTGGATGGCGTTTCTTTACTCTGTTTTCATGGCTCTCCGCGCTCAAATATGGAGCGAGTTGAGGCGCCGATGTCAGATGAGGAGCTTGACGGCATCTTTGGGGGTGAGCAAGCTGACATTATGGCTGGTGGTCATACGCATCGCTCTCTGTACCGTTGGTATCGGGGCTCGGTCATCGTGAACCCTGGTAGCGTCGGTTTACCCTATACGTATGACTGGCAGACTCGGCAGATATACAATCCCGCTCTTGCTGAATATGCCTTACTTACCCGCGAGAAGGGAACGTTGCAGGTTGATCTACGTCGTGTATCCTACGACCTTCAGGATTTACAGAAAGCGGTGAAGGCAAGTGGTATGCCTCACGCTGATTGGTGGCTGAACGATTGGCGACCCGAGAATAGATGAAAAAAGGAGCTTACAGCTATGGCTAGCGTCTATGTTCCAACAGTTCTGGAAAACACTGCGAGAGGCGAACGTGCTTATGACCTGTTATCACGTTTGCTTAAGGACCGTATTGTGTTGGTGAATGGTCCGATTGAAGAGAACATGGCAAGTCTGATTGTGGCACAGTTGCTCTATCTCTCCTCTGAGGATAGTAAGAAACCGATCAGCATGTACATCAGTTCGCCGGGCGGCGTAGTTGACGCCGGTATGGGCATCTATGACACGATGCGTGTGCTTCCCTGCCCGATTGAGACCTATTGTGTTGGCTTTGCCGCCAGCTTCGGTACCATTCTATTGATGGCAGGTGAAAAGGGCAAACGCTACGCGATGCCGCATGCGCGTATCCATATTCACCAGCCGTTGATTTCGGGGGGCTTGAGCGGACAGGCCACCGATATCGATATTCATGCACGTGCCATTTTGCGTCGGCGTGATGAGATCAACGATATTATTAACTTCCATACAGGCCAGTCATTGGAGCGCATTCGCCGCGATACTGACCGTGACTTTTACATGAATGCGGAAGAGGCGAAGGAATATGGCATCATTGATGAGATCCTTCCCTACGCGAACAAGGTAGAGGCTCTGGAAAAGTAACGCATCGGGCGAGGTGGCAGGCAGAAACCGCTTGCCGCCTCTTTTTTGTGCTAGAGGGGATCGATACGGATAACATCTAGCTCAAGCCATTGCTGTTCGCAGGCGACGCTCCCGAAGCGCAGGACGCCACGAGGTGTTGCTATCGCATATTGATTGTCATGCCAGGCAACGAAACCGAGGGGCCGCTTTGGCGGATTGGAGGCTCGCAAGACCTGTTTCCCGTCGACGAGGAAGAGCGCTTCCTGTGCGTGCCACTCGAGGGTATAGGTGTGCCAGGCTGTTATATCGACATCAAGGAGTGCTTCCTGTGCACCGCTTAGCCGTTGAAGCCAGCGTGAGGCCGGGCGCTCGTTTCCTGTCAGGAGACCCCAACCGGTGGCCAGTGCGGTGGGGAGGGTTGCCAGCAGCGTTCCCGGGCGCATACTGTGTATAACCTGAGCCTTCCAGCCCCAGCCAGGGATGCCGGGCACGAGCGCCATGTTTGAGGGGGGAGAGGCGTAGAAGAACCATACCGACTCTGGAAGCATCAGAATATCTCCACGAACTGAGAAGGGGTAGTTCCAGAAGCCGAAACCTGCTGTTCCACGCAGGATATGCGGGCTATCCTCGGTACTGGTGCGCGTTGCCGCTGGATGCGAGGCGCGAGCTGTTACCTCCATCCGCAGAGGCGGACGCCAGGGAAACTGCGCGCGTGTCAGGGTACCGTAATCATCAATCTGGGCATCCGCGTATTCTCCCCGGGCGATTTTCGGGATTATCATGCGCAGGATAGACTGAGATACGGAGAGTGTTCCCGGCCCCAGACAGGTTTGAGTCCAGCGAGGGTCGAGCGTTTCGTGAAAATCATCAAATACCGCCACAGCAGACCTTCCCCTTGTGCTGTTGTAGGTTTCGTGTTTGTCCTCAGTGTAGACCCTGGATATGTGCTCTGTCAATGCGCTTCTGGTGCGTCCTGTTTGGGTGTTAGTAGCTCTTCCTCCAGGTGTTGCCAGACAAACAGGTCGCTTTGTACATTGTCATGAACGGTCTGTTGAACGTCACGGAAGATCTGGCTGAAACGAGAAAAGGATTGTTTTTGTTTCTCCTGTGGGGGCATGGTATGGAGCATGATTTCCTCGTCCGAATAGAAATCTGATGGTTCGAGGGCAAGGGCCATCAGGTCGGCGTATTTCTGAAGCAGGGAGCCACGATTGTAGGCCGAGAAATAATCGACTTGCCGACTGAGAGCAGAGAGGACACCTGCAATTTTCCCTGCATAGAGAATCGGGTAGATGGCGCAACTGCGTTCATTCTTGGTGACCACCTGTGGCATAATGGTGTTCTCTTCCTGAAGATCGGCAACAATCTGCGGGTGGAACATAGTGACGACATGTCCGGCCAGCGACTCCGCGCCGAGAAACATGCCATCGGGCTCTAGATTCTCCTTCCAGGGATGAGTTCCCATTCCGAGACATTCGCGCAGGCTGCGTACCTTTTTATGAGGCCCAGAGGGTGGCATACAACGGATCAGCCAGAGCGCCAGGCCCTGACGGTGTGGGTCAAGTTGTGAAAGCGCCTGACGCAAGATTAGATCGCAGGTGGACCAGTAGCGCAAAGGTCGAGGCGTGGTGGCTCGCGTCAACAGAACCTGAGCATAGAACTCCGGTGGGATATCTTGAGGAGTTTCATCATCCAGCGGATTAACAAATTCTCCAAGCCCTTTTTCTTCTCGCAATGCCGCAATCATCATCTCACGATATTCCTGGGAAAGTAGACCGACGAGTGAGCGCAACTTGGGAGGGCGTGGTGTTGATTCGCCGTTGATCCAGCGGCTCATAGTGATGTTGGAAATAGAAAGGGCCTGAATAAGGCGCTGTTTTTCTTTACTGTCTTCGACTATTTTTCGTAATATGTCCCGCCAGTTTTGTACTTCTTCCATAGATCTTGTTTCCCTATGTGATATAGTACAGCTTCTATTATGCCATATTAGCATGCATATATACATAAGTCAACAGATACTGCCTCGCAAAAAAGGAGAGGGGATGAGGACAGCGTTGTCCTCTCATGCCTCTCTCTGAAGAAGATATGCTTTTTTGACCCCGGGAATGGATGGTCAGGAACCTTTTACACCAACGATTTGCAGCCATGTGCGAGGAACCTCGGTCAGTCCCAGTTCATTTCCGGCCTCGTAGACAGCATATTCCAACGCTTTTGCAGCCTGGGCGAGCGGAATACCGGGAAGCGCGCCCTCAATGAAGAGCCAGTATTGGCCGAGATCTTTCCAGGCATCAAGCGAGATATCGACTGTCTTCTGCTCTGTTTCAACCTCAGCGAAGCCGCTATCCTGGAAATGGGAGATATAATCTTCACGTGTCAGCCATTGCATGGCGGTTGCCTTGCCGTTTTTGGAGAGACGCGATTCGGGGTGTTGCTTGCGTAGCCAGCCTACTGCGCGGCGGGTCCAGGTGCGATAGAAGCGCTCGGAGCCTGGAACATAGGTTCCCTCATAGAAGGCACTGTTGCAGGCAAAAATGCCCTGAGGGCCGAGGATAGAGGAGACTTTCTGAATAGTCGTTCGCTTGTCGGGAATAAGATGAATGGCATTGCAGAAAAAGGCCATATCCGCATGCTGGATAATGTCGGGTAGATCCTCTGCATCGCCCTGAATAAATTGGGTCTTGACGTCCAGGTTCATTTCATCCTGGCTTTTCTGTGCTCTGCGTAGAGCTTCGGCTGATGGGTCAACCCCGATCAGTTGAAGTTGCGAGAGGCGGCCAAGTCGCTGCATTTCCTCAATGATGAGACGTGAGATAGCACCGGTGCCACAGGCGATATCAACAATCGTAATATTTTTATCCTGAGGATATGAGGCCAGCTTTGCCAGTGCCTGTTTGACCAATGCTCGGTTTACTTCGGTATAGAATGGATGGGCCGCGAACGGCTCAAACGTAAATTTATTTGTCTCTTCTGTCTCAATGAGACTCATGCGCGTAGCCTCCTTTACCTTTGTAAGTTGTTCATCGTTGAAAGGTTAGAGAGCGATTCCGCCGAAATTGTTTCAGAGAAAAAGGCAAAGGTGCGCCTCTGCTTGGGGTGATCGGAGAAAATAAATTTTCAGGTCTGGAGCGTTCTTACGAAAATGCTCCAGACCTGTTGCCTGCGGCTCTCTATTATAGAAATTATACCTTTTAAGATAGCGCTTAGATGTGCATTGACATTCCGCCATCAACACTCAAGATCTGCCCGGTAATATAGCTGGCCTGTGGCAGGCAAAGGAAGCAGACTGCTACTGCTATTTCGTCAGCTGAGCCGAAACGTTTTAAGGGGATCGCGTCAATCATCGCCTGCTGTTGTTGCTCGTTCAGCTTGGATGAAAGTTCTGTGGGTACATATCCGGGAGCGACAGCATTTACCGTAATATTTCGGCTTGCCATTTCGCGGGCTGTGCTCAGGGTCAGGGCAATCATTCCAGCTTTAGAGGCGGCATAGTTCGCTTGCCCGGCCTGGCCGAGGAGACCAGAAACAGAGCTGATATTCACGATACGGCCCCAACGTGCCTTCATCATGCCCCGCAGTGCTGCCCGGGTGCAGAGGAACGCAGAGCGCAGGTTTGTGTCAATGACTTGCTCGAAATCGGCCAGAGACATCTGTAAGACGAGCTTATCATTGGTGGTACCTGCATTGTTTACAAGGATGGCAATAGGACCGAGTTCTTTCTGTGCCGTATTAAAGAGACGAAGAACATCCTCTTCCTGGCTGACATCTGCCTGTACGGTAATACAACGGCGTCCGAGTGCTTCAATGCTGGCCTTTGTTTCCTCTGCGGCCTGTGCCTTGCTGCGATAGTTCACGACGATATCTGCACCGGCTTTTGCTAGGTGAAGCGCTGTTGCACGTCCAATGCCCTGACCGCTTCCTGTTACCAGGGCGATTTTTCCTGCAAGTGGTAGTTCTTGTTCATTTCCCATGCTAGTTTATCCTCTGGTTTTTTTTATGTTGTCCTGGTATTGCAGGGGTAACTTAAACAAGTGTAACATTAAACCGCACTGACTTCCATCCCTTTTCCTTGAAAAGAGAAAGAGGGCGCAGGACTTTTCTTTGTCCTTTGCGCTCTCTTGTATTGTGGTCAGAGGAGATTTGCATTCCTTGAAGTGTGTCGGGAGCGTTATGCCTTGCTCTTTTTAGCGGTGTTGCGCTCTTTGGTTTCCCCGGGCGTGTTGACAAAGACAGCCTGACGCTGCTCCTCAGAGAGGTTGGCCTTTTCAAGATCGAGCAGGCTGCTATCAGAAAGGAGTGGCGACAGCGCCGACTCTGTATCCCCCGGGGTCTCGTCATATTCGGTGAGATCGGGAAGCAGGTCGTTCTGCAAGGGTGAAAGCTGTTTCACGATGGGAGCCTGTTCGGTGCTTTTCGGCTCGGGCTCTGTTGCTTGCTGCTGCTCTTCTGGCTCAACGGCTGCGGGCAGGCCTGTAATAGGATCAAGTGGAGTAGCGGCGTTCAGAAGCGCTTCAAGCTCTTTGACAATATCAAAGTTTTCGGCATCCTCTGCGGATTGTGCTTCGTTGCGATCTTCTGAGGATGAGGGTGCTGGGGTTGGCTCCGGGGCAGACTTTTTCTGCTCTTCTTTCGTAACGGACTGTCCGAGGTCAGAAGAGGGAAGTGCTGATTGCGGGATTGGTGTATTGAGCGCGGGCGTTTTCTGTGAAGGCGTGACACTGGTCAGCTTCTGGGAAGGACGAACAGCTTTGATCCCGGTGAGGGTGGTGCCGTTCTCCTCATCCTCATCCAGCAGTTCTGAAAGCGTATGCTCGTCATAAATAGCGCTCTGAAGCTGTTCCCGCGACAGATTACGTGCCTGGAGCAGGTTTGCCCCGCGCAGGTCGGCCTTATACAGATCGGTGGTCAAGAAGTTCGCTTTCACCAGCTTTGCACCACGGAGATCCGCATAGGTCAGGTTGGCCCCGGAAAGGTCTGCGCCAGAAAGGTCCGCGTTTTCAAGCCGTGCACATGAGAGGTCGGCCATAAAGAATTTTGTTTCGGTAAGCTTCGTATCTCGTAGATCGCAATGCCCAAGATAGCGCGAACTGAGGTCTCTTTGAGAGAGGTTCGCACCGCGCAGGGCGATAGGCGGTATGCGTGGTTCAGGCTTTTCTGTGCGGGCTGTATCCTTCACAGGAAGTGGCACATCCTCGATACGAGGAATGCGTCCCATTTCATATTCTGCTCGGGCCTGGGTGATTGCCTTTTCAAATCTGGCCTGTAGCTGTTTTTTCGTTACCTCGTTCTCTTTTTGTTGCAGGTGCCACTCTTCCTGTATACGCTGTGTACGCGTCAGGACGGTTCGCTCAAGCTCTGCAAAAAGCTGCTGATGCTTTTCCTGCCATTGCTGGATACGAGCCTCTTGTGCATTTTTCCAACTTTGCTGTTGTGCCTGAATATTATCCGCTGTCCGTTGGAAGAGCTTGTATGCAGCGGCAAGAACCACAAGGTTCACTACGAGAACGATTCCCCCAACTATCACCATTTCCATGCTATCGCTCCATTTTTGCTTACTAAAGGATGTACTTTCTTCAGGATTTCTGTCATTTTGTGCTAGTTCTTCATATTGGTTATTGAGCTGTTCTGGCTACCGCCCTCGTGAAAGAGAGATGGGTTACGGGGCGACGTTGGAAAATAGTATATCATTCTGTGTCATTATTCTGTATATCATCTCGCTGCCAGTTTTTCAGGATTCCTGTCTCACGATGGCCTCCATCTGGCGCTCTCCTGTGTGTTTTCCCTCCTCTTCATGAGCAACAGAGCACTGGCGCTCAACATGCTTTCAGACCTTCTCTCTTTCTGGTCGGCGGTCAACAATGTGCAGGCAAACCAGCGTACCGAATTGATTGGATAAAGCGGGCATACGATGCGAAAAAACTAAAACCATATTATAATAAACCTGTCTGAAATACCGAATGGGGAATCCCTTTTCGGTACTATTGGTATACGTTGAAAAATCCGCGAAGGGATAAAGAATATATGATGCAGTACGATCATCCTGTCCCGACCTCTTTTCTGCTTGACGAGGAACACCGCTCGTTGATCCTGACATGGAGTGATGAGCATGAAAGTATCCATAGCTGGGAGAAGTTGCGCTGGGCCTGTCCATGCGCCTGGTGTGCCGGTGAGGGTGGACAGCCGGGAATGCTTCAGAGTCGCCAGAGTTTGAGTGAGGAAGAGACTACGCTGGTTAATCTGGAGCCAGTGGGACGCTATGGGCTGACTCCGGTTTGGGCTGATGGGCACCGCACAGGGATCTTTACCTACGAGAAGTTGCGGTCGATGTGCGAATGTGACGAATGTCAGAAGAAGACGGCCAAAAAGTAGCGCTTCGTTATGAGTGCCTGTGCCAATGCGTTTTACAATCACAGACCCGGTATATATCTCTTGAGGGAGAATGCCCGGCGTTTCTCCCTTTGTAAAGAGGAAGCATTGTTGTACTGAAATAGAGAATCATTCGCATCTATTGGAGGGAAACTGTGGCAACGCAAGGAAAGCCAACTCCACCAAACAATCTGGCTTCGCGCAGGCGATCTTTTTCTGCTACCGGCTTACTGATCCGTCTTCTTATAGCGCTGGTGATCGGTGGTATTTTTGCTCTTGTGCTCTTTGGTTCGGCGGCGGTCTCTCATTAGTAGAGGGAGCAATGAACGAATGTCGGATAGACAGGAGTTTTGGTTCCGCTGTTGGAGCCATTGTATCCGTCAATAAGTGTATCGACAGGAGGCATCTATTCCTGTCGATGCGCTTGCCAGGTGGAAGGGCGGTGTAAGGTGTACCTCTTCCTTTTTTCTCTCCATATGCAGTCCTATCAGGCTAAAGGGATGACAGGAAACCGCTTCTGTGGCATACAATGATACTCAGGGATTGTGAAGCCCTGTTTTGAGAAAAAGAGACCAGACAATCCACGCTACTTGTGGCGTTTCCAGTGGTGTGAAAGGAGTGAAATAGAGAACGTGGGTTTTGCGGATACGTTTGTCACGGAGGATATTCAGCAGTTACGGCGTCGTTTGCTTTTCCATCCCCTCTGGCAACAGATAGAGGATGGCACGCTTGACGTAGAGCGGCTGCGGCTTTTCGCGCTTCAAGATTGGTGGCTTGTGCGGGAGGCCTATCGTCTCGATGCGCTGGCGATTGCCTCAGCCCCCGATTTAGAGCTTCAGGAGATGTTGATTCAGAAGCTTCTGCCTAAAGTTGGTGGTTATACCCTGTTGCTGCGGTTTGGCGAAGCAATCGGGCTCACGCGCAAGGATTTTGAGCAGGTTGAGCCTCTGGCTGGCTGTATGGCATTGACCAATTTCTTCTACTGGATGCTTGCCTATGGCTCAGCCGCTGAGAAGCTAGCGGCGGTGAGCGCGAGTGAGGATATCTTTGTCCAGATTTGTGCTCGAATTGGTCCTGCTTTGATGCGCCACTATGGTTTGACGGCGGATGATGTCGCATTCTTTACGGTGCATGATGAGATCGGGAAGCAGGTCACGCCGATTGATGATGTCCTGCTCGGTCGTTTCAAGACGCCAGAGGAGCGGCGTGAAGTGGTACGAGCTGTACGCCTCAGTCATGAATATGAATTGATGTTCTACGATACCGTGCTTGCAACGCCGGTCACGCAGAAAGGGTAGCAATGGACGTAAAAGAGACGGCCTGGCTGCATTTAGAGCGTGTGTATGACATTCTACTTGCCACCTACGGTGAACCGCCCTGGCGACCCGATATGGATCCGTTAGGAGGGCTAATCGGCACGATTCTTTCACAGCATACCTCGGATATCAATTCAGGGCGTGCCTATCGCCAACTGGTCGAGAAGTTTCCGACCTGGGAACAGGTGCGTGACGCTCCAACCTATGAGGTTGCTGACGCAATACGATGTGGTGGCCTGGCGAATGTGAAAGCGCCTCGCATTCAAAATGCCCTGCATACAATCGGGGAATGGCAGGAGGCAAAAGGGGGAACGAAGCCGCTGTCTGTGTTTCTGCGGGATGAGCTGTTACAGCAACCGTATGAGGATGCCTGGCGGTATTTGCAGAAAATTCCCGGGGTTGGCCCTAAAACAGCAGCCTGTGTTATGCTGTTTAATCTGGGATTGCCTCTGATGCCGGTGGACACGCATCTACATCGCCTGACACGACGGCTCGGCTTTATTGGGCCAAAGGTAAGCGCCAATCAGGCACACCTTATTTTCTTAAAAGTGTTGCCGCCTGAATGGGCGCATACCTTTCATGTTGATCTGATCCAGCATGGTCGCACGATTTGTCATGCCCAGCGGCCAAAGTGCTCTTCGTGCCCGCTCTATGCCGAATGCGCTCACGTCGGAAGTGTCGAGCCTCAGGATACGATCTTGCAGGCATAAGGGAAGCACCTGTTTCAGTCATCCGGCGGAGCTCGACGTGCACTTTGATGCAGTGCTAGAATATTCCTCTGGGAGCTGGTTTCCCGGGCTTGTGTTCTTTTTGATTCTGATTTCAGGAAGTAGAGTGAATGTACCTGGATAAACCTTTACATACGTACCTTGACGATCTGGCGTCCGGTCAGCCGACGCCGGGCGGCGGTTCTACGGCGGCGTTAAATGGAGCAATGGGAGCCGGATTGGTCTGTATGGTCGCCCGTTTGACGCTTGGAAAAAAAGCATATCTGGATGTTCAGCAAGAGATAGAAGCGCTTATTCAGCAGGCAGAGGCGCTGCGCTCTCGCTTTCAAAATCTGATACAGGCAGATATTGAGGCGTATGGTCATCTTTCTGCCAGCTTTAAACTCCCGAAAGAGACTGCCGAGGAAAAGGCCGCTCGCTCTCGGGCTATTCAGGAGCGGCTCGCTGAGGCTGCACAGGTTCCCCTTGATGTGGTTGAAAGCGCCGCAACCCTGATGTTGTATTGTTTACGCATTGCCGAGATTGGCAATAAGAATGTCTTAAGCGATGTCGCGACCGCTGCCGCTCTGGCAAGCTGTGCAGGAACCGGGGGTTCCTACATGGTGAAAATCAATCTGGACTCATTGAAAGATGCGACTCTGGTGCATCAATTGTCGGACCGGCTTCAACATGCACTGGAACGGATTGCAACAGGCAATCAACAGGTATTGAAAGTAATAGGGGAGAGAGCATAGTTAGATGACTGCAACAACAATTGATGGACGCGCTTTGGGGAAGGAAATCCGGGCCGAGTTACGAGAGGATGTGCAGCGTTTTGTAGAGGTCAAGGGACGGGCTCCGGGACTGGTGATTGTGCGTGTAGAAGGTGACCCCGCTTCCGGTGTCTACAGTAAGGCTATTTTGCGCATTGCAAAGGATCTCGGGGTTGAGGCCCGCCTGGAATTGTTGCCCGCCGATATTTCAGCGGATGAATTACACGCGGCACTGGTGCGCTTGAATCAGGATGTCACGGTGCATGGTGTGATTGTACAGATGCCCTTGCCCGCTCATCTCTCACAGAAGATGGTTGCGGAGACGCTCGCAGCAGAAAAGGACATCGATGGGATCAGCCCTTTGAATACCGGAAACCTCTTCCTGGGCTTCCCGAGTTTTGTGCCTTCTACTGCTGCTGCGGTGATGGAGATTCTTGAGCGCACCAAAACGCCCTTGCAGGGAAAGCGTGTTGTGGTCATTGGGCGCAGTAATGTTGTGGGTAAGCCGCTTTCGTTGCTCCTCTTACAGAAGAACGCCACTGTTACCGTCTGTCATTCGCGAACGACCAATCTGGTTGAGCTCACGCGTGAGGCTGATGTGCTGATTGCGGCTGTGGGTCGGCCAAATATGGTAACAGCAGAGATGGTGAAACCCGGAGCAACCGTCATCGACGTGGGTATTAATGCGCTGCCCGAAGGAGGCATTGTCGGTGACGTAGATTTCGCTTCGGTGGCCGAGGTTGCTGGTGCGGTGACGCCGACTCCCGGAGGTGTTGGCCCACTGACTAATGTGCTGCTCTTAAAACAGTGTATTGAGGCCGCATGGAGACAGATCGGCGGACGACCCAGACCCGCTGAACAGGTTTCGCAATCATCGTAGGATGAGCAAGGGATCAGGCAGAATATGGCTTCTGGCTGCTCCCTTTTTTATTGCCAGGGCTTTTATCGATCAATGACCTCACCTGGAGGAGGGGCTTGTGTCTGGACTCCATTGCAGCTCAGAGAACCGTCGCAGGTGCTCTGCTTTGGCTTCCTTGTCCGGCACATCAGGGACAAGTGACAACTGCTCCATTCTCGCTCGGCAGGACCGGGCGAGAAGCATTCTCCTTTGACGCGTGTGCCAGCTTATGCGCGATCGGCTTCTGCTGCATAGGTTGATTGTACTGCTGAGAAGAGCGTGTCAAGTATTTTGAAGAGATTTGTATTGTTTGAGAAGATGCATCTGCTGTTCTCTCTTTGGCTTGCTTGAGCTGCCATTGCAGCAGGCCCATGCCTCCCCGGCTTGAAAGTCGTGGGCTTCCTGGGCTGCTTCTTGTGAAGGAGGAAACCATGACCTCTCTACTGGTTCGACTCTGGCGCCGGCTTAAAATTGGTCCACTTCAATGGTATCTTCTCTGGTTGACGCATTCCACTTTTCTGATAGGTGTTTCTGGCGTGATTCTCAATGAGCAGGAGCAGGTGTTGCTGCTGCGTCATCGTTTCTGGAAGCCTGGTTCCTGGGGACTGCCCGGAGGCTATATGGAAGCAGGTGAGGCACTGGATGAGGCATTGATTCGTGAACTGAAGGAAGAGACCGGTTACACTATTGCCGTGGAGCGCCTGTTGAGGATGGTGAGCGGCTACAAGCTCCGTGTTGAGGTGACGTTTCTCGCTCGGCTGGTCGGCGGTGAGTTGCATCTTGATTCACGCGAAGTGTTAGAAGCTCGTTTTTTCGCTCCTGATGAGCTGCCGGCTGGACTGTTGCGTTCGCATCGGCATTTAATCGAGCAGGTAGTACAGGACCCGCAAGCCGGGCCATTTTTGGCACGTTCGAGATCAGTACAATAAATATGAGAGATGTTGAATTGTTCACTTCTTTTTTGCTACAAAGAGAAGGGGAAACGTATTTCCTGAAGAGAGCATATTCTGGCGGGAATACTGCTCACGTTTATGCCGTTTGATTCTGTAATTCGCGATTTGTCAGGGGTTTTATGCCGAAATGAAGGGCACCGGAGAAAATATACGGTTTTTACCTGATAGTATTCCAGCCTTCGGACCTTGACGAATGGCAAAAAATCGCTAAAATCTCTATAGACGATTGAAATTTTTATAAGATTTACGAGGTTTCAATGCAGATTCTTGTAGTCGGCGTCGATCATACTACCGCCTCGATCTCTTTACGGGAACGTCTCTCTTGTTCGTCTCGGCAGATTGCCCAGGTACTGCATAGTGCGCGTCAGGTGTTTCGAGAATGTGTGCTACTCTCAACCTGCAATCGGGTTGAGCTTTATGCTGTAAGTGACGATGCTGAGCGCGATCGTCCTGCCCTGTTGCGCATTCTTGCTGAACAACGTCAGGTGCCTCTGGAAGAACTGGAAGCGCATGCCTTTGTGTTTACAGGCAGAGAAGCGGCTTCTCATCTCTTTGCGGTAACCTGTGGGCTGCATTCATTGGTCCCGGGAGAGCCGCAGATTCAGGGTCAAGTAGTGGATGCACTTGAGGTTGCTCAGGGGGGAGGATTTTCGGGGCCAGTGCTCTCCGCTCTTTTTCGTGCGGCCATTACAACGGGCAAGCGGGCTCGTAGTGAAACGGGGATCAGCCGAAATGCTGCCTCGATCAGTCATGTGGCCGTGCAACTTGCGCGTCATTTATTCCCCGCTTTGACGGATGCTTCAGTCCTGCTGGTCGGTTCGGGTCAGATGAGTGAATTAGCTGCTCGTAACCTGTATGATAATGGCGCTCGTCGCCTGGTGATTGTCAATCGCACATTTGAGCGCGCTATTGACCTTGTCCAATCCCTGAATGCCTCGCACCGTTCTTTTGATGAGCTTGAAGAGGCGCTGGTTGAAGCGGATGTTGTGATCAGCTCTACTCGGGCTCCCCACGCTTTGATTACTCGGGACCTCATGCAACGGGTAATGCAGCGGCGAAACGGGCGTTCTCTTTTGTTGATTGATATCGCGCTCCCAAGAGATATAGAGCCTGATGTTGCCTCGCTCCCTGATGTGTATCTCTATAATCTGGATGACCTGCATATGGAGGTCGAGCGAGGAATCCGCTTGCGCCTGCAAGAGGTTGAGCATGTCAAGGCGATTGTGGCGGAAGAGACGCAACAATTTGAGCGCTGGTTGGCCTCTCTCAGCGTTGTGGATACTATCAGCGATCTGCGCGGTCTGGTCGATCAGGTGCGGCGGCTGGAACTGGAACGCACCTTACGGCAGCTTCCCTCTCTTTCAGAGCGCGAGATTGCTGCTGTCCAGGAACTCACGCATAGGCTGGTGAATAAATTCTTGCATATGCCCACTCGTCGTTTAAAGGACGCTGCGGCTGATGGACAGGGGCATGTCTACGCTGAAGCGATGCGCTATTTATTTGCTCTGGAACAGGAAGATGAAAAGCATAACAATAGGAACGCGAGCAAGCAAGCTCGCAATGATACAGACCAACTGGATCATCGAGCGGCTTCGTCACCATTGGCCCACTCTTGAGATCAGGGTACAGCAGATTCATACCACGGGTGATAAAGTCACGCACTTACCGCTGACTCGTATTGGTGGCGATGGTGTTTTTGTGACCGAGATTGAACGTGCTCTGCGAGCGGGTGAAATTGATCTCGCTGTTCATAGCCTGAAGGATCTTCCGACTGCGCAGCCGGAGGGTTTGCGGGTGGTTGTAACGGGCCCGCGTGAAGATGTGCGCGATGTTCTGATCTCACGGGAACCCTTTGCCTTGAAAGATGGTCGATTGCAGGGAGGGAAAGAGCGTCCGCGCATTGGTACCTGTAGTCTGCGGCGTACTGCTCAGATTCTGCATCTATGCCCTGAGGCTGAGATAGTACCGCTCCGGGGCAATGTTGATACGCGCCTGCGGAAGCTTGAGGCGGGCGCGTATGACGCGATTCTACTGGCTTCTGCCGGGCTGCATCGTTTGCAGGCCCATCAAGCCCTGGCTGAAAAGCTTCTCTATCTGCCGGTCGAGACGCTGGTTCCGGCTCCGGGACAGGGAGCACTTGGCCTGGAAATTCGCGATGAACCCGCCTGGTGTGACATACTTCGCCCGCTACAGGATATGACTGTTCAGGCGACGACGACCGCTGAGCGCATGTTTATGCGTCATTTGGGCGCAGGTTGTTATCTTCCCGTGGCGGCGCACGCGCTGCTCCAGAATGAGCAAATGACACTCTCTGGTCTGGTGACCAGCCTGGATGGGCGCAAGCGGATCACGGTGCAGGCGGCGCTTCCCTGGACAACGCAATCTACGATAGAGCGGGCTGAGCAACTTGGCATTCAGGTTGCTCAGCTGGCGCTGAAACAGGGTGCAGGCGAGATCATCGCCGAGGTGCAAATGGAAAGGGAGAGGTAGCATGGCTGAGATTGAAGGAAAGCGTATTCTGGTCACGCGGACGCGGGAACAGGCGTCGGTATTGTGCGAGCAACTTCGCTCGTTGGGCGCTTTTCCCATTGAGCTTCCAACGATCACGATTGTACCACCTGATGATTGGAGTGAGCTTGATACGGCGCTCCTCGGGCTGTATGAGCGCTATGATTGGGTGATCTTCACCAGTGCGAATGGCGTGAAGATCTGTATGGAGCGCTTGCGTTCCCGCGGATACGATCCGACTCGGATCAAAGCTCGGGTCGCGACTATCGGTCCGGCAACAGCGGCAGCGCTCCAGACCTATGGCGTGACTGCGAACCTTGTTCCGTCAACCTTTATTGCCGAGGGGGTAGCGGCGGCTCTCCGAGAGGATGCGCAACGGAAGGGACACTCTCTCGCTGGGCAGCGCATTTTGCTGGCACGTGCTGCCGAGGCTCGTGAGGTATTGATCACCGAGCTTCGTGAGGCCGGCGCCATTGTCGATGTGGTTGCGGCCTATTTTACGGTCCCTGTAACCGGAAATGCTGCGGAAAGTCAGGCTGTATTTCAGATGCTGCAAACACGGCAGCTTGACCTTTTAACCTTTACCAGTTCGTCAACCGTCCGAAATTTTGTACACTGGCTCAATACCTGTACCGCCCAGGGATTACAGCAGCCAGATCTCTCGCAAGTCGCGATTGCATGTATTGGACCGATTACGGCTCAGACAGCGCGTGAACTTGGCCTGCATGTGACGATTGAGGCGCAGGAGTTCACGATACCCGGTCTGGTCGAGGCAATACTTCACTATTATGAGGATGCAAAAAATGACAGAGCAGACAACCCTATCAAATAACGATATGACCAATACAGAGACAGCTCCCGAGGCAGCGAAACCCAAAGCGAAGCAGCCTCGGCAGCTTGTCCGCTTTACTTTCTACAAACTGGATCCGCAGTGGTTGCGCTTGCCCGCTGATGTGCGCGAGCAAGGACGACAGGAGTTGCTGCGCATTTACGAAGAATATAGTCAGAAAGCGCTGATTCGCAGCTATGGCCTGTATGGCGTTCGTTCAGACTGTGATTTTATGCTCTGGACTGCGACCTATGATGTAGAGGATCTGCGCTGGTTGAGTAGCCAGATTCGACGCAGCCCGATGGGACCCTACCTGCATGAGGCGCAAGCGTTTCTGGCAATGACCAAGCGTTCTGTCTATGTCGGGAAACATGTTCGGGGCTCGCATGATCCACGGCTAGTTGTGACGCCTCGTGATGATAAATACCTGTTTGTGTACCCCTTTATCAAAACGCGCCCCTGGTATAAGCTCTCGCTTGAGGAGCGCAAACGCATGATGAATGAGCATATTCGGATGGGAGTCAAGTATCCGAATATTACCATTAACACAACCTACTCCTTTGGCATTGACGATCAGGAGTTTGTGGTTGCCTTTGAGTCGGATAGTATCGCGGACTTTCTGGATCTCGTGCAGGAGATGCGCGAATCGGAGGCCAGTCAGTATACCTTGCGTGATACGCCGATGTTCCTGTGCATCAATGAGTCTCTCCCCGAGATTCTCGATGCAATCGGGGCCTGAGAGAAGAAGAGGCTGTACGTATGGAAAAAGAGTTGAAGCACACGCGCTCGCATGCGCTCTTTCAGGAGGCGCAGCAGCTCATGCCGGGAGGCGTGAACAGTCCTGTGCGTGCGTTCCGGGGTGTCGGGGGTGAGCCCGTTTTTATTGACCATGCCGAGGGCCCCTACCTCTATGATGTGGATGGAAACCGGTACCTCGATTTTGTGCAATCCTGGGGGCCAATGATTCTCGGGTTTGGCTATCCCTCGGTGCTGCAAGCCGTGATCGAGGCCAGCAAGCGTGGGTTTAGCTTTGGCGCTCCAACCGAGGCGGAGAGTGAGCTTGCGAAGCTGGTAATGGAATTTGTGCCCTCGGTTGAGATGATTCGCTTTGTCAACTCCGGGACCGAGGCAACGATGAGTGCTTTACGGGTCGCTCGCGCTTTTACCGGTCGTAGTAAGATTGTGAAATTTACCGGCTGCTATCATGGACATGCTGATATGCTGCTGGTACAGGCCGGTTCTGGCGTAGCCACGCTCGGGTTGCCGGATAGCCCCGGAGTTCCGGCTGAAACCACTGCCAATACCCTGACCGTTCCTTACAATGATAGTGAGGCCGTAAAGGAGCTCTTTAAGCTCTATCCTGCCGAAATTGCGGCGGTGATTGTTGAGCCGGTCGCGGCCAATATGGGTCTTGTTTTGCCGCAACCCGGCTTCCTTGAGACGTTGCGTGAACTGACCAGTCAGCATGGGGCGCTCCTCATTTTTGACGAGGTAATGACTGGTTTTCGGGTTGCTCTCGGTGGCATGCAGCAGCGGGTCGGTATTCGTCCAGATCTGACCTGTTTTGGTAAGATTATTGGCGGCGGGATGCCCGTTGGTGCATATGGCGGGCGTAAGGATATTATGCAGGTAGTTGCGCCAATCGGGCCAATGTATCAGGCTGGAACCCTTTCCGGGAATCCGCTGGCTATGGCGGCTGGTATTGCGACCCTGAAAGAGCTGCGCAAGCCGGGACAGTATGAGGCGCTGGAACGGAAAAGCCTGTTGCTTGGTGAGGGGTTGGAACGTGCTTTGCGTAACACGCGTGTGGAGGCGCAAGTTGTGCGTATCGGCGCGATGTTCTGCCTGTATTTCACCTCTGAACCGGTGACCGATTATGCATCGGCCAAACGTGCGAATACAGACCGCTTTAGCCGCTACTTCTGGGAGATGTTGGCGGCTGGCTACTATCTGCCACCATCTCAATTTGAGGCTTGTTTTATCTCGCTTGCGCAAGAAGATGTGATGCTTGAAGAGGCAGCTCGAACTGCCGAACATGTACTGCGTAAGCTGGCGTAGGAGGCGCTGTTATGTCTCTTTTCCCTTCTGTTCGTTTGCGGCGAACTCGTCAGAATGAGAAGCTTCGCGCGCTGGTGCGAGAGACGCGCCTGAGCGTCGAGCAGTTGATCTATCCGCTGTTTGTGGCTGAAGGCATCAAAGAGCCACTGCCTATCGAATCGATGCCCGGCGTCAATCAGTGGCCTGTTGAGGCGCTGGATACGGTCGCGGAGCAGGTTGTACAGGCCGGGATTCCGGCAGTCTTGCTGTTCGGGATTCCCGCGCACAAGGATGAAGTGGGCTCAGAGGCCTACGCAGAACAGGGCATTATTCAACAGGCGATTCGGCGTTTGAAGGCCATTCAGCCCGAGCTACTGGTGATTACAGATGTCTGTCTCTGTGAATATACCAGTCATGGTCATTGCGGCGTGGTAAAGAATGGCACGGTTCAGAATGATGAGTCACTCGTGCTGTTGGCGCGTATGGCTGTGTCGCACGCGGAGGCCGGGGCGGATATCGTTGCACCGTCAGATATGATGGATGGGCGTGTTGAGGCACTTCGCCATGCACTCGATGAGCACGGCTTTAGCGGTTTGCCAATCATGGCCTATTCCGTGAAGTATGCTTCAGGTTTCTACGGGCCATTTCGTGAGGCGGCTGAGTCCGCGCCCCAATTTGGGGATCGGCGGTCGTACCAGATGGACCCGGCCAATGTGCGAGAGGCGCTTCGTGAGGTCGAGCTTGACGTTGCGGAGGGGGCTGATATGATCATGGTGAAGCCCGCTCTCGCCTATATGGATGTGATACGGAGAGTGCGAGAAAATTATGATCTGCCGCTGGTCGCCTATAACGTGAGTGGAGAATATTCAATGGTCAAGGCAGCGGCACAGAATGGCTGGATCGACGAGAAGCAGATTGTAATGGAGATCATGACCGGTTTGCGGCGCGCGGGCGCTGATATGATTATTACCTATCATGCACTGGATATCGCGCGCTGGTTACGGCCCTGAGAGGCTTAGCAAGAGGGTTTCAGTGAGGAACTGAGACCCTCTTTTTATGGCCTAAATACTCCAGACTCTGAACTGCTGAAAAGAAACCTCTGTCAGATGATCCTGACTGATTGCCGCCAGTGCAAATGAGCCTTCAGGGAATGCGGTATCTTTGCCCTCTGTAATCCGCTTTTTATCCACAAAAAGCTGGAAGGTAGAACCGCGTACCACCAGCGCGATCAGGTATGGGTGATGGGGCTCGTTTTTGGTCGTGGGAGGGAGCTCCTTTTCGCTGAGATTGATGGTTGGTTGGTCATTTGTGCTTTTACGCAGGATCACGAAGCTGTTCTGACAGAGCTGAACATAATAATAATTCAAGGTTGCCTTCTGCTGGCGAAAGATCACGGCTCCACAGTCCCCCGTTTCAATGGTCATCTGGACTTCAAGCGCGAAATTCGTTGTTGATAGATCGGCTGAGCAATATTGTCTGCTGTGTGGCGCAAGCTTGCGGATATGATAGGCGTCGTTCCGAAACTGGCAGTCCCCCTTGTGATTGGGTGCGGTGACGTTCTCCCACTTATTCGGCTTGTCGAGTGGGTCGATAAACAGCAGTTTCCCCATGCCGGGAAGATAGGAAGGATAGGGAAGAGCTGGCAGAGTTGTGGTAGGGGCCGAAGTCTGTTTCTGTGTTTTCGGGGCCGTGGTGGCCGTTTCTGACGCTGTGGGATGTGCCAGTGTCTGGTACAGGCCAATACTGCCAAGACTGATAAGAAGAAGCACGATTACACAGGCTACGAGTAGTGGCAGTTTTCGTTTCTGGGCGGGTGGCGTCTGCCTTTGGGTGGGTAACGCTTCGATTGAGAGTGCATCGGTTTGCTTGCGAACGAGCGAAGGTGTCTCTATCCCTCGGGGGGTCCGGGTGGGAGCGCTTTGTTCTTTGAGCGATGTGGATGGTCGGGTTTGTACTGGTCCACTGAGGGAAATGGAATGGGCGGGCGGCTCCGTGGTTCCCAGTGCTTGCTGGAGTGCCTGGCTGAAAGTGCGTATGGAGGGGTATCGGTCCTCAGGCTCTTTGGCGAGGGCACGAAGCAAGACCTGATCAACCTCAGAAGGAAGCTGCTTTTTAATCTCGCTCGGAACACGTGGGGTTTCCTCAAGATGCTGATACATAATATCGGGGACAGGGCCACGGAACGGATACTGACCCGTCAGGATTTCATAGGCCATAATCGCAAGCGCATACTGATCACTGGCCGGGACAGGCTGACCGCGCCATTGTTCGGGAGCCATAAAGAGCGGTGTTCCGCGGATTTCGCGGCTCTCGCTTCGTGTGACCATATTCAGATGGGCAATCCCGAAATCGGCAAGCAGCAAATCAGGGAGATGTGGACGATCTGGCCTGTCCCGGAGCAGAAAATTAGAGGGTTTGACATCTCGATGGATGATCTGGCGATCGTGAGCATATTGTAGCGCTTCGGCGGCCTGTGTGATCATCATGCTGATATCGTGTGGTGTCAGTTGAGCCAGCCGTTCGGGATCTCGCGTCCAGATATTCAGCGCACCCTCCTGTCGATAGGGCATCACCTGGTAGATGATGTTCTGCTGTTCTTTTAGCTGACTCTCGCCAAAGGCATAGAGTGGCAGAATAAACGGGTGGTCCAGCATTGCGATGGTACGTGCTTCCCTTTTAAAGAGCTCAATGTTTTCCTGAAGCTCTGCCTCAGAGAACTCCTCATTCATATGAATGACCTTGATAGCAACATCGCGTTCAAGGACCGTATCGCGGGCGAGGTAGACGGTGCCCATGCCACCTCGCCCGATGAAACGGAGTATCCTGTATTGATCGAGTTGTTGTCCCTCTAACGTCATACTGACCTCGTTGTTTATACCTGCCAGACTTTTGCATCCTGGAAGGCGATCTCTGTAGGTTTTGTCTGTGTGCTGGCTGTCATACCAATAATGCCCTCTGAGAAGCTGGTATCGTTGAGTGCTTCAAGCTGTTTGCCGTTCACAAACAGCACAATCGTTCCGCCTTGAGCGACAACTGAGACCACATTTTGCTCTCCAGAGCTGCCATTGATAAAGGTACTGAATTTGTTCTTTCCGATCAGGTTGGTGCCTTCCTGAGATTGAGAAGTATATTTGTAGATCCCGTAGTATTGATCAGTACAGAGAGCGAAGTAATAGCCTTCTTCCCGGTCTTCATTGTAGCGGAAGACAATACCTCCGCAGCCCGGTTTGACAAAGGTCATCTTAACCTCGACCGCGAAGTTTTTCTCGGTAAAGGTACTTCCACAGTAGTATGATTTATCTGGCTTTGTCAGTGTGATATCGAGTGAGTTCCGGGTATAGGAGCATTTTCCACCGAACTCCTTGTTCTCTTCGCCATCGTACCAGTACAGGCGTTTAACGAGTGGGTCATAGTAGCGCAAGGTACCACTTCCGGGAAGGTAGCTCGGATAGGGGTGCTGCGCGTTCTGCGTCTCTGCAACCTGGGTTGCTGTAATAGCGGTCGCAGTCGCATTAGCCTGTGCAGTCGCTACTACTGGTGGTACGGCTGATGCTGTAGCATTGGCCTGTGCAGTCGCCGTTGCATGCGAGTCTATATGTGGTGGCGAAGCAGGAAAAAAAGACGGCCAGAGAATTGCCCCTGCTGTGATAGTGCTGCCAAGAAAGATGACCACGCTAAGCGCTACCAGCAGGGTTAGCAGGTTATTGCGGCGCGGTTTTCCTTGAGGCAGTGAATGATATGATGGGGCAGGAAATGGCGAGTACGGCTGTTCGGCTTTAGTTGTGGGCATAATTGAAGGTGTAGGTGCTGTGTGGATTGGCGTCACTGGATATGGCTTTGCCGGTGTCACCGGGTGCTCGGGGGTTGGATTGGAGTTCGCCATATGTCTGATGTCGGATTGTCCGGGAGGAGGAGGCGGTACAATACGCTCGGGTGAGGACGTACCAAGTGCTTGCTGCAATGCCCGGGCAAACGCCGTAATTGTGCGAAAACGCTCTTCTGGCGCTTTCGCGAGCGCGTGCAAGAGGACGGTATCAACATCTGTGGAGAGTCGGGGGTTGAGCTGACTGGGTGGGATGGGTGATGTTGTCAGATGTTGATACATCAACTGTTCGGTCGAGCCCTGATAGATAGGCTGTCCGGTGAGCATTTCATAGGCAATAATTGCCAGTGCATATTGATCGGTCGCTGGAACGGGCTGGTTTTTCCATTGTTCGGGAGCCATAAAATGGGGTGTTCCTCGAACAACCTGACTGACATTGACGGTGGTTGTGTTCAGGCGTGCAATCCCAAAATCGGTCAGCAACAGGTCGGGTTGTGATGGGGCCTCGTTCCGAATGCGGAGCAGGAAATTAGAAGGCTTGACATCTTGATGAATAATCTGGTGCTCATGGGCATGATAGAGCGCGTCGGCGGCCTGTTGAATCAGCCGGGCGACCTCTTCGGGAGGAGGCACTTCGTCGCGATATCGCTCTTTTATCCATTTACTGAGCGAGCCTTCTTTGCGATAGGGCATCACCTGATACACAACGCGCTGGTTCCCGATCTGTTTTTCTCCATACGCGTAGAGTGGCAAGATGTGCGGATGATCCAGAGCGGCGATCGCTGTTGCCTCGCGCTTGAACAGGCGAATTGCTTCCTGTAGCTCATCCTGGTCGAGTGTTTTTGCCATCTGGATTACTTTGATGGCGACATTTCTTTGTAGTAGCGTATCTCGGGCAAGATACACATCTCCCATGCCCCCGCTACCTAGAAGATATTCGATGCGGTACTGATCGAGTAGTTGTCCTTCAAGAGACATCCTAACCCCCGGCAGAACGTTTTTGCCAATGGTGGCGACCATTAAGCAGAATAAGGAGAATCAAGGAGTACCTATTATATCATGTTTTGAGCGCCATGTTCCCTGGCGATGAAATGATTCTTGCAATGGGAGAAGGGCTTCTGTGCTTATATACGAATACAAGGGGTAGGTGTTGTATCGACTCAGAAGTTTCTATTGCTTCCCGCTGTTTGCATCTGAAGAGGTATGCTACGGCTTTCTTTGCGTGCGGTCAGTGCTTATAATCAGAAGGGAGAAGACGGAATATCGCCTGTAGGGTAATTGTTAATAAGAGGAGAGTGCTCGGGAGATAGAGATCAATAGAGCCGCTTCATAGTGCCCGTTCAGGCGATGTGAAAGGAGTGGAACATGTCCCTGACTGAGAGTCAACTTGAACATATCCGTTCGCGGGCTCAGGCCTATCTGGAACAGGTTGTTGAAACCGGAATCCAGATCTGTGCTATTCCCGCTCCAACGGGAGCAGAAGGGAAACGTGCAGAGTTTGTGGCCTCCCTTTTTCGTGAGCGCGGATATGAACCGGAGATAGATGCGCTTCAAAATGTGTATGTGCGGCGTAAAGGGCGCCACCCGGGCCCAATCGTAATGCTGCTGGCACATCTTGATACCGTCTTTCCGGCTGAGACATCGCTGAATGTGGTACGCGAAGGTGATATCTTACGAGGGCCCGGAATTGGCGATAACAGCTTGAGCGTAGCGTCCCTGCTAGCAACGCTGGATATGCTGGATGAGCTGAAGCTGGAAACCGAGGGGGATCTGTTATTTGTGGCCGACGTGGGAGAAGAGGGGCTTGGCAACCTCTGTGGTGCACGAACTGCCGTCGATCGGTTCCGGGAGACATTGGGCGCAGTGCTGGTCATTGATGGAAGCCTGGGCTATGTCGTGCATGAGGCTGTTGGTTCAAAGCGCTGGCGCATTACCGTGAAAGGGCCGGGAGGCCATTCATATGGCGCTTTTGGTACGGCCAGTGCCATTCATGGTCTGGCTCACCTGATCGTGGGGATTACCTCTCTTGAGATTCCCGAGGAACCGAAAACGACCTATAACGTGGGAGTTATAGAAGGGGGGACGTCTGTCAATACAATCGCGGCAGAGGCCTCGGCCTTGCTGGATATGCGCTCCACTGATCCCGCAGCTTTGCAGGCGCTGGCTGATCAGGTCCAGGCAATTGTAAAGCGGACTGCAAAGGATGGCCTGCAAACAGAAATTACCGTACTTGGCGAGCGTCCGGCGGGCCGCAGGCAAAGAACGGATCCATTAGTGCAACTGGCTGCTAGTACTTTACGGTGGCTCGGTATGGAGCCCCGATTTACTTCTTCAAGTACAGATGCTAATATTCCGATCAACTATGGCATACCTGCTGTTTGTGTAGGGGTCACACAGGGGCATAAAGCGCATACAGTAGAGGAGTGGGTCACGATTTCTCCTCTTGGAACAGGGCTGGCGCAGGTGGTTCGTCTTGCGATAGAGGCGAGCTCACTGGTAAAGAAATAGACTCGGAAACAGAGAAGCAGAGGTAAGGAATAGAGATAGGGTAGCTTACCTCTGCTTTTCAAGTGCTCTTACATCTTTGGTAAACGCCCGGCCAGATAGCGACAAAGCCCGGCAAAGAGGAGCGCCTTGCTGGTGCCCCCGGTTACAGTCACAATAAAGCCGATTGCAAGACCAAGCGTCACGCCGATTCGGCCTGCTGGATGACGCAGCATATGCTGTATCGTTCGCATTGGTTTTCTCCCTTTTTCAGAATGCGGGATGACCTACGGACTCTTTACTTATAAGTATGTAACGAACCATAAAGAAAAAACAAAGATTTTTGCCCTTTTCCCTAAAGGAATCTGATTGCCAGTCGACACTTGAGAAGAGGGGAGAGGTGATGGGATTGCTATTTCGCTTCAAGGGATGGCATGATTGTGAGCTAAAGAAGAAAAAAAGAGCGCGGGATGCGGAGCTACAGGCACTGCGGTGCCCTCAAGGTATTATCAAAGTACTATCAAAAAATTAAATGGGAAAACCTGTTACTATTCCCGTTGGTCCTGCGTTCTTTCCTGATATAAGGCACCTGTTGAAAATTTCTAAGGGTTCTTTAATACTCGTTAAGGCGTCTCTAAGGATGTTGGCGAACAGTTCAACGTCGAACAGTTCAAAATAGGAAGTGTTGCTGCACATGGTTGGGATGAACGAATTCAATCGCACTTATCTACCAATTAACGCATACGGGGTCATTGGCGATTGTCATTCGGCCTTATTAATCGCTCCCGACGGTTCTGTAGATTGGGGGTGTCTACCGGACTTTGATAGCCCGGCCATTTTCTGTCGTTTGTTAGACGCTGATCAGGGTGGGTTCTTCCAGGTTGCGCCAGCGGATGCAACTATTCCTGGCATCCAGCGCTACTTGCGTGGAAGCAACGTTTTACAGACTCGTTTTACAAGCATTAGCGGTGAGATGCTTCTGACCGATTTTATGCCGGTCGAAACGTTGGAAGCCTGGCCCTATCGCGGCATGGACAACAATACCTGGACCCGTGAGGATGGTTCCTGCCATTGTCTGGTTCGGATTGTTGAATGTACTCATGGGGAAATGCCCATTCAGGTTACACTGAAGGCGACCCCGAATTATGCTGCTTCGCCGAGTGACATTTCTCTCGCTTCAGAGAATAAGGGAGTTGTGATCTCTGGCGGTGGTCAGCATCTGGGTCTTGCTGTTGTTGGCGCTCAGTTGCTTCCTTCGTATTCCATCAAGGTGGTACAGGAAGAAGGAGACCGCAATCCTTCAGTGGTGATCAACGTTACCCTCAGCGAGGGTGAGCGTCTGGCTTTTGCGCTTGGTGTTGGTCGCAGCGCTCAGGCGGCGCGTCGTCTGGTTGAGGATGAACTGCATCGTCGTAATTTTAATGTCGAGTTGGCTCGTACTCTGCACTGCTGGCGGCAATGGGTCGCGTCCAGTAATTATCGCGGTCCCTATGAAGAGTGGGTGCAGCGCAGCGCACTGGCGCTGAAGCTGATGACCTACGCCCCTACAGGTGCTATTGTTGCTGCTCCTACCACTTCCTTACCCGAAGAGCTCGGCGGCCTGCGTAACTGGGACTATCGTTTTACCTGGTTGCGTGATGCGACGTTTACTCTCTATGCTCTTAATGTGTTGGGCCTCACTGATGAAGCGCGTGCCTTTACTCACTGGTTGCGCAACCTGACTTTTGTGGAGGGCGAGGCCTTGCAGATCATGTATGGCATTCGCGGTGAACGCGATCTCCCTGAAGTGGAGCTCTCTCACTTGAGCGGGTACTGTGGTTCCCGACCTGTGCGCATTGGTAATGGAGCTGCCAAGCAGAAACAGATGGATGTTTTCGGCGAGGTGCTGGACTGTATCCACCTCTATCGTCGTCAGGGCGGTTTTGAGCGCTATGGCGAGACGTTGCAGGGGCCCCTATGGGATCTGATGCGGGCTCTGGTAGAGCATGTGTGCGAGCACTGGCATGAGCCGGACAATGGTATCTGGGAGGTTCGCGGCGGCTATCGTCACTACGTCTACTCGAAGGTGATGTGCTGGGTCGCGCTGGATCGGGGTATTCGTGCAGCACAGCAATTGAATCTTGAAGCGGATCTGTCCCGTTGGATGATGGTGCGAGATCAGATCCGGGCCGATATCCTGACAAACGGGTATAATACGGAACTGGGAGCCTTCACGCAGTCCTATGGTGATACCGCCCTGGATGCTTCTAATCTGCTGCTGCCTCTCGTAGGCTTTATTCCGCCAGATGATCCGCGCATGCGCTCGACCGTTGACCGGATCATGGAAAAGCTGACCGATGAGCATGGGTTTGTGTATCGCTACCTTTCAGATGATGGTCTGGAAGGGCACGAAGGCACCTTCGCAATTTGTACGTTCTGGTTAGTCGATAATCTGGCTATGCAAGGCCGGGTTGATGAGGCGCGTTCGCTGTTTGAACGCTTGCTGTCATATGCCGGACCGCTTGGTCTCTTCTCCGAGGAAATCGATGCCTCGAATAAGGTGGCTCTTGGCAATTATCCGCAGGCATTTACGCATATCGCTCTTATCAATAGTGCTCTTAACCTTCGTAAGGCTGAACTGCGCCAGGCTGAACATCACGCTGGCCCGGTCGTTGCCGCGATTCATCTGAACAACCAGCAACGGTAAAATAGACAACTCATTATGATGTACAAAAAAGAAAGATGAGACCTGTACCTCTGTGAAGCTCTACAGGTTTCATCTTTTCTCTTTTTTTTGGAGGTGTCCTCTCCTGCGCTTTTCTTCTTTAGAGCTTGCTTCAGGCGAAACGACTAACCAACCAGGGAAGTGATATAATTGCAACGGCTGTGCTGTCCCATTGCTTACTGTGAGGACGGCGCGAGACTTTATTTCCATTTGAAGAAGAGGCAGGTGATTGCGATGAACGAGAATAGTTACAGTCAGCTTCCAATCGGGCCGAAAAAGAAAATTGCCCTGGTGGCACATGATAACAAGAAGGACGATCTGATCTCGTGGGCGCGATTCAATCGGGACGCGCTGGCTCAGCATACGCTGTACGCGACCGGAACGACGGGCATGCTACTGACCAAAGAACTCGACTTACCCGTACATAGTTTCCAGAGTGGCCCACTCGGCGGTGACCTCCAGATAGGGGCTGGTATTGTGGAGCGAGCAATTGATTGTCTGATCTTTTTCTGGGATCCGCTGGAAGCGCAACCGCATGATCCCGATGTAAAGGCGCTGTTGCGGATCGCGGTTGTGTGGAACATTCCAGTTGCCTGTAATCGATCCAGCGCCGATTTTATCATTACTTCTCCGCTGCTTTCCTCTGAGTATAACCGGCTGCTTCCCCTTGAATATGAGGCGTATATTCGGCGTATGGAGAGTTAAAAGATGTGGCGCTCTTTCTCCTCCTGGCAAGTTATGGCATAATAGGGAGCATCATACTATGAGAGAGAGTTAAGGATTGTGACTGCCACGCATTATCCCACAGCGAGCTTAAAACCGCATCGTGATGAGAGCTTGCTTGGTGGGCATCTCTGGATCTTTTCGGGCGCTTTGCAGCAGCCACCTCACTGGGTGGAGCCGGGCGCTCTTGTCGATGTCAAATCAGCGCGGGGGCAGTTTGTCGCCCGTGGATACTATAATCCGCGTACAGATATTGCTATCCGTATTTTGACGCGTCATCCTGAAGAGGCGATTGATCAAGCGTTTTTGCGACAACGAATTCGGCAGGCTTTGCAATTGCGTGAGGTATTTGAGCCGCAGGAGACCAATGCCTATCGTCTGATTCACTCGGAGGGTGATGGTTTGCCTGGCCTCGTGGTTGACAGGTATGCGGATGTGCTGGTTGCGCAGACCCATACCCTGGGCATGGAACGGCTCTTACCGGATGTGATTGCGGCATTGCAGGCCGAGGTAGAGGTGAAGGGCATTCTGTTGCGCAATGAGGGCCAGGCACGCAGGCGTGAAGGCCTCTCTGTAGAGGCACCTATTGTCGCTGCCGGTGAGGTGCCGCAGCGGGTGCAGATACGAGAAAACGGAGTGCAATTTCTGATTGATCCCTGGCAGGGACAGAAAACCGGTTTCTTCCTTGATCAACGTGATAAGCGCAAGGCCTTGCAGAAGTATGCACGAGGGAAACGGGTGTTGAACTGCTTTAGCTACTCGGGGGGCTTTTCGGTCTATGCGGCGCTGGCTGGAGAGGAAACGAGAACGGTGAGCGTAGATATCTCGGCTGCCGCTATTGAACTGGCCCGCGAGAATTTTGCATTGAATGGTCTTGATGCTGCCATGCATGACTTCTATACAGAGGATGTGTTCGACTATTTGGAGCGGGCCCGGACGGAGGGTCAGCTTTTTGATGTAGTTGTGCTTGACCCGCCCGCTTTTGCCAAGAATCAGGGGGCTCGTGCGCAGGCTCTCAAAGCATATCGGCGGCTGAATACTCTGGGTATGCAGGTCTTACGCCCCGGTGGCGTCCTGTTGACGTGCTCCTGTTCGGGCGTGATCGGACTGGATGATTTGCTTGGTGCCGTTTCGCTCTCAGCACAGCGTTTGCAGCGTAGTGTGCAGATGCTGGAAGTGTATACACATGGCGTTGATCATCCAACCAGCCTGGCAATGCCTGAGACGGGGTATCTGAAATCTGTGTTCTGCCGCGTGCTTTAGCATATGAAGTAGAGGAGAGCCACCGAGGAGAAGGTGTAGCTCTCCTTTTTGATGCTGCTCTATTCGTCGTACTGGAATGACCCTGAAATGACCTGGGCGGCCAACCCTGAGAGATGCCCATAAGCGGCCCAACATCTCAGCGTGCCTGAGACCTCTTCCTCGGTGGTCTCAAGGTCGAGCTCAGTTACCGAGCAGTTATGGTTGCCCGCAAGGTGTTCCTGTCCCAGGGACTGATGGCAGATTGCCAGCGCTGCGACCATAAAGAGACCGCCATGCCCCACCAGAATGATGCGTTTGTTCTGCTTGCCAAGCGTCATTTGCTTGAGGCCACGCCGCAGGCGATCGGCGACCATGAAGAGATTTTCGCCCTCGGGAAAGCGGCTCTCAAACTTGCCGGTGTACCAGTCCTGCAAGACCTGGTCGTGAATGCGCCAGTTCTCGACAGTGGGAGGCCTGCGTTCCAGATCACCAACACCGATTTCGCGGAACTCTTCCATAACGGTGATTGGAAGCCCGAGCTCATAGCCGATAATCGATGCGGTCTCCCGGGCTCGCTTGAGTGGAGACGCATAAATTTCATCTATATGCTTATCCCGAAAGAAGAGGCCGGTCTGGTGGGCCTGGAGCACGCCCTTGTCGGTCAATGAATAATCAACCAGAATTGATGAAAACTCTTTGGTAATGTTGGCGGGATTCTCGCCGTGTCGGACAAGAAAAACAGTATTTCTGTAGATATGACTCATAGTTTTAGATGTTCCTTTTTATTGATACTCCGTTTTGCAGTGAACGGCTGCCCTTTTACTATACAGGAAAATTGGTTGAGTTGAAATGGGTGAGCTTGAGGAGTGCGATGGAGAGGGGACGCATTCGCCTTGTGATATGATACATATGTCGTTATTTCTTTGTACTGAGCAGCGGTAGCACTCAGTCAAGCTGAGTCTTTTTTCTACAGAATAGAGAGAAAGGTTGTAAAGGGGACGTATGGAATTTTCTGGCTCACAAACAATAGCAGCGCCTATCGAGAAGGTGTGGTCTTTTTTGCTCGATGCCAATAATGTGTTCTCCTGTGCTCCCGGCTTTCAGAGTATGGAAGTGTTGGGTGAGGAACACTGGAAAGCGCTGATTTCAGTAGGTGTTGGCCCGGTCAAAGCTAAATTCACGATGGACGTAACCCGTCCCGAGATGCAGGAACCCGAAGTGATGCTTGTCAAGGCGCGTGGTAAGGCTCCTGGCAGCGCGGTTGACCTTTCAGGCAAGATGAATCTGAGTGTGCTGGATGATACTCACACAAAGATGGACTGGAGTGCTCAGGTGAATATCAGCGGGACGATTGCCAGTGTAGGGGCAAGGCTTATCAAGGGGACTGCTGATAAAGTAACCTCACAGTTTTTTCAGTGCTTGCGCCAGAAGCTTGAGAGCGGAGAAGCCTGAGCAATATCCGGGACAAGAAAAAAGGTCCGGCCCGCATAGAGACCTATGCAGGACCGGGCCTTTTTGCTCATATAGAGCAACTAGCCAATGTTCTTCTCCAGGTTCTTGAAGATAGTACCAAGCGTGTTCTTCGCGATACCCTGGCCGATAGGATTGTTTGCAACGGCGACTGCACCTGCCAGTTCCGCATTTGCGTCATAGGACAGCAGAGTTCCGTCGGGTTCCTGCGTGAGCTGGATCTGTGCTACGGCATTGACGGAACCGCCAGTCCCGGAGCGCTGGACCTGAAGCTCAATGTAGTTGGGTTTCTGAACGCGGGCAAGGTTAATCACAATGCCATAGGGTCCCTTCAGACCGGGCAGCGGAGTAGAGATGTTCGCCTTGATCCGGTTCCCATCTAAATATTCGATAGATTCGCAACCTGGAATGCTTGCTTGAAGGACCTGAGGATTGAGAATTGCGTCAAAAACCTTGTCTACAGGTGCATGGAACTTGTGTGTACCGTTGAGTTTCATCCCGGAAATATCCTTCCTATCTACGAAGTCTAGCTTTATAAGCCCTATGTATCCCATCGTTTCCGACGGGATTGACTTTCTGATCTACTAGGATCAGGCTTTATTGTAGCGGTTTCGGCGCCGACTTTCAAGAAGTTAAATACTTTTTTCCTGAAATTCCTATCCAGTCTTTGAATGAAGGCTCCGCTTGTCAAGCTACCTGTTTGTTTTGTTTTAGTTGTACGCAGTTTTACACCCGGGGGAAAAAGGTAATCGCTGAAATAGAGGAATAACTGTCTTTTTAGAGGACCGGAAACACAATTATTTATCGTGTCAGGGACGTTGAAATAGCTCTATCCAGAGAAAACTGAACAATGGGAAGCGGCCTCTCAAGAGCTCCTGGTTTCTCAAAGGAAGAGAGGTATCTTGCTCTGCTTTTGTATAGAGAATCGTTGAACTATACAAGCGGCGCTGCATGCGAGAGATGAGGCATGTGCTATTATGGCTATCAATGCCTGAACTTGAGAAGAGGTGTGTTATACTGCCTGTAAATGTTCCAAAATATATCTTTTGTAGATGGAAAGGTGAGAATTTGGGGGCTGAAATGTCGGTGTATAGAGAGCCAGAAGAGCAGCTTCAAAAGACGTGGTATGCTCGAACGGCCAGAGAGAGGCATGATCTCTCGGCTTCGGTTGAAGCGGCTCTACGGGAGAAGGTACAGGATGCGGAGGGGGGTGGTGAAAGTACTTCCGCACGCGCTCTCATTCCTCCCCGCTTCAGTTTGCGACATCGGGCTATTCGTGCGGCTCCGTCATCGAAAGGTGCAACTACTACCAGAGCTTCGGCCAGGACGAAGGTGCCTACGCGGCCACAGCTTCCCGTTGTGGAAAAGCAGTCAAAGGAGCCTGTTACCTCGCCTCCTCGTAACCTGAATATCATTACACGCTTTATGAAGAAGATCTCATCTTCTTTTGCGGCACAGCCACGCGAGCGAGTGACCGCAAGTGACCTTGAAGAGACGGAACAGGAGGATACACGCCCGATTCGGATCATTTCGCCAGCACCCGAAATGCCGTCGCTTGGCTCACTACCTCAGCAGGATTTTATGGCGACGCCAGACGATCAATGGAGCAAGTTCAAGACGGTGGAGACGCCCGCTGTGAGCCCGTTTGTACCGGTTTGGCCGACGCCTATTCCCAGTTCCATGGGCTCCATTGGGCCATCACAGTTTGGGACAGGACCGCAGCGCCTGGCTGGGCGAAATACAAAGATTCGCCTGGAAACTATTCCGCAACAGAAGACCCAGGAGATGCCGACGTTAAAGCGGATCCGCTGTGTTGTGCCACCAAGGCCCGAGCAGCCCGCTGAAGCGATGACAAGTGCTCATATTCCGGCGGCGTTCTCGACCGGGCCTAAGAAAGCCACAAGCGCCCATATCCCGGTGATTGAGCGCTATAAAAGTCGAATCCTGCCAGCAATCAGGCTGCGGGAAAAGCAAGAGGAGCTGAAGCGGCAGCCCGTACATGGCTCGGGTGTCTTTGAACAAGGGCAACGTGATGTTTCGATTCATCTGCAAGCCGTCACAAGCAGTAGCGTCGTGTGGGTAACGTTGCTCTCTGATCCCGGCCCGGTTGTTGTGCAGTATGTCTCTCTTCAGCCAGAAGTTGGCTTCACGGTTCACCTTACTGCTCCAACAACGAAGCGGACAGCGTTCAATTTCGTCGTCTGGTAGGCGAACTCATCAGAGTTCACCTACCACCTCTGCACGCAATCTCTTGAAGAAGGCTTTCATGTAGGTATAGCGCTCCTTTGCCAGGTATTTCCCCGTGCTGGTCGTCATTCGTTCCGGCAGATTCCCGAAGAGGAGCTCAAATTCGATGCTTGGTGAGTAGTCAGGACGGCGACGCAGTTGCCGGATCGTTTGTGGTGCCACTGGCGTCTCGATCTCGGCGGGGAGCTCGGAGTAGACTTTCTGATTGTAGCGCCCGGTAATACAAAACAGCCGCCCGATACCGATCGCGCCAAGACAGTCTATTTTATCCGCGTCGTAGAGAATACGCCCCTCTAGCTGTGTGGGAACCTTGCCGCCTGTCATGCGATGTTCGCGAATAGCCTGTTGTACCGCCGGGATTGAATCCTGTGGGAACGGTGTCTGTGTGAGCAGATCGCCTGCCATCTCGGCACCAATCAGGGCGTGATCACCTCCGTGACGGCGTTCGCGCTCCTGCCCAATATCGTGAAAAGCGACGGCTGCCCAGATAATGGGCAGATTGCCCCCCTCTTGCTGTTGAATTGTTTCTGCCAGCGCCAGTACACGCGTTATATGGTCAAAGTCATGTGACGCATCCTGGCATTCCTCCTGTTCAAGCGCTTTTCGAGCTCGCTCCAGAATCCAGCTACGTAAAGAAGACATATTTATGAGGTTCCTTCTAACAGGGGTAATGTGATGATAAAGCAGCTTCCCTCACCTGGTATGCCACTACTTTCTACGCGGATCGTGCCCCCATGCAGATGGAGGAATTGCGCGACCAGATAGAGGCCCAGGCCGACGCCCCGTGATTGGCTGTGTGAGATGTTGGGGGCGCGGTAAAAACGCTCAAAAAGGCGAGATTGAGCCTCAACAGGGATGCCAACGCCCTTATCCTCCACATGTACCTCTGCGACTAGTTTGCCATTATGCAGCCTCTTTTGGAGGGTAACTGTAATCGGCCCCCCTTGCGGGCTATATTTTATCGCATTTTGGAGCAGGTTGGCAAAAATCTGCGAGAGGCGTGCGCTATCACCTTTCACGCGGTATTCCCCTTCCTTCATGTTAAAGTGAAGTTGATGGATGGGAGAGGTTGTCGCATGATCTTCGACGGCCCGATGAATGATATCTGGCAGGTTGATCTCTTCTTCTTTGATGATAATCTGACCCTTATTCAGGCGAGTGACTTCGAGGAAGGTATTCACAATGTTGGTTAATTGATGGGCCTGATCATCAACGATGGAAATACTATCATGGAGCTTGGCACTGAGTGTGTTGTTAAGATCGGGATGTTTGTTCAGGTTGCGGGCCATCATCTGCACATGGGCGACAATAATGGTCAGCGGCGTGCGGAATTCATGGGCTGTGATGCTGAGAAACTCGTCTTTGAGCTCGTTTGCCTGTCGCATAATGGCCTCGTTCAGACGCGCCGTTTCGGCCTCCTGTTGCAGGCGGGCCTGTTCCACAATAAGGCCGGCAAACTGGGCAATCCCTTCCACAACCGTGAGGTCCCAGGAAGAGAAGAGCGGGTTGGAGAGTGGACGCGTTGAGCCTGACTGTCCCTCTTGCTCTTTTTGCAGGAGCAGGGAGCGATCAAGCAAAATAAGCCCTTGAAGCGTGCTGTTATGCTTGATGGGCGCGGCGAGGATCATGGTTTCGTAGTAGGGGTTGGGATGTTCCGGGCATTGATCACCGCTGATCAGAGTCACGTTCCCGGCCAGAATGCGCTGGCGGAAGCCGGCGTACTGGTCGCCCTCTGGATAGAGCCAACTTGCTTGTTCTTCCAGCCAGGAAAGTCCTCGTTCATCCTCAAAGCCGATGGCGATAAAGGGCACAAAGTCCTGTTGGTCCTCATTGTAACGCAGCACCATGCCCCGATTGCAATTTAACGCTATCAATGTGCGGGCAAGCAAGCTATGAAGGAGCTCTTCAATGTCGGTCTGACCGGAAATAGCCTCGGCGGCATGGAGGATCGTATCCAGGGCACGCCGCACGCGCCGTTCAGCATAAACCTGCTCGGTGACATCACGAAAGGCGCAGACGATCCCCATTTGCGTCGCCGTATCCGCATAGACCGGGGCAACATTGACTTCAATAATACGGTCTATGTCGTCCATCTGGCGGCTGATATAGCGCTCTCCCCGGATATGTTCGCCTCGCAAGGCGCGCAAGAGCGGAAAATCTTCAGCCGGAATGGGTTGTCCTTGCAGAGTATAGGCGCGTTGTAGCCGGGTGATCTCAGCGGCTTGAATCGGTTTCTTATGTGGAAGCGTGAGCAGGCGACGGGCCATACTATTGTGCATAATGCCAAATCCATCCATGTCAAGCACAAGGATGCCTTCGCTCATCGCATCAAATGTTGCTTTCAAGGTGTTGGCGCGTTCGGTTGCCAGGGTGGCGGCCTGATGGGCCTCTGCCAGAATCCGTGCTTTCTCGATTGCAAGGGCACACTGGGCTGCAATATCCAGCGCGAAGGCATAGTAGCCAGAAGTCGGAGTACGGGCTTCGCGGGGATAATTGATAAAGGCTATACCCAGACAGTGAGTGGTGGTGTCTTTTTGCTGTCCCGATTGCTGTTTCTCTCCCACCAGAGGCACAATCATACAAGCGCTCGAACCAAGCAGTTGAAACCAAGCACGCTCTTCTGCTTCGGCCTGGTGTGTCCTGATGAAGCGCGGAGAGCCTTCTATTGCCGCCTGTTCACAGGTTGGGAGCAGGGAAAGTGCGGGGGAAAGGGGAAAATCCGAGGCCCGTGCGATCGAGCCGCCGGTTCCTGTAACGATAAGGTGATCTGCATGCAGCAGCGCAATCACGGTACTTTCTGCTCCCATACCCTGCACCAGTTGCTCTGACGCGATATCCAGAATCGTTGCAAGTGCTTCTCCTGAATTGACGGCTGCGGCGACTTTATAAATAGATTGAGCGCGTTGGATCAGTCGTTCGGCTCGCATACGTTCGGTCTGGGCTTCCTGATAGAGGCGGGCATTGTGAATCGCAATGGCTGCCTGATGACCGATGGCCTGAGCCAGTTGTTGCTGTTCGGGAGAAAATGTGACCGTTTTGCCGGGATTATCCAGTGACATGACGCCAACGGGACGGTCCTCACGGATTAGTGCTACCAACAATACAGAGTGTACAAAGAATTTCTCCGCGATGGTACGCATAAATTGGCTTGATGCTTTGCGTAGGTCAATAATCGAGAGGTGTTTGTGCTCCTGGTGGAAGAGCTGATGTACGACGGGGTCATTGTAGGGAAGGCGGCTCCGGTGCCAGATATAATCAGCTATTTGTAGCTTTTTGCCTCTTAATTGAGGCGTAGCGAAATGGTAGGCTGAAGGAAGAAAGACTCCCTGCGCTTCGTCAAGGAGCCAGACGGCGCACCGTTCCACCTCACATACTTCCGTCGTCCGTTTTACCAGAACCTGAAGGATTCGGGTTGGGTCCAGCGATGAGGCAAGCAGTTCAGATAATTCTCTCAACAGTTCGCTTTCACGCAGGGCATTGAGGAGTTGATGGTGTTCCTCTCCACTCGTCGATAAAGGACGCTTATCAGGCATATTCTGACCTCGTCTGGAGATACAACCGGTACAGAGCGCTGTTGAAATGGTATTGCAAAGCTTTTGCCCTTGTATGGCTGTGTTTCGGGGTTTTTGAGAATCTCACTGGTTTGAGTGAAAGTGTAACAGATCCTCATGACGCACGTCAAGGAATATGCCGGTACAGGTAATGAGCGCTTTTTCCTGATACAATCTTCCTGCGCACGCGCTGATGCGGCCTTCCTGTCTTGCAAAAAGCGCCTCCAGAAAGCTCTAGAGGCGCTGCAGGCTGTACTCTATCTGGCGGGTTTCTTTTTCTGTTCGCGTCGCAGGTTGAGCCATTGGAGCAAAAAGGCCAGCGCGGTTCCCATGATGACTTCTAACAGGGTTGGATTGATAGCGGTTTTTCTGGAGGGTTTCTGTTTACGCTGCTCTGGCTGGTGCTCTGCTTTGTTCGGCTGTTGCGCAACAGATGCTGTATGAGCCTGTTCTGTTGGAGTACTATCGACATAATGGGGCTCGCGTTGCGTTGTATTCAGGTGGAGCATGCCGCCCATTGCACTGATAAACGTAACCACATCGTTTGGAAGCGGACGGAGCTTCTCGAAGAAGAAAGCGTTTACCTCTGCGCCGACTATTAAGATGATGGCGAAATAGTAGAAGAAGAGCAGAAGAATAACGGCAAAGCCTACCTGTCCTGTGTAGCTGCCCATTGAATGCTGAATGTAGAGCGGGAAGAGCAGCAGGAAGAGTTCGAGTGCAACGGCTGCAACAAGCGTCCCACACCAACTGGTCCGAAAGCTGATTTTCTGATTGGGCATAATCGTGTAGATGGCGCCGAAAAGGATACAGCCAACCAGAATACCGCCTAGAACGCTACTCAGATAGGAAATGAGCGGGTTATGGACTACTGCTCCCAGGAAGGGAACCATCTGTAAGGCTGGATTGGAGCCAACCAGGCCGAGAATCAGCGTTGGGGCGCTGGCAGCGATAATCATGATGGGAACCAGCACGATAAAAAGCAGAAGCATGGCGATAGAAACCAGATTCTGTTGTAGAAAAGGGCGTGGGCGCAAACGATAGATGATATTCAAACAGCCCTCGATGGTCACAAAGAGGCGCGAGCCACTCCATATAGCCAGAATGACAGCGATTATGGCTATCGTCCATGCACTTTTTCTCAGGTGCTCGACCTGCTGAAACGCGATAGTCATTGCGTTCTGGTTGCCTGCCAGGCCCGGGAAAATGGTTTCGATTGGCTTGAGCATATCAGCGGGGTTGGTAAATGAGCCAAGCGTAAAGCCCAGAATTGCCAGCAGCGCGATCGCGATGGGCACCATTGACATAAGCAGGTTATAGGCCAGTAGGCCTGCCAGATTCATCGACCAGTCATTGTTAAACTTGGTAATAAATTCCTGGATGACATGAGTTTTTTTCTCAGTTTGTTTGACAATTTTTGCGTCGGCCTGTTTGTGTTCTCGTTTCTGGATCCCATCGTTCTGCATCCCTTCTTTCTCCTTTCGATCCGCTGTGCATGGTGGTGCAAGAGTCACAACCGCAACCCTCTATGGATGAGCATTGTTTCTGTCTCAGTCGCTCTTCCTGTTTGAGAGTATCTATACAATTGTACTGAGCAGAGATATATTGGTTATTTCTTTCACGGCCTCTGGTTCTCATGCAGTTTCATTGCATAAAAAAGAGACATATATTATTATTGGAGAGAACAGAGGAATTGAAGGATACAATCGTCTCTGTCTATCGGAGAAAAAACGCACTGACGAGGCATAATAGTATGAGAGCACGTTCTTCGCCCTCGCTTGCATCCCTGCTCTGGGATGTGGTGCGAGTCGGGGTGCGTTCGTTCTGGCAGAGTAAGGCCAACCCCGCCCGCTCGTTTCTCCTGAAACAGCAGGCGCTTAGCGTCCTCGGGCTGCCGCTGAACGCGACCCCGCAACAGATTAAGCGTCGATATCGACAACTGGCAATGCGCTATCATCCCGATCGAGGCGGTGATCCTCGTCAGATGCAAAGGGTGATAGAGGCGTACAATATCTTGATGAAGGAGTTATCCCCTCACTCTAATAGAGCATAGCCCCGCATTGGTTACAGAAGCGTTTGCCCGGGCGGCAACGCGCCCCACACATCTCGCAAAAGATGGCACCCTGTGGCCTGGCTTGTGGCGTCGGCGGTGGCGTCTGGGGTGATGTGTTTGGCGCCGGAGATGGCGGCTGATTGGGCTGCTGTGGCACTGGATTCTCCTGCACGGTTTGCACCGTCTTCTGAATCGTTTTGGCCGCTTTCAGCGCGAAGCTGCCGACCGTGCCAGCGATTTTCAGGCCTTTGGCAATGTCGTTCATATCTTTCTGCACACGATGGGTGGGCGGCAGCATGGTTGAGTCGGAGACCTTCTGAAAGTAGTTTTTGCCGATCTGAAGCCCTTCCCCGTTCCATGAAAGTTGAGCCTGTTCCTGGCGTCCATTGTCGAATTGCATCGAGACAAGCTTTTCCTGCTGTGTATAGCTTCCTTCGTATCTGGTTTCTGGTACGCTATGTGAGATCTGCTGTCCCTGAAGGAATGATTGCGCGGCATTTGCGATGCGGCTGCGATCCTGAACAGTGAGCAGAAAGCGCCCGTTCGGGTAGAGGGTTAACCGATCGATGCGTGACGTGAAGTAGTCCAGTCCCACACCCGAACGATGCTCGCACTCGTATTGTCCTGTGATTGGTTTCATCTGGTGTTACCCCTTATGACGTTTCCTCGCCTGTGGTGGTAGAGCAAAAATGAGTACTCCATCTCACTCCAACTTCACTACAAACTACGCAGAAGAGAGTTCATCGGTTGTGATATCATCTCCGCTGTGGCTCACAAGGTCAGAAAGCAGGCGAGCCTGCTCTAGCTCGTGTTCACTCTCCTGAATCTTGCCAATTTTCAGATAGTGCCTGGCCAGGCGAACATGGGCGCTAATGCGAGCGGAAATACGTTGAGTGTCTGCCAGCTCGCGGGTAGCATTGCGAAATGCCTCTTCTACTTCAGGCATATGGGGATCAATGGCCTCCAGAATGCGGCCTCGTATCGTGTAGGCATCAGCACGCCGCCGTTTATAGCTGCGTTGTCCGGCTTCTAGCGCGAGATTTGCATACTTGCGGGCCTCATCAAAGCGCTTTTCTTCCAGCGCGATATCTGCGAGCAAGCAGGCCGCGCCAGAGACAACGCTTGCCTCTTCTTTCTGGCGTCGCTGTCCCTCTCGTGTGCTGGCAGGAGGCTGTTTTAGCGTATAGAGCCAGGTATGCAGGATCTCCTGAAGGTGAGCTTGAGCATGTTCATGCTGCCCAAGTGCATATTCGAGCTGGGCGATCTGATGAGTGACAGCCGCCGCGGAGAGTTGATCATTGATAGCGCAATAGAGAGAGCGGGCCTGTTCTGCGTGTTTGAGTGCGGTCTGAAGGGAGGCCTCTTTGCTCTGGTGTCTTTCGCTTGCTGTGCGAGGGAGACGGAAAGCCTGCGAGGAAGCGAGGAGCGCCATTCCCCAATGGGCCTCAGCCACATAGCCAGAAGGCGTTGAACGATCCATGATATGCAGTGCGGTCTGATAGTGTTCAAGGGCATCCTCAGGTTGCTGAAGCTCGCGACAGGTGCCAGCGAGATGCAAGTGGAGTAGCATGAGATCCTGCCGTTGCTCCTGAGGTAGGAATTTTGGTTCAGGTGGACAAATGCTGAGCGCGTAGATAAAATCCTGTTGTGCCCGCAAAAATTTGCGCTGTTCAAAGAAACATTGCCCCCGTAACGCGGCGAGCCGCCAACGTTGCCGGGGTGGGATCTCTGGTAAGTAGAGATGCTCTAATAATTGAATCGCGGCTGCGATTTCTTTCTTTTGCAGATGGAGCGCGGCCCTTGCTCGGGTCTCTTCAAAGAGCTGGTCAGGTTGAGAGCCTTGATCCTCGGTTTCTTTATTCTGTTGTGCAAGATATTGTAGATCTTCAAGGGGGAGATGTAACCGTTCGGCCAGATACCGCAGGCTGTCCACTGAAGGCTCGATTCTGTTTCGCTCGATTTGTGAGATCAGACTGGGACTGTACTGATTGCCAGCGACCTCTGCTAAAGATAGCTGCAATTGTTCCCTCGCAGCTCTTATGCGACCCCCTAGCGTATCTGGTGATACGTGCTTAGACGGACGAGGCATAAGCCTTTGCCATCCTCCCTGATGTAAGGTTAAGAATAGGTAAATGAGTAAGTATAGAACAATTCAGGATAATTATAATCGAGAAAAAAGAAAAATACAATACCGAGCGAAAACGAGGTTTACATAGATCATCAGTCTAGCAGGCCTATTGAGTTTCTATGTATCAATCCTTTATCATAAGTGGTATCTTTATCGGTTAGAGCAATGGTGTTGCTGGAGCATCATTTTTTATCGTTTGGCCTTCTACCATGTCTGTACTTGCCGAGGAAAAGTACTGAGATTCCATTTTTGCGCTGGCAGGGAAGAAGGAATGCATAGAACTTATGACCCAAAAAGAAGCCGGGTTATCTTGACTTTCCAGATATTAGACGTTATCCTGATTAGGCAAAAAGCATGATAAAGAGAGGTATAGGGTTTGATGTCTCGTTCCCCAAAAGCACTCCCTCCTGCTCAAGACGAGGTAGGCGCGACTCAGGAGCAGTTTTCATTTTTAGTGGCACAAAGTCCTACCGAACAGAATGGGGAAGCCTCATCTGAAACGGCAAAAGCTTCCCGATCTGAGAAGAAAGGATCGAATTATACGTCTGCCGATATTCAGGTACTTGAGGGCATCGCGGCTATTCGCCATCGCCCGGGTATGTATATTGGCTCGACCTCTACTTCGGGGCTGTTGCACCTGATCTGGGAGGCCCTTGATAACGCTGTAGATGAGGCTGTGGCCGGGTATGGAAAACATATCTGGCTTTCTCTCGATCGTGATGGCTGGGTGACAGTGCGAGACGAGGGACGTGGCTTGCCGTTCGATCCTATGCTTTATCAAGGTGAATATCTTCCTGCTGCGACGGTGATCCTGACTGTACCGCATTCTGGAGGGAAATTCTCTGAAGGCGTGTACAAGACAGCAGGTGGTCTGCATGGTGTTGGCACAACGGTAATTAATGCCCTTTCGGAGCGTCTGGAGTTGACAATCTGGCAAGAAGGGCAGCAGTTTACCCAGACCTTTAGCCGAGGTACCGCGTTGCCGCATCATATCGGGCCCTGTGATCCATCGCTGCACGGAACACAGTTCCGCTGGCTGTACGATCGTTCCGTCTTTGACCCAGATGCCTACTATTCACTGGAAGCGATTATCAGTCGTCTGAAGGCGTCAGCATATTTGAACCGTGGTGTGTCGTTCCATCTGGATGCCTGGGATGAGGCTTCGGGTGAGCAGGTCCAACAGGTCTTCTACTCACGAGAGGGCCTGCCTGATTATGTGCGTGATCTGTCGGAGGGAACCAGCGATCCACTGTTTAAATATGTTATCGGCATTGCAAAAGAGAAGGATGATGTTTCGGTCGAAGTAGCGCTTCAGCCCACATCTGGATATAAGATCGCGCTCTACAGCTATGCGAATGCGGTGCGTACCCGCGATGGCGGTGTACATGAGACGGGCTTTAAGGCGGCCTTAACCAAAGTGGTCAATGATTACGCCTTGAAGTTTGGTGTCATCAAAAATCGTGAAAAAGACGGTTTCAGGCCAGAAGTGATCCAGCAAGGATTGAACGCGGTCATTTCGGTGAAGCTGGTCAACCCTCAGTTCCAGGGGCAGACAAAAGATCGTCTGAATAATGCGCCGGTTGAAGGTATCGTTCGTTCAGTCGTTGACGAGGGGTTGAAAGAGTGGTTTGAACATCATCAGGGACCGGGCAAAGAGTGGCTCAAGAAGATACAGCAGATGCAGAAGGCTCGCAATGAAGCGCTGTTGGTAGAAGAATTGGCGCGGGCTGGCAATAAGAAAAATGGCGAGATGATGGATACCTCGCTGTCCAAGAAGTTTTTACGCTGTAATACCAATGATCCATCACGAGCCGAACTCTTTATCGTTGAAGGTGACTCGGCGGGTGGTAGTGCCGGTCAGGGTCGTTTTTCTGACTTCCAGGCTGTGTTGAAGCTGAAGGGGAAGCCGCTGAACGTCGCGAAAGCCGACCTGAAGAGTATCGTAGAAAATGATGAGATTCGCACGATTATCAATGTCCTGGGAACTGGGACGCGTGACACATTTGATATCACACGCTTGAAGTTTAACCGCGTGATTATTGCAACCGATGCGGATGTTGATGGCCTGCATATTCAATGTCTGTTGTTAACTCTGTTTCACCAGGAGTTTAGTGATCTGATCGAACGCGGCCATGTCTATATTGCTTGCCCTCCGCTCTACTCGGTCAAGTACAGAGGCAAAGTCATCTGGCTGCTGAACGATGAGAGTCGTGAGGAGTTTTTGCGCACGCATCCCGACGCACGGAATATGGAGTTCAAGCGCTTTAAAGGACTTGGCGAGATGAACGCCAAAGAGCTACGTGAGACAATGTTTGATCCTGCTCGCCGGGTGTTGAAACGCGTGACGATGGAAGATGGCGTGCTGGCTTCCAAGCTGGTCGCAGAGTTGATGGAAGATCGAAATGCTGAGCGGAGACGCGTCTTCCTGGCCGAACATTCTCGTAAAGTGAAAGAACTGGATGTGTAGTGTATGGCTAGTGTCTCGGATAACACAATTGAACCGGGGATTGTTCAAGAAGATTTTTCGGTCATTATGTCGCATGCCTTTGCGACATATGGTCTCTCTGTAGTCACCGATCGAGCGCTACCCGACGCTCGTGACGGTCTTAAGCCCGTTCATCGCCGTATTCTCAGCGGGATGCGGGAGGCTGGCTATCTCTCAAATCGCTCAACGGTGAAGAGTGCCGAGGTAGTTGGGTTGATTCTTGGTAACTATCATCCTCATGGTGATACTTCTGTGTATGATGCTGCTGTGCGTATGTCGCAGCCATTCTCGATGCGCTATCCCTTGATTGAGGGACAGGGCAATATGGGGAGTGAGGACGGCGACGCAGCTGCTGCCTACCGCTATACCGAGATGCGCCTTTCTCCTCTGGCTGAAGCGCTGATGGCCGATATGGAATGTGAAACGGTCCCGCTGCATCCGACCTATAAGCAGGACCCGAAGGTACTGGAGCCGGACTATTTGCCCGGGCGCATTCCACCTATTGTGAATCCGTCGAGTGGGATCGCGGTTGGCCTCTCGACCAATATTCCTCCCCATAACCTGACCGAGGTGTTGCGGGCCTGTATTGCTCTGCTCGATAAACCTGAGATGACGGTTGAAGAGCTGATGACATATATTCAGGGCCCGGATTTCCCGCAGGGAGGCCAGATTATTGGTATCCAGGGGATTAAGGATTACTTTACTACCGGCAAGGGGCGTATTATTGTACGGGCCGATGTGCGGCTTGAGGAGACACCGCGCAGCCGCTCACTGGTAGTGACACAGATCCCGCCGATTGGACGCGATAAGGTGAAAGCCTCGATTATCAAGGCGTTCAATGCGCATAAGCTTGAAGGGCTGATGGCTGATTTGCGCGACGAAAGCGATACCGAGAAAGGTACGCGTATTGTGCTGGAACTGCGCAAAGATGCAGACCCGGCGCAGGTGCTTACTCAGCTTTATCGTGAAACCGATTTGCAGGTAGCGCTTTCATTTCAGATGGTCTTTCTCTTCGGTACTCCAATGCAGCAGGCTCGTCAACCAAAACAAGTTGGCATGCTGGAACTGCTGAACTACTGGAACGAGCATCAGATTGATGTTCTGACGCGGCGCACACAGTTCGAGCTGCGCAAAGCTCAGGAGCGCTTGCATGTGGTTGAAGGTCTGATGATTGGTGCTACCCATGCGGAAGAAATCGTGCGCATCTTTCAGCAATCGGAGGATCGAGCCGCGGCGCGGCGGACAATCGAGGAGCGGTATCAGTTGACTCCCAGACAATCGGATGTGATCGCCTCGATGACGCTTTCACAGGTTACGCGTCTCGACACCGGTAAGTATCTCAAAGAGCAGGAAGAGCTTCAGCAGCGTATTCGTGAGCGTGAACGCCTGCTTTCAGATCGTCGGGCTTTGCTCTCGTTGTTAAAACGTGAGATGCAGCAGTTGATCAAGCGTTTTGGGGATGAGCGTCGCACGGTCATTGATGCTGAAGCCACAATTCACACGCCGATTACCCGGGTACCAAGCCTGCATGAGCGTGAGCCGCTGACCGTTGTGTACACTCGTGGCGGCCTGCTGAAGGCGCTTCCGGCGGATACCTATACTCCAAAGAGTAAGCAGCCAGGTGAGCCTGCTGTATATACTCCAGTTCGGAGTGATGAGCAGTTACAGCAGGTAATCGCGACGGCAACCGGTGAATATCTGCTCTGCATCGCATCAAGTGGACGCGTGTTTCAGCTTGCGTCCCATCTGATCCCTTCCTCGACTCGTTCGGGCAAAGGTGAGCCAATCGCCAATCTGCTTGAGTTGGAAGAGGGGGAGGAGATTGTCAGCATTCTGCCGATCAGTTCGTATGAGGAGGAGCGCTATCTTGTTACCTTCAGCGAATATGGCAAGGTTAAGAAGTCACCTCTGAGCGAGTATAAGACGGCAGATGTGGACGGTGTACAGGATATGAAGCTCGCGGAGGGAGATAAAGTCGTAGCTGCGTTGCTCTCAAGCGGACGTGGTGAGTATTTTGTCTCAACCGATTATGGGCAGACGTTGCGCTTCAGCGATGACACCTTCCGCTCACAAGGTCGTGTGGGTCAGGGCGTGGCTGCGATCTCGCTGGCGAAAGGCGGCACTGTGATCAGTGCATCGCATCTGGATGCCGACCAGGCAGAAGCACAGCCAGATCAGTTCAGTATACTGGTTGTCACCGTACAGGGAACTGTCAAAAAGGTGCCGCTCAGCGAGTACCCGCAACGGGGACGCGCGACGGCTGGCGTCGTTACCACTGAGTTGCTTGAGACTGATCGCGTTTTCTCAACAATGCTGGTACATGAGCAGGATCATGTGCTTCTGGCATGGGAGGAGAATGCCCGTAGTAATCAAGTAACCGCTTTACGCATTGCGGATCTGGAGCCGGCGCCCCGTATGCAGGGGGGGATGCAGGTAGCAAATGGACGCGTCCTGAGCGTCGTCAAATTGTAACAGAACCGAGGAAAAGCGCTCTCGATATTCTCCGAGAGCGCTTTTCTTTTCGCATGTATGCTTTTTAAGGGGTAGGAGGAACCTCATCCTGACGAATTTCTTCAATCCGACGCTCCTCCGGGGTTTTCTCGCCTGAGCGAATAACCTCGATGGAACAGCGAGTCAGCAGTGCGCCCAGAACGCCGATAGCTGCAAGCTGCGGTGCCAGCAGAACGCCTGCAACGCCGATAGTCAGCGGGATCTCAAGCAGTGTGTGACCGTCCTGCTTGATAATGACGCGACGGACATTTCCTTCGTGAAGAAGTTCCTTGATTTTTGTGACAAGCTGCTCACCAACGACCTGTAATTCCTCAACACCATAGGTCTTCTGCTCAATATTGGGGTCGGAATTCGGGTTTGTCTGAGTCATGGTTAGCTCTCCTTACTTCTATTTCGACGTATACGGAATGCTCAATAGGAAACGACCGTTTGCTTACTCTGCGCAGAAAGCGTTCGGCTGATTACTGGTGTGAGCTGATTTGTTTACGGATCGCTCGCCAGTGTTGTATGCTGAATGTGTAGCCATGCTATTTTCTTCACGGCTACATCTTATATACGGTAACAGAGGGGAAAAAGTTGAAAAATTTAACGAGGATTTGCTATTTTTTTTATCCTCTGATTGGTAACTTTGCGTGTAGAAGGAGGTGTGGGATGGCTTTTTACCTTGCAAAAACGGAACCAGCTGAGTATTCTATTTTAGATCTGGAACGAGAAAAGCGAACGACGTGGGATGGCGTGCGCAATCCGCAGGCAGTAAAGGCGATTCGCGCTATGCAGCTAGGTGATGAGGTACTGATCTATCATAGCGGTAAGGAGGAGGCTATTGTCGGTGTAGCAAAAGTGCTTTCAGAGCCTCGCCCTGACCCGAACGATACGAAAAGCTGGGTGGTTGAGCTTGGCTTTGTTCGTCATTTGACTCGCCCGATTCCCTTGCGGGAAATCAAGGAGTCGCATCTTTTTGATGATTGGAGTCTGGTGCGGCAGAGTCGTCTATCAACCATGCCTGTACCGGAAGAGTTTATCGCATGGTTGCAACAGGGCCAGACGCTCTAATTACCGCCTGGAAGGAGTGCTTGCGAGATGCTGGATACATCTGCTATTTGGTATGTTGGCGGAAAATGGGTGCATCCCAATGAGGCAACTCTTTCAATTAATGATGTTGCTGTATTGCGGAGCTATTGCGTGTTTGAAGGGTTAAGAACCTATAACCGCCGCCCATTTCATCTACACGATCATCTGATGCGCCTGTTTCACTCGGCGTCCTTGATTGATCTGGAAGTACCGTATACCCTGACTGAGATTGCGGCTATCATTCATGAGGTGATCGAGCGCAACACGTATACTCATGCCTCGATTCGTGTGCTTGTAACCGGCGGTGAGAGCGAGGATGGTGTGTTGCCGACAGGGAAACCAGTTCTAGCTGTGTTAATAACTCCATTGCCTGAGCGAGATATGGAGCGCTTTGAGCGTGGAATCAAAGTCATTACAGCACGGATAGGGCGTGAGCTACCGGAGGCGAAAACGTCAAATTATGTGCAGGCAATACGAGCTTTGAAAGCGGCTGCACGCCAGAATGCGGCCGACGCTCTATATGTCAATGCAGAAGGCGAGGTGCTGGAGGGAACACGCAGCAATTTTTTTATCTTTCGCGGAGATGCCCTGATTACGCCTCGTGAGGGGGTATTATCTGGGATCACACGAGATACTGTATTGAAGTTAGCTCAGGGACGCTTCGCAATTGAAGAACGACCGATTCTCGTTTCGGAACTACCCGAAATTGATGAGGCATTTCTATCATCCTCATCAAAAGAGATCACGCCTGTTGTACAGATTGATGATCTCGTCATCGGTTCTGGCAAAGCCGGAAAGCGTACATATGAGCTGGAACAACGATTTATTGATATGGTTCAGCGAGGCGATTTTTAAGAGAAACAGCAGAAGGAATGTCTGTCGTAATGGAGAAAGAGACGCGGATAGAAAGAACACGTACATTTGCCTGGGAAGATCCAATGCGGCTGATGGAGCAGGGAAAAGCCATGAGCGGCTTCGAGTATTTGAAAGCGATTCAGCATGGGACTTTGCCGCCACCCCCCATTGCGTGCTTGATTGGAATGGAACTGGTGGAAGTGGAGGAGGGGCGCGTTGTTTTCACCGGCCGTCCTGCTGAATATCATTATAACCCGCTTGGGACAGTTCATGGGGGAGTGGCGGCGACGCTGCTTGATTCGGCAGTTGGGTGTGCCGTTCACTCGAAGTTGCCCCTGGGTGTCTGGTATACGACGATTGAATTGAAGATAAACTATCTACGCCCTTTGACTGCCGAGACCGGAACAGTCTATGCCGAGGGAAAGGTGATTCATGTTGGCGGTCGTATCGCGACTGCTGAAGGAAAACTAATAGACGCTGCAGGTAAACTGTATGCGCATGCAACGACAACGTGTCTGGTGATGCGCTCATAAGCAGACACTCTCGGTTCTCAGAGAGCAAATAGGAAGCCTGCTACAATTGACTGTAGCAGGCTGAGGGAGTAAGAGGTGATGTTCAGGCGATCTCATTCAGGGACTGTTGTTTTTTTGGACCGCCTAATGCTTTCTGTGCGGCTTCCTTCAGGCGAGCTTCGCTACGTGCGCCAAAGCCCGAGAGCTGGCGGATGCGCTGCTGTTGCGCTGCCCACCATAGTTTCTCTACAGAGTCAATTCCCAGTTCTTCATACAACCTGATGGCAGTATAAGGGCCGACATGTTCGACATTGAGTAAGGCCCGTACACCGGTTGGCAAAGCAGGCAGACAGAGGCCATTATGAAAGGTCATCACACCTTTCTCCACCAGTTCCCGAATGCGGGTACGCAGGCGGTCGCCAAGTCCGGGTATAGGAAGCGCCTCTCCACGAGCCAGAATATCTGCTGCGGGTTCTGCCAGGTCCAGGATGCCTCGCGCCGCATTACGATATGCCTGAATACGATAAGGATTGCCTGCCTGACTCTCAAGCAGGTCTGCGATCCCTGAGAGCACTTCAGCTATCTGACGGTTGCTCACCTTAGGTGAGACCTCAGCCTCCGGCTCCATGCCTGGCAAGACCGGCTGTGATGGACGTTTCCCAGAGCGTGCGGGCAGGGATGGGACGATTTGAATTGTTTGGGTAAGCTGGAATATGCTCATATGTTGTACACTAACCTCTTGTGTAGTGGCACTCACTAAAAAAGCGTACGAATTACGGTGAAATAAGAAGGTCAAAATACGTTAGTGTACGGAGAGATATATTGAAATCGTGTTCTAATTATAGCATAAATTTCTTCTATCGTCAAAATTTCTATTCTCAGAGGCTGCCATAGTGTATTGCGCCTCTTTTCTCTTGCATCCTCTACTCTACTCTTCTTTTTCTTGCATCGAAATTCGGAAATGGAGGCGCTAGAAGCCGAACGAATAGGGTGCGTTATGAGTGTTTGGAGAACCGTTTCTGCGATTATTGCGTAAGCTCAAAGTGGGTGATTCTTTGATGAATGATAGAAAGATATTGATTGAGTATGTATAGAGGGTTAGAGAAAAAAGAGAGGTGAGGAGTTTTTGTAACTCCTCACCTGTTTGCTGTTAGCGTCGATCATAAGGTGATTCTGTAGAGCGTCTCCATTGTTCTTCCTCGGTGAGATCACGCTTACTGATTTCGTGTTCTTTTCGCTCGGTTACCGGGGGAATATCGTGTGAATAGGTTTCGGCTGGTCCCTGTTTTTCTGAAGGTGTGTGGCCTTCATAGTTGGTTGTTTGTGCCTGCTTCTCGGGTGTATAACCTTCGTAATGAGCAGGTTGCATCTTCTCTGGGGCTGGCTCATTATACTGCGTGTAGCCGGGGCTGCCGAGTGGTGTTCCGCCAGGATAAGCAACCGGGCCTGGTTCTGTAGAAGTGGTATCCATTGGGCGCTGATAAGGCGGTACCTGATTTTCAGATGTATACTGGACATCGTTCTGATCGGTTTGCTGTACCTCATTATCTGTGCGTACATAGGCCCCGTTCTGGCGCAGAATAGTAAGCGCATCCTGATAGCGGTCGCCGGCTTTTACAGTCACAAGGGTTCGACCGGCTTCAATCTCTTCTTGGTAGTATCTGGCTTCATCCGCCGGGATGCCCATGTTAGTAAGAGCTCCGATTAGCCCACCGGCCACGGCTCCAACTGCGACACCGCCAAGTGTTGCAGCCAGCACACCACCTGCAATAGCCGGACCAATTCCCGGGATAAGCAAGGCAATGCCTGCTCCAACAACGCCACCGACCACGCCGCCGCCGACTGCACCTGCGGCTGTTGCTGTTGCCTTTGCCTCAGCTCCTGACTCTGTGACTGTATCTCCTGTCTCTGGATTGCGTGCGATGAAACCTATCTGCTCGTTGGTGAAACCTGCATTCTGAAGCTGTTCAATAGCATAATCAGCCTGAGTATGGTCGGTAAACACGCCAACGACTGTAGTGCGAGTATACATACTAGCCCTCCTTTCAGCCTGGTATAAAATTGTGCTGCTCACAGGCTAGAGCGAATAAGAATGTTCTCTTTTGAAACTATTCTAATGTCCATCTTCGGTTCAAATGTTGTATCCCTCTGGAAATACACGAGTCAGGGAGGAAAAAAGTTGCGTATCCTGGATGATCTCCTGATACCAGGCGGTTGATAAGGTATTTTGGCCTTGCTTTCTGATATTGTCGCTGGAATACTGCACCGTGTATACTATGTCAAACAGAATGGTTGGTGTTATAGAGTAATGATTGTTGCTCAATAACCAAATCTGTGATCCTGTTCTTTCCCGACACCGGCCGGTCGGTTTCTTTATTTGTTTTGCAAATTTGCATTCTCCATACTCTCAAAGTAGAAGGAATTCCATGTCTGAAGCGTATAACGTGTTGATCGTTGGAGGAGGGCCAGCGGGCCTTACTGCGGCAGAAGCCGCTGCATCTAAAGGGGCGCGAGTTGTTGTCCTTGAGCGTCAGAATGAAATAGGGTACCCCATTCATACCAGCGGAGGTAGCTGGATAAGTGACATGAAAGCGCTTTCTGTTCCCGAGCATCTTTATCACCCTATTCACAACGTTGTGTTTGTTTCTCCTGACCGTGAAGTCAGTTTCCATTATGATACTGCGCTTGCCTGTGTGGTTGATATCCGCGGATTATACCAGTATCTGGCGGCAAGAGCGATAGCAGCAGGTGCCGAAATTCGGGTACGTCACACAGTGGATCAGGTATTGAGCGAGGGCGAGCGTATCGTTGGCGTTACGTATAAAAATCATGTCAGCGCGCGAAGCAGCTTATATGCTGATGTTGTTATTGATGCAAGTGGATTTTCGCGTCATGTTGGCGTACGTACCGAGATGGGCTCGGCCTTCCATCGCTATGGCTTTGGTGCGGAGTATGATTTGTACGCTCCGGCTTATCCTCAGGACACTGTGTACTTAATTATGGGAAGTATCTATGCCCCTCAGGGCTATGCATGGGCTTTCCCCAGAGGAAATGGAAGAGTTCGGCTTGGCGTTGGTGTGATTCATCCTGATAGTGATGAGGATGCTCGTCCTTATTTGAACAATGTCTGGAATATGCCACAACTGAAGGAGAAGTTGAAGGGAGCCAGTCCGATTGAGTATCATACGGGACTGTTCCCTGCTGAACGACCTGTAGAGCGTTTCTCGCGTTCGGGGCTCTTGCTTGCTGGTGATGCTGGCTCTCATGGGTCAACTCTGGTTGGAGAAGGAATTCGTTTCGCGATGTACTCTGGGCAGATGGCTGGCGCTGTCGCTGGAGATGCTATCAAGGCCGGTGATAACTCAGCTGAGTTCCTTAGCCGCTTTGATAGACAGTGGCGAGCCCGCTTTGGTCGTGATATGGAGATCTCATATCTGGTGAATAAGCATATTGCGGCATTTAGCGATGAGCAGTGGAATGGAGCGCTTGATATGTTGAAACGCCTGACCCCCGCGCAGGTAGCTCAGGCACTGCACTGTGATTATAGTGCCGGGTTATTTATGGGAATGATTGCCCGTAATCCACGACTCCTCAGAAGCGGTGGGAAGCGCTTTTTAGAACTGCTGCTAGAGCGTATTCAGCGACCCGCAACGGCAAATGCCTGAGTGATAGGGGGGAACTGCTGTGCCTGGCTTCCCCTCTGTTTTTTGTTTGTTGGAAATTCCCTCTTGACAAGAGCGAGGGGATGTGCGAGAATACGCTTCGCCGCAGGGAATACGGCTGGCAAGGCCCACAGCCCGAGATGACGGGGCAGAAAAGGGACTTGACAAGGACGTGTCGATGTGGCATACTAACGACGCCTCGAACGCAGGTTCGCTCTTGAAGGTCCCAGTGGCGGCCAAACAAGAAGCGCATGCAGCTCTCGCGCCACGGTAAGGTGGCTCTCCACGGGTTCATGATTCCCGCGTGTTGTTTTCGACGAACGGTCGTTGCTGTCATGTGACAGTGATGATCGGGCGGAAGAGTACAACGCTCTCAAGCAGGAACGTGCCCGGTGTGAGGGATGGCAAGCCGCAATGATGACGGGACGAAAATCCCGCTCAAAAAAGGGCTTGACAACGTGAGGCC
>NZ_QKUF01000008.1:0-265005 GCF_003253565.1 Thermosporothrix hazakensis
AAGACTTTGATGGAGCCAGTCAAGCGGAATGAGCCGATGCCTTTGCTTTTCTTCTTGAAGGTGGGAAAGCCGAGCTTGCCTTTCCACTTGCCTTGTTTCTTCAGTTCGACTCTGCGGAAGAAGTTTTTATATGCTTTCTCCAGGTCTCTCAGTGCCTCTTGCATGGCGCACTTGGACACCTCATACATCCAGGGATAGTCCGTCTTTTTCAGGGCATTGAGTTCTTTGTGCAAGTCAATAGCAGTCGGACGTTTGCCGGTGGCACGGTAGGCTTCTTGAGAACAAGCAAGCCCCCAATTGTAGGCGAAACGGGCGCAACCGGCATGCTTCAAACAGGCGGTACGCTGTTTATTGTTGAGGTCTAATTCAGTTTTGTAGCCTCTTGTGACCTTCATTCGTCTTCCTTCATTACCTGTTCAACGCACTGCTTGATTTTCTCAGCCCGCCTTTTGCTCTGCCTCCGTCCAGAGATACGGGTTGCCATGCTGGTAATAACCCTCATTCTTCATCTTCTCAGTGCTTTCAACAATATATACGATGAAAAACGGATTCGGGGACATCGAACAGGACCAATTGCAGCAAAAAGCCCGGGGAGCTTTCCCCCCGGGCCGTCGCTCTTATGCTTCGCGCAGCCAGACAAGCATCTCGCCCGGCGAACGATTATCCCAGAGGCAATACGGAACCGCCCGCACCTGTACCATGCTGGTTCGCGGTCGCTCCGTACGATAGAGGGAGGGCCCATCAGCCTCAAGCCGCTGCGCCTCGAAGGAAAGCGCCACCGCACCACTTGCCAGATCCTGCACATAGGTTTGAGTAAAGTCAGCAGTTTGTGGCACAAGCAGCGCATCCAGATCAGAGCTGTTGTCCACCTCTTCCAGACAATAGACCAGCGGCCCGCGCTGCAACGCCACGCGTCCCCGATCCTCACGCACCTGAGGATGCGCATAGACGCGCTCGACCGGCATATGTAGCGTCAGCTCGATGACATCACCCTGCGACCACTCGCGCTCAAGGATCAGATAGCCACGCTCACTCGCTGGCTGAACAGGCTCGCCATTTACCCGTACGGTTGCTTTTCGGCACCAACCCGGTTGACGCACCCGAACCCGGAAGCGGGCGGACTGCTCGGGGTCTACCTGAATGCGCACCTCTCCATCCCAGGGATAGCGCGTCTGTTGCTTCAAAGAGAGCTTTTGTGTGCCAAGATCGAGCGTTGCACTTCCCTGCACAAACAGGTGAATAACGGCCTCCTCCTCACGCTGCGAGTAGATATAGTTGCCGAACGAGGCCAGCAAGCGTGCCACATTCGGTGGGCAGCAGGCGCACTCAAACCAGTCCTGCCGATGCACCTGACCATTGCTGGCAAGCGGGTTCTCGTAGAAGAACTTGCGCCCATCCAGCGAGACGCCGCTGATGACCCCGTTATACAGTGCCCGCTCCATCACGTCGGCATAGCGACGATCACAATCGAGATGGAGCATGCGATGCGCCCAGAAGACAAGCCCGATGGCCGCGCAAGTCTCAGCATACGCGGTCTCATTCGGCAGATCATATGCACGCGTAAAGCCCTCATTGTGGCCGGAAGGGCCGATGCCGCCGGTGATATACAGCTTTTTCTCGCAGAGATCAGCCCAGAGGCGCTCACAGGCCTGTTTCAGCGTGTCGTCCTGAAGCTCCCATGCCAGATCAGCCATCGCGCTATAGAGATACATGGCGCGAACGGCATGACCGACAACGTGTACCTGCTCCCGCACTGGCTTGTGCGATTGGTTATACTCATAACCGACCGTCCTGTGAAACTCTGCCAGACGATCCTTCTCGCCCTGCTTCAGCCGCTCCTTGAGTTCCAGATCAAAATAATGGGGTTGCTGGCCTCGCTCATTGATGAAGTACGCGCTGAGATCAAGGTAACGCCGCTCACCGGTGACATGATACAGCTTGACAAGCGCTAGCTCAATCTCTTCATGACCGCAATAGCCGCGCTTCTGGCCAGGATTCGGCCCGAACGTCTGTGCGATATGATCACAATAGCGGCAAATGACATCCAGCAGGGAGCGCTTTCCGGTCGCCTGATAATGCGCCACCGCCGCCTCGATCAAATGTCCGGCACAGTACAGCTCGTGGGCGTCGCGCAGGTTCGTCCAGCGTTTGCCTGGTTCCACTACCGTAAAGTGTGTATTCAGGTACCCATCAGGCTGCTGAGCCGAGGCCAGAAGCGCGATTACCTCATCAAGGAGCGCTTCAAGCTGCGCATCGGGTTTTGTTGCCAGCGTGTAGCTTGCGGCCTCGATCCACTTCGCAATATCCGAATCCCAGAAAATATGCGGAACCGGCTCATCCCCGGGCTTCCATTCGAGCTTCAGTGCATCCACGCGCCCCGTCGTCTTGCACTGCTCATACTGATACGGAATCGTCTGCTCGATATTGGCCTGCAAACGACCGCTCCAAAACGCATCGTTGATAGTCACATCGGTAAATGGGACCGCACGCAGAGAAGCGTGTTCCATCATAGATTGTTCCCTCCTGCAACAGATGTCTTCTGTCCCTTCCGTGGAACCACAGCGGGCGCTTGCCCTGTTCCACAGCCTGTTGATACAATACCTTCACAGGACACGCTCGCACAATGTGCTATTTCTGCATCGTGGTGGAAAATCTCAACATGGTTTACACAACATATCTGCTCAAGGGGCTCCCGGTGCTGGATGGCATGGGATATATTCGGGGCGATACCCTTCACCCTGATCGCGTGCTCGATTTCTGGGTGCTTGGTCTCATTACCAGAGGCAAAATGCATCTTCAGATCGACCGGGAGTATGCCCTGCTGACCACGGGCAATTATTACCTGCTCCCGCCTCATGTGCGGCATCGGGGTACGGAGCCAGCGGATTTTGATGTGATCTATCTGCACTTCACGATCCAGGGCGAACAGCTCACAACGCCACCGAAGCCGGATCAACTGGCATTACCGGTCTTCGGTCATGTGCCAACCGAACTGAATTACCCCGCGCTCTATGCCTTTCTGAAGAAAGCCGCCGATTTCCGCATGTTGAGCCCTGAGCAACTCAGTATTCAGGTCGCCGCCATCCTCTCGCAGTTGAGCATTGTGCAACAGTATGCCGAAAGCGCCGCTGATCCTGCACGTACTCTGGCCTATGGCGTGATGGATTATCTGCGCAAGCACTTCTCCCTGAACACCTGTAGCAGCGATCTCCCGGCAGCTCTGGGCTACAGCTATGGCCACCTTGCGCGCCTGTTTCGCAAACAGTTCGGCATCAGCATTCATCAACACCTGCTGCAATTGCGCATCGATGCAGCGACCGAGCAATTGCTGATGGGAAGATCCATCAAGGAGACGGCGCGGCTGGTCGGCTTTCAAGACTACCACTATTTTCTGAAGGTCTTCAAGAAGCGCAAAGGCGTCTCACCCGGGGAGCTTCAACAGCGCTCGCAGACGCTTGCTGAGCGAGAATAAAAAAACATTGCCCCGTACGAGTCAAAAGAGCAATGTATCAAAAGCACAATTGATTGTGTATGTATGCTCTTTCCATAAGAGTACGGGACAACGCTCTTTTTCTGTCCGCGATCAGTATAATGGAGCCGCTCTTTTTTGTCAAACCGCTCCGCCAAAAAGGTGAGAGATCAGCCCACCGGGGTTCGGCGCAAACGTGGACAAGCCGACGAGGGCGTATGCAAGCAAGCATTCAAAGGAGTAGAATAAAAAGAGAACAAATCCGCGAGAAAAGGAGTGCACAATGTCATCAAAATTACTACTGCTCAGCAATTCCAGCGCACCAGGAAAGGGGTATCTGGAACATGTGCTGCCAGCGATTGATACATTTCTGGGAGAGGAGCGCACAATCTATTTCGCTCCCTACGCGCTCGCCGATTACGACGGCTATACCGCGCAGGTAGCTAAGGCCCTCAAGCCGCTTGGCATCTCGGTTATTGGCCTGCATACACAGCAGAAGCCCCGTGAGACGCTGGCAAGCAGTGCAGCGCTCTTTGTCGGTGGGGGCAACAGCTTCCGCCTGCTGAAAAGCCTGCAAGAACTCGATCTGATCTCCGTTGTGCGCGAACGCGTCGCAAGCGGGGCCCTGCGCTATATCGGTTCCAGTGCCGGCACAAATATGGCCTGCCCTTCTCTGCGCACAACCAATGATATGCCAATCGTCCAGCCCACATCCTTTGAGTCATTTGGCCTGATTCCATTTCAGATCAATCCACATTATATTGATCCAGATCCACGATTTATCTACATGGGTGAAACCAGGGAGCAGCGCTTGCTCCAGTTCCTTGAGGAAAATGATGTTGTGGTGCTCGGGCTGCGTGAGGGCACCTGGCTCCATCGCGATGGACAGCGTTTACAGCTTCATGGCGAGACCGGCGCACGCCTGTTCCGTCGGGGCCAGCAGCCACAAGAGATCGAGCCGAACAGCGATCTTTCCTGGCTGCTTGATGTACCTGCACACTTCGACCAACGCGCATAAATACTATACTTCGCTGCCACGAGAGAGGGCTGATAGAGAGCAGTCCTCTTTCTTTTTTGTGGCAGTAAAAATAGATATCGCGCTCTTTTCGTTCTACTCATTCTTTATTCATAAACACGGATTCTCCAATTTACTGAAGAAAATGTCATTTTTGGTCTCTTTACCCCTTGAATTATAAAGAAAATGATTCCACAATAGAGACAGGATAAATTCATCCTGTAACGAGTTGTCTTGCAGGAAGTGTTTTCGGGAGGATGGAGATGGCAAGACCTGTATCAAGACGTCTACTACACCTGTTTCTACTCGGCTTCCTGGTTTGTGCCCTCAGTATGGTAGGAAGTGAAGCGGCTTCCGCAGCCAAAGCGCCAAAAGAAGCGCCAAAGGAAACCAGTCAACGCCTCATCCCCGATCACGAGAGCCGCAATGCTCTCCGGTACTGGACGAAAGAGCGTTTCCGTTCTGCGGTTCCTAAGGATGTCGAGCGGCAAGCGCCCCGCCAGATTATCAAGCAGCCCGGCAAAGGGGAACCAAAACCCCAGGCATCGGCGGTTCCGGTTGGGGCCTACGACTCCTACCCCTATTCAACAATTGGCAAGGTTTTTTTCACCGATCCGGTCAGCCAGACGGACTATGTCTGTTCCGGTACCTCGCTCAGCAGCCGTAATGGCAGCATCGTTGATACTGCCGGACATTGCGTGATCGAGGGTGGCTCAGGGAACAACTTCTACGTCAACTGGGTCTTCTGCCCGCAATACCTTGATGGCTACTGCCCGCGCGGCGTCTGGCCTGCTCGCCAGTTGCACACTACCGGTCAGTGGGCAAACAATGCTGACTTCTCGCGCGATATCGGCTTTGCGGTCGTTGCTACCAACAACGGCATGACGCTTAATCAGGCAGTGGGCGGGGTTCGGCTCGCGACCGATCTCCCGGCAGAGCAGAACTTCCGCGCGCTCGGCTATCCACAGGAGCCACCTTTCACCGGTCAGCGCATGTATCAATGCACCTCGCCTACTACCGTGCGTGACACCAACGGATCGCCTCAGCCAATCGGCATCAATTGCGATATGACCGGTGGCTCAAGTGGCGGTGGCTGGCTCATTCGGGGACGAGGTAGCTGGTACCTCAACGGGCATACCAGCTACGTGTATACCAACCTGCCAGACGTGCTCTTCTCTCCCTACTATGACGGCTTTGTAGGCTACATCTTCAATCAGATTCAAGGCTAAAACAACCAGATCGCCGCGCCTCAGCACGGGCATCCAGGGGGAGGACTGGGCCTGACCTTTTGGTCAGGCTCAGTTTTTTCTGATAGGTGCTCATTCCCTATGGAGCAAGCTGGCTGGTCAGCTTTGCCGTTTGCTCGATGATGGTATTGATAAACTGGCGTGCAGGCACAGCCAGCGAACCAAGCCGCCTGTAAACCAGAGCAAACGTAAACGACTCGGTGATATCCGAGACAGGCAGGAGCGTCAGGCCATCGGTCTCCTGCGGCGGCCAGAGCAGCGCAGGCGGAATCAACGACACCCCACACCCCTGCTTGATAAGCTCCTTCAAACCCGCTACCGAGCCTATCTCGATTGCCGGTTGCACCTCAAGACCGCGCTGCATGCACATTCGTTCGATCACCTTGCGCAGACGCGTCTCTTCACCAAGCAGAATAAGCGGCTCCGTGAGAATCTGACTCAAGGTCGGCGCTTTCTGCACAAAGGGATGCTGTGTCGAGACCAGCGCCTGCAAAGGCTGCCGAAAGAGCTCCTTCACCACCACCACATCAGAGCGCACCGAAGGATCATAGATAAAGCCTAAATCCACCTCGCCACGCTCCACCATGCGTACCACCCGGTCACTGGTAGAGACCAGCACCTTGAGCCGCATTTCCGGATAACGCTTATAAAAGGTCGCCAGCAGCGAGGGCAGAAATGCCGCCGCCAGCGAGTGGTTACAGCCGATCAGCAGAACGCCCTTCTGTCCCTCCTGCCAGCGCACAAGCTCCTGCTCTCCACGCTGCAACACATCCAGTGTCTCTTTTGCATAGGCCACAAATGCCTGGCCGGCTGCTGTTAACTCGACGCGCTGCTTCTCTCGCTTAAAGAGCTTCAATCCGAGCTCGCTTTCCAGCGCCGCGATCTGCCGACTCAAGGCAGGCTGCGTCACAAGACAGAGCTCTGCCGCCTTCCGAAAGTTCTGCGTGTGCGCCGCCGCCAGAAAATAGGTAAGTTGCCGAAATTCCACGCCTTCCCTCCCTGCAAAGAAAGTGATGCTTTTTTCTTATCAACTCTTAGAGAAAAAAGCATTTGACATATTCACAGTCCACCCAGTATACTACTCAGCAAGAATTGTGACCAGTCGCTTGAGGCGCTCTTTATCTCAGGTTAAGACCACCGGAACAAGAAACAGCACCTCCCTCATACAGCGCAATCGGTCAGAAATCGGTATTCATTCAGCATGAGCCGTGTTGCAGTCTTTGCCCTCGCAACCCTGCAACACCATCAAAGTACCTCGGAGAGAAGACCCGCTTAGCGGTCTGGCTTCGTAAAAGGAGAAGAGACGATGGAACAACCACGTACACTATTTGAGAAGATCTGGCAGGCACATGTCGTACGCGAAGTCGCAGGTCAGGGAACCTTGCTTTACATCGACCGCCATCTTGTCCACGAGGTCACTTCACCACAGCCGTTCGCCGCGCTCAGGTCGACCGGGCGTAAAGTACGCAAACCACTGGCGACCTTCGGCATGATTGACCACAGCATCCCTACCACCCCCGTCGCGGAGTACGGAAGCCGCAGCAATGTACCCATTCCCGACCAGAGCGCCGCTGTTCAGGTCAAGACAATGGAACAGAACGCTCAGTCCTTCAATATTCAGTTCTTCCCGATTAACGACGTGCGCAACGGTATTGTCCATGTTGTGGCACCAGAACAGGGCATCACCCTCCCCGGCACCATCATTGTCTGTGGTGATAGCCATACTTCCACTCATGGCGCTTTCGGAGCGCTCGCTTTTGGTATCGGTACCAGCGAGGTCGAACACGTGCTGGCCAGCCAGTGTCTCTGGCAGGTCAAGCCGAAGACGATGGAAGTGCGCGTTGAAGGCAGTCTACCAGCGGGCTGCACAGCAAAAGACCTCGCCCTCTTTATCATCGGTAAAATCGGCACCGGCGCGGGAACCGGCCACTGTGTTGAGTTCACCGGTTCAGCTATTCGTGGGCTCTCGATGGAAGAGCGCATGACCGTATGTAACATGGCAATCGAGGCAGGCGCTCGCGCAGGCATGGTCGCCCCCGACGAGACCACCTTTGCCTATCTGAAAGATCGTCCGTATGCACCAAAAGGCGAGGCATGGGATCAGGCCGTTGAATACTGGCGCAGCCTGCCAAGCGATCCGGGCGCAACCTATGATCGCGTCATCGTGCTCAACACCGATGAGATGGAGCCACAGGTCACATGGGGCACCACCCCGGCTATGGTTTCGCCGATCACAGGTACTGTCCCCTCTCCCGATGATTTCAGCGATCCCGCTCAGCAAGAGGCAGCACGCCGCGCTCTGGCCTATATGGGACTTGAGCCCGGCACCAGAATGCAGGATATCAAGGTTGACCGCGTCTTTATTGGAAGCTGCACGAACAGCCGCCTCGCCGATCTACGCGAAGCCGCGAAAGTGGTCAAAGGCAAAAAGGTTGCCCCCACCGTTCGCGCGATGGTCGTCCCGGGAAGTGGTCTGGTGAAGCGTCAGGCCGAGGCCGAAGGTCTGGACCAGATCTTCCGCGAAGCAGGCTTTGAATGGCGCGAACCCGGTTGTAGCATGTGTCTGGGCATGAATGGCGACCGTCTGGCTGAAGGCGAGCGCTGCGCCAGCACCTCAAACCGCAACTTTGAGGGCCGCCAGGGCAAGGGCGGGCGTACCCATCTGGTCAGCCCGGCAATGGCCGCCGCCACTGCGATCGCTGGACATTTTGTTGATATTCGCGACTGGCAATAAAATAAGGAGGGGACGAAATGGAAGCACTGACAGTTCATCAAGGAAAAGTCATGCCGCTGAATCGCGCAAATGTCGACACTGATGCGATTATTCCAGCGGTCTATCTGAAAACCGTGTCACGCACAGGCTTCGCCGATGGCCTGTTCGCGTACTGGCGCTATAAAGACAACTCAAAAGAGCCGAACCCCGATTTCGAGCTGAATCAGCCGCGCTACAAGGACGCAACCATCTTGCTGACTCGCGAGAACTTCGGCTGCGGCTCCTCACGCGAACACGCTCCCTGGGCGCTGCATGAGTACGGTTTCCGGGTCATCATCGCTCCAAGCTTCGCCGATATCTTCTACAACAACTGCTTCAATATCGGTCTCCTGCCGCTCAAGTTGCCAGAAGAGACCGTGCAGTACCTGTTTCAGCAGGTTAAGACAAACGAAGGCTATAGCCTGACCGTTGATCTCGGCACTCAGAGCGTCATCACGCCAGACCAGCAGACCTTCACCTTCGAGATCGATCCGTTCCGCAAAGAGGCATTGATGCTCGGCCTGGACGCGATCGACCGCACATTGCAATATCAGGAGGATATCGCGGCGTTTGAGTCCAGGCGGAAGAATACAACTCCCTGGTTCGATGCCTACGCGGCTTCCTGAAGCACATCTCCAGTTGGTTGCCTGCATGCCCGGGTGCATACGGGCAACCATCTTTTTTCAATACAACATGTTGAGATCAAACAGGACGCAGGCCAGATGCCCTTGCGCATCATAGCCGTTGTGGAGCGCCACCTGCTCGGTACACGCGGACAGCAGCGTTGTCCCCTCGTCCATCCTCCACAGTTCTTCACCCCGCAACGAAACCGTCAACGACTGCCCTTCTCGCGCCACATCACAGCAATATAACACATCTGAAACTATAGATATACGCTGACCATGATCAACCCACCGCACCGGGAGGGTGTCACGCACACAGAGAGCCGCATAGGCCACAAATTCCCCGAGCTCAGGATGCTCGTCCAGAGCAGTCGCAAGCAGCAAGGGATAGCTTCCCGGCTCTATGCCATCAATGAACGTTCGCGCATGGAGCGCTGGATCAAACACCGCCAGACGACCGGAGGGAAGCGCCACCGTGCCAATCTGCCGGGAATCCAATGAAAGAATATGCTGCCCTATAGTTCTCTGCTTGGACTGCTGAAACGCCGCAAATGGCTCGCTTAATAGATACTTTTTCTCCTCAAAAAGCAGACTCATAGATGCTTGATGCTTCCTTTCATCATAAAGAACGGGTATTATCTCCATAAAAAGGGGCATGGGGAAAGACTATAGAGCATAATCACACTTCTGCGGAAAGAATACAACAGGGGAGGGCGAGAAGGCAAGCTTTTTCATGCGTTACTCGCTTCACCTGATGCTCATGGCGCTCTACTGCCAGAACGAGGCTCATAGCCTATTTTTCCTGTCCCCTGAAAGTCAGCGCTTCTGTGAAAAAAAACACAGCCATACCGCTCATGGGTGGACTATAATAGGTAGACGCATACAGTGGTTTCGATCTTATTTTGACAAGCCGCTTACAAGGCGGAAAGAATCAAACAAGCAAGGAGAGAGATAGATTGCTTTACGGCACCAGAATTCGCCTTCGTCCGATTGCACGGGAAGATTGCGCCATTATCGAAAAAGATGAAATGACCGAAGATTTTCAGCACAGCTTCAACAATTTCGGGCTGACGGCTCCCGGCTCGCTGTCGAGGCACTTTGACGAACAGGGACACCTCTTCGATGAGAAGCATGGCACACTGGTTGTGGAAACGCTGGATCAGGAAATAGTCGGGACCATCTCCTACAGGCGGGTCAACTATAGCCCGAGAAGTTCGGCCTATCAGCTTGGCATTCATCTCTTTGCGCAGGCACGCCACAAGGGATATGGTACGGAAGCCGTTCAGATGCTCACCGCGTACCTGTTCGCTACCTACCAGATCATCCGCGTAGAAGCGTCCGCCGATATTGAAAATATCCCGTCTCAACGCTTGCTGGAAAAAGCAGGCTTCACACGCGAAGGGATCCTGCGCAAAGCACAGTGGCGGGCCGGAGACTGGCATGACCTCGTGCTCTACAGCAAACTACGAGGCGAATAAAGCCACTAATGGGTTGAACGTTCTGGAGCAAGCCCCACAGCGTTCAACCCCGCGCTCGCTATAGAGCAACCTCAACCACCGGCATTTGAACTTCAACCCCGGGTGCAAGCTTGCTAATCTGCTCAAGCCGCTGAACACCCCGCGCATCTACCGGGAAATGATACGCCCGGATAAGTCCCTGATGAATGCCCCCTTCCAGCGGCACAAACCCGAAACGGCGCAAGATATGATTCCCCTCCGCGGTCACGGCAACTCCATAAATAGTTTCAAGCCGGATATCCATCGCCCGCAGCGCCAGCATGATCCGGGCGAAAGACGCGGTCAAGCAGCCAGCGTAGAGGCGCTTCAGGTGCAGCGGCAGGGTCGCATCAATCGCCATCACCGCAACATACAGCCGAATGGGCTTGCCCGGCTCCACCGGAACCATGTGATGCAGGGCAACCTCATTATCTGCCCGCCGCCCGCTCAGAATATCGTCAAGGAACGAGGGGACAAGATGATGCAGGGCAAAGCCGCCAACCACCTGATCGCCATCCTTTAGCGTCCAGTTACAGTAGGCACATTGCAGAAACCGCAGACAATTCTCTCGCCAACCCATCCCTTCTTCACCGAAATAATGTACATATATCTTCCATAATGCTTCAAATTCCTCAATATCTGTCTGCTTTACAAGTAGCTGCATGATTGCATAGTACTCCTTCCAATCCAAAAAACTTAACAGTTTCTTCTTTTTTCCGAAATTTACTCATTTCGGGCCTATAATACAAATTATAATTGTATCTCCAATTTATTTCACAGAGAGAAATAGAAATACGAGAATGCTATTTTCCTTATAGAGAAATAGTATTTTCATGTTGACCATAGATTTGCATCTCCTCGGTTGCTGCAATAGAAGAGGTAAGTAGGCAACGAAAGTCCCGGGGCCAAACGTGGTAAGGATTGTATGGTATTGATGCAGTAGCCAGGAGAGGAAACAACTATGCAACAGACAGAGACGGTTCGATATACGCTCTGGGCGGCGTTAGAGCAATCATCCTCGCGGCAAGCAAAGGCTGAGAACGCTCAGGGAGTCACAGCAACCATCAGCCAGTTGAGCAGCGGCCGCTACATGCTGGAATATCACACGCCCACCGACCCGGACACACAGACACTGGTTCCGCTTCTCAGCCGGGACGAAGTGGAAGCAGAGCTACGCAGGCAGGCGCTCCCTTTCCTGCCGACCGAGCCCATATGGGAACCCCTTGTCTCACCAGGTGGCGTCCGACGCGACGAGGACTACTATGAATGGAGTGTGCAACAAAAAGAGCATGAGGCCAAACGAACCTAGAACAGCACTGGCGCTCGACCTGTATTCATCGAGCGCCACTTTTCTAGCCAGAAATACGGATACTGTTCTACCAGAAGCTACCTGCAAAAGGCTATTCATTCTGCGCGATCAGAACAGCATCCCCGCGCTATTCTTCGCTTCCCATCACCACCCTGCCGAATGTGCGCCATCACGCAACGATCTACTTCTTAAGCCCTTTCCACCATTCCTGTGGGTCAACCCGCAAAAAGACATCCGCCAGTTGCTTCGCTGAAGCCGAACGCAGGCCCTTGTAGCAGCCCTCAATCCAATCGCTTACACCGGCGTAGCCCTGCACCTGATACTCGCGCGCCTGTACAAGGCATTCCAGCAGATCGGCATCCTTCGCCAGCACGCCTTCTTGCGAGAGTCCCTCTTCATAATCGCGAAAGAGCGCGGTGACGTGCTTTGCAGCCTCCTCAGGAAGCCGTTGCATCTGTTCGGCGAACGCTTCAGCCTCGCCCTCTTTCGCGTCGATATACCGCCGCGCCACACGATGCAGATCACCTATCCGCGCCTCGGGGATATCGTGAAACAGGCAAATGGTCGCCGTCTTCTGTGGATCTGCACCCTCTAGCGAAGCAAGCATATAACCGAGAATGGCTGTACGAAAGGTATGTTCTGCCACACTCTCCGGGGCCGGAATGCCAAGCATCGACCACCCGGCCCGCTTCAAATGCTTCAAATAGCCCGCCTCATACACATATTTCACGATATTTTCAAATTTGTTCGTTATATTTTCCAACGTAGTGCGCTCCTTTCACCCACATCTTTTCCCCCAACAACCAGGGGACTCACCAGCATAGCACAAAAGGAGCCAGACAGCTACTCGGAAACGAATACTCAGGCGGCTTCAAGCGCTTCCAGACGGCGCAAGAAAACGCGATCTTTCAAGCCTTCAAGCAGCGGACGGACGCCAGTCAACCGGGTGAGATCGCCGGTCAGCTCGGCAAGGACAATCTTCATGTGAGCCGCAAACACCACTCGCCCCAGGCACTCAAGCTGCGTCACAAGCTCATTCGCGCGTTCATAGTCCCGCTCAAGCAGCGCCTGATTCAGGTCCAGATGCGCCCTCATCTTCCTATCAATGCGACCATCATTGGACAACGTCTCCAGAATGCGCGATGGCTGGGCCTCCCCACGCTGATTATAGACCTTCATACCCTCTATCGTGACGAAGAGATGCGTATGATACAGCTCCTTCAGCTCTTCCGGCAGCTCTCCATCAAGGAGCAGGGAGAGTTCCGCATCCAGCACCTTCTTCTGTTCCGCAAGTAGCTCGCCAAACCGCTTGAGCAGCGGAATGTAGCGCTCACACCGCGCCTGATCTTCCTGCAACAGCGCGATCTGTAAGGCGGTCAGATAGCTGCCTATCCCGACCAGATGGGCCAGGCTTGGATCATACGCCTCATCACTGAAGAAGGGGAGATACACGCTCTCAATGACCGCAAACCAGCGCTCCACATCGTCCCACCGTCCCCGCTCAAACGCCGCCTCAATCACTGTCCGAATCGAGGAAACGAGATACGTCGGGGTCTGACCGGGCAAAAGCTCGCCGAAGGCCTGTTCAAGTGCCTGTACACTGGCAGGGTAGTTGCCCTGCACCACATAGGAGCGGATCAACATTTGCCAGGCGTCCGCCCGTTCGCTCGCAGGCAAACCGGAAATCTGCAAGCGCTTCTGAGCCAGCGGCACCGCTTTTTCCACGCTACCAAACCGCACATAATGGCTGATTAACGCGTCTAGAGCGATATTCAGCGCCTCCTGATCGCCCTTTTGCTCAAAGTAGCTGCACGCCTCCTGAAGCCGCTGGACCCGCTCCTCAATATCCTGCGGCAATGGTCGCGCCAGATTCGACAACACAGAGATAAAGAAACCATCACAGATAGCCAGATAGTGCAGCTCGTCCTGATCGCCTGCCTGCTCGGCCAGCACTTGCGCCCGTTCGCGCCACTGTGGAAGCTCTTCGATACCGTAGATCTCGTTTCCCGACCCACGCTCATAATAGATGATCAGTTTTCGCAGCAGGCGCGCACCCGTTCGGAGAAAGTCAGGATCTTCTCCCTGCGCTTGCTTGCTCTTCTCCCAATATTCCAGGGCTTTTTGATACGCCTCTTTTGTTGCCAGCGCGAAGCCCAGACTGTCACCAAGCTGCTCATAGAGCGAGATCAGCTCACTCTCAGGAGCAATCGAGATCGCACTTTGCAGATACGCATTGACCTCTTCCACTTCACCGATCTGGTTCGCCTGCCGGGCCGCACGCCGCAAGATACGCAGCGCCTTCGGCACATCCAGCGTGAGTGGCATTCGCACCGCCGACTGGCGCGAGAGCCTGATTGCTTCCTGATAGTGATACGCGATCATCTCGACCTGCTCGTCAAGCCGTTCGCCGGCCACCGCTTCCAGTGAGGCCGCGATACGCTCATGCAGACAAACGCGCTGCGTACGGGAGAGCGTCTTATAGGCAACATTACAGAATAACACATGCTGGAAAGTATAGGCGTTCTTTTCGGTGTGTTCGATAATATCACGTTCAAGCAGCTCTACCAGCGCCGCCGCGATCTCATGCAGGCTGTACTCGCTCAACGCCTCAGCCAGCATGGGCAGGGTGAAGCCGCGCCCGGCCACCGCCGCAACCTGTAAGATTGCTCGCTCCTGTGGTTGTAGCTGGTCCATGCGAGCCAGAATAGCCGAATGGACCGTGTCAGGAAGCTGATTGAGCGCCGCTTTCTTCTCGGTTAGCCCGCGCTCTTTCAGGCCCCGAATGAGTTCAAGCGCAAAGAAGGGATTCCCGCCAGCCCGATCAACAATCTGTGCCATCACCTCCGGGTCAAGCTCTGCTGCTTGCTTGCGAATCAGCTCGCGTGTCTGCCGGGCCGAAAGCGGCCGTAGCGCCAGCGACGTGAAGTTCTGGCGTCCGCCTCCCCAGTTTGGCCGCCGATCCAGCAACTCGGGACGGCTCAACGTGAGCAGCAGCAACGGCGTATTTGTACGCATTGCCGTGAGAGAGTCAACCAGATCAAGCAGGCTGTTACTCGACCAATGCAAATCTTCAAACACCAGAATAAGCGGCGTCGCACGGCTCAATACCTCAATCAGGAGCCGCCAGGCTGAAAAGATACTTTCGCGATCACTACTCTTTTCACCCTCAATTCCCAATGTGCTCAAAATGACCTCAGCGGATCGTTCTGCATCTGTTTGCTGGTACCCGGCAGCCACAAAGAGACTGCTGATGTACTCTCTGGTCATCTTGCTCTCGGCGCCAAGCAGTTGAGCAAGCAGACCTCGAAGAGGGAAATAGGCAATCTGCTGCCCATATGGCAAACAGCGGGCAACTGCGACGTGATATTCTGCCTCGGTACCAAGTGTATCAAGAAATTCTTCGAGCAAGCGAGACTTTCCGGTTCCCGCGGGCGCCATGATCGAGACCAGTTGCGGGCGCTCCTCCTCTAACACGCGCTCCCAGAGCAGGGCAAGCTGCATCAAATCTTGTTTGCGCCCGACCAGTGGAGGCCGTTCCTGCTTGCGCGTCGCACGCGGCCCGATCAGCGGATACAAAGCAATCGGGCGGGGTTTTCCCTTCACCTCGGCCATACGCGGCTGCTCAAAGCAAAAGGCGTGCTCGGTCGCTTTCCATGTACGCTCTCCCACAACGATCTCATCCGGGTTGGTGTGCTGTTGCAAGCGAGCTGCCACATTGACCGCATCACCAGTTGCCAGAAACTCGCCACTGGACGGATCACTTGTCGCTATCACCTCGCCAGTGTTGACGCCGATCCGTAACTGAAAGACAGGACCAAGCAACTCATCATTCGCCACCCGCTCGCGCAGAGCCAGCGCCGCCGCCAGAGCGCGTTCTGCATCATCTCCAAGCGCTTTGGGCAGGCCAAAAATAGCCATAATCGCATCACCAATAAACTTCTCCAGGGTGCCACCATGTGCCGGAATCACCTCACGCGCAATCGCATAGTAGCGCCCCATTAGCGTACGCACATCCTCGGGGTCAAGCGCGTCACCCAGAGCCGTCGAGCCTGTAACATCCGCAAAGAGAATAGACACCAACTTTCGCTCTTCAGCCATGAAGGAACCTTCTTTCGTGAGGAATAAAACAATATGAAATAGATGAAGAACAGAAAATATATTCCTTATTTTAACACAGCCACAGGAAAATAAGAAGAAGCAATCTGGCACAGGTTTCCAGTATTTGACGAGGGAATAGAGGTTTACAGGAGGGACAAGCAGTGGAAATATCTTCAGGCGCTCGAAGCCGCCGAAAGAAGAGCCGTTCTTTCCTCTCCCGGCCACGTCGAGCGCAATTTCTATAAAAGCTCTACACCGTATCTACTATCCATTCAGATGTATGGATAGTATACCTGGATAGAAGACAATCCATTATCAATATATTATACAATGTAGAGCTGAGCGGTCGTATAGCTCAAGGCAAGCAAGAGCAGAAGCTTGACCGCCTCCGCGACAATAAAAAGCCAGTGATGATAGGTCGGGGGCGCAGGTGTGCCCTTCTGCGCCAGCACAATACGCCTGTTGAGAATCGGGGTCAGCCACAGCGTCTGGGCCAGCAGCACCACCAGACAGAGCACGCACAGCAGCCAGCTCAACCCTCCCGGCACATGAAGCAGAAATGCCACCAGCAGCAAGATGGCAAGCACGAACTCCACTTTGTTCAGGGCCGCGAATACAATGCGTCCAATTCCCAGACCAAGCGTGCGGGTAATCCCGGGAGCACGAAACTTGAGTGGCGCTTCTAAAAATGATATACCGAAAACCAGGCCCGCCCAGAGCAATGGGAGCGCGACCTGAAGGAACTTCACAAACATCTCGTTACATCCTGTTCAAACGTAATTGATTTTCGCTCATATCGTACCAAAAGAACGCACATCAATGCAAAGTGCCTGATCGTTTTTTGCCATTTTCTGCCCTCTTTTGCTATACTATGATCAGCAAAACCCTGCGCCTCAAACGCATAAAGACAGGCAGGTGAGAAGAGGAGAGACACCTTGCAAGAGTCATCAGAGAAGCACCATATGCAGATTCGTTTCGGGGCCACTCCCTGCCCCTGGAAATGGAAACCTATTACCGAGGTCGAAACTGGCGATATCCTGATGCTTGGTGGTCAACAGATTCGCGTACAAAAGCTGCGTCAGGATGATGCTGACTGGATTCTCAGTTACATCGAGAGAACAACTGGCCGCAAAGAAGAGCAGCTCTACCGCTCTGGCGATTTTGTCTATGCCCTCATGGAACAGCCCGAAGTGCCTCGCCGCCGTCGCACGAAAACCGACGATTTCAGCGAACGAGGTCTCTGGGGAGAAGAAGAAGAGGAATAAAGCAAACATCTCTTCTCAGCGTGATAGGTCTGGATGCACTATCACGCTCTTTTTTGCCTTACTCCTATCATTGCTAGAATACAAGTTGCACTCTTTTCGTTCCATGCTCACCACTATAGCTGCATAGATAGACAGGTGTTTGTCTTCTTTTTCTCTGTTGTTTCGTGGTATAATACATAAGGAAGTTCTGTAACTGGTTTCTACCGGAAAAGGACTTTCCACTGTTTATCGTATCGTCAGTCATGAACTGTGGCTGGAAAGGGAAGATGTGTTATGGCTGCTACGACTCGTTCCATCCTGTCAATTATTCCTCCATACATCACCGATGCAATCAAGAAAAATGGCTCCCCGCAACAACGTAGCCGCATACAGGAAATGCAAGAGCTTGACCAGCGCCTTCGTACCAGTCGGGCAAACGTTCAACGCGCCACCAGCACCGCGGCACAACCAACGCCGGAAAAAGCCCGCACCGTGCAGCGTACCATCTACGATACACACAATACAAGCGAGCTTCCAGGCGACAGCGTCCGCACTGAGGGCAGCCCGGAAGTGAGTGACCCCGCCGTCAACGAGGCATACGACGGCCTGGGAGCAACCTACAAGCTGTACCAGGAGGTCTACAGGCGCAATTCAATCGATAATAAGGGAATGGCGCTCAAAGGCGTGGTGCACTATGGCCGATCGTATATCAACGCGTTCTGGGATGGCTCATATATGGTCTTCGGTGATGGTGATGGCGACCTCTTTAACCGCTTCACGGTCGCGGTAGACGTGATCGGCCACGAGCTCACTCATGGCGTCACGGAACATGAAGCGCATCTCATCTATGAGGCCCAGCCGGGAGCGCTCAATGAGTCCATTTCCGATGTCTTCGGCATCCTGACCAAGCAATACGCGCTCAAGCAGACAGCCGAGGAATCTGATTGGGTGGTTGGCGCCGGTCTTTTCACCTCGCGGGTCAAAGGCCAGGGTATTCGCTCGATGAAAGCGCCTGGCACGGCCTACGATGACCCCATTCTCGGAAAAGATCCTCAGCCGGACCATATGCGCAACTATGTCCAGACATTCGATGACAATGGTGGCGTTCACATCAATTCCGGCATACCCAACCGCGCCTTCTACCTTACGGCAACAAAAATCGGTGGCTATGCCTGGGAGAAAGCCGGACGCATCTGGTATGACACCCTGCGCGACAAGAAGCTGTTGCCCTATAGCACCTTCCGCCAGTTCGCAAAGCGTACCCTGGAAAACGCGGACAAGCTCTACGGCAAAGGCCCCGAATATAGAGCTGTTCAGGAGGCCTGGAATGAGGTCGGAGTCTCCATATAAAGCAAAACCCTTTTCATTCTCTCTGAAATAACGCTCCGGGTTCCCCACATGATCCGTATGGGGAACCTTTTTCTCGCAGTCACAGCCAGAAATCACCCCGGCATTCTTGCTGATAGACTCATCCCCTCAAAAAGCGCTCGAAGGCCCATACAAAAGGTCCTGTTACCGCTTGGCAATCCTTTCAGTTCGGCTTATACTGACTGCGAATACCAGTTTTTGACTATTCTATTTCTTCTCACTACAACTAAAGGAAGAGACGCCAGCATGACGAGTATCGAAAGCGTCCGTCGTTTTCGTCAGAAAAAGATCCTGGTGCTAGGTGATGCACTTCTGGATACCTATATAGAAACCGAGTCAAGCCGCCTCTGTCGCGAGGCTCCGGTACCGCTTCTGAACAAGGTCGCAGAGATCCACATTCCCGGAGGAGCCGCCAATTGCGCCGCCAACGTGAGCGCCCTGGGAGCCGAGGTCGTCTTTTTAAGCATTGTGGGCTCGGACCGCGCCGCCGATCTGCTGAAACAGGAGCTGCATACGCTCGATACGCTTGAGTTTATCACCAGCCAGCAACAGACAACTCCCCATAAGTGCCGCATTCTGACCGAGCATCACTATGTCGCCCGGCTGGACGAAGGAGCCGTACGCGGGCACATCTATGAAGAGACCTGTTATCAGGAACTCCTTGCCCGCCTGGAAAAATGGTATAGCTGGTGTGATGCATTGATCGTCTCTGATTACTGTTATGGTGTACTCGCTCCCCATATCATCGAGGCCCTCTGCCAGCTTCAAAGCAAGCATGCAAAGCCGCTCATTCTCGATTCACAGGATCTCTTGCGCTTTCGGCAGCTACCCACCACGGTTATCACCCCAAATGAGACAGAGGCACGCATGACCGCCTACGGCTTCGGGTGCGTCTCGGATGATATCTGGCAGATTGCTACCACACTGCAACAACACATGGAGGCGGAAACGATTCTTATCACACGTGCCGAAAAAGGGGCGGTTCTGCTCAAGCGCGATGGCACGCAGGCTCAGATACCCACACACCCGGTCTCGCAGCCGCACGACGTCGGCGCGGGCGATACCTTCGCCGCCACACTGACCCTGGCTCTGACCGCTCATCTTTCCCTTGAAGAAGCGACTGGCATCGCCTGTGAGGCTGCAAATATCGCTGTCAGCCGTCCCAGAACCGCCGTCGTCACCCACCAGGAGCTGCTTCAGCGTATCAGTCTCCGCGCCTCCCGGAATACCACGCCAGATGAAGAAACACTCCTGGCGCTGCTTGAAGCCCAACGCCAGCAGGGAAAACGCATCGTGCTGACCAGCGGCGTCTTTGACATCTTAAATGTAGGGCATCTCTACTTTTTGCGTACCGCACGCCAATATGGCGATGTGCTGGTTGTCGGTGTTAACAGCGAACAGAGCGTCCAGGAGCTCAAAGGGCCCCGCAAGCCAATCAATTCGGCCTCGGATAGATTGGCGCTGGTTGCCGCGCTCGGCCTGGTCGATTATGCGCTGCTCTTCAATGAGCCAACCGCGCACGCTCTGCTTGAGAAGATACGCCCGACTATTTATATAAAAGGCGGAGATCATAGCGACCTGCCAGCCATAGAGGTACAGGCAGCGGAAGCTGTGAACGCTCAGGTGGTACTTATTCCACTGTTAGGCGAGGCAGGCGAGCCAGAGCAATCAGCCTAGCAGGGCATTCGTGCTCTATCTACTTGTCTCCAATGAACAACGATACAGGCTCAGGAGCGTGCCCGGTGTCACAAAAGCAAACGTGCTGTCCAGCCGCTCCAGCCGTTCTACAAGCCGCTTGAGATCAGTAGGTGTCATGGTCCACGCCTGAACGTAGAGATTCAGAAACAACGGGCGCTGGCGGTTGCCTGCCACTGCATCCTGAATGAGCGCCAATGCATGTGTTTCATCTTTTGCCATGCCGATATTCTGACAGATAGGCAGCCCTTCCAGCAGACGCCACGAGGGCCGACGCTGTCCGCCGCCACTCAGGACGCCCCGCATGCCATGTGCCGCCAGCGCCTCAGCATACTGCTGCTGCCGTCCCGCGTGGATCAAAGCCAGCCCCGCGCCGGTTCTGACGGCCCGCACAGCCAGCGGAAGATGCTGAAAGATATTCGCATCAAGCACCTGAACCGTGCGCAGGTGCAACGCCTCCATCATTGCTGTCGTCTGGTTCAGAAACGCGGGAAGCCGCTCCTCGGGCCAGAACGAGGGGAAGATATAGCCCGCCCCGCTTGGCCCGGCCAGCAGCTCATCTTGCGAGGAAGCCGTGCGAAGATACCAGGCGGCCATTGCCGGAGCCGCCTCACCCAGCAATGGTGACAGCGTCCACCCGAGCGGGAGCTGTCCCCGAGCCTCATCACGCCAGAGTTGCGCCATCTTGCCCTGAAGGAACTGAATGTTATCTCCATCGCTCATAGTAAACGAGACGTAGATCTTTTGTGGATCAAGCGGCGCGCTGGCTGCTTGTAGAGGCGCAGGAAACGCAGCAACCGGCTGACTTGACCAGAACTCCAGATTCGAGAAATAGTCGCTCGGCAGGACCGGCAGTTCTGCACGAGAGCTCAGGATCACGCCGAATCCCTCATTGACAAACCAGCCCAGATGCAGCCCCTTCCGCCTGTATGTCTGGAGGATCTCGCGCATCAGGCGAAACTCGGAGTAACCGGTCCGATCGGGCAGCACGCGAAACGGGTTCAACCAGTAGGTAAAGGTGCGTGTGGCAATCAGATAGGGACGCAAGAAGGTTATAATCGAGGGCGGCAGGCCAGCGACAAGCGTTCCATGTGCCTCCGCACGCAGGTGCTCCCAGGCCCACAGATATGCCGAAACGCGACTTCGCCAGCCGAACTTGCGCAGATCAAACAGCACGGGCAGCCCTTCCAGCTCCCGTTGATAGCGGGCAGCCAGCGCAGGCGAGAGCAACAAAGCGTCTTTCTGTCCTGCCAGCATAGTTGCAATATTGATGCTATCGGGCAAAAAGGGATCATAGATGACCAGGCCGGTCAACTGCGCCCGCGCCCGCCGGAGCAGCTCCAGCAAGACCGCTTTCCCGCGCAAGGGTGAGTGGTCATAGGGAAGATCAGGGAAACAGGACTGCAACCAGAAAAGGTCATCCGGGCGCACCAGGAGATAGATCTGCGGGCAATCTCGGTTCAACAGCCCTACCAGCGACGCGACGCTAAGCTGTGTGTCATTCGACATGCCCTCAAGCGAGTAGACCGTGAGGCGGCTCGGCGCCTGAAAGCACGGCAGAGTTCGTGACCATTCATGACTCATACACTCTTCAACTCCTTTCCCCTACTCTACGTTTCACACGCCACAGAAGGGCACGCTATTGACAGCTCACAGCCCCCTTGAGTATGCTAATAGCGTTTCAGGTTTATCGCTCAATCTCAGAAGGAACTCACATGACCACCATTTATGACATCGCAAAAGCCGTCGGCGTCACACAAACAACGGTCGCAAATGCGCTTGCAGGGCGTCATAACGTCAGTGAAGCGACACGGCAGCGGATCCTTCAATGCGCCCGCGAGATGGGCTACCGACCAAACGTGCTCGCTCGCGGATTGGCCCGCCGCAAGACGTTCTCGCTTGGCTTTCTGCTTCCAACGATCGCGAATCCCTTTTATCCTGAAATCGCGGAAGAAGTGGAGCGTGTTGCCCAACAACACGACTACCAGATGCTTCTCTGCAACACGCATTATGACCCGGCGCTCGGTCAGCAGCACCTGGAACGCCTGGTCAGTCGCTGGGTAGATGGCCTGCTGATTATGGGTTCCAGTCTTGATATCACCTGTATTCTGCCGCACTTTCAGCAAGGACTGCCCGTCGTGCTCTGTGACTGGCAGGAGAACGAGAAGCCGCCCGCAGTGCTTCCTCAGGTCAGCACCGACTTTCGCCTTGCCGGGGCGCTGGCCGCCCGCCATCTGCTCGAACTGGGGCACCGCTCGATTGCCGTGATCGTCGAGGAGCCACGCCACGCCCTTCGACTGGCTGGATTTCGCGACACCCTCCACGAAGCCGGGCTCTTGCTTGAGCTGATCCAGCAGGGTTATTCGACCGTCGAGAGCGGGTATGCAGCCGCGAAGGAGCTCCTCGCGCGTCCCGACCGCCCGACCGCCATATTCACTACCTCCGACTGGATGGCGCTTGGAGCCATGAACGCAATTCGTGAAGCCGGGCTCTCAATCCCGCACGACATCTCGCTTCTCGGGCTGGATAACATTCAACTGAGCGCTCACCTGCACCCACCTCTGACGACGATTGCGCTCCCGAAACACGCGCTTGCCAGAACAGCAACCGAGCTGCTTTTACGCCAGATAGAAGGGAAGCAGGAGCAGAGCGACCCTATCCTGCTTCCCCCTGCGCTACTTGTCCGTGCGTCGACCGCTTGCCCGTCGCGTTAAGGGAGCACAGCAAGCACACGCTCTTCCAGCGCGGCAAGCCGGTCCATCAGCTCGGCAACCGCATGCCACTGCTTGCGCACCGCAACCGCTTGCGCCTGCCCGAAGAGGCGCGCCTTCTGCTCAAAGAGCCCTGCAAGCTCGTTCAAGCCGCCCTCTTGCAGGAAAGACACCGCGTCCAGCATACGCCGGGCAGCCAGCGGGAACGCGAAGTAGATCAGCTCCCCACAAAGTCCGGGATGCGCTCCCGCCCGCAGATAGTCAGCGAACAGGCGAATTGCACGAACGCTGCCATAAACCTGCGGGCCGCCCGGATCGTCGCGCACATTCTCGGCCAGCAGCGGAAGCGTCTGCGCTATCATCTCTTGTCTGCCTGGCTGGCGCACACGCACAAAGTCCGAGCGCATGATAAACGGCTCCTGCGTATAGGCGATCGCTTTCGCTTTCCAGGCCTGCAAGAACGCCTTCAGATCCAGCGGCACGCATGGATAGCCCTTCGGATCATGCAGCAGCACTATGTCCTGCTCGACGGCCAGCACAATCACAAAATGGTCTGCTCCACGAGCATAAGCCGCGTTCGGGTTATATGTCAGGTAGCCCATATCAACGGGGCCAACCAGAATCGGTCCCTTTGCCAGCGCCAGGCGCTCCAGCGCGGCCTGCTCGTCGCCTCCCTGCGTGAGTTGACAGGTCCAGCCAAGCGTCTCAATCGCCCGCGTCAGCCCACGATGCGGGTCGAGGCCATCGAAGAAGAACTGTACAGTCTCGCCACGTTTCAGAAACGCATGGCCAAAAGGCATCGTTGTCAGGCATTCCAGGAAGCCAGGCAATGGTACTTCTTCAGAGGCGGCTCCACTACCACGCAGCGCCATATGCAAACTATTTGAATAACAGTAGTCTCCACTACCAACGTATGGAAGCATCATTCGGGTTCTCCTTTCATTGCTCACAGCCAACACTACCAGCAAAGGCTGACATCTCCTGTCAGGAGTTGCCCGAAGATCAAAAAAGGAGCCAGGTGATCCTGACTCCTGAGGCTATTCGTGCTTTTTGTAGGCCCGTTGCACGGTCAAACTGACTTTATTGGTCTCACACATAAACGTGGACGTATGAACCGGCCTGTCATGCGCATCGTAGGCCACTTTCTCGATTTTAAAGAGGGTCGAGCCTGCGTCACAACCAAGCAGGTCAGCTTCTTCCTTGCGAGCAAAAACGACATCAATCACTTTCTCATTGCTCTCGATGTCAACACCATAGACATCATGCAGCACATGATAGGTTGAGACACCTTCCCCTATCTTCTGTTCCAATCCCGGAAAGTGCTGTAGAGGATAGAAAGCGATATCCAGGAAGAGCGGGCGATCATCAACGTACAGAAGGCGCACAAGGCGCAGCAGCGGATCACCGGCAGCAATGCGAAGTGTCCGCGCATCGGCCTCGGTCGCTGGTACAATCTGGCTTGAGATGATGCGAGAGCCCGATTTCTTGCCAAGCTCGGCGCTAAAATCAGCGAAACCGCTTACCGAAAGAAGTTCATTCCGGATCTTGCGCGACGTCACAAACGTGCCCTTCCCGGGCTTGCGCGTGAGCGTCCCATCATCGACCAGATCAGAGATCGCTTTGCGAATCGTGATCCGGCTGACATTATACATCTCGCACAGTTCCGCTTCGGTCGGTAGGCGCTCCTCTGGCTTATAGCGCCCATTCTGGATATCTTCCTGCAACAACTGGCGAATCTGCACATATAGAGGAGCCATCCCGGTACTCCTCAAATTGGTAATAGTCACCTGCCCCTACCTCCCATTTCTGTTCTTCTTCCGATTATAGCGCCTTGCCTCGCACTCGGCAACATCATCACCACGCCCCAAAATACGCAATAGTGATAGCAGCGCCTTCTGTGCCCAGTTCCAGACAGCGTTCGATTGGATAGCCAGAACCGACGCCATAGAGAAAACCGGCAATAAAAGAGTCACCAGCTCCGAGTGAATCAACTACCTGAACCTGCTTGATACCACAGGTGTAGAAGCGCTCACCATCATATGCCAGACTTCCACGCTCGCCAAGTGTTGTCACCACTACCTTCGCGCCCTGCTGATGCGCATGCTGCATGCATGAGCGTATATAGGCGTCGTCTTGATGATATGAGAAGAATGGATAATCGATCGCGGGTAATACCTGCTCCACAAGCGGATGATCCAGCTTATCGGCAAAGTCAAAGGAAGTAATCAGGCCTCTCGCGCGGAACCAGGGAAAATGCTGCTCGACTTTGCCCCAGATCCCCGCGTGCACCATATCATACCCGGCAATAAAGCTCAGATCGTCCTCGGAGAGCGTAAAGGACGCCAGGACGCCTTCTTCGTAGTCGCCCAGTTGCCGATCATTGTTCACCAGTTCAACATACGTTACCGCGGTCGAGCCATCGAGTTCATGCAGGTGCGAGATATCGACTCCCTGCTTGCTGAGCGATTCCTTGAGCAGGCGACCATAGGCATCACGCCCGACCGCACCGACATACGCACTCTCGACCTGATAGCGCCTGAGATAGACCGCCACATTTACCGCGTTTCCGCCCGGGAAATACTTCTGTAGCGCGGGGTATGCATCAATGCAGTTGTCGCCAATGGCTGCAATTCTCATCATTTCCTCCATTGGAAGGGTGCCCCCACAGCATCACGCTATGGAGGCACCTCGGGATACGCTTTTTTTCGTAGTCAATCGAGTCAAAACTTAGTAGGCAACGACTCCATAATAACGACGATTATCAGGATTGTGGTCATGCACAACGGCGAAGTAGTACGAGAACCACTCTAACGGCACAAACATCACCATTGGAGCGAGATCAGGATGCAGGCCCTGTGCCAGTTCCTGGTAGTCAAACACAATCGTCTCACCCTTATATTTGCGTACAAAATTCAGCGCGCGCTCGGTGATATGGCGGGAAGCGTCGGTGCCAAGCAGGAAGACGAAGGGTACGCCAGCCTCCGTGATCTCCAGCGGCCCGTGACGGAACTCGCCGCTCTCGATCACCGCACCATGCCCCCACATAAATTCCATGTTGGTGATGACGCCCTCTTTATACGCCAGCGGAACCAATGGACCAGCCGCAACCGTATAGAAGCCCTTCCAGGCTGTGGTCTGCTCGGCCAGCTTGCGAGCAGTCTCTTCGTAGTGCTCGATATGGTAGCCAAGCACAGCCGGTAGCTTCGGAATATCAGCCAGAATCTTTTCAACCTCGGCAGACGGCTGCGTCTCCTGAATAAAGAAGCAGGCAAGGAAGTAGACAGCCAGCAGGTGACATTCCCACATCGCATGAGCGTTATAGTCAAGCACAAACTGGCCCTCCGCACCAAGCGGGTTCCCCTCGCGCTCATTCACAATGCTGATAGTGGCGGCACCGCGCTCGTTTGCGATACGAAGCGCCTTCACTACCTCCTCGGTTGTTCCCGAATGCGAGATGACGATAACCGCGGACTTCTCGTTCACGCGCAGCGGCGTATGATCCACGAACTCCCACCCGGTATAGACATGGGCATTCAGCGTGCTGTACTTATCAAGCAGGTACTTCGCTGCGTCGCCGACAGCCATCGAGCTACCACAACCGACAAAATAGAAGGTGTCTATCTGCCGGGCGATCAGTTGCTTGACGATCTCCTGTACCTTTGCTTTGCCGCTTTCCAGGAAAGATTCAACCTCGCCGACCATGCTCGAGGTCACCAGAAAATCAACTTTTGATTTATCTAACTGTAACATATTAGATTCCTCTCTTCTTTATGCTTGTGTTGAAGGTGATTGTCCCTGCTTTTTCTTCTTCTCCCAGTAGAAGTACACCGGCAGCCCGGTCGCGCAGACAACCAGAGCCGCTATCAAGCCTTCAATGGGAGCCCAGATAAAGGTTCCCCAGGCCATCCAGGCCGCGCCAAGAATAGCAAGCGCAGTCATCAAAGGCCAGACAGGCATGCGGAACATAGGCGTATATTCGGGACGCTTTCGGCAGAAGATGACCGAAGCATACATCATGATGTTGGTCAACAACATGACGAGCGTAAAATAGCCGAGAAGCGTGCGCAGGTCTGCCAGAAAGATCAACACGATGGCATACCCGCATTGCAGCAGGATCGAATAGCCAGGTGTACCATATTTTGGATGGATATACCCGAAAAGCTTGAAAAAGAGTCCATCTTTCGCCATTGCGTTCTCAAGGCGCGGCTGATACATGACGCATGAGCTCAATGAGCCCAGGATCACAATCATCGCCGAGATCGCAATAAAGGGCGTTGCCACCGCAGCCAGCCCCGGAATAAATGATACCGCTTCCGAAACGGCAGCCTGCGAATGAATCAGCTTGTCAAAAGGCATCAGACCAGTGACCGCGATCGTCAGCAGCGTATAGAGCACCGTTATAATGATCGTCGAGCCAAGCAGCGCACGCGGCAGGGTCTTACTGGGATTCTTAAATTCACCAGCCATATAACAGACCGAGGCCATGCCGGTATAGGACCAGGTGGTTGCGGAAACACCACTCATCAGGCTGCTCATCACGTTGGAGCCCTTCGCCGACGCGGGCACAAAAGAGAGATTCTCAGGATGCATGAAGCCAAGTGCCAGGCCGATAACGACGACAAAAGGGATAATCTTCACCAGCGTGATCAGAACCTGAAACACCCCACCCTCTTTGACGCTGCGATAGTGCATTGCTGCCAGCACCAGCACAATCGCCACCGCCAGAAACTTGCCCCAGATGCCGCCCAGGACCGGGAATAACAGCGCCGCATAGGACACCAGGGACAGCGCCATAATGGAGATGGACGGGGGATCAAGTGCAAAGAAGCTCACCCATCCATACAGGAAGGCCAGCGGGCGAAATCCCGCCTTTTCGAGATAGACATAGCCGCCACCGTTCTCGGGATAGGCTGTCGAGAGTTCCGCCAGCACCAGCACTTGCGGAATCGCGATCAAGCCACCGAGCACCCAGGCAAAAATGGAAAGGGAAGGGGTTCCCGAGGCGTTCGCCACCTCGCCAACCGAGACAAAGATACCGGAACCGATCGTTGTTCCGACGGCAAGCGCCAGCGCGACCCAGAAGCCCAACTGGCGTTTCAGTACTGGACTACTCATACCGTTTTCCAATCTAGCGACGTTGCTGACGCTTCTACTACAATTGCTTCAGATACTCGTAGGATCGTTTCAGGGTCTCATGTGGATGCAGAACATAGTCACCGCTCATGACCTCAAGCGTGATAAAGCCTGTATACTGCGCCTGCTTGAGCGCTTCAAGGTAGTCCGCAAGCGGCAACACGCCATCTCCAGGGGCAAGATGCGCATCCGAGGTTCCATCACCATCGATCAGATGGAAGTGCACGAAATCAGCTCCGAGCTCCTCAATATACTGAGAGACTGTTTCATGAGCCAGATGCATCGCCACAGTATCCAGCATCCCTTTCAGCGCCGGAGAACCCACAAGCTGTTGCATACGCTTCAGTCCTGCAAGATCGGTGACGATATTTGATTCAAAATGGGTTAGCGGTTCAAGTGCCAGCGTGATTCCTTCTCGTTCAGCCACACAAGCGATCTGAGCTAACGAATCAGCGGAGCGCTGCCAGGGCTCGTCGTCCTTCTCGGAGAAATAGCCCAGGCCAGAGGTAACCAGCATCAGCGGCGCCTCCAGCTCGACTGCCGCATGCAGTGAGGCAATAAAGTAATCAACGCTGGAAGCACGAAGTTCAGCATCAGCAGCCGCTATGTTGAACGAATATGCGCACTGCTCGGGGGTAAAGCAACAGAGTTCCAGCCCTCTTGCTCGTATCGCCTCTTTTGTTTGACGTATCTTCTCGGTGGAAGTAGCGCCAGTATAGAAATGAGGTGCGCCGCCCCAGAGCTCAATTGCCTCTATTCCCAGAGCTGCCATTGAGTCAAGGAACACCTCAAATGGATAATAGCGATACGTAATGTTCATGCCTGCTATTTTCATCTTCGCATCTCCCTGCATACATCTTTGTTATGCATTGTTATATGACATTATAATACAAAGTTGAAAGCCCTGCAAGAGAGAAGCGGACGTTTTTTCAACGCGGCGGGCTTGCGCCCCCAAAAAGAAACGCTGCCGGAAGAGTTTCCTCTTTCCGGCAACGCCGCGATCTTACGCGTACCTGATGTTGTTGAAGTGGCTATTTCCTTTTAAGCCCTACTTCCACTTCGAGACGTTCGGGCAGGGTTTGTCGGTCGAGATGTAGACATCCTTCCATGCATCCGGATCCATCAAGCCCATCGCGTTATCAACAAGACCCTTGACACAGGGCTTGGTGACACTCGCGGTCTTGTTCTGGCTCACCGGGAGCCATGCCACATCGTTGACCAACTGCTGTTCTGCCTGATTGTACATCTGCATACGCTTGGTGGGGTCTGCTTCCTCGTCAGCCTTCTTCATCAGCTCCATGTTTGCTTTCTGCTCGGCCAGGTTCGGAGACTTGGACTTGTCGTGTCCATAGTTCCAGCTATTCTGAGCAGGATCAGTGAACAGCAGAGTCAGCCAGTTCTGCGGATCGGGATAGTCAGCGATCCAGCCGCTCTTCCAGATCATCGGTGCCTTGTCGTTGTCACGGGCGTTGTTGGTGACATCGAGGAAGGTGTTCCAGTCGAGGTTGTCGATCACAACCTTGATCCCGAGCGCCTTTTCCCACATCTGCTGGACAGCCTCGGCGGACTGCTTGCCAGCATCGCTGGTGAACGAAGCGGTGTACTTGATGGTCGGCATTGTCTGGCGGGTCAGGCCCTTCTCTTTCAGGCCTTCCTCGAAGAGCTTCTTCGCCAGCTCAGGATCACCTTTGGTGTCTTTCACTCCTGCAGGGCCTGTCAGGTTTGGATTGTAGCCGTCAGAACCCTCGGGGACGATATGGTTGGTCGGGATTGTCGCGCCCTTATCGATGTTGGTCGAGAGGACATCCTTGTTCAGGGCCAGCGCAAACGCCTGACGGATCTTGATGTTGTCAAACGGAGAGACCAGATAGTTCAGCGCGAAGTAGGAAATCCACAACTGCTTGGTCTCAGTGAACTGGCCGTTCGGCAGCTTCTTGGCGGCCTCGCGCTTGGCAGCAGGGACGCCAGAGCGCATCACGTCCTGGTTGGACTCGTATGACTTCCAGACGACGTCGCTGCTCTTATAGAACGGGTGGACGATCTTCTTCAACTGCGGCTTCTCACCGTAGTACTTCTCGTTGCGCTCCAGAACCAGCGCGACGCCACGCTGCACTTTGGTCAGAATGAACGGGCCAGCGCCAGCGCCCTCACCAATATGATCGGTCCATTTGTCGCCATACTTCTCAACAATCTTCGGGTTCACCACATATGAGGTGACATACGCGAGCGACTGCAAGAAGTACTGAGCGCGCTTGCTGGTAACAATCTGCACAGTGCCCGGATCGGGAGCAAGCAGGCTGTAGCCGATCAGCGTGTCACGCTTACCAGCCTGGAACTCATCCAGACCCTTGACCAGGCTCAGGTAGGAAACGGCGTTTGCGGCCTTTGTCTTCGGGTCAAGAGCGCGGTTCAGGCTCCACACAACCTCTTTTGAGGTCAGAGGATCGCCGTTGCTGAAGGTCATGTTCGGGCGCAGCTTGAAGGTGTAGGTCACGCCATCAGCTTCCTGCTTGAATTCCTGCGCCAACTGCCCCTTCAACTTCAGGTTGTTGTCGAACTCAACCAGACCGGTAAAGATCTTCCGTGCCACACTGCTGGAGTTTGATTCGCCGATCATCGGAGGATCAAGCGATTTGACCATCTCAACGCCAGCGATAGGCAGAACGAGGATCTGATCCTCTGCCTTGCCGCTTGTGTTGGCGTTATTGCCCGAGCTTCCGCCACAGGCCACGACCAACAAAGCAAGCATTGTCAGGACAATGGAAAATATCCCATGCCGAAACTTCTTGTGTCTTAACATATCCCTCTCCTGAAAAAGGAGTTTACTGAATAAATACACCAGACATCGTGTCGTAAAGGCAAGGTGTTGTGATGCCAGAATCGTACAAACCGACGAGCTTTCGAGATTAGAGACAGCGATGGTGAAAAGAGAGTGCCTTCTTTTCTCCCTGTCGTCTCGCGTGCATCGGCCTGCACTGCGGTCACATCACTACACAGGCCAGAATGACTATTGCTGTTCTGGATGAAGAAAAACATGCGTAAGGTATCACAGTACCGAATAGAAACCTGAGAAGTAAATACTTTCTTACACTTAGATCGATGTAATATTACAGGACACAGGTAGATATTCTATTCGGCATCCTTTCCATGCTCTCAGCATCCATTTCGCACAGGAAGGAGAACAGCAATTTTCTCCTCTGTAATAGAGTACGTCAGCTTCAAGGAAAACCTCACATATTTGTGTATCTTTTCTTTGAACTGTAAGGAAATCAGCTTCTACATAGAAGAGAGTATACATACATGTATACGTAGAAAATAGAGAGCAATAATACACAACTCCAATGGAAGCTTAGTTTTCACGCTACAGAAACAAAAGCTACTCTCTATGTGCTGACTATTTTATCTGATACAAGCGGCAGAAGAAGTGAGCCAGTCCCGCAGGAACCGACTCACCCTATCAGTGCAGCACGCCTTGCCAGAGAAGCCGCATCTCCTCGCATGTTTCCAGCAACCCATCAAGCGTGCCCTCAGCCGCTATTCGTCCCTCTTTGAGCACGATAATGTGATCTGCCTGCTGTAAAACCGCATGCCGCTGTGTCACTGCCAGGCAGGTTGCATCCGTGCGAGCAAAGAAGCGCTGCCAGAGCAATCGTTCTGTTTCCACATCCAGTGCACTTGATATGTCATCGACCACATAGAGATCAGGTTCATGCACAAACATACGTGCCGCCGCTGCGCGCTGAATCTGCCCACCTGAGAGCCGGACGCCGCGTGGCCCTACAAGCGTATCGAGCCCCTTTTCCAGCCCTTCAACATCACGTTCGAGAACCGCCGCATGCAGTGCTGCCTGAAGCTTATGCTCCGCCTCAGGCCGACCAAGCAGGATATTCTCCTTCAACGTCTCGCTAAAGAGCGTCGGTATTTGTGGCGTGTAGGCACAGCGAGGCGGCACCAGAAACGTCGCCGCGTCCTCTATTGGCCTCCCATTCCAGAGCAATAAGCCTCGCTCTTTGGGCAAGAGACCAAGCAGCACCCGCAAGAGCGTTGTTTTGCCAGAGCCAACCCGACCAGTAATGACCGTCAACGTGCCCCGCGTCAGGCTCAAGGCGATATCCTCAATCCCCCGGTTTGACTCAGGGTAGTGATACGTTATCCCTCTCGCTTCAAAGCACTGCAACGCATCTTCTTCTTTTCGTATATATGATTGTTCTTTCTGCCGGTAATGACGAGGATACACAGGCGCATGGCGTACCACTACCTCGGGAGAATTACCCTGCAACAGCTCCACAAGCCGCTTTCGTGATACCTGCATCTGGCGATACTTCGTCATAAAGATTCCGAACAGGTTGGTCCCCTGCGCCATCCAGCCCAGATAGGACGTAAAGAGGATAAAATCACCTACAGTAAAGCTCCCAGCCCGCAAGGAGGCACCTGCGAGCAAGAGAACAATGCCAGTTCCCAGGTTCGTCGCGCCCGTGACCAGCTCGCTTAGAACCTTACTGAAGATCAGATCTTTGAGCACAGCCTTGCGCCGGGTCTCATTCAGTCGCTGGAAATGGCGCACAACTCGCTCTTCAGCAGCGGCCACCTTGACCGCAAGCGTCGCTCCCAGAATCTCGCCAAGCAACCCGGTAATCGCTCCCATCGACTTCTGGCGTGCTGTTCGATAGCGCTGAATGTGGCGGGTTGCCTGCTGGACCACTACCAGCATCACGAAGAGCGGAAGAACAACTACTATAGTAAGCAGAGCATTCGTCTTCAATAGAAGAAAAAGCGCGACCCCGAGCATTGCCAGTTGCCCGAAAGGATCAACAATCCAGGTCACATAGCTCGCAATCTCCTTCGCATCCTCGTTTAACCGCGTCAATGCCTCACCGGGCGAGGCTGGAAGCGCCCGCGCCGCCGGATACTGCATGATCCGCGCCAGCACATTCCGCTGGATCAATGCCAACCAGATGGCATGTAGCGAATTCTCCATCACGTTTCCGATCGTCACCAGGCTCGAAAAGCCAATCGAGACGGCAACCAGCAGGGCCAGCAGGCTCCACGCATTCCACCCGAGCGGCTCCTGTTGCGAGAGCAGATCAAAGAAGCGCTGTAACAGCATCCCCGGCACCAATGGAATCAGGTAAAATGCGGCGACTCCCACAATTAACACCAGGAAGAGGATAGGCCGGAAGCACACCAGCCGCCAGATCAGACGCAATGTACTCATACCAGCTTCTCCATTCCCATACGCAACAGGCGAGCAAACTGTGAGCGCTCATCCTCAGCCAGCCGACGGCGCTCGCCATACTCACTTAGCCGCCCATCACTCAGAATCAGAATGTCATCCACAAGGTGCAAGGTATGCAACCGATGCGCGATCAGAATAGCGGTACGCCCCTCCAGCAGCCGTGTCATCGCCCGCTCTATCTCGTGCTCGGTCGCCGGGTCCAGCCGCGACGACGCCTCATCCAGAATGACGATCTGTGGATCTTGCAGAAAGACCCGGGCGAAGGCCAGCAGTTGCGCCTCTCCTGCTGATAGGCCGGTATTGTCGGGAGCCAGCAGCGTGCTGAGCCCTTCAGGCTGACGTTTATACCATGCAGCCAGCCCGACAAGCGCAAGCGCCTCTTCTACTCGATGATCAGGGATAGACTCATCAAAAAAGGTCAGGTTGTCACGAATACTGGCGTGAAAAAGCTGTATATCCTGTGTCACCATGCCAATACGCTTACGAAGATCCGTCACTGCCAGCTCTCGGATATCAATGCCATTCAGGCAGATCCGGCCCGCGGTCGGGTCATACAGGCGAAAGAGCAGGCGCGTGATCGTTGTCTTTCCGCTCCCCGTGCGCCCCACGAGGCCCAGCTTCTTGCCCGCATCCACTGTGAAAGAGAGCTCGTGCAATACCGGGTCCGCGTCTTCACTATAGTGGAAGGTTATCCGCTCAAATGAGAGCGAGAGCGGACCGGCGGGCAACGTGGCCCCCCTTCCATCCTGAATTTTTTGCTCCGTTGCCAGAATCTCTTGCGAACGGAGAATGCTTGCTGTCGCCTCCTGAAAGCTCCGCATCTCGTGTGCGAGGGCGTCCAGAGGCTGCTGCAATAATTGCGTATACGCATAAATCACATAGATGACACCCAGGCTGATCTGACCCTGCATGTACAGGTAACCGCCCAGGCCAAGCGAGACGGCCAGGACCAGCGTAAACAGAATCTCTGCCACACCAAAGCCGGTCATCCCCAGCAGGGACGCCTTCCAGGTCGCTCGAAGGCGCTGTACCGCACGTTCAGCCAGCCTCCTCAGTACATAGGTATGCGCATTGTGCGCGCGAATATCTTCAAGCCCCGAGAGCCGCTCTTCAAGAAAGCCCGAGATCGCCGCGTCCGCCGCGCTGACCTCCCGCCACCCCTTCACGCCAACATCGCGCAGCAGCAATAGCGCCCCCAGAAGAAGCAAGCTACCAAATAGCAGGCAGAGCCCGATCCGCCAATCAACAAAGAAACTCAAGGTCAGAATGACCAGGAGCAATACCACATTCCCCGCAATATCAAGCACAAAGCGCGAGAAAAACGAACCAAGCGTCGAGACATCGCCATCGATACGTTGGGTCAGTTCGCCAGGCGTATGGACGCTATGGAAATCGGGATCAAGCCGCAAGCAATGGGCCAATAGATCGCTACGAAGCATATTCGTTGCCCTGACGCCGATATTTTCGGCGACATAGGTTTCTGCCAGCGAGACAACCTGTGCAAGCAATGCCACGCCCAGAAAGAGCAGCGCGAGCACAAGCAAGAACTGAAAAGGCCCCGTTTCACGGGCAGTATCGATAAAGAAGCGCACCAGTTGCGGTTGCACCACTTTCAGGATAATACTTCCTCCAAGAAGGAGCGTTAGCAAGAGCACTTGCCGCATATGCGGACGAACATATCTGAGTAACCAGGCTCTATATCCTGCAAACGAAAGCACAAGAGGAACTCCTTTAACAGCATGAATAACAGTGTAATCAGAGAAAAGCAGGGAAAAGGAGATAGAGATGGAATACACCTGATGCCAGAGCAACAAGCGCATAACAGAGGACATTATAGAGCATCTACTGACGATATTGCCTCTTCTAAAAGCAACACTGCCAGAGATCAAGAGAGACGGTATTTATGCTTCTGTTTGCTTCGCCAGCTAAACGGCCCATAACACATGGAGCGAGTAGCGCTCTAGTATTGAATCAGGTGCATTTCTGGCGAGAAAACCGTTTCGTTCAACATCATAACCACCTCTTTCATATTATTCTCTTTCTGAGTATATGAGCTTCCTTTTGTGGTGTCAAGCGCGGCGATTTCCACTTTCTTGCAGGCCCCAGAGAAGAGATAAAGGGGGGCACATTCTCCCTTCTTTTACACGGAAACGACTTCAGAGTGTCAACAACTCGGCATTGTGCTCCGGAAGGAGGCTCACCACGAGCCTCCCTCTTTTTCACCAGGCTTTCAGCAGGCTCAAGAGCGCGTCAGGAAACGTCTCACACCAGACGAGGTCATCATGTCCCCCGTGAAACTCCCGGTACTCGACCGAATAGCCCCGAGCACGCAAGACATCGCGCATATGCCGAAAAGGGAACGGCGCGCAACCGTCCCCTTCTTAACAACATTGTGATTGCGCCATCAGGCATTCATCAGCCGTTCATGCTCTTCCTCTGAAGCCTCTGTCAGCGCCTCTTCATTCGGTCGAAGCGTGCCCAGCTTGCGAATTTCGGGCCAGACCAGTGAGACAATGCCAACGACTATCATCGTGCCAATACCGCCAAAAACGACCGCAGGCACCGGACCCAGGTACTGCGCCGCCGCTCCCGACTCAAAGCCGCCAAGCTGGTTGGAAGCCGAGATAAAGAGCTCGTTTACTGCTGAAACACGACCGCGCATCTCGTCAGGCGTTCGCGCCAGCAACAGCGTGCTCCGAATCACCACGCTGACACAATCCAGCCCACCAAGCAGGAACAGCATGAGCAAGGAGAGCCAGAACGACCGGGACAGGCCAAATACGATTGTCACCAGACCGAAGCCGGCAACCGCCAGCAGGAGCGCGCGCCCGGCCTTCTTAAACGGACGATGAGCGATAATGAAGGTGACACAAAGCGCACCAACCGAGGGAGCCGCTTGCAGCCAACCAAGCCCGCTCGGCCCCACCTGCAAGATATCCTTTGCAAAGACCGGCATCAGAGTTGTCGCGCCACCAAGCAACACGGCAAATAGATCAAGCGTAATGGCAGCAAGCATAACGGGTGTCTGGCGCAAGAAACGCACCCCTTCCCCGAGCGAACGGAGCGATGGACGTTCCTTCTTCTCGCTAACCTTGCGCGGCGCCGGTCGCGTCAGGCTGATCAAGCATATGTTAATCAGCACTGCAAGCGTGTTGATAATATAAATGGGGAGCGCACTATGCGCCACAGCGATCAGCAGGCCCCCACAGCCCGGCCCAAGCACCGACGCAAGCTGCCAGGCGCTACTACTCCATGTCGCCGCACTCTCAAACGCTTCCTCTGGCACCATCTGCGACATCAATGCCGAGGAGGCAGGATTGTTAAAGGCGACCGCCGTTCCCATCACTACCAGACAGCCATAAATGAGCACAATCGATGTATTCGCATAAGAGCATAAACCAAGCGCGCCAACCGCAATAAAATGAACAGACAGCGCAATAAGGACAATAGCTTTCCGTCTTCCCTGATCAGCAAGCTGCCCGGCTGGCAGGGTAAATAAAAAAACTGGCATGATCATCGCCAGTCCAACAAAGCCAAGCGCCAGCTCGGAGCCCGTGCGCTCATAGATCTCCCACCCAACCGCTACATTCAGCATAGAATCGCCAATTGAAGCAAGCAGCATACCGATAAACAGAAAGCGGAAATTGCGATAGCGCAGCGCCTTATAGGGATCATGTTTGCGCTTTGCAGCTTGCTCGGCCTCTGGCGGCGAACTGTTATGTAATGGTTCTGACATGCTATCCTTTCTCTACTCTTCTATCCCTGAAAAATTGCCCTCTACTACAAGTGACCTTCTACAGCAAGATCGATACATTACACTATGTCATCATTGCGGAGGAAAAAGCAACCCTGTTCACGCAGGAAACGACGTGCTGTCTACGATCGTAGTTCATCTCTTCTATAGAAGAATTTAGCGGTGTAACCATTTCTCCATAAAGATCAATTCATCACGCTGATATCCTGCGCGTAGATAGAACTGCTGCACATCTGCATTCTCGGGCTCGATCAGCAGATTGACCTTATCACAGCCCTTTGCCAGCAGCCGCTGTTCCACTTCTTGCAACAGAATGCTCCCGATTCCACGCCCCTGAGCAGCAGGCGCAACGGCCAGATGATTGATCCAGCCACGCCGCCCATCGTAGCACCCCATAATCACACCGAGCAAGCGATGTTCTTCCTCGACCACAAGAAACAGATCAGCATCTCGCTCCAGCTTACGGGCCATCCCCTCAGGCGTATCCGAAGCGCTCAGTAACAGGCCACATTCCTTCCAGAGCGCCACCACTGCATCATAGTCTTGCAGGCGAAAGCCGCGTATATGCATTCTTCTCTCCAATCCTTCCTTCATCCCATACCTTCTGTTCCCCTGAAATGGAACAGCTTTATGCTGCTTATCATACCACGAAGCAAGCAATCAGAAAAGGCGAAGAGAGCCCATTTTTCCAGCAAGAGCAGGCAGAGAATAGGGAGGAAAGAGGAGAAGCAACCTCATACAAAAGGCTCCTCTGCAATTCTTCTGTAGAGGAGCCCGTTCTTCTATAGAGGAGACGTCAGCGGGGAAGCCAGTGCGAGCCCGCAAAGCTAGCAATAAAAGAAAGCACATAGATCGTCAACACACTTGCAATCACGAGCAAATGTGTGCTATTGCTTCGGAACTGTTTCCGCGCAAGAATCAAAGCCGAAAGAGAAAAACAAATAATAGATAGCGATAAGAGAATCAGAACGTGCCAGTTAAAGGACATGCCAAGAAAAAGGAGAAATGCACTCATTACAGCAACCGATGCTGCAACCTGTTTCATAATATCACTCCGGCCTTTCTTCTAAAATCTAAAAGAACATGAGGGCAACTCTTCCCTCACTCCTGCCGCGCAGGGTACACTATTTTATACGATTCACAAAGAAGAAATGTTTATTACCGAACAAAAATCCAGGATGAGCTGTAACCCGGGGGATTTTCCTGTCCAGAGGGCGATACTGTCTTCTTTCTCCTTATAATAGAGCATCGCAGGAACAGGAGTATAGACATATAATGATACCAGCACGTACCTATTCTCTTATGACAGCAGGAGCATCCATGTAGACGCGAGGATATGATCTTTTTCCGGTTGGACTAATCCGAGACGACAAACGCGCTCAGCATCGTCTGTATTGGGGGTCATCGTGAGGGAACAGGCTGGCAATGTGCCGCACGGGAGGCAGCAGCGGTCTATATTGCTCCATCAGGCCTCCCTATCACGGCATCGAACTCACGTCCTGGCCAGCGCAGGCCGCTATGTCGCCGCTGGTAATCCTCGTGCATCCTGAGGGGCTCCCAACGCCGATCTCCCTTATAAAAACCGACGATACGCCAGAGCAGATGCAGCGCCTTCTCACGGCTCCAGCGCTATCTTGATGAAGGAGGAAAGGCCGTGCCCAAAGAGCCGTTTTTCTGCGTCATCTGCTCCTATTTATGCCATCCTTGCGCGTCTGCTCCAGCTTCATCCTGAATTGACGGAGTCCACACGAGAGCGACGAAACACTATTTCTTGAACGAAAACAACGAAAGGAAGGGAAATCCCTCTCTTTATTTCTTCGCGGTGACAACATCAATAGTGTAGGGATATGGTTCAATACTGTACTGCCCGGGCTGATCTCCAGAGATAGTCACCTGGACAGGAGCGATCGTCGCAGGGACCACAAAATTCGGCAGCCAGAGCCGCCCTTCTTTCACCACAATAAACAGCCCGTAGATGTCTCCAACCGCCGCAAAGCCCTCCATTCGCGAATTGCGGTAGACATCCAGGTGCAGTTCTTGCTTCAATTTCTCCTCCTGCTCCTCAACTTCACCTACAACCAGGCCGATCTCACAGACACGCAGAATATCACTGGAAGAGAAGGCTCCTGTTGAAGCATCTGGAAGATCATAATGAGCAATAAACTCAAGAATGTTCCCGGCAGCATCATAGAAGTAGATCGAAGCAGAATTCCAGTTTTCCGAGCGAAATTCCTCGCCCCCCTGATATTCCAGAATGGGAACCCGAGCCCGCGTCCACTCCTTCACACGCTCCCATTTGGCAGATGGCACCATAAAGGCCACATGATAGATCGCCTCCTGCCCGGTTGCTGCAAATGTCAGGGCCGTCTCTCCGGCCTGAACGGTGAACGAGGTAGTCTCCTCCCGTACCAGCGGCAGGCCCAGGACCTCTGTATAGAAAGCTTTCTGGTTGAGAAGCTGTGACGTCGCCAGGAAAAGTGTCTGTATCTTCATGCCTGGTTCCTTTCTTGTTGAGGACGATACTTTGTACTCTGTATAAGGAGATTATACGCGGCCCCTTCCTGGCTGTACCTGTCCAAAATGCAGATATCCCCTGTGCGTTCGATCAGACTTTCATTCTTCTAAAGCCAGCTCCGATCGAACTGTAATGCCATATCTCCGCAACAGTGCGGCTGTCACCCCGGTGCCCGCCTGCCGCTTGCCTGAAAACGTGCCATCATAAATCGTGGCACACCCGCATGATGGACTGAACTCCTTTAAAATCGCCTCTCTGGCCCCGGCAGCCTGCGCCAGCTTGAGCGCCTGATGAGCTCCTGCAAGAAAGGCCTCTGTCACATCCTGCCCACTCTCATCAATGACACGCGCCTTCCCATCCAGCACATCATCACCATCTCCACCTACAATCTCAGCGGGACGCCGCGGCGTAGAAAGCCCGCCGAGCATCTCCGGGCAGACAGCAATCGCCTCCTGATGCTCAACAAGCCGAATCACGCGGGGATCAGGTTTTGCCTGCCCATTATAACGGCATGGCGTCCCGGTCATGCAGGCACTCACCAGACGAATCGGTTTTCTTGCAGCCATACATTCCTCTCATTCCAAACAAGCTCTTTCAATATCGCGCTCAGAGAGCACATCCCCCGTATTATAGCCGATTTTTGCAGAAAACCCCACCGCTCTTCCTGATATTCCACTAGAAGCGCTCTTTATCTTCTATCGAGGATTTCCCGGGCGTCTCTTCACCACGAAAGCCCGCATAATCGCCCAGCTCAGCAACGATAGCCGCTCCGACGCGTGTACCCAATTGGAGCGCCTCTTGAAGCGAGTAACCACGCAGCCAGCCCGCAAGAAAGCCCGCATTAAAGCCATCTCCCGCCCCGACAGGGTCGACCACCTGCGCCACTGGATGGGCCGGAACCGAAATGCACGATGAACCGACAAAAGCGCACGCGCCCTGTTCCGCTCGTCGAAGCACGGTCACCTGGGCCCGAAACGTCTCGGCCACTTTCCGTACCTCTTCCACCTCCTCCACACCAAACACCGCCGCCGCATCTTCGTGGCTCATCAAAATGATGTCGGCTCGCCTGAGCAGCGGCAGGAGAACCGCACGCGCCTGTTCAGGCTCCCAGAGCGGGGCCCGATAGTTGGGATCAAAAACAACCAGCGCCCCGGCTTCCTGAGCCAGTTCCACCGCATAAGCCACCGCCTCAGCACAGCTTTGACTCAATGCCGGCGTGATTCCGGTGAGATGGACAAGCCGCGCCCCCTCAAACAGCTCACGGTGCAGATGCTCGGGTGCAAGGCGACTGGCGGCAGAAAAGCGACGATAGTAGAAAACACGTCGCAAGCCGTCGGGGAGCCATTCGCGGAAAAAGACCCCGGTTGGAGCCTGCTCGTCTGTGATAATAGCATCCGTTTGAACACCTTCTGCCGCCAGTGTTGAGCGGATACGCTGCCCGAACGGATCGTTCCCGACACGACTGATAAAGCGCACACGATGCCCCAACCTGCTCAACCCGATCGATAGATTTGCCTCAGCGCCAGCAATGTCAAGCGCTAACTGCCCGGCCTGAGCCAGAGGAATCGGCTCTGAAGGATAGAGCACAGCCATGCATTCGCCCAGGGTCACGACCTCCGGTTGCATCATCTCCATCTAGCGAATTGCCTCCACCTGCGCCCGCGCCTGAGCCGTAATCTGCGCCCAATCGCCCGATGCAACCGCCTGCGGTGAAATCAGCTTTCCGCCGATCCCGACAGCAACCGCGCCAGCATCCAGAAAAGCACGAGCATTCTCGACACCAATGCCGCCCGTGGGCACAACACGCAGGAACGGCAACGGTGCCAGGATATCACGCAGGTATTGCGGGCCGCCCTGACGCGCAGGGAAGAGCTTAATCATATCGGCTCCGAGCTCGTGTGCGGTCAGCATCTCGGTCGGAGTCAGCGCGCCACACAGTATCGGTACATTTGCCTCCTTGCAGGCTGCGATCACGTCCGGGCGCACCACAGGCGTCACGACAAACTGTGCCCCTGCCTTGATCGCTTCCCTTGCGTCTTTCGCCGTCAGTACCGTCCCAACTCCTACACACACCTGTTCTCCCTGATGCTCTCTCACTGTCTGAATCGCCTCTATCGCGCCCTTGCCGGTGAGCGTGAATTCCAGAATCGGGATTCCTCCGGCCTGAAGTGCACGAGCCACTTCCAGCGCATGGGTATATGCGTTAAGGCGCACTATAGCAACAATGCGCTCCTGTATGATCTGCTCAACAACAGAAATAGTCATCACTCCCTCCATAGATACGACAAGCCGCCGGGCAATCCCGCATCCTCGCGGCACTCGATAGTGAGTTGATTGATCGTTCTATCAATGATCTGTGCTCCCGGCAAGGAAAATCACTCTTCCTCTGCCGAGAGCAGTGAAGCGGCTATGGACGCGGCTTCACCTCAACAATGATCTCAACTTCGACAGGCGCACCAGCAGGCAGCTCAGCAACGCCGATGGCAGCGCGGCTATGTTTTCCGGCGTCGCCAAAAATCTCCTCAAACAACTGAGAAGCGCCATTGATCACCTTCGGCTGGTCCGTAAAGCCCTCGGCAGAGGCAACATAGCCATTGACCTTGACAATGCGCACGATCTCGTCCAGGGAACCAACCAGGCCACGCACTTCCGCCAGGCAGTTAATCGCGCACAGACGAGCTCCCTGCTGTCCCTGCTCGATAGATACATCACGCCCGAGCTTACCCTGCATGGTCAGCTCCCCGTTGACGGTGGGCGTCTGCCCGGAAGCATAGACCAGATTGCCGGTCCGCACCGCAGGGACATAGCTAAAGGCAGGAGCAGGTAATTCAGGTATCGTGATACCGAGCTCTTTCGCACGTGCTTCAAATGACATAAGACACAATCCTCCTCTATAGAACCTATCGGGTATTTCAATACTATTGACGTAAGCCACGCGCCGCGACCGGCAACACCTCCGTCACTTTGCCCTCGCGCACCAGCAACAGTTCATTCGAGAGGTTAACCGACGTACACACGTGGTTCGGGAAAAAGGCCAGCTTCTCGCCAATTTCGGGCTGAAAGCCGGGCGCAAGCTTGACGAAGCCATGTTCCTCGCTCATCTTGATAACGATCCCGCTCACGCCGTCGGTCGTCACCCCATAGCCCTGCAAGCCCGCGTTCTGCGGAATGACATCGCCGCTGAAGGCTTTGGCTCCGGCATCGATGATCGCGATATCAGGCGCTGGCCGACTGACCACCGTGGTGAGAATCGACAGCGCAATCTCATCAAGCGTGCTGGTGCCGCTTTGCATCGTCATGCGATCAAAGAAGACGTACGTTCCGGGCCGTATCTCCGTGACGCCTGACACCCGCGCGGCATATTCCCCCGAAGGTGTAGACCCCACGCTGACCTCGTTGATCGGGATTCCGTCAGCACGCAGGCAGTTTGCCAGATCAACCATCAGCTCACCTTCCAGCCGGCCAAGCACTTCCGCCTCTTGCGAGGGGGCGTCGGGAAAGCTGATACCACGAAAGGTAAAAATACCATCCAGTTCCAGCCCCGGCGCGTCCAGCACCAGACGACAGAGAGAAGCGGCCCTTTCCGGTTGAATGCCACTTCGATTCAACCCGCTATTGATCTCGATCCGCACAAACAGCGTTACGCCCGCCTCACATGCGGCCTTCGAAAGGTGCTGAATGCCAGCGGCACTATCCGCGCCAACAATCAGGCGGCACTTCTTCGCCAGGTGCGCCGCGTGCCGCGCCTTCATTGCCCCTACAATCGGATAGGCAACAAAGACATCACCGATGCCGCTATCGATAAATACTTCAGCCTCGCTCAATTTTGCCGCTGTAATTCCTACCGCACCGGCCTGAAGCTGGCGGGCAGCTATCGCCGGAATCTTATGCGTCTTGATATGGGGACGCAGCTTCACCTGAGCATTTCTGGCAATACGGGCAAAGCGCTCAATATTTGCCTGTAGCTTCTCATCATCAACAAGCAACGAGGGGGTATCTACATTCTCAATGGGCTGACCGATCAGAGTCATCAGATCTTCATCCTTTCTGGCGTTAACAGGCGACTGGCATAGACGGCGTGCTCCTGACCCTGCCAGAGAACGGGCCGCCCGGCCACAAGCACCGCCTCAATACCGACAGGATAGCGACGCGGCTCGTTATAGGTCGCGGTATCGCTGATTGCTTCCTCATCAAACAGCACCAGATCAGCAACTTTACCGGGAGCAATCTCCCCATGCTCCGATAGGCGAAAACGCCGCGCAGGAAGCAATGTCAGCTTATGAATGGCCTCCTCAAGCGACAGCAGCTTGCACTCCCGAACATAGCGAGCAAGGAAACGAGGGAAGGTACCATACAGGCGCGGATGAGGCCGACCACCGGGGAGCGGAATGCCATCAGAGCCGAGCATAGCGAAAGGGGCCAGCGCGGCCCGATCAATGTCGGCCCGGGACATGAGTTGCAGCAGCACCGTGACCTTGCCGCGCTCGTGCAGGATGAGTTCAAAGAGTGCCTCATCAGGAGCGAGCTGAAGCAGGTCTGCGACTTCGAGCATGTTCTTTCCTTCAAGCCCTTTATACCCTTCCGACTGAACGGAGGCAATACGCACGCCCTCCCATCCAATATACCCTATCTGATTCTCCCAACCCTCGACGCCTGTCTGCAAGTCGAGGCTGACGCGCCTTCGAGACGAGGGATCACGCAGGCGCTCAAGTGTTCGCTCAATCCCGCCATCCAGCACCCAGGGCGGCAGCAACTGCAAAATCGTGGTTGAGCCATTCGTGTATGGGTACATATCAATAGAGACATCCAGCCCTCGCGCCCGAGCTGCTGTTAGCATCTCAAGTGCCCGTTCCATCCCACCCCAGTTGTGGCGTCCGCACACTTTCAGGTGGCTGATATGGATCGCGACATCTGCCTTCTCACCGAGTTCGAGCATTTCTGCAATTGAAGCAAAGAGATGGTCACCCTCGCCGCGCATGTGGGACGTTACCACGCCGCCATAGCGACCGACCACACGCGCAAGGCGTGTCAGTTCTGAGGCAGGCGTATACATTCCCGGCACATACATCAAACCAAGCGACAGGCCCGCTGAACCTGCCTGCATCGCCTCTTCAACCAGCGCTTCCTGGGCCTGGATCTCCCGCTCGGTTGCCTGCCGCTGGCCATAGCCCATCACCGCCACACGCAAAGGCCCATGTGGAAGCAGCGAGCAGACATGCTGCTTCAGAGCCGTCGAGCGCATCGTTTCCAGATACGCGCCCACGGTGGGCCAGTTCCACGGCAGCGAATCTTCGCCCAGAATCGCGGATGAATAGGTCTTTACCGCGGCCTCATGCTCCTGAACAACCGGAGCCATGCCGAAACCACAATTCCCGATCACCAGCGACGTCACACCCTGGTAGAGCTTCGGCGGGACTACGGACTGACGCAGCACGACCAGATCATCATGTGTATGAGCGTCGATAAAGCCAGGAGCGACGGTCAGCCCACTTGCATTGATAACTTGCTCGGCATCGCCCTCAAGCTGCCTCCCAAGCGCAACGATATGGCTCCCTGCGATCCCGATATCTCCCGAAAAAGCTGGCGCTCCAGTTCCGTCCACAATGCGCGCATTGCGGATCAACACAGTATATCTTGAGCTCATAAGAGTCTCTCTTCTCTTTATCAAATATGCCTCAGGGAGCCGCTAGCGCCATGCCATGCCCGATATTACAGCCAGATGAAACCCGGGGATTCATCTCGAAATAGAATGCCAAACATCTGCGGTTGCGACTCTCCATTGAGTCACTTCTGTTATATTTATGCTCTCATACGTACAGCATATATCGAGCAATACAGAAGCGCATATTCTTTGCAGAACGCTTGTCGAGAAAAGCTCGCTGGAAGCCGGCCCGGCAGAGCATGCAAAGAACAGGTTAAGCTGAAATTATCATATTTTCTCTCCCCTGTCAACCTGTATTATAGGTTGACGGGAGCCAGGCAAACACGCTATGATACCGACAGAGAGAACGGAAAAAGAGCGAGAAGCATGCTAGGAAAACTCCATAGAGAAACGTTGGCCGAACAGGCCGCCACCAGCCTGATGAACTATATTCGCACCAGAAATCTCCAGCCCGGCGACACCCTGCCCTCAGAAGCCGAGCTGGTCACGGAATTTGGTGTCAGTCGCCAGGTGATCCGTGAAGCCCTGAAATCATTGCAGGGCAAAGGCGTGATCGAGATCATCAATGGCAAACGCCCGACCATTAAGCCGATCAGCAGCGAGCTCCTCCAAACCTTTTTTACGCATGCCGCCCACTTCAACCATCATACCATTATAGAACTCATCGAGGTCCGCAAAGGCATCGAGGTCCAGAGCGCTATGCTGGCAGCCCAACGCCGCAGTGAAACGGAGCTGGCGCACATGGAAGAGATCCTTGCCGCGATGCGTCGTTCGGTCGGAGCTATCGATACAGATATTGATACCTCCGTCGATACATACATTCAACTCGATGTCGCGCTTCATCAGGCGATTGCTACTGCCACCCACAACAGCATGATGTATCACTTGATCCACTCGATCAGAAGTGCATTGATAGAGACAATACGCGAAGGGCTGCTGCATCGACACACCTCAGAGGAAATCGAACGCGTCCAGGAGGTGCATGAAATGCTGGTCGCCGCGATCAGGGAGGGAAACGCCCCGGCGGCAGCTCAGACGATGGCCGTTCACTTTGATGAAGCGCTCACCGCTCTGATGAAGGATGCCTGAACCGTGCTGCTTACCCTCGCATACTGCAACAAACAACACCAGAAGAAACGACTGCTCACATACAGGCAGTTTTCTGGTGTAGAAGCCTGCCCTGCTCTATCCTATCCCCCTTTCTTCCCCCCTGCTATGAAAGAAGTACTACCCGGGACGACAGGAATGATGCGGGAAGATGGCAATAAAGCCTCCCGCTGAGCCACCGGGCATTTGACGTTTGCCTCATCTAATGCCAAAATAGCAAGGGAAAAATGTATCCAACTTTCTCAGGAAACACCCGGGGCCGACAGCCCAATATCCAAAGGAGCGATGTAAAAGGATAACATAATGCGAGACATTACCATCTTCAGCGGTAGCGCACACCAGGAACTGGCACAAGAGATCGCAGAGTATCTCGGCCTGACCCTTTGTCCTACAACTATTCGGCGCTTTAGCAATGATTGTCTATATGTCCAGATGAACGAGAACTGCCGGGAAAGTGATGTATTTATCGTACAACCGATTGTCCCTCCTGTGCAGGAAAATCTCGTTGAGCTTCTTTTTATGCTTGACGCTGCCCGTGGTGCATCAGCAGGACGTATCACAGCAGTTATCCCCTATTATGCCTATGCCCGTTCGGATAAGAAAGACGAGCCTCGTATCTCTATAGCCGGTCGTCTCGTGGCCGACCTCCTGGCAACAGCAGGCGCGAACCGTGTGCTGACAATGACCCTGCATGCTGCGCAGGTTCACGGCTTCTTCAGTGTCCCGACCGATCACCTCAACGCGTTGAATGTGCTGGCTCGTCATTTCCGACAGTATGACCTGAGCAACACGATTGTTGTTTCACCTGATCTGGGCAACGCAAAATCCGCCTCACACTTTGCGCGACTGCTCAACATCCCGGTAGCGGCAGGAAGCAAGCGCCGGATCAGCGACGATCAGGTGATCATCGATAACATCGTCGGTGAAGTTGAGAATAAAGATGTCATCGTGCTGGATGACGAGATAGCGAACGGTGGCACGATTATTCAGATTCTGGAAAGGCTACGCGAGCACCACGTGCGTCAGATTCGGGTTGCCTGCACTCATGGCCTCTTTACTGGCAAAGCCATTGAGCGGCTCAAGGCGCAAGATGACATCACCGAGATCGTCACCACCAACACAGTCCCCCTTGCTCCCGAAAAGCGCCTTCCAAACATGACCGTCCTTTCTATTGCTCCTCTACTCGCCGAAACCATCCGCCGCAACCACAACGGTGAATCGGTAAGCAGCCTGCTTCTCGACGACAAGTTCTAAACGACTCACTCCGTCTGGCACGCGATGTCTCTCGATGTTGCGTGCCCTTTTTCATCTGTACATGCCTCTCTTTTTGATCCACTTCACCCCTGATCTAGAGCCGCCTTCTCTGCTCACTCGCCTGCCCAAAACGAGCACAGCATCTTTTTCATGGTCACAACAGTATTATGTATCAGAGCAAGATTCTGTAGTGAGAACATCCCTACATTACCGGCTAGCAGGAGGAAAACCATGAACGAGCCAGCACAGGAGCGGCCATCCATTCCAGCAGCGGAGCAGGAAACGACACACCCCGTTTCGCCACAGCCCGACACCGTTCCGGCCATCCCGGAGAAACAACCAACCCCTCAGAAGCCACAACCAGCCGGCTCAGGCAAAAAGGTCCGTATAGCCCTTATTAGCGGCCTCATAGCAGGCATATTAAACGCTCTCGTCACATTGCTTATCACTCTGACGAACGCCTCTACCTTTCTCATCGCGCGTCAGCAGATCGCAGCAGACAGACTGACCGTCAAGATCGCCCTCGCGCTTGTGGGTTGGCAAGCGGGAATCCTTCTTGCAAGCCTCCTGCTCGGGCTTGCGACGGGCTGGATCACCGGCAAAATTACACGACTGCGCTGGCTCGGCTTTCTCGGCGGAGCGCTGGCGGGCGCAATCTACTCCCTTGCCATTTTTCTGGCCAGTTCATTTCCTTCCTATCCCGGTAATCTGAGCGTCGTCAGCGAGCCATTTTCGATCGCACGTCTGCTCATTTCCGCTCTGCTCCTGGGGCTCTGGGCGTTGGGTGGCGGGCTTGTCGGGCTCTTTGGAGCATGGGTCGCAACCGTATCCCTATCAACTCGAAAACAGCCTTAGCCCGTCACGGAGAGCAGGTTCATTCCTGCTCTTCTTTGCTTGTGCTGCTCTCTGCGACAAACAGGCTTTCCACGTTATAGATCGGTCGATAGCCGAGCTGCTGCCTGGCCTTCTCAATCGCGTATACCCTATCGATGCACGCAGGAAGGGGCCAGCCCTGCTGTTCAAACAAGGCGAGAACGGCGGGCGCTCTCTCTCGCAGGACCGCGACAGGGTCATGCAAAAGCTGCTCTGTATCGCTTTCCTGAAACGGCGATAGCGCAGCAATATTAAACAGATCAAAACGAATATCCTTGTTCTCCACTGCCAGGATATGAGCCGTCGCCGCATCGCGCACGTCAACCCCGCGATAGAGCCGGTGAAGCACCTGTGCAGCTCGTGGCTCGGGCATAAAACGAGCGATACGCAGGCAAATGACGGGCACCCCCCGTCGATACGCGAACTGACGACACAACTCTTCAGCGGACAGCTTGGTGCTATCATAGATGTCGCGTGGCTGAGGCAAAAGCTCTTCGGTGACCCAGACTGCCGCATCCTCTGGTTCCATCGCTGCACCATAGATCGAAGTTGTACTGGTATAAACAAAACGCCGTATCTTGCGACGAGCAGCCGCTTCCAACAAGACAATCGTTCCCGTGACGTTCGTATTCACAAAATCCTGTATAGAATGGCTGGACAGATGACGCGCATGAAGCGAGGCCGTATGAATCACAGCATCCACTTGCTGCATAATTACCTCAACCGCATCGCGATTCAGGATATCCACAACATGGCTTGTCCACCTTCCCGGAACAAGATCAACACCTACAATCTCAGCCCGTGAGGCAAGCTGAGAAGCGACTTCCGCCCCTAGTTGGCCGGAACTCCCGGTGATAAGAATACGCATATACTTCTCCCCGTATTCTAGCGCTATGCGAATTCTGCCATCTCTTTTCTGCTCTCTTACTCATATACTCTACATCATCTCTTGCTGCTTCACACTTTTCTTCTATTATTATCTTGACTGGAAGCGCTGTCACCTCCTTCTCTCGGTCAAAAAGTTTTCACCTACGCATCTATAGTAACATACATTTCTATGTAATTTGCATTTTCATAGAAAATCAGGACTTTTTTCTATATAAAACTTTTTCGATATACTTATACACAAGAAATAAAAGATTCCGAGGAGTCAGCGATCAAACCCCTGATCGTTCCAGGCAGCCGGGTCTTCACGCGCCTCCAGATGCGTCATGGCCGCGCATCCCGGGACCGCCTGATCTATCGCAAGCTCGATCTCTTCACAGAGCGCATGCCCGCGCTGAACCGTCCAATCTCCCGGCACAAGCACATGAAGGGAGGCAAAGCTTCTCGATCCAGAGCGACGCGTCCGAAGCGCATGAAAAGCCACTCCCTGACGTTGAAATGGTTCCAGCGCCTCCTGGATACGCTCAAGGTCATCCGGTGGAAGCGCGGTATCAAGCAGCCCCAGACCGGCACTGTGGAGGATACCTAACCCGACCCGGATGATATTTGCGGCAACAAGCAGCGCTATCAGCGGGTCCAGAATCAACCAGCCGGTGAACAGAACCAGAACCAGGGCGACAAGAACCCCGACCGTTGTCCATACATCTGTTAATAAATGGTGTGCATCAGCCTGTAGAGTCACCGAACGCAGGCGCTTCCCGGCCTGAAGCATCAGCAGAGCCAGCCCACCATTGATAGCAGCACCAGCAACCGAGAAAACAATCCCCCAGTTCAACTGTTCGAGCGGCTGCGGGTGAAAAAGGCGTGGAATTGCCTCGACGATAATAAAAACGGCAGCAGCAAGGATCAAGGTTCCTTCCGCGCCGCTTGCAAAGTATTCCGACTTGGTATGACCATAGGCGTGTTCTTCATCAGCCGGACGCGCCGCCAGACGCACCGCCCAGAGCCCGATCAACGCGGCGAGCAAATTCGCGGTCGATTCTGCGGCGTCCGAAAAGAGACCAACCGAGCCCGTAATCAGGTAGCCCACAAATTTGATGCCCATCGTAACCACTGCGGCAAGCAGCGAAAGTGCCATGTAGAAGCGCGGCGTCCGATCCATGAGAAGAGCCTTCTACTTTCTATTCTTACGCGCTATTTCTGCTCGCTATTCCTACTTTCTATTTGTGACCAGCTTTTCTACTATAGCTTCATCTCGAGAGGGAAGTGACTTCGAGAACAGGTCTAGAGCCGCGGCAACCACATCTTCCTGTGCAATGGTGTTGACAAAGGATGCATGATGATCACACGATTTCTGCGACCGATCGACGCCACACACCGGGCAGATCAGCAACCAGGAAACAAACGGGCGATGATGTAAGCGCGACAATGGCCCGTAGTTCATCATATTGAAACACCAATAGATTCCCACCGTAGCCGCTCCTACAGCCCGGGCAAGATGCAGCGGCCCCGAATCATTCGAGATCACCACGCGACTCCGCGTCAGGAGCCCGGCCAGCCCCCCTATGGAGAGACGATCACAGAGATTGTACCCTTCGTGCCGCATCGCGTGAATAACCTGTTCCACGACTGGCCGTTCGCTTCCCGTACCGGTGACAACCACCCGCGCCCCCGCCTCATATAGCGCATCGCCAACCGCTGCAAAGCGCTCTGGAGCCCAACGCCGGGCCGGATCACCAGACCCTGGATGCAACACCGCCAATGGCCTCCTCTCTTCAGGCAACACCCGCTGAGCTTCAGCCAGATCGGCAGGAGTGACTGTCAGACGTGGCTCAAGTACCGTCATCTTTGCACCCGCCAGAGAAGCCACTTCAAGGTAACGCAATACCTCTTGCTGGAAAAAGATATAGGGAAGCCAGCGATCCAGCGGCGGCGCATCCTCGGCCTTCAGACCAATGGTGATCCGCGCCCCAAGCCGCAACAGAAACGGATTGGAATACTTGCCACCACCATGAATCTGAAAAGCCAGATCAAACCGTTCCCTTGCCATCTCCTGAAAGAAGCGTTCAAGCGCCTCCTCATCATTCTGATACGTCTCGGGCATGCCAACACCCGCGCAAGGGGGAATCACAATCACGCGGTCAACCGGGCCGGGCCGCCCGCGCAAAAACGCCTGATGCCAGGACTTCGCCAGCAGCACGATCTCGGCTCGGGGATATGTTGCACGCAATGCTTCAAGTGCGGGTAAAGCGCAGATAAAGTCACCAAGCGCATTTGCTCTTAGCACAGCTATCTTCCGTACATCAGGGATAACAGATCCTTCGGGTACCATCGTCACTCCTTTCAAATTGAGTTCATTCATTCCCTTCACGAGTAGTAGGGGGATGACGAAGACAAGCCAGCACCCTGTTTTGTCCTTCACAGATTGATTTTCTTCTATTTGCCACCATTTTCCTACAATGGATATATGGAGATGTTACGTTTCTTGCTTGCCCTGCGTGCTCAGGAGAAAGGAGCCTTTCCCTCCGGTGAGGGACATCTTGAAGTTTTTCAATACTCAAACGATTGGCAATCGTATTTCCAAAACTGGAGGTCGCGACATGTATACTCTTGGCATCAATGCCGCCTTTCATGACTCAGCAGCCTGCCTGCTTCAAGATGGGAGGATTATCGCGGCGGCGGAGGAAGAACGTTTCACTCACCAGAAACATGGCAAGCGCCCCATCCCCTTTTCTACGTATGAGCTCCCATTTCATGCTATTGCATATTGCCTGCAAGAAGCTGGAATCTATCTGAAAGATGTCGACCATATTGGCTATTCCTTCGATCCTGCACTTTTGCTCGGTTCCCACAAAGGCGACGCGGCACTTGTATTACCCCTGGAGCCAAGCGCCCGGCCGGTCGCGCCCGAATGGGAATCGCCCTGGGAGCCACTCTTTCTCTCTTCCATCGTCAACGCGCCCCGGCACCTCACAGGAGGCGTCCCCCACCACTTGAAAGCTCGCTTCCGGGGGGAACGATCCTATCAGTGGCACTTTGTCGAGCATCACCTGTCCCATGCCGCAAGCGCCTTTCTGGTTTCACCCTTTCAGCAAGCAGCCATTATGACGCTTGACGGGCGCGGCGAGAAGGCCACGACCACCTACAGCATCGGCGAAGGGCTCAGCATTCAGCGCCTGAGGCAGGTCGATATGCCGCACTCGCTCGGCCTGCTCTATGAGCGCGTGACCGAATATCTCGGCTTCCTGCATTCATCCGACGAGTATAAGGTGATGGCACTGGCCTCGTTCGGCAAGCCAACCTATCTGAACGAGTTCCGCTCACTGATCCATCTCGGCTCCGATGGAAGCTATACGATTGATCCCCTGCGGCTTGAGGAGCGCTTTGGCCCGGCTCGCTTCAAGGGTGGGCCACTGGAGCAGCGCCATTTCGATATTGCGCACTCGTTGCAATGTGTCCTTGAAGAGACGGTGCTTCATCTGGCTGATTGGCTCCATCAGACAACCAGGCTTGACGCGCTGTGTATCGCTGGCGGTGTCGGCCTCAACTGCGTGTTGAATGCTCGATTACGCGATAAGAGCCCTTTCAAGCATATCTGGGTTCAACCGGCAGCGGGAGACGCTGGAACCGCTCTGGGCGCGGCTCTGGTGGTCGATGCACAGCAGCGCCCCGGCGCAACCCGCAGCTATCAGATGGAGCATGCCTTCCTCGGTCCCGCATTCTCGGATGAGGAGATAGAGCAGTTCCTGCGCTGGTCGAAGCTATCGTACAGGCGCTTGAGCGATCCTGCCGAAGAGACCGCGGCCCTGCTTGCCGAGGATAAGATTATTGGCTGGTTCCAGGGACGGATGGAGTTTGGGCCCCGGGCGCTCGGAGCGCGTTCTATCCTCGCTTCACCCTTGCATGCTTCTATGCAAAATCGGCTCAACGAGATCAAAGATCGCGAGGATTTTCGCCCGGTTGCTCCGGTTGTGCTGGAAGAAGCGGTTGCTGAGTGGTTCGTCAACGGGAGCGTTTCACCGTTTATGCTCTTTGTCTACGATATTGTCCCGGAAAAAGCAGATCAGATCCCTGCCGTACGCCACATCGACGGCACCGCCCGCATTCAAACAATCAACCGGCAACAGCAGCCCCGCTATTATGACCTGCTCAAGGCGTTTGAGCAGCGGACCGGCGTTCCTGTTCTGGTGAATACATCGTTCAACACGCGTGGCGAGCCGATTGTTTGCACGCCACGAGACGCTATTGAATGTTTCTGGACTTCTCCGCTGGATGCACTGGTAATCGGTTCATTTTTACTGGAAAAACGACAGGATAGCTGATGAGCATTGAAGTATCAGTCGTAGTGCCAACCTGCAACCGCAATGAGCTGCTTGAGCGCTGCCTTGAAGCATTGGTCTCTCAGGATTTCGCGCCGGACGCTTATGAGATCTTGATAGTGGATGATGCAGCCAGCCATGCGACGCGACAGCTTATTGAACGCTGGCAGAACAAAACCCTGCCCTGCATTCGCTATCTCGCAGGCAAAAAGTGCGGCCCGGCTGTTGCCCGTAACCTGGCATGGAGGCAGGCAAGAGGCCGATTTATCGCTTTTACCGATGATGATTGTCAACCACAGCATGACTGGCTTAGCGCTGGCATGGCCGCTTTTCAAGATGGCACTGGCGCTCTTTCTGGCCGCGTCATTGTACCCCTGCCGCCTGTTCCCACCGACTACGAGCGCAATGCAGCTCTGCTTTCAAACAGCGATTTTGTCACAGCCAATTGCTTTCTCCGTCGAGACGTGCTGGAACGACTCAACGGCTTCGATGAGCGTTTCACGGCCCCCTGGCGCGAGGACAGCGATCTGTTCTTCTCACTTTTGAAGGCAGACATTCCCTGGAAACATGTACCACAGGCAATTGTGGTGCACCCTATTCGGCCCGCTCCCTGGGGTATCAGCATACAGCAGCAACAAAAGAGCATGTTTAATGCGCTGCTCTATAAAAAGCATCCCGAGCTCTATCGCGAGCGCGTCCAGGCGACGCCGCCACTCCAGTATTACGGGATGTTGAGCGCTCTCTTGCTCGCTGTCTTCGGGCTGAGCAGGCGGTCAAAGGCGCTGACGCTGCTTGGAGGCCTGTTCTGGTTCAGCCTGACCGGGCGCTTCTGCCTGCGTCGCCTGCGCCACACATCACGCGCCCCGGCCCATGTGCTGGAAATGATCGTGACCTCGGTCCTGATCCCGCCGCTTGCCATCTTCTGGCGCTTGCGCGGCGCCCTGAAATTTCGCGTTTTCTTCTGGTAGTGCCTTGAGGAGAGAAACTATGCAGATGCCAGGCTATATCCAAATTGAACCCGTAGGACAATGTAACCTGCGCTGTCAGATGTGCTCGATTCAGTTTCGGCAGGATGGCCCCCCATATGGCCCGCCTGCCTTCATGCACTTCGAGACATACACCCGCATTATTGATCAGTTCCCCGGACTTCAGGAACTGCATCTCCAGGGACTGGGGGAACCGATGATGCATCCCCGCTTCTTCGATATGGTTGAGTACGCGGCCAGCAGGGGAATCAGGGTGACAACCAACTCGAACATGACACTGCTGAACGATCGTAAAGCCGAACGCTGCGTGACCTGCGGCCTGGATTGCCTGCATGTTTCGATTGATGCTGCAACCGCTTCTACCTATGAACGCATCCGGGTTCGAGGCCACTTCGATCGTGTGCTACGCAATCTGGAACGGGTGCTGAACGCCCGAGAGCGCCTGAGAAGCCAGAGCCCGCACTTCCATATGGTCATGGTCATCATGCGTCAGAATTTGCAGGAACTGCCCGATATCGTTCGATTTGCCAAACAGTGGTCTTTTGAGCAGATCTTTGTGCAGCATCTCTGTCATGATTTCGGCGAGGCCAGCCTACCCGAGCGCTATCTACCCATGCGCGATTTTGTGCAACAGGAAACACTGCTCAACGAAGATCCCGAGCACGTTGAGCGCTACTTTGCCGAGGCTCGAACCCTGGCCACCGAACTGGGTATCGAGCTACGACTTCCACGCATCAGAATGCGAATGCACCCACCGGGGACGCCCGGTCCAGAGCGCTGTGACTGGCCCTGGCGTGGGCTGTACTTCAGCTATCAGGGGTACGCGATGCCCTGCTGTATGATCTCAACGCCCGATCGCTTCAATTTTGGCAAGATTACCGATCAGCAGGGCGCCGAGCTCTGGCACAGCGCGGCCTATCAACAGTTTCGCGAGCAGCTCTCTTCTGAGAATCCACCGGACATCTGTCGTTCCTGCTCAATTTATTCTGGCACATTCTAGCTTTTTGGAGAGACACATCATGGCATCAGTTGACATTCTGCTTCCAACCTACAACCGCCTGACATCGCTTGTGATGACACTTTCCGGGGTGGCAGCCCAAACCCTGACTGATATACGCGTCATCGTCGCCGATCAAAGTCAACCTCCGGTCGGAGAAGAGCAGGTCATTCAAACGCTGAGGCGAGTCATTGAGGCGCGTGGCGGCTCGGTTGATTGGCATACCCGTGAGCCGCTTCATGGCATCGCAGAACAGCGCGATTTCTTGCTGCGGCAGGCGACAGCGGATGCCGTCCTCTATCTCGACGATGATGTATTTATGGAGCCCTGGGTGCTCGGCAAGTTGCTTGATATGTTGAAGCGGGAACAATGTGCCTTTGTGGGTGCCTTTCCTGCCGGGCTCTCGCATCGAGAAGATGTGCGTCCTCATCAGCAAATAGTGGAATACTGGGACGGCCCGGTACAGCCAGAGGTCGTTGAGCCCGACTCGCCGCAGTGGGAGCGCTGGCAGCTCCATCGCGCCGCCAACCTGTATCACGCAAGCCAGAAGCTGGCACCCGGAGAGTTTCGGCTGTATAAGGTGGCCTGGATCGCCTCCTGTATCCTCTACGACCGTCAGAAGCTGCTTGACGTCGGTGGTTTCTCTTTCTGGTCGCGCCTGCCCCGCTATCATTCGGGTGAAGAGGTCCTGGTTCAGAACCTGCTCATGCGGCGCTGGGGCGGCTGCGCACTGATGCCTTCCGGCACCTACTATTCTCAGGTTCCCACGACCGTACTGAACAAGGCCGGGACAGTAGACGGTCATGCCCTGAGCCTGCTTCCCGAGATGGTTGAACGCTATACAACAATACAACAAGGATAAGTGCTGTTATGGATGACGCCTTTAAGCCAGGATTGCTTCGACGGCTTCCAGAGCCGCCGCGTCGCGTTGCCCTCTTGCGAGCATCGCGCATCGGCGACTTTATCTGTGCGACTCCGGCATTTCGGGCGTTACGACATGCCCTCCCCGATGCCGAACTGACCCTGATTACCCTGCCTATGCTGCATGAGATTGCCAGCCGGTTGCCCTACTTTGAACATATAGTCGATTTCCCCGGCTTTCCTGGTATTGCTGAACAGCTCTTCTCGGCACGCGAAACTGTGCGTTTCCTGCAAGAGATGCAAGCACAGCAGTTTGATCTTGCCATTCAGATGCAGGGAACCGGGGTCTACTCGAACCCCTTCCTGCTGCTCCTGGGGACGAAGGCGACAGCAGGCTTCATTCGGCCTGACGACAGCCCCGGTCTCCTGGATGCCGCCCTTCCCTATCCGCACGGGGTGCACGAAATTCGCTGTGTGCTCTCCTTAACTGAGTTTCTCGGCGCGCCTACCCGGGGCGAAACGCTGGATTTTCCGCTTCGTGCAGAGGACCGTCAGCAGGCAGCACAGCTTCTGGCAGGAGTGGAACCGCCTCTGATCGGGCTGCACGCCGGTGCCCGAGACAAAACCCGGCGCTGGCTTCCTGCACGCTTCGTCGAGGCCGGTTGCACGTTACAACAACGCTTCGGCGGCACGCTGCTGCTGCTCGGGGAGCCAGAGGAGCTGGATAACAGTCGCCAGATGGAGCGCCAATTCCGTGAGCTCCACTGTCGCTGTCTCAATCTGGTCGGCAAGACCTCGCTTCCCATCCTGGGTGCAGTTATCAAGCGACTGAACGTTCTGCTTACCAACGACACCGGACCGGCTCATATTGCTTATGCGCTTGGTACGCCGACCGTCACGATCTTTGGCGGCGGCGATCCCGCAACCAATGGTCCCCTGCAAGCCGGTCCATTCCGTCCGCTCGCTTTCCCTGTTCCCTGTCGACCCTGTGGTTATGCGACCTGTCCGATCGCATATCGTTGTTTGAGGAACATTTCAGTTTCACAGGTAGTAGAAACAGCAACACAGATCTTTCCAGATATGGAAGAGTTTCAGTATCGCTCATCTTCTTCTTGATGCTATAATAGTGAAACGAGATGGTGCATCAGGCAGGAGAAAGAGAGTTATGAACAGGCTACGTATAGGAATGGTCGGGCTGGGTTCGATCGCACAACGAGTATATCTGCCACTGCTCACGCGAGAACAGGAGTGGAGCTTTGCAGGCGTCTTCACGCCGAATGTCAGCAAGCGACATGCCATCAGTTCGGCGTATCGGGTGCCTGAATTTGCCTCACTGGCGGATCTGATCCAGGGCTGTGATGCAGCATTTGTGCACAGTTCAACTATCAGTCACTTTGAAGTGGTCTCACAATTGCTTCGTCACGACATCGATGTCTATGTTGATAAGCCGCTGGCCGCCACATTGGATGAAGCGGAACGGCTCGTAGAGCTCAGCCAGAAAACCGGGTGCAAGCTTATGGTTGGCTTCAATCGCCGCTTTGCCCCCTTTTATCTGAAACTGAAGGAACAGGCTCCCCGGGCGGCCTGGATTCGTATGGAGAAACATCGACGAGCCGGGCTCAATAGCACCGTCGCGGAAACGCTGCTCGATGACTATATTCATCTGGTCGATACCGTGCGCTGGCTCGGCGAAACCGACACGATGCAGGCTCAAGGCTGGCTCCAGGCTGATGAGCTGAATCGGCTCCACTACGCCTACCACACCTATACGTTGCCCAACAATCGCCTTGCTACAACCGCCATGCACCGCCAGGCGGGCAGTGATCTTGAACTCCTTGAGCTTGTCACAACCGGGCGTATAGTGCGTGTCAGAAATATGGAGATTCTGGAGGTAGAAGAGGAGGGAGCCTGTGTGGTTCAGACCGCAGCCGCCTGGGATACCATTCTGAAACGCCGCGGCTTTGAAGCTGCCATCAACCACTTTATCCGCTCGATTCTTGGTGACACTATACCTTTAAGCAATGGTGAAGAAGCCCTGAAAACACAACTCTTACTCACATCTCTGCTGAATAGCTGAAGCCGGTTGTATAGCCCATTCCGGCTTCTAGCTCCCCTTTCCCGCTGACTATGAGAGAACTCTTCTGCTACACTATCCTTGAAATGGAGAGCTCAGCAACTTCCACTTGCTCCAATATGACGAAAGGTTCTTTATTCAATCATGCCACAGCATATCTATACCGTTGGATTACTTCTTCTACGGCAGAATCAAGTTCTACTGGTGCGAAAGCGTAATACCATTTATTTCATGCTTCCAGGAGGAAAGATCGATCCGGGTGAAACAGAGCTTGCCAGCCTGGCACGTGAGATTCAGGAAGAGCTGCTTTGCCAGGTAGTACCCGAAACGCTGCATTTCCTGGGTGATTTTACCGAAATTGCGGCAAACGAGCCTGACGCACAGGTACATATGAAGCTCTATAGCGGGCAGGTTAGCGGAGAGATCCAGCCAGCACGCGAAATCGCCGAGGTCTCCTGGTTTGATCCGCACAAGCAGCAGGATATCCTGCTTGCGCCGCTGGTCAAAAAGCAGGTGCTTCCATTCCTTCTGGAGCAAAACGCTCTCACTCTAGAATAGAGAGATCAACTATTTGGCAAAAAGGAACTCTGGTCCTTTCTTGGAGAAGAGGGACCAGAGTGCGGCTTTTCATCTATTCCTCAACTCTTTTCCTGAGGCAAGGGCACCAGATTACGTGGATGATTATCCAGGAATGCTTGAATATTCTCTACCGTGATATCCAGAATGCGGTAAAGCGCCTCCTTCGTGTTAAAGCCGATATGAGGCGTAATGACAACATTATCCCGATGCTGTAGCTGCTTGCTCAATGCGACAAGCTTCTGTTGCTCTCTAGATGCTTCTGAGTACAATAATTCCTCCTCATACTGTAAATACGCCTCGCCCTCCAGGACGTCCAGTCCTGCACCACCCAGAAGCCCATTGTCCAGCGCCCAGACCAGCGCATCAGTATCGACCAGAGTACCGCGTGCAGTATTAATCAACAATGCTCCGCGCTTCATTTTTGAAAACGCCGGCCGATTCAACATATGATAGGTGGAAGGCAACGCCGGCACATGCAAGCTGACGATATCTGCTACTGAGAGCAGCATATCCATGTCGACATAGCGAAAACCCAGGACTTCAGCAATCAGCCGATTCTGCACCACGTCAAAGGCCACAACATCCATACCGAACCCTTTTGCAATACGAATCATGTGCAGCCCGATTGCGCCCGCACCCACAACACCAAGCATCTTCCCATAGAGATCAAAGCCCTGAAGCCCTTCGAGTGAGAAGTCATCGTGCTGTGTGCGCGTAGCAGCCAGGTTGACCTTACGAGAAAGCGTCAGCATCAGCGCGAAGGCAAATTCAGCAACCGTCCTCTCGCCATACGCTGGCACGTTTGTGATAGCGATACCTTGCTGTGCCGCCGCTTCCAGATCGATATGATCATAACCGGTAGAACGCGTGGCAATCAGGCGCAAACGCGGCATCTTCTTCAATTCATCCAGCCCGATCCTGGTATTCACGAAAGGGATGTAAATCTCGACTTTTGCCAGTTCTGCCTGATCAACGTCGGACAAGTTTTCTTCTGTATACTTCAGCGAAACCCGCTTGCCAAGCTCATGCGCGAGATAGCGGCCTTCTTCATCAGTGGTGGTTGTTGCAAGGGCAGAGACAGGCATTGTATTCTTCATCTCTTGCTCCCCTCCTCGAATGGAATTCCAGTTTTTATGCACAATAAACGATAGTCTATTCTCTCTCATTGTATAAAGAGCGGGGAAAAACACAGCGTTTTACAACTATGCTCTATAGACTATGGCTATATCCCCGAGAAGAGCGGAGCGCGCACATCAGTCCTATCTTCTATCACAGGCCACTGTCGAGCTTTACACCCTGCATCCTATTCCTACTGCCCACCCGGGCATAACGCTCGGGAAAGCGCGGCGTGAGCGCCTGACGAGCTGCATCAGCCCCAGGGGGAGCCGGGTCCTCACGCCGATTCGCCAGAAAAACAAATGGCCCGATAATCACAACAAGCGCAAGCAGAATTGTGCCAATCCACAAGGCAGGGCTTCGCAGAAGTTGCTTTCTGTACTACAGAAGATATATTTTTACTCGCAGTATAAGCGAAACGGCATCTGTCGCCAAAAGGGTTGTCTCCCTCTATTGTAGATAGCACCCGATAGCAGCAATGAAATGATTACTTCTATGCTGTTGTTCTATCTGCACTTTCTTCTGAATATCTCTATTCTATCCTTACATGCATAATAGAATCAATTACTTTCGTTACCATACCTATTGCAGTATGCTATTTCGCCATGCTTCCAGGTATACTTTCTCTACTATATAAACTATAAGAAAAGTGCCCTCGATCCACTCTTTGGAAGTAAACATTGCATTCTGTCTATAGGAGTGATAGTATATGAGCGAAGCATGAAACTTTTGCTATACATCTATCATTAGATGTAAAAAAGGAAAGGAAAAGGAAGGACTGAAACAGGGAACTCTCTTCTGTTGAGGGCAAAGCCTGGTCTTTCTCTTTACAAGAAGCGAGCAGCGAAAGTGATTGTCTGAGAGGCAGAAATGCACTTTTGCAGCATGATAAACAAAGACGAAAGAACTCTCTACGCGCAATATGGGGAAAACATATTATTTACGGCTTCCCGTTCTGATTACCTTTCTCAAAGGACAGACATGCACTCTTATCACTTCTGCTGGTAAATGGGGTACTGGTTACGTTTATATACAAAACGGGAATATTGTACAATATCTCATTAAGGGACAAAATGGCACGCTGGAAGGGTCTCACGCACAGCACATCCTGGAACAGTGCCAGGAATGGCAGGTTGAGTTCCAGTCCAATGAGCCGATATCGACCCGTCCTCTTCCCCTCCCTCAACTCAGCCCTTCTCCTCTTCCGCAAAAGAACGTGTTGCGCCCGAAAAAACCGCTTGATCCCGCGCTACTTCAGGGCTTAACGGCCAGGCAACGCATGGTTATTCGGATGGTATTGACCATGATAAACGGGCAAAGAAGTGCGCAACAAATCAAGCAACAACTGAATTTACCACCCCAACTGATCGATGAGGTAATAGATCTGTTACGCAGATTTGACATCATCGAGTAATATTTTTCCTGTCTAAGGAGCAACTGTATGCGTCGTCTCTTAGAGTGGTGGTATCGCATCGCCTTGCCGAACAAAGAGCCAGATCCGACACCGATGGGGCGCGAACGGCAGCGCTATGCACGCCTCACAAGTATTATTCTCCTTGCGAACGCGGTGCTGTTTTTACCTGCCGCACCAATTATGATTTTTAATTCACCCAAAAGCCCGTCTTCGCCACCAATCGCTATTGTCATGATTCTCCTTCTGATCATCACATATGTCTTTGGGCGTATCGGGAAGCAGGTGCTCTCGGCCAGTTCGCTGATTCTCTACATTCTCTTCGCCGTTTCAGCCGTCATGGCAACCAACCCGCTGGATCCTTCGATGCTGCCGCTGCTCAACCTGCTCACGGTAGCCGTCATCCTTGCCGGGGCGCTCCTGCCACCAATTGCATCGCTTATTGTCGGAGCTATCGGCTGTGTCGAAACACTACTGATAACAACGCTGGTGCCGCATACTACCGCTTATGAAGCAATGATGCGAGATGAACTTTATACTATCACGATTATGCTTCCGATCATGATTCAGCTTGTCGTTGCAATCGTGGTCTATGTGATCATGCGTCACTTGCTCCATGCTATTCAGCGAGCGGATCAGGCAGAAGAGATTGTTGCGCTACAACGAGAAATCGCGGAGTTTGAGCGCAGTCGCTCCGCCGAAAAAGAGGCGCTTGAAGAGGGATTGCGCAAAATTGCGGAGACACATGCACAGATTGCAAATGGCGATATGCACGCGCGTGTCTCACTCAGTGAGGGCCACGTCCTCTGGTCGGTTGCTATCCCGCTCAACAATTTGTTGAATCGCATGCAGCGCTTGAAGCTCGATTCTGACATGCTGGCAAGCACACAGCTCGCGGCACAACGGATTGCTGAAAGCCTGCATCACGAGATCGCGACCGGTCACTTTTCTCCGTTGCCAGGCACCGGCACGCCGCTTGATCCAGTCATTATCGAATTGAACAAGCTCCTTGCAGCCCGTTCTACGCAACCCCCATCGACGCCGTCACGCCCGGCATGGCCCGCCTTCTAAGGGGGAACGGGATATTTTCGTCTCAGATTTTGCAATATAATTTGTAGCATCTCTATTTTTGAAGAGGAGATTGACATTCTTCTATGAAAATTCTGTTGACCGGTGCCTTTGGAAACGTGGGTTTCCATACGCTTCAAGAGCTTCTGAAGCGGGGCCATACCGTTCGTTGCTTCGATCTACGCAATCAGGCCACCGAGAAAAAAGCACGCCAGATTCAAGGAAAAGCTGAGATTGTCTGGGGGAACCTGACCAATACACCTTCTGTAGAAGCTGCCGTTGCAGGCCAGGAACTGATTATTCACTTCGGTGCAATCATTCCACCCGCAGTTGATGAAAACAAGCAGCTTGCCTATGATGTGAACGTGAATGGGACCCGGCGCATCATTGAAGCCGCCCAAAAGCAACCAATCAAGCCTCGCATCTTCTTCTCATCAACGCTGGACGTCTTCGGCCATACGCAGGATAAAGAGCCGCCACGCCGGGTGACCGATCCCATGCAAGCGACCGACGATTATAGCAGCCACAAAATCGAGTCCGAGGGCATGATCCGCAATTCCGGCCTGGAATGGTGCATTTTTCGCTTTGCCGATGTGCCGCCCCTCAGTCCGCGTCCGCCACACCCGATTATGTTCACCATCCCGCTTGATACGCGCTTCGAGATGGTTCATCCCTTCGATGTGGCCTTCGCAGTTGCCAATGCAATCGAGCGGCCCGTGTGGGGGAAAATCCTGCTCATTGGCGGCGGCAAGTCCTGTCAGGTACGTTACCGCGATTATCTACGGAGCTCGCTGGAGGGCTCGGGCGTGGGCATGCTTCCCGAAGAGGCTTTCGGACATGAGCCCTATTGCACTGATTGGCTCGATACAACCGAAAGTCAGGAATTGCTGCAATATCAGCGTCATAGCTTTGAGGAGATCATGCGCGACGTGAATAAAGCGACTCGCCCGCCTGCTCCCATTCGGCTTATCATGCCGCTGCTCCGCCCTTCAATTCGCAAATCGATCCTGAAAATGTCACCTTACTGGCAGGCACGGAAATAAAGCAGACAGCAAGACGCGGGGAGCTCTCTTCTGGCTTCTCGCGCCTCTTATCCTCTAGAGCCCCTCCATTGAGGGAGAAGAATGTGAAAAGTGCTTCCCTGCCCCTGCCCGCTCTCAACCCACAACCCACCACGATGCAACGCCACCACATGCTTGCAAATTGCCAGACCCAGACCGAGGCCATCGACTTCGCGAGTCATACGAGTGTCAACGCGATAGAAGCGATCAAAAATGCGTTCCATATGTTCAGGCGCAATTCCCATTCCTTCATCTTTGACGCAAATCTCAACCCAGGCTGTTTCCTCCGGCGGCATTGCTGGTACCACGATCACGCGACGATGCCCAGAGCGTTCCGCCAGGCTCGGGAAGCTCTCCAGGCCGACATGCTGCATACCAATCTCAACCGTTCCGCCTCCAGGGGAGTAGCGGGCAGCATTTTCCAGAACATGTTCAAAAATGTCACACAGGAGCCGCCGATCTCCATCAACAACAAACTCATCTCCCTTCTCAGGCCGCGGGAAGCGATACACAATCGGCTGCAATTCCTTCTTGCGCATTTTGCTCTCTTGCTCTAATGCCTGCTGCACGTTCAAAATAGATTCTTGAATGACATAGATAAGATTTACAGCATCAGGAGAGAAAGGGTGAATCTGCGTCTCTAGCTGTGATATTTCGAGCAACTGCCCCACGATCCTCTCAAGCCGTTTTCCCGCCTGGTTGATTGCAACCAGAAACTCATGGCGCTCCTGCCGGGTAATCTGTTGATCATGCCGGAGCAGCGTGGTCGCGTATCCCTGAATCGAGGCAAGCGGACCGCGCAGCTCATGGCTGACCGTCGCCAGTAATTCGGCCTTCAAAAACTCTATTTTCTGCTCGCTTCGTTGATAAGCAAGCTCTTCCAGATCATGCATCCGGCGAATCAACAGCATATCAAGGAGAAGTGCATCTATTATATCTGCAAGATAAGGAAGGAGCGCTTGCGTCTTCAATAATAAATCTCTGCCATCTGACCCCCATTCCAGAAAAAAGAAACCCTCCCATTGTATATATGATTGAGAGGAGGCGTCTTGTTGTTGGGATTGGAGCGGGAGCTGAATTGTCCGGTGCCAAAGCAGCGTAGGAGTCTCAAGGGGCAAGCTCTCGAACTCTTCTTCCCGTGACCTCAGCTTCAATAGCTGCTGCACTTCTTGCGGCTGAAATCGAGAAAACGCCGCTATAGGAGCCATCGTCTGAAAAGCATCGGCCTGATACGATGTTTGAACACTGCCGGGTGCACACAAAATCCAGGCTCCACGTTGAGCATGAGAGAACGTGAGAAGGCGCTTCAGAAGCTCGGAGGCAAGTACTTGCAGAGTTTCCTGCGGAGCTGCGAAGGACCCTCGTATATATTGTGCCAGACGCACTAGATCAGTTAACGCCGCTTCAATAGCGGGTTCCTGAGAATAATTTGGCTGCATAGAATGGCTCCTTGTTGCGGGTTACTGCTCTTCGTTGACATGACAGAAAAAATACCGACAATTTCCATTATAAGAAAAACGGCTTTCAAGCGAAATCCTTTCAACAGCATTATCGTCACAATTGGATCACAAGTTTCAAAAGAAAGCGTAAAACAGGTTCCAGAGGCGAATAGGGCGTTCTTTGCTCTCTGCTACGAGGCTCTGCCCTGCGCTTTGCACTCCAAACTTCGCCCGCTATTGAACAGAAGAAACATTCTTTTAACGTTTTTATCATCTTTTTATCATTTTTATCTTTCTACCCCTTCTAACGTGGAAAGAGACGGGACAAACACCACGGAGAACCCGTTCCTGCTTCCTTGCTCCAATAGAGCCCTTCCTATTTCACAAAGTGAAGAGAGTATATATCAATTTCGGGTTCCACTAGAAGGAGAGGCGATACCTATGCGACTCACCTGTCTCCTGGTAAGCTCATACCATCGGAGATCGAACACACTACATTCCCTTTACTACATCTGTCAGTGGAGCTTGTATAGATATTTGTTCCCATATCAATACAATCAGCAAACAGCTATCAGGTTCCCCGTATAATGGATATATATGCAGATATAGAATAGAGGCCTCTTCCCTATTTCGATCAAAAAATGACTCAATAGCAAAAACAGGAGAAAGAGGTTATTATGCGCAAACAAACGCAGTCGGCACAAGAGCGCTTCCAGAGCGTTCTTGCAGGGCTTGATAACGTGTATCACGATGTAGAAAGCCTCTACCTCTATCTGCACCAGAATCCTGAGCTCTCGATGCAAGAGCACGAAACCGCGACAAAAGTTGCAGACTGGTTGAGGCAGGCAGGCTATGATGTGACAACAGGAGTCGGAAAGACCGGAGTTGTTGGTCTGCTCCGCAATGGTCAGGGCCCAACGGTGATGCTTCGAGGAGATATGGACGCGCTCCCGATCAAGGAAAAGACCAACCTCCCATATGCCAGCAAGAAGGTTGTCACCAATAGTGAGGGAGAAGAGGTTCCGGTGATGCATGCATGCGGCCACGATCTGCACACAAGCTGCCTTGTTGGTACGGCATCGCTCCTTCAGCAGAGTCTGCATGCCTGGCGAGGCACCGTGATGATTGTCGCACAGCCCGGAGAAGAGACAATGACTGGCGCAAAAGAGATGCTTAAGGATGGGCTCTTTACGCGCTTCCCTCGACCAGATGTCGCTATCGCTCAGCATACGAACCCGCTTCCAGTCGGCACCATTGGCTATCACATTGGCGATACAATGACATCGGTCGTCAATATGAAAATCACCATTTTTGGGAAAGGCGGACACGGCTCCCGGCCTCAGAATTGTGTTGATCCGGTGCTCATCGCCGCCGCTATTGTTATGCGCCTGCAAACAATTGTCGCACGCGAGGTCCCGCCCAACGACACAGCTATCATCACAGTGGGATCAATTCATAGTGGAACAAGCTACAACATTATTCCAGACACAGCAACACTTCAGCTTACGGTGCGGGCCTATACGAAGGAGATCCGTGAACACATATTGGAAGCGATTCGCCGTATTGTCAAAGCCGAGGCGGAGGCCTCTCATGCCTCCAAAGAACCAGATATAGAGATTGTTGAGTTCGGAGAAACGCTGCATAACGACCGTGAGCCGCTTGAACGAATAGTAGAGGCGCTCAAGCCCTTCTTTGGTGAGCAACATGTTATGGAAACGCCACCAATGGAGGCAAGCGAGGATTTCTCATTCTTCGGACACGTACCCGATGGCGCAGGCATCCCGTCCGCCTATTACTTTCTGGGAGTTACCAACAAGCAGCTTTACGCCGAAAAAGGGATCGACAACGTTCCAGAGCCGCATTCTCCATACTATGCGCCCGATCGTGAGCCCGCTCTAAAAGCCGGTGTACAGGCCCTCACTGTTGCTGCACTGGCCATGCTTGGAGCTCCATAACACTCCGAGATGGGCAGAGAATCTCTGCCCGTCTTCCCCTTCTTTCTCTCATTATATAGTATTTGTCAAGAAAGCACATCGTCCAGAAGGCAGATGTATCTTCCTGTTTTTTCATGTATCCTCAAATCAACCACCCAAAAGAGAGCCAGGAGGAAGACATGACTGAACAGCGAACGATTGCAGAGAAGTTGACCCATGTCTTATGGATCGGCGGAACCCCGGGCGCAGGAAAATCCTCTATTTGTCAATTCATTTCTCGTATCTATGTTTTTCTTGATTACCGGGTTGACCCCCGCCAACGAGATCACTCCGCTCGACGCCTTGCACAAAAAGACGAACAGCATCGCCGCTGGTTACAGAAAAACATGAAACAGCGCTGGCTGGAAACGCCGACAGATGTCCTGGCACAAGACTTCATTCAGGCAGGCCAGGACCTTTCCCTCGTGCTTGAAGATCTGCTTGCAATGCCCACTGAACCGATGATAGTCGCTGAGGGAAATTTTATGCCAGAGGCGGTTCTTCCCTACCTTTCCAGCCCTCAGCAGGCTATCTGGCTGGTTCCTACAAAAGCATTCAACGAATATGCAAGGCGCACCCGCTTTGAAGAGCAGAAGAAGAGATTCCATGCCATCTCAACCTATCCTGCACCAGAGGATCCAGAGCGCCATTTGCGCGCGCTCGTTGAACGAGATGCACTTATTACTTGTCATGTCAAAGCGCAGGCACAACGGCTTCAGCTTCCCTGTTACGAAATCGATGGAAGCCGCTCACTTGCCGAAATGACAGAGCTTGTCGAGCAGCATTTTTACCCCTATATTGTTGAGCATATGTCGAAGCTCAAGCCGCTCTAACAGCCGCACTCTATCCCTTCTACTCATAGGCATACTTTGACAGAGCCCACCACTCTCAGATAGAGGAGAGAAACCGCTTTGCCCACAGGAGTACATTATGATGCAACATACCTATCTCCAGCACACCCGAAGAGCTTCAGGCCTTCCTGGAACCAATCAAGCAGTTCTCTCACCCCAACCCTGGTTGGACCTCCGACATCGTGCTTGTCACCAGTGTCCGAGGCCGCTACACCGTGATGAAGCATTTCAGGAATTCGTGCAGGACCTGAGGGAAGTGTGTATTGTCTGGCTGGAGAACAGGCCCGCTCCCCGAGGGAAACGACGCGCTTCACAACTATTATTCCCGGGCCGAGAAACGAGTTCCAAACCGGGTAGCGTGATTCCCTCAAGCTTCGACTGGCAGTATTCCCGGGCAATGCAACGAACAGAGGAACCCCCACACAGCATGTGTCTTTTGTTAAACAACCAATTTAGTGGAATGAGCGTAGATATAGCAACAGGAGCGTCAGAATACGTGATTCCGAAACGCTCTAGCAATAGCGCATCTTGTTTTCTCGGTTAGAAGCAGCTATCCAGGTATTCATCATTTGCACAGGAGCATAACTAAACACACACAAAGGATGCAATCTCATGGATGCAGTACACAACCAAACAGAAGCACAGCGAGTCGACTGGCGAGGCATTATCTGGTACACCCTGCTTGCCTATATCATTTCGTGGGCCATCTTTTTCTTGAAATACGTCGGTGTGCCCTTCTCCATCCGCGCAAGCGTTGGGATGTTCGGCCCGCTTGTCGCCTGTGTTCTCGTTCGCCTCATCCGGCATGAAGGCTTCGCGGACGCCGGATTACGCTTGCAGAAGAAGGGGCTTCGTGGCTCTTTCTGGCTGTACCTGGCCGCTTACATTATTCCTGTTGTCTTGATCGCTCTAAGCTATGGACTTGCAGTTTTATTCAACTGGCAACCCTGGGAACCGGAGAAACAATATCAACTGATAGTGCAAACGCTCCCGGCAGAGACACGCCAGCAGATCACTATGCCGATGCTCTATAGCATCACGATTGGACAGGCTGCGACGCTCAGCGTTCTCCTGACCATGATCGCGACCCTCGGCGAAGAGCTGGGCTGGCGCGGCTATCTCCTGCCCCGTCTGACGCCGTTAGGGGGCATCAAGGCATCACTCATTATCGGCGTGATCTGGGGGTTCTGGCACGCGCCGCTTATCCTGATCGACGGGTATGAATACGCCGGTCTCTATCCGGTTCTCGGCATCTTCTTCTTTCTGCTGATCACCATTCCATTTAGCTTCCTGCTTACCTGGCTGAGGTTCCGCACCGGAAGCATCTGGCCATGTGTGCTTGCGCACGCGGTTATTAACAGCTTTGCATCGCTCGGGATCGTGCTCTTTATCCCGCTGGGCAACCCTTACCTGTCGGCTCCAGTCGGCCTGGCAGGCGTCATTATCTGGTTTGCATTCGCGATCTTTCTTGTCGCCACGAAGCGTGTGCAACACCCCGCATAATAAGCCTGTATCCCTCTCTTTGCTTTAAAGAGAGGGATTTTTCTTCTCCTCCCTGAAGACATTCTCCTTATTGAAAAACGTGTATTCCTGTTGTATCATGAGAGGAGTGAAAAGAGAAACAGTGCCTCCTCCCCTTATTGCAGCATCACTCAACTGAAGCTAGAGCAGAGTACTCGTAGGAAGGATGTCACTATTTCATGAAACATAAGCTCTCTCCTATGCGTCTGTTTATTCATTTGGGATGAACTCTTTCGCGAGCTGCCGAACGCCGACCAGCCCGGGAAGCGCCAGCACGCCCGAAATCATCTGAGCGTCTTTCCACGCCTCGGCGCTCATGAACCCCTCACGTCGCAGCCTCCGCGATACATACCACGAATAGGGCAACACAAGCAGAATAGCCGTTACGACTCCGGGTGAATAGCCCCGGAAGGCAACCACTTGAGCTATATGTGTAAAGACATGCAGAAAGAAGAGAGCAAGCGCCCCGTGAAACAGACCCCATGACTGCCGCTTACTTGTCGCCAGATAGGCGGCCAGCGTGATCAGGATAAACTCAAGGGCTACCGCTCCTATCATCTGTGGCGTTGTAATCATGGCGATGCGACTCAATGGCCCGGGAAGTCTCTTCTCATGCCGCTTCACAAACCGCTCCATTGTCAGTATTTCCTCGAAATCATGCAGGAAAAAGACCAGTGGAAAAGCCCACACCAGCACCCGAATACTCACACGCTTCTCTATTTGTGCAACCAGGGGAGCGCAAAACGGGGCAAGCTTATGCCTGTTCTTCTTGCTTGTATCATGCATGCTGTCTCTCTTCCTCTCTACACTCGGGCTGTAATGCCCGCAAGAATCGTATCAACAAGGGATTCAGGAAAAGGGGTGGCTGTCGGGAAAAGATCGCCTGAGATAAACACATGGTAGACAAGAGGCCCGATTATCAGGTGAATACAGGTTGCAATATCGATATCGGGGCGCACTTCCCCACGCTCAACCGCTCGCTCCAGCCGCTGCGCCAGCTCTTGCAGATGAGGGGCAATCACGTGCTGCTGGTACCGCGCAAAGAGTTCAGGGTTCCCCACAATGGTCGTTCCCAGTTGCACAATCAGTGCCCCAAGCTTTGATGAGCTAAACAGCCAGAGGAAAGCCTGTATCAGAGAAAGCAGATCCTCACGAAGATTCCCCGTATCCACAAAAGGAAGATCAGCGGCCAGGCTGGCGAGCGCATCGACAATCAGCGCCTCACGGGAAGGCCAGCGACGATAAATAGCCGGTTTCCCGACCTTCGCCCGCGCCGCAACTGCTTCGATACTGAACGCCTCAAACCCCTGCTCCTCCAGCAAGTCAATCGTTGCGTCCAGAATAGCCTGATGTGTCTGGACGCTGCGAGGGCGTCCACGCCTCTGCACAGGGTGCTCGTTTTCCATATGTTCCCATTTCCTATTTTATTACGTTACGTTCCGTAATGAAAATACCACGAAATTGGCTGAAAAGCAAGGGGTTTGGAACTACTGGTACAGTAGAAGTGGAAATATACTTGCGCTCTCTAAGAGCAGGATACAAGAGGAGTGAAGCAATGCAGGGGCATGACAGCAGATGGACACGAAGGCAGTTCCTGGCCGTAGCGGGCATCAGTACAGGGCTGACTGTTCTAGGAGGCTGTGCGCCGTTCCCTGAGACATCGCCCCCCAGTGTCACCCCAAAACCAAGCGGAAGAGTCCAGGAGTATACACTTGACGCAAAAGAGGACTCAATAACAATCAATGGGAAGCCAGTAAAAACATGGATCTATAGTGCAGGAGCACTTTCATTGCCTCAATTACGCGTGCGAGAAGGCGATACACTACGCGTCAAACTGACCAACAAACTGCCACAGGATACCACCATTCACTGGCATGGTCTGACGCTTGATAACAAAATGGACGGCGTTCCAGATCTCACGCAATCCCCAGTTGCCCGTAATCAAACCTTCACCTATGAATTCACGGCTCCCTTCTCTGGTACCTATTATTATTCCTCGTTTGTTGGCACGCAGGCAGATCGTTTCCTCTATGGACCGCTGATTATTGATCCAGCAAACGAGCAGCGTAACTTCGACTACGAATTTATCATTATGCTTGACGATTGGATCGATGGCGTCGCAGGCTCACCGGATGATGCACTCAAAAAGCTACAATCGGGCGGCATCACCACAACAAGCGCAGTGAAAGGCGAGAGCGCCCCGGATCTCAACTACCCGCTCTATCTGATCAATGGAACAAGCGCAGAGACGCCCTATGAGATGACGATTAAGAACAACAGCAGACTGTTGCTCCGCTTCATCAACGCGGCGGCTTCAACTATTTTTCACGTCGCGCTTCAGGGACATCGAATGCAGGTCACGCATGCAGATGGACACGAGATCGCTCCGGTTGAGGTGGATGCACTGCGTATCGGCATGGGTGAGCGCTACGACACTATTGTTACAGCCAACCATCCGGGCGTATGGCAACTGGCCGCACGCGTCGAGGGCACCCAAAAAACCATGACGCGAGCACTCCTGCGCTATCAGGGAGAGAAAGCAAAGGCTCCACCCGCCGATGCGCTTCCAGCCGAGCTTTCGCGGCAAACTCTGCAATATAGCATGCTCAAAGCGGGCCCAGGCGTCGCGGTCATGCCCAACAGACAACCCGATACGGTGACCCAGATCCAACTGAACGGCGATCCAAAAAAGTATACATGGACCATCAACGGCGAGCGTTACCCGAATGTCACGCCCATTTCGGTCGCAAAGGGCAACCTGATCCGGTTTGAGATCCAGAATCAAAGTCCGCTCCCACAACCGATGCATCTTCACGGACAACTCTTCCAGCTCGATAACGGCACCGGTCACGGCCCCCTCAAAGACACCGTGCTGATCGATCCCGGCCAGAAGCTTGCCATTCTCTGGACAGCGAGCAATCCCGGACAATGGGCCTTCCACAGCAACAACGTCTATCATCGAGCCAGTGGAATGCTCGGCGTGGTGAAGGTCGAGTAGCAAGCGGTCGACCTTCATCCTGCCCTTGCATACTTAATCCTTGATACGATCCTCTTTCATCTCGTCCAGAATGATAGCAATCGCGACAATAAACGGTCCGTCAATCTCGGGAGCAGTATCAACGGTATAGCTATCACCAAAGATGGCGAACTCGCGGCTGACGTGACCGAGAACACGACCATACTGATCGACAATCTCAAAATCCCATTCCTTAAAATTGCCGCGTACCTGGAGCACGACGCTATCCCTGGTCACGATCTCGAAACGAGCTCCATGCGTCGCCTCGTGCTTCCGATGGATCGTCGCGACCTCGGCATCTCCCTTAAACAACTCATACTGGCGCGTATCGGCCAGGACCCGCTGCTTGACACGCATCACCTCCTCGCCAGTCTGCTTATCATACATCGTGAAGTGATCGCCAATACTGATGAGTCTCGCCTTCACTTCATAGAGCACTTCGCCGTTATCCCCTCGCACGGTAAAGTTGTCACCCAGGGGAAAGATCCATTCTTTGACATGATAACGCATTTTCGTACTTTCCTTGCATTCTTTCTCGAAATAACTGGATGGCCGTCCTCTGGCCTCACCTCAAGTGTACCATTACCGTCGATTTCAGGGTAGCGCACCTGCCCGATTGTCACCAGACCCTTTTCATGATTTCTCGGCGCCAGAAGCCACTCTCCCTGCTTTCAAAAAAGAATACAGGTACTATCTGGCTCTCGCGATGGAGCCCAATTCATATCACCTTCTCGCATGGAACGAACAGTATATGCAGCATAAAAACGATTCCTCATAAGCTCCATTTCGATCACAGCGACTGCTTGTTCGGCTATGGCTCAGGTTGCGCTTGATAGCACAAACATGACATAATAATTGATTATTTCTCTATTCTTCATTTCAGTCCTCAACAACGGTTGTGGATTGCAGCAAGGCCCATCTGCACAGGGAATATCTGGCAACGCGGCAGTGTTCGAGCGCGTTATCAAACTTCCCACATGTAATTTCGTTTCACATTTGACTTTTCACTTGTTGCTTTATTTGTTTCAATCCTGAATGTAAGCTTGATTTCAATCCTGGAAAGAGGTGTACCCCATGAAAATAGGGTTCAGTACGCTATCCTGCCCGGCCTGGACACTTGAACAAACCATCAAGGCGGCCCTGGAGTTCGGCTACACTGGCGTTGAGCTTCGCCTGCTCGACGGAGAGGTGCTTGACCCCCTACAGGACCGACAGAAAATCATCGACGCGGTTGCAGCTTTCCGCGCTGCAAAGATCGAGGTCTGCTGCCTGGATACCTCCTGTCGACTCAATCAGCCAGACGAAGAGCAGCAAAATCAGATGCTGACCGAGCTTCGCGCCTGGATCGCCCTTGCGCAGGAAGTAGAAGTCCCGTTGCTCCGTGTTTTTGGTGGCATGACCCCCACAAACATCACGCCCACACCCACAGAGGAGCAGGAAGACGAACGGGTTCTCTCGTCCTTCCAGCACATCACGCCGGACGCCGAAGCCGCGAATGTCACCATTGCGCTGGAAACCCATGACGCATTCAGTTCCTCTCGGCGCATCGCCCGCATTCTCGCAAAGGTTCCTTCGCCCAACATTGGCGTGATCTGGGATAGCCATCACCCTTTTCGTGTGGGCGAAACAGCCGAAGAGGTATACCAAAACCTGGGACCGCGCATCGTCCATACCCACGTCAAGGATGCCGTTCAGACAACTGAGGGCACATGGGATCTTGTCTTGCTTGGTGACGGTGAAGTTCCGGTCGAAGAGATGCTGATTCAGCTCAAGACGCACGGATATAATGGTTGGGTCGTCGTTGAATGGGAAAAGAAATGGCATCCCGAGATCCCCGATCCTGAGTTCGCGCTTCCACAGCATATGTCCTACCTTTCCACCCTTCTGCCTGCTCTCGACACGCTTCGTTAACCGCAGCAAACGCTCATCAGAAGGCAATCAAGCCCGACATTTTTCACTCGATGAGCAAAGGGAAACGGGGGACGCTTCCGGGAGTAGCTTGCACCTGCAAGTCACCTCGAGAGCAGCACCCCGATTCCTCGCGAAATGGAAACAATAACATCCGACATCCTCCGCAATCGCACGCGCACTTCTCGCTCTGAACCTGTGTTCGATATGCGCTTATCATACGCCTCATCAACATATATGTCAATACTTTGCGACAAATTTGCGACAAATATCATACCAGCAGGAAAAGTATCACTGAACTAACAAACCGGAAAAAGGAGAACAATGTGCTACAATGTAATCCATGATGGAGTGGAAGAAAAATCAGCATTTCCTTTCGCCCGGCTTTCCAGGCCAGCTCAGGATATTGAAACCGACAGATCGACATAGTATGATATGAGCTAAAAATGAAACAGCGAGGGAACATGCAGCCACTCTTTACCGCACTCGTGCAGGGATTTCTGCTCGGCGCCAGTCTCATTATTGCAATAGGAGCACAAAATGCGTTTGTGCTGAGACAGGGTCTGAAAAGACAGCATGTTTTTATCACCGCAGCCCTTTGCACCCTATGCGATATCATTTTGATTCTTCTGGGCGTAGGAGGGCTTGGAACCCTTATTACCAGTATTCCCATTCTGAGCATGATTGCGACCTGGGGTGGCGCCGCATTTTTGCTCTTCTACGGCTTTCGCTCGTTTCGCTCCGTCTTCCAGAACAACGAGGGGCTTGAAATGGGCAAAGCGGCGGCAGTGGTGCGCGTTCGCGATACAGTGCTTGCGGTCCTCGCCTTCAGCCTGCTCAACCCGCATGTCTATCTGGATACAGTCGTTCTGATAGGAAGCATTAGCACCCATTATCAGGGGATACAGCGCGCCTGGTTTGCGGTTGGCGCTATGTGTGCCTCGCTCTCCTGGTTTTTCTCGCTGGCCTATGGAGCCGCGTGGCTGGCCCCGTTATTCCGCCGTCCGCTGGCATGGAAAATCCTTGATGGCCTGATCGGTTGTGTGATGTGGGGTATTGCCTTCTCGCTCATCTGGTCAGCATTTCCGCACTGAGCAACCAGGTTCAGGAGCGCGGTTTCATCATCCTGAAAGCGCATGGAAAGAACACTGATCCATGAAACCACGCTCACAAACAGCTCAACAAGCAGCGTGTCAACGCGATCGAGAATGGAACTCCTGTACCACGTCTCCCCAGGCGTTTTCCTGGGTTTCATGATAGCGCCCATCTGTATACTCGGCGATCACCTTGCGCCAGAACGCCTGGGCGGGAAGATTACCCGCTTCCTGCTTCACCTTCCAGCGACCAGGGAACTCATCAAAGATTCGACAGGCAACCATGCGCCCGATGCCCTGCTTGCGATATTTCCGTAATACAAAAAATTCAGCGATACTATGCGTTGGCTGTCCATCGAGACGGCGCACCAGGACAAAGCCAGCCAGACGGCCATTCACCCGAATCAAAAAAGGATAGCGCCCCGGCTCAATCCAATAATGATCGAGATAGGTATAATCAAACAGGCCATGCTCGTTGACATCCTCACCGTCAAACTCGCTATAATCATACTGGCAGAGCTCCATCAGATGGCGCAACACAATTTTCTGATCAGCCGATGCTCTTTGCAATTCTACCTGCATAAGACAGGCCCTCCCCCCTTTTGTTTCCATGCCCTACAAGCTTACAACACACTCCATTGTCTTGGGAAGAGGCACAAGCCAAAAGAACCCCCCGCGATCTCCGACAGCCATTCCAGGCGGCTTTACAGGGAGGCCCGTTTCTTTTTCCATTCCTGGCGTTTAAAAATGGACGGACTACCCGTTTTAATTTGAATGGGTTACCCATCCAGAATTGAACGGCTCTCCCGGGGTTACCCGTTCAAAATTAGACGGGATACCCGTTTAAAATTAGACGGCTCTCCCGGGGTTACCCGTCCAAAATTAAACGCAACATAGAATCTTATTATACATAAACTCTATTACACAGAATGCGAGAGAGAGAATCTCTTTCTGGCGTTTACAAATGGATGCCTGACACACAGAAGCAGGATATAAAAAACACAGAATGCGAGAGAAAGAGGGTATTGACAGCTCAGGTATACTATGTACATACGCTCATCTTTACGCATTCGCACTCGCGCTCAGCTTTTCTTGCTTCAATATGAATTTTGCGCTTGACGACAGTTTTTGATGAAGAGGCTCACTGGAGGAGGAGGGAGGCCACCAAAAGAGAGAAAGGTGCAGCAGATATAATCCACTGCACCCCTACACACGTTCTAGCTGCGATCGAAAAACTCCTCGCGACTGGCAGGATCAGGCCGTTGAGCCAGAGCCATCGCCGAGAGATAGGGATCAGAGCGAGCAAGCAACTGATTCGCCTCATATGCAATTGCACGATAATTGATATGACCGCCCGGGCGCACACGCTGCCTGGTCATATAGAGCGCTTGCTTCGGATCCCCATGCATCCAGAGGTCAACGCGATGAGCAAGCGGCAACAGGTTCAACACGAACGAGTAATCTATGGTCGAGCCGCACGTCTCTGTCACCTGCTCAATGAACGCCTGCAAGCGAGCATAATATGTTGTAAGGTCGCGCTCAAAGGCAGTTCGGAACTCGGCAAAGGCGGGAATCTCCGTCAGATAGAGCGGTAGCCCAAAGCCATGACCCAGAATCTGCTGAACTGTCTCGCGGCTCAACGGCTCGCCAAAGAGCAGCGGAAGCGGGAAAAAGCGACCCCAGGCACGATGTCGATTCAGGTCGCGCAGCTCACCGAGGAAGCTTTCAACCACAAGCGTCATCCTGGTCGTGCGCGCAAAGCTCGGCAGCTCGTTATAGTTCGTATGATCCGCGAAGAGGCAGGCGCTTATCTGGCGGCGCACCTCATCAGCGCATGAATGAACCCATTGCAGCAGGGCCTCGCGCTCAAGGCCGGGCCAGAGCACGAGCAGGTATTGCGCAACCATGCGTTCCGCCTCGGTGTAGTGTGCATCCAGCAGAACCACGCGTTGTGAAACGCAGGTCGGTTCTTGTTGTTGTATTGGCACGCTTTGCAATAGATCTGTCTTCTGCTCGATAAACTGCTTGAGCGCCTGAATATTCCGTCCTGCGGTCAGCGCAGGATCAGTATGCCGAATCAGACTCGGAGCCTCTGCCCGGTAGTGCAGCACCTCTTCCTCTTCACGAGAAGGAGCAAGCAGCCGCTCGATCTGCTCCGCGACCCTATGATAGTACGGCAAAGGCGATGCCTTCAGTTCGGCAAGGATCCGCGACCAATCACGCGCCGAGGTCTCAAAGGAAAGCCCGCTCCACTGGCCCAACAGCAGGAAGGAGCGCACACAATCGAGCACTCGCGAGGTCAGCGCGTTCTTCTGCTGCTTATCAGTCATATCGACAGCATAAAACTGCTCGAACGCACGCAGCAGGGTTTCTTTATGCTGTGTAAAAAGCATCAGCGACAGGCGACCGAGCTCTTGATAGGCCTCTTCCAGTCGCTCCATCTCCGGCCCCTGAACCGCAAGATAATGCTTCAGCGGGTGCAGGACAGCCCGGCCAAAAGCGGCTTGATACCGGGTCGATTTCTCCTGTCCGGAATTGATCGTGCCCTCTGAGAACAGCGCAAGACAGAGATGCATCGGCACGCGTCCCATATCGACCGCCAGGCGAGCCATATCGCCAACCGAGGCATGACCATACCCCCGAAACATCTCTTCAATCTTCTGGTCTGGATCGACACCCTTTTCGCCCATCTCATGCAAAATAGTCCAGGGCATCCCGGAGGCACGTGACTGGCGAGCTCCAGCCCAGGCACGGTGAGCTGCCGTGCGTCTCTCAGCGCTGGCAACTGTCGTTGTCACAACAGTGCCCGTTTCCACATCTTCCAGACAAATCAGGCGCAATCCCGTTACATCAGGTGCATAGGTAAACCAGCGATACGAGCCGCTGCAATACTCCTGTTCAACCGGGATCTCGGGCTTTTTCTTCCCGGGCGACTTCCGTTCCATTCGACTCCTCCAATCGCGCGCCACCCGGCCAGGGAAGCGCGGCACACAATTTTCGATTGTTCTCTTAGCAGCGCCGTTAAACAATCATTGTTTTAGCAACGCTATTGTAGAGGAGAAGGGCAAGAAGTGCAATCGCTTGCCGAAACAGAAACGCCCCATACGCTCCCCAATTTGGGAACGGAAACCCTTGACAAGGAATATATCCATGATTATACTTACCTGTAACCGCTACCGTAAACGGTTACGAGAACGGTTACGAGAGAGAAAATAGGAAAATTCTCTCAGAGCAACGGCGCTCTACTTGACAGAGAGGATAGAAGGCACACAATGGCTGATAAGGTAACGATTAATGACATTGCACGACTGGCAGGCGTGTCCAAAGCGACCGTTTCACGGGTGCTGAATCGCAAACCCGATGTCGATCCGGCAACGCGGGAGCGCATTCTGCACATCATCGAAGAACAAAGCTTTGTGCCAAATATGGCGGCATCAGGCCTGGCAGGCGGACAGAGTCGACTCATCGGTGTGCTTGTACCCTCACTCACCTGGCATTTTATCCCCTACATCATTCGTGGAGTCGCCGAGGCCGTAGCACAGACCTCATATGATCTGGTGCTCTATAGCATGAATGATCTGGAGCAGGACAAGAGTGACGCTCTTGCCCGCATCCTCACAACCAAGCTCACAGCGGGGCTGCTTGGCATCGTTCCAGGCCAATCGGCAAAGTATGTGACGCGGTTGCATAAACATGGCATGCCTATAGTAATCATCGACGACCAGATCCAACCACCGGCACATATTCCCTGGGTTGGTGTTGACAACCTTTCGGGCGCATACACGGCTGTCCGTCACCTCATTCGCCTCGGACATCGACGCATAGCCCACATACGCGGCCCGATGCGCAACCTCTGCTGCCAGGAGCGGCACCAGGGCTACTGCAAAGCCTTGCAGGAAGCGGGAATTACCCCCAACCCTGAATGGATTCTCGACGGAGATTTCACCTCGGAGGGCGGCGAAATAGCTGCACGCAAGCTGTTTGCTCTGCCACCAGAGAAAAGACCTACCGCCATTTTTGCCAGTAGCGATCCAACCGCTTACGGGATTATCTCAGCGGCAGAAGAAGCAGGTGTTCGCATCCCCGGTGATATTGCACTGGTCGGGTTTGACGATCTGGAAACTTCGGCCTATATTCGTCCCGGTTTGACAACAATCCGCCAACCCTTTGTTGAGATGGGGCGAAAGGCGATGGAGCTGCTCTTTTCGATGCTCAACACACAACCCTTGTCGAAACAGCCCCTGTTGCATCAGCCATTTGGTGCAGCCAATCAAACGGAAAGTGAGCCCGTACGCGTCTATCTTGATACTCGTTTAGTTGTACGCGCATCTTGCGGCGCCTCCCAGGGCCCTCAATCCTTTGCGCAAGCAGTCTAAGCTCCGCAGGAAAACCACAAAGCATTTGTACAGTTCAATATTTTGCCTTATGGATCAGGGTAGATCCATTCATCCTGTTGTTAGGTTAGAAGGACAGAGAGCGCTGATATCTATTCTTCAAGGAATGGACATCATGGATCTGACTTCGTATCAGGAGGTAATCTGTGTCAACGCACTCCTTATTTACACCGTTCAAACGGCCAAAGAAGGCCGCTCTACCAGGAATACTTCTGACCGCTATGATGCTGCTCACCATCATCCTGACAGCATGTGGCGGTGGCGCCAACAACAATAATTCGGCAAAAGGGAACCAGGCCCTGACGGTCGCTCCCTCTCCGCAGGGCGACTTCTCCAAAAACTTCAACCCGATTGCAGCGCAGCCGACCTATGGCACACAGGGCTATATCTTTGAGACGCTTCTGTACTTCAACCGCGTCAATGGCAGCATCAAGCCCTGGTTGGCTGAAGACTACAAGTTCTCTGACGATGCAAAAACGCTGACCTTTAAGCTTCGTCAAAATGTCAAATGGAATGACGGTCAACCGTTCACTGCTGAGGACGTGGTATTCACGCTTGAGCTACCCAAAAAGAACCCCGCAGCCGACACAGGCGGCCTGTGGACCTGGCTGAAAGATGTCACTATGGTCGACGCTCATACCGTCACTGTGACCCTCAAGCAGGCCTATACACCGATTCTGTGGCAGTTAGGTGGTTCGACCTACATACTGCCCAAACATGTCTGGGAAAAAGTGGACGACCCGATTAAATTTATCAATGACAATCCAGTCGGCACCGGTCCGTATAAGCTCAAATCCTTCACGCCTCAGCTCGTCACCCTGGCCAAGAATGACCAGTACTGGCAGGAAGGTAAGCCCCAGGTCAAAGAGATTCGGGTTGTGGCTTTCAGCTCCAACACTAACGCCGAACTGGCCCTGAGCCGAGGTGAGATCGACTGGACCGGCCTTTTCATCCCCGACATCGATAAAACGTTCGTCAGCAAAAATAAGGATCATCATCACTACTGGTTCCCGCCCTCGAACGTGATTGTGCTGTACATGAACCTGACAAAGGCCCCCTTCAATGATCTGAAAGTGCGTCAGGCGCTGAGCTACGCTATCGACCGAGCCCAGATCGTCAAAGATGCTGAGAACGGCTATACCGTGCCAGCCTCCCCGACCGGACTGGTACTGCCAAACGAGCAGAAGTATCTCGCCTCCGAGTACCAGAACCTTGAATTCAAGCAGGATATGGAGAAGGCAAAGCAGCTTCTGGAATCCGCTGGCTTCAAGAAGGGCTCCGACGGCATCTATGCTGGCCCCGATGGCAAGAAGCTTTCCTTCAACATCAACGTCGTTTCCGGTTGGACCGACTGGGTGACCGCCGCGCAGATCATCTCGAAGAATCTTAAAGAGCTGGGCATCCAGGCAAACGTGAACACGATCGCCTATAATGCATACTTCAACGCGCTCCAGCTCGGCACGTACGAGACCTCGATTAGCTGGACCAACAATGGGCCTACCCCGTACTTCCTGCTGGAGGGCCTGCTGCACAGCACCAGGTCAGCAGATATCGGCAAGGCCGCTGTCTCCAACTTCGAGCGCTGGAAAGATGCTGAGACCGACAAGCTCTTAGATCAGTATGCCACCACAACGAATGAGGACAAGCAGAAAGAGGCCATTCAGGGCATCCAGAAGATTATGGTAGAGAAGCTTCCGGTTGTGCCTCTGTTCTATGGTCCGACATGGTACGAGTACAACTCGTCCCGCTTCACTGGCTGGCCTGACAAGGACAATGCGTATTCGGTACCCGCTCCTTTCACGTATCCTGATGCAGCAGTGACCGTGCTGAACCTGAAGCCAGCACAATAAGCTGCGGTGTGGGGTACAGCACTGTATCCCACACTTTCCCCACTTCGGTGAAGTGACGCGAAAGGAGTTATGGGTATGCGACAATTACTACGTCGTCTGTTTTTCTATTTGCTCGCTTTTTGGGCCTCGCTGACACTCAACTTCTTTATTCCACGTCTGGCCCCGGGCAACCCCGCAGGCGCTATGCTGGCTCGCTTTCAGGGACGCCTGCCACCTGAAGCCGTGAATGCACTTCTCCTTCAGTTTGGAGTGACCAACGAGCCACTCTGGATGCAGTACATACATTATTTAAATAGTCTGCTCCACGGTGATCTTGGCCTTTCTATCACCTACTATCCAACGCCTGTTTCAGCCATGCTGGCGCAAGAGCTCCCGTGGACCATCGCGCTCGTCGGAACCTCGGTGCTCATCAGCTTTGCTGTTGGGACGCTGATCGGCATCATCATCGCCTGGAAACGCGGCTCGTGGCTTGATACCATTCTGCCACCGATTATGAACTTTCTTGCCGCGATACCATACTTCTGGCTGGCCCTCCTGACGCTCTACATCCTGGCCTATACCATGAACTGGTTTCCGATCAGTGGCGGCTATTCGCTCGGCATGCTACCTGAATTCTCGTTCGACTTCATCAGCGATGCCATCTCACATGGCATCCTGCCAGCGCTGACCATTGTTGTCTCGTCTGTTTCCGGCTGGATGCTCGGCATGCGCAACGCGATGATCACCACGCTTTCAGAAGACTACGTGCTGATGGCGCAGGCAAAGGGCCTGACACCTCGCCGCGTGATGGTGGCGTATGCGGCTCGAAACGCCATTCTGCCAAACCTGACCGGCTTTGCCCTGTCGCTCGGTTCCGTGGTTGGCGGCGCCCTGCTGACCGAGATGGTGTTCTCATACCCCGGCATCGGGTTCGCGCTGCTACAGGCAGTTCACAACTCAGATTACCCGCTTCTTCAGGCGATCTTCCTGCTTATCACGCTGACTGTGCTGGTCGCCAACCTGCTGGTTGATCTGATCTATCTGGTACTTGATCCGCGCACACGACAAGGATAGGGGGTAAAAAGAGCGTATGAGCCTGGGTACAACTGCACCGATACCAAATCAGCCCGAAGCGACTGCTGAAGCAACGCTCAAACAACCCGGCCGATTGAGCATGCGACTCGCTGATATCCGACGCCTGCTCACTCAGAACCCGAAAGTGCTGATTGGCGTCATCATTGTGGGCTTTTTTGTGCTGGTTGCCCTGATCGGACCACTACTGGTACAGAAGGATCCAACCTTCTCGTATCCCGATAAGCTGGCAGCACCGTCGGCTGAACACTGGTTTGGTACAACCAAGCTTGGCGAAGATGTCTTTACTCAGTTGATCTACGGTACGCGTTCCTCCATTCTCTGGGGCTTCCTGACCGGCATCTTCGTGACAGTCATTTCTGTTGTTGTTGGCCTGACCGCTGGCTATTTTGGCGGCCTGGTCGATGACATCATTTCGCTGATTATTAACGTTTTTCTTGTGCTACCCGCCTTTCCGCTGGCCGTCCTGATTGCGGCCTATATTCCGTTTAAAGGCTCGATTACCGTGACGATCGTGATCGCTCTGACAAGCTGGGCCTGGGGCGCACGTGTCCTTCGCGGACAAACCCTCTCGATGCGCAAACGGGACTTCATCGAGGCCGCCCGTTCCAGCGGCGAAAGCAGCTTTCACATCATCTTCTGGGAGATTCTCCCCAACCAACTGGCAATCATTGCCGCGAACATCATTGGCACGGTTGTGTATGTTATTCTCGCCGAGGCCGGCCTGGAATTCCTCGGCCTGGGCGATACCACTACCGTAAGCTGGGGCACCATGTTCTACTGGGCGCAGAACAACGATGCGCTCTTGCTGGGCGCGTGGTGGTGGTTCCTACCACCGGGCGTCTGCATTGCATTGCTTGGCGCTGGCCTTTCCTTGATCAACTTTGGAATCGATGAATACGCCGATCCGCGCCTGCGCCGGGAGCGCATTCCAAAAGCGATTCTGCGCAAACTCCGTATGCTCCAGAAGGGACAATAAAGCGCAACAGAGTCGTTTATCACAACGAAAGAACAAAGGGTTTTAATGACGATATGAGCACCACCAGGAATATCTTACTGACCGAAACCGAGCGCTCGCTTGCCGCCTCCTTCCCGGCCTCCTTCCACTGGGGAGCTGCAACCGCTTCCTATCAGATTGAGGGCGCGACCAGAGAAGATGGACGTGGCCCTTCCATCTGGGACGCCTTTTCCGAAACGCCCGGCAAGGTTTATCAGGGTCATACGGGTGAGGTTGCAGCCGACCACTATCACCGCATGGCTGAAGATGTCGCGCTGATGGCGAAACTCGGTCTGGATAGCTACCGCTTCTCGATTGCATGGCCGCGTATCCTGCCCAAAGGAACCGGAGCCATCAACGAGAAGGGGCTGGATTTCTATGATCGGCTGGTTGACGCCCTCCTTGCACATCAGATTCAGCCATATGTCACGCTCTATCACTGGGATCTTCCCCTGACGCTCCATCAGCGTGGCGGCTGGCTCTCGCGTGAAACCGCCTTCGCGTTCGCCGACTATGCCGAAATTGTCGCTCGTCGCCTCGGTGATCGCGTCAAGCACTGGATAACGCTGAATGAGCCGTGGTGCTCAGCCTATCTTGGCTATGCTGTCGGTGTGCACGCACCCGGTATGCAAGACAGACAGGCAGCAGTAAATGCCGGTCATCACCTCCTGCTCGCTCACGGGCTGGCTGTGCCACGCGTTCGGGCCGCTTCGCCTGATTGCAAGCTTGGTCTCGCGCTGAATCTCGGTCCCAGGTATCCCGGTGACGACCGCCCGGAGACCGCTCGTGACCTGGATCGAGCCGATATGTTCGCGAATCGCTGGCTGCTCGATCCGCTCTATCGTGGCAGTTATCCAGCACAGCTTTTCGAGCTGATGGAGCTGGACGCCCCTCCGATTGAAGAGGGCGACCTGACGATCATCTCGACACCAATCGATTTTCTGGGCCTCAACTACTACACCCGCGCCGTTGTGTACGGGCAGGAACAGCCACCACATCCGGACGCCTGCAAGGAGTCGAACCCCGCCGACGCCACATATACCGCGATGCAGTGGGAGATCTTCCCTCAGGGCCTGCGTGATATGCTCGTGCGCCTGCATCAGGAATACCATATTCCATCGCTGTACATTACCGAGAACGGCGCAGCCTTCAACGATACCTGGAATGGTGGCGAGACGATCAGCGATCCAGGGCGCGTCAGCTACCTGCGTGACCATATCGCAGCGGTTGCCGACGCGATTCGCGATGGCGCACCAGTTGATGGCTATTTCGTCTGGTCGCTCATGGACAACTTCGAGTGGGCCTACGGCTACGACAAGCGCTTCGGCATCGTCTACGTCGACTACGAGAGCCAGCAGCGCGTTATCAAGGAAAGCGGGCGCTGGTACGCGCAACATATTGCAGCCTTCCACGATATACATCGGCCCTTGTAACCTCCTTGAAGCAGTATCCGCATCCCTCGGGTGCTGCTTCCCTTTCTCCTCCTTCCAGCACAACTTTTCGACGTTCAGCACGTAGTATTTGTTCGTTTACTTGTCTGCTTGTTTATGTATCCAATCCTCAACCGTCACAGGAGTTGCTGCAAGTACTCAGCATAGACAAGTTAGCTCGATAGATACAGGTGATCGTGTTTTGGAGCTTGAAAGCATGCTTTCTCGCCTTCACTTCACTCACTTCTGTTTATATCAGATTGCGCGTCTTCAATCAAGAACAAAAGTACCTTAGTACCAGGAACAATTTTCAAAGAAAGAGTCGATTTAGCAAGAAAGGAATATTCCCTAAAAGGAACTGCATAGCAAGCATACAGACGCCAGAGTAGCTTTAGAGGCCCGCTAATAGCTCTTTCATGCAGAGGAGAGGAAAGCCATACAGAAGAGGCCTCCTCTCGCTACAGAAGCTCGTTTACCGTCCATTAAAGCGCGGGGACTCCTTTGCCTTAAACGCTTCATAAAAGCGGCGATGATCCTCACCCATCAACAGGAGCGCCTGCGCCTGCGCCTCTACCTCAAGCGCCGAAGTCAGGTCCATATGCTGCTCTTGATTCAGCAGCCGCTTTGTCATTGCAAGCGCAAACGTCGGCCCCTGAGCCAGTCGCGAGGCCCATTCCCGCGCCGTCGAAAGCAGCTCTGTATGGGGGACAACCCGATTCACCAGGCCGTAGCGCTCAGCCGTCGCCGCGTCTATCGTATCGCCGAAATACAACAGCTCGCTTGCTCGGCCCATCCCAACAACACGCGGCAACAGATAGGCCGCTCCCATGTCCGCCCCGGTCAGCCCAACCTTCGAGAAGAGAAACGCGATTCGTGCCCTCTCCGAGGCCAGACGCAGATCAGAAGCCAACGCAAGCACAGCCCCGGCTCCTGCCGTCATTCCGTTCAATGCCGCGATAATGGGCTTCTCAAGCATCCGCATATTGTGTACGACTTCTCCGGTCATCCTCGTAAAATCAAGGTGCGCCTTCATATCGCGTTGCAGCAGTTCCCCGATGATTTTATGCACATCTCCGCCCGAACAGAAGCCCTCGCCGGCTCCCGTCAAAATCACAACCTGCACGCCGTCGTTCCGCCTCAGATCAGCAAAGAGATCCCGCAGTTGCGCATACACCTCGAACGTCAGCGCGTTCATCACCTCAGGCCGATTCAGGGTAATCGTTGCGACGCTATCCTGCACCTCGTAGAGAAAGTCATAGCTCATCAGTTCCCTCTTTTCTATGACATAACCGCTCCACCATCAAGATTAATGGCCTGCCCTGTAATACCTTTACTGATGTCTTGAGCAAGATACAGCGCGAGCCCGGCAACCTCATCAGGCTCGATTAACCGTTGTTGTGGACTCATCTTTGCCAGCGTTGCCCGTATCTCCTGTTCTGTTTTTCCGGTCAGTCTCATCATATTCTGAACGTTTCCGTCGGTCATCGGCGTATCAACATAACCGGGACAGATCGCGTTAACGGTGATGTTATAGGGAAGCAATTCGGCAGCGAGCGCTCTTGTCAGGCCCAGAACGCCGTGTTTTGAGGCTGTATATGCCGCGATATAACGATCTCCAATACGCGACGCAATTGAGGCAATCGTGATAATGCGCCCGCTCTTCTGAGCGATAAAACGGGGAACAAAGGCTTTACAGACATAGTAGACGCTGGTCAGGTTGATCGCAAGCATGCGGTGCCAGAGCTCGTCAGGGTGATCCAGAAACTTATGGCTTCCGGCATTTCCGGCATTATTAACCAGAATATCACAGCCTCCCAGGCCAGACGCCAGCGTTTCGGCCATATGGCGTACCTGCTCGGGGTTGGTCACATCGCAGGTAACGGCCAGGCTTCGGCGCCCCATCGCCTCGATCTCGTGAACCAGCGTATCCAGATCCGCTGCCGTGCGAGCTGTGACACCCACATCAGCACCCGCCCGAGCAAGCGTCAGCGCGATACTGCGCCCGATGCCGCGGCCCGCCCCTGTGACGACCGCTCGCTTGCCTTGCAACGGCGCGTACACCTCGTTCGCCATACCTGTTTCTCCTCTCTCAAAATAATCGTTGCTTTCTCACTCTATGGTTTCTCACTTCAGATAGAATCGGCCGATTCCAGTATACAGAGATCAGCGCGACTGGCAGCAAGCACCGTATTGACTGCATTCTTATCCGTCAGATAGCCGCCAACCAGCGTCGGAAGCCCGACCACGTTCCGAATAGAATCGCTGAAAGCAGTCAGGTAGCCGCGCCGGTACCCCAATTCGCTTGCAGGTGTTGTCTGGCCCGCCTGAATCCAGAAAAGATCACAGCCTCGCTCACGGAACGCCGTTGCCACCTGTACAGCCTCCTCCACATCAGCACCTCCCTTGACGCCATCACTGGCAGAAAGCACAATCCCAAGCGGCTTCTCAGCAGGCCATACACGCCGCACCGCCTCAAAGACCTCAAGCGGATAGCGCATCCGTCGCTCCAGCGATCCACCATACGCATCGGTACGCTGATTGGTCAATGGTGAAAGGAAGCTGGCGAGCAGATAGCCGTGTGCGCAATGGAGAAACAGGAGATCAGCCCCCGTTTCTGCTGCCAGCACAGCCGCAGCCACAAAGGCCTGGCGCACGCGCTCTAACGCCTCGGCGTCCATTGCTTTCGGCGTCTGGCTGAAAGGAGTGTAGGGCAGCGGCGAGGGAGCGAGCAGCGGCCATGTGTTCGTCTGAAGTGGCCTATCGAGCCCATTCCCACGCGGTCGAGTCGCGCCGCGCCTGCCAGCATGCCCGATCTGCAAGCCAACGCGTGCCCCTGGCGTCGCATGAACCGCCTGCACAAGCGCTTTCCAGGCCGCTCCATGCTCCGACTGATACAGACCCGGACAGTGGGGCGTTATTCGGCCCTCCGGCGACACAGCCGCGATCTCACCGAGCACCAGGCCCGCACCCGAAGCCGCTATAGAGGCCATCTGAGAACAGTATTCATTGCTGATTCGGCCATCCTGTGCGGGGACAGCAGCCAGCGGAGCACTCACGATCCTGTTGCTCAGCGCAAGACCACGCAACGCGAAAGGCGTAAAGAGCGGAGGCGGCGCAACAAGCGGCTCTACAGCATCATTCCTCTGCCGTGCCCACCACCTATCTACCGCATCACCGAAACGGCTATCGCGCAGGCGTAAATCATCGTAGGTCATACGCCCGCTCCGAGTGAGAAGCTGGAAAGCAAAGGGGAGTGGCTCAAGACGGAGATAGCGGCTTATCGATTCAAAATAGAGGCGGCTTTCATTCGCAGCCTGCTGAAATAGTTCAACGACCGGCCTGCGTTCCTGCTCATACTCGTCGAGCGCTCGTGGCAGATCATCATGCAGCTCCAGTACTCGCGCCAGGCTGATTGCATCCTCCATCGCCAGCTTTGTGCCAGAGCCGATGGAGAAGTGCGCCGTATGCACTGCATCCCCCAGAAGCACGATGTTCTGATAAGACCACTTACGCGTCTTGAGCGTGGGGAAGTTGATCCAGCGCGAGTTGTTGGCAAGCAACGACGCCCCTTTCAAATCCCTTGCGAAGAGGCGCTGACAATAGGCCACGCTTTCGGCCTCGCTCGCCTGATCCAGCCCCGCCCGCAGCCATGTATCCTCATGGCATTCCACTATAAATGTGCTGGAAGTGCCGCTTGAAGGATAGGCATGCACCTGAAAAAGCCCATGCTCATTCTCACGAAACAGGAAGGTGAAAGCATCCAGCACGCGATCAACACCGAGCCAGATATAACGCGCCTTCCCGAGCTCAATCGCAGGGCGGAGCACGTCAGCCAGCTCCCTGCGCACCACACTGTGAATGCCGTCAGCGGCGATCAGCAAATCATAGTTCTCGTTGAGCTCCGCAAGGCCGTGCAGCTCATGCCGAAAACAGAGCGTCACCCCCAGTTCCAGACAGCGCTGTTGCAGGATATGTAAGAGAGTATGACGCGCGATACTCGCAATAACGTGTCCTCCGCACTGAATCACCTCATCCCGGTAGTGCACATCTATTGCATCCCAGATCACAAAATGCTCGCTGATCTGCTCAAAGCTCTTGTAGTCAGCGCGCTGAAAAGAAGCAAGCGTCCGATCAGAAAACACGACGCCCCACCCATAGGTCACGTCGGCTGGATTGCGTTCGAGAACGGTGATCTCCCAATCGCGGTGAGCCTTTTTGAGCAGCAAGGCGCTATACAGGCCTGCCGGGCCACCGCCAGCAACAATAATCTTCATAACAAACAGCCTGAAGCCTTTCTCATGTCTCGACTAGAAGCGCTCGTAGTCGATACCTGCCAGAACTTCAGCAAGGCGCTTGAGCTGGTCAAGGGAAGCAACCGTAGGGAGTAATACAAGCTCATCACAGCCAGCCTCAGCATAGCCGCGAATATACTGTGCAATCGCCTGTGGCGTGGTTAACAAACCTGACGCCACTTTTTCCGCGAAAGTTCCGGTAAACGCGTAATACTCCTTCAGATAGCGTTCTCCGGAAAGAAGGTCATCTTCATCTCCAAGCGCGAAATAGGCTTGTGCCCAGAGTTGCGGCTTCCCCGGCCTTCTCATATCACTCCATGCAGCACGCGTTTTATCGGCAGCACGAGCAAACGACCTGGGTGGACCGCCACCATGGACATAGCCGTTGGCATAGCGGGCAATACGCGTAAACACCTGATCGTTCTGCCCGCCAACAAGGACCGGAGGCCCCTCAGGATGAGCCGGAGACGGGCCAATAGCAGGATCTTCCCAATATGCCCGTAAGAGCGAAAGCTGCTCGACAAAGCGCTTTCCACGTGAACGATACTCGATACCGGCGGCTTCGTAATCCTCGCGGCGGGCTCCAACAGCCATCCCCAGAACCAGACGTCCACCGGACAAGGCGTCAATACTGGCAGACGCCTTCGCAAGCCGAAGCGTGTTATAAAGAGGTCCAATAATAATCATCGTGACCAGCCGCGTGCGTTGCGTCACAGCCGCAGCGGAGGCCAGAGCGACGAGAGGATCAAACGTGTCATAGCAGAGCCGATCAACCACACCGAGGCTGGAAAACGGGCCTGTATCGGCCAAACGAGCCCACTCGATCAAGAGATGACCGTCCACCCCGGGCACGCCAGCGGGCAAGCCCACACCTATGCGCATAATGCAACCCCCTTGTTGCTTGAATTTCCTGCCAGGGATACTTTCAGTATGCCACATTCGTTCCCTTTCTCTCAAGCCCCGCTTGTTTTCATAGCAGATTCTTCTTGTCCGATTTTTTCTCTACCGCCTCAAACCGGACAAGCACAAATAGGAGAGCGCTCTTCCCGGCACAACAGGGTCAGAATAGAGCTATACTCGTATCATCAGCAGCGGGCACCTGTTTGTATACGTTCCACGCGCAACACCGTATCTTGAGTAGTATGCAACAAACAAAAAAGAAGACATGAAGAGCGAGCAGGGATTCTAGCGCATATCGCTCTATCGTGCTCTGCTATCTGGCAGGAAGAAAGAGAGAAACGTATGCAAAGCAACAGTACTATCCATTATCGAAACTTCAATCCGCAGAGCGATTTCACCGCGCTTCTCAGGCTTCTCGAAGCAGCAAAGGAAGCTGACCAGAGCAATGAAGATGTCAGCGAGGAGACACAACGCGAATGGCTTGATCTGTTCGCGCAGGAGCCAGAGGAGGCCCGCCGCGTTGCCTGCGCCGCTGATGAGCTGGTTGGCTATGGTTTTGTGCTCAAAGCGCCGCTTGATAAAGAAGCCGATCTCGCGGTAACTGTTCACCCGGCATGGCGTGGGAGCGGCATCGGAAGCCGGCTTCTGGCCGATCTGGAACAGCATGCTCGCTCGCGTGGAGCCACGTTTACGCGTGCCTACGCTGATGTCCGCCATCAGGAGGCAAACCGCTTTCTGCGGCAGCGAGGCTATGAGCCCGTTTCGACCTATACGCGCCTGAATATCGCGGCAGATACTCCCTTCCCGCAACCAACCTTCCCGGAAGGCTTCGTACTGAAACCATATGAGCAGGTACAGGATGTCGATGTCTTGCTTGAAGCGGTCAATCGTGGCTATGAAGGTCTATGGGGACACCACACGATCAGGCGCGAGGAGCTGGCTGAAAGGTTGCCAGAACAGGACACAGCGGGGCGGCTCCTGCTCTTTGCCCCTGATGGTCACGTTGTTGGGCTGACCTGGGCGAAGCTAAAGCAACCATCCGGCCTGATCGATGCTCCCGGTGTGGTTCCCGAATATCGCACAGCAGGCCTCTATCTTCCGTTGACGCTCGCGGCACTCACCTGGCTTCAGGAGCGGGGGGCAACCTCAATTGATCTCGAATCATGGGGTGATGCTCCCGAAACGATTGACCTCTATCGCACGCTTGGTTTTGTGACGGTTCAGGAAGAGCTCTCATACCAACACTCGCTGGGGGCCGGGACTGCACTATAACCAGAACGCACAGCCACTTTAGCTGAAGAAATACTGCGGGCAGCCAGGTAAATGGCTACCCGCAGTGAGAAGCACAAAACCAACAAGGGAGATGGAGAACTCACGGACGAAATACTACCCGCAAGCATTCATCCTCTTTATGCTTGAATAGCTCGAAGCCCTGGGCGGCCTCGTCCAGACTCATGCGATGGGTGACGACAAACGTGGGGTCAACCTCGCCCTTTGCCACGCGCTCCATCAACATGTGTGTATAGCGCTGTGCGTGCATCTGGCTCATGCGCAGCGTCAGCCCCTTCGTGAAGGCCGCACCAAGCGGGAACTTATCTAAGAAGCCGCCATAGACGCCCATGATTGAGACCACGCCGCCCTTACGACACGCCTGTATCGCCTGCCGTACCGCAGTCGCTCGATCAGTTGTCAGGCGAACGGTCTGCCGTACCTTATCATAGAGGCCAAGCAGGCTTGGGCCATGCGCCTCCATTCCGACCGCATCAATACAGGCGTCAGGACCCCTTCCACCTGTCATCTGCTTGAGTTCCTCTACCACATCTGTTCCCTCATAATTCAGCGGCACCGCATGACAATAATCTCTGGCAACGCGCAACCGCTCGGGAAAGCGGTCGATCGCAATCACCTGCTCTGCACCAAGCATCCGAGCACTAATCATTGCGAACAGGCCAACCGCGCCACATCCCCAGACAGCCACGGTATCGCCCGGCTTGATATCGCAGTAGTCAGCACCCGTGTAGCCCGTCGGGAAGGCATCCGAGATAAACAGCGCTTGCTCGTCCGACACACCATCCGGCACCTTGACCGGCCCGATATCCGCAAAGGGAACACGCACATACTCCGCGTGGCTGCCTCCATAGCCGCCGTACAGGTGCGAATATCCGTAGATCCCGGCGGGCGCAAAACCATACATTGCCTCTGCCATCCAGGCATTCGGGTTCGAGTTGTCACACAAGGACCACAGGTTATTGCGGCAATAGTAGCATTTTCCGCAGGCGATTACCGATGGCACAACAACACGATCCCCCTTCCGAAGCGTCTTGACCTCTTTCCCCACCTCAACAACTTCACCCATGAACTCATGGCCAATCACATCGCCCTTCTGCATTGTAGGGATATAGCCATCATAAAGATGCAGGTCTGAGCCACAAATAGTTGTGGCCGTTACCTTCACAATCGCATCACGCGGGTTGATGATTTGTGGATCAGGAACGCGCTCGATCTGCACATTCGTGATCCCGTTCCAGCAGACAGCCCTCATGCATTCCTCCTTGCTTCCTTTTCGCTCTCCCGGGGCTGTGCCTGAGGCAGCTCGCCTGCTTCCATCAGCGCTTTCAAACGGCGCAACTCTTCTCGCACAAGCTGTTCAGGCACTCGACTGAGAATCATGCCAGAAGGTATGATATTCAACAACGACAGCTTGTCAGGGCGCTTAAACTCAACTTCCAGTGTCACAATCGTACCCTGATCAGCGGGCGCAGGGTCAAAGCGGATCCGCCCGCCCACGCTCTCCAGCCGCTCCCCCATAAAACGCCAGGCAATCAGGCGCTCGGGTATATCCTCAGTTAGAACGGAATCCCACTCGACGAACTCACCTCCGGGCAGGCGTACCAGCCAGTGCCAGGACTTGTCTCCGATGGGCGTGATCTGTTCAACAAACGGATGAACTGGCACCGTCCCGGCGAAGTCTCGCCAGAAATGATACAGCTCGTCAGCAGGCCGCAGGATAGTCACGGCTCGCTTGACTCTGACACCAGAGCCGTCAGGAAGCGGCATCACGGTACTCGGGCTCTCCTTAACCGTGTTGAGATCAAGCAAGCGATACAACACACTTCTCCCGGTGAGCCCACGATAGAGCAGCAGACCACCAAGCGCAGTTGTCAATCCCACCGTTTTGCGCCGCCAGAGCCCACAGAGTGTCAGCGCTGCTCCCGCGATCGTCGAAAGAAGGCGCTCTTCTCGCCCGACATTGACCTGCTGCCAGGAACGAGGATCATACTTGAGTTGTAATGTATCCCGTTGATCTTGTTCTGATGCAACCGTCATCGCTCCTTGACTCCATTTCCGCTTTTATGGCTCATTCGTCTACTATAGATGCAACTTTACAGCTTACAGGCCCGGGCCCAACATACGTAGAAAAGACTCCGTATACTTTCCATTGCACGAATCAGCAAAGAAAAAAGTGGCAGGATCATGTACAAAAGACGAAGTTAGCTCTATACTGAGATCATCAATACAGACGCGTCGGATTCTTGAAATAGAGGATGTATGTCGACTGAGGTAGCAATCAGGGAGTTTCTGGCAGGGTGGACCTACAGCCGCTCATTCCCGGGAACAGCGTATCAGCATTATAAGCCGCTTTTCCATGTTCACTTTGGGGATAGGAGATATGGCCGCTTTGATGAGCTCCTGCTTCTCGAACCAGCAGAACCTGCGCACGTTATCAGGTGCGCTGCTTGCCTGATAACCGGACCGCACTGGCTCACCATCTTTGCATCTGGGCAGGATCAAGCGGCTCTAGAAGCGGCTTACACGCGCGCTGGCTACAAACTGAGATATCAAGAAACGCTGATGGAAAAGGCGCTTGCAGCCGAGCAGCCGCCCGTTCTACCGGCCAGGCTCTCGTTGCAAACGCTCTCACACGTATCAGATCAGGCGTGGCAGGAGCGCTTTTTTGCCGCGCTCCCATCTTATGCGCAAATGGCTCTGGAAGCGCCCCGGCTCACGCACTATCGGGTGCTTATCGAAGGGAAGAGTGTGGCCAGCGCCCGTAGTAGCATCACACCGCATTCCAGCCTCTGCGTTGATGAGGTATACACTGATCCTGCATTTCGCCGCCGTGGCCTGGCTTCCATCTTGATACAGCAGTTGCTTTATGATGCTTCTCTCTCAGGCATACACACAAGCGTCCTGCTCGCCAGCGAGATGGGCAAACCGCTCTACCTCAAGCTGGGCTACCGCGCCCTCGCTACCGCCCTGATCTTCGAGAAGAAGGAGTGATCTGCCTACTCCGCCGTCCCATACTGCCATGACGCCTGATAGGTAAGCTGATCAGCGTTGAGCGTATCAAGCCGGATGCCAAGCGCTTTCAGCTTCAACTGTGCCACACGCTCATCAAGCTCAGCAGGCACGTTGTGGACCCCGGGAGGCAACCGGTGTTCCGTACAGAGCAGGTAATAGGTGCTGAGCGCCTGACCCGCGAAACTGAGATCCATCAATGCGGCTGGACTGGCTTCAGCCGCAACCTGACCCACAAGTCGCCCCTGACCAAGCAGGTAGACATTGCGCCCGTTGGGTAGTTGATATTCAACCAGATGATCCCGAATTTCCTGGGTCTGCACGGCGGTCTGCTCAAGCGCCGCTACATCGATCTCAACATTGAAATGGCCGGAATTCGCGAGCAGCGCGCCATCCTTCATCTGCAAAATGTGCTCTTTGCGAATCACACCTTTCATCCCCGTCGCAGTCACAAAGATGTCTCCAAGCGGAGCAGCCTCTTCCATTGGCAATACCTGAAAGCCTTCAAAGTACGCTTCCAGCGCTCTGGTCGGGTTGATCTCGCACACGATCACGCGAGCGCCCATGCCTCGCGCCCTCGCAGCAATCCCGCGGCCACACCATCCATAGCCCGCAACTACAAATGTCGAGCCAGCAAGCAGTGTATTGGTTGCGCGTAGAATACCGTCTATCGTGTTCTGCCCCGTTCCAAAGCGATTATCGAAATAATGCTTTGTCGGCGTATCATTGACCGCGATTACCGGAAAGCGTAGTAGCTTATCCGAAGCAAGCGCACGAGTACGAACAACACCCGTGGTTGTTTCTTCAATACCAGCGACAACGCTTCCTGATGATGACCGTTTGTGCAGCTCAACGATCAAGTCGGCGCCATCATCCATGACCAGGTGCGGATCAATATCAAGAACTTGTTCAACATGACGTCGATATGTCGGGAGGTCTTCACCATTTATCGCATACACCTGCATTCCCTCCTCAACCAGAGCCGCACAGACATCATCAAAGGTAGAAAGCGGGTTAGAAGCGCAGAGAGCAATTTCAGCTCCACCCGCATGCAGGGTTGAAAGCAGCACAGCCGTCTCGGTCGTGATGTGGAGTGAAACAGCCAGACGCTTGCCTTGAAACGGCTGTTGCGCCGCAAACTCTTCTCGAAGCTGATTCAGCACTGGCATATGACGTGCCGCCCAGCGGATCCGCTTTCGTCCACGTTCTGCCAGAGCAATATCACGAATGTCGTAGTTCACAGAATGCATCCTTTCATTACAGGACTCGATCAAGCGACCGAGTGTCGAAGACGCCGTTGTTTCCGCTCTTCCCAATCCAACCAACTCTTCTCGGAGCGCTGCAGGGTGTCGAGAGATGCGGCACTATCAATCAGCGTCTGCTGCGTAAAGAAGCCACGAAGAGCAAACAAGAGAGCCGTATTCGAGCTTGCAACAGCCTGAGCATTCTCTGTCTCCTCCGCCGTTCCGACAAGCGCTTCGGTATCGTCGCAGAGCAACAGCAGCGTTCCCTGCTTGACCTGCCGGGAAATCACGTGACAGCCACGCGCCTGCTTCAACGACTCGGACAGCTCACGCAGACAATCCGGGGAACCAGCTACCGACACGGTAAAACGCGCTCCCTCGATCATCGCTCGCGCCCGATCCAGAATGGCCTGACGACCGCGTACCACCCAGAATTCAGCCAGATTCTGCCCCTGTGCCAGCGTGGCGATCGAGTCGGTGAGCGCATTCAGCGTATTTTCCATCGTGGAGCGCATTTGTGCAAGAAACAGGCGAGGTTCCAGCGCCCGATAACGCGGCGGATTGCCCGGCTGGACCAACGCCAATCCCTTTTCAACCAGACGCTCAAGCACTTCATAGCTGCGCGAAAGCGGCACCTGGGAGTGCTTCCCAACCTCGTAACCGGTCAATGCATCGTGCTTGAGCAGGGTATAATATGCCTCGGCCTCATACTTGTTCAGGCCAACCTGTTGCAATAGCTCTACTGTCGTCATCTCTCTCTCCAATATAGTAACCACTATAGTAGTTACTAGTATAGACGAAACCGCAGCAGGAATTCAAGGCCCTCTTAAACAGCAGATTCCGCCTGTTGTCTCCGGAAAACGATGCATGATTGCTGAAAAAGGGCAATACATGGTAAAAATAAAAGAGAAGACAGTGAAAGAGCAGATGACGGAGAATACGGCAAATTCAGGGTTAGCAAGAAAAGAGGAATATCCTGCTTGACCGGCCCCGGGCCTCTGTCGGGTTCCGGCTGTTCTTCTATTGCTGTTATATCGGGATTACGCTTTTCTTCTCAGGGTGCCTGCTGCTCATCTGGCTGGTCGAGAAGACACCGCCAGCGGGGTTGATTGTTCCCGGGGTCACGTTCGCGCTGCTGGTCATCTGCTTCTGTACGATTCTTGCGTTGGTCCAGCGGACCGGACAGAGAATCACCTATATGATCGACGACAACGGACTTCATCTCTATAGCGGCAAGCAGCCACTGGAGCCAGGCAAACCAACCCGGCTCAACGGCATCGTCTTTCATCAGACCATTCCATTGAGCCAGATTCAGAGCACATCAAAAGTGGCAACCACCGGTAGCCTGCTTGGTTGGGGCACCAAAGATGCCGGCCTCCGTCATCGCTTTCGAGATTGTGTTCTGTTGACAATCAGGTCAACCGCAACCTACAGGTATCATTTCTATATCAGCCCTTCCAATGCATGTATCAAGATTGTATTTCAAGCCATCGAGAGCAAACTGCGTTAGCGGATGCCCCAGTAAATACACTTGCTCGCCAGCCACTCTATAGGCGTAAACAGGCCAGGGGCGATCTTTTCTCCAGCAATATTAATAACCGGGTCAGCCGCTGTCATGCGCTCCGTTTCTTGATCCATCTTTTATCCTCAGTTGAGAGAACAGGAAGCCCATGCCACTTGTTGCGAGCATGGTTTCCCTCGCAGGCGATGCAAATGATCTCTCTATACAACGATATCCGGTTTCAGTTCGCAAGAAACCTCACGAGGACAGCGTCTGTAAGCCCGGGCTGCTCTGGTTGACAGAATGCAAACCAGAGCAGCGCTTCTCAACGGGGTTCTCGCTACTGGCACTATTTGCCGGGCTGCTTTGCTCGTTGAGCGCTTTGCAGATTCTTCGTGGTTGTATTAGAAGCAAAAACGGCAATATTCTTCATTTGCTCATCGAGATGGGGATAACCTTCAACAATCAAGACATCGTCCTCATCCTTAATCGCGTCCGCGACCTTACGCCACTGTTTCTTACTGATGAACAAAGTATAGCTGGTAGTAGGTTGAGCCGGAACCGGCAACCCTTTTGGCAAAGGCGGAATCTTCGCTGCCTGTAGCGCTGTCATCACAAAGCTTCCCCGTTCAATTACTCGCCCGGGACGTCCTATTACCGTAATCTTCACCGTTCGCACCTGCCCTTTCTCTACCGACGCCAGATCTCGAAGCGCGCCAAACCGTGTCTCCCAGGTTATACCGGGTACTGTAGTTGAGGCATCTTCATTGTCCTTGCGAGATGCACCTTGCCACATAAAAATTTTCCGAAAAATTTCAGGAGGGATCTGTTGCCGGACCAGATGGAAGAAAACCCCTCCCGGTGTCCGTCTGCGCGAGCCATCCGGCAGCATCAAGCCACCATCAGCTTCAACACGCTGCGTCTCATCCAGGGCTCGCAACGCATTCTCAATCCCCCAGAGCCGCACAATCTTTTCGATCTGGACGCGAGGTGTTTTCTCGGTTTCGCCCAGTTTCTCGGCAATCATTGCCGCTACTTCCAGTCTCCGACTCTGCTGAACCGATGACGTTGCTTGTTTGCGCTGTGGATGAGGCGCATTTCCCTTACCTCGTGGTCGTTCCGCTGATTGCATGAGTTCCTCTCTTCCACGCTTGCCAGAATGATCTGCTTCTTAACCAGCTACAAAGATTGTACCGTTTCACAAGTTCCTTGTCAAAGGGCAAGTACTTTTTGTACATTCGACTTTGGCTTTAACTTTTTCGCGTTTTCTTTTTCGATTCGCACAAGCAAACCCATCAGGAGGCAGTCCGCTCTCAGCAGCGACGGAGCGCCTGCCAGCTCGCAGGGAAGATTGAACTTTTTCTACTCAAAGTGTTTTTCGTGCCAGACATCTAGCAAAACACAGATTTTTATGGTATCTTAGAGATAGTGATTCTCTACAATTGAATATAGTAATGTCTTCGGGGCAGGGTGAGGGACATGAAACTCCCAATTCCCGACCGGTGGTACAGCCCACGACCTGCTTGCATAGTCTCTGTGCATAGTAGCTGACCTGGGGAAGTTCCAGGGCCGACGGTGACAGTCCGGATGGAAGAAGGCAACTCACACAGTATGCTCTGCTGTGTTCTCTCTGACATGCAGAAGCCGTACCACGGCGCTCTCTCTGCAAAACGGGTATCATCTCAACGCCCACAAACACCTTTCCTTCCATCCCCTTTGTTGCTCGCTTTCCCTGCTGGCTATCATCCCGATTTCATGTTGATGCAGACCACGTTCGTACGTACATACGGACGATAGGACGCTATGCCTTTCTGCGCTGAAGCGCGTTCTCGTATCGGGGGTCTCCCGGCCCGGGAACACCTGTCTACTGAGAAGTTGGCCCCTTCGCTGGCAATTCGTTCAGGAGGTAGTGCTATTGTACTGTTGCCAGTATATAAGCGATGCGAGATCAGGGCAAAACAGGTAATTATTGAAAAAGTGAAGAATTGCAGCGATACAATATGGAGGAGAGAGAATGAATACACCCTTTATTAGTGTGCGAGATGCAATTGATGTTGTTCGTCAAGGAAACATGATTCTGATCTGTGATGACGAATCACGAGAAAATGAGGCTGACCTGTGTATAGCTGCACAGTTTGTCACTCCTGAAGTAATAACATTTATGATGCGCAATGCCTGCGGCTTAATCTGCGTCGCGCTGACTGGCCAGCGGCTGGACACGCTTCAGCTCCCCGTCTTTGACCAATCAGACCAGCCCCTTCAGGGAACGGCCTTCACGCTCTCAGTTGATGCTCGCCACGGGACAACAACCGGTATTTCAGCCCACGACCGCGCGCGAACGATCCGGGTGCTGGTTGATCCTGCCACCCGACCGGAGGATCTGGCACGCCCCGGACATATCTTCCCCCTTCGGGCCGCCACTCAAGGGACACTGGAACGACGCGGGCATACAGAAGCGTCTGTTGATTTGATGAGCATCGCCGGGCTGGAAGCGGCTGCCGTCATCTGCGAGGTCCTCAACGAGCATGGTGAGCCCGCCCGCGGCGAGGAGCTTCACCGGCTGGCTCAACAGTGGAATATTCCTGTTCTTACCGTTGAGGCAATCGCCAGCTATCGCCGTCAGCAGCTTGTCAGCCCCGTTGCATCGACCAGGCTCCCGACACCTTTCGCGACCTTTCAGGTCACCGATTACCTTGAGCATCGGACCGGTCAGCACACCCTGGCGCTGGTACTCGGCGATCTGCACGCTCCCGATGCAGAACCACCGCTTGTACGCCTGCATTCTTCCTGCCTGACCGGCGACATCTTCGGCTCACAGCGCTGTGACTGTCAGGCTCAGCTTCATGCAGCCATGCAGGCGATCGCCGATGAGGGACGTGGTGTCCTGCTCTACCTGCCTCAGGAGGGCCGCGGGATTGGCTTGATGGCAAAGCTACAGGCCTATGCTTTGCAGGATCAGGGCCATGATACCATTACCGCCAATGAGCGGCTCGGTTATCCTGCCGATGCGAGAGACTATACATCTGCACTTGCAATCCTCCATACGCTTGGGGTAAAGCGAGTGCGTCTGCTGACAAACAACCCGCAGAAGCTTCAGGCGCTGGCGCAGGGCGGTATCGAGGTAGAGCGCGTCGCTCTCGAAACCACACCCACACCGCATAACATCACCTATCTCACTACCAAGCAACAGCGTATGGGCCACGCACTGACGATGCTTCATGGATAAGGAGTGATAGATGAAACACATGCTTCCACCCACACCGGATAAAAACGGCTCAGGGCTCTCGATTGGCATTCTCGTTGCTCGCTACAACTGGCCAATCACCGGGGCAACTCTCGCACTGACCTGCGAGGAACTGCAGCGGCTCGGGGTCGCGGAGCACGCCATCACCATTCACAGCGTGCCCGGTAGCTTCGAGCTCCCTCTTCTCGCCCAGACAATGCTACAGAGTAAGCGGTATGACGCGCTGATCTGCATCGGCTGCGTGATGAAGGGTGAGACAAGACATGACGTTATTGTAAGCGACGCAACAGCTCAAGGTCTGATGCGGCTTGCACTGGACTACCAGCGACCGGTGATTCTGGGCGTGATGTGCGCGGAAACACAGGCGCAAGCCGAGGCACGCATTGAACGCGGAATCGAATATGCTCGCGCTGCAGTCGAGATGGCGCGGGCACAACAGCATCTACTTCACAATAAATAGCGAAATGGAGGAAAGAATGTTTTCAGGAATTGTCGAGGAAATCGGGATCATTCAAGAGATCACAGCAACCAGTCTGACCATTCAGGCACAGAAGGTGCTTGCCGATCTTGAGGAGAAGGATAGCATTGCGGTCGATGGCACCTGTCTTACCGTTATTGCTCGGGGTGCCACCTCCTTTACGGTCGAAACGGTTCCCGAAACGGTACGCCGCACACGGCTCCGCAGCCTTCGTCCCGGAGATCGAGTCAATCTGGAACGCTCTGTGCCCGCCAGTGGCCGCATCGGAGGGCACACCGTGCAGGGCCACATCGAAGCAACCGTTCGCGTTCGCTCTGTGGAAATAGACGGTATCGCTCTGCTGGTTGCTATCGAGTTACCGGAAGCACTGCGCCCTTACGTAGTGCCAAAAGGCTTTATTGCGTTAAACGGCGTCAGCCTGACAGTAATCGAGGTTTTCAGCGATCATTTCACTATTACCCTCATTCCTTATACCCGGGAACATACGAATCTGGGAGAGGTACAGCCGGGCACTCTCTTAAATGTTGAAACCGATATTCTCGGGCGCTATGTTGTCCAGTACCTGGCGCTTCAACAAAAAAGCGAACCTGCTGAAGTCCTCTTCCCTAATTTAGCAGAATCTCGGTCCCTTCAGGCTACTTATATTCGTATACTCGAAAATCACTCACTCGCGCGACAATGCGGCTGCACTCAAGCGTGATTTGCTTCTGAGAGAGCTGCTTTGATTGGATACTGGTCGCTCCGCTCATCCGTCTTTCATTGACCAGAAACTCGACCCGGGGACCGCGCACCTCCACCCGATAGGTACGCCACTCGTCTCCGGGCTCGAAATCAAATACCTGCGGCTGCGCGGAGCCCATGTTCTCCTGCGGCTCTATCAGCGTTTCCATCAGAGGATGCACCGCATAGGTATGACTATCTCCGGCCAGCAGCCCCAGAACCTCAGCAGTATATCCGTCCTTCTCTCCATCTTTCGCCGCTGCAAGTCGATAATGCCCGCCATTTGCAGGCACCGAGACAACCTGCAAGCGAAACTCTATCGCGTAATCGGGCGTTTTTGGCGTATAGGGAAGCGTAATCGAGAGATCAGGCAGAACCTGCGTCTCCAGATAATTCTTCACCACCTTCCACCCTTTTGAGGGCTTCCATTCATCCAGCCCCTTCGACCAATCGGCTGTATACACCAGTTGGGCGGTCGCTACATGTTGGGTTACTGTCGGCGTCGCGCCCGTCTGCGGGGCCGAGCCAGACGAGCAGGAGAGAAAAAACAGGGAGAGAATCAGGATAAGCCCGCAATGCAAGCGGTAGATCTTGTTCAAGCGCACTGCTCCTTTCATACGGCCATGCTTTATACAGGTAGAGTGGATGAGTGAAACATGCGCTAAGCGCTTCATTAGCTTCACTATTCTTACAAAGAAATACGTATCTTCAATGGAATATCTTTCATCAGCCATCATCATTACAATTATGCTTCTCTATTCCTCTTTTTGGCTTCATAATGAAAAACATGTAGAGAGAAATCGTACTCTGTTACTGGTCCTTCAGCGAGAACGTTCTAAGAATTGAGAGGAATGCACGTTTTTTCAGCCACAAAAGGAGACAGCAATGCAACGAAAGTACAGGCTCTCATTCTGGCGCAAAGCAGTCAATCAGATTGCCATACGGCTTCTCAAGGCAGGGATTCCGCTTGGCACAACCTATCTGCTTACGGTCCGGGGCCGGAAAAGTGGCTTACTACACACCATTCCTGTCACGCTGGTCGAAGAAGGTGGACGCCGCTGGCTCGTAGCGCCCTATGGAGCTGTCAACTGGGTGAAAAATGCCCGTGCTGCTGGCGAGGTGACAATCTCTCGGGGCAAAGAGGGCACCACCTATCGCGTCAAAGAACTGGAGCCCGCTGAGGCCGCGCCAATCCTGAAACGCTATATTCAGCGCGTTGGCATCGTACGCCCCTTCTTCTCTGCTACGTCAGGTGCTCCCCTCGCCGCTTTTGAGGCCGAAGCAAAGGAACATCCGGTCTTCCTGTTACAGGCCTGATCCTCAATTTTCTCGCCCTCTCAGCCAGGAACACGGCTCTCACAGCTTGAATAGGCTTCAACAGATGAGAGTATATACGATTTTACCATTTTCTATGAATAGGATGGGAAAGAACGCAACAATACCAGAGATAAGATGCACCATTTCTGAAACTCAATCTCAGCCAGATGACTTATAATAAGAAAGGGTTTCTCGTCACAGGTGATCAGCATACCTCTCTCCTTTGACCTGACATCAGCAGAGAACATCGCACCACAACACTACAACTGGAAAGTGAGCAACTATGAGTGTATTGTTGCGAAAGAAAGATATCGATGTATTACAGCAAGAAGCTGAGCATGAAAAGGATTTGAAGCGTAGCCTGGGCCCCTGGAGCCTGACCGCTCTTGGTCTGGGCGCGATTATTGGCGTCGGCATATTTGTGCTAACCGGCGTTGCAGCAGCGACACAGGCCGGTCCAGCCGTGATTATCTCTTTCATCATCGCGGGCTGTGCAAGCGCGGCGGCTGCGCTCTGTTATGCTGAATTTGCAAGTTTGATTCCCGTCGCGGGCAGCGCCTACACCTATAGTTATGCAGTGCTTGGTGAATTGCTGGCATGGGTTATCGGCTGGGATCTGTTAATTGAGTACACCCTTGTGGTTTCCTCCGTGGCAATCGGCCTCTCAGGCTATTTCAACAGTTTGCTATCAAGCGTTGGTATTCAGCTTCCAGCCGCCATTTCTGGCGCTCCCAGTACGGGGCCCGGACGTGTTGTTGACCTGTTTGCCATCCTCTTCTGTCTCTTTACCGCATGGCTGCTTACCCGAGGGATTAAAGAGAGCGCGCGCTTCAACACGGTTGCCGTAATCATTAAGCTGACCGTTGTTGTTGTCATCATCGTTATCGGGGCGTTCTTTGTGAAGCCCGAAAACTGGCACCCCTTTGCGCCGTTCGGCTTCTCAGGCATCATGGGAGGCGCGGCACTGGTGTTCTTTGCCGTTTTTGGCTATGATGCGATGAGTACAGCAGCCGAGGAAGCGAAGAATCCACAGCGGGACATCCCCTTTGCCATTCTTGCCTCGCTTGGCATCGCCCTTGTTTTCTACATTCTGATCAGCCTGGTACTGACCGGGATCGTGCCCTATCAAACACTTAACAACTCGGCTCCGGTTGCCAACGCGTTCCAGGCGATTCATATGCCCTTTGTCTCTACCCTGGTCTCAATTGGAGCGCTGGCCGGCATTACAAGCGTGCTCTTTGCCTTTATGCTTGCTGCGGCACGCGTCTGGTTCGCGCTCAGTCGGGATGGGCTCCTGCCCTCCTGGTTCGCCAAAACGCACCCCGTCCATAAAACGCCCTATCGTCCAACCTGGCTGCTCGGTATTATTACAGCGGCGGTTGCGGGCTTTACGCCGATCGCAGTTGTCACTGAGCTGGTCAATATTGGTACATTGAGCGCTTTTATCATTGTCTGCGCCTCAATCATTATCCTCCGGAAGCGGCGCCCTGACCTCAAACGCGGCTTCAAAACGCCACTTGTGCCACTTCTGCCGATTATCGGAATAGGCTTCTCGCTCTGGCTGATCCTGAGCCTGCAACCGATCACCTGGCTTCGTTTCGGCATCTGGCTGGCAATTGGCCTGCTGATCTACTTCCTGTATGGCATTCGATCAAGCAAGCTGGCACGAAAACAGGAAACCGACAGCCCAAAAGCGGCCGAGGGTATTCCTGACACCGTCTAGCTGCTTGCCAGAAAACAGCTCTCTTTGTGAAATCCAGGTCGCGATTGTTCTCTGCTGTTCGTTCATTCCGGTAGGAACTGAGGCTCTTCGGGCACTCCTGAAGGGCCTTTTTCTTTCCATTCAACTTTATAGCAGGAAAAACGTATATTTCTTATAATTCTACATTTCTATAGTCCTATATCGCACCCGCTTCAATCAGTATTCTGCTTCTACTGGAGAAAAAACATGCGCCAAGTACAACAACAGAGCGAGCAGCCCGAACAGCGACAGACAAAAGGCTTCGATGCATTCCAGGTATGGTACGCGTACAGGCACATCAATTATGCAGTGCTGTATTTCTTCTTCCTTACACTCTTGCTTACCATGATCAACAACACTATTCTTTCATACTTCGTCTTCTTTGCCTGGCTGTTGCTTCTCTTCTTGATTCCACTGGGAATTGTCATCTATCTCCATATTCGCTCGTTTCAGGTTCAAAAGCGGATCGATTTTTTACGCTCTTCAGCCCCTCACACACAACGCATCCTGGAGCCGCAACCTCTCCCCGATGCGCATGTGCTTCACCCACCACTGATAGTACGCATGCGCTTTCACTGGTTTGCATGGCTCTCCGGACTCCTCGTCTGGCTTGGCCTGGTGTTCATACCTCTGATAACCCAGTTCGGGCCAACCATCGCTGGCTTTTTTCTCAACTTACCACTTGGGCTTGGTCTGCTGGTCCTCTTACTCGCACTCTACGTTCTGGACCCCTTCCGCGGTCCCTTGCTCTATCCCTCATTCACGATTACTGAGAGCGGCATCACGGCACACTACCTCTGGCATAGGGCCGTGACCATCAGATGGGATGAGGTGCGCTATTTCGCCCTGACCGGTTACAAAACAAATGCCGCAACCGAAACCTATGAACTCAGCGACGGAACCCATACGATTCGCTGGCGCAACCCATTCAGCCATAACCTCTCTTTCTATAAACCGACCATGTCGCGTGAGGAGTATGAACGGTTCTTTCGGGATCTTCCGGCCTTCATTCGGGCCAAAACGGGCCGCCCACTCCTTGACCTGCGCTTTCAGAAATTCTTTCTCTGGTAGCGACTACTCTTTTTCTAGTTTTACATCCTTTACACTTTTCTCAGCTTTTTCTATAATAGGAGTAGCCTTTTCTACAGCATAAACAGAACATACCTGTGACCATACGTCATTCACCCTGCGCTTCTACTCAACTGCCAGAGCAAGCGAAAAGGCAAGCCGAAAAGTACAAGGATGTCAGGAGATTCTAGAAATGATACGCCAGCACACCGCTCAGGACGGCTCTCCCCTCAGCGGCTTCGATCCCAGCAAGAAAAGCGCCCGGCTTTCCAGCTATTTCCTGCTTCAGCTCGCGCTGCTCTTTGCACTCGCCTTTCTCGTAATGACACTGGATATGTATCGGTCCAGCGGGCCCCTTGCTTTTATTACGTTCAGTATTCTTTTACTTGCGCTCGTGCTTATCATCATTTATTTTAATAGCTATAACAGGAAAAGACTACAGAAGCTCCAGCAGGCACGCGCGTCAGCACTCCACTCACAGCGCTATCTGGGGCGGCTACGGCCTCTCGCCGAGCAGGAACGGCCGGCTCTCCCCTGGACCCTGCCACAGCCGCCAGACAGCATACTCTTTATCGTTGTTCCTCTCCTTGCAGTCGCCAACACCTTCCTGTTATATCTTGTTACGCTTCCGCTCCCGGTATACACATTTGTCGCTGTTATGCCACAGATACAGGCGACGTTACCGTATGCCCGCACCGCGCTGCTGCTCCTCACACCGCTGCTTTTCATCGCGAATATTCCACTTTTTCGCAGTATCAAAGCGTACCGCTATCCCGCACTGGACGTCACCAACGATGGGATCGTTGCACAGTATCCCGGCCAGCGCATAATTACCATACCGTGGCATGAGATCCACTATGCCGCGCTTATCATTGACCCGCACTACCCCGGCTTCACCTTTCTTGAAATCAGCGATGGAAGCAACGCAATCGATCTATGGAGCCCTATGAGCCCATTCTTCCTTCTCTCAACAAACCGCATTCAGAGCTATCTCAAGCAGGTGACATACCTCTTTCTCCTGATAGAAGAAAAGAGTGGCAAGCGGCTGCTGGAATTGGAGCTTCCTTCCAAAAAGCAACCAAACAAGGACTACAAGAGTCCGCTAAAATATGGTATGCTACTAGAAGAGCGTCATGACGACGCCAGATAACGTCACAGGTAACTGGTTTGCTAGGGGAGCGAGAAGCTGAGAGGCGGGATCAAGCCCACCAACCCTTTGAACCTGATCTCGGTAAGTCACACGGGCTTTTCGGTCGCGTGTGGAAGACGAGCGTAGGGAATGCAACCATACGACGAAGGCCATGTCTGCTGGCTCGACGATGGGAGCGTTCATGGTCTTTTCTTTTTGCCTGAACGCACCACTCGATCAACAGTATTGCTTCGTCTACTCCTCCTTGCAGCCGGTAACCGCCATTGCGCTATGCTCACAGGCATAGAAGCGACAAATGGAGGGTACACATGCCGGAACATTCTTTTCAAGCACAGCAACCTTTTCCCGGTAGTCGCAAAGTCTATGTGCAGGGACCACGGCCAGACATTCGAGTCCCGATGCGCGAAATTCCCCTTACTCCTACACCGAACCGCACTGGCGGCGTGAGCGAAAATGCACCGCTGCGCGTCTACGACACGAGTGGCCCCTATACTGACCCCAACGCCCACATCGACATTTATAAGGGGCTCCCGCCACATCGCCGCGCCTGGATTCTTGAGCGAGGCGACGTCGAGGAGTACGAGGGGCGGGCCGTTCTCCCGGTCGATAACGGCTACAAGCCCGGTGACAGCCGCGCTCACGATGCGGTGTTTCAGGGCACGCGCAAGCCGCTCCGCGCGAAACCCGGACGCACCGTTACCCAGATGCACTATGCCCGCCAGGGAATCATCACACCCGAAATGCAGTACATCGCCGTGCGCGAGCAGCTCGACCCGGAATTCATACGCTCCGAGGTAGCCCGTGGACGCGCCATCATCCCGGCCAATATTAACCATCCCGAAAGCGAGCCCATGATTATCGGACGCCATTTCCTGACCAAGATCAACGCCAATATCGGCAATTCGGCGGTCACCTCCTCTATTCAGGAAGAGGTGGAGAAGATGGTCTGGGCGACACGATGGGGCGCTGATACGGTGATGGATCTCTCGACCGGCAAAAACATCCATACAACACGAGAATGGATCATCCGCAATTCACCGGTTCCCATCGGCACGGTGCCTATCTATCAGGCGCTCGAAAAGGTCGGCGGCAAGCCTGAAGAGCTTACCTGGGAGATCTATCGTGACACCTTGATCGAGCAGGCAGAACAGGGCGTCGACTACTTTACTATTCATGCGGGCGTCCGGTTGGCCTATGTACCACTTACCGCTCGTCGTGTGACCGGGATCGTCTCGCGTGGTGGCTCGATTCTGGCAGCGTGGTGCCTGGCACACCATCAGGAGAACTTCCTGTACACGCACTTTGAAGAGATCTGTGAGATCATGAAAGCGTATGATATCGCCTTCTCGCTTGGTGATGGATTGCGTCCCGGCTCGATTGCCGATGCAAACGACGAGGCCCAATTTGCCGAACTGGAAACGCTTGGCGAGCTGACCCGCATTGCGTGGAAACATGACGTGCAGGTCATGATCGAGGGCCCCGGCCACATTCCCATGCACCTGATTCGGGAGAACGTCGAGAAGCAGATGGAGCTCTGTCAGGAGGCACCATTCTATACACTCGGCCCGCTGACAACCGATATCGCGCCGGGCTATGACCATATCACCTCGGCCATTGGAGCGGCTATGATTGGCTGGTTCGGGACGGCAATGCTCTGTTATGTCACGCCCAAAGAGCACCTCGGGCTGCCAAACAAGCAGGATGTCAAAGCGGGCGTCATCGCCTACAAGATCGCTGCGCATGCCGCCGACCTGGCAAAGGGCCATCCAGGCGCTCAGCAGTGGGATGACGCCATGTCAAAGGCACGTTTTGAGTTCCGCTGGCGTGACCAGTTCAACCTGTCGCTTGACCCTGAAACGGCGCTTGCCTATCATGATGAAACGCTTCCGGCAGAACCGGCAAAAACCGCGCACTTCTGCTCGATGTGTGGACCACGTTTTTGCAGCATGCGCATTACCCAGGATATCCGCGACTATGCGCAGAGCAAGGGGCTACAGCCCTCACAGATCATCACTGTGGGCATGGCTGAGAAGGCACGAGAGTTCCGGGAAAAGGGAAGCAAGCTGTATCAGGAGCAATAGCAGAAAAGAAGGGAAGCTTCTCGCCTTGAGGAGCTGCCCTTCGCTGTGCTGCGGCAGGCTAGCAGCCGGGACCACCATAGCGGAAAGCGTTCGGCTGCTGAATCCAGCCATAGTCAAAACAGGAGGTCTCGCCCGCACTGACATTGACATTGGCGGTAACGGCTGTATTTGCCGTGGTATAGACATACATCGATTGAATCCGCGCTGAGCCATTCTGAGAACCGAAGATCCCATTCCCCATCTGAGTGTGTGAGCCGCCGCCAGAAGCGACCTCACCGAACCACTGAAGCTGTGTTGTCTTGCTGAAATCCTCACCCTTGCTGGTCCAGATAGAGTCAGGGAAATAGCCAATCCAATCATTATCGTAGTTCAGCCACCAGTTCCCCTGATAGTGGTAGATCGCATAATGATGCAGCGAACCATCGCTCGCAAGCTGCATGCCGGGATAATGGGCATTGGACACCTGCACAAAGCCGCAGCCATTGTAGCAGTTCCCCTGATCGTTGACCCACGAGAAAACAAACAGATGCGGCTTGTCGTCTCCATTGTTCACGGCCCGATCAACCGTCCAACCGATCTCAACGATCTGGCGACCATGTGGCCCATAGTTCAGTGCTGCGATCTCGGCCAGGGTGTGGTAATCCTGCGAGCTCAAATAGGGCTGATGCTGCGTAAAGTCCGCCGGGGTGCCAAGCGACTCGACATTCTGAATGCCGGTCACATAATGATAGCCCGCGCTGATAGTAGCCTGCTGAGGCATCGGGGGCGCATGCTTACCGGACTTCTTCGCGACCGGTTGCGGGACCTGTCCTGCCGGGCAGATTGGCTTTGCGGCTGGCTTCCTTGCGCTTGTCTGCTTGATATCTGTCTGTACCCGAGGAAGCGCTACCTGAGGTGCTTTGACACAGGTATACTCTTTCTTCACGCCTGTCTGCTCACTTCGGGCAAAAGCAGTACCGAAGCACATGAACAGCAGACAGCAGGTCAGAACCAGGACCAGAAACACACGAGAACCTGGTTTCTGTCGCATCGTAGAAGGACTCCTTTCCAACGGTGCATGTAATATCCTTTCCGTCATTCTCTTCCCCGTAACAGCACAACATGCGTCTATTTTTCGGGAAGAGAACGGAGCAAGATCAGGTGTCGTCACAAGCGCTGCGTTTCGCAGAGTGCCAGCACGCGCGCTTTCCGTGCGTGGAGAAGGTTGCCTGCCCTCAAGCAAGCGAGCGCGTTAGAAGGCGCCTGTTCCGTTCGGCGTTCCCAGACCAGTCGGACCATCATAGCCAGTACCGGCTGTACAGAGATACTTCACCGAACAGGAGCCATTGCTTCCACTGACAATGTCAAAGAGGCTGCCAGTATGGCTGTAGGGATAGGAGCCATAGGTGATACTGGACGTGTTGCCAGCCAGCGCGTACACCGCCGCGATAATCGGAGCTGAAGCACTGGTCCCACCATAGACCGCCCAACCATTGCCACCATACGTGTTATACACCGAAACGCCGGTGTAGGGATCAGCAACCGCAGAAACATCAGCGATCGCGCGTTTATTGCAGCCTGTGTCCTGCTGCCAGCTCGGCTTAGGAACATACTTGCTACAACCGCTTCCGGCACCGTTCCATGCTGTTTCCGTCCAGCCACGGGAGTTACTGGCACGTTTCAACGAGGTACCACCGACTGCCGTCACATACTGTGAGGTAGCCGGAAATGCCGTACCATAGCCGCTGTCACCCGTGCTGACCGTGATCGCCACGCCGGGATGCTTGAAGTACGTCACCTCGTCGGTTGTCTCCTGCCGATACTCAGAGCCACCATAGCTGTTGCTGACCGCTACCGCACCCAGGCGAACAGCCGTATTCACTGATGCGCCAAGATCTTCCATATAGGCAGAGTCGGCTTCCACCAGCAGGATATGACAATTCGGACAAATAGCACTGACCATATCCAGGTCAAGGGCGATCTCACCGGCCCACCCCGAATCGGGCTGGGGGTAGTTGGTGCCGCCGTTCTGATCGACCTTCTTGAAACAGCCGTTTGCCGTCGTGCAAGGCGGCAAGCCAAACTGTTGCCGATAGACCGCTAAGTCCTGCTCGGCGTTAGGGTCGTCATAGGCATCAACAATAGCAACCGTCTTACCAGCACCCGCTGTCGACGATGGCAGTTTGTAGGCCGACTGCAAATCAGCCGGATTCAAGCCCTGTGGACCGGCAGCGAGCGTCTGAATGTCGCCCCCCTCCAGGCGCAACGCCATACAGTGAGCATAGCGAGGCGCAACCTCTCCACAGACTTTTGTTACATGCTTGCGGGAATTTGTCGTTTGAGCGCTTGCCCCTTGGGTCAGTACCAGGCTACAGAGCAAGACACCCAGAATGGAGAACACAAAGGTAGAGGATCGTAGGATTCGTTTCACAGCATGTCCTTTCTTTCCTGCATCCTTGCTGGCAGGAACAACCTGTGATAACAGTAGAAAATGCGAGATGCGCTCTGCAATCCGCTGAGGGCAGGCAACAAAGGCAGACGCAAAGCCGATCGCATGTACCTCATTGCAGTTCCCAGGTACATGCTCGGTTCCTCGCCATTTCCTTGAGAAGAAGCATACACGACTTCCCTTATTCCTCAATTACTTGATACTTTCTCTCATGTTTCTCTCAGGGAGATTATTTTTCAAACTCCTCTCATTGCACTTGTACTGCGCCCTCCGCTTGCAGAAATAACGACTTCTTTTACAAATGAATGGGCAAAACCGCGACGTCCGCTTACATAAGATCATGCAGAGGACAGCGCTTTTCTTATGTAAGAGCAGGGAGCGAATACGCTGCATAGAGAGGAAGATTTCTTTACTGGCTTCTCCTCTCCTTTCCTTACACTTTTCCAGCTCTTTTGCATCTAAAAGAGAAACCCGACTGCTTCTCTATCGAAACAGCCGGGTAAATACTATCAAGGAATACCTGGCTATACGCGCGCCTGCCAGATATGCACCGTTCCATCATTGCTCGCAGAGGCAATCCGCGCCCCGTCCGGAGACCAGACAACCGCATTCAGCGCCGCCAGATGGCCCTGATACTGGAAGCGGACACGGCCATCCAGCCCATTACAAAGACGAACGCTCTTATCTGTACCACTCCCGCCAGTCGCGAGCCAGTAGCCGCGGTGGGCCCATGCCAGCGTACGCGGCCAGCAACCGGGCTCATCATACCCACGAAAGGTATATGCCAGCGTGCCTGTGTCCGCCTGCCAGACCTGCACCAATCGATCGGATGCAGCAGAAGCCAATAATACCCCATCCGCAGACCAGCTAAGCGCATGAATGGTAGAAGCGGGCGCGTGCCCCTGAAAAAGCGTCACCTCCTGAAAGCGTGGCTCATTTCCATTCTCGCTCAGCTTCCAGACCTGAACCACACCATCCGAGCCGCCAAAGGCGATAGAGCGCCCGTCAGGAGACCAGATAACTGTTTTCATGCGGGCGCCATCCATTGTCTTGCTTCCCCCGGTGAAGTAGACCTTGCCACTCATTCGATTCCAGACCTGTACAGTGCCGTCACTGCTTGCCGAAGCCAGCAATGAGGGCTGTCTGTGCGACCAGGCAAGCCCATGTACTGGCGCTGCATGCCCCACAAATGCACCAACCTGCCGACCAGTTGCGGCCTCCCAGATCTGCGCGGTACCGTCATACCCGCAGGAAGCAACCAACCTGCTGTCAGGAGACCAGGCAAGGGATGCAATCAGGCTCTCTCCGCGTGCATGGCCGTCATAGATATACAGGGTGTCGCCTCGCGTTGCCTCCCAGATATGCACCTTTCCCAGATGATCGCCCGACGCAATATACTGGCCATCCGGTGACCAGGCAAGCGCCGTGACAGCGTGCTCGCACCCCGCACTGTGCCCCTGATAGATCAGGTACGTTGAACCAATCGCTCCATAAGCGTGAGTATCCTGAGTGTCAGCCTCATCTATAAACGGCTCTACCAGTTCGCGAATCAGCTCGGCGGGCGGATTCCAGGCAGTGAAAGTGCTAGCGGGTAGAATATCGTTCACCACGTCTTGAGCCGCAACCTGTTGCAGGGTGTCGCGCACATCTGCCATCCGCGCCGGACGCTTCTCCGCATCAAGTTCCAGCATCGAGGCAATCAGGCCCTCAAGTGCGGGATTCCCGAGCGAGAGCGGCGGAAAGAGAAACGGCGTGTCGGCAGGATCACGTCCAGAAAAGAGGTAGTGTAACAGCGCTCCCAGACTATAGATATCAGAACGCGGGGTTGTCTGGGCCCGTCCGTACTGTTCGGGCGCCGCATACCCGGGCGAACCAAAGGCGACTGTATCATGAGCCTGCCCCGGCTTAAAATGCCGCGCAATGCCAAAATCAATTAAATAGAGATGTCCCGATGCAGTCCGCATCACATTTGAGGGCTTGAGATCGCGAAAAATAATCGGGGGTTCATGCTCATGGAGGTATTCAAGCACGTCACAAAGCTGCCGTGCAATCTCAAAAATTTCGGGAGCAGGCAACCAGGCGTGCGCTGCGCGAAGTCGTTGTAAATACTGTTCCAGCGACTCACCCTGAATATAATCCATGACCAGATATGCCTTGCTGCCTTCTTGAAATTGCTCATAAATACGGGGCAGATTGGGATGCAATAGATCGGCGAGAATCAAGGCCTCATGGGTGAACGCGGCGGTCGCCTCATCCCGATCTTGAGGCGTGTTCGATAGCAACATCATTTCTTTAATCGCAACCAGACGATTACCTAACCCGGTATCTCTCGCTTTATAAATAGAGCCAAAACCTCCGCGCCCTATTTCCTCAAGTATTGCATAACGTTGGTGCAAAAGTTCCATAACACATACTCCTTCTCTACACCTATATCTCTAGATATACGTTCTGCACAGAGATATGTTCTCTTCAATTGAGGAGGGAATACAGAAGGGTTGAGGTTTTTTGAAAAATGGCCGATTTTGTCGAGGTTTTCTCTTGACAACCGCCTCGATTTCCTGTAATATAAGCCCAGTCGAAAGGACAATATGCCGAAGTGGTGAAACTGGTAGACACGCAACGTTCAGGGCGTTGTACTCGCAAGGGTGTGTGGGTTCGAATCCCACCTTCGGCACCAACAAAAAAAGCGCCGGTGGTTTTTCACCGACGCTCTTTTTCTTTTCTGTCTGCTTTTATGCACACTGCATCTGGTCTTCGCCCTCTTCCTCATCAGCCACACCAGACCATTCCTTCCGGGCCAGCTCAGCAACCCAGCGGAAGCGTCCTTCGAGTCGCTCATTCTTCAGCAACGTCAATGCCAGATAGAGCCAGCAAATGGCGTTAGGCACCGTCAGGTAGTCTTTTCCAGCCAGCTCGACCGCTGCCATGCTCATGCGCTCGTACAGGCTCGTATCGGTCAGCAGATCATAGATGTGCTGCGCGACCTGAACCGTGTTGTCAACCTCGACGAGATGACCGTTGACACCGTTGACAATTTGCAGAGGGATACCACCAACGTGGTACGCCACAACCGGCTTGCCCTTCATCAGTGCCTCGGTCACTTTCACCTCGAATCCCTCTTTTGTAGAGAGTTGCAGCACAACGCTACTCTTGCGCAGCAGGGTATTGAGCAACTGGTCACGATGTGGCAGGCGTGCAACCTTGACATCGGATGCGAGCGCTGCGTACAGATCTGAGCGCAGCAGCTCCTGCACATGGTTGAAGATGGGCACGCCATCGGGATCGTCTACCGAGCCATTCCCGGCGATCACGAGCTGAGGAACCGGCTGCTGCCGCTCCTGGAGCATGATGCACAGTCGGCGATACGCTTCCAGCACATCAGGAATGCCCTTTGAAGGATCGAAACGCGCAATCTGCACGATGTACGGGCGCGTCAGATCGAGCGGCGTCTGTCCCTCGCGTTCCAGAATCTCATTGAAGAAATGCAGATAGTGCTCCATCTGCTCTTCACTCAGCTCTTTGTTCAGCCCATCCAGTGGATCGGTGGTTGCAGGCATGTAGAGCACTTTATCATCAGGGACGTTTTTCGGGACAAACATGCTCATTGGATGACTGACAAAGTAATCAGCATCCTTGATGGTCTGCCAGAGAAATTCCCAGGTGATGTTCTGTGGCGTTCCCGGCTGAGACGCCAGACTGCTGACGATCTGAATATGCGAACGATAGATGATATGCGCGTGCGGGTTTGCCTGCTTGATATACGGGATCAGTCCAGCAGGCTGCGGATCATCGATCACCAGCACATCGGCCTGCTTGAAGACATCATGCAGCAGATGAGCATTTTCAGCCGACCAGGCATTGAATACCGCTTTATCTTCATCGGTCAACACCACATCGGGCGCTGCGACTGCCTGCAAGACGTTATGGAACTTGCGCTTTGTGATATCGAAGACCTCAGCATTCGGTACCAGAACGTACCAATGGGCGTCAACATTCATCAGACGCAACAACCGGATCAGGGCATGCCGCATCAGAGCAACGCCACCACCACGCGGTGTCGCGTTCACAAAGACCAGCCGCTTCCCCTGAAACGCCTGAACCAGACGCGAAAGCAGCGCGAAATCCTGCGGAACGGTTACGGCTCGATAGTCATCAAGCGTCACCAGATCCGCAACCCCAACTTCTTGCGAGAGGCTGAGAGGAATCTGAACCACGTTCTGGGCATCGAAATTGGCGGCCACTTCTCGCACCAGCTTTTCTAATGGCTCCTCGCGCGGTGCAGCTATAATAAAGGGAACAATATCTTCTTTCAGCCAGAGTCGCGAGAACAGGTGAGCAAGGGTATCATCTTTGCGTATGGCCGCTGCAATAATTTGCTGATGCCGTTGCGCAACAAGCTCGCTCAGCCATGCGGACAGCTCTTCTCCCACATTCCCCGAAAGCTGGCGGGTTTCAGTCAGAACGCTATCGCCCACAAGCTCAACAAGCGTGACACCATTGTCAGAGCTCTCCAGACCAATAAATGCAGTTAGAGGTGTCTTTACAGAAGGAGTAGAGTGCTCCGGCTGTTGTACCCGCACTACCGGAGCCCCGGCTACAGGCATCTCTTCAACGACTTCACTGGCGTTGGTAAGTTGCGTCATTTCGGTAAATCCTCTCAAAATTCTAGTAGTAGTAAGATGATTCCAGATACATGGATGAACCTTGTACGATTCAACATCGACACATTTTCCAGTTTGCTCAGGGAATTTCAATAGATTTTTAATCTGGATTAAGCTTTCGCTGAAAACTGAAAATGGGCCGAAGAATGATGAAATGGAAGGGTTCAGTATAAGGCGAGAGGAAAGTGTACCATGAACGGGTGTACATGGGCGCTTCCCGAAAAAACGTCCGTCCTTTCTCTTGCTCTTCTCTCTACTTATGAGAACACTTTGATGTGTCTCTTTATTTCATCTATTAGTATTATGATACAAAAAGCAGACAACCACAAGAGAAAGATATTTGCTTTTCCATAAAAAAAGTGGCTACCAGCGTGCTGATACGCACAAATACTGATAGCCACTTTTAGCTATAGAGAATTGAGAAAGGTTATTCGGCTGGAGAATATCCACCTTCTTCGTCTGTCTCGCGCTCTTCCAGCCGCTCTATCCCTTTCCGCGCTCGAGGTTTCGGTGGATACTGTGTGCTCCCTGCCACATGCTCCGAACCACTGCTTGTATATTGGTCGGTGCCAAGATCGTTCCCCGGAGGATGGGCGTAATCGCCGGTCCCGATCAGGTCCTTATCCTGCTTTATCCGGTCGCGATCCTGGCCCGTATTCTGTTTCTGACGGGGCTTCTCACGTTCAGCCATAGTACACTGCTCCTTCTTGCTTCTAGCCTTCTTTCCTTGCTCTCTGAGAGCACGATTCGGAGCCTCAGAAGGTAACAGCTTCTGCTTGCTGACCGCGTCCGGACGGCATGACGCGCATTCCCAGAGTGGCAGCCCGGTCTTTTCCACCACATAGCCGGGCAACTGTGCAAAGAGCGCTTCCGCCTTCAGGGGATCAAATTTGACGCTCGAACTCATCTGTAGCATCACGTATCTACCAATAGCGCACTGTTTGCAGCGGGCGACCGGTGATCTCCCGCCGATATATCACGCTTTCCAGCAAGGGCAGCCCGGTCTTTTCCACCACATAGCCGGGCAACTGTGCAAAGAGCTTCTCGACATGTAAGGCAGGCTCATACCCGCTATCAAACCAGATCTGCCGCCCGGGATCGCGCCAGCGCAGAAACTGAACGCCATCTGAGATCTCATAGATCGCATGCCGTTCTTTCGCCCTGTAACATACAAAATACTTCACTGTATCCCATTGCATGGCTACCTGCTTGCCCCCATACAGAGCGAGTATTCCATCCTCATCAACAAACAGGGAGGGCCAGCGGTAGGGCATGCTCTGAGAGGTGTAGAGAAACAGGATCCAGCACAGGAAGGCGAGCAAAAGCGGTACGACAGCAAACATTCTGAGGGTAACAAGCTCTTCAGGATGCGTTGAGCCCTGAGCCTGGAAGAAAGCACAGAGACATCCCACCCAGGAAAGGACTGCAAACACACAGGCTGCTCTGCTCAGGGTTCTGGCTGACGAGTACTTTTTCTCTACGTTGATCTGTAGCTCAAAGCGTTTCAGCTTCACCTCTTCCTGTATCTCTATCTGCTTGTAATCGCTTGTTTTACCATGTAATAGATTCTTACGCGTCTCCATCGTTTGAAAAGTCGCGCTATCAAAAAGAATCGCCAGCACCCATCCTCCTCCTATCAATACGAGCAGCAAGCACAGTATAATCACAAAGGGGTCAAAAATAGATTCCTGCTATTATATAGTATGATTCGATTGTAAGTGCAACAAAGGCGACATTCAGCATAGCTCTGGTGAGAGTCGCTTTGCGATCCTTCGCTAAAGGATCGAAACCGATCCTCGAACTCATCTGTATCATCGCGTATCTACCATTTCCAGAACCCTATGAGACTAACTGCGCGAAGATTCGGTCGCGCTTCCGAGCATCGATCAAAGGAAGTCCTGTTCGGGCCACGAAGATTGACGGAAGCTCACTGAGTCCCTCTTGCCCCTGATAGTCAAAGGAGGCCGCCAGCCCGCTTACCAAGCATACTCGATAGGAGTGCGGTCTGTCCAGAAGGCAAGAGAAAGAGGGAAAAGGCATAATTGTCTTTTCAGGGATATTCAGGCTCTTCCTTCTTCGGGCGCACCACAGGCCAACAGTCCAGCGACTCCATAGCCGCTTCAAGATCCGGAGAGCCCACACGCAAAACCGAGCCCCGTACGCCCGAAACGCCGGGACAGCATTCCCGTCCTGCAATCGAGTTCTCCAGAGCACTGGACCCACAACGTTGCCCACGACGATGATCACCCCATTTTCTTCACCCTTCCCTGGGAAATTTGGTTCTCGCGGCGGAACCTCTGGTTGTGATCCTGCGTGCGCCCGGCCCGGGATATGGGTGCATAAAGCCGCCTGTAGTACCAGGTAACGCCCTGGTAGAGCGAGGAGCAGATGATAGATTTTATACCCTCCCGGAAGGCCTATCCCTACTTGTAGAAACGTGATGACACATCTATAATTGTGCTAAAGTAAAAGTAATTCATACTTTTCTATGAGCTCACCGGGAAAGACCGAGATACATCATTGTTGATCTTTGAATAGCACTGGGAGATTACCATTCATGTGTCAAGATTGCCAGCGTAACAGGACTGGCCCTCACACCGCTCCAATGCGCGTGCGCCCGACAACCGAACCAATGCCCAGGACGCCGGTTCCACGGCGAGCTTCGGCGAGACAGCAACCACCTCGCATCAGCCCGACGCGTCGCTATCTGATTACCGATACCGCACCGTTGCCGCGCCCTCGCGAAAAGACCAGCCGCCGTCATCTGTTGAAAGCCAGTATTATCGCGATCGGCATGGGTGCTGCAACAGCACTAGGAGCGCTTGAGGTCCGAAGTCTGATCACCCATGAACCGGTGATCACGATCTTTCCCGGCACCTCGCTCTTCCCGGATGCACATACCCTGCCAAACGACACGCCAGCCATTCATAATACGAGCGCCTGGAAAGCGCGACCGCCATCCGGGCCGCTCCCGATCTTACCACAGAAAAGCACCAAGATTCTGATTCATCAGACACAGACATCCAATACCGGAGATACCTCGCTCGGGCACGCCTACTCGCTCGCTCGCACAATCCAGAATTTCCATATGGATGCGAACGGTTGGCCCGATACCGGACAGCATTTCACCGTCACTCGAGGCGGTTACATTCTGGAAGGGCGGCATAACAGTGTTCAGGCGCTGATGTCGGGTTCCTATCATGTCGTCGGCGCACACTGCCCCGAGTTGAATAGCGAGGCGATCGGCATCGAGAACGAAGGAACCTACTTTAGCGATCTGCCGCCAGAAGCGCACTGGAACGCTCTGATCTCCTTCTGCATCTTCATCTGTAAACAATACGGGTTTGGCGCAGAAGGCATCTTCGGGCACTGGGATTTCAGCAACACGGACTGCCCCGGCACGCGTTTCTACTCGCAGCTTCCACGCCTGCGCAAAGAGGTTGCTCAGCGCCTCGGACAAAGCATGCCCCCGCTCACGTGGCCCGATCACCGCCCGGGAACCAGCGGCGAAACGGTTCGCACCCTGCGCACCCTGCTCAATCTGCACTATCGCAATCTCGGCGTTTCCGACGACTTTAATGACGAGACCGAGGATGCGCTGAAGCGCTTTCAGACGGAACACCGGCTTCCGGCGAATGCCTACACAACCGCAAAAACATGGGAGGCGCTTGTCATGCCGCTCAATAAGAAAAGTACCGGTGATGTTGTTCGTGCCGTGCAGAGTCATCTGCGGATGAAGGGCTTCGGCGCTGACGTCAACGGGCGCTTCGATGGCAAGACGATCAGCGCCTTGCAGAAGCTCCAGCAGCTCCACGGGCTGCCCGCCACCGAGGAAGTCGACCTCAAAACATGGTGCGCATTGCTCGGCGGCGTCATCGGCTAGCGCAAAGCACCAGAAAAGGGGAGACCTTCTTGCTCCCCTTTTTCTTTGTTGTGCAGCTTATTGTATCCGAATCGCGCCCAGTGTATATGAGCCATCAGCAAGCGGGCCCGGCTTGATGCTGAGTTGCAGCGGGCGGTAAAAGCCCTGAGTGTCACGTACCTGAAGCGTCAGCGTGTAAGTGCCACGCGCCAGCGTCTCAGGCAGCACGAAACTCTCATCGTCGCTCGTCGTGCTCTGTGGCCCGATGCTCATCAGAGACAGATTTGACTCATCCGACCAGACCACACGCCCATCTGCATTCCGCAACTGATAGACGACGCTCCACGGATGGTAGACAGGAGCAACGCCATCGTTGGCCCATTGCACGCTGATCACCATCCTGCCACCCGGCGCAACCGTCGTTGACAATGTTACATCGTTCAGCACAAAACGATATCCCGACCGGCGGAAAATCTCCAGAAGCGCTTGCTGCTGCGCGTGAGTATAGCTGGAGAAGTCGCGCAGGTTGCCGCCTCCGTCGCCCACAACCGAGGCGCGGAACGTCTGGATATCGGTCAAAGCCTGTTGAAAATCGGGGTCCTTCCCAAAGTCAAAGTAGATCGGCGCTTTCGGCCATATCGCCTCTACCGCCTGGACGTTTGCTCGTGCTCCATCAAGATCGCGTGTGCCAAGCCCGTTCACACGCAGACCCACCGGAAGCGCCCGTTGTAAGCCAAGCGCATACTTCAGCGCGTCCAACTGATAGGGGAACATCAAGAAGCGCTTCCCCGGGAACGCGTTCACCTGAAGATCGATAAGCTTCTTCATCTCCTCAAGCGAGAGCGTATCTGCTTGCTTATCGTCGGAACAACTTGCACGCCACTCGCCCATGCACCCATACAGGCCAATATCGATCCAACCGAGGCTCTTCTGATCCCCGAATTTTGCCCCGAGCTGCTGGAAAAGCTGCTCCGCACGGGGCAGGAATTGCGGATCTTTGTAGCCCTTCAGATCATCCGGCAGGCATTTCTGACCCGGAACCTCGGCCATGACGCGCAGATTGAGCATATACTGACGGCTTTGTGCCTGCTTCAGTTGGTGCTCTAACTGCCCGAAGGTATACTGATGCGCGGTCGGTTCCAGATCGCGCCAGCAGAGCCGAAGAAAGGTATCCGTGGTCGGCCAGCCATCGGGCCGCTGCTCATCGCCATAGAACTGAGCGCCCCGCTGTGGATTGCTCAACTCGCGCCCGCTGGTATCAGGGGTCGGAGTCGGGACAGTTTGGGTAGGCTCTGGCGTTGCCGTCTTGCCCGGCGTCGGAGTTTTGCCCGCTGGCGGGGTATGCTCTGCCGTCGGTTGGGACGAAGGGGGTTGTGACGACTGTGTGGGCGTCTCCTCGGCTGGTGTTTCTGTGTTCACCGGAATTTCTGTGTCATCATATGGGCCGGTATAACCGGGAGGAGCGCCACCAGAGCCGGTCGAATCCGAGTCATCATCCTGAATATCGGACTCGTCGGGCGTCGCGGTCGGCGTGACCGTTTCGGTTGGCGTCACGGTTTCGGTCGCCCCAAAAGTAACAGAGAGAGAAGACCAGTCATTGACGCTTGCGATGCTGGTCGTTGTTGGTTTAGCCTGTGTTTTGATTGGCTTGCCCGTGCTGCCGTATGCATCGATCACCACGCCCCCCGAGAGGAACATGAGCAGCACCACGGCCAGCATCACCATAAATACACGCCTGTTCAGCCAGGTGACGGTTGTCAGGGCTTTGTGTCTCCGCGCCACAACGGTTGCTTTGGGCATCGTTGTCACAACCAGCGGGACCGCGGAGAGGATGCGATGGTTCAGTGAATGAAGCGGCAAGCCAACTCGGTTGTTCAGGCTCTTCCTACTTGCCTTTGGCGGTTCAGGACCCCTTTTCAGTCTCTCCTGAGCCACAAAAAAACCTCGCCTCTTTCTCTCAACTGGAAAGCATTTTCAACAAAGAATATCCCCATCCATCTACGGCGCTTTCCTACAGTATTGTATCCTACTGCATGCTATTTCGCAAGGTCCACAGTTCGCTGTGGTACCGATGGGCCCGCTGCAACCATTTGAACTGCTCGGGCGTTTTGGTCTATAGAGAGCATGTAGAAGGAGGAACACCCGATCATGCAGCAGGCTGATAACCAACCCTTACAGCCCGAATATGCGCAACAATTACTTCGACGTCAGAACGTGCTGCAAGCCGAAGCAAAGGCCGTCATCCAGGAACTGCATCTGCACTCCCTGCTGCGTTCGGTCGGAACCGTACGACAGGTGGGCAGCTCCTCGCTTGGCCTGCTCGTCTGGCGTGATATTGATTTCGGCGTGTCCAGTCCCGGACTGAGCAGCGCACGTGCCTACGAGCTGATGAAGCCGCTTTATCTCAATCCTCGCATGAAAGAGATTCGCTACTTTAATGAAGGGCCACTGGTCCCCGCGCACAAGAAACCCGGGAACCGCTATTATTACGCGCTGGTCTACCAGTTCGGGCAGGAGAAGCAGGAATGGAAAATTGACATCTCCTTCTGGCTCGATGAGGAACCACGTGCTGAGCCGCTTCAGGACAGGATGGAACGCGAACTCACTCCCGAGCTACGCGGCGTGATCCTCTGGCTGAAAGAGATATGGCACAGCCTGCCAACCTACCGCGCGCAGGTCTATAGCGTCGATATCTACGAAGCGGTGTTGGATCATGGCGTACGCACTCCCGCCGAGTTTGATGCATATCTCGCAAAGCGGGAGAAGCCAACGCGTGCCGCTTCTGCTGGCATGATCCAGAGCGAGCGCCGCTATGCCTGACCGCCTCTGGACAAAGCGCTCTTTCTCCATTATGATTGCAGGAGGACATGAGGAGCGAAAGGATGAAAGAGATGCAATTACCGCTTCCAACCTCCCTGCTTCTGGAGCGCTTTGACGCTCCTGGAGTGCGCTCGATCATCATCACAGGAAGCTATGCGCGCGGCAAGGCCAACCCGTACAGCGACCTTGATCTTGTGCGCCTGACCGACGGAAGCGAGGTCCCGGGCGAAGGGAGCTATCTGCTTGACGGCGTATTTGTCGTTGTCAGCAACAAGAGCCCGGACGCACTTGAGGCCTGCTTTACCGACCCGCGTCGGGCTGTGGCGGCAATCGGCGCGTTGCAGACCGCGATTCCACTGCTTGACCGCGATGCCTATTTCACCCGGCTTCAGCAGCGAGCCCGGGCCTTCACCTGGACCGATGAGCTGCAACAGCAAGCAAACCGCTTCGCCAGTGAAGAGCTCGTCGGGCTGATTGAAGAGGTGCGTAAGGGCCTGGCAGGCCTGCGGAGCAAGGATATCGGGCGCATGCTCAACGCACAATTTGGCCTCACCTGGTCCCTTTCTCGTGTGATGATGGTCCAGCAAGGGATGGTGTTTGCATCCAGCGATAATGCTGTATATGAGGGGGTTGCAACCAGAATCGGCTTGCAGTCACGATGGGTCAGACTGCGGCGTCAGGCGTTTGGCATTGAGGACGAGCACGGCACGACGCCAACGCTGCGCGAGCAGATCATAGCCGGGCTCTGGCTCTATGTCGAGACTGTTTGTCTGCTTGAAGCGGTTCTGCAAGCGGAAGACGCGCCGCTGATTCAGCATACCGTCGAACTGATCCGACGCGACACGCCACCTCTGCCAGGATTCGAGCAATACTAGAGAAAGGAAACAAGCGTGCACTATCGTCGTTTAGGACGCACCGGCCTGAAAGTGTCGGCCCTCTGCCTGGGCGCGATGCAGTGGGGCTATACCACCGACGAAAAGACAGCGTTCGCCGTCATGGATGCCTTTGTAGAGCGCGGCGGCACCTTTTTTGATACCGCAGACTTCTACTCGCGCTGGATCAGCGAAGAGCTGGCAGGCATCTCTGAAACGATTATCGGGCGCTGGCTCAAGGCGCGGCAGAACCGTGACCGCGTGGTGATCGCGACCAAAGTCTATCAGCCGATGGGCACAGGCCCCAATGATCGTGGGCTCTCACGCCAGCATATCATACAGGCGGTCGAAGACTCATTACGCCGCCTGCAAACCGATTATATCGATCTCTACCAGGCGCATGCTTTCGATGCCGAAACCCCGATCGATGAGACGTTACGCGCCTTCGATGACCTGCAACGCGCGGGCAAGGTGCGCTATGTCGGCGCGGCCAATTATCCCGCCTGGCGGTTGATGGAAGCGCTCTGGAAGGCCGACACGGGGCAGACGGTGCGCTACGATTCGCTGCAACCACACTATAATCTGGTGCATCGGGCCGAGTTTGAAAGCGAGCTGCAAACCCTCTGTGAGCAGTATCAGCTCGGGGTGATTCCCTATAGCTCGCTTGCCGGTGGCTTTCTGACCGGCAAATATCAGCGAAACAGGCGGCCCGAAAGCAAGCGTGCTGATAGCGTCCTTAAACGCTACGATAACAAACGCTCATGGGCGATTCTTGAAACAGTGGAACGTATCGCCATCGAACAGGAAACCACACCCTCAGCCGTCGCGCTCGCCTGGCTGCTGGCGCAACCGACAGTGACCGCACCTATTACCGGAGCCAACTCCGTCGAGCAGCTTCTGATCAGCCTTGCCGCGCTGGATCTCTCCCTATCCCCTGCTCAGCTTCAGAAGCTCAATACGGTCTCCAATTGGCAGCAGGAGTAGCCGTATTGGCTACCCTGTCTCCCTCCTTTTCTTCTACTCCGTATCTATGATAGAATATCCATCACCCCATTTTGATTGACCGCTTTCGATTCAAACTCTAGGAAGGGAGTCATTCCGCCGATTAGAAATAGTATGCAGGAAAGATGCCCTGCTGTATCTCTTCTATACATACTTTTCTATACATAAAGAGAAGGAATGACGCCTATTGGAGCTTACACTATGGATATCGTTCTTGATACAGTGTGCACCTTTGACAAAGTAGTGAATCAATTTCTCGCGGAATATTGTGAAATCGGAGAAGACCTTCGCATCACGGATGATGAACTATTTCATGAATTCCGCCAATACTGGTTACAGGTCACGCATGATGACCATTACCCCGCCCTGCTCGGACAGTTCCGTGTCTACCTGACAGAACACGGCTATCGTTCAAGCAGTGGCAAACACCCCGAGTGGTACGGGCTGACGCTGCGTAAACGCTAGCCTCAGCCGCAATTTCCCCCCGGTCTCTCCCCTCCTCCCCTGTGCCACCTATCCCTGCGGATTGGCGAGGGCAAGAAGCAGGCTTCCAGCACCAGGAAACCTGCTCCTCGAGCCGCCAGGCCCGCATCTAGACGCCATAATCGTAAAGCTGCTCAAACTGAAGATGCAGGTCATTCGTTACCTGCCACATCGAGGCCAGCGCTTTGCGCACATTGCAGGTAGCACATGGCGGCAAATCAGAGCGAGCAGCCAGCTTTTTCAGTGCCTCATAGGTCTCCAGCAGCTCCTGTTCGGCCTCGGACAGCGGTTTATTGAGTAGATCCTTTTGCTGCATGCTTACACCTCCTGCACTTTAATACTGCGCAACCGGTCGCGCATCTATCAAACGTCGTGCCTTTAACTCAAAATGCGGCAGCGTGCCATATTCCATCAGTTCAAGGTTGAAACGCAGCCCCTCATGCGCATTCGCAAGATCCTTGCCGAGCTGCTGCCGGAGCTGCTCCCATTCGCCCTCGTGGCCCGGCTTCAACTCCAGCCTGATCGTGATTTCATCCTGAAGATTGTCTTTGCGCCAGAGGTAGATCTGAAACTCATCAATGGATGCGTATTCACGAATAATGGCTTCTACAGCGCGTGGATAGACATTCGTGCCACGAATCAGCTTCATATCGTCCCAACGTCCGCGTATGCCACCTTCGTAGATATCCCAGGTACGCCCACAGGTACAGGTGCTGGCAGGAACGCGCACAACCATATCTTTCGAGCGGTAGCGAATCGCCGGAATGAAGCCGCGCCCGAATGAGGTCACAACCCGCTCCCCGAGCTCCCCATAGCCAACCGGCTCGCCGGTCTGAGGATGAAGAACCTCTTCAAGAAAATGGTCCTCAATAATATGGGTACCACCCGGCTGATGCGAGCACTCAAAAATCATGATGGTGCCAACTTCGGTCATGCCCGCTGTATCACCGACCCTGGCTCCCCAGGCCTCTTCAAGCTGGCGCTTGACCGCCGGAATAGAGCCCGCTGGCTCGCCTGATAATATCAGTTTATTGACGCGGCCCTCCTTCACGATATCAATGCCCAGTTCCTGCGCCTTCTGCCACATGTGCAGCGCATAGGTAGGAGTCGAGCAGACAGTAGTCGCACCCATTTCGATAATCTGCTTGATACGCGCCTCGGTTGTCTGCGCTCCACCCGGGATTACAAGCGCCCCGAGCTTCTCGCAGCAGTAGTGAGCGCCCCAGAAGCCAATGAAGGAGCCATAGCCGAAAGCAAAATACACGGTGTCGGTGGGCCGTACACCAAACGCCCAGAAGCCGTAGGCCCACATCTCGCTGATCCAGTCCCAGTCTTTCATGCTATCCAGCACACGAATCGGCGTGCGACCGGAGGTGCCCGACGTCAGGTGATAGCGAATAGCATTGGTCTGGTCGGTTGCCAGCAGGTCGCCGAAAAGAGGGTTGTCTATCTGGGCTTCCATCCACTCCTCACGCGTCATCAGCGGAATACGACGGATATCGTCCAGGCGTTGTAGCTGATCGGGGTGAAAACCGGCGGCCTCAAAGCGCCGCTTATGAAATGGGCTCTTTGCGTACGCCCATTCACACATACGTCGCAGCTTATGCAGTTGCAGGGCCTGTAGCTCTTCGCGGGGAAGGGTCTCGGTTTTGGGATTCCAGTACTCGGGGTAGGCCATGCGCATTCCTCCTTTTCACGCGCCACCATGCGCGGTCTCAGGAACGCCGAACATAACGTCGCTCGTTATGCCGCTTTACTGCTATACAAACGTCTCTGTTCGTACTTTGTGCGCTACTTCTCTTTTCCAAGAAGGTCGCGTGCAATAATCACTCGCTGGATGTGACTTGTTCCCTCGTAAATCTGCAAACCCTTGATATCGCGATAAAAGCGCTCGACGGGGTATTCGTTGGAGTAGCCGCGATTGCCATGCAACAGGACCGCCTCTGATGCGGCCTTCATCGCGGCTTCGGTCGCAAATAGCTTGGCGATAGAGGTCGCCCGGGTGGTTGGTAAACCCTGATCTTTCAGCCATGCCGCGCGATAGGTGAGCAGGCGAGCGGCATCAACCGAGGCAGCCATGTCGGCCAGCGTTGCCTGAAGCATCTGAAAATCGCCGATCCGTTGTCCGAACTGGCGGCGCTCCCGGGCATAGACAATACAGGCATCCAGGCAGCCCTGCGCAATCCCGACAGCCCCGGCAGCGACCCCCAGACGGCCCCGATCCAGCGCCGACATCGCCACCTTGAAGCCCTCGCCCGGCTCCCCAAGCAGCGCGCTCTTCGGCACACGACACCCCTCCAATGTGATGCGGGCATGCTCCGAGGCGCGATGACCGAGCTCCTTTCCGGGCATGGGGTGCCGCACAAAGCCGGGAGTATCGGTCTCGACCAGAAACGCACAGATTCCTTTGTGCCGCTTCTCTGGCGCCTGCGTGGCAAAGACGATCGCGAGGCGCGCACTGAGACCATTGGTAATCCAGATCTTTTCACCGGACAACAGAAAGTGGTCGCCCTCGTCCTTCGCCAGTGTTTGCATGCTTGCTGCGTCGGAACCGGCCTGCGCCTCAGTCAGCGCATAGCAGCCGATCCACTCGCCCCGCGCCAGCAGCGGCAAATAGCGCTGTTTCTGCTCCTCGGTCCCCCACTCCTGAATGCAGAGAGCAACCAGGCTGGCATGAACCGTCAGGAAGCCACGCACCGACGAATCGACGCGCCCCAGTTCTTCGCACAGCAGCGCATAGCTGACGAAGTCCATGCCGGAGCCACCGTAACGCTGCTCAAGCGGGCCGGCCAGCAAACCCAGTTCAGCAAGGCGCGGGACCAGGTGTGCGGGAAATACGCCGCTCTCATCCGCCTGACGAGCTACAGGGGCAACCTCTTCCTGTGCGAAACGCCGGGCGCGTGCTTGAATCCGTTGTTGTTCCGGGGTCAAAGCAAAATCCATAAAGCCATAGCGCTCCTTTCCGACTGCTACGCGTGAAGCATCGCTATCCCCTGAATCTCGATCAGCACATCATCATCGAAAAAGCGCGATATCTCTAAAAGAGCGATTGCAGGGTAATAGCGCCCGAAGAAGGAGCGATGCACCTGCCCTAATTCCTCTAGATGTGCTTTATACTCGTCGCGATCCCGCACAAAGAACGTGAGCTGAACAATGTCTGTCATTGTGCCGCCAGCACGCTCGACGACGGTTTTCAGGTTCTGGAGCACCTGCCTGTATTGCTCGACCAGATCGCCGGGTGCCACGATCTGGCCCTGCGCATTGAGGGCGGTCTGTCCGGCCAGAAAAAGCAGGCGGCCACCTTCAACCAGGATGCCGTGATTGTAGCCGCCTGGCCGGGCAAGTTCTGGAGGATTTACAATCTCTTTTTGCATAGAGGCCTCTCTGACTCTATTCAACAAACATACGGTGTTGAACATAGTATATCATGTTTCGAGGCCTTTTTCGCTTTCTCTTATTCCTGTGGTTTAAAGCCAATTCCCGACTGCAAAAACCAGATACCACAGAAATTCTCTTGCTGCATCTCTGCCGTTGCCCGGGCATAGAGCATGTCGAGCTCCTCCTGCGTGCTGATGCCAGAGCGAACAATCAGAGGTTGCAGCAGCTTCATCACGGTCGCTGCATTCTCAAACGCCGATGTATGGGCAGGCATACCAGCCGAATAGTTCATCACATGGCCGCGCTGCTCGATATTCACAAAGCCCGCCTCTTGCAGCAAACGTCCCTGGACCGCCGTCACACCCGCGAAGTCGCCAGTCTCGGTGAAACAATGGCCCGCCTTGCGCATCGCCTGAATAAACAGGGAGTTGTAGCGTGTCAGCGAGGGGCTGGTGGTGATGCCGCCCAGCATCTCGCATTCAATGGTACAGAACACGCCACCAGGCCGCAGGACGCGCAGGCACTCCCGCAGGAGATGCGGCCAGTTCTCAGCGCTCAAAAACGAGGTTATCAGCCGCGCATGAACCACATCGAAAGAGGCATCGGGATAGTCCAGACCGGGCCTGACGTCCTTCTGATAGAACTCAACGTGCTGCAAACCCTCATCTTGCACACACATATTCGCATATGCAATCATAATCGAGCTGATATCGACGCCTATCACATGACAATGCGGATAGCGCCGCGCCACTTCCAGCGCCCATTCACCTGGACCGCAGGCAATATCGAGAACCGCTTGCGCCCGTCCCAGAACATCTTCACGCGGAAACAGACCACAGTATTGTGTCAACGCCTGTGCTTGCTTGGTAAGACGAGCCATTTCAGCCACATTTTCGGCATCGGTCATATAGCTGGATGACATACGCTGTCCTTTCCTTCAAAATGAAATAGAGAGAAAAATATCTCTCTCCAGTATATAGCATGCATGCTTGCTTCTGGAACTCATACAGGCATTTTCTCTCTTTTCGCGGCCCGATGTGCAGGAATAGCAACGGGGTTCAGGACAGAATCTCGCGCAGATAGCCCTGCATCCCTCGCTCCTGCCTCCATTGGCGCGGATAGCCAAGCGAGACCTCTTCAAAACGAACCCCATCAACGTAATCGGTAGCGCGAATATGCAAATGGCCATACACGACCACCGAAGCCCCATAGCGCGTGTGCCACTGCTCGGTATACGTCGTGCCACACCAGGGCGCAAAGCGCGGGATACGCTGAAGCCGCCGGGTGAACTGCTGTCGCAAGGGAAAGTGATTCACCAGCACAACCGATTGCGCCGGAGCAAGCGCCTGAAGTCGTCGCTCGGTATAATCGCAGCGTGCGGCGCACCAGGCGGCCCGCGATGGGTAGGGATCGGCATGGAGCACATATTCATCGGCACAGACCGAATGCTGTTCCGCGGCCCATGCAACGACCTGATCCAGTGGCACCGAAGCCGGACGAAAACTATAATCATAGAGCACAAAAAGCGGCGCAATAACCGTCTGACCGCCGTCCCCGGGCCAGGGGACATAGGGATCTTCCGGGGTCAGCGCTCCATGCTCCCGGCAAATCTGCACCAGCCGTTGATACTTTGCCTCTCCACGCAGCTCGTCTCTGCCATCACGCCCGGGAAGCGTCCAGAGGTCATGATTTCCCGGCACCCAGAACAGCCGGGCGAACCGCCGGGAGAGCTCGCTGAGCGCAAAATGAAGCTGCTCCTCCGTTTCGCCGACATCGCCCGCCAGAATCAACCAATCTTCCGGGTAGGCAGGAAGAGCCTTCAGCGCCTCCCGGTTGGCATCATGCCCTATATGAATATCACTGATTGCATACAGTTTCATGCTTCTTACTCCGCTTTTTTCTGAGCCTCTGCGACCCTATAGTGCAAAGCAAACACCACATATCGTGTATCTGTCAAGCAATGACCCCTCGGTGCACACGAAAGAGAGCAAGCGAGGAGTGCACGGGCATCCCGGGCGCGTCTGAGATTGAAATCAGTGGATTGGCAAACGGGCACCACTTCGGGTACAATGAACAGTATATCGACTACCGCGACAGGAGGAGCGCTATCGAGGGCTTTCCTCCTTTTTCATGGTTTTCGTATTCTCTCACATTCTCTATACATAGCGTACGGCAGAAATTCAAAAAAGGTGGTCTGATGTTTACACGGAATTTCCAGTATCCTGCACCGGTGCAAGCAGGCGACAAAGTAGCGATCCTCTCCCCCTCATCTGGCCTGCCCGAAATCTTCCCCGATGTCTACGAACTGGGTCTACAGCGCTTGCGCGATCTCTTCGGACTTCAGCCTGTTGAGTATCCAACCACGCGAAAAATGCACTCTCGCCCCGAAGATCGAGCACGCGATATCCATGCCGCCTTTCGCGATCCTGAGATCAAGGCCCTGATCGCCTCTATTGGTGGAGACGATCAACTAAAAGTGTTAAAGTACCTTGATCCCGAGCTGATCCGCGCAAACCCGAAGCCATTTTTCGGGTACAGTGATAATACCAATCTGCACAACTATCTCTGGAATCTGGGTATTGTCTCATATCATGGCGGCTCGATTCTGGTGCACTTCGGGCGTGGGGGCTCCATGCATCCCGACACGGTTACCTCGCTCAAGCAGGCGCTCTTCACCCGGGGAGAATATGAGCTCAAGCCCGCTCTCCACTGGACCGACGAGCCCGGAGACTGGCGAGACCCCGAGTTTGTCAGGAAGGAGCCGCACATGTTCCCCGGAGAAGGCTGGACCTGGCACAATGCCGGGGAGGTCATCGAAGGCACCACCTGGGGCGGAAACCTGGAAATTCTGGACTGGAATATGCGAGCCAATCGCTACATCCAGCCCGTGGAGAGCTATGCCGGCTCCATCTTCTACATCGAGACCTCTGAAGAGATGCCATCTGCTCTTGAGGTTTATCGCATCCTGATGTGCATGGGTGAACGCGGCCTGTTGAAACAGTTCCCTGCCGTGATCGTGGGGCGCCCAAAGGCCTGGGACCACAATCAGCCATTCACAGCCGAACAGAAGGCACGTTACTATCAAGAGCAACGAGACGCCATTCTACAGGCGTTTCATGAATATAATCCAGCGGCAACGATCGTCTTTAACGTCGATTTCGGGCATACCGACCCGCAATTGATTCTTCCAAATGGCGGCAAAGCGCGAATTGACGGCGTTCAGAAGCGGATCTTTGTCACCTACTAGACCCGGCTCTCAGCAAGGAAGGAGAGAGAAGCATGAACACCGCTCAGGTTCTGGTTGAACTGCTGAAGGCGTATAAAGTGCAGCATATTTTTGGCGTTCCAGGTGATACCACCATGCACTTCTATGATGCGCTCTATGCAGCACGAGACGACATACAACATATTATGGCACGCGACGAGCGATCAGCGGCTTTTATGGCGGATACCTATGCACGGCTCTCGCACCGGCCAGGGATTACCGAGGCGCCAAGCGGTGGCGGCGCAACCTATGTGATCCCGGGCATTGCCGAAGCAAACGGCTCGTCGGTTCCCATGATCGTTTTTACCTCGGATGTGCCGGTTGTTGACGAGGGGAAAGGCACCCTGACCGCGATCGATCAGGCGCGGCTGCTTGAGGCAGCGACCAAGTGGCGAGGTGTCGTCAAACGGCCCTCCATGCTCCCGGACATCGTACAACGTGCGTTCCGGGCCGCTACTACCGGACGCGGCGGTGTCGCTCATATCGTCCTGCCCGAAGATGTTTTAGGGGAAGAGCTGCCCTCACCTGCATTGCACGCCGAAGAAGCGTGCACGGTCTATCCAGCCTATCGCACGCAGGCCCCCCGGGTCGCGCTGGAAGCCATACTTGACGCCCTGCTGAAGGCCAGCCGGCCCCTGATTATCGCGGGTGGCGGTGCTGTGCTCTCCGGTGCATGGGATGAGATCACCGCGCTTGCCGAGCGGCTGCATATTCCAGTGGCAACGACTATCAACGGAAAAGGCAGCATCAACGAGATGCACCCGTGGAGCGTCGGCGTCATCGGCGGAAATGGCGCACGGCCCTACGCGAATCAGCTTATGGCCGAGGCTGATTGTATTTTCTACCTGGGCTCGAAGGTCAACTCGCTGACGACGCTCAAGGGCACGGTTCCAGCCCCTACAGCAACCGTGTTGCAGCTCAACGTCGATCCGCTTGAGCTCGGTAATAACGTGCCCGCCACTGTCGCAGCCTGTGGAGACATCAAGGAATCGCTTGCCGCCCTGCTTGAGCTGATTTCGCAGCGCAGCATCTCGGCGCCACAGCGCAGCGTGACCCCGGAGAAGCTTGAGGAGCTGGCAGCCCCCTTCTGGGAAGCCGTCGCCCGCAACGCAACGCGTCCCGATGTGCCCGTTGTGCCGCAGAGAATCATTGAAACTCTCTGGCAGCACACGCCCGAAGATGTCGTTGTTGTGGCCGATCCCGGCACGATGACGCCCTTTACCGCTTCCCAGTTCCGCACCCGGCGTCCCGGTCGCTCGGTTGTGATTCCCCGGGCACATGGAGGCCTCGGCTACGCGCTTCCTGCGACCGTTGGTGCCTACTACGCCCGCCCCGGAGAACGCATCGTTGGCCTCGTAGGCGATGGCTCATTCGGCATGTCCGGTACCGAGCTGGCAACCATCGGCATGCTGAAACTACCCATCACGCTGATTCACTTCAATAACGGCTCGTTTGGCTGGATCAAGATGTTGCAACACCTCTACTACGGTCAGCGCTACCTGAGCGTCGATTTTACCGGGAAAATGGACGCGGCAACGGTCGCCGAGGGCTTCGGCGTACGCGGCATTCGCATCACACACCCCGACCAGCTTGTTGACGCGATCACTGAGGGACTGGCAAGCAATGAGCCGGTCTTTATCGATGTGCACACACGCTCCGAGCTCGACGAGGTGCCGCCTGTTCATGCCTGGCAGCAAGCCCTCTCACAGCGATAGCAGCATAACACAAAAGCCCTTCTTCTTTGTGACGAGGAAGGGCTTCTTTTCAGCATTCATATCAACGATTCCGCAGAGAACGAGGAGCCGTTATGCTCCCCAGGCCATCGGTAGGCGGAGCACGCGCAACCCGGCAGGACCGGCGCCAGAAGCGGTCTCAATGAGCTCAACAGGAACAGTCCAGCGCCCCGGGAAGCGATCAAGCATCTCGCTGAGCGCAACCTTCACCCCCAGACGAGCCAGCGGCGCCCCCAGACAGGCATAGATCCCATGTCCAAAGGCAAGGTGCTGATTCAACGGGCGCTTGATGTCAAAGTCTTCGGGCTGCTGAAAGCGCTTCTTATCACGATTCGCGGTATCAATCCAGACAATAACCCGCTCGCCCGTGCTCAACTGCTGGCCACCAAGTATTGTATCAGCAGTTACAACACGAGAGACCGCATGCACCGATGGCATAAAGCGTAAGACCTCTTCAATGGCCGAAGGGATCAAGGCCGGATTCTCGCGCAACGCTTCCAGCACTCCTGGATACCGCTCAAAGCACAGGACGACATTACACAGCAGCGTCTGGAGTGCATCATGCCCCACCGCCAGCAGCAGCGTGATGAACTCCAGAAGCTCCTGCTCATCATACCCATCATTCAGCATCAGGGTGAGCAGGTCGTCCTGCGGCTGACGGCGCTTCTCGCGCACTATCTCATGGACAAGAGAGCGCATATGTTTCAGCTCGTGCGCCGTCACTTCCTCGCCATCCCCCCGTTGCCAGGAACCTGACGTCAGGACATACGACCATCGTTCAAACGCGTCTTGATAGCGAGCGGGAATCCCGAGCAATTCGGAAATAAGGAGGTCTGGTAACGGGTTCGCCAGCACCTGAATCAGCTCAATACGCCCGCTGGTGTAGTCAATACGATCAAAGAGGAGACGAGCGCTGGCAGTAATACGGGACTCTAGCTGCTCCAGCAACTCGGAAGTCAGGGTCTTCATGACACTCGTGCGTAAGCGTTGATATCGCTCAGGATCCCGCTTGAGTGTTTCAACAAAGCCAGGGAGCACCTGCGGGTACGCCTGCTGACCGGGCTCAAGCGCAAACAGTTCACGATCACCCAGGACACGCGCTACATCTTCATACGAAACGACATTCCAGGCCTGCAAGGTTGCATCAAAGAAAACGGTCTGCTCCAGATTACGGGACCACTCCACAGCCGAGAAGAGAAGATCCTTCTGGGTTCGTTGTATCAACTGCATGCTTTCTTTCTCTTTCTTCAGTATCTTCGTACTCATCTATTGAAACAGAAGACAGATACAATTTATTCTCCTGAACGAGAGAGAGGCCGCATTTTGGCAGGGTTTTCCTTCCTCTCGTTCGGCTTCCAGTCTGGTTTAAGGCAATTTTTTGTCATACTAAAAAATGGAAAGTGAATAGAACACATAGGAGAAGATATGTTACCTTTTTGCGCGCTCGCAAGGTCGCAGAGAGCGAAAGGGGGCGCGACCCGACGAGAGCAGAGGCAAAAACGAAAAGATCGGCAATAGAGCTGAATGTAATACCGGGCCAGCAGTAAGCTCATCCGTTGACCTCCTTCCTCGGGAGCATCAAGCGGAGTGCGGGCAGGTGCCAGCATACTCCGACATGAGGACCCGCCAGACAATCACGAAGGGTAACAGTTCCGGGGAAAGAGCGCCTTGCCTACTCTTTCGGCTCGGCTCTGTCATCCGGTGGATTGCTACTCTCGGACAGAATACTCAGCAGCTCTTTGCGCACATGTTCCAGTAGAGAGCGCAAGCGCGGGAGCAGTTCCGGACGCATCATCACGCTACGACTGGTCATCCCGAAGAGGCGCATCACTTCGGCGGCCTCGCGCCCGAGATCACGCAGTTCATGCTTGAGTTGATGCTTTTGCGCCGCCACGCGTTTCCAGTTCATCTCCCAACGCGCCTCAGGGCCTTTCTGATGGCTTATCAGGAAATCCCGCCCGGCATCTGTAATGCTGTACACCTTGCGTCCATCGCTCTCACGAACGGAGACAAAGCCACGATCTTCGAGCATCTGTAACGTCGGATACACCGAACCGGCGCTCGGCACATAGAAGCCGCCCGACTTCTCTTCCAGCTCTTTCATCATCTCGTAGCCGTGCATTGAGCGCTCCTGTAGCAGTTCCAGCAGCGCAAATTTGAGGTCGCCGCGTCCGAAGAAACGTCGCCCGTGATGCGGGTTGAATGGGCCTTCCTGGCCAAACGGGCCTTCAGGGCCAAACGGGCCCTCAGGACCGAAGATGTTGCGCCGCATACGCATCTCATGATGATGCCGCCGCTGTTCGTGACCGTGTCCTCTTCGTTGCCACTCGTGCGTCTGCGGGCCAGTAAAGCCGAAGGCAAAGCGCCTGTTGAATCGTCCACCAAACATAAGGGTATAACTCCTTTCCTGCAAACCGATATATCGTTATATCGTTATCGATAGTGTAAACGATATATCGGTTTCTGTCAAGGGTTATTCACTTGTTCTTTTGGCGTACGTAAAAATTAGTGGGTGAAGCCAAAATGGGCGGCGCCAATCAGGCCCACCTCAGAGGTGAGGATGACCTGCACGGGGATCCGGGCGAGCAAGCCAGAGAAGCGCCCTTTGTGCTTGAACGCTTCCATAAAGGTAGATTCCTTCATAAAAGGGAGGATGTGGCAGGGTACGCCGCCTCCGATATAGATGCCGCCGGTTGCCAGCACTTTGAGTGCCATATTCCCGGCCTCGGCACCCAGAATCGAGACAAACATGCGCACAGTCTCCACGCAGAGTTGCACGGCTTTGTCAGCCTGCGCGGCCTGCACGATCACAGGGGTACGATCTTTCGCGGAGGCCAGAGCTTCGGTCAGCCAGCTCGGCTCTTCATAGCGACCGGTTGATTTCAAATAATCGTAGATATTGGGAAGGCCAATCCCGGAACAGACCATTTCAAAGCTCACATGCGGTAATTTCTGCATCAGGAAACGCAGGAGCTCAAGCTGTTCCGGCGTGATCGGGGCAAAGGACGCATGCCCGCCCTCGGTAGCATGGGAACGATAGCCGCCGTCTTCATAGGTCAGAAATGCCTCGCCCAGGCCAGTTCCAGGGGCAACCACGCCAAGCGTTCCATGCTCAACAGGCGTGCCCTCGTTCAGGCAATAGAGCTCATCCTGATGCAGCAGTGGCACGCCCGCCGCGATTGCTTCAAGATCGTTCAGCAGAAAGACATGAGGAATTTGTAACTCTTTCTCCAATTCGTCTGCATCAATACTCCACGGCAGATTTGTGATATTCGCCTTATTGTTTAAGACCGGACCCGCAACGCCAAAGCAGGCAGCGGTAAAAGTATAATCGCCACCCACCTGCTTCAGAAAATCACGTACCAGTTCAGCCATACTGGAATACTGGTTACACCGCAGCTTCATCTGGGCAACTGGAGTTCGTAATGTATCGGGAGAGGCAAAAATAGCGAGGTTCGCCTTTGTACCGCCTATATCACCGGCAAGCAGCATATTTTATTCTCCATCTTACTCAAATAGTCTCAGGTTATGGTAAATGAGCTAACCTATAATGACTAGATGATATCATATATTTTTCACTTTTCGGTAGCATATCCGGAAAGGCCCGGCAGTCAACAAGCCCGATCAAGTCGCCCATCTCTTCAGTCCTCTTCTTCATCTCGGTGTGACATTTCCCCGGGCTCCACGATATATAAGCGAGATCTCAGAAATGGACAATTGAAATGCAGCAACAAAGTCAGCGTATTCACATGGACATCTATACAGAGCTGTACCAGCTTCATGCACCGGCCCTTTTCGCCTATCTGCTGAAACGGCTGCAATCGCGGGACGACGCCGAAGACGTGTTATATGAAGCCTTCCTGGCTGCCCTTGAGCATCCCCATTTCAGTAAGCTCGATGTGCAAAGACAGCGTGCATGGCTCTGGCGCGTAGCCCAAAATAAGATGATCGATCAGCATCGCCGTAATAGCCGTCACCCAAAAGTAGCATTGGGCGCTATTGGTGATAGCCTCTTTGAGGACGAAAATGACGGGCCAGAGTATCAGCTTCTTAAACAGGAAGAATATGCATTTCTGCATTCATCGCTAGAGAAGCTCCCATCTGTGCAGCAAGAAGTACTCCGTCTTCGCTTCGGGCATAGTCTCAGTTGCGAAGAGATAGCAAAAATATTGGGTAAAAGCAGCGGGGCGATTCGGATGATTCTTACCCGCACCATGAAGAACCTGCGCTCTATCTATAAAAGAACCAGAGGAGATAAAATGTATGATGCATGAAGAGAACACTTTTTCTCCTGATATAATAGACGAACAGACAGACCGTGCATCTGCTTCCTTTGTCTCCGAAGATGATGCGCGCCTGGTTCGGTCGCTCTATAGCTTCTATCAGCCGCTCTCGAAGAAGAATCAGCGCTCGCTGGAGCGCGTCCAGAAGCGCCTGAAAAGGGCTCTCGCCGCCCATCAAACTGCCGCGCAAGACGACAGTGACGATATGATGTTCTCGCTCCCAAAAGCGCAACCAAAGAAGGCCAGAAGAACGTATCTCCGTACATTCAGCCTGCTTGCTGCTGTGCTTCTGGTCGCGCTTCTGGTCGGCAGCATGGCCTATCTGTTCTCCAAAATCAATCGCAGCGGCCTGGGAGGCCCGCGGAATAGCTACACTATTACCTTTGACGGCGCCTGTAAGCCACAGCAAACTACGCCCAAAGAGCCAAACACGCCGGGGATCTATATGATCAGCTTTGATACCGGACAGACCGCTGTGCTTGAGCGACGCGACCCGAACACTCATCAACTGCTCTGGTCTCGGAACCTCGCGCCCTATACGGTGTCGCCAGTCAACCCGTTCACCGTCGCCGGGCATCTTGTCTATGTCAGTGCCTATACCAGCGGCTCGAACAGGCTGACCGATAATGTGCTGCTGACCATCAACGCGGAGAGCGGCGAAGTGCTCGGGAAAACCACTTTCGGGAGCTCCTCGTTCCCGCTGCCACAGGGCTCATCCGAACAGCGGAGCAGTGACTATGACACCGGCTTTCTGAGCGGGCCCGTCTATGCTGATGGCAAGATCTTTGTCGGGCAGCGCAACGGCAAGTTTTATGCTGTAGACGCGAAAACGGGCCAGAAGTGCTGGGAATATAACTCGCACACGATCGCCTACAGCAATGAAGGCAGCGGTCTTGACGCAAACCGGCCCTTCGTCCAGAACGGCGTGGTCTATGCCAGCATCTACAATACGGTGTTCGCGCTCGACAGCAAGACCGGTCGCGAGCTCTGGTATCAGCAGATTGATGAGACCCAGTACTACGATGCGCCACTGCTGATCAACGGCAAACTCTATCTGAAATCAACGCATACCAGCGTGCACCATTTAGCGCCCGATATTCCGAGCTACATTTATGCACTTGATCCGCGTGATGGCCAAACGCTCTGGTCTCAACAGATCAGTCAGCCCATCTATCAGAATATCACGATTGCCAACGACACAGTGTATGCCAGTACGTATGACGGATCACTTATCACGCTGAACGCTAAAAGCGGCCAGCTCGGCTGGACGAAGCAACTTTCCGAGCAAGCATACCTGGATACGCCGCTTGTCGATACAGATACCGTTTATATCGTCAGCACCCGGGCAGGAACCGCGAACAGTACGGTGAACACCATCTTTGCCTTGAATCGCACAGATGGTCGGATTAAATGGCAGCATCCGTTCCAGGGGGGCGGCTCCATCGGGCTGGACAAGAACGCGGTTCTGGTCGCCACGCCGCCGGGCTCGCTTGTAGCACTGCAAGCCGCAAACGGTGATACCCTCTGGACAGTGACAGGCAACAAGCAGACTGCAAAAGATACACAGTCGATACCTCTCCTTCTCGTCGTCAAATAAGCCCGGGAGAAGGGGCCTTACGCCTCTTCTCCTCTTGCTCTACGTACTCAGGGATGCTCAAGATTTGCTCAAAATTGTGTGCTTTCTTCCTGACAGGGGCTATTTCTCTTGACTTCTGCTGCCGATATGAGCTATAGTAGTCAGGGAGTGAGAAAAAGACCCTCGCTCCGTTCCATTGAAACGCACACCAGGAGAAAACATGTATGGACGGTGACAGTAGTAGACGTCCTGACGAACCTTACCCTAGTACTGGTGCTGGCGATGAAACAAGGATAAGTGAAAATCACTGCGAGAGCGGCGCTAGAAGATAAGCCGCTTTCTCAATGCCTCAATAGATCCTCACTTACCCGCACTTCTCGCCTGGTACCAGCCAACACAACACTATATGGCGAGAAGTGTGAGGGATTATCCTCAATTGTGCCCTGCGCTCTTTTCTGAGCAGAACGCGTTCTGTTGAACGTGCAGCCCTTTGTGGCTTGCGTTGTTTTCCCTCATCTTCCACCAATCCCGGGCATCGTTGCGCCCTTTGCAGTGACGCATAGCATGACATCTATGTTTCTGTTCTATGTGCCTGTTTATCCAACGTGCGCGAAAACCCGATTATGCTTGAACTCTTTTATTCTGTCAGGGAGGTAAACAACGTATGGGCTCGGCTCCACAGCAGAAAACACAGCAATCTTTGGCCTGCCTTTCAGGCGTTCAGCGGCGGCTCGCTTTGACGCGGTATTCTCTATCCGAGCAGACGAATGAGGCGGAGCGCAAGCGCATCCCCGAACCCGATAGCGCTCGCACGGGCTCGCTGGGCCGCGAAACTGGCAAACTCAAGTCACGTTGACTGACAGGTGCCGGGGTCTGATTGCCAGAGAGATCGCTTGTTTGCAAGCATACATCGAAGCAGATCAATACTCGGATCCCGGCAGCTTCTTCCTTTTCACGCCTTCTCATGACTTTTCCAGGTGCATGAGTGGCTCTTTTATGCCCGAAAAGATAGGCAATACCTGAAAACTGGTTTTATCCTGTCTCACTATTCTCTACACCTCAGAGTGAGCTAAACTACTATTTTATCGATCGAACACGGGTGCAATACAACAGTATGACCTGTCGAAAGGAGGTACAAACTATGATGCGCTTTCTCCTACCTGCGGCAGGCTCGCTGAAGCCAGAACGCTACTTTTCACGCTGGGATTTCGTGATTATTCCGCTGTTTATGGTGCTTCTAGCGCTGCTTACCATTGCCTTCAAGGGCGCATCTCGGCCCTTCGATGAGCACACACCAGATCTTCTGGTCAGCCTTGATCCCGTGCATCTGCCTTATTATGGGCTACGCACCATTTTTCGGATGCTCATTGCGGTACTCTGTAGCCTGCTGTTCACCTTTCTTTACGCCACCGTCGCGGCGAAATCGCGCAAGGCGGAAAAGGTGCTGATCCCGATTCTCGATTTCTTGCAGTCGTTGCCCATTCTTGGCTTTCTGACGGTCACGACCACCATTTTTCTGGGTCTTTTTCATGGGAATATGCTTGGTCTGGAAGCGGCCAGTATCTTTGCCATTTTTACCTCTCAGGTCTGGAATATGACCTTTAGCTTTTATCATTCGCTCGTGACCGTGCCGAAAGAACTGAAAGAGGCGGCGGCGGTCCTGCGGCTGTCGGCATGGCAGAAATTCTGGAAGCTGGAAGTGCCCTTCTCGATGCAGGGCTTAATCTGGAACACGATGATGTCCGTTTCGGGGGGCTGGTTCTTTGTGGTGGCCTCGGAGGTCATCAGCGTCGTGGGGCGCGATCATAGCCAGTATCTGCCGGGGCTTGGCTCCTATATCGCGCTGGCAATTGATCGCGGGAACATCCCTGCAATGGTCTATGCGGCGCTCGCGCTGCTGCTGCTGGTGCTGCTGTATGATCAGCTTGCCTTCCGGCCTATCGTTGCCTGGTCCGACAAGTTCAAATTCGAGCAGTCGGGCGCGCAGGAAAAGCCCGGTTCCTGGATGCTGACACTGATCCAGCGCTCGCGTTTCCTGCACACTCTGGCGAGGTTTCCGGCAACGCTCTTTGAGCGCGTGACCCTCTCTACTGGTCGTGGGGACCGGCCCGGCAAGCCGCTTGAGCAGCCAGCGACCACGCGAAGAAGTGCCCGCTGGACAGACGCTCTCTGGAATGGCGTGATTCTGCTTGGTTTTGTGGCGTTTGCCTGGATGCTTGCGCACTATATGCTTGGTCCATCGCTTGGTTTCGCGAACGGGCGGCTGCTGCAACCCAATCCCAACCTGAACACCGGGATGACACCCGAGGTTGCCCGACAGTTCCAGCAGGCCGGCGTCACAGTCGGCCAGGATCAGACCGTGTACCTGTCAAACGTGTGCGCAGCAAGCAAGCAGGGAACACAGATCTCACCCGCGCTGAACATGACCTTGCATGCATCCGGCGTCGCGACGCCCGCCAACCTGCAAGTCCGCTGCGCCGAGGCCATGACAGAGCCCGGACAGGTTGCGATTGCGGAGATTGGAGAGGCGATCGGGCTCGGCCTGCTGACCATGCTGCGTGTCGCGGTCATGATTGTCATCGCGGCGCTGATCTGGGTGCCGGTTGGAGTCTGGATCGGTCTGCGACCACGCCTCGCCCAGTCGATTCAGCCACTGGCGCAGTTCCTGGCGGCATTCCCGGCGAACCTGCTGTTCCCGCTGGCAGTTGTGTTGATCGCGCATTTCTCGCTCAACCCTGAAATCTGGCTCTCGCCGCTGATCGTGCTTGGTACACAGTGGTACATCCTGTTCAATGTGATCGCGGGAACGCTCAGCATTCCCAATGATCTGAAAGAATCCGCCCGCGTCATGGGGTTACGCCCCTGGGGCTGGCTCTGGTGGAAGAAGCTCATCATTCCGGGTGTCTTCCCCTCCCTTGTCACCGGAGGTATTACGGCCTCTGGCGGCTCCTGGAACGCCTCCATTGTTGCAGAGGTGGTGTCCTGGGGATCGACCACGCTGGTAGCAACCGGCCTCGGAGCCTTTATTGCTCGATGGAGTACCGGCGAATTCAACCCGCATGTAGCGCTCGGCATGCTGATTATGGGACTGCTCGTGCTCACCTTTAATCGGCTGCTCTGGCGGCGTCTCTATCGACTGGCCGAAGAGCGTTTCAGCCTGGCATAGGCTCCACTAGCGAAAAACAGAGAAAGGTGCAAGGAGGATATCTACTATGAAAACACTGATCAAAGAGCTTACAAAGCAGAATACAGCGCGAAACGCGGGCGCTCCTCTTCTCAAAGCAAGCAACCTGACAAAATCGTTTAAAACGCCCGAGGGTCATGATCTGCACGTCCTCGAAAATATCAACCTGACCCTGCATGAGGGTGAGATTGTGGCGCTGCTCGGTCGCTCGGGGTCCGGAAAGTCCACGCTGCTCCGCTCACTCATCGGGCTGATTACGCCCACCACTGGCAGTGTGACCTATCGCAACCGTCCGGTTGTTGGTCCGATGCCGGGTATGGCAATGGTTTTTCAGACATTCGCTCTCTTCCCCTGGCTGACGGTACAGCAGAACGTTGAACTCGGGCTGGAAACTATGGGTGTTCCAGCGGCTGAACGCGCTCGTCGAGCTCTGGAAGCCATCGACATTATTGGCCTTGATGGCTTTGAGTCGGCCTACCCGAAGGAGCTGTCGGGCGGTATGCGGCAGCGAGTCGGCTTTGCGCGGGCCCTCGTCACCAATCCCGACATCCTCTTTATGGATGAGCCGTTCAGTGCGCTGGATGTGCTGACCGCCGAGCGCCTGCGGAGCGAGCTCCTGGAGCTGTGGCAGAAGCAGCGTATCTCCATGCGCTCTCTGCTGATCGTCACGCATAACATCGAGGAAGCAGTCATTATGGCGGATCGCATCGTTGTCCTGAGCGCCAACCCCGGGCGCATCCGCGCCGAGATTCCGGTGACGTTGCCGCGACCGCGCAACCGCGAACAGCCAGAGTTCCGCGAGCTGGTCGAGCACATCTATACGATTATGACGACGCCAGAGAAGCCGACCGCCACGCCGCTAGCCGGAGCAGATCGCACCTCGATCGCCTACCGGTTGCCGGGCGCTTCTATCGAGCAGCTTGGGAGCCTGCTTGAATTGCTGGCAAAAGAGACCCACAAGGGCCGCGCCGATCTGCCGTATCTGGCTTCGTCGATGCAACTGGAAGTTGACGACCTGTTCCCGCTGACCGACGCTGCCGAGCTGCTTGGCTTCGCCCGGGTCGAGGAGGGCGATATCATCCTGTTGCCAACCGGCCAGACATTCGCGCGCGGCGACACCGAGGAACAGAAGCAGATCTTTGCCAGCCAGCTTATCGCGCATGTGCCGCTGGTCACTCATATTCAGTCTGTGCTGCACACTCGGCCCGATCACCGCGCACCAGAAGAGCGCTTCCTGCGTGAACTGGAAGACTTTATGAGCAGCGAGGACGCCGAAACCCTGCTCTCAACCGCGATCGACTGGGGGCGCTATGCGGAGCTCTTCGCCTATGACTACAATGCAGGCGTGCTTTCGCTGGAAAGCGAGCAGCCTCAAGCGTAATGAGAAAGAGCAGTGAGAACGTTTGCCCGTTGTCACTGCTCCCTTTTTGCTGGCGCTGCGAAGCTTATGGCTTGCCAATCGTGAAGGTGATCGCGTCGGGTGAGCTCGGAAGATGCAACCCGAAACCACTCACATGTATCAGGCCCTCTTTCACCCCATACTTCTTTTTGAGGATCGATAGCGCCTCATCCTGCGACTTTCCAGCTATATCTTTCGCGGCCTGCTTCTGCACCTCGCTAAACTGATAAATCCAGAGATCAGCGGTGGAGACAGTCAACCATCCTTTGTTACTGATAATGGAACCTGTGATTTTCGGTTCAAATGCCTTCGAAAGGTTGTAATGCGGACCATACTGCTTCTGCACCTTTTCCTGCATATGGTGCAGCATTGCCGCTGTGACCTCCTCCCTGTCATAGGCGACCTGGGAACAGACAAGGGTACCGCTCACCGTCACCGAGGAGGCCGGATCGCCAGCTTTATGATTATTCTGAAACTTTCGCTCACAGGAAGGGCTATCCAGCAGCACTTCACCGGGGCGCACTTGCTTCTGTATGCTCGCTTCTGCTTCCTTTTGCAGTTTATTCTGAAGCGCGTTTTCCGCGTTGCTGACATCCACTTCCTGAATAATTGGTCCATCATAGGGATCTTTGCCGCCAGTAAACGCCTCGGGATTCTCAATATAGACAGTGACGTTTTCGCCCGTTATTTCATAGAGACCCGAAATGGTATAGGGAGCAATATTCCCGACCGTGCCCGCCTTTGTCACTCGCGCATTCACCGTTGTTGAGCCAATAGAGTTCAGGAAGATATTGGCATCAGTCGTGACTGTCAACCCATTATCCAGGTTGATGATGAGATAGGTGTTGAACAATATCCGGGGAACACTGGCGTTCGAGAGCACCAGCTTCCCGTGCGCCTCTGTCCCGTCTATATGTCCATTCCTGCTCGCCTTCACCGTCTGCGCCTGTTTGGAAGATGTGACGCGGAGCAAGCGACCTTTGAACTGCTGCTGTGCAATATTGCTCTGGCTCGTCAGTTGATAGGGACCCAGAGACTCCGTTACCTGGTGCGAGATTGGCGTTATCTTGATCGATGCACTGCTTGCCGGTAAGATGTTGTGCAAGAGGATGCCAAGCGACGCGAGCACGATCACCGCGACCAGAGCAAGGCACCCGATACGCAACCCCTTGCGAGGCTTCGCACTGGTTGTGTATGGCGGTGGCGTGGGAAATTGCAGCGACTCAGGCGCCTGCCGGATCGTCGGCTCTTCCTCACGCTGGAATACCTCTTCTTCGGGCGCCTCTTCCTCGGGCTCCTCGATTGGTGGCGGCTGGCTGGATACGACATCTTTACGAGCGATACGGATCGTCGGCGCTTCCGCTATAGCAGACGGGATATCGAGCGCCTTCAATAGATCTTCTATAGTAGAAAATCGTCGCTCGGGCTGCGGGTCACGCGCTTCCAGCAATGCCTGCTGAATCGCTACGGGAATGGAAGCCTCGAACACGAGCGGCTCCGTCGGTTGCTTTCCGGTTACCAATTCGTACGCGACTCCGGCAAGTGCATAGATATCTCCCTGCCTGCTGTATGCCTGTTCCGTTGGCGTATAAGGCCGACTGAGCGTGGTATCAGCCGGCTCAAACGGCAGGTATCCGGCAAGCCGAGCCGTGCTGTCACCCGTCAATAGAATGGCCTCGGGGGTCAGGCATCCATGCACCAGCCCCTGCTGATGAAGTGCATCCAACGCATGGCCGACCGCTCCAATGATAGCGCGCATCTCGTCTATCGAGAAGGGCTGACCGGAGGCAAGCAAGCGCAAACGGGCAGTCTCTCCGCGCGCCACCTCCTCATGAAGCACCAGAAATGGCGCATCTGCATCCATGCCACAGTCAAGAACGGGAAGTAGTGACGGGTGCTGCACTTCCGTCAGTTTGTGCCCTCGATCCAGAAAGGCATGACGTTCTTGCGCACTCGAAAAGTGGACCTCGGGCCAGAGCTTGAGCGCCCGGATGTCTCCCTGCTGCTCAATGAGAAACGTCCAGTTTGAGAGAGGTTGCGAAGCAGTCGGCGAAACAAAGATAATTCGATTTGTCCCTATCGTGTCACCAATATCTTTCATCTTTCACCGTTCTTCTTTCCTTCTACCTCTTCCATAGAAGAGATGATGATACAGAATAAGACAGAAATGATTACAGTGAAAAGTACGGAAACATCTTTCTCTCCTGTTCCTCTTCAGTATAGCATTTCTCTCCTTTTCTTTCATATGATCTATCTCACATTCTTCTTCTTTGTACTGCTGAGCTTCAGCTGCCCCGCTGATTTTCTATCTATGATCGTTGCACTTACGCTTGAATGATGCCGAAAAGCGGGCTTTCCTTGAGGAAATCTGTGTTAGCCGAGCAATCACACGGCCCCGGAGGCAGTCCCCACAACCGAAACGCATATCTCTTCGTGCAAGAACTAAGAAGAACCAGGATTAGAAAAGCGAGGAAAAAGAATGGCAAACACAACCTATGATGCTATTATCATCGGCTCTGGCCAGGGAGGCGGCCCCATCGCGACCGACCTGGCGCAGGCTGGCCACAAGACAGCACTCATAGAACGGGAGCATGTCGGCGGAACCTGTGTCAATGTTGGCTGTACCCCGACAAAAACGATGATTGCCAGCGCCCGGGCCGCCTATGTGGTCAAGCGCGCTGCCGATTTTGGCGTGTATACCGGACCGGTCAATGTCGATATGCGCCGCGTTCGGCAGCGCAAGCGTGATATTGTCACCAGCTATCGTCAGAGCAGTGAGCAGCGCACCGAACAGATCCAGAACCTCGATCTCCTGCGCGGAGAAGCCTCCTTCAGCGGACCCAAAACACTGACCGTCCGCTTCACCAATGGTGAAACCCGCCAGTTGACCGCCAACACAATTATTATTGATACCGGCGATAGCCCCGCCATCCCCCCGATCGATGGTCTGGATACAGTTCCATACCTGGACTCAACCTCCATTATGGAGCTGGACAGCGTGCCCGAGCACCTTGTCGTAGTCGGAGCGGGCTATGTCGCGCTGGAATTCGCCCAGATGTTCCGCCGCTTTGGCAGTCAGGTCACGATCCTGCAACGGGGCCCGCAGATCCTCTCGAAAGAAGATGAGGATATCGCCAGCGAGATGGCAAAGATCTTGCAGGAAGATGGGATCACTATTCGCACAGGAACCAGCCCTACCCATGTGCAGAAGGCCGCCGAGAACACGATTCACATCACTGTCAAAAGCGAGAAGGGCGAGGAGACGCTGACCGCCTCACACCTCCTACTCGCCACCGGACGCAGGCCAAATACCAGACATCTCAACCTTGAGGCGGCAGGCATCAAGACGGATCAGAAGGGCTATGTTCAGGTCAATGAGCGCCTGGAAACCAATGTCACGGGCGTGTATGCAATCGGCGATGTGAAGGGAGGGCCGGCCTTTACCCATATCTCCTATGACGATTATCGCATCTTACGCGCCAACCTGTTGCACCACGGCAGCGCCACTACCCGGGGCCGCCTCGTGCCGTATACGATCTTCACCGATCCCCAGTTAGGGCGCGTGGGGCTGAGCGAGAAAGAGGCAAAAGCGCAGAACATCACCTACCGCGTGGCCCGACTCCCGATGAGCTCCGTTTCTCGTGCACTGGAAGTAGATGAACCCAGAGGTGTAATGAAGGCGCTTATTGATCCTGAAAGCAAGCAGATCCTGGGTTGCGCTATACTGGGAATCGATGGCGGGGAAATCATGAGCATGATCGAGATAGCAATGATGGGAAAGCTTCCCTACACCGCGCTGAAAGATGGCGTATTCACGCATCCGACGCTGGCTGAGTCGCTGAACTCGCTCTTCACTTCTATCGAGTAGACGTTTGCTTCTATACCGCTTCCTCGGGCAAAGAAGAAGCGGTATAGCTCCTCTGTTTCTTCAGCATATCACAAAAATACTTCCTGTACTCTTCCTCAAAAAATGAAACTATAGGAAGAACCTCCCACTTCCTTTTCTTCAGAGAAAACCGGTCTCAAAACAGGAGAAAATCGTTTCGCAGATAATCAAAAAAATTCAAGGAATAGGGCTATCTCTTTGCGCCTTCGAGGACAAGGAGACACAATTGAATTCTTCAATGCTTTCCTGTATAATATGCCGCAAAGCAGCTCGGCATTGTTTCAGCAAAACAGGAAGCTATGACAAGCGCTCTTTGCTGCACGCACGAGCAGAAAAAAGGAGAAAGCACCGACGATGGGGGTCAGAAAGAGGTGCCTTTCCTCAGAAAAGGGAAGATGAGGAATATGATATCTCCTCGTTTCTCTGTGTTGGTCTGAGAGCCGTTTCTTTTGCCCCCTCTTCCCATACATCGCCGCATTGGGGCCATACGATGAGTCTACTGTATATCAAGCAAGCGTCCAATGACTGGAACAATGCGGCACAGAACCGTGCTGATCTCTGGCTCAGATTATAGATCATTGATGGATTTACGATACAGTAAAACTGAAGTTCGTCTCCGGTGAGGCTGCCTCACCCGATTTCAGGAACAGGCAAACAATGAATGAAGCACCAATAGAGGAATGGTATGTTCACGTGTTTAAATCCTTACGAGCGCCACTCGTTCCCGGGACTTCCCGCCGACAGACTGGTCTGCGAAGCGCCCGGATGCGGCTTCCTTCTCGCGGGAGCGCCCATCGGCCAGTGGAGCGTGACTTCACTGCTCAAATCTTCCCGGCGCATGGACCTGTATCTCGCGACAGTCGCGGTTCCCGGAACACGGAGCGTCAGAGACAGGGTTGTGATTCGCGTCTTGCGACAGATAAACTCCACCATCTTCCTGCGTTCAAAGCTGCTTCAGACCCTCTATCACGCCCACATTCACCCGCTCTTACGCGCTGATAAAATTGGCCGGGGTGATCTGCTGGCGCTTATTTCGCCGTTCGAGGAAAATGGCTCGCTCGCCGCCTACCTGGAAAAGCGGTCGCGCCTCTCTTTCCAGGCGGTTGGAGGCATTATTCACCAGATCGCGGAGGCGCTGCACCTTGCGCATGGCGTCCGCATCATCCACGGGCATCTCAAGCCGGAGAACTGCCTGCTTGTCGCGCCCGGCAAACTCCAGGTCTGCGATTTCTACTATTCGTTTGTAGGCTGCGAGAATCCCGCTGTACCCGATCCGTACACCGCTCCGGAGCAGCTTGAGGGCAAAGCCGAGGCGGCCTCGGATCAATTTGCCCTCGCTTCACTAGCATATCTGCTGCTGAGACAGCGCGTGCTGCCGCCGTCCTCTGGATACCTCGGAGGCGAGTATCAGCCGCTCATTTCGCCCATGCATCCCCTTGATCTGACCCTGAGACGCGCCCGCAGCGGACAGATAGCCGAGCGCTTCCCCGATATCCGCACCTTTGACCTCGCCTTTCGGGCTGCCCTCGAAAGCATGCTCAGAACCGGGCAAACGGGCGAAATCAGCCCCGCACGCTCCCAGACGCTCACGAGCTGGCGTGATCCCGGGCGCATCTCCGCCCTTGCCGCACCGCCCCCACCCGAGACGACCATCAGGCCACAGCAATATTCTCCCTCACCGAGCAATCTTGCCAGCGTACCACCTATCGAGCTGCCGGAGCGTCCACCAGAACCGGTGGAGCAGCTTGTCACGCCATCTGTTCCCGAGACGGCCTTTCCCCGGGGAGCAACACAACTCTATCAATTCACCGGCCATACCGCCGCGATTCTCTCGTTGAGCTGGTCGCCTGATGGGCAATATCTCGCCTCTGGCGCACAGGATGGACAGATTCGGCTCTGGTCGGTTCAGCAGGACAGCGGGCGCTATCTTGGCATCTTGCAGGGGCACAAGGGCAAGGTACAGGGGCTCTGCTGGCTGCCCGACGGTAAGCATATCGCTACTGTATCCAGCGACGAGGCCGTACGCATCTGGGATATCACCTCGGGAGGTCATCCTGAGAGCACATGGAAAGGCCACGAGGGCGGCTCAACGACGATAGATCCGACCACCGATGGCGCGATGCTGGCAACCGGGGGGCGTGATGGCGTGGTGCGCGTCTGGGATCGCACAGGACAGGTCATCTCCCGGCGACTGGTACACCGTGATAAGGGTGTACAGGCGCTCGCGTGGTCGCCCAATCAGGAACTGCTGGCAACCGGGGGCGCAGATTGTTTTATCTCCGTCTGGGATGCCTCGTTAAATCGGCAGTTCGCCTACTGGCCCGCCCACTATGACGAGGTTCGCGCTCTGGCATGGAGCCCGAACGGTCGCTATCTGGCAAGCTACGGCGGGAAAAAGGATAACCGCATCTGCATCTGGGAGGCGCAGAGTGGCAAGCTGCTTGTCGCGATTGAGGACCACCGGCGTGAGGTGATCGGCATCCTCTGGAGCAGCGATTCAAACTGGCTGGTAAGCGCCGCAACAGATGGCTCTATCCGCTTCTGGCGTACCGATGAGGTGGAGATGAAGCAACAGGTCATGCAGATTCTGCCATCTTCGGCGCTCAATGGCTCGCCACTGCTGATGACCGGTTCGGCCTCGCAGCGCCGGCTGGCCCTCGCGACCAAACAACGAAATATCGCCATTTTCCAGATCGGTCAGCAGTAAAAAAACGAGAAGCTGAGCAAGCGCTTCAGCCTCTCGTTTCCAGTGGCAGATCAATACTTATTGATATGCTGAGACATCAGCACAGGGTTTCGCGTTGGTGATATAGATGTTACCCCAGTCCTCAGGTGGGATAAAGCTTTGCGCATTATCCACAATCCCGGTCACACACGGCTTTCGCACCATGCTATCGGCGTCCTGATACACCGGAATCCAGACGACGTCATTCACCAGCGCCTGTTCAGCCTGATGGTACTGTTGCATGCGCTGTTCCTCGTTCTGATTTACATCTGCCTGTTCCATCAACTTTTGATTCTCCTGTTGTTCCTGTGCCATTGGAGAATTGTTCTGCCCGTAGTTCATCGCGTTCTTGGGCGATCCCTTCCCGAACAGCAGTGTCAACCAGTTCTGTGGGTCGGGATAGTCCGCGCCCCATGTCAACTGCCACATCTGCATTCCATCAGGGTTATTGACGGTTCGATTACGCTCGGTCAGCAGCTTGTTATAGTCTACGTCATCCAGCTTGATGTTCACCCCAAGCACCTGACTCCACATCTGCTGGACGGCAGAGGCCTCGTTCCTGATATCAGCGGAGCCGCGCGAGGCGAACGTCAGCGTGATCTGGGGAAAATCTGCCCGAGTCATGTTCGACTCCTTCAGGCCCTCTTCAAACAGCTTCTTCGCCAGCGCTGGATCACCTTTGGTCGTTTTGACGCCCTGTGGCCCGGTCAGATTCTCGTTATAACCCGGCATATTGGCCGGTACGATATGGTTGGTCGGGATCACCGCTCCCTTGTAGACACTGTTGGCAATCGAATCCTTGTCAATCGCCAGATCAAACGCCTGACGGACCTTGAGGTTATCGAATGGCTTGACGAGGTAGTTCATCGTATAATAGCCAACAGTCAACTGAGGGATATTGAGAAACTGATTATTCGGAAGCTTCTTTGCTTGCTCAATCTGCTGTGAAGGCACATTTAAGGCCCAGTGAAGCTGGTTACTCTGATAAGCACGGTAGGCAGTATCTTCCTTCTGATAGAAGACCAGCACCACCTTCTTCAACTGGGGCTTCTTCCCGTAGTAGTTGGGGTTCGGCACAAACTCGATTTGCTTGCCACGCACATATTTTGATACTTTGAACGGTCCTGCGCCGCCGATTCCTTCGCTCAGGTGTTCAGCAAAATTATCGCCATACTTCTCAATCATTGAGCGCTGGACGACAAATGAGGTCTGATAGGTCAGCGTTTGCAGAAAATAGGCCGCCTTCTTCTCAGCTTGCAACACAACCGTTTGATCATCCGGCGTCAGGATAGAATGACCGATCAGCGTGGGAATTTTGCCATCAAAGCGCTTCTGTGAGTCCTTGATGAGGCCAAGATAGACCGTCGAGACGGCTGACTTCAATTCCGGTTTGAGAGCTCGATCAATACTGTAGGCCACATCCTTTGAAGTCAGCGGAGTACCATCGCTAAACTTCAGGTTCGGGCGCAGCTTAAAGGTCCAGGTGAGGCCGTCTGCTGAGACAGAGTGGCTTTCGGCAAGCTGGTCAACGACTTCAAGCTTGTTGTTCAGCTGCACCAGGCCGGTAAAGACCAGATTGACGGCGCGAATTGAGGCCTGTTCTGTCACCAGGGCAGGGTCAAATGATTGCAGTTCTGTCCGCCCACCGATGGGAATCGTTAGAATCTGCTGATCGTCGGGGGCTTTCCCTCCCGATTGCGTTGAGGAGCTGCCGCCGCCACAAGCCGCAAGCAACAGCATAAGCAGGAGTAAACTGACTGAAAGCACAGATTTTGAGCGCATATATTGATCCTCCGAATGTACGAAGCTCACGTGAAAAGGGAAAACGAATACATAACCTCCTTCCTACCCGGGAAAAAGATAAAGTTTTAGTGTATTACGTCATACGCCTTGAAAAACTCACACTCCGCAGAAACGTCGTCATCTCTCCACCTTGAGCACCAGCCTGAGGCGCTTTTTCTCTTAACTCATCCATTGTCTTGCTATCAGTATATATCTATTTCCTCCATTGCTGAGATAACCGCCCACATGAGGGCCATAGAATGAATACAACATCTACTATGTGTGGTTTGTAGAAATACCAGCGCTACTATTCTTTCCTTCCCGAAAGGAACTTCAAAAATGAAAGCAATCGAGCTATATCGCTATCAGCGAACAACAGCCCTTGCTCAACCCTGTGGTGGCGCTGGCATGCTCAAAACGACGATGACCGAACACCGATCAACGCCGCAAACCAGCGCGAGAAGGTGAAAGAGCTCGCAAAGTGGTGCCAGAGGTGCTTAGAAGACTGAAGATAGAGACCGACAAACTGATGCTTGAAGGCTTCTAGAAGCTATGGAGCGAGGGCCAGCGAATGCTTCTGGCCCTCATGATCAGATCACCGCACCGCGACCGACTCAAGGTGCGTCAGCTTCAGGCTTTCCTCCCATAGGCGCTCTTGCAGCACGCGATCATAGGAGACCAGCGCTGACTTCTTCGGCACGCCCTTGATGAAGTATTTGCCAGTAACGCCCTCAACCTCAGGAGAGGTCGCAAGATAGAGCGTGGTTCTGGCTCCCTCGTCGGGCTTGCTCCCAAGCAGTGGCAGGAGCAGCCCTACAAGCGTCTTCAGTACAGGACCGAGATCCTGCTGACCGATGTTTGTCGCGACAAACCCGGGATGCAAGCAGTTGACCGTAACCCCGGTTCCTTCCAGCCTGCGAGCCAGTGCATAGGTAAACAGGATCAGCGCCAGCTTCGATTGGCTGTACGCTCGCGGAAAACTGTAACGCCCCGTTTTCAACTGAAGATCAAACAGATCAATTGTGCCCGAAGATTGCATATCAGACGAAACATTGATAATACGCGCAGGGGCGCTTTCTTTGATCGTATCCAGAAGTAAGTTTGTCAGCAGAAACGGAGCCAGATAATTCACGGCCAGCGTCTCTTCTATGCCGTCCTCCGTCTCCTGCCGTGAAAAGTTACTAATACCGGCATTATTAATGAGTATATGAAGATGCGTATATCGATCTTTGAAGTGGGCCACGAACTGGCGAATAGACTCCTGAGAGGCAAGGTCAACCTGCATGAGGTCAACGTGCGGATTCCCGCTGTGCGCCTGAATCTCATTCTGTGCCGCTGCCCCTCGCGCCAGATCCCGGCATGCCATGACGACGTGAGCGCCTCTGTGAGCCAGCCCGAGCGCCGTCGCCTTGCCAATACCGGAGCTTGCCCCGGTCACCAGACAGACTTTTCCCTGTAACAGTCTGGATGCCAACATGATACGATGTCCTTTCTTTGTCTTTTTTCAGTGTCCTTTCTTTCTCCCTTACAACTACATATCCCCATCATACCTTTTTTGCTGGCAAAAGAGAAGAGGGCCGGCCCAACAGGCCGCACCCTCTCCCGAAGTAACCGAACCGCTCTCACTCTCCAAACACTCCCTAGTATCGATATGCTTCGGCAAGCTCGTCAACAGGCACCCACGCCTGACGATGGTTATAGTTAATCATGTACCAGATCCTGCCCGAACCGTCCTCGGCGATCTTCTCGGGCGAGACGAACAGCGCCCCATCAGGAGCGTTGCCTATCACGTACGAGGACGAGCTGAACGTTCTGGGCGAGCCATAGATCTTCACGTCATTGCCATCCGTCGAGTGAAGCTTGACGAGCCGCCCGAATGCGCCAAACTCGACCTTCACGCCATCGGGTACAGCAAGCCAGCCCTGCACAAACTGGGCCGGTTTGCTCGGATCAGGCTGCACCGAGAAATTGATCTTGTACATCATGTAACCGTTGTGCCCCTGATCACGCTTGATATCGGTGAAGACGTAGCTCTTCAGCGCGTCAATATTGTTATTCCCCTGGTAGGCGTATTGCGTATCCATAATCAGGGGACTGTTTGTGTCGGGCTCCTTGTAGATATAGAAATAGTTGAAGTTGGCAGGTGTTGGCTTTGAGCCCCCGTACATCTTCAGACTCGACTCAGGGAACAGCGTCAACGTGAACGGCTGTAGCTTGAGCTGCGTCTGACGCGCCTTGCTGTATTTGTCGATCGCGTTGAGGTAATAGCGCCACATCCAGTAGGCGCCGGGGTCATCATGATTGCTCAGTCCGATCGCCGGGGACGGAGTCGCACCATGCGCCACGAAATGCGTGGTATCGATAGGAATATGATACTTGTCGGCAAGGTAGGCGCTCAGTTTGGCCGATGCAAGATACATGGTCGCGTTGTACCAGAGATAGCCGGTATCTGCGTAGCCCTCATGCTCAATGCCGATGGAGTGATGATTGTACCAGATATTGCCCGCCTGATAGGCCGTGTCGCGCTCGTGGAGCACCTGATAGACGGTTCCATCGCTACCAACCACATAGTGTATGCTGACATCGTACTCCACTTTGGGGTTCAGGAAGATATTCAGCGCATCGGCGGCAGAGCCTTCGATATCGTGAATGACCACGCGATCAATCGGGTAGTCATCGGGACGGGACGAGGAGGAATCGTAGTTACAGATCACATGCTCAGAGGAACGAGCACAATCGCCGATTTCGGGCGGGATAATACAGTTAATGGCGTCTGGATATTCAACACCCTCATGGGAGTTGGTGCACCCGGCAGGAAGCTGAGGCGATTGCGCCATGCGCGAGACGACCTGCGCCTGAAATGTCTGCTTGTTTGGCTGCACCTGTTGCGGAGACACCGTGATTACTTCGCCGCTCTTCGTCTCAACGCTGAAGCCCTTCTGCAACAACTCGTAGACCTTATCAGCGTAGAGCGCGGCGATCGAGCGGCTATTCGAGCCGCTATAGAGGGCAACCGTGTTGTACCAGTCGTTCAGGGAAGTGGGCAGCTTCCCATTCAGTTCGATAGCCTGTGAACGCAGCACCGCAGCGCCTCCGCGAATGTTGGCCGCCGCGTCGCGCTTCAGTGCATCGGCGGGCAGCTTGAGGAGTTGAGCCGCCTTGTCAAGCGTGTTGACGCGCTCGTTTTTCACCAGATGCAGATATCCATAGCCACCATCAATGCTCGGATGCCAGTTGTTGTCACTCAGGCGCGACTCCTGATAGCTGATAGCCAGGAGCAGCGCTTCAGGAACTCCCGATTCCTGTGCAGCCCGGGTAAACAACGCGTGAAGCGTCCCTGCTGTCTGCTTCGTATCGGTAGAGGCTGCCAGCACAACGCCGGACTGGAGAAACAGCGTCCCGATAAGGAGCATGGCGCATGTCGCAAGAAAGAGCAGCACGCGAGGCCACCGAGCTTTCTCGCCTGCACACGTAAAGCGTCTTCCAGACATACAATAAATCCTTTTCTCGTTTGCTTCTTTCGATCCGAGACAATCAAGGCAAAAAGAATAATGCTTTTGTCCTGTGAAATAAGATGTCGTCCTTGAAAATCCAGGAACAGCAAAAATTCTTTCTACACTCTATATAGTACATTTTTGACCAAAAAAGCAAGCAAACACAGGGATTCTTGAGGAAGATGCAGGTTCTCACGAGAACATGGCTGGCATGCCCCATGAGAACCTGTTGCAGGCTTATCGAATGCTATAGGTAACCTTGCGCCAATGCGAGCCGCCATCCGCTGTCACATAGAGCGAACTCGCATCAACAGCCCACCCGTTCTGCATATCGACAAAGCTAAGCGCCCGAAAATGTCCAATGTTTGTGCTGATCTTTTTCCAGCTTTTGCCGGCATTGTCGGTAAAGTACATGGTTTGGCCCTCGGGATCCGAGCCCCAGGCATGTTGTGCATCCACAATGTAGAGATTTTCCAGCGACTCCCGAACCAGCGCCCCGGGCTCTTGCGGATAATCTGGTTGCCAGGTTTCACCACCATCATAGGTCTTATAGAGCAGGGTTCCCTCGGTCGGCTTGCCGTCCAGCTTTCCCTGCACATAGACCGGCATCATGCCATAATCGCCGATCAGAATGGGCGGCGTCGTACGATAGGCAAGCTGCTGACCTTCCAGCGTGGGCAGGCTCTGGCGCTTCCAGGTTTTCCCCTGATCGGTTGTTTTATAGAGCCAGGGTGCACCTGAAGGCTCGCTTCCGGTAGCCCACCCGGTGGTGGCATCCTTAAACGTCAGGCCATTCTTCACCCCGCGGCGTGGCAGGCCGCTTGCCGGATCTTCGGTTGTTGCCAGCTTCTCCCAGTGCTCCCCGCCGTCACGTGTATGAAAAAGAGCAACGACCATCGAGCCCGCATCACTCGCGCCCGTGCACTCAAGCCAGCCCTCATCGAGATTGATAAAATGGGGCGTCATCGCTCCGTGGAGAGGCAACCCGCTGAGCACCGAATCCTGCCAGCTTTGTCCACCATCTACCGTCCGATAGACGTGCACCTTCTGCTCATTTTGCAGCACAACCGAGAGCCAGCCCCGCAGCTCATCTCGAAACGCGCCACGCAGCAGCACAATCCTGCCCGGCGTATTCGGGGTTACGTCGTGCCAGCTCTGCCCGCCGTTCACCGTCCTGACAACACTTCGCTCTGTGACGGCCCACCCGTTGGTTTTATTCAGCATACGCAACACAAGCAGTGGATCGCGCCGGGGCGGCAGCGTCGGGCTCGGCGTCGGAGTCGATGCGCTCGATTCCATTGATGGCAACCCATTACACCCGACCAGAGCGCACGAGAGAAGAAGTAAAATACAGGTTATATAGCGCTTATAATGCCGGTTCATGAATAATCCTTTCAGAGCAACGCTTTTTGCTGCTACCAAAAAACACCCTGACAACTGAACACACCACTTCTTTCCCTTATTATGCCATAATCGGGCGTGAACTATCCGTGATAGAATGACAGTATTGATAGGAACCTATATACAAGACAGAAATGGAGACAAAGAATCCTTGAGCGAGTTTTCTACCATTCTGGCGACATCGCTGGCCTCTATTACCCCCCTTGATCGGGCCGCGATGGAACAGGCACGCCAGCGTCAGCAGCAGCTTACCAAGCCAGCCGGCAGCCTCGGTCGCCTGGAAGAGATCGCCATTCGGATCGCGGGCATGCAGCAAACCCCCGTTCCCCGCATCAACCATAAAGCCGTTATTGTGATGGCAGGCGATCACGGCGTCACCCGCGAGGGCGTCAGCGCGTATCCGGCAGCAGTCACGCCCCAGATGGTGCTCAATTTCTTGCAGGGAGGCGCGGCAATTAATGCTCTGGCGCGGCAGGCGAACGTGCAGATGATTATTGTTGATGTCGGCGTAGCTGCCGAGCTCTCTCACCCCGGGCTGCTCTCGCGCAAGGTCGCGTATGGCACCGCGAATATGGCTCAGGGGCCCGCCATGACACCGGAACAGATGATGCAGGCGCTGCTTGTCGGCATCGAGACGGCTCACGCGACGATCGCGCAGGGAGCCGACCTTCTGGCAATCGGCGAAATGGGCATCGGGAATACGACAGCCGCCAGCGCCATTGCAGCCGCGCTGCTCCAGTTGCCCGTCAGCGAGCTCACCGGGTATGGCACCGGGATCGATGAAGAGCAGCGTCAGCATAAAGTGCGCGTGATCGAACAGGCGCTGGCCGTCAATCAACCTGACCCCCTGAACCCGCTTGAGGTCCTGCGTTGTGTCGGTGGGCTGGAAATCGCGGGCCTGGTCGGCGTGCTGATCGGCGCAGTGGAACACCGCGTTCCCGTCGTGATTGATGGCTTTATTTCTACCGCCGCTGCGCTTGTTGCATCTACCTTACATCCCACCATTCGCGAGTATCTCTTTGCCGGACACGCCTCCGTCGAGCGCGGTCACCGCCTGATCCTGGAGCGGCTGGAGCTTCGCCCGCTGCTTCAGCTTGATATGCGACTCGGTGAGGGAACCGGCGCGGTACTTGCGATGCAGATCGTCGAGGCCGCTGTGTGTACCCATAGCGAGATGGCCACTTTTGCCGAAGCGGGCGTCAGTGATCGCCCCGAACACGCTTGATTGTCTCAGAACCGGTCAGCAAGCCGGTTCTTTTTTTCTCTCGCGCCCTCTTATTCACGCATATCAATCGAGCAGTTAAGATTCTCTCCCTGAAAGAGGAAAATTCCAGCTCCTCTCTTCACCTGATCTCAACCAGAAGTAAACCGCTTTTCCAGATAGTCCCATTATGCTGGAAAGGAATGTGTCATTTTAACATATGCCACTTCATTCAAAGTGAAGGAGAGGGGAACACGTGGAGGTGGACATCTCACTCGACAGCATCCCCGCTGCATCAACAGGGAACATCGTTTCAGCAGAAGGACGCCCGCGCGGCGCACGAAAGGACATGTAATTCATGCAAAGCAAGTACTATCGTACCCTGCTTCCTCTGGCCTTATTGCTGGCCGCATGCCTGTTCCTCAGCAGTCCACTTTTGGACGTACAGGGCATTGGCCCGGCAAAGAACTACATTCTGGTATTTCAACCGCAACAGCAAACCCTTCCTCAAACCGTCATCAGCAGAGGACATACTGTTGTCTATGACCTGAGCGCAGCCGGGGTAATGGTTGTGCGCACCCATATCCCTGACGACCTGATACATATTCCCGGCATCATCAGCGTTGCACCAGACCGCCCGCATATCACCATTCCCGCTAAACCGACAAAACCGCTCACTTCTGGCCTGCTTCATCCCCTTCAGGTGTCCAGCAAGGCCGAAGGCTGCGCGAGCAACGAAGCAGTCTGCCCGCAACAATGGGATCTGGAGCGCATTCATGTGCCTCAGGCCTGGGAAAAGACGCGCGGATCGAGAAAGGTACGCGTCGCTGTCCTCGATAGTGGACTGACTTCCACTCATGAAGCGCTTGGCGATAACTATGATAAAGAGGCCAGCAAGTCATTTGTTGAACCAACGAACTGCGCACAGGATTCGGATGTCAACAGCCTTGAGGACTTCAATGGACATGGCACCTGGACCGCGCTGCACATCGCTGGAAAGAACACCTCGCGCATGAGCGGCATCGCGCCCGAAACCACGCTGATCAACCTGCGTGTGCTCAACGCCTGCGGCATCGGAACCGATAGCTGGATTCTGGCCGCCTTGATGCATGCTCACAAGGTTGGCGCACAGATCGTCAGCATGTCGCTGGGCGGCTTTGTATGCGCGGATGGCGTCGTGAAGGAGTCCTACTATTGCCGCACCGAGAAAGACGCCAGAGATGGCGCTTCCACCTGGAAAGCTTACAACCAGACTATTTCCTATCTGTTGCAGCATGGAACGCTGGTGGTGGCCTCCGCAGGCAATGAGCACGTCCAGCTCGACCAGAACGGGCGCGTGATGGGAAAAAGCAGCGTCGGCTTTGGCGCGGAGAAGAACGACCCGAGCAACAACCTGTACGGGCTCCGTGAGATCCCCGCTGGCATTCCCGGCGTGCTGACCGTGAGCGCGACCAACCGCATCACCCAGGCCGCGCAGGCAGGTGAAACCAGGCACGGACAGTATGGGCAGGGACTCCGCGACCAGCTCGCCTACTACAGCAACTACGGGGCCCGTATCGATGTCTCAGCGCCCGGCGGCTCGCGAAACTATAACGTGCCACGCTTCGACTGCATTTCGACTCGCTGTGATGGCCTGACCCCCTCCTCGTCCGGCGGAGACGACCATACCGGCGTCTTTGGCGCGTTCGGTATTGATGAGAAGGGACAACTCTGTAGCAACTGCTATAGCTATTTGCAGGGCACCTCGATGGCCGCGCCAACCGTCTCCGGAGTCGCCGCACTGGTGCTTGCGCGTCATCCGGGCATGTCGGTGCAGGAGCTAACGAAGCTGCTCAAGCGCTCTGTCACGCCCTTCCTCGATAAGAACGCCACGCCGCCCGCCGCCAGCAATAGCAAGAGCCCCTACTATAACTATACGATCGATTATGATGCGGCTCCGATCAGCAATCACCTGATGGGAACAGGCATCATCGACGCGGCTCGCGCTGTATCCTGAGTCCTCATTCCGACAACTATCATCAGTGGGGGCGTTCGCTCGCCCTCACTCCTGCAATTCTCTCCTTTGTGGAATATGCAGAACGAGCACCACTTATAGTACATACGAATGTCCTTTTACTAGAAGTGCTTTATGTTTAGAAGTGGTATCAGTCGTATCATCATATCTGCAAGTGAAAGGATAGAGAATAGCAATGCAGGGAATGAGAAAAACGATCGGCGTACTGCTTCTCATCAGTCTGAGCTTCCTGGGCGCTCTGGCGCTGCTTCCTCAGCGGGTGCAGGCAGTATCGCCCGAACAAAACTACATCCTCCGCTACGATGATGCCAGCAGAATCGACATGCAGAACCTCACCCGAAGTGGGCACAGGGTCGTGCACGATTTGCGGCAGGCGGGCATACTGGTTGTCCGCTCGCACAGCCCTGAGCAGCTCCAGCGGCTTCCCGGGCTCGGCGATCTGATTCAGGATCGTCCACAACAGATGCTTCCACAGCACGAGTTCGTCACCGCCTATAGCGCGCCAGAGCTTCACGCTGGCGCACGGCAGAACGAGCAGGGCTGTGCTTCGGTCTCGACGTATTGTGCGCTGCAATGGGACCTGAAGCGGATTCATGTTCCCGAGGCATGGCGCGTGACGCAGGGCTCACCCACGATCACCGTTGCTGTACTGGACACAGGAATTACGTCGAGTCATGAACAGGTCGGGGCAAACTATGATAAAGCAGCCAGCCGCTCCTTTGTGCAACCAAGCCTCGAGTGCGCCCTTGACAAAGGGAACACCAGCAGCCTGGAAGACATGAACGGACATGGCACCTGGGTTGCAACCCATATCGCGGGCAAAAACGGGCTGCGCATGACCGGCATTGCACCACAGACCCGCCTGATTAACCTGCGGACCCTCAATGCCTGCGGCACCGGCTTCCATAGCTGGTTCTTTGCTGCAATGCTCTATGCAAATACGGTGGGCGCTCGCGTCGTCAATCTGTCGCTTGGCAGCTATATCTGTGCCGATGGTGTGGTGAAAGAGTCGTACTACTGCAACACACAGGAGAAAGCGCAGAACGGTCCCTCGCTCTGGCGCACCTATACGCAGGTCGTGCGCTATCTCCTCGATCACAACACGCTGGTCGTCGCGGCCGCTGGAAATGAGCACGTCAATCTCGATAAAGACGGGCGCGTTCTCAACAAGAGCAGCGTTGGCTATGCCGTGCAGGCAAACAACCCGGCAAACAGCCTCTATGGCACCCGCGAGGTTCCCGCCGGCCTTCCTGGCGTGATTGCCGTTGCCGCGATCAATCGAATAACCGCCATTGGACAGCCCGGCGAGACACGACACGGACAGTTTGGCGCGGGCAAAAGAGATCAGCTCGCGTTCTACAGCAACTATGGCGGACGTATCGATCTGGCGGCCCCGGGAGGCGCACGCAATTATAACGTCCCCCAATTCGACTGTGTAAATAACAACACAAAATGCAGCCGTCTTGATTTTTCCAGCCCCACCCAGGCCGACAATCCGGGCGTCTTTGGTGCGTATGGCGTGAACGCAAGCGGTCAGCCATGCTCCAATTGTTACGCTTTCCTGCAAGGAACCTCGATGGCCGCACCTCAGGTCACAGGCGTGGCGGCCCTGGCACTGGCAGCACATCCTGAGATGACGGCGTGGGAACTGGCAGCCTGGCTCAAAGACTCCTACACCTGGTATCACGATCCGAACGCGACGCCTCCCGCCGCCGATATGCCGAACAGCCCCTACACCAATTACAACATCAACTATAGCGGAAAAGGTCTTCCAGAGTGGAAATTAGGCGTAGGCGTGATTGATGCAGCCCGGGCGGTCCGCCCCTGAACACACGAAACGGCATGGGTCATTGCTGGCCCATGCTGTTTTTTTTGCGGCTTTTATCGAAGATGTTCAGAGCATTGAGAAAAGGAATCGTACAGGAAGAGCATATTTCTCTGTCTATATAGCTCATCAATAGAGCCTGGCTGTATCCTTTCCATAACCATTTCTTAACCAAATTTACACCATTTTATATTGATTCATGAATGGAGATATATCATAATAACAATGAAGAGGTGGAAGGAACCATACGAGAAGAAGCCGCAACTGCCAACCTTCCCCTCACGGCTCGCCCTGTGATATTGGTTGTTTCTTTAGAGGAAAGGACGTACACAACTCTATGAAACGCTACCGCGCAGCCATTCCTATCTTGGTGTTAGCAGGGATGCTAGCTCTGACCTTTCTTGCTTCCCTCCCTGAGCGTGTCGAGGCGGTCGCGAAGACTGATAATTACATCCTGCTTTACAATCAGCAGACGAAAATCGACAAGAACGCCCTGACAAAGAACGGGAACAAGATTATCTTCGACCTCAGTCAGGCAAAGGTGATGGTTGTCCGCTCAAACAACCCGAACGAGCTTAAGAAGGTTCCTGGCGTGATTGGCCTGGCAAAAGACAAGCGCTCCGTCCGCCTGCCGGGAAATGAAGTCAAGAACATTACCACAGTCCCGCAGACAAAGGCCGCAGCCGCGCAATGTGCCTCGGTCGAGACCTCCTGCCCGTTGCAGTGGGATCTGGCCCGCATCAACGTGCCTCAGGCCTGGAAGACTACCCAGGGCTCGAAAGCGGTGCGTGTGGCCGTCGTGGATACCGGTGTAAACTCGTCGCACGACGCGCTTGGATCCAACTATGACAAGGCGTCAAGCCGCTCCTTCGTGCAGCCTGACGCTGATTGCCCCCAGGAAGTTGACGCCAGCAACCCGGAGGACCAGCAGGGTCACGGCACCTGGGTTGCGACCCACATCGGCGGCAGAAACGGCACGCTGATGACCGGTATTGCCCCGAACACCACGCTGGTCGGCATTCGCGTCCTCAACGCCTGCGGTTATGGCTATGATAGCTGGATTCTGGCCGGTCTGATGTATGCCAGCACGATCAATGTCGACATCATCAATATGTCACTTGGCGGCTATGTCTGCGCCGAGGGCATCGTTCCTGAGTCCTACTACTGCAACAATGCCGAGAGCGTTGGCGACAGCCAGACCGTGTGGAAAACCTACACCCAGATCGTGAAATTCCTGATGGAGCGCGGCACGCTGATCATCGCCGCTGCCGGTAACGATCACGTTCGCCTTGATCGCGAAGGGCATGTTGCGGGCCCGAGCAGCGTCGCGTTCGCCGCCCCGATGAACCATCCCGCGAACAACCTCTATGGTCTGAGCGCCGTTCCCGCCGGGATCCCGGGTGTCATCACAGTTGCAGCCACGAACCGCATCACAGCAAAGGGTGGCCCTGATGAGACGCTCTACGGGCAGTATGGCGAGAACCTGAAGGATCAGCTCTCGTACTACAGTAACTTCGGACGCCGTATCGATGTCTCTGCACCGGGCGGCTCGGTAAACTACAATATTCCACCGTTCGACTGCAAGAGCACCGAGTGCTCGCGCCTCCGCTATACCAGCATGGCGAACGCAGACAACCCCGGCGATTTCGGCGCATGGGGTGTTGATGCCAATGGTAACCCCTGCGCGACCTGCTATGCCTTCGCTATTGGTACCTCGATGGCGGCCCCTCAGGTCGCTGGCGTGGCAGCCCTGGCGCTGGCAGCCCATCCGAATATGACAGCGAAGGAACTGTCGGCATGGCTGAAGAAATCAGTCACCCGCTTCCTGAACAAAAACGAGACGCCTTCCGCCGCCGAAGATCCGGCAAGCCCGCACTATAACTACGATATGGATTACGGCACGCCAGGCATTCCAACCTATGAAGAAATGGGCAAAGGCGTGATAGATGCAGCGAAAGCGGTTGCAGCAAAATAGCGCCGCCTATCCAGACATACTCTCTTAGCACATTGTGGGAACCATTCTCCTTTGTGGGAATGGTTCTTTTTTTGTGGTATGCTGAGATATCGTCTTTTTCAGGAGGACTTTGAAAGAATGGCTAATGAAATCTCTGTCCATGCGACACTGGACGGCAAGATGCGGTTTCAGGCGGAAACGGGAAGCGGTTTCACGTTGAGCATGGACGCAGCCCCGGAAAGTGGTGGCGAGAACTCAGCACCCCGCCCGACAGAGGTGATGCTTGCGTCTCTGGCTGGCTGTACTGGTATCACCCTGGTCTCGATTCTGCGCAAACAGCGTCAGGAAATCACCAGCTACGAACTGCACCTCCGCAGCGAGCGCACCAGCGCCCCCGGCACCTATACCACCATCACGGTTGAACACGTGCTGTCCGGGCCAACGCTCACCCTTGCTCGGGTTGAACGAGCGCTGGAACTGGCCGAACAGCACTGCACGGTGGGCATTCTACTCGGCAAAGCGCTTGAGATCAAGCATACGGTTCGCCTCGTCGAACATGCCTGATTGCTCTTGAGCCTTTCCCCTGGCACTATGCCGCGGGGACGGGCTCACGCCTGTAGGCAAAGCCAAAGTACAGAGCAATCGCACCCGCAACAAAGTGGAAAAGGTGATCCCCGATGTTCGCGTGCATAATACCAAGCAGACGATGATCAAAGTAGAGAAACGGATACAACAGCCCGAGCAGCGCAAGCACAACATACACCACGCCGAAAATCTGATTAAAGCGCCGATCCCACCCCATAATTACGCAACTCAACGCCAGAAAACCGGTTGCCAGATGAATGAAGTTATGCACAATATCGAGGTCCAGCCCCAGAAAATTCGCGGGCTGCATGGTTGATGTGTTGCCAATTCCCAGTACACCGACGATAAGAAACACAATGGTGACAATCAGGGTATAATAGCGGCTGGCAGTCCAGGGCATAGAAACGCTCCTTTTCACATGCCACATGGGTTAAACAGTTCTCTCTTTAGTATACCATCTCTCTTGCTCAGCCGCTTCCCTTTTACCCGAAATACAGCATATCAGGGCCAGGGATTCGGGGGGCCCCAATGCGTGCTTGCCCCCGGCGGTGGTGCAGGCGCTCCATATGTTGGAGGCGGAACAGGCGCTCCATAGGGCGGAAGCGACATCGGGTGCGAGGGCGGATAGGGTGTATAGAACATTATAAATTTGCGCTTCGGGCGATCAATCAGCATGTAGAGCAGCGAGCCGAGAAACGGGAAAAAGATCATCAACACTACCCAGACCACTTTCATCGTATCCGTAATACCCCGGTTGCTCAGGCAGTCAACCAGCATCCAGACCCAGAACACCACCAGCGCGATTGGCAAAACAACAAACAGCAAGATAACGCCCAGTAGAAATAATGTTGCTATGAATTCGGACATGTATGCCTCCTGAACGAACAGTCAGCCGAATAGAGAAACAGGGTTTTCTCGAAGATCAAAAGAGAAGACAGCTTTTTCATTTCGTCTCTTCAGTATAGCAGCTATTCGCTTTTTTCGCTAGATATTGTGCGTTCCTTCACCCTGATTCACCAGTCACTCCATTGTTGTTGTTGCTGCTGCTCCTGTGGCGGCTCGGGATAGGTCGCTTGTGGCTCCTCGTACTGTTCCCATTGGGCACGGGAAGGCGTGGCAGGCGCTTCAGAGGCCCAGTGAGGCTCGGGCAACTCCCGATAGTTTGCGTGATCATTTGCCGACCAGGATGGCAGCGGAGCCTGAACACGCGTCGGCTCATAATAATATCGAACTTTTGCCTTCTTCCTGTCGGTAAAAAAGTAGACCACAGGAGCAACAGGAGAGCACAGAAGCATCAGGATCACCCAGATCAGCTTCATGGTGTCGGAGATGCCCCGATTCCTGAGGCAGTGGATCAGCATCCAGAGAAAGAGGACCAGCGTCACGAGTGGGAACACCAGAAACAACAGGATAAAGCCCAGATTAAGGAGCATCAGCATGGATTCGGACATGTACGCCTCCTGAACGAGCGATCAGCCGAACAGCAAAATAGCATCTTCTAGAAGAATAGACGTAAAGAAGAACGTTTTGTTGCAGTCTCTTCAGTATAGTAGCTATTCGCTTTTCTCACCAGGTGCTGAACGTTCCCCTGATTCATCAGTCACGCCATTGTTGTTGCTGCTGCTCCTGTGGCGGTTCGGGATAGATCGCTCGTGGCTCCTCGTACTGTTCCCATTGGGCACGGGAAGGCGTGGCAGGCGCTTCAGAGGCCGAACGAGGCTCGGACCGCGCCTGATAGCTTGCATGATATGATGCCGACCAGGATGCCTGCCGAGCCTGAATGCGCATCGGCTCATAATAATACTGGATTTTCGCCTTCTTTCTGTCGGTAAAAAAATAGACAAAAGAGGCAATAGGAGAGAACAGGATCATCAACACCACCCAGAGCAATTTCATGGTGTCAGAGATACCCCGATTTTTGAGGCAATCGACCAGCATCCAGATCCAGAATACCACCAGCAGGATCGACAGAATAGCGATCACCGCAAATACAAGGAGAAAGAACAAAAACATGACAAGACCCATTTGTTCGCTCCATTCACTCTTTCTGTCGCTGCTGCTGCATCATTTCTTGCTCATGCGGCGCTTCCGGATAAGAAGCCATCGGCTCTTCATAGCGTTGCCAGTACGTTTCCGCTTCTTTGGGCTCTACAGGCACATATCCCTGCTCATAGGACCGCTCTTCCCGGGACTGTTCCTGCCCTTTATAATAATGCGCCGTATTCACCGGGGTATACTGGGGCGTCTCAACAGGCGGGGTTGTTCTCTGTCCCGAGAGCCTGCGCCCCCAGAAGATATAGAGGAACGTACCACCCCAGGGAATCAGCCAGATCAGCACAATCCAGAAGATTTTCTGCTCGTTCCTCAGCCGCCGGGCACAATCGACTGTTGCCCAGATCGACAGGAACACCCAGATCCACGAAGCGCCCCTACCGGCAAAGTCGAAAAAAAATGGAAACATTGTTCTCTCCTCGCTTTTCACGCCGTTTGAAGAGATACTCACTTTTTTTAAAAAGGAGTTGCATGCAGCTTATTCTATATAAAGGGTATGCACAGAAAACAGGCAATCCCTGAACTCGTTCTCTTCGCTGTATCCATACGGCTGGTATCAATACTATAGTACGTATATCCGATGACTCAGGTTGCCTCTTGCACCAAAAGTCCATAGTTAGCGCTCTCCTGGATAGCGATCACGGCGGTATTGCCAGCGTCTGCGCATCACATAGATGATCGCGCCAACGCCTGGCAGCAGGCCGATCAGGAGCAGCCAGCGCCGCTTGATACGCGGATCCAGTCGAGGATCACGCCAACAATCGATAAAGACCCAGATCCAGCATGCCACGCCCGCCGCCAGAATCAACGGGCCCATAAAGTCGGTTGATGCAACCATTCTTGCTCTCTCCTCTCATCGAGTGCACATTTCTGTCCTCCCTACTATAACCTAATATTCTCAGTCAAGAAACTCCCTCTTGCTGCTCACTTTTCCAGGATAAAGAAAAAATTTGCAAAGTTCTGCTATTTTTTACCAGGAAAGTATTGACATTTTTCCTGCTGACATGGTAATATTCTTTCAAAGAGCAGCAAAAATAATCAATAGAATATAAATTTTTGAACATTCTGAAAGGAAAAAAGTTCATGTGGCAGCAAGCATTCTCTATTCAAGGACATAAACCCCGCATCGTTTTCAGCACCATTGAGGGCAATATCACCGTTCGCACCTGGGAGAAAAAAGAGATCATGGTTGAAGCAGCCGAGCCAATTCAGGGGCTGCGCTTTGAAGCGGATACCCTCTTTGTCTCGCACTATCGCAGCGATGTCACCGCCTGGGTTCCGCGCATCAAAGGGCTCTTATTCAACTACACCAACACACAGGTCACAGTCGAACGCTCAACGGGTACCGTCTCCATCGAGCGCACAGGCTCCGTTGATATCCGCAACCACACCGGGCGCGGCTTTCTGGATCGCATCGAGGGCAGTGTCCACCTCTTCCAGATCAGCGATGGGGTAGAAAGCACCTCGATTGGTGGCAGTCTTGAAGCCTTTGAGCTGCCCTCGCTTCGCGTGCTTGGCTCCGTTGGTGGCAGCACCACCACCCGGCAATGCGGGCAGGTCGCTCTCGAAAATATCGGTGGCAGCCTGACGGCGACCGGTATTGGCGACATGCTTTCCTGCGAAAATATCGGCGGCAGCATTCACATTCAGGATAGCCCCCGAGCGGTCATCAATACGCCACGCGCAGGCGGCAGTGCCACGATTGAGCAGGTAGGCACGATTCGTTCGGTTCACGTTGGTGGCAGCCTGACCCTTGCCGGGAACATCACAAACGAGGGGCCAACCTCCTTCTTTGCAGGCGGCAGCATCACCTATCTCCTGCCTGCAAACCCGCATATGACCATTCAGGCTCATTGTGGCGGCAACATCCGCGGCAGCGCCGTTGCTCAGTCGCGCAACAATGCGGCCACGCTGATCTATGGTGAAGGGAGCAGTATGCTGACTCTGCACGCGGGTGGCAGCATCACAATACATGGCAATCAGGTCAACCGCTAAACACTGTGCCGGAAGGATGCAGCTTCTTTCCGGCATTTCATTGATATATATTGATATAAGCATCATTTTCACCACTCCCTACCTCAATTTCCGCTCTCCCTCATCGATTCTCTCTGGAGTATGAACAGGCTGTAGAGCACATTCCTCAAGCATAAAAAGAAGAATTCATAGTATTTCTTGAAAGATAGCTCTACCAGAACAAGGCATATCTCATTTTCAAAAGAAAGTACTACCGTTTTTGATGAAAACAGACAAAGAATTAACAGAATGCTGTATCTGTGGTATGCTTTGCCTCAAAGAGAGAATATTCCCTGTTTGGTAGCTCATCAGAGTTGCAGAGAGGAACAACAGAAAAGATCTTCCGGCGCATCTCTCGGGAGGGAGAAGGCGTCGAGGGACAAATGATGAGGAGGTTTTCTTCTATGCCTGCTAAAGTCACTCGTCCTATTCGCTCTCTTGGTGTTCTGACCGGCGGCGGCGACGTTCCCGGCCTGAATGCCGCCATCAAGGCGATGGTCTATCGGGCCGCGACAATGGATATTCGTGTCATGGGCCTGCGTCTGGGTTGGGAAGGCATCACCCTGCTGGATCGCAGCCGCTCCCGTGATGAGCTGGTGTTTCGGCTCGACGAGCCTGCGAGCTGGAAGGGAGGCTATCTCCTGCCACTCACTCGCCTCAACACACGCGACATCGACCGCCAGGGTGGCACCATTCTCCAATCAACACGCACCAATCCTGCCCGCATGAAGGTCGCCGATCTGCCGCCCCACCTCAAGCATTATGGGGAGGGAAAGCAGCCCGACGATCGCGTCGATCTGACCGATGAGGTCATCAAGAACCTTGAGTTCCTTGAGCTCGATGGACTGGTCGTCATTGGCGGAGATGATACGCTGAGCTTCGGCGCCAGGCTGGTTGAACGTGGCGTTCCTGTCTGGGGTATCCCCAAGACAATGGACAACGATGTGCCCGGTACCGAATACTGCATCGGCTTCCAGACTGCCATCAGCCGCGCCGCCGAGTTTATTAACCGTATTCGCTCAACTGCCGGTTCCCACGGGCAGACGGTCCTGTTCCGTATGTTCGGTCGCGACGCGGGCTTTACCGCGCTCGAAACCGCCGTTGTCACCTGGGCCGACCGCCTGATTATTCCCGAGGTGCCCGCAAACATCGACCATCTGGCCGAACTGATCGCGCATGACCGCGAGAACCCACAGCACTACTCAACGGTTGTGCTCTCCGAGGGGGCCAATCTGGGTGTTCCCGTCCCCGAGATAGGCGAGGCCGACGCGTATGGGCATCGCAAAAAGGCCAATGTCGCCGAATTTCTGGCCGAAGAGCTGACGAAACGCCTCAAAGGGGTGCGCTTCCTGCCGATCGATCTCACCTATTTCCTGCGCAGCGGTGAGCCAGAAGTGTATGACAAGCACATGGCGATCTTCTTCACCAACCTGATTATGAGCACGCTGGAAAAGGGTGAGCATGGCGTTATGGCCGCCTTCCGCGAGGGACAGTATATCGCCACCGATATTCCGGGAAAAACGCTCCCAGCCCGCCGGGTCAAACCCGAACAGTACCACCAGACACGTTATCGCCCCAATTTCGAGCATATTAGCGGACCGTATCAACCTCAACGCGAAGTCTAGCATTCTACAATGAAGTAAGAGGATGGGGAGCAGGGAAAGCACCTCAGCAAAGGACCGATGGCAATGACGCCATCTGTCCGTTCTATCGTGTACAATAGAGAGTGGCCTTTTTCTAAACTCAGCTTGAGAGGTTTACTTACCTATGACGACTTCACCGGAAACGGGACAGCGACCGCCACTCTTACGCCCGCGTATTCCTGTACGCAGCATTATACAGCGCGTTTTACTGGTCTTGTTCCTGCTGCAACTTCTAACCGCTGCCGTGTTGCAGGTTGTGTCAAGAATACGGCGTCTGAGACAGAAGGCGAAAACCTTTCCCCACCGCGAACTTGATGAGATCGCCGTTGGTGAAAATAACCATCTAAAGCTCTATAGCTATGGCTGCGATCTTTATGATGATATGCTCAAAGCAATTGACGAAGCAAAAGATTGTATCATGATCGAATCCTTTATCTGGAAGGGCGATGCCATAGGGAGAGCTTTTCGGGATCATCTGGCAAAGAAGGCAGAAGAGGGCGTTGATGTCTATGTCATCTTCGACGCGTTCGGCAATCTCGTTGTGCCACGGGCCTTTAAATCGTCCTTCCCCAAAAATGTGCATCTGTTCGAGTTCATGCCGGTACAACGCATCTGGCATATCTTCGACCCACGCCGCTACGCGCTGGATCATCGCAAGATTCTGGTGGTAGATGGCGAGATTAGCTTTATTGGTGGCTACAATATCGGCAGCGTGTACGCGACCCAGTGGCGCGATACGCATCTACGTATTCGGGGCGAGGCATCGGCTACACTGGCAAACTCGTTCATTGCCTTCTGGAATCGCTTCAAGCCGCATGGCATCGAGATTGAGCGCCACTACCAGACACAGTTCAATCCGCTGATCTCGGTCCATGGAAACGACGCGATCCGCCTGACCTTCCCGATTCGCGATATGTATATTGATGCAATTGATCGTGCCCAGAACTGCATTCTGCTGACAAATGCCTACTTTCTGCCTGATCATGCATTGCTCGCTGCGCTCAAAAATGCGGCACGACGTGGTGTTGATGTGCGCATTCTGGTTCCCTGGGTCTCAAATCATATCCTGACCGACTGGATCTCGCATGGCTACTTCCACGAGTGCCTGCAAGCTGGCATTCGGATTTTCAGCTATCGGCACTCCATGTTGCATGCAAAAACCTGCACCATCGATGACGAATGGTCCACTGTTGGCACGGCCAATCTGGATCGTCTGAGCTCCATTGGCAACTTTGAAATCAATGTCGAGATCTACAGCGAAGAGTTCGCACGGCAGATGCACACGCTCTTCGACTACGATACCTCCGACACATTTGAGCTTACGCTTGAGGATTGGGCAAAACGCCCCTGGTATGTTAAGGCCAGCGAAAAACTGCTGGCTCCCTGGCGCTTTATGATGTGAGATGCATGGAATCGGAAAAGGGGCGCGTCGATGCAGGCCGCCCCTTTCCGCTCTGACAGCGTTATACTTCTGCCCTCTGTGCTTCTCCATTGCCAAACGACCAATCAGCCCCGCTATTCTCAATCAGGTTGACAAAGACATCCTGTGACCGCACCCCCGGATTCTCCGCCAGCAGAGAGACTAACCGCCGATAGAACGCCTTCTTCTGCTCGACGGTCCGCCCACGGCGCATCGTGATTTGCAGGATCAGCAGATCATTACTCCGCTCAATCCCGAGATAGGTGGGATCATAGATCAGGCCGTCAGGCTCACACTCATGAAACACCTGAAAGCGATCATCCTGCGGAACGTCAATCGTCTCCACCATCGCCTGATGCACCGCCTCGCTGATTGCTGTCCGATACTCCGCCGATTTTCCACGCATTACACTGATTCTGACAAATGGCATAATCTCAAACTCCTTCTTTCTGATTGCTTGCACCCATCATAACAGCTCACTTTGTATCGAACAACACAATCTTTCTCAAGTAAAGTATCGATAATGCCGATAGATTAACAATTGTTGCGTGCCATAGTTGCTGCTGTGATACAACAGACTTCTTCACCGAATCTCAACCAAACTGTAACATTTCTGTAACACAATCCACAAAAATATCTGTCATACTCCTCATAGAAGCTTTTTATTCTCAAAAGTGTTGAGGAGTGCAATGGGAAGAAGTATTGTATGGGCCAGATGGGGAGGTTGCTTTCTCCTGTTTCTGCTGTTTGCTCTGAGCGCCTGTGACCAGAAGCAGATAACCTCGAAAACAGAGGACGGTGGTACGATTCCTTTTCAGGTCGTCGAGCCCCCGGAGCTGGTGATAGCAAGCGATGTAGCAGACATCGTGATCCGCAAGGGGGACAGCAATACCGTGACCTTCGCTATCACGCAGATCACAGATGAGGAGCGCAAGGACTTTCACATCACCGCGCGTCAGGATGGCAACACCATCCGCATAGAAGAGGTCTTACGTTCCAGAACAGCCAGCAATGAGACGCATCACGGGCCGCGCCTTGAGCTCACAACCCCGGAACACAGCAACATCCAGATCAAGAACAAGGTTGGTAGCTCCTCTATTGAGCAAATCACCGGCGTGGTCAAGATCCGTTCGGAGGCAGGAGCGATCGACATGAATGAGGTGACGCTGAAAGCCGGCTCGACGTTCCAGACCACAGCCGGAGCAATCGCCTTTCACGGTACGCTGGATACAACGGGCCCCTACTCTTTTGAAACCGAGGTCGGCTCGATTGATCTCACGCTGCCAGCCGATTCCGCCTTTCAACTCAATGCCTTCAGCACGCTCGGCCCTATCTCCAATGCCTTCGAGAGCGACGTGACGGGAAACAGCCCCAGAGCAGCGCTCACGCTGAGAACGGTGGTGGGCAATATCGCAATTCATAAGGCGAACTGAGCGTCGTCGGCTTCCCGGTATAAAGGAGGCTCGGGAGACCGGGCCTTCCTTTTCTTTACCAACAGGTCCCGGTTTTCTCATCTCTTTTGCTCTGATATGGTATATTTAGGCTGGACAACTGATTTTTTTTCTGGCAACAGATCGATAGATTTCAGTCCGAGAATTGCCAGCAGAAGGGAAGCCCTTCCTGATCGTACACGCAAGGAGAGACAAGGAGCCGTCATGAGTTATCAGGGAACGCCAAACGAGCCAGCCGAGCACCTCACTTTCTCGGAGACCGTCAACCGAGAAACGCCGCCCGCTGCTTCCCCGTATAGCTTTCACGGTACGGACCCGAATCTGCAACTGGATCCCACCCCGGTCGTCCGCACATCGACGCCGCCAAAACTGACCGGCTTCTTCCCACGGCTGAAGCTCCCTTCGCATGCCAAACCGAAGCAGGCAACTGATGAAGACGATATCTTTTCCCTGCCCTACACTAAAAAAGACGATCCCTCGCAGGTGACGGCCCCGACACTGCTGCTTCCTTTCGCACCCATTCCGCCGAAAGCAATTCAGAAGCGACATTCCGCTATTGTGAAGAGCCGCTGGCGCCTTCAGGCCGAGCAGGAAGGCGAAGAACTCACCACCAGCGCTCCCTGGTGGCGCTTTCCGCTGGTGCTGGTACTGTGTGGCATACTCCTGATTGCAGGCTTCTTCGTGGTGCGCCAGCTCAACGATAAGCCGGTTGATATCCCGCAACAGACGATCACGGTCGGCACGACGCCCCTGGTCAACATTCAGAGCAACGGCGGCGGACAGATTTTCCTCCATAGTGGACAGACCGGCTCAATTGAGGTCAAGGGAAGCCGTCACGCCTCCGGTTTCCTCGGCAATATCGCCAACGCAACGCTTGAGCTCAAGCAAAAGGGAAGTGAGCTTGATATCCTGACTGGCGGCCAGAATAGCGCGATCCCGCTGCTTCAACAGGAACGCGTTGACCTGGATATCACCCTGCCGAGTAATTGTACCGTTCAGATCACGCATACAAATGGCTCAATCACAATTGATGGCTTGCAGAGCCAGATCACGGTGACCACCCAGAGCAGCGATATCGACCTGACGAACGTCACCCTGAAAGGACAGAGCACGCTGAAAACGACGGATGGCGATATCACAATCAAGGGCGCGCTCGATCCCAACGGTAACTATCAACTGTACTCGGAAAGCGGCTCGATTGATCTCACGCTGCCCGCAGAGAGTACTTTTGCCCTGCAAGCCGAGGCCAAAGATGAGAAAGAAGTCTATAACGATTTCGCCAGCACCAACGCCGCTCACCCGCGCATTCAGGCCAGCGCACCAAAAGGCAGCATCTCACTCCATAAACAAAATACCCATTCATAACAGTCGCATTGACAAGCGGTTACAGAGCCTCTAGAGTATGCTGAAGACCCTTTCCATTTTTGCAAATGAGAAAAAGAAAAGGGAAGCGAAGCAATTCAGAAAAGAAGGGGCTCACAATGACACCTTATAGCGGTCCCGCCCCCTGCTCTCAGGAGCAGGTTCAGGCTATCATCAAGACACTGCATGATCTCTATCCGAACGCACGGTATGATCTCGACTTCTCCACGCCGCTTGAGATGCTGGTTGCGACCATCCTCGCCGCCCAGTGCACGGATGAGCGCGTCAATGCCGTGACCGGAGAGCTTTTCAAGAAATATCATACCGCCGCGGACTACGCGAACACGCCACAGGAAGAGCTTGAGCAGGATATCAAGTCAATCACGTTTTTCCGCAACAAGGCCCGCAGCATCCGCGCCGCCTGCCAGTATATGCTTGACCACTATCATGGAGAGGTCCCGCAGACCATCAAGGAGCTGGTCAAAATGCCGGGCATCGCGCGCAAAACGGCAAACGTGATCCTCGGGAACGCCTTCGGGATCAGTGAGGGCTTTATTGTTGACACGCATGTGGCCCGCCTCTCTGGCCGCTTCGGCTGGAGCAAGCAGAGCGATATCAACAAAATCGAGCAGGATCTGATGCGAATCATCCCCCGGGATGCATGGCTCGGACTCGCGTTCAGGATGATCTATCATGGCCGGGCGATCTGTAAGGCTCGCAAGCCGCTCTGTGACCAGTGCCAGCTTGCCGCATACTGTCCCTCGGCTTTTACCGTTGAGAAATAGCGCGGCGGGAGGATCATGTCCTCCTGCTGCCCTCCCCCGGCCGATGTTCCACCCTCAAAAACAGGGAAAAATAGGGTACAATAAGGGGAGAGAGCACCTATCAGTAGAAGATCAGCAGCTCCCTTAGCCTTGACAGAAGGGCGCTTTCTCCGCATAAAAACGGGATTCTGCGAAGGGTCCGCACGCCTTCCGAGGAGTTTTCTTTCATGAAGCAAGCTTCAAATGCGCACCACACAACACCCGACGATGACTGTATCACCCGCCAAAAGCGCTCATTCTCCCCTTCCAGACGCATGATAGGCCATATCGCCATTGTCGGAGCAGGCATAGCCGGACTGAGTGCAGCCCTCACCCTCCATGATGCCGGGGTTCCCTGCACTCTCTACGAAGCAAGCGACAGAGTAGGAGGGCGCATCCATTCCGCCACGCACTGGAGCCAGCAGCAAAGCGCGGAATGGTGCGGTGAGTACATCGATAGCGATCATTCTACCATTCTCGCGCTTGCTCGACGGTTTCGCCTTCCTCTCCTCGAAACACACCATGCGCATGGAGAAGACACAGGTATCAAATATCAGCTTCTCGGCAGATCCTATACCTTTGGCGAGCTGACCCGGTCCTTTCAGGAGATCGCTCCGCGCGTGCTTGAGCAGTATCATCAGATCGACCCTGCAACCACCTGGGACCATTACACGCCGATGGCAGCGATGCTTGATCATATGAGCACATACGATTGGATCGAGCGCTACATCCCCGACGGGCACGCTTCGCCGACAGGCATGCTGCTCGACACCCTCTATACAACCCTGTATGGCGTGGACACCTGGGAACAGAGCGCCATGAACCTGGTGACGTACCTCGGCTACCTGCTTGCCCATTCCCCGCAGTCAGCACTCTCCAGCTCTATTGACGTGAGCTACCGGATTGCGGGTGGCAATCAGCGACTGCCGGAAGCAATTGCGGCCTCTCTTCCCGAAGACGCTATCCGCCTGAGACACCGCCTTGTCGCGATCAAACGTCACGCCAACGATCGGGTAACGCTAACCTTCGACACCGAGCGCGGATTTCAGGACATCTCCTGTGAGTACGCGCTGTTAACGCTGCCATTTAGCGCCCTGCGCGAGGTCGATTATCGCAAGGCTGGCTTTGATACGCTCAAGCAAAAGGCCATCGCTGAGCTCGGGTATGGCACCAACTCCAAGCTCATACTTCAGTTTGATGCGCGTCCCTGGCAACGGATTTTCCAGAACCACAGCTTCCAATCGGACCGCCTGCAAGCGATCTGGGAAGCCACAACCGGTCAGCAGGGCGAGGGGGGCATTCTGGTTCACTTTACCGGCGGCACAAAAGGGCGCTTGTATGCTCCAGCCGCACCCTATACCACCACCAACGAGCCGGAGCATGCCGATCTGCTGCGTCACTATGCTCGTGACACGCTCGAACAGCTTGAGACGTTGCTTCCCGGCCTCAGCGATCACTTCACCGGCAAGGCCGCCCTGAGCTATCCCACAGGAGACCCGTTCATCCGTGGAAGTTATGCCTGCTGGTTGGTCGGACAGGTGACGAGTTTCTGCGGCTACGAAGGCGCCCGGCAGGGACCGATCCTCTTTGCGGGCGAACATTGCGCGAACGAGATGCAAGGCTTCATGGAAGGAGGCGCGCAGGAAGGTGTGCGAGCCGCCCGCGAGATTCTCCGGGATTGCGCCGTTTCTGTGGAGCAACCACTATAGCAGCGTTTTTTCCATCAAAACGACAGGGCACGCTTAGCGCCGCTGCTCATAGAGAGCAAGGGCCCGATATAGAAAGGCCTCCTCTTCTCCCTCATAGGGGAGCTGAAAGGGCCGCTGCTCCGGACTCATCTGCTTGATGTCGGTATGCATCCGCTTCAGGCTCTCGATAATGTCGGGATCGCCATGTGTGAAGCCCTGCATCAGGTCCAGCCATTCCGCCACCAGTTGTTGCGCTTCGGGGCTCTCCGGGGCGATGCCCTCGCGTACCATGCGCCTGAGTTCGCCACCGATGCGCTCCCACCTCAGACTTGCTTGCTTTTGCTCCTCTTCGCCGAAATCTTTGCCCCATTCCGCCAGCTTTTGCCGCTGTGCCTCAGTGTAGTGGGTTCGAGACAGCTCCTCAAGCCGTTTGACCTGCCACTCATCCAGATACTTCCTTCTCCAATCTCCCGCCTGCTCCTGCTGCATCATCTGGATTATATGAAGCAGTGTATGCCAGTCGCCAGCACCTGCCCGCAACATCTGTTCTGTTTTCTCGATTGCTTGCAGAATCGAATCAAGCTGCATACGCTTCTCGCGTAGCATGATCTTTTGCAGCAACAGCCATTCGCCCAGTTCATAAGGAGCGATCTGCAAGCAGCACTTGATCTCATCCAGCGAGAAGCCCAGATATTTGAGCGCCAGAATCTTCTGCAACTGCAAAACGTCCTCATCGGTATAGAGCCGATATCCCTTCTCGCTATGTGCCGAAGGCGAGAGCAACCCTTCCCTATCATAAAAGCGCACCGTGCGCACTGTCACACCTGCCATCCGAGCAACCTCACCGGTATAGTAGAGCCGCTTATTCACTGCTTCTTCTCCTGATCAAACTCTCTTTTTGGTTTGTACACCATGACGTAGCGTCACGGTCAAGGTCTTCCAGGTCCCAATGGACGTGTGCAAAAAGCCCGCGAAAATATGCTATACTTTCCTGCAAAGAACGCTTTCGGGAAACAGCATGTAGCCCGCGGGAGATATGATAAAGCGAATACCTGTTTTGCAGGACAGCGCCGAAAGGTGTCTATACACTAGCCATTTTAGCCTGTTTCCTTTCAAACCGTTGCTACAAAAGATACTATAGACTGGGGGACAGGGATTCTCCCTTTCGTATTGTAGAACACTACTGTATTTCAAAACGATCGAGAACAGAAGCTGTTGGAGGCAGGCGCGTTCATGGAACCCATAGCAAAAACTCTTTGAACGCTCTCTACAGCGCTCATCTCTCGCACCGGAGATGGCAGCCTGCTGAGGATACACAAAAATGACTATTCTGGAGCAAAACCGCCTACAAACAATAAACGGGTATCGAATCGTGCGCCTGCTGGACCGGGGCGAGGGCTCTGAAGTCTATCTGGCAATTCGAGAGCAGGATCAACAGCAGGTCGCGCTGAAAATTCTGCCAGGACGCCGCATGGGCGAGGAGTTGACCAAATTCTATGTGCATGCCAAGAAGCTGGCCCGGCTCCGACATCCGCATATCGTCCATATTCTGGATTTTGGTGTTGAGGACGACTTTGCCTTTTTAATTATGGATTACGCGCCAAATGGCACCCTGCGTGAGAAACACCCCCGTGGAAGCGTGCTGGCCCCTGAGACCGTCAATCAGTATGTGCAGCAGATCGCCGCTGCAATCGGGTATCTTCACGAGCAAACGCTGATCCACCGCGATCTCAAGCCGCATAACCTGCTTGTCGGGCCCCGTGGTGAGGTGCTGCTAGGAGACTTCGGCATTGCTGTGGTCTCGCATAGCCTTGACCCACTCTACCCGGAACAATACGACTTTGAGGGAACGGTGCTCTATGCTGCTCCCGAACAGCTTATCGGGCGGCCTCGACGCAGTAGCGATCAATACTCACTCGGAGTCATCGCCTATGAATGGCTCTGCGGTGAATGCCCCTTCACTGGCGACTTTGAAGCGCTGGTCGAGCAGCATCTGCACAAGCCCGCGCCGCCGCTGCGGAGCAAAAACCCGGCGCTGTCTCCCTTGATCGAGCAGGTCGTGATGAAGGCCCTGACCAAAGACGTTGAGAAGCGCTTCCCAAGCATCGCGGAGTTCGCCCAGGCGCTCGATTGGGCCACAGCACAGGTACTCACGCAGAAGGTCCGGGCGCTTCCCAGGCCAAAGCGACAGTTCAAATCCCCGCGCCTCTTCCCCTGATCCCCGGCCAGTGTTGCCGCATGCGTACCCCTGATGATACAATGCGGTCGACAAGGAGGGAATGTATGGCGGCACACTGGTGGCAGACGCTTTTCACAATCATTGCGGCACTGGACACACACCAAATCGATTATACGCTAAGCGGAGAAAGCGCACTTTACGCGCAACACATTGAGCTGGCAGGCACACCGCCTATCACGATCGCGCTTCAATGGGACCTTTTCCCTCGCGCCCGTGAGCTGTTCCCGGCCGCACAGATGCCAGATGAGACCACACTTTCGTTTCAACAAGATGGAGTCTCAGTAACCCTGTTCTGTCGCTATAATACGGTCGTCGCAACCGATCCCTACCGGCTTCAGATCGAGCGCGAGGGCCATCGTCTCTGGGTTCGCTCGGCCTATTTCTACGCCGCTCATCTGCCGGAACAGGACCCAATCGTGCAGGCGATCAGGCGCTACTGGCACACGCTCCAACAGCAGAACACGCGCCTCAATCAACAGGCCTGGACACAGGAAAGCTATGATGCCTGGGTGCATCGCTTCGGCCCAGCAGAAGCCGTCGCCTCACGCCTGCGCAAAGAGCCATATCAGCGCCTCGGCACGCTGGCCCCCTATCTTGTGACCTCCTCACCGGTTTCGTCTTCCGCGCGCCTGACCGACGAGCTGGCAGGAAAGCGCATTATCAACCTGCTTGGCTCACATGGCCTCAAAGCGACCGCTCTGGCGTTGTGTGGCGCGCAGGTGACCGTGGTCGACATTTCACCCGAAAACGCACGCTATGCCCTCGATGTCGCCCGGGCAGCAGGCGTGACGCTCCATTATCTGGTCTCCGATGTGCTGACGATGCCCGAGAGCGAACGACAGAACACGTATGACCTTGCCATCATGGAACTGGGAATTCTGCACTACTTTGTGGACCTTCAGCCGCTCTTTCAGACAGTCATGCAGGTCCTCAAGCCTGGTGGCAGGCTGATCCTTCAGGATTTCCACCCGATTTCAACCAAGCTGATTACCTCTCAGGGCAAAAAGCAGAAGGTCAGCGGCAACTACTTTGACCCGACCATCGTCGAAACAGATGTCGCCTTCCGCAAACACCTGCCCGACGAGCTGCAAAGCCGAACAGGCAAGGTCTATCAGCGCCGCTGGACCCTGGGCGAAATCGTCACCGCCGCCGCGCGGTCCGGGCTCCTGATCCGGCAACTGGACGAGGAGCCGAACCTGAAAAAGGATGATATCGGCATTCCCAAACTCTTCACGCTGGTCGCCGAACATCCTTAACCAATATTGACTTCAGCTACCTGCTCTTTCACATGTTGCACGTATTCCACAATTGTGCCATCAGGATGGCGGGCCAGCATATTCATCCCGGTCGGGACGCGCTGTGGCTCCTTCAGGATCTCCCCATGCGCCTCTAACAGCACACTCCGGAACGCTTCAAGCGAATCGACAAGGTAGGTTGCTTGTGTGGCCCGAAAGGGAGCAAGCGCCTGCTCCGAGCCCGCAATCAGCAGCATCGAGCCAACCTGAGCCAGTTCCAGTCCCATTTCAGCGTACTGAAAGCGCAATGTACACGGTTGACTGTACAATTTCTCGTAGAAAGCAATGCTCTCATCCAGGTGCTCCGCCTTAAGATATACTCGTAGCAGTGTAGATAGAATTTTCATTTACTCTCCTTCCGCAAGCTTTTCATACATCATCAATTGTTGCTCTATCTGTGCTAGCATGCATTCAAGAGAGCGCTTTTGCTCTTCATATAATGCATGATATTGACGCAGGATCTGTAAGCGGCGCTCAAGCAGTTCTTGCGGCAGCCCTCCATGCTCACGCCCCCTGTTGGGACAACCACCACGCATAAAGAGCGTGATATCTTCAAGCGACATCCCAAGCTGTTTGAGCTCATGCATACAGCACAAGAAAGAAATATCTTGCTCGGAAAAATCTCGCGTTCCGGCGGGTGTGCGAGCAATACGGGGAAGAATACCACTCTTCTCATAAAAGCGAATAGTATAGGCAGAAAGCCCCGTTCGCTTCACAACATCCTGGATCTTCATGTACACAACCTCCGCAGGTTCTGACGGAATCATACTCTTTAGAGTCGGCTCTAAGTCAAGGGGAAACCTCACAACAGGTATGCGCTGCCTCTACTAGCAGTATTTCTACAACAAAAGCGATCCCTCTTTTTCTCAAACAGAGAGAGTATTTATTGGTAAAGCAAAACGATAAGAGACCATTGCTTTTTCTTCTCTTTACAGAGAAATGAAAAGCGATTAAAAGCGAAATAGAGGATGAAAGCATAAACACATAGTTGCTTTATAGTCGATTCATCGTTATTATCTACAGAAGCAGTCCGTGCAGGGCCGCCCACGAAAACAGAGCGTCAGAAGGAAACGTAGCAAGCATGGAAACCGGTCTGTTCGACTCATTCGGCGACATTCTCAAGGCATATCGTAAACGCAGGAAGCTCACACAGAGCAAGCTTGCAGCACTCCTCAAGATACACCCGAACACCGTCGGCGCCTGGGAAAGAGGCGAATATCTCCCCGAAACCAAAGAAATCGTACTGGAGCTGGCTCGTCTGCTCCAACTGGATGAACAGGAAACACGCCGCCTGCTTGAAGCCAGCCTGTCCGCCCTCACACCGTACTGGTATGTCCCCTACCAGCGCAACCCTTTCTTTACGGGACGTGAAGCGCTACTGGATACCCTGCACACCCTGCTCCATACCAACCCCCGACGCCCCGCCTCCTATGCGCTCAGTGGCCTGGGTGGAAGTGGAAAAACACAGGTAGCTATTGAGTATGTTTATCGCACATTTCAGGAATATACGGCTGTCTTCTGGCTGGATGCCGCAACCACATCTACGCTGCTCGGTAGCTTCTATGCGCTGGCCGAGGCGCTCCAGGTTCCCGGCTTTCAGCATTTTGAGCCGCAGAAAATCGTGACCGTGGTGCAGCGCTGGCTGAACATGCATCGTGATTGGTTGCTCGTTGTGGATAATGTGGCAGACATTGAGACCCTGCGCTCATACCTCCCGGCGGCCCGTTCTGGTTCCCTGCTCTTCACCACGAGGCGGCAGGATCTCGATACCCTGGCTACCTGCCTGCCTGTAGAAGGGATGACCGAAGAGGAAGGGATCCATTTTCTGCTGAAGCGCGCTGGCCTGCCCAGGACACCCGATCTGGAAGCAACCGCCCGCACGCTGGTGCGCGAAATGGATGGGTTGCCGCTGGCACTCGATCAGGCAGGAGCATATATTTCTACTCAACAAATCCAGCGTCGCATAGCCAATCACCAAACTGATGATAGCCTGCGTGACTACCTGCATAGACTGCGACAGCAACCCATTCCATTATTGCAGAATCGCGGTGACTATAGCGATCACCCGCTTTCGGTGGTCAGCACCTTCACGCTCTCCTTTCTGGCTCTCAAGCAAACATACCCGGCCGCGGCTAAACTGCTGATCTTCTGCTGCTTTCTCGCCCCCGAGCCCGTCCCAGAGCGGCTTTTCACCAGAGGCATGACGACCCCGACGATACAGGCCATTGGAGAAAATCCGCTGGAGTTCAATCGGGCGCTACAGGCTTTGCAGGCCTACTCGCTGCTGCACCGTCATCCGGAACACGAGACACTCCATATGCATCGGTTGGTCCAGGTTGTGCTAAAAGCCTCCTTTTCCGAGACGGAGCGGTTTCAATGGGAAGAACGCGTTCTGGCCTGCCTGTGCGCACTCCTTCCAGATTCCTCGAATCCCGACGCTGCATGGCCGCTCCTCCCACATGCGTTCTATGCCGTCACACACTACAGGCATGATAGCGAGCATTACATAACGCTGGCCACCAGAGCCGCCGCCTATCTGACAACTATGGCTCGCTATGAAGCAGCCGAGAAGCTCTACAGGCGGGTAATGCAGCTACAGCATCCGCCCACGCTCTCCACGCTGCTCGGCTTCGCCGAACTACGGAGCCAGCAACATCACTATGACGAGGCCGAGGCGCTCTATCGACAGGCACTCCAGCAGGACGAGGATCATCAGCTCGCACTCAGTGGGCTGGCCGCGCTGCTCAGCTCGCAGGGACGCCATCAGGAAGCGGAACAACTCTTACTGCGTTCCCTCTCACCACACAGACAGGAGCAGGCTTTTTCTCCTGAGTTGCTGAACAATCTGGCGCAGCTCTACTATCAACAGGGACGCTATGAAGAGGCAGAGACTGTCAGCCTGCGCTCGCTCTACATGCTGGAACAGCGGCAAGGACGCGAGAGCCTTGCCCTTGTCACGCCGCTGAAACTGCTGGCACAGCTTGCCACTCACGCCCGGGAGTATACAAAAGCGGAATTCCTCTACCATCGAATACGCACACTCTATGAGAAGCATCAGGAGACGAAGCACCCCGAATATCTCTCGGCCTGTGTCGCGCTGATCGAGCTTGCACTGCTTCAGGGACAGCAGGCTCATGAACGCTATAAACAACTTCTTTCTTCTATTGAAGCTTTCACACCCGAGATACAGGAAACCCTCGCGCATCTGGAACAGCTTTTCCGTCAATCCGACGCTTAGTTGTTTCCTGCTGAACCAACAACAGGAAACAACATCCGGGAAGCGCTCAGGACTTCTCCAGAACAAGCTGCATTCTGGGGTGCTCAGCAGTGGGCGCAATGTTCTCATCAGAGGACGAGCAGACCAGACGCGTGGTAAAGCCGCATGACGCCGCCAACTCACTGAACTCTTCGGCAGTAAACATCTGAAACTCGAAATGGTCGCTCCCCTGAATGCCCGACTCGTCCGCGTACTGGACGACCGAATGCAGGCGATTTCCCTCCAGGTACACGCTGGTTTCCACGACAAAGCCGTTGATGTCCTGCCGTTTGGTGCCGTGGTGTCCCTCATAGTAGGTTCGATTGTACATATCGATCACAAAGCGACCGGCTGGAACCAGCTTGCGATAAATCTGGCGCAAAATGTGTCTATTGGTCTCCTCATCAAAATAACAAAAGCTCTGCCACATATTGATGACAGCATCAAATTCCCCGGAAAGGGCCTCAAGCTCCCGCATATCGCCCTGAACATATTGAATATCTTTCCCGGCCTTTCTAGCGCGGCGTCTGGCCTCCGCAATCGCGTCTCTATCGCGGTCCAGCCCGGTCACGGTATACCCGTAATCAGCCAGTAACAGCGCATGGCGTCCATATCCGCAACAGAGATCAAGGACGCGCTTGTAGCGAGGTAACGGCAATTGACGCGCCAGAAACGCCACATCCTTGCGGGTCCATTCCTCGTTCTGCAACGGCATGAACAACTGAAACCATAAGGAGGAGTAGATATTCGTCGTCATACGTCTTTCCCTTCTTACTTTCCAGGCAAATACTCACATTCAAATACTCAAATCATATCCGGTTTACCGCTATTTGTACAGCCATACATGTAACTTTATGCATATTATTTCAATGGATTTTTTCTTCTACCCCTGTTACCCTTCATGAATAGCAAAAGGCCCCGGGGATATCCTCCCCGGGGCATCAAAAAAGCAGCCGTTCCATACGCTCAGTACGCTTGCTGGAAGGCTGCTCTATCCTGCTTTCGCATCGTTGTGTGAGGCGTCTCAACAATGGTGCGAGCCGCTTGAATTGCCTGTTCAATATCCTGTCGGGTGACATCCAGATGGGTAATGGCCCGAACACGACCATTCATCTTGCTGAAGCGCACCCCATGCTCGTAACGCGCACGATCAATGAACTGTTGCGTTGTCATGCCCGTTTCGGTCACATCGAAGAAGACAATATTTGTTTCCACATCCTGCGGACGAATCCGAATGCCCGGCACCTCGGCCAGCCCCTGCGCCAGAAGCTTCGCGTTCTCATGATCTTCGGCCAGACGCTCAACATGATGCTCTAATGCATAGATGCCCGCGGCGGCAATAATCCCGGCCTGACGCATGGCACCACCCAGAAGCTGCTTGTATCGCCATGCTTCCTCTATAAAGGCTTTCGAGCCAGCAAGCACACCCCCGACTGGCGCACCAAGCCCCTTGCTGAGATCCAGCCACAGGCTATCAAGCGAGGCGGCATAGGCTTTCGCACTGATCCCGGTCGCAACCACGGCGTTTAACAGCCGCGCCCCATCCATATGGGTCGCCATTCCGTGGGCATGCGCGACCTCGCAGACCTCGCGAATGGTTTCCAGTGGCCAGCACTTTCCACCACCCATATTCGACGTCTGCTCGATTGAAATCGCACGGCTACGAGGATTATAGCGGCTTCGCTCACGAAGGGCCTCTTCTACCTGCCGTGCGGAATAGACGCCGCGCTCTCCATCAACGGTCCGAATCAAAATACCTTTGAGTGGTGTCGGGCCGCCGCCCTCGTAGTGCAGAGGGTGCGCGGTCTTATCCATAATTACTTCATCGCCAGGCTGACAGTGGACACAGAAAGCGATCTGGTTACACATTGTGCCCGAGGGCAGATAGAGAGCCGCTTCCTTGCCCAGAAGCTCGGCCACCATGTCCTGTAAACGGTTCACGGTGGGATCTTCACCTAGTTGCTCATCGCCAACCTCGGCCTGACACATGTACTCGCGCATGGCCAGGGTTGGCCTGGTAATCGTATCACTGTACAGATCTACCCGGATGGGAATATCGGTAGGTACATCCATAACGCAGCTATAAGGCTCCTCATTTTTCTGTAAATTCATGTTTCGCGTTTTGAGCGGAACGTGCACGGCCCCTTCCCGCGCTTCTGATCTTCTACATATACCCTGCGGGTCAGGCCGCTCTCTTCTTCAGTATATAGTAGCATGCTAATGTATAACAAGTAGAGTAAAGATCTATATTCGATAATGCGACTATGGAAACAATGACCATTGCCCTTATGTTTCGGCCTTTCGATCCGCTATTGTGAGATCGCTCACGTTTCTCGCCATCCAAATTCGGCGCTTCTTTCTGAGGCAGAATGTAAAAGTGAAGTATTTCATAGACAACCCTGCTTAAAAAAGTCACAATGTCGGATAGAATAGCCGTTTGTTTGTAACATATAAAGCAGCAAGGAGCCATCCGGGAACAATGGATATCGCAAAGCTTCTCTCATCCGCACATCTCTCGCATGAGCCTGCTTTCCTGCACGAAGCAGTTCATCATGCTTCCGAAGCAGAGCTAGAAGCCCTGGTACTGGCTCTGCTTGAGCGCGGCGACAATGAACCATCCTATCAGCGCCTTTTGCACTTTCAGGCCCTCGCCTGCCTCTCTGCGCTGCCAGCGCATTCACCGTTGCTACCGCGCCTGCATGCAACACTGCTCACGCTCTTTCCACCTCAACATTTCTACGAAACAGAGCTGCTCGGCATGGCGGGCAATGCACTTGTAGAGCCGGTGCAAAACCTGTTGCTCCAGACCGATACTGCTGATACCAGCAGGTGGCAAGCCGGCCTGCATACCCTGTTGCATATCGGAGGTGAGCAGGCCATGAATGCGCTTCATCGGCTGCTTGAGTGGCTTCGTTCACGGGAGGAGTTCACGGCAATTGTGCAGCCTTTGCAGGATGAATGGCTTGAGGGCTGGAAAAGCCGCCGTTTCCCACCCGAACGCTTTGCACGGGATGTCCTTGTGCCCATCTTCGGCACCACACCCCGGCTCCTCTTGCGCGACCTCTCTGGCTCGCTGAGCGGGCTGCAATACCTCTCGCACCTGGAACAACTCAAGATCTACGAGAGCCCGGAATTGACAAGCATTCAGGCATTACACGGACACCCGAACCTCCGGCAGGTACAGCTTGTGGGATGTCCCCGATTGCGTGACGCCACCATTTTCACCACGCTGCCGCGTCTGGAGCTGCTTGATCTGGCCCGCTGTCCGGGCCTCTATGATATTGATGTACTTGCCTGCCTGTCTCCACACATCGAACTCAATCTATGGTTCTCGCGCTCGCTAAAGGGGCTCCATCGGCTTTCCGGGCTTACTGAGCTCTCCTGTGATGCGCTGGAAGATGCGGCCGAGCTGGCACAGCTTCCCGGACTAAAGCGCCTGTTCCTTGACGGCTACTCGTATAGCGACGGCACCCATACGCCCAGACCACGCAATCTCCATGTCCTGTCTACGCTCAGCGGGCTGGAATCCCTGACCTTGCGAGATCTCACGCTGGATACACTGGCAGTGCTGGCCCCGCTCACCCGGCTGAAAGAGCTGCACCTGTATGGCTGCCAGCCCTTCACCGATCTGTCACCGCTGACGGCGTTGTCCGAGCTGGAAACCCTTTCGATTACTGATAGCCTGATCGAAGATATTCGCCCGCTTGCTGAATTGCCACGCCTGCGCAAGCTCTCCCTCTCGCTGAATACCCGTATCAAGCGGCTTGACATGCTGCCCCCCGTTGAGACGCTCGATATCTCGGGTTGTACCAATCTCGATCTACAGGCTTTGCAGCCCGTGCTACGAGGCTCCTCACTCAAAGAACTGTTTATCGGCGAAAATCGTGGCGAGCTTGATTATGCGGCACTCCCGCCCAACATCGACATCCGTCAATAAGGAAGTGCTCAGCTTTTATGGCTAGTCCACTGCCTATTTTTTCCTATTCTCTCGATTCGCTGTTTATAATAAGAGAGATTTCATACATGATTTTTTCAAAGACACGCCGCAGGAGCCAGAGAACGGGCTAGCTCGATATGGCTGAACAGGAGCTCGGGCGTGAAAGGAGGATTCACCAGCGTGAACAAACGGCAGCACCTCACCGGTGCGCAAGCACTTATCGCCTCACTTCAGGCATTTCAGGTTGATACTCTGTTCGGTATTCCCGGCGTGCATACGCTCCCGATATATGATGTTTTACGCGAAACACCCGGCATACGCCATATTCTGGGACGACATGAGCAGGGAGCCGGTTTTATGGCGGAGGGATATGCACGGGTCACAGGCCGCCCCGGCATCGTCAGCACGATCACCGGGCCTGGCGTCACTAACGCCACGACGCCGATGGGCAGTGCATTCGCCGATTCAATTCCACTTATGGTTATCAGTTCAGGACCTGCTCGCGCCTCTGTCGGTCGCAACCGGGGCGAACTCCATGAGGTCAAAAATCAAGCGGGCATTATGGAGGCGCTCGCCGGGTGGACTCGCTGTGTCCAGCATGTAGAAGAGATTCCAGGCGCGATTCAAGACGCCATGCGCGTGATGCTGCAAGGTCGCCCGCGTGGCGCTTATCTTCAGATCCCCCTTGACGTCCTTCGCGAAAAGGCGTATGTCACGCTCCCCGACGAGGAGGATCTAACCTATACTCGACCGCAACCCGCTACAGCCGATATTCAGGCCGCCGCGCACCTGCTGCGCGAGGCACAGTTTCCGGTCATCGTTGCCGGAGCTGGCGTCACCTTTTCTGGCGCGAATACAGAGCTTGTGCTGCTTGCAGAGCGGCTTCAGGCTCCGGTCATTCTGGGAAGCAAGAGCCATGACGTGATGTCCAGCGCTCACCCGCTTGCTGTCCTCACGACGGCCTATATCACTGATGAGCTGGATCCGCTACTGACGCGGGCCGATGTCGCGCTTGTGATTGGAAGCAAGCTCGGCGCGGAACGGACCGCCTATGGCCGCATGAAGCTCCCCCGCACGCTGATTCATATCGATATCGATGCATCCGAATTCGGGCGCAATTATCCCGCTTCACTCGGCATCGTTTCCGACGCTCGGGCCGCTCTGGAAGCGCTTTTGCCGCTCCTACCAGAAGAGGCACCGGCACGACCCGAGTTGCCCGCGCTGCTGGATGAGGCACGTGCCGCGGTCGTTGCCCATACCCGGGCCTATTTCGGCGAAGGGGTTTGCTTCCTGCCAGCCATCCGAGAGGCGCTGCCCCATGACGCGATTGTGGTGGCCGATATGACGATGCTTGGTTATGCCAGCACGGTCAGCCTGCCGATCTATGAGCCACGCACCTTCATCCACCCTAACGAATATTGTACTATCGGTTGTGGGCTTCCGCTGGCTCTGGGAGCGAAGGTAGCCGCACCGAAGCAGCCAGTCATCGCGCTCTGCGGTGATGCTGGCTTCCTGCTGAACATCGCTGAAATGGCGACAGCGGTACAGGAACAGATCCCGGTTATCGCGGTTGTCTTCAACGATTCGACCTTTACCGCGGTGAAAACCGAGCAGCGGGCTGCCTATGATCGCCGCTATATCGCGACGGATGTCATTGAGCCCGATTATGTGGCGCTGGCTCAGGCATTCCGCGCCTATGGAACCCGGGTCAGCACGCCGGAAGCGCTCCGGGACGCGCTCCGCGAGGCGCTCACCCTCAACCGCCCGACAGTAATTGAGGTCCAACTGCCACCCAAACAGTGGTAAAGTCAAGGGCAAGCGTCCCGACTCCGGTGACGCTTGCCTGCTCGTCTGGAAGCACTACTTCTTGAGACCGAGCATCAGGGTTTCGTCCAACAGTTTCCAGAAGCTCTGGTCAGCCTGCTTGATATGTCCAGCATCGTCGTTAAAGAAGACCGTGCCGCAGCCGCTTTGATCAGCGGTGACCTTGACTTCCTGCTTGCCTTGATAGAAGGTCAGGTCATAGTGCGGGCCCGCCATCATCGTACACATCTTTTTCTGGTCCAGTGGCGGCAACTTCTCGATCGCATCATACAGCTTTTGCACTTTCTCTTTATCGACAACCGTCGGCTTTTGCAGCGACGGGTTCATATCGACACCCCTCACCGTCGCATCCACCTTCTCAGGCTGAAACGCTGCCTTTGCCTCCGTGATAAGCTGCATCAAGATATCTTTGCTATCGGCGGTCAGGCGTCGAGTATCCGTCTGACTGAACCTGATGGTTCCACATCCGCTTTCATCAATGCTCACTTTTTCCTGTTTATCGCCCTGATTGAAGACCAGCCCATAGCCAGGCCCTGCTTGCCTGGTACAGGGTGTGTTATTCGGCAGGGCAGGCGCTGCCTTCAGCGTTTCAAGCAGCTTTTGTACGTTATTCTGGTCTGTTGTCTGGTAGATAGCATTGACTGTCTTCTGGTCGGCAGCATACAGCGTCATCTGTACGCTATTGGCATCGGCTGCACCCGCTCCAGTGGTGGTACTGGCGCTTCCACATGCGACCAGAAGCAGTGTCAGGAGAAGCAGGCCGAAAGCCGATATACTCTGTTTCTTCATCAGCATCGAACGCTCCTTTCTTGAAGGGATGCTGTAAACGTTCCATCGGAGATAATGACGTTGGACCCTCGCATTTTGTTCCCGATTGCCTGCTTTTTTCCCTGCAATTCGCCCACTTGCCCTTGACCTTGTCGCAGGGACAAGGTTGTATGATGTGAGAGAGAAAGGAGCAAGCATGAGAAAGCATTTGCATATCGGCGAGGTGGCGCAACTGCTGGGCATCACCCCCAAAGCGATCAGGCATTATCAAAAGCTCGGGCTGCTTGAAGAGCCAGCTCGCAGCCCGGCGGGCTACAGGCTCTACGATACGCGTGCGATTCTCCGCCTGCATCAGATCAAGCAGCTTCAGGCGCTCGGGCTTCCTCTTAAGCGGATTCGCGCTCTGCTTGGCCGTCAGACCAGAGAACAACCGCTGCCCGTTATCTTACAGGCGCTTGATGCAGAGCTTACAGCACAGATCCAGGAGCTGGAAGCGCGTCGTGCCAGAATCCGTGAACTGCTCTCCGAAGGGCCACTTGAGCAGGTTGAGCAGCTTCCGGCTTCATCTCGCATGCTGCAACAGATCAGGCAACAGCTTGAGCAGGAGGGCATTCAGGTTCACCCGGCCATCTGGGAGATCGAGACGAAAGTGATCTCCCTGCTGGAAGATTTCCGGTGGCCGATCTCCTCTACGCTGCTAGAGCAGTTTCGCCTCCTGATGCACGAGCAGCCCGAGCTCTGGAGGCACCTGCTCTCCATCTATAGCAGGCTTTCAACCACGCTTGAAGCGTCTGCCGATGGAGAGCTTCTGTTACAAGATCAGGAGATACAGGCCCTGATCACTGATGTAGTGAAATATCTGCCTGTACCCGAAATGCAAAAGCCATTTACGGACGCTTTCGCAGAACTGATGCTCGGCTCGCTGTCACCGCAGGCCGAGACAATGATACAGCTTCTCAAGCAGGCTCTTCTTGAACAACCACACCAGGAGCCCTGAGAAGCTTCCTCAGGGCCAGGAGGAATAGATGCAAGATACTGACAACAGGACGTTATCACGAAGTGAAGTATTTCCACTTATGTTTTCGTATACCGCGATTCGCTCGCGCTTCAACAACACCCTTATCACGCTTTGCTGTCTGCTTTTCCTTGAGGGTGGTGTGCTCCTGCTCGTTCTCATGCTCCTGCCCGTCCACGCATCGTTCAAGTGGGGAGGGGCGGCACTCGCGCTGCTTCTGCCCATCATCATCCTTATAAAAATGCGGGCACCGCTCCACACGCGCCATTGCCTGACAGAGAGCGAGCTGACAGTGCGCTATGGCACCTTCGTGGCCACAGTGCCCCGTGCGCTGATTGAGGTAGCAGAACCTGTGCAGAAACGGCTTTCCCCGTTTCACAGCACAACCCCGCTCTATGAGCAAGATGAGCAGCAATTGAACGTCTGCTTCTCGGAACAGGGACAGGTGTTATTCCGGCTGCGTAAACCGCTTCCCCTGCTCATCGGCCAACACGAAAAGCCTGTCCGCTCCATACTGCTAAACGTTGATGAGCGTGATAGCTTTCTCCGGCTGCTCGCTCAAGAGGAGAAGACGGTGCATCACCTTTCCGGAGCGCTGTATGAAGCGATCCCGGAGGAACAAGCGGCCATCACTATCGAGGGCCTGACCGCCCGATTCGGCTCCCTGAGCGCTGTGGATAACCTGACTATCCGGGTGCGGCGCGGTGAGATTTACGGGTTTCTGGGAACCAATGGAGCAGGCAAAACGACAACAATCAAGATGCTGGTCGGTCTGCTGCAACCGACAGCGGGTCGGATCACGCTTGCAGGCTATGACATCTGGCAAGAACCGCTTCCAGTAAAACAGCGTCTCGGGTATGTGGCAGACCGGGCCATTCTCTATGAACGCCTGACCGGACGCGAGTTTCTGACGTTTCTGGCGAGCGTGCGCCGTGTTCCCCGGGCTCGGGAACGGATCAGTTCACTCCTCGAACTGCTGGACCTGAGCGAGCATGCAGAGCGCCCCTGCGGTACCTATTCACTCGGGATGAAGCGCAAGCTTTCCCTTGCAGGAGCTCTGCTGCATCAACCGGACGTACTGGTGCTTGATGAGCCTCTCAACGGGCTGGACCCACAAAGCGCGTTTCGGCTCAAGCGGCTCCTGAGCGAACAGGCTGCGGCAGGCACAACCATTTTTCTCTCGCTGCATGACCTGGCGACGGCTGAGAATATCTGTCAGCGAGTGGGCATTATCCACAAAGGACGGTTGCTTGCTGAAGGAAGTCCTGCCGAACTATGCACCCTGCTGGCCGCTCCCGATCTGGAAACGGCCTTCCTCAAACTAACACAAGGAGAGGTAAATGTATGATATATATCTGGCAAGCCCGCTTCCAGAGCCTCCTGAATGGGCTACGCTATGAGAAGCCCATGCGGGTGGCGTTACCCTTCATGGTGTTGTTTGGCCTGCTTCCGCTTGGCTGGATGGTTGCAGACCTATCTCCCTGGCAGGTTCTCGGAGGAAGCTGGCTGCTTGTCGTTCTGCTCGCGCTCTTGAGCATCCGTACAAGCCTGAATAGCACCAGTACACAGCTTCTCTTGCTGCTTCCCTTCACACCGCGTACCCTCTGTTATACCGTGCTTGGCGAGCTCATCCTTGAACAGAGCTGGCCGCTCCTGACACTCTCAGGTGGCTCGCTCCTCTGGCTTGCGTCCAGGCACATGAACATATGCTGGCTGCTGCTCCTGTCAGCGGGCATGTTGCTTGCGCCAGTCTGTGCCCTGCTCGGCCTTCTGCTTGCTCATTCTCTGGCAAGTGGTGCGCTGTGGAGGCGCCTATGCTCGCTTATGGCGCTCGTTAGTGGGCTTCTTTTCATGAGCATCGCAAAGCTGCTCACGCCTCAACCGGAAGCGCTTCTGCTGTTACTCTGCTGTCTGCTGGCGCTGCTTCTTGGCCCGCTGGCACCACTTATCGGGAAATTATACGCATCTGTCTTCTACCAGCAGCAGGCATCCCGGCGGCACCGGCAGGCAGTTCCCGGGATGCGCCCGCTTCTCGCCTGGCTTGAGCGCAAGAACAACCCTGAAAGTGCCTTTCTGTTCAAGGCACTGCTGAACCAGAGCCGTAACCCGTTTACCTGGATCCGAACGGGCATTATGGTGCTGCTTGTTGCCCTTTTTCCTCTGGTCTATCCATACGTGCAGGGATACGCGTCAAAGAGCGTCGTGGCAACGCTGTACGCGCTTGCGGTCACGCTATTCCACGTGCTGGAGCCGGGTACCTGCGCGCTCGGCGGAGAGGGAAACCGCCTGACGCTCCTGCTGACAGCGCCACTCAAGCCGGCCCATCTGCTTCGTGCCCGTTTGCTTGTCTTTCTGTTATTGATCGTCGGGGAGGGTCTGTTCATCGGCGCGCTGCTTGGTTGGTGGCTTCATCTCACCGCACAGGAATATGCGAGCATGTTCACTACTGTCTGTCTGCTGCTCAGTGGCTGCACGACACTGCTTGTCTGTGGAAGCGCCCACGATGCCGACCTGAACCAGGCAGCCGAGACACTGGCCGAGCGCCTGCTACAAGAAGAGGGCCCGTTCACACCCCTGCGGATGCTTCTGCTCGGGAGCTGTCTGGGCTACGCGTTTGGTTCGGGTGTGCTACTCTGGACGCTCCCATTCTGGTATGCTCTGCCGCTGCTCAGTGTTCTGACGGGGACGCTGTTCCTGTTGAGCTGGCGTTTCGGTCTGGGGGGACTCACCAGGCTTGTCAAGCCGCACTAAAGAAGAAGGCAACGTTTCCCTCTTGTCGAAACGTTGCCTTCTACATTTTTCTCAACTTATTTCTTCACTGCTTCGCCTGTCTGATCCTGCACACTTGTGGTCTGGCTGTCGCCATTCTGTTTCTGCTGCTTCTTCTGATGGGTCATCCACCAGACGTAGAGAATGAAACCGAGCATAATTACAAGCACGATCCCACGAATCACAATTTCTGCGTAGGGGAGATTCTGCATCAGCCAGGGGCCAAGCCGCTGGTCCTCAAGGATCATTGAGGCTGCCGTCCAGGCAAGAATCAGGCTGGCTACATCAATCAACCAGGGAAGTTTCGACATAATCGCCGAAATAACCGCACTACTCAATAACAGGAAGCCGATACTGACAATCAGGCCGAAAATAAGTACCCCGATATGCCCATCTGAGAGTGCGCCCACGGCCAGCACGTTATCAAGGCTCATTGTCACATCAGCGACCAGAATGGTGATTAATGCATTGAAAAAGCTCTTCCCCTTTTTCTTCGATTGTGAAGCCTGTATCTCTGCCTCATGCTGCTCTGGATCTTCTTTCTCCTCTTTCTCAAAGAGCAACTTGATCGCGATATAGATAAGAATCAGGCCGCCTATTGTTTGCAGAAGAGGTATTTCAAGCAAAAAGGCGGCCAGAATCGTAAAGGCGATACGGAGGATAACAGCACTTCCACCACCAAGCAGGATCGCCCACCAACGCGTGCGCTTCTCCAGACCGGCGGCGGCAGCGCCGATAACAAGCGCGTTGTCCCCACTTAACACAAGGTCGGCCAGAATAATACTTCCGACCGGAGCCAACAAACCAGCGAGTTGATTCCAGTCCATAATATAGCTCCTCTATTGCATCTCTTGCAAGATATCTTGTGTCTGAAGCATTCCATTCCTACCCCAAAACATCAGACACGTTCAGAGGGAAGCTGTAGAGTCGTGCAACAGCTTCCCATGTTCCATTTATGAGCCTGAAGCCGCTTCGACCTCAGAAGCATGCGCCAGTTTTTGCGTTTTCTCTGACTCATCTCCATCTGAAGTAAACTCATCCGGGTGGCTCTCCTTCCAGGTTTTCCAGGCTGCAATGATAATCGCCTGCACAATCCCGGCAGTAATCGAGGCAAACAGCGCCCCTGCAATCCCGAAGAGCTCTCCGCCAGCCAGCAGCGCCAGCAACGAGACAACGGGATGTAGCCCGACCGCCGGGCCGACAATACGCGGGCTCAGAATATTGCTTTCCAGCACCTGAATCGCGATCAGGAAAGCAAGCGCCAGAACAGCAATAATCCACCCCTTTGTCAGCGCCAGGAGGATGCAGAGGATCCCGGTTATAAAGGCCCCGATGACCGGGATAAAGGAGAGGACAAAGGCCAGCACACCCAGAAATACGGCATACGGCACACCAATAATTGCCATATAGAGACCGGTCAGCGTACTCAAAATGGTGGAGAGCAGCAACTGACCGCGAATATATCCACCGCCAATCCGTTTGAACGTTTCAACAAGAAATGTGACGTTCTTGCGCTGGCTGCGTGGTGTCTGGGTTTTCAGCCAACGCGCGACCCGAGGGCCATCGATCAGCAGATAAATGCTCATCGTCGCCACAATCAGGGTATTAATCACGACATTGAATACCCCTTTGACAATGCCCGCCGCCTGTTGCGAAAGCGTGCCAAGCTGCGAGCCAAGCTGACGCCCAAATTGCAGCAGCGTGTCATAGATCTGCTGCTTTGAAATGTTCAGCCAGTCCAGATTCAGCGATGCCAGAAACGTGATAATCGGGCCATCACCTCGGATGATCGCCCGCTCAATGTTCTGTTCTAAAGAACGTGCCTCTTGAAATGCTGTTCGACCCAGGAAATAGAGCAGGACACAGAGCCCCATGAACAGCACGAGATAGACCGTTGCTATCGCCAGAGGTCGCGGCACATACCTCTGTAAAAATGTCACTGCGGGATAGAGGGCATAAGCCAGGAGCACAGCTACTGCCAGCAGGATCAGCGAACCGATTACCCACTGCAACAACCAGCCAATCACCAGCGCCAGCACAATCCAGACCAGGACCGTGAGCGAGATGACGAGCCGCCGTGTCCAGTTCCAGGGCTGCTCTCTCCTCGTTTCAGTTCCTCTGTTCAATCTTTCTCCACCTTTCAGAAGTCTCCAAACCAGCCAGACTTCAGAAAACGCTCTTTGAAAAAGGCACATTCCCTATAAACGAAAAAGAGATCGCAATATCAAATCCCCTACCCACTTTCAGCCTATCATTGTTCACAATCTGTACGTTTTCGGAGAAGCGGTCAGGAAAAGGAGCGCGGAGTGAGGAACCATTGCGGTAGATAGCCAACAAAAAAAGGGAGGCAATCTAGATTGCCCCCCTCGTGATCTTGCTTAGCTCGACAGGGTTGAGCCGCTGAGCAACTGATCCAGCGTGATCTTGCGTACGCGATATCCTCTCCGCTTGCCGCGGTGTGGCAGGGTCACGGCCTCAAGCGCACCTGTCTTAATCCAGCGGCGCACGGTCGTATCATCCACACGAAGCTGACGTGCAACCTCGCGTACGGTCAAGAGTTCGTCAGCAGGTCGGGGTTTGCTCAGATCAAGTTTTTCTTCTCGCACTGTCATGGTATGAACCTCCTCTGGTTTTCTCATTTGTGTACAAGATTCTCTATCGTCATTTTAGACTCGTATTTTCACCTTCGTCTGCCCGTCTCACCCCTCAGCAACCATGCTGATTACTGCAAGATGTATGAGACGCAAGGACATTCTTCTTTTCTGCCCGTCTGGCGACCGGCCTCACCGTTCCAGCATCCGCGAGGGCTTGCATACAGGGATAGAGAGAAATATGCACTCCCTCCCGCTTTTCAGGGAGGCGTTGTCGGCTGCGCGAGCCATCACCCTCCACTTCCCTGAACGGTCCCTGAGAGCCAGGGTCGGAGACGAACGGTGTTGCTATGAAAATTCGGTATGCGATTTGCGCACTATAGATGTTGTGTATGCAAAAGAGGTAATACGCCTAACGTATCCTCAGGTTCGTTTCAGCTCTTTCACAGCCTCAGCTTACGAAATGAGATTATGATTTCAGTATAACGCTGTTTTCTATCTATAGCAGCAAATGCACACTGTGATCCACCACACTACATCGACTAGTTTTGGAGCGCAATATATGCCGGACACGTTTCATCCTGGACGCATTGCCGGAATAGATATACATATTCATCTGAGCTGGTTCATAGCCTGTATTCTCCTGGTCTTCTCACTCGGCGCAACGTGGTACGTACAACTAGAGCCTGAATGGACCTTTGAGAGCTACTGGCTCTCCGCTTTGCTTTCCGCCTTATTGCTTTGCATTTGTTTATTGTTACACGAATTAGCCCATATTTTCGTTGCACGTTTCTACAGGTTGCGGATCAAAAGCCTCCATTTTTTCATTTTTGGTGCATTTCCCGAGTACGAGCAGGAACGATATCCACAGAAGCCAGGCCAGCATATCGCCATCGCGCTTGCAGGGCCGCTGGTCAGTGCGTTGCTTGGCACAATCTTCTACCTGCTCTCCCTACCGCTTCGCGGAACGCACCTTTTCATCGAAGCGATCTGTGACTTTCTGTATACGATGAACCTCCTTCTCGCGCTGCTCAACTTGCTTCCCGGGCTGCCGCTGGACGGGGGACAGATCCTGCACCAGCTCCTCTGGAAGAAGACCAGCAATCGGACCCGGGCCACGACCACCGCAACAGGGATCGGTCTGCTGCTTGCATACGCGCTTATTCTCCTCGGTATCGTCTCCTTTTTTATCAGTCAGGCCACAACAATCATTGGCCTGTGGACCGCCTTCATGGGCTGGTTCCTGCTCAGTGCATCTCAATGGCTTGGCCATCGACACCATTCCGGCATACAGCAAACAACCGTGCGTCAGGCATTGGTTGAAGAGCCTCTTCTTATCCCTTCGCATATATCGCTCTATACTGTTATAAACGATTATTTTCAGCCCCACGCACACGAATCAGCTCTTGTAGTACAAAATAGCCAGTTCGCAGGTATTATTACGCTCGAAGATATCCGACGCGTCGAGCGTTCGCAGTGGCCCCATACGCCGGTCAGCTATGTGATGCGGCTCGCGGACCAGCTTCACACGGTACAAGCAGAACAATCACTCTACGATGCGTTGGAATTGATGATCACGCACAACCTGCACTATCTGGCGGTCATCGAGGGCACATGCCCGATTGGCCTGCTGAGCCGTAAGCACGTGGCCCGCCAGCTTCAAGCATCCCGGTTACAGGGAGCGGAAATAGTCCATCCTTAGGCTCTTCACATGTACCGTCTCTTCTTTTTCCACTTTATGATTGTCTATCCGCTGCTATACATTCTTTTCTCTTGAGTATATCGTATGATTGTTCTATTTTCAAGCATTTTTTACGCCAAAAATCAGGAAAATACAAAGATACGAAAAAATAGAGACGGAAATACACGATTGAGAGGCATTTTCAGGTTCAGTTCAGGAATCTCTCAGGCTCTTTTCAGTCATATCGCTTATACTACAGACAAGGTATCTCTGGCGGGTGTTCTGTTATATGTCGATACGCTAAAGGGGCTGATCGATGTTTCTTCTATAAAAAAGAGATACCTTCTATGTGACCACACGAAACGAGCTTGTTACACCTCTTATGCAACAAGCTCGTTTTTTTCTATGGCGACGATAGGTATCCCGGAGAAACGCTACGAGGCTTCTTCCAGACGGCAGCCCGTCATCAGAATGCCGAGCTCCTCATCTGAGACATCCGGGGAAACAATGTCGACAATGCGTCCCTCATACATAACCGCTATTCGGTCCGAGAGGGCGCGTATTTCGTCCAGTTCGGCGGAGACCACCAGGACAGCCTTACCGGCGTCGCGTTGCTCAATAATGCGGCGATGAATAAACTCGATCGCGCCAATGTCCACACCTCGCGTTGGCTGTGAGGCAATCAGGACCCGAGGATCAGACGAAAACTCACGAGCGATAATCACCTTCTGCTGATTGCCGCCCGAGAGCGCCCTGACCGGTGTCTTCGTGTTTGGAGCGCGTACATCAAATTCCTGCATCAGGCGACGCGCCCAGGCGGCAATGCTACGCCAGCGCAACACCCACCCACTCCGGGAGAAACGGGGCCAGCCCTCGCGCCCGAGCATCATATTCTCTTCAATGGAGTCAGCCAGCACGAGTCCGCTTCCCCGGCGGTCTTCTGGCACGTGCGCCACACCGACCTTGCGCACCTGTTGCGCGTTCAGGGAGGTAATATCACGATCGCGCTTGTTCTCTTTATCGCCGGTGCTCATCGTAATGCGTCCCGCGGTTGCCTTGCGCGTTCCCGTCAGCACCTCGACCAGCTCAGATTGACCGTTGCCCTCAACGCCAGCCACGCCCAGAATCTCGCCCGCTTTCAGCGTAAAGCTGACACCGCGCAGCGCTTCCAGCCCTCGATCAGAGCGGGCATGCAGGTTTTCCACAGTGAGCACATCGGGACCCGGTGTGGCAGGCTGCTTCTCCACACGCAGCAGCACCTCGCGACCAACCATCAGACGCGCGATCTCGGCCTGATTTGTCTCGCGGGTGATGAGCTCGCCCACATTGCGCCCGCGCCGCAGCACCGTAATGCGGTCAGAGAGCTCCAGAACCTCGCGCAGCTTGTGCGTAATGAAGATGATCGTCTTTCCTTGCTCCACCAGGCCACGCAGGACACCAAACAGCTCATGCGTCTCCTGGGGCGTCAGCACGCCAGTCGGCTCGTCCATAATCAGGATATCAGCGGACCGATAGAGCGCCTTAAGGATCTCAACCCGCTGCTGAAGCCCGACCGAGAGCTTTTCAATGCGGGCATCGGGATCAATCGGCAGGCCATACTGCTCACTCAGTTTCTTGACGACATCACGGGCACGACGGACATTATATCCGGCTGCCAGGCCGCCCGGCTCATGACCGAGCACAATATTTTCCGCGACCGTCAGCGGCGGGATCAGCATAAAGTGCTGGTGAACCATGCCAATACGGCGGCGGATTGCGTCGCGCGGGCTCCCGATATGGACCGCCTCATTGTTCACCAGAATCTCGCCAGAATCGGGCCGAATCAGGCCGTAGAGAATATTCATCAGGGTTGACTTGCCAGCGCCATTTTCACCCATCAGGGCGTGAATTTCGCCCTTGCGCACCGCCAGATTGACATGATCGTTCGCGATCACGCCGGGCCACGCCTTGCAGATATCGCGCATCTCAACTGCCAGTTCTTGCATGTTCCCTTTCTCCTACTCTGAACCCGGCTCATAGGGCACGCCGCTTGCGGCAGGCGGGGTTGTCCTGCCAACCAGACCAACCAGCGCCACAATCGTCAGGATATAGGGCAGCATGTTCAGCAGGTTGGGTGACATCCCGGTATCCTGAAGACGCACGCTCAATGCCTGACCGAGACCGAAAATCAAACAGGCAATCGCCGTTCCCACAGGCGTATACTTCCCGAAAATCATCGCTGCCAACGCGATAAAGCCGGCGCCAGCCGTCATGTTCGCGTTAAAGACTCCGGCAATACCCAGTGAGAGGAAGCTTCCAGCGAGCCCGGAGAGCATGCCGCCAGCAATCACACAGCTATAGCGAATCGCCCGGACATGAATACCGGCAGTATCAGCCGCCTCGGGATTCTCACCGACAGCGCGAATCCGCAGGCCTATATTGGTGCGGAACAGCAGGAAATGCATACCGATCAACACCAGAATCGCGATATAGAAAATGACATTCTGTTGCAGGACCAGGGGCAGGCCGCCAACGCTCGGCAGGCGCAGGGACGCCGGGAGACCGGGCACACCCTGACCCGCCGTCTGCACGATCAGCAGGTAGTTCGTCAGGCCGAGTGCACCGATATTGATTGCGATCCCGCTGACGATCTGGTTTGCCTTGAAGTTGATCGAGGCCACCGCGTGAATCAGGGCCATCAAGCCGCCGGCAATCATCGCGCTGATGACACCGATCAGGACATTCTGCGTCGCCAGCGTCATCATGACCGCGGCATATGCGCCCGTCAACATCATGCCTTCCATCGCGATATTGACCACGCCGCTGCGCTCAGAAATCACGCCACCCAGGGCAGGCAGCAACAGGAGCGCTCCGAATTGGAGCGTTGCTTGCCAGAGATCACCCGAGGTTAATACTCTCAACAATACGTCCATATTTTCACTCCTCTTTGCTGCGAGCGGATTTTTCTTCGGCTGCCTGCGGAGGCTCCTTCGTCACCGGCCTGGCTGCTGGACCGGCAACAGCCAGCTTCCGCTGAAACGGATTCCGTCGCGTAAACTTACGGGCCAGAATGGGCAGGAACTCGGTCGCAACGCTGAAGAGAATCAACGCCTGAATGATATAGGAGAGGTCACCGGGAACCCCGGCCCGCAACTGCATAATCTGGCCGCCAGAGCGCAACGCGCCAAAGAGCAGCGAGGCCAGAAAGACGCCGATTGAGGTCGAATGCCCCAGCAGCGAAACACCAATCGCGTCGAAGCCTGTCGAGTCGCTGCGGAAAACCGAGGCAATCAACTGATAGGGGAAGCGCCCCATCAGTGCCAGCGCACCGGCCAGCCCGGCAAAGCCTCCCGCAAGCGCCATCGCCAGCACCATGTTTCGCTTGACCGAAATGCCGGCATACTCAGCCGCACGCGGGTTCTGGCCCACAACCTTCGTCTGATACCCGAATGTGGTGCGCGCCGTGATGAACCAGTAGAAGACCAGCACGAGAATCGCGATCAAAAAGCTGACATCGACAAAGTATTGTTCCGGGCGCTCAATTGGCGGCAGGAAAGTGCCCAACGTCTGATTATAGAAGACAGCCAACCGGGGCAGGCGTACCTGAACCGGCATGGACTGTGTCTGGTTAGAGAGCTGCGGAGCCTTGAACGGTCCGCTGATTAAAAAGTCGGTGAAAAAGAAGGCAATCCAGTTCAGCATGATCGTGGTAACAACCTCATGGGCCCCGCGCCATGCCTTGAGAAAGCCAACCAGACCGCCCCAGATCGCACCGGCCAGCACACCACCCAGAATCATCACGGGGATGAGCAGCCAGCCGGGCCACGACGAGCACGTCAAACCAAGAATACCCGCGGTCATCGCGCCCATCGCAAGCTGTCCCTCAGCCCCGATGTTGAAGAGCCCGGCCCGGAAGGCGATCGAGACCGACAGGCCGCAGAGAATCAGCGGAATCATGTTATCCAGCGTGCTGGAAAAGTTTTGCAGGGTGCCAAAAGCTCCGAAAAAGAGCGCATCATAGGCCGTCAGGGCTGCTGTAAAGCGTTCGTCAAGGGTGCCCTTTGATGTCACAATAATCATGATGCCACCGAGCACGATTGCCAGCACGACAGCGATCAGGGGACGACCGAGGGAATTGCGGAGCTTCTGAAGTATAAGGAGCAGGGCGGAAGGTGACTCATCCGGCCCGGATGACCCCTTCGTTCGAGATGGCGCTGTTGGCACGGCCATAATAGCGCTTCCTCCTTCGTGAGATGTGACTGAAGCAAAAAGAGATGTAAGGGCGAGAGGGTTCTGCTCCCACCCTTACACTTTTTCTGGAAGAGACTATGCCGGGATTTCAGAAGGGACTTTGAGCGAGCCATCCTTTATCTTCTTCGCGAGCTCGTCGGCCTTCGCTTTTGCGTCTGCCGGAACTTTGTCGCTGACGGGTGCATAGCCAACGCCATCATGTGCCAGATCGAAGAGAGGAGGATTGTTCGAGAACTTGCCGTTCACAAAATCTTTGACAGTGGCATACACTGAAGTGTCAACCCGCTTCACTGCGCTGGTAATCACGCTCTTGTTCACCTGGCTCTGGTCGGCATCCACGCCAATGCTGAAGACGCCTTCCTGCTCGGCAGCATCAAGTGCACCAACGCCACAGCCGCCTGCATCCTGGAAGATGATGTCAGCCTGATGCTGGTTAATCATGCTGAGAGCGGCATCTTTACATTTTGCGGTCGCCTGGAAATCCTGGGTGTAGGTCACCAGCACGTTGATCTTCTCGTTCACCTGCTTGGCGCAATATTTGTAACCGGCAATATAGCGATTCACCGGAGGAATCGACTCACCGGCAACCACGCCAATGGTGTTCTTCCCGCGCAGTTCGGGAATCTTGGACTTGCCATCCAGCTCCATTTGAGCCGCGATCGCGCCTACAAGACAGCCCGCCTCTTGCTCGCTAAAATAGAGAGGTGCAACATTGGGCAGCGTTGCGCACTCGCTTTTCCCGGCAGGCACAGCACAACCATCAATGATTGCGAATTTTTTGTCCGGGAACTGCGTTGCAACTTCATAGACAGCCTGCTGCATCAAAAAGCCAACCGCGAAAACGAGATCAGCCCCCTGAGCTGCGGTCGTGAGGTTCTTGATGTAGTCGGATTCATTCTTCGATTCAATAACCTGCTTGGTAAAACCAAACTCGTTCATGGCTTTGGTGTAGCCCTGAAATGCCAGATGGTTGAAACTCTGGTCGTTCAGGCCCCCTTTATCTGTGACCAGAGCCACCGAGACTTTACTTGCCCCGGTATTCGTATTATTGCTCGATGACGTGTTCCCGCCGCCACATGCCGTAAAGATAAACGCGCATCCGGCAAGCAGCAGTGCAACACGGGCAAAAACATCGAGTCTTCGCATACTGCGCTTCCTTTCTCCCTTAAAGAGTTCAAATATCTTCCCCTCTGGAACAGACAGGCCGCTCCTTCTGTCCGCTAAACGGGGTTCTTCAGCTAAATGAGCGATGAACCCGACAGTACTACGTCTCAAAAAGATGAGTTTCTCACCATGCTTTCAGGCACACAGCCCGAGATCTGAAACGGCACACCGTTTCCTCGCTCAAGAATACCTACACATAATAGAGGAAAAGTAGGAGAAATGGCAATAGGTTTCCTGGTTTGAGAAGAAAGGAAAGGGCTTGTAGAGCAAGCAAACGGCCTTGAAAAAATTTTAATAGGATCTTTATTTCTTTCGCTCATCTTTCTTGTATAATGGATATCCATTCGGACTTCACTCAGACATTTCTATTGTAGAAAACATCGAATATGGCCCGAGGAATCAAGGAACCATGTTCATCTCTTTTCCGTGCTGAATCTATTTTTCTCTTTATGCAGAACATGAAGAACTTGCTCCTTTTACCCACAACACACTCTATCCGGTTCGAGGTCGCTCAGCGCGAACAGATTCCATAGAAGCGCATGTCAGGCAGACTCAGCAGCTATTTGGCAAAGATTGTATAGTGTCAGAGAACAGCTCTCTCGTGCTCGTCCTGGGTCTGACCTCAAGTTGAATTTGTACGCTTATATTGAACTGTTCGTGTCGAGCATTCATCGCCACGCAACAAAAAGAAAGGACAGGAAAAGCCATATGCAACCACTCTATACGGTGAGGCTGATCGAAAAGTCCGATCTTCCCTTTCTCTGGGACATGCTTTGTGAAGCAGAAAACAACAATGCCAAACAGGAAGAACACGACAATAGAAAGGCGCCCTATATGCCTCTCTTCCGAAAATATCTGGAGCATTGGGGCAGATGGGGTGATACAGGTATTCTAGCCGTTACAGAGCGAGGCCACCGCCTCGGCGCAGCCTGGTATCGTCTCTTTCCGCCACAGGAGCCCGGTTACGGCTTCGTCTCCCCGGGAGTGCCTGAGCTTTCGATCACAGTCCGACCGGAAGCCCGCGGCCTGGGCGTGGGGAGCGCGCTGCTACAGGTCTTGCTCGGGGTCGCCTATGAGGTGGGATATAAGCGAATCAGCCTCGCGATTGAGCGGGATAGCTCGGCCCTCAAGTTCTATCAGCGCTACGGCTTTCATGATGCTGGTATTTCACAACCAACAGATACCACCGTGACGCTCATTCATGCTTTTGCCTGTGCTTATGAAAAATACGTCGGTTGCGTGGTCTAAGGAGGAGAACGCGGCAAAGCCTGCCCGCCGAGACAGGTTTTGCCGCCAGGCCGCTATCAGACACCACTGAAGGCAGAAAAACCGCCATCAATCGGCACCACAATTCCTGTGACAAAGGAGGCCGCCGGACTGACCAGCCAGAGCAGCGCCCCGGTCAGGTCGGCAGGTTCACCAAAACGGCCCGCAGGCGTATGGTCGAGAATCGCCTGTCCTCGTGCCGTATAGCCTCCCTGTGGATCAAGCATCAGAAAGCGATTCTGCTCTGTCAGGAAAAAGCCCGGCGCCAGCGCGTTGACCCGAATACGCGGGCTATACTCGCGCGCCAGATACACTGCAAGCCATTGCGTGAAATTATTGATTGCCGCCTTCGCCGCGCCATAGGAGACCACACGAGTCAGCGGGCGTAGCGACGCCATCGACGAAATATTGACGATACAGCCCGCACCCTGCTCTGCCATGCCCTGCCCGAAGACCTGACAGGCAAGCAGCGTTCCGGTAAAATTCAACTGGAAGGTTTCGCTGATCGCCTGCTCATCCAGCGCGAAAAACGGCAGTTCAGGGGATGTGGTCGCCTGTGCCCGGTTGCCTCCCGCCGCGTTCACCAGAATCGAGACCGGGCCGAGCGTTCGGGTAATCTCCGCCTGCACGCGCTCTAAATCCGCCCGTACAGTCACATCACAGGCAAACGCCCACGCCTGCCCTCCCTCCTGCTGAATCGCCGCCACAACGCGCTCACAGGACGCAAGCCCACGACTCAACACGACGACTTTCGCACCAGCCCGGGCCAGCGCGAGCGCCATTTCACGCCCGAGAACCCCACTTCCTCCGGTGATTACGGCTACCTGTCCACGAATCGAAAAAGGATCGGTCATAGTCTCTACCTCCTCTTGTCCATCATTGTATCTCATAGAGGCGATTCCTGTCCCTTTGGACAGCAGAAAAGACTGTCCTTCAACCGACCATTTGAACAGCGCTGAGAAACTGAAAGAGCGCTATACTGATGGAAGGATGTAGAACACGCGTATATCTCAGCAGTGAGAGGAAGACTAGCATGCAGGTTCAAGCCAATTTTGATACCGTGAAGCGCTTTATGTCGCTTGCTACAGGCGACGAGAAACATGAACCAAGCGCTCACTCAACTCTCGATATCATCTGGACGCTCTATGATCGCGTTCTCCGCTTTGATCCACAGAACCCGCGTAGTGAGGAACGGGACCGCTTTGTGTTAAGCAAAGGACATGGCCCCATCGCGTTTTTTGCCGTGCTGGCCGCAAAGGGCTTCTTCCCGCCGGAAGAGCTCAAGCGCTTCGGCACCTGGGACGGCATCCTCGGTGGGCACCCCGATCGCAATCAGGTGCCCGGAGCGGAGGTCTCAACCGGTTCCCTGGGACATGGCCTTTCTATGGCAATCGGGATGGCCCTGGGCCTGCGTATCAAGCGGAGCGACCGCCGCGTTTTTGCCCTGATCGGCGATGGCGAGACCAATGAGGGGAGCATCTGGGAAGCCTTTTTACTGGCGGGAAACCTCCACCTGCCCAACCTGACCTGTATTCTGGTGAATAACCATTCCAGCACTCGCGATCTGGGCGATATGGCGGCCAAACTCACTTCATTTGGCTGGACCAGCACCACTATCAACGGGCGCGATCATGAGCAGATCTATCAGGCTCTGATCCAGCAGGATCCCACACGCCCCACTGCCGTTATTGCCGATATTGCACACTGAAGAGGAAGGAAGCACGATGAGCGTTGCCATAGAACAGCGTATGCGTCACCATATGAAGCCCCTTTTTCTTGATATCCTGGGGCGTGATCCACGCACAACTGTTGTCCTGGCCGATATCAGCGAGGATATCCTGACCGACGTGATAGAGCGCTACCCGGACCGCGTCATCAATGTCGGTATCATGGAACAGACGATGATCAGCGCCGCCGCCGGGCTGGCCCTTGAAGGTTTTATTCCTATCGTCCACACGCTGACGCCGTTCCTTGTCGAGCGGCCATACGAGCAGTTGAAGGATGATTTCATCTATCAGCGACTGGGCGGCAACTTCATCAGCTCAGGCGCATCCTATGACTACAGCATTCAGGGAATGACCCATCATGGACCGGCTGATGTGGCGCTGCTCCGCAACCTGCCGGGCATGCAAATTGTCGTCCCGGGTACCACTGAAGAGTTCGACAGCCTCTTCAGGCAGGCCTACGCCAACGGTGCCCCCACCTACTACCGCCTGAGCACAGAAGAGAATCCAGCGCCCCAGGACACCACATTTGGCAAGCTGACCGTCGTTCAACGCGGCACACAGGCCACTGTAATCGCGGTCGGACCGATGCTCGGGCGCGTCCTGGAAGCAGTCGGTGATCTGGATGTCACGGTGCTCTATTGCACGACTGTTGCGCCATTTGATGCCGAAACGCTTCACGCCGAACAGCGGGGAGACGCCGTGATTCTGGTTGAGCCATACTATGAAGGAGCGCTCGTTCCTGAGATCACGGCGGCCCTGGAAGATCGCCCCGTGCGCATCAAGGCCATTGGCGTGCCCCACCAGATCCTTTCACGCTATGGCACCTATCAGCAGCACAATGAAGCGCTCGGCCTCACAGCCCGGGGTATTCGCGACCGTATCACGCGCTTTCTCCAGCAGCCCACACGACAGTAGCAGTTGGCAGAGCCGGTTCCAGGTTTTTGTATCCCTGGAACCGGCTTCTAATGAACGATATGCAGTCCCGCCTCGACGCAGGCACGAAGCCGCTGCATCGCCGCCGCAAAGCCCTGCTTCTCGGGAGCAGGCTCTTGCTGCAAACAGCGATTCATGTCGCGCACCAGCACCAGCGCCTCAAAAAGCTGAAGCAGCCTCTCATAATCGTCAGGGAGGGTACGGATCTGCATATACCCATTGAAGAACGCGAGACGGAGAGCGGCTTCATTCTCTCGACCAGCCAGCCCGGCCAGCATTACCGCGATATCGTAGAGGTAGTAGCCAAACTGGCATTCTTCGAAGTCGATTGCCCGCACCTCATCCTTATAGAAGAGGTAGTTGGTCTGCTGAAAATCGCCGTGGATCAGGCCGTAATACGCCCGCGTCTGGGGAAGCGAGTGCAGCACCTCCTCGGTCTTCTCTACAAGCGCGATCAGGGTTGCATGATCCTCGACCGAAAGCAAATCGGGATAATGCTGAAGCAGAAACTCCCGATCATAAATCGTGCGTGGGCCAAAGAACTGCTGCCAATCCCACACGGGCCGCGTAAATGAGGCGGGTGGTGAATACGTTTCGGCATGCTGATGCAGCCGCGCCATAAAGAGCCCCACGCGCTCCAGACGTCCCGGGGTCAGGCGGCTATCAACAAAGCGACCTTCTACCCAGTGGAACAGCGCACAGCGCGGGGTCTCCGGTATATCTTCTATCGCGACATTCACAATATAGGAGCCGTTTCGCGAGAGCACAGGAGACGGTACTACCAGCTCGGTATCATGGCGGAGCGCGGTCAGCCAGCGCAGCTCAGACAGCAGGGCCGGGGTCTCCAGCGCTTCGGGACCATAGATCCGCAATACATAGCGACTTTTCTCGATCTGATACGATACTTCTCGCTCCTCTATATCCTCTTCCTCCTCTTCTTCTACTTCGGGCGTGAGGAGAATCCTTCGTGTGGCCGCAACACGAAAAAGTGTATCAGACCGCTGAGAAAGCAAACTTAAGCGTGCGCTCCCGAGATCATAGTGCGTCAGAGCGGCCTCAGCCAGCTCTCGTAAACGGCGAACACGTGAATTGTACGGGAGTTTCTCGATTGACTCCATTCCCAATAAACCCTCTCAACAACAGAAGGAGTGTTTGCACGACACCCTTTGTATGCTTTATTCCGCCTGCCGCCACGCAGCAAGCGACGATCACACACACACCGATCAGGCAGAGCGGAAGCCTGGCCGCCATCTTCGGAGCGACAGCCAGTTCTATTCTGTTGTCCCTTACGATAGCATAGGGATCGGGGAGAAGACAAGACGCCCAGCACGAAAAACGCCTTCAGTTCGCCGATAGGGCAATGCAAAAAGTACCACTATGCGCTCTTGACAGGGTAGAATCTCTGTTCTATACTTGCTTCTATGCATGTACAGATTCAGCCTGATACCATCACAAAATTGCTGCACAGCGGCACCGAGTTTGAGCCAGCAGGCGACCACCCCCGCGAGGAGCGCAAGCGAGCCCCGCGGCAGGCTACCAGCCTTATGGAGTGCATCACGCATCTGAGTACGCCAAAGGGAAAGAAACCCGTGCTCAAGGCCATGCTCACGACCGCCTGTGAGCGCAACTGCTTCTATTGCCCCTTTCGTGCCGGACGCAGCATGACCAGGCGCCTGACTTTCTCACCCGACGAGATGGCACGCGGCTTCGAGACGCTCTACCGTGGCGGACTGGTCGACGGGCTCTTTCTTTCATCCGGGATCATTAAGGGGAGCATCACCACCCAGGACAGAATCATCGCGACCGCCGAAATCATCCGCAAGCGCTATCATTATGATGGGTATCTGCATCTGAAGATCATGCCGGGCATTCAGTATGAACAACTGTACCGGATCATGCAGCTTGCCGACCGGGTTTCAGTCAATCTCGAAGGCCCGACCGAGGAGCGATTAAGCGCCCTTGCACCGAAAAAAGAGTTTATGCACGAATTGTTGCGAATGCTTCAGCTTGCCGAGCAGATCAGGCGCGAACACCCACACGAGCGCCTCGCCAGCACCGTCACACAGTTCGTTGTCGGGGCCGTCGGCGACACCGATCTTGAGTTGATGACGCTTAGCCAGCAGCTCTATCGGCAGATGGGGCTGACCCGCGCCTACTATTCCGCTTTCACGCCAGTTCAGCAGACACCGTTTGAGCAACTACCGGCAACCTCTGAACTGCGAGAGCTTCGGCTGTATCAGGCCAGCTTTCTGGTGCGCTCCTATGGCTGGAATATCAATGAGCTCCCCTTTCAGGAGAACGGTAACCTGCTCACCACACTGGATCCTAAACGCGCCTGGGCCGAACGCCATCTGCGTCAGGCTCCCGTGGAAGTGATGACCGCCTCGCATGCACGATTGATGCGTGTCCCCGGCATCGGCCCTCAAACAGCCAGCGCTATTCTGGCCGCACGCCGCACCTCACGCCTGACCGACCTCTCACAGCTTCGTGCCCTCGGCATGGCAAACCCCGAACAGGCCGCGCCCTATCTTCTTCTCAGCGGACGCCGCCCACTCACTCAGCGCACCTTGTTCTAAACTATAGGAAAGAGCGAAACCCCACTGACACCCGATTCGCGAGCACTCCATCACTCCTGAAAAGGAGAAGAGCCGCTTCCCGGGGTAGGCGTGAGATGAGCCTGATATCCAGCCTGTAGCTATCGCGACCTCACATCTGGTGAGAGTGGTTTTCACCTCCGCAATGAAGCAAGCAATGCAATCCCCAAAATGCCATGTACACACCAGAAAAACCACGTTCATGCTTGTTTTGCCCCCTCATAATGAGGGAAATATGAGGAAACAATGAGTATTCGATGAGTATTCAGTGTGGGCTTTTGCGTTGTATGCATGCATACTGAGAGGCATGAAAAGTTTCTCAATACCAAATTTCTGGAGTATGTATGAAACGAAAAAGCTTCTGGTTTATCGCTCTCTTGCTCTGTTTGCTCACTCTATCAATGAGCGGGACAGCCCACGCGGCAGCGCGACAATGGAAGGTCGTGCCCAGTCCCAATTCAGCCGAGAACAATGGCTCTCTTAGCTCAATCGCCTTTACTCCTGAAGGGAATGCCTGGAGTGTTGGTTATGCCTATACCGACGGAGGCCAGCATTTCCAGTCGCTCGCTCTCTATCGGAGTGCCAGAGACCAGCAATGGAAGGTCGTACCCACGCCGCAATTCGCCGGGGGAAGCAGTGTTCTGTCATCTGTCGTTGCCCTCAGTGAGAACAACGCATGGGCAGTCGGTTCCTATACGACAGCATCGGGGCAGAATCAACCGCTGGTGCTGCACTGGGATGGTTCTTCATGGCAGCGAGTGAAGAGCCCCACACCGGGACAGGGCTCCACTGGCACCGAGCTAAACAGCATCACCGCCATTTCGGCTAATAACATCTGGGCCGCTGGAAGCTACTTCGACGGCACCTATACCAGGACGCTGGTTGAACACTGGGACGGCAAAGCGTGGCAGCTTGTTCAGAGCCCCAACGTTGAGACAGCTCAGGATAGCACCAACAAGTTCCGCAGCATTGTTGCTCGCTCTGCAAAGGACATCTGGGCCGTCGGTGAGGCCGCGCCTCCCATTCCCAATTCGAAGCCGATGCTTCAGCACTGGGATGGCAAAAAGTGGCAGGTTGTTCCCTACAAGACAACAGAGTCCGGTCGCTTGCTGAGTGTCACAGCCCTTTCCAAGAATGATGTTTGGGCCGTCGGTCAGACCTACCAGGGCCCAGGTGAGCCCCTCACGCTGCACTGGGACGGCAAGCAGTGGACGCGCGTTGAAAGCCCCACTCGGAACGAGATTTCAGGTCTTTATGGAGCCGTAGCACTTGCGAAGAACGATGTCTGGGCGGTTGGCTTCTCCGGTAGCTTCGATGGCGAGACGCTGGCGATGCACTGGGACGGCAAGCAGTGGACAATCGTTGAGACTCCGCGTCCCGATGAGACTGGCGGCTCGCTGCACGCCGTTGCTCTGGATCCCGCCACCAACAATCTCTGGGCGGTCGGTTTCTCCAACATGAACAGTATCAGCCCCAGGACATTGACAATGCTCTATAGCTAAAAAGCAAGCGAGAGGCTACAGAATGCGTAGCCTCTCGTCTCTGCTTTGGCGTTTGCTCAAGCGGCAGACGCCTTTTTCTCTTTCTCCTGCTCGGAAGGCAGTATCTTCGGCCCCTTGAGCAGCCCATCCTGAGCGAAGACCGTAATCAGGCGCACGCCACGGCGCGAACTCAGGTAGGCACGAGCCCACTGCATCATCACCAGCAGCCGATTCGCGAAACCGATCAGATAGACAAGGTGGACCGCCAGCCACATAAGCCAGGCCACAGGACCGGACAGCTTCAATCCCTTAAACAGGGCAACTGCGGAGCCCCGCCCGATTGTCGCCATGCTGCCTTTATCGAAGTATTTGAATGGAGCAGGCGCGGGCTTGCCCTCCACGCGTCGAGTAATCAGATCCGCCACATAGGAACCCTGCTGAAGCGCTGCCGGAGCCAGACCGGGAACCGGCTTCCCGTCCAGGACACAGGACGCGGTATCACCGATCACAAAGACATCGGGCAGATCCTTCACACTCAGATCAGGCTCAACGACCACTCGCCCGGCGCGGTCTGCCTCGACCCCAAGCCAGCTCGCAGCCGGAGACGCCTTGACGCCTGCGGTCCAGAGAATGGTGCTTGCGTTGATTCGCTCGCCGCCCGCGATCACGCCGTTCTCATCGATCAGCGATACGGCTGTGTTGGTGCGCACCTCGACCCCAAGCTTGACCAGCGCCTGCTTCGCTTTATGGGACAGGGCTTCCGGGAAGACAGGAAGCACACGCGGCGCCATCTCTAGCAGGATCACGCGCGCCATTGATGGGTCAATGTTGCGGAACTCCGACTTCAGTACTTTGTGGGCTACCTCAGCAATCGCTCCGGCCATCTCAATGCCGGTCGGGCCAGCACCCACGACAATAAAGGTCAACAGCTCACGCACGCGCTCAGGGTCCGTTTCCAGCTCTGCCGCCTCGAATGCCAGCAGCAACTTATGACGGATCGCCCGGGCATCCTCAATTGTTTTGAGTCCGGGAGCGTATTTTCTCCACTCTTCATGACCAAAGTAATTTTCACGAGCTCCCGTAGCCAGAATCAGATAATCATATGGGATAGTCTGATCTCCCATGAGAACTTGCTTCTTCTGCGTGTCAACACCGGTCACCTCGGCCATAATCACCTGCGTATTTCGCTGGCGTTTGAGCACATGGCGCACTGGTGCAGTGATTTCACCAGGGGACAGCGTCGCTGTCGCAACCTGATAGAGTAAGGGCTGAAAGAGATGATGGTTCGTTCGATCAATGACCGTCACCTGAACAGGGGCGTTGCCTAGCTTCTGTGCGGCACGCAAACCTCCAAACCCGGCACCAACAATCACAACACGAGGACGTGAAGACAGAGAAGAGGCTGTTTCTTGTGTCTGTTTCATACAACTCACTCCAATTTTTTTGACACAGATACCACGACATTGTTTTCTTTCAGCCTCATTGCTTGCAATCACATGTCTATCTCAAGTTCTAGCTATACTATACATCAGGAATCGATAGACTACAACAGTTTCAGCGGAACGCCCGCGAAGAAAGGCGTCAAAAAGCCAGTCAGGCCCTCCACGCAAACGAGCGAATACGGCAATATTCCCGAAAACCAAGCCCGGTATAGACGTGATAGCCTGCTGCCGATGCCATGAGCACGCTCACGCAGTAGCCCGCCTTACGCGCCTCACGCAAGGCCACAAACGAGGTATAGGAGCCGATACCATGCCTGCGCGCCTGGGGAATGGTCGCCACGTTATAGAGTCCCGCGACGCCTGCCCCCAGAAAGATCGCTGCTGTCGCCACAGCACGCCCGTAGAGCCGTGCCAGATATCGCCGATAGGGCCGCTTCTCGCCCAGCCCAAGCCGCTGCTCGAAATCGATCACGCTCTGCTCGATTGGCTCACGCGCGTAGCCGTATGCGACATTGCTCACATATAACCACTCACGCAGGGCCGCGGGCGTGCGCACCAGCTCAACCGTCAACCCTTCAGGGGCCAGACGACGCCGAGGCAGCGTGGTCAGATCCAGACCCATACCCGGACCCTCTCCACGATAACGCAAGCCGTGCCGCGCCAGCCGCTTCCCGAGCTCAGGCGGAGCAGCCGAGGGCATCAGCCACCAGATCATAGGAACATTGCGCCGCTGAAATGGAGCCAGCACCGTCAGAATCTCCTCGTCGAGCCGCTCAGGCGTGAGCCGCGAATGCACGACCGCATTGCAGAACGCGTCGTCGCTGTCACTCAGAACCGCGATCAGGCGGTGCGTGTTGGTAATGGTTGCGTTGTTCGCCGCGCCAAAATAGAAGAGCAATTCAGCCAGATTCTGCTCTATTGCCTCGGTAATCGCTGGAACCCCGGTCGAAAAAAGCACCTCAGCCATATTTCTCCTTTATGAGCAGATACACGTTTTCTTTTCTCTGATAGAACTACGCCACTTCGCACGCTCATTTTTCACGCTCGCGCCGATGCTCAACCACTATTGAAGCAAGCAGCCGGGAATGAATCGCGCACCCCACACTGTTGGTAATAGATGAGGAAAACAAAGAATATCTCCCACAAGTACCATTCAAGCAAATCAATTTTGTCTCTTCAAGGTCGACAGCATATCATAAAGAGGACATTGCATCTCCTCCCTTCTGGAAAAAGGAGTAGTTGCAAGTTGCAGAAGAGAGAACAGGATCTATTGTATAGCTATGTTAAAAGCAGTTATCTTTGACTTTGATGGTTTAATTATTGATACGGAGCTTCCCGAGTTCGAGACGTGGCGTGAGACATTTCAGGCATTCGGCGGAACGCTCAATCTGGAGAAGTGGTTACCGATGGTTGGCAGCGGAACAAGCACCGCTCCGTTTGATATCTATGCCTATCTGGAAGAGCAGGCCGGACGTACGCTTGATAAAGAGGCTATCAGAGCCGAACGCCAGCAACGGTATCTGGAAAAGATCGCGACACAACCACTGCTACCGGGCGTCGAAAAACTGATTTATGAGGCGCATCAGCAGGGTATCGCAGTTGCTGTGGCCTCCAGCTCTACCCGGAGCTGGGTTGAAGGACATCTTAAGGAGCGCGGGTTGCTTAACTATTTTCACAGCATCACGACCGCCGATGAGGTCGAGTTTGCCAAGCCGCGCCCCGATATCTATCTGAAGGCGTTACAGAAGCTCAACATTCAGCCGCATGAGGCAATTGCCCTCGAAGACTCCCTGCATGGCATGCGAGCCGCGAAGGCTGCGGGCATTTACTGTATTGTTGTCCCCAACACGCTGACCCGACACTTTGATTTCTCCGAGGCTGATCGGCGCATCTCCTCAATCGCTGAGCTCTCGCTGGCAAACCTGCTGCAAGACTTCGCCGACGCCGACGTAAGCCGATAACACAAGCAATGCCAGAGCTCAGTGAATCGGGCTCTGGCACCGAACAGCTATTCCCACGGACCAAGCGGCACGCAGGTGGTGATGTCGTGAAATCGCTGCCAGCGCTCGGGGTCGGGCTCGGTTCGGCCTGCCAGCGTCAACACGATATTGGAGGGCATATCTCCGTAGTGGCCGTCTAGCAGCCCACGCAACCAGCCATCCAGATACACCGCCGTACGCTCATAGGAGTCGCAAAAAAGGCCTACGGTATGGCTTGCGCTCAGGGTGCGCGCACCCGCCAGAAAGAGCGACGTCAGTACCTCCAGCGGCTCCTGAAGCAGGCGCTCTTCTTCTTTGTTCTTCAGCTTTGTCGCAACAAAGGCAGACCAGTTTTTCATCTGCTCTTCCACCTGCTCCTCATCCACCAGACGAAAGATCAGGCCGCTCAACGGAATCTTCTTGCCGATATGCAGACCCATTTTCGCCACCATGCCACCGAAAGCAACGAAAGGGGGCGGCTTCTGTCCCGCAGGATCGGCCATAAGCTCTTTCATCCGTTTCTGGTAGAGCGCGTGGCGCTGAAAGAGCGGCTTAAACGCTTTTTCGTCGAACTTCGCAAGCTGTCGAGCAAGCTGCATCATCGCTTCAAGCAGATCTTCGGCGCTCTCATCAATCCATGCGCTGACGCCCTGTGCCGCGGCCAGCACATCGACGTACCGACGCAGCAGGAGCGTTTTTCCGCTCCCCTGTGGACCGGTCACGATGAAGAGGAATTTTCGTTCTTCGTCTTCAACATCACGTGCAAGGTTCTCCTGATAAAGGGTCAGTTCCTTTTCACGTCCCCTGAATACTTCCTGTTGACGTCTGCGCCGGATAAACTGCAAACTCTCTTTATTATAGAATGACAATCTTTTCTCCTGATCGTACTTAGAATAGGAATCATTCTCTTTACTCTATATATCTGATGCAAGCAAGGCTTGTCTATGAAGAAGAACACACTGGCTCAGAGCACCACCGGGGTTCGGCGCATTTTTAGAGGGCGGAGAATGGAGAGAGCCACCTCATGCAAGCACAATGCTCCCCGTTTTGAAGGTTTGGGATGGTTGAGCGCAACTCATGCAATAGGAGAGAGAGGAGCGAGGGCGGGGGTCAACGCCCTCGCTATTGTGAGGAAATGGGGCTAGTAGCGTAGGTAGATATCGACACGCTAATGTTTCACATCCGAAACAACGCTTTACGCTTCGCTCACACCGTATACTGTTCTTGTGCCACCGCTACCCGGTGAGCAAGGGGACCACGAATAACAGTTGCTGAGTCCAGGTACTTTGCAAAATAACCGGAATGCAGGAGAAAGGAATCCCCTCCGCGAGCATCCGTCAATACCATCCCCACCACCGCAAATCCCGCGATACATACATCTTCCAGTTTTCTTTGTAAAGCACACCCCGGTTCTCTCTATCCCTTCCAACATCTCCCCTTGCTTCTGTACCGGATGCGTCGTGCATCACTGCACTACTTATTAGATACATGATCTGTGGCTCGGAGAGAAGTACATCTATGGGGCAAAGAGGGGGCAAAAAGGGGACAAATCAGCGCAATATGTCCATGCATCGCTCTCTTCGTGCACATATAAGGTAGAGGATGCGCACAATGACTTCTGCTTTTATTGTAATTGATAAGCAAATTGATGAACGTTGAGCAAGAAGAGATCGTAGCAAATAAAAAGAAAAGTGCAAATCTATTTTTAAGAAGAAGGAACATTCTCAGTCTCTAGTAATATAGGGATGCTTCAAAGACGCTTCAGGTCATTGGGATGCAACCTGTCTTGATAACCGAGCCTATCAAGGAAAAGCGTCGTTCCCCTCCCGTCACCCGTGGGGAGCAGCCAGACAGAAGGACACGTGCTGGCTGCTTCTTTTTTGCTACGACAACAGCAGTTCCATCTCGGTTTGCTTGCCCTGACCCCGCGTAACAAAGCCATGCTTCTCATAGACTGGCTTCCCCTCGTCGGTCGCTGAGAGCCAGATGCGCCAGGCTCCACTTTCACGCGCAAACTGGATCAACGCACTCAACAGGCGCGAGGCGATCCCTCTGCCCCGCCATTCGGGAAGCGTGTACATATTAAGGATGTAGGCCTCTCTGCCGGTCCCAAGACGCGCTGAAGGTGGAGGATCAAAGAAAACCAGGCCGCTGGTTCCGACAACGGTGCCGTTTACCTCGGCAATCCAGCTCACAAAGCCGCCCGAGGGAACCTTTTCACACATGTACTGGTACGTATTCTTCCAGAGCGCCTGGGGGTTCTGCACTTCATATATCTGGCTGAGGAATGCGACCCGCAGATCGGTCAGGATCTCAATATCATGCTCAGTGGCACGCCGCACTCTTATTTCTTCATTCATGGAAGGTATCCTTTTTCCTGAGGTTACTGTTTGCTCCTCATTATATACTGGTAGCAGCATCCGATGCTATCCGGGTGGAGAAAGAGAATCAGGCCTCGACGTGGTAGAAGGTCGGGTCATCAGGATCGATGTGCACCGTACACCAGGAACCCGGAGTGTAGCGTTGATAGTGATACTGAGTCCAGGGAATTTCTTGCTGAAAGTGATAGATTCTTCCTGTATCGCTGATCCATTCCAAATGAAGAATGTAACACTCGTAATGACCGCTATCCGCTTTCCACTGGCGTTCCTCGATTCGAGTTATCTGAGCCAGAATAGAGACCCCATGCCGTGCGAGCCACTGCTTTTTGTTCCGCCGTGTGAACCCATCAAACAGAGCTAATATGATCGCCCCGACGAGAAAGAGGATGCTAAACAGCACTGAAACTTCCGACCTGTTGCAAAAGAGCAAAAGGAGGATGAAGCAGACACTGGCAAACAGGAGGGCCAGCAACCCAATTCGCCGCTCCTGCCGAAGAATCGCTTTTTTTTGCGGATCTTTGAGCATCGGGAGTTCCCTCTTTCCTTTCGTATACCTCTTTTCCCTACCAGTAGTATACGCGATTTCACACCCTTTATATAGAGCTGTAGAGCTGTCAATCTCTCCATCGTGCTGACAGATCCCTATATATGCTCTCCATCTTTCTTTCTATGGCATAACCATACCATCGTAAGGGGAAACGAGGCACATCCCGAACGCGGACAAAAGAGAAACGCCCTCTGTGAACCGTTGCAGAGGGCGTTTACTGCGTTTCCCTACCACCCATCATCTCGCCTTCCATTTTGCGTATTCTGGCACGAAGTCAGGTCGTGGATACAAGCAAGGGCCCGCTTCGTACATCAGTCATAGTGTGACATCACTCTGTCCTTTCCTGCACCATCGATGCCAAACGCAACGGGGCAGTTGCGCCACATCCACGATGCTTCTAGAGCCGCCCTGCTCACACACCATCGGCGCGATCTTGCAGGGGCTCAGGACCTTCTGCCCACTTTACTACATACGCTTCTACAAAGGAGAGCGAACAACACATCATGGATGTGGATACATAATATCTGGCTTGAAGACGGTTCCGCTCCAGGACACAAGGCCGTGCCATACATCGACATGGGCAACGGCACTCAGAAGCACGAAGGTCAACACAAGGACGGTCACAAGGGCGAGGAGCACAAGTGCAAGCAACTGGCGGTTACGCAATGCGAGATTCATCCTGGCACATCCTTCCGCGGGAGCAACCGAAATGGGTGTGTCATTCGGACTGCTACTCACCTGCTCTGGTTCGACTTTCCAGTATAGCGCAGGCTCATTTTGAAAACCGGGTAGAGCTCTCAACACAACATACATGCCTTTCGAGAGCCGCAAGCGATTATGGGTGGAAGCTCGGGCAAGTAGCGCCGATTTCGCACACCGTCATTCTTCTGAATGGGTTTGTGAGGACGAACCTTCTGCGCCCCGCTATAAGCAAGTAGAACGGTGTCTGCAAAATCGGTCTCACTGCACGACCGCGATTACCGACGGGTCTATCAGTAATTCGCTTCCGAGAAGAATCATACCCTGTAACGGGGGGAAATGTGGCGGATTTTTCGCAATTTTCGGAGGGTGCAGTATACGTGGACAAACCGCGGGAGGTCGTACAACGAAATAGAGTTCGCCACCCTCGTCGTAAGAGATCACAAGGTAGAGTAATGGTCGCAATCTGCGATGAACCTCGCCCATTTTATGGATGAGATTTATCATTATTTGCCTATCAGACTCTTTTTAATAACCGTTGCATGTAAGATCACAATCAGCTCCGAGCCCCGGCATTATTATACATTGTAAGTACAAATTCTATTTGTCTGAGATACAATTTTGCTTCACACTCTCTATATATATGACGCGCCTCGTTGAGAAATTTTAAACCTTTCTCACTCCCTTCTTGTCGCAACAGCAATTCTCCATAAGAGAACAATGTATGTGCCAGTTCTAACCGCATCTCATTCCTTCGACTGATACCCAAAGCTTTTTCAAAATAAGCCCTTGCTTTTTCCACCCTGCCACGCTCATATATAAGCTGACCAAGCAGGCGATAACTTTTCCCTGAGAGCCATTCGAGTTCATACCTCTCTATCCCTTTAAGTGCCTGCTGGATCTGTGTATCTCCCCCCTCATTATCTTTCAATAACAATAATGCCTGAGCCATAACTAATAATCCTTCAACCTTTGTCTCCGATTCCAACCCTTCTATACTGAGAGCCCTTTGTAAAGAAAAAGTTGCCTGATGCAATTTTCTGATTACCTCTTTTGTATACAATGTATCCTCGCTCTGTCCTCTTAACATTCGATCTATGGCAAACAGAACACGAAGATTCCCCAGAGCGACAAAGGCCATTCCTACATAAGGTGGAATATAGACAGAGCGACAAAGGCTCAAGGCCTTGAACAGGGACGTAGCAGCGGCATCCAGTTCTCCTAATTCCTGGTATGCATATGAAAGATAGATGCTCATAACGCAAACAGACGCGGGCTCTACTATCTGTTCAGCAAGCGCAATTCCCTTTTCCAGTTCACTCACAGCGTCTTGGAGATTTCCCATACGAATACTGAGCACTCCCATATTCGCATGAATAAAAGCAGTTAAAGGTATCTCTCCTATACGCTCCATCATGCTTAAAGCATGACGTAATACAGATTGTGCCTTTGTAAATTCTCCCTTCCTGAGATATGCATCCCCCAGATCTAAATTCACCATCGCAATATCTCGTAACCGCTCATGCCGCTCAAAAAAAGCCAGAGCAGCATCATAGTAACGCACTCCCTGACTGCAACGCCCTCCACCCGTCTCTATTAGCCCCAGTAACCTATAAGCCGGACCAAGTTCAATGGAGTAGTTACCGACAAGGATACGACGGATATTTGTCAAATATTCATCCTTCTCGCTCTGCTTGCCGGGCTCCTTCATCGAGTTCTCGAAGAGCGTAAGTGCTTCTTGAGCTGATTGTCTGGCTTGCTCATAAGCGCCCTCACGCCAGAAGGTGTAGCTCTGCATCAGTCGTATCTGTGCCCATGCAGCCCCACCTTGAACCCCTGCCTCCCGCAAGATCTCTTCACCCTTTGCATAACACTGACGAGCAGGCTCATTATGGGCCGTATCATACCAGGCAACCCCGATCGCACACCAGAGCAGCGCCTGTATCTGCGCTTCTTCTTCTGAAAGCCCACTGGCACCATAGAGTTCACGGCGAACACGGAGTGCCTGTTCATAGATAGAGCGGGCCTCATCATATCGACCCTGAATGCGGGTGCATTCGCCGAGGCATTCAAGCAGGTAGGCGTGATGCTCCTGCTGTTCGTGGTGGGTTGCCAGATGTTGCAGGGCAATCCGGTAATATTGTTCGGCATTGGGATAGTCGGAGAGCCGATGTGCACGCCGGGCCGCCATCTCCGCGAAATAGGTGATCTTGCTCGGGGCTGCGCCACCTTTCACAAGGTGCTGCGTGATGTTGGCCGCCTCCTCTTCCTCGCGACCAGCATACAACCGCTGAAATACATCGGCCGCTCGCCGGTGCAGGCTGGCCCGACGTGCCGCCGAAAGCTTCTCATACAGGTGGTTAATCAGCAGCGGATGCCAGAACTGATAGGTAATATGCGTGCCGGTTCCCTCCTCGGTCAGCATACCGGAGCGCAGCGCCTCCTCTAATAGATCAAGCACGCGATCCTCGTCGGAACCGGGGGCCGCTGCCTCCATCTCGCTGATAACCTGAAACTCGAAAGGACCTCCCAGAACCGCTGCCTTGTTTAACAGGCGCTGACAATCAGGGCTCAACCGATCAAGTCGTAGATCGAGCACCGCCGCGATTGTTTCGGGAAGCTGCTCATCCAGCGATAGAAGATCGTTCTTGTCGCGCGCCAGCCCCGCCCCGATCGTGCGCGCCAATTCCTCGGCAAAGAACGGGTTCCCCGCCGCCCGCGAGCTGATCCGTTGCACCAGCGGCTCCGAAATATAGGGCACAGCCGAGACCAGTTTCCCGATCTCATCATCAGTCAGCGGCTCAAGAGAGACAATCTCAACGGCACGTTCTCGCTGAAGGTCGGTCAGCAGGGCGCGTAACGGGTGGCCCTCTGGCAGCTCATGTTCGCGACACGTCCCGACAATCACGATCGGGTGGCCCACAATCCGCCGGGCAAGGTAAGCCAGCATATCGCAACTACTCCCATCGGACCATTGCAGATCATCCAGCACAAGCAACAGGGGGCAGCTCTCGCTGATAAGCGTCAGCAGGTGTAGCGAAGCCTCTTTCAGGCGCAACTGCTCCTGTTCGGGCGAAATGGCCTGTGTATACGTCTGGACCGGAGGCAGGTGGTCAGCCAGCTCAGGAAGCAGCGCGAGCAGAGGCTGAAACAGTTGCGGGCGCTCGGTCAGGGCTCGACGGGGCCATGTCGCATTTGAGATCGCACGGCGTAGAATCTCGGTCCAGAGACGATAGGGGATCGAGCCTTCCTGAGCATAGACGCGGCTCCATGCAATCGCCCACCCTTTACGCTTGGCCTCACGACCGACCTCTTCAGCAAGACGCGTCTTCCCGATCCCGACTTCGCCCAGAACCAGAGCCGTCTGAGCGCGTTTCGGTGTATCCAGAGCCGAGACCACCGTGCGCTTCTGGACCGTCAGCTTGAAACGGTTCGCGTTCTCAATCTCCGTGATCATGCTGGAAAGCGCGGCAAGCTCTTCCTCGCGCCCCACAAGAGGGCTCTGGTGCTCACGTCCAATGCGCACCGCCTCGGGACGGGTGACTCGCGTGCTCGCTTCGTCCTCGGTCGGCTGCTGGGTAGAGACGGGGTCGAGCGAGAGCAGCGCATCTTTATTGCCAGAGCGCAGCATCTCGTACAAACGGCGTGTATCTGGAAGAGGAGCGATATTATATTCTTTCTGCAAGACAGAAACCAGGCTCTTATAAATGCGGATCGCTTCAGCACGCCGCCCAAGCGAAGCAAGCAAACGCATCAAACGCTGTACCGCTGCCTCGTTCGTGGGATCGACCGAAAGCAGACGGTCAAGCGGCTCAATCGCTCCTGGCAGCGCCTCACGCAGCACGCGTAGATCAGACAACTCAAGCAGCGCCCCGATCCAACTCCGTTGCAGTGAGGAACGACGCGTCAGTGCAGTCTCAAGCCGGCGCTCCTCCGGCAGAAAATCGCCACCATAGAGCGTCACGGCCTCATCTAAATAGTGCTCGGCCTCGCCCTCATCCCGGGTTGTGTGAGCCTGATTCAGCAAATATTCAAAATGATCAGCGTCAATCCAGACCTTTGACTGATCGGCAAGCACCACCATTTCCCGTTCAGTCAATAACAGCTCAGATACAGCATGGCGTCCCCGAGAAGGCTCAAGAAGCTGACGCAGGCTATAGACAGCCTTATCGAGACGCCCGGCGGCAGTCTCGAAATCGAGATCGGGCCAGAGCGCGTCCATAATCTGCTCACGGCCAAGCTTGCGCCCGGGACTGCTCACCAGGCATCCAAGCAACGCCCGAACACGCTGATGCTGCCATGACGATTCGGTCACGGTTTCCCAGGTTGCAGCGCGTCCTGTACGCCGTTCCAGCCGAAACTGGCCGAGGACATAAATACGAATCAGTGCATTTGAGAGCTCATCCGCCCGCTCCTGCATGGTTGGCGGCAATTGATCTCTGACCTGGGCCAACACCTCTTCAGGCAACTGTTTCCCTACATAGGAACGCGTTGTCTTGCCATCAACGGTTTTATAGGCATACCAGTACGGGCCGTGGCCGTTTCCTTCCCGGCACTTGCGGCAACGTGACTTCCCGCAATAACTGACTTGCTGGTGATAGGTTACTTTGCCAACTGTAATCGTCGTCGCTGTAGTGCTGATATTCGTATTCATGGACACTATTCTTTCCGACTAGCCAAAACTCTCTGCGGGGTTTGTCAACCTCCCTGCTGACCGCCCCGTCTACATAGAGTATACAAGGAAATATAAGAATCGTCATGAAAGCAGAAAACAAGCTCTAAAGTATGCCATAATAGAAAACTTCTAACATTATAACAGAACCATAGATAAAAAAAGAATGGCAAGAAATAGGATAAATGGGTCTACGGAAAATATATATAAAATTTTAATGCGAACGATATCGTATCAAAAAAAGACCTCCATTCAGGATCGAGAGATGCCCGCCTGTATTCCTGCTTCTCTGCGCTCGCCACTCGCCAATTACTCACACCAAACAGAAGACACCGCTCCACAAGCACAAGATATGACAGATGGGAAAGCGCCCTTCACAGACCAGAGCAGAGCAAGCATCTATATGAGCAGGGAGGGGCAGAGCAGGTTTCCACAAACGGCAGAGATACATAGGTGATTTTCTCTTTTTCAGTGAGGCAGTTCACAATGAAGCAGTGAAATAGGTTATTCTCTTTTCGCGAACAATCAGGCTATAATCAAAACAACACGAGCGACCGTCACCTGTTCAGGGGGTTGAGGGTGACAGGACGCTCGTATTATTTCGTCTATTTATGCTGTAACACGCTGTAATATGACCTGTTGCATCAACCGCTCGACATCCTCTCGCTGCAGCACACCAGCACCGGGCTGACGAGTATTGGCAGTTCCGCATGCGAGCGCCTGCCTGAAAGCCTGTTCCAGCACCGCATCAGCGGCGGCAGCCTCCACGATTGAGGAAGACGCGCCACATTCGACAGCTTGATAGAGCGCCGCCAGCATTCCGGCAACAAAGGCATCACCACAGCCAACTGTTGAAACCGGCTTCTCTATGCTCAGGTTCCCATACCAGGCCCCACAAGCCGAAACCAGCACCGCCCCTTCGGCACCAAGTGTGATAGCGACCAGTTCCACGCCGTGCTGACGCATGCGCTGTCCCGCCTGCACGGCCTCCTCGACGCTGCGTACTGCTCCACCGACAAAGGTCTGAATCTCTGTCGCATTCGGCTTGACCAGCAGAGGGCGAGCTTCAACGCCGGGACGAAGCGCCGCCCCGCTCGTATCCAGCGAGACCGGAACGTTCTGGCCATGCGCCACTTCAATCAGGCGAGCATAGAAATCAGTGGGAAGACCGGGCGGCAGCGAGCCTGACAGCGCAACCAGCTCCACATCAGCAAGCAGACGCCGAAACAGGGTCAGAAACGCCTCAACCTCAGCAGGCTGAATCGCGGGCCCGGGCTCGTTGACCTCGGTCACACGATTCTTGTTCAGCTCGACAATAGCAGTACAGGTGCGAGTCTCTCCGGCTATCTGCTGGAAGGTAGCTTCAATGCCAGCACGCGAGAGCTCGCTTTGCAGAAACTCGGCAGCAAGCCCACCGGCAAACCCCGTCGCGGTGACGGGTAGACCGAGCGTGTGCAGCACTCGCGCCACGTTCAGCCCCTTGCCACCGGGCAGCTTGAGCACGCGCTGTGCCTTGTACGACTCCCCGAGCTGAATCGTCTCAGGAACCATCAAGGTCGTATCGATTGCAGCATTCAGCGTGACAGTCAGAATCGGGCGCATCGCTAGGCTTCCGTCTCTGAAAGAACAATGGAGCGGCTCAAGTGGCGCGGAGCCATTGGATCAACTCCACGGGCCTCGGCCTTGCGCAGCGAGAACAGTTGCCCCTGCGCGATCGTTACCAGCGGATCAACACCGGGCCAGTATACGCTTGCACCCGTCTTGCGCACATCTTCGATGACCGCAGCAACGGCAGGATCATCTTTTCCATCCAGGCACCAGACAAGCGAGTTCTCGTCAAGGCTGGCAATCGGGCCATGCCGGTAGTCAAGCGTCTGGTGGCTCTCGGGCACCAGAATCGCGGTCTCCTGCAAATTCAGTGCGGCGGTGCGAGCCAGTCCGTAGCGCCAGCCACGCCCGAGATAGACCACGTGGTTAAAGCGCAAATAGGGCTTCGCGTCAAAGGTATTCAATGCTTGCTCAATCTCTTCGGCGAGTCCGGGCTGCTCACCGGCAATCAGCAGGCGCAGAGCCAGCGAGACGGCGACAATAAAGCGGGTCTGTACCACACCCTGCTCAGAAGCGAACTCAAGCGGGAGCACAGCATCAGCCAGCTCCTCAGCCGGGGAACCGCTATCACCAACCAGCACCAGCGTACGAATTCCTTCGGCCTTCGCACGACGTAACGCGGTCAGCAGCTCGGTTGTCGTCCCTGAGCGGCTGATAGCAATATTGGTCCAGCCCTTACGAGGCCGATAATCAGAAGGGAAGAGCGCCTGACCTGGAGCACCCTTTTCCTGCTCATAAAAAGCTGCCAGCGCCGCCGACACGTTGTACGAAGAGCCACAGCCCAGGAAAGCCAGCGGGCCTTCAAAGAACGGGGCCAGTTGTGCGCGATAGGCTTCAACACGCTGATAGGTCTGCCGCAAAATAGCGGGAATACTGCGAATGTCCTGTTCGATAGCCGTCGTCATACTGTTCTGCTCCTTCATCGCATTTTCACAAAAATAGACGCAAGAACGCATGTACTGTCATCAGGACGGAGCACATGCTTCAAGCACACCCCTGTACAGCATCATACCAGAAAAGATAGGTAAAGGGGAATTACTCCCGGCAAGGCAGTAACTCCCCTTCTGATCTGCTCTGTTTGCTTAAATGACCTCGATATTGTCCTTACCGCCGTAGAAGTCCCACCAGGGTTTTGCGCCCTTGCTGAGCACCTTATTCAGTGCAGTAATGTTCTTCACGCCCTGATCTTCAAGCCAGCTTCTCAACGCGCTCGCGCCGCCCTCGGCATAGACCTTGATGCCATCCTGCCAGGTCGCCCGACCGCAAAGCACACCAGCGAACGGGGTATCGGCTTCAGCAGCCAGCTCCAGGGTTTCCAGGAAGACAGCATTGCTGACGCCAGCGCTGAGGTAGATAAACGGCACACGCGACACAGACGCCGTCTCACGGAAATACTGCTTCGCCTGCTCACGTGTGTAGGCTACCTTGCCCTCAGTATTGGCCTGCGTGCCCTCAACATACTTCATGTTCACCGGGACTTCAACCTTGAGCACATCGACGCCATACTGCGGCTTGGAGAACTCGGCCATGTACTTCTTGACCTTCTCCGGCTTTACTTTGGCAAACTCGAAGCTCTTCTCGTCGCCGATCTCATCGCTATAAGCGATCACTTCCAGGAAGAAGGGAATATCATACGCGCGACACTCAGCGCCAACGCGCTCAATAAACGCCTCTTTGCGGGTGTTGATCTCGCGGGTATCGTCTGGATCATAGTACATCAGGATCTTGATGGCGTCAGCACCGGCCTCGACCAGACGGCGCACCGACCAATCATCCAGCAGATCAGGGAAACGACCCTTGACTGTTGCATCATAGCCGGTCTTCTCATAGGCCAGCAGCATGCCGGCATGAGATGCGCGATGTTTGGCAGCCTCCAGACCGTACTCAGGATCGAGCAGAATCGCGCTCGCGTGCTGCGTCAGAACCTCTGCTACCTGCACCTTGAACTCGCTCAGCTCCTCAATGGACGCCTCGCCTCCCTTTGCCTTCCCAATCGCCTTACGCAGAGAGCCTCGCTGATCCATTGCAGCAGCAGCGATCACGCCGCGCTCATCGGCCAGACGGTTGATATGCTCGAACTTACCACGTGAAATCTTTACTTTTGTTTCTCCCATTTTCTTCACCCTAAACTTCTTGTACGTCTACGTACCTGTTATGATAGCGGCCTGTACGCCGCGGCAACCCTGAACCAGGGTTTTTATCACAAGGCAGCATTCTTTGCTGCCTATCTGCTTATCTGTGCGTTTGTTTGTTTCCCTCGCGAAGCCGTTGCGGGCTCTTCGCAATTCAAGCGTATCACGTAAAGCCAACGGACGTCAAACAAAACGTCGCACTCCTGACGTATACAAGGTACGCATCGCATCGGCAACTCGTTGCACAAACGCCTGATTCGCACTCCTGGTTGCTCCACCAGCTATCAGCAGCGCCCCTCCATAGAGCCAGCGCCCTACCTATCAATGGAGCCGGGTCGTACTCTACCATATGTTGAATGGTTTATGCCAGCTCTTCCCGGTTCACGATGCGCGCCGACGGCCACAAAACGCAATCATCACAAATTAGACGACAAACCGAACGGGCCCGTTGAAGCAAGAAGGCTTTCTCGGGATAGAGAAGCACTACATTACCAGATCCATATATGGAAGAGCCGGTTGTTTCTTGCTTCAGGAGCACATAAAAACGGGAAGAGTCTGAACAGATTTACACTTCTCACTATATCATAACAGAACATGAAAAAGAGATGGTAGATAGGAACACCTATCTCCATCTCTCACCGGGATACATTGCCTGTGAGTCGGCAACAAGGGTACGAACCGAACGGAGGAATTATTGCTTCTCTTTCAGTGGATAAGGAGTGCCAAGCGGCCCCGTCACGATCCGCCCGTTGAGCAGCGTCGCCAGCTCGACCGCGATCGCATCAACCACGGTGCCACCACGTGTTATCTGAAGCTGCTCCTGGGAGTGGCGAAGCTCCCGCAGCGCCTCTACCAGTTGTTCCGCCTCTTTTCTGGTGCGTTCCAGCTCCTCTTCTGCGGAACGCGCGCGTTGCAAGCGAGCGATGATATTGTTCAGTGAGCCAGCAACCGGCCAGAGGAGGTTTTCACGAGTCAGCGGCACCCGCGCGTTCAGGTCTCCATTCGCGACGCGTGTCTGTGTCTGGATAATCTGCTCAATGCTCTGGTCGAGCTGTTCCATTTGCAGCGCCTTCTCCTGCATCTGAATCGCCAGATCGTGTTCAAGCCGCGCGATCTCTTCAGCCCGATCAGCACGAGCAATCGCCCGGCCAGCACTGCGCACCCAGAGATAGGCGATCAGCGCGACCGTAATATAGATGTTCGTGGGGATCAGCAACAGGTATGGCAGGCCAAGTTCTAGCAGCCGCGCAACCGTCGTCGTATGCGGCAGGAAAGCCAGCGCCCACCAGGCAAAGCCACAGTTAAAGAGCGCCACCCCAAAAACAACACGAGGAGGCAAAAGCGACGCAGCCAGCAGCTCCGGGATCACCAGAATACAGAGGATTGGCAATGAAATCACGCTTATGCCGCGTGGCGAGCAGAGCAAGACGAGCATGGTTGCGGCAATACAGGCACAGACCGCGATCCAGCCGGCCAGCATAGTCGAGCCGAAGCGGTTGACCACCAGCGCGAAGATGGTCGCCAGCGCCAGACCAGCCACAATCAGTGTCGGTGCCAGGGTCGCGGCTCGCAAGGCCAGCGGTAGAGCCGTCAGCGGCAGGAACAGCAGCGCCAGCAAGATCAGACTCGCCAGCCTCCCCCTGCGATAGGTTTCCCGCTTCTCCATATCCATCAACTCACCCGGCTTCTCAGGGGCTGCCAGCCGATACCACCAGCCCAGCAGGCCACTATCACCGGACCCCTGAACGCGCAAATAGGAGGGCACCTTTGGAAGCTTACTTGAATCGCCCTTGATACGCACTTTTTCCGCCTTCCACATCATCCAGCTCCTCACTTAGTCCATATCCACGACGCGAATGGAGCGCAAATCAGAAATAACCTGCTCCACAACTCCCGGCATAACAAAGAGCATCCGGGCAATGCGCTCCAGACTCGTCTGTCCATCGATCAATGCATAAACACTGCGATACAGGCGCGGCCACGAGGCCATATGCTCCGCTCCCAGATGTACCAGCCGCCGGGGAACGCCCGCAGAAGAGCGGGCAGCAGCGGTAGCAGGGAGTTCCTGTAACGCGGCCTTCTTTGCGCTCTCGGATAACCTCCAGCGAATTACTCCCAGACTCTTGATCATCTGCAATGCCTGCTCGTTCTCCATCAGGACATGACCGTTCTGGTCAGTAATCGAGCAGGAGCGCACCTTTCCCCTGTCAACCATAATCTCAAGGTGACAGGCTTCCTTCAGCATCGGGCCACCTGAAGGAAGATCCGCCGAGAGCACCCCTGTCCTGCGATGGTATGTCAGGACTTCCAACATGGTCTCTAAATCAAGGATGTACACGCACAAGACCTTTCCTTTGCAATCAAACCGCCAGGCACTTACTGCCTGGAACGCGCATCATTTGGGAGGGAAAAGAGAGGAAAGGGCCCGTTGCTTCTGTCCATCTTCTGTCCATGTATATTCTCCCCACCGATGACATCCCGAAAACCACAGTATTGAAATACAGTATAAACCATAAATTGTTTTTCTTCCGGAAAGTATCCTGATAGAAAAATAACATGCCTGTACCTTCATGTCAATAATAATAAACTTCACCATTCTTCCCTTGCATAAAGATATATACAATGAATTTTTCTGATACATCTTTACACATGTCTCTTTCCAAAAAAAGTACTATCTCACTCTACACACAATGCAAAACCGGATAGAGATATAATCATACTTCTCTCTGCATCGCTGGCAATAGCGCAGACTCTCCTCCTTTTCGGGCGCGAACGGCAGCGCAAAGAACACGCATCGTGCAAAGAACTTTCACGCCGTTCATGTTTCCAAAAGTACTCATATGAAAACGCTGTCGTCCCTCCCTTTGCACAGGACAAAACCGTCTTCTGTCTGCTATAATGAAGAGAGAACAGAACGCTCGTATTCGCTATGTGAAAGGATTCCCAAACAATGGCATATGGAAGGAGAAAGCCATGACTGGCTATTTTCGCATGCGAGCGCCCACCTGGAGAGATCTCCATGCCATCGGTGAGCTGCTGGCGATCTGCGAACAGGCAGAGACCGGGCAAAACAGCCGCACCGCACAGGAACACAGCCGCGCACTCTCAGACGCCTTTCAGAAGACCCCCCTTTTCTCCCTGGCCCGAGACGCCTGGTTACTGGTTGCAACCGAGCAGCGCTGTATTGGCTTTGCCTCGCTCTGGCGCTCGCCTGATGCCCCGCTCAACATGGTGATCTCCTCGCGCATCCATCCGGAGTATTGCGGCTCTGGGCTCGGCACGCTGCTTCTGCGCACCGCCGAACAACGCGCCCGCGAAGTCGCCGCTGGAGCTCCGGCCACCCTCTTGAGCTGGGTGACAGGCAGCAACACCGCCGCCCGCACGCTGCTTGAGAGCGAAGGCTACACAGCAACACGCACCTTCGCCAAAATGGATTATCCCCTTGACCGCGAGACGCCACCGCCGCAGATCCCCGCAGGGTTCACGCTACGTACCTTCATACCCGAACAGGATGAGTATGCGACTTATGAGGCCGACAACGAGGCGTTTCAGGATAGCTGGGGATATGTCCCGAGCTCATTCACAACCTGGAAACTGCATAATATCCAGCGCCCCGATTTTGACCCCTCGCTCTGGTTCCTTGCCATTCAGAACGAGACAATCGCAGGCTACGCGCTCTGCTTTCAGCATAAGGACCATAAGAAGCAGCCACTCGGCTGGATCGAAGCGCTGGCGGTGCGGCGGCCGTATCGACGGCAGGGGCTGGCCCGGGCACTCCTCCAGACCGCGTTTCACGAGTTTCAGCGCCGGGGAGCGGTCTGCTGTCAGCTCAATGTCGACCTCGAAAACCCGACGGGAGCGCTCCACCTCTACGAGAAGGCAGGTATGTCCCGCATGCCCAATGTAGAGATCCGCTACGAAAAGCTGCTCAACGACGCCCATCAAAGCGCACCATGACCTGATCAAGCGGCTTTTTCCCGATCGCGGGCACCTCTGCATCTTCGGCAGGATAGCCAACCGGAATCAAGACATAAGCACGTTCGTTGGCTGGACGCTTGAGGATCTGGCCCAGAAACCCCATTGGATTGGGTGTATGGGTCAGGGTCGCCAGGCCGGCAAAAGTCAGGGCCGAAAGCAGCATCCCAACCGCGATCCCAACCGATTCCTGTACATAATAATGCTTCACCTTGCGCTGTGAGCCGTCTGGCAGGGTTTCAAGTCCGTAGAGTTGTGCGAAGACCACAATGACATATGGAGCCTGTTCAATATGCGGCTTATGCCAGTCCGTACCAAGCGGTTCCAGCGCCTCCAACCATTCCCGCGACATCCGATGCTCATAGCTCTCCTTCTCCTCACGCTCCGCAGCCTCACGAAGCTGACGCTTCAGCTCGGGATCGCTGACCACAACAAACGTCCAGGGCTGCTGATTTGCGCCGCTCGGGGCCAGACTGGCCGCACGGATCGCGTTTTCAATCAACTCAAAGGGGACCGGCTCGCTGGAATACTCACGGATGGTACGTCTGCGTGTCATCGTCTCAAGATAGAGACGAACGCCGTCTCGTTGCGCTTCGGGGCTTAAACGGTGGGCCGTGTAGGGGACAAAGGGATAGGCTTTCTTGCCGGACATAGGGTTTTCGCTCCTTTCTGCTTTTGAAGCTGGCACCTGCTTCAGCGCGTCTCAGAGGAGAGGATGCGCCCGGTTTTGCTCGTATTGTCGTATTCCAGTATTGTACCACATCACGAGCCACAAATGAAAAGGCGAGAGGTATTTCCCCTCGCCCACATGAAACACGATAGAGCGCTAGTAGCCAACCGTTCTGCTAATAGCCCGCGCAATGACCTGATGCCCCTCAGGCGTTGCGTGGATATCGTGGAAATCGGAGCAGATCCAGGTATACGCGCAGATTCGTAGATTCGGCGTCTCCGCTCCCCCGAAGGCAGCAAACGTGTCTACCAGCGACCCATAACCCCGAATATCCGCGGCAAGGTGACCATTCAATTCCTGTATAAACTGAACTGTATTGGGACACTCATTCTGAAAGGGATTATAGTAATTCACCAGGATAATATCACCGGTCGGCTCGCCGTTGACGGTCAAGGCTTCGCGCAGCTTCGGGAAGATCACCTGTGTCAACTGCATGTCCATCTGCTGAAGCGCCTGCCGAAAACGGGGCACATCTCCCTTACAGGTCTTCACATCAAAGAACGAGAGAATGTCGTTCGAGCCTATATTGAACGTTACCGGGCTGACCTTGCCCTTATGCTCGTTGATATAGGTCAGCGCCGCCTCAAGCTGCGATCCAAGATAGGGGTACTTGCGCAGAAACGGATAGGGACACTCTCCGGTCTGTATCGTCTTACTGGTCTCGCCGGGGCAGCTCATATTCACATAGGAGCTGGTCCCATACTGGCGCAAGTTCTGATAGAAGTATTCAGCATAGCCATGATCGAAATCGAGATTCGGCTGATAGCCAAAGGCCATCGAATCGCCCAGAGCAAGATAATGCTCCTTTGGCCCGATGATCGGCACGGCCATACGCGCACCGGCCAGCGTTGAGGGAATGCAGAAAAGCGAGAGTATACAGAGCAGCGCCGCCAACCAGCCAACCACCCGCCTTGATACCCGTCTTGCCACTTCAACAACCTCCTTCCACCCATCACAGTAAAAGAACAGTGGTTACACTATTGTTCGAACCAACTGCCTACTTACTATATATTATACCTTTATCCTCAAATATCCGTAGAGCATGCTGGCAATCAAGCAAGCAAAAACGGGGGTTTTGGAGCAAAGAATACAATATACCTATACTCTCTCACCGTTTTTTGCTGGAGAATTCGTAATCGAGGTATTGGTGTGATGACAACACAAGAACAACATTACCTGCTTGCCGAGCAGCCCGCCTCGGTGGAACCACCGGAGACGTTCCGCCTGATCGCGCACCCTGACGGCACCTTTGAGCTGGTGCAGCAGCGCTCTCTACGCCTTTCGGCCACCATGCTCACGGCACTCAAAGAGATGCTCACACGCATTGCACACGCTCCGACATGCTACCAGAGCTATACAGAGAACGCTTTCACGCTCTGGTATGATGGGCATAGCCTGCATATCAGCGACGCCGCTCTGACGCTTTCCATCCCCCTCACCCGACTCCTTGCAGCCCTCGAAAAGCAGGAAAGTGCCTGTTGTTGTCACGGAAACGGGCACTTCTCAACCGCCGCCCTGCGCGTAATCCTGCCCTTTTACCACTCCGATTTCAAGCCATCCGACTGTCAGTAGAACACATCTGACTCCCAATAGAAGAATTTTGATTCAGAAGTACAATAGAAATATGCAGATCCACAGGGATGGTACCCCCTCTTTTCTCGTACTGAGAAAAGAAGTCAATGTGGAAACCCTCGTCTATACCAACACACACAAGGAGACGAGAGCGATTCGCTTCCTCTTCATCCCCGGAGAGAAGGAATTGCTCTCGTCTCGCTTTTGGTGTGTGCTGAATGGAGTACTGCGTGTGGCACAGTACAAATGAAGAGGTACTGCTATCAGGTGCGGTTGACACACATTGATAGGCGCTCCTCGTCCGCGCTCTCACAGAGCGGCACAACAAACAGACTCTTCAACGAACCTGCTTGCTTCAATGAGCAGTATACCCCGTTGCTAAAATATAATATGCAAAAATACGACTATGTCTGATAGTATTTATCAAAAGGCGCCCGCCTATCAGTGTATTTCGGTTTCAGGATGCAAGCAAGCAACAAAAACGACCTACCAGCGAAAGAGCGGCGTCTGACTCAGCAGATAGAGGAGAATGAGCGTCAGAATGAAAATGGCGATAATGGTCAGTAAGCATCCGAGCGTTTCCCAGTTCATCCATTCTGACATAACCGACTCCTTTTATGCTGGCGGGCTCATCGACGCCTCGCATCTTTCACATGAAGCGCTCTTTGATGAACTCCTTTCACTACAGATCTGGAAAAAAGCTTTCCTCTTATTATCTTATTATAATAATTTCTCTAATTGTAATGTATCTATTTTGTATATTGTAGAGTAAAGACATGGGATCGGCAAAAAAAAGCCGCCCTCCGTCAAAAGCGAAGAGCGACCGAGAAGGTTGGATTATGCCTGTGAGATTGGAATTGAGCTCTGCTGAAACTTTTTCTTACAGCCGATCATCGCGCCACAGGTGCTCATTGAGACTCCCATAAGCACTGCCAGCACCAGACTAAGCAGCCAGTTCAGCAGCAGATTCGAGGTGATGATCTGCTCCAGCGAGGGCTGCGTTCCGAGCGCCTCAGCCATTCCCGGGAGCACAACTGTCAGCAGCAGTACCAGCGCGCTGACGATATTAATACCCCCAAACAGCAGGCCCGTCCACAGGCCCGCAAACAGCCCGGGACGCACACGCCCCGTTTTTTTACCAAGCAAGAACCCGATCACGAAGTAGACCGTCAGGCTCAACAACAGAGTGACAATCTCAAGAATCAAGGAGAGCAGTTGTGCATCATTGGGAGCAGCCTGGGCGCGAACGAATAGACTTATACTGGAATTCACAATCACGACCAGGCAGGCGATGATCCCGGCAATGAGTGCATAGCGGAGGATAAGCTGCTTGACAGAACCCCCTGATATCTCCTGTTCCACGGTGGAACCTCCTTCCAGACAACACTTTTTCTCAAAAAAACGATCATTTCCACAACATTTTTCCATACTGCTAATCGAGTACACTCTTCAGGCCAATTCCATTATATGAGGCTTCAGGTAATATTCTTGTAAATGTGTTGATATAAAGTATATCAATAGACTTGTGTTGATTCTTATACTAATTGTAGGAGAAACATTTCTAGTTAATGGTGAATATACATATGATAGCTCCTCAATTACCCATTTTTCGAGAAGAAGCGGTACGAAATTATTTCCAGAAGCGGGAACAACGCTCACGACTGCGTTTCTACTTCTGGCCAATTGTAGCGTGTTTCTGGGTTCTGCTCAGTCTGTTTCTGATTATCGGCGGACTGGCATACTCTACCGATATTCCAGAGTATACCCCGGGAGCAGGCGTCATTCTGGGCAAAGAAACAGCCAATCAGCTAGAGACTGATTCCGCCGTTGCCGTCATCTTCGTTGCGCCGAAATATGCAAAACAGCTCAAGCCCGGGCAAGCCGTCCGCGTCACGCTTGGCATCAGCAACACCGACATTGAGACCAGTATCAAACAGGTCGAGCCGGGGCTGGTTGATCCGCGCACGGTTGCGCAGCGCTATCGGCTGACCGCCAGGCCCTATTTACCGCTGACGCAGCCCGCAGCAGCCGTGCTTGTTGAACTCCCCAACCTTGAGCCCGGGGCCTTTACGGGCAGTCTCTTAAAAGCCCGTGTGACCGTCGGTAAGGAGAGTATTTATTCATTTCTCGTGAACAAGTTGAAGGACCTATAAGAAGGATGCAATGGAAACAAAGCAACAGCAGAAACTAACGTTACCGCCCCCCGCGAAGTCCAGCGAGAATCCCGATATCTGGCAACTCGACACTGTGCCTATCGAGCAGGTGCAGGTGCGCCCGCGCCCCTTCCTGGCTCGTCTCTGGGGTCAATTCTTTAAAAAGAGGGTCCCTGTCCTCATCCAGATGACCGAAGTAGAATGTGGTCTGGCCTGTCTTGCCATGTTGCTCAGCTATCATGGGCGCAAGACCAGCATTTCAGAGCTGCGCACGCAATTCGGCATCGGACGAGATGGACTCTCGGCTCTGAGCATTGTGCAGGCGGCGCGCGGCTTCGGGCTCCAGGTCAAGCCCGTTGCCATGAAGCGCAGCGATTTCAGTCGCCTGCCCCTACCGGCCATTATTCACTGGCAATTCAACCATTATCTGATTGTCGAGCGCTGGACGCCAAAATATGCCGTTGTGATTGATCCGGCGAGCGGGCGGAAGAAAATGTCCCTTCAGGAGCTGAATGAGGGCTTTACAGGGATCGCTATTCTGGCCGAGCCTGGGCCACGCTTCAAGCGGCGCAAAACCTCACCGGGAACGCCGATTCTGGCAACCTTTCTCTGGAAAACGCTCAAACGATCTCCCGGCGCGGTGCTGCAAGTGCTGGCAGCCTCCGCGCTTCTTCAGGTTTTTGGCCTGCTTCTGCCGCTGCTCACCAAGCTGGTGACGGATTATGTGTTGCCAACTCGAACGCCTGAAATCATGTCTATTATCGGGGTTGGCGTCATGCTTCTGCTGCTGGTTCAGGCAATCACCACGCTGCTACGCGGATGGGTCATCGTCTACCTGCGCGTACGCATCGATATGAACATCATGTTCAGCTTCTTTGAGCATCTGCTTTCGTTGCCGTACAACTTCTTTCAGCAGCGCTCAAATGGCGATCTCCTCTCGCGTATCGAGAGTAATTCCGTGATTCGCGATACCCTGACCAACCCGTTTGTGTCAGCCCTGCTTGATAGCGTGATGGTCATCACCTATATGCTGATTCTCCTATGGCAATCGCCTACCTTTGCCGCCATCGCGCTGCTTATGGGGGCGCTTCAGGCCACCCTGATGATAAGCACCTATAATCATATTCGTGGCATGGCCAATCGCGAGCTCTCGGCACAGGGGAAGGCTCAGGGCTATATGAGCGAGGTACTGGCGGGCATCGCCACCATCAAATCATCAGGCACTGAGCAGCGGGCCCACGAGCGCTGGTCGAATCTCTTCCTTGATCAGCTCAACGTCCTGATTCAGCGCAGCTATATCCAGACATTGATTGATACAGGCATGAACCTGCTTCGCACCACCACCCCGCTGCTGCTGCTCTGCGTGGGCGCGTTCCTGGTGCTGAACGGCTCGATGACCATTGGTACTATGCTGGCAATGAACAGCCTGGCGGCGGCCTTCCTCTCGCCTCTGACCTCGCTCATCAGCAGCGGGCAACAGTTACAACTGGTACACGCCCATTTTGAGCGCCTGGCCGACGTGATCGCCGCTGAACCAGAACAGTATAATCAGCAGGTCATCTCGCCGCCAGAGCTGACGGGCCATGTCCAGTTGCGCAACGTCAGCTTCCGCTACGGGCCTGATAGTCCCTGGGTACTGAAAAACATCAACCTGGTGATCGAGCCGGGCCAGCAGGTCGCGATTGTAGGTAGAACCGGCTCGGGGAAGAGTACGCTCGGTAAGCTGCTCCTCGGCCTCTATATACCGTCCAGTGGCAAAATTCAGCTCGACGGCATTCCGATAGATCTGATGCGCTATTCTGAGGTGCGCCGTCAATTCGGTGTGGTGTTGCAGGAAGCCTCGATTTTCAGCGGAAGCATTATGCACAACATCACCTTTGACGATAGCTCGATCAGCAAAGAGCAGGCAATGAAAGCCGCCCAGATCGCCGCGTTCCATGAAGATATTGTCCAGATGCCTATGGGCTATGACACGATGGTAGCCGAGGGCGGAAGCGCGCTTTCTGGTGGTCAGCGCCAACGCCTGGCCCTCGCCCGGGCGATTGTGCGAAATCCGCGCATTTTGCTGCTGGATGAGGCCACAAGTAGCCTGGATGCCATTACAGAGCAGCGCATCACCGAAAATCTGCAAGGGCTTTCCTGCACACAGATCATTATCGCGCACCGCCTGAGCACAATTCGGAGCGCCGATATGATCGTTGTGCTTGATCAGGGCTCAATCGTGGAAAAGGGCACACATGAGGAATTGATGAAAAAAGGAGGCTACTACGCAGAGTTGCTCAAGCAACAATTTGAGAAGCAGCAGAAACAGACTTCCTGATCCCTCTTACAGCCTCTATCAGATTTCCGGCCGTCTGAACCGAAAAAGGCCGGCAGGTCTCGCCTCGTATCCAGTATTTCTGGGTAGGCGAGACTTTTTTTGAATTGGCTTCGGCAGACTTTACAAGCAGCAGAATGGCCATTCTTTTAAAAACACACATATTTATACACACGATATAACACCATCAGTATAATGTAAATGGATATCCGACCAACACAAAAAAGTATAGCTTCCAGAGGGGAAACAGTAATTTCTACTTGCTCTACCAGAGTTCGCCGGGAAGCTATACAGTGGGTGATGGGAGGGAATATCATTCCAATGAATGAACGTATTGAAAGGAGAACATAACATGAATCACGAGATTATCCGCGCATGGAAAGATGCATCATATCGCAAGAGCCTGTCTTCCGAGGATCTGGCAAATCTGCCCGAGAATCCTGCTGGCGCCATCGAGCTCAGCGATGCCGAGCTTGAGAGCATCCAGGGCGGACATCATCATCATAGAAAATGCTGTCTGAAGAAGAACACTGAGATTAACACTGTCGCTGTTATCTGCGCACAGTCGCTCCTCATCTTGAACCTCTGTATCACGATGGGTACAGACTGCATCTCGTAATTCTCGGAGGACCTACGCATTGTCGCAAGGTTAGGGTGCTGCCCTAACCTTGCAATCTTTTAGCAGCTTTCACCGGTATGTTCTAATGTTTCTCTTTAGTCCCAGTTTATACTAAAACTACTTAGAGAATTTTTCCATTCTCTCTTACTTGAAAAGTTGACATCTGGCGTCAGATAAAGATGGCAGGGATCAGCAGAGAAAGCCGATCCAGGAATGAAAAGCTGACACCCGCTGGAATGGATGTCGACACAAACTATCGAATACGAGGAGAAAAAAGACAATGATTTCCAACAACAAACGGACCAATGGTCAACAGAAACACATCGCTTCCATCAGTCGTTTACTCCTGGTTGCATTACTGGCCCTGGCCGCCGCTGCAATGCATGGCGCACTCTCTCAAACCTCGTCAGCGAAAGCCGCCGGTCTGCATCCAGCCGGGAAAATGGCCCCCATGCACTCCCACCATTTCGGTGATTTCTGTGGTCACGATTGCTGCGATGACTGCTGTGACGATTGCTGCGACGACTGCTGCGACGACTGCTATGAAGAGGTGCCACCTCCTGTGAAGGAAGAGCCCACGCCTGCACCCACAGAGGAAGTGAAGCCCACGCCTGCACCCACAGAGGAAGTGAGGCCCGCACCGACACAGGAAGTGAGACCACAGCCCCAGGCTCCTGTGATCGTGCCGCAGTTGCCGCCGACCGGTTCTGATCCAAACGCACACGTCTAGTACCGGACAAGCATTAAACACTGTCATCATTCTGAGGTAGAGAGAAGCATTTTCTCTCTACCTTCTTCCATTGAGAAGGGAAAGGAAAGGATTATCCATGCGGCATTTTATAAATCGGCGAATCATCATTCTGCTGCTTGCCGCCAGTCTCATTCTCAGCGTCTTTATCTGGTTTCTTCAGGGAGCCCCCCACCTTCCATTCAACCAGGCTATTCAAGCAACTATTCAGCCCGACTCACGCTCCCATGATAATCAACATCGGGCGAACCCGCTCCAGACGACGACTCCAACCCCGCACAGCGAACTCCTGGCGATGCAACTGGAAATCCCGGCGATCAAGCTCAAAGCCCCGGTTGAGTCGGTGGGCATCCTCCCAACGGGCGAAATGGGCCTGCCAACCCATAACCCCTGGGAACACGTGGGCCTGTACCGCTTCGGGCCCAAACCGGGAGAAAAGGGCAGTGCGGTGATTGCCGGCCATCTCGATCGGCCAGGAGGGAAGCCTGCTGTCTTCTGGGATCTCAGGCGCCTGCAACCGGGCGACCGCATTCTGATTTCGAGTGGCCAGGAGAGACAAACCTTCAAAGTAATCCGCCTCGTCACCTACAAGCCCACTGAGGCGCCTCTGAACGAAATTTTCGGGCGTAGCGACGGCTATTACCTGAACCTGATTACCTGTGCCGGTGACTGGGTTCCTGAGCTACAACGCACCACTGAGCGCCTGGTTGTCTTCACCCAGCGCGTAGACTCCTGACTATCCCCGCCAGCATACGCACAAAAAAAGGGAGCCCCGCCCGCCAGCGGAGTTCCCTCTTTTGTTACCTCTCGGCTTATAGGACACGGGGTGGCGCAAGCAGCAGCACCGAAGGCACAAGCTCGGGAGCCGCCAGCCGCAACAGCCCGTATCCACTGCCCGCAACCCCGACCATCAGGCCCGGCGTCTCGACACCGTTTGGCAGGCCAGACACAAAGTTCTGTTCCACCAGGCTGCCAAGCACTCGCTCCTCCACCTCACGGACGCGCTCTGCATAGGACGGGAAGCGCTTCACCGCTGCCCTCAGGAATTCCAGATTCCCGATGTCGCCATGACAGATCGAGTGGTTAAAGCCAAAGCCGTTTTCAAGCGTCGTTCGCAGGGCGCACTCGATCTCGGCCCGCGTCTCGGCGTCGTCCAGCACGTCAAGCGTATCCAGACGACCGAGCCCGATCCCCGACGCACCATGACACCACGCAATCATGAAGGAACAGCTTCGCTCAAGCGCCTGATCGAAAATGGATGCCGAATGGCCGCGCAGATCGGGCCAGTTCTGGCGCGTCTCCGAAAAGACAAAGCGCTCGTAGGCAATCGCCTGGAGAGCCATCCGCTGGAAACGTTCCTCACGGGTCAGCGCGTAGAGCCGCAACAACGCCCACGCAATGCCTGCGTTCCCGTGCGCGAACCCGGCCAGCGGCACCTGTTCTTCCTGCGCAGACCAGCCAACCCCGCGCCTCATCGTGCGCGCCTTACTCAGCAGATGATCAGCACATAGGCAGGCAAGCGACAGGATCTTCTCCGAGGGCGCGACAGCATACAGGCTCAGCAGCGCACCAATACCGCCGGCAGCGCCACCAATGATGTCGTAGAGCTCATCATGCTCGACCATCTCGGGCAACAGATCCGCCAGCGCCTCAGCCTCACGATACAGCTTCGGCTCGTTCCAGAGCGCCCCCAGATGTGACAGCAGGTAGATACAACCGCTGACACCGTTTCCGCCGAAAGGTCCGACGCCAAGCGCAGCCGGTCGCTCCTTGAGCCATTTCAAGCGAGAGGTGAGGCTTTCCTGTCCTTGCCGTGCAAGCGTTGTGTAGCGCTCCTCGCCGCTAACCGCGCCCAGATAGGCCAGAAACAGCGTGATGCCCGCCACGCCACCATAGAGGTCAAGATCAGCGGGCAACACATGCCACTCGCGATCACTGATCGGCGTCACTCCGAGCCAGCTTACCGCTCCCTTGTTGAGGAATACCAGTTCGTTGAGGCGATCGCCTGCCCGTCGTGCCTCAGCAAGCAAGCGCTCAGGAGTAGAGGACACGCGAGCAGAAGTGCTCAGCATCGCCCGGCGCTTTGGCCTATCGCTCCCGAGTGCCATTGTGGCAAAGGAAGCCCGAATAATCCAGCATTGCCGTTCAAGGTCATTCTTGTTCAGATTCTGAATGACCCTCCGGGTAGCGGTCAGGGTGGGCTCAGCGAAAAAGTGCTCGATACATCCACCACTGCTCGATGCAAGCGTGCAGGAACCCGGCGTTGTCGTAAAGACAGGGATGTCACCCCGCCAGAGATCCGCCCGCTCAAAAGCAATCACCTGCTCAAGAGCAGGCCGCTGATGCACGCCAATCCAGAGCCGGTCAAAGAGCCGATCACGTTCAAGGGCATCGCGCAACACATCGGGATGGAAGCTATCAATCAGCAGAACACCATACAGGAATGTAGGGCGCAGCACACAGCGAATTTCAGCATTCTCGAAGGAGGGGAGTAAGCGTTCAAGCAGCTCTTCACGCCGCTCCATGAGAATGCGGTAGACAGTAGTGAAGCCCTCAAGGATGGCATCCTGATAGGAGAGGGTATCAACGTCCTGCTCGCCAAGCTTTGGCCGATGCTGTCCGGCAGCAAGCCGCCCCTGTTCCTTGCGCAGGCGCATCTGATCGGTGCCCACCTCAGCCCACTTCGGAATCATGGTCGGAACAACCTGCCCGGCCTGTCCACCAAGCCCACTGATATCAACACCCGTTGCCTGCTCGCTGGACCACATGCGATAGGGCAGCAGGCCAATACGCAACACAGAACGGTCTATGCATTCGGGATCGATAAAGCCCTGTTCGACGACTGCTTGCATGCTCAGACGCGGCTGGAAAAGGGCTTCCAGATCAATTAATATGGGATGCTCGCCAGCGGCAATCAAATTCTCAAAGTGGAAGTCTGCCGCCTCCAATGCATAGAGCAGCGCCAGATAGCCACCCTGGCGGCGGTAAAAGCGCTCAACCTCTTCTTCAAGGGTGCAGGACTGACAGCGCACAAATTCCATCCAGCCATAGGACTTTCGATCCAGAATGCGCAGAGTCCGAAATGCAGGCTGAAAACCCGCCTCGTTGAGCCAGGCCAGCAGCTCCTGAAAGTGGACATCGACCGCCAGAGAGCGCGGCTTATAGACAAGCTGGAAACCACTGCTCCATGTCAGCACGGTCACGCTGCGTCCGCCACGATGCGTGTCGCCTTTGCCCGTCTGAATATCGACCAGCGCACCCGGCGTCGTGGGTACAGCAAACGTGGCACAGATCTCGGCCCAATCGGCGCACAGTCGCTCAAGCAACTCAAGCGATGTCTCCACCCACTGGTCAAGCGCTTCAACCAGCAAACGAGCCAGCACATTATATTCTTCCAGCAAAAGCAGCATGCGTCCAGGCTCACAGAGCTGCCGCACAAAATCCTGAAAACGCTCCTCGGAGGTCTCGCCAGTCAGCTTTTCTTCAAGCCGCGCAACATTGAGTTCCAGCACAAAGGTCTTGAGAAACCGGGGAAGCAAGCGCCCGGGCAACTGCGACAGCAGCGGGACGCAGATCGTCTTGAGCTCAAACGGGACAACCGTATAGCGTTGTGAAAGCGCATGAATACCCTTGCTGAGCCGCACTAACGCCTGCACCAGCAAAGGTTTCATGGGAGAGAGCAACGCCTGATTTTTCAGGAACTCCTCAAGGAAGGTCAGTTCCAGCGTGTCATCTGCCTGATCCCGTGCCTCAAACGCGGAGCGAAGCCGCTCTACCCACTCAGGACGCACCCCCACCCGCGTTTGCAGCGAATGCGCGGGCTCTGCCAGCATGGTTAACAGCTCTTGCTCGGTCAGTCCATCGAGGGCAAGCCGCCGCAGGAAAAGCTCAGTATCGTGGCGAAAGGGGGCTTGCTCCTTCCACTCGTCGAGGCGGCTCTGCGCCATACCCATTTCAAAGTGTGATTGCTCTATTGCACCATTACTCATATTTTGGAGCGCAACGCGCTCTTTCAGTGAAATGGCTGCATACCATGATGCATGCTGCCAGACGGGATATTTTGAAAGCTGCCGTTTGGAAATTGATTCTTGCATATACTCTCTTCTCTCTGCTGTACAGGACAACGGAAAATTCCCTTGCCACACATCCCGATGCACAAAAAGGTTAGGATGTCGGTAAAACATCCTAACCTCTCTTTATATGGAAAGTTGGTTGCGTTACGAGCTTAGTTAACGCAGTCCGTACCCATTGTGATACAAATGTTCAGCAGCAGGGCCGACTGCAAGCAGATAACGGCAACTGTGTTGATCTCGGTGTTGGAAAAGAAGGAACTGCTATGGCGATGATGACGATGGTGGTGATGGTGATGATGGTCATCATCGTAGTCATGACCGCCCTGAATGGCTTTCAGCTCGGCATCGCTCAGCTCGATGATGCCAGCAGGATTCTCGGGCAGGGTCTCCAGCTCCTCAACGGAAAGGGATTTGCGATATGATGCATCTTTCCACGCGCGAATGATCTCGTGCTTCATTATGAAACTCCTTTCAATACTCACAGTAAAGTCGTTGGCACCCGCGTTCACAAAAGGATTCTGCATAGCTCCGTTTTTTTCACCATAAATAGTGGCGAAATCAGGCTTCTACTCTGTATATAGAGCCTATACATCTGCCGTTCATCGGGCACCTATGTATATTATACTCGAACAGATACATATAGTTTTAAATTTATCCACTCATACAGCAGAAAAGCACTCACAGACACCTCAAGGAATTTTCTCACTTCTCTATAATCGCTCTCTATGAGCGATTTTCTGTGTGCAAGACGACTATGGGCACAAAAACATGCACTTCTTTCGATCCTGGAATCGGCATCTCTATAGGACTTCATGCTCCTGAGGAGGACCCGGAAAGCGGGCCAGATTATCGGCTCAACGCGCTTGACAGGCGAGTCAAAGCTGTATGTAATAGGAGAAAATCCACAATAATGATGAAATAGGAAATATGTGGTATGTTTATCAAAGAAAGTATATGGAATATGACAAGAACAAGCTATACTATCGGGGAGAATCTTTCTCGTTTGTCTTTTGCTTGTTCACTGGGCTATACGCTGTCACGGGTTTTTCCGGCATCATCGCTTCGGGTCTCAAAGGTGAAAGAGGCAAGTAACCATGAGTAGCAAAGTTTCCTATCGCCAGCAAATCAGTTATTGCGGGAAGCCACAGTGCCGCAAGTGCAGTCGCGGGATCGGGCATGGCCCTTACTGGTACGAATATCGGACTGTCAATGGGCAAACAACCCGAACCTACATCGGGAAAAAGTTACCACCCGAGATTCAGGCACGGCTGGAAAAAGTGGCCCAATCCCCGAACCGCCTCATTCAGGATGAGCTTGAGGGTGCGACGGTGCGCGTCTTCACATTCGGACATTTTCGGCTGGAACGCCGCACCCAACGCCAGTGGCAGCCCGTCAGTGAAGCTGGCTGGCAGCAACCTGCCGTTCGCTCCCTGCTTGCCTATCTGTTATGCAGTCCCGAGCGCCGCGCCCGCCGTTCGCAGCTCCTGGCCGCCCTCTGGCCCACAGAGGACCCCGAAAGCGCGACCCGCCGGCTCAGTAGAGCGCTCTCAACGCTGCAACACCTGTTGACCCCACGCGTCTCACGTCCGAAAGCGACCAGCCTGCTACAGACAAGCGATGAGTGGATCTCGCTTGCAGATCAGGCTGCTCTCTGGTGCGATGCCAGCGCGTTCACTCGACTCGCCAGCCGCCCGCCATCGACGAACGAGGAAGAATATGAGCGCCAGCTTCGGCGAGCGATCGCGCTCTATAATGGCGATTTCCTGCCGGAAGAACATCACGCTCCCTGGGTCCTCAGCCAGCGCCAGAAGCTCCGTCAGGACTGGCTCTCACTGCTTCTCGCCCTGGCCGACCTCTCCCTGAAACGCAATGAGACCACGGCAGCACTCGATCAGCTTGACCGCATTCTTATCGCCGACCCAACCTATGAGCCAGCCGTACAGCGCTTTCTCTACGCGCTCTCGCTGCTTAAAAGACGGGGCGAGGCCATTCGTGCCTATCACCGCTTCTACCAGGCACTCCAAAAGGAGCAACTGAGCCCTTCGGCGGAGACCATGCAGATCTACGAGGCGATTCGCCAGGGGCACCCGCTGAGGTTCCCTTTCACAGCGCAACCCCGTAGAGAGCGTCCCCCTGAACGACCAATCCTGAGGCCAGAGAAGCCAATCCAGACAGGAAGCCAGCAGATCGGACGAACGCATCAAAACCCCCTCGTCGGGAGAGAACAGGAGCTCCAACAGCTTCAGGCGCTACTCCAGGAGATTGAGGAGAAGCAGCATGGCGCTGCCCAGCGTCGCTCAAGTGCGGTACCGCTCTACACGCAGCGCCGCCCACAATGCATGTTTCTACTTGGAGATGCCGGGATCGGAAAAACGCGTCTGGCCGAAGAACTGGGGCGCATTGGCAGTCAGCGCGGCTGGCTTGTCATCTGGAGCCGCGTCTATCAGCAAGAGAGCGGCATTCCCTACCACATCTGGACGGAGGCACTGCGCAAACTGCTGGTTGAAACCGAGCTCTTCCCGACGCTACGCAGCAAGCTATTGACGCCTGTTCCCGCGGTGGGAGAAGCCGCGCCAGAACTGATGTTGCCCTCGGCCTCGCTGCAACCACTTAAAGCGCTGTTGCCAGAACTGGCCGGTCCACAGCCGCCGCTCTATCCCTCACTCTCACCAGAACAGGATCAGCTCCGCCTCTGGGAAGCGACACAGGAACTATTGATAGAAGCCAGCCAATCCGTTCCTTTACTAATAGTCCTGGATGATATCCAGTGGACTGACAGCAGCAGCGGCGAACTGCTCGGCTATCTTGCTCGCCATATCGATGGCTACCCGATATTTCTGCTTGCCACCTGCCGTGAAAGCGAGCTCGCGCCGACGCATCCGCTCCGCAACTATATTGCTCATATGCAACGAGAGCATACCATAAATATGCTTCAAGTGAAACCACTCTCACGTGAGGCAATAGGAAAAATGGTTGCCCATCTGCCCGAAGAGATGGTTGAACGCATTCAGGAGAAGGCAGCCGGGAACCCGTTCTTTGCTGAAGAGCTGGCACGCTCAACCCCGCCAGCGCTGCCCGGCTCAATCGCGGCGGCACTGGATCACCGCCTCAACCGTCTGAGCCGTCCCTGTCAGCATACGCTCTGCAACGCGGCCATCCTGGGCGGCTCTTTCGAGTTCCATATGCTCTCTTCCCTCGAACACGACGCCGATGAAGACACGCTGCTGGAACAGCTCGAAGAGGCGCTGCAATCCGGCGTGCTGATCGAAGAAGGCAGCGGCAGCAGGATCACCTATCACTTCTGGCACCCATTGATGGTCGATCATCTCTATAAAGCACTCTCACGTATCCGTCGCGCCCGGCTCCATCAGCGCGCCGCCACCATCCTCGAAGACATGTATCAGGGACGCACCGACGAAGTGGCCGCCGCGATCGTGCATCATCTCATCAGAGGCGATGCCGAGCCTGCCCGGATCGTTCACTATGCCGAGATTGCAGGCGACCATGCACAGGCGCTCTCAGCCTTTGCTGAGGCAGAGAAACACTATCAATTCGCGCTCCATTACCTCGAAAAGCTGGATCAGCAGAGCGAGCGACGCACTGCCCTGCAAGAACGCCTTGCTGAATGCCTGATGATTCGCGGCAACTTCCAGGAAGCACATAATCTCTACAATGAGATCCTTCAGGCTCAAGGGCATGCGCTCCCGCTATATGAGGCCCAGAAGCAGGCTCTCCTGCACGGCGAGGTGGGGCGAGCCTGGCGCAATAAAGGTGAAACGACGCTGGCTCATCAGGCGTGCGAGCAGGGCATGCAGATTCTGCGTGAGGCGGGCATTACCTCCGGTTTTGCCTGGGCCCGTCTGCTCTACCAACAGGGCAGCATCTATAGTATGGAAGGTCGCTACACCGCCGCCTGGGAAGCCGCTCAACGCGCCCTTGATTATTTCTCCTATCAACCAGACACGCAGCATCCCACGTCAGGCTTCACCACCCGCCTGGAACGAACCTTGCAGGGAGATCAGGTCAATCTGGGCAATATTCGACGCCTGCTCGGCCAGGTAGCAGCGGCTGAAGGGCGTCTGGGCGTCGCGCTGGAACACCTGACGATCGCCCGCAACATCTTTGAGCAGGCTGAACATAAGCGGCTGATCGGTCACGTCTCCTGTGATCTGAGCTATGTATTGATCAAAATGGGCAGACTAAAAGAGGCACAGGCAGCGCTGCGGCACGCTCGTACCCTTGCCGAACAAATTGGCGATACACCGCTGATGGGCGTGGTCTATAGCAACTATGGCGAGCTGGCAGCCAGTCAGAAGAACTATGAAGAGGCCGAAAGCTGGTATCAGAAGAGCATTGTGCTGGCCGAACAACACAGCGATAAGGTCTACATCAGCATGCGCTGCGCTCAACTCGCGCTGATGCAGGGCGAACAGGGCAAACTCTCAGTGGCAACCAGACAGATTACCCGCTCGATCAGAACCGCCCGCGCAATCCAGAATAACCCCTGCCTGGGAACCGCCTTGATCGTTCTGGGCACACTTCGCACCATTCAGGCCGATGAGGCAGAGACGATTCCCATACTTCAGAAACATCTGCTCCGCTGTGCCCGTCGTGATATCGAACGTGCCCTGCACCTGCCAGGCCTTGAAGCTGAACTGCTCCTCAAGGGAAAGCTGGCCCTGGCGGCTGTGGCAGTCCGCCAGGGGACCGCCGAAGCGCAAACACTCCTTGCAGAAGTGGAGGCCAGCGCAACCCGAAGTTCCTTTACCTTCCTGAGTGAGCAGGCGCATGAGCTTCGGCTACAAGCGCCCTGAACCGCTTCTCTGGCTTGCCCGTTATGAGCAAGCTTTTTTTATATAAGATTGGTATAAGACAAAACAAATACCGTGTACAAACGTCCTCTTCACCCTGCTTCTGGCTGTGATACCTCTCATGCTGCGAGGAAGAACAGAGAATACCTGTAGAATTGATAGAACTGTTTTCCCCTGTTCTACCCTTCTCTCGAATCATGATTGCCCGGTTCAGCGCCATCTCAAAAACGATCAGGTCAGGGCAAGGGCGCTACCAGCATCCGGTAGAAAAAGACTCGCAGGAATGACAGGGAAGCAAATTAGGAGATGATGAGAAGAACCCCCACGTATACTTTCTCTCAAAGAGATGCTATTTGAATGCTTTATGAGGTTGGAGGTAGTCCATCATGACCGTACCCTATCTTTATGAGAGAGGAAAGAGCCTGAAAGCCGATCCTGAGGCACTCAATGTCAGCGATAGCAGCCGCTTTTATCGCTATGAAATAGGACAGGTCCATCTCCTTTCAGCAGAAGAGGTCGCTCGTCTGGCTCAACGCATCGAACGAAGCAGAGCCGGAAAAAAGCGGCGCGGTCTCCATTCGGGCAAAGAAACAGATGATCAGGAAGCCAGAGAAGCGAAACAGCGTCTGATCGAGGCAAACCTGCGGCTGGTCATGCACATTGCCAGGAAGTACAGGGGCTTTGGCCTCGATCTGATGGATCTGATTCAAGAAGGCAACCTGGGCCTGATGCATGCTGTCGAGAAATTCGACCATCGGAAAGGTTTTCGTTTCAGTACGTATGCGACATGGTGGATTCGTCAGTATATCACGAGAGCGCTTGCCGAGCAGGCACACCTGATCCGCGTGCCACTCTACAAGGTCGAGGAGATCAAGCGCCTGGGGCGTGCACGCCGCAAATTGCAACAGGGAGAGGCCGCTGAACCCACCCTCGAAGAGCTGGCCGAACAAATGCAAATCAGCGTGCAAGAGGTGATTGATCTGCTCTCAACCAACCAGGAAACCATCAGCCTGGATATGCCCCGCAAAGGAGGTGATGACGAGGTCTCACTGAGTGAGCTGCTTGAAGATGATCCCGTATACTCGCCTGAGCGTGAAGTATTAACCAGAACATTACAGGAACAGATCCAGGAGTTGCTGGATTGCCTGTCACCCCGAGAGAAAAAGGTGCTACAACTGCGCTTCGGGCTGAATGGCAACAGTGAGCATAGCCTGACTGAGACAGGGAAGAAACTTGGATTAAGTCATGAGGCAGTACGCCAGATGGAGTTTCGAGCGCTGAAAAAGCTCGATCACCCGTGTCGTGATCGAATGCTCCAGGACTTTTTGGGGTGATGCAGGGCAGTTAGAAGGGATAAAATCATTGAGCCATTACGATGATGGGGACTAGGAACCAATCCCCCTGGTTCCGGTCCAAAAGGGAGAAAGAGCGAGCGGTTTCACGTGAATCGCTCGCTTTCCTGCTCATTTGCGCAGAGAAAGCCGTCAGTCCAACGTCCTGATCAGATACAGGCATTCATCCTGCCAGAATTGCCGCTTGCCAAGCGCATCAACATAGGTTCCCTTCAAGAGATAGGGACCAGGGCCCCATTGTCGATAGCCGAGCCGCTTGTAGAGCGCCTGTGCTCGCTCATTCCTGGTAGCAACGCTCAGGCCGATCGCACTATAGCCACGCTGTCGGGCCTGCTCCTCTGCCTGTGCCAGCAACAGAGAGCCGATTCCTTGAGAGCGCATCCCATAGGCAACAAAAAAGTCCTCAATATCAGGACAGCCGGTGTAAAACGGCACACTCTGCGCACCGTGCCACTGGATCAGCAGATGCCCGACCGGTTCCCCTTCCAGCCATGCAAGCAGATAAAGGGCGCTATCATTGCGCTGCCATTGCAACCGCTGCGCGTGCTTGGCAGGCCCACCGAACGGAAAACGCTTTGTGACCAGCTCAAGATCTTCTTCTGCCAGAAATCGTATCTCAACCGTCGATATTCCCATCTTCCTTACACCTCCATCATCTTCAAGTATAACAGAATCTTTTTCTCTAATGGAAGAATATCGCCCTTTTTCCTCATGACTTCCCCTTACAAACGAACATGCAGCCCTGAAACCGCTTCAGAGCTGCATTTGTACCGGGATCAGTGCGCGTTAGTGTGCATACAGTGTTCGGCCGGCGCCACCATGATATGAACAGACACCCGGGCGGCCTCCCGATTTGGAGTACATGCCATCGTTACATTGGACAACATACCCATTTCCATTGTAGAAATTGTTGATACAGGCAAAATAATTACAGAACTCAGGTGGGGGCGAATAGATCAGGCTGCCCGACTCAAAATTATAGCCCCAGGGATTCCCGTTCACGCCAATCGGAGCCGGTGGCTGTGTGGGTTCAGGCGGTTGGGTCGGAGCGGGCGGCTGCGTCGGTTCAGGAGTAGGCGCAGGCGGCTGCGTCGGCTCCGGTGTGGGTGATGGCGTCGGAGTGGGCGACGGTTTTGGTGTGGGCGTCGGAGACGGCTTCAGCGTCGGGGTAGGCGATGGCTTCAGCGTGGGCGTCGCAGTGGGCGCAAGCGTGGGCGTCACCACGACACTCTGTGCAACCGGCGCTTTCGGCACGGGAAGAGCAGCAAAGAGGCCACAGGAAAAGGTCACAACGAGCATCACCAGGCCCAGCGACAGAGCTCGCTTGATCCCTTTATGTGCAGGAGGCCAGGGACGCTTGTCACGAAATGTCCAGACTCCGACACAAATAAGATAGGCAAACATCGATATAATAGCAATCAGCGGAAACAGAAAGACAAACGCGCATCCGATCCCGAACTTTTTGCCTGCGGGCTGCTCCTTCCATCTGAGTGCGCTAAAGAGTGACTTATACCCGGGCCAGTCGATCAGGGGCAACGCGACCATCAGACCGAGGAGCAGCGCAGTTCCCAGGCTGGCCCAGACCGCATGCTCCATTCCGGGCTTATTCCCGTTCAGCCCTACAAGCGCAAAAGCAACGACGGTCAGCGCGATGAGCAGCGCTAACGCAAAGGGATGGCTTTTCGGCGGCCGAGGCGAAGAAGCCGGGTCAGAAAACTGACCGGGGAAAAGCTCTCCACTCCCAGGTTCAGGGCGTTCTTTTTTCTTCATGTGCAAATACCCTTCTTCATCTTAAAAATAGCGTCTCTACTCAGCTTTTAGCGAGTTCTCCCTTACTATAAACTCAACTATCCTCTTTGTCCAGAGTTTTCAAGAAAAAGCTGAAAAGAAGGAGCACGCGGAATATCTAGATGAGCGGGCAAAAAAAGAACTCCCGATCGGGAGCCAACCGGGAGTATAGAACTGTCTTTTATACCTCAAATACTGTCATGACCGGATAATGATCACTGGGATAGAGCGGAGGGCGAGCATCGCGAATAATCTCGCTGGAGCGCACCTGAAACTTCTTCGAGGGATCTCGCAGCATAATCCAGTCAATACGCTCTACCGTGGTCGATCGACCAAAACCGTGGAAGGTATTCGCGGTCTCATCGTCCTTGTTGCCAGCCGCCAGGAAGGTATCTGTGAACCCCTGCTCGCGCATAAACCCATAGACCTCGGAGGAGGGTGTGCAATTAAAGTCACCCGTTACCAGAATAGTATCATCAGGCGATTGCTGTTCCGCGAGCTGCTTAAGAATCAGGCGCATGCCTTCAACCCGAGCCTTTTCCGACACGTGGTCCAGATGAGTATTGACATGAATAAATTCAGTTCCGTTCTCGGCAATACGGAAGCGGGTCCAGGCCATCGAACGGTAACAGGCCGTCCCCCAGGAGAACGCGGGCTTCGTCGGATCCTCACTGAGCCAGAAACCACCATTCAGAATTGAGACCAGCCGATTATACTGCCAACTGATGGGGCTATAACAATAGCCAGTGTGGGAGCCTGTACGCGGGCCAAGCACGAACTCGTAATCACGCAGACGCACCATATACGTATCAAGGTTGCCCGCTTCAACCTCCTGAAAGCCGATCAGATCGGGATTGTACTTCTGAATCGTTTCCACATTCAGATCAGAACGGAAGCGCCACTGATTCTCGCCATCATCGCGGCCCATACCGCGAATGTTGAATGTCATTACGCGTAAGGTAGTCAAAAGGGGAAGCTCCTTTCTACTCAGCTCAATACTGATTGCTTGTTAGTATAGTGTACCACATCCACGCGTATTACGTTTTCCAACGATTCAGACGCCATGAGCTTCTGTTATCACCTTCCTCTCTATGCTATACTCATTTTTTAGGATAGGAAAGAAAGGGAAAGATGATCCAGTGGGATATATCGAAGAGCTACGACAATTGGTCGGAACGCGTCCTCTGATCCTGGCCGGAGCTATTGTCATTCTTCGGGATCAGGCCGGACAGATCTTATTACAGGCACGAAAGGAGCCAGCGGGCTCGTGGGGCCTCCCTGGCGGGCTGATGGAGCCGGGCGAATCGTTTGAAGAGACCGCTTGCCGCGAGGTCTACGAAGAGACGGGCTTGCGCATCCATGCGCCCCGACTCATCAATCTGTTTTCTGGCAAAGAGCATTTTCTTCTGTGCGCCAATGGAGATCAAGCCTATCTCGTCACCGCTGTCTTCCTGGCAGACTCGTATAGCGGCACACTTTCCATCGATTATACCGAAGGGAACGACGTGCGCTTTTTCGCTCCGGAGCAGCTTCCGGCACAAATCGTGAAAAGTCACTGGCAGGCGTTGAATAGCTATCTTCTCACATATGTTCAGCAGGTTTCCCACTAATGTATACGTGTACGTACACATCTACGTTTACGTGTACGGCTACGTCTGCATCAGGATCTTTGCTATCTTCTCACATATGCTCAGCAGGTTTCTCGCTAATGTATACGTGTACGTACACATCTACGTTTACGTGTACATCAGCATCTTTAAAAGCTCCGCATCTACGTCTTTGATTGCTTCACGTTTACGTGTACGTTTACGGAACGCGGGCCACAATCAGACTGATATTGTCTTTTCCGCCCCCTTTCAGAGCAGAGCGCAACAGCAGATCACTGGCGGCAACCGGATCGTCATAGCGATAGAGGATCCGTGCAATATCGTTATCGCGCACCATCTCCCAGAGCCCGTCTGAGCAGAGAAGCAGGACATCCTGTTCCTGTAAATCCAGCATAAACCAATCGACGTCAACATGCTCCTCACAGCCGAGGCTGCGATAAATCTTGTTGCGTTCAGGATGCGTGTACATCTCGTCGGGTGTGATCTCGCCAAGAGCCACCAGCGACGCGACAATCGAATGATCCTGCGTGATTTGCCGCAGCCCAAAACCTTCGCGAAACAGATATGCGCGACTGTCGCCCACATTCACAAGATAGGCCTTCATGCCCACAATCAGCGCAGCCGTGAGCGTCGTCCCCATGCTACAACCCCATTGAAGCGCACATTCCAGAATCGCGTTATTCGCCCATTCAACGCCATCTATCAGGACTTCGGTCAAAAAATTATCGCTTAACTCTTTGCCCATTACCACGCTTTGCAGCACAGTATGCATCATGCTCTGAATAGCAATTCGGCTAGCCTCGCGCCCGTTCTCGTGCCCGCCCATGCCATCAGCCACCACAAAGAGCGCAAAGGGAATAAGCTGGTCCTGATAGGTGCAGGTGCTCTGAAGCGCTATCAGGCTATCCTCATTGGGCGAACGCATACGCGTAATGCCTGTATTCCAGCCAACACCGACTTCAAGCGGTCGCACCGAGGCAATACGCAAAAACGTCGGGCGTGTTCCAGCCTGGAGCGAGACAGGACGCGCTGGTTTTGTCGGAATCTCATAGATGGCAACCGCGCTCTCAGGACGCTGCGTGACAACCGCTGAAGAGCGCCCCTTTACCGGGACATCTGCTTCATTGCTCTCGATCGGCTGCACCTGATGACGCCGAAGGGATGTATGATGTGTTTGCATAGGTCTCTTCTCCTCTGCCTCAGCGTCATCGAGTTGCGTCGATGCCCGCGGAGGTACCGGGACAAACGAGGCACGTGGAGGTACCTCCTTCTTGGGCGGCTTCTCCTCTGGTGGTTTCTCCTGTTTGCGCTGCTGTCGAGAAAACTGCCAGTGGAAGACGAGGAGCTTCCAGAGGCACCAGAGAAGAGCGCCCCAGACACAGAGCCAGATAAGCGAGGCTCCAAGAAACAAAAGAAACTGAGAAACGGCCAGAAGTTGTTGCTCCTGCCAGTGCTGCGAAAAGGCCGACGAATACTGCACAAGAAGAAACCAGCTCCGCGGAGGCAAACCGCTAAGATACCAGAGAAAACTGACGACCGCCACAACCAGTAGCCAGGACAAAAAACGGATGACAGAAGAACGAGTATAAAGCCTTTTCAACGCCTCCAACATGCTGTTGACCTTCTATCCAGTACAGTTACAAATACGCGACACGGGGTGTTCATACGTTAACCATCTGCTCCATATTCTGCATATAGAGCTCACACATCACATGCGTGGCCTCTTTTTCCCCGACATGTTCAGCCAGAGAAGATTGAATAGAGCCGATTCGCTCCATACGCGAGTGAATAAACGAGTGTCGGGCCATGCCTGACGAGAGACCAGACAGGCCACGACGCAAGGCGATAAATTCCTGTTCGATCTGTTCTCGTAGACGCGCCACTTCGCTTTGACTCATGATGCGGCTTCCCTTCTTGTCTCGCATACATTGTTCGGTGGAACTACATGGCCGCTCTACAATATCTTTCCCTTTTCTTAGCGCAAGTATAGTCAGGAGCTCTTTCCATGATCTCCTAAAGGTCTTCCAGAAAAAAGAACGCAATTTCAAGAAGGAAATCGGGCAAAAGAGCGGGTGAAAACTGATGCTCCGGCATCAACGGAATCTGGTTCAGCGTATAGATAAGTTCGTTCCCCTGATCTTCAACTGAGCCAGGCTCTCCTCTTTCCGCCTGTTTGATCGATTCGGCAACGTCGACCCTGGTGCTTGTCTGTCAGCTTGATAGTGCCGGGATACGTCAGGAAGCAGCTTCACGCCCTCTGCGGGTACGATGCAAGACGTCAATGATGCGCAGTACAAAATCTTGTTCGTCTTATACCGAGTCTTATAATTCCGGTGTCATTCAGTTCAACCTGTTAAAATAAGCTCAGCAGAAGGGTAGACGTACACGTACACGTAACCGTACACGTATACATTCTACTCACCAGGTTCAAAACAACTGCGTTTCCGTACACGTAACCGTACACCTGAATGGTGAGAGATGCCACCAGCCTGTAAGAGCATTCGAGCTGCTTGTACATAGCAACTGCTGGATCACGTACACGTACACGTAATCGTACACGTACACGACAACGGAGATTGCAACCTCCAGGCATAAGCCCTCATCACTCTGCAAGACACAGACAATGTCATCACCTCTGCCTAATTAGAGATCTATACTATAAGAAATATCGAGAAACATCAAAACACGAAGGGCACTTCCTGTCTCTATGCCAGAGAAAAGATTGTGCCACATTGAACGCCGTATAAGACATATGAGATACGCTTCTCTGTCGAGAACAGCATCTCTTCTGGCTACTCTGCCGCTCTCTCCTTCGAACACTATCGCTCTAATCGTAGGTTTGTGTTGCTCGCTCTGACACCGCATTTCTCTCTGTTTGCGGACGCTATTCTCTTCAAGCATTGTATAAGTAGTACTGACGCAGCCGGAACGCAACTCATGGCGATTATGCAGGATTGCACAACTGCATCGAGCTCGCTTCAATCTCTGGCTACACATTGCAACAAGCCAGGAAAAAGACTATAAGAATAGCAAGGAAGCTGACAGATCTTTAGCGCTATGGCGATGTACACGTAAACGTATACGTAATTTTATGAGGGCTCTATCCGGAGACATGAGCGGTAAAGCGAACTTACATCTACGTAAACGTCTACGTAGTAAGCTGCTGTACGCCTGGTAAAGCAGGAAGGTATAAACACGTACGTAAACGTATACGTTTTCTAGAAAACGTGGATATCCCGAGGATATCCAGGCAACTTTCTCCACGTGTCACCCCGTGAGTATCAGAGCGAAACATGCGCGTAGATGTACACGTATACGTGTACATCTACGTAAACACTTCGCATTTACAAATAGATAGAGCTTTCTTGCGTACACGTAAGCTTCTACGTTTGTAGAAACGAAAACCCGTTTACGTAAACGTAGACGTACACATGTATACGAGAAGAAGAGAAAAGAAGATATTCACGTAGACGTTTACGTAGATGTGAACAGAGAGAAGCTATTTCTCTCCGTGTACGTACACGTAAACATAGTGGTTCTACATAGAGTAATGTACACGTTTACGTACACGTATTTACCAGAAGAGAACCATCCAAAACGTAGACGTAGATGTTTACGTGTACGTACACGCGAGCAAAAGAACTCTGCCCCAACACGTGTACGTAAACGTGATTTCCGAAACAGTAATATATTTTACGTATACGTGTACGGAAACGTAGCTGTTCTCGTGAGCAAGAAAACTCTAACTCCGATAGGTATACGTGTACGTCCTTTAACAGAAGAATCTCGAAAAGGTATACGTACACGTAACCGTACACGTATACATTCTGCTCATTCACGTAGACGTAACCGTATACGTATACATTCTGCTCACCAGGTTCAAAACAACTACGTTTCCGTACACGTACACGTAACCGTACACGTATATTCACAATCCTGCTCATTCACGTAGACGTAGATGTATACGTGTACGATTACGTATACATCTACGTAATCGTACACGTATACATGCACTTCCTGATGAAGCGAGATGCATATGAGTAGCCTTCAACCATCAGCATCTCACGGTTTACATCTACGTGCACGTGTACGTTTCCGTACACGTAAACCTATCTCTGAATCAGTTGAGTTATGTGTACGTAGACGTTTACGTGTACAGTTTAGGCAGCTCTCCAACCAGGGAGCGCTAGAAACGAAGGTTTATGTGTACGTAACTACCAGTTGGTATAACATCTACGTGTACGTAATCGTACACGTAGATGTTTACGTAGACGCACAGGGAAATCTTGATAGCCGACGTATACGTAGACGTGCATAGTGCTGTAGAGGAGCACGTGTACGCGTACGTATACGTAGATGTACACGTAATCGTACACGTATACGTAGACATTCAGACTATCGAGTGCTCCGCTCTTTTTTTGCAGACGTACACGTAGATGTAGACGTATTCTATCGCACTACTCCAGCATTCCGTAAACGTACACGTAGATGTTTACGTAGACGTGTACGCATCATATAGAGGTTATTACTCATGCGTGTCGGGAAGATGTCGTATACGTAGATGTGTACATAAACGTAAACGTGTACGTATACCTGAATATTTTATATCTAGAAAACGTATACGTACACGTTAATTGAAAGGCTTCAAATAGAAACATTTACGTATACGTACACGTACATATGAAAGAGAGCAGCGTTATCTATACGAATACGTAAACGTATACGTGTACGTTTTTATAGTTCTTCTCGAGGAGATGCGTATACGTATACGTGTATATTTATTCATTGATAACTTCTTTTCCCTACAGGTCTGTACCTGTAGATGTTTACGTACACGTAGTCGTATACGTAATAGCGCAAAAGTTTTCTCGAAGCTATATTTTTACATCTACGTACACGTACACGTATTTCCCATGAATCTACAAAAACTCCAGTATAGAGTGTATGTAATCGGGTGTGTACACGGCCTTCTAGAATACGTAGATGTTTAAGAGTCCGTAAACATTTCCGGCAACAGCACAGAATCGTAAACGTGTACGTAATCGTATACATCTACGTGTACGTCTACAGCACTGAAGCGCAGCATTCTCCGACGTATACGTATACATCTACGTGTACGAGTACTTGACGATGAATTACTGAAGAATCTACGTAAACGTATACGTACACGCTCTCATTTAAAATGTTGGTCACGTTATGATATAAGCTTACGTTTACGTATACGATTACGTTTACATAGTCTGCCGTCTTGCGTGTACGTGATATCTAGAACTCTTCGTCTACGTGTACGTAAACGGACATCTGAGAGTACGCCTTAAGCTGTCCCCGTTTACGTGTACGTAAATGTACACGTAAACGCAATAAATTGTTACTACGTGTACGTATACGTCAACTTATTTGATCAGAGCAACATATACGTAAACGTGTACGTACACATTATTACATTCTTCTCTTCTGCACAAAGTACAACACTCCTGATCGAGTACGTACATGAAGCTAAATAGACTACATGCCAGGATGTATTTATGACGCCTGTTTGGCCTGATGAGTTTACGAGACAACTTATACAAGCATTTGAGCTCTCATCATTACTCAATATGACACCAACCTTACAAGCATAGAGAACACCGATTCTCCCCAGGCTGAGCAGCATTCGTGCTTTTCTGCAACGATATCGTACTGCTCGGCGAAGCAGTCGCCATCCCAACATCTAGAAGGAGGGATTCTTTGCCGTGACATTACCATACATTGTAGTGAGATGTAGAGAAACCGTTCCTTATATATAAAGCGAATACATTCTGTTCCGCGTGCATAGTGTGTGAAGGAAGTACAGAGGTGCGGCGAGAAAGGCATCTTATTGGGAACAGAGTGGAGGCCGACAGATAGAAAGAAAGGCGCTTACGTAACATCAACCTGTTGTCTCCCATCTTTCGGAGAAGAACATCTTTCCTTACGTAAGCGCTCAGGCAACTAGCGAGACTCGTACTTCTTCAAAAGATCGGAAATAGCCTCATTGAGCAAGGTCGTTTTGGGGATTTCCAGCTTATGAGCCAGGTCATCGAACGCATACTTGAGCCCTTTATCAATCCACAGCGTAATGCGCTCATGAGTCTTCTCGAAGGACTGTCCGCCTCGCTTGCGACGGAGGCCAGGTTTTCGGCGAACCTCATCTTCCTGAACCGGCTCCTCCTGGCTATCAACCGAAGCATCCACAGGAGTTGTCTCATGAGAGAGAGCCTCATCTGAGACAGAGGGAATCTCAACTGCTTCCTCCGTATGGGTTTCGGGAAATTCAGGTGCATACGAAGGCGCTGCTTCTCGAACCAGCATCTTTCGTTCCCGTGACTGTTCTTCAGGAGCGAAGGAAGATCCGGCCTCTTCAGCCAGAATCTCATCTATTGGTTGCATCACCGCCTCTTCCTGAGTTTCAGTGATTTGAGGCGTCTCGTCCTGCACCACTTCTTGCTGAGCCGGTTTTGAAGGAGTTCCCGTTCTTCTGGAAGCAGCTTTCTCTTTCTTCGGAGACGCTGGCGGTGTTTCCGCTGTTGTCGAGGGACGCAAGAGCGGATTAATAAACTTCCTAGATTCCTTCGGCACGGTGCAGAACCTCCTTCACCAGTTTTGTATATGCCTGTGCACCGGTGCTCATAGGAGCATAATCAAAAATGCAGGCGATCTGATTGTGCGCTTCCTCTACCTTAATATTACGCGGGATAACCGTATCAAAGACGAGCGAACCGAAATGATCACGTACGGCACCCAGAACGTTATTGCTCAATCGGGTATGATCGTCCAGATTCGCCACAACGCCAAAGATAGGAAGCTCGACATCCAGATTATCGCGTAATTCCTGCATCGTACTTTCCAGAATGCTGATCCCTATCAAAGCATAGGTAGTAAGAGCAATCGGGATAATGACATCTGTGCAAGCAATAAATGCGTTAACGGTCAGCACACCGAGATTGGGGGGCGTATCGATCAGAATATAATCATAGTTTTCCTTAATAGGAGTGAGAGCGCGCATCAGCTTTCGCTCTCGCCCGGGAGCCGATGCCATAAGCAGATCAGCAGCGCTCAGGTTAATAGAGCTTGGAACAAGATGGAGATTGGGTTCGCCTGTCTCAACGATCGCATCAGCAAGCTTTGTACCATTAATAAGAACGTCAAAGAGTGTGGGTTCCTGTTCCAGATTGCCTAGCAAGCTGTAGGTTGTGTTGCTCTGCGCATCTGTATCAACCAGAAGGACGCGCCGACCTGCACGAGCCAGACCATAACCGAGATTAATTGTTGTGGTGGTCTTTGTCACGCCTCCCTTATTATTGCACAGGGCAAAGATTCTTGTTGATTGCATTACTCACCTCAAGTCAAAAACTATCGCTTTTACACTTCACTTCTGCGGTTCTTGAAAGAGCTTTTACCGATCGGTCTCGGTGACTTCAGAGGAAAACAGATGATGTGCAGATTACGTCAACGTAGACGTATACGTAGCCGTCTACCATTAAGAACGACCACACTTCCACATTGTAACATACTCAGGTAGATTCAGAAAAGCAGCATGGTATTATAGAACATGTAGAAGAAACACGTTTACATCTACGACTACGTTTACGTATACGTAGCCGTCTTCGTATACGTACACATTTACGTAAACGGGACAAGATGGTACCCTGAAGTGCTACCAGATCTATCCAGGCATTCTGACACAAGTGATCCCTGCGCAACCTGGCTGGCAGGTTGCAGACCAATCTCCCTACAAGCAAGCATTGCCGCCGGATAGGTCAGTGACCTTCTATCCTTTTGCGTACGATCTGCCAGATGGGCTCAAATTTTCGATTCTGGGCGTTTTTTTGTTTGAGATGGGTTGGAAGTGCCACATCAGTCAAAATCGTCTTCCTGGAGAGTCTGTAGACGATGATATCCTGATGTCACAGGATCAACAGCGGATGGTGCAAGAGCATTCGGAGTAATATCCTGAAAACGGGTTTGTGAGCGGTTGAAGAAGAGACAGACTTCGCCCGTGGGCCCATTGCGATGCTTGGCGATGATAATGTCTGCCAGATTCTTGCGCTCGCTATCGGGATTGTAGACGTCGTCGCGGTAGATAAACAGCACCACATCGGCTGTCTGCTCGATACCACCTGATTCGCGCAGATCGGAGAGCATCGGGATTTTTGATTGTCGCGTTTCTACTGCACGAGACAACTGAGAGAGCGCCAATACTGGTACATTTAGCTCACGCGCCATTACTTTGAGTTGACGGCTAATCTCATCTACAGCCTGCACCCGATTGTCCTGTCGCTTATCGTTACCTGGAAGTTGCATAAGCTGCAAATAGTCGACAATGATCAAGTCAAGCTCTCCATACTCTGCAAACCACTGTCGCGCCTTGCTCTGCATCTGCAACGGAGTCAGAGCGGGAGTGTCATCGATCAGGATGGTACACTCGGATAGCGTTGCCATTGAGGTCACAATGCGCTCCCAGTCCTCATCATACAATTCGCCCGTGCGCAGCCGCTGCTGATCAATCCCGGCATCCATTGAAACCAGACGCTGTACAAGCTGTTCCTGGCTCATTTCCAGGCTGAAGATCCCCACACGCCGCTGATGTTTCAAAGCAGCGTTGTGAGCCAGACTGAGGGCAAAGCTGGTTTTCCCGACTGCCGGACGCGCAGCCAGAATAACCAGATCAGAGGGCTGCAAGCCTCCAAGCAAGCGATCGAGGTCAGTAAAGCCGGTTGGAGTACCCACAAGCTGTTCACGGCGGGAGGTCAGGTACTCTAACCGGGCCATATAATTCACCAGTGCGTCACTGATGTGAGGCTTAATGGTTTTCTGGTTGGTATACGTTTGCCGCACATCAAACAAAAGTTGCTCTGCATACTCAATTGCAGCATCTACATCATTTTCTGAATATGCCTTTGCGACAATTTGTCCACCGGCATGGATCAGACGCCGAAGAATAGCCATTCGCTCAACGATACGCGCATAATATTCTACATTGCCGCTTGTAGGCACACAACCAATCAGATCAATCACATATCCTTCGCCGCCCGCTGCTTCCAGCTTGTTTTCACGCTCCAGTTCATGGCACACCGTCACATAGTCGGCTGCTTCCCTGCGCTCAAACAGGCGTATAATGGCTGCATAAATCAATCTATGACCATCACGGTAAAAGTGTTCAGGTTGAAGAAATCCTGTCACCAGTGGGATTGCTTCAGGATCAATCAACAGACTTCCAAGTACACCTGCTTCAGCTTCAATATTGTGCGGTAAAGCTCTTTCCATTATATCCATCCTCTATCGCATATCAATCCCGGGAACAGTAAAAAAGGCGCAAAGACCGCGAAGGCGCGAGAAAACATATGGCCCCATCTGAAGTTCAAGACGCTCTTCGTTGAGATTTGACGTGAGCAGCGTCAGGCGCTGATAGCGGTACCGTTCATCGAAGATGCGGGCGTAGATGCGCCGTACCCACTCAGGGGCAGCCTTTGCAATGCCAGGGTCTCCGACGTCATCCAGAAACAGGATCTCTGTCTTTTTCAGCACTGTCATGATTTGTTCAGCCCGATCTGGCTTCTCAAGCAGCACAAGTAAATCCGGAGCATACACCGTAAGCATGTGGTAGCCCTGCTCGTTGAAGATGGGCTCAAGCGAACGGATAAGAGTTGTCTTGCCTACTCCCGGTAGGCCGCACAAACAGAGACCAAACTTGGTAGGCTCCGCCCAGAAAGCACAGCGATGGAGGGCAAAACTTCTTGTCAGATTGAGAATGGTGCTGCGTGCAGTTACAGTACCGCTTTCCTGATCCTCAACAGGCTTGCCTGCCTTCTTCTGCTCAACGGGCCACTCATCCAGGGTGTAGCGCTGATCCGAGAGCCCTGCTTTGCTTGCAGGTAGTCCCAGAACATGGCATGCATGCTTATACCGCTCTAGTCTGCTTGACCTCTCGTATCTTTCACGCTCTCGCTGAATAAAACGCTCGTATTGCTTGCCAGCTTCACAATCACAGTACTCAGGTGGGGCTGCATAGCCACTTGCTTCGTAGACAAGCGGCGTTTCATAGCCATCCGCGTTTTGTGGCCGTCCCTGTCTGGTGCAACCGATACATTCACCTCTCTCGTGCTGGAGCAGCATCTGACGCTGAATGGGGCTCCGAAGCGATTCAGGTATAGCCCTGATTTGCCGGGCGATTGCCTCGCTTCGCTCTCCAGCATCGTGACGGAGGCGCATTTTTTGAGGATTAAGACGCGAAAAATCCATTTTTACTTTTTCCCTTCTTCTATCTCTCTTACACGCTTCAGATAACCTTCCAGTTTTTTCGTATATTCTTCTGGTGTACAAGCATCTGAATAGGTCCGCTTGTACTGCTCGGCATATGGAAAGTTGGTTTTTATATACACCATTTTATTATTTTGCTCGACTATATCGTAGGTACCGTCTGTAGGCATGGTCATTGCAAAAGCCTTGCCGGGCTGAGCAGGAATTCCATGCATTGCAGATGGACCCGCTAAGGGCTGCTGGGATGGAGGATAAACACGCTCCTGGTCCTGCTTCAACAGGAAAACATAAAACTCAGCAAGAGATCTCTCCTTGTGCTCCTCCACAAGACAACTGGCCTCGGCGGTAATGCCCTGCTGCTGGTACTGCTTACAGAAACCGAAGAACAGAGCAGCTTTGTTGTGAATTGTCTCTGAGCCTGCGGAGTGCAGACTATGCATCACATGCACAAAAGCTGCAACAATTGAGTCTGGATGTGTTTTCTTCATCATGTTCAGGTAAAGCTGCACTTTCCGTTTCTCTCCAAAGACTTCGGCGAGAAAGCGAGCAAGCTCTTTACGTAACGTAACGTTAGAATTAAAATATAATTTATTAAAAAACTCTATAACGTTTAACGTTACGTAAGAGGCCACGAACTCTTGCGAGAAAGTTGCAAGATCCGTAAGATGCGGACGAGTCTTCTCGACAAGCTCCGCAATATGTGGCGGATATACCGCAGGCTGCACTTTCGGTTCGGGCACAGCCTCCAAACGGCGCGGCTTTGGTGGTACAGACGGGTCAGACTCCATCTCGTGGACAACACCCGCCTTCTGGCCCGATTTTGCCCCGGTAGACTTCTGCTTCGCCGGGGTATTCTCTTCACCCCTTGGTGCTTTCCGGGTAGACTCGACGGCTTTCAACTCCTCTGTCTCAGCAGGCATGTCTACCGACTCTTGAACCGAAGTCTCCCCAACCTGTGTTGTCTCAGCGGGAGAGTCTACCACTGCCTGAACCGAAGTCTCCCCAACCTG
>NZ_QKUF01000008.1:265015-267443 GCF_003253565.1 Thermosporothrix hazakensis
TGAACCGAAGTCTCCCCAACCTGTGTTGTCTCAGCGGGAGAGTCTACCACTGCCTGAACCGAAGTCTCCCCAACCTGCACCGTCTCGATGGGAGAGTCTACCGGCTCCTGAACCGAAGTCTCCTCAGCCTGCACCGTCTCGATGGGAGAGTCTACCACTGCCTGAACCGGGATGGATTGTTGTGTCTCCGTAGGCAGGGGAGTGCTCTGTGAGCTGTCTGGCTCAGCCGGTAAACTGTGCTCTCTGTCCTGCTGTTTGGTATATTTGGCCTGATTGGAGATCTTACCCAGTGCTAGAAAACTCCGTTTAAAGGCCTCTAGATTGCCTTCTTGAGCCTGCTGATAGGTGTTTTGGAGAACGCGGGAATAGAAGCCGGACAGGAGTTTGTCAAAGTCCGGACGACGACCTTTTTTCGACTCTCCAGGTTTCAATGCCTCCGAGTCTCCCTTTTTTATAGCGTGCTCAGAAGCAATCGACTTAGTAGAAGCAGCAAGTCTACCCTCAACAGGAGACTCCTTTTCTTGGGTGATCTGTGCAGGAGTAGTAAGTCTACCTTCCTTGGGAGACTCTACCGCAGCGGCTTCCTGTGTAGAGGTGGGAAGTCTACCCTCAATGGGAGACTCTGTTGCACCATTCTCCTGAGCAGGATCAGCAAGTCTACCCTCAATGGGAGACTCCACGGTAGCAATCATTTGAGTAGAGTCGACGAGTCTACCCTCAACAGAAGACTCCTTTTCTTGGGCGATCTGTGCAGGAGTAGCAAGTCTACCTTCCTCGGGAGACTTCTCTTCCTCGGGAGCCTGTACAGGAGCAGAAAGTCTACCTTCCTTGGGAGACTCTACCGCAGCGGCTTCCTGTGTAGAGGTGGGAAGTCTACCCTCAACGGAAGACTTTCTTGCTGAGAGCCTCTCTGTTGTTGCCTGTGCTGGTTGGCTGTCTGGTGACGCATCAACGATCAGAGGAGACTTCCGCTTTTTCGAGTCTACCGCCTGTGAGGGAAAGGGGGCGTCAGGCGACCGTAAAAGTCTGTTCAGTATTTCACTCGTGAAACGCATAATGATACGCCTGCGAAGTTCTGTTTCCACTCCCTCGGATTGGAGTATCTCCAGCAGTGATTGAATAAGCTGTCTCTCATACCTCTTATCACTGCTATTCTCTTCGCCCTGCACAATATTATATAAAGCGCAACGTTGCCGAATTCGGCGTGCAAATTGCTGCACTTTGGGACGACTATCATGAATGAGATGATCGAGAGCTTGAAATGATGATGGAGGGGCATAACCCTGCAACGGAAAGATGAGCTGTATATTTTCGCTAGTACGGCGCTTAAAAAGCAGATTCAGGCATGACATAACGACAACGTACTTATGCGTTGTGTCATAACCCCAGTGGATTCTTTTCGCTAGTTCGCGCACATTCTTCAGTGTCACAATAGCGACCTGCTCTCCCATTTCATCATTCGGGAGCAGGACGTTTTGTTTGACTTCAGCCTGTGCCAGAAACCTGACAATAAACTCAATACCCTTCGCGGGCGGTGCGAAGATCTTGTCAATGAGCTGCAAGATCTTCTGGTCGATCTGGTCGGAGACCTCACCTAAACCCCGTACGGCCTGAAGTGCTTCAGCGGTGAGCTGGCTGGCTTCCTGGCCTTGTCCCCCAGAATTTTTGCTGTTTCCTAAACGCATTTTTGCCTCACTAAACCGTACGACCAGGCGTAACAGTTTTTTTCATCTCTATGGATCGAGTATTTCGATATTCAGGTTTATGTGATTTATGAAAGGCGACCGAGTTTTCAAGTTGGACAGTCGCCGAGTTGGCTTCAAGTATTTTTTACGTGATAATGTTGGCTATCTTCTACGATTCTTCTGCATTTGTCAAATGCCAGACACTGACATATTACACTGACAGAATGCATTTTACTAGTGAAAGACTCGACTGGTAATTACTTATTACTGACCGGCTTTTGAGCACGGTAATGCACCTAACAATGGTGGGGTTTTCGCCCAACCCTGGTGGGGTTTTCGCCCAACCCTGGTGGGGTTACGCACAGGACTTTTGGTTTTCACTCCCCAAAAACTCCTGGTACCTGTTTTCTTGTATAACAGCCTCGGACCTTTCTCTACGTCTGGATGCCTGCTTTCAAACAGGAATTCTAAAAATACTAGAAAATCACCTGACCACGGTGGGGTAATTTACATTCTTCTTATTCTACTATTTAACAATCTAAAATATCGAAGAAGCATTTGATAAATTCGCTATTTAGTCGAGAAATGTTTTCGTTGCTACCTCTCGATGCACCGAACCCTGGTGGGGATAAAAGAGTGTCAGGCGATGACGGAATGCACCCAACCTCGGTGGGGTAAAAGAGTGCAAAGGGGAGGCATAATGCGCCCAACCCTGGTGGGGGTAAGATGCACAAAATGAGGAC
>NZ_QKUF01000009.1 GCF_003253565.1 Thermosporothrix hazakensis
CTCTGATGGCTTCCTGCGCCATCCATCCCCCTGGCTGAAGCCAGGGGCCTTCTGCCGCTTTTTGGTAAAACTGCTGTCATTGCGCTCTGGCTTTTTCTCCGCTCTGAAGCATTTACAGAGGTTCTCGTGATAATCGCTGGATTCCAGCTTTCTACTGGTTCTTCAACAGCTTATCAGGCGGCTCTGTTGGCCGCTCTGGTTGTGCGGCATTGGCGTGTTCTCCTTCCCTGAGTTGAGCGGGCTAGCTGGCAAAAATGCCCTGCTTCGATGAAGCAAGCAAGGGATAAAGGAAAATGATGGAGAAAAGGGGGAAGATGTTGTATAGTAATAGATTGGTGACCGGATTGTGCTGTCTCTGTTTCCCGGAGGTCTACCGGGAAATGATTCTTCGCATAAGGATGGTACGTGGCAGATGGAAGGTTGCCTTCAGGAGGATGCATGTTTCGCTTTGGCATTGAGCATGAAATTGCTTTTCTCAGCCGCGATGGCGAATTTGTTGATTATGAAAACACACCCTTTGAGGTTTTACATACACTGATACGGGAATTGCCGCTCTATGAGCAAGATTATCCACAGCTCAGAATCGGCGAGGCCGGTATCAAGCGGAAACGCTGGTACATTGAGGGATTTGAGCGTTATAACGAGGCCGGTGAGGTGATCGGCTGCCCGCTGAAGGGCATCGAGGTGCGCACCACGCCGCATCATACGATTCAGGATGTGATGCGAGAACTGCGTGAGAGCTGTCTGTTGCTCTCGGCAGTGGCGACTCGCTATGGCCTGGAACCGGTGCTGATTGGCTTTCATCCCTATAAAAAAGAGTTTGTGCCGGACCCGCCGCTGAACGCGTTTGAGCGGCAGTTCCGACAGAGCATACCCGAGAGACGCACGGCTCTGCTCTCGGTGCTGACCTATGGGCCCGATTTTAATATCTCGCTCGCGGGACTCTCGGCGGCAGAATGTGTCGATCTGGGGCAGAAGCTGACCTACTATAGCCCGTTTATTGTGCCGTTGAGCTTCAGTTCTCCTTTCTATGACGGCAAGCTCTGGGGTGGCCTGTCGATTCGGACCTATCAGCGAACGGGGCCACGGCCTGCGGTACTGGTGTATCTGGAAAACCCTGCTGATCTCATAGCGTGTGATCCCTCGCTAACCCGACTCGCCCGCTTGCCTGCGGAGGTTGGACGAATCGAGTTTAAGGCCTGCGATAGCTGTGCTGATCTGCGCCTGTACGCTGGCTTCCTGGCGTTGTTGAAAGGACTGGTGCTGGATACCACTTTGCCCGGACGGGCACTGGTGCCCGATAGGGAGCTGCACCAGCGGGCGGCGCAAAAGGGCTTTGCACTTACCGAGATTGTGGAGGGAACGGAGCTGGTGCTTGGGGCTGCGGAGCGAGCGCTTGCTGCTGATGAGGATCGCATGTGGCTTGAGCCGCTCTGGCAGCTTGTGCGTTCTCGAACGTCGCCCGCTGATCTGCTGATTCGTGCCTATATGGAGACCGGTTCGATCGAGGCCGCGTTACGCGCCTCGTATGCTCAAGCTTCCTGAGGACAATAGATGCCGGAGAAGGAAGCAGATGCTCTTCCGGCACTTTTTATTGACTGGCTGCCCAGAATGTGCTACGATAGGAAGCGAAGCAGACACATTGAGTACCGCCAGAGGAGCACGTATGCCGAAAATTGTCGATGCACAGATACGCGAGGCCACGCGCCAGCGCATTCTACGCGAGGCCGCGCGTGAGTTCGCTCGCCTGGGTTTCGATCAGGCAAATATCAACCTGATCGCCGAGCAGGCAGGCATTGGAAAAGGTACGATCTACCTGTACTTTGAGAACAAGCGAGCGCTGTTTATTGAGATGCTGCGCTCTATCGCTCAATCACAGCTTGCTTCTTTGCGTGCAGCACTTGCGGAAAAAGGCACGCTTCAGCAGCGCCTGGAGCGGCTTGTGCTGGCTTTTGCTCGTATGGCCGAGGAGGACAGCGATAGCTTTCATGTCTACATGAGCTCGCTCTATGGTGTGAATCGTGCGTTTCAGGCTGAAGCGACAAAGCAGTTACACGAGTATCTGGCGGTGATCGCACATATTCTTGAGGAGAGCCAGCAGGCGGGCGAGATCCAGATTGAGGATGTTGAGATGACGGCGTTACGCATCTTTTCGGCAACCGAATCGTTTGTCCTTTCTGCTCGTGTGCTTGGATACACGGAGCAGGAAATTACCCGGCAGGCTTCTGTGATTGCGCATCAGGTGCTGCATGGAATCGGGGTACATGCCGGATAAGCGCATGTATCTCTCTTTTTTTTGCCTTTGTTTGGTTGACCACCCACCCAAAAAAGAAGGAGGTATGACACTTATGTTTCGTATGGGGAGGCGCGGGCTTCCGTTTCGGCGCTTCGCTCACCGGTTTCCGGGCCTTGAGAACCCGCGTTCTCTGCTCAAATGGATTATCATCAGTACATTGATCGGCGTGGTGGCGGGAGTGGGGGCAATTCTCTTTTATGCGGCTATTCATCTGGCCTCAACACTTTTTCTTGGCGGCCTTGTTGGCTATCGTCCCCCTGAACCAGCCGGGGAAGGGAGCACAAGTGTGATGTCGTTCTGGCAGGCAGCGCACCCCTGGTTGTTGCCTGTGGTGACAACACTTGGTGGACTGCTGGCGGGCGCTATTGTCTTTACACTGGCTCCTGAGGCGGAGGGACATGGCACTGATGCCGCGATCGCTGCTTTTCATCAGGGCAAGCCGATCCGCGCTCGGATTCCGCTGATCAAGCTGGTTGCCTCGGCGATTACTATCGGCAGTGGAGGATCAGCAGGGCGTGAGGGGCCGGCGGCACAGATTAGCGCGGGGTTTGGCTCGCTTCTGGCGACGCTTTTACGGTTGGATGCTCGCGAGCGTAGAATTGCCCTGGCAACCGGCATGGGCGCGGGTATCGGGGCAATCTTCCGCGCGCCACTGGGGGGTGCGCTCCTTGCGGCAGAAATTCTCTATCTGAAAGACATGGAGACCGAAGCAATCATCCCGGCGCTTATTGCTTCGATTGTGGGCTTCAGTATCTTCGGGAGCTGGTCCGGCTGGAATCCGATCTTCGCGACGCCGGAACACTATGACTTCACGCAGCCTGTTCAGCTTGTGTACTATGTGGTGCTCGGGTTGCTCTGTGGCGGGATCGGGATCCTTTATGCGCGTGGATTCTATGGAATCACCGAGCTGTTTCAGCGTCTCCGTTTGCCTCGCTGGGTCAAGCCGGGTATTGGAGGACTGCTTGTCGGTTTGATCGGTCTGGTGCTTCCACAGGCGATCGGGATGGGCTATGGCTGGGTGCAGTTGAGCATGAGTCAGGCACTGCTGCAATTGCCGCTTTGGGTTGTTGTGCTCCTGCCATTCGTCAAGATTCTGACTACTGGCCTGTCGGTTGGTTCGGGCGGCTCTGGCGGTATTTTTGGGCCCGGGATGGTGATTGGTGGCATGGTCGGCGCGATGCTCTGGCGGCTCGGCTATCATCTGCTTCCTGGTCTGCCTGCCTCGCCCGGACCGTTTGTGATTGTGGGTATGATGGCGATGTTCGGCGGAATCGCGCACGCTCCGCTGGCTGTAATGCTGATGGTGGCCGAAATGACGGGTAATCTTTCGTTGCTGGCTCCTGCCATGATCGCTGTCAGTCTCGCCTACCTGATTGTTGGCGATAACACAATCTATCAGAGCCAGCTTAAGACGCGGATTGATTCCCCTGCCCATCGTTTGCAGTTGACCTATCCGCTGCTCTCGATGCTGACCGTGCAGCAAGCGATGGAGCCGCTTACGCTCACGTTTCAACCCACCCAGACCGTTGCCGAGGCTGAACTGCAGTTGCGCTCGCAGGGACGGCGAGGTGCTCCTGTGCTGAACGAGCATCGTCGTTTGCTTGGTGTTCTGACGCGTCTGGATGTGCTTCGTGTTCCGGTAAGCGAGCGCGAGGAGCGGCGTGTTGCGGAGGCCATGAATAGCAGTGTGTTGACGGTGCGGGAGGACGAGGCGCTTGATGAGGTCTTAACCGAGCTGACGGAGAAAGGGGTGAGTTGGGCCCCGGTCGTTGCTGGCGCATTACCAACCGAGCAGCAAGTGATCGGCGTTCTCTCGGTGGCTCATATCACGCGCCTCTACCGAAAAGTTGCGTCAGAGAACACGCGCTCGCTCAGCCTGTCAAGCACAATGCATACCAGCGAGATATCATAAACGAGAAAAGCGGCATCGTGCGAAAAAAGAGAAAACTGACCGAATATGAAGCTGGAACGTTTTCTCTTCTAGAGACGTGTTCTTTAAGGGGATAATTTGTAAGAGAAGTGACATTCTAGTGATCTCCGGGCTGCTGAAATCAGCATTCAGAAGTAAACGAAGAGGCGTATGCAGGGAGAAGGACTTTCACTTCAAGAAGATGTGTTTTATGTGATGCCAATCGAGCTCTCTGAGGGAGGCGACTCGCGTTATCTCGTCACGATGCCGCCCGGTATTGGTGACACGGTCGCTGTTGGGCTGAGCGCGATTGATCAGATTATCCGAAATGATCGCGATGCAGCGGGCAAAATAGACGTCCTCTGCAACCGGAAGCAGGCTGAAGTATTTGCCTGTGATCCTCGCATTCATCGGCTGATTATCGTCAGGAGCACGCTGTTCCCTTCTGGTGAGGGAACGTTTCTGCGCGGTATTTTCCCCGGTCAGCAGGTACAGCCGCTGGTGCGCTTTTTGCGTTCACAACGTTATGAAGCGGTTGTGCCCGGGATGCCTGCGCCGACGTTCTTTTATCTGCTTGGTTTGCCGGTCATGTTTGCCTCACTTCCCGATCTGGGAAAGGATATTCTGGCATTGCATGAGGCCCGGGATCGCCATATTAGCTACCTGACACGGAAGGTGGTGAACGCCTTTTTTAAGGATGCACTGCCTCCTCCCGAGCTGGAAGAAGCGATTCCGCTCTATCTGACGGCAAAGCATGTGCGGGCGGCACGTCTATTGATGGATGTCTATCGTGGGAGATCGGATGATCGCGTTCTGCTGGTCGCTCCTGATACATCTTCTGTTGTCACTCGGCCGCCAACGCCGCTTCTGCTTGCAGGTATCGGGGAGGCGCTGGCACGTGATGAGCGATTACGGGTAGTGATTCTGCCCGCCTACACGCTTCCAGAGGCGGCTGACCAGCTCTATAAGGGGCTCAAGCGTGACGCTGCTGGCCGGGTGTTTCGTATAATGGAGGATCAGCTACCCGACCTGCTGACCACCACAGCACTTATCGATCAGGCGGACCTCTTTCTCTGTGGCGATACGGGGCTGATGCACCTTGCTATTGCGTTGAAGCTGCTTTCAGAGCCCGCCGAGGAGCAGCCGCGGAATCAAACACGCGTCATTGTGCTTTTTGGTGGCACGAACCCCTGCTTTTTTGGCTACAGCACTCGCTCTGTGATTCTTGGACGTAATCGTAAGGAGCAGCGGATGCTGGTTCCGGGTATCGCGAAAGAGCTCTACGACCGGCGTGAGCGAGATTTCTTTGATCATATCGAGCCGGCAGCGATTACAGCAGCGCTTCTTGCGAAGTGATTGCTTCTGCGACCAGTTTGATTGGTTTCGGGTGTTTGCTTATCTGGTTCTGCGACCTGGCCTCTCTGGCTGTCTGTCCTGTATACTTCCTTTCAAAAAGGAGGAAATGAATTGCATAGAAAAAACGGGGTCAGGTTGTTACTCGCGCTCTATCTGCCGCATGTGCTGTTTATCATTGCGTGTATAGCCTTTTTTGTGGTATTCGTGATAAGCATGGCAGTTGTGGTGCATCTGCTTGGGATAAGCGTGCCGTTCAGCCTGGGAGGATGGAGCATCCTGGCAGGAGTCTATTTCCTGGCGGGGCTGCTTTTCTTCAGCTACTACCTGTGCAAGGTGATTCCAGCGCTTTTCCCGGGTGACGCGCCGCGACAGAAACGGATTGCGCTACTTGGTGGGTTGCCGTTTATGGTACCGGCGGCGCTCGGGCTGTTTGCCTGGCTCGACATGTACTCGTTGCCGGATGAGTGTGGGCCGCTAGCCCTGAGCTTTTTCGGGACGGTTGGTTTCTCGCTTGCTTCCCTGCTCTATCTGGGGCTGACCTTCTACTACTTTAGAGGGTGCTCGCTTTTCAGTCGGGCTGCCTGATCGACCTGATACAGGAACTCTTTCTCGCAATCGGAGAAAGAGTTCTTTGCGTTAGACCTGACTTTCAGCCGGATCATAGCACTCGCATGACGGGTGCGGCAGCGGCTTGTAGCGGCGCGGGATGCGGCGTGTTTGCAGGTAGTAGGTCAGGAAGAAGGCGCCGGTCGCCAGCGCACAGATGTAGAAGCTGACGGGCCAATGTCCGACCAGAGCAAGGAGGATGCCACCCCATGTAAAGCCAAGCCCGAGCAGAATTGCAAGGCCAATCGCGGCAAGTGGCCGATGAACCAGATGCTCGGCGCTGGCGGCAGGAACAACCAGCAAGGCAAATGAGAGGAGCACCCCGATAACCTGTACGGCCTCCGCGATGGTGATTGCCAGAAGTACCATAAAGAGTAACGAGAGCAGACGAACAGGCACCCCACGCACGCGTGCAACCTGTGGATCGATCGAGGCAAAGAGCAGCGGACGAAAGATACAGGCCAGAATAACCAGCACGCCAAGTCCGCACAGGAGCATAACCCGCACATCAGCAGCCCGGACCGTCCAAAGCGAGCCGAAGAGCAGATTAACTGTAGAGGTCGCTTGCTGTGTGTAGAGGTTCAGGAAGAGTACCCCCAGGCCAAGCACAAAGGAAAGAAACATGCCAATCTCAATGTCGCGCCCGCGAAGCCGGTTGCCAAGTGCCCCCATACCAAGCGCCGCCAGAATAGTAAAGAGGAACATGCCCGCGAATGAGCTGATCCCGAACAGCGCGGCTCCGGTCGAGCCCGCGAAGCCGATGTGTGACAGCGCGTGAGCCGCAAATGTCTGTGAGCGCAGGACGGCAAAATAGCCGACAATAGCCGAGACAATGGCCACAACGGTTCCTGCGGCAAAAGCCCAGAAGACGAAATCCTGATCTTGATACAGGTGAAACAGTTCAAACATAGTATATCCCTACCGTGATGATCGCAAAACCTCAGGCTCCATTTTTGCCTGCTCAGGTTGCATGGCGAGCGGTTGTGGCTGTGCTGTAAGCTCTCGACGACGGCGGTTCAACCAGAGCGGCGAAAGCAGGCGCACGGGCAGATAGACGCCAAATGAAATGGTGGCGACACAAAAACTGATCGGCAATGAGACCGTGTTCAGCGGGTAGAAGTTCAGCGGTGTGATCGCTGCCAGATAGATGCCAACCCAGATGTAGATGATACCTAGCACAATCGAAAGGGCAATTGCGCCCAGCGGAGTACGTGCGATCCGAATGGCGGTCGCTGCCGGGCCAACCAGCAAGGTGAAGATCAGCAACACGCCCACAATCTGGACCGAGATAGAAATGGTAATTGCGACGATCACCAGAAACAGAACGCTTAACAGGCGCACTGGCATTCCTCGTGCCTGCGCTACTTCGGGATCAACTGAGCTGAAGAGCAACGGGCGAAAAAGGAAACAAAGGACTGCAAGCGCGAGAATGCTAAAGATCAATGTGACTGTGCTATCAAGGCTGCTGATGCCGACAATGGTGCCAAAAAGGATGCTGTACGCCTTTTCGGCGTAGCCACGATAGAGCGAGAGGAAAAGGAAGCCCAGAGCCAGAGTGAAGGTAGTAACCACCCCTATGGCGATATCCCGTTCACGTAGCGTTCTGGCAAGAAAGCCGATGCCAACGCCGGACCCGATCGTAAAGATCAGCAGCCCGATGACCGGATGTATTCCCAGAAAGACGGCTCCCGCGGCCCCCGCAAAGCCAATGTGTGCCAGCGAGTGCCCGGCAAAGGTCAGGCCGCGTACAATAAGAAAGTAGCCAACAACAGCGGCCACAATCGCGACACAGGTGCCAGCGATGAACGCGTTTCGGATAAAAGAATAGGCGAATATGTCAAACATGCTCGTTTTGTTCCTGTTTATCTCTGTCCCTACCACAACAGCCGGAAGGAATATGTAGCACAGGAGAGATGATGAACGCTCACTGTCTATAAAATGATACGAAGTCTCGTTAGATAGAATAGCATACGGTATAAAGAAATGTCAATCTGATGAGGGAGGCTGCTCATATATGAGCACAAAAGAAGAGAGCGTAAGCGGTAAAGAAGGCTCACGCTCTCCTCTCTCATGTCGCGATTGGGCTTAGTTGCCATAGGTGATGACTAATGGTGCGGGATCGAGTTTCATTACCTCGTCGGGCGTCATAATGCCGGTTTTCGACTCGATCTTATAGAATATCTTGAAGCCGCCATACTTGAAATTATTGTATTTCTGCATGTCTCCTTGCACCCACTGTGTGTATTGCTCCACTTTATCCTCATGGTCTCCGGGGTAGCCCCCGACGCTATCGACATGCAGCACAACGTCTACTCGGGGATCGAAACGCAGATTGCGCTTATCGGCTATCTCCGCCTTTGAGGCATCGTAGGGATTCTTCAGATCGTCGCCGCTCGGTCGATACTGGTGAATAATCAGCATCTTGCGCGGCACATGGTATTTCATCGGGATCTCTGCCACTGCCTCAATGATGGGGTTCAGATCCGAAGCGCGAACGTTGCTCAGGTTGGTGCCTGGAACGCCATCATGACGCGGGAACATCCATTCTGGATCAACGGCCATATGCACAAACGAGTATTTCTGCAAATAGGGCAGGAAGAAATTAACTTCTGGCATAATCGCTGACTGACCGAAATTCAGATCCAGGAACAGCAAAAGGTCATGCTCCTGACAGAAATCAATATATTGTTGAATGGTCGCTTCATCGACATGGTGGCTGTATGTATGTTGTGGCCCGGGAGAGCCGTCAGGAACGCTAACAACAAGGTCAATGCCGAGCTTGACCGGGTGCTCCGGGTCGATCTGCTCATAGGCTGCTCCCTGCTGTTTCAGTTGCTCAAGCATGGTATCAGTGAGCTGGTAGGCAGGCCCGGTTGCCGGTGCCCCGGGAATGGCGTAGAAGGCCACGACGCGATTTTTGGGTAGAATGGCTCCTACATCTGGATTAAAGGCGGGGGTTGGCGATGGCGTCGGCGTTGGCGGCTTGGTTGGTGATGGTGTCGGTGTTGGTGCCAGCGACAGCGCGTCGGCCATAAATGTTGGAACGACCACAGAGATACCGACCAGAACCAGCACGCACACGACGAGAAGTAGAATTAGTGCGATAAGACCGGCCTTCTTGCGCGGCTTTTTAGGCGGCTGCTGTGGATACTGTGGCATCTGCGGTGGGTTGGGTTGATACACTCACAAACTCCTTCTAAAACCGAATGCAACAAATTATGATACTGCTTTTCTCTATAATGGGAAGGCGCTCTATGTAGAGAGTCACAGGAGAGATATACGTGCTTGTAGCCCTGCTTCAGGCTGCATACAGCATCTATACTGCCTCTTCATTATATACTATATAAAACCCTCATAGAGACGCCGTATCCATACATGTGAGAGTACGTATGCATCTATATGATCGGAAAGGCTCCCTCTCACCCTCCTCTCTTCAGAATAATGCGAATGGACGGCTTTTTGTTGCGCATTGGTACTTTAGTCACATGGAATAGCGCGGATCTTGCGCTTGAAGCGCGGTTACAGCAAACACCTGAGAGACGCTATTCATCTTCTCTCATATCACTATACCAGAGGGACAAGCAATGAGACCTCCACTGAAGGGGATCGCACGCCTATGGGAGAGGGCGAACTTGTTCCTTTTGTCTGTGGAAAGGGCGCGCTTTCAGCGGTTGAGTCGGAAGGCAGGCACAAAGCGAGCGAGGAGAAACAGGCCCAGGAGCGTCACCCAGAGACTCCACGGTGTGGCGAAGGGTGTGCCCAGCAGCCAGACGCCGAGCCAGCCCGCTGACAGCGCAAGACCACTTCCAGCCAGTAATAATCGTGCAGACTTGCGTCCAGTTGCGGCGGCTATCAGCAGTCCGAGCACTGCGCCCATCGCAACCCAGAGACCGGAAAGAACGAGGAAGTGTGATAGCATGCTAGAGTCCTCCTGAATGCAGTATTTTTGTGAGCAGAAAAGCAAGCGTACTGCCATCTGAAAGCAGTTGCAATGTGCTGAAGTCCGGGCGCACTTCGACATGATTGAAGATCTGTACTTCCAGGTAATCATAGGGATGATGCAGCTTGTCAAGCGCCTTTGCAAAGTCGCGCGACTCAGTAAAGGGCAGGGCGGTATCATGGCGATCGTGTACCAGATAGACGGGCGCCTTGAGCTCCGGTAGCACCCGTTGAGGCGAGAGGGCATCTATCTGCTGGCGCGTCTCGGGTGGCAGGATTGCAATATCGGCTTCCACCGTGTGCGGGGAACGGCCTGTCAGCAGCCTGTAGATCGCGCGGGCCTCAGGAGAGAGTCGCTGTAGCTCTTGCTCGCTGAGCGGTGTGGCACCGTCTAGCAGAGCCTCGCGAAGCGTCTCACGCTCCTCGAAAGAAGCGAGGGTGGGGATCAGCATATTGCCAAGCACCTGAACCGCGAACGGTATCGGCTCCCAGGGCTCCTTGAGGCCATCAAAGGCAAGCGAGCGATAACCAAAAGCCCGCAGGGTGGTCCAGGTGTTGAAGTAGCCACCAAAGTTGACCACAAAGGCCACCTGATCCCGGATACGCGCGTCTGCCGCGCCAAAGCAGGCAAGCGGAACGCCCGCACTAAAGGCGATAATACCGCTTCTCTGGCCGCGCAGTTCGGGTCGGCGAGAGAGCGTCTGAAATGCCTGCACCACAGCGTCGGTATCATCGACAGAGATCGAGGACTGAATGAGTGTCGGTGTGGTCATCGCCATTACCACGACGCCCGTTCTGGCGATCGCTTCCGCGAAATTGAGCAGCTCGGGTAGCTTGCGATGATCGCCCGCGCCGGGAATCAGCAGCACGCCCTGCCGTGTGCCAGCGTCAAGCGGTTGAGTGGTTGGCACAAAGAGATCCAGATAGGCCGGACCGCTTCGGGAATTGATTGTTTGTGTAATATGGGTGATCGGTTCACCTGCTATTTGTAATGGGGCAGGTTGGGATGACATAATAAATGCTGGAATGAGAAAGGTGGTGCGGAGTGCAGCCCGCCCCCAGGGGATGAGGGAGCAACTCAAACCGAGGAGGAAAAGCGCGAGAGCAAGCGTCCGAGCCAGAATGCGACGCCGCATGTAGCGCGCCTTTGTGCCCGTTCCTGTATCCCTGTTTTTTGTGTCCATTATACAATACTTCCAATACTTCCAATACTTCCAATACTTCCCTGGTGTCTCATTCGATTTCTTCTTGCACTGAATAGAAAAAAGTATATCAGGAAAGCCCTATCCGAGGTCTGGGTCATTTGCCCTATCTCTTCTTTCTTTTTGTCCCCTTTCCCGGAATCGTTCGTATATGTGTAGTGACAAGCGTAGTGGGATGTGTTGAGTGGCAAAAGGGATTGATGACAAATGGTCAAATTGTCATGAAAAGCCGGGTAGATTGTCAAAAATTTGTCGCAAGTTTGTCTCAACGTGTACATTCGAGGTATAGGCGGTTCCTTAAAGCTCTATTTTGCGATACTATTGAGAGGTGGAGAGTAACATATGTCGAATGCAGTGGAAGATATAGAAACTGTACTTCTTGTTGAAGATGAAGCGGATCTGGCGCAAGTCGTCTTGCGGGAACTGGCGGCAGCAGGCTATCGGACCTATCATGCAATAGATGGAATAAAAGCATTGGAGATGCATGAGCGCTATCAACCCGATGTGGTGGTGCTGGATTGGATGTTGCCGCGCCTGAACGGACTTGAGGTGCTGCGCCGTTTGCGCCAGAAATCCGCGACCCCTGTTTTGATGTTGACGGCGCGAGGGGAGGAGACTGATCGCGTGCTCGGGCTTGAACTGGGCGCTGACGACTATTTGACCAAGCCGTTTAGCTTGCGTGAACTGGTCGCTCGTGTCAGGGCGCTTCTTCGCCGTTCCGAGTTGATTCGGAAAACGTTGAAGGCCGACCGGCAGCAGGTCAGCGAGAAGCTGCGTATCAAGACGCTTGAACTTGATCCACAAACGCATCAGGTCACGCTGGATGGGGTGTTGCTCGATTTGAGCCCGACTGAATTTGAATTATTGCAACTATTAATGCGCAGTCCGGGCCGGGCATTCAGCCGCTCATACCTGATAGAGACGCTCTGGAGCGGGACATACGTCGGCGGCGATCGCTCGGTTGATAACGTCGTGTTGCGCCTGCGGAAAAAGCTTGGCGCTGTAGGCAGCGTTATCGAAACGGTCTGGGGCATTGGCTATCGATTACGTAGCGAATAAGAAGGGTACTGAAAACGCATGAGGGCACAGAACGTGAGGAAAAAGATAGCAGGCCAGCTCTTTCATGTGGGGCTGCTGCGTGCAGCGCTGGAAATGATCATTTTTCAGGTGTTGTTTGTTGTATGTTGGACGTTCCTTTTCCATGATAGTAGTAAGGTAAACATGGATGAGGCCTCTATCTCATTTTTCATCTTCTTTAGCCCGAGCAGTATACTGGTTTTTTCGCTTCGCTGGAGGCTTCAATACGGGAATATGAGGCTTTTGAAGCGCCTGCTCTGTGAATGTGGAATTGCATGCCTGTTATTCTTTTTCTTCTGTGGGGTAGTTGCTTTGCTCTTTTATGTGCCGATGGTCGAACAGACCCTGTTGCCGCTTTCCCAATCGGCGGAGAGCTATCAAAGCGAAGCACACAGCGTCATGCTCTTTCTGGGTGTTGCCAATGCCATCTGTTGCGCAGCCTTCTTCCTGTTTCTGCGTGTGGCCTCGCGGGCGCTGATCTACTGGAACCGTTTGCGCCGTCAGCATTTGAGCTGGTCGTTGACCCATGCCATTTTGATGGTGCCGTTGTCCTGCCTCTTCTTTGTCTTTCTGCTCGTTGGCTTCATATCCATCTGGTCAAGCGCGGAGTCGCAGCTACCATCAGCACAGGCTCCACTTGCCATTGTGCTGATACTGCTTATGTTCTTCTTTCTCTCGATGATGGTGATCGTGTTCCTGTTGCCGGTGGCGGCGATCTTTTCGCACTTTTTTGTCTCAAAGACGACGGAGCGTCTTGAGCTGCTGGTTGCGGCGGCTGGCATTCTCCGTTCTGGCGATTATCGTATCCGGGTGCCTGTGCAGGGTGAAGATGAGGTGGCGCGTTTGCAAGCTGACTTTAACGCGATGGCTGCCGCGCTCGATCAGACCATGCATGAGCTTCAGAACGAGCGAGATAATGTGGCCCGCTTGCTTAACGAGCGCCGCGAGCTGATTGCCAATGTATCGCATGAGCTTCGTACGCCTGTTGCAACGATTCGTGGCTATCTGGAATCGTCGCTGAATGCGTGGCAACAGGAGCCGCCTGCAACGCTCAAGCAGGATCTCGAGACGATTGAGATGCAGACTATTCGTCTGCAAACGCTGATCGATGATCTCTTCACCCTCTCACGTATGGAAGTTGGCAAGCTGGCGCTGCGCTGTGAGCCAATCAATATTGAACTGCTGGTGCAGCGTGTGGTGGATACAGTCAAACCGCTTGCGTGGCGGGGACGGCGTATTGAGCTGATTGGCGAGGTCAGGCCGCATCTTCCTTATGCGCTGGTCGATGAGAGCCGGGTTGAGCAGATTATCCAGAACTTGCTTAATAATGCCATGCGTCATACCCCTCCGGGTGGTATTATTGCGGTGACCGCCGAGCCGCATCGTGATCAGATCATGATTCAGGTGAAGGATACGGGCGAGGGGATCGATCCTCGTGAACTGAAGCATATCTGGGATCGCTTCTATCGTACGGAGAAATCGCGTCAGAAGCCCGCTTCTGGTACTGGTCTCGGGCTGGCTATTGTGAAGGATTTGACTGAGGCAATGGGCGGCACGGTATCAGTTGAAAGCAGGCTGGGCGAAGGAACCTGTTTCACGATCCTGTTGCCGAAAGCAGGCAGAAATACCAGCATTCTGGATACCGCGCCTCTCATATCGGTCCCTACGTCCCCACGCGGCCAATAAGGGGGGAGGAGAGACTACAGCAAGGGGTACCAGGCCTTCTATGCGCCATTTTGAGGCTCAAACAAGCCCCTTGTTGGTTTACACCTACCTGGCTCCTTCCAGCAATCATTCATCCAGAGGGTTCCTGTATCGTTGGTGCGTTTGCTCTGTGTGCCTCTGCACGAGTGATTGCTGCATCTGTTCTAGCGTTTTTCCCGCAATACAGGAAAAACTCCCTTGCATAGAAAATCGCTGGTAGAAGCAGCAGGTCGTTCTCAGTGCGAGAAGAAGGAGCTTTGACGTAGCTGCTATTGCCTCGCTGTTTCTGCAGTACGCCACTATACGGGCGTGACGAGCTAACAGCGGAGATTGCCTGCTCGCCCCGCTTTACAGGCTGAGCAGGCCAGTTTGTCGCGCTACCTCAATAGCCTCCTTCCGACTATTAACGTTGAGCTTGCGGAAGATACTTTTCACCTGGGTCTTGATGGTATTGATAGAAACGACCAGTTCTCGGGCGATCTCGGGATTCGAGAGATTTGCGGCAAGAAGGTGAAGCACACGCTTTTCCTGTGCGCTCAGCGGCTCTATCAGCACAAACCGATTGGTGCGGTGGTGCTGCTCTGTGGGCTGGAGCCTGGTACAGCCTTGCTGAAGTGTGCGCACATAGGTTGCAAGCGGTTTGTCGCGAAGCTCTGCACTGAGGGCCGAGAGCAGCGGTTTGAGTGCCTCGCCTTCATTCAAAAAGATGCGCTGGAAACCCTCTTCTCGGGCCAATTCAAGCGCATGCAGAAGCGTTTGTCTGGCCTGTGTCTGCTCTCGCATCTGAACATGTGCCAGCGTCTTGAGCAGCAGCAGTCGGAGCTGGCTCTCAAGCGCTTGTGCCTGTGGGCGAGCCTCGATCAGGGCGAGGACTTCCTGAGCTCGTTGCTGCATAAGAAGCAGGCGTGCCATGATGAGAAAGTCGATCTCTTCCTGTTGCAGGAACGGTCTTCGTTCGTTGAAGAGCTTGCGTGTTGCGCTGATCCGCCTGATAGCTTCAGTGTCACCCTGAACAAAGGCGATCTGTGCTTGAATGGCGTCGATATTCGTGAGAAGCAAGTGCGGCTTCATATGTACTGAATGGGGATGAAGCGCCGTCAGGAGTTCACGGGCGGCCTCGTGCTCTCCCCGAGCATAGAGAATTTGTGCCTGGAGCAGCGTGGCAGGCTGAATGATATACTCCTCAACCATACGCTCTCCAAGCATCGGGCCGTACTCTCTACCGAGATCAAGAGCCTGAGAGATATACCGTTCGGCTGCTTCCAGCTCGTTCCACTCATAGAGGATGCTTGCGAGCCCGATGAAAGCCTGCGCCTGGTCGCTGACGTCGTCCTGTGCGGCCTCTATTACCTGGTGGTACAACTGGTCCGCTGTATGTAATTTTCCCTCTTGCTGGTAGGAACTGGCAAGCAACGAAATGGTCGCGCGCTCGCTATAGGGGTTGTTTGCCCGAATACTGGCCTCACGCGCCTGGAGAAAGTATGCTCTGGCCTCTTCATAGCGATTTTGAAGCTGCTGCTCGGTGCCGATAATAATCAGGCAAGCGCAGCGGAACTCATGGGCATCTTCAGGCAGGTGAGCAAGCGCACGATGGGCATAAGCGATCGCCTGACCTTCGTTGCCCTGCCAGAGGGCGATCTGTGCCCGTACCGACTCAATTGCTCCTGTAAACTCATTCGGTTCGCCGGGGGGGTCGGCCAGTGACAGCACCTGCTCCACAGGCTCAAGGATGGCTGGTGAGCTGCGATCGAGTGTGTAGAGCATGGCGAGGGCGAAGAGCAGGCAGAGGTTCGGATGCTCCTGCAGCGTTTCAGCAGGTATCTGGCGTAGCCAGCGGTAGCGCGTATGGAGCTCGATCATATTCTGTTGCAGCGAGAAATGCCGCTCGATCATGACGGCGGCGTGCTTGACATTGCCCGCGGCCAGCGCTGCTTCAATAGCCTCTGGATACAGTTTCTGCTCCTCATACCAGTGACTTGCCCGCGTATAGAGCTTACAGAGTTCAGCCGTGCCGAGGCGGCGCTGTGCAATATGCTGCATTGCTTCGGCAAAGAGGGCATAATAACGATACCACTGGCGTTTGTCATCAAGCGGCAAAAGGAATAGATTGCTCTGTTCGAGTTTTTCAAGCAACTGCGCACTGTCGGCTCTGTCCGTGACGGCATCACAGAGCGAAGCATGCAGACGAGTCAGGATGCTGGTCTGAAGAAAGAAGGTCTGAAGCGCTTCGGGCTGAGTTGCCAGTACATCTTCTTCGAAGTAATCAAAGATGTGCCGATGGGTCCCGGAGAACGTTGTGCAGATGCGCTCGATTTCCCGCTGCTCGGTGTGGCCTTGTAGCGCCAGTGCGAGCAGGCGGAGCCCGGTTGGCCAGCCCTCAATACGAGCGTGAATGCGTGCCAGCGTTTCAGGTGTGAGCGGAGAAGCCAGCGTTTTCTGTAGAAATGTCTCTGTCTCTTCCAGAGTGAAATAGAGTTGTTCTGCATGGATTTCGTGCATCTCGCCGTGGGCTCGAAGGCGTGCCAGCGGTAAAGGTGGCTCCGCGCGCGTAATCAGCACAAGGTGGAGAGAAGGCGGAAGGTGCTCCAATAGAAACGTCATGGCCTCATGGATAACGGGCAGGTGGATCACATGGTAGTCCTCAAGGATCATGATACCACGCTCGGGGAGCCGCGCCAGCTCATTGATAAACGTCGTCAGCATGCTTTCAAATGAGGGAGGTCGCGCTGCATTGAGAAGATCCAATGCTGCTGTGTCCATCGGATACAGCATCTGGCAGGCTGCCAGCACATAGCGCCAGAAGCGATACGGGTCGTTATCGCCGCTATCGAGTGAGACCCAGGCCACAGGCAGCGGTGCGTGTTGTGCTGCCCACTCTCCAACCAGCGTAGTCTTGCCGAAGCCCGCCGGAGCCGAAACCAGCGTTAACTTGCCCTCAAGCCCGGCATTCAGCAGCTTAAAGAGACGTGGACGCTGAATATGAGCGGCCCGGGCATAGGGAGCGGTCAGCTTGGTGCTCAATAGATCGCTTGATGTGCTTGTATTCATATGCCCCTATCTTAGTTCAACAGCATGCGCATAAAATTTTTCAGAAAAATGGTAAATTTTTTCTCTGTTTTGTAGAAAGTATACCTGTATTGCAGAAGAATGTCAACAAGATGCAGGAAATTGCCACTGTATAACTATTTCTTTTTCATCGGTTATGACCGCTTGCTCAGAAGGTTGTGAATAATGGAGATATTATCAATAATATGCTTGATCTCGGTTACCAGCAGGTATCTGGCTGCTCGTTCTTCTTCGGTGAGATGCCTGACTTTGCGCCATCGTTCCAGGGTGTCAAGCTCCTCCTTGAAGGAAGGAAGCGGCGCAGGAGAACGCTGCTCCTTGATCGCGTGCACAAACTCCTGTAGCGCCGTATCGACGCGCTGTCTGAAGGGCTCAAGCTCCTCACAGACCTGCACAAAACGCTTGTTTAAGAGCGCGCCTTCGAGAATAAGGGCGCTCCCGGCGATATTGTCAGCGGCCTGTAATGTGCCATCGATTGCGGCTGAATTCAGTGTATGAGGGAATGGTTCATTCCTGGCCCGCTGAACCGATGTTTCCGCATTGGAACGAGAGAGCCGTGTTTCTGTTCGCGCCTTTTGCAGATTCACTTCATTATAGTCATCTGGATTCTCAATCGCTTTTAATACCGCTATTAGATAGGCATTCAGGCAGCTCAGGCGATCGGCTATGTTGTCTGGAATCTGCCGATATTCCCAGGTCGGCCAGATGAAATAGGCCAGCATGGCAAGTGTGCCGCCAATTGCTGTATCAAGCGCCCGGAAAAGAGCCAGATCGAGCGGTTGGGGCGTGACAAAGGCCAGCATGAGCACAGTCATGACAGTTACCATCAAAGAAAAGCTGCTATAGTTGGCATAAAGGAGTGCATAGGCAACATATGCGAAGAGAATAAGAAAAATCACGTGGAGAATCGGGTGTGGATCGGTTACCGCGATCACGAATGTGGTGATGACCGCGCCAAGTATGGTCCCGAGGGCTCGTGCAAAGCCGCGTGAGAGGGTTGTGCTCCAATCCGGTTTCAGTACAAGAAGCGTGGTCAGCGGGATCCAGTAACCGCGCTGCAAAGGCAGGGGGATCAGCCGATACAGGGCGGTGGCAAGCGCCAGAGTGACCCCGAGCCGGATTGCGTGACGGAACGCCGTTGAGCGAAAGGATAGGTTGGCTTTTAATGTACTGAGCGGGTCGCGCAGACGCAGGTAAGGCTGTTCTGGCGTTATCAGTTTGATCGATGCCGTTTGCCCGGAGCGCCATGCCCGAGCGAGCTTCCGAGCGTAGTGAAGCTGATCCCGAATGCTCTCTGCCAGGTTCAGGGGTTGCTGAACATCAACCACTGTCTCTATCTGGGAGAGTTGCTTGCGGAGCCTTGTCAGCGCTTGCTTGATAATGTAATGTTGCGGGACCAGACGCAACCAGGGAGATTGTGGTTCCAGAATATGGGCAATCTGACCGAGCATGATTGAGCTTGCCTGAAATACCTGCTTGATTGCGTCGGCCTGTTTGCGGGTCTCGTTTCGTTCGCGGTACAACTGTTGAATCTGGTCAAGCTGGAGCAGACAAAGCCGAATTCTCTCGCCCGCTTCCAGCAAGGCCGCGCTCAGCTTTTCTTTGCGGCTCTTGAGCTTGCTTTCTGCCAGAACATTCTGAACTTTCAGCAGGCTTTCGCGCACGTTGCGCCCGAGCACCTCGTCAGCGGGTTTGGCGGCGTAATCAGCCAGATCGCGATAGAGTGCCGCCATACTTGAGCGCTCGGTTTGTGTACCCGGTAGCGGCAGCGGAATGAGCGCAAGCAAGGTTTGCCAGAACGCGCCGATCAGCGTCAGGAGCGCTTGCAGAAAGGCGTGAAGCGGGTCGGTGGCGAAGCGTGTGAAGAGCAACATCGAGAGTGTGCATTCAAGACCGACGAGTTGCGCTACCTGTCCGAGCGCAACCATCAAGCCGCCGCCTATGCCCCAGATGCCAGCGGCAAGAACGCAGAGAATGGGAGAATTGCCGATAAAGCTTCCAACAAAAGCGGAAAAGGAAAATCCGATACAGGCATAGATCAGAATGCGCTTTCGCACTCGTGAGGCGGAGGTCATGCCAATTGTACCAAGCAGTGAGGCGCCGGCAGCGATCGCCACACCTATCGGAATTTGATGGGTTACGAACCCGAGCACCAGAGGGACCGCGAAGCCAAAGACGCTGCGTATGGCCGGAAGCGCCATGATCTGCGAACGGTTAAACGACAGTATCCGCTTTCCAGCCTCTTTCATCGCAGGGGCCCAGGCGCTTTGACCGGTTCGAGTCTGATAAATAAATGGCTTATACTCGTTTTTGTCCCGTTTTGTTATCCGTTGCATTTTCCCCTCTATTGCCCTCAGTTAGAACTGCTTGCGGCCTCTCTTCTTAGCATACGATGCAGCCCTATTCATCGGTGACAGCTTGCTTCGATTTTTTGTGCAATCCCTGTGGAGGGCATGAGGGGAAAATGAGCACAGCGAGAAGCTGCTACGGCTCAACGGTGACGCCATGCCAGAATGCGATATAGCCCGCGATCTGGCTTGCAGCGGGTTTCGGGGAAGGGTAATACCACGCGGCATCGGGGTTCTGTTTCCCGGCTACCTCGACGGTGTAGTAGCTGGCCTCCCCTTTCCAGGGACAATGTGTATGTGTATCGCTTGGTTTGAGATAGGCAAAATTGACGGTATCTGGCGGAAAGTAGTAATTTCCTTCTACCACTTCGCACTGATCGCTTTCTGCCAGCAAGGCGCCATTCCAGTATGCTTTCATCTGTTTCTCCTTTCGTTTCCTGCCTTCAGTATATCATTTTTGCGTATGGCTCATGGGCCAAAATGGGAAGAAGAAAGGGCCGCGAAAATACAGACTGATCCTGATAGCGTTCTGTTTGCGGCTGCTCTATACTGAGAGAAAAGCGGTAATGGAGGATTTCAAGAAATGATGCAGACAAAAGTATTGACGCTGCCGAAGATCGGGTGTCAGGGGTGCATGAAGAAGGTAGTTCGTGCGCTAGAAATGTTACCCGGTCTCGCGGTCGTACAGACGGATGTCTCAAATAAAGCCGTCACGATTCAATTTGACGAGCAAGAAATAACTCTGCCGAAGATTGCCGAAGTACTCGGGCAGATAGGTCATACTATCGCCGGGGAGGCGGCAGGTATCCAGTAAAGAACGATGCCGCCTCACAAGCGGCACCGCTCTTTTTCTCTATTGTTGCTTGTCGAGCCTGGAGCGTAGCGCCATCGGGCCGCTGTACATCCACTCGGGGACGTAGTGGTTGAGCCCCTGGCGAAGCAGCCGCACCTGAGCAGGCGAGCAGGTGACACAAAGCATCGGGCCATTGTCTCCCCGTACATATTCCATTGGGACCGCGTACACTTCGCGTTGCCAGGTAATCGGTTTCTTGATCTCGGCGGGCATGCTATGCAGGTCGGCCTCAAGCGCCTCTAACAGCAGAAGCACCTGCTTTGTGGAAAGTGTGTTATCAACGAGAAGGACTTCCTGCCACTCTTTGTTTTCATCTGGAATCGCCAGGCAGAGTATGATTTTGTTTGTCATGGTCTCTGTATCGATGGTGCCATTTTCGATATAGTACCCGCTGACACGCCATGCTGGCATATGCACTTCATCTCCGCAGGTGCACGGATCACAGTCGCAGGGATTGCAGGGGCAAGCACAGCGGCGCGCTCCGAATATATCACCCTTCAGCCGATAGTGGATGCTGACGCCTGACTTCATGCAGTCGTTTCTCCTTTCCTGAGAGCGGATAACCGGTACATGGTGGAAATACAAACAGTATTCCACAGAAAAGGTAAAAGCGCCTTTCTTCCCGGAATGGCAACAGAATACGTGGGACTGGGAGCTACACAGATCAATATTCAGGTTTCTATGAACATGGTAACATAAATAGATACAATATGAAAGGGATAAAAAAGCGGTCGGCGCTCATTACGAGTACCGACCCTGTGAAAAAAGCAGCTAATGTTTTTTCGTTTTTTCCTCGATCCTTTTGGCATATCCCGGGTCCTTCATGGTCTCAGGATCGGTTGCCATACCAGCATGGGGCTGCTTGACCTGCTTCTTGACATCTTCCTGCGGATGGGCACGCCGCTCCTTTTCATTGGCGTGTTTTTTCTCCTGGTCGATTTTCTGTTTCTCTCTTTCTTGCATTGTAGAACTCCTTTCGCGCCAGAAATGTCGTCTTTTTGCGCATTCCTCTGTAGCTGTCACGAAGCAGCTAGCAAGAGGCGTTTCAATATCCCGGTGCCTGAGACGACAGGGAGTTCTGTGACAATGTATCTGAGTATGTCGATGTTATTTCAGCTACATGCACATGCCAGCCTGTATGCTTTTCCAGCTCCGCAAGCAGAGCCGCATCGAGCAGCTTGCGGGCGTGCCGGAGGTGAATACGAAGCGAACGTTGTGTGGCATCTATGCTGATCTGCTGAACAGGAATACCCCGCTTCCCGAGCTCGTCGAGCAGGAAGCCCTGCGCTTCCACCTCGCTCATCTGGCCCTGAGCCGTGATATGCAGGGCGGGCTTGCCGGTACAGGTGATATGCAGCTCCCATCCGGTCTGGGCCAGAAATTCCTTCTGAATCTTCTGGAGCTCTTCATGCTTCATCGTCCCGGTGCAACTGACGCGCAACAGTTGTTGATCGCGTTGAATCGCCTTGCTAACAATGAAGATGCCATCAGGAAGCAGGCGCTGCGCCGTCTCTAGAAGCGCTCTTGGCTGTACGTCCTCGTCTATCTTCACCTGCCAGCCTGTTTCCCGGGCGAGTTGCTGGAGCTGGGCCTTATAGCGCTCTCGGGCGCGTTCCGGAAAGTAGAAAGCCAGCCAGATGGTGTGTGAGCGCTCGTCCGCACTGATCTGATAGAGGTCGGGAGCATCGGTAAGGACGGTGAAGACGTGCCCCATCGCCTGAATGCGTGAGGTGTGAGGCGTGTCCTCGTGCTCATTCTCGGCCAGCAATGAAGGCTGCAAGACAAGCGTCCAGCCCGTGGCTTCCTGGAATTGCTGTTGTACCTGCTCGATCTCTTCCCGTGCTGCCTCTCCCGCGCATACAACCCGTACTTCCTGCTTGTCCTGAAGAATCGAGAGGAGCGAGGTGCAGATCAACCCGCGAGGCAGCAGCCGTCCGACCAGATCTTTGATTGCGGGAACATGCGGGAACGGATGCAGACGCACATGCCAGCCGGTCGCAGCCGCCACAGAAGCGAACTCAGCGCTATATCGTTGCTCGGCAGTATCCGGGAAGCAGAAACGTGGAACAAGCGTACAGGTCTCGTTTTCGACGCCCACGCGCACATAGCCCTGAAGGTCGCCAAGCTTCTGCTGTGCGTATTGCAAGGCTGCCGTCATTTCCATAATCCCCGGCTCTACCGGCATGGGGGGTGCTGCTTTCTCTTTCGGGCGTGTCGAGTCGGGAATGTGGATCAGGGAGAGGCTCCATCCCGTTTGTGCTCGAAATGCATGCATCGTTTCGCGTAACCGCTGATGGGTGCTCTGGCCGCGATAGAAGAGCCGAACGAGCTTCCGCGGGGCGATGATTTCGAGCGAGCCGGAGATTTGCAGCTCTTCGGGCAACAGGTCCCGTGCCTGCTCAAGGAGATCCTCGTTGAGTGTCTCGGGACTGATCGCAACATACCAGCCTGTTTGCTCGGTGAGGGCCTGAAGGCGATGTTTTTGCTGTGCCCCGGCGATATCGGGGAACTGGAAATGCAGGGTCAGGGTGCGAGTTGTCTTGTCCACCACCACTTTCTTGAAGTCGGGGAGTTGCATAAAAGTCTGTTCTGCACAGTAGCGGGCCTCTTCTGGTGGCAGCACTTTACAGTCAGGAGGCGGTGCAATGGCTCCAGGGGCCGACGTACGGTCAGAGGTAAGCGAGGCGCCGGCAATGCTCAGTTTCCAGCCGGTCATTTCCTGGAAGCGAGCGCAGGCCTCAGCCAGCGCGATTCTGGTCGTCTGCCCGCTTGTATTGAGGTGGACTCGCTGCTGATTGTAGTAAATGGACGGGTTGCCAATCAGCGTCAGCCCGGCGGGAAGCACCTGTTGTGCCGCCTGCTCCATTGCCTGCTGATGCGGCTGTGGCGAGATCACGATAGGCACGCCTGCTTCTTGTTGCGCGATTTGCAGGACTTGCTGATACTGCTTCCGTGCGATTTCAGGGAAGTGGAAGCTCAGCGTTACCTTGCCGGTTGTCGGGTTAAAGCTCTTGCGGTAGAGGTCGCTTGGATGCCCGATATGACTTTCGATAATCTGAAAGACAATATCGCGTGTCGGGATCTCACGCCGTTCGGTGGCCTGTCGCCAGTTGGGCGCGATGGTGTAGTGTGTTGGTCCCTCTCCCTTCAGAAACGATTGATGGGCATAGAAGATGTGCGGATTCTGGCGTACAAGCCCTGCCACGGCCAGACGGGCGGCGGGATCGGTGGGTGAGAGTCCCACGAGCTCACACAGCTTGCCCAGATGATAGGTGCGACTGTCCTGACATTGAAAGGCGAGCTCTTTGGCCGAAAGTCCCTGGCGAATGGCGCGTGCCTGATGGGAGAGATGGGCCAGATATGAGGGCACCTGATCCCCCTGGATATGCTCAGGAAGCGGTCCGAGCACATCGAGAATAGCGGAATAGGCGTAGCGTCGGCGGCGCGAGATTCCGGGCGCGAACTCGACGCGGACCGAGGCGCTCGGTACCAGGCCATGACAGAGCCCGGGCTGCGCCTGCCCTGGCGCGACCTGAATCAGCAAGATCTGCCCGATGACCTGTTCGCGTATTGATTCCGAGAAGGGATCGTTGCCGGTCCCACGGACCCAGAACGCTTCTTCCAGGATGTAGAGCGGCGCGAAGTAGCGGTGATGGCTATCCTGAGAGAGCACGTGGAGGATACGGCTTGTTGTCTCCTCGGTTGCTTCACCGTCCCAGATGCGGGCAAGCTCGCGCACGGTGACGATGCGCAGGCCAGGTGTTTGCGAGACGACGCGCCAGAGCTGTTCCAGATGCGCCGCTTCAAAGGGTGTACCGCGTCCGATGCCCTGCGGAGCCATATCAATCGGGTGCGCTTCCGCTGGTTGCAGAGGTTGCGTGTTATGGGTAACCGTCAGCATCTGTCCATTAGCTGGCAGGATCACATCAGCTTCGCTCAGGCGAGCCTTTAGCGCGGTTCTGGCCTCATTGCTGCCATGCACAAGGGCGATCCGGCGAGCCTGCAATGAAGAGGCATATGCGGCCAGTTCGCCGCTGTCCGCATGGGCCGAGAGGTAATAGCGAGACACCTGACAGCGCACCTGGAGCTGTTGCCCGTTGAGTTCAAGCGTATCGTTCTGGCAGTCGGCGATGTCCAGCAGCCGCTTGCCCGGCGATTCCTCGTCCTGATAGCCGGTGAGCAGGATGGACGAGGTCGGATTGCTGATCAGCCGGGAGGCGTACCACATGCTAGGACCGCCTGTGAGCCTGCCCGAGCTGGAAATGATACAGGCGGGCGGGCCCGAGAGGATGCGTTCGCGTTCGGGATCATCGCGTACAAAAGTAATCAACTTACCGGCAAAGGGATAGTAGCCCTGGCGCATCTGGCGCTGAAGCCGTGGCGTGAGGGCTTCGGGAAGCAGATGATAAGTGGAGCAGATGCGGCGTACCATGCCATCCACATAGAGCGGAAATTCAGGAATATGCCCCTGTCGCTGTGCCTCGACAAGCAGAAGTAGCGCTTCCTGTCCGCGTCCCAGGCCGAAGCAGGGAATCAGTACATGACCACCACGTGCGATGCCATCAGCGACCGCCTGAAGAAAGCGCTGCTCTTCAGCCTGACGGTTGGCATGTAAGCGGGCTCCATAGGTCGATTCGAGAATCAGCAGATCAGGCGAGGGCAGTGGCGGCGGGACCGCTCCGGGAACCGTTTGCTGATCCGTGACGCTAATATCGCCGGACACAATCAGGGAGCCATCGGGAGCCGCAAAGCCAAAGCTGACCGCGCCCGCGATATGTCCGGCAGGGCTGGCAAAAATTGATACATCCGGCAATTCTGGCACGGTGACGAACTCTCCGACGGGCAGTGGACGAATCTGGTTCAGCATATTGCCAACCAGCTCGGCGGAGTAAAGGGGCAGTTCCATTTCTTCGGCGGCTCTGCGCTCCATGATTTTCAGCGAATCGGCAAGCATGACCTCGATGAGGAGTCCGGTCGCTCGTGAGGCGTAAATGGGGGCATCCGGGAAGGCTTGATGTACGAGGGGAAGGGCTCCGATATGATCGGTGTGTGCGTGCGTGACAAAAATGGCCTGCACAGGTTTGTCCTGAAGCAAGGCAAGGTCCGGGAGAGCGTCGGCCTGTCGATCGAACTGTACACCTGCATCGACGATGATCCAGCGGCCTGCGAGCTGGAGTGCAAGACAACTGGCTCCTACTTCGCTTGCTCCGCCTATAAAGAGTATATTCATAGGCACCTCCTTGTACGCCATCCGGGCTTCAGTGCTCATGGATAGCGATCTATCTGGAACGTTTCACGGGGCTGTGACTGCCTTGAAAAGGAGGAGAGAAAGGCATACATCTCGCTCCATTGCGAGAGGCTCATTTCTCTTAGGGCGCACCTGCTGCTTCTCTCCCTCTTTTTGAGGTGAGAGAAAGGAGTATGTGTGCGCTCAGGTTGTTCTGGAAAGCAGGGTGCAGATTTTTCTCCTTTCTGACACACTTTCTTCGTGCAGTGCTTCTTTTCTCGGGTTCACTGCCAGACAAAATTCTTCAACGGCTTCCTGAGAAGGAGTGACAATAATGAGTATACCATGAAGTACGGAGAAATATGAGGGCGAAAAAGCGGCAAAGAGGGAGCAAGCAAACGCTGGTCGCCCTTCCCTCTTTGCTTGAAGCAGTTTTTCAATCGGTTAAAATTGAGAGACACACAATGCTGAAAATGAGTTAGAGTTCTCCCAGGGTTGCTACCATGACCGCTTTAATGGTATGCAGGCGGTTTTCTGCCTGATCAAAGACAATCGACGCCTCGGACTCGAAGACCTCGTCCGTGACCTCCATTGCCTCGATGCCATATTGTGCGTACACCTCCTGCCCGAGCTTGGTTTCGGTGTTGTGCAGGGCAGGTAGACAATGCATGAACTTCACATTGGGATTTTTGGCAAGGGCCATCATCTGGCTATTCACCTGATAGGGGAGCATCTGCTTGACGCGCTCGGCCCACAGCTCGGGAGCCTCACCCATCGATACCCAGACATCGGTGTGGATATAATCGCAGCCCTCAACAGCCTCGGCGGGATCTTCGGTCAGCAGGATTCGCGCCCCGGTCTCGCGGGCGATTGCCTGCGCACGAGCGAGCATGCTTTCCTCGGGCCAGGTCGCACGGGGACCTGCAAGACGGATATCCATTCCCATCTTTGCGCCTCCGATTAAGAGCGAGCAACCCATGTTAAAGCCGACACATCCCAGGAAGCTAAAGGCGATCTCGTTCAGCGGCTTCGATGAATGTTCCTGCATGGTGAGCAGGTCGGCGAGGATCTGGGTGGGGTGGGATTCGTTAGTCAGGCCGTTCCAGACGGGCACGCCAGCATATTGGGCCAGTTCCTCGACGCTTTTCTGTGAGTGGCCACGATATTCGATGGCATCAAACATGCGACCGAGCACACGGGCTGTATCTTTCATGCTTTCTTTTGTGCCGATGTGGCTTCCGTTTGGTCCCAGGTAGGTGACATGCGCTCCCTGGTCGGCGGCAGCAACTTCAAATGCGACACGAGTACGGGTAGAGTCTTTTTCAAAAATAAGAGCGATATTCTTGCCCTTGAGGTACTGTACTTCATTACGGGCATATTTTGCCGCTTTCAGCTCGCTTGCCAGTTGGAGCAGATAGGCAATTTCTCGGGGTGCGTAATCATCGAGTTTCAGCAGATGTCTGCCATGCAGGTTCATGCCTGTCGTCAGCATGCTTTCTACCCTTCCTTCCTTAAAACAATGTAGGCGCTTATTCAGCCGTTCTGGCTGGCTGTGGCTGCATCTCTGAAGAGCGTGAAGCGGCCACCCGATACATCGTTGTTTCGGAGAGGTTATTCGCTTTGTGCTGAGTCGGTTCCTGAAGCCTGTTTCTGAAAATGCGAAACTATCAACCGGCTTTCCCCTTATGAAGAGAGGCGAACGGGTTGATAGCATGGTGAAAGATGTGGCAGCCACAGTGAAGTACTCAGGAATAATGACTCGGTGTCACATCATTGTTGCCTAGTTTGTACCATGAATGGCGAATAAAATCAACCATATACAGGTCATATTTTCTCAGGAGTGCGAAATACTGGCAAAAAAAGCCACGCGTCTTCTTGTTTCTCTTACGCCTTATTCTTCGGGCGGCAACAACGGATGATCTGGTTGCAGGGTGGCGAGCGCAATTTCAAGCTCCTGTGTGCGCAGCTCAAGGCGTTCGATGGTTTCGCTATAGGTCAGCGCGGTCTGTTGCAGGGTCGCGCTGTATTCCTGAAACTGAATGGCGATGTCCTCGGTCAACTGGAGCATTGCCAGCGTATGTATATGGGTGATAAACATGGCGCGCAGAGCCGGATACAGCGGCGATGCACTGCCCGAACGCTCGATAAAAAAGGCCCGCCATGCCTGCTCCTCTGGCTTGAGATGGAAGAGCGGGTTGTTGATCCCGGGAAACGCAAGGTGTGCGCCTAGCTCCATCAGGTAGGTTTGATCCTGCGAGAACGAGTAGTTCAGCGCAAGATTATGCAGTGCCAGCAGGAAAAACTTGCGCACCATCAGAAATTCTTCGGCCTGCTCGGCTGGTGTGAACTGGCTGAAGAAGCTATGATAGGCCTCGCGTGTGCTTTCCAGCCGATATTGAGGGAGGTTGATCGCCGGGAAATCGAGATATTCGGCCAGCACAAAGACATAGGTGTTTTCTGACCGCGCCTGCTCATACTGCGTCCGCGCCGGGAATGTATCTGGCTCAAATGACCAGCCGGGATAGATCACGGTCCGTTTGCTGATCGGCGGTTTCTTGTTTTTCTGGCTATGCAGCATGCTCTTCCAACCTCTTCTTCTCAAAACTGAGTGACGAATTGATACGCTGCTATGTAGTGTAGCATAATCGCATTTTGTTGTGGTAGAGACTGAGAAGAAAATACCAGAAGCACTGGCTGATTTCTTGTGTACAAAGCGAAAGAATAGGATTCAGCTTTTTGTCGAATCTTTTTGCTGAGCTGCACTATAATTGTAGCTCAGCAGAGCTGGAAAAGGCGGCATTGCCTGGTGATAGCTTCCTATTTATACGTATCTATGCTACAATAAGTATAATTTAGTAATCGTTTACTATCGAGAAAAAGTGAGGGAAGGAAGAGCAACGTTCTATGAAAGAGCTGCACCTTGAAGCAGATCAGGGGAAGCCAGAGAAGCCGCTACTTCATTTCTGGGGCCTGGGAGATCTCCATTATCGCGCTACCGATAGCTGGCAGCCGTTGCATCGGCCACGCATGCAGCAGATGTATGAGGACCTTCACGAGATCTGGCAGGCGGAAGGCGAACCTGCGTTCTGTGTCTCGCCGGGTGATATCGCGGATCGGGGGGCACCGATCAATTTTGAGCTGGCGAAGCGCGATATTGCCGCGCATTTGAAACATATTCCCTTCTATCCTGGCCTGGGCAATCACGAATATTTCCTTGAAACCTGGGAGTCAGAGCCGCGCAAGCCCGAGGCATTCACCGAGGCGTGGGGCTTCCCGATTCGCTATGCCTGGACGGCTGGTGACTTTGCCTTTCTTATGCTGGATCAGCCGGTCACGGAGAGCACGGATGTAATCTTTTCACAGGAGGCGCTTGACTTCCTCGATACCACCCTGAGCGAGCATGCCGAGCGCAAGGCGATCATCTTTGCTCATTGCCCGCTGCACAATACGGTGCTGGATCGCGACCCCGAAAAGAACCTTGATGACGACTCGCTTGATCCCTATTTCTTTGTCAGCAATTCTGATGAGGTGCGGGCGGTGCTGGCCCGGCATCAGAATGCGGCGCTCTATATCAGCGGTCACACACATTCGGGTTGGGGTTCGCCACAACTGGTCTGTACCGAGCAACTGGGTGAGCATCCGGTCACCCACCTCAATTTGATGTCGCCCTGGTATACCGGGATGACTGGACCGACCCCAAATCCGGACTGGGACCATCTGATCTATGTCGCGGATACGCCTGACCTGCTGGTCACTTTTGGTTTCTATCTCTACGAGACCAGAGCAATCGTGCGCGCGCGAAGCCATAACACAAAGTGCCGGCTCGGACAGTGGGAGATTCCCCTTTGTCGCTGAGGGGGGTGAGCGAAGGCGTCTACCAAAAAAGAGAGGGAAAATGGTAAAATCGGTTATTATGCTCGTAATATATCTAGACCTGTCGAATAAATCGAGTATAATAAAGGAAATGTTGGAGGCGAAGCTAACCCCTGGGGAGGAAACGATGAAAAGCATTCGTATTGCCGGGTTTGTATATAGTGTTCAGAATGGCGAATTGACGATCACGACTCCTGAAAAATGTACGTACAAGCTCTCGGGTGAGGAGGCCAACGAGCTGGTTGGTTTTCTGTCTGAGTTTCAAGATCAGTTTCTACCGGAAGTCGAGCTGCCGAACTGGGCGCAACCTGTTATCGAGGCTGATTCGCAAGGGGAAGGATAAGGGCTCCCCTTTTTGCTCGACAATCTGACAACAATTCTCTCTCTTTTCTTCATGCATATGCATCTATGCATGAAGCCTTTTTCTATCCTCTATTCACTTTTAGGGTGAGAGCTTTGCATATTCCTGTGCTCTATTGTTATTTGCCAGTGCTTCTGTTCTGCTTTTTGCAATGTAAAAGCGACTCATTTTGTTATTCTCGTGTAGAGAGGGAAAATCATATAAAATCAGTTCTGAAGAGAAAGAAGCGGTATGAACGCCAGCCTGTTTGACTTTTTTGGCAATCGTTTGAAAGCGTATCGACAACGGAGCGGCTTGACACAGCGCCAGCTCGCGGCTGAGCTTGGTGTACATCGGAATACTATCGGGGCCTGGGAGCGTGGTGAGTATCTTCCTGAAACAAAGGGGATGGTTCTTGAGCTGGCTCGACATCTTCATTTAAACGAGCAGGAGGCTCGTTCCCTGTTGCAGGCCGGGCTCACGGCGCTCTCTCCTTACTGGTTTGTTCCCTATCAGCGGAATGTCTTTTTTACGGGGCGCGATTCCCTGTTGCAGCAGCTTCACGAGAACCTGCGCACGCATGCCTGTTTGCTCTGTGGCATGGGCGGTATTGGCAAGACACAGCTCGCGCTTGAGTATGCCTATCGCTTTTTTTCCGAATATACCGCTCTTTTCTGGCTTCAGGCCGAGTCGGAGGAGAGCCTGCGGGCAAGCCTGTTGAGCGTTGCCGAGCTCCTGGACGTGGGGGAAAATCAGGCGCAAGAAGCGATTCTGGATGCAGTGTTCAACTGGTTGCAGGTGCATCCGGGCTGGCTGTTGATTCTCGATAATGTGGAGGACAGGACAACGGTTGAGCGCTTTTTCTCTCCCGACTATCATGGAACGCTCCTGTTGACGACGCGCTATCAGCAGCTTGCGCTTCCTGCAACGCGTGTTCAGGTTGAAGAGCTGACGGCAGAGGAGAGCTTTGATTTCCTGCGGCAGCGTCTCGGGCTGAAGGAACCGCTGCCTGTCTCGCTTCATGCGGACATTCAGGCGCTGGTCCGGCTGATGGATGGGCTTCCGTTGGCGCTCGATCAGGCGGCGGGCTATATCAGCGAGGCCCATTGCTCGTTACGCTCCTATCTCTATTTGCTGCGCACGCGCCTGATTCCCCTTTTACAGGATCGATCTGAGGGAAGTAGCTACCCATACTCGCTTGTCAGCACATTTGAGCTGGCCTTTGAGAAGCTACAACAGCGTGATCCGCTGGCGGCTGACTTTTTGCTGTGCTGTTGCTGGCTGGTTCCCGATACCATTCCTGTGCGCCTGTTTCGCGAAGGGACGGCCTATGGTCGCACCTCGTTGCGTCGCTTTGTGGACGATGCAAGCCGCATCGAGAGCGTGCTTGAGACGCTGGAGGCCTATTCACTGATTCGGCGCAACGGGTCGACGTTCAGCATACATCGATTGGTCCAGGCAATTGTGCGCACACGTTCCTCGGCTGAGTGGCTGGCCTGTGCGGTGAGGCTACTTGAGGAGCTCTTTCCGCGGGCACTCTCAAAACAAGCAAGCTGGTCCTGGTGTGATACACTGGTGCCGCATGTCTTTCAATTAACTGCTCTGCCCAACCTACCAGAGAAAACAGTATTTGCATCACTGCTGCTCAAATGCGCTCATTATCTGGCCCGGCGCGTGCGTTTCGAGCAGGCAGAGGCTCTGGTCCAGCGAGCACTGCAAATTCAACAAGGCGGGGTGACCGCGATCTCCTATACGGCTCTGGCGGTGCTTCGCTGGCAGCGCGGGCGCTATACGGAGGCCGCACAAATGGTACAGCAGGGATTGGCGGCCTTCCAGGAAGAGAATACTGTTCCCGCTGAAGAGCTTGGAGTGTTTGCTGCTCTGCTTGATGGGCTCGGACATATGCGCGAGGCGGAGGCGTTCTATCGGCGGGCGCTTGCTGCATCCCCGGCTGAGTCGCCTGCTCTGCTGAACAATTTCGCGCTACACTATTATCGGCGTGGGCGCTATGATGATGCGGAACGGCTCTACAGGCGCGCTATTCGGCTTTATGGGCGGGCCCGGCAGGAGACCGATCTTGTGGCGCCGCTCAACAATCTGGCGCTTGTGCGCATTCAGCAGAAAGCATACTCAAAAGCTGAAATGCTCTTAAAGCATGCATTACATCTTCGTGAACGACTTTTTGGCCCTGACCATCCAGCGATCAGCAGGGTGTTAAAAAATCTGGCTCGCTGCTACCAGGGGCAGGGGCGCTATACGGAGGCCGAAGAAGCGCTGTTACGGGCCCTGCGGGTCTACGAGCGCCACTATGGTCCCGAGCATCCCGAGCTCTCACGTCCGCTCAGTGGCCTGGCGCAGTTGTATGTGCAACAGGAGAGGTATAGCGAGGCAGAGGCGTTCTACGAGCGGGCGCAGGTAGTACGTCAACGCGCTCTGGGTTCGCAAGATCCCGCACTTGCTGAGTTGCTGATTCAGCAGGGGCAGGCCCTGGTGCAACAGGGGAGATACAGCGAAGCGGAAACGCTGTATGAGCGGGCCCAGGCCATTCAGCAGCACGCTCTGCGCCCGGAGCACCCCGACGTGATGCGCCTGTCTGTCTGTTTTGCCTATCTCTATCGCCTACAGGGAAGGCAGCAGGAGGCGACGGCGCTCTACGAACGGGCGCAGCGGATAGCATCCCGGCTTGAGCTTACATCGGTCGATATCTATCAGTTGCAGGAGCCCGGCGAGCTCTTTCTACAGGAGTGAGGAAGATCACCCTCCGTTTTCACCTGCACCGGGTGATGTTGTTTCACCCTTTTGCCTATTAAGCTTTCGGTAGTGAAATCGTTCTACCAGAGTTGAAAGGTGTTAATGAAATGGAAGCTCATTTGCAGGAAGAAAAGCAATATCCGGTGGTTGTCGTCGGGGGAAGCCTGGTCGGTTTATCAACAGCGCTGTTTTTGGCATGGCGCGGCATCCCGTCGCTGGTTGTTGAGAAGCACCCGGGAACCTCTATTCATCCGCGTGCCGGCGGGTTCAACGCGCGTACGATGGAGATCTATCGCTCTGTTGGTATGGAGGCGACAATTCGTGCGAACGAGCCCCGGCAGATGCAGGCCAGCGGTACACTGCGTGTCGAGACGCTGGCAGGCAAGGAAATCAACTGGTACACGCATAACATCAATGAGATAGATGACGAGATCACGCCGGTTCGTGGCAGCTTCATCTCGCAGGCGCTGCTTGAGCCACTGCTGTTGGAGCGGGCTCGCGAGCTTGGGGCTGAGGTCCGTTTCCGCACGGAGCTGGTCGCATTTGAGCAGGACGCTGCGGGTGTGACGGTAACGCTTAAGAACCGTGAAACGGGCGCGATACACACTGTCCGTACTTCCTACTTGATCGCGGCAGATGGCTATAAAAGCCCAATGAGGAACGCTCTTGGTATCCCCTTTGACGGGTATGGCAAGCTCTCAGACCATGTGTCGATCTTCTTTGAGGCAGATCTGAAAGAGGCACTGCGTGGGCGTCACTTTGCGGTGTGCTATGTCGATAATCCCCGGGTGCAGGGCGTGCTTGGCATCATGGATGAGACGGCCCGGGAAGCGCTTTTCGCTATCACGGTCCCTCCGGGCGAGACAGTGGAGAGCTACGATCAACAGCGCTGCATTGAGGCGCTTCGTGCTGCAATCGGCATTCCTGATCTGGATGTCCATCTGAAAGCCGTGTTACACTGGGTGCTTGCCTCCAATCTCGCAGAGCGCTATCAGCAGGGGCGCATTTTCCTGGCAGGCGATGCAGCCCATGTCGTGCCGCCTGTGGGGGGCTTTGGCGCGAACACGGGTATTCAGGATGCACATAACCTGGCCTGGAAGCTGGCGCTTGTGTTGAAGGGGGTGGCTTCGCCGGCACTGCTCACGACCTATGAGGCAGAGCGCCGACCCGTTGCTGAGCTGGTTGGCGAGCAGGCGTTTGCGGGCTATGCTGTCCGTATGTCACCGCATGTTGCCGAGCAGGCCAGACATATCCAGCCGATTGATTTCTACACCCTGATGCTGGGCTATCAATATCATTCGGCGGCGATCATCGAGGAGCCCGGCAGCGAGGGACTGCGCTATGAGGCGAATCTGCGTCAGCCGTCATCGGTCCCCGGCACACGTGCGCCTCATGTGGCTCTGGAACGGGATGGACAGCGCATTTCAACGCTTGATCTTTTCGGCGGGGACTTCGTTCTGTTGACTGGCTCGCGGACCTGGTGTGAAGCGGCTGGCACGGCGGCCCGGCGCTTTGAGCTCGATCTTGATTGCTACCTGCTCGGTGCGGATCTTCATGATCTTACGGGAGACTTCTTTAAGACCTATGGTATCACGCCTGATGGGGCGGTCCTGGTGCGTCCAGACGGCTTTATTGCCTGGCGCTCAGCCACAGCAGGAGAGGAGCCAGAAAACACGCTGGCACAGATCGTGACCAGGATCCTTGCTCGCTAAAGGCAAAGGCAGGCGCTATGCACATGCAGCGCCTGCCCGCCTTTCTGGCTAGCTGATGCGGACCTTCATACCGATACAGAGCCCGCACACGCTGTGATCCTCGGCGACGAAGTAATAGCCGTTTACCACGCTTGCCGTCTGCTTTTTGGCAGATGTCGCGACATTAGAGCCGCTCCAGCCCGGGGCATCGCTTGCCGGGAAGGACTCTTCCGAAGCCTCCGTCACCACGTCATCTGTCAGATCGAGGCTGATGGGGTACGTGCCGATATTGCGCGTGATGGGATGACCGGTATCGGGCAGTTCTGGATCTGTGAGCCCGCTGCTGTAGGCGACGGTTCCAGCGATCCAGCGCCCTCCCAGATAGATTTCAATCTGTTGTCCTCGTTCGAGCTCCTGGTTTTTTGCCCCACTGATCGCAAAGCTTCCCGGGTTGGACCCGGCACACAGGATTCCTTCTGTCATACGGTGATCCCTTCTCTTCTGTTTGTTTGAAGACGTTCGTCATAGAGACACGTTGCAGTATTGACACGTTTTGACGGGTCATTTCGTTGATAAGAATGGGGTCAGGCTGCTGACTTCTCTTTGTCGCCGCTGTATCTTCTGAGTCAGTAAAGGAAAAGCGTGATGTCAAAGCAAAATTTCAGTAATGCATATATTGCTGCTTCTAACGCACTTGCTGTTCTTCGTGAGGGGCGATCTGTCGAGTTGCAACTGGTTGGAACTCGGCCGGTCTGTGTCGCGATCGATCCGAGCAGGCCCGAGCGCGTCTATTGTGGTACCTTTGATCAGGGACTCTGGTATAGCGCCGATGCAGGGCGATCCTGGGAGCCTGTTGGCGCGGGAATCCCACATCTGGCGGTGACGGCGGTCGCTGTTAACGAACGAGGCGTTGTCTATGCCGGAACGGAGCCCGGTTCGCTGTATCGCTCCGAAGATGGTGGGCGGACGTGGCAGGATCTCGCGGCATTGCGGGCGCTTCCCTCGGCTCCGACGTGGAGCTTTCCGCCGCGCCCTGAGACAAATCATGTGCGCTGGATCACCTTTGATCCGCAGGCACCCGAGCGTGTCTATGTCGCGATTGAGGCGGGGGCGCTGGTGCGTAGCCTGGACGGCGGCCTGACCTGGGAAGATCGGAAGCCGGGTGGACCCTATGACACGCACACGCTGGTGATGCATCCACAGGCCCCGTTGACGCTCTATTCAGCGGCGGGCGATGGCTTCTTTTTGAGTGAGGATGGCGGCGACCGCTGGACTGCTTCGACGCAGGGCATCCCCTATCACTACCTCTGGGGGGCGGCTGTTGACCCCGGAGACCCGTCGATTCTGGTCGTTTCGGCAGCTCCATCCCCGATGCATGCCCACACCGAGGCGGCTGCTGAAGCGACGTTATTCCGTCGAGTGGGTGATGGGGTCTGGCAGCAGGCAGAAGGCTTGCCACAACCAAAGGGAACGCTGATCTCGCCTGTGGCGGCCCTTGAGCCGAGCGTGTTTTATACAATCAGCAATCGAGGGTTGTTCCGCTCCGAAGATAGCGGGCAGACGTGGGCACAGGTTCCGGTCCAGTGGCCAGCGGGGCTGGAACTCAAGCGGCCCAATGCGCTGGTGCTTGCTCCATAATCGGACTGGTAAGAGGGCGGTGATGCGTTTTATCATAGAGGAGAGGGCCACAGCGGCCCATCTCTGAGGACGAGAGGAGAACTCTATGATTCGTGGAATCGGCCATCTGGCATTACGCATTACCAACCTTGAGCGTTCCCTGGACTTTTATTGTGCTAAATTGGGTCTGAAAGAGGTCTTCCGGCTCGATCGCGAGGGACAGCCTTCGCCCTGGATTGTCTATTTACAGGTCGCGCATAACCAGTTCCTGGAGCTTTTCCCGGGAGAAGAGGCACAACATCTACCAGAAGGAAGCTTTCAGCATCTGTGCCTTGTCGTTGATGATATGCAGGCAACGCTCAAAGAGCTTGAGAAGCGGGGTGTACCCATTGCCGGTGAGCCACAGCGCGGGCTGGACAACAACTGGCAATACTGGCTTAAGGATCCCGATGGCAATCCGATTGAGTTGATGCAGATTGATCCATCATCTCCTCATGCAGCGGCTAACGCCCGCTGGTGAGCAAGCTGAGAACCCGCCGCTCTGGCGGGCTCTCTTTTTTATGGCAGTTTGCCTGAAATATGGGCTTTCGCGTAACCACCAGCATCGTGCTGAATGGGATACTTTCTGTGCGCCTTTTCGGCACGACTGTAGAAGGTGTTCCCTGAGATCAGAAAGGCGATAATGGACAGGAATAGTATAGCCAGCATTCCCAGAATCAGTGCATCAAGGCCGCTGAAGAACCATAACACGAACAAAAAGAAGAGGAAGGTACTCCATGTAATACATGAGAAAAAGATCAAAGTGTGTCGCTTGATCGATCGCTGTTCTGTGGGGGCGGTAAGATGGGCAAGAAAGTTGCTCAGCAGGACGAGGCCGGAGAAAAGCAGCAGCGACAGAATAATCAGGCCTTTAAGCAGGGATTTGGGCTGTCCCGCCTCGTAAGGAATAACATTGATGATGCCATACATTACTATGACGTTGAAGGCGAAAAAGACCCACGAAGCAACCGAGAGAAACAGGATGCTCATCCGGGTGTTGAAACTATTCCTCAAGCGCAGATATTTGCTGCATAGTTCGGGATAGAATGGCGCGTTGGCCAGCCCTACAAACAGGCTGAAGAGACCGAGCATAATCGAAGTACAGAACAGGCTTGTTCCTGTACCCGGGCTTGGCGAGATCGGCGCGACGTACTGATAAAGCTCCCAGGTGACAAGAAAGATCAGCCATGAGATTACCGAACCTGCGCCTATGATGATACGCCAGACCGATGATGTGGAGCGCTGTTCGTCAATCTTTTCACTGGGAGAGGAGGCTTGAGGCATCGGTTCACGCTCTTCATGCTGTTTTTCTCTGCCATTTTCCTCGAAATACTGCATCTCCTGCTCTTGCATTGCTGATTCCTTTCCTCAAAAGTCAGATGGTATGCTTTTTCTGTAGCGTCTGTGTATTTTCTTCCGATTATCGTTTCCGGGATCTTCGCTACCGAAGAGCTGTACTGCTTTCAGTATAAATGATTCTACCTGCAAAGCGCAATTACACATCCTTTTTGGACTATAGTGCAGTGTCAGGACTGTTCGATTATAGCGACATCGAGTCATCTGCTACATGCAATGGAACCCGTGAACTGCTTGCTTTACCGGAAAGGAGTAGTAAACCTTTTCTCCCACTTCCGAATCTATGCGGTTCGGGTAAGCGGTCGAAAGAAAGGAGGAGAGGAATTGAGGTGGGGGAGTATATTACAGGTATCATGCTTATGATGGAGTTATTCTTTTACAGGAGCGACCTGGAGTGGAGGGAGCGTAGAAAAGGAAAAAGAAGGGCCGGTTTCCCGGTCCCTCCTTCGAGCTTATGCTTTGTCAAGCGTGTAGCCGGGAGCGTGTCCTACCTGTGCCATGATCGGCTGGAAGGCCTCGTAGCTCTCGACCAGCCTGGGAGATCCCCAGTTTTTCTGAGCCAGCGCCCGTAATGATCCCTGAATATCTTTTGTGATTTGTTGCTCTGGAACCAGTTCGGGAACATCACACCAGATATGCAGCTTTGCGCCGAGATTAAGGTGATGATTCGGCTCGATGACATGATTTTCCTGGAACATATGAGGCTCAAAGCGCTCATAGAGCTTCACAGGGTCAGCGTGATGCACACCGTTCTCGGTCAGGATATAGTACAGGTCATCGTAGCTGCTGTTGACGATTTGTGAGCCGCCTGCCACGATTGCTTCAGGCAGCAGGCCAAACGTACGCCAGTGATCAAAGATGATATCGGAGTCAATCGTAACTGCGGAACCGCCATGCAGGCCATCACTCCAGGCGCGAGTGATCTTGCCATGAGACTTGATGAGCTTGTTTGCCCAGTTCACAAAGCCAAGATAGGCGTCGCGTCCATTGGCAGTGGGCCCGTAGGTTTTGCGGGCATATTCGAGCAATTTAGGATAATTCTCATAATTATCGAACAATAAATACTCATCGGCGCCCACATGCCAGTACGGTCCCGGGAAGAGATCGAGATATTCTTCAATGATCTCTTTAGCCAGCTCATAGGCTGCCGGGTTGCTCAGGTCGATGTCACCAACACGGCGCATCTTATCGGGGTCTTTGGCGAGGTAATCCGGGCGGCGTTCCAGGATCAATTCATCTGGCCCTTGCTCGCCGGGAATGCGGTTCTCTAGCGGGCCGGTAAGCTGAAGCTCGGGGTGTTTGGCAAGGATGGGCTGCATATGGGCAGGCATATCGATTTCAGGAATAATCGTAATATAATAATCCTGTGCCAGCTTCACCAGCTCTCGGATCTGGGCTTTGGTGTAGTGCTCGGGGGAGGTAATTTCCGGGTGCGTCTCGCTTTCCAGGCGGAAGCCGTGGGTATCAGTCAGATGCAACTGGAAGACGTTATATTTAAAATACGCCAGTTCGCGGATGTGGTTCTCAAGCCATTCGATCGAGAAGAACTTGCGCCCGACATCAACCATCAAAGCGCGCTGCGGATAATCGGGCCAGTCGCGAGCCTCACCGCCACGAATCGTATAATCCTGCGTGAGAAGCTGAAGCAGTGTCCGTGTGCCGTAGAAAACGCCGCTCTCTGTGCGGGCGTTGATCGTCACAACCTCGGCAACGTTCAACAGGTAGCCCTCTTCACCGAGGCTGGCGTCAATATCTTGCAGGGCAAGCACGATGTCCCCGTTTTGTGGCGCTGCTTCAACGATAGCCAGGGTATAGCCGCTCAAGCGCTCCAGATCCTGCGCCAGGACACCTGCAACCTGGCTGAGTTCCGGGATGGAGATAATGCGGGTCTGTGCGCTAAAGGTGTAGGTTGCTTCCGGTCGGCTGTTCCATGCTTTTAACGCAGGAATCGTGAACGGACGGGAAGGAGCTTCGTCAGCGAAAAGCGCCTTGTTCTGACTGAGGCTCTCGTCTAGAATGCTCATTTAAGAAATGACTCCTTGTAAGTAAACCTTTTCTCGAAATGCTATTATAGCTTATTTCTTGAGGTTTTAGAAGTCTGAAGTCCCGGGATTCCTGCCAACCTTTTTCCGGGCAAGCATTCCCTGTCCAATGAAAACGCGCCCTGCCTGCGGAAGAGAGCCCGAGGGATAGCGGGAGATCATGAGGCGAACGCACTCCTGTATAGCGCTTGCCCAGGCCTCTTTCAGTTCTTCGGACCATTGCGGATCAAATTGAGCAAGCGTTGCCAGCAGGGTTGAGCCGAAAGCAGGGTAATCGCGAGGTGGAATCTGGAGCTCTGCATGCAGAAGGCCGAGGTCGTGAAAGCGCTTTTCGGGTTGGACGCCCTGATCAAAGCTGCTTGCCAGCTCACCCAGAAAGGCGATGAGGTCTCTTTTGTGCTTCTCCATATCGACGCCGGTAAAGAAGGGGGTGAGTTGCGGATACTGCGACAGTAAATCGCGGGAGAAAGTGTCGGCAAACTCGTTTTGCTGACGGCTGATACGTAGAAAACTTTTCTGTAGTGATGGCATGGAGCTCCTCTTTCTTCCTGGCATTTCTTTCAATTCTCCTCTATTCTACTCTTTTTCTGGTGTTTGTCGAGGGTAGTATTTCTTCCTATTCGCTTGCGTTTCCTTGCACAGGGGGCATATTCTCCATATACGAAAGGAGTAGTATGTCATCGTACATATGCAGGCATTGCCAGACTCCTCAGCCTCCAGATGCGCAGTTCTGTATGAATTGCGGTCGGCTGCTTCATGAACCTGAACAGGAAATGGTAACGCTGATCGTGACGCGTGCGGAGATGGAGGAGCAGGCCGAGGCAACCGAGAAGATGACGGCTGTGCACCCACAGAGCAGCCAGTTGCCTTCACCGACAGCAGTGCAACACGTGAAGTCAACCACGCTGCCGCCTCCGGTGGCTCGCAGCGGTACCTATGGCCCTCTGCCGCCGAGCTTCCAGCCGAGCAGGCAGCCTCTCCCTTCGGTGCAGTCGCTGCTGCTGAGGCCGTGGATGCGCTTCCTGTTGGTGGTGCTGATCTTTTTACTACTTTTCGGGATTATCACGCAATTTTTGCCGGGGAATCCTCTTAGTCTGGTGGAACTCACCGACCGCTTGTTTGGTGCGAAACGGATTGTGCTGCTGGCCGGCGATGGCCTCTATAATCTGGATTCCGACAGCGGAGAGTTGAAATGGAAGCAGGCGCTTCCCGGGCTGAACGAGTCTACCCGGCTGCTGGTCCAGGATGGAACCGTATACCTGCTTGGAAGTCAGCTTAGCACCTATGACCTGCGTTCTGGACAGCCAAAATGGAGCCTGAAGCTGGCACAGAGTGAGAGCCATGATCTGGCGGTTACGGATGGGGCTGTCTTCGTACGGCAGGGCCAGACGCTGGCGGCCTACGCTGCTGATAGTGGGGTGTTGCTCTGGAAAAAGGAGCTTCCGGGCGAGGTCGGACGTATGAAGCCTCTCGGGGAATTTCTCTGTGTGGTCTTTGAGAACAAATTGGTGGTTGTTGGGACGAAGGATGGTGCAATGAAAAGCTATGCGCTGGGGGAGGCTGGCGAGTGGAGTATTGAAGGAGCGCTTGGTCATACACTTATTCTCAAAAAGAGTACCTATACTGAAAAAGATGAAGAACTTCTCGGGTTTGATGTGGAGGCAGCAAAGATAGCGTGGAAGCTACCGAGCAAGGGATCAACCGATCTCCTGACGGTCTCGAAAGATCGCTTCTATGTGATAAGCGAGATCGACCGGAAATATGAGGTGCATAGCCACAATCGTGAGGGCCAGCTTCAATGGAGTTTTCCATTGCAAGATTCTGCCAGGCGGTTTGTCTTGCGCTCTCAGGATGCTGACGCCCTGTATCAGTTTGCAGAAGGAACGCTGTATGCGTGGAGCCTGGAAGACGGACACCAGCTCTGGAAGGTTGCTTCGGGCATCTATAAAAAAGACGAAGTGAACGAGTCAGGGTATACAGATGGCTCGGTCATTGTGTACTCGGATGGAGATTCGGTGATTGGCTTTCAAGCGGCTGATGGCCAGAAGAAGTGGACGGTGCCCTCGCTGGCAATTACCGGGACAAACAACCGGAAATATACAGGTCTGGGTGAGCAGGAAGGCGTTCTGCTCTTCGGCGAAGCGGACGCCCAGGGCAACCTGGCGCCTGCTGGAAAAACCGGTGTGACGCTTGGTCGTCTGAACACTGAAACTGGGGCCGCGCAGTGGAAGATCACGCTTGAGAAGAGTCTGTATACCTGGGCCATCGGATAAGTTTTTATGTATTATCGGTATAATTGCCGTCGTAAGCTCATATGTGAGCCTGCGGCGGCTCTTTTTTCTTCCCCTATAGCTTCTCCATTTTATGAGGCAGGCCCGGGAAAAAGAGCTTGTCTCTCAGTAAAACGTTCTATATCCAAATTCTCTGTATCATGCTCTCTTCTGATGACCTCTCCCGATTTTCAAGTATCTGATTGTACACGATAGTTGACAGGGATTGAGGCCGCTGGAAAGTGGGCCCGAGAACGCCAGGAGCCCTGAAGCCCGAGAATGGAGCCACGTTATGGACAAAGCACTTTGATGATTTGATCTTTTGCCTCCTCATCTGACGCGTTTCGGGTCGTCGCAAGCTCATGGGTGAGCCTGCGGCGACTGCTTTGCTGCCTGGATCGTGGTCAGCAGCTCTCTGGTGGCCGCGGTAATATCATCGGCGGCGACTACAGCAGTGATAACGGCGATTCCAGCGGCCCCGGCACGGATGATCTCGGGCGCATTGGTTGCGGTCAATCCGCCGATGGCGACAAGTGGTGTCGGGAAGCGGGCCGCGAGCGTCGAAATCAGCTTCGCACCGATCGCTGGACCGGCATCCAGCTTACCGCGTGTCGCAAAGATCGGCCCCACTCCCAGGTAATCGGCCCCATCTTTGATCGCACCAAGCGCCTCATCCAGAGTGCCGGCCGATACTCCCAGAATGCGCTGAGGGCCCAGAATCTGCCTGGCGAGCGGCGCGGGCATATCGTCCTGCCCGACATGCGCCCCGTCAGCATCGACGGCGACAGCGACATCAACGCGATCATTGACAATCAGCAAAGCATTATAGGCGCGGGTCAACTCGCGTAAGGCCTGCCCCTGTTCGATCAGCTCGCGGGTTGAAGCGAGTTTGTCACGTAACTGTATCACAGTCGCGCCGCCTTCCAGAGCCGCCCGAGCGACCGTCACCGTGTCGCGTCCTCGTGACCATTCGCGATCGGTGAGCACATGCAGCGTCAACCGATGTGCAAGTGCTGCTCTATTCATGATGCAAAGCTCACTTTCTGGGCCTGTAAGAGTGCCTCTGGTTCCAGCGCAGCGACCGCATCAAAGAGATGAGCGCGGAATGTTCCCGGGCCAGCGGCGGTGCTTGCAGCCTGCTCGCCTGCGACCCCCATCACGAGCAGCCCCGCTATTGCTGCCTGCCAGGCGTCTCGTTCCACGGCCAGGAATGCGCCGATCACGGTGGTTGCCATGCAGCCGCTTCCCGTAATCGAGGCAAGCAGCGGGTGGCCGTTCCCGACGGTGGCGAGCCGTTCGCCATTGCTGATGACATCCTGCGCGCCTGTGATCGCGACGGTACAGCCAAACATGCGCGCTGCCTGCTGGACCAGCACGGGACGCTCGACGGCCACCGAAATCGATTCAACGCCCCGGGTCTCGCTCTCCACACCGATGAGCGTGCCGATCTCCGCCGCGTTGCCACGCAGAACGGTAATTTTGAGCTCCGAGAGCAGCCGGAGAGCGCTTTCCGTTCGCAGGCGCGTCGCCCCGGCTCCCACAGGATCCAGAATGATGGGGATGTCAAGCGCGTTGGCGCGTTTCCCGGCACGGAGCATCGCCTCGATCTGGGCGGGAACGAGCGTTCCAATGTTCAGGACCAGCGCCCCGGCCTGCGAGACCATTTCTTCAACTTCTTCACTCGCATGGGCCATGACTGGTAGCGCCCCCAGAGCGAGAGTCATGTTCGCTGTATCGTTCATCACTACCTGATTGGTGATATGGTGCAGCAGCGGCTTCTGCGCGCGGATTCGCGGGAGCAGGTGTACAAGTTGTTGAATGAATGTATCTTTGTGCATACGTTGTTATTCCCCGATTTGGCTGACGGCGGTTGAGAGTACGGCGGGAAGGGCCGGGGCGTGAAGCCAGAAATGATTGACCGGTCCATGCCCGTGACCGATTCCCGGCGCATGACGCAACGCTTCGGTGATATACTGCTTGGCTGCATAGACGGCGTCGTACACCGAAGAACCGCGAGCAAGGAAGGCCGCAATTGCTGCCGAGAAAGTGCAGCCCGTTCCGTGAGTGTGTGGCGTGTCGATGCGTTCGGCGCGAAACTCGGAGAAGTGGCTTCCATCAAAGTAGATATCAATCGGATCGCCGAGCGCGTGTCCCCCTTTGACGACCACATGGCGCGGCCCCTGATCGTGGATGATGCGCGCTGCTTCACGCATCTCTTCCAGCGAGGTGATGCGCTTGCCGATCAGCGTTTCGGCCTCAGGCAGGTTGGGGGTGACGACTTCTGCCAGCGGCAGCAGGACCGAACGCAACGTCGATACCGCTTCATCCTGCAACAGCGGATCCCCTCCTTTTGCGCGCATTACCGGATCGATCACAAGACGCAGGTTCCACTTGCGCACGCTGGCTGCAACGGCCTCGATCAGCGGGGAGCTGGCAAGCATGCCCGTTTTGGCGCTGTCGGTTCCGATATCCTCCATGATAGCGTCTATTTGTTCTGTCACCAACGTCGTGGGCATTTCCAGCACATCGCGAACCCCGAGCGTGTTCTGAACGGTGATGGCTGTAATGGCGGAGGTCCCATAGACATCAAGCGCGGCAAATGTTTTCAGATCTGCCTGAATGCCTGCCCCGGCTCCTGAGTCGGAACCGGCGATTGTCATGGCGCGAGGTTGTTTCATGGTTTTTGTTCCTCTCGGTGTGCGGGCTGCTATGGGAACAAAAAAAGACACTGGCAAAGGGCCAGCGTCTTGCTGTTGTTCTGTACGAAAGAATCCCTTCGCTGGCATTATCCAGAGCAGGTTATATCGGTCGGTGGCGAGAATGGGCCACCCTCTCAGCCTGGCTTTCCCAAGCTCCCGCAATCTCTTTTGCAAAAGAACGATCTATCTTCAGTTGTTTATAACATAGGGAAATAGCGGCGTCAAGTCACTCGGGTAAGCCGAGCCATATCACGCCGCGCGTGAAGCCCGCTAATGAGAAGATTGTGCGGGCTGATAGTCTCCGGCAGGAGTGCGAAAACTGACATTGAGGCGATTCCAGACGTTGATGGCTGAGATCGCTACAGTGAGGTTGACAAGCTCCTCATCCGTAAAATGCTGCTTCACACGCTCATAGACGTCGTCGGGGACATGAGTTTCGGAGACCAGCGTGACGGCTTCGGTCCACTCAAGGGCGGCGCGCTCTCGATCGGTGAAGCAGGTGGCCTCGTGCCAGGCGGAGACCAGGTACAGCCGCTGCTCGGTTTCGCCGGCGGCGCGGGCATCTTTGGTGTGCATATCAACACAATAGGCGCAACCATTGATCTGTGAGGCACGCAACCTGACCAGTTCAAGCAGCGAGCGCTCAAGGCCACTCTCTCTGACATATTTCTCTAACTGGAAAACAGCGCGGTATGCTGCGGGAGCGACTTTCGTGATTTGAATACGTGCGTTCATGGATATCTCCTTTTTCTTTTTGTTCTTTCTGGATAGTATGATCATACCATTCTCGGACAAAATGTGTCAAGGATATATTTTGTCCGGGATATGATGAAAAAGCGCAAGATTCGAGAAGTCCCGGGCACGATAGTGTGCTAGCATGGGGGAAAGAAAAGGAGGAGTCAGTATGGAACCAGGTCTTACATCTGTTATGCTGCTGGTGCAGGATATGCCGCGTGTCCGGGCATTTTATACTGAGTTGCTGGGCCTCGTGGTGGTGCCTGAATTCTCTTCGCCAACCGGGGAATTTGTCTTTCTGCATTCAAAGGCCAGCCGCTTCAATCTCATGTTGCAAGATATCAAAGTGGGAACCTATGGTGCCTCTACAGAACGTGGAGGTGTGCTGATCGGCTTTATGGTGGAGGATGCAGCCGCTGTCTATCAGGAATGGCAGACAAAGGGCGTTGAGTTTGTGAGCGGTATTACCGATGTTGGTGCGGGCCGCTCGTTTGTTGTACGCGACCCCGATGGGAACTACCTGAACATCTACGATCTCTATCCCGAGGTTCGGAAAATGCAGGAAGCTGCTCAATTGATCTAGCCTCTCTGCTTCAGCGTACCGGGGTGGCGGGCTGAAGCCCTTCCCTCTATCGTCTCCTTTGTCTTTCAAGCCTCATATTGTATCTGCTGGACAGCAGAGCGCATGTTACGATGCAAAGCTGTCGGCCCGCTCTGGCTGCTCAGAGCAATATGGGCTGGAGCGGGTGAAGCTCGCCCCCTCTCTTTCAGATCACGAAGCAATCAACAGCTCGCGTGGAAGAAGCGGGCGCTGAAGACCGGCCCGATCTGCTTTTCTGATCGTTTATGCAGGCATGAAGCGCCAGAGAGGAGAGCGAGGGGCCAGACTCCCCTCACCCTCCTGAAAAGGGAGACAGAAATGCAATAAAGGATAGTAGTCTTTGTTGCTCTGCTCACATCTGTGAATTTTGTGAATTGGGCTCAGCATTGACTGTGATGGTTGGTCGCTGATGCGGGTAGGGCTGCGGCGAATAAGCCAGAGTTTTCCCCTGTAATGCAATTAAAAGGTTATCGAGCAGTGTTTGCGTCATTGGTAGCAGAATTTGCTTTTGCTGTCTATTGTTCGAATCTTGCAGAAAATGTAACAAGGCTTGAATGGCCTGTTCAACGCGATGGAACTCTTTTTCTGCCAGAGCGGCACGCTGATAGCGAACCAGCAGCGTGTTCAAGGCGCGTGCAACCTGCCAGAGCTCGTGGCCCTGACTCAGTGGAGCACGGGCGTTCAGGTTGCCGTTCGCGATCTCGATATGCGTTTTCAAGATTAATTGCACGCCCTGCTCCAGCTCAACAGCCTTCTCGGCGATGGTTCGTTGCAGGGAGGTGATCATTTCGGTGCGGTCAGCACGGGCCAGAGCACGTGTCACGTTATGCGACCAGACATAGGCCACACCGGCGACAATGAATTGTGTGCCGATCGGCTGAATGAGCATTGGAATGAATTGGGAGTGCATCGCCTGATTTAAGTCCGCAGTATGAGGCTGATAAACCATGCTGATCGCGATCATCACAGCATTGATGAAGGCAATAAGGAAAGCATTTTTTGCTGGCAGGAACGAGGCCGCAAGCAGTACCGCCAGCGTGCCATAAAGATAGAACATGATGCCCGACGTATCCAGCGGCGTGGATGTGAAAATGACTCCAGCAACAACCGCCTCATATCCAAATGTGCCTATAATGCCGGCAAGTAGAACTTTCCCCCGTCGGTTGACAATCAGCGAAATGATGGCGACGCCAAGCAGAGAAAACGCCAGGATCGGGATAAAATGGTTGGGCATCAAAAAGGTTGCAGGAATAAAGCAGATCAGCACAATGATCAGGAAGAGGAACACTGTGCTTATCAGGCGCGACTGACGTGATTCCTCGCGCTGCGTCAGGCTTGCATTACGCGGCGCTTCGGGAATGGCCGTGAGTTTATACCACTTACGGAAAAGAGGGGGTGTGTCATCTTCTCTCTGCGCGACCATCTCACGCAGCGCTTTTGTCAGGTCTACTCCCGGGGCATCCTGGGGAATCTGATTCTTGTTCATTCAAGGAACCTCCTGTACTATGGAGAAGGAACAGTTATGACTCGCATATTCACGAGAATCGTAAGCGCGTCATCGACGATATCAGGAGAGAGCGGCGCATCCTCTTTGATCTGCATCACGGAGCGTTGCCCGTCAACGAGCTCAAAGACGATGGACAACATCATTTTTTGCCTGGTGGTCCATCCCTCCAACCTATCAACATCAAGCTGTCCTACACGCTGCGGAATCGGGGATGTGTCCTGTACGGGGCGAGGAGGTGTCCCCAGGCGTGGCGTCGAGAGCGGATACAGAACCCAGGGAAACGGTCCGCGCTTTTTTTCCACGCTCATGAGAATTGAAAGAGGTATGGGTAAACGCTGTCCTTGCTGGTCTTCTACATGGCAAGATGTCACCTTCCCATCCACCAGGTGCAGATATCCCATACAACGCCCACGAACTCCAGGTATATGATGCAATTCGGATTTGAGCAAACCGCTCATGCGGTAATGCTCGAACAGTGCCAGACTGAACTCAAGCCCTAAGCTTGCATCGATACTATCTTGACCCACTTTGCACCTTTAACTCACTTTTACACTTAAACGCAAGAGGGCTTTTTGCGGCCCCCTTGCTACAACCAGCCTACTTGCCGATTGCTCGGCCATCTTTCTTTTTGTTTTATTACCCGACACGAAAAGGTCGAGATAGATCTTTTGTCCGTATGAAGGATATCATATTTCGATATACGAAGCTATTAATTTCTTATTAAAATTACGCTCTATTTGAACATGAACAATTTTTAATGATATACACGCTTTCGGCATAACTCAAAATACTCTTTATGGTGTAACGAATGCTGAAATGTAAAAGAAGAGTCATATGAAAAAAGAGGGAGTAAGGCAACGTGTGCGGCTCTGCCCGGGGGCGTCAGTTCGCTTTTTTCTGCATGCTGAACCTGTCTTTTCCACCTTCTTTTAGATTATAATGGAAACAACGCCGGGGTTTCCCGCTCTGGCTGGCTGCTCACTGCGAAGATGAGCGAGCATCGCAAATGAGGCACAATGATATGTGCACCGTGGCTCGCTGACCTGCCTTACGAGTGGTTTTATTCTGTTCACTACGATGGGGAGTCAAGGAAAGCATGGGAACTTTTACGCCAGACAAAGAACACTTTGTACTCGATGGTAAGCCGTTTCGGGTGCTCTCGGGTGCGCTGCATTATTTCCGGGTCCCGCCTGAATACTGGGATGACCGCCTGCACAAATTGCGCGCAATGGGCTTAAATACGGTCGAGACCTATGTGGCCTGGAACCTGCACGAGCCGCGCCCGGGCGAATTCGATTTCTCCGGGGGGTTGGATCTGGCCCGCTTCATTCAAAAAGCTGCCGAGCAAGGGCTGTATGTGCTGTTGCGGCCCGGCCCGTATATCTGCGCTGAGTGGGAGTTTGGTGGCCTGCCTGCATGGTTGCTTAAAGATCCTGGGATGCGGCTTCGCTGCTATTATCGGCCCTATCTTGAGGCTGTAGATCGTTTCTTTGATGCGCTGTTACCACAGGTGACGCCGCTCCAGATCACGCATGGCGGGCCGATTCTGGCAATGCAGGTTGAGAATGAGTACGGAAGCTATGGCAATGACAAGCGCTACCTGACCTATCTGGCGGAGGGTCTGCGCAGGCGCGGCGTTGACGTGCTGCTCTTTACCTCGGACGGTCCCTCGGATTGGATGATGCAGGGGGGCACGCTGCCCGATGTCTTCAAAACGGCCAATTTCGGTTCTCGGGCTGAGGAAGCGTTCAGGGTCCTGCGCCAGTATCAGCCCGAGGGGCCACTGATGTGTATGGAGTACTGGAATGGCTGGTTCGATCACTGGGGGGAGCCGCATCACACGCGCGAACCGCAGGATGCTGCCGCGTCGCTGGACGAAATCCTTCAGCAGGGTGCGTCGGTCAATATTTATATGTTCCACGGTGGCACGAATTTCGGCTTCATGAGCGGGGCCAATCTGGACATCTGGAGCGGTCAGTATCAGCCTACCGTGACCAGCTATGACTATGATTCGCCGCTTGATGAGGCTGGCGATCCAACCCCGAAATATTATGCGTTCCGTGAGGTGCTCGGCAAATATACCGAGCTGCCAGACATCGACATTGAGCCCTCACCGAAGCAGGCACTCGGCACGGTCGAGCTGACCGAGAGAGCGTCTCTGTTCTCATCGCTTGATCGCTTGAGTCGGCCAGTATGGAGCGCCACACCCGAACCAATGGAGTATTTCGATCAACAGCATGGCTTTATTCTATACCGGACGCAGCTTGCAGGGCCGCTGGTCGAGAATGTGCTATCGATCCGTGGCCTGCATGATCGGGCGCTGGTCTTTGTGAATGGGACCTCTCTGGGCGTGCTTGAGCGCTCTCCTGAAACCCAGACGCTGCCGCTTGCGGTCGGCCCGGAAGGGGTCACGCTGGATATTCTGGTTGAGAATATGGGCCGTGTCAACTATGGGCCCGATTTGCTGGATCGCAAGGGCATTACAGGACATGTGATGCTCGGTCAGCAGTTCCTCTATGACTGGACGATCTATCCGCTTCCGCTTGAGAAGCTTGACGGGCTGGATTTCACTCCGGCGGCATCCGAGGGACAGAACGAACCGACTTTTTATCGGGCAACGTTTGAGGTGCAGGAACAGAAAGACACCTTCCTCGCGCTTCCTGGCTGGACGAAAGGCGTTTGCTGGCTGAATGGCCGCAATCTCGGACGCTATTGGGAGCGTGGCCCACAGAAGACGCTCTATGTGCCGGGTCCATTCCTCAAGCCTGGCCTGAACGAGCTGATTGTCTTTGAGCTGCATGGAACCAAACAGCCAGAGGTTGAGTTCCGGGCCCAGGCCGACTTAGGGGAATAATTGCCAGAAAAAAGATCGCCTCCCGCAGACTGGCAGGCGGTCTTTTTTCGTTGCTTTATTCAACCTCGAAAAGCTTGCAGAGCTCGGCCAGCGAGTGCACAGTGATCTCGGCGATAGAGCGTGGCAGGTGACGCGGCCAGGGGTAGAAGCGATCAATCCAGGCGGTATGCATGCCGACGCGATGTGCTCCCCAGATGTCATAGATTGGATGGTCTCCTACAAACAGGATCTCTTCCGGGGGCAATTCGAGCGCTTTCGCGGCTGCCTGAAAGATCGATGGAGCGGGCTTGTGAGCGCCGAATGCGCCCGAGACAAAGATATGGGGCGTCAGCTTATGAATGCCGTATGCCTCCACTTTGCGCCGCTGCCAGCTCGCGTCTCCATTGGTGATGATACCGAAGGGAATGTGATTCGCGTGCAGGGCGTGTAGCAACGGGTAAGCTCCGGCGTCAGGCCGAGCGATCATGCTGCTTAAAAGCTCCTCCTGATAGTGCTGCTGAAGGTCTTCAAGAGCCGTATCAAATGCTGGATATTCCTGCTGCAAGAAGCGAAAGAGTTCGATTCTGGGAGTGCTGCCGTGGTAGTCAACCGTGACCAGAAGATCAACGATATGGTCCACAATGGCGTGATCGTCGCTGATGTTGTGCTTGCGGGTGAAGGCGGTGGCCCAGTGACGGATCACCTCTTCCCATGCATACATGGTGTCGTCAAAGTCAAAGAGAATGCCTTTCATGCCGGTTGGTAGTGTGATATGTGCCTGCTTTTCTGTAGAAATACTCATATTCTCCTTTGCAATGATGAAAAAAATGAAAGTAAGTGCATAAAAAAGTGGGGATCTGCTGTTATCATACAATCACTTTGGGAAGCAGGCAAGGGGGCTGTGTTTTCTTGTAGTACCGTCCTGTCATACCACCTGGTTCAATGTATGCTTGCTATGGAACCAAATAACGAAGCGGGAATAGATCTCCTCTTCTCGCTGTTCTTATAAGTAGATTGAGTAATTGTCGTTTTGACACTTTTATCCGGGAGGGGGTAAAGAAAGAGATGTTGACTTTTCTTATGACATTCGCCGTCTTCGCGCTGTTTGGTCTGATTGCTTATCATTTCGGGGTTGATAGCAGGGATGGGTTGAATAGTCCCGAGTGGGAGCGCCGCTATGCATGGAGCCTGGCGCAGCGCTGATCGCGCGAGTGGAGCCGCGCCGTTCCTTCGAGAGAGGGAGCGTGACGCGGCTCTTCTGTTTGGGCGCTAATTATCTTCATCGAGGGAGAAGGTATGATGTCCTGCCGGGCAATAGTATTGCAGGTCCCCATCTTCGTCGGTATCGGGCATGCTCTCTGTTTCGGGATCTACCAGTAAAATAGCTTCTTCCTGATCGTAAGGGCAAGTCTGGTATTTAATTTGCTCAACGTTCATGTTATACTCCTCTTTCGCTCCGGTAGTCATGCTGACCGGAGTTTCTTTTGTCCTTCTTTTCTATGTAGTGGCTTTGATGCTTGATAAAAGAGGAGGGAAGCGCGATTCGGGCCCTATCGTTTCGTATCTCCTCACTTCTATCAATGACTCTATATTGTCTTTTTGGGTTCTTCAATATCTGGTACCAAAGTAGGCGGGAAGTACTGTATCACTACGCTATTTGAAGTAGACTACAATGAGGATAGAGCGTCTTGCTTGCGGGAAAAAATGGAGCCTGTTAGAATGGCTCAGGCAAAGAAAAACGGGGAGATCTCGATGACATATCGTTTTACGCAGGAAAAGCAGGATTACTCGGACCTTGCAACCGGACGTGTGCTGTACAGCGTGCCCGGCAGGGTGGCGTTTCCGGTACGCCTGGCAAGCGAGCTGTTTCAACGTTGCCTGAGCCTCTATCAACAGCGCGGAGGCACAACACCCTGTGTGTTGTATGATCCCTGCTGTGGCGGGGCTTCGCTGCTGGTCAGCGTGGGCTTTTTACATGGAAGCAAACTTTCAGCCGTGATCGGTTCGGACGCGGACCCTGATGTGTTGCCGCTTGCGGAGAAGAACCTTGCGCTGTTAACCCCTCAGGGCCTGGAACAGCGGATTGCGCAGCTTCAGACGCTTTATCAGGAGTATGGCAAACCCTCGCATGCTGAGGCATTGGAGAGCGCATACCGCTTGCAGCGCCAGTTGATGCCGTTGACCATTGGACTGTTTCAAGCTGATGTCATGCGACCGCTCGACCCGACACGCTTTCCAAAGTCGGTTGATCTGGTGATGGTCGATCTGCCCTATGGTCAGCATACTGGTTGGTTGCATGCTTCCGCCGCACAGGACCCTGCGACCGCGCTGCTGGACTCCCTGCGCTCCATACTCTCGCCCGCTGCGGTTGTCGCTCTGATTACGACGAAGCAACACAAAGTAGTACATGAGCAGTTTCGGCGCCTGGAACAGTTCAGTATTGGCAAGCGGCGCATCCTGCTCTGTGCGTCTGAAACCTGAGAGGTGAGCGTATGAATTCTGGCTGGCGAGGTCGTTGTTACGAGGATTTTACGGTTGGCGATGTCTATCAGCACGCGCTCGGGCGGACGATCAATAGCACCGACAACACATGGTTTACGCTGTTGACCATGAACTCCAACTCGCTGCACTTTGACCGCCACTACGCGGCCCAGACCGAGTTCAAGCGGCCCCTGGTGGATTCGACGTTTACGCTTGCGCTGGTGACGGGGCTGTCGGTTGCCGATATCTCGCAAAACGCGATCAATCTGGGATGGGATGCGGTGCGGCTTCCCGCGCCTGTATATGAGGGCGATACACTCTATGCACGAAGTGAGATTCTCTCGAAGCGCGAGTCACGGTCCTATCCCGAGCGGGGCATTGTGCAGGTTAAGACGGTGGGTTTCAATCAAAACGGGGTGGTGGTAATCGAGTTTCAGCGAACGATTATGGTCTACAAGCGGGCTTATCTGCCCGAGCTACCCACACCGAAGCCGCGTGAGCCGCGTCAGGATGGCTAAGAGCAGGGATGCTTGACAGAAATAAAGTTTCATTTTAGAATTGAAGTATGAAACTTTGTGCCGAAGGCGTCCGCTGAAAAAGGAAAGGAGTTCCCCATGTCTTTCTCGTTCATCCAGATCACCGACCATCATCTAGGCGAAACCGAAGCCTCTTTGCTTGACGGCTACGCAACTGCCCATGCGTTTCGCAAGGTGATGCGGCATATTGCTGAGCATACCGCTGTACATGTTGATTTCCTTGTCTCGACCGGTGATCTGGTGGATGATCCTTCCGAGGTCTCCTACCGCAACCTGTGCCAGATGCTTGAGCTTCAGCCAGCACAGCAAGCGCCGGGACCGGCTCTGGTCTCGATAGAGGGTTTGCAGCGCTTCCCCATGTATTTCTTGCCCGGAAACCACGACGATCGGGAAAATTTCTTCCGTCATCTTTTCCCCGGAACACCGCCTGTGCCGCATATGAACGCACGCTTTGAGCATAAAGGGGTGCAGTTCCTCTGCCTGGATTGGGGGCCGAGGGGAAAAGCGGTGCCCCATCAGGATACACTGGAGTTTCTCGCACAATCGTTACAGCATTCTATGCCGACCATACTGCTGATGCATCACCATATTCTCCCTGTTGGGAGTCGCTGGATAGATTCGTATCTGCCCGACGATTTCCGCGCCTTCTGGAAGCTGCTCGACGGACACCAGATTCTCGGGATCTTCTACGGCCACACGCATGTGACTTCAGAAAAGCTGGTAGCGAATATTCCTGTCTATGGGCTGCGTTCCACGGCGATGCAGTTTACCCTTACTGATCCACCAGTGCCCTGTGCGCAGCCGCTCCAGTATCGCCTGGTGACGGTACAGGATGGTTTTTTGACAACCCGACTCTTTGAGATTCCCCTGTAGGCATGCGGCGGGGTGGTCCGCCCCTTGACAGAAGAGATTAGGGCATGCTAATATCTGAGTAGAAAGGTAGGAATTAAATCGGGAGCTCGCCAGGCTGCCGAGCAGGGGTATAAGACACGATGTGAGATACGGTTTTGCTGCTCATTGTCGCTACCTTGAAGCCAGTAACCAGCGGTTATTGGCTTTCTTTTTTTGATAGTTCTCTTTTATGTGGCGCATGCTACAATGGTGAAGATAACACGATTGATCTCAATCTAGTATTTCACGAGGAGCGCAATGACAACACATGTATTGCCCCATTGGGACATGACCCCCATTTTCCCGTCTCTCGATTCTCCTGAGTTTGAGCGCGGCTTTCAGGAGGGCCGGGATGCGATTCTTGATCTCGTGCGCCTCTTTGATCAGCATCAGGTGACTGAACAGCCGGTCAGTGCCGAAATTAACGATACAGTTGTTCAGAGCTTTGAAGCGATCATAGAACGCTATAATGCCGTTCTTGAGCAGATAGAGACGCTTGGAACCTATATTGCCTGCTTTGTTGACACAAACTCACAAAATACGCTTGCACAGGCAAAGCTCAGCGAAATGCATCAAGCGACAGTCTATCTGGCGCAGCTTGGCACTCGCCTGACTGCCTGGCTCGGGGCGCTGGATATCGATCAGTTGATGCAGCGCTCGGAGGTTGCGCGCCAGCATGCTTTCTTGCTGCGGCAAGCAAAGGTGCAGTCACAGCATCTGATGTCATCGGCCGAAGAGATCCTGGCCTCTGAGCTGAACGTTAGCGGTGGCACGGCCTGGGGACAGCTTCACAGCAATCTGACCTCACAGATTATGGTGCCGCTGACACTGAACGGCGAGACCAAAGAATATCCCATGAGCGAGATTCGCAACTTCGCCTATCATCCAGAGCGCGAGGTGCGCCGCAGGGCCTATGAAGCCGAGCTAGCCGCCTGGGAGCGTTCGGCCTTGCCGCTGGCCGCTGCCATGAACAGCATCAAGCATGAGACGAATGTCCTGTCGCAGAAGCGCCACTGGGAATCCCCGCTTGACTCGACCCTGTTCATGAACAGCATCGATCGTCAGACGCTTGACGCGATGATGACCGCTGCTCGCGATTCGTTCCCCGATTTTCGGCGCTATCTTCAGGCGAAGGCACGGCTGCTCGGGCTTGAGAAGCTGGCCTGGTACGATATTTCTGCACCGGTTGGCAAAAGTGAACGCGTCTGGTCATATGATGATGCGGCCTCCTTTATCGTTGAGCAGTTTGGTGCGTTCTCCGCGAAGCTCTCCGACTTTGCCGCTCGCGCCTTCCGCGAACACTGGATCGATGCCGAGCCGCGCCCGGGCAAGGTTGGCGGTGCGTATTGTGCCGAGATTCGGAAGGGTGAGTCGCGCATTCTGGCGAACTATACACCGTCCTATGATGGCATGTCGACGCTGGCGCACGAGCTCGGCCACGGCTATCACAATCTGAATCTGGAACATCGAACCGCGCTTCAGGCGATGACTCCGATGACGCTTGCTGAGACGGCCAGTATCTTTTGCGAGACCATCGTGCGCAATGCGGCCCTGCGCAATGCAGGCAAGCAAGAGCAATTGATGATTCTGGAAGCCTCGCTCCAGAACTCGTGTCAGGTGGTGGTCGATATCACCAGCCGCTTCCTTTTTGAGCAGGGCGTCTTCGAGAAGCGGCTTCAGCGCGAGCTCTCGATTGAGGAGTTGAACGAGCTGATGCTTGAGTCGCAGCGTCAGACCTATGGCGATGGCCTCGACGAGTCGCTGCTGCATCCATACATGTGGGCCGTGAAGGGGCACTATTACAGCACTGGCTTGCCGTTCTACAATTACCCGTATATGTTCGGGCTGCTCTTCGGGCTCGGGCTCTACGCGCAGTATCAGCGTGACCCGGAGACCTTCAAGCGGGGCTATGATGAGCTACTCTCGTCGACCGGCATGGCTGATGCGGCGGAACTGGCGCAGCGCTTCGGGATCGACATTCGGAGTGAAGCGTTCTGGCGCTCAAGCCTCGATATGGTTCGCCAGGATATTGACGAGTTCGAGCGTCTGGCGCGTGAGGCGTGATGATATCCATCATAATCTGATGTTATAGGGCCGGGAGAGCACTTCCCGGCCTGCTTGATTACTCGGCCCTCTCGCCAAGCGCGAAGAGCGACATCACCTGTTTCTCCTTTGCAGAGGGGGAGAAAAAGGTAATAACTTCATTATCGTAGTATTCCAGTCCGGTCGCGCCAAGGCCAAGCGCCGCCGCCGCAAGCTGTGCATTGCCGCTGAAGATGCCGCTCTCAAGCTGGGCGACGCGATAGCCCCGGTTGCCGTCACGGATCAGCAGCTCTTCCAGCGCTATCAGGCTGTAGACTGAGACTGCTGCCTCACCGCCGGACTTCTGATCGAACGCAAGGTGCGTAGCGTCCTTCCGGAAATCGCCCTCTTTGAGCAGCTCGAGCGCTTTCTGCTCGGGATGCAGGATATACGCTCCGGGCTTCAGGTCGCTCACGTTGTTGACCAGCAGGTAGATGTCGTTCAGTGGGCGGCCTGCGGGGTCGAAGCAGTCAGCGTTGGGCAGATGAAGCGCATTCAGCAGGATTGTTGAGAGCTTCTCGAAGCTGAGCGGTTGCTGTGCGAAGCGATGCGCCGAACTGCGCTGCTGAATGACCTGCTCGATCGGTGCGGTTGGCCAATCATCGAGCGGCATCGGGCGCAGCGGGATCAAGGTACCCTCAGGGGCGGCATGTGGCGGGAATGGAGCCTCCGCGTCGCGCCATGTCGCGCTTTCCTCGCCTGTTGAGAACAGTGTGGCCTCATGTATATCCTCGATCAGCGGGTATTCCTCTTCCTTCGGGGAAAGTGGCTCGGTCGGTAGCTCAAGCTCCTCGATGACGGGCGCGTTTCCTGGTTCCTCTGCGGTGGCTCCAAGCGCCGCCAGACTGATCGCTGCCTCGCGATAGCCATCGATAGCAAGCAAGCTGTTCACGATATCGTCGGCAAAGCTTTCAATGAGCTTGAATGGCAGCTCGGCAGAGGTCGCGACGGCGTGAAGATTCGCGAGGAGCGTGCCGTTATCCCAGAACGTATGGCGATAGGTACGCGGTCCGAACTTGCAGGAGTTGCGCCAGAAGGTGTCAGTGAAGATGGCAAGCACGGGAGCATGCGCAACCGCCGTCTCGTTGCCGGTTGCTTCGAGCAGGACACGCCGAAAATCTCCGCTTCTCAGGCGGCGCAAGCTGTGATCGTGTGCGCCATAGTGATAGACTCCGGCTGGCAGGTCCGCCAGATCGCCACAGACAAGGTAAAGCTCAAAGTGATAGAGCCCTCCGGTACAGGCGGCTGCTCGCTTCTCTTCGTCTGGCCTGGTCAGCCCGCTGGTATAGTAACAGAGGCGGGCAAGCGTCTGAAGATCGGGAACGCGGTTTGCCGCCTGTTCCGAAGCGGCGACCGCCTGAAGTGCCGATATTGAGCCAGATGCAAGCTGTTTGGGCAACGCGATCGGTTCAAGCGAGGTATACTTTTTGTAGAGCAAGGGCTGTTGCTTCGGGTTGTATTCGGAAACGGCGAGCTGGTCGCCTGGAAAATAGCTTGAGACCGCATGATAGGCGAGCGCGGCCCGATAGTTATATTCACTCATAGTGAGATGATCCTTTTCTGTGAGATAGGTACTGTTTCGGACATCTTCATTATATACTGCTTTCCGGTCAGCGTGTTACAATACAAGGTGTACGCCCGAGTTCTCGGGAAAGAATCCCGCATGTAAGGAGTGCATATTGTATGACGACAGCGCACACGTTGCCGCGTTGGGACCTGACAACCATTTATCCTGGCCTTGACTCCCCCGAGTTTACCGCTGACTTCCAGCAGCTTGCTCGTTCTGTTGACGAACTGGCTGCCCTCTTTGACACGTACGGTGTGAATGGGGGGGTGACAGCGCCGGTTGATGAGACGCTGGTGCAGCACTTTGAAGAGATTATTAAGCGCTATAACGCGATTCGTGATGCAGCGCGTACCCTGGTGGTCTATATTACCAGCCATGTGAACACGAACTCGCGTGATACAACCGCGCAGGCTCGCTACAGTGAGTATAGCCGAACCGGCACGAAGCTCTATCAGCTCTCAACGCGCCTGACTGCCTGGATCGGTTCACTGGAGGTTGAGGAGCTTATCAAGCGCTCTCAGGTGGCCGCTGACCATGCCTATGCGCTGAGAACAGCGAGCAAGGAAGCAAAGCACTTGATGTCGCCCGCTGAAGAGGTGCTGGCTTCCGAACTGAATCTGAGCGGTGGGGCCGCGTGGAGCCGCCTGCATGGCAATATCGCTTCACAGATGCGGGTGTCGCTGGAGCTGGCCGGCGAGTCGAAAGAGTACCCTATGAGCGCCATTCGCAACTTCGCCTTTGAGGCGGATCGTGAGGTGCGTCGTAAGGCCTACGAGGCCGAGCTAGCCGCCTGGGAGCGCGTAGCCTTGCCGCTGGCTGCTGCCATGAACAGCATCAAGCATGAGGTCAATGTGCTCTCACAGAAGCGCAACTGGGAGACGCCACTCGACGCGTCTCTGTTCGCCAACAGCATTGATCGCCAGACACTTGACGCGATGATGTCCGCGGCTCGTGCCTCATTCCCCGATTTTCGGCGCTATCTGCGGGCAAAGGCACGGCTGCTCGGGCTTGAGAAGCTGGCCTGGTATGACCTGTTTGCGCCGGTGGCACGAGAAAGCCGCACCTGGCATTTCGAGGAAGCGGCGGCCTTTATTGTCAAGCAGTTTGGCACCTACTCGCCACGGCTTGCCGGTCTGGCTGAACGCGCTTTTCGAGAGGGCTGGATTGATGCCGAGCCGCGCCCGGGCAAGCGTGACGGCGCCTACTGTACCTCGCTGCGTGCTGATGAATCGCGCATTCTTGCCAACTTTAAACCGGCCTATGGTGGCATGAGCACGCTGGCGCACGAGCTCGGACATGCCTATCATAACTTCAACATGGTGCATCGCACGCCATTGCAGCGCGGGCACCCGATGACGCTTGCCGAGACGGCCAGTATCTTCTGCGAAACGATTATCAAGCAGGCGACGCTTGCCGAAGCAGATAAGCAGGAGAAGCTGGCAATCCTGGAAGCCTCGCTTCAGGACTCATGTCAGGTGGTGGTCGATATCACCAGCCGCTTCCTTTTTGAGCAGGGCGTCTTCGAGAAGCGGCTTCAGCGCGAGTTGTCTGTGGGTGAGCTCAATGAGCTGATGCTTGAGTCGCAGCGTCAGACCTATGGCGATGGCCTCGACGAGTCGCTGCTGCATCCGTACATGTGGGCTGTGAAGGGGCACTATTACAGCACTGGCCTCTCCTTCTACAATTACCCGTATATGTTCGGTCTGCTCTTCGGGCTCGGGCTCTATGCCTACTATCAGCGTGACCCGGAGACCTTCAAGGCGGGCTATGATGAGCTACTCTCGTCAACCGGCATGGCTGATGCGGCGGAACTGGCGCAGCGCTTCGGGATCGACATTCGGAGTGAAGCGTTCTGGCGCTCAAGCCTTGATATCATCCGCCAGGATATTGACGAGTTCGAGCGTCTGGCGCGTGAGGCGTAGAGCGTATCTATCATAACCTGATGTCAATCAAAAGGGCCGGGAGAGCGCTTCCCCGGCCTACTTGACTTCTTCGCTTTGGTATGTCATAACAGGGGAAAAATGACGCATGGAGAGCTCTCGATATGATCTTGAAACGGCTCAGGCTGCTGCTCTGGCCGCTGGCTGTGCTTGTCCTGCTTGCTTTGAACTGGCTCTGTGCGCAGCAGGCGCTCCCCATAGAGCTGACGGTGCAGGGACAGACGAAGACGTTGCATGCCGGCAGTACAACACTCAATCTGGGGATGCCCGGCAAGCCGCGAGAGCTGGAATTGGTGCGCTATGATCCGCTGGTGCACGAATATCAGCTTGATGGCAGTGATAGCACGAATAACTTCTCGCTTGATGTCAACTATCTGCGCCACATCTCTTCTTCCCCGTATTATCGCTTCTATGCCTGGATGCGCGGCCTCGATGATCTGAGTCGGTGGCGTGATCTTGAGGTGCGAGCTGGCGAGCGAACGCTTGTCTCGAAGTCCTGGCCCGGCAACGGAGAGCGGATCACCCTGCCTCAGAACGGCTCGTATAGCGTGCGCTTGCAGTGGCAGCTTCCAGAGACGCCGCGCCAGTTGAATCTGTGGCTTGATGACGGCTCGGTGTTGCATATCATCCTGAATCGTAATGATCGCTTCCTTGCTGTCACGGAGGATTCACCGACGAGCGGACCGGATCAGGAGCTTGCTCGCGTCTTTTTTCCCGAGGATCCCGGGCCGTTTGTGGCCATGAACCTGAGCACGGTCGTTCGCTCGCTGTTGTGGGCGGTGATCCTGCTTGGCGGGGTGCTCTTGCTTGAGCTTGGGCTTGGCTGGTTGCTGCGCTGGTTCCCACAGCGAGAGCGGAAGGCATGGCGGCTGTTCTCCTGGTCGTCTGCTCTCACGAAGGCGCTGCACCCGCTCGTTTTATTGCTTCTGCTCGGGTCATTTCTGTTTGTCTCCTGGATCGCGCTTGTGCAGTATCACGCGATGCCGCATATTTTTGATGCCAGCGCCTATTATTTCGCCGCCAAAACCTACGCCCAGGGACGGCTTTTCGCGCCTGAGCCGCCGGTTCCCGAGAGCTTCCCGGGCCCATTTATGGTGCAGCTTGCGGGAAAGTGGTTCGCTCAGTATCCGCCGGGAACAGCGCTGACTCTGACGCCGGGCTTCTGGCTTGGTGTGCCGTGGCTTGTTGAGCCGCTTTTAGGGACACTGGCCTTGCTCGGTATTGGATTGATTGCGGCGCGGCTCTTCAATCGGCGGGTAGCTTCGCTGGCGGTGTTGCTCGGGGCGCTCTCGCCCTTTTATAGCTATCTGGCTGCAAGCTACATGAGCCATACCATCGCGCTCTTTTATCTGGTGTGGGGGATCTGGGGCGTGGTGCGTTATGCGCAGGGCGGCAGAATGTGGAGCCTGGTGCTTGGGCTGTTCTCGTTCGGCATGCTGGCTTTGACGCGTGATCTGGTGGGCCTGCTCTGCATCGGGCTGGTCGTTCCCGGGCTTGTCTGGCTGCTCTGGAATCGACTCGGGCGCGATTGGTATGCATGGTCATTGCCGCTGGTCTGGATGGGAAGCGTGGTGATCCTCTTCCTGACGATTTCGCTTGTCATCAATATAATTCTTACCGGGAATATGCTGTTGCCGCCGAGGCAACTTTTCTTTGCCGGTGATCGTTTTGGTTTTGGCGAGGGGATCGGATTTTATGGCAAGCACACGCTGGCGGCGGGGCTGGTCAACCTGGACGAGTTGCTCACGAGCCTCGCGCTTGATCTCTATGGCTGGCCGTTTTACTGCACCTTTGCGCTGTTGCTGGTGCCGTTTCTGGCGAGGCGTGCGAAGCTGCTCGACTGGTATTGTCTGGCCTGTGGAGCCGTCTTGATCGGGGCGTATGTCGGCTATTTCTATCATGGTATCTATCTTGGTCCGCGCTATCTCTACGAGTCGTTGCCGTTCTTGCTGATGCTGACAGCTCGCGGGATCGTTGTATTGATCGAGCTGGCGAAGGAGCTGCGGGTGCGTCTGAAGCTGGCTCAGTGGGGAAGCGGTGCCGTTACGGTGGTGCTGGTTCTGCTCCTGCTGGCCTGCAATCTGGGCTATTACCTGCCGCGCCAGATCGAGCGCTACACCAATTACAACGGCTTTCCGGTCGGGCAAAGACTGGATCTCGATACACTCTATCATCCCAACATACATAACGCGCTCATTATTACAAATGATGTATTACTCTATCAAAATGTGCTGTTTCCGCTCAATGATCCCGGGTTACAGGGCGATGTGATCTACGCCTGTGCGTCTGATTCGAGTAAGGTAGAGAGCCTGCGCAAGGCCTTTCCTCAACGAGATCTGTATATGGTGACGGTCGGCACTGATGGGCGTGTTTATTATAGCAGGCTGGATAGCAGCCGACCGAAAATGGAGCTTCGGGACTGATCTGTATGCTTGTCGTCTGTTTGCCGACTATGATATAGTAGAGAACAATGAATGGTAATGGGGCTTGCCACGTCTCCTGAGTTGTAACAGGGAACTCATTAGAAAAGAAGGATAAGACGAAACCGCGCATTGCGCTGATAGCTCCTGCAAAACGGGGAAGCAGGGGCTTTTTTTGTTTCCCTCCGCCATGTTGTATCATCAAAACAAGGGAGTTGTTTGATTTGTATGACGTTTGCATCACTCTTGCTGACAGGCGGCGTCGGGCTTGCTGGCGCTCTGGGAGCCGTGGCGCGTTATCTGCTTGGTAGTTTCATCTCGGAGCATACTTCTTCCGCTTTTCCTTCTGGCACACTGATCATCAATGTCAGTGGCGCGTTTGTGATCGGTCTGATCTTTGCTTTTACTTCGCGTGGATTTCTCAGCGCGGCGACACAAACCGTGCTTGCAACTGGCTTCCTGGGCGGCTACACGACGTTCAGCACCATGAGTTGGGAGGCGTTCCAATTGATGAGAGGGGCGCTGCCTCGTGGCCTGCTCTATCTTGGCCTGACATACGTGCTCGGGCTTGGCGCGGAGATCCTGGGCCTGCTGGTGGGGAGGGCGCTATGAGAACACGTGCGTTGCTGGCGGTCTTTTGTGGCGGCTTCTGTGGCACGCTGGCCCGCTATCTGGTGGTAACGGTGCTTCAGGCGCATGGCTGGCCGTATGACATTCTGTTCGCGAACCTGACGGGGGCCTTGCTGTTTGCCTGTTTGACGCTGCTTGCTGACACAACCGACCTGATTGGCCCGACGCGCCGGCTGGTGTTGATGACTGGCTTCTGTGGTGCATACACGACCTTTAGCAGCCTTGCCCTGGGAGATGTGCAGCTCTTCGAGCGTGGGCAATGGCTTCCCGGGCTGCTGTACCTTGTGGTCAGCGTGATAGGTGGTCTGCTGGCGGTCTATCTGGGGAGCGTGTGTGGAAGCTTCCTGGGCCGCCGCATCAAACGAAAGGCGATAGTGTCCGGACCAATCATCCAGGAAGAAGTAGAACAGGTGGGGGAGAAGCTCTAGCGGCTTGCTCCCCTTGCTGCGTGTATCAGGTGACAGAGGGCGGCTCTGTTGAGTAGCGCTCGTATATCCGTTCGGTCACGATCTGGCGGAGACGCATGATAGCGGTATGAATGTCGCGATAGGAAGTATACAGCGGAGCGATGCCGAGGCGAATGGTATCGGGTGCGCGGAAATCGGGTAGTACCTTCATTTCGTGAATCAAGGCCTGATCGATGCGCAGACCCTCGGGATGCCCGAGTGAGACGTGTGAGCCGCGCAGCCCCGCATCTCGTGGCGAGTTCAGCGTAAAGCCAAGTGGCTTCAGCAGCTCCTCCCAGAGCAGGATGAGGTACTCGCTTTGTCGAATCGACCTGGCACGCAGGGCGTCGATGCCGCATTCGAGCAGCAGATCAACCCCGGGCTCAATGAGGGAGAGGGAGAGAATCGGCGGCGTGCCGGTCAGGAAGCGTCTCAGGCCGCTGGCGGGCTCGTAGTTCAGGCCCAGCTCAAACGGGTGATTCTGGCCCCACCAGCCGCTTAACGGGTTCCGCAGCCGGTCTTGCAGGTCGCGCCGAATGTAGAGGAATGCGGGCGCGCCAGGACCGCCATTCACGTACTTGTACGTACAGCCGACAGCAAGGTCAACGTTGGCCTCATTCAGCTTGATGGGCACGGCTCCAACCGAGTGACAGAGATCCCATAAGACCAGGCTCCCGGCTTTGTGAGCGGCCTGCGTCACTTCGGCCATGTCATAGGTAAAGCTGCTGATAAACGCGGTATGTGAGAGCGAGACCAGCGCCGTCTGCTCGTTCAGGCTATCATACAGGCGCGTTACAGGGCCATGAATGCCGTCTGGCGAGGCGAGCACGTCCAGGTGATGCTGATGCCCGAGCAGCTCGATAGCTCCTTGCAGGATATAGAGATCTGACGGGAAATTCAGGTTATCAGTCAGGATGTGGGTTCTACCCTGCTGGAGGCGCAACGCGGCAACGACCAGCTTGAAAAGATTGACCGAGGTCGAGTCTGCAACAATGACCTCATCGGGCTGTGCGCCGATCAGCCGGGCAATTTTCGCCCCCACGCGTTCGGGCGCGGTATACCATCCCTCCTCATTCCAGCCGCGAATCAGGCTCTCGCCCCATTCCTGCTGAACCAGCCTGTTTGCTCGCTCAATGGCCAGTTTTGGCAGGCGACCAAGCGAGTTCCCGTCCAGATAGATCAGGTCAGGATCGCTGATATGAAAGCGCTCCCGGAACGATGCGAGCGGGTCCTGACGGTCCAGCTCGTCCGCATAATGTTCATCGAGTCGAAAAGGCGTCACTCCAAAACCTCCCCTCTTATAGTGATGAGCGAATGGCCCAGAGATCGGGAAAGACGGGCTTGAGCGTTGTTGCCAGATAGCGGGCTCCGGTAGAGCCACCTGTCCCCGGCTTGCTGCCAATGGTGCGTTCGACCATTTTGACATGACGGTAGCGCCATTCCTGTAATCCCTCGTCGATATCGAGCAGGAGTTCACAGACATTCTGGACCGACGGATTCTGGCGATAGACGTCGATCAGGATGCGTTGTAGCTCTTCAGATGGCTCCAGAGGCTGTGTGACATCGCGATTCAGCAGTGACTCCGGGACGGGATAGCCGTTCTGATGCAGGTAGTGCAGGAAGGCATCCCAGAGGCCTGGCGCATAGAACCGCTGCTCAAGCCGATCGCGGCCCGGAAAGTCTGCCGGATAGTGACGTAGAATGGCGCTGCGCTTGTGCCCGAGCAGGAATTCGATCTCGCGAAACTGAATCGACTGGAAGCCACTGGACGAGCCGAGCAAGCCCCGGAAGGCGTTGAACTCAAGCGGCGTCATGGTTTCCAGAACATCGATTTGCGCGACGACGGTCTTGAGGATTTTGAGAATGCGGTTCGCGGTATGCTCAATATGTGGGTTATCTTTATTCTGGAAATGGGTCTTTAAATAGTCGAACTCGTGGAGCAGTACCTTAAACCAGAGCTCATAGACCTGATGGATGACGATAAAGAGGAGCTCATCATGCTCCGGTCCCGGGCTTTTGGGGACTTGCAGGCGCAAGAGGTCTTCCAGGCGCAAATAGCTGACATAGGTCAATGCCTGAGATGACTGCTCTTCTGTGCCGTGCGTTGTCTGCTGTGAATCAATCGTTTTCATGACACAATGATCCTTCTCTCGTGCCTGTGGGCCTGCTGTCTCATTTTCAGGTATTCTATAAAGACTATGATACCCCTAAATTTTGATACAATAAATGGGAAAACAAAGGTGTTTTCAGCAAAATGCTTTAGAGTTCAAGGAAAAGAAAAGAATGACTGCTGATATCGAAAGATTGCTTGATGAGACAGGGTGGCAGCTCTTGCAGGCGCTTCAGGAGAACGCGCGGCTCTCCTTTCAGGCATTGGGTCAACGGGTGGGCCTCTCGGCGCCAGCCGTCGCCGAGCGCATACGTAGAATGGAGGATGCCGGTATTATAAAAGGCTATCGTGCGGAAATAGATACCGCGCTTATCGGGCTCCCAATTACGGCTATTGTGCGCATCAGTACTCCAATGGGGGAGCGCTATTCGCAGTTCGCGACTACGGCACCCGAGATCGCGGAAGTGCTGGAATGCTATCATGTGACCGGCAATGATGCCCTGGTGATGAAGGTTGCTGTCTCTTCGGTCAAGCATCTTGAGTCGCTGATTGATCGCCTTTCGGTCTACGGGCAGGTGACGACCTCTATTGTGCTCTCGGCCCCCGTGACGCATCGCACAATCACACGCCAGACGTTGCAGCCGCCTGAGGACGAGCGTTAGCCACAGCGAGAAACCTTTTCCGGGCCGCATTCGTGCTCTGTCAGAGAAACGAGTATTCCTGAATTCTTTACGCTTCTTGCACGAAGTACAGGAAAGGGTGGCTTATGGCGACCGTTGCGCTTACGCAAAGCGAGCAGATCGGGCAAGCAATCACCGAGGCGTTGCAGTATTTTCGGCTTGAGCCGCTGATTCGGAACAAGCGGGTAGCCGTAAAACCAAACGATACGTGGGCCTCAGATCAGGATAAGACCGCGGTGACACAGCCGGATACCTTGCGGTCGGTACTGCGCCATATCAAGCTCTACGAGCCGAGTGAGCTGATCGTGACGGGTGGGGCCGGAGCAGCCGAAACGGATCAGGTGTTTGAGACCGCTGACCTGATGGCTGTGGTCAGGGAAGAAGGTGCGACGTTTGTTGACCACAATCGCGGGCCATTTCAGGAAATCGAGCTCTTTTACGCGCCAGAGATAGATGTTGCTGGGCCGCAGAAGAGTATTATGGTAAATCCGCGTATTTTGAGCTATGAGACGCTGATTGTGCTGAGCCAGCTCAAAGTGCATGAGTCGGCCACTGTGACCCTGGCATTGAAAAACATTGCAATGTCATTCCCTGCTGCCGATTATTACGGGCATCCACGCGCTTCACAGGCGAACAAGCATCATTTTTTTGAGGATCTCCATTCTTTTATTGCTGCAATGCATCACCGCTTTCCTGCTCAACTGGCGATTACAGTGGGACATCCAGCAATGGTCGCAAGTGGTCCTGTTGGTGGCTACACTGCGGAAACAGGGATTGTGATTGTCAGTGATGATACGCTGGCTGCCGATGTGGTCGGGGCGCGGCTTCTGGGCTTTCATGTGCAGGGTGTACGTCATTTGTGGGAGGCGAGCCGCCTGGGGCCGGGTGAAGCGGATATTGAGAAGATGCAGTTTCCCGCGATGTCGCTTCAGGACGCGATTAAGATCTATACCAGGAAGGTGTATGGGAAGGAAATGACCTTCCAGCATCCCTGAAATCGAGGAGGCGTGAGCGGTACGTTGACGCCTCCTTTTTCTCTACTATGTATGTGACCATTTGTTCTACAGAATAAAATCTATCCCTCGCTTTTTACGCCGCTCGCCTGTATTCTTTCTCTTACGCTGTTGCACATGATATAATACCGGGAATAATCTCTGCATCGAGACAGCAGCAGAAAGAATAGTGGACAGGATGGACTCTTATGCAAGGACAGGCAGCAGACAGTTTTACGTTTTTTGTGATCAGTGACGTCCATATCGAACCGGGGAACACCCGGGCTATTTCTCACTTTCAGACGGCATTGCAGGATCTTCACGAAATCGCTCCCCAGGCGGGTGCGCTGGTTATCAATGGCGATATGACCAGCACTGGCAGGCCACAGAGTTACGCCGCCTTTCAGGAGGTGCTGAACAGTTGTCCTCACCCCGATGCCACTTATTTGACCATTGGCAATCATGAGTTCTTTCATGGCGAGGGCAACGAGGTTGCAATACAGCGCTTCCTTGCTGTCACTGGCGAGCGTGCTGTGTACTATTCCCGGAAGATAGGCGGGTATCCGTTTCTCTTTCTTGGCTCTGAGAGCTGGGGGCCGGTTGGTTCGCCATACAAAGACTCGGCGGTGCTGACCGAGAAGCAGCTTGATTGGCTCAAGCAGGAGTTGCAGCGGAGTGTTTCGCCTGATACAGATCATACGGGCCCTATTTTTCTCTTCCTGCATCAGCCGCTCCCGAACACGGTTTCGGGCTCCCACCTCTGGCACCCTGTGCGGCAGGACAAGGAATTGCGGGCGTTGCTGGCGCCATATCCGCAGGTGATCCTCTTTTCGGGCCATACCCATTATAGTCTACAATCACCTACAATGGTGGTGCAGCAGCGCTGGACAATGGTGAATTCTGCGACCGTCTATCAGTTGTGGGGTGATGACGAGGTAGAGGGCGAGATCCCGCTTGAGACGGATGATAGTCAGGGGCTTGTGGTCGAGGTCTCGGGCTCCTCGGTCATCATTCGTGCCCGTGAGTTTCTGCGCAAACAGTGGCTTTCACACTACGTCATTGAGCTTGAGAGTGGCTCTCTCACCATTGAGCAGATATAAGAGAACGTACACGTGTACGTATCCGTTTACGTATACGTGTACGTAAACGGGGGATGAGCAGTGCTGCATGCGACCTAAGCATGTGGTGGCTGCTCCCGCTGATTCTGGCGCGCAGATGCTCCCTGCAGGACACCATTTATCTTTTTTATAGGTAGACTGCAATGCCATTCTCGAATGCTTGCTCGTCTCCGTCTTCCAGCCCGTACAGAGCCTCCTGAAGCGCAAACGTGCCCGCATAGAAGCGCGCGAGAATCAGCATTGTTTCGATCCCCGGGTAAATAAAAGTAAAACGGGCAAGGAACGCTTCACCATACGCGACCGCGCAGAGGAGAGCGGCGAAATCAGAGGCGCGATCACCCCGGGCAGCCAAGCTAAAATCGAATAATGCCGCTGATAGCACTTTAGCCCGACAGCACCAGGGGGCATGTGTGTGGAGTGCAACGGGCTTGATGTGCGCCTTGAAGTCGACCCTGCCTTGATTGTCGAGGACCCGACGCGCGCGGTGCTGGACGGAGCGTTGCGCTGGTATGGCGATCTCCGCAAGAAGATGTCGTTTGCGCGTGGCGAGCTGGAATCAATCGCGCAGCATTATCAGACCAGTCTGGAATTGCCCTGGCAGGAGCTCCCGGAACGGATGTTTAGCGCTTGCTCGATGTGCTTCATCGGCTGGTTGATGCGGGCAATACGGTGATCGTGATTGACCATAATATGGATGTGGTAAAAACGGCTGATGGGGTGTTCGATATGGGACCGGAAGGCGGTGCCAGTGGTGGGCACATCATCGCTGAGGGGGCGCCTGATGCGGTGACACGCTGCGCGGAGAGCGTCACCGGGCGCTTCCTTCGCATATAGCGCACGCAGGCAGGGGAGAACCCAAAGCGGGAACTCCCCTGCATTGTTTCACATTGTGTTGTGGCTGCACAGTTTCCCAGGTACGTCGAGGGTGTCGAGTTCTGCACGTGGATAAGCAGATCAAACCATTGAGCAAGCGAGCCCCGGGTATACGCGGCATCGAATTGAGCGGGATCATATCCCATGCCATTCAGACGAAAAGGGGCGGGCCCGTTCATCCATTGTCGAACCGCTCCCTGAGCCTTGCGCAGATCGAGCAGATAGAGCGGAAGGCCGATCGATCCAAGCGTACTGTTATAGCTCTCTTTCACGGGAGCGCCAACGGTAAAGGTGCGAATGGTATGATCCTTCGGGTCGCGGTCCGCGCCATAGTATATCGAGTTGAAACTACCCTGATAGAAGCTGAAGCCGAGTGGTCGATAGCCTGTCTGGTAGAGCTTGCGAAGATGTGCACCCATCGTTGTGCCCGTTGCATCATGCTCAATCGAGATATGCCAGTTATGCGCCCAGAGCGCGACCTTCCCCTGATGGTGCTGCAACCAGGAAGCATTTTCGGCCATCGCCAGATCTCGATAGTTGCTGCCCGCGTTCGGATCAACGCGCATCATGGAGGCCAGCTTGCCGACCTGCGAGATGACATGGGCGTTTTGCAGGGCCCAATTGGCTGCACTATCCTGTTAAGGCTGCTGCTGAAGCAGATTCTCTACGGTGCGTGCATGGCCGCGATAGGTTTGCAGGGCTTCCGGATCAGACAGACAGGCTGGTCTGTTCTGTACCTCACTCAAGCACGTCCGAAACCCGTTGTAAAGCGACACGACCGTGTGAAGCTGAGCTGGCATCTTCGCCGCAACGTACTCGATGACAAGGTCAAATACATGGGTGTCCAGACCTTGCACATCGATGCCCGCGAAGCGCACCTTCTGCGTGTGGCGTGGATCGGCGTTGTATGCTCGAAGCCACGTGACAAGCTCCAGCACTTCCTGGGTGCGCCAGGGCCGTTCCAGTGAGCGGACAAGCGCCTTGGGGTCTCCTTTCCCATACAGAACATACTCATTTATGTTCAGGGCATTGTTCCAGTTTTCTTCCATTGCCAACGTGGTGAACCCCATTTTTTCTACCAGGAAACGAACCAGCCGATGTTTCAGCGTGAAGAACTCATGGGTGCCATGTGTTGCTTCTCCCAGGCCCACAATCGAGGCGTTCGCCACCATGCCACGCAGGACATTCAAATCGTCAAGCGATCCCTCAGGATTGGTGGTGTGCAGTGGCCTGGCATGGGTGCTCAGCCAGTGCTCGACCGGGTTCCCTACCGCACTGACGGGCTGTGTCAGGCTACCGGCCAGAAGCAGGAGAGCACCCAGGAGTCCGAGGAACAGGCTTTTCCTGGGAATGCATGGTACGGACATACTTTCCTCCCGAACGAAATAGTGGAAAAATACAGTATAGTTCTCCTTTCTGCGCGGAGTATAACTGCATTTTGTCGCAAAAAATAGGTATGCCTGTCACAAAGTGGTAAGAGTCCTGTCGCAGAAATGTCGTATGGAATAACGGGCCTTGAGGCGAGATGCGTAAAGCGTTCGTTCTATTATTTTTGTGCTTGCGCCTGTTCTGCTGCACCGGCAGAATACCCCATCCTTTCGCGCTGATTGCAGAACAAACAGACGACCTTCCTTTATGTTTGAGCGTATATATATGTATAAAGGTGAACATGTATAGTTTATCTATGTTATAATGACTCTTGATTTATCTAGATGAACTGATGATTCTGCACGAAGAGGAAAAGCATTTCCTCTCTCTTTTTTGGCTAGAGAGAGGTGGTACAGGGACGTTAAGAGGGAGATGCTGGTCTATTTTCAGGAAGAAACGAGGTAAAAAACGTGAGTCAGTATCGTTTCAGCAGTACTCTGCATTATACGCCTGCTGAAATTACAGAAATGCAAAATGTGACTTTTAGCGGCTATTTCTTTCCGCAGACGATGACACCTGAAATGGCAGCCGAAGTCTGGCGTTGTTATGATGTCGACATGGTTCACACTGTCGTCATGCACAGCCTGAATCTGGCGTTTGTGGGCCTTGCCCGCCTGGCTCTGCGTGGCTGGCGTGGCTGGTGTGGCGGCTTTGGCATCGTTCCCAGATATCGCGGTACCGGGGCCAGTACTCATCTGGCCGAGCGTATGATTTATAAGGCGCGTGAAGCCGGGCTCAAGACGATTCAGCTTGAAGTGCTGCATCAGAATATACCCGCGCAGAAGCTCTACAAACGCGTCGGCTTTGAGACGCTGCGGCAGCTCTTGAGCGTCGAGATCGCGACAAAAGCGCTTCCAGAGTCGCCCGCGCTCGAAGTGGAGGAGCTTGACCCGGAGCGCCTGTTTCCCTGGGTGGCGTTTGATGTGCGACCAAGCTGGCAGCGTGAGCTTGCCAGTATCGCCACGCTGAAAAGCCGCGCCTATACGCTCGCTGGCAAGCGCTTTGACAGGCCTACCGGGCTGATTACCGAGCGGCGAAAGGCACATCTGCGTATCCTTGCGGCAATCAACCACACCGCGCTGACTGATGGCGAGTTGCTGGCCCTGCTTCGGCATGCGGCGGGCGATGCAGTGGGTATCCAGCTTATCAATGAGCCAGAAGAGAGCGCATTGTTGCGGCGCTGTCGCGATTTTGGCTTTTTCGATGTTTTCGGGCAATATGAGATGTTCCTGACACTCTAGCTGGTGCGAGGCCAGTCCCTCCCTATCGACTTTTCCCGATATGCTTTGTTATACTATCGAAAAGAGAACGAGCAAAAAACAGGAGCATAACGGCCTATGGGCAATATCTGGGAGTCGGTACAGCGGGGATTTGAAAAGGCCTCGCAGGAAGCGGGACGTATCGCGAAAACGCAGCGGTTGCGTTCTACAATCGATAAGGTGACACGGCAATTGGAGCGCCAGCAGGAGGTGCTGACACAGACCACAATGGACCTTTTTCTCTCTGGTCGCCTCGTGCAAAGCGAGCTTTTGCCTGTCTGCCAGGAGTTTCATGCGCTGTTACAGCAACTTGAACAGGCACAACTTGAATTGAAGCTCTTGCAACAGGGCGCGACGACCCCGCTTCCACCACCACCGCCACCTGAGTATGTGTCGCCGGAGCCCGTGACGCCTGTTCCACCGCCACCGCCCGGCTTTTCACCTGCGGATCTCCCGACCATCGCGCAGAGTTTCCAGCCGCCAGAGAGGCGCTTCTGCCTCGCGTGCGGCCACGCTATGACCTCCTCGGATGCCTTTTGCAGCAATTGCGGGCAGCCCGTGTCTCAACCCCCTGTGACCTCCGAGGGCCAGTAATCTCGGAGAACATGTTTGGACGCTTGCACGAAATTCCATTCCAGCATGCAAGAAAGGGAAACAGTGCAACACGCTTTCTGGCCAATTGATGGAATCAGCTTCCATATCGCAAGGAAGATTTGCAGTTTGTTGCGTTTCTTACAACTGTTGCAAGGAGGAAGCCACTCTTCTTGCCTGAAAAATGAAATTATTCCTTTAATACAGAAAGAAAGAGCTCTCTCAGTCGTTCCGGAAATGAAAAAGAGAGACGGATGTGATTTGCAAAAAGCTTGACAATTTGCAAAAAGTCAGCGTATAATTTTGCAAACGCTTTCGTTTTTTGCATGAGGTTGCAGATGTCAATAAACTTATCCGATATTGCGCAACGCGCGGGCGTCTCACCTGCCACGGTATCTCGGGCACTCAACGGGAAAGAAGGTGTGCGGCCCGCGACGCGTGATCGTATTCTTGCTATTGCGCAGGAGTTGCAGCTTGCGGCTTTGCAAAACGCGCACACGATGCCTCGCACAGAGACGATCTGTTATGTTGTGCATCAGCGCCACGCCCCGCTTGAGGTTGACCCGTTTTACCCGGTCATCATGCACGGTGTGGAGGCCGAGTTAAGCAAGCATGGGTACCATCTGCTGCTGACAACGATCAGCGATGAGCAGATGAAATCGGCTGCACAGTTCAAGCCAGTAGCGGAAAATCGGGTAGATGGTGTTATTCTAGCTGGGCCGGATATTCGGGCGGAGTTTATTGCCGAACTCAAGGAGATGGATATTCCGGTTGTGCTGGTCGACAATTTTCCCTCGACGGTAGTGGTCGATACAATCAACAGCGATGATGTGCAGGGGGGGCGTCTGGCAACCGAGCATCTCCGTTCACACGGGCACCGCTCGATTGTGGCGCTGCTTGGCCCGGCTGTCTGGCATAGTTCGGCTCTTCGCGGGGATGGATATCGCGCTGTCATGGAGGCAGCTGGCCTTCCCACACACCTATTTCATGCAGAAGACACGACTTTTGAGACCGGAAAACAATTGATGCGTGAGGCGCTACAGGCTGTTCCCGATCTGACGGCGGTTTTTGCGGCGAATGATGCGATGGCTCTGGGCGCGATTCGCACGCTGATGCAGCAACAGAAGCGGGTTCCCGAGGATGTGGCGGTTATCGGTTTCGATGATACCAACCTTGGCGCGATGAGTACCCCGTCTCTGAGCACCGTGAAGATCTATACGGCAGAACTCGGGCGACTGGCGGCGTTACGTCTGCTCGATGCGCTGACAGGGCGCGAGATGCCAGCGATCCGCACGTTGGTCTCGACTACCCTGATTCCGCGTTACTCCTGTGGCTGTGTCTCACAGGAAGAGTGACGCGCAGTATATCGATATGTGTCTATCTGCTTTCTGTTGTTGAGAGTAGATAGGCACGCCGAAGCAACGAATGACTTGCTTCTGGAACACAATGTAGGAGGAGTGCAGCAATGAAGCTGAGAGGTATTTTCCTGATTATGGCCCTGTTCCTGCTCGGCGGGAGCGTGCTGGCTGCCTGTGGCGAGGCGAGCACTGGATCAGCCAATGAGCTGACGTTCTGGGCCGCGCCGAATCCCCCTCAACAGGCTTTCTGGGATGAGATGGCGAAGGAATATATGACTCAACATCCCGACATCAAGATCACAGTAAAAGCAATCCCGGAATCGCCGACCTCCGAGGCCGGTATTCAGTCCGCCCTTGCCGGTGGCACTGCACCGACCGCCTCCGAGAATATTTTCACTGGCTTTGGTGGCCAGCTCAAGGACTCGGATGCAATCGTTCCTCTTGACCAGATGCCGGGATGGAACGACTTGATCAAGGCCCGTCACATGGAAAGCTCTATTGCTGGCTGGAAGTGGAGCGATGGTCATACGTACATCCTGCCTATGTATACAAATCCCATGCTGTTCGCCTGGCGGAGCGATATTCTGAAAGAGCTGGGCTACTCGCAGCCTCCCCGCACCTATAGCGAGGTGCTCAAGCTTGGCGAGAAGCTGAAGCAGAAGTATCCTGATAAGTTTATCTGGGCGCGTCAGCCGCTGTTGCAGGATACCTGGTATGAGCGCTGGTTCGACTTTTTCACTTTCTATGATGCGGCCAGCAATGGGAAACCTCTGATTACCGGCGACAAGATCACCGCTGATGATCAGGCTGCTATCGGGACGCTCAATTTCTTCAAAGAGTTAAACGATAAGAAGCTGCTGTTGACGCAGAGCGCAAACGATCCCTTTGAAAACGGGCTCTCGGTTGCGAACCTGATCGGCCCCTGGTCGTTCGCTGGCTGGCAGGAGAAGTACCCCGATCTGAAGTATGGCAAGACCTTTGTGCTGGCTCCGCCTCCGGTGCCCGATAACGTCCCTGCCGATCAGCCGGTCAAGACGTTTGCTGACGCGAAGGGCATTGTGATGTACAAGCAGGCTTCCCAAGAGCAGCAACAGAAGATGTGGGACTTCCTGAAGTGGGTGCTTTCTGATCCCGCCCATGACATGAAGTGGATGCAAAAGACCAGCCTGCCCCCTGCCCGCGATGATCTGAACAGCAACGCGGAGTTTAAAGCCTACTTTGCGAAGCAGCCTGAGTTGCAGCCTTTCGCGGAGAACATTCCGAACGCGGTTCCGCCTTTGACTGCATCGAAGTACACCGATATTCAGCTTTCGCTCGGCACACAGGCCATTATTCCGGTGCTGAAGCATGAAAAGCAGCCCGAACAGGGTTGGGAGAGCTGGAAGAAGGCTGTGCAACCGATGATTCCGTAGAAGCGCTTTCCCCTCCGCTCGTTCGGAGGGGAGCCCCCTGCTTTGCTGTATCTGCTCATCGTTGTTTGAAATGCTTGTACCGAAGGAATGTGTTCTATGGCTCAAACGCAAAGTCAGCAGGCGGCTGTGCTGCAAGGGCAGAAGACGCGACAACGCTCAGGACGCCGGGTCAAAGGGTTATGGCTCTATGTGCTGGCGGTGCCGCTCCTTGTGGTGATGGCCTTCCCGTATCTCTTTTTGATCCTGCAATCGTTTGCATCGTGGGATCAGGTAAATCGAACCTTTCTCCCGACATCCTTTACGCTGCGTTCCTATCAGTGGATCTTTAATGGTGGTGGCTATCTGGCTCAGCCCTGGCTCCAGGCCCTTTTGAACAGTATTCTGGTCACTGCCGTTGATAGTATCAGCATGGTCGCTCTGGGCGCGATCGTCGGCTATGCGCTTTCGGTCATGGAGTTCCGGGGGAAAAAGCTCATCAATAACTTTATCCTCTTCCAGATGTTTTATCCTGGCATCATTCTGCTGGTGCCCACCTTTTTGATTATTCGCTATAGCGGCTTCTATAACACATACTGGGCAATGATTATCCCAAAAATGATGAGTCTCTGGGCGGTCTTTATGTATACCGGCTTCTTCCGCTCGGTCTCGCCCGAGGTGATCGAGGCCGCTCGTCTGGACGGGGCAAGCGAGCTACAGATTGTCTTCCGCATTATGATGCCGATGGCGCGTTCTATCACAACCATTATCTTCCTGTTTGTGAGTATGGAGCGCTGGACGGATTTAATGTGGGACTTGATTGTTGTGAAGGATGCTTCCCGGCAGACGTTGAACGTCTTGCTCTCAACCATGTTTGGTCCGTATGGCACCTATCAGGGCCCATTGTATGCCGCTGGTGTGATTTTGACCCTGCCGGTTCTGCTGCTGTTTATCGCGTTCAGCCGCAACTTCGTCAAGGGCGTCCAGCTCGTGTTGCGTTAGAGAGGTGAAGAATGAGTGTACAAGCTGCGGAACAGTGGAAGAAGCGCCGGTCATGGGCGAAAGAGATTCAGGGGTGGCTCTTTACCAGCCCATACCTGATTTTTACGATCATCTTCTTTTTGATACCCCTCGTTTGGAGTATCTTTCTGGTCTTCCAGAACTGGAATTTGATCTCGCCGCACCCTACTTTTATCGGGCTGAAGAACTTTCAGGAGGCGCTGGCAAGCCCGCGAGTCTGGCAGGCGTTCTTTGTGTCGTATAAGTTCCTGATCCTGTTCATTCCGCTGGTGATGGCGGCCTCGATCGGGCTGGCCCTGATCGTGCATAGCATCCCGCGTTTCAAGTCGCTCTTTGCGGTCGGCTTTTTCCTGCCGTATCTGGCCTCTGGTGTGGTGTCAACGCTGGTGGTGCAGGGCATTCTTTCGTATGATGGCCCGTTTAATGCGACGCTGCGTTCGCTTTTTGGCGTCTCGATCGACTGGCTGAACAACGGCTGGACGGCGACCCTGGTGATTGTCCTGTTGATGGTCTGGAAGTTCTCGGGCTATTATGCGCTGATCTTTCTGTCCGGGTTGCAGGGCATTCCCGATGAGATCTATGAAGCGGCGTCAATCGATGGGGCCAATGCCTGGGTGCGCTTCTGGCGGATCACTCTGCCGATGCTCTACCCGGCCTTCTATACCGTGTTGATTCTGGCTGTAGGGTTGATGTTCTCGATCTTCACCGAGCCCTTCTTGCTGACAAAAGGTGGGCCGAATATGGCTACCCAGACCTGGCAGCTAGAGATCTACTATCAGGCGTTCAACCAGTTCCGTTCCGGCTATGGTGCAACCGTGGCCTTGATTAATGCGGTCGTAACGCTGGTTTCCATTGTCATTATTCGTCGAATTGTTGAGGCGTGGGGCCGCCGCTATGGCTGGTAGCGCCTCGAGAGCTAATGAAATAGTGTTGTAGGAGTGTGTATCGTGTCAGATTTTGCGCAGCGTTTTGAAACAAATCCGCTTTTGCGCCCCCGGGATGTCAAACCAAGCATGGAAGGGCTGGTTGTCGAGTGCCTGTTAAATCCCGGCGCATTTCAGTTTCAGGGAAAGACCGGGCTGTTGCTGCGCGTCGCCGAGCGGCCTGAGCAGAGTGAGGATGAGGTCAGCGCCCTGACGATTGATCCGACGACGGAGAGCGGGTTACAGATTCTCAAGTGCAAAAAGGATGATCCTGAGCTGGATTATGGCAGCGATCCGCGTGGTTTCGGCTACAAGGGAAAGTGGTATCTGACGACGCTCTCGCATCTGCGGCTGGCATGGAGCGAGGACGGCGTGCATTTCACGGTAGATGAGAAGCCGACGCTGCTTGGTGATGGCGAGCTGGAGACGTTTGGTATCGAGGATTGCCGCGTGCTTCAGCTTGAGGGGCGCTATTACCTGACCTATACCGCTGTCTCCGAGAATGGCTATGGGGTCGGCATGATCAGTACGGAGGACTGGCAGACGTTCAAGCGCCACGGGATGATTTTGCCGCCACCCAATAAGGATTGTGCGCTCTTCCCCGAAAAGATCAACGGCTATTACTATGCGATGCATCGCCCGACACTTGGCAATGAGGGCCTGGGCGGAAACTATATCTGGATCAGTAAATCTCCCGATCTGGTGCACTGGGGCGAGCATACGTGCGTGCTCAAGTCGCGTCCGGGGATGTGGGATTCGGTGCGTGTGGGCGCGGGTGCGGCTCCGACCCGAACGGACGAGGGCTGGCTTGAGATCTATCATGGAGCGGACGAGCAGAATCGCTATTGCCTCGGCGCGGTCCTGTTCGACCTGAACGATCCGACAAAAGTGCTTGCTCGCTCGACGAAGCCGCTCATGGAGCCTATTGCGCCGTACGAGCGGACCGGTTTCTTCGGGAATGTGGTGTTTGCGAATGGCGTCATTGAGCATGGCGATACGCTCACTGTGTACTATGGGGCCTCGGACGAGGTGGTATGCGGGGCGACGTTCTCCATCCGCGAGATTCTGAACTCGCTGCGCTAGCGGCGGAAAGGATGAGATCATGCCGATAGGGCTTGGAATTGTTGGATATGGCGGTTTTGGCGCTTTTACCGCGGATGTGTATGCCCGTATGGATGAGGTGCGGATTGTCGCGCTGACCGATACCGATGCCAACCGGCTCGCGGAGGGGGCACAGCGCTATCAGGCGCGCGCTTACCCCGATCTGGAGCACCTGTTGCAAGATCCGGAGGTCGAGCTTGTGGCGATCTCTACGCCTCCCTGGTTGCATGTGCCGCAGGCGCTTGCCGCTGTGGAGGCCGGAAAGCATGTGTTCCTGGAAAAGCCGCTTGCCACGACGCTTGAGGATGCCGACCGGCTGCTGAAGCGGGTTCGGGAGCAGGGGGTGCGTCTGAGCGTTGATTATGTGCTGCGCCGTATCCCGATCTACCGGACGCTGCAAAAGCTGATCAAGAGCCGCTTGCTTGGCGACATCGCCTTTCTGCGACTGGAGAATGTCGCTTCTAATGAGGCGCTGCATGCGAATCATTGGTTCTGGGATCGCGCGCGCAGTGGCGGTATTTTTATCGAGCATGGCGTGCATTTCTTTGATCTGGGCAATCAACTGTGTGGCGTGCGGCCCGAGACTGTGACGGCCTATGCGCGGAATGCCGTTGACGGGCGACAGGATCGCGTGTTGTCCGCGGTTTCGTATGAGAATGGCGTGCTGGCAAGCTTCTACCACGCCTTTGACCGGCCCGCGATTCTGGAACAGACCGTGCTGCGTGTGGGGCTGGATCAGGGCAACGTGACGGTCTATGGCTGGATCCCGGAGCAGATGGATGTGCGGGGAGTGTTGCCCGAGGAGCAACGCGGCGCGCTTGCCACTTTGCTTGGCACTGATCTCAACGTGCTGAATCTGCCGGCCCCGGAAGGGATTACAGGCGCGACGGCGGGGCAGGTGGTGGAAGCAACATTGACCAGCACGCAGCGGACAGCCGATTATCAGGAGGCCATTCGTCTCGGCATGGCGGATCTGGTGCGTTCGATTCTCGATCCGCATTATACGCCTGAAGTGACGCTAGAAGATGCCTACGACAGCTTTCGCCTGGCCTATCTTTCTCAGCGCTCGCTTGAGACGGGACAGAGCCTCTCTTTCTAGCAAGCTTCAGGCGCAGGAAAGCCTCCCCTGAACCAACTCAGCGGAGGCTTTCTGCCGAGTGCAGAACGTGCTGCACTCTCATATCCCTCAAACCTTCCCGGTTCGTAGTGGGGGTGGTATGCGAGAGCAAACCACCAACACTCTATCTAAGTAAACGACCAGAAGGTGATTTTTTTCCGTCTTTTTTCGACTATATTCTAGCAAAATCCAGCAGGGGAAATATGCTAGGAGTGGCTTTCAACCAGCGTGTTTGACGGCTGTGCTGAACGCTGTAATAACCGTTTGGTCAACCAGATTTTCGCCTCGTCTTCTGTCTGACATGCCTGTGCGGGACAACCCATCAGAGTCTGTGAGCGCTTTACATAGTGCGATAAAGCGGTTGCTTCAACTGAGGGTGCATGCAGAGCGACCCCAACACAATAGCGCCCGATTGCATCCCTTCGGTTTTGCTGCCATTGGCTTCCGAGTCGGGCGGCTTCCGGCTCGATCTGCTGATTGCTTCCATGATGTCGGATGAAAAGGCCAAACGGTTCCTTACGAGCAAGCCAGCGCTCCCAGGCCGCCATAGAAAGCTGTACATCTTTCAACGTTACAACGCCTTCACTCTCCATCATCACCAGCGGCCAGGAACGTTCATCGAGACGAAACATGGTGCTGTACTCCTTTTTTGCTATACTGTGGATCTTCTCTCTATCTGTTCGGGTAGCACGGCCTGTAGAGCCGCGCCCCGCCTGAATTCATACGGAAGAGTTATTTCCGATCTCGCTACTAGGATATTATGTCGGTTCGCTCTATTTGTCAAGCCTGTTCCTGTGAAAAGGGCGTATATTACGCGCCGCATTCAGAAATGAGAGCGTATTGTGACCGCCCATTCCCTTTCTCCGCAAATATCCATTTGATCTCTTCTGCTGCTGCTTTTTGAATGCGAGATGTGAGAGCAGGCCGATGTATTCAGCAAGGCATTCCGGGAGAGCCGGGGCGCTCTCTTGAGCATGGCGAAGCGCCTTCTCTAAACCTGTTTTTGTCTATTGACGTCAGGGATCCGCGAATGAGCAGATTTCTATCGTTTGTATTTGATAGCGGCAGAAAGCTCTGCATGTGACGGAAGATCGGGCTTTTCTCGAAAAAGCTGCAATGTCCAGAGAAGTAGAAGTTGTGCTACCAGAGTGGAGCGTATTGAAGCTATACTGAAGTAAGAGCAACCTGGCATGTAGTACATGAGAGCGACTATTGAAAAGAGAAAAAGTACATGGTATACTCTCTATGTCAATCGAAATATTCAAGCAAAATAAGAAAAGAGATCTGGCAAACAGCAGAAAGGGTAATGACTTTCTCGACGCGTCCATTGCAGTAAAGCTGTAGATGCTGCGTGGTATCCTGCATCCTGAAAAGAAGTAGCCCTGCTTAGAGGTATGTTGGTACGCGCTTGTCTGGCTTCTATACCGGGTGCAGGTGATCCATAGATAATCGTGTTGTATCGAAGCATAGTCATGAGAGAAAGGATTCTCCCATATGTCAGGAAAACCATTCCCCCGAGTATGGCGTCTGGCTCTCATCCCCTCGCTGATGGCGCTGCTCCTGTTGTTGCTTGCTTCAACTGTGACAAGCTCAGCTCAGGCGTCTGGCAGCGATGTTTCCAGCAAAACGGTCACGCAGTCCTCGGAGTCTGCCGCGAACTACTGGACTGCTGAACGGATGCGGACAGCCCAGCCCAAGCAGGTGGTGGTGCGCGACTCGTTAACCCAGCCGCAAGCCCAGAAGAAGCCCAAGCCTCAGCCGCTGGCTGCAACGCCGGTCCCGACCTCTTCCTATTCGACCTTCCCCTATGCGACAATAGGTAAAGTCTTCTTTACTGATAGTCGCACCAACACCAACTATGTCTGTTCTGGCACGGCGGTTCAGAGCAGCAATGGAAGCGTCGTTGATACCGCCGGTCACTGTGTTGCTGAAGAGGGCTCGGGCAATAATTACTACACCAACTGGATTTTCTGCCCGCAGTATCTTGACGGCTCCTGTCCGAAAGGAAAATGGACGGCCCGTCGGCTCTTCGCGCATAGCCGCTGGCTGAACAATGCTGACTTCGCTTATGATCTGGGTGAGGCCGTGATGAACACACTGAACGGCAGGACGCTGGTCGCCACGGTGGGTGGCGTGCAGTATGGCGCGAACCTGTCCCGCTCCCAGACATGGCATGCCCTCGGTTATCCTGCTGCTGCACCTTTTAACGGCAACCGCATGTATGAGTGCGTGTCGACGAAGGTGGCAGACGATAGCGGCAGCCCGCAGCCTATCGGCATCTCGTGCAATATGACCGGTGGGTGTAGCGGCGGCGGCTGGTTAATTCAAGTGAATGGCACATGGTATGTGAACGGGCATAACGACTATGGTTACTCCAACCGTCCGGGTGTCCTGTTCTCGCCATACTATGGGTCGGCAGCCCAGAGCCTGTTCAATACAGCTCAGGCCGCATAACAAGCAGCGCGTGCGCCCTCTGAGACAAGGGACTGTCTCAGTTACAATACATACCTGCCGAGCAGGGCAATATGTGGAGACGGCCAGACAAGGAGGTTTGGCCGTCTTCTCGTTGTTAATCCCGTTGCAGAGCCTCTTGAGGCACAACACAGATGTATTCTTTGACGCGGGGAATAACCTCGTTGATAAAGCAGCGGCATTGTTCGCGATAGTTGCCCGCGATCGGCCAGAAGATGAAGGAGTCAAGGGCAAGCTCGGTGTAAAAATGGGTGATCCATTCTGCCCATTCCTGTTCGGTGCCGACGATAAAGCCCGGCTGTTTGGCGTGAATGCGCTCTTTCGGCCCTACGATGACCCCGAGCAGGTTATAGAGCCGCCGAATGCTATTGATGTCTCGTCCGGCTTGCTGTGCGCTTTCGTCCAGCGTTTCCTGTATCTGTGGTACGCTTTTTGGCTCGACCCAGTTATGTGAGATCATGAGCCCATCGGCCAGGCGCCCGATCAGCCTGAGCATGCGCGGTTTGATGCCGCCAACCCAGATGGGAAGCGGGCGCGTCGGGAATGGCCCCGGCTCGGCGTCACGGAGCGAGTAGAAGCGACCCTCAAAAGAAACTCGTTTCTGTGGCTCGCTGTACCAGAGGAGCTGGAAAATATGAATTGCCTCTTCCAGCGCCTCCACAGCCTCACCAGGCGTGCGCTTTGGTCCTCCATAGGATGTGATGCCTTCCTGGAAAGCTCCGGCTCCGATGCCCGGTTCAAACCGTCCTTCAGTCAGGTGATCCAGTGTGGTAAATGATTTTGCCAGGATTGCTGGAGGACGCAGGGGCAGATTCGCGACATTGGTAATAAAGCGTACATGGCGGGTTCGGGCTGCCAGATAGCTGACGAGCGTCCAGGTATCGAGAAACCGCCCGTTATAGGGATGATCCTGGATGCCGATAAAATCAAGCCGACGTTCGTCCGCAAGCTGTGCCAGATCAAACGCCAGATCAAGCGCCTTGAAGGCTGGATCAACATTGATGCCGAATTGCAGAGGAAGTGTGGCAGTACGGTACATATGGTGTACTCCCTTCTAGAAACCATCGCGGAAAATGCTCTTTCTTCAGTATAGAGTATGGATATAGAGTACACGTATGAAGGAGCGGGTGACCGTTTCACCCGCGTGCGAGCGCTACAGGGATGAGCGAGAACGTGTTGCTATGTTCTACAATTGATCTAGCAGGGGAGTGAGAAGCCATCTCCTGGATACTTGCTATGGAGGTAGATATGAGAACCGTGATTATTACTGGAATCTCTGGCGGTCTGGGGAAAGCGCTGTTTGATCGCCTGGCACAGGAGCAGGATGTGCGTCTTCTGGGGATCGGGCGGCATTTCTTGCCCGATCAGGTTCAACGGGCAACGCTCTGGCAGCACGATCTGAGCCGGGTCGAGGATGTGCCAAAGCGGGAGGCGTTTGCTTGTTTCTTGCTCGAACATCCCTGCGATGAGGTCGTATTTCTGCATAATGCTGGCATGGTCGAGCCGCTTGGTCCCGTCGGGCAACTGGACAGCGCTCAGATGGTTTCGGCGGTGCACCTGAACCTGCTTGCGCCCATGCTGCTGACGAACGAGTTTCTCGCGGCTGTGAGTGGGCTGGACGTGCGCGTGAAGCTGCTCTTTATCTCGTCTGGTGCGGCAAAGCGGGTGATTGAGGGCTGGTCGGTCTATTGTGCCACGAAAGCGGGCGGCGAGCAGTTTTTTGATGTGCTGGCTGCGCAATATAAGCAGGATGAGCGCTATCTGATTGCCAGCGTGAACCCGGGCGTGATGGATACGAACATGCAGCGGGTCATTCGCAGCGGGGTTGATTTCCCCGAGAAGGAGCGCTATGTGCGACTGAAGGAGGAAGGGCAGCTACCCGCGCCCGATGCGGTTGCAGAGCGGATTGTGCAAGAGTACGGACTTGTGTAGGGGGTGCTGCCTGGAACTTCTCCCAGGCAGCGAATCCGTTACATGGGAGCACCTCCTGTCACGTAAGCTAGTTGAGCGCTTGTGAGGTAGGTTTTCCTTTAGTCTACACAAGAAATGTGTACATTCCATTGAAAAAGTGTCTGGTATTTGTAAACAAACTGTCAAAAACCGGGAAATACTGTCGTTTCGTGCATATATCTGAGCTTTTTAGGGCGTCTCGCTGTTGAAGCGCATGGGAAGCGGGGGCGCCAATTGCTACGCGAACTCCGACGCTCGGAACGACATCTTCCATTTCTGTTCTCTCTCAAGTATAACATGTTTTTGCACTTGTAGGGAATGCATTTTGCCCCCGGTTTCTTGCTTGTCTGCTGTATTGTGATACAAATGTTAGCGATGAGATTTGCCCCCGTATTCCTTGACAGAGAAGGCATATTCGTCAACAATATTATAGACCTTTCGTTCTGTTAGTTGCTTTCTGATGGTTGAACTCTATGACAGATCCAACGATTCGGGCTCGGCTTGCCTCGACTGCTGAAATAAACGAGCAAGAGGCCGTCCAGCTTGTGAACTTGATTAATGCCGCGTATGGCCTGCACCGTGATATTTTCCGCGAGGATCGCCTTGATGATGTGTCGCACCTGTATGAAGAGCTCTCTGAGCATCCTGAGAACCGTGTCCTGCTGCTCTACGAGGGGGATGAGCTGATTGCAACGGTAATGGTACGCCCGGAAGCGGAGGCGTTGTATATCGGGCTGTTTGCCGTTGCGCTGTCACGGCAGGGGCAGGGGCTTGGCAGTACCGTTCTACGAATGGTTGAGCAGGTAGCGCGTAAGCAAGGCCTGTCGCGGCTTCGCCTGCATGCGGTTCGGGAGATCGGGAATGTAATGTTTTACGAGCGGCGTGGCTTTCGCGTGATCGCTGAAAAGCAGCGTGCCGCCGGGGATTGGGGTTCGGTTGCGCCTTTTATTTCCGCTGAAATGATCAAAGAGCTACAATAATGAACACTGAAGCGGCGCAAGCAACCACGCCGCTTCTCCTCTATCGAAGAAAGATTCCTCTTTTCTAAAAGCGTACGACGCAGTGATAGGTGCGGATGTATCTATGTGTGCCAGCGCGTCTGTCGCAACAGAGAGCGATACTGACTCGGGGAGATGCCGACCGTCATCTTGAATTGGCGTGAGAATGCACTATGGTCGGTGTAGCCACAGGAATACGCGATTTCTACGATGCTCATGTTGCTCTTGAGAAGCTGTGTCGCGGCTTGTAGCCGGGTCTTGATAATAAGCTGCTTGGGGGTCAGATCGAAGATGCGCTGCATATAGCGCTCAAACTGAGCGACGGAGAGGTGTGCTATCTGTGCAAGCTGTTCGATCTTGAGCGGTTGCTGATAGTGATTCTGAATGTAGGTCACAACGTCGGCGACGCGTTGATAGACGGGGTGTCCTTTGTCTGGCATGCGCAGATCCCGGGAGATGCCTGTGAGGCCGACAATATGCCCCTGATGGTCGAAAAGCGGTATTTTATAGGTCAGACACCAACCCGGCGCACGACTGAGGTAAAGATGCAACTCAAGCTGATTCTGGATGACCTGCCCGCTTCTGATGACGTGTTGATCCTGTGCGACGTAGCAAGCGCCTAACTCTGGCGGGAAGACCTCAAGCGGCGTGCGCCCCACAATCTCGCTTTTCTGGCGGCAGCCACAGCGCCGCATCAGCGTCTCATTGACTATTCTATAACGTCCTCCGGCATCTTTCACAAAGAAGACGACATCATCGAGCTGATCGAAAAGAGCTTCGGCAAAGAACGGTGTTGCCAATGCCTGAGCAAGCTGCTGAAGCTCAATCTCCGAACGGATGGGAGGAAGGGGTGTTGAAAGCTGGTGCATCGCTCCTCCTTTTGCAGGATCACACAGCGGATCAGACGATCTTTCTTCCATATTACGCAAAAGAATGCATAAAAGCAAGAGCGCGGTTGGGAGCTGGAAGACACACAGAGGCCAGTGGAGCCATGCAGGAAAATGGCAGGAGTGCGGCATTTCCGGGGTCAAGAAGAGGGGCAGGTTTGTCGGAAAGTTGTGCAGAAATCGTCATGAATTCTGTGGCAATTCCACAAGACAGCCGCCATTTCAGGAAGTATGATAGAGCAAAGAACATTCTGCTCGATTTTCGGGGAAAAGAGGGTACCGTGCGAAACATTGTGATTGTTGATTCGCACACAGGAGGCGAGCCGACGCGTGTTGTCCTTGAGGGCGCTCCTGATCTCGGTTCGGGAAGCCTTGCCGAGCGGCTGCACCTCTTGCGTGAGCGCTATGACTGGTTTCGGACGGCGATTGTTTCGGAACCACGCGCCTCTGAAGCAATGGTTGGGGCGCTGCTCTGCGAGCCTACGGACCCGGATTGTGTGACCGGGGTTATCTATTTTGATAATGCGACCTATCTGGGCATGTGCGGGCATGGCACGATTGGTCTTGTCGCGACACTGGCCTATCTTGGCCGTATCGGGCCGGGCAGGCATCGAATTGAGACGCCGGTGGGGATCGTCACCGCCGAGTTGCACGCCGACGGGCGGGTGTCCGTATACAATGTTCCCGCGTATCGGCATGCCGAGAACGTGCGGCTTGTCGTCGAGGGCTACGGACAGGTCAGCGGTGAGATTGCCTGGGGCGGAAACTGGTTCTTTCTGTGTGAGGATCACGGGCAGGACTTGCGCTTCGAGCGGCTTGAGGTGCTGACTGACTGTTGCTGGCGTATTCGTGAGGCGCTGGTGCGCGAGGGCCTGACCGGGGCGAACGGTGCGGAGATCGACCATATTATTCTCTATGCGCCGGGCACGCATGGGGCGCACAGCAAGAACTTTGTGCTCTGTCCGGGCAAGGAGTATGATCGCTCGCCATGCGGGACCGGAACAAGCGCGAAACTGGCCTGCCTGGCGGCTGCGGGCAGACTTCAACCGGGCGAGGTCTGGGTACAGGAGAGCATCATAGGCAGCCGTTTTGAGGCGACCTATACGCCTGCTGCGGATGGTCAGATTCTTCCCTGTATTACTGGTTCTGCCTCTATTATGCTGGAAGGGAAGCTGATCTTCGAGGAGCGCGATCCCTTCCGTTGGGGAATCGGACATGCGCAGAACCTTTGATGTGTTGATCGTCGGTGCCGGGATTGTGGGCGCGGCCTGTGCTCTGGAACTGGCCTCTGCCGGGCTTTCGGTCGGAGTGATCGAGTGCGACACGGTGGGAAGCGGCGCGACCGCTGCGGGCATGGGACACCTTGTCGTGATGGATGACAGTGAGGCGCAGTTACAGCTCACGCGCTATTCTCAAACGCTCTGGGAAGAACTGGTGCGGCCTGATCCGAGGCCGCACGAGTACACTCGATGTGGGACGATCTGGGTCGCGGAAGATGCCTCGGAGATGCAGGCGGTGCATAAGAAGTATGAGCTGTACCGGACGCATGGGATTCCGTGTGAGGTGCTGGATGAGCGGCAGCTTGCTGAGTTGGAGCCGAATGTGCGTCCTGGTCTGGCTGGCGGCTTGCTGGTACCGGAAGATAGCGCCGTCTATCCACCTCGAAGCGCGGCACTGCTGCTTCAACGGGCGCTGGATCTGGGTGCAGAGCTGATTCATGCACGTGTCCTGAAGCTGTTGCCACAGGGAGTCTATCTGAATACGAGTATTTCTGTCTTTGCGGAACGATTGGTGATCGCGAATGGAGCGCGGGTTATTGAGCTGCTTCCCGAGGTGCCGGTTGAGCCGAAAAAAGGGCATCTCGTGATTACTGATCGTTATCCCGGATATGTGCGCCATCAGCTTGTTGAGTTTGGGTATATCAAAAATGCCCATGCAACACATGGGGACTCTGTTTCCTTTAATGTTCAGCCAAGACCGACCGGGCAACTGTTGATAGGCTCCTCGCGTCAGCCTGGCGTGGCAACTCGCGAGGTTGAGCATGCAATGGTGAGCAGGATGCTTGAGCAGGCATTGCGCTATCTGCCGGGGCTCGGGGAGCTGCATTGTGTGCGTACCTGGGTCGGGTTTCGTGCTGCCAGCCCGGACGGGTTGCCGTTGATTGGCCCGCATCCCTCGCGGCCCGGGGTCTGGCTGGCGACCGGTCACGAGGGTCTGGGAGTCACGACCTCGCTGGCAACGGCCCGCCTGCTGGCGGCACAGCTTCTACAGCGAGAACCGGAAATACCAGTAGAACCATATTTACCGTCGCGTTTCTTGCAGGAGAGAGGGCATGGTGCATCTAACCGTGAACGGGCGCGTCGTGAGCGTGCCTGAAGGAAGCATGGTAGCGGCTGCGCTGATGGTTGCCGAAGTCGGCGCGTTTCGACATTCGGTGCAGGGAGACGTCAGAGCGCCGCTCTGTGGCATGGGGATCTGTTTTGAGTGTCGTGTCACGATCAATGGTCAGGCGCATTGCCTGAGCTGCCAGACGGTCTGTGAAGACGGAATGGAAGTGGTCACGACATGAAGACGCTCTCTTTTGCGGTTCTTGTGGTTGGTGCCGGACCCGCGGGACTTGCGGCGGCGACCAGTGCGGCCCGAGGCAATTTCTCGGTTGGTTTGCTTGATGAGAACCCCGCGCCGGGAGGGCAGATCTGGCGCGGAGGCAGGACGCATGCACCCGGTAAGCAGGCGCGTGTCTGGCTCTCGCTTGCTGAGCTGCCAGAGGTCACGCCGCTGTATCGTACAAAGGTGGTTGCACCTCTCGGGACGCGGGCGCTGCTTGCTGAGCGGCCCGACGGCCCTGTGCTCATCGAGTTCGAGCGGCTGATTCTGGCCACGGGGGCGCGTGAACGCTTTCTGCCCTTCCCTGGCTGGACTCTGCCGGGGGTGATGGGTGCAGGAGGCCTGCAAGCGCTGGTCAAGGGCGGTTTACCGGTCGAGGGCAAGCGCATTGTGGTCGCGGGTAGCGGCCCTTTGCTGCTTGCGGTGGCCGCCTTTCTGAAGTCAAAGGGTGCGCATGTGCTGCTGGTGGCCGAGCAAACGCCCTGGCACCGATTGGGCGCTTTTGCCTTGCAGCTTCCCCGGTATGGGCGGCAGTTTCGGCAGGCAGGACAGCTCGGTCTACACCTGTACAACGTGCCGTTTCACGCGGATTCCTGGGTGACGCAGGCACATGGGGATAAGCGGCTCATGGCGGTCTCGGTGCGCATGGGAGGCCGGGTGAAGACGCTGGACTGTGATTATCTGGCCTGTGGTTTCGGTCTGGTGCCCAACAGCGAGCTCGCGGCGGCTTTTGGCTGTGAGCTCTTCGAGGGCTCTGTGCGCGTGGATGCCTGGCAGCGCACGAGTGTTGAAGGAATCTACTGCGTTGGAGAGGCGACGGGCATTGGTGGGGTTGATGTCTCGCTGGCGGAAGGCCAGATTGCGGGCTATGCGGCCATCGGTCAGCTAGAGCGGGCGCGGACGTATTTTCCTGCTCGTGAGAAGGCGGCCCGTTTCGCGGCGCTTCTGGCGCGGAATTTTGCCTTGCGCGATGAGTTGAGACATCTTGCCACCGATGAAACGCTGCTCTGTCGCTGTGAAGATGTGCCCTATGGTGAGGCGAAACAGCAGGCAAGTTGGCGGAGCGCTCGCTTACAGACGCGTTGTGGGATGGGGCCATGCCAGGGGCGCGTCTGTGGGGCGGCGGCCTCGTTTCTATTTGGTTGGACGCCTGATTCGGTGCGGCCTCCCGTCTCGGTTGCACGGGTGGAAACACTGGCCCTGACACCGGAAACAATCATGAGGAGAAGAACACAATGAAGGTTAATTGGAGAGGCGTGCTGCCTGCCATTACAACACCATTTATGGAAGATGGCAGTATTGATTACACGTTCTTTGCACAGCATTGTCAATGGATGATCGAAGCGGGATGTGTCGGGCTGGTGCCCATCGGTTCACTTGGTGAGAGCGCAACGTTGAGTTTTGAAGAAAAAAGAGAACTGCTCAAGGTAGCGGTGCAGGCGGTTGGCGAGCGCGTGCCCGTCATTCCGGGAATCGCGGCGCTCTCGACTGCTGAAGCGGTGCGACTTGCTCAGGCTGCCGAAGAGGTCGGCTGTAGTGGGCTGATGGTGCTGCCTCCCTATGTCTACTCGACTGATTGGCGCGAGATGAAGGCCCATGTGGATGCCGTGATTCGGGCGACGAAACTTCCCGTCATGCTCTATAATAATCCTCCTGCCTATAAAACCGATTTTCTACCGGAGCAGATTGCCGAACTGGCGAGCGAGCACGCCAATCTGGAAGCCGTCAAGGAATCGAGCTCAGATGTGCGGCGTGTGACCGCGCTTCGGGCGCTGCTTGGCGATCGCTTGAATATCCTGGTGGGCGTTGATGACTGCATCGTAGAGGGCATCCAGGCGGGTGCCGTAGGCTGGATCGCAGGTCTGGTGAACGCGTTCCCTGTTGAATCGGTCGCGCTGTTCCGCATGGCTCAGGAGGTGCGCGAGGGGCGTGGGGATCGTGCCAGACTCGATGCGCTCTATGCCTGGTTCCTGCCGCTATTGCGCCTGGATACCGTGACAAAGTTCGTTCAATTGATTAAACTGACACAAGAGATGGTTGGCATGGGAAGTGCTCGGGTGCGTCCGCCACGTCTCGAAGTCGTCGGAGACGAGCTTGAAACAGCGCGGCGCATTATTTCTCATGCCCTTGAACAACGTACTCAGCTTCCCCTCTAGAGAGGAGCAAGGAGGATTATGAGTCAACCCGTTCTTATCGCAGGAAAATGGCGGCCCGCTCTCCATGAGGCAGGAACCATACAGGCAACCAATCCATCGACGCGTCAGCCCTTGCCTGAACGCTATCCTGTTTCGGATCGCGAAGACATGCTTGCGGCCTTGAACGCGGCAACCGAGGCGGCGCAACAGCTTCGCCAGACTGTGCCAGAAACGATTGCAGCATTTTTTGAACGCTATGCAGCTTTACTTGAGGAGCATCAAGAGACGCTGGTGGCGCTGGCCCATGCGGAAACTGGATTGCCAGTCGAACCGCGTCTTCGTAAGGTGGAATTGCCTCGCACCACGAATCAGCTTCGGCAGGCGGCACAGGTGGCCCGTGAAGGTTCCTGGAAACAACCGGTGATCGATACAAAGCTGAACATTCGGGCGCTCTTCGCCCCGCTTGGTAAGCCGGTTGTGATCTTCGGTCCGAACAACTTTCCCTATGCCTTTAACGGGATCTCGGGTGGTGATTTCGTGGCCGCGCTGATTGCCCATAACCCGGTGATCGCGAAAGCCAATCCCGGTCATCCGGGTACTACATACGAGCTGGCGAAACTGGCTTTTCAGGCCGTGCAAGAGACCGGGATGCCCGAGGCGTCGGTGCAATTGCTCTATCATTTCTCGAATGAAGTTGGCCTGGAACTGGTCTCGCATCCGCTGGTGGGCGCGGTTGGTTTTACTGGCTCGCAGGCGGCAGGCCTAGCGCTCAAAGCCGCAGCCGATCGAGCAGGCATTCCGATCTATCTGGAAATGTCGGGCGTGAACCCTGTCTTTATGCTTCCGGGAGCGCTTGAGGAGCGCCTTGAGCAGATTGTTGGTGAGTTCACCGAGTCCTGCACGATGGCAGCGGGTCAGTTCTGCACCAATCCCGGGCTGGTTATTCTGCGTGCCGGTGAGACAACCGAGCGCTTTATCAATGCGGTCAGCGAGCGCTTTGCCAGCATGCGATCGGGCGTCCTGTTCAGCGAGCGCGGCCTGACCGGACTTGATGCAACCGTCAAGGCGCTTGTGGAGCATGGCGCGCAGGTGGTCACCGGGGGCCAGCCGCTTGATGATGAGGGCTATCGCTATGCGAACACGCTGCTACGGGTGTCGGGTGAGCACTTCTTGCGTGATGTGGAGGCCCTGGAAAAGGAGGCGTTTGGCCCGGTGAGCCTTTTTGTCGTCGCCGAGGACGAGCAGCAGATACTGGCGATTGCCCGGGTGCTTTCGGGCGACCTGACCGGGACGATCTATAGCCATACCGGCGATCGTGATGAGGCGCTCTACCTGCAGTTGGAGCCAGTCTTGCGGACAAAGGTTGGTCGTTTGCTGAATGATAAGATGCCGACGGGCGTTGCGGTCAGTTCGGCGATGAATCATGGCGGGCCATATCCCTCGACCGGCCATCCTGGCTTTACCTCGGTGGGACTGCCCGCGGCGGTGCGTCGCTTCACGGCGCTGCATTCCTACGATGCCGTGCGTCCGCATCGTTTGCCCCCTGAGCTGCAAAACAAGAATCCGAACGGGCGGCTCTGGCGGCTCATTGATGGCGAGTGGACACAGCAGGATATCGACTAGCGCTTCCTTATCCCGCTTCTCGGAGCGCTCTTCGGGGCGCTCCTTCTCCAAAAATGATCGGGTCTCCGTTCTGGCTCCATGCGATATATGCTTGAACCTCTCATTGAACCCTGACTCGCTTTCTTCATGACCTCCCTGCCTGCTGTATAGCAGATATATCTATATCTATGGTTGAAAATATTTTTCATCAAGACAGTCGATTTGAAAATAGAGATTCATAAACTAAATATAGGATACTTTTCCAGCCTATTGAGAAAAGAATCAAAAAACTATATACTATTCTCCATATACAAGTATGGTGTGAGGTTCGGAGGGAGGAAGGAACATCGAGATGACGAAAACGGCCACGAAGGGTATCCCCATTTCATGCTATTTTGCCTCTGTTGATCAACCACTGCATGATGAGCTGAAGAAACATATGAGTGCATTACAGTTGTTGGGGGTGATAGACTCATGGAATGAATACCGAATAGACACAGGGGCATGTTGGAGACAAGCAATTTATCAATGTTATGAATCACCGTGTATCATCTTGTTGCTACTCAGCGCTGATTTTCTGGCAATGGATTACCTGCAATATGGTCGGCTGCCAGAAGTACTTGGAAAGCAGGATACACGTCATGTGACCAAAGCATGTGTGATCCCTGTCCTGCTGCGTCCGATTGTCTGGGAAGAGGTCGCGAATGGCTATGCACTGCTTCCCGAGAACAAGCAACCTGTGATTGATTGGCCGGATCGCGATCATGCCTTTGTCGCCATTGTGCGCAGTATCAAAGCGGTAGCATCTGCGCTCTTGATGGAACAGTGGCAGGAAGAGAGCCAGAGCCTTTTAGAGAAGAAACAGTTTAAAGTTATTTTCCCTCGTTTTGGGCGTGTTGGCAAATTCAGGATGGGGTGAAATCGGGGGCGTGGCCCGCACAGGGTAAGCGGGCCAGCATCTATTTCTCGCTCGCGTGAGGGCTTATAAAGCGCGGCGGGAGTCTTTGAAGGCACGGAGCAAGGCGAGCAGGATCCAGGCTCCGATAATGGCAACGATCAGGCTTCCCCAGAACCCGAAGATCGCGTTCGGTGCAAGGAGCTCCATGAGCAGGCCTCCAAGAAATGCACCAATAAGCCCGACTATAATATCGCTGAGCAACCCAAACCCGCTGCCACGCATTACCGTTCCTGCGATTGCGCCTGCGATCAGCCCGATGAGCAACCAGGCAATGACTCCACCGGGATCGAGGATGGCCCCGAAAAGGAATGCTGCAAGAGCTATGTTCATGTTTCCCCTCCTTCTTCTTCGACCAGCATGACGGCAGCTTTGCTGAAAACGTGAAACTGTACTGATAGACACGGAGATTCCCCTGTATATCGTTTCATCTTTTAACGAATCTGGCTATACTCTAAGCCAATTCTCATCTTCTTTCTCAGCGGCCATTTTCCAGCTATGCTTGAGCGCGGCGTGTGTCGTTTGCATGTAGAGTGTAGAGGGTATAATGCTTTCTAGAGAGGCGTGATGTGCCAGCCTCCGCTGATTGGTGCTGTCACGAAGGAAAGGGAAAGCGATTATGAAAGAGCAAGCTGGACAACAGCAGATACCGGTCAAAGTCTATCGCACGGCTGAGCGCGTGATGATTGTTGCGCCGATGCCAGGGCTGGAGCCGGATGATATCTCTATCGAAGTCACGAGCCAGAACCACCTGATTTTGCAGGGGAAGCTCCGCGGGGCTTTGAAAGATAACAATGAGAAAGAGCTATTGATTGATGAATGGAGTGTTGGGAGATATTACCGGGATCTTGAGCTCATCGTGCCTGTTGATGCACAGTGCGCCAACGTGACTTATGGGAATGGAGTCGTGACGGTGACGCTGCCGGTCGGCTCGAAAACGCGTCCGGCTCGTCTGACTCTTGAGCGCATGTCGGCGACACATGGACAGCATCGCGGCAATGCCGGACGTCCTCCTGTCTGTGTGCGCCCTGAAGCCGCTTCAAAGCAGGTTCACTAGTTTTTTCTGTGACCGGATACAGGGAAAGAGCGCATGCCATCGGGCTGAACGCGTTTCTCTGTATCGGTCAAATTGGTGGGGGTACTTGACGACAGGGGACAATCTATGGTACACATGTAAGAAGATAAGAAATTGCTGTGATGGGGACCAGTACATTTGTCTGGGTGCACAGAGAGTGGATATCTGGCAGCTGAGAGATACCGCCACAAAGCAGATGGAACCCACCCCTGAGCTGCTGATGAGGAATCAGCCGGGTTTGCCCTCCGTTAGCGGGGCCATGAGATAGCAACGGTACAATGAGCCTCATGCTGTGCGCCTCATTCTGTTGCTAACGAAGGTGGTACCACGGAAGCGCGTTCTTTCGTCCTTCAGGACGGGAGGGCGTTTTTTTATACCTGTTTGACGGGTTTGTGGTTTGAGAGGAGAACGCGGCGCTGGAGCCTGGCATGCATGCATCTTTCCCGGGCTTGCTCTGGTCCGCCGACCTCGGTGTGCAAGAAAGGATTGGGATTCTGATGAGTACACGAGAGCGTTTGATGCTTCTCGGAGCTGGCTCTATGGCTGAAGCTCTCATCAAGGGGCTGCTCGACGCACGTTTGCTTGCGCCTGAGCAGATCACGATTAGCAATCGGTCACACCCTGAACGGTTAGCGGCTCTTCAGGAGCGGTATGGAGTTACTATTTGTCGGGAGAAGGAGGCAAGCATTCGGGAGGCCACTCTTGTGGTGCTGACGGTGAAACCATTTGATGTGGTCGCCGCTTTACAGGAAATTGCGTCCTTCCTTACGCCTGCTCAATTGCTGATCTCGGTCGCTGCGGGCGTGAGTACGGAGGCAATCGAGCAACTTGTCCGAAAACCTGTGCCGATCATACGCGCAATGCCCAATACGTCTAGCTTTGTCCGTGAGTCGGCGACCGCGCTCTGTCGGGGGCGTCAGGCGACTGCCGAGCATGTGGAAATCGCACAGCGTTTGTTCTCAGCAATCGGAAGCTCGGTTGTTGTGGATGAGGCGCTGATGGACGCTGTCACCGGTCTTTCGGGAACCGGCCCGGCTTACTTCTACTATGTTGTTGAGGCCCTGATGGAAGCGGGCGAAGCCTGTGGCCTTGCTCCGGATATCTGCCGCTCGTTGCTGCTCCAGACGCTTGCTGGATCGGCAAAGATGTTGCAGGAGACCGGCGAGGACCCGGCCACCTTACGCCGCCAGGTGACGTCCCCGAACGGAACCACTATGGCGGGAATCGCAGTTCTGGAGCAGGGCGGCTTGAAGCCTCTGTTCGTGAGAGCTGTGCAGCGAGCGACCCAACGAGCGCTTGAAATGGGTCAGGAAATACATATCCCCTCATCGACAGGTAACATCTCTTCCTCCTCGTTACCTGCATCAAAACGGCATTAGAGAACCTTTTTTCTCGATATATAATCGATACGGCATCAACAAGGAGAACAATGAAATATGGATGTACGCGAATTATGGGAGTTTGAACGTGCTCATGGCGCTCACACCTATGAGCCTCTGGACATCATTCTGACGCGGGGTGAAGGCGTCTGGGTCTATGACACCGAGGGCCGTAAGTATCTCGATGCGCTCAGCGCCTACTCTGCCCTGAATCAGGGTCACTGTCATCCTCGCCTGGTGAACGCGATGATCGAGCAGGCGAAAAAGCTCGCTCTGACCTCGCGTGCCTTTCAGAATGACCAGTACCCGTTATTCCTCTACCGGCTCACGCGGCTGACCGGCTTTGACGCCGCGTTGCCGATGAATAGCGGTGTTGAGGCAGTCGAAACGGCGCTCAAGCTTGCGCGGAAGTGGGCCTATGTCGTCAAGCAGGTGCCGCTGGATCAGGCCGAGGTGATTGTTGCAGAAAACAATTTCCACGGTCGCACCATCACGGCCATTTCGGCCTCGACCGAGGAGCACTATCGCAAGTACTTCGGCCCGTTTACGCCCGGCTTTGTGACGGTGCCCTATGGCGATGCAAACGCGCTTGAGGCGGCCATCACGCCACACACCGCGGCTGTTCTGCTTGAGCCGATTCAGGGCGAGGCGGGGGTCAATGTGCCGCCTGCCGGATACCTGCAAACGGTGCGGACGCTTTGTGAGCGCCACAACGTTCTGCTGATTACCGACGAGATTCAGACCGGGCTTGGTCGAACCGGGAAACTCTTCGCGTTCCAGCACGAGAGCATCCGCCCCGATATCGTGACGATCGGGAAGGCGCTCGGTGGTGGCATGTATCCGGTCAGCGCGATTCTGGCGGATCGTGCGTTGATGGATCTTTTTGTGCCAGGCGAGCATGGCTCGACCTTCGGTGGAAACCCGCTTGCGGCGGCGGTCGCGATCGAGGCACTCAATGTACTGGTTGACGAGGGGTTGATTGAGCGCTCGGCAGAACTGGGCGAGTACGCGCTTGGGAAGCTGAGACGGCTTTCCAGCCCGTTGGTGAAGGAGGTTCGCGGGAAAGGGCTGCTGATCGGCATTGAGCTGATGCCGCAGGCGGGCGGTGCACGCCACTACTGCGAGTTGCTGAAGGAGCGTGGCCTGCTCTGTAAGGAGACGCACGAGAACGTGATCCGCTTCGCTCCGCCGCTTGTGATCGAGCGCGAGACGCTTGATTGGGCGCTGGATCAGATCATCAGCGTGTTAGAGGCCTAGGCATATGGAAGCAGGGGAGTCGCGCAGACTGCTCTGCTTCTTTTTCAGGGCAACTATATTTGAATTTTTGGATATATGGCGCACTTTGAAAAAAGATCCGGGGGCGTTTTTGACGAAAGGACCAGCTCAGGGGGCCTGTAGCGCTGGATGACCCCTTTTTTGTTGCCTCTTGACAGTATGGGATATACTGAAAAAGATTATCGATGATGTGAAGCAGACTTCGCAAATGGAATGATCCTTGCCAGGTTTGTGTTATCATTGATAGAGAGTGTAGAGTGCTCCGTGCGAGAAGTAGAGAAACAAACCTATTGCAAGCCGTGCGCAATACACACGTAGCATTTGTCTGGGGGATTGCCCCCGCAAGCAAGTAAAGAAAGAAGCAATCAAGAACATGCAAACGACCGATCAGAAACTGTATTGCCGCGACTGCAATCAGGAATTCATTTTCACTGCCGGAGAGCAGGAGTTCTACGCAAGCCGTGGACTGATGAATCCCCCTTCTCGCTGCCCCGAGTGTCGTGCTGCCCGCAAGGGTCGCATGGGTGGTAGCCGTGGTGGTGGTTATCAGCGCGATTCCTATCGTGAGGAGCGCCCGATGTATACCACGACCTGCGCAAGCTGCGGGAATACAGCACGGGTTCCTTTCGAGCCTCGTGCCGATCGTCCGGTCTACTGTAGCGACTGTTTCCAGTCACAGCGCCCTTCGGATCGGGGTGGTAGCCGTGGTGGAAACCGCCGTTCTCGCTGGTAAAAACGCACTGCTCTGCAAGTAAAAAGAAGAACATCGCAAAAAGTCAGGGGCTTTTGGGCTCCTGGCTTTTTTTTATGAGCCAACAGGCGTCTGCTTTGTCAGTCAGCCTGAGACCTGCCTGTTCCGCTGATCTCAGGCCGAAGAAGCGTGCGAGGGCCTTAGACCGGAGTGAAGAAGGTGCTGACAGCCAGTATCAGATAGAAGGCAAAGAGCAGCAATCCTTCAAGCCATGTCGATTCACCGTCAAGACTGATAATCGCGTGCAATCCGGCCACCAGCCCGAACAGCGCGACTTCCAACAGGGTGAAGTTGAGATCCAGAGGAACGCCGATGATCGCACCAACCAGCACCAGAATTGGCGCGGCCAGCAGCGCGATCTGAATGGACGAACCAGCGGTAATAGCAAGCGAGATCTCCATATGGTTACGTCCGGCGGAGGTCACAGCGGTGAAGTGCTCCGCGGCGTTGCCGACCAGCGGGATGATGATCAGACCGACAAAGAACGGATTCAGCCCGATCTGATGGGTCAGCGGCTCAATCGTGCCAACCAGCACTTCACTCATCCATGCAGTGACGGCGGTTGCCAGCGCAAGCACAAGGATGGGAAGCCAGAGCGTGCCCTTCCATAACGTGCCAAATTTCGCGAACACGCCTGTAGCGGGTTTGCTGGCCTCTGTGTGCTGCTCTGGTTCTGCCTCGGCCTCGTGAGCGGTAACCGGCTGCACGTCGCGAGGATGCGCGCGAAGGCCGAAGACCGAGTAGGCGATGTAGGCGACGTAACAGAGGAGCAGAATGATTGCAACTCCGATGCTGATTTGATGAAGCTGGTTCCCCCGGACGATGACATCTCCGGGGCGCATGCCTTCGCCGACAACAGCAAGCAGTGAGGGGATCGCCATACCGATGACGGCCAGAGCAAGCATCGCGGCGTACTGACCGGCGACGCGCGAGTTAAAGCGCTGTTTGCGATATTTCCACCCCCCATAGAACATGGAAAGCCCCTGCACAAGGAGCGCGTTTCCGATAATGGAACCGGCAATAGAGGCACGCACCACTTCAGGGAGTCCGGCGGTGAGTGCGACCAGTCCTATGATGATTTCAGCGGCGTTACCAAAAGTGGCATTCAGTAAGCCTCCGATGCTCTGTCCCAGGCGCTCGGCCAGGGCTTCCGTGCATAAGCCAATCAAGCCAGCCAGCGGGATCAAGCCCAGAGCGGCCAGCAGAAAGACAACAAGAGGCGATGCGTGGAGGAATTCGGCGATAACGGCTGCCGGTGCGGCAAGAATGAGCAGATAAAGCCAACGCTGCATATCGTCTCCTAACATTTCAACAAAGAATATCGAAAAATGGAAACAGCTCTACCTGAATGGCAGAGAGAGGCGAAAAGAGGAAGATACAATGATGCTCCCCGTGGAAGGAAGGGAGCATTGTATGCGCGAAGGTTGCGGCTGTGTCCACGTTTCCCCTTTCACCTGATAGATTGTTCCCTCTTACAGAACGCAAAGGGCGTATCATCATCAAATGGCTTTTTGCGCTCCCGAAGAAAACCTGATATATGGTGCAGTATAACGGTATATGAGGAGAGAAGCAAGAGGGCTTTGTGAGAGGGAAAAGAGAGGAGCAGGCAAGAAACCTGCTCCCTCAGTGCTGTCAGTGTTGTTTGTTTCCATCAAGCGAAGGTGGCAAGGTTACCGTCGGCGATGGAGGGATTGTTACCGTCGGGCTTGGATCCGGTGTGGTCGTCTCCGTTGCCGTTGGTGAAGGCTCCGTTGTTGCTGTGACAGACGGTGTCGGGGTTGGATCGCCCTTGTCGCCGCCTTTATCCTTGTCATCGTCATCGTCGCCCTTGTCACCCTTGTTGTTATCGTCGGTAACCGTGATTTTAGGCGGAACGACGCCGGTTGTCTGTGGTTCCAGACCCTGGATAGAATAGTCACAGACGCTCTGTTCGCCGTTTTTGGCAAGCAGGCCATCAACCGGTGAATAGGTGCAGGTCTGCACCACTTTTGCCGGTTTATTGAAGTGGGTCTGCTGCGAGAGCCCGGCTGCTTTCGGATCGAACGGCTTGGTGGGACACTTGATCTTGTCCCCGGTGAACTTCTGATTAATATCATCGCAGGAGCGACCGGAAACATATTCCATGACGCTGTTCCAGATCGGGCCTGCACCGGTGATACCGGTTGGTCCACCGTTTTCACCACCGCTCATCGGTTCGCCGTTTGCGTTACCGGACCAGACACTCACCACGGCGTTCGGCGTGTAACCGACCGTCCAGTTATCTTTAAAGTCGTCGGTTGTACCGGTTTTGGCCGCAACCTCATGCTGACAGCGCGGTAGCACGCCGTTGCTCCATTCCCATTCCAGATTGGAACACTCACCGTCCCAGTCCCAGAACGAGAGCGTCGTTTCATCTCCAAACTCGAAGTGACGAGCTTTCTGATCGGTAAGGACCGAGGTCATCAGGTATGAGATCTCAGGTGAGAAGACGCGAATATGCTTGGCTTTCGCGACATCATAATGATAGAGCTGATGACCGTAGTTGTCCCAGACGTCCAGGACACCGGTGGGCGGAATGCGCACGCCTTCATTGGCAAAGGTCTGATAGGCGCTTGCCATCTGGAGCGGCGTTCCGTTGGTGGTACCAAGTGCCTGCGTCAGCTTGGCGTCTTTGTTGAGCGTGGTCAGGCCGAGCTTCTTCGAGATGTTGATAAAGTTGTCCACGCCCACATAGGCCAGCGCTTTCACGGCAGGGACGTTGAACGAGTTTGCCGTTGCGAGACGAATGGACGACTGCTGGTCATTGTATTTCGCACCGTAGTCGGTCGGGTGATACATACCTGACTGATCCTCGGGACTGGTCGGCGCGGGCGTTCCTGCGGGCAAGCCGTTCGGGAAGAACGTTTGATAGTCGGGCAGGACCGTCGCCGGGGACATGCCCATCATAAAGGCGGTGGCATAGATCAGCGGTTTGATCGTTGAACCGACCTGTCGCCCGCTTCCAGCAGCCGCGATGTTATACTGACCGCCTACTTTGGCATCAGTGCTGTAATAGTCGGGGCTCCCGTTCATTGCGAGCACCTCGCCCGTTTTGGCGTTCAGTACCACCACAGCCGACGAGTTCAGGTTATATTGGTCCTTTGCTACGGCAAACAGACCGTTACTGAAGGGCTGTATCTCCGCTTTGTACAGATGGCGCTCAACGGCGTTTTCAACGAACTCCTGGAGCGACATATCAATTGTCGTATGGATGTTGAAGCCGCCTGTCAGGAAGAGGCGGTGCCCGAGCTGGATGTCTCCATTGCCGAGAATCTGTTCCATCTGGGTCTGAATCCAGTCGACAAAGTGGGGCGCTTTTTTAATCGTCCGATAGGGTGTGAAGTCCATTTTGGCCGTGAGATCACTGGCTTTCTTCGCGAGCTCAGGTGTCACCACTCCCAGGCCCTCAACGTTGACCTTTGTATCGATCATTCGCTGAAGCACGATTTTCTGGCGCTCCAGCGCTGCGGCCTTGCTCTTCTGACCACGGGTCGGATCTAAGATGACCGGGTTCTGAGGAAGACCGGCAAGCAGCGAGGCACGAGCCAGCCCGAGAAGCGGGTCCTTCTGGCCTTTGTCGTTATATTCAAGCTTGGAGATGCCAGGCTTACACTTAAAGTTTTTGTCGCATTCTTGCTTGAGATGAAAGTAATTCTCGACGGCCGATTCGACTCCGAGGTTTTGCGCTCCATAGCCTGCGACATTGAAGTACATTTCAAGAATCTTCCACTTGGGATATTTCTGTGTCAGGCTGTAAGCAAGAATTGCCTCGGTCGCTTTACGGGTCAGCGTATGGCTATCGTCACCGCTCAGGTTCTTGATCACCTGCTGGGTCAGCGTACTGCCGCCGCCCGTACGGGTAATCGCGGCGCGTACAATGCCGATCGGATCGAAGCCTGCATTGTCCCAGAAAGAAGCATCCTCGACGGCTGTCTGTGCATCGACCAGCACACGCGGTATGTCCTGATAAGAGACGGGAATGCGCCGTCCCGCGCCCTCGGATTGAGAGTCGTAGACCTCAGCGACCAGATTTCCATATCGGTCATAGATACGCGTATTTTGCTGGATATTCTTATTTGCCAGACTATCAAGACGGTCTGACTGCTGCTGAAAATACTGAAAACCAAGTACGCCACCGGTTATTGTTGATATCAGTATTGCGATTAAGAGCGCAAGCGAGGTCCAGCGGGCCGCTTTTGCGCCTTTCGGGTGTTTCTGACTCCAGCTATCCCAGCGTTTCCCGATCCAGCCACGCTTTTTGGTTTTCTTGCTCCCTTTGTTGCCAGGCTTCCGCTTGTTGATGTCGGGCCCGGGCTGCACCGGAGGCGGGCTTGTGGGTGTTTGCTGGGCGTTTGCCATCCAGCCGTACTGCTGTTGTGCTGGTTGGGAGAACCCCGGCTGCTGAGAAGGGGGCGCGAACCCTGGTTGCTGTGTCGGCTGCTGAGAAGGGGGCGCGAACCCCGGCTGCTGTGTCGGCTGTTGAGAAGGGGGCGCGAACCCCGGCTGTGGCTGGTTCCAGGCACCACTTAACAGCGATTTTGTTGGCGTTTTGGGTGGCATAGGCCCGCCCGGCTGCCCTGGCCAGCTTGAGCCCGGTGGCACTGGCGACGGCGGATTAGGCCCAATGCCGGGTGCTGAAGGTGGTTGGCCCGCGCCATTTTGCTGCTGACGGTAACTACTGAGAAGACCAGTTCGAGGCTTGTTCTGTGGCCCCTGCTGGTCGTTATTTGAGAATCCTGGTTGGCTCCAATTATTGCTCATAATGTCCCCTCATTCTTTTGCAATGAGTGGTTTTTTGCGTGCTGAAACATGTATGTACAATCAGATTTTCCATTTTTTAGCTGTATATCCTGCTTTTGTGATTTTTTCCTCATTGAAGGAGCCCCGACTTGCCTGCTCTGCCTCAACACAGGCAGACGACCAATGTACCCTCACATCATCAGACGGAATAGAGCAATAAAGTTAACCGGAGTCACCAATTTAGCCTGTGACTTCTTGCCCGAAGAAGCCCACAAAGCTGTTTTGCCGATCATATGTCCGATGTGGTGCTGCGCCCGGGGACAGACCAATCGTATAGAATTGTTGAGCATGATGCAAGCCTTTCCGTAGGGGTTCCTGCGAACGTTTCTCAAGGTGCAGGTCTGTATGCTATGAGTATACAATATGTTGCTTTTGATACCAGTGTATCTGGTACTTGCAGAACACAAGAGTATCGGTTCCTGTATCGCTCTCAGGGATCTCTGACTTGAACCCATCCATTCAATAAAACGAAGTAGTGGTACGATATGGCGTGTTCTGTGCCTTTTGGGTAGGTAAAATTGAGTGCTTTCATTCGTCAAACTGATTCTTAAAAAGGATGGAGCATCAGTTGACGGCGCTCTCGTTTTTGCGTATACTCATACTTATGAACTCCATTCTACTTCGGCCTGATTGGCTGATTCACCGGAACCGCAATCACAAGACAAACACCTCCGCCGCGTAAGCCCGGCACCAGGGTTTACGTCGGCCTGACAGGGTGCATCCTGTTTGAAAGCCCGAGCAGCATTGCTTCGGGACGTTGCATCCTGCTCCTCTTTTCGATCCGCGCCGGGTGAGAACTCCACCGCTTACCCGTGCGCTCTGTGCTCTTTTTCTGCTATTTTGCGCGATGTGGTGCTGTCTGTTCTCTCCCGCGCCTTTTTGAATGAAAGGACTCTTTCCCGTGGAAGAGAAAGAAGGACAATCTATCCCTGCCCTCTGGCGAAATCGCACCTATGTGGTGTTCTGGTTTGGGCAGGCTGTCTCAAGTATTGGTGGGAACATCTCGCAGATCGCCTTTCCCTGGCTGGTCCTCTCGCTGACCCACTCTCCGGCGGCGGCTGGCATCGTTGGAATGATGCGTACACTGCCAAATCTGTTGTACCTGATAGCCGGGGCGCTGGTTGACCGCTGGAATCGCAAAGCCGTGATGATCTGGTGTGATCTTGGGCGCTTGTTGAACCTGCTTATGCTCCTGGGTATGCTCTTCTCTGGCCTGATATCGATCTGGCTGCTTGCGTTGAGTGCGTTGCTGGAGGGCATACTGCTTGTTTTCTTCAGCATTGCGCATGTATCCAGCTTGCCCGCTCTTGTACAGAAAACACAGCTTGGAGCCGCACAGGCGCAGGAAGAGGTCACAGAGAGCATCACCGGGCTGGTCGGTCCCTCGCTTGCCGGAGTGCTCTATGCGGCCTCACACCTGTTGCCGTTCCTGTTTGATGCCATATCCTATCTGGTATCGCTGTTTACCCTTTTTCAGGTGAAATTACCTGCCAGAGCGCCCCAGAAGCGGCAGCATCTTCTTCTTGAGATTATGGAGGGCATGGTATGGATGTGGAAGGAGCCGGTGCTGCGGACGATGAACCTGTGCAGTGTGCTGGCTGCGTTGGTCTTGCCCGGAGAGGTGTTGATCCTGATGGTGCTTGCGAAGAGCTATCACGTTCCTGATGTCTGGGTCGGGCTGATTTTCGCGGCTGATGGATTGGGCGCGATTGCCGGCGCATTGATCGCGCCATTCTTGCGGCTTCCGGTTGGCTGGTCGGTGATTCTGGTGCGCTGGTGCTTTGTGCTGTTCTGGCCTCTTAGTCTGCTTGGCGGGAGTGGCTGGATGCTTGGGCTGGTGAATGGGCTGATCGGGCTGGTTGATCCGCTGGAAGATGTGCCCTACTTTAGCTATCGCATGCGTGTCATTCCCGATGAATTGCGGGGCCGCGTCATCAGCGCCTGCCGAATTTTTACCAGCCTGACGAATCCGCTTGGTCAATTGCTGACGGGTCTGTTGCTGGAGCGTCTGGGTGCGACGTCGACAGTGCTGCTTGGTTGGCTGATATTGATTCTGGTCGCAAGTCTGTTTACCCTGAGTCCGCATATGCGCCGCGCTCGCTTGTAGGCGTTCTGGATGGCAGAAGGGAAGCTTCCTTTCTGCCGTCCATTTCAGGAATAGCGTTCATCAGGGAGCAGCTTCGTCAGTACCATCTTCGCCGCTGTACTGAACATCAGCATAAAGAGGCCCGAAGTGCAATAGGAGAGTAAGGTGAGCGTCAGCAGTTCTCCCGTGATGCCTGCAAGCTTGGTAGGTTGTAGCACGCCTATGCCTGTCACCGAGCCGTGGAACAGGAATTCACCGTAGAGGCGGATTGCCCAGGCAAGCGGAAAGAACAGGACGACGGTCAGCAGGCTGGCGATGAGAAAGTGTTTCAGCGTGTAGTGCTCACGTCGCACGACCAGGAGCCGCCAGAAGAGTGCACTGAGGCCGGCTGCCAGGATCGCGATAAGTAACAGCACAAGTTGAAGGAAGGGTGTGCCGGGTCCAGCCGATGAAGGCGCTGCCAGCGCGGGCGGAGTAAAGGCAAGAAAGAGGACGAAAAGCGCGTCAATCCCGCCTGTCAGCAGGGTTCTGGTGAGAGGTCTGGTAACCATCCGGGGAGGTGAAGAAAGTTCTCGCGACATGCGCTCTCTGCTCCTTTCCACTTACCATTGCGGTAATACTGGAATATCTCTATCTATACGCGTGGCACTGTCGTTTGTATTTGTTCATTCTCTTGGGAATTGCGCTTCTTCTCTATACCTCTCTGCCTTGTTCTGGATTGTTGGGAGTATACCATAGAATTGCGCAAAAATATAGGGTGCTGTGAGTTTTCTCCATCTGAGAAAACTCGGGAGCCCCATGCTTTTGTGACGGGGGATCCTTGCGGGGTGATATGTGAGGATTAATGCAGCATGGGGTCCAGCTCCAGATGACCGAAGCGGGTTCCTGCGGTCTCGAAGTTCAGCACAGCGTGAGCCGTCATCGCGTGGACATCGCGCCAGTATCTCTGTAATGGATTGCTGGTAAAAATCGCGCTGCCTCCACTGGTGATGTACATTTGTTCCACTGTCTGTCGACAGAGATGTGCAATCCAGGCGTAGTCCCGTTGCTGACGGGCAATCTGGTGCGAGGAGAATGGGCCGCCTGTGCGAATGGTGTCGAGGCCACGCTGTAGCAGGAGCCGGGCGCTATCGAGCTGCACGCTGATCTCCGCCACGCGAATCTGAACATGGGTCAGGTTGGCGACGCGTTGTCGTGTGAACAGCGTCTGACCTTCTTCAAGCGCCTCACGCCACTGCTCATAGGCTCCCGTAGTTGCTCCCAGAATTGGCGCGATCAGTGCGATGGGAAAGGCGATCGAGTGCGGCAGGTGATAGAGTGGAGCAGTGTAGAGTTGTGAACCAGGCGTGTGAGTGCTCAGGAAATCGGTGTATGGAAGCTGGCGGTATTCGGGGACAAAAGCCTCATGTAGAACGATTGTTTTGCTTCCCGAGCCGCTTAAGCCGCAGACATGCCAGGTATCTTCTATCAGAAAATCGTGGCGGGGAACCAGAAAAAACGCGCTGCCCTGGGGGTGATCCTGCCCGAGAGCCGCGTTGAGTATCGCCCATGAGCAATAGTCGACGCCGCTTGCCCACGGCCACGCGCCACTGATCTGGTAGCCTCCTTTCACCTGACGTGCCGTGCCATGAGGGGCGAATGAGGCCGCAAGCAGGGTATCGGGTTGCGCTTCCCATACATCGCGCTGCGCCTGTTGCGGAAATAGAGCAAGCAAGCAACTATGGATGCAGTAGAGCGAACAGCACCATCCGGCTGAGGCGTCTGCACGCGCAAGCTCGGTCATGGTCGCGGCAAGCGCGTCTAACGAGAGCTCGTGTCCACCCCACTGAGCGGGCATGAGCAGCCGAACCAGCCTGCTTTCAAGAAAAGCCTGCACGATTTCTTGCGCCAGTTTCCGTTGTTGCTCTGATTGCTCTCGATGCGCCTGTATTATGGGAAGCAGCGCTTGAACGCCCTTCACTATATCGGTTATTTCTTGATCTATTGCCTCTGTCATATCTTTTGCTGTATCACCTGTGTCAGGTTGTGCCTCTCTGCTGGCTTGCAAAGCTCCCGGATCGCCATTCATGCTGACACGCCGGATAGTGTGTAATCGCTCGTGTCAGCCTCACTGTAAGAAGCAGTGTACCGGACTGTGTACACATCTCTGTAAGAATCAGTGTACAGGATCGTGTAAGGGCCTGTGAAGCCTTTTCCGTTCCAGTATCCAGAGGGAAAGTTTCCTGAGAGTTTCAAGTTGAGAACTCTGAAGGAACTATAACGGCGTATCATTTCCATTGTAAGTGAAGGACAGAGAATTATTCGTATGATCAAGCAATCCTGGCCGAGAAATACTATCACGATCCAGAGGAGAATGCAGTTATGGGATATCTTCGGAACGCTATTGTAATCGCCGCGCCTCTTGATGATGTCTTTCGTCTGACCAGCAATGTGCGCACCTGGCCGACCCTCTTTTGTGAGTATGAGAGCTGTACGGTGCTCGATGAGGGGCCTGATACGGTCACGTTTCGCCTGACAACTCATCCTGATGAGCAGGGAAAGCAGTGTAGCCGGGAGATGGTGCGCCATATCAGCCAGGAACGCCGTCTGACCGTTGCGGAGCTGCTCTCTTCTGATGAGCCGCTTGCACGTCTGGTTATACGCTGGTGGTATGACCCCATTGAGGAGCACAGCACTGTGATGACCTGGGAGCAGGAGTTCTCGTTACAGGAGTGTGCGCCCATATCCGATGAAAAGGCAGTCAATTATTTTAGCGAGCAAGCCAGACAGCAACAAGCTGTGATGAAAGAAAGAGTGGAGCGGCTGTGGACTTCTGCTGTTCAGGAGCGGCTGTTTTAAAAACCTGCTGTATTTCAGTCCTGTACGCTGCGCGATATGATGAACTTGTGCGAATGACCTTGTTTTGAGCATGGATGTAATGTAGCGTGGGGGAAGGTCGGGTGAGCTCCGGCCTTCTCTTCTTTTTGCTGGAAGAAATCTCGATGAGCGGGCCGCAAATTCCACTCTAAAGATAGAGGCACATGTCCCTATTTGTCGCTTTATCCTGTGAAGTGTATAATGTCTTTGTTGGCTTGCTTGAGGCAAACCCATGCCGGATACTGGCTGGCCTCTGGAGAAACGTGGAAGAAAGGATAGGATGAGCATGTTTGAGGAGGCAACCACTGAACCGGCTTTACTGGCGGTTCTATTAGCACAAAGACAGGAACAGCAGGCGGCGTTTCGGGCGTATTTCTTCGGTCCTTTTCGACTGATTCAACAGAACAGGGTTGTGGAAGGCCCTATCTGGCGGCGCAACAAGATTCGTTCGCTCTTAAAGTGGTTTCTACTGCATCCCGATCGGCCTTTTTCCTCCGATTATCTGGTTGAACTGTTCTGGCCCGATACCCCTGCCGAGGCTGCACACCGAAATCTCAGGGTGAATATCCACTATTTGCGTTATCTGCTTGAACCCTGTATTGATCGCGGTCAGGAGTCACAGTATATCTGTCGGCTGGCGAATAATTTCTATCTCTTTCGCCGTGACGCCTCCTGGTGGTGCGATGTCTGGGAAGTGCAGCGCCTGCTCGATGAGGCGAAAGAGCAGGAACGCGATGGCAATAGCAACCGGGCAGCTTTCCTCTATCGAAAGCTGGTCAGTTATTTTGAACGTGGCTTCTTGCCCGAAGATATTTATGAAGAGCACCTGATCCCCTTCCGAAGCCAGTACGAGCGGCTACACCTTCAGATGCTCACACGCCTTATTGACATCTCAATGGAGAAGCGCGAGCTGGATGATGCCGCCGAGTATGCCTATCAGATCCTCGCGATTGACCCCTTGCATGAACCTGCAATCAAAAAGCTGCTCAGTATTTATCGACTTCAGGGGAATTATTCCGCCGCCTCTCGGACGCTGCACGGCTTCCGTCACTTTTTTAAAGCTGAACTGGGAGTTGAGCCCTGTTCCCTGCAAAATGAAGAGCTCTAGCTATACTCACTTCTCACCGTGAGTGAGAGACGAGCGCGCTTTTCACGTATGAATAGCGCCTGGTTTTATCATTTTTGGAAGTCCTTCATTGCGAAAACATGCAAGAATGGATATAATAGGGAAATCTTCTGTGTTTGCCTTTCCTTGAAAAAGCGAAGAAATGATACATATATGTAGAGCTATAAAGGATAGAAGAGTGTATGTCAGAAAAAGATCTGGTTGAGCGAACCCCCTCCCCCCTGACACGGGCCCGCCTTACCCGGGAATTTCGCGCGCTCGGTGTGAAGCCGGGCATGACGATCATTACCCATTCCTCGCTGAGCTCGCTTGGTTGGGTGTGTGGTGGTCCTATCACTGTCGTGCAGGCTCTCATGGACGCTCTTACCCCCGATGGTACCCTGATGATGCCGACCCAGAGTGCAGGAAATAGTGAGCCGTCGAACTGGAGCAATCCACCTGTTCCACGCGAATGGTGGCAAATTATTCGTGATACAATGCCTGCATATGATCCTCGTATCACACCAACACGTTCGATGGGTGCTATTGTTGAGGCTTTTCGGACTTTTCCTGGCGTCATGCGTAGCTCTCACCCTGCCGTCTCTTTTGCCGCCTGGGGCAAGCACGCGCAAGCGCTGGTCGGTTCTCACTCGCTCGATTACCCATTTGGCGAAGGGTCACCGCTGGCTCGGCTCTACGAGCTGGATGGCTGGATTTTGCTGCTAGGCGTCGGGTATGATAGCAATACGTCGATGCATCTGGCGGAGCATCGAGCGCCCGGACAGGTACCTGTTCAGCAGGGTGCGGCGCTCTATGAGAATGGTGAACGCGTCTGGAAGGTGTATCAGGATATTGAGGTTGATTCGGATATTTTTCCACTAATCGGTGCTGACTTTGAGCAGCATACGAATCTGGTTATCACAGGGCATATTGGCCTTGCAGAAACGAAACTGATACCGATGCGCCCTCTGGTCGATTTCACGGTAGAATGGTTTACAGAGCGTAGAAGGCATGATAGCTAAAAAGGAAGAGGGGAAACAACTTCCCTCTCTTCCAGCAGAAAAGGTGATAGCTAGTCTTGGTCGCTGCGGCGCAGAGGTAGCCAGATCTCGAAGCGTGAGCCTTTGCCCTCAACGCTGTCCAACAGAATGCGCCCCCCATGCGCTTTCACAACCCATTGCACGATAGCCAGACCCAGGCCGCTACCACGTGGTGCCTCCTCCGGTTGCTCGGTGTCTGCTCGCTTCACCGTGATGCGATAGAAGCGTTCAAACAGGTGCGAGAGGTGTTCCGAAGCGATGCCAGGCCCATCATCTTCAACGCGGAGCCAGCACCAGCCGTCTTTCTTGCCTGTTCCACATTCAATGTGCACTTCTGACCCTTTCCCGGCACTGTACTTGATCGCGTTCTCGACCAGATTTTGCAGCATCGAGACAAGGTACGTGCGATCGCCGGTCACTGGTACTTCGGGCAATTCTCCAAGCGAGAGGTGTAAGCCCTTTTCCTGGGCAAGGGGTGCGAGACGCTCGACCACATCAAGCACGACTTCACTGAGATCGACCCGCGTCTTTTCAAGCAGGGCCTGTCCTGTTTCAGCGCGTGCCAGCAGCAGCAGATCATTGACGAGGCGGCTGATATGCTCGTTCTCGGCGCGTACCGTTTGTAATGCGCTTTCATAACGCTCGATTTGTGAAAGAGCTTCCTCATAGGTATCGGGCTTGCGCTGCCCCGTGAGCGCCTGATTAACTGCTACATTCATGATCGTTAAAGGGGTACGGAGCTCGTGACTGGCATCGGCAGTAAAGCGCCTCTGATGCTCGAAAAGCTTTTCCAGCCGATTGAGCATGCTGTCAAAGGTCGCTGCCAGTTCACCCAGTTCGTCGCGCTTCTTCAGGTTGAGGCGGCGGCTGAGATCTGTTTTTCCGATCTGGCGGGCAGTGCTGGTAATTATATGAACAGGCCGCATTGCCCGACTCGCGATCCAATAGCCACCAATGGCGAGAATAATGAGAATAAAGGGAATAACAAGCGAAAGGTTCAGCAGGACGCGCTGGAGAATGACCTGTGAGTCAATCTGACGTCCCACTACGAGAGACCCGGCAGGCAGTCCCTGAGCCGTGAGAAGCTGCATCTTGCAGACCTGTATCTCAGGCTGTTTGGGTTCGGTTTGACAGCTATAGCTACTGACCATGTGATTCAGTGGCTCCAGTGATATGCCCAGAACCGCCCCATATGAGGTGACGAGATTCCCGTTTTGATCGTAAATAGCAACCCCTGCGTCCTGAGGAAGATCCTTTTGTGCTATCTCGAATATCTGGTCTTGTTGTATTCTGCTTAATTGCACATCTGTTTCCTCATTCCCATTTTTCCCCTCTTGAACAGTGACCTGGTACCAGTTCTGTACTGTATTCCCGAGCTGCATAACCTGGCTGGAAAATTGGGCCTCGTCCCGCTGATAGAGCGTCTGCGCAAGGGTATAGTACAGTAGCCCGCCCGAGATGACGAGCAGGATAGCGGTTATGCCAACATACCAGAGCACCAGCCGAAAGCGAATGCTTGTGAGAAAGCTGAATAGCCGTGTGAGAGGTCGGTTGCTTGCTGGCTCGTAAATTTTTGCATCATCCATGCTTTGTTGATTCCTTTCCAAAGTCGGGGGCGCGTAAGCGATAACCCGCGCCGCGAACGGTTTCCAGCATTTTGAAAGTGAAAGGCTCATCGATCTGACGGCGTAAGCGGCGTACTGCAACATCAACGGCATTGAGCGTTCCTATCACATCGTAGCTCCAAAGGTGCTCAGAGACCATTTCACGCGTTAGCACTTGATTTGGGTGTCGCATGAAGTATTCGAGCAGCGAAAAGCCACGCGTTGAGAGGACGATGGGGCAGCCTTCGCGCTCAACATAGTGGGTGGCAGGATCAGCGATCAGGTCACCCACACGCAGCACGCCGCTTTTATCAGGAGCATCGCGACGCAAGAGCGCCCGAAGCCGCGCTAGAAGCTCGCTCATGTCGAACGGTTTTACCAGATAGTCATCAGCCCCGCTATCCAGTCCCTTCACGCGATCAGAGACGGCATCACGGGCAGTAAGCATCAGAATCGGCGTTCGTTTTCCCTGACTGCGAAGCGTGCGGCAGATGCTCAGACCATCTTTGTTGGGGAGCAGAATGTCCAGGATGATAGCGTCATATGGCCCGATTTCCGCATATTCCAGGCCCGCAAGCCCGTCGAACGCGTCATCCACAGCGTAGCCCTCGTTTTGTAAGCTCTTTTTTAAGAGCTGATGAAGCTGGTAATTATCTTCGACCAGCAGAATACGCATGAGTTCTCTCCTTTTGCCAGAATCACCATACCATAGTATCCCGTATTATTCTGACAGAGTTCTGACAGCAAGCTCCGTTGAGCTAAAATCACCCTGAACATTACCCAACACTGATGGATTGTCAGGAGGCGTTCGTTCTGCTATAGTAATGCTTCCGGTGTTGGGTAATCAAAGGAGGGATGCGATGGCACAACGTGGATTGACGGCGATTGTCTGGTGCGAGGAGGAGCAGGCCTACGAGCTGCAAACAGCGGGGAAGACGTGCCTGTATCGGAGCGAGACCGAGGACGCAGACTGGTTTTCCAATCTGGCCGCTTGCTCGGGATTTCGCTTTGTGGGCAGACATGGGCATATGACGGTGCGGAAGGAGTCGCGCAAGCGTGGTTCGGGCTACTGGTATGGATATCGCCGGCGCAACGGACGCACGCATAAGCTGTATATCGGGCGCGATGCTTGGCTAACGTTAGAGCATCTTGAGCGTATCGCGCAAAAGCTTGCAGAAGAGACTGAAGCCGAGCCTGCGGATCCGCCGCTGCTTGCGGCCAAGTTGCGAATGCCGCGCCTGGCTGCCTCGTTGATTCGACGGGAGCGGCTGCTTGAGCTCTTTGACACGCTTGGTGAGCGTCAGATGCTGCTGGTTACAGCTCCGGCTGGTTCGGGCAAGACAACTGTCGTCTGTCAGTGGTTACAGCGCCAGGCGTTGCCCGTTGCGTGGGTTGCGCTTGATGAGGCAGATAACGATCTGTCACGCTTCTGGCGCTATGTGATAACAGCCTGCCAGACGCTGCATCAGGATGCTACCTGTACGGCTCGGGAACTCCTTGCCTCCCTGCTACAACAGCCTGAAAACGCGCTGACCCTTCTGCTGAACGCGCTTGCTGAGAGCGATCAGCCTGGGATTCTGGTGCTCGAAGATTACCATCTCATCACGATGCCTCGTATTCATGAGACGCTTGCCTTCTTTCTTGAACACCTTCCGCCCTCTTTACACGTTCTGCTTACCAGTCGCTCGGAACCTCCTTTGCCGCTTGCACGCTTTCGTGCTCGGGGCGAACTGGGGGAAGTTCAGGCAAGCGATCTACGTTTCTCGCTTGAGGAGGAGCGGCTTTTTCTGCGCCAGTTTCTTGAGCGCCTGCCAGACGAGAAAACGCTACATCGGCTTGACGCGCGGCTTGAAGGATGGGCTGCCGGGTTGCGGCTCCTTGCACTGGCGCTTCAGGGTCGGCAATCGTTGCGGGAGCTCGATCGGTTTGCAGGGAGCACACGCCCGCTTCGCGAGTATTTTGTGACAGAGGCTCTCAATGCGCAACCCGAGCCCCTGCAGCGTTTCTTACTGCTGACTGGCGGCTTGCCACGAGTTGCAGGTTCGCTCTGTGATGCAGTGCTCGGGCTGGCTGACGAAGGGACATATCTACTGGAACGGCTGTATCAGAGCGGCCTGTTTCTGGAACCGCTCGATAGCGAAGGGCGTTGGTATCGCTATCACCCGCTGTTTGCTGAGGCTATGCAGGCTGAAGCGCGGCGTCGTCTGGGTGATGAGGCGGTACAGGCGACATTGGAACAAGCGAGCTTCTGGTTTGAACAGGAAGGGCTGCTTGTCGATGCGGTTGAATGCTCGCTTCAGGTGCGGGATATGGAGCGGGCCGCGGCGCTTATTCTGCGCATGGTCAGCGAATCGCAGTTTCGGGTTGGACTGCGCTATTTTCATCTGGTCAACGAGCACTATACGCTGTTGCGCTGGCTCAAGCAGCTCCCGAAGCCGTTGCTCTGGCGTTATCCGTTGCTCTGCTTGCGTTATGCGGAGGCGCAACTGTTTGCGGCACTTTTGAATAACCGCCCTCCTCAAGAGATGAAAGAGCTTGAAGAGCCGTTGCAAAGAGCCGAGCAGGGGTTCAGGAGTGAGGGGAATCTCTCTCGTCTGGGAGAAGTATTCGCCTTTCGGGCGACGCTTGCTCGGCAGCGAGGCGAGATGCGGGAAGCTGTTACCTGGGCTCATCAGGCTCTTACCTGGTTGCTGCCAGAAGAGCAGGGTTGGCGAAGTAGTTGTCTGGGCATTATCGGTATCGGGGCGCTCTACGAGGGTCATCTGCTGGATGCATCACGTTATTTCGCGGAGGCACTGGCAAACGCTGAGAAGAGCGGGAATAAGGGATTAGCGCGCGCGCAGTTTGCGTTGCAGGGTGCTGTGCTGGTGGCTAGAGGCAGGTTGCGCCAGGCCGCGGCTCATTATCAGCACGCTCTGCTAGAAGCAAGCAAACAGGGAGATCAGGACGATGTGATGCGTTTGCGGTTGAATCTTGCGGCGATCCATTATGAGTGGAATGAAGTGGAGAATGCCAGAGAGGCCGTCCAGGAGATACAGACCTATGCCGGGCGGATCGGTGACGAGGAGCTTTTTATGCATGCTGAACTCTTGCTTGCTCGTCTAGAACAGGCAGGCAACCAGAGCGAGCACGCCATCCAGCGGCTACAGGCGCTCCTGGAACGGCTGCAAGCGCTGGATTGGCCACTGCGCCTTTCTCTTCTGAGTGAAGTTCGCCTGGCACTGGTACAGCTCTACTGGCTGAATGGCAACCTTGAAGCGGTGCGTCAGTGGGCTAATGATCGTCAACGAGACAGGCATGCTCATAGGCGTCTGCTACACGAGCGCGAGGAGTGTATGGTTGCTCGTCTGGCGCTGGCGGAAGGTCGTTGTGCGGATGCTCACGCTATACTTGCCCCCTTGCTTGATGCTGCCTTACAGGACGATCGCCAGGGTGATGTGCTGGAAATACGTCTGCTGCTTGCTCAGGCAACAAAACAGCAAACGTCCAGAAGCCTGCTGCATGCAGCATTGCAGCAGGCCCGCGCTGAAAGCGGTGTCCAGTTCTTGCGTCGCTTTCTGGATGAGGGACCTGCGCTGTTGTCCCTCTTGCAGCAGCATGCGCCGCATTTCCATGAAAGACCGCTCCAGCTCGTCATACAGAAGATTGTCAGGGCGGCGGACTCAGCACAGCCTGCGGAGCCAGTTGAGCCGCTGAGTGCCCGGGAGCTCCATGTCTTGCGTCTGCTTGCCTCAGGACTCTCCTACCGCGACATTGCGCGTGCGCTGTTTGTTTCGGTCAACACGATCAAGACGCAGGTGAGCAGTATATATCGGAAGCTTGGCGTCAATACGCGGCAGCAGGCATGCTCAGTTGCCAGAGCGCTCCAGCTCTTGCCTCAGCAGAAGTAGTGAGAAAGCTTTTTGTTGTGTTTGCGGTGAACTCACAGAGCAGTCACAAACGTGATCTACTCTATAGAGGGAAAACAACACGTCGATAGCAAAAAGCGAAGCGTAAGAGCGCATACTATAGTTGAGTTTACAGATGGTGGAAAGTGTTTTTCCTGCTTTCTATTTGAGAATGGATGAATGACTATCGAGTAGAAGGAGAGGCCTTCTCTAAAAGGAGCGACCCCGATGACCAGGTCTTTCAATAAAAAGAAGAATCTCCCCTCTGTTTCGCCAGATATAGTTCAGCAGGTGGGGGAGTCACCGCTGTGCCTTTCTCGCCCTACCTCCATGCATCGACTTGACCTTGAAGGGAAGCCACTTCTTTCCTCGACTGAAAGCCCTGCCACTGTGACCGCAGAAGAGCAGGAATGGCTCCACTTCTGGCAACGATACGCGCCATTACAGAAAGAAGATATGCTGAAGGATGCACGATCAGGAAAGATAAAAACAGTTACCTGCGATATGCGTGACGAAAAGGGTGAGAGGCATTGGTGGGATGTGACGATTCTGCCTGTTTTTGGCGCTCAGGGCGCATTGAATCATTTTCTTGTTCTTACCAGTGAGGTAACAGCATATCATCAGATACAAGCTGCATTGGAAGAACAATTGCGCTTGGCTCAGTTGAACATGGATGTTAGCATAGCGCTTACCCGCGAGTTGTCCTTGCAGGAGATGTTGAAACACTGTGCCGCAGCGCTTGTCAAGAACCTTGGAGCAGAGCGGGCCTGTATCTGGACGCTTGATGAGCAAGAAAAGGTGCTGGAGCTTCAGGCGGATGCCGGGGTGCCCATAGAGAACCGGGTTGAGCATATGCGCATTCCGCTTCAATCGAAGCTTATAGGGGAGATCGTGCAAACGAAGCGGCCCATCCTGACCAACTCCCTGCTTGACGATATCGCTCCCGAGGGCCGGGAAGCAATCCAGAAAGCGGGGATGGTGGCTTTTGCTGGCTTCCCCTTGATGATTGAGCAGCGGGCCGTCGGGGTAATGGTTGTGTTCACACGCAATCCGCTGACCGGGGCAACGTTCCATGCAATGGAGTCAGTGTCGCTTGGCATCGCACTCGGTATTGAGCGGAAGAACGTGGAGGAGGGACAGAAGCGGATGGGATTGCTTATTGAGCAATCAACGAATGCGATCTGTGCCGTCTCTCTGGATGGCTATTTGCTGCAATATAATCCTGCCTGTAGCAGGATGCTTGGTCTTCCGGCTCAGTCTGCACCCCGTTCGCTCCGGCTGCTGGATTGTTTTCCGCAGAAGGTGCGTCAGCGTTTGCAGGAGGCGCTGAGGCAGGTACACGAGACAGGGCAATGGGAGGGCGAGCTTGAGCTGCGGAATGCGAGTAGCGGCAAAGAGATAGTGATTGCGCTCAGCATCATTTTAGTTGCCGATCCTCAGAGCCGGCGGTCTGGCTGGTTGGCTCTGGCGGCTCATGATATCACAGCTCAAAAGCATGTGGAAAGCACCCTCAAGAAGAGCGAGGAGATGTTTCGGACGCTGGCAAATCAGGCTCCTATGATTATCTGGCGCTCAGATGAGCATGGCAATGTCATCTATGCAAATGAGCTATGGAAGCGTTTCACGGGTTTGGAGGTGAAAGAGGGAGAGGATAGCATGAGCTGGCTTTCACTACTTCACCCTGAAGATCGGTCAAGGATTATAGAAGCGCGTACGGCTGCACATAAAGCTCGTCGAACGTATCAGGATCAGGCGCGTATGCGTCGTGCGGATGGAGAGTATCGTACCCTGGTTGTTACCGGTTCTCCCTGTTATGATGCCCGGGGCACGTTTTCCGGCTTTATCGGCGTGAACATGGATATCACGGAGCGTCAGCGGGCAGAGGAAGAGCGTACTCGCTTGCTGCACTCGCTGGCTGTGGAGCGGTCGCGTTTTGAAGAGGTGCTGCGGAACCTGCCTTCTGGCGTGCTGATTGCTGAAGCGCCTTCGGGGCGTATCATGATGGGAAACGAGCAGGTTGAACGAATTTTTCGTGGAAAGCTATTTTATGCAGAAAACGTAGAACAGTACAATGAGTGGACTGGCTGGCATCTGGATGGAACGCCAATGCAACCGCATGAATGGCCGCTTGCTCGCGCTGTACATGGGGAATATGCGACAGAGACTGTGAAGTACCTGCGTGGTGATGGCACTATCGGCTTTATTACCATGAGCGGTGCTCCTATTAAAGATGAGCATAATAATACTGTTGCTGGTGTTGTGGTTATAAATGATATTACCGAACAGAAGATGTTAGAGCGTAAACAGGAAGCTTTCTTCAGCATCATCTCACATGAGCTCAAGACGCCTCTGACCGCCATTCAGGGGAATGTCCAGCTCGCGATGCGGCGTATCAAGCGGATAGAGCAACGAGAGGAGCTGCCCGAACACCTGGCGCAATCGTTTGATGACATACAGGGCTTCCTTGATCGCTGTCAGCAGCAGCTTCGGGTGCAGAATCGGCTGATTAACGATCTGCTTGATATCTCGCGGGCGCAAAGCGACAGGTTGGAGATACACCCGAGCCTCTGTGACCTCTACGAGCTTGTCACTGAAACGGTGCTTGATCAGCAGAGTGCTCAGCCGCAACGCGAGATTCGGCTTGAGCTGCCGCCAAAGGAGCGGATTCAGGTGAAGGCCGATCGCGATCGAATCGGTCAGGTGTTGCTGAACTATCTGACGAACGCGCTGAAGTATTCGCCTGTTGATAAGCCTGTGACAGTTGGACTGGATGTGGAGCCGCGACAGGTGCGGGTCTGGGTTCGTGATCAGGGGCCGGGACTCTCGCCGAAGGCGCAGCGACAGGTCTGGGAACAGTTCTACCAGGAGCCAACCATACAGGCAAGTAGTAAGATCGGTGTGGGTCTGGGCCTGGGCCTCTACATCTGCCAGAAGCTCATCAGAGATCATCAGGGAGAAGTCGGTGTTGATAGTAAAGAGGGTGAGGGTTCGACTTTCTGGTTCACCCTGCCATTGTCTGAGTAGGTCAGCGGGCTCCGGAAGCACCTTCGGAGCCTTTTTCTTCTGTCGGGAAATGGTACCGATCTGCACGTATTGCATCTATGTATGCCGTCACATCTTCTTCAGGATATCCAAGATAGGTGAGCGTCTGGCGCACGATCTCAAGCCCCCCTTCCAGTTCAGGGTGAATGACATCGGTCGCACCGAGCGCGAAGAGCTGCTGTATACCCGCTCTGGTGGCGGCCCGAACGATGATCGGCACACCGGGAGCCATCTCATGAACATTCGCGACCACGATTTGAGCGCTGGTTTCATCAGGCAGAGTGATGACAACTGCACGCGCATCTTCAACATGGGCATAGCGAAGAATTTCGGAGTTTGCGGCGTCTCCATAGAGAACGGGGATGTGATGACGCTCTAGCTGCTCAACGCGCTCTACATCGAGATCTACGACCAGATGTGGAATATGCAGTTGTGTCAGCACGCTGACCATATGCTCGCCGACCCTGCCATAGCCGATAACGATGACGTGCTGATACATGCTGCGGTCTTCTAGCGTCTTGGGGATCTGACGTTCAAAGAGCCGCCAGAGCGGAGGAACGTGCTGTATCCCTGCTCTCAATGGCCGAATCAGCCAGAAGAGCAGCGGGTTCAGGAGGATCGAGAGGAGTGCCCCGGCCAGTAGCAATGAATACTGCTCCTTTGCCATCAAGCCCAGGGCGATGCTGGTTTCGCCGAGGATAAACGAGAACTCACCGATCTGGCTGCGCCCGGCTGCCAGCTCCAGGGTTGTCGTTGCTGAGCGAATGAAAAAGGCACCCTGAAGCAGCGTCAGAAGCCATTTCCCGCCGATAATCAGCGCGGTAATGATGAGCACCATGCTGCTTGCTGTCCAGAACGAGGAGACATTGACCAGCATCCCCACGGAGACAAAAAAGAGGGCAGTGAACATCTCGCGAAAGGGCAGTATCTCGGCGCTTGCCTGCTGTGAGAGCCGCGATTCATTGATGACGACCCCTGCCAGGAACGCGCCCAGAGCCAGCGAAACCCCGAAAAGGAGCGATGCGCCAACCGCCGTCCCGAGCGTAATCACAATGATCGCAACGGTAAAGAGCTCATGTGAACGAACGTGCGCCAGATGCGCGAGGAGCCAGGGAATCAGGCGCGCACCAACAACCAGCATCAGCACAATAAACGCGAGTGCCTTCAGCAGCGCTAGCCCCGTAATCTGCCACCAGGTGCTGGAAGCCGCGGCGGAGAAGGTGGGCAGCAGGACCAGGATCAGCACCGCCAGAATATCTTCAAAGACCAGCCAGCCAAGTGCGATACGGCCCGCGAGGCTGTTGAGGATCCCGCGATCCATAAAGTTACGGAGCATAACAACCGTGCTGGCAATCGAGATCGCGATCCCGAGCAATACGCCTGAGGTCAGCGACCAGCCCCACAAGCGTGAGAGCCATAGGACCAGCAGCGTGATGACTCCGGTTTGGAGTAATGCCCCGGGAAACGCAATTGCTCGCACCGCCCATAGATCTCGAATCGAGAAGTGCAGGCCGACATCGAAGAGCAGAAAGATTACCCCGAGCTCGGCGAGCTGCTGAATGGTGTTCAGATCACCCGATGGCCCCGGCGTAAGCGGGCCAATGACGACGCCTGCCAGCAGGTAACCAGCCATCGGGGGAAAACGGAGCTTATGGGCCAGAAAACCGCCAATAAAGGCCGCCGCCAGAGCCAGCGTCATATTAATGAGTATTGGAAAACCGTGCATGCCGCTCTCTATCTGACGTTATGGGTGGGCGCACTGCTACAAACATGTATAGTAAAAGAAGAATGGGTCTCTCTTTATTGTACCTGGTCGATTGAGAAGCGCTTTGGGGCTGCATAAAAAAGCGCCGGATCCCGGAGCAGGTGTTTCCGGCGTTTGGGGTGTGATATTGTATGGAGGGTGCTTCTGTCAGGACATGCGAGTATAGCGCTGAAGAATCTGTATAATCTCCTTGATCTTCTCTTCTCCCTTTCCTTCTTGAATTGCCTCTGTCACACAATGATTCATGTGCCTCTCAATGAGCTTCAGCGCAACCTGATTCAGGGCTGATTGTGCGCCGGCAATCTGGGTGAGAATATCGATGCAATATTGATCTTCGTCTACCATACGTTGAATGCCGCGCACCTGCCCTTCGATGCGGCGCAGGCGTGTCAGCAATTTTTGTTTTTCGTCTGTGGTGTGATGTGATGCCATGATACTCCTTCGTATGTTCTCGATACCCCCGCACCCTATCATAAGAGAATGCGGGGAGGTTGTCAAGCCGAAGTGGAAAGGAACCCGGGTATTCCCGAGTTCCCTTTGTAAGCGCTTGTCAGGCGCTCTGATCGTTCAGACGCAGGCCCCGAAGCAACTGAGCATTCAGTGCAACAATGATGGTCGAGAGCGACATCAGCACTGCGCCAAATGCTGGCGGAAGCACAAAGCCAAGCGGTGCAAGGACTCCTGCGGCCAGCGGAAGCGCGATCACGTTGTAACCGGCTGCCCAGGCCAGATTTTGCAGCATTTTTCGGTAACTGGCCTTACTCAGGGTGATGATGCGCAGGATATCGCGTGGATCATTTTTCACCAGCACGATTCCGGCAGAGGCCCGAGCGACATCTGTGCCCGCACCGATTGCGATCCCGACATCTGCCTGAGCCAGCGCAGGAGCGTCGTTGACACCATCACCCACCATTGCCACCTTCGCCCCGGAGCGCTGCAATTCCCTGACCTTCTCGCTTTTATGTTCCGGCAAGACCTGAGCGAATACTTCATCTATATCAAGCTCTTTTGCCACCCACTCAGCCACCTCCTGCGAGTCTCCGGTGAGCATTGCAACCCGGATACCCTGCTTTTTCAGCGCTGCCACGGCTTCCCGGCTCTCCGGGCGGATCACGTCGGCCAGCGCGAATGCTGCCTGTACGGTACGCTCTTCGAGCAAGTACACAACGGTCTGACCGCTGTGCCCCCACGCGCGCACCGTGTCTACGAATGCCGTCGGTAGTTGTACGCCTGCCTGTGCCAGCAAGCGTGGTCCGCCAACCTGGAACGTGCGTCCCTCGATTTGCGCTTGCACGCCTCGGCCGGGCAGGGCCTGGAACTGGCTGACCTGTGGCAGCGACAGATGACGCTCCCGGGCGGCGCTCATCAGGGCGCGGGCGATAATGTGTTCGCTATCGCCTTCAATGGCGGCGGCGCGGGCCAGCGCCTCGTCTTCGCGCACTGTTGGCTGTGTCAGCATGCGAACCAGCCCCTGTTCTCCTTTTGTCAAGGTGCCGGTCTTATCAAAGATGACGGCGTTCAACTTGCGAGCCTGCTCCAGAGCCAGGCGGTCGCGAACCAGAATCCCGTTTCTGGCTGAGAGCGCTGTAGAGATCGCGATGACCAGCGGAATGGCCAGGCCAAGCGCGTGAGGGCAGGCGACAACCAGTGTTGTGACGACGCGTTCCAGCGTTACATCATTGAAGCCCTGAGCAATGGTCCAGGCGATCAGCGTGATGAGTGCGACCCCGGCGGCGACGAAGGTGAGCCAGTAGGCGGCTCGATCAGCCAGCGCCTGAGCCTGACTGCGGCTTTGCTGTGCCTCTTCGACCAGGCGCATGATGCCGGCGAGCATCGTTTTCTCACCTGTACGCACGACGCGCACGCGCAATGAACCACTTCCGTTGACCGTTCCGGCGATGACCTCTTCGCCCGGCTGCTTGTGTTGCGGGCGCGACTCACCGGTAATCATGCTCTCATTGACCTGGCTTTCGCCTTCAAGAACCACGGAATCGGCTGGAATCTGGCTTCCCGGGCGTACCAGCAGCACATCATCCATTTGAAGGGCGCTGACCGGTACCTTCTCGGTGCCCGATGGCGTGATGCGTTCAGCAACGTCTGGAAGGAGCTTTGCCAGCTCTTTCAGGGCGCTCTGGGCGCTACCGATGGCCCTCATCTCCATCCAGTGACCAAGCAACATGATGGTGACCAGGGTTGCCATCTCCCAGTAGAAGGGCATTCCGCTGACGAGTCCGAAGCTAACAGCCAGGCTATAGATGTAGGCGGTCGAGATCGCCAGCGCAACCAGCGTCATCATGCCGGGTTTGAAGACACGCAACTCATCAAACGCGCCTCGCAAGAAGACCCAACCACCATACCAGAAGATGACGCTGGCGAGGATGGGTTCAATCCAGGCCGAGCCGGGAAAGGTCGGGAGATGATAACCAAGCATGTGCTGAACCATCTCCGCCAGGGCAACGACCGGGATCGACAGGACAAGCGAGATCCAGAAGGGGCGCTTGAACATCGCTTCACTATGCCCGGCGTGCTCCGAATGGCCTGCATGTCCTGTATGGCCCCCATGTTGCATAGGCGCATGCTGATTACCACTTTGCGTAATGTGCTGTTCATGATGCATATGATGATGCTCTGCGTGTTGCTCATGGGAGTGCTGTTCATGCGCTGCCCTTGAGCCGTGGTGGACATTACGCGTTGCTGTCTCTGCGTGTTTTGAATGATTATGCTGCATATGATGCAAATCCTTTTCCTGAAAAGATCTGGAATAATTTCTTTATGATCTATACCCCCGGCGGGTATGTATAGTATATATACCCTGACTGGGTATGTCAAGGGGTATGTGTGATGAATTTTGAAAATTGGCTGAAAAAGGCATCACCCATGCAGGAAGAAGCGCCGATAACAAGCGGTTGTAGTGCTTTGCGCCTGTAGTGAGATATCGGAGAACGTATAGGGTTCTCTGTATGATATATAGCTATAGGGGGTATACATTATTAAGAAAGGCATGGATCAGGAAGAGAAAAAGCCCTCCCATGTTTGTTCTTTTTGCTCCTATTGCCCGAATCTCAGTGGAGCGGATTGCGGTTTGTTGTGTACACTGATTAGAAAGGGGAGGGAGATCATTTTACCAGGCGCGAGAGAGGAGAGCAGCCATGCGCTATCGACTGGGAATAGATGTAGGCGGAACCAATACAGATGCGGTGCTGCTCAATGAGCAGGGCCGCATTGTCTCCATGATAAAAACGCCCGTCACGCCCGATGTGATTGGGGGTATCAGCCACGCAGTGCAGCGGCTGCTTGACCGAACCAGAATACCCCCCCAGAACATCACGTACGCGATGCTTGGCACAACTCAGATTACCAACGCAATTATCGAGCGCAAGGGATTAACGCGTGTGGGTATTATCCGGCTCGGAGCGCCTGCAACGCGGGCAATCCCTCCGCTGGTTGATTGGCCTGCCGACCTGCGCGAGAAGGTTGAGGGGCCGTATGCAGTGCTGCCTGGCGGCGTCGAATACGATGGCCGTGTCATCTCCCCGTTTGACCCTGTCGCTGTACGCGAGACGGTCAGATCCTTTCGAGGGCGAGTGCAGGCCTTCGCCGTTATTTCCGTTTTTGCCGCTGTGCGCGATGAAGACGAGCTGGCGACTGCCGAGATCATCGCCGAGGAGGTAGGCCCGGGAACGCCTGTCTCGCTCTCTCACCACATCGGGAGCCTCGGTTTGCTGGAACGCGAGAACGCCACCATCCTGAACGCTGCTGTGGCCCCGGTCGCCCGTCACATCGCTGTGGCATTTCAGGAGGCACTCAAACAGCTTGGCATCAAAGCTCGGCTCTTTCTCTCACAGAACGACGGAACGCTGATGGAGCTTGAGACGGCGCTGCACTACCCGATTCTGACCATTGCCTGTGGCCCGACGAACAGTATGCGCGGTGCGGCGTTCCTCTCCGGGCTGCGAGATGCCATCGTGATCGATGTCGGTGGGACGTCAACGGATGTTGGCGTGCTGCTTTCCGGCTTCCCTCGTGAGTCGGCTCTAGCGGTTGAAATTGGCGGCGTGCGCACCAATTTTCGTATGCCTGACCTTATCTCGATCGGCCTGGGTGGCGGGTCTGTCGTGCATGTTGCAAGGGATACCTCCACGATTCGTATCGGGCCGGAGAGCGTCGGCTATCGGCTGATGCAAGAGGCGCTCTGTTTCGGCGGCAAGACCTTTACCATGACTGATGTCGCGGTTGCGCGAGGCATGGCTGTCTTAGGGAAACGGAATCGCGTGACGATTGTCCCCGAAGTGATTGAGCGCGCCTTTCGGCAGGGCATCACCATGCTTGAGCAGGCCATTGACCGGATCAAGCTCAGCGCACAGGATGTGCCGGTTGTCGCGGTTGGCGGCGGAAGCATCCTGTTGCCCGGGCGGATGATAGGCATCTCGCAGGTCTACCGTCCCAAATACTTTGAAGTCGCCAACGCGATTGGAGCGGCCATTGCGCAGGTGTCGGGCACAATCGATCACATCTTCTCGCTGGAACGACAATCGCGTGAAGAGGCGTTTCAACAGGCACGACAGGCAGCCATTGTTGAGGCTCTCAAGGCGGGCGCAGATCCCACTATGCTTTCTGTGATCGATGTCGATGAGATTCCGCTTGCTTATCTGCCAGGCAATGCCGTTCGGATCAAGGTAAAAGTTGCAGGCAACCTGAGCAGCAAGGAAACGAGGCAATAGATGCGCGAAATCACAGCACAAGACCTTGAGTACCTGGCTATTGGTGCAGCGATCCTGGGAACCGGAGGCGGCGGTGATCCTCTGATCGGGAAGCTGATGGCCCGGCAGGCAATCGAGGAAAACGGCCCGATCTCGTTGCTTGATCCTTCGGAACTCGCTGATGATGCGCTGGTGATGCCGGTTGGCATTATGGGAGCGCCTACCGTCCTGTTCGAGAAGGTTCCCGAGGGGCGGGAGACACTGCGCCTGTTACGTGCTGTTGAGCAAGCATTAGGCCGGCGTGTGAGCGCGACAACACCAACGGAGTGCGGCGGTATCAATTCACAGATTCCCTTTCTTCTGGCAGCACATGCCCATCTTCCGGTGCTCGATGGCGACGGGATGGGGCGCGCGTTTCCTGAGTTGCAGATGGTGACATTCCATGTCTATGGAGCCTCCGGCTCGCCGGCCTGGCTGGCTGATGAGCGTGGCTCGATCGTTATGCTTCAAACCTCCGATAATATGCAACTGGAATGGCTGGCCCGAGGCGTTACGATGCGCATGGGAGGCCTGGCCCATCTTGTTGATTATGTAGTGACGGGTAAGCAATATCGCCAGATGGCCGTGCACCATACCGTTTCCACCTGTATTGATATCGGGCGTGCCGTACTGCATGCGCCTGAGAAGCGGCAACATCCGATAGAGGTGTTGTGTGCTGCGACTCAAAACACGTGGTATGGTCGCGGCATCGTCCTCTTTCAGGGCAAAATTGTTGATGTTGTGCGCCGCACCGAGGGCGGGTTTGCTCGTGGTCGTGCCGTGCTGCGTGGCTTGCAGGCGTTTCAGGATAGCGAGCTCCTCATTGAATTCCAGAACGAGAACCTTGTTGCCCGACGTGATGGGGAGGTTGTGGCCTGTGTCCCTGACCTCATCACGGTTCTGGATAGCGAGGTTGCAACGGCGATCACGACCGAACGGCTGCATTATGGGCAGCGCGTCACAGTGATTGCAATTCCTTCGCCCGAGATCCTGCGCACCTCTGAGGCATTGCGTGTCTGGGAGCCGCGTGCCTTCGGATACGATATCCCCTTCGTGCCGCTTGAGCGGCGCTTTGCAGCATATTATCGCGAGCATGGTGTCCCTCGTGGGAAGGAGCGCTATCTTTGACACTCCTTTTGTCCGTGGCTTCTTCTTTCACCCTGCATGTTTGCGCATCATCGTGACGCGACGGCATGTAGCGGCGTGCCGTTCGGAAGCGCTTGACGAGTTTCCCTCGGTGGTTCCGGCTCATGAAAATGAGCATAGCATGCAGATGAGCTTCGCTGAAAAGCTATATGCACGTTTGCTTGATAAGTGATCTTCGGTATGTTTCACCTCCTGGTCCACGCCTGAAACTTTCCTGATCTATTTCTGGTAAGGCTCAATTGGCTTTTAGACAGCAATCCCTTCGATCAGCGAGAAAATGCTGTTGGTCGGGATCGCGCGTGAAAAGCGAAAACCCGCCTCACGATAGAGCGCCGCAAACTCCTCTGCTGAACGTTCCTTCCCGTTAAAAAGCGCGCCCATATAAAGATTCATCAGAGCTGGATACGGTGACGGGTTGGAATACTCATTCAGGAGCTCGATGACAAGGATGCGTCCACCGGCCTGCATCGCGGCGCGGCAGTTACGCAGAATAGTGATGCAGTGTTGATCGTCCCAGTCATGCAGGATTGTTTTGAGAATGTAGCAGTCGCCTGTGGTCGCGATGGTTTCTAGAAAATTGCCGGTAACGAAGGTACAACGCTGGCTCAGACCTGCCTCCTCATACCGTTTTTTTGCCTCGTCGAGTACGTGAGGCTGCTCAAACAGCACTCCTTTAAGGTGAGGATGGCGCTGAAGGATACAGGCAAGCAGGCTTCCATAGCCGCCCCCTATATCGACGACTGTGCCTGTCTGCGAGAAGTCGTAGGCGTCCACCAGCGCGGTATCAACTACACGTGAAAGGCTAAGCATAGCCTGATTGAAGAGAGAAGCGATCTCTGGCTTTTCTCGCTGTAATTCCCAGAAGTTTTCACCCCAGGTCAGTTCAAAGAGCGGCGTTTCGCTTTGTACCCATTCGTGCGTCAATTCCCAGATTCGCCACCAATAGAGCTGATCGCGCATCAAGATCATGGTGTGAACAGAGCCGGGATAATCGGGCAACAGATAACAGGACATGGGTGTCTGGCAAAATACTCCGGGTTTCGTTTCCTGAAAGATGCCATAAGCGGTGAGCACGCGCAGGATGCGCACAAGCCGCTCCGGTCGTGTCCCACTGAGCTGTGCAAGTTCGTCAAGGGTGCGAGCATCCTGGTGCAAATGTTCGGCGAGTTTCAGTTTGACAGCTGTGTGCAGGCAGGCCGAAACCACGATGCCAAAATTGAGCGTTAGCAGCGAGATGGAAGGAGCTGTCAGCGGGTTGCTCTGTTGCCTTTCATGCATAGAGAATGGAGCCTTTCTAACGTGGAACAATGATTGAGAGAAGACAAAAACAGCATGCAGCGTTCGTGAATGGGGAAATCCTGATATGCTGTTATTGTGATGGACGAAGCGGTTTTTTCGCGTATAGCAAACTGAGCGAAGGGTAAGGAAAGCGGAAAGTATGCAAAACGAGAAGAAAAAACAGTAGATTTTGCTCACATTCGCCTCCTTACCATCCAGTTCAGCATAAAACAAGTGTTCTTTGGGGAGAGTCTAACATAGAGATTCTTCGCTGTCAAGAAGAAAAAGCGAGATAGTACTGAAGGGTGTGCTAACAAGGAGAAAAGTGTAAATTTTGAGAATATTTTCCTGTGTAACAAAGAATACGTACTTCGAGATATAGCAGAAACGGAGGAGACAATAAGCGACTTGTCTGGTTAAAAAGAGGGATCTGGGGATGATGCATTCTAGGGAAAAGGAGGGAGACATGTTTTGCGCATGCCTCCCCCTCTTCCTTTACGGTGCGTAAAGTGTCAGGCTGCGCAGGCGTGGCTGTCCATAGGCCCGCAGAACGCGCAGACGGAAATGACGCGATGTAATGGGCGCGAAATCACCCAGGCGCTTATGACCAAGCGCGTTCCCGCTTGCCAGAAGGTGCCAGGGACTCGTATGATATGTCTCTACTTCGGCTTCCAGACGCCATTCAAGTACATGCTCGCCCTGTTGCAGATCTTCCATTGCGGCAAAGCGCGTGACTAATGCGGGCTTATCGAGTGTAATTTCCAGCATATCCGTTCCGTTTTCGGCGCTGCCCACGGGATGTGCAAAGCGGCGGTCAATCTCGTGACGGAGCTCCATAAGCCGCTGCACATCGTGTTCATCAAGCAATCCCTGTCGGTTGGGCGCAAGGTTCAACAACAGGTTCGCACCATGACCAACCGAGCGATAATAGACGCCAACCAGCTCATCAAGGCTGCGGAGCTGTTCTTGCGAGTTGGGATGCCAGAACCAGCCGCTGCGGTTGATCACAGTGTCCATTTCAGCCGGAATATAGCGCGCCGTCTCTGGAAGCGCCTGCTGACTATCTTCAGGAAGCGCTCGCTGATTTTTCTCATCGATGGTAAGCCAGAGATCAGGAGGACCAAAGCCTTCCTCATTGCCGCCCCACCGTACCGTTCGATCTCCCATGCCGAAGATCTGCGCCTGCGGCTGAAGCCGGTGGATGACCTCCATGATGCGTGGCCAGTCATAGGTGTAGCCGTCTGAACCTGCCCCATCGAACCAGAGCACCGAGAGCGGGCCATAGTTGCTACAAAGTTCCTCTAGCTGTTTGGCATAGAAGTCGCTATATGCGGCTGGATCGGGATAACAGGCCGCGTTACGATCCCAGGGAGAGCAGTAAAAACCGGGCTCGATACCCTCCGCTCGGCAGGCATCGACGAACTCGCGCGCGACATCTCCCTGACCGTTTTTCCAGGGTGAGTTACGCACACAATGCTCAGTAACTCGGGTCGGCCAGAGGCAGAAGCCATCATGATGCTTGGCTGTCAGGAGGGCATAGCGTACGCCTGCTTCTCGGGCGACTCGGGCCCATTGGCGGCAGTCAAGCTCTGTCGGGTTGAAGAGGGCCGGGTCCTCGCTGCCGTCGCCCCATTCGCGCCCGGTAAAGGTATTGATGCCGAAATGGAAGAACATGCCAAGCTCCCAATCCTGCCAGGCGAGCTGTTCTTTTGTTGGTGTATGAGGTGATTGCATTTGTCTCCCTCTGTTTTTGAGGATCCAGGGGAGCACTCTACAAAAAATCGTGTATGCCTTCAGGCAAAATGGATTTGTAGAGGCTGATGTCTCCTCTGCTTGCGCTGAATAATGCGCAGTATAGTGCATTCGGTAGGTGAATTTGCAGGTGTGTAAATATGCAAATGTGAAATAGATATTTGAAGCAAGTATACTGTGTTTAGCGGTAAATAGCAAGCAACCTTCGATCTCTTTAGAGCCATGCGCGATCTGGAGAGCGTCTTTGAGACAGACACTTCTGGCAAAAAAAGAGATAATGGTATACAATAAAGGAATAAAGTACATTGTTTTTGCAGAAAGGATGAAAAGATGTCGGTGTATTTTATTGTTGATGTCAAAATTACAGACCCGAAGGCTTATGAAGAGTACCGAAAGCAGGTTCAGCCGACACTGGATCTGTATGGCGGAAAGTTCCTGGTACGCGGCGGGAAGACCTGGACGATTGAAGGCGATTGGGATCCCGAGCGTATTGTGATTGCCGAGTTTCAGGACGAACAGCACTTTCGTGCATGGTATGATTCCCCGGAATACAGTAAAGTGAGAGCCATTCGTTTCAGTGCCTCGACCAGCAGAGGAATTCTGGTACAGGGAATAGAATGAATGCATTTCCTGGAGGGGCAGAAGCTCTTCCAGGATGAAATATGCTAGAAAGAGAGTCTGCATTTTTTGTGGAACTGCGTGTTTTCTCCACCCGTTCTGACGAATCCGTAGCCTTCTTCTCTGCTTTGCGCCTGTTGTTTCGTGCTGGTGGCTGGCATCTTGGTGGCTACGCGCTTCTGCTTGTTCTACGTGGTATTACTCCTGCTGTCACCTTCGTTGCTCTTGGTTGGATTATCGCTGATGCACCCGCTGTTCTGGCTTCGCAGGCTGCCTTATGGCGAACTATTGGGGAAACGGCGTTGCTTTGTGGTGTGGTCCTTGCCAGCATGGCTGCTGATGCCTGTGTCAGCTATTTTGAGCAGCAAACGATCATGCGTTTTTCTACCGAACTCAATATACGTCTGATGCGAGATCTGGCGCGGCTTCCTGGCCTGGCTCACTGGCAGGATGCACGAGAACGCGATCTGGTGCATCGGGCTCAAGAGGGAGCACAGGACCCTGCGCAGTTTGTTCGGGTGGCCAGTATGCTGACGATCTGGGGTGCAATGGTCTTGAGTTCAATGGTGATTGTGTTGCCGTTCGGGTGGTGGGTGCCTCTGCTTATAATCGTGACAGGTATTCCGGCTATGGTGTATAGCTGGCGGCATGCTGGTGTGCAAAATCAAGTAAAGCTGGAAGATTCGCCTGAATTGCGCCATGCTGACTATAGCGCCTCGCTTGCGTATGATCGTGAGGTTGCGATGGAGCAGCGTATCTACGGGTTTGGTTCCTGGCTGCTTGGGCGTCAGCGTGACTACTGGACTCGTGGCATGCGCCGCGTGCTGCTCGGAGAGCGTCGGGAGCTGGTACGTGGCACATTGGGTCTTGTCTTGCAGCTCTCCATCGGGGCCAGCGTGCTGATCTGGGCCTTTCATCTGGTCTCAAGCGGCCAGATAGCACCAGAGCGCTTTCTGTCGGGCGTCCTGGGTCTGACCACGCTTTTTGAGAGCCTGCTTGTGCTTCAGCAGCTACCAGGCTCGATTCGTAAAGCAAGCGGCTTTTTCACGGCATTCCATCACTTGAGCAAGCTAGAGCCACGCCTTGAGATACAGGGTACTCTGGAGCCGCCTATAGAGCTTCGTTCGGCCATAACGTTTGAGCATGTGACGTTTACGTATCCGGGCGGTACGACGCCCACCTTGCGTGACCTCAATCTGACGATTCCTGCCGGGCAATCGCTGGCGCTGGTTGGCGAAAACGGGGCAGGTAAATCGACTATTATAAAACTGCTCTGCCGCTTTTATGATCCAGATGAGGGGCGCATTCTCTGGGATGGGCAGGACATCCGACTATTTGAGCTTGTGCTGTGGCGGGAGCGGATTGCCGCCGTTTTCCAGGATTTCTTGCGCTACCCTGGCACGCTTGCTGATAATATCGCGATTGGAAGTAGCAAGCACACGGCCATTGAAGAAGCCGCAGAACTGGCCGGAGTAACATCCTTGATCGAGAAATACCCTCAAGGCTGGCAGACGCTCCTTGTCCCCGATATTGGTGGCGTTGCTCTTTCTGGCGGTCAGTGGCAGCGGCTGGCGCTGGCGCGCGGGCTGGCTGGTCGGTTGGGGCGTAACGCGCCTCTGGTGCTGGTTGATGAGCCTACAGCCGCGCTTGATATTCGGATGGAAGCGGAACTCAACCGCCGCTGGTTGACTCTGACCCGAGGTGCAACGACGATTCTGGTTTCACATCGGTTGACGACAGTGCGTAACGCCGCTCAGATAGCCGTTTTAGCTGATGGGCATATTGTGGAGCAGGGGACGCATGAGGAGCTGCTTATGCGTGATGGTCTCTACGCCGAGTGGTATCAACTCCAAACGCAACGCGTACAGGATACAGAATAAGATCCTCCATTTCTTGAGAGAGCTTGCTGTTTTTGTAGACAACTGGAATGACATATGAAGCGAATCATCAGCTTGCTGAAAGCATGGAGCTCTGTGGCTCAGATCGCCTGCCAGGCCTGGCTATTCGGTGCACTGGCCACTCCGGCACTCTTTCTCTTTCAAACTATACTGGAACGAGTGGCAGTCGCATTTGCTGCTGCCGCTATCATTGATGGCCTGTATCATGGTCATAGCATGCAGGCTGCGCTCTGGACCGGGGTTCTGGGAATCGTCGCTGTTATCAATGGTTCCTGTACTCTTCTTGTAAACAAGATTCAGGATGTGATGTATCTGAAGTGCGCTCAGGAGATAACGCAGCGTCTGATGAAGGTGCTGGTGACTGCATCTGGAATCGAACACCTCGACTCACCGGAGTATGCGGATCGATTGCGAATCGTGCGTGATCGAGTGGATGTACCGGCGGACATTTTCCTGAACCTTTCTGTCTGGATCAGTACATTGTTCACCATTGTACTTTCATTTGTCCTGTTGTGGCAGATCCACCCGCTGCTGTTGCTCTTTATCCTGCTTGCTTGCCCGGCGGCGCTCTTCCAGGGCGCTGCGATGACCCGAGAGATTCACTATGCAGGCCAGAGCATAGCAGACGAGCGCCTTTCCGAGCGCTTTCGTGATCTGGCACTTGGCGAAGAGGGGGCGAAAGAGTTGCGGATGCTTGGTTTAAGTGAGCTGATCGTGGGCAGATATCGCGAGTTGAGGGCACGTGTCACCAGGGCTCGAGCGCTTGGCCGTTTGCAGCATGTGCGTCCGGCGGTGTTTGGTGGGCTGGCAAAGGGGCTTTGCCTGGGTGGCGGCCTGCTTTTCCTGGTCTATCTGCTTGGGACGCATCAGGCCACAGCGGCGCAGATTGCACTTGGCGTCACCCTGTTAAACGGCACCCTGAGCGGCTCCATCTCTCTGCTGATGAAGGCGTCATTTTTGATTGAGCAGGGATGGATGGCCGAGAGCTTGCTTGCGTTGCTCTCGTATCGATCACCACTAAAGCAGCCTGTGAAGCCGCTTCCATGTCCCGAAAAGCTGGAACGTGGCTTGTGTGTGGAGCATGTGAGCTTTACCTATCCCGGAACCGAGCAACCAGCATTACAGGACGTCTCGCTGACGCTGCCGGCAGGGGCAACCATCGCGTTGGTCGGCGAAAACGGCTCAGGGAAAACGACGCTTCTCAAGCTGCTTTGTCGCTTCTATGATCCCGACGAGGGACGCATCACTGTCGATGGCATTGATCTGCGCGAGCTGGCTCTAGAGGCGTGGAGAGCGCAACTGACGTTGGTTCAACAGCATTTCGGGCGTTATCACTTTCTGGTGCGTGAAACGGTTGGAGTTGGTGATATCACGAGTATCTCGCGTGATGCGCGCCTTCTACAGGCAGTGCAGGGGGCCGGCGCCGACGCTTTCGTGCAGCGCTTGCCTGCTGGCCTTGATACCCAACTGGGGGCGGAATTCGAGAAAGGAAGAGATCTCTCGGGGGGACAGTGGCAGAAGCTGGCTATCGCGCGGGCTCACATGCGTCGTCAGCCGCTGATCACGATACTTGATGAGCCTTCAGCCAGTCTTGACCCGAAGGCTGAATATGAGGTCTATTCACGCTTTCAACAATTGATGGAAGCGAACAGGCGGCGTGGAGGTATTCTCTTTCTTGTCTCGCACCGCCTGGAAACCACCCGCCTCGCAGATGTTGTCATTGTGCTGGCAAACGGGCAGGTTGTGGAGGTGGGCACGCATCAACAATTACTTGATGCGAATAAAACCTATGCTGAACTCTACCGACTCAAGATGCAGATTCTGGAAGCGCAGCCGGAAAACCAGTAGGGATGATTTGCAGATATAAGCGTATTAGCCTTATACTATACTACAAATGAGCGCTAAAAATAGCCTCGATTTATACAGGAAGGGAGCTCCATGCTATGGTCAAAAAGCCCGAACATCTCGCTTCGGCGAACGCCTGCGCTTTTCAGGAAAGAAGCGTTGTTGCTGCGTACCGCTATCGCCCGCCCTATCCAGCGGAAACGTTTGCCATCCTGGCTGATCTGGTGCGGGGTGAGCCGCGGACGATCCTGGATGCAGGATGTGGCACCGGCAATATCGCTCGGCGGCTGGTCGGGCATGCAGAGCGCGTTGACGCCGTTGCTCTCTCTTTGAGCATGATCGAGGAGGGGAAGCAGCTTCCTGAGGGCGATCATCCGCGTTTATGCTGGCTGCATGGTCGGGTGGAAGATGTCGTGCTCAAGCCGCCCTATGCGCTGATAACGGCAGGAGAAAGCATCCACTGGATGGACTGGCAGATTGTTCTGCCTCGTTTTCGAGCGTTGTTACGACCTGGAAGCTTTCTGGCAATAATCGAGCAGAACATCTCGCCAAGTCCCTGGGAGCTGCTTGGCGAGATCGTCTCGCGTTACCGTGCCGATGGTGGCTATCAGCCCTTTGATATGGTAAAAGCAAGGGAGCAACATTGCCTCCTCCGGCTGGTCGGTGAGCGAAAAACAGCGCCCATACCCTTTACACAGACAATCGATGAGTGTATTGAATCCTATCACTCACGCAGTGGGTTCTCTCGTGAGCGCCTGGGGCCAACCCGCGCTGAAGCCTTCACCCGAGAAGCGGGAGCATATCTGCAACAGCGCTCTCCCGATGGAATGGTCTCGTTTCAGGTGAGTGGAGTAATACAGTGGGGAATTCCTGGAACCTGCTAACTACACTTGATATTCTCATTGCACCTTTTCTGGAAGTTTCTCAAGTGATATATGTCGTTTTACCGTTCTTTTATAATAGAAAGAAGGGTGAAGTTGAAAGGAGTGGGTGCAATGAGAATGCTTCTTCAGCAATGCAGAAATACTATCAAGCGGTTCTTGCTTCCGAAAACAGCGCTGGCTGCCCCTTACAGGCCGCTTGTCCCCAAAATGCCGCCCGGCGGAGACATTGTAGAAGTTGTTGACATCTCCCAGGATAGCGCTCAGGCAATGATGGCTGCCCGTGCCTTGCAGGGTCATATCAACCGTTCAGGTGCAAAGATCTATGTTCATGCGGTTCAGTCCGAGAAAGATTGGATTACCGACACGGCTCATTTCGGCGGTCGCACTGTCACCCATCTCCCGTTGCGCGATGAGAAGAATCCAGGCCTGAAGACGCTTCTCAGGCAGTATCAGCAGGTAGTCAAGGAATATGAGTTGTACGATACGGCGAAGGAGTGGACCTTTAACCTTGCCATGATAAAGGCGGGCCTTGCGGACGGACTGCCAGTGGATGCTGCATTGCGTGACGATCTCCTTTCTACTTTTGCTGAAAAGCCCATTGTCGATTATAGCGGGATCGGGAGCGATCGCATTTCAGGCTATACCTGGGCAATCGAGCATCTTCTACCCGAAACGCAGAAAGAGATTGTGTTTCTGCTCGGTCTGCGCTCCTCGGATTGGCACTATGCGCCCTGGATGCTCTATGACTATGCAACGGCCTGTAGAGCCTTTCTCTTTCACCTTGACTGGATGAAGCCAGACGAGCGCACCCTGATTCAGCGCATTTTAGCACAATATGCTCCTCGTACGCCTTTGATGGGCTATAGCGGAGATTGCGGTGACTGTTTTTCGCCGATCGCTTCCTTGAACGGGCTCTACGGCTTCGCTGCCGACTATTTCCCCAACGCCTCTTTCTGGTCAAGCTTCCCCACACGCTACGGCTTGCGCCAGGAGCGAGGAAGGGCGCTTCAGGTAACAGGCGGCAAGGTGTACGTGGCGCTCTACACCAGTGATGGCGATAATCTCAGCTTCAATCATCGCGACCTGCCGAAGTGGCTGAAAGATCCCGCTGCCCGCTATATGCCGCAGGGGTATAGTATTGATCCAATTTTAGTCGAGCTGGCTCCACCTCTGATTGAATGGGCGTACCAGCATTTGCATTCGGCAATCGAGCTGACCGGTGGTCCTTCGGGGCTCGGTTATCCAGACGGAGGCATCTCCGATGAACAGTATGATCGCTGGCTGCAAGATAACGCGTTCTATATGGCGCAGGCGGGCCTGACGACGGCTCAGATGTGGAATATGGGCGATTGCACGTCGGCTCGGGTGCGCCAGTATTTGCTGAGCCAGCCCGATATCAAGGGCGTGTTCCTTGATCACCATGACGGCACCAATACCTACAAGCTGTATAAGAAACAAATCGCGCAAAACTCCTCATTGATTGCGGCCTACCCCAATGATCTGAAGGATCGGCTTTCAAAGGTGCAGGCAAAGCCCGACGCGCCGACCTTTGTTGGCTATCAAACGCGAGCTGATAGTATCACGCCGACCATCCTCAAGCAGCTTGTGGACGAGCTGCATACGGCTTTCCCGGGGAAATATGTCTTCCTCACGCCGAGAGATTATCTCGAAACACTTCTTATGTATGAAACAGATAAATTTTCGTCTACTCTCGCTTCATAGGACAGTATGATAGCACTGTCTGCCAGGATGGTCGTTACTCCTATCTCAGGAAACACTCGTTTCAGAAAGCAAGCCGTTTCTGCACTATTGAGCGAAAGGGAGGCAATAAGACTTCTCTACTATAGATCGTCCCGGCAGGTACAAGCGGCGTCTTTCCGTGTCATAATGGCAGTGGGTGCTTCTCCAGAAGCATCACTAGAAAAACGGAAGGACGGCAAAAGACCTGCTGCATGACGACAACCGCAATTATTTTTGATCTCGATGCAACATTAATCGAGGACCACGAGGCGACTCAGCGTGCAATGACGAAAGTTGTTGCATATGCCTGTACACAGTATAGAGATCTCGATCCACAAAAGCTACAGGAAACGGCTGCTGCAACGGCTCGTGAACTCTGGGATACTGGCCCGGCTGCCGCATACAGCGAGGCAATAGGCATCAGTGCTGCAGAAGGCATGTGGGGCGACTTCAGCGGTGATGATCCTGGTTTGCAAACACTACATCAGTGGGTGCCAACGTATCGGTGTGAGATCTGGCGACGGGCGCTTGCGGAGCAGAACAAAGATGATGTGCAACTGGCCGAGCGGCTTGCAGCGCTGTTTTGTGAGACGCGCAGCACCGATTATCACATCTATGCTGGCGCTGAGTCCATGCTTGAGCGCTTGCGTCAATCCTATCGTCTGGCGTTGCTTACGAACGGCGCTCCGGTGCTGCAATGGGGCAAGATTCGGGCGCGAGATCTGGAGCATTATTTTGACGTGATTGTGGTTTCTGGCGACCTCGGCATCGGGAAGCCGGATCCAGAGATCTTCTCGCATGTGCTCAAGCAGCTTGCAGTGAGCCCCGAGCAGGCGATGATGGTGGGTGACAGCCTCAAGCGCGATATGGTGGGTGCGGAACGATCCGGCATCCGTGGCGTCTGGATTAATTCGCTGCATCGCCAGAAGGACAATGTGCGGATCTTCGCGGAGCTGCAGCGCGTAACCGAGCTTCCGAGCGTTCTCGCAAACTGATTGCCACAGGTCAGAGAGTGGCTCGCTGCTCTCTGACTGGCTTTTCAGCATTGATGTAATCCATGTGAAATAGAACACAGAAAGCTTCCTTCATCTATAGAAGAAAAGCACTCAACTCTTGCTGCATTTTGCAGAAAACGCAGAAGTTGACCTTGACAGAAGAGCACTCCTTTCTGTATACTGGATGTATGCACACGTGTGCATAAGCAAGAAGACGGCGTTCCTGTCATCACAGTAAGGACGGTGAGGTCCATGCCCCGGCAAGAGGTTTCTATTTCGGATATCGCTCGCGCTGCTGGCGTTTCGCATTCTACCGTTTCGCGGGCTCTGCGCGACAGCTCTCTGATCAGCCCTCAGGTGCGGGCCCAGATTCAACAGCTTGCGCGTGAGATGGGCTATACCCCGAACGCTATTGCCCGAAGTCTGCAAACACAACGCACAAAGACAATTGGTGTCGTTGTTACCTCTATTGCCGATCCGTTCTACGGTGATATTGTAAAAGGCGTAGAAGCCGTGACAAGAGCGGCTGGCTTCAGTGTCTTTCTTGGTGTCTCCCATAATGACCCCTTTCAGGAAATGCAGGTCATCGAATCGTTCCATCAGCGGCGCGTTGATGGCCTTATTATCGCCTCATCCCGTATTACCGGTAGTTTTCATTCACGCTCTGATCGCCTCCATATTCCAACGGTGCTTGTTAATAACCAGACGGAAGCACAGGAAGCGCCGTTGCACTGGGTTGCTATCGACGACAAGCGTGGGGCGATGCTGGCTGTTGAACACCTGGTACAGCTCGGGCATCGCTCGATAGGTTATCTTGGCCTGGGGAATCGCCCGCGTTCCAATCGGCTGCGCCTGGAAGGATACAGGCAGGCATTGGTGCAGGCTGGCATCACCCCTCGGCCCGAATGGATTCGGGTTGTGGCGCATGATCAGGAAAGTGAACCCGATGATGCCGGTCTCGGGCGGCAGGCGTTGCCTGAGCTTCTGGATTCCGATATCACTGCATTGTTTTGCTATAATGATATGGTGGCTATCGGCGTGCTGCTGGCCTGTCGTGACCTCGGGATCGCTGTGCCACAACAGCTCAGCCTGGTTGGTTTTGATGATGTGATCACTGCCAGCTATGTCTCTCCTGCACTTACTACCGTGCACCAGCCAAAGTTGCAGCTTGGGCAGCTCGCTGCACAAACAATGCTTGATATACTCCAGAACCGCCCTGTCGAGAATCATCTCTTATTTCCTTCTTTGATTGTTCGTTCCAGTACAGCATCTCTGTAGATTGTCTCGGCAAGCGCATTCTTGTAATAGTGCAATTGCTGTGTAAGAAGGAGAACCGTGAATGGCTGCACCGATCCACATCGGCGTCATTGGTTTGGGGCGCATGGGTATGCTCTACGCTCGCTTGCTTGCCACGCAGGTCGAGGGAGCGCGTCTTATCGCCGTTGCCGATACAAACAGGCAGGTATGCGAGCAAGCCGTGCAGGCGTTCTCAGTGCGCTCGGACTTTACGGACCCCACGGAACTGCTGCGCACTCCTGGCCTCGATGCCGTGCTGATCGCAACCCCTACCAGCACGCACGCTGAGTTGATTCTAGCTGCTGCTCAGGCGGGTAAAGCGATTTTTTGTGAAAAGCCGCTTGCCCTGACATACGAAGAACATAGACGCTTGCTTCAAGCAGTGGAACGAGCTCGCGTGCCGCTTCAGGTTGGTTTTATGCGTCGTTTCGATGCGGCCTATCAACAAGCAAAGGCGCTGATTGAGGAGGGCCGAATTGGCCGCCCAACGACTTTTAAAGCAATCAGCCGTGATCCCTTCTGCCCGCGTCCCGAGTTTGCCGATCCGACGAAGAGCGGCGGCCTGATTGTGGATATGGGGATTCATGATTTCGATCTGGCGCGCTGGCTCGTGGGGAGCGAGGTTGAGCGCGTTTCGGCGGAGGGAAGCCTGCTTGTTTGCCAGAATCTGGCTGCTGTCGGCGATATTGATAATGCGCTGGTGACGCTTCGCTTCGCCAGTGGAGCGCTTGGCAACGTCGAGGTTAGCCGCAACGCCTTCTATGGCTATGATATTCGGACGGAGGTGCTTGGCTCCGAGGGGGCCGTGTTGATCGGCGCTCATCAGCATACGCCGCTGCTGTTCCTGGATCGTACGGGAGCTCAACATGATGTACAGCCGTACTTGAGCGAGCGTTTTGGCAATGCCTATCTCAAGCAATTACAGCATTTTGTGGATTGCCTGCGCCACGATCAGTCGCCTGCAGTTGGTGGAGCTGACGCGCTGGCTGCCTGTGAAATTGCGCTAGCCGCAACGGAGGCATGTAGAATCGGACATCCACTGTCAATAGAGGCGTTTCGGCAGGCCCATCAGTGAAATAGTGTAGTTGAAGTGAAAGGAATGTGTATTTGATGCGACAATATGATGCTTCTCAGTTGATAATCCATCCTGTTCAGCGGACAAATAGTGGAGCAGAAGCGCTTGTTGAGGTAACGCCAGAGCTGGCCGGATGGCGCTATGTTTCGTTTCAAGTGCGGCGTGTCGCGGCTCAGGAAGCGTTCTCGGCGCAAACGGGCGAGAGTGAAGTAGCGCTTGTCTTGCTTGGTGGAACAGCCACAATTGAGACGAGCAGAGGGACCTGGCGGGATATCGGTAAACGAAAGCATGTTTTTGAGGGTTTGCCCTACGCGCTCTATCTCCCGCGTCATACCGCTTATACCGTTCAGGGTGTGACTGAATGCGAGCTTGCGATTGCGTCGGCTCCAACCGAGCAGGATCACGAGCCACGGCTTGTCACGCCGCATGACGTCGTGGTCGAGATTCGGGGTGGGGATCACGCGACGCGCCATATCAATAACATTATCCCGCCGGGCTTTCCCTGTCAGCGCCTGGTCGTCGTCGAGGTCTACACGCCGGGCGGGAACTGGTCCAGCTATCCGCCGCACAAGCATGATATCCATCGCACGGACGCGCAGGGCCGGGTGATCGAGGCTGATCTTGAGGAGATCTACTACTATCAGTTCGATCGGCCTGAGGGCTTCGCGTTCCAACGGATTTACACTGATGCCGAATCGCCGCTCCATCGCGCTGGCTATCCCATCGATGCCGCTCTGTTGCCGCGCCACAATGATGTGGTCCTGGTTCCCGAGGGCTATCATCCGGTTGCCAGCCCGCCGGGTTACACCACCTACTATCTCAATGTGCTGGCCGGGAGCGCCCAGTCTCTGGCAAACAGCGAAGACCCCGCGTATGCCTGGGTGAAGGAAACCTATCAGACGCAGGATGCACGGGTTCCTCTCTATCCGATTGAGCAAAAGTAGAGGAGAGAGCATGCAGACAGTATATGATATCTTGACTATCGGGCGCTCTTCGATCGATCTCTACTCGAACGATGTGGGAGCAGCATTTGTCGATATCCAGAGTTTTGCGGCTTATGTCGGTGGCTGCCCGACAAATATCAGTGTGGGCACGCGGCGTCTGGGCCTCTCGACGGCGCTTCTTACCGCGGTCGGGAATGATCCAGTAGGTGATTTTATCCTGCATTTTCTGCAAAAGGAAGAGGTCGAGACGCGCTATATCCCACGCAAGGCAGGCAGACGGTCAAGCGCAGTGGTGCTCGGTATAGAGCCGCCCGAGCGCTTCCCGCTGACCTATTATCGGGACAATTGCGCCGATGCTGCTTTAACCATCGATGATGTGCTGAACGCGCCTGTTGAGCGGAGCCGGGTGGTGCTTATCACTGGAACCGGGCTGGCGCAGGAGCCGGGACGCAGTGCAACCCTTTTTGCGGCTGAACTGGCTCGTCGGGCTGGCGCAACGGTTGTCATAGATCTTGATTTTCGTCCCGATCAGTGGTTTGATCCGCGGGCATATGGGGTCGTGCTCCGCTCGATTCTCCATATGGTTGATATTGTGATTGGCACCGATGATGAAATAAATGCGTTGATGCTGACTGATACAGAGCAGGTGCAACTCACTCATTCTCAGGTTTCGGACGCGCGGGTCAGCGGTGATAGCGCGAGCGCCATCCAGCGGGTGCTTCAGGCGGGGCCGAGGCTGGTTGTGCAGAAGCGGGGTGCTGCCGGTTCGACGGTGCATTGTGCCGCTTCAGAAGGGACTTCAACCCGAATTGAGGCACCTGGCTTTCCGGTCGAGGTGTACAACATCCTGGGGGCGGGCGATGCCTTCGCCGCGGGCTTTCTCTACGGTCTGGCGCAGCAGTGGGACTGGTATAAGGCGGCGCGACTGGGCAATGCATGCGGCGCGATCGTGGTGACACGTCACGGCTGTGCGAACTTTATGCCAACGTATGACGAAGTAATGCAGTTTGTTGCGCAACATGGCGGCTTATGATGAAGCGAGGAGGAGCGATATGACATCAGGTGACACACAACGACTGACAATGGCTCAGGCTCTGATAGCCTTTCTCAAGAACCAGCATGTGGAGCGCGATGGCAACATACAGCCTTTCTTCGCAGGCTGCTTCGGGATATTCGGGCACGGCAATGTAGGAGGGATTGGGCAGGCGTTGCAGCAGATGCCAGACTTTCGTTATTATCTGGCTCGTAACGAGCAGGCGATGGTCCACACGGCGACGGCCTTCGCACGGACGAAGAACCGGCTGCAAACCTTCGCCTGCACGTCTTCTATTGGTCCCGGTGCGACGAATATGTTGACTGGCGCTGCAACGGCTACGATTAATCGTGTGCCTGTCCTCTTGCTTCCCGGAGATATTTTTGCGCGGCGCAATGTGGCACCGGTTCTACAACAACTGGAATCCTCCCAGACTCAGGATATCTCCGTGAATGATTGCTTTAAGCCAGTCAGCCGCTACTGGGATCGCATTGTTCGCCCTGAGCAGCTTTTAACCGCTCTGCCTGAAGCGCTGCGTGTGCTGACCGATCCAGCGGAGACTGGTGCCGTGACGCTGGCCCTGCCGCAGGATGTGCAGGCCGAAGCATACGACTATCCACGGGCGTTCTTTCAGCGGCGGGTCTGGCATATCCCGCGTAACCGACCTGATAAAGCCAGACTGGAGCAAGCAGCCGCGTTGATCCGCCAGAGCCAGCGCCCGTTGATTATCGCAGGTGGTGGCGTGATCTACTCCGAGGCATGTGAGCTGCTTCAACGCCTGCTAGAACAGACCGGGATCCCGCTTGGCGAGACGATGGCCGGCAAGGGGAGCGTGCCGTTCAATCATCCCTTGATGCTCGGGGCTATTGGAGCAACAGGGACCTTTGCTGCGAATCGGGTAGCACGGCAGGCAGATCTGATTATCGGGATTGGCACGCGTTACAGCGACTTCACCACGTCCTCGAAGACGGCTTTTCAGTGTCCCGAGGTGCGTTTCGTCAATATCAATGTGACGGCGTTTGACGCTGGCAAGCATGCAGGCCTTGCGCTGGTAGGTGATGCCCGGGTGACCCTGGAAGAGCTCCTGCCGCTGCTGGACGGGTACCATGTGGATGAAGGGTACCGGGCGCAGGTGGAGCAGCTCCATCAGGAGTGGGAGGCGGAGGTTGAGCGCATCTACGCTATTCGGCACACTCCGCTGCCGAGCCAGGGCGAGCTGATTGGCGCGGTCAACGAACTGAGCTCGCCTGAGGCGATCATGGTCTGCGCCGCCGGGAGCCTGCCGGGCGACCTTCACAAGCTCTGGCGGGCGCGGCATCCGAAAAATTATCACCTCGAATATGGCTATAGCTGCATGGGCTATGAGATCGCGGGCGGCCTGGGGGCGAAGATGGCTGCCCCTGAGCGTGAGGTCTATGTGCTGGTGGGCGACGGCTCCTATTTGATGATGAATAGCGAGATCGTCACTTCGGTGCAGGAGGGCTATAAGCTCATCATTGTGCTGATCGACAATCAGGGGTTTAAGAGCATCGGGTCCCTCAGTCGCTCGCTTGGTCAGGATGGCTTCGGCACGCGCTACGTCTATCCTCGCGATGGTGTCTTGCCCGGAGACAGCACAGAAGGCGTGCAGACGCTTCCGGTCGACCTGGCCGCAAACGCGCGAAGTCTGGGTGCTCATGTGATCGAGTGCAAAACCTACGATGACGTGACTGCTGCTCTCAAGCAGGCTCAGGCAAGCGAGCAAACGACGGTAATCTATGTCCAGAGCGACCGCTATCAGGCCGTGCCGGGCTATGAGAGCTGGTGGGATGTGCCGGTTGCCGAGGTGAGCGACATGTCTACGGTACAACAGGCGTATGCTGACTGGGCGGAACAACGAGCGCGAGAGCGTTACTTTTTCAATGCGCCCTAGCGGCTTGCGGAAAGGAGGCAAAACAGGAAGCCAGTGTGTCGGGTGCAGTATTCCTGCACGGGCTCGGAACTGGCGGGACAGCAAAACAGGAATCCATATCGCGCGTCATTCTCTTTATTATCGACTTTGTGGTTTCTCAAAAAAGGTAAACGGATGTATCGTTTCTACACGCCGTCTGAAGAAAAAGTGTAAGGAGTACAATAGTAACAGGTGGCGTAAAAGGAGAAGCACAACATGCTACAGAAAGTATCGCGTGTCCTTGTCTCTGTCTTTCTCCTCTGCATTCTGGCTTCCTGTGCGAATCAGAACAGCAACCAGACGACGAAGCCCAATACCGATCGCTCGAATGTGCGCTTCGTTGTCGTCACGCATGGGCAGCCCGCCGACCCGTTCTGGTCAGTCGTGAAAAAGGGTGTCGACCAGGCTGCGAAGGATATGGGGGTGAAAGTTGAGTACCAATCGCCCGACCGGTTTGATATGGCGGCGATGGCGCACCTGATTGATGCTGCTGTCGCTTCCAGGCCCGATGGACTGGTTGTCTCGATTCCCGACGCCGACGCGTTGAGTCCCTCGATTAAGAAAGCGATTGATGCAGGTATTCCGGTTATTTCGATGAATTCGGGAAACGATGCGGGAAAGCGTCTCGGGGTTCTGGTTCATGTCGGGCAGACGGAGTATGAGGCGGGCTATAAGGGTGGCGAGCGAATGGCTTCGGAAGGCGTAAAATATGCGCTCTGTATCAATCATGAGGTAGGAAACGCAGGCCTGGATGCTCGCTGTCAGGGCTTTTCCGATGCATTGAAGAAGGCTGGAGCGAAGGTCGATCTGCTGGCGGTCGAACTGGCGAACCCGACTGAGTCGCAGCAGCGGATCGAGGCGGCGCTAGCGGCAAAGCCCAACATTGACGGTATTATGACGCTTGGTCCGACGGGGGCTGATCCCGCTTTAAATGCGCTTCGCAGCAAGAACCTGCTTGGTAAGGTGAAGATCGCGACCTTTGACCTCTCAGACAAGGTGTTGACGGCGATCAAGAACGGTGAGCTTGATTTTGCGATCGACCAGCAGCAGTACCTTCAGGGCTATCTGCCCGTTGTGCTGCTGACGCTCTATCGCGAGAATCTCAACACTGTGGCGAACGACGTTGTTATGACCGGACCCGGCTTTGTGACCAAAGAGAATGTTGACAAGGTGACGGATCTGGCAAAGAAGGGAACGCGCTAACGCCAGTTGTAGAGCCCGATTGGGTGAGTTTTCATTCAATCGGGCTGCAGGAGGTTTTCTGATGGCGACAACTCGACGAACAGTGCATCCGCTGCTTGAGAAGCAACCAGAGCGAATCACGATAATGCAGTATATTCGCCGTATATTGATCCGTCCCGAGATGGGAGCGATTGTCGGGGCTATTGCAGTGTGGGTCTTCTTCGCGGTTGTAGCAGGTGATCGCGGCTTCTTAAGCCTGAGCGGCACAGCAACCTACCTGGCAGTCGCGGCAGAACTGGGCATTCTGGCGGTCGCCGCGGCGCTGCTGATGATCGGAGGCGAATTTGACCTATCGATTGGCTCTGTAAGCGGCGCGTGTAGCATGATCGTGACAATCTGCTCGGTTGAATTTGGCCTGGATATCTGGTCTTCTATCGCGATCGCGTTGCTTGTTTCGCTGCTGATCGGCTTCTTGAACGGAATACTCGTTCTGCGTACAGGCCTTTCCTCGTTTATTGTCACGCTGGCCTCGCTCTTCGTGGTTCGGGGGGCGACAATCGGCTTCACACGCCTGCTCACGGGGCGTACGCAGCTTGGTGGCCTGGAAGCGGTGCCCGGATATGACCTTGCGCATAGCATCTTTGCCAGCGGGATCATGCTTGGTGGGGCCAGTTTCCCGATCTCTATTGTCTGGTGGTTGGTCCTGGCGGCGCTTGCTACCTGGCTGCTTCTTGGGACGCGGTTTGGCAACTGGATTTATGGCGTTGGCGGTGATGCCCAGGCCTCGCGCAATATGGGTGTGCCGGTTGCCCGGGTCAAAATCATCCTGTTTATGCTGACGGCGCTTGCAGCCTGCCTTGTGGGCATTATCCAGACCGTCACATTTACGGGGGCCGACGTGCTGCGCGGCTCAAACAACGAGTTCCTGACCATTATCGCGGTAGTGGTTGGCGGCACGCTGCTGACCGGGGGCTACGGCTCGGCGATTGGTTCGGTGTTCGGGGCGCTGATCTTCGGCATGGTGCGTCAGGGGATCGTCTTTGCGGGAGTCGATGCGGATTGGTATCAGGTGTTTCTCGGGGTTATGCTGCTGCTTGCTGTGATCCTCAATCGCTTTGTTCGCACGTATGCTATGGAGGCTCGCCGATGAACACGCCACTTCTGGAAATACAGCATATCTCAAAGCGCTTTGGAAGCGTGGTGGCGCTCAATGATATTTCGATGACGGTGCAGTCAGGCGAGGTCATGTGCCTGCTTGGTGACAATGGCGCGGGCAAGTCCACCTTGATCAAGATTCTCTCCGGCGTGCACCAGCAGGACGAGGGGCGCTACCTTGTTGAAGGGAAAGAAGTGCACTTCCGTTCGCCGCGTGATGCGCTCAAAGCCGGAATTGCGACGGTTTATCAAGATCTTTCTATGATACCGCTGATGAGCATCGCGCGAAATTTCTTTCTTGGTGCAGAACCTACGCGGGGATGGGGACCGTTTCAGCGCTTTGATGTACAGCGTGCACATCGGGTGACAGGGGAAGAGCTGGCGAAAATGGGAATTTACGTGCGCGATACTGCTCAGCCGGTTGGCACGCTTTCGGGTGGTGAGCGCCAGTCGGTGGCAATCGCCCGGGCGGTTTACTTCGGGGCTCGTGTGCTGATTCTCGATGAGCCGACCGCCGCCCTGGGTGTGAAAGAGGCGGGAATTGTGTTGCGCTATATCGCCCAGGCCCGCGCCAGAGGCGTCGCCGTGATCTTTATCACGCATAATCCGCATCATGCCTATCCGATTGGTGATCGTTTTACGCTGCTGAATCGTGGGCGCGGCTATGGCACCTTCACGAAAGCGGAGATCAGCCGCGAAGAGCTGGTAGAGATGATGGCGGGCGGTGAGGAGCTGGAGGAGCTCAGTTTTGAGCTGGCCGAGTTTGCCCGTTCTGATGCTCGCCTCGCGCAGGCAGCAGAGGCGTTTCAGGCGGAAGTGCAGGAGCTTCATACAACACAGAAACAAGAGAAAAAGGAGTAATATATGCTGAAAGACGGAAAATTGTTGAATTTCATCGGTGGGATGTGGAAAGAGGCACAGACGAGCACATATCTGAAGGTGTACGATCCGGCAACCGCCGAGGCGCTGGCTGAGGTTCCCCTTTCGTCGGCACAAGATGTTGATGCGGCTGCACAGGCGGCTCGCTTGGCCTGGCCCGCATGGAGACGCACGCCGCCAACCGACCGGGTCCAGTATCTTTTCAAACTGAAGAGCCTGCTTGAGCAGCACCTTGACGAGATCGCGCAACTCATCACCCGGGAATGCGGCAAAACGCTGGCCGAGGCGAAGGGGGAGTTGCAGCGCGGCATTGAGAACATTGAGGTCGCGACCGGCATCCCGTCGCTGATGATGGGCTACAACGTTGAGGACATTGCGCGGGGGATCGACGAGCATCTGTTCCGGCAACCGGTCGGCGTTGTGGCAGCGATCACGCCATTTAACTTCCCTGGTATGATCCCGCTCTGGTTCTTGCCTTACGCGCTTGCTTGTGGTAACTGCTTTGTGCTCAAGCCGTCCGAAAAGGTGCCACTGACCATGAATCGCGTCTTCGACCTGATCGAGCAACTCGGCTTGCCGGCGGGCGTCGTCAACCTGGTGAACGGGGCAAAGGAGACCGTTGACGCCATTCTCGACCATCCCGTGATTCGGGCGATCTCCTTTGTTGGCTCATCGCCGGTTGCTCGCTACGTCTATAGCCGGGCGGCGGCGAACGGAAAGCGGGCCCAGTGTCAGGGCGGCGCAAAGAATACCGTGGTGGTTCTTCCTGACGCCGATATGGAGATGACCACGCGCATTGTGGCCGATTCCTCGTTTGGCTGCTCGGGTCAGCGCTGTCTGGCGACCTCGGTAGCGATTACGGTTGGCGATGCTCGCAAGCCGTTTACCGAGCGGATCGCGGAGGCGGCGCACACGCGCAAGGTCGGCTATGGGCTTGATCCGGCGGTCGAGATGGGGCCGGTTATTACGTCGGAAAGCAAGCAGAGAATCGAGAGTCTGATTCAAAGTGGCGTGCAGGAGGGCGCGAAGCCGCTTGTAGACGGGCGGAACGCGGCTATTCCAGGCTACGAGAATGGCTACTTTGTGCGCCCGACGATTCTGGATGAGGTGAACCCCGAGGGAAACCTTGCTCGTACAGAGATCTTTGGACCGGTCTTGAGCCTGTTGCATGTGAAAACCGTTGATGAGGCAATTCGGCTTGTGAACGAGTCGTCATACGGGAATATGGCCTGTCTCTTTACCAGCAGCGGCGCGGCGGCACGGAAGTTCCGCTATGAGGCGCAGGCCGGGAATATCGGGATTAATATTGGTGTTGCGGCTCCAATGGCGTTCTTCCCCTTCTCGGGCTGGAAGGACAGCTTTTTCGGAGATATGCACGCGCAGGGACGCGATGCAATTGAGTTTTATACCGAGAAGAAGGTTGTGGTTGAGCGCTGGCCGAAGGAATGGTCACGCACGTTCTAAAGGAATGTATAGCCGCTTGCTCCGGTGGATGATGCTGCCGGAGGAGCGGCACAAGCAAGGATGGTACAGTATGACACGAATTCGTGTTGCGAATGCACCCTGTTCGTGGGGGATCCTTGAGTTCAGTGGTTTGGAGCGAGATCGTATCTCGTCTTCACAGATGCTTGATGAGATGCGTGCTACCGGTTATGAGGGGACAGAGTTCGGCGATTGGGGCCATCTCCCTACAGAACCCGAACAGCTCGGCGAGCTTCTGGAGCAGCATCAGCTTACGATGGTGGGCGCGTTTGTGCCGGTCGCGTTTCGCTTTGCCGAGGGGCTGGCCTCTGCTGAACAGGAGGTGCTCAGGCTTGCTCGTTTGCTTGCGGCTGTGGCGACCGAGGAGCATACACCTTTGCTGATCCTGGCCGATGAGAATGGCACTGATAGCAGACGTACGGGTAATGCGGGGCGGGTAACGCCCGAGATGGGGCTGACGGCTGACGAGTGGAAACACTTTGCGCGCAATGTGGAGCAGCTTGCGCGTCTGATACGAGATGAAACCGGGCTGGAAGCGGCTTTTCATCATCATTGCGCCGGGTTTGTGGAGACGCCTGCGGAGATCGAGCGGCTGCTTGAGCTGACCGCGCCTGAGCTGGTCGGGCTTGTCTTTGACACCGGACATTACCTGTATGGCAGTGGGACCAATGACGGGCAGGTTGTTAGCGATGGATTTGCTCGCCTGCTTCCGCGCATTCGCCACGTCCACCTGAAAGATTGTCATCCGGGAGTGGCTGCACAGGCTCGCACAGCGGGTTGGGATTACTTTACTGCCCTTGCTCAGGGGGTGTTTTGCGAGCTCGGACAGGGAGCGGTCCCATTTGCAGATATCGTGCAACAGATGCGAGAGAGTGCATATGCTGGCTGGATTGTCGTTGAACAGGACATTCTCCCCGGTGCCACGGAGGAGCCACGCGAGAGCGCTCGTCGGAATCGCGACTACCTTCGTACGCTCGGTCTCTAGCATGGAGAGCATGAAGAACAAGTAGAAAAGGAGCGACGGCTATGACAACCCGGTGTCTTCAGGTGGGGGTGATCGGAGCCGGGCGAATTGGGTGCCTGCACGTGGAACATCTTACAACCCGTATTCCCTCTGCACGCCTGTTGATGGTTGCTGATATTTCGGGCGAGAGAGCACAACAGTGTGCAGAACGGTTTGGTATCCCGGCATACAGCGCCAACTATCAGGACGTGATCCAGCATCCCGAGATCCAGGCAGTGGTCATCTGCTCATCGACCCATACGCATGCACAGCTTATCCAGGAAGCAGCAAAGGCGGGAAAGCACATCTTTTGTGAAAAGCCGCTCGCGCTGGATCTTGAGACCATCGATCAAATCGTGCAGACTGTCAAGCAGGCGGGGGTACAGCTTCAGGTCGGCTTTAATCGCCGCTTCGATGCCAATTATGCGCGGGTGCGTCGGGCCATAATGCAGGGCGAAATCGGCGAGCCGCGTCTGTTGCATATTATCAGTCGTGACCCTGCGCCGCCGCCTCTGGAGTACCTGCGCACCTCAGGCGGGCTCTTTCTTGATATGGCAATCCATGATTTTGATATGGTTCGCTACCTCATGGGAGCTGAAGTCGAAGAAGTATATGTGCAGGCGGCGCGGGTGCTTGATTCGCATATTGCAGCTATAGGCGACATCGATGCCGCGATTACCGTACTGCGGTGTACAAATGGTGCGATTGCGACTATTGATAATAGTCGTTCCACTGCTTATGGATATGATCAGCGCGTAGAGGTGCTTGGCAGCGCGGGCGCGATTCACACCGATAACCGCTATCCGAATGCAGCAACGCTGATGGATGCGCACGGGGTGCGACGCGATCTGCCTTTGCATTTTTTCCTTGAGCGCTATGCTGAGAGCTTTTATGCAGAGATGGCAGCATTTGTAGAGGCGCTGTTACAGCAGCGGTCGGTGCCGGTGAACGGGGAGGATGGTCGTGCTCCGGTCGCGCTTGCCCTGGCCGCACAGCGTTCTCTCCAGGAGCGGCGGCCTGTTCGCCTGGACGAGATCCCTTAGCGTGTCCTCTTCTCGGGCTGAATCGGCGCTCATGGCGGTTCGCGGGGTGCTCTAAAGCGCGTCTTTGCTCTTGAAGCATTGAATATACTGTAAACAGATGTTATGATAGATGCAGGATATTCTTGAGTTTCGTACAAGCGAGCAGGCAGAATGACGCGCCAGCACTGGCAGAGAGAGAGCGCTATTATGGAGCACGGCCACGAACATGAGCAGCCAGCCCGAGAAGATCTTTTTATACAGCTTTTGCATGATGATTACCATTTCTATCGGGGAAAGGGGAAAGCGCATATTGTTCAGGAAAAAGTGACGCGAATGGGCGAAAATGTGACGCTGGATTGGGGCGCACAGACATTGTGTGGACTTGATATCCAATCCCTGAAGCGGCTGAAAGAGCGCGAATTGCGGGATGACGACCTATGCGCTGTCTGTCGGCATAGCGCGTTTGTCATCCAGCCCTATCAAAAGGATGCGCAGCGGCACTATATCCGTGAGGTGAGCAAGCAGGTAGAGGGCTAGGGGAGTGCCGGAAACTGCTCTCTCTCAATAGTTGTAGAGAAGAGGATCAGCAGCCCGCTGAGATTATAGAAAGAGTGTAACAGAATCGGAAGCCAGAGGCGCCGACTATACTCATAGAGGAGGGAACAGCAAACGCCTAGCAGGAAAATCAAAGGGATAACTGAGGGATCAGTATGTAATACTGCATAGATCGCGCTATTAACGCCTGTACTGAGAGCAAGCTTCCAGCGTTGTCGCAAAAACGTGTAGAGCACACCACGAAATAGCAGCTCTTCCGCAAATGGAGTCAAGATACCGACAAGAAAAGCAAGGGCAATCATGCCATGCCAGGAAAGCAGATAGGGTTGAAGATGCCTGGTTTGTAGCGGCAGATGAAGCTGTATTTCCAGCAGATGAATAAGCAGTACAAAAAGCACCGAGAGCAAACGCAATGCCAGCGCGAGTCCGAGAGCCAGCCCGAAGCCGCGCCACGACACGCCTCGTCCCCATACGATTTGTGTGCGAACATGATCTACCAGACAGACGGCGCCGATCAGGGAACAGCCAGTGATAAGCAGGCGCACATACACGCGCACCGCATGCAGCGGCGTGTCAGGAGGGAGGAGTTCCCAGAGCGTCCCTTCAAGCACAAGGATCAGGACAAAAGCGGCAAGAAAGATAAATCCGATATCTTTCCAACGCCAGGGTTGCTGCTTGCTTTGTATCTGCTTTTGTGGCTCATCCATGCCTTGTAAATCCTTACGCGGCCATCAGGTCAGCCAGGCGAGGAAAGTAGCTTTGCATGTGGAGAAGGAACTGTTGGGCGATGGGCGGCAACGGATCTCGTTTGTTCCAGACGAGCTGAAGCATGCGCCGCATTGGTCGCTCCTGCACGGTAATCTCGTGAAGCTGCTCAAGCATTCGTTCCTGCTCAACGACGTAATCGGGCAGGATGGTCAGGCTGGTGCCGCTCTTGACGACCTGCTTGATTGATTCCAGGTTGTCGAATTCGGCGTCGATATGGGGGCGGATGCCGAAAGCGCGAAAGTGCTCCTCAAGCCATGTCCGGGCCTGACACTCAGGATGACGCATCACAAAGGCCTGCCCATTGAGCTCACGAAATGAGATGCTGGTGCGGTTCCACCAGGGATGTCTGGGGCCGACGATGACCCGGTGTGTGATCTCGTGAAGCGGGCAGAGGGCCAGCGTTTCCATTTCTTCCGGCTCAATTTCGCCCTCGATGAACCCTACATGGATTTGGTTGGTCAGCAGGCTGATGAGCAGTTGTGAGGTAACCTCGGTCTGAAGCGCGATCGTGACCTGTGGGAAGCGCTGCTTGAATGATTGCATCCACTCCGGCAAAAAGTATTCACCTATACCGGGCGTCGCGCCGATCAGCAGGCGCCCCTGCGAGAGCCGCTCAACCTCGGTTACCGCGGCCTTTGCCTCGGCGACCAGCTTCAAAATGTCCTGCGCGTATGTATGCAGCGTTTTCCCGGCAGCGGTCAGCTCGACACCCCGGGGACCACGCCGAAAGAGCTGCGTGCCCAGGCTCATCTCAAGCTCATGTATATGCTGGCTGATTGCTGGCTGCGACATATACATACGTGTGGCCGCTTTGCTCAGGCTCCCTTCCTGAGCGACCAGCACAAAGATTTCCAGTTTGTAGAGATCCATAGAGCTTCCACCATAATGCGAATGACATAAGTAAATCCTTATATCTATTATAACCCTTTTGGGAGAGCTTTTGCCCTCTTTTTGGTCTACAATGAGCCTACAAGAAGAAACGCGCAGCGTGAGAATGGAGAAAACCAATGCTTCTCAAGTATTTCTATGATGAGCGGCTGGCCCAGGCATCCTACCTTGTGGGCTGTCAGCAAACAGGCGAGGCGATCGTGATCGACCCTGCACGGGATGTGCGCCCCTACCTTGAGGCGGCTCGTCAGGCCGGTCTACGTATCACGCATGTGACCGAAACGCATATCCACGCCGATTTTGTGAGCGGGAGCCGTGACCTGGCTGCGCAGAGTGGCGCAACCATCTATCTGAGCGACATGGGCGGTGCTGATTGGAAATATGCCTATGCGCATGAAGCAAACGTCGCACTTCTTCACGATAATGATACATTTATGGTCGGAAATGTGCGCTTTCGGGTGATGCACACGCCCGGTCATACACCCGAGCATATCTCTTTTGTGCTGACCGATACGGCGGGCGCTGATGAGCCACTGGGCATCTTCACCGGTGACTTCCTCTTTGTCGGTGATGTGGGGCGTCCCGATCTGCTTGAAGTGGCTGCTGGACAGCAAGGAACCAAAGAAGCGGGCGCACGGCAGCAGTTCGCCAATGTGCAGAAGCTGAAGAGCCTGCCGGATTATCTGCAAATCTGGCCGGGACACGGTGCGGGAAGTGCCTGCGGTAAGGCTCTGGGAGCCCTTCCATCAACAACACTGGGATACGAGAAGCGCTTCAATCCAGCATTTCAAATCGAGCAGGAAGAGGAGTTCGTGCGCTGGCTGCTTGCAGGACAACCTGAACCACCACATTACTTCTCCCGCATGAAACTGATCAATAAGCAGGGGCCAGCCCTGTTGCATGAGCTTGCGGAGCCGCAGCAGCTTGATACACATCGGTTGGAGGCGCTGCTTGCTGAACAGGCTCAGATTATTGACCTGCGTCCGCTTCCTGCCTCCACTCAGGCGGCTGTTTCGGGAACGGTCAGTATCCCGGCTGATCGTGCGAGCTTTGTGACCTTTGTTGGCTGGCTGGTTCGCTATGATCAACCAACCTACTTGATTGTTTCAGATTCCACAGAGCTTGGGCGTTTGCTTCCGGCGCTGCGCTCGATCGGGGTAGATGCCATTGCTGGCTACTGGGACGAGCAGGCAATCCAGCCGCTTGTAGAGCCGTTCCCGGTTCTTAGCGCTGAGGCCTTCGCTAGACGACGCGCGCAGGAGCCGCTGCTGCTCCTGGATGTGCGCAATAACGGCGAGTTTCAGCAACAGCATCTGCTTGATGCCTATCATATCCCTCTGGGACGGCTCCTGGAGCATCTTGAGGCATTACCGCGTACGCAACCGATCGTGACGCAGTGTGCCAGTGGCTACCGGGCGCATATTGCTGCTAGCCTGCTTCGGGCGCATGGTCTGACGAATGTCATGGCCTCGCAGGAGAGCTTTGACGCCTGGGCGCGAGCGGTTCCGCTGGCATAGCCTACCAGCCAAAGCTATCGAACCAACGCCCCTCGCGGTAGTTCTCAAGCGCCTTGCGTACATAGGGAATGGTGTTTGAGGGGAGTGCCGCGAGGGGATACCATTGCAGCGCCGAGCATTTTTCCGGCTCACAGTTCGTGATGCTCCCCCGCCAGGTGTGGGCGGTGAGGAAGAAGTCAATACGCTCCTCTTCTGCTTTGCGATGCATAACACCAACAACCTGCAAATCGGGTAGCGCGATATCTATGCCTGCTTCCTCGCGTGCCTCGCGCTGCATTGCTGCCCTGACCTCCTCATTTCCATCGAGATGCCCCGCGATCACGCTCCAATTGCCGTCTTCATATCCGGTGTTGGCGCGCTGGAGTAAGAGTACCTGATCATTCTGGATGAGGAAAAGATGAACGGCAGCAATAAAGGAAAAACGGGTCTGTTTCTTCGCCTTCATGATGTGTGCTTTCTCTCAACGGTTTCTAGATTGAAATAGACTGACTGTTTTGGCAGATGTAGATTTATTCTGTACTTTTATACTATCCCGCCAAGCAGCTCGCTCAGGCGTTGGGTTGCAAGCAGTTGCGTCTGCTTTCGATCAGCCTCCTGCGGCATTTCCAGAGCTGGCATGAATTGGATAGAGACCTCTGGGCGCCGAAACAGGTATGAGATGCGCAGCCGGAGCGGACCGCGATAGCGTGCAGGGATCAGCGGGACGTCGGCTCGCAGGGCAATCGTTACGGCGCCTTGCTTGAGCGCGATATCCTCGCTTTTACGTGTGCCACCCGGAAAAATGCCGACTACCTTGCCCTCACGCAAGAGCTGGAGTGGTGTCTTGAGGGCGCTTGGTCCCGGGTTTTCACGATTTACCGGGAAAGCATGGATTGAGCGAAGGAACCGGGCAATGAGCTTATGCTGAAAGAGTTCCCTCTTCGCCATATAGTGAACAGGGCGGGGCTGGACGGCATAGGCCAGAAAGATGACATCCAGCCAGGAGACGTGATTGCAGGCCAGGACAGCCCCACCCTGTGAAGGGACGTGTTCTCTTCCAGAAAAAGAGATGCGAAAGAAAAGTGGAAGGAGAAGACGGGCAATAAGGGCGACGAAACGATACATGTGGGTTTCTTTTCTCTCCTTTGTTGAGCTGTTTGCATGTATCATACAGGGAAGCAGGGAGGAGCGCAATCTTTTTTTTGTGTACTGATGACCTCGATAAAAAAAGCGAGCAAGGGAGTATTCCCCTGCCCGCGAATCCCTGTTTTATTCAGCAATAATCTGCTGTTTGCCCAGGACAACAGGTGAAGTGAGATCCCGGCTGAATGGCTTCAGATGAATCTGGAACGCGAAGTCTTTCAGGTGAAGCCGATATTGCGGCCACGCTTCGGGACCACAACTGGCGCTTCCGATGCCGTGCTGCGCATAATCGAGGTGTAGAATCACTTCGTCGCGCTTCTCAAGGTAGCAATCGTGTGGAACCCGCTCCAGATCCTGCGCGGTATAGTAGTGGGCGCTGAAATCAAGTTGCGGGGTGCCACTGGCGAACAGGCCAACACCGCGCGTATCGGTCAGAGCGAGCCAGCGGACGTCAGTTCGGTTGCCGTTCTCCTGAGGGCGCTCGTAGTGCGTGAAGAGCTCATCAACGCTCTTGCGATACACGCCGACGCGGTTTGCCAGCTTCGTATCAATGTAGGATTCGCCGGGGCCGCGTCCGTACCATGTCACGTCGTTCAGCTCCTTGACGAGCCCGAGCGAGAGACCAAGCCGGGGCAGTGACTCCGGAGCTTTCCCCTGTGGCGCTCCCTGAAGCTCAACAGTGACATCTCCGCTTCCATAAATGGTGTAGGTGTAAGTGCAATTCAGCCCCCATGAATAGATGGGCGGCGCAACCCGAGCCTTCACCTGCACGGTCACTGCTTTGCCGCTTGCGTCGCGCTGCCAGGAGAGCGCATCGACACGATGGGTCAGTGCGTGCAGGCCAGCCTCGCGCCATTTGCGGACAATATGCACGTCGTTATCGGTTGGCGCGCGCCAGACATCCAGACGCGGGCCTCTGGTAAGCAGCCGCTTCCCTGCGAACGTCCAGTCAGTGATGACGCCATAGAGGCGGTCGAAGCTGATGCTGAAATCGGTGCCACTGATCGTGAGCAGGCCGCCGACCTCTTCACAGGTTACCTCATCCATGTCGCGATAGGAAAGCGCGCTGACTGGTTCCCGGGCAGGAGCCACTAAGAACTGTTCCCATGCGACTTCATGCCCAGCCTGCGCCCAGAGCGTTGCCGTAGCAAGCCGGAAGCTGAGATTCAGCCAGTAATCGCTTATCGGATTGTTCGGCAACTCGTACGGAATAGTGATGGTCTCGCTTTGCCGGGCCGCGATGGCGGGAAGTGGCAGTGTGCCTGCTTGCAGTATCTGGCCGTCTGCTTCAATGCTCCAATCGAGGCGCAGATGCTCCAGGCTTGCGAAATCGTAGCGGTTGGTCAGGCGCACGGTTCCGGCCTTCAAATCGACGGCCTCAACCTGCACTGGCTCGATGACTTTCTTGTATTCGGTCAGACCGGGCGAAGGGGTGCGATCGGCCATGACAAGCCCGTCCATCACGAAGTTACCGTCGTGTGGATACTCGCCGAAGTCGCCACCGTAGGCAAAGTAGGTTTTCCCGTCGGGCGTCGTTTGCCTGATGCCATGATCGAGCCATTCCCAGACAAAGCCGCCCTGCAAACGCTTATAAGTGTAAAATGCGTCCCAGTATTCCTTGAATCCGCCGGGGCCGTTGCCCATTGCATGCGCGTATTCGGTCATGATGTGCGGCTTCTCAAGGTCGTCGCGCTTGCCAAGCTCAATCATCTTATCGATCGGGGTATACATGGAGCCGATGACATCAGCGGATTGAGCTTCGTAATCATTTTCATAGTGCACGAGGCGCGTCGGGTCATATGCTTTGGTCCAGCGGTACATAGCGTCGTGGTTGCGCCCATAGGCCGACTCGTTACCAAGCGACCAGAGAATGATGCTTGGATGATTCTTGTCGCGGTAGACCATACGCCGCATGCGATCGAGATAAGCCGCTTCCCAGGCCGGGTTATCGGAAGTCCAGCCGGCAGGATTGGAGCCATCGCCGGTCGTGAAGAATCCGTGACATTCGAGGTCCGTTTCGTCGATCATATACAGGCCGTACTCGTCGCACAGGTCGTAGAAGCGCGGATCATCGGGGTAATGTGAGGTACGCACCGCGTTGATATTGTGCCGCTTCATCAGCAGAATATCCTCGATCATCCAGCTCAGGGGGACCGCTCGGCCCAGGTCGGGGTGATGTTCGTGGCGGTTCACGCCCTTGAAGATGATCGGCACGCCGTTGACCAGCAGATTGCCGTTTTTCAGCTCTATTGCCCGGAAGCCGACGCGTTGTGCGATCACCTGCGAGACGGCACCACATTCGTCATAGAGTGTCAGGAGAAGATGATATATATACGGTGTTTCAGCGGTCCACTTCTGCGGGTTCTGGATTGGCATTTCTAGATATACTTCATCAGTAATTGCAGCAGAAGTAGAGGCAACCGGTTGCTTCTGTGCATCCAGCAAGCGAGCCTCAAGCTTTCCTGCCTGCCCGGCTGCCAGCTTTGCCTGAACGCGTAGAGTGGCATCCTGATAGCGCTCGTCCAGCTCGGTACGCACGGTATAATCTTCGATGTGGAGCGGCGGCATAGCAATCAAATAGACGTCACGGAAAATGCCGCTGAGCCACCACATGTCCTGATCTTCGATATAGGAGCCGTCGGACCATTGATAGACCCGCACGGAGACGCTGTTCTCGCCTGGAGCGACCAGGTTGGTGATGTCGAACTCCGATGGGAGGCGGCTTCCCTGGCTATAGCCGACCTCTTTCCCATTCACCCAGACGTGGAATGCACTATCAACGCCCTCGAAGCGCAGGCGGATCTGCTGTCCCTGCCAGCTTGCGGGTATCGTGAAGGTGCGGCGATATGAGCCAGTGGGGTTCTCGGTTGGCACATGAGGCGGATCTACCGGGAAGGGATACACAACGTTGGTGTAGTGCGGCCGCCCGTAGCCCTGGAGCTGCCAGCAACCTGGGACCGCGATTTCGTCCCAGGCGGCAACATCGAAATTTGCCGCGAAAAAGCCTGCTGGCGCGTGTTCTGGAGCGTCTGCATAGTGGAATTTCCACATGCCATTCAGCAGACGGATGGAGGAGGAGGCGCCGCGATCATATGTCAGTGCGGTGCGTTCATCCTGATACGGAATGAAATATGCTCGATCGGGCAAGCGGTTGCGTTGGAGTATTTCTAGATTTTCCCAGTCCCTGGGTGTATCCGTATTCCAATACTGCATAAAGAATTTTCTACTCCTGATATGCTAAGGTCCTGGCGTTCGCTCGATGAGCACCAGGTGATAACGCTGAACCACAATGACACACGTTGTGAACAGGATATGCTGTGCATTGGTGTACAATGTGCCGTTGCCGTTTGGAGCTGTTCACGCTTCTTTGCTCTTTTCCTTCAGATGGTGCGCCATTGCCTCCTTCATTATATAATCTTTTACTGCTTGCTTGCAACAATACTCACACTGAATCTTGCGGGCAGTGCTGTTCATTCTCGATAGCCAATAGGCCTTGTATTCGCGTATACCTGAATGGCGCTGAGTGGATATTCTGCCGTGTTCGCTGCCTGCTTTCCGGATGCACTCTGTTTGTCTGATACTGGTGCTATGCGGAAATAGAGGAAAGATCGCTATTTCTCTGTTGTTTTGACAAACCGGGCGTTGGTCAATTGTACCAGCTCGCTCACGGCAAGTTGCAGGTTGATGCCGCGCTGTCCAGCACTGATCACGATATGTTCGAAATTGCGCGCATGCTCGTCAAGCAGGACATCAAAGGGGCGATTGATCAGGGCCAGCGCCGAGATGCCGCCGACTTTGAGCCCGGTGAGCTTTTCTGCTTCGGCGTGTGTTGCCATGCGAATGCTTTTTGTGCCGAGCTCGTGAGCAAGCAGACGGAGATCAAGCTGAAGGTTACCCGGAATAATGACCAGCAGTGGATGACCTCCTTCCCTCTCGCGCAGCGCTACGAGCGTCTTGAAGACCTGCGACGGATTGACACCGATTGTCGCGGCGACCTCTTCTGCATTATGAATCGTATCGGGAAAGTAATAGGGTGTATATGGAATCTTTCGACTATCGAGTAGACGCATAGCCATAGTGCGGGTCGCTTTTGCCATCAGCGTTTGCTCCTCCTCTATTTCTATTGACCGCTCACAGAAATACAAGAAAAAAGGAATCTGAAAAAGCGGTACGCTCTCTCCTTTTTTATACCCTCTTCGAGAAATGCTGTAAATGGCTCTTTTTGGGGAGAGGAAGGACCGAGCATTCGATCCTTCCGAGCGTTGTGGCTACTGTTGCGTGAGCAGAAAGAGAAGCGGGAAGAGCCCCAGGCCAACCGCGTCAACCAGCCAGTGTCCTATCACCAGAGGAAGCAGCCGCTTCATTTTGAGGTAGAGCAGGCAGAAGACGGGAGCCATCAGGAACATGCCCAGGAAACGAGCAAGCGCATCCTGCCAGCCGGTCAGGGCAAAGGCGATGTGCTGGACGCCGAAGCCAAGCGCACTGAGCAGCAGCGCTGGCCAGAGGCGCCCGGTGAGCGCGATCAGGCGCGGAAAAGCATATGCGCGGTAGGTAAGCTCTTCGGCGATGCCAATGGTCAGCGGCGAAATGAACGTGCTGAATAGAAAGATGCCTGTGACGATGGGGAGCGTGCTGGCATCGTAGCCGCTCGTGGCGCTCCGGGGCGTGCTGAAGGCGGTTGGCCCATAGACCAGCAGGGCCGCGATGGTGTTCGCAATATACAGACAGACGAAGAGGAGCACGAAAAGCAAGAGTCCAAGCAGGATATCACGCAGGAGCTTGTTTCGCTCAATGCCGAACAGGTCGCGTAGCCGCAGCCCCTCTCGGTGCGTCAGCCAGCGCAGCAGCAGCACGCAGACGAGGTCGGCGGTGAAGGTGATGGTCACGTTGCTGGATAGCATCGCCATAGAGAACGCTTGCTTGCTGTGCAGCGCTGAAAAGAGCAGGTACGCAAGCAGAATGCCGATGAGTACCAGCGGAAGGCGAATGAAGTTCATCAGGAGCGGCCAGAGCGGGCGAATGCGTCCATCACGCACCTTTTGCTTCAATGCTTCGATACTATTTGGATTTTCCTGAAATTCTTTGCTGCTATGTGACAGTACATCTGTTCCCATATCTCATCTCCTTTTATGGGTATATCACTGTATCGCTTTGAAGTAAGTATATCATCATGTGATGCAACTACGCTATAAAATTCGGCTGAATGGAGTATAGGCGCAGATAACAGGTGCAAAAATGGCCTTGAAAGGACGGCAAAGAGGGCTGTATGGAGCAAATAAAGGGGTGAATGCAGCAACCTTCCAGATAAAACGGATCCGCGCGCTCGATTTTTCCAGCAAGGCGTTCGTCCTTTTCTGGAGTCTGGGCTGCACTATTCCTGCATCTCCGGTTCTTTGCTGCGCTCGGCCGGTACCTTCAGAGGAGAGCGGGTTTCATGCGGGCTGTTTTGGTATATACTGTTATTCAGTTGAAATTATCCCTTTAATTGTGTAGAGGAAGAAACAATGCGTACAGAATATGAGGCGACGTTTCCGAACATCGATAAGGACCAGATGAGGCAGCGCTTGCAGGGGTGCCAGGCGCAGTTAGTGAAGCCTGAATTCCGGCAATCTCGCTGTGTCTTTGATCTGCCCCGGGGGCGCGAAATTCCCGGCGGCTGGCTCCGTTTGCGCGATGAGGGGGATCGTGTCACGCTGACACTGAAGGTGGTGAAGCAACAAACGATTGAGGGTCAGCAGGAGCTTGAGCTACAGGTTGATAATTTTCAGTTAGCTGAAACCATGCTCGGGATGCTCGGTTGCCGTAAGCGGGCCTATCAGGAGAATCTGCGCGAGATCTGGACGCTGGATGAGGTGACTGTGACGCTTGATACCTGGCCATTTCTTGAGCCTTTTGTTGAGATTGAAGGGCGGTGTGAGCGCTCGGTGCGAGCGGCGGCAGAAAAGCTTGCCTTGCCTTATGAGGATGCTCTTTTCTGCTCTATAGATAGATTGTACGCCAGACAATACGGTATTTCTCCTGAGGTTATTCAGCGTGAGATTCCATTGTTGATGTTTACCTGTGAGAATCCTATTTTGCGTTTCATCAAATAATGGAACTTTCTTTCACATTTTGTGTATGCGTATAGCAAGCGCTCGATATCTCTTCTCAGATCGAGGTGGAGCTTCTTTCTGCTATGAGGTCGACCAGGAACATGCTATACGCTCTTCGTTCTGCTCTATTTGCTTTTGCTGAAGCGCCAACAACCGGGTCGAAGCAAGGCCCGAGGCTTGATCAGATCTTCGACGATACCTTCTATCCTCTGATTCGAGGGAAGCAGCCTTGCGGTGGATCGGAGCGCGGAAGCTTGGCGCAAGAACGGCGGTAAGCGGATCCGAAAAGAGCTGCTGCACCTATGAAAAAAGCAATAAAGTCGCCTTCCAGGCTCATGGAAGCCGGGTCAATGTGCCTGGCTTCTTTTTTGCCGGGAGCGACTCTGTATCTCTTTCTTGAAGGCATTCCTCTATTTCTGCATTGGCTGGACACTGTACCAGCGCCGGTGTATCTATTCATTTGTTCATTTGCTTGTTCTGCTATTGACGGCCAGTCGAATTTATTTCATACTTGCCAGTAGAAGCCGGTCAGGCGGCCTTGAACCTGTTGTGCACCGTTTTTGCCTGGTGGGTAGGAAACGTTGTCTATCCAGAGAATGCGACCTGATTGAAGCAACGTCTTTTTATGAGAGAAGCAGCTAGAGAGGAAAAAGAATCTATGGAGGGAAAACCAGTAGAAATTCTCATTGTCGGTGCAGGAAGTAGAGGAACGCGCTATGCAGCCTACGCGCTGGAACACCCTGATCTGGCTCGTGTTGTGGCTGTTGCAGAGCCGCGTGAGGCCTATCGTACTCGCCTGGTTGAGCAGCATGCGATCGCGCCCGAGAATGTATATACCGATTGGCGCGATCTGATTGAGAGACCGAAATGTGCCGATGCAGTTGTGATCGCGACTCAGGACGCCGACCACCTTGAACCCACGCTGGCGTTCGCTGCGAAGGGCTATGCGATCCTGCTTGAGAAGCCGATGGCTCCCGATGCCGAGAGCTGTCGACGCATTGTCGAGGCGATACAGAAGCATAAGGTGCTTTTTGCTGTTGGACATGTGTTGCGCTATACAGCCTACACGCAGCAGCTCAAGGCGGTGCTGGATGCGGGGGTGATCGGTGATCTGGTCAGCATCCAGCATCTGGAGCCGGTTGGCTTCTGGCACTATGCGCATTCGTATGTGCGGGGTAACTGGCGCAACACGGCGGAATCGTCGTTCATGCTGCTTGCCAAGTCCTGCCATGATATCGATTGGCTGCGTTACATGATTGGTGCGCGTTGTGTACAGGTGTCGTCGTTTGGTTCCTTGCTTCATTTCCGGAAAGAACAGAAGCCTGTGGAGGCGGGTACTGCACTCCGTTGCCTTGACTGCTCTTTTGAGGCGAAATGCCCGTATTCCGCAAAGCGCTTTTATCTGGATCAAATACGGAAGCAGAATACTGGCTGGCCGATTGATGTTATTACTACCGATTTTACCGAGGAAGGGGTGCTCAAAGCGCTTGCAGAGGGACCGTATGGGCGTTGTGTCTACGAGTGTGATAACGACGTGGTTGACCATCAGGTCGTCAATCTGGCGTACGAGAACGGGGTGACAGCCTCTTTTACGATGATCTCGACCAGCGAGCAGCGCGACCGCGAGACTATTCTATTTGGCACGCGTGGCGAGTTGCGCGGCAATGGTGAGCGCATTGTGCACTACGATTTCCTGACTCAGACAACGCGTGAGATCCCGATCCAGCGGCCTGAGACGGCCTTGAGTGGCCACGGCGGTGGCGACTATGGGCTGATGCAGCACTTTGTCGCTGCTGTCGCCAGGAATGATCCCGGTAAGGTGCTCTCGGGGCCGGAGGAGACCCTTGAGACCCATTTGACCGTGTTTGCAGCCGAGCAGGCACGCCTGACGAATCAGGTTGTCAGGATAGGGTGATCAAGTCCTTGTTAGCAAGCTATCATTGTTTTCTCGTTCAGGGGCAGGGGATGTTGTCGACATTCCCTGCTTTCGCGTTTTTACAGGTACTGGAGGCTTAACGAGTAGCTGGCGGTGAGCCGGCGATGAGAAAAGAAGTTCAAGAAAAAGTACTATTGTTCGACAGAAGTATTGTGAGGCGAGAAAGAATGCCGTATAATAGGCGATATCGAATATGCAGATCTTTCTCCTCCGAGAGATGGACGGTATGAGGAGGGGTAGCGCCTGTGATCCGTAGGGAAATGGGAGATATGGGCATAGAAAGAAGAAACCAGCGGAAAATTTGGCCATTTCCTTCCTGAAGAGAAGATGGGTGGAAAAGGGAAATCCTGTATCAATATACATCATCTTTTTTACCACAAACAAGCTGGCAGATACGAATAAGTGAGTGTTCGCAGGGACGGGAGGGCAGCGTCAAAGCGATGCTGACCCATGCAAGGAGGCCACTTCCCGGAAACATGAAGTTCTCTCCCTGATGTTATAATCATTTTTTCGGAGGGCATTGGTATGATTTCTGCTCCACATGTCCTGGCAGCCGCGAAGTCGGGACAGCATCCTCTCACCTGGCATGTAGTGCGTGCCGACAAGGGGCATTTTATTCGAGAAGCGATCGGAAGCGGTTTTTTCCTGTTGCTCGTTCTTGGCTTTCTTGTCTGGTTCAACCTGCAAGATGAGTTCGTTGTTGTGCTGCGCATTCTGGCATTTCTGGAAGCTATTTCTGATCAAACATGGAAAATAATTGATAATGTTGTATTGATCTTTATTGCCTGTTGTATAATCTATGCTCTGTATAGAGCGATTCGGAATCTAGCAGCGCTTGAACAGCACTGTGTTGTGATAATGCCTGAGGGCGTCGTGATCGATCTGGCAGAGAAGGAGCCTATTGTGCTCGATTTCGCCGCGATTCCTCCACAGGGGTTGCAGGTGATACAGGATCAGAACGCAAATGTGAAGTTGAGAGTGATAGATGCCTATAGCGGGCAAGAGCGTCAGTATGAGCTCGATCAGCGATTTGGTAAGCCCGGTCCTCTCTTTGAGCAGATCTTGCAGAGGCACCAGATGTTCCATCAAGCGAATCAGGTTCCTGGGAATCAGCCACTGTATCCGGGAGGCGTGCAGGCTTAAGAAGATGATGCTGTGAAGCGGCGCTACAGGCGCGTGGCGTCGCTTCCTCTCCCTCTGTGCGTGAGTGGTGATGGAGGGGCCTGCCTGCGTAGTCATTCAACAGAGGGCGCTCCTGTGGCGCATTCATGCCGGGGTGGCAGGCTGATTCTATGGAGTTGCGTTCGATGTAGCTGCGAAAGAAAGGAAAATATGCAGGAAGAAAAGAAACGGTTCCCCCGATTTGAACTGCCGGTTCGCCGGGCCATCACGCGATATGGGGTGCCGAATAGCGAGTTGGTAGAGTCTCATTATATGCTTCAGTCGCTTGAAGATGGATGCTCCGAAAGCGATGCAGAGCGGCTTGAGGCGATCTGTAATGAGGAGTTGATCTATGAGCGCCTCTTTCGGAACAGATTGCATGGGCAACCGTACACCCGTGCGCATGCGGAGGCTTTTCTGCTCTGGGCGCGTGAGGGCTGGGCAAAGTGGGAATGGTTTGTTTTTGTGGTGCGAGATCCGCAGGGGCAGATTGTTGCTGCGCTCGATATTAAATCGGCTGATCCAGGTGCGGCAGAGATAGGCTACTGGGCCAGCGTTACAAGCCGGGGCGTGATGACCAACGCTGTTGTGGCGCTCTGTCAGGTGGCTCAAGATGCGGGGTACGCTTGTCTGTATGCTCATATTGCGCCGGATAACGGGCCGTCGCTTGGGGTTGTGCGACGGGCCGGTTTTCAGCCTGATGGTGAGGTGCAGATACAGGATCAGCGCTATCTCAAATGGACACGAAAGCTGATGTAAAGCGCTATCATGCCATGATAAAAGGGTGGTCCCCTGTGCCGGACCACCCTTCCAGGTCGGGAGTAGCAAGAAGTACGGCTACGGTAAAGTGTTCAGGTGCGGTTTGACGGTGTTTGCGAAGTTGTAGCCGCCGGTTGCATCCCAGTTGATGGACCAATCCATCGCGCCGCGGATGCCCGGATAGGTTGTTGATGGTTTGAAGGAGCCACAGTTCGTCCCTTTGGCCAGGCAATCAAGCGCGGCATTCACAACTGAGGGCGAGACGTAGCCGCCGCCCGCTGCCTGTGAGGTTGCCGGGAAGCCGATGCCGATCTGATCCGGTCTCAAGCCGCCCTGGAGTTGGATGCAGGCCAGCGCGGTGATGAAGTCGATAGTACCCTGACTGTAGACTTTTCCATCGCAACCGAGCATGCTACCAGAATTGTAGTACTGGGTATTGACAACGGTCAGGATATCCTTGATGTTCAGCGCAACCTGGAAATATCCACTGCCAGTTGACTGCATATCAAGCGTTTGTGGAGCCATTGTGATAATCAGTTTGGAACCCGCTTTTGCTGATAGCTGGCGAAGTGCGCTGGTCATATAGGTGGGATTGATACCGTTCTCAAGGTCGATGTCAACGCCGTCGAAGCCGTAGGAGGTCATCAGGCCATAGACGCTATTTGCGAAGTTGGTGGCGCTGGTTGCATCGGCCACGCTGACCGTGCCATTCTGGCCGCCGACCGAGATGATGACCTTTTTGCCCTTTGCGTGCAGAGCAGCGATATCATTACGGAATTGATCCTCAGTGTAACCACCGAGTGCGGATGAAAGTCCCGAGTCGATTCTGAAGAGAACGCCACCAGGTTTGGATGGATCGGCATCCGCGAAGGCGACAGCGATCAGGTCATAGTTCGGGTTCACGTCGCTCAGACGCATGGCCTTTGCGCCGTTCACGAAATCCTGCCAGTAGCCCGTTAAGATATGTTTGGGAAGGTCGCTGTTGCAGTTCTGACAGGGCGTGGGTGAAGGGGTTGGCGTGTTGGTCGGTTGCTGGGTTGGTGTACTGGTTGGCGTGTTGGTCGGTTGTTGAGTTGGTGTCGCAGGGCCTGCCGGGCCGCTTAACGAGACATCATCGACGTAGACGCTGCCCTGACCATACCAGCCGTGAATGTAGATCGTGACGGTCGAGGAGTTTGACGTAAAGGTATAGGTGAGGAGAGTATAACTGGTGCTGCTTGTCCAGGCGTTGCTGTAGCCGTTTGCGCCCAGGAATGCGTAAGCTCCGTTGACGTAGGCGCTGAGGGTGTAGGATTGGTTGGGTTGCACACTGATGGTCTGAGTGCATTGCCCGGTGTTTGAACTGCCGGGCTGGAGCTGAAGCGCGTACGAGCCGCTATGAACCGGGCTGTTCACGATGCCGCTTCCCGCCTCGCAGGACCAGCCATTGAGATTCCCCGTTTCAAAGCCGGGATTGTTTACGAGGTTCGCGGCGGCAGCCTGAGCCGTGACGCTGATGTGTGAGAAGATCATGCTGACAACACTGCCAACGAGCAGCAGGAGCACGACTGAAGTCAGTAGAACAGGACGAGATGAACGCAACATGGGAGCTCTCCTTGCAGCCATGTGCTCAACCCGCTAGCAGGGCAGGTTGATCCATGCTTCATTGAACAATATACGAAAGATGCACTTCCCTGTACGGTTGCACTTCAGGTTCTGTAAAAAGCATAGTCTATTCAGGTCTTATTGTCAAGATGTCTATACCAATAGAGGGGAAAATGGATGAAACGGGCCTGAGAAATTCCGCTGGTGCGAGTTGCCCGCTACCATGAGGCTGGTTTTTCCTCTATTTATGAAAAGATCCAGGAGAAGACATGACTTGAGCCATGTCGCGAAAAAGGTGCAGCCCGAAAAGCCGAGCTGCACCTGCTCGCTTGCAAGTATTAGTAGGAAAGGCCAAAGCCGAAGGGGAAGAGCGGCGATTCCGAATCGTATGGCACGTCTGGCTTCTGCTTCAGCACTGCCTCCATTGATGAGGGGAGCTCGAAGGGCAGCTTCCCTTCAGGAGCGGCATGGCCGAAGACAACGTCGAGCAGCGCCCGGTCGTTTGCGCCAAAGTTCGCAAGCAGGGCGGCGCTGTGTTCCGCGATTTCAGGAATGACAGCCGGGCGATCCAGGAAGATATCAACCACGGTCGGAACCTGCTTCAGCACGGACAGGATGCGCTGTTTCTCTGCCTCCGGGAAGCTCAGGTCACCGGTGTGGAAGAGACGCTCAAGGAACATGCCATCGCGCTGCTCGTAGGGAGCTTGCAGGCGCAGAATAGCGATATCCGCTTCGGCGGGCGAGGAAACCACGTCCCCATACTCGCGTGCGGCCTCCGGGGCGATGTTCTCAATATAGATCTTGAGCCCGGGCCGTTTCTGAAGCGGCAGGATATGTTCGCTGTTCTTCAGCAGGACGAATGCTTTACGCTGTGCCTGCTCTCCAGCAGCGCGGAACTCGGGCTTGCCGACGATAGAAGGTGCCGCTTCTGCATCGACATAGGGGTTGTCGAACAGCCCCAGACGGAACTTCTCGCGAAGCAGGCGACGAACCGAAACATCAAGGCGGCTCTCCGGGATCTGGCCGCTGCGAACGAGTTTCACGATAACCTCGGGGCATGCCTCGCCGCCGAATTGGTCTACACCGGCATCCAGCGCCTTCTTAGCACGTTCCTCGGTGCTCAGATGCTCGACTCCCCAGGCGCGAGCCTCAAAGACAAAACCATCCATCTGTGCATCTGTCAGCAGACCCCAGTCAGTACAGACAATGCCGTCAAAACCATATCTTTCGCGTAAAAGGCCAGTGATGACGTCCTTGTTGAAGCCAAAGCCAACTTCTTCGATGTTGTCGAGACCAAGCGGGCGGCCATAGTAGGGCATGATCTGCGAGGTACCGGCCTTGAATGCAGCCTCGAAGGGTTTCAGATGATACTCAAAATTGTTGCCAGGGTATACCTGATCTTTGCCATATGAGAAGTGTGGGTCTTCTCCATCTTTCTGCGGACCACCACCGGGGAAGTGCTTGGTCATGCAGGCAACGCTTTCCGGGCCAACCTCTTCACCCTGGAAGCCGCGAATATAGGCGGCAACCATGCGCGATGTCAGCTCCGCATCCTCGCCAAAGGTGCCACTGATGCGGCTCCAACGGGGCTCGGTCGCCAGGTCGATCTGCGGGTGCAGCGCGACGCGAATGCCGACCGCGAGGTATTCCTGTCGCGCGATGTCTGCGAAGCGCTGAACAAGCTCGGGATTGTCGAGAGCCGCCAGGCCGATTGGTTCGGGCCACTGCGAGAAGGATTGCGTCATTAAGCTGGCAAGCGGGTTGTTGCTGAAGGCGTGGCGCGGATCGGATGAAATAGTCACCGGGATGCCGAGGCGGGTTTCCTCCGCGAGCGCCTGAAGGCGGTTGTGCCACTCGGCGGTGCTTTTGGGGTCAGTGATCGCGAGCACGTTGAAGTGGTTCATCAGGCGCCCCTTGACCATTTCGCTGGTCGGAACCGGGTTCATATCTTCGACCGCTTCCTTCAGCGTCCCATCGGGGTTCATGCCGATCATCGTTTGAAAGAGCATGCCTGCTTTCTCTTCGAGCGTCATCTGAGAGAGCAGGTCTTCAACGCGCTCCTCAATTGGGCGGCGGGGGTCTTCGTAGGGGTCCAGGCGACCATTTTTGTTCAGATCGCGAAATTCAAAACCATCGTCGGTTTTCAATGTTTTGACGGTCATAGTCGTTTCTCCTTGTATTGCGCCTGACCGTAGCTCTTTTCGCTCGACTGTGAAACGAGAGGAGGGGTATACGGTCTGTGGGGCAAGTCACTCTTCTACCAGGCGTTACACGTGTAACATAGATAACTATAAGGCCGGATGAGGTAATGTGTCAAGGGGGGATTTTTGTTGATGCGGCGTGAGAGATCTGCCCTTTTCTGGTATACTCAAAAATATGCTTCTTGACCGAATTCGCTATCAGCCACACCCTATATGATTCTGGTGGCGCACCAAAGGAACGCGCTCTCCTCCCTGATGCTCTTGTAGCAAGCATTGAAGCGTTGTGTACGAGTATCAGGAGGAGGAAACTGTGTTTTTTTCGCGTCGCCTGACGTCTTTTCGCGCATTTATGCGTGTGCCAGTGATTCGCTGGCTGGTTGTTTCGCACTTTTTCGCGAATCTCTTTTTCTATTCCACGACTATCGTGCTGTTTCAGCAGCAGCGGGGCCTCAACTATACCGAGATTTTCTTGCTGGAAACAGTGCTCTCCGGTGCCATTCTGCTGGCGGAATTGCCGTCGAGTATTCTTGCCGATCGTTTCGGCCATCGTTTTATGATTATCCTGGGCTATGCGCTTGCCCTGATCGATATGCCGCTTTTTCTCTTTGCACATCATTTCTGGATGTTTGTGCTGGCTGATGCTATCAGCGGGTTGTCGCTGGCCTGCATTTCGGGTTGTGATAGCGCATTACTGTATAATGAGCTTCCGCCAGAGACACGAGAAAAAGATGGGAATACTGCTTTTGCGCTCTTACGTGGCGCAGGCAGTGCCGGTTTTTTTCTGGGCTTATTCGGCGGAAGTTTTTTCGGTGCGTACAGCCCAACGCTCGCTGTTGCTGTAAGCATTATTCCCTCTGCGCTGGCTTTCGTGGCCTCTCTGGGCCTGCTTGGTTCCCGATCACGAGTCCCGAGAGAAACAAGTCTGCCTGCCTGGAGGATTGTGCGCGACACATGGCTACTTATCCGCTCACAGCCTGGGCTGGTGGCGCTTGGGATCTGGCAGGCGCTGGCCTTTGGATTGATCAACGCGATCTTCTGGTATGATCAGCCTTACCTGTTGAGGGTGCATGTGCCAGTGTTCCTGTTTGGGCCAATCATGGCGGCGGCGGTGGGCCTACAAACGTTCTTCATTTCGCATACGGCGACGCTACAAAAGCGGCTCGGGACGCCCCTTCTTTTGCTGTTTTCCGGGGTCGTTTCGGGATGCTGTTATCTGGTGCTTGCACTGGTAACAGCGGCTCCTGCAACGATATTGGCGATAGCGGGAGTAGTGGCATTTTCGGCATGGCAGCAGCCAGTGATAGAGAACGAGCTGAACCGGCGCCTGGAAGATACCGGGAGAGCAACCGCGCTTTCGACTGTTTCCCTGATTGCTTCGGTAGCAGGAATGGCGCTGAATGCCGGTATCGGGCGGCTCGGTGATCTTGGCATGGAGATCACGGGGCTGGCGCTCGGCCTGAGTCTGATTGTACTAGGCCTGATGATCCCGCTGCTGGTCAGACGGTAAAGGCTGGCCAGCCCGTGCGGCTTCCAATGCGCCCTCAGGTACATAGAGGGCTTTCCAGGTGCTGTCCACACGTGTGAGGGTGAGGAAGCAGTATGGGCAACGAAATTCCTGTACTTCTGGCTCTACCTTCATTGTACGCTGACAATTGAGACACTGCACCCGCTCGACGGGATAGCGAAATTGTAGCAGGTGGAGAATGCCGCCGATCAGGATAAAAAGCGGGGCGATAATGACGCCGATCAGCGTGGCGGCGCAGATAAAGCCGATGGTGTAGAAGGCGATGGCGGCCTTGATCCACCGGGATCGTCGGGGCAGGCGCTCTTCGAGTCGTTTCATGCTGGTTTTGCTTTCTCCCTGGTGTGTTCTGCACTCTTTCTGTATTGTAACAAAGAAGCGAGCAGATGCAAGGTGGGCAACACTCAACAAAAACGAGAATGGTATTGTTGAGCTGTTGCCCGTTGCGTTTCTAGAAAAAGTGCATTGCGACTACGCCTGCTTTTCCAGCTCCTCGATTGCTTCAAGGAGAGAAGTCACGATTGACTGAAGCATTTCGGCGTCAAAGCGGAATTGAGCGCCTGCCGCCTCATACAGCTCCGGCAGCGGCTTCGTGGAGCCGAGCGCCAGGGCCGAGCGATAGCGTTGAATTGCGCTTTGCGGGTCCTTGCGGTAGTTCTGCCAGATCTGGATTGCGCCAATGGCCGCAAAGGCATACTCGATATAGTAGAATGGCACGCAGTAGAAGTGGAGAACACGCTGCCAGTTCATCTTCAGGGCTGCTTCCAGGTCGCTCCAATCGATGTCGGGGAGATAGCGCTGTGTCAGCTCGGCCCATTTCTGCCCGCATGCCTCCGGGTCGGTTGCCAGCTCGGGATTCTCATACAGCCAGTGCTGGAAGGCGTCGCCGCGTACAACCATCGGGATCAGGTTAATGAGCATGGATTCGAGGGTTTTGATTTGCAGGCGTGCGCCCTCTTGCGGCGTGCAGAGCCCGGCTTCTGCAAGGTGCATCGGTCCGATGATCTCCATGCTGGTTGAGGCGACTTCAGCGAACTCCATCGGCAGGAAGTCTTCTTTGCGCTGATGCACATAGGGAAGATGCGCCATTTCAAAGGTATGGAATGCGTGACCGGCTTCATGGCAGATGAGGTTTCCTACGTCATGCAACGAGAAAGCGCGTCCGAAGATGAAAGGACGTTTTTTCACTTCAAGTGGGAGATTGTAACCGCCTCCTGCTTTTGCCGGTCGATCATCAATATCAAAAAGATGCTCGTCAATCATAATATTGAAATAGTGCTGAAGCTGCGGGTCGACCTTCCCAAAAGCGGCGGCACATTGTGGCAGGATCGCGTACACATCCTCGTAGGGCGTCTCGCCCTTGCTCTGCGGCTGAACGTCTGTATCCCAGGGACGCAGCGTCTCTATGCCGAGAAGCTGGCGGCGTTTCTCCCAGATGCGGCTCGCTGCTGGTACGATGATTTGTGCAACTGATTCATGAAAGGCTTTGCTATCCTCTGGTGTATAGTCAAAGCGGAACAACTGTTGCCAGCGATATTCGCGATAATTGCTAAAACCGGCATTTTGCGCGATCTGCTGACGAACACGAAAGATCTTTGACCAGAGAGCGTCCAGTTGCTCGCGGTCCTCCATCACGCGCTCTGCGATCAGGCGCCAGGCCTGTTCACGCCGTTCGCGATCTTTGCCCTGAAGCACAATGGCGAGGGAATCGGGCGTGACCTGCTTCCCTTCCCATTCGACGAGTCGTGCGCCACCGATGCGCTGGTACGCAATAGACAGCTCGCGCTCCTCATTCAGGAGTGGCTGGTTTTCCTCGCGATACAGCTCGGTCTCGGTGCGAAGTTTGCGCAGAGGCAGCTCAAAGCCCTCTGGCTCAAGCCCGCTATCGAGCAGCTTTTGATTGATCTGTTGCTCAACCGCCTGGATATGTGTATACACATCTTGCTCGAAGCGCTGCTTACGTTCAAAAAGTGATGTATCTTCGGTATTGCGTGTGCAGTCGATTTCGTGGCGCGTCAATGTTTCGTTGGTCAGTTCGCCGAGGTGTGACCACTGTCGCAGCCAGGGTTCAACGGTCTCTTGTGAGAGGGGAGCATCCAGTAATTCGCGGTACCAGGGCTCTATATCTGCCCAGTGCAGCTTTTCAAACTCCTCACTTGTGGCGGGAAGCGTGCTATACATACAAATGCCCTTTCTGCAAAACTATCGGGGAGTTTCTAGCGATCATATGTTCAGGTGTCAGCACAGGAATAATCGAGAATCCTCACAGGTGTCCGAATCCGATGCGCTTCTATATGCAGTAGAAGAACCCCTTGTTGTACGCTTTATTCGCCCTCATCTTCTCAGACTTCGATGGTTTTGTCAAGTAAGAAAATGCTATAGAGTGAATATAGGATAGAACATGCAGAGAGTGTGAGTCGGGTTGAAGAGCGTGAAGAGGTTTTAGCGCCAGGGCTTTGCGGGGTGAGCAAGCATCTTTCTTGCCGTTTCGTGGAAATGCTCCCGACCCTGGTGGGGAAGCCCACCGAGGCCGTTCTGCATCGTTCCGGTGCGGTCATTTGTCATTGTTTCTGCGTAGCTATTCTTGCGTACCTGTTATTTCGCGGTACTCAATTCAATCTGGTACCCGTCCGGATCTTTGAGATAGATAGAGTCGTAAGAGGGATATGAGACGATATTGAACGGAACACGCTTGCTTTGCAGGTGCTCCTTTGCCCGCTCGAAGTCGGTTCGCAAGAGGCGCATAGCAATGTGGCCGTAAAATGGCATAACCTTGTTGCGGGCCGAAGGCGGAAAAAGCACAATAGAGGCGCTGCCAGAGGTCACCCTGATCGATTGTTGCTTTTCTCCGCTCAACGAGCATGCCTGACATGGATGCATGCCAAGTACAGAGGAGTACCATTCTACTGAATACTGTACGTTCTGTACAATAAGGCCGATATGGTCAAGAGCTTCGATTTGAAACATTGCTTCACCGTTTCCTGTTCGGTTATCCGTTACCTGCTGTATTTCTGGAAGATCTGTTTTCTTCACGTTACAGGATAGCATATGGATGAGAGAAATAGTATGCCCTTTCAGGCAGGAGCTTCCTGAACTTCGGGACAGGTGTGTGCCGTTTTGCGCATGGATGTTCTTTATGAGGGCTGAAGCAGAAGTCTCTCAGTAGTATAATAGGATGAGATCTTTTCTAGAAACGGAGAATGTAGAATGACATCTTTTATTGATAAGCTGGCGTGGGTCTATCTGGTCGATCGGCAGGTGCTTTGTGCTCGTTCGCGGGGTAAGGATACCTATTATCTTCCTGGAGGCAAGCGTGAGGGCGCTGAGACGGATCAGGAAGCGCTGTCACGTGAGGTTCGGGAAGAGCTAGGTATTGAGCTGATACCGGAAACCATTACCTATTTCGGGCAATTTTCGGCTCAGGCTCACGGGAAGGCAGAGGGAACAGTGGTGCAGATGACGTGCTATACCGGGCAATTCCGGGGAGAGATTCAGGCATTGGCCGAGGTTGAAGAGGTTGCCTGGTTGCAGTATAAGGATAAAACGAAGGTCTCGCAGGTGACGCAGCAGATCTTTGAGCATCTCAAAGAGCAGGGGCTGCTTGCCTGAGTGGGCTCGACGGGCCGCCGTATCTGACGGCCCGCCTCCGCATGGTCATGCCTCATCGGCTGGTTTTCCGGGCACATGGACCCATGACCACTGCTCGCGTTCTTGATGTTTGGCATCTCCGGAAGCACAGACATAGCCTTCACCGTTCCAGTGCCAGGCCTGTTGTCCGCAGATAAAACAGGGGCGCTCGGGTGGCCCATATGGAGCGTTGCCCTGGGGCGGTGTTCCGGTTTCGTTCTCCATACTCTATCACCCCTCTCAGTTGTTTGCTTCTTTTACTGTAGCATGTTCTCAAGCAAGCGGCAAGCGTTGTGTCGAAAAAGCGGTGTGGCTGGCGAAGTAGGAAAAAAGGGGAGTTCAGGGCGAAATATTTGTACATTTGTACCTTTTTCCTTTATACTCTTAGAAAGAGGATAAGTGAGAGATACAGGTAGTTTTTCGACGCTGCTTGTATGTGCTCTTTTATCAGCAGTTCTGTTTTGCGCCGATTTTTGACGCAGAATTTTGCGTAACAGCAAATAGGGTATTGACAGAACATGAATCAGTATGCGAAAATAGCTATCGAAGTAACTGCAGCGTACTCGGAATGTTGATAAGCTGGTAGCAGGGTCGACAGATGGAAGAACAGGTACCGATCAGCAAAGCGCTGCTCTGTTGGGTCTCTGTCGGGTGGATAGGGCTGTTGATATCCTTCAGACATATTCTCCCACAAAAGCCAGCCTGGATGCTCTCTCTAGCTGTCAAAAAGAAAGAGGCCGCCGCTGTCTGGCTGACCTCTTGAACGGGGACGTAGCAAACAAAATTGTTCTTCGTCGTGCAGGGCGTTTCCCTGCGCGACGTCGAAGCATCTGGAACGTTCGCTTTATCATAGCACGGGACGTACTCCAACTCAAGAAACATGTATACATACGTCAATATGGGGGATGAGGTACATGGGAAGAACTAGCGTATTGGTACATCGACCTGACCGCTTTTTTATCAAGCTGCACTCCGATCTCCTGGAGCTCTGCGAGGGCGATCACTGCGAGGCGCTGATCCTCGGGGTACTGGAAGAATGGACGAACTCCAAGCTCGACAGCGGTAAGGTTCCGTATATCTACATGTCATATCCGCAGTGGCAGGCCTCGCTTTACTTCCTCTATGGGCGCTCGACCATCATGCAGGCGTTGCGGCGGCTGGAAGCGCGTGGCCTGATTCGGAAACGCCCCTATCGCCTGTATGGGAAAGATACCTATCAGTACTGGCTGCACGTGGAGCTGATAAACGCCCGCTTGCAGGAACTCCCCGCTCGGGAACCTGTGCCTGTTCCCTCGTTGGAAAATGGATGCGTCCCAAAACAAACCCGTCTAAAAATAAACGCCTTCGGCTCTGATGACGTTCAAAATCAGACGGGTGACCCGTTTAAAATTGGACTCAACATAGAATCCGGAACACAGAATTCATATTCCACACAATGCGAGAGAGAGGTGCCCTGTCAAAAACAGGCTGTGCCTCCGGTCTCCGCTGCCATGCGCGCTCGCGCTGCTGTGTTTGAGCGATCAGAAGAGGTGACGCGAACGGCACCAATCGCTGTGAGCGCGCAAACAAGCTGTAAGCAAGAGGAGATATTGGTTGCAAGCAGGCTGTCGGCATCACAGGCGCGCTTGAAGCGAGAAGCTGCCCAATCTCTCCCGGCAAAGCAAGAGCGCAAGCTTGCACCGGCTGTAGAGGCTATTCTAGGCGCCTGGGATCAGATTCATGCCAAGCGTATGCCGCGTGTGCCCGAAAACATCCAGGCTGCTACCGAACTGGCACGCATTGAGGCCAGTGCGGAGGATGTGCGTGCTATTCGTGATCGCTTGCTTGCTCAGCAGGATGGCTGGTGGCGTGCACGTGGGGTGAGGTTGAAGGATGTGTTGCATCACTATGACCTTGCAGCCCTCGGCCCGCTTCAGCAGCCCGTCCAGGCCAGGCCGGAAGCCGTACACTATATCACACTCAGTGATGCTGAAAGGGAGGAACATAAGTTGCAGAAGAAGTTACAGGATCAGCAGCGTAGAGAAGCGTTGAAAATAGATCGAGAGGCATTTGCAAAGCTGCCTCTTCAGGAACAACTGGCATTCTTGCGAGAGAAAGGCTTTCTATCGTGACAGGAGGAAATGGGATGCACGGAGACAATTCCTATTTGTGGAGGCAACAGTCTGAATTTCGCCCGCTGTTTCAGGCGAGCGACGTGGAGGCGATCATCCCGAGCGGACGGAGAAGCATCGAGCCGCCTGAAGAGCTGTTTTGGACCTGTCCCGTTTGTGGACCGATGCCGCCCAAGTGCGTTCCCGGACAACATTACTGGATTCGGACGACATGTGAGTGTGAGAAGCGTGCCAATCGGGCAAGGCAGGAAGCGGAGAAACGGCAAAAGAAGTGCGAAGAGATGCGCAAGCGAACGTTCGCGGGCTGGCTTGGCAGGCAGTGGGACGACGCGAAAGCTATCGAGTTTCTCTCTTCGCGCACGTTTGCCAATTTTGACATGACTCGAGAATTGGAGGCCTATGGCAAGGCCCTTGCCTTTGCCAATGAGCCCAAAGGGAATTTGCTGCTGTATGGCCCCAGTGGCACCGGCAAGACTCATCTGGCGGCGGCCATTTGCAACAAGCTGCGAGAGCAGGAAGGGCAGCGCGAGCCCATCGCCAGCCTGTTTGCTTCGGCGGTGAGCTTTCTGAGAACCTATCGCGACACCCGCCGGATGCTTGATCAGACCCAACACATTCGCTTGATGCAGCAGGCGATCCATACGGCGGTCTTGGTGCTCGATGATGTGGACAAGGGCGAGCGCACCGCTGAACGCCAGGAAATCTACTGGATGATTATGGATGAACGCTCGAAGGCCGGCCGGCCAACGGTGATCAGCGTAAATGAACGGGATGAGTTGGTCCACTATATCGGGAGTGCCGCCTTATCTCGCTTCTCACGCGGGCTTGTCTCGGTTCAGATGCGCTCGGACGATTATCGCTTGCTGGAGGAGGTGTGAGGGGCAAACCTCCACTGAGGATGTGCCCCTGCGTGTCTATTCCGAATCCTTCAGCAGTTGTGGGACCGTGACCAGCTTGTATCCCTGCTTCTGAAGCGTCTCAATGAGCCGGGGAAGCGCCGCGATCGTCTGGGAGCGATTGCCGCCGCCATCGTGCATCAGGATGATAGAGCCATTGCCCACTTCGCGCATGGCTGTATCGTAGATGGAGTTGGGGCCGGGGAGTTTCCAGTCTTCGGTGTCCACATCCCAGAGGATCACCTGCTCACCGAGCTTGCCTGCTTCCTTGAGTACCTGCTTGTTGTAGTTACCATAGGGCGGGCGCATCAGTGGCGGATAGACCCCGATCGTCTTGTAGATGAGTTCGGCTGTGTTTCTCATCTCATCGTGGATCTGCTTTTGAGAAAGGGTCTGTAAATTTGGATGTGACCATGTATGGCTCGCAACCACGTGGCCGGCCTGATATTCTTTTTTGATCAGATCGGGGTTCGCCTGGATGTTCTCGCCCAGCGCGAAGAAGGTCGCTTTGACATGATACTGCTGGAGTATCGCAAGCACCTGCTCGGTGTTTGCGGGATGCGGGCCATCGTCGAAGGTCAGCGCTACTTCCTTGAGCTGCCGATTGCCATTCGTGATGGCCTGGGTCACAGTAATGGGCTCGATTGTCGGAGTGGGTGAAGGCGTCGGTGAAGGCGTCGGTGAAGGCGTTGGCGTGACGGCAACGGTTGGTGTGGCTGTTGCTCGCTGCTGTGCTGTGGCCTGTTCCTGATAGGCGATGAGAAGCCAGACGCCAGCACCTAGAAGACAGAGTACCATCAGAGGCAGGACAATTCGGAGGAAGAGTGATGGTCTGGGATTCCGTCCCTGATTTGACATTGAGAGATGCCTTTCTAGTATAGAGAAACAATACAGGTTTTTTATAGAAAGATGTTTTAAATAGTGCGCTTCATCCGCTTTCCTGTTGGCCGGATGTGCCAGAGATGAAGCTGATGTCACAGTCCATACGTTCGCTGGTAGGGTCCGCTGCTTGAGGACCAGGATCCATGTGGATCTATAGAAAGAAATGCGTGGATTGATTGATTTGTTGCGCTTAAAATCGCGAGAAATCGTTTTTCAGAACGACATTGCAGCATCTCTCAGGCTGAAAGGGATAGAAATGCAGGCTCGAACCGCGCTGAAAGAGAGGTGACGCCTTTGAAGAAGATGCGAGGGAGGGGCGTGAGAGAAGGATATAAGGTATAACAGGCAAAATCTGTTGATCGATCCCATGCAGGTATAACTTGGGCTGCCTGTATGCTCCTTCCCATCGAGGAGCGAAGAAAAGGAGTATTGCTGTTTGGAACAGTTGTCACATGCTATACCCTTTTTTCCCTGTCGCGCATTCGATGCTCTCGGCTGCCGCGCTCCGGCGTGAGGTGCTGACTCACTATGGCTTTCAGAGCCTGCCTGATTGCATCCTGCTCTCTCGGGGGGTGAATGATTCCTATCTGGTCAGGGGGCCTGAGGAGCGGTTTACCCTGCGCATCTATCGGGCGGGCTGGCGTTCTCGAGACGCGATCCGTTATGAGCTTGAGCTGCTGCACCATCTCGATCAGCGGGGCATTGCAGTTTCGACGCCGATCAGCCGGGAGGATGGCGAGTATCTCACGGAGCTGCTCGCGCCGGAAGGGCCCCGTTTCGCGGTTCTCTTCAGCTATGCGCCCGGGGAGCCGCCCGACAGGCATAGCGTTGAAGACAGCTATATACATGGGCGAGCGCTGGCCGCGATGCATAACGCCGCTGATAGCTTCTCGCCATCAGTGCAGCGAGAGGCGCTTGATTTGTCTGTGCTGCTCGATGCTTCGTTGCAGACATTGGAACCGCTGCATTCCTGGGTCGTTGCCGATTGGGCCTCCCTGGAGCAGTTTGCTGAGCAGGGGCTTGATTATGGAGCGTGTCACGGAGATAGCCACATTCTGAATGAGCATCTTGACGGCGCTCGTATGGTCACATTGTTCGATTTTGACTGCTGCGGTCCCGGCTGGCGTGCCTATGATCTGGCTACCGTGCGTTGGTGCGAGGGCTTCTATCATATGGACCCCGATGACAGGCTGTGGCGGGCATTCTTGAAGGGCTATACCGAACTGCGACCAATCGAGGCGGATCAGAAACGTATTCCCGCTTTGGTGGCGATTCGCGAGATCTGGCGCTGATCGCCGCGTTGCACTCTGCGTCCAGTCTGCAGGGTTTCGACGCAATTGTGCAACGAACGCTCAGGCTGTTGCGCGAGTGGGAAATGCACAATGCTTTAGAGTAGATAAGGAGAGGAGAGCCGAGAGCCCGGCAGCATCTTACCGGGCTCCACAGGCGCGTTTATGGAATCATGCCAGGGAAGACATAGGCCTGTAACAGCACAAGCAAGCCGACGAGCGCCGCCAGCGCAAGGCTATGGAAGAAGACATAGCGCAGGATCGAGCCTTCTTCGCCTTTCTGGCCGGTTGCAACACCCGCGACAACGATGCTCTGTGCGTCAATCATCTTGCCCATGACGCCGCCGCTGCTGTTCGCTGCCGCCGCAAGTACCGGTGAGAAGCCCAGTTTCTCGGCAGTGATGCGCTGCAAGCTGCCAAAGAGCACGTTGGACGAGGTATCGCTACCCGTCAGGGCAACTCCAAGCCAGCCCAGAAGCGGCGAGAAGAAGGGGAAGAGGACGCCTGTACTGGCGAACGCAAGACCCACCGTAGCATCTAGACCTGCGTATCGCGTGGTGTAGCCAAGCGCCAGCATGGCCGCGATGGTCAGCAGCGAGAAGCGGAGCCGCCACAGCGTGCCGCCGAAAAGCTTGAGCAACGTTAGCGGGCTGAGCCGTAGCAGCAGGCCCGCGAGTATCCCGGTAAGCAAGAGGCCGGTTCCCGTTGCCGAGAGCCAGTTTAAGCTGAACACTGCTGTTTCAGGCGTCGGCTTTGGGACGACAGGAGGTGCACGAAAGATCAGGTTGTGCAGAAAAGGTACGACAATCTGCGGATTCGAGATGCTGTTCAGCAGGTTCTTGACCGGCGGGAAGCCCCATAAAAAGAGGATAATTGCCAGGAGCAGCCAGGGCGACCAGGCACGAAAGGCAAGCGAGAAGGGAATGCTGGTCTCTGGCTCGGCTTCTCGGGCGGCTTCTTCCGGGAATTGCCAGGTTGTGCGTGGATGCCAGATCTTCATAAAACCAACCAGGCAGAGAATGGAGATCAGCGCTCCGGCAATGTCAACCAGCGTCGGCCCGAAGAAGTTGCTGACGGCAAATTGTGTGATGGCGAAGCTCAGGCCCGCAACCAGGCAGGCAGGCCAGACTTCCAGCATCCCGCGCCATCCCGCCATTGCCCAGATCAGCCAGAAAGGAACGAGGACCGAGAAAAAGGGAAGCTGACGCCCGATCATAGCGCTGAGTGTATCAGTGGGAATGTTCGTGACCGAGGCCAGTGCCAGGATAGGGCTTCCGAGCGCTCCAAATGCGACCGGAGCCGTGTTTCCGATCAGTGCCAGCCCCGCGGCAGGGAGCGGGCGAAAACCAAGCCCGATCAACATGGCCGCCGAAACAGCAACCGGTGTACCAAAGCCTGCCGCGCCCTCGACGAACGCGCCAAAACTGAAGGCGATCAAGAGCAGTTGCAGCCTCCGGTCGCGCGAGAGGTTCGCAACGGTCTGCTTGATGACCTCGAACATGCCCGTGTGCACCGTGATATCGTAGACAAAGATGGCGCCGATGATGATCCAGCCTATCGGGAACAGGCCATAGGCCGCGCCATAGAGCGTTGAGGCGAAGAGCGCCGAGGCGGGCATGCGATAAACCAGTAGCGCGATGAGGATTGCTGCGGCCAGCCCGGCGAGTGCAGCCCAATGGGCGCGAATGTGAAATAAAGCCAGCAGGCCGAGCAAAACGACGACGGGAAGCGCGGCCACAATGGCCGAAAGCAGGAGATTGTCAAGAACAGGGGTGTATAACTGAGTCCAGTGCATGAAATAAACCTCCTTGTTTGGAGCCGCCTGTCAAGCGATACAACAAAGCTTTCTGGCTCCCACCTTCATAGGGTGAGCGCGTTGCAACCTTGCAACTGTTGAGAGGTCTGTTAGTGCGTGATGGGTCTGTTGATTTCTACCCCTTTCTATGAGGATGCTGAATAGAAAAAGTATACCATACCCTGTACCGGTTTTGATGTCCGTATACAGGCCCATTTTCAGGAGGGAAAGCCCTTGACGTAAGGTATACTCGAAGCGTTATACTACCATCATGGAAGAAGAACTCACGATTCAAATGGTAGCAGAAAGAACTGGCATCAGCGCGCATACCCTGCGCTATTATGAGCGTATCGGGCTGCTTGACTCCGTTGAGCGCGCCTCGAATGGTCATCGCCGCTACACTGAAAGAGATCTGGAATGGCTGACGTTCCTGATGTGCCTGCGTTCTACTGGTATGCCCATCAGGCAGATGAAGCAATATATGGATCTGAAGAAAAAAGGTGCGGGGACCGAACAGGAGCGCCTGGATCTGCTATTGCTACATCGTAAGCATGTGCTGGATCATATGCATGAGCTGGAGAATAACCTTCATAAGATCGAGAAGAAGATCAGGCTCTATACGACGCTGACCACCGATGGGGGTGGATCTGCCATCGAATCGCAGGTAGAGCTCACTGAACAGCCAATGCAGGAAATATCACGGGCGTAGCTGTACAGATAGAGAATAATCAGGGAGAAGACGCAGCAGAATCTTGTTTCGACCTGCTGCGCTTCAACGCTTTATCCCAGCGGGAGCAGGTGTTTTTCCTCCAGAGCTGCGGTTAGAGCGGCGCTGATCCGCTTCAGGTGGGGAATCATAATCGGCGTCTGCATGTTGCTCAGGCGGCTCGATGGGCCTGAGATGCTCATTGCTGCCAGCACCGTTTCATCAGGGCCATAGACCGGCACCGCAAGGCACCGGACGCCGTCTTCTTGCTCGCCATTGTCCATCGCATAGCCCCGCTGCCGAATCAGCTCCAGTTCCTGGCGGAGGTGATCGGGGTCGGTGATGGTCTTGTCTGTAAAGGCTGGCAGTCCCGCCTGCGCAATGATGGACGTGACCACGCTATCCGGCTGGTACGCAAGCAGGACTTTGCCGCATCCAGTCGCATGCAGCGGCACCTTGTTCCCGAGCTCGGTAAACATGCGCACAAGCCGGGTCGGAGGCTGTGCCTGGGCCACATACACGGCACGATAGCGCGCCATAATTGCCAGATTGGCCGTTTCGCCGCTGATCTCGACAAGCTGCCGTAGATATGGAGTTGCGAGGGTTGACCAGTCAAGTGCGGGAAGTTCGACGCCTGCCAGCCGGCGAAAGGCCGGGCCAAGCGCATAGCGCCGTGCCTGATTATCGCGGATGACATACCTGCGTGCCACTAGAGTTGATAAAAGCCGATGTACTGTCGCTACTGGCTGCCCGGTTGCATTGCTGAGCTCGCTGACCCCGACCCAGCCACCAGACTGGGCCAGGTATTCAAGCAGATCTAGCGCTCTTTCGATTGATTGTACTCCGCTCATGGCTTGTCCTTTTTCGAGCCAGAGAAGGGCCCGCATTTTCTATTTTCTTTTCCACATAGCGAAAAGATTACTGTATTATATCATAACACGCGCCGCTTCTCGACTCCTCCTCACGCATGAGCGGCAAGGAGGCAGTATTACGCCTGTCGGTTAGCGCAGCTCATCGCGCACAAGGGCCCAGGCGACCCGGTTCTGCTCCTGAACGAGTTCGGTGAGGTCGGCGTGAATGAGCTCTTTATTCAGCACACAGACCATTCCGTTGATCACGCTCAGATCGACATGAGGTGGGTGACAGAAGATGAGAGAGGCAGGAGCATCATGGACTGCCCCACCGGAAAGTTCAAGCGTATTGAGACGAAAGCCAATAAAATCGGCGGCCATATCGGGCGCAAGATAGCCAATATCGTCGCGCCCCAGGACGCTCGCGCCGCCTCTGGTTGCCATCCAGAGCGCCTGAGAAGCGGTCATAGCTCCGGGATTTCCCATCACGCGTTGCAGAAGCATGGCCTGTCGTGCCTCGGCCAGCAGGTGTGAGCTATCGTTCGAGGCCGAGCCATCAACGCCGAGCCCAACACGGGCACCAGCTTGCTGAAGCTGCATGACGGGCGCGATACCCGAAGCCAGCCGCATATTTGAGCTCGGGCAATGGGCGGCTCCCGTGCGCGTCTTGCCGAGCTGCTCGATCTCCGTACTGCTCAGGTGAACGGTGTGGGCGTGCCAGACATCGCCGCCAAGCCAGCCCAGATCCTCCATCAGCTCGACCGGCGAGCGTCCGAAGTGCTGTTTGCAGTATTCGGCCTCGTCGAGCGTTTCGGCAAGGTGCGTATGCGCCTGGACGCCGTAGGAGCGGGCTAACGCGATACTTTCGCGCATCAGATCGGGCGAGACGGAGAAGGGAGAACAGGGGGCAAGCGCGATACGCAGCATCGAGTAGCGCGATGAGTCATGATATTCCTCTATGACTCGACGTGAGTCGCGCAGGATAGTCTCTTCATCCTCAACGACGCTATCGGGGGGCAGCCCGCCCTTGCTCTCACCAACCGACATCGAGCCGCGAGTGGCGTGGAAGCGAATGCGCATGGTTTGCGCGGCCTCAATTTGGTCGTCGATCCGGGAGCCATTGGGCCAGATATACGTATGATCGCTTGTTGTGGTGCAGCCTGAGAGCATGAGTTCTGCGATTGCGGTGCGGGTGCTCACGGCGATTGCCTGCGGGGTCAGTCGCGCCCAGATCGGGTAGAGCGTGCGGAGCCAGTGGAACAGGGTGGCGTTCTGGGCCTCGGGAATGCAGCGGGTGAGCGTCTGATAGAAGTGGTGATGCGTGTTGACAAGCCCGGGGAGAACAATCATGTCGCTGGCGTCAATGATGGTGTCGGCCTCCTGCGGCAGCTCTGGCGTTGGCCCGATCTGGCGAATAACATTGTCTTCTACATAGATCCCGCCATCGTTCCAGGTGGTTCCGTTGTCGTCCATTGACACAAGCAGCGTTGCATGTTTCAGAAGCAATGTTTTCATGATGCACTCTTTCTGTAGCTATTCTTGTATTGAAGCGAGCAGGTAGAGAGTGCGTCGCCCCTCTACCTGGCTCCATACACTCAGGAAGGAACCGTTGCTGTGTCGAGCGCGGGTAGCGGCTCGAATTCAGTGATTGCATTGAGCGCCGCGCCCATCGCAGCGTTCGCCTCACGCTCAACGATGACCTCAACCAGCACGGGAACGCGCTGCGCCTCGGCCTCGCGAACCGCCCATTCAAGTGCGGGCCGAATGTCCTGCGGAGCCTCTACACGCCGCCCGAGCGCTCCCATTGCCTCCATCACCTTCACGTGATCGATGCCAGGCGTGTTGCCATCGGTGTTGGGTGCGCTGTACGCTAGATCGACACAGTAATTCATAGTATATGCTATCTCCGATTGGCGGATCAGGCCCATATAGGCATTGTTGATCATGACCAGGATAAATGGAATCCGATATTGCACTGCTACTGCGACTTCTTCCATCAAGAATTGAAACGAGTAGTCGCCGACAATGCCTACAACCAGTGTATCAGGATGTGCCAGCTTGACGCCGATACACGCCGGGATCTCCCACCCGAGCGGGCCTGCCTGACCACAGACCATATAGTGACGCGGCTTGTAGACGTGCTGGAACTGTCCCGACCAGATCTGATAGAGCCCGATCGCCGTGACAAAAATCGTATCCCGGTCAAAGAATTCGTTGATCTCTTTAAATACGCGCGGGGGCTTGATCGGCGTTTCATCGAAGTCCATGCGCCGCGTCAGCGTTGTGCGCAGGTGAGCGACGCGCTGCGTCCAGGGCGATTCCTGGCGGGCCGGGATCGTGTGAGCAAGCTCAAGAAGCGCCTTCAGTGCCAATTTTGCGTCAGAGACAATTCCCAGATCGGGGGCGAAGACCCTGCCAATCTGCGTGGGCTCGATGTCGATATGAATAAAGCGTCGCTGGCCCCGATAGATCGTGAGGTCGCCTGTGTGGCGGTCGGCGAAACGGGCTCCTATCGCCAGCACGACATCTGATTCAAGAAAGAGTTGATTGCCATAGCGCGTCTGCGTCTGGATGCCTGCCATTCCGGCGAACAGCGGGTGATCCTCGGGGAAGCCGCCCTTGCCCATCAGCGTGACCGTGACGGGGATATTGAGGTGTTCAGCAAGCTGGCGGAATTCCTCGGTTGCGTTTGCGCTGATGACGCCGCCACCCAGCATCAATAGCGGGCGCTCGGCCTCTAGCAGCATCTCAAGCGCTCGCTCGATTGCGGCGGCAGAGGGGGCAGGTCTGGTGAGCGGCAGCCGCGAGGAGAGGGTAGGGTCAAAGTCGAGCTCACCGCGCTGAACATCAAGCGGCAGGTCGATCAGGACCGCGCCCGGGCGGCCATCCTGCGCGATCCGAAACGCCTCGCGAAAGACCCAGGGCACCTGTGCAGGCTCCTTGACGAGCACGCTCCATTTGGTGACAGGTGTGGCGCAGCCAACGATATCCACTGCCTGAAATGCCTCTTTATGCAGCAGATGCGACTGTGCCTGACCGGTAATGCAGATCATGGGGATAGAGTCCGCTGTTGCTGTATACAGCCCGGTAATCATATTTGTGCCTGCCGGACCCGAGGTGCCGATCATCACGCCGACTTTGCCGGTTGCTCTGGCGTAGCCGTCAGCCGCGTGGGTGCCTCCTTCCTCGTGGCGCACGATGTAATTGCGGATCTTGCCGCTTTTCATGATTGACTGGTAGAGCGGAAGAATAGCCGCACCGGGAATGCCAAAGACGATTTCAACACCTTCATCGAGCATTACCTGTACAGCCGCGTCAGTTGCAGACATACGAGTCATAGAACTCTGAATCCTTTCTTGCTGGTAGAACGACTCCTACTCTTCATTCTCTCCGATGCGATGTTGTGCCAGATCTTCCAGATAGGTCAGCAGGGCCGAATGATCCAGCTCGCCGCGCCCGTTTGCTTCAAGCGCTGCAAGCATCTGATCGATCAGCGCCGTCACTGGCAGTGAGGTGCCAAACGCCCGAGCGGTACTGAGCGCAATGCCGAGATCCTTGTGATGCAGCCGGATGCGGAAGCCGGGCGTGAAGTTGTGAGCGAGCATGTTGGGCCCGCGCAGCTCCATCACGCGGTTCGCGGCCAGCCCGCCACCGAGCACCTGTAGAATCTTCTCCGGTCGGACGCCTGCCCTGGAGCCGAGCACTAACGCCTCACCGACTGCTTCGATGGTCAGGGCGACGACAATCTGATTGCAGGCCTTGACGATCTGCCCCGCGCCGATCTCGCCGACATGGACGATTGTTTTGCCAAGCGCCTCAAAAATGGGCCGACAGCGGGAAAAGGTCGCTTCCGAGCCGCCAACCATGATCGAGAGGGTTCCTTCTATCGCGCCCCTGTCGCCGCCGCTGACAGGCGCATCCAGCATCTCAACCCCCTGTTCGCTCAGGCGTTGCGCGATCTCCCGGGTCACAATGGGTGAAATGGTGCTCATATCGATCGCAATCAGCCCTGTATGTGCGCCCATAATGACGCCCTGTTCTCCGAGCATAACGTCCCGAACCTGGGGCGAATCGGGAAGCATGGTGATGACGATATCGCTTTGCGCCGCGACTTCGGCGGGTGAGGGCGCTGCCTGTGCGCCGTGCGCGCTCATCTCATCGGTCACGGCCTGCCGGTGGTTCTGCACCAGCACGGGATAGCCCGCCTTCAGCAGGTTGAGCGCCATTGGCTTGCCCATAATGCCCAGACCGATAAAGCCGATCTTTTCCACCATACGAAAAATCTCCTTTTGCACATCTGCTAGAGCGGGAAATGGAGTTTCCGTTGCTCAAACATGTTTCTCTGCGGAGGGTTCATCTACCCGCATGCTTTTCCGCGATAAGAAAAAGTAATTTTCTTATTACGAAATATACCCTGCAACTTTTCGCTTTGTCAACACTTCTCGGGCACAAATGCACTTCTGTTCGTTTGTGATTGAAATTTTCTCGCCGCTTGAATTTCTTCACTTTACCCTTGACAAAAAGGAAAAGGACAGTTTATACTCTCCATAGTTTCTGCATTTGAAAAGCGTTTTCCGTCATGTAGAAAGTAGAACATAGTGAAACCCTGGAAGTCGCTGTCAGACTTTCCCTTCGTTCGTTGAGTGTATTTTTGTGAAGAAGAGGCACTGCTATGACAAAGATGACATTGCAGGAAATAAATGCTCTTGACCAGGAACGCTTTACTGCAACGCTTTCATCGCTCTTTGAGGGGTCCCCCTGGATCGTGCGTGAGGCATGGAAGGCGCGACCGTTCCAGAGCAAGCAAGAGCTGCATCAGGCGCTCTGCACGATTCTGGAACAGGCACCCCGCGAGCGTCAGCTTGATTTGATCCGGGCGCATCCCGACCTTGCCGGGCGGGCCGCGCAGCTTGGCACCCTTTCCCCCGCATCGACCGATGAGCAGGCCTCTGCCCGGTTGAACCGCCTGTCTCCTGAAGAACTGGCAACCTTTACACGCTTGAATCAGGCGTATCGTGAGCGCTTTGGCTTCCCTTTTCTGATCTGTACGCGCGAGAATACCAAAGAGAGCATTCTTGCCAGCTATCCTGAGCGGTTGCAGCATACAGCCGAGCAGGAAATGAAGATTGCGCTTGGCGAGATTGAGAAGATCTGCCACTACCGGCTTCAGGATTTGTTACAGTAGTCCTTCCCGAAGCATATAGAGCCGTCCGATGTACTCTTTCTTCTGTGTTCAGTGAACCCGATACAGCGAATGAATCGCGAAAGGAGCCTCATTATGAGCGGTGGCTATTCTTTTGACATCAGTTATGGCAAGATGCGCGTCCCTGTTTATCGTGTCTATGCAACTCCACTTGAAGGTATTTCTGCTATTCCTGAATCTGCCTTTACTGGCAGGCCAAACACGCTCTTTGCACTGGAAGTAGACGTTGAGGTGTTCGGGCGGAACTTTTTTCCGGCATACGAAAAAGGGGATAACTCGAATGTGGTGGCGACCGACAGCATGAAGAATTTCGTTCTGCGGCAGGCGTTGTCCTATGAGGGCGCGACGCTTGAAGGCTTCCTTGAATATCTGGGGCGCAACCTGCTGGCTGCCTATAGTCATATGGAGGCGCTTCGAGTGAGCGGGCGTGAACTTCCCTTTCATTATGTCCCTGTGCCGCATCAGGAGCGCTTTGAGCAAAGCGAAGTGCTGTTCAGCCGTGCTCATGGGGACTACGCGGTTGCCTCGCTCGATCTCGCACGGGATGAGCAGCAACATCCGACGCTCTCGAATCATCGCTGTGGGCAGGTCGGGCTAGAGCTGTTCAAGGTAACAGGAAGCTCGTTTACCCGCTTTTATCGCGATGAGTATACGACTCTGCCCGAGCGCGAGGATCGGCCCCTGTTCATCTACCTTGACGTATTCTGGAAGTATGGCGAGGTCGCTGATATGCTGGCAGCCGACCATCAGCGCTATGTGCCAGCCGAGCAGGTGCGCGATCTGCTACAAACCGTGTTCCATGAGTTTGTCAGCGAGTCGATTCAACATCTTGTATACGAGATGGGCAAGCGCTTGCTGGATCGCTTCCCGCAGCTCGCCGAGGTCTCTTTTGAGGCGCAGAACCGCACCCGCGATCCGATGGCCGTGTCAAGCGTGGACGAGAGGGTGAAGGTCTACAGCGACCCGTTCCCGGCCTATGGCCTGATTAAGCTGACGTTGAGCCGCTGACAAGGGAGGTGCAGATGACCGGTTTCCTGACCACGCATGTGCTGGATACCATGCATGGCATCCCGGCGGAAAATATGCAGATCGAGCTCTGGCGGCTTGGTGAGACACGGCACCTGCTGAAAACGGTCTACACCGGCGCTGATGGCCGAACCGTGCAGCCGTTGCTTCAGGGTGAGGAGTTTCGCCAGGGCCGCTATGAGCTGACGTTCGCCGTGTGGGCCTATTTCGCTGCACTGCAGGTTGAATTGCCCGATCCACCATTTCTGGATATTGTGCCCATTCGCTTTGGGATTGCCGATGCAACGGCTCACTACCATATTCCATTGTTAGTGTCACCGTGGGCCTATTCCACCTATCGCGGGAGTTAAACTATGTCCGCAACGACAGTGATGGAACGCTGCGACATCCTGGGCCGCTTGAGCGAAGAGCCCGGGATGCTCACGCGGCCAAGCCTCAGCCCGTCAATGCAGCAGGTCAATAGCCTGGTTGCGGGCTGGATGCGTGAGGCAGGCATGAGCGTACAGCAGGATGCAATAGGAAATATTTTCGGGCGTTATGAGGGACAGCAAGCGGGCATGCAAACGCTGGTGCTCGGCTCGCACCTCGATTCGGTGCGCAATGCCGGGCGCTATGATGGTCCGCTCGGGGTGCTGGTGGCGCTCTCCTGTGTGGAGCGTCTCTACAGGCGGGGCGAGCGGCTTCCCTTCGCGCTTGAAGTGGTCGGGTTTACTGATGAGGAGGGCCTGCGTTTTCAGCATGCGTATCTTGGAAGCAAGAGTGCAACCGGTATGCTGGCTCCCGATGCGCTGCTGCTGACCGATGCAACTGGCACAACGCTCGCCGAGGCGATTCGCGGGTATGGCGGCATTCCTGAGGCGCTTAAGCAGCCTCGCTGGCGTCGCGAAGACCTGCTTGGCTACTGCGAGGTGCATATTGAGCAGGGACCGGTTCTGGAGGCGCAGCAGGTGCCTATCGGCGTCGTGACGGCCATTGCCGGACAGAGCCGCCTGAATGTTCGCTGCATCGGGCTTGCCGGGCATGCTGGCACGGTGCCGATGTCGCTCCGGCGGGATGCGCTCTGTGCGGCGGCGGAGTGCCTGCTACTGATAGAGAAGGAAGCGTGCGAGTACCCGGGATTGGTCGCCACGGTTGGTCAGGCAAGCGTCCTGCCGGGCGCAAGTAACGTTATTCCCGGAGAAGTGCGCTTCAGTATCGATATACGTCATCAGGATGATACTACCCGTGCGCGGGCGCTCTCCCGCGTGCTGGAACAGATACGGGCAAGCTGCCAGCGACGCGGCATCACGGTGCAATGGGAGGTGCTGCAAGAGAGCAAGGCAGTCCACTGTCAGCCGCGTCTGCGCCGTCTACTGGAACGGGCGGTAGAAGCTAGCGGCTACCCGCTCATGACGCTCCCGAGCGGGGCCGGCCATGATGCCGTTGTCATGGCAGAATTGACCGATATTGCGATGCTCTTTGTGCGCTGTCGCGGCGGGATCAGTCATCATCCCGATGAGGCAGTAGCGGTAGAAGATGTAGCGATCGCGCTCGATACACTGGAGCGCTTTGTCCTTCTACTGGCTCAGGAGGCGGCTGTATGAGTACCTATGATCTGCTTGTGCGCAATGGTACCCTGGCAAGCGGTGAAACAATCGACCTGGCAGTGTCTGCCGGAACCATCGTTGCGCTTGGTCGAGAGCTGACGGGCTCAGCACAGGAGGAGATCGACGCGAGCGGGCTCTATCTCTTTCCTGGCGGCATCGATGCGCATGTGCATATCAACGAGCCCGGGCGCACGCACTGGGAGGGCTTCGCCACCGGATCGCGAGCCCTGGCTGCGGGCGGCATGACGGCCTTTTTCGATATGCCGTTGAACTCCACCCCGCCGACGCGTGACGCTGCTGCCTTTCGACAAAAGCTTGAGGCCGCTCAGCAGGCGTCTTTGCTGGATTTTGCCTTCTGGGGAGCGCTGCAACCGGATAACCTGGAACAGCTTGACGAGCTGGTTGAGTGTGGTGTGATCGGTTTCAAGGCGTTTATGAGCGAGAGCGGCACTGACGATTTTCAGTCAGTTGATGATCTGACGCTGTACGAGGGGATGCAGCGCATCGCGAAGCTTGGAAGCTTGCTTGCGGTTCATGCCGAGAACCTCACTCTGACGCGGGCGCTTGCACAGCGGGCTCGGGCGCAGGGAAAGACCGATATTCGAGCATATTTAGAATCGCGTCCGATCATAGCGGAAGTTGAAGCCATTCAACGGGCAATCCTGTTTGCAGATGAAACCGGCTGTCCTCTCCATATCGTGCATGTCAGTTGTGGGGCTGGTGTTCGACTGGTAATCGAAGCACGGGCACGTGGGGTCGATGTAAGCTGTGAGACCTGCCCGCACTATCTGGTGCTTACAGAAGAGGATGTTGAGCAGCTCGGGGCGGTTGCGAAGTGCGCGCCGCCGCTGAGGCCGCTTGAGGAGCAGGAAGCGCTCTGGGACTATGTGCGCCGGGGTGAGATCGCGTTTGTGGCTTCGGATCACTCGCCTGCACCTCGGGAACTCAAGGAGCACGAGGACTTTTTCGCGGCCTGGGGCGGCATTTCGGGCGCACAGTCGACGCTTCCGCTCTTGTTGACCGAGGGCTACGCGGCGCGTCGGCTTCCCTTGCCGCTGCTTGTTGAGCTGATCTCGGCACGCGTGGCCCGACGTTTTCGCCTCTGGCCACAGAAGGGAAGCCTTACGGTGGGGAGCGACGCGGATTTCGTGCTTGTCAGGCTGGAAAAGCGCTATACGCTGCAACAGGATGGTCTCTTTTACCGGCATCAGCATAGCCCCTATATCGGGCGGGAGATGCAGGGAGTGATAGAACGAACCGTTGTGCGCGGGCAGACCGTCTACCTGGAAGGTTGGCATGCTGAAAGGCCGTATGGACGGTTGCTGCGTCCGGGAGCGAAGGTGTAAGAGCGCTTGAGAGGAGACTTCATTATGTTCTGGGAAACGATTGTTCGCCCGACAACGCTTGCGGAGGCGCTGGAGCAACTGGCGCGATATGGGGATACGGCCCGGGTGGTTGCGGGTGGGACTGATGTGCTGGTTGAGCTTCAGCGCGGGGTCAAGCCGACGCGGACCTTGATTGATATTACGGGGCTTGCGGAGCTGCGTTATCTGCGTGAGGAGCAGGGCGTGTTTGCCTTTGGTGCCCTGACGACGCATAACGATATCGTGATGTCGGCTGCTTGCCGCGAACGGCTGCTGCCGCTGGCTCAGGCATGTTGGGAGGTCGGCGCACCGCAGATTCGCAATCGGGCAACGCTGGCGGGCAACCTGATTACCGCGTCGCCTGCGAACGATAGCATTGCCCCCCTGATGGCGCTTGGGGCCGAGGTTGTGCTGTGTAGCAAGGAGGGTGAACGTGTCGTCGCGCTTGATGACTTCTATGCCGGCTTCAGGCGTACCGTGCTGCGGCCCGGGGAGCTGCTTCGTGAGATTCGGGTTCCTGCGTTGCGCGAGCAGCAGCGGGGCCTCTTCCTCAAGCTTGGCCTGCGGGGCGCGCAGGCGATCTCGGTGATCGATGTCGCGTTCGTCCTGACGTTTGACGGTCCGCGTGTCAGTCAGGCGCGGATCACGCTTGGCTGCCTGGCTCCGACGGTGGTGCATGCTCGCTCGGTTGAGACCTATCTTCAGGGCAAGGAGCTAGACGCGGAAACCTGTCAGGAGGCGGGCCGAATCGCCAGGCAGGATGTAACGCCGATCGGCGATGTGCGAGCCTCGGCGGAGTATCGCTATGAGACATTGCAGCACTATATTGAGCAGGGCCTGCGTCGCATTGCCGCGAACGATGTGCGAGATCAGCGGATGGATGCGCCTGTAGCGCTGGATACCGGCAAGCAAGCAGAGGCCAAACCATTCACGGGAACCATCGAGACGACGGTGAACGGGAAGCCTTGCCGCCTGGTTGGTGCGGAGCGCAAGACGCTGCTCAACGCGCTGCGTGAGGATGCGGGGCTGACCGGCACGAAGGAGGGCTGCGCTGAGGGTGAGTGTGGGGCCTGTACGGTCTGGCTGAACGGGCAGGCGGTGATGTCGTGCCTGGTGCCTGCTGCACAGGCTCACGGTGCCGAAGTAACCACGATCGAGGGACTGGCCGACGGCGACACCCTGCACCCCTTGCAGCAAGCGTTCGTCGATTGTGCGGCGGTCCAGTGCGGCTTCTGTATCCCGGGTATGCTGATGGCCGGTGCCAAGCTGCTTGACGAGTGTCCGCACCCCGATCTCGACCAGGTGCGTGTGGCGCTGAGTGGCAACATTTGCCGCTGTACAGGATATAGTAAGATTCTTGATGCAGTACAGGCTGCTGTGCAGAGCGATCTGACAGCCGGGAAGGCAGGGAAATCATGAGAAGAAGTATTATCGGTGAGCCTCTGAAGCGACCCGACGCGATCGGCAAAGTCACGGGTGCAACGCGGTATCCGGCAGATCTCATCAAGCCCGGCATGCTGCATATGCAGGTGGTGTATGCTCATCGTCCACATGCGCGTATCCTTGCGCTTGAGACTGAAGCGGCTCTACAGGCTCCCGGAGTGGTGGCTGTGCTGACCGCTGCCGACGTTCCCTATAACGCCTTTGGTCTGGGGGTGGACGATCAGCCAGTGCTGTGCGAGGACGTGGTGCGCTTTGAGGGCGATAAGGTGGCGCTGGTTGTCGCTGAAAGCAAAGAGGCGGCGATAGCGGGCGCGAAGCAGGTTGTAGTGCGGTACGAGGATCTACCAGCGGTCTGTGATGCCCGGGCCGCGCTGGCTCCCGATGCGCCGCTTGTGCATGAAAAACCAGGTACGAACATTCTGAAGCATGTGCCTATTCGCAAGGGCGATATCCGCGCCGGGTTTGCGCAGGCCGATCTGACGCTTGAAGATACCTTTGAAACAGGCTGGCAGGAGCACGCCTACTTGCAGCCCGAGGCCGGTATAGCATATATCGATGAGCAGAATCGCGTTATTATCGAAACGGCGGGCCAGTGGCTGCACGAGGATCGCCGGCAGATTGCAAAAATACTCAAACTCCCTGAGGACCAGGTCATCATTCGCTATGCTGCGGTCGGTGGCGCGTTTGGTGGCCGTGAAGACCTCTCCCTTCAGCACTTGCTTGCTCTGGCTGCCTGGAAATTGCGGCGTCCGGTCGCGATGCAGTGGAGCCGAGAAGAGTCGATCATTGCGCACCACAAGCGGCATCCGATGACCATTCACTGTCGTTGGGGTGTGACGAAGGGTGGGCGGATTGTGGCGGTGGAAGCCGAAGTGCTGGCTGACGGCGGGGCCTATGCCTCCACCAGCGAGGAGGTGCTGAAGGTCGCGGCGCTCTTCGCAAGCGGCTGCTATGAGGTTCCACATATCAAGGTCGACGCCTACGCACTCTATACAAATAATGTACCGAGTGGTGCATTTCGCGGCTTTGGGGCACCGCAGGCTCACTTTGCGACCGAGATCATGGTAACGCGTCTTGCTCACAAGCTTGGTATGGATCCGGTTGAGCTGCGCCGTCAGAACATCTACCGTGAGGGCAGCATTGAGCCGACACAGAACCAGTTGCCACCTGGCGTCAGTGCGCTTCCCGTGCTTGAGCGCTGCCTTGAGGAGATGCGTACATGGGGTGAGCTTCAGCAGCCGTCCGAGCCGTACTTGCGCCGGGGACGCGGGATCGCCAGCGGGATTAAGAATTTGGGCTACTCGTTCGGGTATCCAGAGCAGGCAACCGCGACCGTGACGGTGTTTGGCGAGGCCGAGCTAGAGCGGGCCGAAGTGCGGATCGGTGCGACCGATGTCGGGCAGGGGGCGCATCTGGCACTCCGTCAGATTGCGGCGGAGGCGCTTGGCTTGCCGCTTGAGAAGATATCGCTGATCTGTGAGGACAGCAGCATAACGCCGAACGCGGGCAGTACCTCGGCCTCACGTATGACGCTGATGGGTGGGCGTGCGGTGCGTGATGCGGCTCTGGCGGCGCGTGAGAAGTGGAGTTATACCGATGACGAGAGGGCCGAGGCCACGTTCCAGTTTCGGCCGCCCGCGACGACGGCAATGGAGGCGGGAAGCGGTCGCGCTACCCCGAACTATTGCTATGGCTACGCGGCGCAGGCGGTCGAGGTGGAGGTGAACACGCTGACCGGTCAGGTGCGGGTGATGCGGGTGATTAGCGTGCATGATGTAGGAAAAGCGATCAATATGCAGCAGGTGACGGGACAGATTGAGGGGTGTCTTGCGCAAGCAGTCGGCTATGCGCTGCTGGAGCATTTCCAGGTGCGTGAGGGCCATGTCCTGACCCCTTACCTGAGCACCTATCTGCTCCCCACGGCCCTTGATATGCCGCATGATATTCGACCGGTCGTGCTGGAACTTGCCGATCCCAACGGCCCGTATGGTGCGCGTGGTGTCGCCGAAATGCCGCTTGTGCCGTTTGCGCCTGCGGTGGCGATTGCGATTCATGATGCGGTAGGGGTCTGGCTGAAGCAACTGCCGATGGTCCCGGAGCGTGTGCTTGCGGCGCTTCGGAAGCGGTCCGAGTTAGAACAACAGCAAGCGACGATAGCCGCCCAATAAAGCAAAAGGAAAAAAGCATACAGGAGGTATGAATGCAGTTATTACGTATCACGGTTGGTTCGCTCTCGTTTCTGGCCCGGATGGAGGAGGAGGACGCACCCCGAACCTGCGAGGCGTTCAAGCGCTGGCTCCCGTTCCGTAACAGGCTGGTACAGGCTCGTTGGAGTGGGGAGGCGGCATGGATCCCGCTTGGTGAGCTCGATACGGGGCTGAGCTTTGAGAACCATACAAGTCATCCGGCTCCTGGACAGCTCTTACTCTATCCCGGGGGGTTCAGCGAGACCGAGCTGCTATTTCCGTACGGGAATACCTGTTTTGCCAGTAAAGTCGGTCAACTGGCGGGAAATCACTTTCTGACTATTGTTGAGGGTATGGAGAACATAAAAGAGGTTGGTCGTCTGGTACTCTGGGAAGGAGCCCAGGACATCGTATTCGAGAGAGGCTAGGATGCGAGCGCTTCGGGATGCCGCCTGATTCCCTGTGCGATCTGGCTCCCGAAGCCACCGCAACGCACCGTTAGCAATTGAAATCTGGAGGGTTTTTTATGGCAAATGTCACCGTTGACGCGCAGAAACAGACAAAGGCCGTTCACCCTGTTGATGAAGTGTTACCACTGGGACAACTCCTGGTCTATGGTTTTCAACACGTTCTGGTCATGTATGCCGGTGCTGTTGCGGTTCCGCTGCTGGTCGGGGCTGCTCTCAGGCTGAGTCAGGAGCAGATCGTCTACCTGATTAATGCTGATCTCTTCACATCCGGTATTGCGACTCTCATTCAGGTTCTTGGTCTGGGCAAGCTGCCCATCGGCTCAAAAATGCCAATCATCCAGGGGTGTACCTTTACCGCCGTCACGCCCATGATTTTGATTGGTAATACGCACGACTTGACGACGATCTATGGTTCAGTGATTGTCTCGGGCCTGATTGTCTTCCTGATAAGCCCGTATTTCAGTCGAATTACGCGTTTTTTCCCGCCCGTGGTGACGGGGACGATCATTACCACGATCGGTCTGACGCTGCTTCCTACGGCGATTGGTTGGGCCGGTGGAGGGCAGGCGCTCTCGGACCCGGCATTTGGCAATATCGGGATTGTCCTGTTCTCGTTCGCCGTCCTGGTGTTTATTCTGCTGATTTACCGCTTTTTCCGTGGTTTCATCAGTAATATCGCCGTGCTGCTCGGGATCGTCATTGGCACCCTGGTTGCTATTCCGCTTGGCCTGACCAACTTTGCCGAGGTGACAAGGGCCGACTGGTTCGGCATTACGACGCCATTCCGCTATGGTTTGCCGACGTTTGACCTGGCTTCGATTGCGGCGATGACGCTGGTGATGCTGGTCACGATGGCTGAGACGACGGGCGACATGATCGCGGTTGGTGATATCGTCGGGAAGCGCGTGTCACGCCGTGTGCTGGCAAGCGGCCTGCGTGCGGACGGCCTCTCGACGATGATTGGCGGCGTGCTGAACTCGTTCCCATATACCGCGTTCGCTGAAAATGTGGGCCTGGTGAGCCTGACCAACGTCAAGAGCCGCTTCGTGGTGGCGACGACCGGTGTGATGCTGCTTGTTCTGGGGCTGTTTCCCAAGCTTGGCGCGGTTGTCGCAGCGATTCCGGCGCCAGTACTTGGCGGAGCCGGGATTGTGCTGTTCGGCACGGTGGCGGCAGTCGGGATCAAGTCGCTTGCGAAGGTCGATTTTAGCAACCATGCGAACGTGATGATTGTTGCTGTGAGCCTGGGTGTCGGGATGATCCCTGTGGGAGCGCCGACCTTCTATCACCAGTTGCCTGATTGGTTGCAGATCATCACAAATAGTGGAATCACTGCCGGCTGCGTGGCTGCTATCGTGCTCAACATTTACTTTCACGGGTTCAAGGGTGGCGGCCACAAAGATGAAATCATGGAGCATGAGGAGCACGAACTGCAACCTGTCCTGGCGACCGAGGGGCCCCGACTGGATGAGTTTGCATCCGAGGCACCTGCGCCGAAACGGGAAGAAAAGGGTATACCGGATAAAGAGGACTAGAAGGGATTCAATAGCTTTATGGTACAGTTCGACGTGAACATCTCGATCCTGTTGAAAGAGGTTCCATTCCTTGAGCGCTTTCGGCGTGCGGCTGAGCTTGGATTTGGCGCGGTTGAACTCTGGTGGCCAGGTGACGAGCAGGCTGACGCGGTTGTGAGGCAGGTGCGTGAGCACGGCTTGCAGGTTGCCCTGATGAACTTTGATGCGGGCGATATGGCGGCGGGCGAGCGCGGCTTTCTCAACGATCCGGCGCAACAGGAGCGCTTTCGAGAGCACGTGCCGCGCGCTCTGGACCTGGCGCGAGCGCTTGGTTGTCCGCGGCTGAACGCGCTGGTCGGAAACAGGCTTGCAGGCGTAGGTGAGGAAGAGCAGCGAACCCTGGTCTATGAGAATCTGGTCTGGGCGGCTGATCGGGCAGCCCGGGCGGGCGTAGAGATCGTGGTGGAGTCGCTGAACAGCTTCGAGAACCCGCGCTACCCGCTGACAACCACGGCTGATGTGCTTGACCTGCTCGATAGGGTAAATCGGCCCAACGTGCGGTATCAGTATGATATCTACCATATGCAGCGTATGGAGGGGAACATTCTTGCCACCCTGCGCAAGCATCTGGCGCGGATCGGTCATATTCAGGTGGCGGATTCGCCTGGCCGTCACGAACCCGGAACCGGTGAGCTGCATTATCGACACATCCTGGAAGAGCTTGAGAGGCTTGATTACCGTCTGTTTGTCGGCCTGGAATACAACCCACGAACCACATCGGAAGAAAGCTTTGCCTGGCTGCCTGCTGAAAAGAAAGGCTCAAATTCCGTCTCTCGCCTCCGTCTGTTGTAGCGTCAAGGGGCTTCCCGGGCCTGGGGAGCCCCATTTCTTTGTCTTGCCCTGCTACTCTATAATACAAGAAAAAGGAGAGATATCGGAAAATGGAGCAGCATACTGTATTTGGGTTAGCGCGGAGGGATGGTTCCTTTCTCCTGGTGCGACATCGAGGGGACGAGCGGCTTTCCTGGTGGTTGCCGGGTGGCGTCGTTGAGCCCGGGGAGCCTTTGCAGGAGGCGCTACGGCGCGAGTTGCTGGAAGAGACGGGGCTGCAATTGGTGGGAACACCTGAGCTGGCTTTTGTGGTGCAGCTTGTGCGTGAAACTGAGCAGGGGTCAGTTCATGCCGGCTTTGCCTTCCACTTCGCCTGTGCTCTCTGCGGACGGACCCAGTCACGGGACCCGGATGGGCCGGTGATCAGGGCTGAGTGGGTCACCGAGAGTGAGGTTGTACGCCTGCTCGAGGTGCACTCATGGTATGATTGCAGGCCGTTAGCTGATTGGCTCGCGGGAAAAGGGAGAACCGTCTACTTCCAGTGCATCGAGTAATAATGGAGTGTAGCCACTGAGCTTTCTTCTTATACATGAGATGAGGAGAGGTCTTGTGCTCTACCAGTAAAATAAAAAGAGATGGAGGGCTTGCTGAAAACGGATATGCTCTTCAATGAATGGCCTGTGGTAGTGACTCGTTTCTTTGCTTCGATGCCGCTTGCAGAGAGGAAGTGGAGCGATGTCGTGCAAGGAGCGAATAATTGCGCATATAGAGGAGCGCAAGATTCCATATAAAATCGTGGAGCATCCATGTGCGTACAGTGCCCATGCACTTGCGCAGTGTAAGCAACTGCCTGAACAGCGGGTTGCGAAAGTGGTACTTGCCTATGTTGATGAAAAGCTGGTGATGCTGGTGCTTCCGGGGTCGCAGAAAGTGGATCTGGAGCGGCTTCGGGAGGCGTTCCGTGCATCGCTGGTGCAGCTTGCCCGTGAGCATGAGTTTGCAGAGCTGTTCCCGGACTGCGAGCTTGGAGCGATGCCGCCTCTCGGGAACCTCTACAACATTCCAGTATATGTTGATATGCGTCTCCAGGAAGAAGAAGAGATTATCTTTCCCGCTGGATCACATCACGAGGCGATCCAGATAAAGTACGAGGATTTTGAGCGTCTGGCTCATCCGATTAAGTTGGACTGTGCGCGTTCTGCTGTTTATGCCGGATAGAATGTGCTCGGCATGGAAGCAAGAAACGAAAAACTACCTGTGCCTTCTCTTATATATCGACCTCGCCCCAGACAGTCAGAAAGAACGTGATGCCGCAAAACGTCTCTGATTGCATCTCTATGAGAACCTGTTCATATAGCTTCGCAAGCGCTTTACCGCTGATAAGTCCTTGTTCAAGCAGGGCTGGTTGTACGAGCTGGAAGAAGGCTACGCAATCGAGATACATACCCTGATGTCCCTCTTCTCCTGCGGAAAAATTCCACACAAAGGGTCGCTCTTGAATAGAACGACAGTGTATATTTTGTAGAAAGCGCTTCAGCATTGGTGTAATCGCCAGCGTGACAGCGCCTTCGGAGAAGCCGAGGCCACGATTATGCCCGGCTTTCATACAGAGTTGATGGAAGCGCTCGAAGGCCCGACTATTCGTGATACCCCATTGATCGCACTCTGTCAGGCGAATGATGCCGCCCGGGCGCAGGATCCGCACACACTCATTGATGAAGAAGGGCCAGCAAGCGCGGGGCATAAATCCTGCTATCGTGCGTGCATTCACCAGATCGAAGCTGCGAGAAGGGAAGCGAAGGGGCTGTGTGGCATCCATCACGTGGAACGACGTGTTTTCGAGCCCTTGCATACGGGCCTGTGTGCGTGCGTATTCAATCATTTGTTCACTGACATCGATGCCGACAACCTCGAATTCGGGATGCTCGAAAGCCAGATCGAGTACCCATTCTCCCGGTCCACACCCGACATCAAGCAAGCGATGGAAGCGCGTGAGATCGGTCTGTTCGGGTAAATATCCTCCCATTTTGTTGGTCAGGAGGCGGCCCTGTTGCAAGAGACGTGCCTTTTCTGCGCTGCTCTCGGGGTCGATAAGATACGTTCTGCTCTGCTTTGAGCGCCTCATAGCGAAGGCCTTTCTTCTTTCTTGACACCTTCCCCCGCTCAAGCCGGGGGCTCTCTGGCGCATTTAGCATAAGGACAGACGATAAATCAGTATATCATTTCAGTATACAGCCTCATCTAAAGCTGCACTTTGAATAAGTTCCTCCTCTAATTGTCTCATCACTATGAATGAAGCTTCCATGCGAGTTATCGCTTTTCCCTGCAAGAGGAGCTCCTGTACGCGCTTGTTAAAAAGACGGAGATATGGTTCCTGTTTTTCTGGAGGTGGCAACAGTTTGAGTTCAATCTGATCGAGCGGAAAATATTGATTTTCATCGAATGCGCCTACTGCAAGATGACAGTATTTCTGGATAAGCTGGACGCGGTCACGGGTGAAGAAGCGTTTCTGGGTGCTGATGAACGAGAGGCAAGCGGCTACTTTCCCGGTACGCTGAATCGGGCAGACGGCAATACTGCTGCCACGATCAAGCGGTCGCAGGGGAAGCCAGCCTGTGTAGGCATGCGCGTCTTCAATGACGTAGTGATGGCTGGTTGAAATGGCCTGTCCGGCCAGCGACTCGGCTCCACAGTAGATATTGCGCTCCTCGCGTTCGGTGTTCCAGGGGCGCGTTCCGATGCGAAAGAGCTCGCGCAGGCTGTGAACCTTCTGGCCAGACCCGGGAGCCGTACACACGATTAAGCTGCCGACCAGCCCCAGGCGTTCCGGGTCGAGCTGTTGAATCGCATAATTGAAGATATGATCAAAAACAGTGATAAAGCGTAGCTCTCCTGCCAGCAAGGAGATTGCCTGTAAGACTGTTTCATAACAAATAACAGGAATCGAGAGCGGTTCTACAAATCGTGGAGGTGTCTCGGGAAGCTGAAAATCTTCCCGCGATAATTCCGGGAACTCCTGAAGCAGCGAAGGGATAAGCTTTTCGCGATATTCGGGCAGAGAAGCCACAAGCTGTTGCAGTGAGTGAATTTGTGGTCTCGGGTATTTCTCTTTCCCGGATGCACGCGCGGGATTACGTACCCACCGAGTAAGCGTCACTGGATTGATGCCCATTGCGTTCGCCAGTCGTTGCTTTTCCTGAGGATCGCTGATGATCTCAGCCAGGAAGGAGCGCCAGGAAAATGCCTCCCTGTTCATTGATACTATAGTCCTTTCTATACAGAGGGTTGATATATGGTGGAGCTCTATCGATACGAGAGAGTACATTTCTCTCTATTCAGTATACACCTTCTTGACCCTCAGAGGAAAATGTACAACAACAAAATAACTTTGTCGTTCACTTTGTTGTGACACGTAGCTCGAGAACGTTGCAAGGGCTTCCCGGGCCAGGCGAGGACTTTTTCTCTGTTGTGTTTCGAGGGACAATAGAGAACGGTTTTTCCGGTAGAAGGGTTCGCTCTCTCCCTCCTGGAAAAAAGGAATTCTGCAACATCTTCTTATAATAGAGAACTGTGAAGAATGAAAAGTTAAGAAAAAGTAGTATTGAGCTGAATTCATAGGGGAAAGAGCTTGACATATGCTATATGGGGAGGATATACTTTTGCCAATGTAACAAAACTTTGTCAGGCAACTGATCAAGACATGTGTTAGCACGTTTTCCTCAAAAGCTGAACCTTCGTCTTTGTAGACACTGTTTTTGTAGCACGGCTCATTTTCAGAATGACGACAGAAATAGTGGAGCATTCCCACTATGGAACTGGCAGGGTGAAACGGGTTGGGAGTGCTCTGGAAGGCCGACGAAGGGATATACTTGCTTTGTTTTCCCTCCTGATAAGATCTTTCTCCTATAACTTCTGTCGCCAATGCAGTTTTAGAAGAGAACAGTAAGGCGTGCTCTATGGAACCTTTTGAACGCCGCATTTTTCGTCACCAGGCAGTAGAACAGTATATGAGAAGGCAGGAGCAAGAGGTGACGCCTCAACTGGGTGTTCCACTCCGTGTGCAATTGCTCTGGGTAGTTCTCGTTCTGTTGTTTGTGGGTCTGCTCTGTCTCATGCAGCTTCTATCCGGGCAGATTGGAGGCTAGATGATGCAGACATCCAGACGGAAAAAGAGAAGGTCATACAGGCTCGGATGCCATAAACGCAGGGTTCCAGAAATACTTCAGATGAGTGAGCTGGAATGTGGCGCGGCCTGTCTGGCTATGATTTTAAGCTATTATGGCCATGCTATCACTATCACTGAAATACGTGAGACGTGTGGCATAGGGCGAGGCGGTTTTTCAGCGTATAACCTGGTACGGGCAGCACGAGGCTATGGACTGAAGACGCGGGCAGTCTCGGTTCAAGCCGATGCATTTCGCTCACTGCGCCTTCCAGCTATCATTCACTGGGAGTTCCACCATTTCTTGATTCTTGAGCGTTGCACGAAGGACACGGTGCAGGTCGTCGACCCTGCAAACGGGCGGCGACGCATGACATTGGAGGAGTTCGATCGGGGCTTTACCGGGATCATGATCTTGCTGGAGCCGGGGCCAGGATTCGAGCGGCGGCGCTCATCACCCTTCTTTGGGCTTCGCTCCTACATCAAGACGTTTGTACGGCAGACCCCTGGCCTGTTGCTCCAGGTATTGCTTGCATCGTTGGTCTTGCAGCTTTTGCCGTTGAGCATCCCACTGCTGACCGGCCTGATTGTGGATGTCATTTTGCCAGAAAAGCTGAACACTGTCATTATGACATTGGGTCTTGGAATTGTCGTCTTGTTTGCAATGGAGGTTGTAGTGACGCTGTTACGGTCGTTGCTGCTGGTCTATTTGCAGGCGCGAGTAGATAAACATATTATGGTCTACTTCTTTGATCATCTTCTCTCGCTTCCATTGCGTTTCTTTCAGCTTCGCTCAAGTGGCGATATTATTGCACGTTTAAACAGTAACACGGTTATTCAGGATCTGATCAGTAAGGAACTGTTAAGCTCGTTACTCGATGGGGGGTTAGCGACTTTTTATCTGGTCTTGCTCTTCTGGCAGTCGAGCCTGTTTGGCTTGATTGCACTGGGAATCGGCACTTTGCAGATGACACTTTTCTTTCTGACGCGAGAGCGTTTGCAGTATCTGACGGTAAGCGAGTTAAACGCACAGGGGCGCTCCTATGGCTATGCAACGGAGGTCTTGACCGGCATCGAGGCGCTAAAGGCTGCGGGCGCTGAACCGCGTGCTATGCATCATTGGTCGAACTTTTTCTATCAGGAATTGAACCTTTCCATCCGAAAAAATCTGTTCTCGTCGTTTATCGATACATTTCGTACTTTAACATCGATGCTTGCTCCACTGCTCTTGCTCTGGGCGGGGGCCATTCTGGTACTGAACGGGACGCTTAGCATCGGCGTCATGTTGGCGTTGAACGCGCTTGCGATCGCCTTTCTTATGCCGCTAGGCTCGCTTGTAGAAACCGGGCAAAGCCTCTGGACAACACGTTCGCATCTTGAACGTATCTCCGATGTGCTGAAAGAGAAATCGGAGCAGGAAGGCGAGATCACCGATTGGCCTCCCGAGCTGTCCGGGCGTATTGCGCTGAAGGGGGTGAGCTTCCGCTATGATCCTACTTCGCCCGATGTGCTTCAGGCGATTGACCTGGATATCGAGCCAGGGCAGAGTGTGGCGATTGTCGGGAAGACCGGTTCAGGGAAGAGTACGCTCGGGAAACTGTTGCTTGGGCTTCACCAGCCGACCGAGGGGGAAATCTATTACGATTATCTTCCGTTGCGTACGCTCAATTATCGGGCTGTGCGGGCGCAATTCGGGGCGGTGATGCAGAACGCGACAATCTTTAGCGGGACCATTCGAGAGAATATCACCTTTCATGATCCCTCTATCGATATGGGACGGGTGCTTGAAGCGGCTCAACAGGCGCTGTTACACGAAGATATTGAGCAGATGCCGATGGGATATGAAACCCTGGTCGCTGAAGGAGGAAGCGCCCTCTCCGGTGGTCAGCGGCAACGGCTGGCAATCGCGCGGGCGCTGGCTCATAAGCCCGTCGTGTTGCTGTTGGACGAGGCGACCAGTTCTCTTGATGTCGAGACGGAACGGGCGATTGAGCGCAATATTCGGGCCTTGCGCTGTACCCGGATTATCATCGCGCACCGCTTGAGCACGATTCGCCGCGCTGATTTGATCGTCGTGCTTGAGCAGGGGAAGATTATCGAGCGTGGGACGCATCAGGAGCTCTTGCAGCGCGATGGCACCTATGCCCGGCTTATTCGCCATCAACTTGCGCATGAGCAGGACGACGACTCGCTGTATTAATGCAACAGGAAGAGAGGTATGAACTCAACTATTATTCGAGCATGGAAAGATGCGCGGTTTCGCAAGCAGCTTTCTGAGGAAGAGAGAGCACGGCTGCCTGCGAGCCCGGTGGGAGAAGTGTGTGAGCTGCGAGACGAGGAACTGAGTGGGATTGCTGGCGGGCGCGGCATGGAAAACACCCAATTCCTTCGAGAGTGTCGTGACTTTTCGTCGAAATACCTCTGTTTCTCGCAGCGGTTCTATAACGGTCAGTGCTGGTAGATGCACATATACAGGAAAGGAGGGATGCATGAACAACTGGATCGCACGGGCATGGAAAGATGCGATCTATCGCAAGCAACTGACGGCGGAGGAGCGCGAACGGCTCCCCGAGAGCCCGGTAGGCGAGGTGAGCGAGTTGCAAGATGTGGAACTGGACGAAGCGACGGGCGGGCATGGAGGCTATGGCTTTGTCTGGTCGGACTGGTGGCGGAAATGCCGCCCGCGCCGCTCCTATTATGGCGGATGCTACTCGAAGCGCTATGACCCGTATGGCCGTCGCTGCTTGTAGAACTGCATTGCGCAGGATTTGAAAGGGTACTTTGAGACACACAAGGGAGAGAGCAGATGCACTCAACTATTATTCGAGCGTGGAAAGATGCGCGGTTTCGCAAGCAGCTTTCCGAAGAGGAGAAAGCACGTCTCCCCGAAAGTCCTGTAGGGAGCGTCACCGAGCTGTCCGACGAGGAGCTAGGCGAGGTTGCTGGTGGATATGGGAGTAGCCACTACTGGTCCTACGATTGGTGGAGATGTCGGCGGCGCCGTTCCTATTATGGTGGGTGTCGTTCCTACGGAGGATGCTATTACTCAAATGTGGTTGTAGGACCTATCCGAATTTGCTGGTAGGAAAAAAACTCTCCCAGAAAACGCGTAGGCCAAAACGCAGGATTTTGCTTCCTGCAAAGGGGAAGAAGCAATGAATTCGAAGATCGTTCGCGCGTGGAAAGACGCCGAATATCGCAAGCAGCTGGCAGCCGAAGAGCAGCTCCCCGAGAGCCCGGTAGGCGAGATCACCGAACTATCGGATGAGGAGCTAGGCGGGATTGCTGGCGGGCATTGGTCCAGTGGTCGCAGGCATCGCTCTTACTGGTGGTGCCGTCGCCGCTCATACTATGGCTGCTATTCCCGCTACTACGGCTATGCCAAGCATGGCTGCTGGTAAACCTGAACGTATTGTGGACGCATTGAGCATGTAGTGAAGAAGGGAGGCGGAAGGCGCTGCCAGGATAAGCGTCTCGCCTGCCCTTCCTCGAAAGATTTGGGGGGTGTCTGACCCTCCAATCTTCCTTTCTACCTATAGATACTACCTACCTATTTATTCGTATGCTGATGTCATACGCGGGAGGGTAATCCACATGCTGCACACGGTACCGCGCTCGATCTGGGAACTGCCGGTCTGGTATCGCGCCTTACTGCCTCACGAGCGATTCGATTCTGAGTTCACTTCTTTTCCGCAAGTTGAGGCTGGACAGTTGCTTCGGGAGTGGAGAAGTGGAACCCCGCTCAGGCGCGACGTCTGTTATCGGAACTGGTTAGAGCAGCATCAGCTTACTGAAGCAATGCTTGCTCACCTGTTAAGCGAGCCTGTGGAGGCGCTTCAGGCTCGATATGCAGAGCAACCCGAATGGCTGCGCTATCTGAGGGAGGCGTTTGAGGCTGAGGAAGGGCCTTCTCTCTATCTGGAACAGCTTCTTGCTTTGTTCCCCCCCGCGATCTTTTTGAAGGGAATCGAGCCGCTACTTGTTCGGGCAACGCGCGAGCTGGAGACTGCATTGCAGGGTAGACTGAGCGCACATGACTGTATTCAGGATTTGTGTATTTTCTCCCTCTTTGCCTCCCTGGCCGATGAACTCCTTTTGCAGGTTGAAAGAGTATATGTGCTGGAGATGAACGTGATGCGCTTACAGGGCGAGTTGCGAGGCGAGACGCCTGAGGAGCGCTTTCACGACTTTATCCGGCAGATCAGCCAGAAGGAGCGCTCAACAGCGCTGTTGGCCGAGTATCCGGTACTTGCTCGACAGCTTGTGCTTAAGGTGCAGCAATGGGTGACCGTGGCTGTTGAGTTCTTCACGCGCTTTGCAGCGGACATCCAGGTGCTTCGAGAACGCTTTCATGCGACCGGTCGGCTTGTGGAGCTGCACGCGCTGGCTGGTGACGTGCATGACCACGGCAGAAGTGTCGTTATCCTCCTGTTTGACACTGGCTTTCAGCTTGTCTACAAGCCGCGTTCGATGGCGATCGATCAGCATTTTCAAGAGCTGGTGAGCTGGCTCAACGAGCGGGGCGCGACCTTACCGTTGCGCACGTTGCAGGTGCTTGATCGTGGAGACTATGGCTGGATCGAGTACGTTGAAACCGCTCCCTGTGCCTCCGCAGATGAGTTGAACCGCTTCTATGAGCGTCAGGGAAGCTATCTGGCATTGCTCACTGTGCTGGGCGCGACCGATTTGCATTCTGAGAATACTATTGCCGCGGGAGAACATCCTGTGCCTGTTGATCTGGAAGCGCTGCTTTATCCCCGGTTGCAGGAAGAGACGGAGGAGGATGAGCCGCTTTTCCCCGATCTCTCGATTCTGCATGTTGGACTGCTTCCGCATCGTATCGGTGCGAATGAGCATTCGATAGGTCTGGATATTAGCGGCCTTGGCGGACAGAAGGGGCAGAAGACTCCACAACCGGTAGCGACCTGGGAGGCGCCGGGAACCGATCAGATGCACTTGAAGCGAACCTATATCGAGATTGAGGAGAGCAAGAATCGCCCTTCGCTGCTGGATGGACAGCCGGTCGATGTGCTGGACTATGTTGAGCCGTTGACTCGTGGCTTTGCGCGGATGTATCGATTCCTGATGAACCATCGTGAAGAAATGCTGCAAGAGCAATTGCTACGTTTCGCTCATGATCGAGTGCGGGCGCTGTTGCGTGATACGAGCACCTATGGCAAGCTGCGTGATGAGAGCTTTCACCCGGATCTGTTGCGGGACGCATTGGATCGTGAGCGCTTTCTTGCTCAACTATGGGTAGAAGTGGAGTACGCTCCGGCGTTGCGTGATATCGTGCCGATCGAGTATGCAAGTGTGTTGCGTGGCGATATCCCTATATTCAGCACGGCAGTTGATGGGCGCGCCTTGCAAGCAGACGATGTTGCAACCATTCCTGACTTCTTTGGCGGTTCGGCGCTGGACGCGGCCCGAGATCGCATTTTACACCTGAACGAGCAAGAGCTGGCCCGGCATCTCTGGACTATTCGGGCGGCGCTGGCGACGACGCTGCTCGGTCATGAGCCGGATAGAGAGCAGCTTTTCCCTCAGCCGCTTGCTCCTCTACCTGACCCGCAGCGGCGGTGTGGTGAGGCTGCCAGTGCGCTGACCGGGCGTTTGGCCGAGCTGGCATTTTCGCAGGATACAATGGCGAGCTGGTTGAGCATCAGCTTACAGCAGGAAGAAGTCTGGGAGCTGGCCCCGGCAGATATCGATCTGTATGATGGCCTGAGCGGGATAGCGCTGTTTCTGGCCTATCAGGGGGCGTTGACCGGGCAGACCGAAGCAACCAACCTGGCTCGGGCGACGGTGAAGACGCTGCGAGCCTTGCTTGCTCAGGCGCGGCGCTTTCCAGCGGGAGCGGGCATCGGAGCGTTTACGGGGCTTGGTGGGCCACTCTACCTCTTTACCCATCTGGGTGTTCTCTGGGATGACCCGGCCTTCTTTGAAGAAGCAGACGAACTGGTCACGCTGATTGCCAGCCAGGTCGAGAACGAGCACCAGTATGACGTTATCAGCGGGCTTGCAGGCGCTATTCTGGCGCTCCTGGCTCTGGATGCAGTTCATCCGTCACCTTTCGCAGTGCAGACAGCGCGACGTTGTGGCGAGCGTCTGCTTGCTCTGGCCCGTCCTCAAGCGCGGGGGATCGGGTGGAGCCTGAGACCTGAGGAGCCGCCACTGACCGGGTTCTCACATGGGAATGCGGGCATTGTCTATAGTTTGCTCAAACTAGTTGAACAAAACTATGATCCGCGCTTTTTCTCCGCTGTTCAAGAGGCGCTGGCCTATGAGCGAAGCCTGTTTCTACCTGAACTGGGGAACTGGCGTGATTTACGTGAGATCCCGCCCGGGATGCGGGATGATGATGGGATCCCACCCACTATGGTTGCCTGGTGTCATGGGGCGGCGGGTATTGGCCTTGCCCGTCTGGCGGCGCTTCCTGTGCTGGATGATGCGCAGGTGCGAGCTGAGATTGAAACGGCTGTACAGACGACGCTGGCGATGGGCTTTCACTTCAATCACTCGCTCTGTCATGGGGCGCTTGGCAATATGGAGACGCTGCTGTTCGCCTCAAAGCGACTCGGAGAGGAGAAATGTTACAAGGCAAACCAGTTTGCCCAAACCAGTATACTGCGCAGTATTGAGCAGTTCGGCTTCATTTCGGGGGCGCCGCGTGGCATCGAGACGGTTGGCCTTATGACCGGCCTTGCGGGTATGGGCTATGAACTGCTCAGGTTGGTGTATCCGGAGGCGGTTCCCTCGGTGCTGACGCTTGAACCGCCGTCGCGCTCACTGTGAGTGAGGTGTCATTTCAGATGCTGTTCATCCAACAAAGAGGCTTTCAGCGCGGCCTGGCGCATGGCGTAGAGTCCTTCGATCCAGCTTCCGGGTTGCGCCTGAAAGTCGAGATCTTCACCGAAGATGCGGTAGTCACAGGTCAATTCTTCGCCAGGGCGAATATCGCGTAGAGCCTTCATCGCAAGCTGTCCATCACTTGAGATATAGTCGAGACAATTTGGGGTGTCGGCGTGATTCATAAAGCGAGCGTCATCGCTACAAAGAATGAAAACGTCGCGATTTGGTTCAAAATAGCTATAGTGGAAAAGCTGACGCTGTGCTTCTTCCGAGAGCGAGGCGATCTCTTCCAGCGTCAGAGCGAGATCGAAGCCCTGCTGAAAGCGCCAGATCAGGCTATCCCTGTAGAGGAATTGTGCAGCGAAGAGCCCAAGACCATGCACGGGACTGATTTGTAAACGTGTTTCTACCAGAAGCATACGACGTAATCCCCCCTCTTTTTGTACTATTCTGGGATGCGAATTTCAACCCTTCCTGCTTGCTCGTTCCAATGGGTATCCGTGTGAAGCAGGGTGCAGAGCCGTTGCATATTCTGTGCAATACAGGTGCGCTCAGCTCCTTGTGCTCGCAGTGCACGAAAATCTTCAATTACGGTAGGATAGAAAGCAACCTGGCGGATGACCTTCTGTTCGAGTGAGACAACAAAAATCCCACTATAGTCGTTTCGCTCTACCGGATCTATCGCGTAATCATCGATAAAGTCACCGGTACAGTAGAGTATAGGTTTCTGCCGATAGATCTCGATACCGCGAACGACATGCCCGGAATGACCGAAAATGATATCAGCGCCCGCATCAATCAGGGCATGTGCGAAGGGCGGATGCGTTTCAGGCGGCTCGTAGCCCCAGTTTGGACCCCAATGCAGCGAGATGATCAGCACATCAACAGTGGGCTTGACGCGCTCAATGCTCTGGAGAAGCCGCTGCGCCTGCTCTGAGTCGCTATCAATGGGAACGTAACAGGTGCCTGCTCTGGTCGAGGTAGCGGCCCAGGCGGGTTCATTATCTGTGCAGGCAAGCAAGCCAATGGTGGTAGAGCCGGCCTGCCACCTGACCGGGGCCGCCGCATCCTGAGTGTCATATCCGGCTCCGGCCGCATAAATACCGGCTTCACGCAGGAGCCTCAGCGTGTCATAGAGGCCCTCAACGGTGAAATCCAGGCTGTGGTTATTGGCGAGGGAAACGGCATTGATCCCGGCTGCCCGCAGGACGCGTACGTTTCGGGGATCAGAGCGGAAGTGAAATACTTTGGGTGTCTCGTTCCACGGCGTCTCATGCGAGGTGAGCGCACATTCGAGGTTGCAGAGGCGGACATCAGCGGCGTGGAACAGCGGCAGCGTGTCACCCCACGGATATTCTGGGGGGTGTGCGCGGAGCATATCGTTTACCAGGCGCCCGAGCATAACGTCACCGACAAAAAGTAGCTGAAATGACTCCTGTTGCATTGCAGCTCATGCTCCTCTCTCTCCATGTACTTCTTATGCAGTAGAAGAGCGATCGAAAAATGCTTTCGCTACGCTAAACACGCATTCGGGATGCACTATGGTGTCACCTTGCTTTCTGGTCTCGCTTTTTCTGAGAATGGAATGCACCTGTGAAGAGAGAAGCATTTCTGTATTTATTTCTATTATAGAAACCGAGCGAAATGTGATATATGTAATGGGAGAGACACTATTCATGCTGGTTGGTGGAAGCGATGAAGCACGCGCTTCTGCTTTGCTGATAGGTACAATAGGAGAGAGGAAGAGAAGAAGCTATGCAACCTCATTCCAGTTTTACTGGCCTGGGCATGGGTCTGGGCACCTTGTCGCGGCTGTCGTCGGCGCGAACCCGCTCGATCAGTCCCGAGAACCGTACTGGCGAAAAGGGCAAGGCCGCGATGGCGACAGAAGGAACGGGAGCCCGCGCTGCACGCGATCTCGGGCCTGGCTGGAAGGTTTCCCCTTCGATCGAGATTGCGCCGCATACGGTGGTAACGCTCGCGGATATTCAGGACAGTGGCGCTATTCAGCACATCTGGCTGACGACGCATCCACAGCATTGGCGCTCGCTGATCCTGCGTGCCTACTGGGATGACGAGGAGAGCCCGTCTATCGAGTGCCCGCTTGGTGACTTTTTCGCGAATGGTTGGTGCGAGCGCTGTAATGTCAGCTCGCTTCCTATCGCGGTGAACCCGGCTGGTGGCATGAACTCCTATTGGGAGATGCCCTTTCGGCAGCGGGCCCGTCTGACGCTGGAACAAACAGGCGAGCAGGCCGCGATTCTGTACTATCAGATCACGTACACACTGACCGAGGTGCCGGATGATCTGGCCTATTTTCACGCGCAATGGCGGCGTAGCAACCCGCTCCCCTACAAGGAGGTTCACACGCTGCTCGATGGTGTGCGCGGCATGGGGCACTATGTCGGCACGTATCTGGCCTGGCAGTCCAACTCGTGCGGCTGGTGGGGCGAGGGTGAAATCAAGTTCTATCTCGATGGCGACAAAGACTATCCGACGATTTGTAGCACGGGGACCGAGGATTATTTTGGCGGGGCCTGGAATTTTGAGCACCCCCAGGGTGAGTATGGCAGCTATTCCACGCCGTTCCTGGGCCTGCCGCAAGTGATTCGTCCCGATGGGCTCTATCGCAGTCAGCAGCGCTTCGGCCTGTATCGCTGGCATATCATGGATCCGATCCGCTTCGCTGAGGATCTTCGAGTGACCATTCAGGCGCTCGGGTGGCGAAGCGAGGGCCGTTATCTGCCTTTGCAGGATGATATCGCTTCTACTGCCTTCTGGTATCAGAACGAGCCACATGCTCCCTTCCCTGCTTTCCCTGAACTCGATGTGCTGGAAGTGATCTAAAGGCGCTTCTGTGGCGGCTGGATCTCTCTATTCCTGTCGCCACGGTTCTCCTCATGAGGGAGAGTTACGGTCCTTTTCTGTAATGGTGTTGAATACGTTCCTGATTTCCTGTTCTCTAAAAATGCGACAATGTATGCGAGATCACGACAGCTATAGATGAAGGTCTGGAAAACCATCTCTAAACTATTGCTTTTGGAATCATAGTAATGTATCCTCAGTTTATAGAGGAAAAATGCTTGTCTGGCACAAACATCCAGATCTTTTCGCATGCCCCTCCTGTTGTCGGTATGAGGAGAGATGATCATCTCGGGTGTTCTGGTGGGAAGGTCCGGTTCCCTCTGTGATGCGCAAGCTGCATTCTTGTTGTGTTGTAGTTATCGAGAAACGATGAGAAGCCCGATCACCTCTGTGACAGGGCGCTCTCGCTTCAAGCAAGGAGGCTTTTTCGATGATGACTATTGCTCGCCCTGGTCGTGCGCGGCGCGGCGTGCTCTTTGCTGCTTTCCTCTTGCTTTGCCTGTCTCTGACGGTTGGTATTGGAGCGCCGACCGCACAAGCAGCCGCGGCAAAGCCAAAATTTCAGATGAACTTTACGACTGATGACCCCTCGCTGGCATATACAGAATCCATGTTTCGGGAGCAGTTTGAAGAGGTCTACCCGAAGCTGGTCAAGCGGTTCAACCCCGACGCGCCGCGTACGGTGACGCTTCAGATCAAGTATGTGGATGGCGTGGCCTCAACTGATGGCGCGGTAACAACGATCAGCTCAAGCTACATGCACAGTCATAACGACCTGGCAGGCGTTTACACCCATGAGTTTATGCACACTGTTCAGGCGTACCCGGAATATGTCGTCTGGCTGACCGAAGGTATTGCTGACTATGTGCGCTCTGTCTATGGCCCGAAAGACGATCCCTGGTCCCTGCCAGCTACGGTGACGCCCGAGCAGTCTTACAAGCAGGGCTACGGCATCACGGCCCGCTTCCTGCTCTGGATGGAGAAGCATGTGCGCTCGACCATTGTGGATGATGCAAATCGGGTGTTGCATGCAGGAACCTATAGCGATGATGATTTTGTGACCTGGACCGGTCAAACGCTTGATTACTGGTGGTCCTACTACGTACAGCATCCCGAGATCTAACCGACCTGGTAAAGATACCACTGGAATCAAGCCCCTGTGCTACTTGATCGCTGTCGCTCCCGGGTATCGGGAACGGCAGCGATTCTTGATATATCCGATTCAAGGAATACCGTTTTCTCCCTTTCAGGTATTGCTTGAGTGCAGGGAAATAGAGGGAGATGGAGGTATAGTCATACTGCAAATAGCATTGACGAGAAAAGCCATTTTACTCTCGTTTATAGCTGCAACGCATTCTTTTATTTTTCTGGCATGGTAGTTGAAGTGACTGTCCGCTGTGGCAGTCAAGGAGGACGCATATGTCACATCTGGCTCAAAAGAGGCGCCTGCCCGTGCTTGCGCTTCTGTTCCTCTCACTCCTGGTCGTGGCTTGCGGCGGGAGCACGAACCAGACGGGCAATAATACGGGCAAAGCACCGGACGATCAGCAGATATTTGTGACCCCGATCACCGGTGTTTCCAATATTGCCACGTTTGATCCCGCGCGCGTTGGCGATACACCTTCTTCGAAAGCCGTCAATATGGTGTACACAGGCCTGGTTCAACTCAACAATAACCTTGAGGTCTATCCGCAGCTTGCGAAGGACTGGCAGCAGTCGGAGGACGGCCTGACCTGGACTTTCACGCTGAAGCCGGACACGAAGTTCAGCGATGGCTCGCCGCTCACCTCGAAGGACGTTGTCTACAGTATTGATAGAGCGTTTGATCCTGCTCTGAAGAATGCCGGAGCTGCGTTCTATCTGGGAAAGATTAAAGACTCCGAGAAGCGGATTGATGGAAGCCTGAAAAGCCTGATTAATCATAGTCTTTTCGCTCCTGATCCTCAAACCGTGAAAATCGTGACAAGTGTCAAAGCACCCTATTTCCTGCAAGCGCTGACCTATCCCTGCTCGTGGGTTGTCAATGAGAAGCTGGTGCAGAAGTACGGTATTGACAAGTGGACCGACCATATGACCGAGGCGGTGGGCGCCGGTCCCTTCATTGTGCAGAAATATCAGCCCGGCAATGAGATTGTGTTTGTCCCCAACCCGAACTACTATGGTGACAAGCCGCAAATCAAGAAGGTGGTCATGCCCTTCTATCGCGACACGAAGACCGTCTACAAGTCGTATGAGACCGGCCAGGTGCATGAGGCTCCTGTTCAGACGGCCAATATGGAGCAGGCGCGCCAGTTGCCGAAAAATCAGCTCAAGAGCGTGTTGCAGTTGAACACCTTCTACTATGTGATGAACTACCTGACTGTTCCCTTCAATAACCTCAAAGTTCGACAGGCGTTTGCACTGGCAATCGATAAGGAGAAGATCGCGCACAATGTCTATCATGACCGCGTCAAGGGGACGAACAACTTTGTGCCGAAGGGGCAGCCGGGGTATAACGAGAATATCACTGCTCCAGATGGTGAGAAGAGCGTGAAGGGGAATCCGCAGAAGGCGAAACAGCTCTTTGAGGAGGGGCTGAAGGAGCTCCATCTGACCCGCGATTCTCTGCCGAAGATCACCTTCACGGTCGCGACGAATGGGTCAATCGACGTGAAAAATGAACTGGAAGTCGTGCAATCTATGTGGAAAAGTGCGCTCGGAATCGAGGTCACTATTAATGATATGGACTTTAACCAGCGCAATTCCTATGTGAAGACCGGGAAAAACAATGCGAAAGGCCCGATGCTCTGGTCAACCGGGTGGGCCGCCGACTATCCCGATCCGCAGGACTGGCTCGACCTCTTCCTTGATGATCCCGATGGCGGAAACAGCACCAATTTCGCACATAACAATTCTGATACGCTGAAGCAGCAACAGGATATTCAGGCGCTCATCAAGAAAGCAGACGAGACGATGAATACCGATGAGCGTATGAAGCTCTACAATCAGGCAGAGCAGCAGCTTATCAATGATGTAGCACTGATCCCCATTTATCAGAAGCTCGGCTACACGGTGCGCAAGCCGTGCGTGGTGGGCCTGACCGATAATGCACAGGGAATTGTGCCACCAAACGACTGGGCGCATGTCTACATCTCGAATGAGACACCCTGTGCTCGTACCGAGAAATACCGCTAACGCCTCTCTGGAAGCGTCCCGAGGGAGAATGGAATAGTCTGTTCTCCCTTTTTTGTTTCCCCGGGCCCTGTTTGACAGGAGCTGCCTTTTTCGTCTATGATAATGACTGACCGGTCAGTTATTAAAAAGAGGACATGGAGAAGAAAGGAGTCAAGGGCATGACGCTGGCTAAACAGCGGCCTCGAGGGCTGACGCGGCTTCTGGCAAAGCTTCCGCTGTTATTGTATCGGGTAGGGCTTGGGTGGCTGCTCGGGAAGCTCTTTGTGCAGATAACTCATCGAGGGCGGAAGAGTGGTCGAATCCGCCAGACGGTGCTGGAAGTGCTGCGATACGACCGCCGGACGCATGAGGTGGTGGTGGTCTCGGGCTGGCAGGGACGGACCGACTGGTATCGCAATATTCAGCGCGAGCCCGCGTTATGGGTTACGATCGGGCGGATCTCCTATAGACCTGCTCAGGAACTGTTGTCTCCTGAAGAGACGTACGCCGTTGTGCGCGAGGTGCTGCGGCGCCGACCCCGCGAGGCAAAGGCGCTCGGGGCGGTTCTGGGTATCGATTTTACCGCTCCTGATGCCGAAGCGCAGGTTACTCGTTTGTTTCGGGGCGTGCGTTTCTGGCCCGCGTATCTGTCGAGGCAGGACGATAAATGAAGGTTTTGAAGTGGGTACAGGTGTGCCAACCCAGGCGACGATAGAGCGGAAACCCCATCGGTGTGGCCTGAAGCGTGGCATAGCGGTGCCCGGCCTGACGCGCTTCCTGCATGGCAGCTCTTGTGATCGCTGTCCCGATGCCGAGCCGCCTGGCATGCGGAACCGTGGCGATTCCATAGAGCCCGACCGTTCCGCCGCCTTCGACCAGCAGGGTGGTGGCGACTGGCTCGTTGTTTTTGAACCCGAGGAAGAAACGGAGCGAACGATCAGGAGAGAAACCGTACCGCCTGTAGAGCCCATTGAAGACCTGTTGCAGTGCTTCGGGGAAGCCAAAACCGGTGCAGAGCACAGAGAGCCAGGAAGCGAGCATGCTGTTTTCTGTCACCTCGCGCACGCTCACAGTGGAGGCGGGCGCGCGCCATCGGGCCAGGTCGATTGCCATGCCGGGTACCTCTTCATCAAGCGACCAGCCACGCTGAGTCAGGCGCTGTTCCAGATCGTTGGGGCGCGTGGAGGGACCGACCAGGCAGGTAACGGCAGCCTGACGGGCACGGGCCTCGCGCTCGATTATTGCTAGAATAGTGTCGGCCTCTTCGGGTGCGCAGTGGAAGCGAGAGACGCCATTACAGAGCGCCAGCTTGCTTGCTGAAAAGAAGGCGGTATAGCGCGCGTCCCGATGAAAATCGGCCTCTAAAGCGCGTCCCAGTCGTTCGTATGCGTCTAGCAGGTTGGCCTCGATCGCGTGCACAAGTGCGTTCTGCATAGCTCCCTCCGGTAGCTGGCTGTCTCTCTCTCTTGTATTGTATGCCTGTGGTTCCAATGCTTCCCCTGCACCGGGTAAAAATGCGTACAGAGGAAGCAAAGGTTCTACTTCATTTCGATGAGGACGCCTTCATTCGGGCGCAAGCGAATCTCGGTGAGCGAGATGTCTTCTTCCCGATCCAGGTGCGTCGAGAGGCGAATGACGCCCTGCTGCTGCCCGGGAAGCGTGACGAGCTGCTCTTCATTCGAGAAGTTGAGCGCAATCAAGCAGGTTTGCGCGCCATGCTGGCGCAGGTAGACGATGCAAGACGCGTTCTCCTGATCGATCGTTTGCTGCGTGCCGATACGGAGCGCCTCCGACGAGCGCCGCACTTCGAGCAGCCGCTTCACAAGCGTGAGCATGGAGTGCGGATCTTTCTGCTCGACTGCCACATTACAGGTGTCGGCATCGCTGGATACGGGCAGCCAGGGCGTGACGCCTTCGGGGCAGAAACCTGCCGCATAGCTGGCATCCCATTGCATCGGGGTGCGCTCAGGATCGCGGCTGTAGAGCGGGTTTTCCTTGCCCTGTGGGTCATGCATCAGCTCCGGCGGAATGGGAACATGCTGCATGCCGAGCTCGTCGCCGTAGTAGCAGGTTGGTGTGCCGCGCAGGGTCAGGAGCAACATCTGAGCGATGCGTGCCTGCTCGCGTCCTACCCGGGCCGCGATGCGTGGTTTATCGTGGTTACCGAGCACCCAGTTTGGCCATGCGCCCGCTGGTAGAGCAGCTTCGTAGTCATCGATGGTCTTGCGAATAATGCTTGCTTCCCAGGTGGGGAGCGTGACAAGCTGGAAGTTGAAGGGAAGATGTGCTTCGTCTAGCTGCTCGCCATAATAGGACATCAGGCGCGGCACGGGCAGGTAGATTTCGCCGATCATCACCCGATCCCCGAACTCGTCCAGCACGGAACGCATCTTCTGCACCAGCGCGTGAATGCCCGGCTGATCTTCGGTGTAACGAGGAATCAGGCGAGTAAAGGAGGGATCGCCTGGCTTCCAGTCGGGGTTGACAGGATTGTCGCGGAACTGTTCATCTTTGAGCAGCAGCCAGAGCACGTCCACGCGGAAGCCGTCAATGCCGCGTTTGAGCCAAAAGCGCAATACATCATACATTGCTTCCTGTACCGCTGGATTGCGCCAGTTCAGGTCCGGCTGCTTGACATCGAACAGGTGCAGATAGTATTGCCCGGTCTGTTCGTCGAACTGCCAGGCCGAGCCGCCAAAGTGACTGGTCCAGTTGTTGGGTGGACCGCCATCAGGAGCGGGATCACGCCAGATATACCAGTCGCGTTTTGGGTTGTCGCGGCTGGAGCGCGATTCCTGAAACCAGGGGTGTTCGTCGGAGGTGTGGTTTGGCACGAAATCCAGCAGGACCTTGAGGTTTCGCTTGTGTGCCTGCTCAATCAGCGTATCCATATCTGCCAGAGTGCCAAAGAGCGGGTGAACATCCGTATAATTGCTGATGTCGTAGCCAAAATCAGCCATAGGGGATGGGTACATTGGTGAGAGCCAGATAGCGTCAACACCGAGCCAGCGGAGATAATCCAGTTTTTGTGTAATGCCGGGAAGATCCCCCACGCCGTCCCCGTTGCCATCGGCGAAGCTGCGCGGGTAGATCTGATAGATCACGCTTGTTTGCCACCAGGACTGTGACATTCGTTACGGGCTTCCTTTCTGTCTTGCTATCGCATTGATATATTCTTATACTATAACCACTGCAATGGAAAAAAGCAACGAGATTGCAGCAATACTGTGTGTCTCCGCTTCAATGCGAGAGGGAAGCGCTTCTACAGGAGCGGGGGGCGCGAAGAAGCAAACAGAGAAGGGAGCCGATGTGACTCCCTTCCCTGCCTTGCTGAGCGAGAACAGCGATCGATATCGCCACTGTTCTGCGGCTGTATCAGGCGAGCAGCGGCGATATGCGAGCGTTCAGGCTCAGGTGCGAGTGCTGTTTTTCCTCACCCCTTCGATGAGTCTCCCGAATCGGGCTTGACCGGCGATTTGCGCAGAGAGATCATTTTCTGGATGACCATGAAGATCAGCGAAATGATCGTCTGCACCGCGATGCTGGCGTTCAGCGTGGCCGTGGTGGAGGCGTCGTAGTGATGCCGATACCACAGCGCGTAGACCATCGCTCCGTTGTAGCTACAGAAGCTCCCCAGGAGCGTGATCCCGATCGTTGCCAGGATCCTGCGAGCCCAACGGTGTTCCCTGCGAGACGGCGGGTACCTGTGGACGCTGATGAAGTCCATCCAGCCGTCTGTGAGGGTCCGTCCGCAGCTGAGCAGAGACGGGAGAAGCGATCCCCCGTACAGCACGACGGCTGCGAGACCTGTCGGCCTGTCTTGCGCCCCCACGCCGAACAGAAGCGGCAGGAAGAAAAGCAGCAGACCGGTCAGGCCGGGCAGCAGCCCCACGAGCAGGAGCAGCCCGACGACGGGGTGCATCCCCCGAAGTCGCCACCGCTCTTTGCGCCACAGCGAGCGAAACGCTGTGAGGTAGTCCCGCCACACCTGTATGTTCTGTGCGACGATCAGCAGCGGACGGAATGCCCATTTGCTCAGCGACTGCACCCCGTTGCTGATGACCAGGATCGCGGGGGCCGAGGCTGCGAAGAAGCCCCCGTACCACTCTCCGCTCTTGATGCCGATGAAGTTGCTGACGACCGGGCTGAGCGATCCGATGCCCAGGGCGGTCAGCAGCCCCCATCCCCACTTGACGTCGTGCAGCGGGGAACGGTTCTCCCGTCGCGTGAACGACAGCCAGCCGTTGAAGAGCACGCCCGAGGCCTCGATGAGCGGCGGAGCCAGGAAGAAGTATCCCTGGACGAATGCTCCGAAGCTCGTTTTGTCTCCGTTGGCTCCCACCCCTTTCAGAAGGGGAATGAGAAAGACACCGATCCCCGTGGCGGTGAGCAGCAGACAGAGGCCGACAACGGCCTGTACGAACCAGTGTGCGGATGCTCCTCGTGAGCGATCCAACCGCGCAATCATTGGGATCCTTCCGTTGAAGTTGGCGGTTCGGGTTGTACGTTCCTGCTGAATAGGAGGTACGTACTTTTATGCTGTTCGTCTGTGCTGTTCGTCCGGTCAGTTTGTCGTAGGTTGACTCCTTTGCGTTGGTGATAGTATGCGCGATGCATCTGAACAGGCGAGCTGTCGTCAGGTCGTGTAGAAAGTGATACAGCGATCCCTCAGGAGCGTTTCGCTCTCGTTCGCCCGAGTGACAGCGCGTTCGATGGTGCATAGCGACGATTCCATTGACGCTTGTATTGTATCAAGCATAATTGCAAATTACCAGGAGAACTATTCCATGCGGAATGGAATATAGGAGAAAATACTTATATGTGTACCCCTTTATAGGTATGGGTTCCTCTGGATTGCAGCCTGCAAGGAGCACACACGAAAGGGGAAGAGACGGTAGAATGGAGAACAGGTTGCGCAGTCATGAGACCACGCAGCCTGCTTTTTTCTGTCTGAGGAGAAGATAGGGAAGTCTGGAATCCGGGCGTGCGTCCTTTACCCTTCCTCGTTTACACTGAGGCAGGTTGTTCCACAACTCTTATAGCAGGTGTTCGCCGTTGCCAGCGCGACCGGCTGTATGTCGCTGGATGGAGCGCTGACCCGAATATCGAGCTCAAAGTCATCTTCAACAGGAGTGTCATGTTCCAGTTCGATCAGGGCTTGTTCCATAGCGTTTCTCCTTTCCTTGTAAAAGACATCGCTCGTTAGTGTTGCGGGCAGTGGTAGAGCGTTTCGCAACCGGGATTGCAGGAGTTAAACGTTGCCAGTGCGGTTGGTTGCGCATCGCTGGCCGGGGCGCTGACCCGAATATCGAGCTCGAATTCGTCCTCGAAGGCAGCTTCCTGTGTCAGTTCGATCAGGGCTTGTTCCATAGCGTTTCTCCCCTCTCCTTTAAGAGAATATTCATTTTAAGTAAGTATACACTGTTTTTATGATTTTTTCCAGACTCAAACATATCTGGATTGAAATTAGAGAGATACAGGAGTAAAGCGCTTGTGTAAGCTGAACCTTATTTTGTAGAAATAAAGCTGGCTGGCGCTATATAGGTGCCATTCTGTTTTGCATAATGAATGCTTCCATGCAAGCGAAACAGGAGACAATAGCACGGTGCTGCCGAAATGCGCCGGTGATGCGGCTTGTCAATGAAGCAGAAGAGCCAGGTGCCACTTGTTTTTTCTGCTTGCTTCGGGTATGCTGGTACTGAATGCGAGTGGCGAGAGAGGTGCAGAAGAGGCAAGGGAGGGAGCGCGGATGATGGGAACCCGGGGAGAAACATCGATGAGCGTCGCCGACTATTTGCGGCTTGATCGAGCTAGTGAGGGCGTGCGCTATGAGTATCTGGACGGTCGGGTGTACGCGCTGACGGGCGGGACTATTGCCCATGCTCGTATTGCCTCAATTTTACGAAATTGCTGGATACGCATCTACAAGGGAGCCCCTGTCGGTTCTATACCTCAGATGTGCGGGTGCAACTGGCTGCGTCCCGGTATGTGTATCCCGATGTGACGGTGAGTTGTGCGGAAAGGGACTGGCAAGAGCAGGAAGACACAATTCAGGCTCCTCGTCTGGTGATTGAGGTGCTTTCACCGAGCACAGAGGCCTATGATCGCGGCAAGAAGTCGGGCGTGCCCTTCCATCGAAGTGTATCTATTGTTAAGTGCGACAGAACGCGTAAGTAGAGAGATTTCGGCGTCGGGGCGAGATGTGGAGTTATCGGCGTTGTACAGGTGAAGATGCGGTAATCTGTGCCTGTGTGAAGGGGACGTTTGCGCCGGATGCAATCTATGAATATGTGACCTTCTCGTCGGGAGGTGCCTGAGCCCGCGCCGGATGCGCTATGAGCGGTCGCGTTTTGTTATTGTATGGCTGAGTGTTTGTGCTACCCTATCCTCAGCCCTTCTCTGGAACAGGATGCAGCTTATGTCATCAGCAGAATCCACCTTGACCTATACGTCTCCCACAACCATACAGCAGCGTGTCTGGCAGCCCTTGCTTGAGGAGCCGCTTCGTCAGCGGGCACTGGAAGCTGCTCGATATGTTGCGCTGCGCATGGTCGACCCGGAGGTTATTCAGCAGCAGGCCGCACAGGCAAGCAAGCAGATGAGTGAACCTGCTCCCTGGCTGCCGTCTGCGCTGTCGTCGGGCGTGTGTGGGGTTGCGCTGCTGCACGGCTTTCTGGCTCATCACTTCCCTGAACATGAGCAGTATGTCCAGCGCCTGCTTCACCATGCTGCAATGAGTACCCGTGAGCAGCCGATCCAGTCTCCAGGCCTTTTCGCGGGGACTACCTCTCTGCTGATTACGCTGAACCTGCTCAGTAATGGGGGCAAGCGCTATCAGAAGACGCTGGCAGGCTTGCGCAAGGCGCTCTTTGAACAGATAGAGCAGCAAAGGTACTGGAGGTATGGGCCGGAGCGTGTTGCTGAATATGATTATGATGTCATTTCCGGTGCATCGGGTGTGCTGGCCTGTCTGGTTATGGGCCCGCTCGCCGACGAACTGACACAGCAGATGATCGCGCGCCTGATTGACTACCTGATCTGGCTGTTGGAGCCGCACCAGAGATATGGAGAGGAGCGCTGGTGTATCAAGCCTGAGGCGATCATCTCGCCGAGCTTGCGCGCGCAGCATCGGCAGGGCTATTTCAATTGTGGGCTGGCACACGGACTTCCCGGGCCGCTTGCTGCCCTGTCGCTGGCCTACCTGGCTGGTTATCGCTATCCCCGGATCTCTGATGCCATCGCTAGCGCCGCCGACTGGCTGGCCGTGCATCGCCTGGACGATGAGTGGGGGGTGAACTGGCCCGCGGTGGTACCTATCGAGGTGGCGACACCTCACGGGGCCTGGGCGCACTTGCCGGTGGCTCGGGCTGGCTGGTGTTATGGCGCTCCGGGAGTGGCTCGAAGCCTCTGGCTTGCCGGGCATGTCCTGGAAGAAAGGGCAATCCAGCGGCTGGCAATCATGGGAATCGAGGCCGTGATGCAGCGTCCTCCTGAGCAGCGCATGCTTCTCTCTCCGACGCTCTGTCATGGCGTTGCCGGGCTGCTTCAGATCTGCCTGCGCTTTGCCCATGAGAGCGAGAGCATCCTTGTTCGCGAGCAGATCCCGGCGCTTGTACGGCAGATTCTTGACACCTTCAATCCGGATTTTCCCCTCGGCTTTCGCGATGTGGAGAGGCCGGGTGTCGCGGTCGATCAGCCTTCATGGCTGGAAGGCGCTCCGGGCGTGGCGATGGCTCTGCTGGCGGCGGCAACCGAGATTCCCCCGATCTGGGATCGCATTTTGCTTATTTCCTGAGAAAAGGAGAGAAAAGGGTACATGACGGAAGGACTGTATGCACCCGCTGACTTTTTCATGCTGCGAGCGCCTGCCCTGCCTGCTGAGGTGTTCCTTCGGCTTTCCGAGACGGCTGAAGACAGAGAGGCCTGCTATCGTCTGTTGCGCGAGCTTGCCGAGCAGCCTCACTGTGCGCTTGCTCTGGCGGTAGCAAGCCCCTCGCTCTGGCAGACGATCCAGCGGCTTCCTCAGGCGAAGCCTGCGGCGGCGAAACGCGCTTATGCCGGGCTGCTGCGCTACCTGATTCGGATGAGCACGCGCCCGACGCCCTTTGGCCTGTTCTCAGGCGTCACAACGGGCACGTTTGCCGATGAGACCCGGCTGACCCTGGCCTCTCCTCCAGTGCAGCGCTTTCGCACCCGACCCGATATGGACTGGTTGCTTGCCCTTCTACAGCAGGCGGAGGGGGCGAAGGAGGTCGTGACACAGCTCAAGGTGAGAGCGAATCAGACGGCTTATCTTGCGGGGGGACGCCTGCGCCTGCCCTACGCCGATACCTACGGGCAGCGAGATAACCGCTCGATCTCGCTACGAGCTACTTCCGTTGTGCTCAAGGCGCTGGAACTGGCGGTGCAGCCCATTCCTTATACAGAATTGCAGGCGGCGCTGCTTCGGGCCTTTCCTCAGGCGAAGCCATCGCAGGTTGAGCGCTTGTTGTGGCAGCTCTGGGAGCACCACTTTTTAATCAGCGACCTGCATCCTCCCCTGACTGATGCTCGCCCCGCTGCCTATCTTGCCCGTCAGCTCGCCGCGCTCAAGGGAGTTGAAACGCTTCACGACGGTTTGCAGGCTGTTTTACAACAGACAAGCGAGTTCGATGCAGCCGGAAATGCAGCCAGCATCGAGCAGCTTCGGCAGGTTGAGGCACGACAGGCGAGCCTTGTTCCCGAGGCGCAGGAGAAGGCCCGGGTTCAGCTTGACGCGGCTCTTCGCCTGCACGAGACGACGCTTCATCAACAGATCGGGGTGGCCGCCGCTCGCGCCGCTGAACTCCTGCTGCGCCTGACGCCGTTTTATGAGGGATTGCCTCATCTCAAAGAGTATCGTCTGTTCTTTCTTGAAACCTATGGGGAGGGGGTTGAGGTGCCGCTGCTTGACCTCTTGCACCCGGAACAGGGCCTCGACGCGCCTCCCGGCTACGATCAGCCTCGGCGCTCCTATCCGCTCCCACCCGGCCCGAACGCCCCCGACACCCGAAAATGGGATGAGCAGCTTCAGGCGCTGGTTGCGGAAACGATCAACCGTCAGAGTGTGGAGCTGGAGCTGACCGAAGCGCTGCTGAAGCGGCTTGAGCGCTGGTCTCCGGTCGCGGAACAGGCTCCGCTCTCGCTGGAAATCTATCTACAGGTGCATGCGGCGTCGCGTGAGGCGCTGGACAATGGCGAGTGGTGCGTGGTGCTCGGGCCGAATTGGGGTTCTCCTAACGCCGGGCGCACGTTTGGACGCTTCTTTGATCTGCTGGATGAGGAGGGGATGCGACATCTACAGCAGTTGACCGAGCGTGAAGAGGCGCTTCAGCCCGATGTGATCTTTGCCGAGTTGAGCTATCAGCCACGCGAGGCCCGAATGGCGAATGTGGCGCTTCGGCCTCCACTGCGGCGCTACGAAATCGCGGTCGGGACGACACCCTCTGTGCCTCCCGAGCGGGTGATCTC
>NZ_QKUF01000010.1:0-63268 GCF_003253565.1 Thermosporothrix hazakensis
TTGCTTCCATCCTCAAGACTTGTGTGTTTCCTGCCTGCGCGTGTGGCTTTCTCGATGGGCTTGTTGTGCTTCAGGCGAGGTCGGATGGGCTCTCGCGACGGATGAGCCCCCTCGTCGGCTTGTTGGTGAAGATGATAGCTCAAGCAACACAACATGCATCTTGCTCTCGCATAATCTCTGTGAAGGACAGGTAGACCTCTCCTTCACGCGTTCTGGAAATCACCCCGGACGCTTGCGGCCGAAAGTCCAATGCTCATCTGCGACCTGTTCGTTGGGAAGCGCACGGATGAGTAAAAGAGGAACCCTTCAAAGAAGACCTGAAAAAGGAGGAAGGAACGGATGCGCAAACACAGAGCGGATATCGCGGATCACGAGACGCGACCCTTAAGTACAAAAGCCCTTCAGCAGGCGCAGGTGACACGCTACCTGAAGCGGCATCAGCTCTCGATCCACACCGTGGCTTCTGTTGCCGGGGTCCCGCTCATGGTGGTCTGGCGCGTTCAGCAGGGCGAGCCGGTCACGCAGGAGCACACTCACATAATCGAGTCTGCGTTCCTGTGTTTGACCGGTATGTCGTATGAAGGCAGCTTTGCGGTGTATCCAGAAGAAAGGAGCGAAAGATGAGACGACAGAAAAAGCAACAGCAGAACACCACTCCCTTGTTTCCGAAGACCAACGACTCTCTGCCCACCACCAATCTGGTCTGGCCGGCCTACGATCAGCTTCGCCAGAGCGACAGGGCACTTCTGGTTCTCCGGCTCTGCCTCTCCTTCAATGATGTGCGGGTGGTTGAAACCATCGTGGGTTCATACCTCTCATACCTTGAGCATACATCCCGCTTGAAGCCCTCACACCGTGTCAAAATCCAGCGCCTGAGCGGGCTGCGCATGCGCTTGTACGGCTTGCTTGCCCATGAGCAAAAAGGTGCCTTCTCGAGTGCGGCTCTCCTGCTGACACTCGAGGATCTGGAACTGCTGAACGAGGTGCTCGAAGCCTTCCTCACCCTCATCAAACGGCTCACAGTCCGGTCTCAGGAGCGTGATGAGCTGGTGCAAGCGCTTCGGTTCTTGCAGCGCACCATCGAGGATATGATCCAGATCCAGTTGAACGGGGTGGAGTGATGATCCGACGCATTGAGACCGATGAGGCTACGCTTGCAAGTGTCAAAAAGCTCGTAGAGCAACAGCTTCAGGGAGAGAACAAGGCGGCTGAGCGGTCCTCTTATGAGCGCTTTTTGCAGGATCTTGACAGGCCCGTGCCCCCACGCTCATGGAGGTAACGGCGCTCTTGAAGGAAGCACAAGAGCTACAAGAGGTGTTTCCTCGCCTGTCGCGTGAAGGACAAAGAGCTGCTGAGGAACGTCTTTCAACCATTTCCAGGCAATTGAGTCAGTGGCGTTTGATGCTTGGTCAGCACTTGTTTTATCGAAAGGGAAATGATAGTAGGGGATGCATCCTCGTCGCCCGTTGCAAATAGATAAAATGCAGTAGGAGAGAGAGATGCCAGCCTTTCTGGTGGTATGGAAGATGAGAGATAAGGCACAATATGAAACATCTCTCCTGGTTTCATCTTTTTTAAAGGCCAAGCTAAAGTTGGAAGTGTGTTTGCTGTCGGTCTTCCAAAGGCGCGATACAGACTACCAACAGCAAAGCACAAACAGATAATCGTCAAACAAAGCATTACATAGCTAATTAATCCAGAGTGTACCTGTCAATGCGTGAATTCCTTTCCACTGGCTCATTTGATCTGTTTCCCTGCTTCTTTGAGCCGTTGGGAACACTCCAGAGAATGTTTTCGCATCAAGAATCAAGCCTAAACGTCCAACAAACGTACTCTATGATCTTCATCGAATAATTTACTCTAGGCATTTCTACCCTACTATACCAACTTATAAGTATATCCTGAGAGAAAAGCTCATGCTTATTATTGTATTTTACATAATAAAAAAACAAAAAAAATCAAGTTAATAGAGCTGCTTATACAAAACATTAGTAATTGTAAAAAAATGTCTTCTTTGTAGTAGATACACAAGTAAAAGTAACAGACTTTAAAACGAAACATATTTTTCCGATACTCTATCAACGCAATATATTTGTTACCACAAACTTATAATGTTACTCCTTATCTTCATAAGGGGAGAGAAAAACATACAGCATACAACGAGGCGTGCAATATGACTACACCATAAAATCTGCACAGTCACGAGAGCTGACCCAAGAATTGGCGAAGCTCCTGGATGTGAGGTTGCCAATCAAGAGATGAGGCTTGCAGAGAGAACAGGGAAGAGCGACACTGCATCGCTTCTTCCTCCTCTCTGCTAGACAGACAAGCAGGATCTCCATTGACGCACGCAACGTGGGAGGTGGTTTCCTTGAAGAAGTAACCACCTCAGACTACATCTCTGCTCAGTCCTTGCTTGCTTTGTATCTCACGTGCATCGTTTTCTACTGGTTCAGTGCTTCTCCTTCCCCCCTTCCTTCTTCGTTTGAGTGATGTGTTCATTCGCGACCAATTGTTCAGCATCAGAAAGAAGATGCATTCTTCATTTCTTCCATAGAAAGGCAACGGTCAGCGCGAGCTGCAATATTTAGATCGTGAGTGACCAGGATCATCGTACTCTGTTCTTCCCGCTGGATCTCCCGCAGGAGAGTAAGTATCTCCTGACCTGTACGGGGATCAAGATTGCCCGTTGGCTCGTCTGCAAGTAACAATCTGGGACGATGCATCAAGGCCCGGGCTATCGCAACTCGTTGCTGTTCTCCGCCAGAAAGGCGCGCTGGCGTGTGTCCCAAACGTCCGCCTAATCCTACCCGCTCTAACAGCTCTTTTGCCCGTTGCCGTATATTGACGTTGGCATGTCGTTGATAGGGGAGTAGGGGAAGCATCACATTCTCTAACGCGGTGAGGTTGGGCAAGAGATAAAAAAGCTGAAAGACAAAGCCGACGACATGACGTCGATACCGAACTGCGCTTGCTCCTTTGAGGGTATGCACTGCATGTCCATCTACCCAAATTTCTCCTGATGTCGGGGTATCTAATGCACCCAGGAGAGCTAACAAGGTGGTTTTTCCCGAACCTGATTGTCCTATAATTGTGATAAACTCTCCACTCTGAATCTCAAAGTGGACATCTTGGAAGACCACTAGCTCCTTCTCTTTTTCCTGATAGACCTTTCTCACTGCTTCGACGCAGACGAAAGCCTCTTTCTGTTTTCTCTTCTCAGACAAGTTTGTCTGTACTTCCTGCTCTCTTTGCATAGGTTTTTCTCCTTGCTATTCCGCTCGTAAAATGTCAATAAGCTGCATATGGCGAATCGCTCGTATAGTAGGTACAATGGCAAGGATCACTCCCCCCACCAATGTCAAAAGTGTGCCAATGACAATCCATACACTCGCCCATTGGAGTCGGTGACTGCTCGCAAGGAAGGCAAGCGAACACAGCAGCCCAGCAAGAATACTCCCCCCGGCTAACAATACCCCTTCCTGCAAAAAGAGTCGGTAGAGAAGGGACCTGTCCCAGCCAAGTGCCTGAAGCAATCCAACCTCATGACGACGCTCCTGGAATTGCAAAAGAAACAGATCTGTAACCATTGCAAAGGTGAGCAGCAAGGCAAAGAGCACTCCGCAAAGTTGGGGAAGTACTGTCTGGAGCAGAATCTCATTGCCCAGCAGAGTGCCTTGCAATTGTTGCTGAAAATGAAGGACGCCGTTGCCCATCACCATGAGCAACAGGGTAGAGAGGAATAAACAGCACCCTGCAATGAGAATGCGGCCTCGTGTTCGTTGTAGATTCCGTAGGGCCAAACCGAGGAGTGGAGAAAGAATACGATCTAACCGGGAAACATGCTGTACCTGTGCAGAGGAAAGGCTTATTCCTGCATGCAAGATTTCTGCAGGATGGATCTTCCAGACCTGCCAGAACGGGTAGAGAGCCGTTAAGCATGCAAGCAGAAACACTCCTGGCAATACCAAGATCCCTGCAGCGAAAGGAATGGTGACTCCTATTCCAGTAACAACCAGTAATGCAAGCAGTAGACCAAGCACACCTCCTCCACACGCCAGGAAAAGGATCTGCATGAGGAAGTGCTGCGCCACATGATAAGGGTGCCAGCCGAGAGCACCGAGCAGCGCAAATTCTCGTTGGCGCGCCGTTGCTTGAGCACTTAAAGAGACGAGCAGAAACCCGGTACACACCAGCAAAATCGCTCCTAAAAATAGCATCTGGGTATCACGCGCCTGTTGGACATAGACGAGACCTGCACCAGGGTAGATCCACCGCTCCTCCACCCATCCAAGCGGTGCAACATCGCGCACTGCACCGTATTCTCCCTTTTTCACCCCTGGGACATATACCAGTGTCGGCTGTGGAGATGATCCCAATGTTACTAAGGCATGTAAACCTGTGCGTTGTTCGATGGATTGAGCAAGCTGTTGTATCCGTTGCCAGCTTGCCTCATTGGGCGTATCCACTCCTGACACCCGCACACGAATCGCACTAATCAACGTGTCCCCGATCAATTGTCGGGCCACATGCAACGTCGTAAGGGCCAGGGGAGGCTGAAAGAGATACCCGGCAGGATTTGGTGTCGGCAATATTTCTTTCGGAGGAACAGGCTTGCCCTGTGCATCATATTTCAGCAGAGTTGGTGTAGGAACATAGGTATTCTCGGGGAGCCAGTTGATCGGCTGATCAAAGCGTGCTTTGAGTCGCTGCCCAGAGAATTGACCTTGAATATCAAAATTATACATCGCTTTCACATATGGTGGCATATTACTCTTGCCAATCAATAAAGGTCGCAGCGAGCGGAAATAGACCTCTTCTTCCGGTAACGCAGAGGGAGCATCACTGTGCAGTGCTTGCGAAAGCTGCTGTTGTATCTCGATTCCATTTTGTTGGGGGAGTGGTTGTAGCGTATAGGCTTTCTTTCCATTTGGGCTTGTGGCAGGAGCATAAGTAACTCCTGACGGGAGATACAGAAAGCGAGCATCAGCCTGATTTGCAGCGGTCATTTGGGTTTTCCATGTGCTACCATCCCAGAGCAAGTTGGCACTAGTTAGACGCTTCGGTTCGTTTTGGAGAAGCGGGATCTTCCCCTGAAAGATCTGCTGTTGGTTCGGCAACTTCTGGAGATACGCTGTGCCCCCTTTTTCTATAACCTCCCGAGGATCAAGGTTTTCAGGTGCCATATACGTCACGGTTGCCGTCTGTGCCACCGAGCCTGGTAGCTTTTGTTGTACCATGACAGGAATATTCATGACCGGGATAGAGACGGGCTTGTTCTGTGCTCCCATCATGGGAATCGTTGGCCGCTGTGGATTTTGCCGCAGTGTCTCCTGGTTTGTGAGCATGCGACCAGAAAGCAGGCTTTGCTCCAGGCCGACAAGCTGTCCTTCCTGTTCTGGATCAATGGCCGCAACCAGAAAGGTTCCTGTCTCTAACGAGGGAAAAACAATATGGGAACTGCCACAACCTCCCACTTCGATACCGTTCCTACGAAGTTCTTCAAAAGAGGGAAAATCTTTCTCACTAAACTTGCTGCATTTGGAGGCTGAGGCAAAGTAAAAAAAGCGGCTCTCTTTATGATATGCTACCTCGCGTACCCCATTCGAGGTACGTACCTCCATCTCAACTTTATAGTATCCCATTCTATCCATCACTGGACGAAGTTCCCATAGAGGTGCTGGCAATTGCGCGTAGCCCAGAAATGCGATCGGAGCTGCAATTTCAACATGAGGAAGACTACGAACCTGCTGATATTGCTGAACCGTGATACCTCCACTATACCCCTGTAACAATGCTGGAGAAATGGCTTGTCCAGGTGGGACACTCACCTGCGGAGGCAGAACGATAAGATCATAGACGGGACGCCAGTTCTGCGCAACTAAATTGTTGACGCGAAGTGTTGTCGCATTTGTTGTCGAGCTTAGAACCAGAAAGGCACAGGCCGCACAGAGAAAACCACTAGCAGTCAACCAACTCTTTCCTTGTTGCCGCCGAAGCAGTAACCAGATCCAAGAAAACATAAACGGATCTCCCTTCCATTTCTTCTTTACCAAAACGCTTTACGAGGCGAGCTGGAATTCCGTGATTTGGATATGTTGCTCCTCCGGGAGTGTTGCATTCAGTTCATGAATACGTTGCAAAAGGTGCTGCGCACACCGCTTTAAGCCATCATTCTCTTCACTCCGAATACTGTATTCTTGATGAGGTTCCCCTTGCAAGATACTGAGAAACCCAATGCCAGAATCTTTATATTTCCCAACAGAAATTTGACGAATAGTATGCGCTGTGATTTTTGCCTCCGCCTCCTGGCAAGATATGGTTGCTAGAGGCGTGGACTGAGCTAGAATATTCTCTACCTGACTGGTCTCCGTTGGCGTTGGAACTGCACTTTCTTGAGAGGGCAGTTCTTGCGTACAACCGCTCAGGAACAAGAGACATAGGAGCAATAGGCCAAGAGACCTTATACAAAGCTTCATGTTTCCCTCCTTATTTTTTTATCTACATTGATCTATGAGTATGCGTTAATTTACCAATCTCGATGGCAAAAATGCCATGAAGAACAATGCTATGCTTGTTATACCGCACGATTCTGACACATTTCTGACAGGAGATATATTTTCAAATATTGTGTGAAAAGTATATTGTATAGAAAAGCTGAAATAGCCCCTTGTTCCGTACGTAGATTGAGAAAGCTTCTTTAAGGGGATAGCATCATTGTAATTTTATTGAACACAATGTAGCACTAATATAAACCAAACAAATATCTTCTAGAGTAGAAGGCCATCATATCCTTTTAAAGTTTATAAGTTATAAACAATTCATAAGAGACCTGGAGTAGATGAGCAATTGCCTGAAAAGTAAATCCTTCTCTTTCAGATCTCATGGATAAGTAATGAGAATGTTCAGCTCGATTGCACCTTTCTTTAACGATATAGAAATCTGCGAGCATAAATTGAGTGTCGATGAATCACTAATAATCTTTTCCGTACTGTGCAATCCGTAGCTTTATAAAGACATATACTTATGATTTACGGGCCATAAGACTGTGACCATGCTACTTCTAGAACTGAGAGAAACGGTACAAGAAAAAGCATCAATCATCCTATGCTCAAGCATTTATGTAGTCAGCTCGGTCGGGATGCCAAATCCCACAGTAGCCACCTTGGACAGTTCGATTATTCAAACAGGCATCATACTAGCCATGAGCTTAGTTATAACGCCAGAAGAAGATGTGTGTGCAAATGTCACTTGCTCATTGAGATGGAGAAGGGTGCTGCTGGCTTTTGATGAGCATCCGGCCAACATCCATAATTGGGATAGCATCAAACACCTGCTTGAGAACCGAACCAGACCTCGAGCAGCATCGCGGGCTGATAAAGTGTATATCCAGGATGATTTCCCACTGGGTCAAGGATATCTTCTGCTGGCAAGTTGAAATAGTGTATTTCGAGTATTTTAGGGAATATTTAGCCTTATAAATATATATGTTATATTTATCTGTTTATGTGCCTTATTCCCATAAGATTGAATACACAAAGCAAAATGATATATTCGCATATTCACTCTCTATGCTTACAAAAAGAGTGAAGCTTGGGGAAGATGCAAAAACTTCTACCCTACTTCTTCACTCTTTTCTTTATTATTATGCTAAAATTATAAAGTACCACTTTGCGACTAAAGTGCTAACACGAGACACACCTATCGCCACAGTAAGTGTAATCTGTAAAAGGGCAGTCTTTAGCGTTCCCATAGCACCCTCCATGATAAATACGGATTATGGACTTGTATGGAGTAGAGATTCCACAATCGACCGTATTTGTCACACACCCTAAGAAGCTACATGATCCTTCTTCAGGACAAGGAATACATTTGATACTAGGATCATTGAACGTAGTTACAGTTCCTACCGTCTTTTGTTTCTTCAAGAAACTCATAGGTTTGTCCTCAGCAGCGGCCTTCGCGGTCCCTCCAGTATTGAGGCCTAAACCGATAGTTGCAACAGAGGCACCTGCCGCTATAGTTGCAAGCCATTTAAATATACCTCTCCTTTGGGCTACTGTTTCATTGCGTACGAGTTTTGCATCTTTCTCCATTTGAGAATCCTCCTTTAAAATACTAGCTTCCATTCAAATCTATGACCATATTAGCGAAGTGTCACTATTTTTTGCTGAAACACTCGCTAATAGTGCCATCAAATGATTGTAATTATTGATGATCCCTCGCTTCTGCACTTTCTGGTCTTCATCTATTAGAAAAACAAGAGGGAAGCCTCCAATTTTGTAAATAGTTTGTACTAATTCCGGCTCAGGAGTTAGAACTGGTATGGTCAGGTTATGCTGAGCAGCAAACCGTCTGTTCTTCTCCAAATCAGCATCCGCAACGATAAGAATCCTTAACTCAGGGTGCTCTATCGCGGTTTTCTGCAAAGCCTCTGCTGTACTTGAGCAGGCAGGACATGTAGTTGAAAGGAAGGCAAGTATGTACTGTTTCCCATTCAGTTGAGCGATATCGATTACTCTTTTATCTTGATCAATCGCGCGAAAGAGATGAATGTGCTCTCCGACTTCCGGTCCCCCAAACCCTGGAGGGGGAGGAGGAAACGATGCTACATTTTGTGATATTTGAAGCATACCTTGCTGTTTCAATGCTCCTAATGTCCGCAAGAGGAGCAAGAGCAAGATGGTTTCACCAATGACAACCACCCATAATGCAACAAGGCAAATTATCCATATGGTTGAAATAAGAATCCCTCCTTCCTCTAGGCATTATGCCAGAAACTCGTATATTGCTTTTGTCACTTTTATGAGTGCAATAGCTCCAGTCGAAATAATGAATGCAGCTCCAATTGAAGCTACCACCAAGGTAGGATCATACCTTTGGGTACTCAGCAATAGTTCTAGAGTGATTGTATCTCCAGGTACAAATATATTCAGCAAAAGTAGAGCGAGCAGCAATACATTACGTGCTACCAGTAACCAAGAAATTCTATGATTTCCTAAGATACCGCCACATGAGCATAAAATATCTGTCCTTTTCCTAATAATGGTAAGGGATATTACACTGCTAAAAATCAGGAAAAGAAGTAACGCCCCTACTTTGCTAAATATCAATGGCCAGCCAACAACAAGTGCACTTCCTATTACTATCTCCCCTCCAGGAATCATGACTACTAGGATGGATGCGATCGCTTGCCCCATTTTTTTCGCAGGTATAATCCTATAGTCACGTATACTGACATAAAAATTGGTAGGATGAAGTATTTTTGTTAAAGCACTACTAATCAAAATAGAGCCTAAAAACATGCGTAGGGACAAATGTCCTATAGCTAGAGTGTAGAACATAATCTCACTATTTAAGATGTAGCTCCTTTCGATTTTTTTAGCACAAGAAACATGCATTTGTGATTATCAATTCTATTGCCTTTAAAATATATAACATTTCTAATGCTTCCTGTCAATATACTTTTATAAAGAGAAAGAATAAAATCCGAATTTCTAAATTTCTAAAACTATTTCAAATAAAAACCCTATAAGCGTATAAACTGCCCATCTTTGTACCCTCCGATCTTGCTAACATGTAAGCATTGTCCCGCCGTTTAAGTCGTTTCATCTGAATCTGATGCTCCGTTTGAACAGTTTAACTTTGATATATTCTATGTCTGTAGGTTACGATCAATCCAAGCTTTGCTCAATATACAGTCCAAAAAGCGAACAATCGCTGTTTCCTCCACGAGCAAAACCTCACCTATCCCGGAGACAGAGAGAAGATGACCAAGTTCGTATTGGATACTTAAAGCGGAGAACCTCGCCAGAGGCCTGTCTCCTTTGTGCCGAGTGAGCAGGCAGAGGTATCAGAGCAATATGTGTTTGACACACATTGACAAACATCCAGTTTTTATTGTTGCCCTCTGATGTGAACTTGCCGAGGGAATCACACGTCCTCATCCCACTTAGCGGCACCAGCAACTTTTTGCGTCCATCCCAGATTTTAATAGAGCGGCTCATGATTGCTGCGTTGACCTGTTATTCATGCGTGGCTTCCTCGTGCAGACTTACTAAACCTTTTCAGGGAGTGATAAGTGAGCTTCATAAGCACATCCATAATAGACACAAACGCGCTGGGTGAGTTGTTGGGCCGAAAGCAAGCCATCACGTTCGACCACCTGTCGCTTGCCATGAACCTATTTGGGCTCAATAGGATTCAACCAGAGGCTTTTCGTGGGCAAGAAGAAGGGCAGGAGACGTACCCCCTGGCTCGACTGCTTGACATGCTGATTGTGTTGCCTGATCCAGTCTTTGACCATCTTGGAGCCGTGCCAACTGGCGTTATCCCAGATCAGAAGCCAGTTCCTCTTCCCTTGCTTCTCCAGCTTCTGGCATCACCACTCAAGAAACGGAATGGTGATGGCACTCACTGGGCGTCCCGTCACCAAACGCAGCCACATCTCATCGCAGACTGGATCATCGGGTTCTCCCTCTTGCCACAAGACTCCATAGCACGCCAAGGCTTTGGGGTCAGGATCACCTTTCTGCCACACGTGCTCGACCAGCCGCACTGGCTCCTGCTTGCTTTGCCAAGCGTGAAGATGAGGAAGGGCAAATCTGGACCAGCAGACCTGATCGAGAAAACCAATCGCCCAATCAGGACGGGGGCTCGCGTAGGCAATCAGCCGATCACGCGCCGTTTGTTTTGGAGATACATCGGATCGGGACTCGTGATCCAGTGTTTGTCTCGCTTCTAACTGAATCCCAGGCGCTTGAGGGCACGGCGAACACTTGCCCCCGAAATGCTCGCTGGGGCGATGCCTTCTTCGAAAGGCGACCTTTGCGGCCAATGGCAAGCTCCAACAATTGGGCTCGATACCGAACTCGCGGGGACTGCGATGCAAGAGATCTCGCAAGGCCGGCAGGCAGTCGTCGGGAATGCTGGTGCGCAGACGGTGAGGACGGCAGGAGGTCTTCTGGTGCACGGTCAGACCTTTTTCATTGAAGCCGTTGATCATGTTGCGCACGCTCCCCTCGTCGCAACCCAGGCTTCTGGCAATGCTGCTCGCCCGTTCCTGCCGTGCTGAAGCCAGCACGATCTGGCAGCGCCGCAACACAAAGGCTGATGATGAACGCAAGCTCGCCTGGATCGTGTCACGCTCGTCTGTGGTGAGTGGTCGAATGAAGAGAGGTGCTTTCATACCCTTTCATATCGGTACCTTCCCTCATTTTCTTCCGTCCGATTGCACTAGAGCACTGTTCATAAGGGTTGATTATAATATACACTGGAAGAATGAAAGCCTATTCGCAAGATTTGCGGCTCCGGGTGCTGCGAGCCATCGATGCCGGAGCCAGCCAGAGTCAAGTCGCAGAGCAATTTGCTGTCTCGACGGCGACCATCAAACGCTATCTCAAACAGCGGCGGAAACCGGTCATGTCGAGCCAAAGACGATTCCAGGCCGTCCCAACAGGAGCGGCGTTACAGGCCCATTTGCTCGCCCAATTGCAGGCCTATCCCGACCTGCGGCGGGAAGAGCATTGTCGCCTCTTCCAAGATGGCTATGGACTCCAGGTCAGTCCAGCCAGTATTACCCGCGCCAGAGAGGCCCTTGGCTGGACTTGAAAAAAAGACGGTGAGAGCGGCTGAGCAAAAGGAAGCTGAACGGGCCGCCTTGCGCAAGCAAACGGCTCACCTGCAAAGTGCTGACCTGGTGTTTGTGGATGAGGCTGGCTCCCACCTTGCCATGCCCCCGTGTATAGCTACGCTCTCCACGCGGTCAACGTGCTTACGGGAAGGTGCCTCGCAATTATGGAGCCATCATGACCATGATCGCCTCGATATCGCTGACCGGCATGGGGCCAGCATTCCTGCTGGATAGAGCCGCTAATAGCACCGCTAAGGAGAACGCAAGGATGACACTGGCAACACAGTATGTCGGCTTTGACGGCCATCTTCAACGCGATCAGCTTTCCCTTTTTCAGTATCGCCATGCCGTTCGGTCAACCACGTTTCGTCAGGGAACCTCATTGCGCACGGTTGTGCAGTGGCTACGACATGCTGAAGACTTCCCTCTCTATGCTTCCCCATACACACAACAGGACCTCGTCTTGTTTGCCGGTTTCTTCCCTGATCTCTCATCGTCAAGGATTGCCTCCCTGATCTCTCACCTGAAGCAGGGTCGCTCTCACGAGGGAGCACACCTCCCAGGGGAAGGAGTTGGCTGTCTCCTCTCTCCTGGGCGTCTCTTTCTCTTCAAAAGCCTTCCCTCAAACGAGAATATTTTTTACCGGGTCACGCCTCAGATCGTGCGCTGGTCAACGAATCCACTGGACCTGGTGGATGGGGTTCAAGATCTTGATGAAGGAGCGATTCGTCACTGTTGTCGAGGAGAAAACGTCTTTCTCCCCCGAGATCTTCACGTCGTTCCTGCTAGCCAGCTTGTCGTTATCGAGCAAGAGCGTGTACATACCCTTCCATTTGATCACGTCACCCCGTTTTCGTGTCCTGCTCGGATGAGTCTGGATGCGTGGGCGCAATGGAGCCGTCAGCTTCTGCTCCAGGCCGTGCAGCCACTTGTCTCTGTTGGTCGAATTGGCATCCTCTTGAGTGGCGGGATTGACTCCTCCGCTGTCGCTGCCGCCCTCACGCTGGCCGGAGCGAACGTCACGGCCTACCACTTCTCTTTTGCCGATCCAGATGCCAGTGAGGAACGGTTTGCACGCGCTCTTTGCCAACGCTTAGGCATTCCTCTCGTTGCGGTTCCTGTCAATACTGGCGATCAAGACTCTCTCTCCGCGTCCTGGGATATGCCTCATCCCTATAGTCATCCCGGATCTATCTGGATGCTGCAGGTAGCACAACAGCTGCACCAGGATGGTATCACGGTGCTTGCCACCGGTCGTGGGGGGGACACCCTGTTTGCTCCTGCCACCTCTGGCCTCTCTACAGTCCTCCGCTCACCGATTTCATTGCGCGAGAAAGGGAGGATGCTGCTTGGCGCATTGACGACCGATTGGTCAACGACAGCCCTGCTTCGCAGCCTCCACCCAGCCTTTCCGGTTGTCGGCAAAACCAGTATGCGGCTTGAACAGGGGCAACAAGAAGAGCAACGCCGTCTGCGGCGAGCAGATTTTCTGACGTCAGTCGATGGGGAGGACGTTCCTGCCATCACACCCGTGGAAGCCGGTGCCTTTTCCCCGCAAGATACTGTTCTTGAGCTCTCTGTTTGGCAACCACATGGCATACGGGTCTGTCATCCGTTTCATCACAAAGCGTTGCTCCGCTTTGGAGCAACACTTCCAGATGCATATCGTTTGCTCCCCCGAATGGGAGTCAAAATCGTGAAGCCAGTCCTCAAATGGGCCTGGCGACACGACGTGCCATCAGAGATCATTACCCGCCAATGGGGGAGTTGGTTAGATGCCCCTGCGCAGTCGTTTTGTCTGACGTCTCCTGATCGGCTCCTCGCATGGCTCGCGACGCCTGAGTCGAGCTTGATGAGACGAGGGATTCTTGATCGAGGAAAACTGCTCTCAGTGCTTTCAGATCCACGCTCGATTCGCTCATCCCTCCTATAGCCTGATCAGCAGCGCCATGACTGAGCTTTTTCTTCGTCGATTCGATCAACTCATGAAAGGAGACGGACATGGCTTTCATTGAACTGAAGCCTTCTGTTGGCTTTGATGCTGCTGACGGCGAAGGAGTCCTGCTTGAGAGTCTCCAGGGAACGCTTTACCGCTTGACTCCCAGTGCCACCGATATCCTGACACTCGGATTGCAGGTGACGACGCATGAGGATTTGCTGGTAGGACTTGCGTCTCGCTACGATGCTGATCGAGAGACCCTTCAACAGGGCATTCACGCGCTCCTGCACCAGCTGGAGCAGCTTGACCTGCTCCACACACCAGATCCGCCATTCGCGCAAACCGCGTTCCACTCGTGTTTCCCATATCAGCACCAGCCACGCAGGGGGTCAGTGCCTCTTGAAGAGGACTGGGACTTTTTGCTGACAGGAGTCGCAACACCGTCGTCCCTTCCTTCCTTTTCCTGGTGGCAACGTCTCCATGCCTGGCACTCTGCCTTCACAGCTCTACGCCTTCTCCAGGGCGAAGAAAAAGCGCCCTCCCAGTGGAGTGAGCGGGGGTGGCCGGGCTGGAGTCGAGCCCATCAGTATCTGGCCTCGCTGTGGCCTGGAGCGGTCGCGTTCGCCTCGTCTTCGCTTCCTGAGATCATCCATCTGGCGCGGCGGGAACTGCTTTTCTGTCTCTGTCTGGTCCGACTCATCGCTCCCGAGGCCCTCTGTGTGGCGCGCTCAGTCGCTTTCTGCGCTTACTTGTGCCGCGCAGGAATCCCCGCTCACGTGACGATCGGGAGAGATCGCTTTGCCAAAAATGAGCGCTTTGAATTCCACGCCTGGGTCGAAGTGGATGGCGTGGTCGTGAATGATATTCCAGAAGTGGCAACAGGTTACTCGCCGCTCGTGCGGATCCCCTTGTAGAGTCAGCTTCTCAGCAACCTAAGATCACTGATTGCTCAAACCCGTCCTCCTTCCCCATCATCTCTCAGCCCCGCCCTTCGCAATGACACCAGCTGCCGATCGCAGCAGCAAGGTGTGAGGAACGGTTTCAGGAAGCACAGAACATGGGACCTTCCCCAAACGTCGAACAGCACGAGTTCCGGCTCTGTTCCGGTTGTTGGAAGCCAGACCCCTTCCTTGAGAACAACTTCTCTTCTCTGGCTCTCACCTTTTGCCAACACGCGCGCGAAAAAAAAGATCTTTTTTTTCACCTCTTCCAGCTCCATTCCTCTCTTCTTCTTCTTAAAGAGTCGAACCACTTTCTGGAAGCTCAAACGGCTTGACAAGCCCTTTCATACCACAAACATCACGCTCTTTTTTCGATGGTGTTTGCGCATCGAAAAAATGGCCTTTTCGAGCTTCATTGGACCTGCATCCTGGCAGACGTGTTCGCCTCAGAGGTGAGCAGAAAGGCTCTTGTCTTCGAAGTCCCTTTCTGCCTGAAGCAGTCCTTCAAGAGAGAAAGACCATCTGCACCCTGCCTCTCGCACAACGACGCATTGTTCTCTGGTTTGCTCCTGTGTTTCGATGTCTCAGCACCACCTTCTCACTCCCATCAACTTCATCCTCCTCCCGCTTGACAAGCCACGCTCTGGCTCCTCTTGGGCCACCCCTCCCCCCTCTTTTCTCGTGCCTCTTTTCTTTCTTTTTGCTCTTGTTTTCCCCTCCCCTCTATCCTATACTCTTCCTATACTCGTTCTCTCACTGCTCCTTGCGCTCAAGGAGCCCTCCTCGCACGGGAGCATACGGCGGTCCTTCCGCGAGGACGATGACGCGGGTCCCCCATCAGGACTGCTGATGGCCGGTTTCCTTCACGGTTCTGAAGGAGCGCAGCTCGGATCCCCTGCGCCTGTCTCTGGCGATCCACTTGTCTGAAGAGGAAAGAAGGGAAAAAGCACAAACATCGTGTCGCTCAGGCACGCAGGAGAATGCTTCTAGCCGCCCTTCTTTCCTCTTCTCCTTTTTTGGCAGAAAGGAAAGAAGGATATGAAACGACAGATGATGAACCAGAAAGCCATTGAACGTCATCTCGCCTTGCTCAATGACAAACTGGCAGAAGAGGGAATTAAGGCCTCTATCTTGCTTGTAGGAGGCGCTTATATGGTTAGTATCGTGCAAAATCGGAAAACGACCCGCGACATTGATGTCTCGATTGCCACCAATCAGGCACACATCTATCGGTCCGTCAAGCACGCTGCTACCGCTATTGCACAGACATACCAGCTGCCGTCTGACTGGTTCAATGATGATGTTACCATTGTCATCGACCAAATCGGACGACCGCAATCCCCTTCGCTCTGGAAGCAATTCTCCCATCTCCGCGTGCTCATTCCTGAAGAGCAGTATATCCTTGCACTCAAACTTTTTGCCGGTCGAGAAGATGACGACCGCGATATCCAGGCCCTCGCCAAACGCTTGCGCATCTCATCCCAAGCTCAGGCCTGGACATTGGTTCAGCGCTATATTCCTCCTCACATGCAAAGCATGCGGCCCCAGGAAATAGCCAATGCCATCGAACGCTGCTTTTCCAAATAAAGCAGTGCTGCTACCAGAGAGAGCGCTTCCCCACAAGCAGCTCTCTCCCTCTTTTTTGGGGTATAATAGAAGAGAAGGACACACTGAGAAAGGAGATCACCCCAACCGATGAAAGCACTGCTTCCCTATCCCATCCATCCGGTGTCTCAGATTCCCGAACTCATCGTTCAGGGAGAAGATCCCTGGTATGCGGTGAAATGTTTTCTCCATGACTGGTGGTGTTTCGCTGTCACCCATCGGCAGGAGTTAATCCAAACCCCTCCACCAGTCGGGCAGACACTCACGCAACAGCGATGGGCCGCTTTTTGTGCCGCGATGGTCGAGGAGCTCTGCAATCGGGTTGCGTTCCCTCATCCCTCCTGGATCTTTCAGCCAGAATACATCCTTTCTCGTCGCTGGGTCATCAATCCTTATACTTCCGCTGGCACCCTGGAACCCTTTACTCGCCGCAATATCATCATCAGCAAAACCGTCCTCGACAATAAATACGAGTATGCGGCAGGCCATCAGAAGCGACTCTGGACGGCTGAAGAAATGGAGCAGCTTGAAAAGAGCATCCAGGCAGCACCTCATGCCACCGCTGAGGAGCGCTCTTCTTCTTAGCGTCTCCTCACCACACCGTTTCCCCATTTTCGCTCATTTTCGCTCCTCGTTTTCGATGTCCTAGCACCATCGTTTTTCCAGCATGTTCCTCTGCCTCCGCTGGCTTCTCACGCCCATCGCCCCTTCGCCTCACAAGAGCCCCACGAGCAGAAACGGGTGACAAAGAGGTTTTCTTTCCCTACTTGCCTTCTCCCCATCGTCCAGGTATGCTTTTCATAGAAGATGATCTCCTCCCGCGCAAGGAGTGTGATGCGCGATCCACGCCCACCGGGATGGTACGGTTGGGGCCTGCGTTCTGCCCCAGGTTCTCCGGGCAGAGAGATCTCTCCTCTCTTGCAGCACCCATCTCACCGCAAGAGAGAGACGAACGTATCGATTGAAGCAAAGAAAGGAGGGTAACGCGCACAGAAGACTGAACCTGTGATCCCTGAGCGTGCATTTTGGCTCATGGGCGCACCCTCCTTTGCTTCTCCATCTCTTCACCAAAGGAGGAAACCCCATGGCACACCCTTCAAGCGTTTCACAGGCTCAACTTGTTCCGCAGGACGTTTCTCAGTCACAGAACGCTCGCAGTTCTCGGCCACAGGACGTTTCTCAGCCACAGGACGCTCACAGTTCTCGGCCACAGGAGCAAGCCATTTCACAGCCACAGAACGCGAAAAACGCTCAATCGGAGCAGGGCGTCTCGCGACCACAGAGCGTGAAAAACGCTCAATCGGAGCAGAACGTATCGCGACCACAGAGCGTGCAAAACGCTCAATCGGAGCAGAACGTTCCGCAGCAGCCGCGTTTCCAGAAAAAGAAACGCATCCAAAACGCACCGGAGGCCGCGCTCGTCCCCGTTGCCGGACACCATATCATCGTCGAGATGAAAGCTCCGGCTCCGGCTCCGCAAGGGATCACCCCTGAAAGCGTGGCAGCGACAATGCACTTCTGGGAAGCTGAGTACCAGCAGGCAATGGCGCAATATAAAGCTGCGCGCGCCAAACTGCAACACGCCCTCGAGCAAGCTGAGTATCATCACATGAGGATGATCCAGCAGCAGGAACAGCATATTGCTTTCCTGCAACAGAGCTTGCAGCAGCAGCAGTATATGGATGAGTACGCCTTCCACCAGGAGGCAGAACGACTCCGCTGGTTTGGGCTCTTCAACTACGCAGTTGGGGTGCGCTCATTCATCATGAGGCATTCCCCTGCACCGCAGAGTCCAGCGACGCAACAACTCCATATGTCTCTGCGCCATGCCATTCAGTTGCTCGAGCATCTCCAGCAGGCACGATGGGATCAGAGTCCCATCGTCCAAGCGGTGCGAGAAGAAGTGCGCCTCGCCGAACAGCAGGTGTCCTTCTGCAAGCGCAAATGGCTTGAGGCCCGCGCCACTCTGCGTGGACTCATCCACTAAGCTGCCTCGTGCAGGACGCTGAACCTGATCCTCCTCGATCAGGTTCTTTTTTTCCACCTTGCTCACCCACGTCCTGGTTTCCGTTGCTCCATCTGTTCTCTAGCGAAAGGAGTCTCTTCTCTGTCTTGTTTTGAAACCACAACACGCTATCGCACGCTTCGGCTGCTCGGAGAAGGATGCGGGGGAACCGTCTTCCTTGCGCGTGATCTCCAGCGCCGTGCTCGCGTTGCCATCAAGGTTGCAACGCCAGAGAAAATACACCACGAAGCATCTGTACTTCAGCTTCTGCACGAAGCGTCCCTTCCCGTCCCCGCCGTCCTTGACACGCTGGAGCTGGAAGAAAACCAGTCTGCCCTGGTGATGGAATATATTGCAGGCACATCGCTGGAGAAGGCGCTCAAGGCCCCGCTGTCCTCGTCGCTTGCCATCTCCCTGGCAGAACAGCTTTTGCAGGGCATTGCCAGCCTCCACCAGCACCAGTTCGTGCATGGTGATATCCACTCCAGGAACATCCTGCTTCACCGAAGCAAGATCTGGCTCATCGACTTCGAGCAAGCACGCAGGGTGACAACCACCAGCCATGCCTTTGGCCACTCACCGTTCTGGTATGACTGTTACCAGCTCTTCACCATCCTCCAATGCTTTCTCCCTCGGCTACCACATCCTTTGCAAGCATGGAATGTCCAGGCAGGAGCGCTGCTCGCCACACCTGACCTCCAGGCAGGAGCGCTGCTTGACCTCTGGCGTTCGTGCAAAGCAGCGGCCGCGCGCAAACGGAACCTGGCCGCCTTCCTCCCCATGTTCATCCAGAAACAAAGTCGCTAGACAAGAAAGGAGATCCGATGGTTGTTTCTCTTCCACTCGCACAGCTCGATCTTCGAGACATTCGAGACACCGGCCCCTACCTGCGGGCCTTTTGCCCCATTCATGGGAGCGATCATCAACGCTCCCTTTCGATCCATAAAGCGAGCGGCCGCGGACGGTGCTTCTGCTGTCAGGAACGGGTCATCGTCCCTGAACTTGCCGCCTCTGCTGGCCGCAGTGCCCTTCACCGTTCCGCGTCGCCCCCCTCCTGGCAGCCAGCACCGCCTGCTGCTCACAAACCCTCCTGGCAGCACCGGGAAACAGCCCTGCTCAAGCAACTCGCAGCCCACGGCGTCCTTCGCCTGGATCGCGAAGAGGCCTGGAATGCCCAGGCCTATCTGGAAGCCCGTCATATCCCCCTTGCGGTAGCTCAGCGGGCTGGAGTGAGCTATCTTGCCCCGGGAGCCGCCAAACGGTATGGGGAGCCGCTCCTTGCACGCTGGGAGGATCGCCTGCTCTTCCCGCTGGCGCTGCCCACCCAGCCTGAGCAGCGCGGCTATGCGGGACGGCTCCTCACAGGGTGGCAGAGCGTCCCCCATGAAGGCAAGCACAAAGAAGTGCTGGCCCACGAACAGAAACCGCGCTGGATCAAGACCAATCCGGCGGGCTGGTTCTGGCAGCCGTTCACCCCGGCACAGCACCCCATACCACTCATCCTGGTAGAGGGGCCCTTCGACCGGCTGGCACTGCTCTCCGCAGGGTTCGCTCCCGAAGAGGTGATCTCCCTGGTGGGCATCGCGCCAGGGATCGAGCCGGGCCGCCTTCCGCTGCGAGCGGGCAGTTCCATTCTGCTGGCCTTCGATTCCGATCCAGGCGGGAAAACAGCGGCCAAACGCCTCCAACAGCAACTCCGCCAGGCAGGCTATGATGCCGTCCTGGCGCTCCCACACACGGAAGGCCAGGACTGGAGTGCGCTCTGGAGTCGGGCCGGCCGTGATGGCCTCGACGCGCTCTACGCGTATCATGCGCTGCTTGCTCATGAGTTCTCAAGCACACGCTAAACCGGCGTGCTTGCCTCCCTGACCCGTGTATCCCTATCACAAAAGCGCAGGCCCCGTTCCCGCTTCTCTTCTTTACCCATGGGAACGGAGCCTGTGGAGAAAGGAGAAAATCCTTCTATGGGAAATATACCAAAAACGACCCTGGAAATCAAGCATGAACTGGCCGCACAGGCCATTGAGTGTGGCACCCTGGAAACCTTCACCCGGTTCCTCAGATTGACGCCTGTTTTCCTCATGCCTCTCGAACGAGCCCGTCCCCTGGGAAACCAATACCAGCGCGAATGGGCCATCCATGTGACGGCTCGCCCATATCCCAACGGGCCCGTCTACTACGCGACCTTTTTGGCCGCCCAGGCGTTCGGAGGGCTCGGGGGAGAGCGATCCTGGAGCCTCGTCTTTCCCGACCGCTTGAAGGGGACAGAGGCGCTTCCCCTGGCTCATCAGTTGCAGGAAGAGCTGCAAACGTGCCTGCGCCAGGTCCTTGAACGCGCCCCCCTTGCCGGGGAGGTCATCTGCCCTGCCCGGTATCGTCTCCCCGACGAGTGGGTCTGGTCCGTCCAGAGCACTGCCGCCTCGCTGGTGTACCGAGAGGGACACTGGAGGCTTGCCGCTCTCCCCTAGCGCCCTTCCCGGGTGCATCTGCTTGCTTGCTTGCGGGGTGGTCCCCCCAGTGGTGTCGCCCCGCTCGATCATGTTGTTCTGCATCACACCTTCAGGAGGTTCTATGACACCGCACCAGCAACATCCCGTTCAAACCATCCTGCTCCACGGGAAACCCTCTGTCCCCGTTGCCGAGCGCTTACGTCTGCTCCACGAGCATCAGGTCCCTTTCCAGATCCTGGAAAGTGGTCCTGTGCCGATTGGCGACCGCCTTCTCTGGCGGGTCGTCATCTCCATCGAGACACAGCAGTATATTGGCAATGCAGAAGTCAACTTGCAGGCGCCCAAGCACACGCCCGATGGGACACATCCCTTTGAGTGTGCTGAGACCAGTGCCCTCGGACGCGCCCTGGCGTTCGCCGGCTTTGGCCTGCTTGAGAGCATTGCGAGCGTCGAGGAGATGGCCCGCCCGCCACACACGACTCGCGCAAAGCAGTCTCCCGTCACCACGCCACCGACGGATGCGGAGCAGCCAGAAGCGCAGATGCCTCACAGTGTCTCCTACCCGGACAACCAATTTCTCGATTGGGTCGCTCGCTCTGTCGAGCGCGATCCCACTCGCATTGCCCGCATCTGCCAGACCTATCAGGTATCACGCCTGGAAGACCTCTCGCAAGCGCAACGAGAGCATCTCACCCGGCGTCTCAAGCGGGAGCCCCGCACGCTTCCATCTGCCTGAGTCCGTTCCACTGCTGTTTCTGAGCCCGCTTGCCGCTCGCGCGAGCGGGCTTCTTGCTTCCTACCCACCATTGTGAAGGAGGTGTTTTCATGACCACACCCGCTCATCGTTGTGTCGCAACGCCACCCCATGCGGTGCCGACCGTTCTCTCTGCGCCGCTCTCGGGCAAGCAACAGATTACCCCTTTTCTGCCTGACGGACCCATCGGGGAAATCGAGGCCGATGGACAATGCGTCCTCGTCACCGCCCTCGCAATCAATCAGGCAAATGAGGTCATCTTCCTCAGCCTCGTCGGGCGAGACACGAGCTCCAGTGCCGTCCTCGCACAACTCTGGCAAGGGAAGCAGCTGCCCCTTTCCGTCCGCAAGCCACACCTCTGGCCCCCATCCCCCCACGTTCAGCGCTGCAAAGAACTTACCTACACATCCATCACATCGACACTGCCCACCAGCAAGATGGTGCACACCATCACCATGCCCCACACCGGGCATATCCAAGAAGGGCTTCTTCACCCCCCTACCACGGTGAGCCCACCCCCCCACCATGCTGAGCACCGCGTCCCAGTCAGCAAAGAGCGGTTTCTCTTCGCCAACTGGGACGAGGAGGAACCGCACAGCAGCAGTTTTTTCGGCCATCTGCATGCCATGCGCATCGTCGTGCTCTACCGGGGCGAGGCGGAGCTCCGCGAGCACTGGGCTGCTGAGCTCTGGCGGCGCGGACTCCGGCGCAGCCTCATTCTCCCCTGTCCGAGCCTGGGCATCCGGGCCTGGCGCATTGAGCCAGACGTCCTGGCCTGGAATGCCCTCATTGGCCAGGGCGTTCGTGACGGCTGGCTTCCCTGGCGCTAAATCCATCCTTCGGTCACCTCTTTTTCATGCTCATGCCCTGCTCTGTGCCTGCAGAGTGGGGCCATTTTTTTGGAAAGGATGTTTCTCTATGGCAAACGGAACCTTACCGAACCTTGCCCACTCTTCTTTTGTGCGGACGCCGCCTGCGGTGGCAGCACGCATCAGCCATCTGCTCTCCTTCCCAGCTCCACAGCAGGGGCACGTGACGCTCCTTGATCCCGCATGCGGGGAAGGGGATCTCCTCCTCCCGTTGCACCAACGAGACCTCGCCCAGCTTCACCTGTATGGAATTGAGATTAGTGCCCAACGGGCACAACACGCCCGTGAACGGCTCCCTGTTCGTACCAGCATCCTTCCTGTTGCCTTCGAGGGCGTCCGTCTGCCCAAGGAGAGCTTCAGCGGCATCCTCATGAATCCGCCGTATATGCTCGTCAACGGCAAAAGGGCGGAGTATCGCTTTGCCGTTGCCTGCACAGAGGCCCTGGTTCCTGGTGGCATTCTCGTCGCAATCGTTCCGGCCCGCTCCGCCTGGAACCACCATATGGCCTCCCTGTGGAGCCAGTGGTATGAGGACATCCGGATGTGGCGTTTCCCTACCCGCCGCGAAGGGGAAACAGAAAGCCCTTTCGAGGCGTATACCCAGATCGTCGTGATCGGGCGCAAGCGAGCACAGCCGCTGGAAGCAAACGAGCGCGAGAAAGAGCGTCTGCTCGGTTATCGCTGGCGCAAAGATGCTCATGGTCAGGAGGGATGGGCCGGGCACACGCCACCGCCGGCCCTGCCAGAAGCTCCGGAGCCGCTCTATGAGCTCCCCCCCATCTCCTCCCTCCCCCACCTGGAGGTTCGGCACGCCTCTGAGCAGCTGATGTGGGAAGAGCTGGCGCAGCATGGCGCTCACCGCACCCAGGAATGGAAGGCTGCCACCTGCTGGATCGCTGAAGAGGAGCAGCGTCTGCCTCCCGCCATGCCCTATACCGGTCCAGCCCATGTCGCCGCCGAACTTCTGACAGATATCCTCGGCGGGCAGGTGCTCTGCGGCCCGCAGGAGGGCCCAGAAGCAAGACCATACCTCTTCACCGCCTTTGTCAGCACCACCTGGGTGGATCTGCCGCTGGACAAAGAGACAGAAGAGGCCCTCACCCAGCAAGGGGTGACACGAGCGCAAGCAAGCCAGAGCCAGGACTATCCGGTCCTGGGCGTCCTCGACCTGACGACTGGCCAGGTGACCTACTATACGGATCATCAGGTCTTCGACTTTCTCCAACCCTGGATTCCTCGCCTCGCTGAGCGCATGCTCTCCCAACGGCAGCCCCTGTATCAACTGCAACCAGAGGACTGGGAACTCGCGGTCATCTCACAGTTCGGCCGGGACAAGCGACTCCCCAACGCTCCCCTCCCAGGCCTCGCACCAGCCCAGATGCACCGTGTCATCGCCCTCGGGAGACTGCTTGATATCCGGCGCCGGGGAGCCATCCAGGGAGAACCGGGAACTGGCAAAACCCGCATCACAACCGCCGTTGTCGTCCGGCAAGCCTACCTCTGGCGGTATCGAAACACGATGCGTGCGCCCCACCAACAACCCGACTGGATCCGGCAGCTCCGTCGCTGCTGGCTCAAAAACCCTCGTACGCTCGCCATGCTCGACCTGGAGCCTGTCTTTGGGCAGCGCTTGCAGCAGCAGCAGGGACAGGCCGTCATCCGTGAGGACACCACCTCCCGGCACATCGTGGCCTATCGGCATCGTTCCACCGGGCGCCTTCTGCTCCCAGAAGAGGCTGGCCCCAGGGCCTTCCCTGCCCTGATCAGCACACCGAAGAAGGTCACGAAAGAGTTTGAGAAAGAGATCAAGGCAGCCTGGCCACAAGCAGAAACGGTCCTCATCGAGCGCTGGCGCGATATCCTCCGCTGGCTCGAACGCTGTGCCACAAGCGATGCCCCTGCGGTGATTGCCATCCTCTCGCATTCGCAGTCCCGCGCATTTGGCCGAGAATGGCAGCCTGCTGTGCTCGAACGTCGCAGAAAAAGCCCCATCCCCCCGCGCTCGCTTGAAGACGCCCCCCAGGAGCCGGGGCACCGGGGAGAAAAGGGCACCCCGCTGGGAGATCGCCACCCCGATGGAGAGCTCCTTCCCACACCTCACGAGAAAACGTTCTTCTGCTGTCCAGATTGCTTCGGCGTGGTCCGTGCCATCCCGGGAGAGCGGGGAGGAGAGGAGCAGAACCCCGCAAAGGGGAAACAGAGAGAGGAACGAGCCGATCTCCTTCGCTTGCCGGTCACCAGTCGCCGCTGGTTCGAGCGGCGTCCCCGCTGGTGTCGCTGCGCCAGCCGGCGCAATCAGGAGCGCAAGCAGCAGGGGAAACAAGCGCTGCGCGCCCCGTTGTGGACGCAAACGCGAACCAGTTCAGTCCGGAAAAAATATCCCGGGCTCACGTTTGCCCAGTGGGCAAACATCATGGACCAGCTGGTGAGACAGGCCCCGACCGAGCCGTGTGCTCCCGCTCGCCTGCTCCTGCCATCCGTCTCATCTCCTGCGTCCACAGGCCACCTCCCCCCTCCATCCGCCACTCGTCTCGAAATGTCCCCGCTCTCGCCCTCCTATCAGGTGGTCCCTCCACCGGCAGACAGCTTTAGCCCGTACGAGTACCTCCACCGCTTCTTCCGCGGCTGTGTCGGGCTGACGATTATTGATGAGAGCCATAATGGCCGATCCCGGGACACGGATATTGCTCACGCCCACCATCAAGCGATGCTCTCAGCACAGGGATACCTCTATGCCAGTGGCACCCATTTTGGGGGGGATATTCTCGGTTTCTTCCCGTATTGGTATCGTTTCAACCCCGCTCTGTGGAAAGAGTGTCTCCATCTGGGCTGGGATCAGATCGCTGACGCGGTGAACCTCTACGGCGTGATCCAGCTTTGGGTCAAGGAATATGAAGAAGAGGCCAGCCGAGGTCGCGGCAAAGTCCGAGTCCAGACGTCCACCGTCGCAGGACCTGGGATCTCAGCCAAACTCATTATCTATATTCTGGCGGAGATGGTCTATTTGCAGGTCCTCGATGTTGGTGCCTTTATGCCCCCGCGCATTGAGATCCCTGAGATCGTCTCGATGCGTGATGCACAGGTCGAAGCAGCCTACGAGCAGGCCCACGCTCTGACCGCGCAGTGTCTGCGCCTCGAACAGGCACTCATGCGAGAAAAGGAGACCCTCTTTGCCGCTGCCGCTCAGGGAACGGTGGCCCCCGAGACGCTGGCCGCTTTCCAGCAGAAAGAGCAGCAAACGCTGGCCCACTGCCAGCAGCTACGGAGGGAAGCCCAGGAGCGGAAGCAGTGGGCAGAGCAGCGCGATCTGGCACAGGCATATATCGCCTGCGCACGCACGCTCAGCGACATGGCCGCCACGAACCCGGTGGCTCGGACGGCTCAGGGCACCCTCCCCCGCTGGTTTGCCGCTCTCCCCTGTAGCACACCGTTCGAATTATGGCAGAACCGCCGCGATAGGTGGGGAGAGAGCATCGAGCAGGTGCTGCTCTACGAAACCCCCGCGCTCGCCTGGGACCACCTCTATCCGATGGAACGCAAGCTCATCGAGATCGTCCAGCAAGAGCGGGCCGCCGGGCGGCGCTGCATGATCTACATTGAGCAAAATGAGAAGCGCTCGATGGCGCAGCGTCTGGAATGGGTCCTCAAGCAGGCAAACATCTCCTGTTGGAGCCTTCCCAACAGCGTCAAGGCCGAGGATCGTCAGCAAGCGATTCTCGATGCCACCAGCGGCAAGCACACCGGCACACCCATCGCTGTCGTGATCGTGCCCTATGCCCGCGTCAACGAGGGCATCAACCTGCAAAGTGCCGTGGATACCATCATCTGGTACGAGATGGCGCTCAATCTCTACATGCTCGAGCAGGCCAGCCGACGAGCCTGGCGGCTTGGGAAGCGCGAAGAGGTCCGAATCTTTTACCTGGCCTACGCAGGCAGTGCCGCTCATCGCAAGCTGCGCAAGTTAGGTGGGCAAAGTGGCGCCGCCGCCGCCTTTGCAGGCGAACCAGCCCGAGGAGCCCTGATCGAACACGCAGGGGCAGATCGCACCATGCTGGCCCGCTTCTCGGCTTCCGTGGAAGCCGAACTGCACGAGCTCGCCCTTCTGGCCGATGAAGACGAGCTCCCGCGTGATTCGGAGCCCCTTGAGGCTGATGATGGGGCGGCACTCAAAGCCGCGTTTGCGCGCCGGGCAGCCGAAGAACACGAGGCCTTGCAGCGAGGCCGCTCCTGGCTCGGGGCGCAGGACCATCTCCCCGAGCGCCTGCTCCTGTTTGCCAGCCAGGAACGGCCATCCGTCTGGCAACAGTGCCCACCGCCCCGGTCGATTATCGTGCTCAACGAGACGACAGCCCCCAACAGCCCACGGCCTCTACGTGCAGCCCCCGCGCTCCAGGCTGGACCCCTGAAAGCCCTCACCATGCAGCAAGAAACAACGCAACCCAGCGCGCCGCCTCCGCCCAGCGAGCTCAACGCCTCCCAGCACGAGACGCACCCGCTGGCTCCGTCTCCAGAGAAGGCCGCTTCCCCCAACGCGCAGGAGGAACCAGCACGTCCCGCCCCCTCACAACGCGCAACGCCGCAGCGCCCTCCGACCTTCGTGTCCCGCTCCGCGCTGCGCTTCGGCAACCCGGAAGATATTCAGCGAGCTCAACGCAAGAGCCGCCACTGCTCACGTGTCGCCAGCAGGACCACGCCAACCCAGAAGCAGCGTGCTCCCGTAACGGCCCTCTCGCTCTGGGAAGTTCCCGTCCGCGAGGAGGAGGGAAGGGAAAGAAGACCACGTCCCTCTCAACGAGCCACACCGCCGACGCAACGAGCGCTGTGGTAAATGGGCTGGCAGGGTGACCACCTGCCCCCTGCCTCTTCCGCTCTCAGTTCGTGCGTCAGGAAGAAGCTGTACAGCTTCTTCCTTGCTTTTCATGAAAGGAGCCTGTATGCAGCTTTCATCGCTTCCAACAGCTCATCTCTTTGCCGGTGCCGGTGGAGATATCTGCGGCTTTCAACGCACCGGATGGCTACGGCCAACCTTCGCGGTCGAAATCAACCGGCACCGCTGTCGCACCCTGCGTGTCAACCACCCGGGTCTTCGCATCTTTGAGGGGCCCATTCAGGCCATGACCCTGGCAGATTATCCCCGGCACCCTCTTCCTTGCTTCTTCGTGACCTTCCCTTGCGACCACTACACGGTTGCGGCTGCGATCCATCAGCAGTGGCATGGCGACGTGCTCTATTTGGAGGCCCTACGCGAAATCATCCTGCATTACCCGGAAGTGATTGTCATCGAAAACGTCTGGGGATTTCGCAAGTTCCGCCGCGTCATTGAAACATTCCGGGCTCTCCCATTGTACCACTGCACTGAGTTGCTGGTGCATGGGGAAGACTTTACGCTCCAACGCAAAAAGCGGGTCTTTCTTCTCCTCCATCGTCAGCCATTTCGCTTCCCGCCAATCGAGCAGTACGCATGCCCACGGTCACGCCAACGATTGCGTGACTATCTGGATCTGGAGAGTCCCCCACCCCCCATTCCAGCCTATGTGTATGCCCGCCTTGATGGCAACTACCGAGACCGCCCCGTCATCTATGACCCCGAACAAACGGCGCCGGTCAATCTCTTCACGAACTATCGTCGGGATCGGTCTCTCTTCCTCATCAAAGACCCACGTTGCCCACGAGGAGTTCGCCCCTTCAGTGTACGAGAGGTCTCCAATCTGCATGGCTTTCCAGCGTCCTATCAGTTTCTCGGGCCACTGGGAGAGGCCTACGATATGGTGATCGATGCGGTGATGCCACCGGTAGCTCAGGCGATTGGCATGGCCCTTCGGGACTCCTTTCAGGCGATCGAGCGCCTCGCCGATGTTCCCCGTTCGCTGGGATATCGCGACATGGCCTCTCCGCGAGAACGGCAGGAGGAGCTGCAAGAGGCGTTACGCATTGTCCAGGCCCCCGATCCTATCGATCCCAAAGCCACACAGCAACTCCCCCTTTGGGAAACGGCCTGAGCCTTCCTCTCATGAGACTGAAAGCGCTCTCTCTCACGTCTTTCCAATTCCCAAAAGGAGCAAAACACATGTCTCGAACACCAATCCTGCTCGCCACCCGCCTGAGTCAGGGGATGCGGCCATCAGACTGCTGTGACGCCCTGCCAGGTGAACCGGTGGATCTCCCGTTGAACGACTGCGACCCTGATGAACGCACCTTTGTCGGTCTCATCAGCGGACAGAGAACCACCACCGTCCATGTTGCAGCGGTCCCAGCAGGCGAGGAGCATTTGCGCTTCTGGCTTCGCTGCTACTGGACACAGCATCTCACCGGTCTCACCACAGCAGCGTTCGAGGAATTTCTCGATGAGAGCTGCGCCGAACTGCTGCGCATCGCAGCGAGCGTCCCCCTCGGCACGATCCTCGAACGCCGCGGAAATCAGCTCTGCACCCGAGAGCCAATTGAGCCCTTCCGTTAAACGGAGACCGCTTCGGCCTGCTTTGCCGAAGCGGCTCCCGTTGCATCAGTTTAGCCGGGAAGCCGTCATGAGACGGTTCCACCGGTCTTTGTGTGTTTTTGGCCCCTGGGAGCACGGCCCACTGTGTTGCAAAAACAGCTACACTCCTCCCACGCATGCGTCGCGTTCGCGAAGACAAGCCCCTTTCCTGGGAACAGAGGATCTGGCCATGCTTCTCCACATGCAGCGATCCAGATAAGCCCCTTTTGCAAGAGCTCATGCCGCGCATCCCAATATCCAGGCCGCAATGAAGCCCAGAATCGTTTGGTGTGACATGCGCATAGAAATCTCCCAAAATGTTCAATTGCCCCATGATGGTGGATCGAAAGGAACCCAACGCTGAGTGTGAGATGTGTCCCTTTCCATACAGCGAGTTCCAACCCATCGCTTGATGTAGCCGTCAGCGGATCAAAGAAAGTGGTATGCATCCGAAGCACATACGGTCCCGCTTGCAGCTCACACCGGCTCGCTTGAGATACTGTTGACCTTACTTGCAAATAAGCTGTTGCCAGGTCGAATGCACCTCGTGTCATCTTCTCCATGCTCTTTCTCTCACCCAGGGGAACTGGCGAAGCAACCGCACGAGTGTCTCTCCATCGGCCTCCTTCTCTGCAAGAACACTCATACGAAGTCGAGCCAGCTTTTGTAATGCATAGGAACGGGGGCGGCTCTCTCCGTTCTCCCACCGCATCACGGTTCTTGGAGAAACCCCCAGTTCCTCTGCAAACTTTGCCTGTGTTTGACCACGTTCCTGTCTGAGAGCACGAATTTCTTCTTTATTCATTCATACGACCTCCATCCTATCGATCAGAATCACTAGAGAATCAGAATAGAGAGGCGTTGCAGTAAAAATGCAGTAGAAGCAGCAATTACTCAAATAAATTGAGCTGCAAAATTATTATAAACAGAATGTACACGCCCTGCAAGGAAACTTTCCAATTTTTATACAATTTTAATACATAAGCTATTTTTTCTTGTTGTTTTTTACACAATTGCTATTATACTAAGAAAAGGGCTGGACAAACGAGACTATCTCTTAGGGGAAAAGATGAAGATACACCAAAAGACCTACGATGGTGATCCGCTCTTTCTCGGAGCCGCTGCTCCTTTGAGCGCTGCATATGCTCACTATCTCTATGAGCGCATCTGCATACGCTATCCTGATCTGAGCAAGGATATCCATTTGTCCATCTTTTTTTCATGGGCTCCATGAGGCTCGACAGCAGGTCTTTTGGTATCTCGATCCCTATGTTCGCCTCAGATCTCAGCCCGTCACACGAGGAAAGTGGAAACCACGCTACTCCTCGAAGCTGTTTCGTCGCGCCTTCGTTCCCTATACTCCTGGCAGAAAAGAAATGCCAGAAAGTACGTTCTCCAGTCTGATTGAACGGGGAATTGTGCGCATGGAAAGCAAGGGGGTTCCTCAGCCTGATTCGGGAGCGGCTCTCTTTATTGGTCGCATTCTCTGCAAAGGAGAAACCCATTTCTTCCCTGCAGAGATCACCAGTATCGAATCGCTTTGGTGGGCCTTTGTGCAAGAGTATCCAGGAAGCCCGGTCACGGTACAACCCCTTGAAGTGATTGATGACCTTCCCGAGTCCGCTCTCGCCTGGACCTTTTGGCCTGGTGCTCTCTGGCGAGCGGAATGGACCCCTGTTGGCAATGGAGAACAGGTGATCGGGGCCATTCGTTTCGCTGCGGTTGACTATATCCGCGGCCATCGCTACTGGACGATTTCGCGTGAGAGCCTACGCTTGTGGGGCTCCCACCCTCGCAGATCACTTTGTCTACTGGGACAAAGATGAGTTGGAAACGCGAAACGCATATGCGCAAGTCACCCTCCATCTCCTGGCAAAAGATCGTTTTTATATTGCTTCTGCTCGTGCTGTGTGTGAAGTGACTGGACAATGCTCTCGCCCATGCAGGGGCAGCAGGGGGCAGCAGAGGAGCGCTGTGCGCAGTTCCGGGGAACAGGATTTGTGCGGCGGGAGGTTCCGTTTGGCCATCCACAGTTTGGCAAAGCCCTCCCCTGCGTGTGCACACGCAAAGCGCAACGCCAGCGAAAGGCGGCCCTGTTGCGGGAGCTCTCACGCCTGGACACGTTGCCGAGGTACAGGCAAGCGACCTTTGAGCATTTTGAGGTGAGTGTACCGGGAGTGGCAGAGGCCTATACAGCGGCGCTTGCCTTTGCCGAACAGCCAAGCGAATAGTGAGTGTTGCTGGGGTCCAATGGCTGTGGCAAGACACATCTGGTGGTGGCGATTGCGCATGAGCGGCTGGCGGCCGGGGAGCGGGGGTGTTTCTGACGGTGCCGGATCATTTGCGCTCGGCATTTGTGCCCACTGCGCCGACGACCTATGATGAGCTGTTTGCGCGCGTCCGGAGAGGTGGAGTTGCTGGTGCTGGATGATCTGGGCGCGGAGCATCGGACGCCCTGGGCCAATGAGAAGCTCTTTCAGTTGCTTCATCATCGCTACAACGCGATGTTCCCGACGGTGATCACCTCGAATCGGATGGCGTTAGAAGGGAGAGACCATCGGATTGTCTCCCGTTTGCATGACCGAGAGCTGGTGAGACAGGTCATTATGGATGAGGCGCAGGATTATCGCGTGTGTCTGAGTGGCATGCAGGCAGGATAGCTTGTAGGGTTCACGACGATCAAGGTGGATCCTACAAGATGGCGCCGGATTATTCCAGCCTCCGCGTTTTTTCAGCTTGGTAGGATACTTTGCTTTAAAACGGGCTGAAAGAAAATGCGGAGGATCACGGCGCTTGTCGTAAGCAAGGGAACAGGCCATGTGGAGGTGCTGCCCCTGTGGCAATAAGGCCGTGTCAGAGAGAGGCTTTATGAGTAGTGTTTACATATTAATATAGAGTTAGAACTGTTAAAACTAGCTTTCGATCTTTAACATATGTTACATACTACATATTAGAACACGTTTTTCTCTTGTTTCAGGTATGTACCAAATGAACGAGCAACAAAATATCTCTAATTGGAGAGTATTAGCGAATAGGTTCGTTTGGTCCGACGAAACCGCATTAGCAAACATACCTGAAGAAGGGAACAGACTCCGATGAGGTGTGGACGACGACTGTTCCATCACGATACCGGTCATGCTTCCCTCCTTTCTCCGTCCTGGTGGCTGTCACCATCATTCTGCTTTGTGCTCAGCCTCCGTCTGGTGTGCGTGCAGAGCAGGAACAGCCAGCAAGATCGAGCCAATAGCCAGAGCAATGATCAGTGCTCCAGACCAATACGGTGTGGCGTGACCGAACTCAACGTAGAGCAAACCACTGAACAACGAACCCAGGATCATGGCGAGTGACTGCATCGACTGACTGGCACTGCCAATCAGACCTTGCTGGCGCGGTCCGGCCAGACGTGACAGCAGACCGCGTAACGCGTTCTCCACCAGACCACCCGCACCAGCACCGAGCAATACCCCCCCGAGCAGCAGAAACGGCGAAGCGATCAGCGCAATCAATCCCACCAGAAAATAGCTCACCGCGATCAGTATCAGCGAACTGATGCTCAGTGTTACCTCGCTCACCGCTGAGAGCAGCTTGCCCACCAGTACGCCCTGAACCACAATATCGACCACTCCAACTACCGTCGTGACCATACCCGCAGCAGCGGCATTCCATCCCAGACTATCCTTTAACAAAATGGTCAGGTTTGCTCCCATACTCGGGAGCGGCAAGTAATAGAGGAAAACAGCCAGCAAGAGCCAGCGCTGATGCGTATGGGAAAACAGGCCACCGAGTTGTTTGAAAGGATTGAGGGCGCGGAGGCTAATCGCGCTGATGCGGTGTGCTTTGTGCAGGCTCTCTGGCAGAAAGAAGAAACCCCACACGAGCGCAAGCAGAATGACGGCTACCGCGACCAGAAAGGGAGTACTCAAGTTGAACGTCGCTAAGAGGCCACCGACACCAGGGCCAACAAGAAAGCCGACCCCGGAGAAGCTTCCCACGAGTCCGAAGTACTTTCCGCGCTCCTCTGGCCTGGTAATGTCGGCAACATAGGCGAAGAGGACGCCAATGTTGCCCCCGGTCAACCCATCGATGATGCGGCCCAGGAAGAGCAACCAGAGCGCTCCACCCAGGCCGAAAAACAGGTAGCCAATTGCTGAGCCAAGCAAGCATACAAACAAGATCGGGCGTCGTCCAAAGCGATCACTCAGCAAACCTAATCCGGGGGCAGCGAGAAGTTGGCAAATGCCATAGATCGAGGTAAGCACGGCCACGACCAGTGCAAGATTACCTGAATTGTTCAGATAACGTTGGGTCATAAAGGGGACCACAGGGCTGATAATGGTCATCCCCATAGAATTGAGAAATGCAACCACTGCGAGAAAGAAGATGGCCTTGCGGGAAGGTCTGGACATCTTGTCGCCGGATGATCCTGTCTGAGAGGTAAGATGTCCTGATGTGCTCATAAATCAATCTCCTCGTTTTGAGAACGTTCAGTATTCGCTGAAAGACGGTTCGCATCTTTTTCAAGCACAGGTGAAACACCGGTTGCTACCGCTTCTCAGGTTGCCTCTACGATACTTCTCAGGAGGATGAGCCAGCCTCATCCGAGCGCATGATTCGTCGGATGATGTACGATTCTGTCGTTTCATACGGGCATGTGGAGGCGGGAGGAAATACTTTAGACGAGTTTCAGCTGAGTTGCAACAGCACTCGCTGCGAGACGGTTATGGACACCCAGCTTGCGATAGATGCTCTGAACATGGGTACGTATCGTATTGATTGAGACCACGAGGGCGCTTGCCATCTCAGCGTTGGAATTGCCCGCGATCAGCAGGCGCAGGACGTTCTGTTCCTGTGGACTCAGGGGTTCTGGCAGGAACGTTGAGCCACCACCAGCCTGCCCATCAGATGTACCGCTTTCCTGAGCAAAAGCACTCAGGATCTGCCGCATGTAAACAAGCAGTGCTTTCTCATGCAGAGAGGGCAGCAACGCGCGCAGCAGGTGAGCCAGTTCCTTCCCTTCATCGAGGAAGAGGCGCAGGTAGCCTTCACTGCGTGCCGTTTCGAGCACCTCCACGAGTTGCTCTCGCGCCTTCTCATACGCCTGAAGCCTTGCATACGCCAGAGCCAGCACCACCTGAACTTCTAGTCTGAAGTGCAAATGGCCAGTTCGCAACGTGGCAGTACAGAGCTGCTCTAGCAGTTCTATTGCCGCGATGGTTTCTGCCTTCGCCAGCAAAAAGCGTGCTCGCAGTAATTGCTCGCATTGACGCTGATAGCGAGGCACTCTCTCCTCATTGTTCTGATGAGATGCCATCCAACGTCTCACTGATGCCAGATCGCCATCGGCAAGTTGAATACGCACAAGCTGGGCCTGGACTTCCCGTGAGGTATGGAGAGAGGCAGTTGTCTGTCTGCACGCTAACCAGGCGGTCAGGCGCTGCTGTGCCTGTGCTGCCCGGCCGTGTCTGTATTCAATGCGGGCCAGGAGCACCGAAGCGCGGGCCTGCACCTCTTCGATGTTCATCTGCTCCCCAAGCGCAAGAGCCTCCTGTGCGGCCTGTTCCGCTGCGGGCAGATCGTTCCACTGATAGAAAATTTGCGCCAGTTCTCCCTGGCTCCGAGCGATATCGTCATGATCCGACACACTCCTGGCCTCGGCCTGAAGCTGTCGCAACTGCTCTGCTGCCTGGCGTAGCTCGCCCATCTCAAAGCTCACACGGCAGAGCCTGCTCCTGGTGGCACGTGTGCCGGTAGGACTACCTTGCTGCTCGTTAAGGGGCAGGGCTGCAAGAAAGTGTTCGCGTGCTGTCGCTACAGTCCCGTTGTGAAGCTCGCCGATTCCTACAGCGGTCAGAGCCAGGATACGCCAGGTTACGGCTTCCCGGGGAAGCCAGGCCAGCGCCTGAGTAGCCCATGAGACGGACTGGAGGATCTTTCCCTCTTGACGAGCAAGCAGAGCATGGAAGGCGAAGACCTCGGCCAGCTTTGTGGTCGTGTTCGTCTCTCGCCACTGCTGCTCTGCCACCTGGAGTAGATGATGGATGCGCTCTTTGCAAGATGGCTCTCCCAGTGAATGGAAGAGCAGGTTGCGAGCAGCATAGAGACACAGATCAGGATGGTGTTCAAGGTCTGCTTCCGGTAAGCGTTCTAGCCAGCGCTTCAGGCGATACCATTCGGTGGTACCAGGTTCGTTGATCTGCTGATACTGTTCAAGGGATAGTGCAATCAAGCGAGTGGCACGATGGTAGGCTGCGGCGGTAAAAGAGGTTTCGATAGCTTCTGGAAGCAGTCCATGGGCCTCATACCAGGCGCTCGCGCGGAGTGCCAGTGCACGGATGCGTTCCTCACCCAGCCTTCTGCGCGCCTCCTGCTGCATAGCCTCGGCGAAGAGAGGATAATAACGCGCCCATGTTCCTTCCCAGTTTAACGGCATCAGAAAGCAGTCACCTTTCCGTAGCATGGTCAGCAGGCGTGCACTATCATCACGTTCAGTGAGAGCGTCACAGAGGGAGGCTGTGAGACGTGGAAGCATGCAGGTATGCAGCAGAAAGGTTTGCATCTCCTCTGGCAAGGTATGAAAAATCTCATGGAGGAAGTAGTCACGGATGTTCAATGCCTGACGTGATAGGGAATGCTCCATACCGCCAGAGAAGGCAGAAAGAATGGGTTCAATCTCCTGCTCGTGTGTGGCCCAGCGGAGCATTTCTACCAGGAAGCGCAAGCCTACAGGCCACCCTTCCAGCCTCTCATGGATCTGGTGAACAGTCCTGGGTGAGAGCGTAAAGGAAAGCTCCTGGGCGAGAAAGGCGCTGGTTTCTTCTAAAGAAAAGCGCATCAAGAGTGGAGAGATGTCCAGCATCTCATTACGCGCGTGCAGGCGAGCCAGGGAGAAAGGAGGATCGCCGCGTACGAGCAGAACCAGATGGAGTGATGCAGGCAGGTGCTCAAGGAAGAAACTAAGTGTAGCGGCGATCTGGGGCGAGGTGATGACGTGCAGATTGTCCAGGATGAGCATGCCAGGATGCTTAAGATGACTCACATCGTTGAGCAACGCAATAAGCATCGCGTCCAGTGGTTTGAATGATGGCAGCAGGTGTGCGTGGAGCAGATCCAGCGCACCCTTTCCGAGGTCGGGTTGTAATTGTTGGCAGGCGGCGATCAGATAGCGCCAGAAGCGAACAGGATCGTTATCACCTTCATCGAAAGTAATATAGGCCGCGTGCGGAGAATCCGGGCGTTGGGATCGTGTGGTCAGCCAATGGCTGACCAATGTAGTTTTGCCATAGCCAGCGGCCGCTGAGATGAGGGTCACTTTGTATTCCAGCCCCTGATTCAGCAGCGTGAGCAGGTGATCACGCTGAAGTAACGAGGGCTGGTAGCGCGGCAGCTGGAGCTTTGGAAGCAGCAACGGTTCAAGGGATGGCGAAGCAAAAGGCGAGATTGCCCGTTCCGCTTGTGGTGTCTGCTGTTGGGAATGCTGCGACTGTGGAGGCAAGGCAGCACCTTCAGACGAGAGTTTAGCCGCGATCTCCTCCAGCCGCTCCAGGCTCAATTGCGCACTCCGTCCGACGTAGCACTTGAGCACCCGCCCCTTGTGGCGCTGATAGGCGTACCAATAGCCCTCGCTGCCACGACGACGCTTTTCTTTGAGGAGACTGATTCGCCCATCATGGCCTTGAAAAGCAAATGCGCGGTGTTCCTCAAGCCATGCCTGCCATGCTCCTCCCTCCTCTAAGAGCTGGCAGGAGGTAGCATTTCCCTGTGTGATGAGCAGAGAATGCTCCTGCTTCCCAGACCGTTGTATCAGGTATTGTGCGCGCTTTGGCAGAGACAGATACTCCTTTCTCTCTTTTGTCCCCCAACACTCAGTGTGAATGAGTATACAACGATGCGTATCAAAAAACAAGTGTTCCCCAACAGGCAGATACCTCATATGGTTAAAACTCATTCCCTTTCTTTGTTTGCAAGAGCACTCATACTTGCTACCGATGTTGGCTGGCAATAGAGCGTTCAACGACCTTTGCGTCAACGCACTCCTGTCTTCCCTGCCCGCGCTTGATTGAAGAGCAGCCCATCAGAAGGTGCTTGATAGACTTCTTTCCCATGAGGAAGAGAACACAGTCCTTTATCAATGTAGCTCACCAACGTCATCATTTTTGTGCTCATCCTCAGAATGCTCTGGCCTGGCAGGCAACTTTTGAAAGACTCCGACAACATAATCTCGCTGACTTCTTTGGTGTCCTGTTCTCCAGGACAGCCAACCGAAGAAAAAAGATGACGCTTTTTTTCAGCGGATCACGACAAAGATGTCTGTCAGTGGTGGGGTAGCAATGCTCTTCTCCTACAAGCTTGATGCGATGGCACAACATCGATACGTTCCATGCTTATACGGCTGATGCGTGCGTACAAGCGTTCTCTGCTGCACTCACATCGTAGTACCAGTGGCACAAAGTGAAGCCAGGAGCCAGACCATCGCAAGCATTACACCCCAGATTTTTCCCTGCGAGGCAGGGTGAGATAGGAAGAAGAGGGACATTTCCCCTGAAGTCCTGCCCCTATCTCACCTTGATCTCGCTTCATTTCCCAAGTATGCGAGTCAAGACATCCAACAGCACCTGCTCTGGTTGCTCCCTGAGCTCGGAGGAACGCCAGGCGACGAAACCATCAGGGCGCACCAGGGTCGTTCCGGTTGTGCTCACACCATAGGTCGTATACCAGCGTCCTTCAACATCGCATAACCCCTCAGGGCCTATCTGCCATACATCCAGCGCAATACCCAGACGATTGGCTACCGTGCCTGCCGCAGTCATCCAGGGAGTTCCCTCCTCACCGGCCAATAACACAAAGTTACGTCCGAACAGATCTATCGTCGAGAGACGCTCTCTAGCACGCTGAAGCACAATATGGGGAGCACGCGTTCCTGGCTCACCGCTCAACGTGCTCGGATGCTGTGCCAGGGGAGCTTCAGCCGAGTCTAATTCGGCCACAATTGCCCCCCGCTGGTAGCGGTAGCCGAAAATCAGCGAGGCATCATCTATCAGGGAACTGGAACCGCTGCCGGTACGATAGAAGAAACGCTGCATCGTCTGTTTCACCATCAACTTACCAACCGGGCATCGCTCCTCTTCGTAGGAAGCAAGCAGAGAAGGAGCCGCCTGACCCTTGAGGATCAGAGCCATCTTCCAGGCAAGATTGAAAGCATCCTGGATACCAGTGCTAGCCCCCAGCGCGCCGGTAGGCAGGATCGCATGAGCCGCATCGCCTGCCAGGAAGACACGGCCCCGCTGATACTGCTCGGCATAAAGAGCGGTCAGCTCCCACATCCCCACCTTGACAGTATCCCATGGGTAAGCGGGCAAAATCTTGATCTCAAGATCAGGTACTCCAACGGCGATACGAATCTGCTCAATGCAGCATTCATCGGTCAGATCCTCACGCCGTTCACCGCGCTCGGGATGCAGTGATGAGCTAAACATCCAGCGCCGCTTATTGTCGATGGGCATCAGAAAGCCCTGCCCATCGGGCAAGAGTGGGTTGCTGATGTAGCAGAGCATGATCCGTCGCCCCCGGAGAACCTCACCCAGATCAGCCTCAAAGATGATATTCGTTGCATGGGAAATCGTACCGGGCCCCAGCCTTGAGAAACCGAGTGCATCACGTACTGTGCTATGGTTGCCATCTGCACCCACCAGGTAGTTTGCCCGTACCTGCTGTGTGTTGCCACTTGCTCGCTCGCGAATAAGCGCAAAGACACCCTGCTCATCCTGCTCAAGCGAGAGGAGTTCGGTGTTGAAGCGAATATCAGCACCCATGCTCTGTAGCCGAGTCAGCAAGATAACTTCCAGTTGGTCCTGATCTATACTACCCCAGGATGTAGGTGAAGCGGCCTTCAGATCGTCTGCTCCCCCTTCAACAAGCCGCTCAATCTCGCGGCCTGCCAGCGATTCAACGCGCAAGATCTCGTTATTGCCGCTGATAGGTGAGCTAGCTGCACGGATGGTTGATTCGAGATCAAGAGCTCGGAACAATTCCATAGTGCGTGGATTGATGGCTCGTGCCCGTGGAAGACGGGCAGGCGCTGGATGACGCTCGACCACCAGGGATGGAATGCCACGCCATCGGAGAAACAGCGCAGTAGAGAGGCCAACCAGGCTACCTCCCACAATAAGCACTGGTGTGGTTTCATCAAAGGTTGCATGCGGTATTCCTGTATTCATGTTGACACCTTCCATGTCTCTTTGTTAGAAGTAATCACGACAGTTTTTCTGGTCATCTGTCCTTCCATTGCAGGTAAAAGGCTTCCAGTGAGGAAAAGACATAACTGACACCTGAGAATATACAGGAGAAAAGGTGTAGGCTTGCTCACCCACAGGGGTGATTTTCGCCCCACTTTCATGGATTATCTTGCACAATTTGAGCCTGATCAGGCCCTGGGTATCACTTGCATATTCCCCGACGAGCAGCTACAATCACCTAAAAGGGAAATGTTGGGTATCATCAAAACAGCAAATGGAGAAGATTGTGTATGCCAAAGACGAGCACCTATATACTGCTCTGGTCCCCAGAAAACGATCACTATGAACTCTATACCCGGGACGATCAGGAGCATCCACTGCTGCAAGGCGACACCGACGCCTGGTTTGCCTGGCTGGCTACACACCATGCGCTCTCCTTCCGGGGCAGAAGCGGTTCTTTCTTTCTTCAAAAAGAGCGACGCAGCCATAGTCAGAATACCTATTGGTATGGCTATCGTCGTCAGGGCAGGCAGATGGTGAAAACATATCTTGGCAAAAGCAGCGCACTTTCTATGACTCGCCTGGAGGCCGCCGCTTGTACCCTGGGAAACGATACCCGCAGAGGCAACACAACACAGCTTGCAACTGCTGATCTCCCACAAGAACGCGGGCAAGCAAGCAAGATGACAGAGAAAGCGGAACTGATCCCCGATCGAGACCGCCGTGTCCCTGTAGAAGAGGGACGGGGCGAAAAAGACCTGCTGTTGATACCGAAATTATGTCCGCCGCGTTTACCCTCCTCGCTCGTTGCACGTGAGCGTCTGCTCAATCAACTCGACGCGAGCCTGAAGCATAAGTTGGTGCTAATCACCGCCCCGGCAGGTTCCGGGAAAACAACGCTGATGAGTCACTGGGTGAGTGAGCGGCGTTCACGCAACGACTTTCCCCCCGTTGCCTGGCTTTCCCTGGACGAGGGTGACAACAATCCCATCCGCTTCTGGCGCTATCTCTTGACAGCCTGTCAGGCATTCCATGCCGATATTGGGCGCGCCGCACTCTCCCTTCTGGAGCGAGAAGAAACGCTCCCCTTCTCGTCCCCATTGTTGAAGAGGGCCTTGATCCTCTTTCTGAACGACCTCACTCAGAAGCGAAAGCCTGGCATCCTGATTCTGGAGGATTACCAGGTTATTACAACTCAGACCATTCATGAGATGATGATGTTCTTGCTCACGCACCTGCCCTTCACCCTTCATATCATCATAGTATCCCGGGTCGAGCCGCCGTTCCCGCTCACGGTCTTGCGTGCACGAGACGAGCTTGTGGAGCTTCATGCCAGTGATCTCCGCTTTACCTCTCAGGAGACTCAGTTCTTTCTGCAACAGGTACTACCTGTTCCATTAGAGAGTTCGACGATCACGCATCTCAACACGTATCTGGAAGGATGGATTACCGGGCTGCGTCTGCTGGCGCTGATTATGCAGAAAGAGCACTCCTCGCAGGAGCCCCTCGATCTCCCAGCCACCTTCAGAGGTAGCCATACCTATGTGCTCGATTACTTTGTCAGTCAGGTGCTCGATGCCCAGCCGAAAACACTCCAAACATTTCTTTTGCAAACGAGTTTTCTCAAACGCCTGACCGCTTCTCTCTGCGATGCTGTCACAGAACGAAACGACAGCCAGGCCATCCTGGAAGCAATCGAGCATGCAGACCTTTTCCTCCAGCCAATTGGAGGTGACGGGCAGTGGTACCGCTATCACGCGCTTTTCGCTGAAGCAATGCAAGCTGAGGCCAGGAAACGTCTCACACACGATACCTATACCAGGTGCTTGATGCGTGCAGCGGCCTGGTATGAGCAACATGGCCTCTTGTCGGAAGCAATCGAAGTCTCTTTGCAGGCTCATGCCTATCCACAGGCAGTCGCGCTTCTTGAACGCTACATGGGGCAAGAGCAGCACGATACCGAGCGTCATAACATATACGCAATGCAGAGCTGGTTGCAGCAACTTCCTGAAACGCTGGTGTTGGCCCACCCGGCCTTGAGCTTCATCAACGCACAAGCCCTCACCTTCCTCTCTGCCTCTGACTACCTCACGCCAACAACCCGGGTTCGCATCCAAACCTTTTTAGATGGAGCAGAACGGGGATGGAGGCAGGCCGGGCTGACCCCCAAGCTAAGTGAAGTTATCGCGTTTCGTGCGCTCCTCGCTGCACGACTGTACTGCTTCACTGAAGCTGCGAATCTCGCCAGGCAGGCGTTGGCCGGGCTTTCCGACGAACAGTCTGTATGGCGAGCTATCTGCCTGGGTGTAATAGGAGGGACGGCACAGCAGGCAGGACAGCTTGCCACTGCACGAGCATGCTACCAGGAGACCCTCACCCTTTGCGAGGCGATGAATAACCGGCCCGGGCAACGGGTTGCGCTCCTCTCCCTGGGCGAAGTGTGCAACGAGGCAGGCGAATTACGGCAAGCCGCCATATTTTTCAGGCAGGTAATAGAGCAAGCAGACGAGGACATCTCAGATCTGAGCAAAGCACTCGCAGGTCTGGCAGAACTCTCATATGAGTGGAATGATCTGGAACGCGCTGAGCAGGAGGCGCGAAAAGCACTTGATCTGGGGATACAACTCGCAGATGAGCCGCTTCAGGTACGACCGACGCTTCTCCTGGCGCGGATCTTCCACGCTCGTGGCGAGCTCCACCAGGCGCAGGATTTGCTGACGGCGCTACTTGCCCGCATGTATTCAGAGCGCCCTCCACATCTTTCTCGAATGATTCAGCTTGCGCAGGCACGTCTGTACCAGGCTCTCACTCCCCTTACCGAACCTTTGCACTGGATTCCTCCACACACGGAACAGGAAGAGGAGATCCCCCGGCAGTATCCTCTCCAGGAGATGTTACTGAAGGCCCGCTGGCTGCTCGCACAGGGAAACGCTATGGAGGCCCTGACGCTACTCGATCCCTGGGAAAAAGAAACCAGGGACTCCGGACAGCGCCGGCGCTGGCTGGAGATACAATTGCTGAGAAGCCTGGCATATCACCAACTCAAACAGGGGTCAAGCACAAGATCGCTCTTGCGTCATGTTATCACCCTGGCAGCTCCAGAGGGATATATACGGCTCTTTCTCGACGAGGGTGAAACGCTACTCGCCTTGTTGCAACCGCTCGTCTCTCGTATCCGCGGGAAGCATCTTCAGAGCTATCTTCAACATCTGCTGAAGCTATTTGCCGTCCAGGCCCGGCGGCTGCGCTCTACCACCCCTGATCGTTCCCCACTGACCGAGCAACTGTCACTACAGGAAATTCAAGTTCTTCGTTTGCTATCTGAAGGATACTCCAGACAGGAGATAGCCAAAATGCTAGTGATTACAATTAATACCGTCAAAACGCACATCAAGAACATCTATCAGAAAATGCACGTCAAGAGCCGCTTCGAGGCCTGTGAACGAGCACGCCAGCTTGATCTTCTCTAGCCAGTCCAGGAGGAAATATAATCGCACCATCAATGTTTGAGGGAAACCGAGCAGTGGCAAAGGTGGAAAACAATACCATACTTCCTCTGCTTCTACGAAATACCACTGGTTTCCTGTCCCCTTAGCGCTACCACAACTCCGATCCAGAAGAACGAGGTCCCGTCTGTGCGCTTGAATCCAGAGCCTTGCAATCTGCTACACTATGCAACGCCTGCAAAATTGGCAGGATCGCTGGATACAATCAATCTCTGCTGACACTCCCCGGCTAAAGCTCTGTCTTTTATACACAACTCAGACCTGCTAAAAGTGGATGATGAAAGCGAAGAGCACTTCAATCCGAAGCTATGGACAGAGCACGCCTTTGGAAGTTATCAGCTTCAGGACGTGCGGCGGACACGACGAGCAGTTCAGAAGGCAGAACAGACGGCTGCCAATGCCTCGGCTTCCTTGCCTACCCAGATACAGAGCTGGAAAGAGGCCATTGCCCTGTATTGTTTGCTTGATAGAGGATTGTCATGTTTAAGGCCCTGATGCAGTCCCACCTCCACCAGACCTGCGAACAGATCCAGCAGTATCCCGTGGTGCTGTTGTTAGTTCAGGAGACCACTGAGATGGATTTGAGCCATTGTGCTCACCTCAGTGACACAGGTCAGGAGGGCAACCAAGGAGGCGAGGCTCTCATCCACGAGGTCAGCAGTACTTCTGCCAGAAAAACTGCTGTTCTCACAACACATCCGGCTTGGCAGGAAGCAGAGGGATGCCAACTTATACCATCCCTCTCATTTCCCGAAACAAACCGGCTGTTCTCCAATCCCCCTACACATGATCTCTCATCTTCTTTCCACACGCTTCGCTTCCCGCAGTATCAATGCCGTCGGCCCCATCCAGCCAATAACCAGCTTTCGCCCGGCTCTCGTCATTCACCATCGCATCATCTGCCTCTTTACACCCGGTCTATCCGGAGGCAAATCCGTGATCATTCAACCACTGCTTATTCGGGCCAATATAAACTTGCTGAACAAAGGCCTGTTGAATGATACGCTTCATTTTAGCCACAAATTCATCTAAATCCTCCCAATCCTGTTGTGACTCTTGCATATCCAGCTTGAGCTCATGGCACATTTTTGCTCTGTATCATCCGTCGCGGTTTCTATATCATTCATTTCTTTCATTATGCCAGAGGGTAACAAAACTCAAGCTTCTCGCTATACCACTTTCTTCTGGATAGAACAGACAAAACAAAATAAAAAATGCTGAATATCATAGTATAAATGTCAGGGTGTTTTAGATATAGCAGAGTAAATATTCTGCGTGACAAAACCGGTAGGAGTGGTGCTTCATACAGTTTTCCCTGGGCCTCCAACGCCACTCATACAGCAACCAAACTCAGACTATGGCTCTCCTCTTGGACGAACAATGCGGGAATGGTGCACCGCTCCAGGAGGAGAAGCAGAGAGCCAAATACACTGTCACGCCCCTCCTACCAGGACTTCCTTTCTCTCATAGGTACTTACGCTCATCTTATAAACGATCCCCCATGTTGTCAGGTGCTTTGCCAGACGCTCTCTCCTCCCAGGAAGTACCTGTTGAGACACACGCCATTTGGCCTCTGCCTTTTACCATTGACATGTTATAATGGACACATCCCCATCTCTTGTCCCATCTTACAAAACCTCCTGCTCCTACTGGCATTCTTGTTCAACGCTTAGAGAGGAGAAAAGCACGGCTCTGTTCCTGTGATAATGAACAGGATCCTTTCTCTCTACTCAGACGAGAGCATTGCAAGCATAGTTTCCATCCTCATGCCGCGTGATCCTTTAAGGAGTACGAAATCACCTGGTCGAACCTCATGTTTAAGGAAATCGGCGGCGGCACGTTTGGCAGCTTCTAATTCCGCACTATTGTTTACGTCAGCGCTAAAGTAGTAGGCGTTCTTTTCTGGCATACCCGAAGAGATAGCGCCCTCAACACAGAAACGGGCCTGATCACCAATGGCGATTAGATAGTCTACAAGACCTGCCAGGGAGGAGCCGCAAGCGGAGTGCTCGGTGTGTGCATAGGTACCTAGCTGGAAGATATCGCCCAGAATGGCCCAACGCTTCCCCTTAGGAGCCTGGCTTGTTGTACATAGCACTGGCAATGGCGATGATCGACTGACGATTAGCGTTATAGCTATCATCGATGAGGATACTGTTGTTGGGACCGGGCTTGATTTCGCAGCGTCCTGGTGCAGGTGAGAGATCTTCCAGGGCCGAGGCGATATCGTCCAATGACATCTCTGCCGCGCAGCCAGCTGCTGCCGCTGCGAGGGCGATGGTGACACCGTGTTCGCCAGGAAGACGAAGCTGAACGGGCCGCTGTTGATCATGATAGTGCAGCGTGAAGCTATGCCCGAAGAGGGTATCACCGCCTATGTTACTGGCACGTACTGTAGCCCCTTCACCTGTGCCATAGTAGAGAATGTGTGCTTGCGTTTTCGCCGCCATAGCGCGAACAAGTTCATCATCATAGTTAAGAATGGCGAAACCGTCAGGGGTGAGAACCTGCACCAACTCGCTTTTGGCGATGGCGACGCGTTCCTGTGTGCCAAAGTATTCAAGATGAGCGGCGCCGACAGTGGTAATGATAGACCAGTGGGGGCTGGCGATGGAATTGCAGAGCCAGGTTAGCTCGCCGACCCGTTGAGCTCCCATCTCCAGCACAGCATAGCGGTGTTGTGGCTCCAGGCGGAGGAGCGTGATGGGATAGCCAAGCTCGTGGTTATATGATGCATAGGTTTTCAAGGTGGGAGCTTTATGGCTGAGCACGGCGGCTACCGCATCTTTTGTGCTTGTTTTACCATTGCTCCCGGTAATACCTATGCGGATGGTGTCTTCCTGACGTTGGATACGTGCGCGAGCTGTAGCGTGAAGGGCAGAAAGAACGTCGGGAACGATGATCTGTAGGAAATCAGGAGGCACGTCACTGGCTGGTACACTGCAAAGAGCGGCCAGCGCGCCTGCACGAGCAGCAGCAGAAATGAAGTGGTGCCCGTCACTGTTTGCTCCTTTGCGAGCAATAAAGAGGTCGCCGGGCATGATCAGGCGGCTGTCATGATGGGCCGAGCGAAAGACAAGCTCGGCATCGGGTGGCACGCTACTGAGCAGCCTGGGCCTGATAGCATCATCCGCATTACTTGTAGTAGATCATTAAGAGTAAACATCCTATTGCATCCTTTGCTATTTAAAAATGACAAGATTACACCCTGGCATGCAATACCTATTTCCTCCGCCATGCATTTAGCACCTCAAAGCATATCTTCTCTTCAAAAAAAATTGTTGAAAAGATCTTGAATATCATAACCACGAAAAAGAAGACGATGTCGTTGAATGTGATTGTCAGAAATCGCAGCATAGTTGACTCTACGTCATGACATGGTGTACAGCCTTTTTTGGATCATCATGACGGTGTTGCTTCTATTTTTCGACCCGTCAGTGCGATCCTGACGAAAAAACAGAACGTACCATATAACTGCAAAAAGTGGCTACAGTTCCTGTTCCACTCCCACAAACAAGGAGAGTTGTGTTGAATTCAGCACCTCTTCCTCCTCAGATGGAGATTGAGTATCGGTGTTTGTGAGCCTGTTGGACAATATTCCCATCGCACCAGTCAAGCTGGTTATGGTCGCAGAAGGTTATGCGCTCGATTTTCCTGATTTCCAGCTATCTTAACCTTACCATAACAGCCAGCGCGCTTCTCGTCCTGACCATTGTGCAACAGCAGCATATCCCGCCCATGCTCTACGGCTTGATCGTCGCAAGTGGCGGCGTCGGGAACCTGCTTGGCACGGTGCTCAGCCCACCATTGCAACGGCACATACGCTTTGGCACAGCATTGGGTTGTGCCCTGATGGTGTTCGTGTTGCTCTGGCCCCTCTATGGCTTCATCACGACGCCACTGCTGCTGGGAGCCATCTTCGCGGGTATCGCTCTCTCCGACTCGATCCGTGCTATCTTCATGGACAGTTATCGCTTCGCTGTCGTACCAGATGCCCTGCAAGGCCGCATCAGTAGCATCTATCGCGTGATCTTATTCAGCGTACTCACTGTAGGCTCCTCCGCACTTGGGCTGAGCCTGGAGCATCTGGGCATTTTGCCTACCGTGGGCATTGTGTGGAGTGGCCTGCTTCTGATAACCGGATTTCTGTTTCTCTCTCGGCATATGCGGCAAGCGACATTCCCACAAGGGTAAGATCTATCTGCTTCCGTAGAAATAGGCAAGACTACAATGGACGCGTAATCCGGTCTGTTCATGCTCAAAGAGCTGGTACTAACCTGGTGAACTCATTAGCTTTCTATCAGTGATATGGTACGTCGTATCTTTTCGTCAAAAAACACTGACCGACCTTTATCGCATTCCCTTTCAGACGAACAGGCCTATCAGAGAGGGAAGCAGGCCGAAGGAGAGGGACCGTTGCTGGCCCTTCTCTCTCGACACCGTCCACAATCAGACAGTGCCACACATCCAACGCCCTGAGCGCAGACCGGCCCAGGAATAGAGTAAGTTAAAGAACTTGCAATCGGACACGTTCCAATAGATCAAAAAGTCGTTCTTTATAACGGTCATCATTGAATACATGTAGTCTGGTAATAGAATCGTAGTTATGTCTACTCATCATTGAGGACAACCTATTTCCTCCACAATAGCGCGTCCCTGTGGTTTCGCCGCGCTCCATTCCACTGCAATTAAACGACGACCAGTTAGCTTACGCGCATCATCTGAGGCGAGAAACACAGCCGGAGCCTGCATAATCTCAGGCTGAAGCAGCCGAGCCTGATTGGATAGTACAACATCCATCGGCGTCTCAACAGGAAGCATACCGGTCCTGGTGATACCGCCCGGCAACAGAACATTGACACGAATACGCGCCTCGATCAACTCTTGTGCCCAGATGGCTAAAGCAGACTCAAGCGCTGCCTTCGACGGTCCATAAGGCGAAAAGCCGCGCCGTTTCATCCCTTCATAGTTCATACTGATGTTAATAATACTCCCCTCACGTTGCTGCTCCAGCACAGCAGGGTCACAACTACGCGCGTCATATAGAAGGGTCCATTGACATTCGTGTCTATAATCATTTGCCAGGCAGAAGGTTCTGTCTCCCAAAAGCGTGTGGACACCATCAGAAAAGAGGGGGTTGACATACTTCATACCTCGCCCCGCGTTATTGACCAGGATATCAACATGTCCAAACCGCTGAATAGTCTGATCCACCACCTGCTCACATTCCTCAGGCTTCGTTACATCGGCCAGCACTCGTTCAGCTTGATACTTCTGCGTCAGTTGCTCAAGCTCAGCCTGCTCTCGCGCGGCCATGATCGTCACTGATGCTCCCTTGCAGATACGCTGCTGCAATGGCACGTCCTATTCCTCTCCCGGCTCCTGTCACGATTGCGACTTTTCCATCAAGTTTCCCCATTTCAAATTCTCCTTTTGTAGCTCACGTATTACAAAATCAGCACAGTTTAACCTTTCACTCTTTCAGAGCAATAAGATATGTGCTTACTCTCAGGTACGTATAGACGCTTCAGAGCATGAGGTGATAGAATGATTGTCGCAAAAGATTGTCTGATTCTGCAAATCCTGAAGAGAAGCTCCAATACCAAACAGAGAAAGATCCAATAGTGACAATGACCACAAAGCAGGACATGCGCGAGATACAACGCTTCCAGACGAATCGGGAGGAGCTGGTTGAGCGAATCTCACAGATTCTCCGTGAAGATGGAATGATTCAGCCGTTACCGGGGCTCCATCTAGCTCGTTCATCCGCACCGACAACCCTACTTCATGGGACCTCCATTCCATCTGTATGTGTGATTGCTCAGGGCAGCAAAGAAGTGCTCCTTGTGAGAGCCGCTACCGCTACGATCCTTTACATTACCTGCTAACCACAATTGAGCTTCCAAGCGCGAGTCAGGTGGTCGAAGCCTCAAAAGAACGGCCCTATCTCAGCCTCCGGCTGGAACTCCCTCCCGCCCTCGTGAGCTCAGTGCTGTTAGAAGCAGGATACATTCCTTCAAAGAAGCGGACAGATGCACGGGCTGTTGCTGTCAGTCCGTTAGATGGAAACCTGCTTGAAGCAGCAGTACGTCTCATCAGGCTCCTGGATGCTCCTGACGAAGTACCAGTCCTGATGCCACTGATTACGCAAGAAATCATCTATCGCCTCCTCATTGGAGAGCAAAGGGATCGTCTTCGTCGTCTAGCCATCCTGGGAGGATATACATCTGACATCGTCAGAGCAGCCACCCAATTGCGCCAGAACTTCGACCAACCATTGTATATCGAGGATCTCGCACGTGAATTAGGCATGAGTGTTTCGAGCCTGCACCATCACTTCAAAGCTGTCACCGCAATGAGCCCGTTGCAATTCCAGAAGCGAATACGGCTCCAGCAAGCCCGCCGTCTGATGCTCTCAGAAGGTCTGCACGCGACCAGTGCGGCCTTTCGTGTCGGCTATCAAGACGCTTCCCATTTCAATCGCGAGTACAAAAGCCTCTTCGGCATCCCCCCGATGCGTGACGTACAACGACTCCGCGAAGAAAAACTCGCTTCTCAGGACTCTTCTTTAAGAGGATAATGTTTCGCGCCATTTACACATCAACTTATCCCATACAAGACTATTCTCAATCGGTGCTGCCCTGAAAAGCCTGTCGTCTTCAATACGCACGCGGCTTCTTCAAGCGTGCCCTCTATGCTCGAAGCGATATGTAGTGGACGCTTTTTAGCATCTTTGCAAAAGGGGAATAGATACATGAGCTGCCATCTGAAAATAGATCAACACAAACAGGAACAAGCTTCGCTCTCTCTGGCATCCATATTAGAATGATGTACTATCAGAGCACTTGCAAACAGGACCATTTCCTGCACAGCCCGCTTCGGGAACTAAACATCTCCACAATATCTCTGTGCGCACGCTGCAAATACCCTATTGCTTTCCACACCCTCTCCCTGTCCCATCATCTAGAGTCGCTCACTCAGGCATATTTTTCTTGGTCCTGCAAACGTTGCAGGCGCATACGCTCCCAGACAAAAAAGCGCTTCAGAATCGTCCGCAATGCCAGAATAGCACACAACATCAGAATTTGTTGCCAGGTACGAAGCTCTATTGTCTTCAATAACGTTCCCGCGAGTTTAAAACTGAGACTGGCAATCGCACCATCCGCGACCAATCTCTGAGCATGGAGAATATTTCGGGTTCGCAGCAGAAGAAACAAAGCTCCCAGGACATAGCCCACGAGTAGAAGAGCCCCAACAAACTCGATGCATGAGGCCCAGAGCGTGAAATGCAAAAGATCAGTCAGGCTCATTTTTCAGCTTTCCGATAGCACTATTTACTGATGATACAGAGGCCGGTTCGTCCTGCACCGGATGTGCTCTCTCTGGATCACGACGAACAGCACGATCAATCTCCTGTTGCAAAAAGTAGTTCAGCAGCGTTCTGATTGCGGCAATAGCTGCTAGCTGTCCAACCTCAGTCCAGGTCGGCGCGATAGCAGTGCGCAGAATATCAGCCCCAAGCTCAAACTCTAATGCAAGAGCGAGCCAGCGTCCCAGGCGAAGACGAATCCGTTCTGCCTGTATACCCTCATATTGAGCGGCAGCCCTGCTTCTGTCCAGAAAAATGAGCAGCGCACGTATACAGGCTTGTAAGGCTGCAAAGGCAATAATTAGCCCGGCGACAGCCTCCACGCCAGAAGCCAGGAAGCTTGTCCAGAGCTTAAAGAGACCCTCCAATTCCTCTCTTCTCCCTTTGATACAGAAACACCCATACGGTTCTCATAGGGACACGCACGTTACCCTACCAACGTTCTGTCATCGCAGGCCAGGGAGAAAACTGCCCATGTTTTGCCTCAACCTGGTTGGCCTACACTTCATTGCTTTGTTCTACAGAATATACACGTTGTCTATGAGTGACATCATCCAGATGAATCCTTTCCTTCTCTGCTCTCAGAGAAGCAAAAAAACAACTTGCCTTCATAACCATGCTTCATTGCGTTATACTGCTTATTCAGGACATCAAGAGCCCAGGCCCTCTGACACAGAAAGAGAACCAAATATTCTCATGGTCTCGTGCATAACAGAACGACTTCCCTCGTTGCGAAGCAATGCACCACCAAGAGACACAACACCAAGGAGCGCATCACATCGATCTTCCTGCCTGTACTTTTGAATATCTCCCTTCCAGCAGGATATAAGCATGTCGGCTGCCGCATCCTCCACCCCGAAAAAACTGGCAACGAGACAGGGAGTTGCATAGTCATCTTCTTCTACAACCAGAAACCCTTGCTTCCAGAAGAGATGACCGGCCTCTGCATAACGTCGGTCCAGAATCAACACCAACACCTGCCACAATACTTCTCTATCAAGACGGTATATTTCCTCAGAGCTCAAATAATCAAGCACTCGCGAAACAATATACCGCGCCACCCCATCAATACTTTCTGTCATGCTTCTGCTATAAGGCTTCTCTGTTTTTCATAACTATTTTCCGAAGCGGTTCCTGGGCTCCTGCATCCCGCATTTCCACACATGCTTGACTGAGAATGATCTGCTCCTGGTATTCCTCTTCCTGACAGAGCAAGATACCTATCCACTCAATACACACTACATCCTGTAATCGAGTCAACACCCTCCATGCTGATCTGGTGGGTGCGAGAAACATCACGATGCGAACGCTGCTCATTCGGCAAGATTGGATGCATACGGGTACCCTGTCAGAGTGCCCTGATGGAGCGGATAAAGAAGCCAAAGCTGCACGCCTCTCCAGGTTTGCTGAGTTGCGGTGGAGTCTAGCTACAAGCTCCTGCCTTGAGGCATGGGGTATCTGACTATACAGAACAAGACAAAACAATCTATCTTTTGTACTATACCAATGGTATTGACTTTTAGTCACATCATGTTCAAAATATTATCGGTAGTCAGGCATAGGATATCTCCTCGGCTTTTGCTCATTTCACTACACCCGAGTCCAAACGAAAAATCAAGACGCGAAACCGCCCTAATATCCATCTACAGGCACACCCATTATTTATTGCTGAGGTATAAGAGGAGGGTATTCAGGTTGGCATGTAAAAACTTTAACATACAGGCATGTAAGTCCATAAACCAGCTTGTGTGTTTATGGGCGAACTGCTAAGCTTACAAATAAGTAAGCAGGTTTGCATACAAAAAAGTAAACAATCATTGCTCGGTTACTAGCGGTAGCAATGAGAAAAGGGGGGAGTGGTAAGACGACCACCACTATTAACTTGGCTGCGGCACTCTCTTTAAGAGGCAAGCGAGTCTTGCTGGTTGATCTTGATCCGCAAGCAAACGCAACCGTCGCCGTTGGGATCAACCTACTGAAGTAGAAAAGCATGTCGGCAAGCTCCTGAACGATCCATCAATCAACCCTCTGACGGCCCTCTATAAAACTTATTACCATTTGCACGTGCTGCCATCTCACGTTGACCTGGCTAAGACCGAGAGCGGCATGGGAAGCACCGATATACACGCGCATAAAAATCTTCTGCGGCCATTAGAAAGGTATTTTGACTATATCCTGATAGATACGCCTCCTTCGGAGTCCATGTTGACTGCAAGTGCTCTGACGTTTGCCGACGAAGTAATTATTCCGTTACAAGCCCATTACTTTGCGATGGAAGGCTTAGCCCAGGCGATGGAACAAGTAGAGAAAGTCAAGCAGGGACTCAACCCTGATATTCAAGAGGTAGGCATTTTGCCGACAATGGTTAATCCACGTACCAACATCTCTAAATCAGTGATAGACACTGCAAAGAAAGCATACCCCGATCTCGTATACGACTTTGGCGTAGACTATAGCGTGCGCCACCCTGAAGCGACACTAGCTGGCATTCCCATCGCGCTCTATGATCCTGACCACAGCAGAGCATTAGCATATAAGCGACTGGCGGAGGTATTAGATGAGCAAGCCTAAAAGCCCACAAGAGTTAATGGCGACACGTAATCCGTTAGCACGCAAGCCTGTTGCGCCAGTGGACATACCGACTCCAACAGAGGCTGGGGAGTCTGAAACGGCGACCGAGTCAACCACACTCGCACCAGCGAAGCAGCAGAGCATCGTAAAGAAGCTAGGGGCGCAAACTACTGCATCCCAAGATGACGAAATAGTCAGACCTTACTCAACCTATCTCACCCCAAGTCAGATCAAGGGCATACAGTTCCGTGCAGTTGGCCGAGGCAAGAATGATTATGCAATAGTTCAGGAAGCCTTAGACGAATATTTTGAGAAGCATCCTTTGCCTCTGTAAAATCAACATTACTCACAGATCAGGCTCAAGCGAGATGGTTGTATAGAATGCAGTGCCGAGTTATGATAAATACAAATTAATTTCGTGAGATTTTAAGAATTGTCGTTATTTCTTAAAAAATTTGGGCTAATTCAAAAACAATGAGGGCAATTCTGTAATTACTTCTTTTTAGTCCATTGACTTGTCCAAGCAGGTGGTTTACTATTGTCTTATAATGACAAGTCTTAGATCGTAGATCGCGGACAGAAAAGCCCCTCTGTAGGGCTCTTTTCTATTTAAAAGCTCCTCTTTAAGCGGGCCTTCGCCTGCAACCAAAAACAAGCACATTAACTCAAGTGGAAGGAGTAGGGGAATGAATAACACATCCTCAGCGTTCGGAGCGTTAGCCGCCAGGCAGCAGAAAAAACAGCCAAAGGTAACGACAATACTTCTATAGAAGTGCCTGCGGCGATCCAACAACTAAATGTAGGTTCGGACTATTGGGTAAAGTTGAAGACGAGAAGCGATATCAAAAGCTCATAAGAGAAGGACATCTGGCTGATCTCTTAGAGTTGGCTGCTATCGCGCCGACAAAAGAGAAGCCAGCCCACTGGTTTGCAAAGGTGTGCTCGGTGAAAGCCTGGGAGCGCACGCTGGACTTCCTCAAGAAACACTTCGCCGTGCTCAAGAAAGCTGAACAGGTAATCGAGCGTGTTGGTAAAGAGATGGCCGAACAGATGCGGAAGTTTGTCTATAAACAGATATGGCTGAGGCGCAGCGTTGAGCGTCATGCCGCGACCGCGCAGGAATTACCGCATAATAGGCCCGGCCAATCCAGGGAGAAGCTATTCGCCTGGCTCTGCTAGCAGGAAGGGCCAACACAGTGCCCGCCTGAGCCATGCAGCCGCGCTGTGTGGCGCGTTCTGGCATAAAGACGTAAAAAGCTACGTTTTCTAATACGAACCCACACAGGGCCTTTAAATAGGTTCAGGAGGAGCGTCAAGCCAAACACAGCCTTGACACTTCCTGTAAACTATAGACATGACGTATAACTCTGTTCACGACTTACCTTCCTTTGTCGAATTATCTAACCAACTCAACGCTCTAAAACTGGTAAGCATTTTCTTACCCCCAGATGAGCGCACTAAACTCAAACAGCTAGAAGCACAGATTAAGGAGCTGGGCGATACAGTTGATAACTTCTACACGCTCCTTGGAGACAGGCATTGGATCTTTCACGATTCCCTAAATGTGGAGAAGGTGCGCGGAATCCTGGCGCATAATACAAGTGCAGAGGATGCCGAACGCCAGTTCATTGCTCTGTATACTGATCCTGAGTTCTTAGACTTCGCTATTATGCGCTGCAATCGCTTTGAAGCACTGCGCAAACGTATGCGGCTTATCGAGAAAGCCCGCGATGATTACTTTGCGGAACGCTACTATGCTTGTATCTTTCTGCTTCTTTCGGTTGCAGATGGCTTCGTCAACGAACTTGACTCTGAGCATCGAGGTCTCCATACCCGTAGTGAGGAGGAACTGGGCGCATGGGACAGCCCGATCTCCCATCACAAAGGCATTGCCAATGTCCATCGGACATTCCTGAAAACAATCAGTGTTACAAGAACAGAGCCGGTCTATGAACTCTATCGCAACGGTATTATGCATGGCACTGTCCTGGACTTCGATAACATTGTTGTCGCCTCTAAGGCGTGGAACATGCTCTTTGCCGTCGTAGACTGGGCAACGGCAAAGAAGAAGGCGGAGATGCCCAAGCCTCCGCAAAAGAGCTTTCGGGAAACTATCCATCAGATGATAGAAACTGAAAAGGACAAGAAACTGCTGGGCGAGTGGTCATCTTATGTGTTGCATGCCGGCGAGCCAGGTTTTGAAGATGATCCGGCATTCGTGGCCTGTACCGCCTACCTGGCAGCCTGGAAAGCGAAAAACTATGGCAAGATGAGCAAGTTCCTCAGTAATATGGTTGTAGCTTATCATCGAGAAAATGCCATGCCAAAGCGTGTGTCGGACGACTATAAACCACATGCGCTAGAAGAGTTTGAGGTACTCTCTCTCAACCATGAGACTGCTTCTGTGTGCAATATTGAGGTCAAAACGAAGATAGCCAGCCGTAAGGAGCACATTGCAACACTCCGATGGCTCTATGAAGACAAGAATGGTAAGGTTACGCTGCTGTCGAAAGGCGATGGCGAATGGAAACTTTTGACCTGGGGGGTGGCCTTTTTTCTGAATTGATTATCCGCCCTTCAGAAAATGGCACATAAACATGCGCTGCTTCCTCTCTTAAGACTGTACAATCCTGATAGGATAGTTGTATGACTGACAACGCTTATAACGGCTGGACGCCACTGAGAAATCTACTCAGGAAGCTCGACCTTCACGATACACTGGCTATTATTAGAGCCTGCGCTGCTTTCAAAACCGTGCGTGTACCGGCCCCTTTCCCAGCGGATATAGAAGTGCATCGAGCCGTCTATTCAGACGAACGCCTCATTCTGCCCTGGGAAATGGAAGTTCTCGCCAGGGAAGCAATCATTGTCTGTAGCCCACAACCAAGCACGAATTACACTGCTCGCTAATGGAATACTTTTGCGAGCCTGATTAACAAACTAAAAGAGGTAGATGAATATATCTCTCGATACTTGGTAAAGGACGAGAGAATATTGCATGAACTCACCGTCCGAATTGCTCATCAACAGTTTAAATATCAGACGGAACTTCCAAGTAAATCAAGTCTCATTCGCTGCAAGCGCATTTTTGGGCATACCGCATTAGAGCCAATAGTAAAGAAAAAACCGGCTTATCATCAAAGCAACTCTTTACGATTGGTGCAGGAACATGGATGAAATATGCTAGTCAATACTTTTGCGTGTACTATCCGCTCGATACGTTAAAGATACTAGGCATCACTCCAGCAGATTACGATAAATTCATGCATCTATATGCATTGCCCATGAAAGAGATAAAGCAACGTTTAATAGCTGAACGTAAGCTCTATGACACATTCAAGTATCAGTTCCATGCTCTGCAAAGCCACTTGATAACGGCAATACGGTCATTGTGATTGAGCACAACCGGGATGTGATTCGCAATGCTGACTGGATCATTGATATGGGCCCTGAAGGCGGGCACAAGGGCGGGACCGTTGTCTTTGAGGGCACTCCTCGAGAGTTGCTCGCGGCAAAGCATTCGCTTACGGGTCGGTACCTGTAACGACCACCTGATTCTAGCTATGCCTCTATGAGGCAGAACGGGTGACAACCCACTGGATATGATTGACCCGGATGCCAGGGTGCATACCATTCATCGGCGCGCCTCTGTGCAACGGGTCAAGGCAGGATGAGTACGGCTTCACTCCTGTTGCAGGAAAGCCGAGCTGAAACGACATTTCGCACGAACTATGACAGACATGAAGAAACAGGCAGGAATTCCACAAGCTACCGTGCATCACCTCTGGTGAAGGTAAAGCGACGACCATGAGCAGGCACATAGCAAGAGAGCTGCGGATAGACTGTACGCACATACTCAATCAGCAACCCCGGGCGTCCCAGATTTGCGACAAACATATCATAATGCGTTGGTATCAGGAGCTTAACCCCAGCCGCCGCAGCCAGATCCGCCGCCTCACGCTCATCCATATTGCCAACCAGATTCTTTTGCTCACGAAAATAACTACGCCCATTAATTGGCAGTAGTGCGATATCAAGATCAAATGAACGAAGCTGCTCTACCAGTCCATCAAAAACTAATGTATCACCTGGATGGTAGATGTGTATGCCTTCCAGCTCAAGCACATAGCCGAGGTAGCGATACAGGCCACCACCCTGCTCAAAGCCAAAATCATAGCGAGCAGGTGGACAACTCAGACCATGCATAGCCGGAACAGGAAAGAGCCGCGCAACTCCCAGGCTAAGCTCTTCTCCTGGCTGCACCCCTTGTATCCGCTCCTCAGCGATTCCTTGCACAGTTAGTTGCTCGACAATGGGGCGAGGGACAATAAAGCGCGTCTGTGGGAAACGCCGGGCAAGTGTGACGCAGGCAGGCAAATCCAGATGATCTATATGTTCATGGGTGCATAAAACGTAGTCCACTGCCGGGCTCTCTTCCGCCGTAAACGGGGGAGGAACGAGGCGATCAGATCCAGGCGATAGGAACGGATCAATAAAAAGAGTGCTTTCGCACTGCGTAAGACAAAACTTGCCTGACCGAGCCACCAGAGGGCGATAGTCCCTGCTGATACATGCGTTTCCTGTATCGCGGCAGCAGTCGAGCGGTATGAAGAGTCCATAGATTACATGTTCCTTTCTTCAAAGCGTTAAAAAGCCGTCAGGTGGCCTCTAAGGTCTAACGCTTGAGGGCTCCCCGGTGGCAAGATACAATACCACTTACACGAAACTGCATCCTCCAGAGAAGTCTGCGCACCAACACAGAATTGAGGAGAAATTGCAATTTATGTGTGGAGCTCCCACCACGTTCCCTTTCCATCCGAAAGCTAAAATGACGACCGCAATCAAGCAAGATTGAACGTACAAGCAGCCTCCATCACGATAAAGTGCAAGCGTGTCAGCCTCTCTCCCCAATAGTCAATGACCTCCCTCTAAAGGAGGAGGCTTGTGTCTGAACCCCACCGCACCTCAGAGCACCGTCGCAGGCGCTCTGCTTTGGCTTCCTTGTCCGACACATCAGGGACAAGTGAAAAGCATGTGAAGATCTCTTTTTTATTGGTTTTACATCGTTGTAAAAATACTCTCAGGGATGATAATATACGGACTATAAGTCATATGTCAACATTTTCCCATATTCACTGTATCCATTTTAGATCATGTGGAAAAACAGGGTGCTTCGCCTGATCTGTAACTCACTCAGGAAAATGTCTGTGTAATGATGAAGCTGCTTATCTGGCTATTCAAAGAAGATAAGCATGTTCTCCCTGCTTCTATAGCAGAAAGCATCGTGAATATCGAACAGCAAACAGGTAGGAGAGCTATAAGCATGAAGATCACCAACATCGAAGTATTTGCCGTTCCACCACGCTGGCTCTTTCTTAAAATATCAACCGATAGCGGCATCTGTGGATGGGGAGAAGCCGGGCTAGAAGGGCATGTCGCCAGCACCGCAGCAGCGGTAAAAGATGCCAGCGACTATTTGTTAGGGCAAGATCCTACCCGGATTGAAGATATCTGGCAACAGTTGTATCGCGCACGCTTCTATCGAGGCGGTCCTGTCCTTATGAGCGCGATAGCAGGGATAGATCAGGCTCTCTGGGATATCAAAGGGAAACATTACGGCATGCCAATCTATGAGTTTTTCGGCGGGCGCGTACGCGACAAAATACGCGTCTATGCATGGATTGGCGGCGATAAACCTGCGGACGTCGCAAATGCGGCCCGCCAGAGGCGCGAGGCGGGATTTACCGCGATCAAAATGAATGCCTCGGATGAAATGCACTATGTCGACTCATTTCATCGAGTAGAAGAAGTTGTCGCACGAGTTGCCGAAGTGCGGGCCGCGACCGATACTGCTTTTGGCATCGCTATCGACTTTCATGGACGCGTTCACAAGAGCATGGCAAAAGTGCTCGTCCGAGAACTAGAACCATTTCATCCCTTCTTTATCGAGGAGCCGGTCCTTCCCGAAAATAACGAGGCATTGCGCGAGATCGCACGTCATACAACAATTCCAATCGCAACAGGAGAGCGCCTGTATTCGCGTTGGGATTTCAAGGGTCTGCTGATGGATGGGTATGTCGACATTATCCAGCCTGATGCCTCTCATGCCGGTGGCATCTCTGAATTGAGAAAGATTGCGACTATGGCAGAGGCCTATGATGTTGCCGTCGCGCCCCATTGTCCGCTTGGCCCCATCGCGCTCGCCTCCTGTTTACAAATTGACGCCTGTACCCATAATGTCTTGATTCAAGAGCAAAGCCTGAATATCCACTATAACACTCAGGCTGACCTGCTGGACTATCTGGCTGATCCTACGATCTTTGCCTATCATGATGGCTATGTCGCTGTACCGCAACAGCCCGGATTAGGCATTACGATCAATGAAGAGGCAGTACGCGAAGCCGCCCGTACTGTACAGAATTGGCGTAATCCTGTCTGGAGGCTTGCTGATGGTACCCTCGCCGAATGGTAATGCTTGCCTTCAGTAATAGATGCGAGTGCACAGCTTCATCAGGCAAAAAGAAGGGGGCTTGCAACAAATAGCAAGTCCCCTTCTCATGGGCAAGCCAAAGCCCACTTACTGCTGGCTATTTCGCACACATCGGAACCCAATATGACATGCTGTGCTATCAATCATTCCCGGGGGTCGCGCCGCCGGTCGATACCGCAGACAGTAGTTCGGCACACATAAAAAGGAGCCGCCTTTGAGCACTTTGCGCGGAATATGGACACCGGGCAAACCTGGATCATAACTATGCTCCAGTGGCCCCCACGCGGGTCAACCGGGATACAACATGGCTTCTTCGCTCTTTCCGGGTGTCTCTCGCTATACCAGTCGCTTGACCACTCCCAGACGTTCCCTGCCATATCGTATAATCCATAGCCGTTTGGTGGGAAAGAGCCAACCGGTGCGGTGCGCTCGAAGCCATCCAGAAGTAGATTTTGCCAGGGGAACTCTCCTTGCCAGGTGTTCGCCATCATCTTTCCATCAGGCGCGAACTCATCCCCCCTGCGCCATCCAGGCCACCTCTCGCCGCATATTGCGCCTCACTCGGTAGTTCCTTCCCACACCATCTGGCATACGTTTCGGCGTCTTCATAGGCAATATGCACGGCCGGGTGTTGTTCCCGGCCCTCAATCGTGCTTCCCGGTCCCTCTGGCTGGCGCCAGCAGGCTCCCGGTACATACACCCACCAGTTCTGGTACTGATCAAGCCGAACCCGTCCTTCTGGCTTTTGAAACACAAGCGACCCGGGCACCAACATATCCGCTGAAGCTCCCGGATACTTCAAGGGCCTTTCCGCGACCGTGACATAGCCGGTCTCGTCAAGAAGGAAATGGACAATACCACAGACACCGTCAAGAATACGTTTGTTGAATGGGTGTCCGTTCTGGCGCCCTTCTCGCTTGCGACCTCCCTGGCGATCAGCAACGGTTACCAAAAAGCGGCAGAAGGCCCCTGGCTTCAGCCAGGGGGATGGATGGCGCAGGAAGCCAGCAGAGTCAGAACGTTCCCCTTCGCTTGACAGAAGACAATCGTTGTGCGAGAATACACGAAGATAGTGAGGACGAACAAGGAGCAAGGGATGCTGATCTACGAAGACAAGCTCGATGGGTCGAAAGCGCAATTCGCCGCCATCGAGGAAGCCATCCGCACCACCCAGTTCATTCGCAACACGTGCCTGCGCCTCTGGATGGATGCACGTGGCATCTCCAGGAATGACCTGCAGCGCTATTGCGCTGTGCTGGCCAAACAATTTCCCTTTGCGCTCTCCCTCAACTCGCAGGCCCGGCAAGCTGCCGCTGATCGGGCGTGGGCTGCCATCTCCCGTTTCTACGAGAACTGTCGTCTCAAGATACCCGGCAAGAAGGGGTACCCTCAGTTCCAGCATGATTGTCGCAGTGTCGAGTACAAGCAGACGGGCTGGAAGCTGGATCCTGATGGGGTACACATTCGCTTCACAGATGGCTGTGGTATTGGCCGGCTGCGCCTCATCGGCTCGCGTGACATCATGGCCTTTCCCCTCTCACAGATCAAGCGGGTACGGCGGCTCCGGCGGGCTGATAGGTATTCTTGTCAGTTTGCGGTGTCGGCCACGCGACGCGTTGAGCATCAGCCCACAGGCAAGCAGGTGGGCATTGATCTGGAGCTGAGTGCCTTCTTCACTGACTCCGAAGGCCACACCGTGGCTCCTCCTCAGGATCTCCGCAAGGCGGAACAACGGCTCAAGCGGCTGCATCGTCGGCTCTCGAAGACGCAGAAGCGCAGTCGCAATCGGCGCAAAGCCCGTCAAGCCCTCAGCAAAGCGTCTCTCAAGGTGCAACGACAGCGCGAGGACGTCGCCAGAAAGCAGGCGAACGCGCTTGTCTCGTCTCACGATCCTCTTTGCCTACGAAGCCTTGCAGATCCGTCATCTCGTCAAGAACCGCCATCTGGCCAGGAGCATCGCTGATGCGGTGTGGGGTCGCTTCCTCTGGTGGGTGAATTACTATGGCACGCTGCATCGTGTCCCGGTGATCGGGGTGGAACCGGCCTTTACAACTCAGAACTGTTCTCGTCGTGGGCAGCGGGTCAAGAAGAGCTTGAGTATGCGTACCCATCTGTGTCCTGGCTGTGGGCTGCTCCTCGACCGCGATCACAATGCCGCCTTGAATATCTTGCACAAAGCGCTACAGGGTACCGTCGGGCAGACGGGAACCGACGAGGGTGTCTCGTCGAACGCTTCTGGACAGCCTGCCGCTACACGTCGTCGCAGTGCGGCGCCGCGCAAGCAGGCTGGATGAAGGAAGAATCCCCGCCCTTCTGGCCTGGGGAGTGTCAATTCTTCTCGGGTTTCCAAGGGCTGTCGTTTGCCAGCCCGGATATCGCAACCTCCTGGCTGGCTGGTATCACGATTGAGGCAGTGACACTGGCTTCGATCTTCAGCGCCGCAGCAAAGTTCAGGAGGGGAGACAGGAAGGGGTTTCGTGTCGCGATGACTATCAGCGGGGCTTTGATGGCGATCTCAATTCTATGCCAATATGTCTACTTACAGGTAGAGTATCAGGCCGGGCGCATTAGCGTGGCATCCGGGGAGTCAATCCCCTTGCTGTCAGCCCTCGTAGGGGAAAATTTACAAGGGCATGACCTGTTGTTTCTCATCAGATCTCTGTCTTTCCATATCGCAGAGATCGCATGCACATTCCTGGCAGGTGGCCCGGCAAAGCCAAGTGTAGAACGTCTCCTTCAGGAGGCACAACAGCAAATGCTCTTAAATATGACTGGAGTTGTGACAAAACGGATGCCTGAAATCCTTCCTGTGGAGGAGACGAAACAGGAGGTGGCAGAGCTCCCAGCACCACCTGATAATATTGTGCCGTTGCGCCCGCGAGAGACACGTAAGAGAGTCAGGAGTGAGGAGGAGGTGCGAGATTTATTCCTCGAGTATTTCGAACGCGGGAAGTTCCCGGAAGATGTGGGAGAAAATTTGCGAAAGTATTACACCAGAACCTACATCAAACCTACGGGGGCCAAGCACCAAAAGTACCTTGCCTGGAAAGCTGAGTATGAGAAAGAGGCGCGCCCCCATTGACACACCGGGCGGGATTGTGTTAAAATAGTCGCGTACCTCTTATAGTGTGTTCAGCTAGCAATTTGTCTTTATGTGTTTACAAATGTGCTCATTTCAGTCGCATGCCATAAGAGGGCTATCGGGTTAGCACATGATAATTCCTTTAGTAAAGATTTTGGTGAGTCTGTGCTAGGCTCCGGCCTCGGGTAAGCCGTAAAAGTGCCCGCTTTTTTTTATTTCTCCATGTATAACCCGCCTTCTTTGTTGACGCCGGGTGGGTAATCTGGTATAATCCATTTAATTTCGTACTCTCATTTCATGTTTGGAGAGGGGTACCCTCATGACCAGGGCATGTCATAAAACTGCCCATTCTTTGTGTTTTGGGGGGGAAATATGAACGAAGCAAAAAGGGGGGCAACACCCCCGCCCTGTATACAAGTGGGGGGTGCAACATATATATCTCGCGTGGAAGCAGCGAGGCGCCTGGGCATTGACCTCCGGGCAGTGTCTCGCCTAGCTCGCGCGGCTGGTGTAGCGCTGCACACATTTGATAGGTCTCTCTATGTTGCAGAGAGAGATCTGCAACAACTTGAGGAGAGAAAGGCGTTACGAGATAGCCCTGACCGCATACAAATCGGGGGGTGTAAATATATTTCAATTAACGCTCTAGCCGAAGAACTGGGGGCGTATAGACTAACGTTGTTGGCGTATGATGTTAAAAACCACAAGCTCCCTCCTAGTAGACATGTTTATGTGACAGCAGACGACGCGGAGAAAATACGCCACTGGTTTTTAACGCCAAGAGGGGGCGCTGAAGTGCCAGAGGGGTATGTTAGAGTAAGGGACCTAGCGGAAAGGTTAGGAATTTCCTGGTATAGTCTACGAAGTCGGTTGGAGGACGCTGAGGTAGTTCCTCAAAGGTTTTTTAAAGCTCCTAGTTATTACGTGAGCGAAGCGGAAGCAGAAAAACTTATGCGAATGGCTTCTGAAAAGAGACACAAACCAGATCCGTACCTTAGAGATGCTCGGGGATGCTTGTATATCTCCTTATCAGAGGCGCGCCGATCGTTAGGATTGTCGAGACAACGTCTGAGTATAATCATAAAAGGGTTTGAGGCATATCGCGGAGCAATGGGGCCCAATTCTATGGGGAAATACCTCCGCAAGGAAGATTTTTGTGTTATTGCCCGCAAAAGAGACATCGATCCCGAAACTCTCCCCTGGGATACCGCGAAACTAGACGAGATGAGCCCGCGTGAAAAGTAACACCCGGGCTTTTCTGATATAATATATAGAGATAACTATGTAGACACCTGGTTCCCTCCAAGCTCTCTACGAGGTACTATGCCAAAATCCACCACGAACCCCC